>BPKI01000001.1 GCA_026005055.1 Lysobacterales bacterium
ACGCGGGGATCGACCTCCGTCGACTGCGAGGCGCGCGGCGCGTCTCCCCCGCGCACGCGGGGATCGACCCAGGCCAGCCACTGGCTGCGCGATGGTCTCCCCCGCGCACGCGGGGATCGACCGCCGATGTCGGCGCGCGATTGCGGCCGCGGTCTCCCCCGCGCACGCGGGGATCGACCCCTGCTGTCGACCTGCCGCGTGGCCCGCATGCGTCTCCCCCGCGCACGCGGGGATCGACCTGGCGCTTCGCTGAGGACGTGGCGCGTCCTGCGTCTCCCCCGCGCACGCGGGGATCGACCCATGCATGGTCCGTGCGAGGGCGCCGTCTCCCCCGCGCACGCGGGGATCGACCCGCCCGACCGTCGCGCGGCGCAGCGCGTCTCCCCCGCGCACGCGGGGATCGACCTGGCGCTGATGGCTCTCTGCCGGGCCGTAGGCGGCGTCTCCCCCGCGCACGCGGGGATCGACCTCTGTCGGGCGTGTTCACGACCGGCAACTACACGTCTCCCCCGCGCACGCGGGGATCGACCCAGGACGCGGACAACGTGACTCAGAACCTCATCGTCTCCCCCGCGCACGCGGGGATCGACCTCGGAAGCTGGACAAAGCGCGCGCGAGCGCTCGGTCTCCCCCGCGCACGCGGGGATCGACCTGTGCCGGCTGCGGTGCTGACGGGTCCGGGTCGGTCTCCCCCGCGCACGCGGGGATCGACCTCATGATGGCCTCCTGCGCAGCGCGCGGGCAGCGTCTCCCCCGCGCACGCGGGGATCGACGATTCGATGCGTCGGCGCGGTGTCGGCTCGTTCCGGGCGCGTTTGCTCAAGCTCCTTCGCGTCGGCGATGATGAGCGAAACACGTTCGCTCGCTCGGAGCCACGCAGGTCTGAAAGACCGCCCTCGGCGTCGGCGCGGTGCTCGCGACGCTCATCTCAGCCCCACCTTCGATTCGGGTTGGACGCTCTCAGCGCTGATGCTGGCTTTGTCTTCCAGCCGATGGTGATCACTGTTCGCTCGAGGTTCCGGCCCCGGATCGAGACGTAGGCTTGGCCGCCAGCGGCAGCAATCCGGCGAGCGACCCGTTGCGCTGGACGATCGAGGAGGATGAAACCCTCAGGCGCAAATGTGCTCGCGCGGATCGGCGAGGCAAGGCCCAGGGAGAATGCGAAATTCGGGTGCTCGTTGAGCGGCAGACGCTCGCGCGACTCGCGACGCTGGCGCGGCATGGAGCCTCGATCCGTTGCCGCCTTTTCGCACTCGCGCCTGCTCAACCCCAATCCTCGCCGCCGTGGCGTCCTCGCCGGGGCGACGAGACCGATCGTTCGGCATGCACCGACGCCGCATAAGTCGGTGCGGGCGGATTTTCCGCCCACCGATGGCCCCGAGCGGCAACCCGTGGCCAGAGCAGAATGACCCACCGCGCTTCGGATGGACGGGCGAGGCGCACTCTCCTCGCGAACCACCTCGAAGGAGGCCATTCCGGGAGGGTCGCGGGGATTCCTCTGTCGGATACGCCCTCGGCGAAAACGCTTAGGAGCGATCCTCTCAGCCCGGTTGGGCGCAACGCAAGAACACGTCGATGCGATGTCGACGCGCCCGTTCGATCTCAACGCACCACCCCATTCCTCGGTGCAGGGTCCGCGCCGCCTCAGTCGTCCTCGCTCTCGATTCTCGGGATTTTGGGCGGATAGGCGCGAACATGGGTGAGGCCCTCGGTCGAGAGCGGTTCCTCGTGATCCAGGATCATCAGGATCTTTCGTCCGAAGTCCTCGAAGGCGAAGTCGGCCATGCTCCAAATATCATCCGGCCGTCGCGCGAAATGACGCGCGAAGACGATCCCGCCGAAAAAGCTGTACCAGCAGCGCAGAAGCCGCGAGTCATCCTCGTCGAAGTCGGCGAAAAGCAAACCCGCGAAGCCCAACTCCTGCCAGTATTCGAGCTGCTCCATGCTCACGCGTACATGAGCCGGATACCAGATGTAGATGGAGCCGGTCGCGCGGCCTTGGCGGAGAAGCTCGAGTTCCTCGCGGGCGAGCGTGCGGTCGAGGAGATCGCGGATATCGACCGCGAGATCGCCGAAGAAATCCTCGGGCCACGCCGAAGGCAGGTGCGGCACGCGTAGGATCGGTTGAAAATCGGGCTGGACGGGTAAGTAAAGCATCTTTCCAACCTCGTTGCTGTCTCGCCGATCCGTTCCCTGGCATTGTTTTTCGAGGACCGGTGAGGTCGAGCCGCCCTGATCCGTGTTGTTTCCTCCTCGCCTCAATGCGGGCCAAGGGGAAAGGCGCGCCGATGGCTCAGGGCTTCGGTGGATTGTGGCGCGTCGTGATCCAACACCATCAAAAGCTCGCGCTGGTATTCGCGATTGAGGACCTCGGCCGCGAGCTTGACCCGATCGGGCATCTCGACGTAGCGCTCGGCGAAGACGATGCCCGCGAAAAAGGAATCCGGGCATAAGAGCATGCGAAAGCCATCGTCGTCGAAGTCCGCGAGCAGCACACCGTCGAAGCCGATGCTCTGCCAATACCCCATCTGGCCGATCGATGGCCGCGTGAGCGCCGGAAACCAGATCAACAAAGCCTCGATCGCGTGGTTTCGGCGGTAGTTCTGGACCTCATCGGTTTCGACCTCCCTTTCCATCAAATCGCGGATGTCGACCGCGAGATCGCCTTTGTAGGCCGGTGGCACGCTCAACTGAAGGGTCGGGATGTAAAGGATGGGACGGCCATCGGGTTTGAGAGGAACGTAGAGCATCGGGGCCTCCTTTGGCTTCCATCATGGAAGAATCGCTCGCCGCGTTCGGGGTGAAGCAGTGCTTCCGCCTCCGTGCAAGGATGCGCGTTCGCGCCTTCCTCGTGCAAGCGCGAGGCGGGAAAAGGGCTTGGCTCCCGCCCGTGGTGTCCCCCAGAACGGCGCTTGCGGGAGGGGTCCGAAAACGCGATCTCGCCGGAGGCGACTGTGCAGTCTCTTTGCACGCCCCTCGTTTCGGTTAAGAGTGGCGTTCGCCTTCATGTGAGCGGATGAGCGCTTCGGCGAAGAACGAGCCCGAGCCGCAGGCGGGTGCAGAAGCGAGGGCGCGAAGCGGGACGGCCATCCGCTCCGCTTCGGCGTCAGTGACGTGGGCGACTGTGGCGCAGCATGGCGATCAGGCTCGCGGCGAGCAGGAACGCGCCGGCGTGATGGGCCACGGCCACGGCCAGCGGCAGCCCGCCGAGTACGTTCGCGATGCCAAGCCCGATCTGGGCAGAGGTGAGCAGGGCGAGCACTGCGGCGACAGCAGTTCGGCCTTCGCGGAACAGCGCCGCGATCAGGCCGAGGAAATACAGGAGCACGAAGAGGGCGCCGATCCGATGGGCGAGATGGATGGCGGTTCGCGCCGGCGCATCCAAGACCCCGCCTTCATAGTCCACGCCGATACCGCGCCAGAGCACGAAGCCTTCGCGGAAATCGGTCTCGGGCCACCAGCGGCCCTGGCAGGTGGGGAAATCGGGGCACGCGAGCGCCGCGTAGTTGGCGCTCACCCAGCCCCCGAGCGCGATTTGGCCGATCAACAAGGCCAGCCCGAAAGCGAGGGCTCTTCGCATCGGCCGGCTGAAGCGCGAAGGCCGCTCGCCGCGAAGGCCCAGGGCATGCCAAAGGAGGAGCAGGAAAACGCTGAGCCCCCCGAGCAGATGGGCCATGACCACGATCGGCTTGAGCAACCAGGTCACGGTCCACATCCCGAGCATCGCCTGCACGATGACCACCGCGAGCACGAACACCGGCAAGCCGCCCGGCCGCAGTCCTTTCAAGCGCCAGGCCAGATGCAGAAGGATCAAAACGGCCAGGGCGACGGCCACGCCCGAGGCGGCGTACCAGGCCGCGAGATAGGCGCCGATTGCGAGAAGCACGAGTGCCACCGCGACGAGAACCGCGGGCACTCCGCCGCGCTTCCCGCGGGCGCTGAGAAGCGCGAGTCCCAGCACGATCAGGCCCAAGGTGGCGGCGAGGTGCCGATGCACCTGCTCGCGCCAAGCCTTGCCGACCTCCACCGGCCGCTCGGGAAAGCGCTCGTTCGCGCGCGCGATCTGCTCCTCCGATCGGGGCCAGGTGATCTTGCCGTAGCACACCGGCCAGTCGGGACAGCCGAGCCCGGCATGGCTCAAGCGGACGTAGGCGCCGAAGACCGCCACCACGAAGGTGAGCAGTACGGCGGACCAGGCAAGAGGGCGGTACCAGGCGGGCATGAGCGTCAACGGATGATGCGGGCGAGGTCTTTGCGCAAGCCGGAAGGATCGAAGCCGGGGCGGTAAATCACCGCGAGATGGCCATCGGGATCCACGAGCAGCAGGGGAAGCGCATTGCCCACACCGATTGCGCCACGCGGCGAAAAATCGAGATCCGCAATCCGCTCAGGCTGCGACAGGCGCGCCACGGAAAGCGCCGGAAAAGCGGCAGCGCGAAGCGAGGGATCAAGCTCGCCGAGCCAATGAAGCTTCAAGCGTTTGGCGTCGCGGTGCAAGGCCATCCACACCCGCGAAAGCAGCTCGAGGCTTTCCGAGCAGCGCTGGTCGCAGACCGGCGGAGCGAGCACCAGCAAATGCCAGGAGGCCTCGGCATCGCGCCAAGGCAGCACCCGTCCCTCGCCATCGAGCAGCACGGCCGGCGCGAGTGAGCGCGCAGGCGAGAGCACCTCGCCATGGGCGCGGCTGCCGGCCGGCCGCCACCCGAGCAGGTGCAGGCTCACGGCGGCAAGCACCGGCAAGGCGAAGATGGCCATGAGCGCGATGAGCTTGAGGCGGCTAGGCATGTCGGCGAAACAGGAGGACGAGGGCGATGATCCACACCGTTGCCGCAAGCCCAAACCATTGCAGCGCATAGCCGCGATGGCGCTCGGGCGGCAGGGTGTTGGGCAAGGGCTTCCATTCACGAAGCAGGCCGAAAGGCTCGCGGGCGTCGAGGAGCAGCACCGCAGGGGCGAGCGGCTCCCCCATGTCGTGCGAAAGCCGCGTCAGATCGAGGTGAAGCAAAAGCGGCACTCGCCCGGGCTCCCAAGCCGCTTGCTCGAGCCGCCAACCCACCGCCGGCGGCGCCACCAAAAGACCTTGGATCTCGATCGCCTCCTTAGGCAGCGGCGGATGAGGCAAGGTATGGCGGTCGAAAGGCGCCCACCCGAGGTTGACGAGGACGCGAAGTCGGCCCTGGTGCGGTCGAAACAGGCTGAGCACATGCACTCCGGCGCGGCCCTCGTGCACGCGGTGATCGTGCACCACCTGACGACTCGGATCGAAGTGGCCAAAAGTCTGAACCCGCATCGGCAGGGCGTCCTCGCCGATCTCGAGCAGGCGCGCTTCGGCGATCGCCCAAGGCACCGGTGCGTGGCGCGATGCCTGCTGGTAACGCGACAGGAAAGCCTCCTTCTGCGCACCACGTCCAAGCTGCCAGAAGCCGAGGGCCATGAAGACCGCACCCACCAGGCCCGCCAAGACCAACCAGGCGAGACGGCGCGCAAGCCTCCTCTTCACCGCGCCATCCGCCCTGCGCGGCCTATACTGCGCAGACCGTTCCAGAAGAGCGCTCGCCAATGCCTTGGGCCAAGCTGATGATCGTCGCCGTCTTCGCCGCGGTGATCTACAACCTCGCCGCGGCGCTCTGGTACATGATGAGCGACCAAGGACAGAGCAAGCGGATGGTGAACGCGCTGAGCTGGCGCATCGGGCTGTCCGTGGGGCTGATCGGTCTCGTGATGCTGGCCATCGCGCTCGGCTGGATCGAGCCCCACGGCATCCGCCCGCCCCGCTGAGCTCAAAGCACGTACACGAACAGGAACAGGCCGAGCCAGACCACGTCCACGAAGTGCCAGTACCAGGCGACCGCCTCGAAGCCGAAGTGGTTCTCCGGCGTGAAATGGCCCGCCGCCACCCGTAGCCAAATCACGGTGAGCATGATCGCGCCGAGGGTGACGTGCAGGCCGTGAAAGCCGGTGAGCATGAAGAAGGTCGAGCCGTAAATCCCGGTGTCGAGGCGGAGGTTGAGGTCCTGGTAGGCGTGGACGTACTCGTAGGCCTGGAACCCGAGGAACACGACGCCGAGGAGGATCGTCGCCGCGAGCCAGAAGAGCACGCGCCCGCGCTGGTTGGCCTTGAGCGCATGATGGGCGATGGTGATGGTCACGCCCGAAGAAAGCAGCAACAGCGTGTTGAGCAGCGGCACGCCCCAAGCCGGAATGGTCTCGAAGGCACCGCCGATCGCCGCCGGCCCATTGGTGGGCCACACCGCGTCGAACTCAGGCCAGAGCAGCGCCTGGGTGGCGGCGCCCGTGCCCTCCCCGCCAAGCCACGGCACCGCAAACACCCTCGCATAGAACAAAGCGCCGAAGAAGGCGGCGAAGAACATCACCTCGGAGAAGATGAACCAGATCATCCCCATCCGGAAGGACACATCGACCTGCCGGTTGTAGAGGCCCTTGAGGTTCTCGCGGATGACCTCGCCGAACCAGCCGAACATCATCACCAGCAGAAGAGCCACACCCAGGACCGCGCTCAAGGGCCCGAGCGGGGTGACGCCGTTGATCCAGTTGGCGGCGCCGAAAACCGTGAAAAACAGGCCAAACGAACCAATGATCGGCCAGTGCGAACCGTGCGGAACGTAGTAGCGATCGGGCGCGTGCGCGTGAGCCATGTCGTCTCCTAGGGCGAAACCGCCGCGAGCGCCTGCTTGCTGCGCTCGCGCTCGGTGGCGATGTCGTTACGGAAGAACACGTAGGAAAGGGTGAGGGTGCGCACCTCGCGCGGCAATGCCGGATCGATCACGAAGCGCACCGGCATTTCGCGGGTCTCTCCGGGAGCGAGCAGCTGCTCGGTGAAGCAGAAGCACTCGGTCTTGAGGAAATAGAGGTTGGCAGCGTTCGGCGCCACGCTCGGAACGGCGTTGCCGACCACGCTCTCGCCGGAGACATTGGTCGCCTCATAAAGGGCCTCGTAGAGCTTGCCCGGATGGACTTCCATCCGCGTGGTGAGCGGGCGGAAGCGCCAAGGCAGCTTCGAGTTCACCGTGCCATCGAACTCGACCACCACCGTCCGGCTCTCATCGACCTCGAAGGAGGCGATCCGCTCGGCCTCGGTGGCGGCGTTCCCCAGGCGAATACCGAGCAGCTCACAGGCGATGCGGTAAAGCGGCGGGAGGGCGAAAAAGCCCACGGCAAAGGAAAGCGCGCAGGCAATCAGCAACGCCTTGACCACCCCCCGGTGCGTTCGAACGCTCGCGCTCACGAACCGCCCCCGAAGATGCCGCGAAGCAGGAAGGCGAGATACACCGCGAGCGCCACGAGCCCCAAAGCGAGCGCCGTGCGCCGCGCCGCCGCACGCCGTGTCTGCAAATCGTCAGTGGGTGACGTCGCCATGCGCGAGCTTGGAGTCGTCGATCACCGGCGGTGTCTCGAAAGTATGGTGCGGCGCCGGGCTCGGAACGGTCCACTCGAGACCCTTCGCGCCCTCCCACACCTGGTCGGTCGCCTTGACCCCGCCGCGCACGCACTTCCAGATCACGTACACGAACAGAAGCTGGGCCAGACCGAAGCCGAAGCCGCCGATCGAGGAGATCATGTTGAAATCGGCGAAGGCCGTGTTGTAGTCCGGAATGCGCCTGGGCATCCCCGCGAGCCCCAGGAAATGCTGCGGGAAGAAGAGGATGTTGACGAAGATCGTGGACAGCCAGAAGTGCCACTTGCCGAGGCGCTCGTCGTACATGTGGCCGGTCCACTTAGGCAGCCAGTAGTACACCCCCGCCATGATCGCGAAGACGGCACCGGTCACCAGCACGTAGTGGAAATGCGCCACCACGAAATAGGTATCGTGGTACTGAAAGTCCGCGGGCGCGATCGCCAGCATCAGGCCCGAGAAGCCGCCGATGGTGAACATGATCACGAAGCCGATGGCAAAGAGCATCGGCGTCTCGAAGGTCAGCGACCCGCGCCACATGGTCGTGACCCAGTTGAACACCTTCACGCCGGTGGGGATGGCGATCAGCATGGTCGCGTACATGAAGAACAGCTCCCCGCCGAGCGGCATGCCCACGGTGAACATGTGGTGCGCCCAGACGATGAAGGAGAGGAAGGCGATCGAGGCGGTGGCATAGACCATCGCCTGGTAGCCGAAAAGCGGCTTGCGCGAGAAGGTCGGGATGATCTCCGAGATCACCCCGAAGGCGGGCAGGATCATGATGTAAACCTCGGGGTGCCCGAAGAACCAGAAAATGTGCTGGTACATCACCGGGTCGCCGCCGCCCGCCGCGTTGAAGAAGCTGGTGCCGAAGAACTTGTCGGTGAGCAGCATGGTCACCGCCCCGGCGAGCACCGGCATCACCGCGATCAGGAGGAAGGCCGTGATCAGCCAGGTCCATACGAAGAGCGGCATCTTGAGGAGATCCATCCCCGGGGCCCGCATGTTGAGGATGGTGGCGATGATGTTGATCGCCCCCATGATCGAGCTGATACCCATGAGATGGATCGCGAAGATGGTGAAGGCCACCTGATTCCCGCCCTGGATCGAAAGCGGCGGGTAGAGCGTCCAGCCGGCCGCCGGGCCGCCGCCCTCCATGAACAGGGTGGAGAGCAGCATCAGGAAGGCGAAGGGCAGGATCCAGAAGGACCAATTGTTCATCCTCGGCAGCGCCATGTCCGGGGCGCCGATCATCAGCGGGATCATCCAGTTCGCCAGCCCGACGAAGGCCGGCATCACCGCCCCGAAGATCATCACCAGGGCGTGCATCGTGGTCATCTGGTTGAAGAAGTCCGGATGCACGAGCTGAAGCCCCGGCTGGAACAGCTCGGCGCGGATGACGAGCGCCATCGCCCCGCCGATCAGGAACATGATCAGCGAGAACAGGAGGTAAAGCGTGCCGATGTCCTTGTGATTGGTGGTCGTGATCCAGCGCATCAGGCCGCTCGGCGGCGCGTGGTGATCGTGGGTGGCTGCGTGGGTGGCCATGGTCGTCAACCCTTTCTCGAATGCGGTGAACTCAATCGGCGAGAGCGCTCAGGCGCGCGGCGCGGGCGCGCGCCATTTCGGCGAGAACCTCACGCGGGATCGGTTTGCCCTGCTCGGCCGCAGGCAGGCTCTTTTGGTGCTCGAGCCAAGCGGCGAACTCCTCCTTGCTCACGGCCTCCACCACGATCGGCATGAAGCCATGGTCCTTGCCGCACAGCTCCGCGCACTGGCCGCGGTAAGTGCCCGGGGTCTTGATGTTCGTCCACGCCTCGTTGATCAGCCCGGGAATGGCATCCTGCTTCCAGCCGAAGGCCGGCACCCACCAGGCATGGATCACGTCATCGGCGGTGAGCACGAAACGGATCTTGGTGTCGACCGGTAGCACCAACGGCTTGTCCACGTTGAGCAGGTAATGCGGCACCTCCCAGGGGCTCAGGCTCGAGCGAAGCTGGCGGGCATAGTTGCTATCGCGGTCGAGCAGCGAGGCGAAGCCGACCCCCTCGCCGAGATATTCGTAGTGCCAGAGCCACTGATAGCCGGTGATCTTGACCGTGAGCTCGGGATCCGAGGTGTCATACATCTTGAAGAGCGTGGTCGTGGCCGGCACCGCCATGCCCACCAGGATGAGAATCGGGATCGCCGTCCAGACCGCCTCCAGCTTGGTGCTGTGGGTGAAGTTGACATCCGGCACCGCGCCCTTGGACTTGCGGAACTTCCACATCGCATAGCCCATGGCGCCGAACACGACCACGCCGATCCCCACGCAGATCCAAAGGATCAACATGTGCAGGTCATAGACCTGCTCGCTCACCGCAGTCACGCCGCGGGTCATGTTGAGCTGCCAGGGCCCCGGCGCACCGGCGGCGAACACCGGAGGGGCGGCCAAGGCGGCGGGCACCGCCCACAGCTTTCCGAATAGCTTCGACATGGTTTTGACTCGATTCGGCACGTTCAATCGGGGAGCGTCGAAACCCGGAGCTCGGCGAGGAGGGCGCGCAATCGTCGGGCGACTTCCTCGCGCTCGGCATCGGGCAGGAAGCTGCCGAGCTCGGCGAAGCGGCCATGCGAACCAATGCGCAGGCGCCTCCTGCCCGCCTCTTCCGGAACCTCGAATATTCTCGCCCAGAACGGATGAAACTGGAACCGCTGCCCGCCCGGCTCGCGTACGACCTCGACCTCCGTGGCAGAGAGCAGGATTCGCTCTTCCCGCTCGCCCGCCTTCCAGACCAGCCACAGGCAGAAGGCGAGAAGGCTCAACTCGGCCACCGCGAAGTAAGGCGCAAAGACGTTCCCCTGAGCCGCGCTCGATGCCGCGACGGCGAGCGAGGCAGTGCTCACGAGCAGGTAGAAGCCAACGAGACCGCGCCGGCTGAGCGAACGATTCGGCCTCAGGACCAGCTCGATCCGCGAGGGGGAAAACCAGCGTTCCAGGTACATCTCGCGCTCTTGCGGCGGAAGCATTCGAGACGATGGCGCGCATTATCGGTCATCGCCGGTGAGTGTGGCGTCGAGCCCGCTCGCGGCGCTCGGCCCCATCCGTTGAAAGGGCCCTGACTTCCGGCCCATGCGCGAAGGCGCGCACTCGGGCAGTCTCAGGACGATGTCCCGTCTGGGGAGGGGTGGTGAAGATGCGCAAGAGCACGTTCTGGGCGATCGCGGCCGCCGGGGTCGCGTTGGGCGGCTTGGCCTTGCTCCTCGCTTCGCTCGGCCGCTCCGAGCAGGCACCCCGGAGTCTCAAGCCGATCCTCGGCGACTTCTGGGCGATCCGAGTGGCTTACCCGACGATGCATTTCAGCCCGGCCTGGTACCGGGAGGCCGAGCTTGCGGACGCGCGCATCGCTTCGGGTGTGCCGGAAGGCACCCACGAACGCCTGCTCGCGAAAAACGCCGCATCCCCGCTCGGGCTGAACCCGGCAGCGTGGACCTTCATCGGCCCTCGCCCGAAAGTCTTCGGCGGCTATGGGCAGGTGAGCGGGCGCGTCAACGCCTTGCTCGTCGATCCGCGCGGACCCGACGCGCAGGGCCGCCACACCGTGCTCGCCGCCACCGACGGCGGCGGAGTGTGGAAAAGCATCAACTGCTGCGGCCCGGACACCGCGTGGTATGTCACCACCGATCAGCCCGAGATCAAGAGCATCGCTATCGGCACCCTGACCCGCGACCCGAACGATCCAGACGTCATCTACGCCGGCACCGGCGATTTGCGCTACGGCAGCTTTTCCTTCGGCACCGCGGGGCTGCTCAAGAGCACGGACAACGGCGAGACTTGGACGGTGCTGGGCGAGGAGGTCTTCACGCCCTTCTACCCGCCCTCGGCGAGTCTTGGATTTCCTCAGTACCAGGCGATCGGCAAGGTGGCGATCGATCCCGCCGACTCGGCCCGGATCGTGGTCGGCACCAAGACGGGGCTCTATTTCTCGCACGATGGCGGCGCGAGTTTGGCGGGACCTTGCTACACCAACCCGCACCTCTCGCAGCGACAGGACATCACGGCTCTCCTTGCGATCCGAGTGGGTGGCGTGACCCGGCTTTATGCCGCCGTGGGCACCCGCGGCAACCCGACGCCCGTGCAGCCCGACCTCGGACTGATCGGCGCGAACGGCGTGTATCGCACCATCATGCCCACTTCCGGTTGTCCCGCACCCGGCGATTGGACCCTGCTCGCGAATGGCTGGCCTGCCGGCACGGGCAACGGCAGCCCGAGCGGGAAGACGCTCGGGCGCATCGAGCTCGCGGTCGCGCCGAGTGATCCGAACCGCCTCTACGCGATGGCCGCGCACACCACCAACGGCAACGTCCTCGGCGTCTGGCGCAGCGACGACGGCGGCGACAACTGGGTTCAGGTCGCCGCTACCGCCAACGTCGAGGCCAACGGCTGCTCGAGCTCCGCCGGCGGAGGCTCGCAGATGTGGTACGACGCCCACCTCCTGGTCGATCCGGTCGATCCGGACACCGTCTACCTGAGCGGCGTGGACCTCTACCGCTCGATGAACGGCGGAGCCAGCTTCCAGAACATCACCTGCGGCTACGGCAATGGCAACGTGCACGTGGACCACCATGCCGCCGCGTTCCTTCCCGACGGCGCCGGCGGCCTCGATCGGGATCGGCTCCTGGTCGGCACCGACGGCGGCGTGTACTACACCCAGAATCCCCGTTTCGGAACCGGCGGAAGCTCCGCGGCGAATCGCCCGAGCTTCGTCTCGCTCAACGCGACCAAGGGCGCGATCGAGTTCTACTCGGGTGACATCAGCCGTGAGTTCGCCACGAGCAGCCTGCCCGGCGCGAGCGGTGGCGCGCAGGACAACGGAAGCTCCTATGCGCGCTGGACCAGCGGCGATCCCGGTGCCACGACCTGGACCGTGCGATTGGGTGGCGATGGCATCTACACCCGCATCGAGCCGGTGCTCGAGCAGCGCTGGTACTGGTCGAGCCAGAACGGCAATCTCCAGGTCTCGACGGCCGGCCCGAACAGCGCCCCACAACTCGCCACGCCGCAGACCACACCGGCTTGGGGCGGCGACACCTTGAGCTTCCTGATGCCCTACGAGCTCTACAAGCACGGCGCGCTCGATCAGCCCGGCAGCGGCTGCACCAGCGCCTCGGGCTGCACGTTCATGATCGCCGGCACCAACCGAGTCTGGGAAACGCTCGCGGGCGGCATTCCCCGGTCGAGCTGGTACCCGAACAGCCCGGTGCTGACCAAGAACACGCTCGGCAACCGCTCCTTCATCAACCAGCTCGCCTACGCCGTGCGCTCGCCCCGCGTGGCGATCGCCGGCACCAACGACGGCAACGTCTGGGTCGGCTTCGACATGAACGGCGGCAGCGCCAACAGCGCCCAGTGGGTAAACGTCACCGGCGGCAACGCGGTCCTGCCCAATCGGCCGGTGATGGACGTGGTCGTCGAGACCCTCGATCCCGCGCAGCCGGACGCGCTGGTCATCGGTTACGCCGCCATCGGCGGCTTCGATCAGAACACCCCGGCGCAGCCGGGGCACGTGTTCGAGCTCGTTTGCCAGAACCGCTGCCAGAGCTTCCTCTGGCGCAACCTCACCGGCAACCTGCCCAACATTCCGGCGAATGCCATCGCGTTCAACCCCAAGTGGCCGCAGCAGGTCTTCGTCGGCACCGACTGGGGCCTTTACTTCACCGACGACGTCCGCGCCGATCCACCGGTCTGGCAGCGCTTCGACCACGGCTTGCCCCGTGTGATGGTCTGGGACCTCGCGATCGACCGCGGCTTCACTGCACTTGCCGCCTTCACCCGCGGTCGCGGCGCGTACGCCTGGCCGCTGCCGGACCCGCCGCCGAGCGGCATCTTCGCCGACGGCTTCGAGGGGCCCTGAGCGCGGCCCGATCGCGGCGCACCGCTTGCGCGAGCGCCCACCGCCCTCGCCCGCAGCGCATCGGCGGAAGTCGGCTAAAGGGTCCGCCCGCGGCGATGCTCAAAGCGCCGTGAAGCCCTCTTCGGGGATGGACATCAGGCTTGTTTTGCCGGCGCGGATCGCCGCCAGGTGCGTATCACAGCGCGGCAAGAGGCGCGCGAAGTAAAAGCGCGCCGTTTCCCACTGGCCGCGACGCCAAGCCTCCGGATCGCGCTCACTGAGGGCAGCCAGGCGGCGAAGCCAAGCGTAGGCCAGCGCGACATAGCCCGAATAGAAGAGGTAATCCACCGCCGCCGCGCCGATTTCCTCCGGATCGCGCATGGCGGCCTCAGCCAGGCTCTGGGTCAGCTCGACCCACTGCTTCGCCCGCTCCGCCAGCGAGGCGGCCAGGCGCGCGAGCTCGGGGTCGCGAACGGCGCTCAGGAAGCCCTCGATCTCGCCGAGGAACGAACGAAACCCTTCGCCCTTGAGCTGGAGGATCTTGCGCCCCAGGAGATCGAGCGCCTGGATCTGGGTGGTGCCCTCGTAGATGGTGGTGATGCGCGCATCGCGCGCGAGCTGCTCCATCCCCCATTCGCGGATGTAACCATGCCCGCCGAAGCATTGCAGGGCGTGATAGGTGCATTCCACCGCCCATTCGGTGAGGCAGGCCTTGACGATCGGGGTGAGGAAGGACAGCAGCGCCTCGGCGCGATCGCGCGCGGCCTGATCGGGGTGGCGAACGCGCAGATCGGCTTGCAGGTAGGCGGCATAGGCCAGAACCCTTCCGCCCTCGATCAGCGCTTTCTGGGTGAGCAGCATCCGCCGCACGTCGGGGTGGACGATGATCGGATCGGCGGGCTTGTCCGGACGCTTCGCTCCGCCGAGGGCGCGCATCTGCAAGCGCTCACGCGCGTAGGAAAGCGCATTCTGATAGGCGCGCTCCATCAGCCCGAGCCCTTGCACGCCCACCCCGAGGCGGGCCGTGTTCATCATCGTGAACATCGCCCGGAGGCCCTGGTGCGGCTCGCCGACGAGCTCCGCTTCGGCCCCATCGAAGTTCATCACGCAGGTCGCCGAGCCTTTGAGGCCCATCTTATGCTCGATGTTGCCGGCGAAGACCCGGTTTCGTTCGCCGAGCGCCCCGCCCTCGATCACTTTGAACTTGGGCACGATGAACAGCGAGATCCCCTTCGTGCCCGGCGGGGCGTCGGGAAGCCTCGCGAGCACCAGGTGCACGATGTTCTCGGAGAGGTCGTGCTCGCCGGCGGTGATGAAGATCTTGGTGCCATGCAGCGCAAAGCGCTCGCCGCCGAGCGGCTCGGCGCGGGTCTTGAGCAGCCCGAGGTCGGAGCCGGCGTGGGGTTCGGTGAGGCACATCGTGCCCAGCCAGCGGCCCTCGACGATCGGCCTCAGGAAGGTCTCCTTCTGCGCCGCGCTGCCGTGATGGAGCAAAGCCTCCTTGGCGCCATGCGCAAGCAAGGGATAGGTGCTCCAGGCGAGATTGGCGGCGTCGAGCATCTCTTCCACCGCCGCCCCGAGCACCAGCGGCATGTCCTGGCCGCCGAACTCACCCGGCGCGGTGAGGCCGCTCCAACCGCCCTCGACGAAACGCTGATAGGCCTCCCGAAAGCCTTTCGGGGTGCGCACGGCCGCGCTTTCGCGGTCGAAATGGCAACCCTCCTCATCGCCCGTCTGGTTGAGCGGGGCGAGCACCTGGCCAGCGAAGCGACCGGCCTCCTCGAGCACCGCGTCGATCAGATCCTCGCCGAGGCTTTCCCCGCGAGGCAGATGGGAGAGCGTCGGGACGAATCCCAGAACGCGGTGAAGCACGAAACGGATATCGGAGAGCGGGGGCGCGTAAAGGTTCACCGGGAATCCTCCCTCGGCAACGAATCAGTAGAACAATCCCGGACGGCCGGGTACCGGGTCCAGACGACCTTCAGCCTCGATGGGAAAACGCTGCCCGTCGAGCATGACATGGCCCTCGAGCCGCCAGAACAGGGAGGAACCGGAGGCCAAGGAGGCGAGCCGCGGCGACTGCTCGGCAGCGAGCCTGAAGCGGTAAACCTCCACCGCGCGCGGCGGCAGCTCACGCGCCTCGCTCTCGCTGAGGGAGACGGGCGGTGTCTTTTCGAGCGAAAGCGAGAGTTCGAGGCGCTCGACGCGGACGCCGCGCGGTGCGGCGTTCATCACCCTGATCGCCAGGCTCAGGCTGCCATCTTCCGCAGCCGCGATCTCCTGGAGCCGAACCTGCGGCGCCGAGAGACCGCCGCGCGCGACCCCGGCGCAGCCGAGGGTGGAAAGCGCACCGGCGAGCAGCATGGAGGCGAGAAGCGGTCGCACGCCGGGCACCATACTCAAGCGCATGGACCTCGGCAAGCGCCCGGCGACCCTCTCACCGGGTCATCGGCAAGTCATGTTCTTTCGGTTATGCTCCGCAAGGGTCTCGGCCGGTCCGTGAGCCGGAAGGAGGTCAGCTTGTACGCCGACATCCACTCGACCCGCGTCCTGTCCCTGGATGCGAGCGGTCGCATTCTCGACTGGATCTCGTGGCAGGACGCGGTCTGCCTGTATGTTCGTGAAGCGGTGCTCTGGACCCTCGGTCAGCCGTGCTTGCGCGTGCGCGGTGGAATCTGCCGGGCGACGGGTCGGCAGAGCATCATCGAACTCCACCCCATCGTCGCCGCGCGCGGCCACTGCCACGGGCGTTTGCACAATCCCACACCGGCTCTGTGCAACGCCACGCTGTTCGCTCGCGACCGCAACATGTGCCTCTACTGCGGCGGCCAGTTTCCCCGCCACGAACTCACCCGCGATCACGTCATCCCGCTGTCGCGCGGGGGCAAGGACGACTGGGAGAACGTGGTCACCGCCTGCATCGCATGCAACGTCAAGAAAGGCGGGCGCACGCCGCAGGAAGCCCACATGCCCTTGCTGGCGGTGCCCTATCGGCCGAGCTGGGTCGAGCACCTCATCCTCTCCAACCGCAACATCCTCGCCGACCAGATGGAGTTCCTGCTCAGCCACCTGCCGCGCGAACGGCGACCGAGCTGAGCGCGAGAAGCTCAGCGAGACGCCCCGTGACGCAGGAGCTCGCGGCGCGGCGGCGGAACGCGGGTTGCCGCGAGGGCATCGAGCAGGCGTTGCGGATCGGCCTCGAAGATGAGCATCTCGCGATGAGGCGGCTCGATGAAGCCGGCAGCGAGCATCTGGTCGAGCTGGGCCCGAAGCGGGGCGAAGAAACCATCCACGTCGAGGAAACCGACGGGTTTCGCCTGGAGCCCGAGCTGGGTCCAGGTGATGGCCTCGAAGACCTCGTCCAAGGTGCCGAAACCACCCGGTGCCGCGATGAAGGCCTCGGCCAGTTCGGCCATGCGCGCCTTGCGCTCGTGCATCGAGCCCACCACCTCGAGCGCGGTCAAGCCCGGATGGGCGAGTTCGCGCTCGACCATCGTCTTCGGGATCACGCCCACGACCTCACCGCCCGCCGCGAGGCAGGCATCGGCGAGAATCCCCATCAGGCCGACGCGCCCGCCGCCGAAGATCAGACGGATGCGCCGCCGCGCGAGTTCTTCGCCGAGGTCTGCAAGCGCCGCCGCGTGGACGGGAACCACACCGCGGCGCGCGCCGCAATAAACCGCAACCGCAGAGCGCATCAGGCGGCTGCGATCAGCTCGGCGACTTGTCTGCGCTCTTCCTCCAGCTCGGCGAGCGTCCGCTCGAGGCGCGCCCGGCTGAAGTCGTCGATGGGAAGGTCCCGCACCAACTCATACTCGCCGGCCTCGGTCGTCACCGGAAATCCGAAGACGATGTCCTCGGGCACCCCATAGCTGCCATCCGAGGGCACGCCCATGGTCACCCAGCGGCCACAGCTGCCGAGCCACCAGTCGCGCATGTGGTCGATGGCGGCATTCGCCGCCGAGGCGGCCGAGGACAGCCCTCGCGCCTCGATGATCGCTGCTCCGCGCTTGGCCACGGTGGGAATGAACACCTCCTCGTTCCAGCGCGGATCCCCGATCCGTTCCGCAAGGCGCACACCCCCCGCCTCGGCAAAGCGCCAGTCGGGGTACATGGTCGGGCTGTGATTGCCCCAAACGATCAGTTTCTCGATTGAGCCAACCGGAACCGAGGCCTTGGCGGCCAGCTGCCAGAGCGCGCGGTTGTGGTCGAGCCGGAGCATGGCGGTGAAGTTGCGCTTGGGAAGATCCGGTGCCGACTTCATCGCGATATAGGCGTTGGTGTTGGCGGGGTTGCCGACCACCAAGACCTTCACCTCGCGAGCCGCGACCTCGTTCAGTGCCCGGCCCTGCTCGATGAAGATGCGGGCGTTGTCGAGCAGAAGATCGCGGCGCTCCATGCCCGGGCCGCGCGGCTTGGCCCCGACCAGCAAAGCGATGTCGGCGTCGCGAAACGCTTTTTTCGGATCGCTGTGTCCCTCAAGGCCGACCAACAAAGGGAAGGCGCAGTCCTCGAGCTCCATCATCACTCCCTTGAGCGCCTGTTGCGGCTTTTCGGCGGCAAGCTCGAGGAGACTGAGGATCACCGGCTGGTCTTTGCCCAACATCTCGCCAGCGGCGATGCGGGGCAACAAGGCATAACCGATCTGGCCGGCAGCGCCAGTGACAGCAACGCGAAGCGGCTTTCTGTTCATCGTTCAGCCAAGCTCGGAAACGAAAGAGGCAATACGGGCGAGCCCCTCGGCAAGACGCTCGTCCTCGACCGTGTAGCTGATGCGCATGGCGCGCGGCTCGCCGAACGCGCTGCCGGGGACGCAGGCCACGCCCTCGCTCGCAAGCAGCGTCTCGCAGAAGGCGACGTCGCTCTCGATCGAGCGGCCGCTTGCGCGATGCCGCTTGCCGAAGCAACCCGAGATGTCGGGAAAGACGTAGAAGGCCCCCTGCGGGCGCGGGCAGCGGATGCCCGGCAAGGCGCCGAGCGCAGCAAGCACCCGATCGCGCTTGCCGGCGAACTCGGCGCACTTGCGCGCGGTGAGCTCCTGCGGCCCGGACAGCGCGGCCACGGCCGCGGCGGTGACGACCTCAGGAAGACTCGTGATGTGGTTGGAGTTGAGCTTGACGATGGCCTCGGCCACCTCCGCCGGCCCGATCATGAAACCGACGCGCCAGCCCGGCATGCCGTAGGTCTTGGAAAGGGAATCGACCACGATCGTGCGCTCGCGCAACTCGGGCCGGACGTGCAGCGGATTGTGATAGCCGATCCCATCGAAGATCAGCCCGTTGTAGATGTCGTCGCAGATCACCCAGGTGTCCGGGAAACGGGCGATGACCTCGGCCAGCGCCGCCATTTCCTGCCGCGTGTACACCATCCCCGTGGGATTGCTCGGATTGTTGAGCAGCAGAACCTTGGGACGCTTCGCCAAGGCCGCCTCGAGCTGCTCGGGCCTGAGCTTGTAGTCCTGCTCAGCGGGGCAGGGCAAAAGCTCGACGGTGAGCCCCTGGATGTCGGCGATGTCGAGATAGGTCGTCCAGTAGGGCACCGCGAAGGCGATCCGGTCGCCCGGATCGCAAAGCGCCTCGAAGAGGTTGTAGAGCATGTGCTTGGCGCCGACCGAGGTGGCCACGTGCCGACGCTCATAGCCGCTCAAGCCGAGGCGGGCGAAGTGCCCGAGGATCGCATCGAGCAGATCCTCGCGCCCGCGGTTGCTGCCGTAGGCGCCCGAATCCCGCTCGAGCGCTGCGTGCGCCGCCTCGTAAACGTGGCGATCGGGCAGAAATCCCGGGACGCCGATCGAGAAGCTGATGATGTCCCGACCCTCGGCCTTGAGCCGCTTCGCGGTCTCGGCCACCGCCATGATCGCGCTCGGACGAGCGCGCGCCATGCGCGCGGCTAGGCTCGGCATCGTCGCACCTCTTGTACCTACAGGAAAGCCACGAAGCTTAGCACGGCCACCGAACCGCGGCGGCAAGCGTCAATCGGGGAAAACCGGCGTGCCGGTGCGCTTCTGAACCGGGCGCGGGTGCGGCCCTTTTTCGATGACCAGCACGCTGTCGTAGAAATGAAGCCCAGTCACGCTCTGGGTGAAAGGCGTGGGCAGAAAGCTGTGTCCATCCCGCGAGTGCCAGGCGTGGAGCTGGTCGATGAGCCCTTTGGCCAACTCGATGAAGCTGAAGGGATGCCGATAGCCGCCGCCGTATTCGCGCCAGTAGCTCGTATGGAGGTCCTCGACCAAATAGATTCCATCCGGCTTCACCGCATCGAACAGCTCCTCGAGGCTGATGATCTGCTGGGCCATGGTGTGCCCGCCGTCGTCGATGACGATGTCGAAGGGACCCGCGCTGGCCTTCAAGCGCCGGAGGAAGCCGCGGTCGGCCTGATCACCGATGTGGATTTCGATTCCGGGTTCCGCGAGCGTCGCGCAGCGCGGATTTCGATCCACCCCGACGATGCGCGCCTGCGGACCGAAGTCATACCGCCACATCTGTAAGGAGCCACCGTGATAGACGCCGATCTCGAGCACGGTCACGGCGCGGCCTCGGAAACGCTGGAAATGCCGGTGGTAAACGTCGAAGTAGTGAACCCACTTGTCGATGAGTCGTCCCGGGTTGCGCTCGAAGTATTCCCGCAGGGGATTGGTCGCGCTTTCCTCGGCCATGGGCTGAAATCCGAAGGGAACCGCGATCATCCTGACAGGTCGCGCGCACTCGCGCCTGAGGTCGGCGGAGCTGCCCTCGCGCGCCGCGGCTAGACTTGGGGCCATGTACCTTGAACACTTCGGGCTCAAGGAACCCCCCTTCGCGATCACGCCGGATCCGCGCTTCGTCTTCCTCTCGGAGCGCCACCGCGATGCTCTCGCCCACCTGCTCTACGGCATCGGTCAAGGCGGCTCGGGCGGCTTCGTGCTGCTCACCGGCGAGGTCGGGACTGGCAAGACCACCCTCTCGCGCCTGCTGCTCGAGCAGCTTCCCGAAAACACTCGGGTGGCACTCGTCCTCAATCCGCGCCTGACCCCGACCGAGCTCCTCGAGACCATCTGCGAGGAGCTCAAGCTCGACATCGAGGGCTGTCGCGGCTCGGTGAAGGGGCTCGTGGATGCCCTCAATGCCTATCTGCTCGAGGCTTACGCCGCCGGCCTGCGGGTGGTGCTCATCGTCGACGAGGCGCAGAACCTCTCGACCGACGCGCTCGAGCAGATTCGTCTGCTGACCAATCTCGAAACGCACACCCAGAAGCTGCTCCAGATCATCCTGATCGGTCAGCCCGAGCTGCGCGCCCTGATCGAGCGGCCGGAACTGAGGCAACTCTCGCAGCGGATCACGGCGCGCTACCACTTGACTCCTCTCGATGCCGCCGAGACCGAGGAATACGTCCGCCACCGCCTCGCCGTCGCCGGCTGCGAGCGAGCGCTCTTCAGCCGTCTCGCGCTGCGTGCGCTCTACCGCCATTCCGGCGGCATTCCGCGGGTGATCAACGTGATCGCCGATCGCGCCTTGCTCGCCGCCTACGCCCGAGAGCTCGATACCGTCAGCGAGAGCCTGGTGCACGCGGCGGCGCGGGAAGCTCTCGGACTCGACCGCCGAAAACGTCGGATCGCCACCCTTACCGGACTGAGTGCTGTCCTGCTATTGCTCCTCGTCGGTGGGCTGTTCTGGCCAAGCGGCGGTCCATCGCCGCCCCTCGGCGAGGTCGCGGCCGACCGTCCGAGCGCCGCCGACTTCCCCGTCCTTGGCCAGGGCGAACTGATCGAACGACTCGCGAAGATGGATTCGGCCGACGCCTTCGCCGCCTGGCGGCGGCTGCTCGCCCGCTGGCAGGTCCAAGCCGACGAGGTGCGCATCCTCGATCCCGCCCGCTGTCCGGCGACCTTGGTCTCCGGGCTTTATTGCACGCGCGGAGTGGCCAACATCGGCCGGCTGCGCACCCTCCGTCGGCCGGTGCTCTTGCGCCTGAGCGGTGCCGAGCGCGAGGGGCTGGCCCTCCTGCTCGGGATCGGCCGGACGCGCGCGCGCCTGGAGCTCTCCGGCGAGAGCGTCGAGATCGCGCTCGGCGAACTCGAAGCGCTCTGGCGCGGCGAGTACTTCGCGATCTGGCGGGGGCCTCCGTTCCTGCCGCCGAATCTCCGCCGCGGCGACCACGGCCCCGGCGTCTCCTGGCTGCTCGAGGTGCTGGAGGGCATTGATGGCCTGCGCACGGATGAGCTCATCGGCCCGCCCTTCTTCGATGCCGCGCTCGCCGAGCGCATCCGGCGCTTCCAACTCGCCCAAGGGCTGAGCGCCGATGGCATCGCCGGCCCGGAGACCCTCCTCGCCCTCACCGCTGCCCAACGCGGCGGACCGCGCCTCGCCCGTCGCGTACCATAGACGCATGTCGCTGATCCTCGAGGCTTTGCGCCGCTCCGAAGACGAGCGGCGTCGGCGATCGCTCCCCGCGCTGCTCGCGCCGCCCGCGCGCCGGCGGCGCAAGCGTCGGCTCGCGTGGATTCTGGCCTCGGCGCTCGCCGCATCGGCGGTGGCGCTCTTCGGTATCCTCTGGCGCCTCGGGGCCATGCTCCCGCAAGAGCGCTCCTCGGCGGCCTCTTCCGAGCCCGCCCCGGCGCCCGCCGAACCTGCACAGCCCATCCCTCGCGACATCGAGCGAGCGGCGAGCCACACGCGAGTGGCCGACTCGACATCACCGCCGTCGGTGCAGACGAAGACGGGGCGCGAGGCCGAACCCGGGGAACTGCTCCGGGAAAGTGCGCCGATCATCGCCCCCGTCACCGCCAACCCGCTCGACGACCCGAACCTCGATCCCCTCGTAAGGGAACGGCTGGCCGAGGTCTTCGGAAGCCGCGATGAGCGCCCTGCGCCCGTACCGCCCGACCCCGCTTCCGAGATTTCGCCACCAGCCCGGCCTCCGGAGCGAGTGCCGAGTTTCGAGGAGTTGCCTTTCGACCTACGTCGCGACATGCCCGCGTTCCGGGTCAGCATGATCGTCGCGGCGAGCGATCCCGCCGCGCGCTTCGTCCTCGCCGAGGGCCAGCGCCGCCGGGAGGGCGAGGAGCTGGCTCCGGGCATCCGGGTCATCGAGATCGGCGCGGATGGGCTGCTGCTTGAGTTCCGCGGCCAGCGCTTTCGCTGGCACCAGACGCGCTGAGGCTCATGCGCGAGACGCCGCAGGCGCTGCTGCCCTGGGCGACGACGGCCTTGTTGATGATTTCCCTGGCCGTTTTCATCGCCTTCTGGCCGCTGCCGCCCGAAGAGCGGGCGGCCAGGCTGCTCGCCTGGGGTGCCGTGCCGGGGGAGCTCTTCGATCCCAGGGAGACGCTTCGCGCGCGCCTTCGCGAGGACCTGCCGCGCCTTTTCACCGCCCTCTTCGTGCACGAGGATGCCTGGCATCTTTCCGGAAACTTGCTGTTCCTCGTACTGTTCGGCTTCGCTGCGGAACGCTCGCTCGGCAGCTTGCGCTTTCTGTCCCTGTTCCTGCTCAGTGGCGCCTTTTCGGTGCTGGCGGCTGCCTGGCTCGCACCGGCCAGCCATCAGGTGGTCATCGGCTCGAGTGGGGCGGTTTCGGCCGTCCTGGGTGCCTACCTGTGGCTCTTTCCCCGCGCCCGCCTCGGGCTGATCCTGCCGCTCGGACTCTACTTCGAGACCATCCGCGTCTCCGCGGCGGGGCTGCTCGGCTTCTGGGCTGCGCTGCAGCTCTTCCTCACCCTCTATGGCCCCGGACTCGGAAAGGTCGCATGGTCGGCGCACGGCGCGGGCTTCGCCGCCGGCATCCTCTTCGCCGTGCTCAACCGCAACGCCCTGCGCAGGAAGGCCCGGCGCTAGCCGCCGCGCTTGCTGCGCTTCTCGCCCCCTGCGGCATCCTGATGCATCCGCGCCGAGGAGGCGATCCATGCGAGCGCAGCCGCCACCGCGGGATCGGCTTCGATCCCGAACCCTGAGGCTCCTCGCGCCAGCTCGATGCGCTGATCGGGTTCGAGTCCCCGACCGTCGAGGGGCCGCCCGCTCGGCGCATGGAACCGCGCCGTGGTCAGCTTGATCGCCTCGCGCTCGGAAAGCGGCAGCAGGGTCTGGACGCTGCCCTTGCCGAAGCTCGGCTGGCCCAACAAGCGCGCCCTGCCATGGTCGCGCAACGCGGCGGCCACGATTTCGGCGGCCGAGGCGGTTCCGAGATCGATGAGCACGACGATCGGCCGACCATCGAGGAGATCGCCGGGGGAGGCGGAGAACTCCGCCGTGTGCACGGGGTTGCGCCCGACGACCTTGACCACCACGCCTCCGTCCAGGAAGAGATCGGCCACCTCGACCGCGGACGGGAGAAGCCCGCCGGGGTTGTTGCGCAAGTCGATGATCGCCGCGCTCGGCATCCGGCCCAGGCGCCGAACGAGGCGCTCGACGGCACGGCGCAGCTCCCGCGCAGTGTCGGCCTGGAATTGGCTGATGCGCAGGTAGGCGACCCCATCCGGTAAGGCTTGCGCGCGCACGCTCTCGATGCGGATCCGCTCACGCTTGAGCCGCACCATCAGCGTGCCCTCGTGATTCTCGCGCTCGAGCGTCAGACCCACCTCCGAGCCGACTGCTCCCCGCAGGCGGGCCACCACGAGGTCGATCCCCGAACCCGGGGGAACGCCGACGCCGTCGATCGCCGCCAACACATCGCCCGGCCGTACGCCGGCGCGCGCGGCCGGCCCACCATCGATGGCCGCGAGCACCCCGATGCGTCCGTCTTCACGCTGGACGAGCTCGATGCCGACGCCCACGTAGGCGCCTTCGGTCTCCTCGGCCAGATCCGCGAGCGCATCGCCCTCCAGGTACTCACTGTAGGGATCGAGTTCGCTCAGGATGCCGCGGATCGCAGCCTTCATCAGGCGCTCGCGATCGACTTCGTCCACGAAATCCCGCTCCACCGCCCGGAACACGGCGGCGAAGCGGCGGATTTCCTCGAGCGGCAGCGCGGCGGAAGAGGGCTCCGGGCCGGAGCCGCCAGATGCCGCCATGGGAATGAGCAGCGCCAGGAGGATCGCTTTCATGCCTGAAGTATAAGGAGACGAGTCCATCCCACACAGCCCGCCGATCGCCCGAGAAAAACGCGAGAGCCGCACGAGGGTAAAATCCGGTCGAGAAGACGCCTCGAGGGATCACCGATGCGCCTTTTGCCCGTTTGGGCCCTGTGCCTCGCATTCTCCTCCTTCCCGGTCGGAGCAGAAAGCAGTCGCGACCTCGGAAACGTGGTCGTGCACTTCTCGACCATGCCGAGCACGATGGTCACGGCCGAAGTGGCTCGGGCTCATGCCATTACCCGCTCGAAAAACCGTCACCTGCTCACCGTGAGCGTGCTCGACAAGGGTCCCGACGGCCTCGGCCGGCCCTTGGCGGCGAGAGTCGCCGCCCGCGCCACCAACCTCAACGGGCAGCTGCGCACAATCCCGCTGCGCGAAGTGCGGGAGAGCGGAGCGATTTATTACCTCGGCGAAGTGCGGATCTCCGGCGAGGAGACCCTCGATTTCGAGCTCGAGGTCACGCCGCCGCAGGGGGAAACGCAGACGATCCGCTTTCGCCGGCAGCTCGTCCCTGAGTGAGCGCGGGGCTTCAAAGCGTTCCCGGGGCCTCCCCCAGGACGGCTTCCACGGCCGCCACATCCACCCCCTCGGCGAGGAAGGCCTCCCCGATGCCGCGCCAGAGGATGAAGCGCAGGCGACCGGAGCGCGCCTTCTTGTCCAGCCTCAGATGCGCACTCAGCACTTCGGGTGAATGCGATGGCGCGGACAGCCCGAGCCCGAGGCGTCCGAGCAGCCTGTCGAGCCGCAGCGTGTGCTCACGCGATGCCAGACCGAGGCGCTCGGACAGGCGCGCCGCCCAGCGCATCCCGATCGCGACCGCCTCGCCGTGCAGGAGCTCGCGGTAGCCCCCCGCCGCTTCCAGCGCATGGCCGAAGGTATGGCCGAAGTTGAGAAGCGCGCGTTCGCCCCGCTCGCGTTCGTCGCGGGTGACGATCTCGGCCTTGTGCGAGACCGAGCGCAAAACGGCCTCGGCAAGCGCGCTCGCCTCGCGCGCGAGCAAAGCCTCCGCCGAGGTCTCGAGCCAGGTGAAGAATTCCGCGTCGCGAATCGCGGCGTATTTGACCACCTCGGCGAGGCCCGCACGGTACTCGCGCTCCGGGAGCGTCCTCAGGGTATCCAGATCGCAGCACACGGCGCGAGGGGGATGAAAGCTACCGACGAGATTCTTCCCCTCGGGCAGATTCACCGCCGTCTTGCCCCCGATCGCCGCATCCACCTGGGCGAGCAGGGTGGTCGGTAACACCAGGAAATCGATGCCGCGCATCCACACACTGGCCGCGAATCCCGCGACGTCGCTGACCACGCCGCCACCGAGGGCGAGCACCGCCGCGTCGCGCTGCGCCCCGAGGCGGGCCAGCGCGGCGAAGAGTCTCGCCGCGGTCTCGAGCGTCTTGTGCGCCTCGCCGTCCGGCAAGACCTCAATGGCGACCTCCCGCCTGCGCCTCAGCCAATCGAGCCGTTCGCCGAAAAGCGGCATCACGGTCTCGTTGCTCACCAGAAGGAGCTGCCTTCCGCGCAGCAAGGGCTCAATGAGGTCCTCGGCGGCGAGGAGTCCGGAGCCCACCCACACCGGATAGGCGCGTTCCCCCGATCCCACCTCGATCCGGACGGGCCGATTCATCGCGCGAACTCGATACCGCGATCCGCCAGAGCCGCGAGCAGGGCCGCGCAAGTGCCTTGCGGCGACCGATCGGCGGTGTCGATGATCAGATCGGCGAGCTCTCGGTAGATGGGTTCCCTTTGCTCGGCGAGCCGCTCCAGCCGGAGGCGGCGTTCCCCGCCGGCGAGCAAAGGACGGTTGCGATCCCGCCCGAGCCGCTCGAGCTGCTCTTCGACGGTGGCGGCGATCATGACCACCAAGCCCGCCGACTTGATCAGCCGACGGTTGTCCTCGCGCAGGACCGCGCCGGCTCCGGTCGCGATCACTTGCCCCGAGCCGGCACAGGCCGCCGCCAACGCGCGATGCTCGCGATCCCGGAAGCCCGCCTCGCCCTCGAGCTCGAAGATCAGCGGAATCGAGGCGCCCGTGCTCGCCTCCACCTCGGCATCGAGGTCGACGAAGCGAAGACCGAGCTTCGGCGCGATCAACCGACCCACGCTCGTCTTCCCCGCGCCGGTGGGGCCGATCAGGACGAGATTCGCGGGCTGTGCCATGCCTTGAATGCTAGCATTGCCGCCTCGCGATCCTGTGCGCCCGTCGATGCTCGGATTCTTCCTTCGTTTTTGCGTCCTGCTCGCCATCATGTTCACCGCACGCGTGCTCAAGCCCGTGCAGGAATGGGTGACGATCCCCTTCACGGCGCTGCTCGCGGATGTGAGCGCGATGATCATCAAAGCCTTCGACAGCGAAGTCGCCTCCCATGGCGTGATCATCTACAGCACCACCAAGCCCTGGGCGGTGGAGATCGCCGCCGGCTGCGATGGCATCGAGGGCCTCATCATCCTCTTTTCGGGGATCCTCGCCTTTCCCGCGCCCTGGCGCTATCGCCTGATCGGGATGCTGATCGGCTTCGTGGCCGTGCAGGGGCTCAATCTGGTGCGCATCATCAGCCTCTACTACCTTGGCCAGTGGAGCGAGACCGCCTTCGAGTGGTTCCATCTCTATCTCTGGCAGGCGCTCATCATCCTCGATGCCATGGTGGTCTGGCTGCTTTGGCTGCGCTATCTGCCGCGCAAACCCCGATCCACCTCCACCGCCCCGGCCACCGCGTGAACACCCCTCCCGTCGCGCTGATCGCCGGCTGCGGCGAGCTCGGAACCCTCGTCGGAGAGCGACTCGCTGCGCGCAATTGGCGGGTCGTCGGCCTGCGCCGCCGGCCGCAGGGCTTGCCGCCTTCGATCGAGCCGCTCGCCGCTGACCTGGTGACGGGGGAGGGACTCGAGCGATTGCCTTGCCCACTCGAGGCGGTCGTGTTCTCGGCGGCGCCCCTGGTGCGCACCCCGGAAAGCTACCGAGAAACCTATCTCACCGGCTCGCGCAAGCTCCTCGATGCGCTCGCCGAGCGCGCGATCCATCCGCGACGCGCCCTCTTCGTCTCCTCCACCTCGGTCTATGGCGACCTCGGCGGCGCTTGGGCCGACGAGGACACGCCGCCGCGGCCCGACTCCTTCCAAGGCGAAGTCATGCTCGCTGCGGAAGCGCTTTGGCGAGAGCGACTCCCGCAGAGCATCCTCGCCCGCCTCTCCGGCCTCTACGGGCCGCGCCGGCGCTGGCTGATCCAACGCCTGCACGAGCCCAATCCGGTCTGCCGCCGCGGGGTGTTCACCAACCGCATCCACATCGATGATGCGGCCGATGCCATCGTTCACCTCCTCGAACTCCGCGAGCCGCAGGCGCTCTACGTGCTGAGCGACGACGCCCCCTCCCCGGAATGCGAGGTGATGAACTGGCTCGCCGATCAGCTCGGCCGCCCGCGGCCCGCCGTTGATGAACTGGGGGGACGTCTTCCCGCCGCGAACAAGCGGCTGCGCAACCACCGGCTGCGTTCGAGCGGCTTCGTCCTGCGCTACCCCAGCTACCGCGAGGGCTACGCCGCCATTCTTCGCGACAATCCCGGCGCGGCCGTCTGACCCTACTCGTCACAATTGCTACAATGCGGCGGTCCCCACATGTGCGGGAGGGGGGCGTGAGCGTCGTCAAGTTCATCGAGATTTCGGCCTCTTCCGAAGAGAGCATCGAGGCAGCGGTTCAGTCCGGATTGGCGAAGGTCGCCCGAACGGTTCGCCACATCTGCGGGGCTTGGATCAACGACATCAAGGTGGTGACCCATCCCGACGGCCGCATACGGGAATGGCGAGTCAACATGCGAGTGAGCTTCGAAGTCGATTGAGGCGGAAGACACCGTGATGCGCGCACCATCCGAAGACGATTCCGGCGGCTCGGGCACCCTGCGCCGAGGATCGAAAGCTCCGATCCGCGTCGGTCTCTTGGAGGACGATCCCGACCAGGGGCGGCTTTATCAGCTCTGGCTCGAAAGCGCCGGCTATCGCGCCCGCTTGTTCCCCGATGCGGCGAGCTTCCGCCGGCATCTCGCCGACGAGCCCCTCGACATCGCACTCGTCGATTGGGAACTGCCCGACTCCAGCGGTCTTGAAGTGCTGGACTGGCTCAGGGAAAGCCCGGAGCACGGCCTGCCCGTCATCTTCATCACCGTGCGCGACCGCGAGAGCGACATCGTCACCGCCCTTCGCCGCGGCGCCGACGACTACCTGATCAAGCCATTGCGCCAGGGCGAGCTCTTGGCGCGGATCGGTGCCGTGCTCCGGCGCAGCGCGGCCAACGGCGAGGTCGATTCACCCACCGAGTTCGGCCCCTACGTCCTCGATGCCGCGCACAAGCGGGTGCTCCTCGATGGCCGTGAGATCGCGCTCACTCAGCGCGAATACGAGCTCGCCGCCTACCTCTTCCGCCGGCGCGGCCGCATCGTCAGCCGCGAGGCGCTGCTCGCCGACGTCTGGAAGATGCCGACCGACGTGCCCACGCGGACGATCGACACGCACATGAGCAGGCTGAGGCGCAAGCTCGAACTCTCCGGCGAGCATGGCTGGCGGCTGAGCGCCATCTATCAGCATGGCTACCGGCTGGAGCCCGGCTGATTCCGCGTTGACGAATGCGGGCTTGCTCGCGATAATCCCGCGTCTGCGATCGGTTCCCGAGTAGCTCAGCCGGTTAGAGCAACTGACTGTTAATCAGTGGGTCGGGGGTTCGAGTCCCTCCTCGGGAGCCACTTCCTTCCCATCGCGCTCATCCCGCCGCAGCGCGCCTGCTTGGCCGTGGTGTACCTAGAACGTCTTGGTACGCGACCGCCAAAAGTGCAGTCTTCTCGCGACTTCGCCCCGGAAGGATGAGCGCCTCGATGAGGCGCGCAGCCTCAGAGCGCATGCTCGCCCGCCATCGAAGCACACAAAAAGGCGATGCTCCTCATCCCCGGGCCCGGCAGTCGGCCGCCGATCGCCCGCCGGCGAGGAGGATTGCGAAGCCCCGACACTCCACCCGCGAGCCCCGCCAGGACGCAAAGGTTCGGGAGCGATCGGCTCAGCGCAAGGGGCGCGGATCGGCCCGTGGTTCGAGGCGACCGCCACGCGCCACGGCCTCGATCTCGACGGAGAGTGGCGGGACGACGAGATAGCGGATACGCAAATCCCCGATCGATGGCCGACCCGGATCGGCGGCGGTATGGAGCTCGCCTTCGTGAATCGTGAAGGAGGCGGCCAGATTTTCCGGCAGCCAGCGGCCATCGAAACGAATCGGCGAAGCCTTCGCGGCGAGCGCGTCGACGATCTCGGCGGGAACCAAGTAGGCGCCGAGCCGGACCCGCGCCGGTCGGAAGCGCTCGGAAGAAAAGGGCATGCGCTCGGGGTTGGTATGCTCGGCGGGCTGCGCGAAGGATCCCGAATCGATCCGCTCAGGCGCCCAGCGCGGCACGTAGCGCACCCCACCCTCGCGGGTGCGCTCCTCATGCCACTGCCACATCGCCACCTCCCGCAAGAGCAGCAGCCCCTCGGCCCTCGCGCCGAAGATCGGATCGACGAGTTCCCCTTCTCCGCGGAGGAGGCCACGGGCGAGCACCCGCCGCCCTTCGAGCGAGGGTTCGACGCGCACCGCATCGAGCACCACGAGCCGCTCGGGCGCGGCGATCGCCCGCCGATGTCGCTCGTGCTCGCGCCAGTGATAGACCAGCACGATTAGGACGCCGACGAGGAAGACGGCGAGGGCCAGCGGAAGCGGGCGCAACGACCGAGGGCGGCGTCGGCGGCGTCTCGCCATCGGCGCTCAGTCGCGGATCTCGATGCTCTCCGCAACGATGCGGAACTCACGCAGGATCGGCTCGCCGCCGCCGTCCTCCTCGGCGAGATGACGCGCCTGCTTGTCGTCCACCTCGACCTCGGAAAGCGCGCCATACACCACGGCCCGGCCGCTCGCCTCCTTCGGCACGAAGAACTGGTGCTTGGTCATGACCCGCGCCCAGCGCCCATCCTCTTCCAGAATGAGCCAGCAGCCCTTGCTCTGGCAGACCTTGGCGATGCGACCCTCGAACTTCGCCGGCATCGCGTGAGCGCCAGGCTCGGCGAGCGCTCGCGCGATGGAGACGGGCTCGCCTTCGGGCATCGGCTTGCCGTAGACGCTCACGCCCCCGAAAAGGGCGCTTGCGAGGATACTCGTGAGGAATGCGGTGCTCATGTCGCTCGGGTCTCCATAGAGGGCTCAATGCAGCGCTTCCCCGACCAGCTCGGGCCGTTCCTCGGCGGTTGTGAAGCGACCCTGCGCATCGCGGCAGACGCGCGCGACCGCGCAGCCGGGGTCATGGGTGAAGAACAGGCGGATACCCTGCTCGAGCGCTCTTTCGAGCAGGAGGCGCTTTTCGTCGATCAGGCCTTCGGGGAAGCGGTCGTAGCCCATCGTGACGGGCAGATGCACCCAAGGCCGTCCCGGGATGAGATCGGCGCAGAAAATCAAGCCTCCGCTGCCCCCGATCTCGGCGAGGAGCATCCCAGGGGTGTGCCCATCGCTGCGGTGGAAGCGCACCGCCGTACCGAGTGACGGTGCATAGTCCCCCTCGACGAGCTCGAGTCGGCCGCTCTCCTCGAGCAGGCGCGGGAGCTCGGGAATGAAGCTCGCTCGATCGCGGGGATGCGGATTCTTCGCTCGGGCGAAGGCCTCCCGACCGACGATGAAACGCGCGTGCGGGAAGAGCAGGCGCGGCGGCTCGCCCGCCGCCCAGCGGGCGAGAAGCCCGCCGGCGTGATCGAAATGGAGATGCGAGAGCACCACGGCATCGATGTCGGCGTCGGTAAGACCTAAGGAAGCCAAGGAATCGAGGAGCACGTGGCGTTCTTCGAGGACGCCATAGCGCTGTCTCAGTTCGGGGGCGAAGAAAGCGCCGATGCCGGTCTCGAAGAGCACCCGCTGGCCGGCAAGGTCCTGCACCAGCAGTGCTCGGCAGGCGAGCAGGATGCGGTTTTGCTCATCGGGCTCCACCCAGCGCGACCACAGCGCCTTCGGCACATTGCCGAACATCGCCCCGCCGTCGAGGCGCTGTGAGTTGCCGAGCACCGACCAAAGACGCATGGGAATCAGTCTAAGGCAGCGCGGATCCCCGCGCCTCGGCTGCGCCGGAAGCGCAGAGCACCCTCGGGCGGCAGCCGCTCGGGCGCCTGTTCGCCGAGACGCCAGGTTTCGGCGTACTCGAAGCCATCGGTCTCGATCCGCCACTCGAGCGCGAGCTCGCCCTCCGCCTCGGCTTCGCCGAAGCGGCAGCGTCCGGGCTCGAGCTCGATCCGAAGCGCCCCCTCCTCGGAGGCGACCGGAACCCGACAGGATTCCGGAAGACGGCGCAGATCGGCATCGCTCAGCGCGGCCTGCAGCAAGGGTCGCTCGTCGAGCGCCGCGAATTCGGCCGCATCGCGGAACAGCACGATCTCCAGCCGCTCTCCGCCCTCGTCCCGATGGACCTTGAGCAACCGACGCCGAAGCGCCCGCCCCTCGCCATCTCGCCATTCGAGGAACAGGACCTCACCGAGGGCAGGCAGCTGCAAGAGGCGGTGCCGGGCGAGAATCCCGCCCTCGGCTTCGAAATCGCCCGCCAATCGGGCGAGGGTCGTTTCGCCGCCGGTCGGCGTCGCCGACCCGGCGAGAATCAGGATCAGGAGTCCGCTGATCATCGCTTCACCTCGGCATCGGTCACGGTTTCCACCCGCGCGGCCCCTTCCGCGGCCCAGCGCGGATCGCTCGCCGCCTCGAGTCGGCCGACACTGCGATCCCAGATCGCGATCTGGAGATTCCCCCAGCGGCGCGATTCCACCGCCACGCGATGGCCGCGCCGGCGCAACTCCGCGAGCATCGGCTCCTCGATCGCGCCCTCTTCGGCAATCAGCACGTCGGGAAGGAACTGATGATGCACCCGAGGCCGGGCGGCGACCTCGGCTGCGGAGCGCCCTTCGAGAACGTCGAGCACCGCGAGCATGACCATGCTCACGATCCGGCTGCCACCTGGCGTACCGAGCGCCGCCGTGCGTTCCCCTGTGATCACGATGGTCGGCGTCATCGACGAGACCATGCGCTTGCCCGGAGCCGGAGCATTCGGCGAGGTCCCGACCAGGCCGTAGGCATTGCCCTGCCCCTCGGCCAGGGCGAAATCGTCCATCTCGTTGTTGAGCAGGATCCCGGTACCGGGCACGACGATGCCCGCACCGAAGGGGAGATTGATGGTCTGGGTGACGGCGGCGATGTTCCCCTCGGCATCGATGATCGAGAAATGCGTGGTATCGCTGCCCTCCACGGGCTCGCCGCCACCGGGAAGCCAAGCGCTCTGACTCGCCCGGTCGAGTCGGATCGAAGCCGCGAGCCCCGCGCCGTAGGCCGGATCGCTGAGCAAGTCGAGCGGCACCGGAACGAAATCCGGGTCGCCGAGATGGGCCGCGCGATCGCGGAAGACCCGCCGCCACGTCTCGGCGAGCAGATGAACCCGATCCGTCGGCGAGAGCTCGCGCCAGCGGAAGCGTTCCAGAATGGCGAGGCCCGTGGCCAGCGCCACGCCGCCCGCCGAGGGGGGCGGGGCGGTGAGGATCACCGCCCCTTCTCGCCGAATGAGGAGAGGCTCGCGCTCGCGCAAGCGATAAGAGGCGAGGTCCTGCGCCGTCCAAATCCCGCCCAGGCGGCGAACTTCCGATGCCATCCGCTCGGCGAAGGCGCCGCGGTAGAAAAACCCGGCGCCTTCGCTGGCGAGCCGCTCGAGCACCACCGAAAGTTCCGGCTGGCGGAGAACCCAACCCCCCTTCGGAACCTCCCCGTGCTCGAGGAAGATCCGCGCCGCCTCCGGATCGCGGCGCAGGACCGCAAGCCTCGCCTGCGCGAGATGCCGGTACTTCTCATCCACGGCGAAGCCTTCGCGAGCGAGGCGGATGGCAGGGGCCAGAGAGCGCGACAGGGGGAGCCGGCCGTGCTCGCGCGCCAGATGCTCCAGCGCCGCCGGCAGTCCAGGGATGCCGGCCGCGAGTGCGCTGTTCAAGGCCTTCTCCCGGTCCAGGCGGCCATCCGCCGCCAGGAACAGCTCGGCACGTGCGCCGGCAGGAGAGGTCTCCCGGGCATCGAGGAACCCGCTGCGGCCATCGGCGTGGCGAAGCAGGAAGAAGCCGCCACCGCCCAGGCCCGAGCTCGAGGGCTCGACCACCGCCAAAGCGGCACTCACCGCCACCGCGGCATCGAAGGCGTTGCCTCCCGCGCGCAGCACCTCGAAACCGGCTTCGGTGGCGAGCGGATGGGCGCTGGCGATCGCCGCCTCTCCCGGCGAGGCTCCTCGCGCCGGAGCGAGGACGAGCAGGAGGAGGCACAGGCCGACCTTCAGCCGCAGGCCATGTCCAAGACGGTCTGCCCTCATCCGGCACGCTCCGACGTCAGCCGCTGGTATTTGGCCAGCAGCTCTTCCGGACTCTCCCGATGGTCGGGATCGGGCAGACAGCACTCCACCGGGCAGACGACCTGGCATTGCGGCTCGTCGTAATGCCCGACGCATTCGGTGCAGCGTTCCGGATCGATCTCGTAAATGCGCTCGCCCGGCGAAATGGCTTCGTTGGGACACGCCGGCGCGCACACGTCGCAGTTGATACAGGCCTCGGTGATACGAAGCGCCATGGTCTCAGGCGTGTCCGAAAAGTTCCGCGAGCCGTCGGCGCACCGCCGGATGAACGAAGTTGCCCACATCGCCTCCGAGGCGCGCGATCTCCTTGACGAGCGAGGAGGAGATGAAGCTGTACTGCTCGGCCGGGGTGAGGAAGAGGGTTTCCGCCTCGGGCACCAGACGCCGGTTCATGCTCGCCAGCTGAAACTCGTATTCGAAGTCGGAGACCGCGCGCAGGCCGCGCAGGATCACGCCGGCCCCGACTTCGCGCACGAAGTCGGCGAGCAGGCAGGCGAAGCCGCGGACCTCGACGTTGGGCACCTCGGCGAGCGCCAGGCGGGCGAGATCGAGGCGATCGGCGAGCGGCAGCGCCGGCCCCTTGGCGGGATTCTCGGCGATCGCCACCACGATCCGGTCGAACAGCGCACTGGCGCGCTGCACGAGGTCGGTGTGGCCGTTGGTGATGGGGTCGAAGGTGCCGGGGTAGATGGCGACGCGGGCAGCCTGAGGGGCGATGGGCATCTCGTGAGGCTTCGGGTCCGGGCGTTGCGAGCGCGCTATGCTACCAAGCCCCCAGCCCCAACTTCATTCGACGATCTCCACCCCGTCCAAGCCCTGCGAAAGGGTCTGCACGTCGCCGCCCTGAGAGAGCTTGATGCGCAACCGCACCTCGTTGGCGCTATCGGCGTGCCGGAGCGCGTCCTCGTAGGAGATCTCACCGGCCATGTAAAGCTCGTAGAGGTGCTGATCGAAGGTCTTCATGCCGAGGTTGGTCGATTCCTTCATGACCTCCTTCAGCTTGTGGACCTCGCCCTCTCGGATGTAATCCTGCACCAACGGGGTGCCGAGCAGGATTTCCATCGCCACCCGCCGGCCCTTGCCGTCCACGGTCGGGATGAGTTGTTGGGCGACGATGGCCTTGAGGTTGAGGGAAAGGTCCATCAGCAGCTGACTGCGCCGGTCCTCGGGGAAGAAGTTGATGATCCGATCGAGCGCCTGATTGGCGTTGTTGGCGTGCAAGGTGCACAAACAGAGGTGGCCAGTCTCGGCGAACTGGATCGCGTACTCCATGCCCTCGCGGGTGCGCACCTCGCCGATCATGATCACGTCCGGCGCCTGACGCAGGGCGTTCTTGAGCGCGTTCTCCCAAGAGTCGGTGTCGATGCCGACCTCGCGCTGGGTGATGATGCAGCCCTCGTGCTTGTGCACGAACTCGATCGGGTCCTCGATGGTGATGATGTGGCCGGTCGAGTTCTGGTTGCGGTAGCCGATCATCGCCGCGAGCGAGGTCGACTTGCCGGTGCCGGTGGCGCCGACGAAGATGATGATCCCGCGCTTGGTCATCGCCAGCGTCTTGATGATCGGCGGCAGATTGAGCTCGTCGATGGTCGGGATCCGCGTCTCGATCCGGCGCAGGACCATGCCGACCTGGTTGCGTTGGTAGAAGCAGCTCACCCGGAAGCGACCCACCCCGGCGACGCCGATCGCGAAGTTGCATTCGTGCGTGCGCTCGAACTCCTCGCGCTGCGCGGGGGTCATGACGCCGAGAACGAGGTCGCGGCTTTGCTGCGCGGTGAGCGGCTGCTGCGTGATCGGCACGATCCTGCCGTGGACCTTCATGCTGGGCGGAAGACCCGCGGTGATGAACAAGTCCGAGGCCTTCTTGTGGGCCATCAGCTTGAGGTAGGAAGTGAAATCGGCCGTGCTGCTCATGACGAGCCTCGTCGCGCCTTCGGCGCGTCAGGTCTTGAAAAGGTTCTTGTCCTTGGCGTAGGTCATGGCTTCCTGTCGGCTCACCAGACCGCGCTTGACCAAATCCTGCAGGCACTGATCGAGGGTCTGCATCCCGTATTGCTGCCCGGTCTGGATCGCCGAGTACATCTGCGCGACTTTGTCCTCGCGGATCAGATTGCGGATCGCCGGGGTGGCGACCATGATCTCGTGCGCGGCGATGCGCCCGCCGCCCACACGCTTGAGCAGGCTCTGCGAGATCACCGCGCGCAGGGACTCGGACAGCATCGAGCGCACCATCGGCTTCTCGCCTGCGGGAAACACATCGATGATGCGGTCGATCGTCTTGGCCGCCGAACTCGTATGCAGGGTGGCGAAGACCAGGTGGCCGGTCTCGGCCGCCGTCAGCGCCAGGCGGATCGTTTCGAGGTCGCGCAGCTCGCCGACCAGGATGTAATCGGGGTCCTCGCGCAAGGCCGAGCGCAGCGCCTCGTTGAAGCCGTGGGTGTCGCGATGCACCTCGCGCTGATTGACCAGGCACTTTTGCGAGGTGTGGACGAACTCGATCGGATCCTCGATGGTCAGGATGTGTCCGTACTCGTTCTTGTTGATGTGGTCCACCATCGCGGCCAGGGTGGTGGACTTGCCGGAGCCGGTCGGGCCCGTCACCAAGATCAGCCCATTGGGCTGAGCGATGAGCTCCTTGAAGATCTTGGGTGCGCCGAGATCATCGAGGGTCAATACCTCGGAAGGGATGGTACGGAAGACGGCGCCGCAGCCGCGGTTCTGGTTGAAGGCATTGACGCGGAAGCGCGCGAGCCCCTCGATCGCGAAGGAGAAATCGACCTCGAGGTACTCCTCGAAGTCGCGGCGCTGCTTGTCCGACATGATGTCGTAGATCAGCGCGTGGACCTGCTTGTGATCGAGCGGCGGCAGGTTGATCCGGCGGATGTCGCCATCCACCCGGATCATCGGCGGAACCCCCGCCGACAGGTGAAGGTCCGAAGCCTTGTTCTTGACGGAGAATGCCAAAAGTTCGGCAATATCCATCCGCGTGACCCTCGTCGTCGCAAGCGCCCGGGCTGATCGCCCTCGGGTTTCCGAAGTATAGCCAATCCCATGTCGGCGAATCATTCGATCGCCAAGCAACGTCTTTGCGCAGTCCTCACCAGGATCGAGACCGCCTGCCGCGCCGCCGGACGTCATCCCGATTCGGTGCGGCTGCTCGCAGTGAGCAAGGCCCAGCCCGCGCAAGCGATCCGCACCCTCGCGGGCCTCGGCCAGCGGGCCTTCGGCGAGAACTACGTCCAAGAAGCCCTCGCCAAAGAGCGCGAACTCGCCGACTTAAGGCTCGAATGGCACCTCATCGGTCCTCTCCAGTCGAACAAGGCGCGGCTCGCCGCCGCCCACTTCGACTGGCTCCATAGCCTCGATCGGAGCAAGCTGCTTCCCGCGCTGAGCGAGGGCCGCGAGGGTCGCCCGCCGCTCAACGTCCTCATCCAGGTCAACGTCGACCGTGAGCCAAGCAAGCATGGGGTCGCGCCGGAGGCGATCGGCGGGCTCGCCGAGGCGGTCGTCCGCCATCGAGGGTTGCGGCTGCGGGGCCTCATGACCATTCCTGCGCCGCTCGATCTCGACCACCGACGCCGCGCCTTCGCGGCGCTCGCCGAGCTCTTCGAGAGGCTCCGCAGGGATCATCCGGAGATCGACACGCTCTCGATGGGGATGAGCGATGACTTCGAGGCGGCGATCGCCGAAGGCGCGAATCTGATCCGGATCGGCACCGCCCTTTTCGGATCCCGTCCCGTCCGAAGGCACGCTGCCGAGGCGGACACGGAATCCTTACACTGAGCTTTTACCCCGGATCCGAGCATGCAGTCTTCAGATCCCCGCCCGCCGCTCTCCGGCACGATCGGTTTCATCGGCGGCGGCAACATGGCCCGGGCGCTCATCGGCGGGCTGATCGCCGCCGGGCAGCCGCCCGCGAGCATCGCCGTGAGCGAACCCGATCCTGCACGCCGCGAAGGACTCGCTGCCGACTTCGGGATCGCCCTCGGCGCGGACAATCGGGAGGTGGCCGCACAGAGCGATCTGCTCGTCCTGGCGGTGAAGCCCCAAGTCCTTCCCGAAGTTTGCCAAGGGCTGCGCGGCGCGCTCGAGCGTGTCGAACTGATCGTTTCCATCGCGGCCGGCGTGCCGACCGCACGCCTGCGAGCCTGGCTCGCGACCGATTTGCCGCTCGTTCGCGCGATGCCCAACACACCCGCCCTCATCGGTGCGGGGGTGAGCGGGCTTTATGCGCCCCCCCAATGCGGCGCCGAAGCGCGAGCGCGCGCCGATCGTCTGCTCGCCTCGGTGGGGGAGACGGTGTGGATTCCCGACGAGTCCGCGATGGATGCGGTCACCGCCGTATCGGGCAGCGGGCCCGCCTACTTCCTGCTCCTGTGCGAGGCGCTCGAGCAGGCCGCGATCGCCCAGGGCATCGAGCCAGAGAGCGCTCGGCGACTCGTCCTCGCGACCGCGCTCGGAAGCGCCCGCCTCGCCCGCGAAACGGCCAGATCTCCTCGGGAGCTGCGCGCTCAAGTGACCTCGCCCGGGGGCACCACCGAAGCCGCGCTCTCCGTGTTGTTCGAAGGAGGCTGGAACGGACTGATCGAGCGGGCGGTGGCTGCGGCGACTCGCCGCGGACGCGAGCTCTCCGGATCCGTGGTCTGAGACGATGGACCTGCCACGCGCGCTCGCCCTCGTCGTCTCGGTCCTGTTCGGACTGATCTCGGTGCTCCTGCTGCTGCGCATCCTGCTGCAGGCGCTGCACGCCGATCCTTTCAACCCCTTCTCCCGTGCCCTGCGCGAGCTCTTCGCGCCCGTTCTCAATCCGCTCGCCCGACTGCTCCCGCCCTGGCGCGGCATCCACTTTGCGGCGATCGCGCTGCTCATCGCTCTTCAGATGCTGCGCTGGCTGATCGTGGGCGCGCTCCAAGGCCATGCCTTCGGCTTTCTCGCGCTCAGCCTGCTCGGCCTCTACGGAACGCTCGACCTCACCCTGTCGGTGCTGTTCTGGACCATCATCCTCGCCATCCTGCTCAGCTTCATCGCCCCGCATGGCGAGCATCCGCTGGTGCCCATCACGCGCGCCCTGACCGAACCGATCCTCTCGCCCTTCCGGCGGCTGTTGCCGCCCACGGGTCCGCTCGACTTCTCGCCCGTGCTCGCGATCCTGAGCATCGAGCTCCTGCGCCTGCTCGTGGTCCGCCCGCTCTACGAGCTGGCGATCGCGACCGCCTAGGAGCCCTCGCCGTGCGACGCGACAGCCACGAAAGCGGATCGAGCGCCTTCCCATGACGCCGGATTTCGAAGTGCAGCTTCGCCTCATCGATGCCGCCGCTTCGCCCGAGCAGCGCCACCGTCTGACCCTCCTCCACCCACTCGCCCGCTTCCACCAGGATCGTCGCGAGGTGGCCGTACAGGCTGAGGAAGCCATCGCCGTGCTCGACCACCAAGAGCAGTCCGAGTCCCGGCAACCAATCGGCGAAGGCGACGCGTCCGTGAGCCACGGCGCGCACCGGGCTGCCCTCGGGGGCCGATATACCGAGTCCGCGGCGCGGGCGCCCCAACTCATCCCCGGACCCGAAGCGTTCCACCACCTTGCCCCGTACCGGCCAGGGAAGCGCCCCTCGACGCTCGGCGAACGAGGCCCCGGCCATGAAGCGAGGCGAATCGGCGAAGACGTCCATCAGGCGATCGAGCAAGGCGCGAAGCTGAGCAGCTTCCCGGTCCAGGGCATGGGCTCGGGCCTCAGCGAGCTCCCTCGATCGCCGCAGCGCTCGGCCACGCTCCTGCTGCTCTCGCCGTAGAGCTTCGAGTCGCTCCCGCTCGGCGCGCAGCGTTTCGCGACGTTCTGCGAGAGTCCTGCTTTCGGCCTCGGTCTGGGCGAGCAAAGAGGCCGCGGCTTCGGCATGGGCGCGCAACCGGCCGATCAGGCGAGCGCGCTCGGCCTTGAGGTAGGCCAGGACGGCGACCGCATGAGCGCGGTCCGTCCCACGCTTGGGGACCAGCAAGCTCACCCTCGCCGCGTCGCGCCCCAGCAAGAAGGCGAGGCGAGCGATTGCGCTCAACCGCACCTTCTCGAGCTCGATCGCCTCCCTTCGCTCTCGGAGTTCGGCCGCCGCTGCGCGCAAGCGTTCCTCGCTCGCGGCGAGCGCTGCCTCGAGCTCGCGCTCGCGGACCAGGCTCGCCGCGACCGCCCGATCGGACTCCTCCAAGGCCGCGAGCGCGGCGGCCTCCTCCTGCGACAATCGTCGCCGTTCCGCCGCCAGCGCCTCGAGTTCGACGCGGAGCTGAGCGAGTTTGCGCTCGACGGCCTCCCGATCCTCCGACGGCGCGCAGAGGAGCACCACCGCCAGCACGACGGCCGCGCCGGCGAGGCTCATCGTGCAGCCAGGCGAAGCAGACTCTCGCCGGTCATCTCCGGCGGTTGCGGGAGGTCCATGAGCACCAGCACCGTCGGCGCGACGTCCCGAAGCGCCCCTCCCGCCCGGAGCTCCGCGGGACGGCCGAGATACACGAAGGGCACCGGCCCGAAGGTGTGAGCGGTGTGCGGCTGACCCGTCTCGGGATCCCGCATCAATTCGAGGTTGCCGTGATCGGCCGTCACCAGCATCTCGCCGCCCACGGCTTCGATGGCCGCGCGCAGCTCGCCGAGGGACCGATCCACCGCCTCGGCGGCCGCCACCGCCGCCGGGAAGACGCCGGTGTGGCCCACCATATCGGGATTGGCGAGATTGCAAAGGATGAAATCATGGCGCCGCGAGCGGATCGCCTCGACGAGCCGGGCGGTGACCTCCGGCGCACTCATCTCCGGCTTGAGATCGTAAGTGGGCACCTTGGGGGAGGGCACCAGGATTCGCTCCTCCCCGGGCCAAGGTTCCTCCCGCCCTCCGTTGAAGAAATAGGTGACGTGGGCGTACTTCTCGGTCTCGGCGATGCGCAATTGGGTGAGGCCGTGCCGCGATAGCCACTCGGGAAGCGTGTTGACCAGCGACTGTGGGGGAAAGGCCACCAGCGCCGGCAGCTCGGGCTCGTACTCCGTCAGGGTCAGGAAACAGCAGAGATCCGGTCGGCGGTGCCGGGGAAAGCCGTCGAAATCGGGGAGCAGAAGTGCGCGGCAGAGCTGACGGGCGCGGTCGGCGCGAAAATTGAGAAAGGCGACGGCATCGCCCTGCTCGATGCTCGCGCCAGCCCCGATGAGCGTGGGCTGGACGAACTCATCGCCTTCCCCGCGCGCATAGGCCGCGCGGAGGGCGGTCAGCGCATCATCGCAACGATGTTCGGCCCGGGCCTCGACGATCGCTCGATAAGCGCGCTCGGTGCGTTCCCAGCGCCGATCGCGATCCATGGCGAAGTAGCGGCCGCTGATCGTGGCGATGCGCACGCCGCCCAGTTGGGCGCAGAGTTGCGCGAGATTGCGCAGACTCGGCTCGGCACTCCTCGGCGGGGTGTCGCGACCGTCGAGGAAAGCATGCACCGCGACCTCGCCCACGCCCCGGTTGCGAGCCAGGTGCAAGAACGCATGGATGTGTCGCTCGTGGCTGTGCACCCCACCCGGGGAGAGCAAGCCCAGCACGTGCAGGCGCCCTCCGCTTTGCCGAAGCGCCTCGAACAGTCGGGCAAAGGCGGGATTGGCGTCGAAGCTGCCATCCTCGAGCGCGGCGTCGATCCGGGTGAGGTCCTGATAGACGACCCGTCCCGCGCCGAGGTTCATGTGACCGACTTCGGAGTTGCCCATCTGGTCGTCCGGGAGGCCCACCGCACGCCCGTGGGTCGCGATCAGCGTGTGCGGACAATCGCTGAGCAGGCGATCCCAATTGGGCGTGTGGGCCGCAGCAATCGCGTTGAACTCACGCGCCTCGCGATGACCCCAGCCATCGAGGACGAGCAGGAGAACGGGTTTGGGCCGCGGCACGAGGATTCAGGGCGAAGGAGCAGCAAACATCATTCTAAACGCTGCCCGCCCCTCGCCCCTCGCCCTGCGGCCGATAGGCCAGCGCGATCGCTGCGAGCACCAGCGTTCCGCCGGCCAGCGTGCCGGCACGCAAGGGCTCCCCGAGGATCGGCACGGCGAGCAGGGCCGCAGCGACCGGCTGCCAAAGCAGGGCGAGCGCCGAGAAGGAGGCCGGCAGCGCCGCCATCGCCCAGGCGATCAGCCCCTGGCCGAGGGCGTGGCTGAACAGGGCGAGGGAGAACAGGACGAGCCACCCGCGCAGGCTCCTGGGCCACAGCGCTTCCTCGGCGGCGAGCGCGAGCGGGAGGAGGGCGATGGCGGTGACGAGGCTGGTCCAGGCCATGATCGAGGCGGTATCGAGACGCCGGCGCAAGCGACTGATGCCGAGCAAATAAGCGGCATAGAAAAAGGCCGTCCCCACCCCGAAGAGATCGCCGATCAGGCTCGACGGGGCGAGCGTCGCGCTCTCCCAAAGCAGCAAGACCGCTCCGGCCAAGGCCAGGAGCAGCCCGAGCACGAGCCGCAGTCCCGGTCGCTCGCCGAAGAGCAGCCAGGCCGAAAGGGCGACCAAGACCGGCGCGAGGTTGGCGAGCAAGGTGGCGTTGGCCACGCTGGTCAAGCGGATGGACTGATGCCAGAGGGCGAGGTCGCCGGCGAAGAAAAGCCCAACCGCCAACAGCAGGGACAGCACACCGCGCGTGGCGGCGACCGGCCGACCGAGCAGCGCATGGGCCAGAAACAGCAACATGGGGGCGGCCAGCGCGACCCGCCAGAAGGCGGTGGCGACGGGACCGACCTCGCTCAGACGCACGAAGATCGGCGCGAGGCCGATCAGGCTGGCACCGGCGAGCAAGGCAAGGACCGCGAGCGGTCCCTGGTCGCGCCCGTTCAAGGCGATCCCCCGCGCTCGACCGCCTGCGGAAGCAAGGGGCGAGCCAGGTTCCCGGGAACCAAATCCCAGCGACTCTCGCAACGCTGGCTACGCGAGCCATCGCCGAAAGGAACGAACGGCACTCTCACGTTGATCGAGCGCATCGCCTCCTGCAAGTCCGAGCCGCGGCCTCCACCGTTGCGATCCTACATCCTGGCTCGGTCGAAGCGCATGGATTCCTGCCGGGTCTTCGCGGCCCGTTCGACCTTCGTCCGCGGCGACTTGCCGTCGCAAGGAGCGGGCCGATCGGAACGCTCGCCCGCGCGCCGCCTCCCCCGACGCCGAGCAGGGGAGAGCCTCGCCGTTAGCATTCGCGGCGATGAAAATCCCGGCACCGCCGGGGACGATCGGACACCCGCCTCCGGCCAAGCCGGGGCGAAGCTAGAGGGTGCGTTCCAAGCTGACGGGCTGCGCTGGGCGTCGATCATGGGAGCGCCGGTTCGGGCCCGGCTGATCCTGCTGCTGCTCGCTCGCTCGATGCCCTCGCTGTGACCAAGGCCTCAGCCCTCACCGTGGCCGTGGCTCGGGCCGCGGAAGATGCCGTGGCCTTGCCGAAGCCCATCCCGATGGCAAAGCGGCCGTCGGCGAAGAACGCGCAGAGATTCCCGCGAGCGAGGCGCGGGATCATGCGCATAAGCTAATCGTCTTCTCGAGGGTGACGCCCTGGCGCCGATCAGGAAACGCTGGCCGGGAGGCTGAGCGCGGGCAGGTGCCGCCGCACTGAGGCGGATAGTCCCAGCCATGAGAACGCCAGCGGCGACAAATAGGGGGAAGCTCTTGTGAGCCGATCGCCGCCTCGGGCTCGGCAAAGTGTTGCCGCGTCCCTGCCCTCGCGAGCAGAGGCCGAAGCGCTGGCTTCGGCGACGAGGCATGGCGCCTGCGCTGCCGAGCGGAGCAGGCGCATTCTGGTCCGCCTGTCTTCGCTCCAGCCGCGCGGCTCTCTGTCAGCCAGCAGGTCTTAGCGGGCTTCGTTGACCGGCGGATGCCGCAGGCTTTCGGCGCGCCCCGATGGGGCTTGCTGCGCAAGCGGCAAGCACATATCGAAGCGAGGCGATGAGCTCGCGGAAGGACGGGCAGATGCGCTCAGGGGCCGTGAGTCGGCCGGTCGGAGAAAGCAAGAGCACCCACCAGCCCATTTGCAGTTCGCCGACCGGGCGAATCCGCGCAAGCAATCCACGCCCTCGGTACGGACGAAGCAGCTTGCCGCTATGCAGGCACAACCCGCGGTCTTGCAAACGGTAAAACCACCCCAACGCGCCTTCTCGCAGAGCACGGCGGTAGCAGGCACTTCGTATCCGTGCCAACGAGCGCGACAGCGAAGCCGAAATACGTGGGCTTCCCATGGGCGACCGCCGCGCCGCTGCCCTGGGGCTGCCGCTGCCGAGCGGTCGGACTCGAGCGAGCTTTCATCCGTGAGTCCGCAAGGAGGACGCCGTTTTCCACTGACAATCCCCTCGCTCGACGCGAAAGGTGAAGTGTGTGCGACCGTCGCTCTCCTTGGCAGCACAACGACTGGGGCGCTTGCGATCGCACCTCCCTCGGACTCGCTCGTGCACCATGGCGGATCGTTCGCCGATTCGCCTGACGTTGGGTTTCGAGCGTTATGCGCAACTCGGTCGGTTGCGCGCCGAAGCCACTCGCATCAACCCTCGGCATCGCCCGTGGGCCTGCGCTCCTCAGCACGATCGCTCATCCGCACGCGCTACGCGCATCCTCGGCCTGGCCGGAAAGCTCCAGAAGACCTCTGCGGAAAAGCCTGCGCGCGGCTAAGCAGATCATGGTCAGGGGCGGATAGGCGCAACAAAAGGCGGCGAGCGCACGAACTCGGGCACCGCGATCAGGCCCTTCGGTCAGACCATCGCGAAAAAAACCGTCGCTGCGCGATCGCTGACCAGCCAGCCAGGAAAAGAGCGCTCGCTCGGGATCAGGCGCACCGCGCTCGCTCCTCGCTGCGAGCGATGGGCGTTTTGAGCCAGGGCAGTCGAGATCGGAAGGGTGTTCGCTCGGGCCGTCGCCGCCGCAAGCCCCGCTGCCGATGCGGCCTTCCTCCTCGCAGTCAAGCCGCCGCTGGAAGAGCGAACTCGATGGGTCAGCGGGTGCCTCTCCCGACAGGGACCGAAGCGGCTGCCTGAGGGCATTTGGCATTCAAGCGCCTCCGCGCGCCAGAGCGCCTTCGACCCATGGATCGGCAGCCTCGCAACCGGGCCCGAATCGGCGCGCTGACCGCGACCGCAGCACGCGCTGGCCTCGTCTTGATCGAGAACATCTTCGGCAAACAGTCCGCCGGAGCGAAGGCCGTCGTCGATGCGGTTCATGAACGCCAGCGCGCAGGGGCCTGGTCGCCGCCGTCACCTTCAGCGACGTCGGGGGCGGAGGCGAGCGATGGCCGTCCCTCAAACTCGATATCCTTTCATCCGCAAAGAGCGATAAGATCGCTGGCCCTCGCTGTCCGCCCCGATCCGTGCTGCCCCTCAGCTTCGAGTTTTTCCCACCTAAGACCGAAGAACAGCGCCGACAGCTCGCGCGCGCCGCGCGCAAGCTCAGGGCGTTCCGGCCGGAATACGTCTCGGTCACTTTCGGCGCCGGGGGCTCGACCCTGAGCTACACGCCGGAGACGGTGGCGATGCTCCGCCGCGACTTCGGCTTCGATGCCGTCCCCCATCTCTCCTGCATCGGTGGCACCCGCGCCGAGATCGCAGAGCTCCTCGGACGTTATGAAGCGATGGGTTGCACCCGAATCGTCGCGTTGCGCGGCGACTTACCCTCCGGCATGGTGCGTGGCGGCGATTTCCGTTACGCCGCCGACTTGGTGCGCTTCATTCGTGAGCGGCATGATCGCCATTTCCGCATCGAGGTGGCCTGTTATCCGGAGTGCCACCCGCAAGCGAGCGACTTCGCTGCGGATCTCCGCCACTTCGCCGCCAAAGTCGCGGCCGGCGCCGATGCCGCGATCACCCAGTATTTCTTCAACCCCGACGCCTATTTCCGCTTCGTCGAGGCGGCCCGACGGCTGGGTGTGACGATTCCGATCGTGCCCGGCATCATGCCGATCGCCAACGTCGAGCAGCTCAAGCGCTTCTCCGCCGCCTGCGGAGCGGAGATCCCGCGTTGGCTCGATCGCCACTTGGAGCGCTTCGCCGGGGACGAGGAAGCTCTGCGCGACTTCGCCGCGGACGTGGTGAGCGAGCTTTGTCGCCGACTGTCGGAGGGCGGTGCCCCCGGTTTCCACTTCTACACCCTCAACCTCGCACGTCCGACGATCGCGGTGCTCGAGCGACTCGGATACCTGCCGCTTCGGGCGATCGGATGAGGCCCATCCTGCCCGCGCTCATCCTGTGGCAGGATCGGGGCCGTGAGCCTGCGGGTCATCATCATTGCCCTGCTCGTCGTCTCATTTGGGGAAGAATCCGCCGCGGCTCGACTTTTCCGCTGCGTCTCCGCCGCCGGCACGCCGATCTTCACCGATCGCCCGTGCCACATGCTCGATGCGAGCCCGGCGACTTCCTCCTCCACCCCGGAGCTCAGAGCGCCTGCGGAGCCGGAGCCACCGCCGGAGCCCGATCCGATCCCAGGGCTGTGTCCGGCCCCGAATGCCGAGCGTTTGCAGCGGGCAGTGGAGAGGGCCTTCGCGAGGCGGCGGGTGAACGACCTCGCAGCCCTCTACCACTGGGTCGGCAGCACGCGGGCCAGCAGCGTCGCGGTAATGGACCGTCTTGCCGAATTGCTCCGCCATCCGCTCGCGGAAGTCGCCTTCGATCCTCCTTTCGCCGAAAGCGAATGGTCCGAGGACGAGAGCCGTCTGCCCGACCTCCGTCTCGAATTGCGGCAATCGCGAAACGAAGAGGAGACCTTTTCGGTCTGGTTTCGGCTGCGCCGCCACGCCGGCTGCCTCTGGCTCAGCTTCTGAGCGATCGCTCGCCGTTCTTCGATCGGGCGCAGTCGAGGCGCTCAGGACTTCTTGCGTCGAATCGATCGCAACAACCGACGGCCGAGTGCGCGGATTTCCCAGCGCACCTGCGCCAACGGGCCCTGATTGCGCGCCAGAGCGGGATATTCCACTCGCTGCCGCTCGAGAATCCTCTCATGGCAGGCTTTCTTCAATGCTTCGCGCTGAACCTTGGCGCGGAGCTGATGGCGGAGCTGCTCCGGCAAAGATTCCTGGAACAGCGATCTCGAGCGGCAGAGTAGATAATTCCCGAACTCGTCGAGAAAGGCATCGTTCACTCGATCCCCGGAGACCATTCTCTGGATCGTGGTGAAGCCCTCGAAATTCATCAGCCGGAAACGAATCTGACCGGTGGTCGCACTCGCCTCGATCTCCGCCCTGAGATCGATCTTCCCGCGCGGTCGGAAAACGGCCTCGCTCGCCTGACCATGCTCATCCTTCTTCAGCACCTGGGCCCCGGCGAGGCGATGCTGCTGGAAAAGCCGCATCATCGCCCCCACTTTCGCCGCTCCTTCCACGTGCTTGAGCGCGCATTCCTCGCTCAGGATTTGCAGCGTGCCGGCGATCTCCAAGCGGTAGAGACCGGGTTCACGCTGTGGGCGAAGCTGAAAGAGCGGCTCGGTCTCGGCATGGATTTCCCCGTAGCCAGGAAGCTCGAACACCACCTTCGTGCGCAAGCCCAGTTGCTCCACGTGGGCGAAAAGTTTGCGCAGGAAGCCTGCGATCCGATCCACGGCTGGCTCGCAGCTTTCGCGGAATGCCTTCTCCCTCGCCTCGCGATCGGCCGAGGCCGCCGCAGGCTCACTCTGGCGAAGCTTCGCCTCCCGCTCGAGCTCATCCAACAGTCCCATCGACGTCGACAACGAGAAGACCCGCCCAACAGTGTCCCTCAGTTCGGCTTCCGATCGCAAGTCGCGCAGACTTGACGGCTTCCTGAAAAAACCTCACATTTTGGGAACACGGAGTTTTCCAAGAAAAGGTTTCTGGCATTCCCATTCGGAGCAAGCAACCATGAACGTCGACATCGATCTCTCTCAGCTTGACCCGCAACAACTGGACCGGCTCATCGAGCAGGCTCAACGCGAAAAGGAGCGGCGCAAGCGCGCCGGTATGGCCGAGGTGCGCCGCGAGTTGCGGCAACTCGCCCGCGAGCGCGGCTATACCATCGAGGAACTTTTTGGCATCGGCGCTCCACCGCCGGATCGAGGCAAGGTGGCCCCGAAGTACCGCAATCCGGACAATCCTACCGAGACCTGGTCCGGCCGCGGCCGCAAGCCGCGTTGGTTCGAGGAGGCTTTGGCACGCGGCCTCAGCGCCGAAGCCATGCTGATTCGCTGAAAGCGCACCCCTGATGCACGGCCCGGCCATTGGAGCCGGGCCGTTTTTTTGAGCGATTCTCGGGTGCCCTCTTCGCGACCGGGGAATCTCGCCTCTAGGCAAGCTGACGCCGCGGCGGCACCAGAAGATTCCCGAACAGCAAGCCCGCGACCAGGGTGGTGAGCACCATCAGCATACGGAACATCGTATCGATGCCAAGCAGGAGCTCGTGTTCGAAGACCAGGGCGAAACCCCGGAATCCGACCGAGCCAGGGACCAGCAGGATGATCCCGGGGACGCGCACCAGCGCCCCCGGTCGTCCCGCCAGGCGCGCGTAGGCATTGGCCGCCGCGCTCACCACGAGGCCCCCGAAGAAGACCGCAAACTCCGCCCCGCCGATGGCGCCGCCCACCTTGGCCGCGAGGTAGCCGATCCAGGCGGAGGCCATCACCAGCGGCACGTCCCGTCGCGCCGCTCGGAACAGGATGGCGAAGGCGAAACTCGCGCCGAGCAGGGCCAACCATGATTCGGGACCGGAGGCGGGTACCGGGGCCGGTACGGAGGGCGCCTGAAAGCCGAATCCGGCGGCGAGCTCGGCACCGGCCACCGCCCCGAAGGTGAGCTTGAGCAAGGTGGCCAGCGCGCCCGAGAAGCGGGCCGTCCCCGAGGCGAGCTGTTGGCTGGCCACTTCCGCGACCGCGGTGGTCAGAGCGAGACCCGGCAGCAAGACGATGATGCTCGAGAGAACCAAGGTCTGGACGTGGAATGGGCCGAGCCAAGCCGCCACCGAATGCGCCGCGAGGCTGGCGAAGAGCGCGGCCAACGCCTCGAAGGCGATGGCGAGATTGGGACGGCCTTCGGTGAATAGAGAGAAGAGGCCGATCAGCGCGCCCACGCCGCCAGCCAAGAGCACGGCCGCCTCCCCCATGCCAAGAAGCGCTGCCACGCTCGCCGAGGAGAGTCCGTAGGCGCCGACCAGGGCGAGACGTAGCCGCCAGGAGCGGCTCTCGCCGAGGTCACGCAGCGCCGCGAAACCACTCTCCAGGTCGAGGCTTCCCCTCGAGACCGCCTCGGCGATCGCATCGACCCGCGCGAGCAGGGCGAGATGAACGTCGCCGGGATTCACCCGCACCACGAGAGTGTGGTATCGCATCGGATCCTCGGCGTGCTCACGTGCTGCCAGCGAAAGCGTGATCCCGGTGGGCGTGGCCAAGACTTGGCAGGCGATCCCGAGCTGCTCGGCCACCGCCGTCACCGCCTCCTCCAGACGCTGCGAGGGCGTGCCGTACTGATGCAGCCGCCTGGCCAAGAGCTTCAGGAAAGCAACGCGGCGGGCCAACTTCTCGGAATCGTTCACGTCGTGGCCAGTAGGAGGGGAGGCGGCGATAATGGCGCGCCCTACCTACTCCTCTCAACTCCCGCCGTGGGTCTCGGCGAAATTTTCGCGCTGGCAAGCGCCCTGGCCTGGGCTCTCGGGGTCGTGCTTTACCGCCGCCTCGGCGAGACGCTGCCGCCACTCGCGCTCAACTTCTTCAAGAATCTTCTCGTGCTCGGCTTCGTCCTGCCGACCGTGCCGCTACTGAGCGGTTTCGCGCTCCCCCGCCTGGGCGCGGCCGAGCTCGCAATCTGCCTGCTCTCGGGGATGCTCGGCATCGCCCTTGCCGACACCCTCTACTTCCGCGCGCTCAACCGGCTCGGTGCAAGCCGCGCCGGGGTCATCGGCAATTTTTACAGCCCTTTCGTCATCGTCCTTTCCTATTTATTCCTCGCCGAGCGACTGGCGCCGCTGCAAATCGCCGGCTTTTTCTTGGTCAGTATGGGGGTCTTTTTGGTCGGCCGCCCGGAACGCTCCGGAAACGGCCACGCCGATCTGGGTGCGGTCCTGACCGGGATGTTTTCGATTTTCTTGATGGCCGCCGCGATCGTGATGGTCAAGCGCATTCTCGAGGCGCAACCGCTTTTGTGGATCGTCCTGCTTCGCCTCCTCGGCGGCATCCTCGGAATGCTCCTCATCTTCGTTTTCACCGGATTCCCGCGCCCCTTGCCGGCTTCCCGCATCCGTTGGTCCCTCCTCATTCCCGCCGCCTTCGTTGGCCAGTACCTCTCGATGATCTTTTGGCTGGGCGGATACAAACACACCCAGGCTTCCGTGGCGGCGATCCTCAACGAGTCGAGCTCGGTATTCATCGTCCTCCTCGCCTGGCTGATGCTCGGCGAGCGCGTGGCGACGCTGACTGCTGTCGGCATTGTCCTCAGCCTGGCCGGCATCGCCTGTATGCTGCTGGCATGAGCCATCGTTCCGAAAGCCCGCCGCCAGCCCTTTTGCGAGAAGGCGATCGGATCGCGCTCATCGGGTCCTGGACGCTCGAGCGCGCTGCCCGAATCCGGGCCGAGATCGAGCGCATGCCGCGACCGAGCGAGAGTCCGCTTCGCCTTTCGCTTGAGCGCCTCGAGCGTATGGACAGCGCCGGTGCGATCCTGCTCGCCGAGCTCGCATCTCGGCTCGGGCTCGATCCCCGCCATCCTCCGCTCGAAGGCGGCGATCCGGCCCTGGTGCATTGGCTTCAGCACATGCTCGCCGCCTGTAAGCCGATCGCCGAGGCGCCGCGCTTGCCCGGGCGCGATCCGGCGACCTGGCTTCTTGCTCATGTCGGCCGGGCGACCCTCGCCATCCTCCGCCATGCGCGCGAGCTCCTCGGCTTTTTCGGACTCACGGTGATCACCCTGCTTCGGGTGCTGGTCCGACCGAGCCGCCTTCGCCTCACCCCGATCGCCCATCACATCGAGCAGGTGGGCATCGATGCGGTGCCGCTCGTTGGCCTCCTCAGCTTCCTGGTCGGGGCGGTGATCGCCTTTCTCGGCGCCACCGTCCTCAAGGAATTCGCGGCGGAGGTCTATACCGTCGAGCTAGTGAGCTTCTCCTTCCTGCGCGAGTTTGGGGTCCTGCTTGCCGCCATCCTCCTCGCCGGCCGCACGGCGAGCGCCTTCACCGCGCAGATCGGCGCCATGAAGAGCCACGAAGAGATCGATGCGATGCGCGTGCTCGGTCTCGATCCCGTCGAGCTCTTGGTGATTCCGCGGCTGCTTGCGCTCGTGCTCGTGCTGCCGATGCTCGCCTTCCTCGCCGCTCTCGCCGGCATCGTCGGTGGCGCGATCGTGGCGGTGATGAGCCTTGAGATGTCGCCGGCGCTTTTCGTGGTCCGCTTCTGGGACACCCTCGAGCTTCGCCATGTCTGGGTCGGTCTCATCAAGGCGCCGGTGTTCGCGCTCATCATCGCTGTGATCGGCTGCTTGCAAGGCTTCAAGGTCACCGGCTCGGCGGAATCCGTCGGCGAGCGCACGACCTCATCGGTGGTCCAGGCCATTTTCCTGGTGATCTTGTTCGATGCGCTCTTCGCTGTGTTCTTCATGGAGATCGGGATGTGAGCGCGGAGCACGTGGTCGAGGTCGAGGGCCTGATCACCCGCTTCGGCACGGTGGAGGTTCATCGCGGCCTCTCGCTCCGCCTGCGGCGCGGCGAGATCCTCGGCGTCGTGGGCGGCTCGGGCACCGGCAAATCGGTCCTCATGCGCACCATCCTCGGCCTTAAGCGTCCCGACGCTGGCCGCATCGTGCTCTTCGGCGAGGAGGTGACCGACCGCCCCGCGGGAACCCGCGGCCTTCTGGAGCAGCGGATCGGGGTGCTCTTCCAGGACGGCGCCCTCTTCTCCTCGCTCACGGTCCTTGAGAACGTGCTCGTGCCGATCCGAGAGTTTCATCCCGACCTCGATGATGATCTCGCCCGCTGCCTGGCCCGCCTCAAGATCGCGATCGCCGGCCTTCAGGAGGATGCCGCGGGCAAATATCCGTCTGAGCTCTCGGGCGGAATGCGCAAGCGCGCGGGACTTGCCCGCGCGCTCGCGCTCGATCCAGAGGTGCTTTTTCTCGATGAGCCCACCGCCGGCCTCGACCCGATCACGGCAGGCGCTTTCGACGAGCTCGTCCGAACCCTCGCCAAGGCCTTGCGTCTCACCGTGTTCCTGATCACCCACGATCTCGACACCCTCTATCGGGTTTGCGACCGGGTGGCCGTACTCGGCGAAGGGAAAGTCCTGATCGTCGGCACCCTCGAGGAGGTCGAGGCGCACCCGAATCCGTGGATCCAGCGCTATTTCCTCGGCCCGCGGGGGCGCGCCGCCGCTCGTGCGAGAATGGCCTGAACCATGGAGACCCGCGCGCACCACGTCCTCGTCGGCGCCTTCACCCTCGCGGTGGCGGCCCTGTTCATGGCGTTCCTGTACTTCTCCGGGCGGCTGACGACCGAGGAGGAGTTCATCGAGCTCGAAGTGGTCTTCACCGAGGCGGTCACAGGTCTCGGCGTCGGCGGCACCGTCCAATACAACGGGATCAAGATCGGCGAGGTGCGGCGGCTGTTCATCGACCCCGAGGATCCCTCGCGGGTGATCGCTCGCGCCCGCGTCTCGGCGCAGGCTCCGATCAAGGTGGACACGCGGGCGCGGCTGGCCTTCACGGGGCTCACCGGGCTCGCCGAGATCCAGCTCTTCGGCGGTGATCGCTTCAGCCCGCCGCTTCGGGGCGTGGATGGCAAGCCACCGCGCATCGTCGCCGAGGAGAGCGCGCTGCAGAAGCTCCTCGCCGCCGGCGAGGGTGCGGTGGCGACGGTGAACGAGGCCTTGGTGCGGCTCAACACCCTGCTCAGCAACGAGAACATCGAGCGAGTGAGCCACACGCTGGAGCACATCGAAGCGCTCGCCGCGAGCATCGCCGCCAGGCGAGAAGCCATCGAATCGACGCTTGAGGACATCGCCGCGACCGCGGCGAGTGCGCGCGCGCTGGCCAGCGATGCGCGCGTGGCGCTCGAGCGCCTCGAGCGGATCAGCGCCTCGGCGGAAACCGCTTTCGATCGCGAACTTCGACCCGCCGTCAGCGAGCTCCACCGGACCGCGTCCGCCGCGCGCAGGCTGATCGAGAGCTTGGAGGCCGTGATCGCCGAGAATCGCGACGCGGTGGGCGCCTTCGCCAACCAGGCCCTCGGACAGATCGGCCCTGCCCTCGGCGAGCTTCGTGCCCTACTGCGCGGACTCACGCGCATCGCCGAGCGGCTCGAGGAGGATCCCGCCGGGTTCCTGCGCGGCGCCGACCGGCCACCGGAGCGATCACCCCGATGAGACGCCTGCCGATCCTCGCCATCCTCGCCGCCTCTTTGCTCGCCGCCTGCATCCGAGTGAACGTCGGCGGCACAGGCGGCGAAGCCCCTGCGATCTACCGCCTGAGCGCCCCCGCGCCGCCGCCCGACCTTCCCCGTGTCAACTGGCAGCTGGTCGTCGATCGCCCCACTGCCGCCCGCGAGCTCGACGGGCAGCGCATCCTGTGGATCGACGCCGCCGGCCGCCTGAGCGCCCTCCCGCGAGTGCAGTGGAGCGACCGCACGCCCGATCTCCTGCAGGGGGCGATCCTCGAGGTGCTCGAACGCAGCGGTGCGATCGGCGGCATCGACCGTCCCGAGAGCGGGCTGCGCGGGGACTACGTGCTGCTCTCCGAGATCCGCGGCTTCGAGCTGCGGGAAGAGGCAGGGCGAACGCTCTCGGCCCGGATCGCGCTCGGGCTTCGGCTGCTCGCCCCGGCCCGCAATCGCATCGTCGCCGCCACCCTGATCGAGGCCTCGGCCCCGGCGAGCGACCGCTCGGAAACGGCGCTGGTCAGAGCATTCCAGCAGGCTTTCGGCGAGGTCGTCACGAAAGCGGCAGCCTGGACGCTCAGCGTCGGCGAAGCCAACCGCGTCTCCGGACCGCCTGCCCCAGGACCTTGAGCTGCTAAAATCCCCGTTTCTTGCCGAGGGGCGTTGCAGCCCGCACCGCGGGTCAGGCTCGGCTTCCATCGCGCAACGACGCCCGCCGCCCTCGACCTCGGAGTTTTCCCATGAGCGCATTGCCCAAGCTTCCCCCCCAGCAGGATTTCAAGGTCCGCGATCTCTCCCTGGCCGAACTCGGCCGCCGCCGCATCCGTATGGCCGAGGAGGAAATGCCCGGCCTCATGGCGCTGCGCGCCAAGTACGCCGCCGAGAAGCCGCTCGCCGGCGTGCGCATCTCCGGCTCCCTGCACATGACCAAGGAAACGGCGGTCCTGATCGAGACCTTGGCGGCGCTCGGGGCGAGCGTGCGCTGGGCGAGCTGCAACATCTTTTCGACCCAGGACGATGCCGCCGCCGCCATCGCCGCCGCCGGCATCCCGGTCTTCGCCTGGAAGGGCGAGACGCTCGAGGAATATTGGCAGTGCACGCTCGATGCCCTGACCCATCCCGGCATGAAGGGTCCGCAGCTCGTCGTGGACGACGGCGGCGATGCCACCTTGCTCTTGCATAAAGGCTACGAGATGGAGCAGGGCGATCCTTGGGTGGATCAACCGGCGAGCAACGCCGAGGAGGAAGTGATCAAAGCGCTTTTGCGGCGCACGCGGCAAGAGCGCCCCGGCTTTTGGACGCGCGCCGCCGCGGAGTGGAAAGGCGTCTCCGAGGAGACCACCACCGGCGTGCACCGCCTCTATCAGCTTGCCGAAGCCGGAAAGCTCCTCGTGCCGGCGATCAACGTCAACGACTCGGTGACCAAGAGCAAGTTCGACAACCTCTACGGTTGCCGGGAGTCGCTCGCCGATGGCATCAAGCGCGCCACCGACCTCATGATCGCCGGCAAGGTGGCAGTCGTCTGCGGCTATGGCGACGTCGGCAAGGGCTCGGCGCATTCCTTGCGCGGCTTCGGGGCTCGGGTGATCGTCACCGAAATCGACCCGATCAATGCCCTCCAGGCGGCGATGGAAGGCTTCGAGGTCAAGACGGTCGAAGACGTGCTGCACGAGGCCGACATCTACGTCACCGCCACCGGCAACCGCGACGTGATCACGCTCGAGCACATGCGCGCGATGAAGTCCAATGCGCTGGTGTGCAACATCGGTCACTTCGACAACGAGATCCAGATGGACCGGCTCAACGCCGAAGTAGCCGCCGGCCGCGCGATTCGCGAGACGATCAAGCCGCAGGTCGATCGCTACACCTTTGCCGATACCGGCCGTTCGATCTATGTCCTGGCCGAGGGCCGGCTGGTTAATCTCGGCTGCGCGCACGGGCACCCGAGCTTCGTCATGTCGAACTCGTTCTGCAACCAGACCCTGGCGCAGATCGACCTCTGGCGCAACCGCGACCGCTACGAGCGCAAGGTCTATCGCCTGCCGAAGAAGCTCGACGAGGAGGTGGCTCGACTGCATTTGGAGAAGCTCGGCGCCAAGCTCACCCGCCTCACGCCCGAGCAGGCGGCCTACATCGGCGTGCCCGCCGATGGGCCCTACAAGCCGGAGCACTACCGCTACTGAGGCGTCCGCGACGGCACCGCGCCGTTCGTAGCCCGTCGAATGCTCAGCGGCAGACGCGCTGGGGCACGATTTGGGTGTCGTAGCCCCAGCTCGGTGAGCACATCGCGCCGATGCAGCCGCCGTATCGGGGCGTGATCCGCACCCGTGGTTCCATCCGGCAGTTCTGGCCCTCTTCCGCTGCGGCCTCGGCCGTAGCTGCTTGCGGCGCGTTGCCGCGTCCCATGCTCTCGACCAGGCGCCGGTAGTCCTCGACCAGCGCATCGAGGGTCTCTGCATTCGCCACCATGAACATGCTGCCGATGGCCTTCTCGCCAAGGCGGTGGACGCTGACGATGCCGACCATCGTCTCCCCCGATGCTTCCGCGATCACCGGCTCGGATAGCCAGTAGAAACGCTCGATGCGCTCCTCACGACGCTCGCCGCTCGGGCGAAGCGCCAATCCCTGTCGGATGAGCCGCCGCTTGTAGCGATCGAGCGCGGTCGCGGGTTGCTCGTCCTCGACGCGGTGCAGGAAGATCACCCCGTAGAGGTCCTCGCCGCGGCGGAGCACGAGCATCGCATCCTCGTCCTTCTGCTGCTCGATGCTCCAGCCGGCGGGTACCGAGGCGCGGACGCCTGCGACTTCCAAAGGAATGCCGCCGTCGGTTTCGGCACATGCGGCGGAGAGGATGCCAGCGAGGCCGGCGGCGAAAAGGGATCGGAATCGCATGAGAGTTCCCCTGGGATGGACGTATGAGCGTCGCCGTAATGGACGACGACGGCTGCGCATCCTGGTCGCGGCCGCTTGAACGGCGCTTGAGCGCAGGCCCAACCGATGCTGAATCGCAGGCGGCATGCGACCGCCGTTCATCTCCGGGTGTCGGCGCTGGCGCTTCCCGCGCTTGGCGAACCCGCGCCCGGACCGAGCGCGGGCCGAAGTCAGGCCAAGGCGAACACCCGCTGGCCGAGATCGCCGGCACGGCCTCCGGCGCAGCGCTCCAGGGAAGCGAGCAGATCGTCGATCAGCGCCATCGCCGTAAGCTCAGGACCCGCGCCGGGGCCGCGCAGCACCATCGGAAACTCGCGATAGCGTTCGGAGCGGATGAGGATCACGTTCTCAGGACCCTGGCGTTGCGCCAGCGGATCCAGCGGATGCAACCACTCGAGGGCGAAAGAGAGTCCATCCGGCTCGGCGCGGGCGACCGCGGCGAGCCGAGCGCGCGGCGATGGCCGCGCGGCGAGGCGGCATCCAAGCCGGGCGGCGACTTCGCCGACGGCATCCGGCCACGCGACGCCCTCCGGCCAGGCGAGCTGCGGGTCGATTCGGACCGACTCCCCGCTTTCGGCAAAGCCGGCCACCCGCGCAAGGATGCGGAGCTTGCGCGCGGCATCACGCCCGGAGAGATCCTCGACCGGGTCGGGCTCCGCCAGACCCAGCGCCTGCGCCTCGGCGACCGCCCCGGCGAGATCCTGGCCCTCGCTCACCCGCTCGAGCACGAAGGCGAGCGTCCCCGAGAGCACGCCCTCGATGGAGAGCACCTGCTCGCCTTGTGCCTGCATCCGCACCAGGCGCTCCACGGCGCCCAGTCCAGCGCCGACCGTGGCGGAAGCCCCGTAACCGGCGCCGCGCCGCCACAGCGCGAGGATCCGCGCGGCGCGCCCGACCTCGCCCCCGAGGCCGCGCTTGTTGGCAGTGACCACCGCAAGCCCTGCGGCGAGCCATTCCGGATGGAGGGCAGCCACCGAGTCGGCATCGCTCGCATCGATGACGAGCTCCCATTCGGGTCGAGTTTCCGGAATCCGTGCCCGATCGCCCGTCCGACGCGGCCAGTTTTCGGCTTCGCTCAAGGCCTCCGACCAGGTTCCCCCCGGCACCCGCCACTGCCCGCGCGAATTGGCGATCCCGCAGAGGACGAGATGGGCCAGCGTCCCCTGCCGCTGCAGGCGATCGATCCGCTCGCACAGCGCCTTGGCCACCCGCCCGGTCCCGATCAGCGCGACCCCGATCGCCTTCTGCGTCTTCATGCGTGAGCCTCGACCGGACGGACGGCCACCCGCGCCGCACGATCGAGCGCGAGCTGGAGATCGGCGAGCAGATCCTCGATCGCTTCGATGCCCACCGAGAGCCGCAGCAGCCCCTCGCCGATCCCCGCGGCGCGACGGGCCTCTTCCGGCATCGCGGCGTGGGTCATGCTGAAGGGATGACAGATCAGGCTCTCCACGCCGCCGAGGGACTCGGCCAGGGTGAAATGGCGAAGCCCGGAAACCAACGCCCGAGCCGCTTGCAGGCCGCCGACCAGCTCGAAGCTGACGATCGCCCCGAAACCTTTTTGCTGGCGGGCGGCGAGCGCGTGCCCCGGGTGCGAGGGCAGGCCTGGATAGTGCACCCGCGCCACGGCGGGATGCGCGGCCAGTCGGGCGGCGATGCGCGCGGCGTTGTGCTCGTGGATGCGCATCCGCGCTTCCAGCGTGCGCAGTCCGCGCAGGGTGAGGAAGGCGTCGAAGGGCGCGCCGGTGAGCCCAATGGCATTCGCCCACCAGGCGAGCGGCTCGAGCAAGCCCGGATCGCGTGCCACCACCGCGCCGCCGACGACGTCGCTGTGGCCGTTGAGGTACTTGGTGGTCGAATGCACCACCAGGTCGGCGCCGAGCAGAAGGGGCTGCTGCAGGGCGGGCGAGAGGAAGGTGTTGTCCACCGCGACCAGCGCCCCCGCCGTGTGGGCCAGCCGGCTCACCGCGGCGATGTCGGTGATCCGAAGCAGCGGATTGCTCGGCGTTTCGACCCAAACGAGGCGTGCCGGGCGGGACAGCGCACGCTCCAGCGCGCCCTCGGCGTGGTAATCGAGCACCTCGAGCTCGAAACGACGCTTCGCAGCCCAAGCCGCGAACAAACGGTGCGTGCCGCCATAGGCATCGTGGGGGGCGAGCAGCCGGTCCCCCGGCTGAAGTAGCTCCAGAACCAAAGCCACCGCCGCCATTCCGCTCGCCGTGACCACCGCGCCCGCCCCTTCCTCGAGGTCGGCGATGGCCGCGGCGAGCTGGTCGCGGGTCGGATTGGCGGTGCGGGAGTAGTCGTAGCGGCGCTTGCCGCCGAGGCCGGCGAAGGAATAGGTGCTGGAGAGGTGGATCGGCGGCATCACCGCCCCGAAGACGGGGTCGGCGTCGATGGCCGCACGAACGGCGCGGGTGGCGAGATGGGTCTTCATGGTCAGGCAGCGATCGACAAAGGGGCTGCTCGAGCGCGCGCTGCATCGGCCGGTAGCCGCCCGAGCACGGCTTTCAGCCAGACTCCGAGCGCGCGGTGTTCCTTGAGGAAGGCGTCGTGGCCATAAGCCGATGAGATCACCGTGAGGGACGCCGCCGACCGCTCGGCCAGCTCGCGCAGATCGGAAAGCGGGACGAGCCGATCCTCGGCGACCGCGAGCAGGTGCAGCGGCAACCCGCGCAGCCGCTCCGGCTCCTCCTCGTGCAAGTCGAGGGACTCGCTGAGCACGAGGAATCGTTCGGGCTCGAAGCGGGCGGCGAAGCGCTGTCCCTGCGCGCGCAGATAGGCTTCCACCGGACGCCGCACCAGCCCCTGTTCATCGAAGACGAAGGAGCCGTCGAAGCGAGCGCCGAACTCGCGCTCGCTGCGGTAGGTCGTGACCGCGAGCGCCCGCGCCAGGACCAGCGCTTCGCGGGCGCGTCCGCACGCCTGGCCGAGGCGCACGACCTCGCGCTGGATCGCACGCTGCCCGCTGGCCAGGGGGTGGGGTCGGTGGGCCATCGCGATCGCCAGCGCCGCCGCCAGGCGATCCGGATGGTGGGCGGCGAAGGCCAAGGCCACCGCGCCACCGTAGGAGGCGCCGATCAGCACCGCCTGCTCGATGCCGAGATGATCGAGGAGCGCGAGCACGCGCCTGGCCTGATCGCGCGGACTCACGGCTTTCCAGCCCGGCGGACGCTCGGCGAGATAGTCCATCCCGATCACGACCCGCTCCCTCGGATCCAAGGCCCCACCGGGGGCGAGCTGCGGCGCCCACCAACCTCCGACCTCGCGGTCGGACGAAATGCCCCCCAGCACCACCGCGGGGGCAGGGCCTTGCCCGCCGGGGCCGTAGACGGCATAGGGGACTTCGAGGCGAGCGGGAGGGCCTCCGAGGGCGGGCTCGAAGACCGCCGAAAAAACGCCGAGCCGAGGCTCGGCGCGGGCGGGGTGGGAAATGTCGGTCGCGGTACTCATGGGTCTGCTCTCTCAAGCTCCGACCCATGCGCTTCCCCGCGACGGCGTGCCCGAACAGCACGTAGCGCAAACCTCATCTCTCGGCGGCAAACACCGCCGCGGGAATTGGCACCTGGCGGTTCTCCGCTGGTTGCCCCGGCGTCTTTGGGCCCGTCCCTCAGCCGGTCTCGATGAGTCGGATGTACGGCATGCTAGCCGCTGTCGGCGCGCTTGTCAATCGCTTCATCGTTATCAAGCGATAAATGCTCAGGCTGCCTTGGCCGCCTCATACTCGGCCAACCAGGCGTCATCGCTGCCGTCCTCGATGCCCTCGAACAGGAAAGTGCTGAGGTAGCGCTCGCCGGTATCGGGCAGCATGGCGAGCAAGACGGAGCCGCGCGGCGCGCGGCGGGCGACCTCGAGGGCGGCGGCCACGGTGGCCCCTGCGGAGATGCCGACGAACAGCCCCTCTTCGGCCGCCAGCCGGCGCGCGGTGTCGCGGGCGAGCTCATCGGGCACCGGCACAATCTCGTCGGGGATGCTGCGATCCAGCACTTCGGGCACGAAATCCGGCGTCCAGCCCTGAATGCGATGCGGATTCCACGAGCCCCCCGAAAGCAGGGCGGCATTGGCCGGCTCACTGGCGATGATCTTGAGCGTCGGCCGCGCCGCCTTGAGCACCCGGCCGGCGCCGCTCAGGGTGCCGCCCGTGCCCCAGCCGGTGACGAAATAGTCCAGGCGGCGTCCGGCGAAGTCGCGCAGGATCTCCGGCCCTGTGGTGCTGGCGTGGAAATCGGGATTCGCGGGATTGGCGAACTGCCGCGCCAGGAACCAACCATGCTTGCGCGCGAGCTCCTCGGCCTTGCGCACCATCCCGCTGCCGCGCTCGGCCGCGGGGGTGAGGATCACCTTCGCCCCGTAGGCGCGCATCAGCTTGCGCCGCTCGACCGAGAAGGTCTCGGTCATCACGGCGACGAAGCGGTAGCCGCGCGCGGCGCAGACCATGGCGAGAGCGATGCCGGTGTTGCCGCTGGTCGCTTCCACCACCGTGTCGCCCGGTTTGAGCAGGCCGCGCCGCTCGGCATCGAGGATGATCCCGAGCGCCAGTCGGTCCTTCACCGAACCGCCCGGGTTGAAGGCCTCGACCTTGACGTAGAGCTCGACGTGCCCCGGCGGCACCCGGTGGAGGCGCACGATCGGGGTGTTACCGATGGTGTCGACGATACTCGAGTAGATCACAACACACTCTCCGCGGGGGCAGGAAACAAGGCATGGCGCGTCAAGCCGCGGCGCGCCTTGCCATTCGGCCGATGGGGATTGAAGGAGGTAACTGACCACGCCACGACAGGCGCGAGGCCAGGGCGGCGACTTCGCCCACGATCAAAGTCGTGGGCAGGCCGCCGGGCACGGTCGCGGCTTCCACCGGCAGCCGATCGAGCGTGGAAAGCCGGATCGTCTCGCCGGGGAGCGAAGCCCCTGCGACGATGAGCACCGGCGTCGCCGGTTGCCAGCCCGTGCGTAGCAGGCAGCGCACGAGATCCTCGAGCCGACGCAAACCCATGTAGATCACGAGGGTATCGGCGCATCCGCGGCGCAATCGGCGCAGGGCGGCAAGGCTCTCGGCATCGTGGGCCGTCGCCACCAGGACCGAGCGCGCTCGCCCGCGCCAGGTCAGAGGAACGGCGGCGTGAGCCGCCGCGGCCAATGCCGCCGTCACTCCCGGCACGATGCGGTAGGGAATGCCCGACTCGGCGAGAGCGGTCAGTTCCTCGGCCGCGCGGGCAAAGAGCATGGGATCGCCCCCTTTGAGGCGGACGACGCGAAGGCCGCGGCGCGCGAGCTCGATCATGCGCGCGATGGCATCGGTTGCTGTCCGAGCAGGCTCACCGCAACGCCGGCCGACGGCGATGCGTTCGGCATCGGCGCGGGCGAGCTCAAGGATGGCGGGCGGAACGAGCCGGTCGTATAGGATCGCATCGGCCTCGCCGAGCTCGCGCAGGGCGGCAACGGTGAGCAGCTCCGGATCACCTGGACCGGCACCGACCAGCACGACCGAGCCCCTCTCGGGCGCCTCGCGCGCCGCGAGCGCCTCGTGCAACCGAAGCTTCGCTTCTTCGAATCGCCTGGCGCGCAACGCGGCTCCGACCGCGCCGCGAAGCAAGCCGCTGAGGAAGCGGCGGCGCGCCGCAGCCGTCGGAAGCCATTGGCGAAGCCTCGGATTGAGCTCGGACAACCACTCTCCCAGCACCGCCCACTCCGGGCCAAGCCAGGCCTCGAGTTCGCTGCGAAGCAGCGCCGCCAAGGCCGGCGCCTGCCCGCCCGAGCTCACCGCGACCTGCAGGGGCCCCCGGCGCACGACCGCGGGCCAGTGCGCGCTCGAATGGATCGCATCATCCACCACGTTGCACGGAATGCCGCGCCGCGACGCGAGGGCCGCCGCCCTGCGGTCGAGATCGCGCTCGCCGCTCGCGGCGAGCACGAAGGCCACCCCCGCAAGCATCGAAGCGCGCAAGGATGCGCCGAGGTATCGGGCGCCGGGCAGCTCTAACATCGCGGGAAGGTGTTCGGCACTGGCCGGGGCCACGATCCCAAGCCTCGCCCCCGCTGCGACCAAGATGCGGGCCTTGCGCAGTGCGAGCTCGCCGCCCCCCAACAGGATCACTTGGCGGCCCTCGAGGTCGAGTTGGACGGGAAGGGTGTGGGGCATCGCAAATCGTCGGAATCGCCGTCATACCATCCTGCCGCCCCCCCATCGCCGGCCGAAATAAGCGATCGGCAAGGCGCGATACGCTTTGCGCATGATCACCCTAAGCGGCGCTGGCACAATCGCCAGTCTCGCGGAAGACAGCTTCGCCCCATGACGCTCACCCAGCTCCGCTACTTCGTCGCCATCGTCGACGCCGGGCTCAACATCACCCTCGCGGCGGAGCGCGTGCATGCCACCCAACCGGGCCTCTCGCGCCAGATCAAGCACCTCGAGGACGAGTTGGGAGTCAAGCTGTTCAACCGGGGCCAGCGGAGCCTCGATGCGCTCACCCCGGCCGGCCGGGAAGTGCTCGCGCGAGCACGGCGGATCCTCGCCGAGGCCGACAGCATCCGCGCCTTCGCCGCCAACGAACGCGGCGCCATCGATGGCCGCCTGACCGTCCTCACCACGCATACCCAGGCGCGCTACGTGCTGCCCGAGGCGCTCGCCGCGATCAAACGCGACTGGCCTCTGCTCAGCGTTCAGATCGAGTCGGTCGGCGACGAAGAAATCGGCGGCAGACTCGAGCGCGGGATCGCCGATCTGGCGCTGGTCAGCAGCGCCACCCACCCCCCCACCGGTGGGCTGGTCGTCCCGCTTTTTCGCTGGCGACGAGTGCTGCTCATTCGCCGCGACGATTCGCGTTTCGCCGTCGGGTTACCACCGAGGATGACCGACCTTGCCCGTCATCCGCTGGTCACCTACGAATCGGCGCTGCGTCCGGAGTCGTCCCTGCGGCGCGCTTTCTCCGCATTCGGTCTGGAGCCGGACATCGCGGTGACGGCTCGCGATGCAGACCTGATCAAAACCTACGTACGGGTCGGTCTCGGCATCGGTATCGTCGCCGAGATGGCGGTCGATCCGGACGATCCCGAGCTGATCGTCCTGCCCGCCCCGCCGGAGATTCCCGAGTGCACGGCCTACGGCGTGCTGCCGGAGCAGCGGGTCGCACGCGACTACACCCTCGCCCTGCTGCGGGCGATCGCGCCCCATCTCGATCGTCACGACCTGCGCCGGGCGGCGAGCGGGGCGGCGCAGCCGAGGTGGCCCGAGCCCCCGCCTTGGTCCGCGCGTCTATAATCCGCTTCTCCCGCGAGTATCGCCGCCCATGCGCCGCAATCCAGCCGAGGAGCCCAGCACGCCCGCCAATGCCGAAAGGCGCTACGAGGTCCGGCCGGAGGACTTGCCGCTCTCCTGCCCGATGCCGGGCATGAGCCTTTGGAACTCGCATCCGCGGGTGTATCTCCCGATCGAAGCGACGGGCGAGGCGCGCTGCCCCTATTGCGGCGCGGTTTACGTGCTCCGCCGGGAGCGGCAAGCCGCCTGAGGTGAGCCGCCCGCTCACCGTCATCCAGCTTCTGCCCGCGCTCCGCGGGGGCGGCGCCGAACGAAGCGCCATCGAGATCGCCGCCGCCCTGCGCCGAGCAGGGCACCGCGCCATCGTCATTTCGGCAGGAGGGGCGCTCGAGCGCGAGCTCAGGAACGAAGGCGGCGAGCACCTCACCCTCGACATCGGCAGCAAACGCATCGCGACGTGGTTCCGAGCGCGCGCCTTGGCCCGCGTGTTCGCCGAACTCAAGCCCGACATCGTGCACGCCCGCTCTCGTCTGCCGGCTTGGCTGGGCTGGCGCGCGATCCGCCGCCTGCCGCCGCCCCGCCCGCATTTCCTCACCACCGCCCATGGGCTTTACCGCCCTGGCTGGTGGTCTTCGATCATGACCCGCGGCGAGCGGGTGATCGCGGTCTCGGAGACGGTGCGAGCGCATTTGCTCCAACATTGGCCGCGCCTCGATCCTGAACGCATCCGGGTCATTCCCCGCGGCATCAATCCGCTCGCGTGGCCCTACGGCTACCGGCCGATGGCCGAGTGGCTTGCCACCTTTCACCGGGAATATCCTGCGCTCGCGGGCGGGCCGCTGATGACCCTGCCCGCCCGCGGGACCCGCCGCAAAGGCCATGCCGTGGCCATCCGGCTGCTGGCCAAGCTCAGAGGAAGCGGCCTCGACGTCAGATTGCTGCTCCTCGGCGTGCTCGAGGGGGCGCGCTCCTCCTACCGCCAAGAGCTCGAGCGGCTCACCGATCGGCTCAGGCTCCGACCTTGGGTGGTCTTCGCGCCGATGCGTCAGGACATCCGCGAGATTTACGCCACCAGCGCGCTCGTGCTCCAGCTCTCGACCGAACCCGAGGCCTTCGGTCGCACGGTCATCGAGGCGCTCGCGCTCGGCCGCCCCGTGATCGGCTTTGCCCACGGCGGAGTGGGAGAGCTCCTCGCTGAGCTCTATCCGCCAGGGATCGTCCCCGCCTGCGATGAGGGCGCGCTCGCCGAGCGCGCGCAGGCCCTGCTCAACGCGCCCCCGCCGGTTCCCCGCTTCTCGGGCTACACCGTGGCCGCGATGCAGCAGGCGACGCTCGCCGTGTACGAGGAGCTCATCCGATGATCGCCCGATACGGCGTTGGTGTGCTTCTCGTCTTCCTCGCCCTGTTGCCTTTCGGGCGGGCCTCGGAGCTTGCTTTGCTGCTCGGCGCTGCGCTCGGGCTCGTCGTCTTTTTTGCGAAGGATCGTCATCTGCGCAACGATCCGCGCCTGCCCTTGCTGCTCGCGCTCTTTCTCGGCTACTGGCTACCTCAGCTCTTCTCCGCCTTCGATGCCGTGGCCCCGGCGAAGGCCTGGAGCGAGGTCCTCGCCGACCTTCGCCTGCTGCCCTTCGGCTTCTTCGCGCTCGCCGCCTTGCCCGATCGAATCGCCCTTCGCCGGCTGATGCTTGGCGCGGGGCTGATCCTCGCGGTCTTCACCGTGGATGCGCTCATCGCCGCGGTCGCAGGCCGCGGGCTGGGCGGTCCCGAGGCGGCCGATCGCCTCTCGGGTATCTTCGGCGCCGACAACCTCAAGCTCGGCCCCACCCTCGCCGTGCTCTCCCCACTACTGCTCTGGCCCCTGTCCGAGCGCTTCGGTGTGCGGGGCGGCGCCATCGCCCTGCTCGCGCTCGGCATGGTCGTGCTGCTCGCCGGGGCGCGGGCCGGCTGGCTGATGTTCGCGCTCGTGAGCCTCGCGTGGCTCTTCGCATTCTCGCCGCGCGCGAAGCGGCCTTTCGCGCTGATCGGAGCGCTTCTTATCGGGGGCGGCGTGGTCGTGCTCGCCGCTACGCTCTCCGAGCGATTCGCCGCCCGCATCGAGCGCACGGCCTTGATCCTCCGCGGCGAAACCGCTGCCGTGGACGAAGCGCTCGCCCACCGGCTTCCGATCTGGCGGGCAGCGCTTGCGATGTATGCCGAGCATCCGCTCAACGGGGTTGGGGTTCGCGGCTTCCGTTACGCCTATCCTCGTCACGCCGAGCCAGAGGATCGCTGGGTGGGCTTTTCCGGCGATCCCGCGCAGGGCGCTTTTCACGCGCATCAACTCGTGCTCGAGCTTGCGAGCGAGACGGGCACGCTCGGTTTGGCCTGCTGGCTGATCGCCTTGCTCAAGGCGATCCGCGCCTGGCGGCAAAGCCATCCGGAAGTTCGCCGCGATGCGTGGCCCTTCGCGCTGGTCCTCCTCGTGATGCTTTTTCCGCTCAACACCCACTTCGCCTTCTATTCGAGCTTCTGGGGCACCCTCTTCTGGTGGCTTCTTGCGCTTTATGCCGCCGCCCTGCGCCGATGAGGGATCGCTGCCTCGCTTTCGCCCCCTTCGCTTGGCTGCTCCAAGCGCTCGCCCGCCTGCCATGGCCGATGCTCATGGGCTTCGGGCGGCTGCTCGGCGCACTCGCCTGGCGGCTTGCCCGCAGCCGGCGCCGGGTGGTCGAGGAAAATCTGCGCCTGGCATTTCCTGAGCTCTCCGAGCAGGAGAGAAAGCGCCTCGCCCGACGGAATCTGATCGCGACCGGCGTCGCGCTGGCCGAGCACCTCGCGGCCTGGTTCAGGCCGCGCCTGCCCGCGGGACTGGCGCGGATCGAGGGCCTAGAGCGACTTTCCGGGCAAGGGCCGGTCCTGCTCCTCTCCGGGCATTTCCTACCCCTCGAGCTCGCCGCGCGCCTCCTCGCCGAAGCGAGCGGCGAGCGCTACCACCTCCTCGCCCGGCCTTACCGCCCTAGTCTGGAGCGGCTGATCCGACGCGGACGAACGCGCTACGCGGCCTCGGTGATCGCCAAGGACGACGCTCGAAGCCTGCTTCGTCTCCTGCGCGCGGGACCGGGGCTCTTCTATGCCCCCGATCAGCGCGGCGGAGCGCGGGCACCCAAGCTTTCTTTTTTCGGGATCGAGGCCCCGAGCCACGTGGCCACGGCCAAGCTCGCCGCTCGCGCGGGCGCTCGCGTTCTGCTGTTCTCCTTTCGCCGCGAAGCCGATGGTCGCTACCGGCTACGGCTCGAAGCCGCCGACTGGCCGCTCGCCGACCCGATCGGCTTCACCAAGGCTTACCTCGCTTGGCTCGAAACCCGAATCCGCGAGGCGCCGGAGCAGTATCTCTGGGCGCATCGGCGTTTTCGCGACGCGGGCGGCGGACCGTACAGCCGCGCCGCCCTGCGCCGCAAGCACCGCTGAGGAGCGGCGCTCAGAACTGCAGGCTCCAGGCGTCGATGTAGCCATTGTCGCCAGTCGCGCCGTCGTAGACCTCGAGACGCCAAGTGCCATTGGCCGGCACCGAGGAGGCATTGACGGTATAGCTCGCGATCAGGTTGCGGATGCTACCACCCGTGCGGTTGTGGAGCGTCCAAGCCATTCCATTGGGGGCGAGCAGACGCACCCTGAGATCGCCGATGTAGGTGTGCTTGATGTCCACGTTGACCCGCAGATTGCTCGGGGCGTTGCCGCTGCGTCCGCTCACCGTGATCGGGCTGGTGGTGGTGCTGAAATCGCGGATCGCGTAGTCCGCGGTGTTCTGGAAGAGGCTCGGCGCAGAGGAAGCCGTGGTCGCCTCGGCAATGGCCGAATACGCGCTGACGTTGCCGGCGTTGTCGTAGGCGCGGATGCGATAACGATAAGTGGTGCCGGCGGAGAGGCCGCTGTCCGAATAACTGGTGCCGGTGACGGTCGCGATCTGCGCGAAGCCTGTGCAGCCCGCCCCCGTACAGCGTTCGATGCGATAGCCAGCGAGCCCCGAGCCGCCGCTGTCCGTCGAGGCACTCCAAGAGAGGTTGATCGCCGAGCTGCCGCTCGCGCTGGCACTGAGACCGCTCGGGGTGGTGGGCGGGGTGGTGTCAGGCGGCGGGCTGCTCGCGCGGTAGCCATCGAGGAACTGAACGCCCGACCCGATCGGATCGAGCCAGTCGGAAAGACGGGTCGAGCTGCTGCCGCCACCGGTCCAGGAGACCGACAGCCGCCCGTACCAGTCCGGATCGTCGTTGCCGCAGGCGGCGTAGCCGCCGTGGAGCTGCCCGATCAGGCGCTTGTTGGGATCCCACAGACCCGAGCCGGAGGAACCGCCCTCGGTCGTGCCCTGATCCCAGTCGGCGACCCGCCAATGGGTGGTGCCGCTGCCCGTGGCACCGAGATAGCTCGCCACCGTGAGCGGATGGTTCTCCACTGAGATCCGCTTCTCGTGACCGGAGGGATGATGGATGCCCACCGCCGAGGATGGGGTCGCACCGCTACGGTCCCAGCCGGACCAGAAGGGGTTGGCTCCGGTCGGTACCGCGGTGTTGAGCTCAAGCAGCGCGAAGTCGCTCGCCGCGTTGTTGGCGCGCAGCGTCGCACCCGACTGCGAATGGCTGGCGATGCTGCGCGAAAGCGGCGTGCCGCTCGCGCTCGAACCCGGGGTGCGGCAGGTGCTGCTCTGATAGTTCCAGTACACCACGACCGTGTTCGCCACCGAATTGCTGCTGATGCAGTGGTTGGCGGTGAGGAACAGCGGCCGGGTGGTGCGCTGAGTGTTTGCGATCAGCGTGCCGGTGCAGACGTAGCCGCTGCCGCTCTTGGTGAAGGTGTAGTGCCCGACCGAATCGATCTGGTCGCGCCAGCCATCGCCGGCGGGACAAGCCACGTCCACGTTGCAGGCGCCCGATTTCTGGATCGGCTCGGCGGACTCGAATAGCCCCCGATAGCCATGCATCACCGCGCCGAGCTCGAGCGCCACGGCATGGCGCAGGGACTCTGGCACCCTGAGCTCGAGCAGGGCGCGCTCGCCGGCAATGTAGGGCGAATAGAAGCTCGCGCCCGAGAGATCGCGGGCGGTGATGCGCCGCTCGTTGCCCTTGCCATCGCCGATGATCCGAAGCTCGGCGCCGAGGGGAAGCTCCAAGCGCGAGAAATGGAAGTCGAGGGTGCGGGCGCCGGGGGAGACGAGCTCGAAGCGCCACACTGCCATCCCCTTCTCACGCGACCAACGCCCGAAGCCGGGCTGGCCGAGCCGCAAGCCTTCGACCGGAATGGCGACGCCGTAGCGGTAGGGACCGCCTTGCGCCTTCTCGTCCTCGAGCCGGATTTTGGCCAAGTCGGGCGCTGGGAGGACGAAAGCCTCACCCATCGAGAACGCTTCGTCGGCCTCGCCGTTGCGGGCGAAAGCATGGGAGGCGAGCGCGGTCAGGACCGCAATGGCAAGGATGGAACGGCGCATGGAATCCCCTGTGGTGGCAACGGTGTCGTGAGCCTACGGACGAGCCGCGGGGCTTGTGCCGTGGCATCCGACCCCGCGCGGCCGATGGGCAGCGCACCGTAAACGTGAGCTCGGTCACGGTCAATGTGCACCGCAACATGCGGCGAAAAGCGCGCGTCTCAGCGGCCCACACCCAAACGTTTGCGTTCCAGCCGCCGCAAAAACTCCTCCATGATCCGCCGGTAGAGATCCTCGCCCAGGTAGGCATCCTCGACCCCGGACTCGATCGAGGGATTGTCGTTGACCTCGATGATCACCGTGCGGTCGCCGATCTGCTTCAGGTCCACCCCATAGAGTCCGTCGCCGATGAACTGACAGGCCCTGAGCGCGAGCTTGACGACCTCCGAGGGAGCCTCACGCACGGCCATCGTTTTCCATTTACCGTGGCGGCGGATGCCGCTCGCCGCGTGGTTGTAGATCTGCCAATGCCCGCGCGACATGAAATACTGGCAGGCATAGAGCGCCTGCCCGTTGAGCACCCCGACCCGCCAATCAAAATCGGTGTAGAGATATTCCTGCGCGAGCAGTAGGGCGGTGTGCTCGAACAGGCGTCCGGCGCCGGCGAGCAGCTCTTCCATGTTGTCGGCTTTGACGATGCCGCGGGAGAAGGAGCCATCGGGAATCTTGAGCACGATGGGAAACCCGAGGAGATCGGGCAGGGCCCGCAGCCGCTCCGCGTCCTCGCGGTCCACGATCTCGGTGCGCGGCGCAGGCAGCTTACGGCTCTTGAGGAGATCGGCGAGGTAAATCTTGTTCGTGCACTTGAGGATGGAGGTCGGATCATCGATCACCACCATGCCTTCGCGCTCGGCCTTGTGAGCGAAGCGGTAGGTGTGATGATCCAGCGCCGTGGTCTCGCGAATGAACAGGGCGTCGTATTCGGCGAGCCGCGCGTAGTCATGGCGGGTGATGGGATCGACGTCGACCCCGAGCGCGCGGCCGGCGCGCACGAAGTTGGCGAGCGCCTTGCGGTCCGAGGGCGGCCACTCCTCCTCGGGGTTGTGGAGCATGGCGAGGTCGTAGCGATAGCGCCGCCGCGCTCGCGGCTTGCGCCAAATCTTGCGGCTGAAACGCTCCAAGGCGGCGGCGAAGGCATCTTCCTGCTCGTCGTGCAGTGCGGCCAGGCCCACGGGACGAATCTGACTGATCTGCCAAAGCTTCTGCCGCTCGAAGGAGATGCGGAGAATCGGCGCCGGAAAGGCCTCGAAGATCTGCCGTGCGAGGTCGGAAAGCTCGCCGGATGCAGTCTCGCCGAAGTACACCAAGAGCGAGAACTCGGTCGCATCCCGTCCCTCGGCCGGCAGGTACCGCTTGAGTCGGCTGTTGAGATCGGCGACGTCCAGGCCGTAGAGCGATTTACGGCGTAGATCGTTGAGCGTGCGCACCGAGGGAATCACCCGGTGACCGCGCGCCTCGGCGAGCAGCGAGACGTAGTAGCCGAGGCCGAGGTAACGCGAGCTGCGGCAGAGATTGATGACCTGCGTGCGCGGCTCCTCGCCACCGATGGGCATCCGCAGATATTCCAAGGCGGGAATGACGTTCTCCGACGGGTGGTAGGCACCCCAATCGGACATCCGCTCGACGACGATCAGCAGCCGACTCATGGGGCTCGCAGTGTGGCAGAAATCGGCCCGCGGCTGGGTCAGCGGATAGAATGGCACCCATGCCGCAGAGGGCGTCGGTACGGGTGCGCAGGGCAGGACCTGCCGATCTTCCGGCGCTCCTCGCACTGGAGCACCACGCCTTCGCCAGCGATCGCATGAGCCCCCGTCAGTTCCGCTACCACCTGCGCCATCCGCGCAACCGCCTCCTCGTCGCCGAGGCGGAGGGCCTCCTGCTCGGGGCGGCCCTGCTCATGCTCCGACGCGGGGCCCGAAGCGCGAGGCTCTATTCCATCGCCGTCGCGGAGTCCGCGCGCGGACGCGGCATCGGGCGGAGACTCCTCAGTCGCTGCGAGCAGGAGGCGCGGGCGGCCGGCGCCGAGCGGATGGTGCTCGAAGTGCGCAGCGACAACGAGGCGGCGCTGGCGCTCTACCGAAAGATGGGTTACCAGCCATTCGCGCATCGCCGCCATTACTACGAGGATGGCGCGGATGCGATCCGCCTGCGCAAAGCGCTCCCGAGGAGGGCCGCCCGCGCCGGGCAAAAAAGCGCGGCGGAGATGCGGCGATGAGCCCTGGCAAGAGCGCGCCCGCGGTGCGCGGCGCGATCTACAGCTGGCTTCGCGAGAAGGGCGAAGTGAAAATCGGCGCCGAGACCTCGCCCGAGGCCATCAAAGCGCGCTTCGGAATCACGCCGACACGCTTCTGGCACACCATCGAGGCGCTCCGGCGCGATCGCGAGCTCGTGGTCGAGGGCGGCCGCATCCGCTTCCTCGAACCCCACGAGCGCTGGTGAGCGCAAACGGGCCGCGGCTATCCTTGCTCGCACCCCCCAGCGCCAGCCGGAAGAACCCATGTCTGCCCTTCTGCTGCTCCTCGCGATGAACCTGACCGAAACTCTCTCGTCCGAGGACCCTTATCTCTGGCTCGAAGAGGTCGAGGGCGAACGCGCGCTCGAATGGGCGAAAGCGCGAAGCGCCGAGACCATGGCCCAATTCGAGCGAGAGGAAGCCTTCCGCACGCTGCGCGATCAGCTGCTGGCCATCCTCGACACGGAGGCGCGCATCCCTTACGTGACCTGGCATCGCGGCAAGCTCTACAACTTCTGGCGCGACGCCAAGAACCGGCGCGGGCTTTGGCGGCGCACCACGCTCGATGAGTATCGAAAGCCGGAACCGTCTTGGGAGATCGTGCTCGATCTCGATCGGCTCGCCGAGGAAGAAAAGGAAAACTGGGTCTGGGCTGGCGCCGAGATGCTGCCCGATGGCGACCGCGCCTTGATCCGGCTTTCTCGGGGCGGCGCCGATGCCACGGTCGTGCGCGAGTTCGACCTTGAAGAAAAGCGTTTCGTCGAGGGCGGCTTCTCCCTTCCTGAGGCCAAGAGCTGGGTGAGCTGGCGCAATCGCGACGAGCTGTTCGTCGGGACTGATTTCGGGCCGGGCAGCCTCACGAGCTCGGGCTATCCGCGCACCTCGCGGCTGTGGAAGCGGAACACGCCGCTCAGCGACGCGCCCGAGGTCTTCGCCGGCGAGAGCAGCGATGTCTTCGCCGGTGTGAGCGTGGTTCGAAGCCGAGGCAAGAGCTATGAGCTCGCGCTGCGGCGCGTGGGCTTCTTTACCAGCCGCTACTTCCTGCGCGAGGAAGACGGGAGCCTGCGCCCGATCGAGGTGCCGGAAGACGCCGAGATCGGCTTCGCCGGCGATCAGCTCCTGATCGAACTCAAGAGCGATTGGACGATCGGCGAGCGGCGCTGGCCCCAGGGCGCGCTCCTTGCGATACCGCTGGCCGATTTCCTCGAGGGAAAACGCGAGTTCACGATGCTCTTCACCCCCGGCCCGCGGCGCTCGCTCGGAGGCTACGCGGTCACGAAGAACGCGGTGATCGTACACGAGCTCGACAACGTGCTCTCCAAGCTCTACGAGTGGCGCCTCGGGGAGGAGGGTTGGCAGCGGCGCGCGCTTGCGGTGCCACCTGCCTCGCTCAGCATCACCGCCCTGGACGACGAGCACAGCGATACCTACTTCGTCAACGCCGCGAGCTTTCTCGAGCCGGACACCCTGTATCTCGCCGAGGTCGGTCAGGACGGATGGGAGAAGCTCAAGGCGCTGCCCGCCCAATTCGACGCCACGGGCCTCTCGGTCACACAGTACGAGGCGACGAGCAAGGATGGGACGCGCATCCCCTATTTCCTGATCGCTCGCAAGGACCTGCCGCTCAATGGCGACAATCCCACCCTGCTTTACGGCTACGGCGGCTTCGAGGTCGCCTTGCGACCTGCATATGCGCCGCTCGTCGGCAAGGGCTGGCTCGAGAAGGGCGGCGTCTATGCGGTGGCCAACATCCGAGGCGGCGGGGAATTCGGTCCCGCCTGGCATCGCGCCGCGCTCAAGGAGAACCGCCAGCGCGCCTACGATGATTTCATCGCCGTGGCCGAGGATTTGATCGCGCGCAAGATCACCTCGCCCAAGCGCTTGGGCATCCGCGGGGGATCCAATGGCGGGCTTCTCACCGGCGTGATGCTCACCCAGCGCCCGGATCTGTTCGGGGCGGTGGTGATCCAGGTGCCGCTCTTGGACATGCGCCGCTACCACCTGCTGCTCGCCGGCGCGAGTTGGATGGCCGAATACGGCAATCCCGACGATCCCAACGAGTGGGCCTACATCGCCCGCTATTCGCCCTATCAGAACCTCAGGCCCGATGTGGCCTATCCGCCGGTGCTCCTGACGACTTCCACCCGCGATGATCGGGTCCATCCCGGCCACGCGCGCAAGTTCGTCGCCCGCCTCCTTGAATTCGGCAAGGACGTGACCTATTACGAGAACACCGAGGGCGGGCATGGCGGTGCCGCCGACAACCCGCAACGGGCCACGATGGAAGCGCTGACTTACGCCTGGCTCGCCAAGCAGCTCGGGCTCAAGCCGCCTGGCTGAGCGCTTCCCCGCCGGCGGCCGCCTTCACGGGGGCGGCCGTCGCCGTGGCTATACTGCAAACTTCAACCGTCGCCGACCGCGGTACGACGATGCCGAAGTCCGCACTGTTCGTCCTGATCCTCTCTCTTGGCTCGTGGCTCGCCGGCTGCCAGCCGGCCTCGAACGAAGGAGGTGATGCGATGAAAAGCGCTGTACAACTGCGGCAAGCAGTCACCGACCCGACGCTTCCGCCGGAGCCGCAGGCCGCAAAACGGCCCTTCACGGTGACCTCGCCCAACGGGAACCGCCAGGATCCCTGGTACTGGCTGCGCGACGACGAGCGCAAGAATCCCGAGGTCTTGGCCTACCTCGAGGCCGAGAACGCCTGGGCCAAGGCCTTCGAAGCGCAATACGCCCCGCTGGTGGAGAAACTGTTCCAGGAGATCGTGGGCCGCATCAAGCAAGACGATTCCACCGTGCCGGTGCGCGATCGCGGCTACTGGTACTACACGCGCTTCGAGGAGGGCAAGGAATACCCGATCCATTGTCGGCGCCGCGACGCTGCCGGCGCGCTCGAGGAAGTGCTCCTCGACGTCAATCAGATGGCCGCGGGCCATGCCTTTTTCCAAGTTGGCGATTTCGAGGTCTCCGACGACAACCGCCTGATCGCGTGGCTGGAGGACACCGTCGGTCGTCGGCAATACGTGCTCAAGGTCAGGGACCTCGAGAGCGGCGAAATCCTCTTGCCCGGCATCGAGCGGGTCTCGAGCTTCGCCTGGGCCGCCGACAATCGCACCCTGTTCTACGTCGAGAACCACCCGGTCACCCTGCTCTCGTACCGGGTGAAGAAGCACGTGCTCGGCACCGACCCGGCTTCCGACCCGGTGGTTTACGAAGAGCAGGATCCGAGCTTTTACACCGCCGTCGGCCGCAGCGGCTCGCGCCGCTTTTTGCTCATCGGCCTCTCCAGCACCGAGGCCAGCGAGTTTCGCTTCCTCGAGGCCGACCGGCCCAATGGCGCCTTTCGCGTGTTCCTGCCGCGCGAGCGCGGGCACCTCTATCAGCCTGAGCATGTCGGCGATGCCTGGTTCGTGCGCAGCAATTGGCAGGCGCCCAATTTCCGCATCATGCGCGTACCGCTAGGCAGCGAGGGACAGCGCGAGCGCTGGCAAGATTTCGTGCCGCATCGGGAGGACGCCTTCATCGACGGCTTCCAAGCCTTCAGCCGTTTCCTCCTGGTGGCCGAGCGCTCGGATGGGCTCAGGCAGCTTCGCATCAAGCCGATGGATGGAAGCTCCTGGCTGATCGCCGCGGATGATCCGGCCTACACGATGGCGCTCGGGGACAACCGCGAGCAGGACACCGACAAGGTGCGTTACCTCTACACCTCGCTCACCACGCCGAACTCGGTCTTCGAGCTCGATGTGCGCAGCGGCGAACGGACCTTGCTCAAGCAAGACCCGGTGCTCGGGGATTTTTCTCCGGCCAACTACCAGAGCGAGCGCCTCTGGGTTCCGGCCCGTGACGGCGAGAAGATTCCGGTCTCGCTGGTCTATCGCAAGGGCTTCCGCCGCAACGGCAGCGCCCCGCTTTATTTGCATGCCTACGGATCCTATGGCTCGAGCCGGGACCCCACCTTCAGCTCGACGCGGCTTTCCCTCCTCGACCGCGGCTTCGTCTTCGCCATCGCCCACGTCCGCGGCGGGCAGGAGCTGGGCCGGCGCTGGTACGAAGCCGGCCGGCTGCTCAACAAGATGAACACCTTCACCGACTTCATCGACGTCGCCGAGTATCTGGTGAAGGAGGGCTATGCCGCCAAAGACAAGGTCTTCGCCATGGGCGGCTCGGCGGGCGGACTCCTGATCGGCGCGGTGGCGAACATGGCGCCGCAACTCTTCGCCGGCATGGCCGCCCACGTGCCCTTCGTGGACGTGGTCACCACCATGCTCGATGAGTCGATCCCGCTCACCACCAACGAGTTCGACGAGTGGGGCAACCCCAAGGAGAAGGTGTACTACGAGTACATGCTGTCCTATAGCCCCTACGACAACGTGCGTCCGCAGGCCTATCCGCCCCTTTACGTGACCACCGGGCTTTGGGACTCGCAGGTGCAGTACTGGGAGCCGGCGAAGTGGGTGGCGAAGCTTCGCGCGACGCGCACGAACGATGCGCCGATTCTGTTCCGCACCCAGATGGAGGCGGGGCACGGCGGACGCTCCGGACGCTTCCAGAAGCTGCGCGAGGTGGCGGAGGAGTACGCCTTCTTCCTCCATCTCGCCGGCATTCGCGAGTAAGGGGTGTTCAAAAACCCAGGCGACGAAGCTCCGCGGCGGTCCGCTCGTCCTCGGGGACGGCGCTAAATCCGCCTTGGGGGCCGATCAGCACGCGATAGCGCGCACCGTCGAACAGGGGCATGAACACGCCCGATCCGAACTCGTTCTCGATGAAGCCGAACATGCGGGGCAGCTGCGCCGCCAGAAGGGCGAGGTCCAAACCTTCCCCCGCAAGTTCGAGCACTTGCGCCACTTCCCGCTGCTCGCGTGCTGCGCTCGTGAAGCGACCGGAAAGGCGCTCGAGCCGATAGAGCGGGCTGAAGCCGAGGCGCCTGGCCCAGCCCGAGAAGCGCACCACCCGTCCCTCGAGCCGCCACTGCTCGGCCTCGAGCGTGAAGCCCCGGACGCGGCCGTCTGCCGCCGTGAGCTGCAGGTAGAAGCGCGAGGGGCCCACCGCGCGCACCGCGACCCGAGCCGCTTCTTGCTCGGCAAGAAGCCGCTCGTACGAGCGGCTCGCCAAGGCCAGCGTTCCGGCATAAGCCGCCAGCGCGAGGCCGAGAACGGCGAAGCCCAGGCGCAGGACCGAGCGAAGCCAGCGCCGCCGCCGCGCGTGCGCGAACATCGAAAAGCCCATCCACACGGCGAAGGACGAAGCGAGCAGCGCGACCGTCAGGGACGAGGCGAAGAGCGATGAGAACATGGCGCGTTCTCGCGGCAACCGGCGGAGAAAGGTTCTCCGGCACTATACTGGCCGCGCCATGCCCGCGCGCATCCGCCATCGTCTCCTCATCCTGCTGCTGGTGCCCTTTTTGCTCTCGGCCTGCGGCAATCGCGGCGATCTCTACTTGCCGCCCGAGGAACCGCCGCCCGCGGAGACGCCGAAGCCGGAGCCTGCTGAACCGCCGAAGGCCGATGAGTAAGCCGCTGTCTTACGGCCTGCTCTCGGCAGCGGGCAACCGCATCCTGATCCTCGATGCGAGCGGGGCGGAGCGAAGGAGGCTTGATTTCGCCGCGCTCGCGCCGAGGCTCGAACCGGGCTGGTCCTTCGACCAGCTCATGCTCCTCTCGCGTGGGCAGGATGGATGGCAGGTGCAGATCTACAATCGCGACGGCTCTCCGGCGGAACAATGCGGCAATGGCATGCGCTGTCTCGCCGCTTGGCTCGATCGGCAGGGGCTGCTCGATCACGGCTCGACCACGGTCCACACCCCCGCAGGCAGGGTGCGACTCGAAAAGCGCGACGGTCGAGGCTTTTTCGTGGCGCTCCCGCCGCCTTCCTTCGATCGGCAGGCCGTCCGGTATGCGGGCCCGTTCGTGCACGATCCCATGCTCCGCCTCGACCGTGGCGTGATCGCCATCGCCGAGCTCGGCCCTGTTGTTCGCCGCGTGCTCCCTGCCGAGTCCGAAATCGCCTTCGATCTCGTGTCGATGGGCAACCCGCACGCCATCATCTGGATCGGTCACGCGGACACCGCTCATCAGGACGAATCGCTGCGAAGCGACGATGCGCCGAGCGACGACACCCTGCTCGCTCGGTATCCCCTCGCCGCGGTCGCCCAGGCGATCGAGGCGCGCTCGCTCTTCGAGCGTGGGGTCAACCTGAGCGTCGCCCTTCGGCCGAAACCCAATACCGACCGCATCCACGCCCGCGCCCACGAGCGCGGGGCCGGCGAAACCCAAGCCTGCGGCAGTGCCGCCTGTGCGATCGCGGCTTCGGCGCGGATCCGTGGCTGGATCGGAAGCCGAAGCGAGATCGTCTTTCCCGGTGGAACGCTCGAAGTGATCTGGAAAGGCCCGGGCGATCTCATTTGGCTCGGCGGTCGAGTGGACTGGATCCTGGAAGGTGAGCTTCGATGAACGAGCAACCGAGAGGCCCGAGCGCCCAAGAGGTCGCAGCCTATCTGCGGCGACACCCCGATTTCCTCATCGAGCATCCGGATCTCGCGCTCACCCTTCGCATCCCGCGCCAGAACGGTCCGGCGACCTCGCTGGCCGCCTATCAGCTCGAGGTGCTGCGCGAGCACAACGCCGAGCTCAAACGCCGCCTCCAGGAGCTGGTGCAGCTCGCCCATGAGAACGAGCGTTTGAGCCTGCGAATCCACGCCTTCGCCCTCTCTCTTTTGCGTGCGCGCTCGCGCGGGGAGGCCCTTTCGCGGACGGTGGCGGCCCTGCGCGAGGACTTCGCCACCGAAGCGGTCCGCATCGCCCTTTACGACGTCGAGCCAGGGCTCGGCGACGGGGACTGGTTGATCCATCTGCCGCGCACCGATCCCCGCTTCTCGCTTTTTCACGACACAGTCGAGCGCCGAGCCGTGCTCTGCGGACGCTTGAAGCCGGAGAAGCTCGAGGTGCTCTTCGTTCATCGAGCCGGAGAGATCCGCTCGGCCGCCCTGCTGCCGTTGCCGGCGGCGGGCCTGCTCGCGATCGGCAGCACCGATCCCGAGCGCTTTCATCCGGGGATCGGGACCTTCTTCCTCGAGCGGCTGGCCGAGATCGTCGCGGCGGCGCTCGCGCGTTTCGAGGCGGCATGAGCCTGGCCGAGGCGCTGGCGGCCTTTCTCGATCATCTCGCGCTCGAAAAACGCGCCTCGGCGCACACCGTGGCCGCTTACCGGCGCGATCTCGAGTTTCTTCTCGCCTACCTAAGCGAAGCCGGCATCGCCGAACCGCAAGCGATCCGCACGTCTCACTTGCGGGCTTTTCTCGCCGAGCAGCACCGCGCGGGCTTGAGCGGGCGCACCCTTGCGCGCCGTCTGGCGGCGATCCGCGCTTGGTTCCGCTACTTGCTCCGCCGCCACGGACTGCCCGCTGACCCCAGCCGCGGCGTGCGTGCACCGAAGACCGTGCGCCGGCTGCCGGAGGTCTTGGATGTCGATGAGGCCATCCGCGCCGTCGAGATTCCGGTCGCGGATGCGCTCGATCTGCGCGATCGGGCGATCTTCGAGCTGCTTTACTCCTCCGGACTGCGCCTGTCGGAGCTGGTCGCCCTGAACTGGGAGGACCTCGATCTCGCGCGCGGGCTCGTTCGGGTGCTCGGCAAGCGCGCCAAGGTGCGCGTCGTGCCGGTCGGAAGTCATGCGCTCGCGGCGCTCAAGGACCTGGCCGAGGCGAGCGGCCGCTGCGAGGGCCCGATCTTCCTCAGTCGGCGCGGGGAGAGGCTATCGGCGCGAAGCGTTCAGGCGCGTCTTCGCCTCCACGGACTGCGGCGTGGATTCGGCCGGCGCCTGCATCCGCACCTGTTCCGCCATTCCTGCGCCAGCCACCTGCTCGAATCCTCAGGCGATCTGCGGGCGGTCCAGGAGCTGCTCGGCCACGCCGATCTCGCCACCACCCAGATCTATACCCACCTCGATTTCCAGCACCTCGCTCAGACCTACGATCGAGCCCATCCACGCGCGAAGCGCAAAGGCATGGCTTCGCCCGGCCCCTCCTTGGCAGAGGGGGAACCGAGCAAGCGATAAAGCTCCGCCTTGAGCCGAATCCCTTGGCTGCGGATCCACTCGCGGGCGTGCTCGAACTCGGGATCGAGCTCGGCCACGAGCTGCCAGAAACGCGAAGAGTGGCTGCGGATCTTCAAGTGCGCGAGCTCATGCGCGATCACGTAGTGGAGTACCGCAGGCGGCGCATGGATCAAGGCCAGGTCGAGCGACATCCGCCGCGCGGCGCTCAGGCTACCCCAAAGCGAGCGGAGCGGGCGGATGCGGAGGGCGGCAGGCGCGACACCGAGCCGCGCCGCGAGCTTGCGCCCGATCCGTAGCGCATCACGCCGCAGTTCAGCCGATAAGAAGTCCCTGAGCAGCGAACGGGCGAGGGGAAGCTCGGCATCGTTCAGCCGCGCCACATGAAGCTCGAGCCACCCGGGCTGACTGAGCAGTCGCGGCTCGGCCGAGACTCGCCAAACCAGGGGCCAAGGCCGCCCCCGGAGCAGGAACTCATCGCCCACTCCCACCTTGAGCGGCGCCCTGCGCGCCCCGAGGGCATCGAGCTCGGCGAGACGGGCGATGATCCAACCTCGACTCTCGGCGAGAAATCGCTCCACCGAACGCGATGCCACGCGCGGCGGCAGGGTCAGACGGAGAACCCCTTCCGGCTCCACGCTGAGCCGAAGCCGCCGTGCGCGGCGGCTCGGGACCCGCCTCATCCACGCCACACGTCCGCCGCCGAGCTCGACGCTCAGCCAACTGCTCGCGTTCGAGGGCCTCGCCGGCCGGCTCATCGGACGGAAAGCGGAGTCGGGATGGCCTTTTCATTTTCCTCCGCCTCGGCGATCTCGAACAAGCGCTGAAGCTCCCCGAACAGGAGCGAGAGTTCACCCGCCTCGAGCGCGAACTGCGACGCGAGCCGATCTTCTCCGCTTTCATCCTCCGAAAACTCGCCGACCATGCGGATCCGCGCGAGGCTGAGGTCTTCGCGAAGCTCGAAGACCAAACGCTCCCGAAATCCGAGCTCGAGACGCACGACCCGCAAGCCCTCCGCGAGATACGCGCGGATCGCCTCACCCCGCGGCACGCTTCCCTGGATCCGCACCCTCGCCCCATCCTCCCCGCGAAGCAGGGCGCCTTCGCCGAGGGAGAATCCGGCCGGAAGGGCCTCCCCGGAAACCCAGGCGGTGAAACGCGCCGCCGGATCGCGCCGCGGCCGGATCGGCCGGGCGGGCAGATGACCGAGCGCGCTTCGAAGCAAGGACAGCGCCTCTTCGGCACGCGCGCGCGAGGATGCGGCAAGGGCGATCCAACCCGCGCCGCGGTCGAGCAGGACCCAGCCGCTTCGCCGCCGCACGAGAGCCCGCGGTAAGAGTTCGGCGAGCTTTTCCGCCCGCCATCGCCGGCGAAGGCTGCGCGCCGGATCGCGACCCTCTGCACGGCGGAAAGCCGCGGCGAGATCCTCCACCGCCGCCGCGAGCACGCTCGCAGGAAGCACGCGCTCGGCGCGGACGAAGCGCAGCAGAAGCCGCGGGCCGCTCGCAAGGACGAGTCGCTCGTCCGCTCCACCCCAGGGCGAGGCGAATCCGAGGCAGAAAGGCTCGAGCGCACCGGGCTCGCGGATACTCGCCGAAGCAAGCGCTCGCTCGAGCTCGGCATCGGAAGGAAGGGCGGGAGAGCGGTAGAGGAACAGCGTTCGGAACAGCATCGGAGCTCCGCGCAAAGGAGAGGGGTGGGCGCAATCGGCAAGCGCGAGGGGCGTTCAAGCTCGGTCGGCGCTTCCACCGAGCCATGCCGCCGCATCGGGGGGTGCCGCCGAGAAAGCCCTCAGGGCGCCGAAATCGAAGAGCCTTCGGTCGAGCAGTTGCGAGGGTCGCACCTCGCCTAGCGCCCGCAGGATGTTCTCCACCCGGCCGGGATGACGACGATCCCATTCGGCGAGCATCCGCTTGACCACCTGGCGCTCGAGGCCCTCCTGCGAGCCGCAGAGATGGCAAGGCAGGATCGGAAACCCGCGCTCGGCCGCATAGCGGGCAATGTCGCGCTCGCGGCAATAGGCAAGCGGCCTGATCACGATGTGTTTGCCATCGTCCGAACGGAGCTTGGGCGGCATCGCCGCCATTCGCCCGTGGAAAAACAGGTTGAGAAAAAAGGTCTCGAGGATGTCATCGGCGTGGTGGCCGAGCGCGATCTTGGTGAAACCCTCGCGCTCGGCGCAGGCATAAAGCGCCCCCCGGCGTAGCCTGGAGCACAGCCCGCACATGGTCTTGCCCGCAGGCACGACCCGCTTGACCACGGAATAGGTGTCCTGCTCGAGGATCAGGAACGGCATCCCTTCCGCTTCGAGGTAACGGGGCAAGATGGTGGGGTCGTAACCAGGCTGCTTCTGATCGAGGTGCACCGCTACCAGCTCGAAGCGCACCGGCGCCTTGCGCTGGAGCTGCCGCAAGATATCGAGCAGGGTGTAGCTGTCCTTGCCGCCGGAGAGGCAGACCATCACCCGGTCGCCCTCCTCGATCATCCCGTAGTCGGCGATCGCCTGTCCGACCAAGCGGCGCAGGCGCTTGTTGAGCTTCGCGCGCTCGCGTTCGGCCTTGCGCGGATCGCGCGGAGCCGGCGATTTCAAAGGAATCACGGCGGGTTCCATGGCCGAGATTGTAAGCCCCCGCAAGCGGGCCCTCCGGGGGAGCATGCAAGCCCATGTCCTCTTTCGCGACGAAGCCGCGCATTTCAGGGACGGGTTTCCTCTCAACGTGCGCTCATGCTCATCGGACTGTCGGTCGTCTCGCTGCTGTTCGCGCTTGCCTGGGTCGACGAGGGCGGTCATCAGCCGCCGGAAGGCAAAGCCTCGCACGACGCCCTCCAGCGTCAACTCGACGCCCGCGCGAGGGCGACTTTCGCCCGCACCGTGCCTTTCGGCTCGCCTGAGGCGCGGAAAGAAACCGTACTCCCCGAGGTCGTGGCGAAAGCCGGCAGCATCGGCGGCCGGGACGGCGATCTCGATCAGCAGATCCGCGTCTTCACCGTCACGAATGAACCCGGCATCTCCCGTTACATCGCCGACTATGGCGGCCGTCCGCCAGTGGCCACCGCGTATGCCGTCGGCCAGACCAGCGGCCTTCGCATCGTGCTCGCGGGTCAGGCCGGACTGCCCTCAGGCTCGTTCCCGACTCGAATCGGCATCATCCAGTTCCGCAATGACGGCACGATCGATCCCGATTTCTCGGTCAGCGACATCGGCCGCCAATACGTCGACATTTCCAATCCGCAGCTTCACCTTGTGAGCGGGCTGGCCGTGCTCGACGAGACCATCGGCACGAGTTTCCTGCATCGCATCTACCTCCTCGCCGAGGACCGCAGCAATCCGAGCCAGTACAACTTCGCGCTGCTCTGCTTCCGCCGTCCCCTCGACGATCCGAGCGCGGCGTTCACCGTCTGCCCCGGCTTCGAGCCCGCGGGAGTTCGCTATTACAACGCGAACCTCGCCTCGAGCTGCCCCAGCAATCACAGCCGTCCGGGAGCGATCGCCCTCGGCATCAATGCCGCCAACCTGCCGGTCATCTATCTCGGCGGCAGCGTGCAGCGGACTTTCAACGCCTGCGGGGACTACGACATGGCCGTGCTCCAGGTCAACATCGCCGGCGACCCGCAGACCGGCTTCGGCCCATTCGGCACCGGCTGGGCGACCGCTTTCGTGAGCCACAGCGCGGGCAATCCGCCCTACGTCGGCGTCGCGCGCGCGCTCTTCGGCTTGCCGGCGGGGACCGGGGTCTTCTTCGGCGGATCGGTGCGCAATGGGGCCGGCAGTGAGCACGCCATCCTCGGGCGATTCAACGGTTCGGGAAGTCTGGTCAGCAGTTTCTGCGCCGCAAGCGACACGAGCTGCGACTCGCCGAGCAGCTATCGCAACGGCTTCCGCGGCTTCTCAAGCCTGCCGAACGGCGAAGTCGCCGCGGTCGCTCCGCTTTCCTTCGCATCCGGCGGACGGATCGCACTGGTCCGAGCGCGAACGACTTCATCCGACGCGGCGCGCGCACAACTGATCAACGCGAACGGCGGCTGCTCCACGCCCCTCCCCTGCAACGAGGTCGTGCTCGCACCCGCTTTCGGCGACGGACCGCTCTATCCGGCGGCCATCCTACCGCGCCTCGATACGAACGGCATCATCGATCCTCGTTTCTTCGTCCTGGTGGGCTGGGGCATGGTCAGCGACCCCTTGAGTCCCACCGACGGCAAGGCTTTCGCGATCGCCCTGCGCGACAACGAGACGGGAAGTCTCGTACTGGATGCGGGATTCGCCAGCACCCCCGGTGCCGGTCACCGCAATGTGATCACCTGGCCCAACAACTCAGGGCCGAGCGCGGTGCGCGACACCCGAATCCACGCCGCCCATCGCGACCGGCAGGGGCGCATCCTCCTCGCGGGCAGCAATCGCGCCACCGAGGACTCGGGCGGCGAGTACGACATGGGCTTCGCCCGACTCCAAGGTGGCCGCGTCTTCTCCGACGGTTTCGAATCGCCCTGAGGGGCGATCTTTCGCCTCCCGCGGTCGAACCCCCGCGACCGCGGGATTTTTTTCTTCCGGCCGCAGGCGCCGATGGCTAGACTGGATGCGCGATGCAGCGCGATCCCGCCGAGCTCAGTCGTCTGCTCTACCGTCTGCGCGAGGAGCACCGCGACCTCGACCGGATGATCGCCCGGCTGGTCGAGGATCCCGGCTTCGATGAGCTGGCTCTCAAGCGCATGAAGAAGCGAAAGCTCCTGCTCAAGGATCAGATCGCGCGCCTCGAGAGCATGCTCATCCCGGACCTCGATGCATGATCGCGATCGCTCAGCCGAGCGAGCTCACCGTGAGCCGCTGTCGGCGCGCCCAGTCCTCGATCGCAGGGCCGAGCTCTTCCACGCGTGGGTCGAGTTGGCCGCGCATCGCGAGCAGAATCTGCCTCCGCACCACGAAGGAGCCTTCCTCGTCGAGCCGAACCAGGGCGAGGTGACGGTCCTCGGCAAAGAGCAGCGGTGCCATCGCTTCGGCGAAGGCATCGCGTCTTGCGGCGAAGCCGACGAGCAGAAGCTCCGCCTCTTCTCCTTCGGCGCGCTTCCACAGTGAGGCAAAGTCGATCGTCGGCAGTTCTTGCCCGAGGATCACCGCGACCGCGGGTGGGGAAGGATGAGGCTTTCCGCGCTCGCGCTCGTGGGCGCGGCGGATGAGGGCGCCGTAGCGGGACGCAAGCGGCCTGCCCAACGCGAAAAGCTCCGGCCGCTGCCGACCCAGCTTGCGAAGGAAGGACCAGGCTTCCTTCGGCGAGCTTTCGATCAGCCGCTCGGCCTCAGCCAAGGCCTGCTCCGGATCGGCTGGAAGCGGAGACCGGCCCGAAAACAACGATTTGAGAAACTCCCACATCGCTCGATCCTCGAGGAAGTCATGTGCTGGTCAACCATCGCTTGGCGCCTCGACGGGCGGCTCCAGTCGGGCCCGCGCCTCTGGGCTGAGCTTCTGCACGGCATGGCGAAGTTCGCGCCGGAGAATCAGACGAGCGTCCTCGACCACCTGCGCGAGCTCATCGCCGAAGACCAGGCGACCGTCCTCATCGAGCTCGATCACCCCACGGTTCTTGAGCTCCTGCAAGAAAGCCCGGAACAGTGAGCGGTCGAAGTACTCCGGCGCGTTCATCTCGTAGACGAGCGTCAGCCGCTGTGCCGTCAGATGGCAAAGCTGCTCGACTTCGGCCATGGTCAGCGTGCCCGAGCCGTTCTTGACGAGCACACTGAGAGCGAGGTAGTAGCGTTCGAAGGCTTGAAGCAGTCCGCGCGCGATCAGACGTAGCCGGAAAGCCCCGTCGGTCTGTCCTGCTTCACGCGACAGGATGCGACCCCCGCGGCTCTCGATGAGCAGTCCTCGTCGAACGTAGAAGCGGATGACCGCATCGAGCCGATCGCTCCAGCCATCCTCGTCCCAGGGCAGGAACAGCTCGTTGCGGATGTAGGGATAAACCAGTCGTCCCAGCCTGTGGATCGCCGCCCGGCTCATGCGCCGATTGTTGCTAAAGCAAAGGGCTACCCACGCGGCGTCGGCGATGAGGTGAAGCACGTTGTTGCGGTAGTAGCTCGCCAGGATCGCCTGGCGTTCCTCCATGGCGATCACATCGCCCAGCGGATGCTGGATGCGGCGGAGCAGTCCGAGCGCTTCGCCGCGGGCGATGATGCCTCGCGCGTCCTGCTCGCACACGGTCACTCGATCGGAGAACGGGACCGAGCGGAAGAAATCCCGCAAGAGCTCGAGATGAGCCGCGAGATCGCTCTCGGGCAGGGCCGCCTTCGGTGCCGAGAGCAAGGCAAGGGCGAGCAAGGCGACCGGATTGACGTCGGCCGCCTGATTGATGTTCTGAAGGATCCGCCGACCGAGCTGTTCGAGCACGGCTCCCCACCAGCTCGGCCGATCCTCACCCAGGGGCTGATCGCGCCACCCGGGCGCCCAGCGATCGAGGATCTCCTCGAGCGGCACCGGTTCGCCGAAGTTCACCGTCACCGAGCCGTGGCGTCGGCGCAGGATGCGGAGAGAGCGGAGCAGCCCCCACCAGGACTCCCGCCTCTTCGGCTGTCCGGACAGCTCGCCGATGTAGCTCTCGACCTCGAAAACCTTCTCGTAGCCGAAGTAGACCGGCTGGAAGACCACTGGGCGCCGCGGAGAGGCCAGCGCGCCCCTCACCGTGATGCCGAGCATCCCGAGCCGAGGCGGAAGCAGGCGACCGGTACGCGATCGCCCCCCCTCGATGAAGTACTCGAGCGCCACCCCGCGCCGTACGAGCGCTGCCACGTACTCCGAAAAGACGGTGGAGTAGAGCGCGTTCGCCTTGAAGCTGCGTCGCAGGAAGAAGGCGCCGCCCCGCCTGAGCAGCGGTCCGAGCACGGGCAGATTGAGGTTGATCCCGGCCGCGATGTGCGGCGGCACCAATCCCCGCACGTAGAGCACGTAGCTCAGCAGCAAGTAGTCGATGTGACTGCGGTGACAGGGCACATAGACCATCTCCCGCCCCGGTGCGATCTCGCGCACGGTCTCGAAATGGTTGACCGCCACACCCTCGTAAATCCGGTTCCAGAAGGCGGTGAGCAGGAAATACATGCTGCGCACGAAGGGGTGCGAGTAATCGGCGGCGATCTCCCAGGCGTAGCGGCGAGCGCGCCGCGCCGCACGCTCGAGCGGGATGCGCTCCCGCTCCGCAGTCTGCTCGATCGCCGCGCGAACCGCCGGTGCGCGCATCAGTTCTCCGATCAGGGTCCGGCGGTGCGAGAGATCGGGGCCGATGACGGCGGAGCGCACGTTGCGGAAGTGCATTCGCAGGAGACGCGCGAGCCTGAGCTTCGCCCGCTCGGGGGGGAGCCCAGCCAGGCTCTCGCTCAGGTGGATCGGCGCACCGAACCGGATGTAGGTGTCTCGGCCATTGAGAAGGATCGCGAAGAAACGGCGAAAACGGCCGGCGAGCGGCCAGTTTTCGGCGAAGAGCACGCGAAACCACCCGCGCTGCCGCTGCGGTGCGCGTCCGACGAAGACCGAGACTGGCACCAGCGAGACATCGGACAGCACACCCTCCGCGTGCCGTTCGAGGATCAGTTGCAGTCGGCGAGAGCGCAGGAAAGACCGGCCCCGACGGAAGAGGCGCGGCCGCTTGAGCACCGCGAGCCACGCGCGCAGTCGAGGCGCGTTCGTGAGGAGGAAGGAAAAAGGCGAGGGTAGGCCGCGCTCACGGCACAACCGCTCGAGGATGAGGAGCGAGGAAAGACCCTCGCGCTCGAGCACATAGACGACCCGCCCCGGGGGAACTCGACGGTCGGCGTCGGGCGGGTCGCAATGGTATCGAATGAGGGGCTTCAGAAGCCCGCCGAGCAGGCGCAGCGGCCACGGCGGTCGCCCGACCGAGCCCTGCTCCCGCGAGCCGAGCTCCACGCCGCGCCCCTCGGACACCGCCTCATGCTGGCCGAGGCTGCCCCCCGAGCTCACTCGGCCGCTTGCGGCTCCGCCATGCGCGCCTGGGCGATCTGCGCCAGGAGATCGCGGCCATACCAGCCGCCATCACGCCGGACCATGACCCCCTCCGAAACGATCGGTACACCGAGCATATTGAAGGTGGTGCGGACGGTCGCCTCGTCGCCCTTCTCGGCGATGACTTCGACCTTGAGACTGTCGAGGGACTGATCGACGGAAAAGTCGAAGGCTTCCAGCAGACGCTTGAGGCCGGCGAGGACGATGCCGGACTTGAGAAGCAACTGCTCGAACGACATGGCCTTGAGCTCCTCGAGATCTCGCATCCCGAGCTGCTCGGCCGTGGCCGCCGCCGCCTCGACGGCCTTGCGGATGCGGGCGCGGTCGTTGAAGGGGGTCTTGATCGCCCACTGGCTCATCGCTTCCATGATTTGCCGAGCCTGCTTCTTCTGCTCCGGCGAGAGATTCTCGTCTTGCTCGATCATCGAGATGGCGAGACCGCTGCCCATCATGATCGCCATCGGCAACTGCGCCATCTGCTGATCGAGCTGCTGCAACTGTGGCTCGAGGGTCGTCATGATCGCATCCACCGCACCCTTCTGGGTGAGGGTGGCCATGGCGGCACCGAATTGAGCCCGCTCCTCGTCGCTGAAACTCATCTCGGCGCGGATGCGATCCCACTGGGTGCTGAGCTCGGCGTACTCCGAGGGCGGCAGCGCCGCCTTGAGGAGCCCTGCCACGTCGTTGCGGCGGAATGCGGAATTGATCGAGCGAACGGCATCGACCGGCGTGTCGAGCTTGGCCGGCGCCGCGGCATCCGCAGCCCCGTCCTGTTCGCGGCTACAGCCGAGGATCAGCAGAACGGAAAAGACGAGCAGGGCGGTGCGAAGACGAACCATTGGGGGAACCCCGGAGGAGAGAACCCCCATTCTCTCCGCTCGATCGAGAGGCCCGCAAGGGGTCGAGAAAAAACCCCGGTCGGCGTGGGTTCCGACCGGGGCCCGGCGCATCGCCGGAGTGGGAACGCATTGTCGTCGGTCACCGCTACTTCCGTAGCGAGCTTCAACATACACTCGCGGAAAGTTTTTTGCAAGTCTTCTCAGGAAGAATCGCTATCTAACTGTTATGAAAGTGCTTTTTTTATTCGATCGGAGAGCTCCGCCACGGCTCGCCGGGGATCGGGCGCATCCCGGATCGGCCGGCCGATCACCAGGTAGTCCGCGCCCGCGGAGATCGCCTCGGCGACATCGACCGTTCGTTTCTGATCGTCGAGGTTGGCCACCGGACGGATCCCAGGGCATACCAAGATCAGCGAGGTTCCGAAGCAGGCCCTTACCGAGGCCACCTCCAGCCCCGAACTGACGATGCCATCGCAACCCGCCGCGATCGCAGCCCGTGCGCGCGAAAGCACCAGCTGCTCGACCTCGCACGCGAAGCCCAGCGCCTGGAGATCGGCGCGATCGAGGCTGGTCAGGGCCGTGACCGCGAGAACCTTGAGCGATCCCTTCGCCTCGGCTGCGGCCCGCAGCATCCCGTCGTTGCCATGGACGGTGACGAACTCCACCGGATAGCGCGAGAGCCCGCGGACCGCCCGGCCTACGGTCGCCGGCACGTCGAAGAACTTGAGGTCGGCGAAGACCTTCTTGCCGCGAGCATGGAGCTCCTCGATCAAGCGGAAGTAGTCGCCGCTGGTCAACAGCTCCATACCCAGCTTGTAGAAGCTCACGGCCTCTCCAAGCCGCTCGACCAGATCGAGCGCTTGTCCACGATCGGGCACATCGAGCGCGACGATGATCCGCTCTTCTGGGCGCAGCTCCGGGGTGGCGTTCGGCAGGCGCATGCTCGATCCTCAGGAGGGGGCGTCGGCCGCGAGCAACTGCCGGATGCGTTCCCGGTGCCAGGCGGCCTCCGCCGCGGCGCTCGAGGGCTCCGGGTTCCCCTCGCGCAATAACGCGGCGGGAATCTCCGCGAGGAAGCGGCTGGGTTCACTCCGGCTCCAAGTGCCGCCCGCGCGGCGCATCTCCGCGCGGCTGAGGATGAGATGCTCGCGTGCTCGGGTGATGGCCACGTAAAGCAACCGGCGCTCCTCCTCCAACTGACCTTCCGCGAGCGCGTGGTCATGGGGAAGGATTCCCTCCTCGAGGCCCGCCACGTACACCACGGCGAACTCGAGCCCTTTTGCGGCGTGGATGGTCGAGAGCAGGACCGAATCATCGGATTCCTCTCCATCCTCCCGCGACATGAGAGCGAGCTCGTTGAGGCCCGCCTCCCCTTGTAGCCCGCGCCGCTCGAGGAAAAGGACGAACTGCTCCAGCCGCTGACGTTTCCGCCTGCCCCGCTCTTGATCGCGATCCCGAGCGAAGGCATCGAGCATCCCGCTCTCGCTCAGGATCATCCTCGCCAAAGCGGCGAGGGAAACGGAGCGAGCGGCGGATCGCCAGCGCTCGATGGCTGCCACGAACTCGGCGAGACCGCGCAGACGTGAATCCGCGCGCTCGGCGAGGAGACGATGCGCGCCGGCGAACAAACCCTCTTCGGCACCGAGAGCGGCCAGACGCTCGATCGTTCCCTCCCCCACCGCTCGCCGAGGGCAGCAGACCGCACGCAGGAAGGCCACGTCATCGCGCGGGTTGCAGACGAGACGGAGATAGGCGGTCAGATCGCGGATCTCGCGATGCTCGAAAAAGGAGATGCCGCCGCTCACCCGATAGGGGATCCGGTGCAGACGAAAAGCCTCTTCGATCGGTCGCGACTGATGGTTGCTCCGGTAGAGCACGGCGAAATCGCGAGGCCGGCGTCCCTCCACCTCGATTCGCCGCGACAGATCGAGAGCGATGCGCTCGCCTTCCTCCTCCGGCGTGCGACAGCGCCACAGCGCCGGTGGCTCCCCGCCATCGGCCACGCTGCGCAGTTGCTTCTCGAACAGATGCCGGTTGTGCGCGATCAGGGCATTGGCCGCCCGCACGATGGCGGCGGTGGAGCGATAGTTGCGCTCGAGCTTGATCACCCTGAGCTTCGGAAAATCCTCGGCGAGCAGCCGCAAGTTCTCCGGATGCGCACCGCGCCAGGCATAGATCGACTGATCGTCATCACCGACCACGGTGAAAGGCTTTCCGTCGCCGACGAGCTCACGGAACAAGCCATACTGGGCCAGATTCGTGTCCTGCCATTCGTCCACGAGCAGGTGATCGAACCGGGATCGCAAGCGTTGGCGAAGCGAGGCGTCGGCGCGGCAAGCGCGAAGCGGGCGAAGGATGAGATCGTCGAAGTCGATGGCATTCAAGGTCTCTAAGCGAGCCACGTAGTCCCGGTGGAGGCGCATCGCCTCGAGCGTGATGCCATGCGCTTCGGCGATCGCAGGCTCCGCTGACGGATCCTTTTGCCGCTGGCGCGAGACCTCGGCGAGGAGCGCGGACAAGGCCGAACCCTCAAGACCCGCGATCTCGGCGAGCAAGCGCCTCGCATCCTCGGCATCGAGCAAGGAGAAACCGCGGCGCAGGCCGAAGCACGCGGGGGATTCGCTCAGGAGCGAGAGGCCGAAGGCGTGGAAAGTACCCACGCGGACGGCGTTCGCCCGCTCGCCGATGGCCGAGCGCAACCGCTCGACCATCTCGCGCGCGGCTTTGCGAGTGAAGGTGAGCGCCAGCACCCGCCTGGGCTCCACACCCTGCGCACCGATGAGGTGCGCCACCTTGGCCGTGATGAGCCGGGTCTTCCCCGAGCCCGCACCGGCCAAGACCAGGACCGGACGCGAGCATTCGCGCACCGCCTCGCGCTGTTCGGCGTTGAGATCCAGGGCCATCGGCGAGGCATCCTATCCTTGCCTGATCTCCCTCGCCACCATCCATCCAGCAGGCGCATGGCCAAGCTCTACTTCTACTACTCGGCGATGAACGCCGGAAAGACCACCGTTCTACTCCAAAGCGCGCACAACTACCGCGAGCGCGGCATGCGCACCCTCATTCTGGTGCCCCGCTGCGACACCCGTTACGGTGAGGGCATCGTCGCTTCCCGAATCGGGCTCAGCGCCCGCGGCACCCCCTTCGACCGCGACGACGATCTCGAAAGCCTGGTCCGCGCCGATCTGGCCGCGCACGGCCCTCTGCACTGCGTCCTCGTCGATGAGGCGCAGTTTCTCACCAAAGCTCAAGTCTGGCAGCTCAGCGAAGTCGTCGATGCGCTCGGCATCCCGGTGCTCACCTATGGGCTTCGCACCGATTTTCGCGGCGAGCTCTTCGAGGGCAGCCAGTATTTGCTCGCCTGGGCGGATGAGCTCGTCGAGATCAAGACCATCTGCCACACCGGCCGCAAAGCGACGATGGTCGTGCGGGTGGACGAGCAGGGCCGCGCCCTCTCCGAGGGTCCTCAGATCGAAATCGGCGGCAACGAGCGCTACGTCTCGGTCTGCCGCGCCGAGTTCAAGCGCATTCTGCGCGGTGAGAGCCGGATCGAGCCGCTGCAACCACCGCTGCCCTTGCCCGCTCCTGATCCTGCTCAACGCTGACAGCGCGGGCACCACGCCGTCATCCTCCCTGCAATGCGCATCGCTTTCAGGGTCGTGCCGCAGATCCGGCAGGGCTCTCCGCCGCGACCATAGACGAAAAGCTCTTGCTCGAAATACCCGGGCTTGCCATCCGGGGCGAGGAAATCCCTGAGGGTGGTACCGCCTCGGCGGATCGCATACGAAAGCCGCTCGCGGATGGCCGCGACCAGCCGCTCGAGGCGAGCGAGCGAGATCTGCCCCGCCGAACGCTGCGGGCGGATGCCGGCGCAAAAGAGCGCCTCCTGCGCGTAGATGTTGCCGACACCCACGACGATGTGTGGATCCATGATCAAGCTCTTGATCGGGGCGATCCGGCCGCGGCTTCGCCGCCATAGGTAAGCGCCATCGAAGACGGGGTCGAAAGGTTCCGGCCCGAGAGCGGCGAGCGCCGGATGCAGCGTCCCCTGCGGCTGCCACAGCCAGCAGCCGAAGCGCCGAGGATCCGTGAAGCGCAGCACGATCCCGCCCTCGAGCATCAGGTCGAGATGATCATGAGCCCCCGCCGGAGCGGCTTCTGGATAGAGCCGCAGCGTGCCCGACATACCAAGGTGCACGATCGCCGCGCCGCGCTCGACTTCGATCAGCAGATACTTCCCGCGGCGCCCGACCGCCTGCACGCGCTGCCCTGCGAGAACTTCTGGGAGCTCCTCGGGCACCGGCACCCGAAGCCTTCGCTCGCGGACGAGAAGGCGCTCGATCCGTCGTCCGCGAAGGAAAGGCTCGATGCCCGCGCGGGTGGTCTCGACCTCGGGGAGTTCTGGCATAGGCGGCTGGCGCGAGGCGCTGAAGCAGCGTATCGTAGCGGCTCGCCCTCACGACCTCTGCTTTGTGCCAGACGCGCTTCTCGACTTTCTGAGCAGCGGGCTCTTCTCGCCCAGTCTGCTCCTCCTCGGCCTATGGCTGCTTTTGAGCATCGAGCTCACCATCCTCACCGTCACCCTTTATCTCCACCGCAGCCAAGCTCATCGCGCGGTGGACTTCCATCCCGCTCTCGCGCATGTCTTCCGCTTCTGGAACTGGTTGAGCACGGGGATGGTGGTGCGCGAGTGGGTGGCGGTCCACCGCAAGCACCACGCCCGCTGCGAGACGGAGGAAGACCCGCACAGCCCCGCGATCCACGGCATGCCGCGCGTGCTCTGGCACGGGGTGAGCCTCTATCAGCGCGCCAAGCGGGAGCCGGGCTTACTGAGCAAATATGGGCGCGGCGCGCCCGAGGATCGCCTCGAGCGATGGCTTTATGGCCGGCGAAGCTCAATCGGTCCTGCGCTATATCTCCTCATCGAGTTCCTCGCATTCGGCGTCCCTGGTATCGCCATCTGGGCACTTCAGATGCTCGCGATCCCGGTGCTTGCGGCCGGCGTGGTCAACGGCCTCGGCCACGGTGTCGGCTACCGCAACTTCGAGACCGAGGATCGCTCGACCAACCTCCTGCCTCTCGGCTTGTTCCTCGGTGGCGAAGAGCTTCACAACAATCACCACGCCTTTCCCACCTCGGCCCGCTTCGCGCTGCGAAGAGGCGAGATCGATCTCGGCTATCTGATCCTGAGGGGCCTTCAGCGCCTTGGGCTCGCGAATATCCTCCGCGAGGCGCCCCAGGTCGGCGAGCGAGCCGGCATCACCTCACCGGATCAGGAGACGCTGCGCGCTCTGCTGATCGACCGCTTCGGAGTCATGAGCCGCTATTTCCGCGAAGTCACGCTGCCCACCTTGCGCCAGGAACTCGCCTCGCGCGGCGGGCGTCTGCGCGCGCTTCCCCGGCGGATGCGCAGGGCGCTGGCGAGCGGCCCGCATTGGCTGGATGCGGCAAACCGCGAACGCTTCCGCCTTTGGCTCTCCGAATGCCCGCTCACGGCCCGATGCGTCGAGTATCGGCAACGTCTGCGTCTGCTGATCGCACGCGGTTCCGCCGACGCCGAAGCGCTGCGACTGGCCTTGCGCGATTGGATGCGCGAGGCCGAAGCGAGCGGCATCGAGGCTCTCGCCCGCTTTGCCAGCCGGCTCGCGGCCCTGAGTCCCGTGCCCCTGAGGGCAAGCGGCGGCTGAACGCGAATCGTATCGCCGCTTGTCAGCCGACCGGCATTGGTGTTCGCTGTAGCGGTCTTGGCTTCGGATTTTCCCCGTGCGTCTCCTGCGCTACCTCCCCGTCCTCGTCGGCATCCTCGCCCATGCGAGCCTCTCGGCCCGTGAGCGCGGAAGCGTCGTGCTGATCAACGAATCCTCCTTCGCCATCGTTCAGCTCTTCATCTCGCCGAGCGACCGATTTCTGTGGGGCGAGGATCGCCTCGGCTGGGACGTTCTCGAATCCGGCGGCCGCGTTCGCATCCGGGACGTCCCATGCGGCCGATACGACGTCCGCCTCGTCGACGAGGACGGCGATGCCTGCGTGGTCTATGGGGTCTCGATCTGCGGCAAGCGTACGGAATGGGTCATCCGCGATGGGGATCTCCTCGCCTGCCAGTGGCTGAGCTTCGAATGAGCGAGGCGAAAGGCGGCCGAAGCGGTCGAACCGCGTGGGAGCCGCACGAAGAGGACCCGCGGCGGAGAGGCCGGCACACGGAGCTGTGGCGCCTTCACCGAGACGACCGAGGGTCTTCGGGAATCGAACATCCGCCACAGCAGCGAGGAGGTGCACCCCGTCCTTTCACCGTTCCGGCTTTTCCCTGATCGCCGCAAACACGCCGCGTTCCCCGCGCGCGGCAGACAGGGGCCTCCGTTCCGCCTCAGGATGAGATCACTTGATCTTCGCCTCTTTGTAGAGGACGTGCTTGCGCACCACCGGGTCGTACTTCTTGAACTCGAGTTTGTTCGGCGTGTTCTTCTTGTTCTTGTCGGTGGTGTAGTAATGCCCGGTTCCGGCGGAGGAGACGAGCTTGATCTTCTCGCGTTTGGATGCCATCGGCGAACCCTCAGATCTTCTCGCCGCGCTTGCGAAGCTCGGCGATCACCGCCTCGATGCCCTTCTTGTCGATCGTGCGCAAGCCGTGCGAGGACACCCGCAAACGGACGAAACGCTTCTCGCTCGGAACCCAGAAGCGATGCTCGTGGAGATTCGGCAGGAAACGGCGACGCGTCTTGTTGTTCGCGTGGGAAACGTTATTTCCGGTCCGCACCGTCTTGCCGGTGACTTGACAGACTCGGGCCATGGGGCACCTCTTCGGAATCTCATGCCAAGCCCGCGCCATCGGCAGCGGGCGAGCCAGAAAGCATAACGCCGCGCTTCGAGCACAGCAAGAGCGGCGGGTTGCAGCGGTCAGCACCTGCTGCCGCGAACGGCGCCACCGATGTGCGGGCTAGTGGATCCGGTCGAGCAGTCCCTGGAGCTGATCGAGATCGTAGAAATACAGCACCAGACGCCCCTTCCCTCCGCGACCTTGGCGAATCTCGACGCGGGTGCCCAAACGCTCGCCGAGCTCCTCCGCGAGGCGTAGCACGTCCGCATCCGCTTTGCGCGCCCCCTTGCGCCGAGCTCCTGGCTGCGCGCGTACCCGGCGTTCGAGCTCGCGCACGCTCCAGCCCTTGGCCGAAGCCTCTCGGGCCAGGGCGATCGCGCGCTCTCGCGGCAGGGTCACCAAAGCACGGGCATGGCCCATCTCCAGCCCGCCTTCGGCGAGCAGTCGGCGGACCTCCTCCGGCAGATCGAGCAGGCGGAGGAGATTGCTCACCGAGGCGCGCGAGCGGCCCACCGCGCGAGCGAGCTGTTCATGAGTGAGACCGAACTCCTCGATCAGCCGCTCCAGTGCCTGCGCTTGCTCGATGGCGTTGAGATCCTCGCGTTGGATGTTCTCGACCAGGGCCATCGCGAGCGCCGTCCGGTCATCGGCCTCGCGGACCACGCAGGGCACTTCGGTCAGCCCCGCGATCTGGGCCGCGCGCAGGCGACGCTCACCCGCGATCACCTCGTATCGGTGATCGTCCAGCCGCCGCACGATGATCGGCTGGATGATGCCCTGGGCACGAATCGAATCGGCGAGCTCGGCGAGCGCCTGCTCGTCGAAGCGCTGTCGCGGCTGGAATCGGCCGGCGCTCAGCTTTCCGACCGGTAAGGTTTCGATTCGCCCCTCGCCCTCTTGCGCCGCTTCCCCCGCGCCGAGGTTCAGCAAGACGTCGAGGCCGCGACCGAGCTTCGGGCGCTTGCTGCTCATCGCGCGCTCCCAGCCGTCGCCCGCCAATCGCGCTCGCGCCGGATGAGCTCACCGGCCAGACCCAGGTAGGCCGCTGCACCGCGCGAGTCGCGGTCGTAACGCAGGATCGAGCGGCCGTGACTCGGCGCCTCGGCGAGCCGCACGTTGCGCGGCACCACGGTATTGAATACGAGATCGCCGAAGTAGCGCACGATCTGCCCGGAGACCTCGGTGGCCAGATTGTTGCGCGCATCGAACATCGTTCGGAGCAGGCCGTCCACTTGCAGATCGGGATTGAGCCGCTTCTGAACCGCCTGGATGGTATGTAGGAGCGCAGTAAGCCCCTCGAGCGCGAAATACTCGCACTGCACCGGAATGATCACGCCGTCGGCGGCGGCCAGCGCATTGAGCGTGAGCAGATTGAGGGCCGGAGGACAATCGACGAGGATCGTTTCGTAACGCGCTCGCACCGGCTCCAGCCGCTCTCGGAGACGGCGCTCCCTGGCCAGCGCGTCGAGCAGGCGTACTTCGACGGCGGTGAGATCGCTGTTGCCTGGAAGCAGATCGAAACCCTCCTCGGTACGCCGGATGGCGGCGGCCGCCTCGGCCTCCTCGAGGAGCACCTCGCAGGCGCTCGGACGCGCCCGAGACTTGTCGACCCCGCAGGCCATGGTGGCATTGCCCTGAGGGTCCAGATCGACGAGCAGCACGCGCCGCCCCGCCTCGGCGAGGGCGGCGGCGAGGTTGACCGAGGTGGTGGTCTTGCCCACCCCGCCCTTCTGATTGGCCACCGCGACGATGCGAGTCATGCCCCATTCTCGTCCGCCACCGGCCTCGATTGCTCGAGGACGAGCAGATGCCGCTCCGCGCGGAGGTCGGGAACCTCGATGCGATGGACGGCCGCGAGTCGCCAGCCGGCCGGCAACTCGCGCAACTCATCCTGCGGCAAATGGCCCTTCATCGCCAAGACCCGCCCGTGTGGCGCCAGGATCGGCGCAGCGAGACGAACGATCTCGGCCAGACGGCCCAAGGCGCGCGCGACCACCACGTCCTCCCCGTGCTCCGCCCGCAGCGCCTCGGCCCGGCCCGCGAAGACCTCGACGTTCGTCAAAGCGAGATCGCGGACGACATGGCGCAGGAATCGGGCTTTCTTCTCCCGCGCCTCGACCAGCCGCACGCGGACATCGGGCCGGGCGAGCGCGATGGGGATTCCAGGCAATCCCGCGCCGCTGCCGAGATCGCTCAATCGAGATATCGCAGCGAGATGGGGCACCACCGCGAGACTGTCGAGAAGATGCGCGCCGAGCATTTTCCCCCGCTCTCGAACCGCGGTCAGGTTGACGACCCGGTTCCAACGTTCGAGCGCGTCGAGATAGTCGAGGAGCCGCGCGACCTGGGCATCGGCGAGCACGAGGCCGAGGGCCCGAGCCCCTCTCGCGAGCCGCAAAGCCTCATCACTCTTCATCGGGACAGATTTCCGACCGCGCAGGGGCGGTCGCTCAGGGCGTCGGTACCAGGGCCAGATCGAGTTGCAGCCGGGTGATCATGATGCCCTGCGAGCGGAGAAGCCGGTTGATGCGCTGCTTGAGCGAGCGGGAAACGGACTCCGCAGGCTGCTCGCAAAGCGCCTCCGAGGACGCGGATCCCGCCAGCTCGGCGAGCGCGCGGGAGAGCTCCGCAGAAATGCGCTCGTGCGCCCGGGTGCCGCTCCTCGCAGCCTCCAGGGGATCTAGGAACTGGAAGAAGACGACCCCCTCGACGGCGATCGCCCGCAGATCGCCGCAGGCGAGCAACCGTCGCTCTAGCCTCATGCTGTGACCGGTGAGGCTGACCCGCCGCACCACGCGGTCGGCCAAAGGCAAGAGCACTCGCAGCCCGGGCGTGAGCACGCGCTCGCTGCGGCCGAAGCGGCGCACCGCCAACACCTGCCCCTCGGGTACGCGCAACAACGCCCGCCGCCCCGCAAGGAAAAGGAGGAGGACGAACGAAGCGAATGCGGCCGTGATCCAGGCGGCGGACATGAAAAAGGTTCCCTGACAGACTCTTAGGATCGTATTTTCCTAAAATGCAGGAACTTTTCCGGAAAAGACACGACCGCGACAGGATAAGCCAGGCGCCCTAAACGATTTCTTAATGCCTCGTGCCCCGTTCCCAGGCAGGCGGCGGGACGAAGCGCACGGTGCTCATCTCGTCGGATCCAGGACGCCGCAATGTGCGCTGTTCACGGGCGAAGTCCAGGAAGGCCTGGGCGTACTCCAGACCGAGCTCTTCCCGGCGCTCCGGCGGAATCTTCGCGAAGCCGCCGTAACCGTCCTCGCCTGCGGCGAGGAAGTCGTTGGTGATGACTCGGTAGAGGCGCTTGGGCTCGAGCGGACGCCATTCCTGTCCCATCCGCACCTCGAGGTCGAAGACCCGCGAGCCCCGCGGGCGGCCGAGATCGACGCTCCAGCGCAATCCACCCGCGTATGGGTAGGAACCGGAGCGGTTGTGGGGATCGGCGATCAGGAATTCGAGTGCGTCCTCGAGGACCCCGTGGATCTCCTCTCCGCTCATCAAGAGCCGCACGAGGGTGTTGGCGAAGGGCAGCACCATGTAGGCCCTCCGCACCGAAAGATCGCCGGCGGGAATCCCGCTGCGAACGCCCCCGCCGTTTTGGATCGAGAGGTCCGCCCCCCCGTAGCGCTGCCCCTGGAAAAGCATGGCCTGCGCGACCAGTTGCTGGACATGCCCGCCCTGGGCATCGGTGAGCTCGGCGCAGCCGGCCACGCCATCGCGTCCTCGGTCGAAGGCTCCCGGCAGCCGGCGCACGCAAAGGGTTTCGGACACCTTGGCCACGACCTCCCGCCCCAGAGGCTCGAGCTGCTGCTCGTAGTAGCGAAGCAGGCGCTCGGCCACCGGATCAGGCTCCACCCGGCGCAACCCGAGCGACGCAGCGGAGGATGCAAGCGCAGCCTGTGCCTCGGCACCGGCCGCGACGCCTTGCTCGTCGAAGAAACCCGCGATCGGCATCACCGCCTCGCCCTCGCAGCCAAGCACCCGGCCCTTGGCGTCGAAGCGGATCTTGAGCTCACCCACTACCCAGGCATATTGCCAAGCCTGCACCACGCAGACCGGATCGCCGTCGGCGTTCTCCACCACCGTGGGATAAGGACCTGCCGGTTTCAGACCGAGGGCTGCGAAAGCATCGCCGAGCAGCGTGTGCGAATCGCCGCCGATGATCGCATCCACCGCCGGCAGCTGCTGGGCGAGCCTCAGATCCATGCCATAACCCACGTGCGTCAGGAGCAGGATGTGCTCGATGCCCTCCGCGCGCAGGATGTCGATGTAGCGGCGGGCCGTGGCGAGTTCGTCGAGAAAGGCGGTACCCGGGTCAGGGCGCGAGGAATGTCGGGTCTTCTCGGCGATCACGAGCCCGATCACCCCGATGCGCTCCCCATCGCGCTCGAAGACGGCATAGGGTTTCAGATAGTCGTTCGCGCCGATGAGCGCGAGCGGCGACTCCCCGACCCGAGGGGCCACGTTGGCCCCGAGGACGGCCGTCTCGCAGGCGAAGGCCGGCGAGCGCAGATGATCGAGAAAGCGGCGAAGCCCGGCATCGCCGTGGTCGAACTCGTGGTTGCCCACGGCGAAGGCATCGAAGCAGACGCTGTTCATGAGATCGGCATCCGCCTGCCCTCGGAACAGGGTGAAGAAGAGATCGCCGGTGAGGGCATCGCCGGCATGAAGCTTCAGCACCGCCCCGCCCGCCTGCTCGCGCTGCCGGATGTAGCCGGCGGCCAAGGCGAAGCTGCCGCCCTCGATCAACACCGTGCGCCCCTCCAGCGAGAGCTTCATCCGTTCGGCGCCGAGACGAGAGTGGTGATCGTTCATGTGCAGGATGCGCAACACCAAGCCAACGGACGAGCGGTCGCGGACAGGGCGCGCGCTGCAGGCGGAAATGACGACGAGGATGCAGAGCAAAGCGAGTCGGAGCATCGCGAGGCATGTGGAAAAGACCCCGCTACCATACATGAGCGAGCTTTCCGGAGATGGTTGCCGATGGGCTATCCCGCCGTCCGTTTGCGCCGGATGCGGCGCGATGAGTTTTCGCGCCGGCTGATGCGCGAGCATCGGCTGAGCGCCGATGACCTGATCTGGCCGGTGTTCGTGCACGAGGGCAAGGGTTGCCAGCCGGTGCCCTCGATGCCTGGCGTCGAGCGCCTCGATCGCGATGGGCTCTGGCGCGCGGCCGAGCGCGCCCTCGCCTTGCGCATCCCTGCGCTCGCCCTCTTCCCCGCCATCGCCCCAGAGAAAAAGACCGCCGATGGCCGCGAGGCCTGGAATCCGGAGGGGCTGATCCAGCGAGTCCTGCGCGACCTCAAAGCGCGTTTTCCCGAGCTTGGGCTGATCGCCGATGTCGCCCTCGACCCTTACACGAGTCACGGCCAGGATGGTCTCATCGACGATGAGGGCGAGGTGCTCAACGACGAAACGGTCGAGGCCTTGGTGAAGCAGGCGCTTTCCCTCGCCGAGGCCGGCGCGGATGTGCTCGCGCCCTCGGACATGATGGACGGCCGCATCGGCGCCATCCGCCAGGCGCTCGAGGCGGCCGGGTTTCGCCACACCCGCATCCTCGCTTACTCGGCCAAGTACGCCTCGGCTTTCTACGGTCCCTTCCGCGACGCCGTAGGTTCGGCGAGCCATCTCGGCAAGCGCGACAAGAAGAGCTATCAGATGGATCCCGCGAACGGCGATGAGGCGCTCCGCGAAGTGGCGCTCGATCTCGAAGAGGGCGCCGACATGGTCATGGTCAAGCCGGGCCTGCCCTACCTCGACATCGTCCGCCGGGTCAAGGAGCGCTTCGGGGTGCCGACTTTCGTTTATCAAGTGAGCGGCGAGTACGCGATGCTGCAAGCGGCCATCGCCCATGGCTGGCTCGATGAGCGCGCTGCCATCATGGAAAGCCTGATCGCCTTCAAGCGCGCCGGCGCCGATGCGATCCTCAGCTACTTCGCGCCGAAGGTCGCCTCCTGGCTCGCCGAGCCTTGAGCGCTTCGTTCCGAAGCGCGCTCTCGCCTGCAAAGATATGCGCAAGCCCCCCGAAGGAGAGCCGCCGTGAGTGAGAGCCGATTGCTTTTCGAGGAGCAGCCCGTTCTGCACGAGGATCCCCAGCCTGGCCCGCTCTATGCGGTCTTCGGGCAGCCGGTGGCGCATTCCCTCTCGCCCATGATCCACCAGCGTTTCGCGGCGCAAACGCGAAAGTCGCTTCGCTATGAGGCGATCGAGGTCGCACCGGGCGGCCTCGCCGATGCGCTTTCGGCCTTTTCCGCCCGCGGCGGCGTGGGGGCCAACATCACCTTGCCGCTCAAGGCCGAAGCCTTGCGTATCGCCTCCGAAGCGAGCGAATTCGCGAAGCGGGTCGGCGCGGCCAATGTTTTGAGCCGCATCGCTTCGGGTTGGCGCGCCGAGAACACCGATGGCAAGGGTCTGATCGCCGATCTCGCCGAAAGGCATCGCCTCGATCTGCGCGGACGACGGGTGCTCCTGCTCGGCGCTGGCGGCGCCGCCCATGCCGCGGCTTTCGCCCTGCTCGATGCCGGGATCGGCGAGCTTTACATCGTCAATCGCACCCCCGAACGCGCCGACCGCCTGGCCGATCGCATCGGGGAGCCGGATCGGGTGCACACCCGCTACTGGCAAGACCTCGACCGCATCGGCGCCTTCGACCTGATCCTCAATGCCACCTCGGCGGGTCACACTCATCAAACGCTCGCGCTGCCAAGCAGCATCATCGGCACCCGCTGCGTGTGCTACGACATGAGCTACAGCCTGGCCGCGGTTCCCTTCCTCGCCTGGGCGCGTGCGGCCGGCGCGCAGCTTGCGCTCGATGGGCTTGGGATGCTCGTGGAACAGGCCGCCGAAAGCTTCCTCATCTGGCACGGTGTGCGCCCGGACACCGAGGACGTGCTCGCCGAGCTTCGCGCTCACCTTCCCGCCCAGGCCGTCGAATGAGCGCGGTCTTTGCATGCCGTCCCGGCTGCGCAGCCTGCTGCATCGCCCCATCGATCGCATCGCCGATCCCGGGCATGCCGCGCGGCAAACCCGCCGGCGTCCCTTGCGTGCAGCTCGATCGGGAAGGGCGCTGCCGACTTTACGGACGAAGCGAGCGACCGCTCGTCTGCGTGCGGCTGCGGCCGGAGCCGGCGATGTGCGGCAGCAGCCGCGAGGATGCGCTCAGGCGCCTCGAGCGCCTCGAGCGGATGACGGCGCCCGAGACGAGCAGAGGCTGAAACGGGCCCTCGCAATCGCCGCCAATCGCCCTAAAGTTCAGCCGCCCTCGCTCAGGTAGCGATCCTTGAGCGCCACGTAGTGACGGGCGCTGTAGTAAAGCGCCTCGATCTCGCGATCGCTCAAGCGGCGCTGAAAGCGCGCGGGGTTGCCCACCCACAGCTCGCCCTCGCCCACCACCTTGCCGGGCCCCACCACCGCCCCGGCCCCCACCAAGGCGTGCCGGCAGACCCGCGCCCCATCGAGCACGATCGCGCCCATGCCGATCAGGCAGGCGTCCTCGATGGTGCAGGCGTGGATGATCGCGCCATGGCCGATGGTCACATCGGCACCGATGAGGGCTGGAAAGCCGCCTGGGGTGTAGGGTCCGTCATGGGTGACATGCACCACGGTCCCATCCTGAATGTTGCTCCGTGCTCCGACTCGAATGCGGTGCACGTCGCCGCGCAGCACCGCACCCGGCCACACCGAGGCATCCTCACCGAGCTCGACATCGCCGATGACGAGCGCGCTCTCGGCGATGTACACGCGCGCGCCGAGGCGCGGTTCGATGCCAGCGAAGACGCGTACGGGCATGGCTCGAAAGTGAAAGCGCAAAGCTTCGGCTAGACTGCACCGAATGGAGGTCGCGCTTCAACATCCAAGCGAGCAGGCGCTCGCCGAACGGCTGTCGGCCATGCGCGAGGCTCATCGCCGAAAGCCGCCGTCCTTGGCCGAACGCCGGGCGCGGCTCAAGGCCCTGCGCCGGCGCTTCGCCGCCTCGCTCGATGCGATGTGCCAGGTGGTGGCGGCGGACTTCGGCCGGCGCTCGCGCCACGAGACGCTGCTTGCCGATGGCATGACCGTGCTCGATGAGCTCGATCATGCCATCCGCCATCTGCCGCGCTGGGCGCGCGCGCGAGGGGTGTTTCCCGGATTCAAGCTTTGGCCCGCTTCCGCCCGACTGCTGCCCGAGCCGCTCGGGGTGGTGGGGATCCTCGCTCCCTGGAACTACCCGGTCAATCTCAGCCTCATTCCTCTGGTTGCCGCCTACGCCGCCGGCAACCACGTGCTCCTCAAGCCTTCGGAGTACGCCCCGCGCACTGCGCAATGGCTCGCCGCGCTTCTCGGCGAGCTTTTTCCGCCGGAACAAGTGAGCGTGGTGCTGGGGGATGCCACGGTCGCCAAGGCCTTCGTCCGCCTGCCCTTCGATCATTTGTTCTTCACCGGCTCCACTGCGATCGGCCGCGAGGTGATGCGCGCGGCCGCCGAGCATCTGGTGCCGGTGACCCTCGAGCTCGGCGGCAAATCGCCGGCGATCGTCGCTCCCGGCTATCCGATCGCGCACGCCGCCGAACGCATCGCCGCTGGCAAGTGTTTCAACGCCGGGCAAACCTGCATCGCGCCGGACTATGCCCTGCTGCCCGAGGAGGCGCTCAGGCCCTTTGCCGAGGCCTTCCGCGAGACGGTGAGGCGGCGCTACCCCGAAGGCGCTCGAAGCCCCGATTACACGGCCATCATCCACGAACGGCAGTACCAGCGCCTCGAGGCGTGGCTGGCCGAGGCCGAGCGCGAAGGGGCGGAGATCGTGCGCTGCTTCGAGGGCGATGCCGAGGCGCGGATCTTCCCCCCTACGCTCGTGCTCGAGCCCCCGCCGCCGATTCGCCTCAGCTGCGAGGAAATCTTCGGGCCGATCCTGCCGCTCGTGCCCTACCGCCGTTACGAGGAGGCGCTGCGCCACGTCGAGGAACGTCCTCGTCCGCTCGCTCTGTACTTTTTTGACCAGGACCGAGGCCGGCTCGCCACCGCGCTCGCGCGGCTGCCCGCGGGTGGGGTCACGGTGAACGACACCATGCTGCACGTGGCAAGCCCCAAGCTTCCCTTCGGCGGCATCGGCCCGAGCGGCATGGGCGTCTATCACGGCGAGGCCGGTTTCCGCACCTTCAGCCATTTCAAGCCGATTCTTCATCAGCCGCGGCTGAATGCGCTGCGCTGGCTGGTGCCGCCTTATCGCGGCCTCGCCGATCGGTTGATCCGCCTGATCGTGCGGTGAAACGGTGTGGAAATCCGCTCTCCGCTGGCTTGGAGCGTGGTTCACGGCGGCGATGCTGGCCGCGGTGGCCTCGAGCCTGATCCAGACCCAGCTCAACCTCGCCGCACTCGCGAAGCTCGGCGTGGATTTGCCCTTGGCGGTCCGGCTCAAGGCGAGCGCCCACGATCTGCTCCACTTCGCGCCGCTCCTCGGCCTTCTCCTCGGGCTTGGGTTCTTGATCGCCTTCGCCGTGGCCGAGCTCATCGCGCGGCGCTGGCCGGCGGCGCGTCAGGTGCTCTTCCCGCTGGCTGGAGCGAGTGCCATGGGCGTGATGCTTCTCCTCCTCAAGCTCGCCTTGCCGGTGACGCTCATCGCCGCGGCGCGCAGCGCCTTCGGGGTCTTTCTGCTCCTTCTCGCCGGCGCCTTCGGCGGCTGGCTCTTCGAGCGCCTGCGCGCCTGGCAGGCCCTCGCCGCGGCCCTCGCTAACCGCTCCGGGAAAGGCCGATGAAGGCGAGAAACTCGCCGCGCGTGCGCGGATCGTCGCGAAAAGCGCCGAGCATGTGCGAGGTGATCATGCTCACCCGCGGCTTGTTGACGCCACGCGTGGTCATGCACTGATGCACCGCCTCGATGACCACCCCCACCCCCAGCGGATCGAGCGCATCCTGAATGCAGTGCGCGATCTCCGCGGTCATTTTCTCCTGCACCTGCAGGCGCCGCGCGTAGGCCTCGACCACTCGCGCGAGCTTGCTGATCCCCACCACCCGACGCCGCGGGAGATAGCCCACATGCGCTCGCCCGATGATCGGCGCCAAGTGATGCTCGCAATGCGAGGCGAACTCGATGTCCCTGAGCACCACCATCTCGTCATAGCCCGCGACCTCCTCGAAGGTGCGAGCGAGATAAGCGCGCGGATCGATCCGATAGCCGGAAAACCACTCGCGGAAAGCATCGACCACGCGCTTGGGGGTATCGCGCAAGCCCTCGCGCGAGGGATCATCCCCTGCCCAGCGCAGGAGAACCCGCACCGCTTCCTCGGCTTGCTCGCGGCTCACTTCGCTCATCGCTGTCTCACTGAAAACCCGGTTGGCCGATCTGCTCGGGCCGTTGCGGCACCCGCTTGAGCCGCGAGGGATCGTAGCCTTGCGCGGCGAGCCTTGCCAGCAGCGCCTGATAATCCTGCTCGGACATGTCGGGCGAGCGCGCCATCACCCAGGCGTATTCCCGCGAGGCGTGTCCGAGCAGGAGATGGCCGGTCTGAGGATCGAGGTAAAGCACCTCGAAATCGAAAGTGAAAGGCCAGTAGAAGCGGCTTCGCCAGCGCGTATACGTCGGCGGGTCGAGGGGCCATGCCACCCCTTTCAAAAGGCGTTCGGGCGCCGCGAAGTCACCCTTGCGCGAGTAATAGAGGTCATCGAAACGCCCATCGCCGCGCGGGCGATACTCGACGCGCGAGCCGACTCGCCCGCGTTCGGCGAAGTAGGGAATGTTGGCGATCACGTACCAAGTGCCGACGAAATCGGAAAGCGCCACGCGCTCGGGGCGTTTCAGCGGGGGAAGATCGCCCGGCGAGCGGGCGGCGCAGGCCGAGAGCAGCGCGACGAGCAGGAGGAGCGGAAGCGGATGCAAGTTGCAGCACGAGCCAAGGAGACATACCGCCCGAGCATGGGCCAGCGAACGCCGAGGCGATGTGAAAACGTGATCGCCTCGTAACAACTGTGACGGCGATGCCTCTAGACTGAGGCCAACGGTCTTTCGCGAAGCTTCGGCATGAGTCGGTTTCGCCCCTGGCGGGCGCTCGGCGCGGCAGCGACGCTGCTCGTCCCGCCTTCGCTTTCGGCGCAGCCGATCTTCGCCGATGGCTTCGAACAGCGGGTGCCACCCGCGGCCATGGCTTGGCATCAACACGCCGCCGATGCCGCACGGCGAAGCTACGTGGCCTCAGCGGTGCCCCTCCCTTGGCGCTGGAAATGGGCATGGAACGGACCCACGGAAAGCGGCGGCATCGTCCCCGGCAAGAGCTCGCTTCCTCGCAACGTCCAGCCGATCACCGGGAATGGACGGGTGTACGCGGCCGCCGGCCACCGGGGGCTCTTTGCCCTCTCGGCAGCCAGCGGCGAAGTGCTGTGGAACGCGAGCTTCGCCGGTCCTGCCCTTTCCACGCCCGCCTACCAACCCGGCGCCGATGCGCTTTTCGTCGCGAGCGGAGAGGGCCGCTTGCACCGGCTCGACGCGGCGACAGGGACGAGCCTGCTCAGCGTCCCCCTGGCCGGCCCGGCGCGCACCCCGCCCCTCCTCCTTCCCGACCGGGTCCTGGTGGCCGCGGGCACAGTGCTTCATGCCTTTCGCGCCAGCGATCTCACGCCGCTTTGGAGCCACGATGCCGGTCGCCTGATCGAAACCGCCCCGGCGGCGAGCGCCGATGGACGGGTGATCTTCGCCACCGAGGATCTCGAGGTGCGCGCGGTCGATGTGAACAGCGGGCTTGAGCTCTGGCGCCGCAAACCCTCGCCGAGGCAACCCGCCCTCCACCCCGAAGGCTTGCCTTTCACCGCCGCGGAAGCGAGCTACCGCTTCGCCTGGCCGGTGATCGCGGATGCCCAGGGTCTCGTGTTGATCAAGCTCAGGCTCGATTGGCAAACGATGTGGGACTACGGCGCGCAGACCAGCAATGCCTCGATCCGCGCGTTCTTCGCGGCCAATCCCGGGCAGCAGGCCCTTCACGCGCTTCGCTTGAGCGATGGGCAAACCGCCTTCATCGCCAACATCGGTCACGGCGGCTACGGCAACGGCGACTACATGCCGATGGGGCCGCAGCCGGTGATCCGGACCCTCGCGGATGGCACGCAGATCGCCTACGCGATCGTCCGCGGCCGTCACGATCTCGATCCGCGCTGGGATTCCTTCTTCGGCGAGCTCGTCCTCGATACGAGCCTGCCCGGATTTCAGCCCGGGGACATCCGCTGGATCCGCTACCCCGGGATCGTGGACTTCCTGCTGACCGACGAGCAACCGAATCTCTCCATGGCCGGCGATCAGCTCTTCGGCGGGCATTGGATGGCGGGCTATGCCATCCGCCCCCTCGATCGAAGCCCCGCCTACGGCAGCTACGCCAACCCGATCCCCGCCGAACCGTTGCCTCACATCGTCACCTCGAGCAACTCGGGAAGCTTCAGCCCCACGCACTGGTCGCCAGGACCGCTCGCGCAGGATGGGGATGCTCGGCTCTTCCCCTTCGGTTTCTACATCTACTGGAACCAGGGCCCGGTCTATGACGCCTACTGGAGCGAATACGCCGTCTGGGTGGTCTCCGAGGGGCTGGTGCTCTTCCGAAGCTGCGATGGGGCGATCGTCGCGCTCGAGCATGGATCGCCCACCGCCGCCCCCGCGGCGAAGGTTGCCGGCGCGTCGCCACCGCCGCCGCTGCCCGGGCCCGCTTGGGTGCGCGCCGAGGAGGCCCGGGCTCATGCCGGTCGGCGGACGAGCGTCGAGGGCCGTATCGCCCGAGTGTTCAACAACGGCAAGGCGATCCAGCTCTATTTCGCCTGGCCGCACAAAGGCCATTTCAAAGTGCTGATCGAGCGCCCCGACTGGCCGGCCTTCGGGCCGGGTCTCGGTTGGACGCGGGGCTACGATCGGGCAGGGCTCTATGCGCGCGGTCAGCGCGTTCGCGTCCATGGCCTGATCAGCTGGTACCAGGGCGATCCGGTCATCCGCATCGAGCGCCCCGAGGCGATCGAGGTGCTCGAGCGATGAAGCGAAAAGCGCTCGTGGCCGCCCTCGCGCTCGCCGCCGCCCAGGCGAGCGGGCAAAACCTGCTCGAGAACGGCGGCTTCGAGCAGCTTTCCGGCAATCAAGCGAGCGGCTGGCCGGGGCTCACCACCGCCTATCTCAGCAGCACCATCGTGCGAAGCGGGCAGCGCGCGGTGGCGATCGAGCGCGATCAAGCCGCCGATGGCCCTTCCTGGTCGCAGGGCTGGCTCCCCACCTCGGCCGGCGCTCGCTACAAGCTCATCGGCTATGTGCGCTGCGATGCCTTCGAGGGGCAGGGCTGGGGCCACGCCCTGCTTGGCATCGTCCACGCCGACTGGAGCGAGGAAAGGATCGCCCCGGAACGGCTCACCGCCTCTTGTGGCGATGGCACGTGGCACGGATTCGCGTTGCGCTTCAACGCCAAACCCGGGGGTACGCTCGTGCGCTTTGGCGTCTTCGGGCCCAAAGAACGGGTGCGGCTTTACTTCGACGACCTCGCCTTGGTACCGGCTTCCGCGCCGAACCAGCCGCCCTCGGGTCAGGCCAGCCTCAGCCCGCTCTCGGGCAGCGCGCCGCTGACCGTGAGCTTCGCCGCAAGCCTCGAGGATCGCGATGGCGCGGTCGCCGAGATCCGCTGGGACATGGGCGATGGGCGGCTTCATGAGCAGGCGTCGGGCAGCCACCTCTACCGCTTCGCGGGGCGTTATCCGGTGCGCCTGATCGCGCTCGATGATGAAGGCGGACGCTTCGAGCGAAGCTTCGAGGTGGTGGTCCATGATCCCGCCGCCCCGCGCCTGAGCGTGCTCGCCCCTGAGGATGGCAGCAGCACGGCGGCAGAGACGATCACGCTGAGCGGCAATGCCTTGCCTGCGATCCTCGATCCGGCACCGCTTGCGACCCTGGTCTGGGACAACCTCGACCTCGAGCCCGCGACCGCAGGCGCGATCCCGGCGAGCCCGAACTTCAGCCTGACGGTGCCGCTCAAGCCCGGCCGCAACCGGCTGCTTCTCACTTTGAGCGACCAGGCGGGGCGGATCGCCACGCAAAGGCTCACCGTTCATCGCACCCTGAGCGCGCCGGTGATCCGCGAACTGTGGACCGCTCCTCGTGAGGTGGAGCGCTTCGCCACCTGGCGCGCCACCTTTCTGCTCGATACGGTCGCCGAGCAGCCTTTCTTCGATTACGACCCCGAAGCGCCCTCGCCCGAAGACGGCGTTGCCGGCGTCCGCGCCGAAGCCGAGATCACCCTCCCCAACGGTGTTCTGCTGCGACAGCCCGCCTTTCAGCGCGCCGACCTCATCGAGCGCGAGGGCCTTTGGCACGACCTGGGCAGCCGCCGTTTCGAGCTTCGCTACACGCCGCGCCTGGTCGGCACCCATGCCATCCGGCTCAAAATCAGGGATGCCTCGGGCGAAAGCACCCTCGATCTTGGCACCATCGAGGTCAGCGAGAGCAGCCGTCCCGGCTTCATCGGCCGCGCCAGCGACTCGCGCTACTTCGCCCGCGACTCCGGGCAGGCTTACATCCCCATCGGGCCGGCGCTCGATCCCCGGCATCATGAGAACCACGGTGCGCTCACATGGCGTCGGCCGTGGCTCGGCGGCTTTGGCGCCTTTTCCACCAACTGGTCGCGCTGGATCTCGAGCGCCGAGCGCCACGGCAACGAGGGCTTCATGGCCGCCCTCGAGTTCCGCGAGCGGCTACCGTGCCGCGAGCTTTCCTTCCCGCTCTTTTGCTCCGGAAGCTGTGGCGCGAGCGATGAAGACGGGGAAGGCTGGCGGCTGTGGCAGGGCTTCCTGCTCGAAGGGCAGACCGGTTTCCGCGTGGTGAGCGGGCGGCGTTACCGCCTGCTCATACGCCTCAAGCTCGATCCGCTCACCCCGCGAGCCGCCGCGCCCGCGGGCCTTGCCGTGCGCTTGCACGACTGGCCGCCTCCTGGCCAGAGCTGGCGGAGCTACCTCGAGAGCCTCGGGCCCGCGCATACCCTGCTCGCCCCCCTTTCCGGCCCGCGGCCCTGGCACACGGTGCTCGTCGATTTCACGGCCGCCATCACCGCCGAGGATCTCTCCTTGCACCTGCATGGCGTCGCCTCGGGGCGGGCTTGGCTCGATACGATTTCCCTGCGCGAGATCGACGCGCAGGGCCGCTATCTCAGCGGCGAGCTGCTCCGCAACCCCCGCGCCGATCACCACCGCTACGTTGACGAGAAGGGTGCGCGCGAGATCGAGCATCTGCTCGAACGGGCCGAGGCGCAGCGCGTGGCGCTGCAGATGGTGGTGCAGGACAAGAACGACTGGATCCCGCGCCATCTGAGCGATCTTGGGGTATTCTCGCCGCGCGGCGGCGGTTACTACCAAGGCGAGGGCACGCGCTGGCGTTGGCTCGCGCGCCAGTGGTGGCGGTACTTGGCTGCGCGCTACGGACCCTCGACCGCGATCTTCGCCTTCGAGCTCAACAACGAGGGCTCGCCGGATGATCGCGCCCATTGGCAAGCGGCGGAAGACTTCGCCCGCTTCTTCGCGCAGCAGGCGCATCCGCATCTGGCGAGCACCTCGTTCTGGTGCTGCTGGCGCCCGGCCTTCTGGGGTGATCATCAGAACTTCCCGCACCTCGGCTACGCCGACCTTCACGAGTACAGCAACGACGGAGAGCTTGGGAGTCAGCGTGAGGCGCTGGAGGCGGATTTCGCCGCCATGCACCTCTTCCGGGTGGCGAAAGTGCGGCAAAGCCCGGTGGGGCGGCCGGTGATCCGCGCCGAATCCGGGCTCGAGCCGGGCACCAGCCATTTCGAGCTGCTCGCCAACCAGCCCAATCCCGGCATCTGGTTCCACAATCTGCTCTGGGCGCAGCTCGATGGCTCAGGCGTCTTCGATCCCGGGTATTGGTGGCAGGAGCATTTCGAGGCGGTCGATCGCTATCTGCTTGGAAGCGCTCAGGCCGGGGTTTCGCGCGCCTTGCTCGCCGCGCCTTATGCCGCCTTCGTCGCCAGCCTCGGCCGCGAGGCCGGCGGCTTCGTCGATCTCGACGCCGAAGTGCAAGGCGAACTGAGGGTCATCGGCCAACGCCACCTGGGCCGCGGCGAAGCGCATCTTTGGGTGCAGAACCCGCACTCGACGTGGAAACGCTGGATGCTTCAACCCGCGACGGTGACGCCGACGCAGGGCAGCGTGCGCATCGGCCTTGGCCAGGCCGGGCGCTATCGCATCGAGCGCTTCGACACCTGGCAGGGCGGAGTGATCGAAAGCTTCGTGCAAGATAGCGACGCCCAGGGGCGCATCCTGCTCACGGTGAGCGGGCTTCTCCGCGATACCGCCTTCCGCATCATCCGGCTCGGCGGCGCCGAGGGCATCTTCGCCGACGGTTTCGAGGCGCCGTGAGCCCATCGGGACTTGGGAAGCACTCTTCACGATTGACCGAAGTATTTGTCGGGCCTATAGTTCCAAGCGATGGGACCTGGGGAGGAATTGTGGCTTCGATTGGAGCGCCTCGAGCGCAAGCTCGAGCGGCTGCTTGAGCTTTGCCGCCGCCTGCAGGAAGAGAATCACAGTCTGCGGCGCAGTCAGGAGCAACTGGTCCATGAACGGGCCGAACTCATCTCGCGCAACGATCAGGCGCGAGCGCGGGTGGAGGCCATGATCGCTCGCCTGAAGACGATGGAGCAGGGTTGATGAGCGAGCCCGTCAACGTCCGTATCCTCGATCGCGACTACCTCGTCGCCTGCGAGCCCGAGCACCGACCGCGCCTGCTCGAAGCGGCCGCCATGCTCGACGCTCGCTTGCGCGAGCTCAAGGCCGGTGCGCGCGGCGTGCCACCGCTGGAGCGCATGGCCGTCCTCGCCGCGCTCAATCTGGCCAACGAATTGATCGAGGCGCGCCAGGCCCTCGCTCGCACGCAAAGCGCGCTCGAGCGCATCGAAGCGCAAATCGCGCCCCGTATCGACCGTCTCCTCGAAGAGAGTTCCGGGGCGCGCTGAGCGAGCCATTCGGGTAGAATGTTCGCCAGGCGTCCTCTGCGGTGTGCGACAGCGCGCTCAACAGTGTGCCTTGACCCTATCGACGACCTCGGGAAAGCGAGATCGCGTCCGGTGTGCAGGTCCGCTGCGAGCGGAAAGCCTGAAGGACACGTGAGCTTGCCCACCTGATCCCAGGGATCAAGGTCGTTTTGCGTGCACCGGCATCGCGGAGGGTGCCACTCGGAATCGATGCGGAGCGCTCGGTGAGCGATCGTCAGCTTTTGCGCCGGCGGATGCGCGCCTACCGCCGCACGCTGTCGGCGCGGGAGCGCGCCGAGGCCGCCGACGCGATCGCCTACCATCTGCTCGCTCTCCCGGGTCTCGACGAGATGAAAGCCGTCGCGGGCTATTTCGCCGTCGATGGCGAGCTGCCCTTGTCGTCGGTCGCGAGCCGGCTGATCGCGCTCGGCAAGCGTTATTACCTGCCGGTGCTCGAGCCCGGACAACGCCTCTCCTTCCGCCGATTCGACGCCGACGCGCCCTTGGTGCCGAACCGCTTCGGCATCCCCGAACCGAGCACGGGCGAGTCGCTCGCGCCGGAATGCCTCGACCTCGTTTTTCTGCCGCTGATCGCGTTCGATGCGCTCGGTAACCGGCTCGGCAGCGGCGCAGGTTATTACGACCGGACCTTCGCCTTCCGCCGTCATGCGGCGACCGACCGCCCTCTGCTCGTCGGAGTGGGCTACGCCTTCCAGCAGCGCCCTCTGTTGCCTGCGGCCGACTGGGACATTCCGCTGGATTTCGTGCTCACCGATCGCTCCCTCATCGACTGCCGGTCCCTCCGTCTCGAGGAGGCGGCGCGATGAGTCGCTGGCTGCTCAAGACCGAGCCCTCGGAGTTTTCGATCGAGGATCTCGCCGCGCGCGGGGAGGAAGCCTGGACCGGGGTGCGCAATTACCAGGCGCGCAATTTTCTGCGGAGCATGCGCCCAGGAGATCTCGCGCTGATCTATCACTCAAGCTGCGCGCGGCCGGCGGTGGTCGGCATCGGCCGGGTCCAAAGCGAAGCTTTTCCCGACCCCACCCAGTTCGATCCGGAAAGTCCATACTTCGATCCGCGCAGCCGTCCCGAGGCGCCGCGCTGGTATGCGGTGAACATCGCGTTCGAGCGGCGTACCGAGCGGCCGATCGCGCTTGCCGCGATCAAAGCGCAACCCGCGCTCGCCGCGGACTTCCCCCTCACCCGCCGCGGCAATCGCCTGTCGGTGATGCCGGTGACCGAAGCGCAATGGCGAGCGATCCTCGCCTTGGAGAGAGTCCGATGAGCGAGGATCCGCGCGAGCGCGGCAAGCGGCTATCGGCGCTCAAGGCGCTCGATTGGGTCGAGGAGGGCATGGTGGTGGGGGTCGGCACCGGCTCCACCGTGGCCTACTTCATCGAGGCCCTGGCCAAGCGCCGCCACGACATCGAGGGCGCGGTGGCGAGCTCGCGCGATACGGCGGCCAAGCTCGAATCCCGCGGCATCCGCTTGATCGATCTCAACGCGGCGGGCGACATCCCGCTCTACGTGGATGGCGCCGATGAATGCGACCCCTACGGCCGCTTGATCAAAGGCGGCGGCGGGGCGTTGACCCGCGAGAAGATCATCGCCGAGGCTGCAGCCCGCTTCGTCTGCATTCTCGATGCGAGCAAGCAAGTCGAGCTGCTTGGGCGATTTCCATTGCCGGTCGAAGTGATCCCGATGGCGCGCTCCTTGGTCGCGCGCAAGCTCAGGGCGCTCGGCGGCCTTCCCGTCTGGCGGGAGGGCTACGTGACCGACAATGGCCACTGGATCCTCGATGTCCATGGATTGAGCATCCTCGATCCCGTGGCGCTCGAGCGCGAGATCAATCAGATTCCCGGGGTGGTGACCGTGGGGCTCTTCGCCCGCCGGCCGGCGGATCTGATCGTCGTGGACGGCGAAGTGAGACACCCCGGCCGCTGAGCCGAGCTAGCTGCCCTCGCCGCGAGCACCCTGTTCGGCGGCGATGACCTTGAGCAGTCCGGACAGACCACCCTGCAAAGCGTAGGCATCGAAGCCGATCTTGCTCAGGATGAACGCCGCGGCACCGCTTCGCTCGCCGGTGTTGCAATAGACGACCACCTTGCGTTTCTTATCGAGCGTCGCCAGAGCCTTCTCGCGCAGGACGAACAGCGGCGCGTTGATCGCGCCCTTGATCGCACCTTGCGCGAACTCATCGGGCATCCGCACGTCCACGATCTGGGCACCCTGACGGGCCATGATCGAGGCCTTGGCCGGCGTCAGCCAAGCCACCGCCGGCGGCTTGAGGACCTCATCGAAAGCGGCCTTGGAGAGCCGCATGAGTCGGCAAGGCTCAAGGGTGCTGACCGATGCATTCCTCACGGTGTTCGCGAGAAAGGCATCCTCGCCGAAACTGTCGCCGACACGCAGCGTCGCGAGGACCGTATCGCGGCCACCGATCATGCGCGAGACCGCGACCGATCCTTCTCGGATCACGTAAAAATAATCCGGCGCGTCTCCCTCCCGGATGACCGTCTCCCCGGCCGGCACCCGGATTTCCTCGAAACGCTGAAACATGCGCTCCAGATTGGCCGAGGGCAGCTTGTGCATGGCCCGGCAACGCAGAAGTTGGAAGACCCAGCGATTGGCGTCGGGCGAAGGGTCGTAGTGCTTGAAGTTTTCGCTGCGGCTGAGCTGATCCCACACGAGGATCTTCTCGAGCAACCTGCGATCGAAACGCAGCACTCGCGCCCGCTTGCTCTCGACCACGGCGGTGAAGCGCCGCGGCCTGGTATCGCCCAAGGGGTAGCGCCCCTGCAACGCATTCGCATCGTGCGACTTGGCCCGGCCGTCGGGATAGTCGCACCGGATGCTGCCATCGACCACGTAGATCGTGTCTTCGTCCTCCTCCCCGGCGGAGAACAGAACCTCGCCCTTCTCATGAGTGGCGGGACGCGCGACCTCGTCGGCGAGGAACGCGAGGTGTTCCTCGCGCATCCCGTCGAACGGGTAAAACCGGCGCAGGTCTGCGATGGCGATGCTCACGGCGGAATCCCCCTTGGGCCAGAAGGCGATGAAAGTGTAGCGGCTCCGGTCATCGGTGCCAGCGTGCCCCCCTCAGTCTCGAAGCGCGGCCAGGAAGGACTCCACGGCAGGCAGGTCCCGGTCGTAGAAGAACTCTTCCGCCGCGAGGTAGAGCAGATAGCCCAGACGCCCTCGATCGTCGAGCGAGGCGACCGCGAGGGCGCGATAGCGCAGGCCCTCCTCGTCGGCCATGCGCAACTCGAAGCGCACGGCGCGTCGCCCTTTCCAGCGACTGGGCTGGGGAGGACCGAAGACCTCCACGCCCACGAAACCTTCGGCACCGAGCGCATCGGCGAACAGCTCCGGGAGATCGAGCAGGCCGAGCGCGGAACGAACGGTCGCGCCGCCCTGCCGCTCGAATCGCCACATCCCCGACAGGACTTCGCGTCCCTTGCCGAGCCCATCGGCGATCAGGATCAGGTTGAGGCTCGGCCCGTCTCGGCTCAAGATCCAGATCGGTGCGCGACTCAGCACCGACCAATCGACCGGGCTGACGACATCGGCACCCAACACGCGAAACGGGCGGTCGGCCACGACGTAGCTCGGCGCGCATCCCGTGGCGAATGCGAGCGCGACGATGGCGAAGACGAATCCCCCGAGCGAGCGATGAAGGCTCATTGCATCTCCCACTCGATGAGGGCTCGGTCGGGCGCCTCGGGCTCGAGCTCGAGATACCGTCGAAACGCCTCCCGCGCCTTGGCCTGATCGCCTCGAGCCTTCGCCACCTGGCCGAGCAGTCGCCATGCGCGCGCCGAGGCCTGGCCTTCCTCGACCAAGGCTTCGAGAAGCCTCGCGGCCTCGGCGAGATCCTCGGGCTTGCCGCTGCGGCGCAGGATCTCCGCGCGCCGCGGACGCAGGATCTCGGGCGGGTCGCCCGAGCGCTCGAGGCGCTCGAGCAAAACCAGCGAGTCGGCCCGCGAACGGCGCCCGAGCTCGTCATCGAGCCAAGCCTCGAGATGACGTGCGCGCAGCGACCTCCACCTCGACCCATCGCGCGGCACCGCGATCTCGGGGGCACTCGCAGCCAGCCGCTCGAGCGTTCGAACCCGCTCGCGGGTGGGCGGGTGAGTGGCGAACAAGGTCGGAATCGCGGTCGGACGCGCCCGTTCCTCGGCGAGCAGTCCGGCGAAAAGCTCGGCGCCGGCCCGCAGCGGATAGCCCGCGGCCGTCATCCGCTCGACCGCGAAGCGGTCCGCTTCTCGCTCTTGATCGCGCGAGTAGGCGAAAAGCGCAGCGACGATGCCGAATTCGGCGATCGCGCCGGCCTGATACTCGCCCGTAGCCCCAGCCGCGAAGGCGACGAGGTTGAGGAGGTTGCCGGTCCGGTGGAGCGTAGTCCAGCGCTCCTCGGAGTGCCGCTCGGCGTAATGACCGATCTCGTGGGCGATGACGAAGGCGAGCTCCGCCTCCTCCACGGTCCTCAGCATGAGGCCGGTGAACAACGCCATCGCCCCGTTGGGGAGCATGAAGGCGTTGGCCTGGGGCGAGCGCAGCACGTAGAGCCGAAGCCCTCCGCAGCGCTTTTCATCGAGCACGCAGACGAGCTCCCGCAGATGGACCACCAGCTCGTGATCCTCGGGCAGACGACGAGGCGAATCCCGCAGCCGTTGTTCCAAACGCTCGGCCTCGGCGGTCAGAGCCCCGGAGGAGTCGGCGTGGACCGGTGTCGCGAGCAGGATCAGGACCAGCAGACCGAGGGCTGGAGGTGCCGCCAGGCATCGCGAAAGAAAGCGGCCGTTCATCAGAGCGGAGCTTTGTTCAGTACTTTGCGCACCACCTCATCGGCAGGCCCGGGACTGCGCAGGTCGCCGCCCATGCTGAGCAAGCGGTTCGTCCAGACGACCGACCCGTCCTCGAGGTCGATCAGGTGGACGTAAACGAACTGCTGACCCAAAGGCACGTTCACGCCGAGGAAGAGTCCTGCGATCATCATCGCCTTGCGCGCGTCGCTGGAATAGCTATCCCGGACCAGCATGAACAGGGCATAACGCGCATCCGGATCCAAGATGCGCACCCCCGGGCCGACGGTCCAGTCGAGCTTGCCGCGCTTGTGGGGCAAGCGCAGATTCGGATCGACCAAGGTCTCAGCCAGACGGCGGTTGAGCAGCCAGTACTGTCGCGCCCGGTCCTGATCGTCCTCGGGCGGTCGAAGCGCGACGCGGAAACGAGCGCCGCGCCGCTTCAGTTCCGCTCCGAGGGCGCGCTCGATGTTCCTCAGCGCCTGCTCGGTCCAATCGCGCCGGAGCACCGGTACGCCACTCGTGGGCAGCTCGTAGACCAACACGTCCGGCGCGAGCAAGACGATCTCGGCGTTGGCGCCGAGTTTCGCACCCTTCGCATCCTCCGCCACCCGCGGGGCGGTCGTGGCGCACCCCGCCACCAGCCCGAACGCGAGGACCGCGGCCAGCGGGCCGAACCACTCGCCTCGCCAAGGCATCGCGTTTTCTCCGGGACTTCGACTCTCCGAGACTATAGCGCGCCGCGGGACCGTCGGGCGCGCTCGCACCCGCGGAGCACCCGATGAGGGGACCAGGGCGGAGGATGAGGGCGCGCCGCCTGCAGGCGGGCGGAGGAATTTTCACCCGCTTCGCTCGCTCTCACCGGCGCATCGCCTCGAGGACGCCACCGCGGATGCCACTGCTCCGAGGCTGCGCGGGCGTTCGCATCGCTCCCAGGCCCCGAGACGGGATCGGTGCTCTTTTGTCGAAAAGCCCAAGCCCTCGTGGCTCGATCCTCGCCGAAGCGGGGACGAGGCGCTCATTCGCCCGCGCGATGAGGCGACTGAGGCCTCCGGGGGCCGCACCCGGCATCGGATCCATACGTCTGTCTCGGCCGAGCGATGATGGACCGATCGCCGCTCGATTCGGCTTACGGGCGCTCCGCCTCAGCGGCCTGAGAGCGGTTCGGCGGGGATCATCCGCGTTCGATCCCCCAGCGCCCCCTGCCGACGAGGGCAGTAGACGAGGAGCAGGGCTCGCCGGAGGGGAATGGCTGGGGGACTAGGATTCGAACCTAGACTGGCGGAGTCAGAGTCCGCTGTCCTACCGTTAGACGATCCCCCAGCGGACCGCACGATTGTAAGCCGCGCAAGCCGACTTCAGCAGCCCCGACCTCAGCGCTTGGAGTACTGGGTCGCGCGGCGGGCCTTGTGCAAGCCGACCTTCTTGCGCTCCACCTCGCGCGCGTCGCGCGTCATGAAGCCCGCAGCGCGGAGCTTCGGCTTCAGCGATTCGTCGTAGGCGACGAGCGCGCGGGCGAGACCCAAACGAATCGCGCCGGCCTGACCCGACAGACCGCCGCCAGAGACCGTGGCATAGACGTCGAAGCGATCGCTCAGCTGGGTGAGGACCAACGGCTGCCGCACGATCATCGACGCCGTCTCACGCCCGAAGAATTCATCGAGCGGGCGATCGTTGACCGTGATCCTTCCGGTGCCGGGCCGCAGGAAGACGCGAGCGGTGGAGGTTTTGCGCCGACCAGTGCCGTAATACTGTGTGGAGGCCATGGCGATCCTCAGAGATCGAGCGGCTGCGGCTGTTGCGCCGCATGCGGGTGTTCGGGGCCGCGATAGACCTTGAGCTTGCGGAACATCGCGCGGCCGAGCGGGTTCTTGGGCAGCATCCCCTTCACGGCGAGCTCGATCACTCGCTCCGGATGCTTCGCCAGCATCTCGCGCAACGAAGCGCTCTTCAGGTTGCCCACGTAACCCGTGTGACGGTAGTAACGTTTGTCGTCGAGCTTGCGGCCAGTAACCGCGACCTTCTCGGCGTTGACCACGACGATGCAGTCGCCGGTATCCACGTGCGGCGTGTAGATGGGCTTGTGCTTGCCGCGCAGCCGGCGCGCGATCTCGGCGCAGAGACGACCGAGGACTTTGCCGCTCGCATCGACCACGAACCAGTCGCGACGAACCGTTCCGGGTTTGGCGCTGAAGGTGCTCATGTCGAAAGTCCCGATGCTCAAGGGGACGAAAGACCCGACATTATCATCGAGAGCGAATCCTGACGCAAGTTTGGGATCGCGAGATGATAGGATCGGCGCCGATGGCCGCGCCCGCGCCCGATTCCGAGCTCCTCCGCCTCACCGATCTCTGCGTACGCTGCGGGTTGTGCCTGCCCCACTGCCCGACCTACCGCATCGCTCGCGAAGAGGGCGAGTCTCCCAGGGGCCGGATCGCCCTCGCCGCCGCGCTGGCCGCCGACGGCGCCTTGAAGGCGGATGCGACCTTGAGACGCCATCTCGATCAGTGCCTGCTCTGCCGCGCCTGCGAGCAGGTCTGTCCTGCAGAGGTTCCCTTCGCGCGGATCATGAGCCGGGCACGCGAACGACTCGGCCCACGTCGCGATCGTCCGCTCCCCTACCGGCTGATCCTCGGTCTGCTTGCCCGACCCCGCCTATGGCGCCTCGCCCTCGCCCTCCTCCATGCGGGCGAGCGCCTCGGCTCATCACGCCTTCTCGCAAGCCTTCGTCTGCGTCCGCCGCTCGCGATCCTGCCCCGCCTCCCGCCGCGGTGGCGCCCACGCCGCGCGAGCGATGGTGCAGCCGTCTATCTTTTCGAGGGCTGTTCCACCTCGCGCCTGGCCAGCGATGCCTGCCGTGCCGCCGAGGCGATCCTGAGGCGTCTTGGGTTCCGTGTGCTCGCCGCTGCCAAGCCCCATTGCTGCGGCGCAGCCCTCCGCCACGAGGGGCTGTTGCAGCCAGCCGAAAGGCTGGCGAAAGCGCTGCACGCGGCCTTCCCCGAACCGGTGCCGGTGCTGGTTCTCGACAGCGGCTGCCTCGAGGCGGTGCGAAACGCGCTCGGCGAGCGCGCCCAGGATATCCACACCTTCCTGCTCGCTGAGGATTTGCCGCGGCGCGTGCGCTGGAAGGAAGGCCAGGTCGAGGCGCTCCTCCATCAGCCCTGCACGCTCAGGGCCGAGCCTTCGGCACGCGCGGCGCACGACCGTCTTCTCGCGTCCGTGCCGGGGCTCGTTCTCCGCGCCTTGCCGGAGCGCGCGCACTGCTGCGGCGCGGGTGGACTCCAGTTTCTCCTCGCCTCACCGACTTCGCTGCGCTTGCGCGAGGAGCTGGATGGCGCTCCCGAGATGCCGCTGATCACCGCGAATGTCGGCTGTCGGGCATGGTTCACCGCCGGCCGCTTCGCACGCTCCGGTTCTGGACGGGTCTATCATCCGCTCGAATCCATCGCCGAGCGTATCGAGAGATGAACGTGCCGTCCGCGAAGCCGAGCCTCCGCCTGAGCGCGATCGACCATCTGCTCGCCGCCATCGGGCAGGGACTGATGCTCGCTCGAGCCGAGCGCCTGCCGGCGGCGCGGGCGAATCCCGCAGACGCCATCGCCGATGAGGCGGCGCTCTCCGAGGCCGAGCGGCGGCATGCTGCAGGCCTCATGAGGGTCAACCATGCCGGCGAGATCTGCGCGCAGGCTCTCTACGCAGGGCAAGCCCTGCTCGCGCGCGACGCCGCTTTGCGGGCGCATTTGCTGGCCGCCGCCGACGAGGAGATCGATCACCTCGCCTGGTGCGCGGAGCGGCTATCCGAACTTGGCGAAGGACCCAGCCTGCTCAGCCCGCTGTGGTACTTCGGAAGCTATGCGATCGGGATGCTCGCCGCATCCTTCGGCGACCGACAGAGCCTCGGCTTCGTGGTCGAAACCGAGCGCCAGGTGGAAGCGCACCTCGACGAACATCTGGATCGCCTGCCGCCTTCAGACCGGCGCAGCCGGGCGATTTTGCGAGCGATGCAGGCAGAGGAGCGCCGTCACGCCGAGGAGGCTCTCGCCCGCGGTGCCGCATCGCTGCCCGATCCAGTGCCGCGGCTGATGGCCCTCGCTGCCCAGGTGATGAAGACGATCGCCTACCGCATCTGAGCGAGACCGCCGGAATCAGGACAGATTCCGGCCGTGGAACAGCTCCTCGATCTCCTGCTTCAGTTCCTTCTCGATGCGCAGCCGTTCCTTGAAGGGGAGCTTGCGGGCGTCGATCTCGAAGAGATAGTTGTCGAGGTCGAAGTCCTTGATGTGCATCTTCGTATGGAAGATGTTCTCCTGATAGACGTTCACATCGAACATCTCGTAGCGGTTCTTGATCGCCTTCGAGAGGTAGTCCTGGATCGAGTTGATGCGGTGGTCGATGAAATGCTTGCGGCCCTTCACGTCGCGCGTGAACCCGCGCACCCGGTAATCCATGATCACAATGTCCGACTCGAAGCTCTCGATGAGGTGATTGAGCGCCTTGAGCGGTGAGATCACTCCGCAGGTCGCGACGTCGATGTCCGCCCGGAACGTGGCAATGCCATTGTGCGGATGGGTCTCGGGATAGGTGTGCACGGTGATGTGGCTCTTGTCGAGGTGACCGACCACGCTCGTCTCCGAGGGGTGCTCGCGGATCGCGCCCTCCACCATCCGGTTGCCCGCCGCCTTGCGGTCGATGACCGGCTGCTCGGAAATGAGGATGGTCACCGAGGCACCGCGCGGGTCGTAGTCCTGGCGAGCGATGTTGAGGATGTTGGCGCCGATGATCTCGGCGACCTCGGTCAGGATCTGGGTCAGGCGCTCGGCGTTGTAGGCCTCGTCGATGTACTCGATGTAGCGGGCCTGCTGCTCCGGCGTGATCGCGTAGCAAATGTCGTAGATGTTGAAGCTGAGCGCCTTGGTGAGGTTGTTGAAGCCCTGCAGCTTCAAGCGCGGGAGCGGCTTGACGAGATTTTTCACTGGATCACAACGCACGAGCGAAACTACCATGCCCCTGTCGGACGCCTGTCCCGCCCGACGACCTTCCCTCGTCCCCGTCCGGGCACGAGTCCACACCATTTTCCCTCAACGGTGCGTTTCGTGCATGATCGGCCGGGTGTCCCGGACCATTCACGCCCGCCGCAGGATCCAGCGGATCACCGCTGCCGACGCGGCACGGCGGGGATCCGCCCAAGCTCCGCGGGTACACCCGGAAAGACCGCCGAGAGATGGCGCTCCGCCTCCCGGCGCGTGCGGAAGCGCCCCCTCAAGACGCCCGTGGCCGGATCGCGAACCTCGAACCAAGTGCGCGGCCCCTCGCCAGCTTTGTGTTCCACCACCAGCTCGATCTCGTGGCCCGCATAGGACTGCAGTGCGATTCGTTCCATGACACCTCCCGGAGACATCACCGCCATGATGAGCGAGCGCGCCTTCGTTTTTCGTAAGGACCTTCTCGGACCGTTCGCCAGGCCTTCGGTTCCCGAGAGAAAGTGATACGCTCTGCGCACCGCGATCGAATCCGATCATGACCGAGGCGATGCCCGTTCTCGCGCTTTCCTCCTCTGCTGACTCCTCCCCGCTTCGGCGGAGCTCGATGCTGGAACTGGACGCCGCCGCGCTCGAACGCCTCCTCTCTCATTGGCGGCTCAAGCGCTACCCGAAACGAGCCCTCGTGATGCGGCCGGGGGATCCCGCCGACACCCTCGCCTATTTGATCCGCGGCTCGCTCGAGGTCTGCGCCGCCGACGACGAGGGCCGGGAGATCATCCTCGCGCGCGTGAACCCTGGTGAGTTCATCGGCGAACTCGGCCTCTTCCTCAACACCGGCCGACGCAGCGTGGCGGTACGGGCGCGGGCGAGCTCGCAGGTCGCGGAGATCACCTATCAGCGACTCTTCGAGCTCTTCGAGCGGGAGCTCGCTGCCGACTGTCCCCGCATTCTCTTCGCCATCGGTCGGCAGATCAGCCAACGACTGCTTCAGAGCCGGCGCAAGATCAGCCGGCTCGCTTCGCTGGATGTCATCTCCCGCATCTGGCAGACCCTGCTCGATCTCTGCGCCGAGCCGGATGCGATGAGCCATCCCCGCGGCACGCAAATCAAAGTGTCGAGGATCGAGCTCTCGCGCATGGTCGGCTGCTCGCGCGAGGTGGCAGGCCGCGCGCTCAAGCGGCTGCAGGAGCAGGGGCTCCTCGTGGCCGCGGGCAAGACGGTGATCGTGTTCGGCGTCAAGGCGGGCTCGGAACCCTCGCCGCAGATGCTCGCGCGTCCGAAAGAAGGCTCTTGAGCGCGAGCCCGGGATCGGGCGCACGCATGAGGCGTTCGCCGATCAGGAAGGCGCGGATGCCATGTTCGGCCAAACGCCGCAGGTCGGTCCCGCTTGCGATCCCGCTTTCGGCGACCACCATGCGCTGAGGCGGAATCTGGCGCACCAGCCGCTCGCTCACCGCGAGATCGACGCGAAAGCTGCGCAGGTCGCGGTGATTGATGCCGATCATCGCCTCGCCGGCCGCGAGCGCGGCGGCGAGCTCCTCCTCGCCATGCACCTCGATCAGCACCTCGAGGGCAAGCTCGCGAGCGAGCGCGGCGAGCTCGGTGAGTTCGCCCGCGCCGAGACAGGCTGCGATCAAGAGCACCGCATCCGCGCCCAGAAGCCGCGCCTCGTAGATCTGCCAGGGATCGATCAAGAAATCCTTGCGCAACGCCGGAAGGCCCGAAGCCGTCCGCGCCGCCATCAGAAACTCGGCGCGGCCTTCGAAGAAGCGCTCGTCGGTGAGCACCGACAACGCCGCGGCCCCGCCGGCCTGATACTGCCTCGCGTGCAGCACGGGATCGAAGTCCTCGCGGATGCGGCCTTGGCTCGGACTCGCGCGCTTGATCTCGGCGATCACCGCGAGCTCCGCTTCAGCGATCCGCGCCGCGAGCGCCGCCGCGAAAGGCCGCGGCGGAGGAAGATCGCGCACGCGCGCCCTGAGTTCGGCAAGAGGCAAGCGAAGACGCCGTTCGGCAAGCTCCTCGCGCTTGGTTGCGATGATGCGGGCCAAAACATCCATCGTCAGCCGCCTCCCACCGCCTGGCCGGCAAGGGCGCGCGTGAAGGCCACGTACTCCTCGAGCTTGGCCAGCGCCTGGCCCGAGCGGATCGCCTCCCGCGCCCGTGCGACTCCCTCCGCGATGCTCGCGGCGATGCCGACGACGTAGAGGGCGGCGCCGGCATTCAGCACCACCGCATCCTGCGCCGGCCCCTCGGCGCCGGAGAGCGCCTCGAGCAGCTTCAGCCGCGAAGCCTCGACGTCGGAAACGGCCAGCGCCTCCCGCCTGGCCTCGGGCAGACCGAGCTCGCTCGCACTCAGGGTGTACTCGCGGATCGCACCCTCGTTCAGTTCTCCAACCAGAGTGGGCGCCCCCAGGCTCAGCTCATCGAGCCCATCCAGACCATGGACCACGAGCGCTCTTCGCGCACCCAGACGCGCCAGAACCCTGATCAAGATGCCGACGAGGTCCGGATGGAACACGCCGAGCAGCACGTGGGGCGCATCCGCAGGATTGGTGAGCGGACCTAAGATGTTGAACAGGGTGCGCACTCCAAGCTCGCGGCGAACCGGCCCGAGCGCGCGCAAGGCGGGGTGGTGGACGGGCGCGAACATGAAGCCGATGCCGGTTTCGCTCAAGGCGCGCGCGACCTGCTCGGGTTCGAGCTCGATCGCCGCGCCGAGTGCCTCGAGCACATCGGCGCTGCCTGACTTCGAGGACACGCTGCGGTTTCCATGCTTGGCCACCCGCGCACCGCAGGCGGCGGCGACGAACATCGCGGCGGTGGAGATGTTGAAGCTATGCGCACCGTCGCCCCCCGTGCCGACGATGTCCACCAGGTTCTCGCGGAGAGGAACCTCGACGCGCCGCGCGAGCGCGCGCATCACCCGCGCCGCGCCGGTGATCTCGCCCACCGTCTCCTTCTTGACGCGCAGGCCGATGATGAGCGCCGCGACCAGCGCCGGGCTGAGCGTCCCGCTCAGCACCTGGCGCATGAGCGCCTCCATCTCGTCCTCGAAGATCTCGCGGTGCTCGATGATGCGCTGAAGCGCCTGCTGCGCGCTGATGCTCATCGCAAGTTCCTCAGGCGGTCACCGCCGTGCCGGCGAGGAAATTGGCGAGCAAGCGGTGTCCATACTCGCTCAGGATCGATTCCGGATGGAACTGCACGCCAAACACGGGGTGCTGCCGGTGGCGCACGGCCATGATCTCCTCGCGCTTGCCCTCCTCATCGAGCGACCAGGCGGCGATTTCGAGCGCTTCGGGCACGCTTTCCGGCTCGATGACCAGCGAGTGATAGCGCGTGGCGACGAAGGGGCTCGGCAAACCCTGGAACACGTCTCGGCCGTCGTGCTCGATGCGCGAGGTCTTGCCGTGCATGACCCGCCGCGCGCGCACGATCCGCCCGCCGAAGGCCTGGCCGATGGCCTGATGACCGAGGCACACCCCGAGGATCGGAATCTCGCCGGCGAAGGCGCGCACCACCTCGAGCGAAATCCCCGCTTCATCCGGCGTGCAAGGGCCGGGCGAGATGACGATGTGACTGGGATCGAGCCGGCGGATCTCCTCGATCCCGATCGCATCGTTGCGGAAGACACGCACCTCCTCGCCGAGCTCGCCGAAATACTGCACGAGGTTGAAGGTGAAGCTGTCGTAGTTGTCGATCATCAGGATCATGGCATTCGCCTCACAGGCCCGCGGCCGCTTCGGCCACCGCCCGGAACAAGGCGCGGCCTTTGTTCATCGTCTCCTCCCATTCGCGCTCGGGCACGGAATCGTGCACGATGCCGGCGCCCGCTTGGACGTGCAACATGCCCTCGCGCAGCACGGCCGTGCGGATGGCGATGGCGAGATCGGCATCGTCGTGCCAGCCGATGTAACCGACCGCGCCGGCGTAGATATCGCGCCGAACAGGCTCGAGTTCGCGGATGATCTCGAGCGCCCGCACTTTCGGCGCCCCGGAGACCGTGCCGGCGGGAAAGGTGGCGCGGAAGACGTCCATGAAATCAAGCCCAGGGCGGAGCCGGCCGCTCACTTCGCTCACCAGGTGCATGACGTGGCTGTAGCGCTCGACCACGAACTGCTCGCCGACTTCGACGCTGCCTGGCACGGCGATCCGCCCGACGTCGTTCCGGCCGAGATCGACGAGCATGAGGTGCTCGGCGCGTTCCTTGGGATCGGCGAGGAGCTCCGCTTCGAGCCGGTCGTCTTCCTCCGGGGTCCGCCCGCGGGGCCGAGTTCCCGCGATGGGACGAACGGTGACCCGATCCCCTTGCTTGCGCACGAGGATCTCGGGCGAGGAGCCGATCACCTGGGTATCCCCGAAGTCGAGGTAGTAGAGGTAGGGCGAGGGATTGAGGGCGCGCAGCGCGCGGTACACATCCACCGGCCGTGCGCGAAATGGCAGCGACAGACGCTGGCTCAACACCACTTGGAAGGCGTCGCCGGCGGCGATGTAATCCTTGATCCGCTCCACCGCGCGCAGGAAATCCTCGCGCGGGAACGAGGTGCGAAAATCACTCTCGGCGAGCGCTTCCTTTCCGAGTAAGTCCGGATAGGCCGAGGCACCGTGACGGATCCGGTGGGCGAGCGCATCGAGCCGGCGCTCGGCGCGGGCATGAGCGAAGGGCTCGCTCGGGTCGGCGTGGACGATGAGGAAGAGCCGACCCTTCAGATTGTCGAAGACGGCGAGTTCCTCTGCCAGCAGGAGATCGATCTCGGGGGCGCCGAGACCCGGGCGAGAGGGCGCGGCGCGAAGCCGCGGCTCGATGTAGTCCACGCATTCGAAGCCGAAATAGCCCACCAGTCCTCCCGAAAAAGCGGGCATCCCGGCGAGACGAGGAGCGCGGTAACGCGCACGGATTCGCTCGATCTCCGCGAGCGGATCCTTCACCTCGCGGCATTCGAGCTCGCGCCCGAAGCGCCATTCGCGAAGAAGCCCGCCTTGGACCGTGAAGCGCGAGGCCGCGGGCAGACCGATGATCGAGTAGCGCCCCCAGGTCTCGCCTCCCTCCACCGATTCAAGCAGAAAGGCTCCCGGCGCATCGGCAAGCTTGAGGAAAACCGACAGCGGCGTATCGAGATCGGAGAGGATCTCGCGCACCAGCGGGATGCGGTTGTGGCCTTCGGCGGCGAGACGAGCGAAGTCCTGGGCCCGGAGCATCATTGGGAGGTCACGGCCTAGGCGCAACAGTATGACAGTCCCGGTCCCGCGATTCATACCGACCCGGCGAATCGCGAGTCTGAGCCGCCGTCGGCAGCGGCGGCGCGTCTCAAGGTGCTGGGGCGCTCCCGCGCAGGCGTCGCAGGCGCAAGGAGACACGCACCCCGCCCGGCCGATTCTCGGCGCGGGCCGCGCCCTGGTGGGCCTCGGCGATGAGCCGCACCACATAGAGCCCAAGACCGAGGTGGGTACCCCGCTCGCTGCCGCGCTCGCGCAAGCTCACCAGCGAGTCGAAGAGCCGATTTTCCGCCCCTTCGGGCAGCGGCGGACCGTCGTTCTCCATTGCCAGCCGCGCTCCCTCGCGCCGCGGCTCGAGCAGGATGCGAATGGCACCGCCCTCTGGGCAGAAGCTCAAGGCGTTGTCGAAGAGTTTGTCGAGCGCCTGGGCGATGAGATCGGGCGCACCGAAGAGCATCACCGCCCCTTCCGGCACAGTGAGCTCGAGACGCCTTCCCGGCGGCAGCAGATCGCGATAAGCCTGCGCCATGCTTCGCACGAGCGAGGCAAGATCGAACCATTCGCCCTCGGCCTGCTCGATCGCGCGCTCGATGCGCGTGGCCTCGCTCATCGCCCTGAGAATCGAGGACAAGCGTTCGACCCCCTCGCGCGCCCGCGCCAGGTATGGCCGGGCGGCGTCGTTCAGCGCCTCGCTTTCCAGGTTCTCGAGCGAGCTTTGCACGATCGCAAGCGGCGTCTTGAGCTCGTGCCCGAGCTTGCTCGCCAGCGAGCGCAGGTACTCGGTGTAGGCGGCGATCTCATCCATCAGCCGCTTGAAGCTGCGCGAGAGATCGCCGATCTCGTCACGCATGCGGCTGACCGCGAAGGGTTCTTTGCCGGGGTTGGCAAGACCCCTCTCCACGGCGTTGCGAAGCCTTCGGATGCGGAAGCTCTCCACGCCGGCGAAGGCGAGCATGGAGAGGAAAGTCAGGATAAAGGCGAGCAAGGTCGCGGCAAGAAGAAACACGAGCGCCCGCTGGGCGAAGAGCAGATGGGTGTCCTGCACCTGCTCGATGAGGAGCATCGCCGCGCCCGAGGGCAGGGCGAGAGGCACGGCGACGAACAATCGCGCGCGTTCATCATCCCCCGCCTGCCGCCAGCCGATCGCCGGTTCGCCCTGGCGCACGCGCCCAAGCTCGGGCGCCTCGATCCTCGGCAGCGAGAAATCGAGGTCGGTATCGGGCGGAAAGGGTGTGCGCAGACGCTTGACGATGGGGTGCACCAGCCGGTCGGCGACCGTCTTCGGTCGGAATGGCGCTCGCGGCAGCTCGCGCGCTTCGATTCGGGCGAGCACCCGGCCTTCGGCATCGAGCAGCCGGGCGCGAAGCGCCGGCGGCGTCGCCTCCGCCAGCAGCAGGGCGATGGGGGCGGCCCCTTCCGTGCCCTTGCCGACCCGCTCCACCGCCTCGAGCCCCCGCGCGATGGTTCCGGCAAGGGTGACCAGCGATTTCGCCTGCCCCTCGCGCAGCGCGGCCTCGAGCTCGAGGGCGAAACGCCAGCCCACCACCGGTACGGCGAGCAGGGCGAGACTGGCGAGCGCGAGCTGAGCACGCAGGGTCATGGCGAGCCCGCGCGAGCGCGCTCAGTGTCGCCGCGATCCATCGTCGAGCCGCCAGCGGTAGCCCGCACCGTGCACCGTCTCGATGGCGTCGAAATCAGGATCGACGGCGAGGAATTTCTTGCGGATGCGCTTGATGTGCGAGGTGATGGCCGCGGCATCGGTGGTGACGTGCGCCTCCTCGGCGAGCCGCTCGCGGCTTCGCACCGAGCCGGGATCGCGCAGAAGCGCATGCACCATCCAAAACTCGGTGACGGTCAGAGGAACCTCGACCCCGCGCCAAGTCACCCGCATCCGCTCCGGCTCGAGGCGGAGCAGCCCATGTTCGATCGCGCCTTCCTCGCGGCTGCTCTGGCGCAGAGCCTCGACCCGCCGGAGGAGCGAGCTCACCCGCGCTGCGAGCTGGGCGAGGCTCGCATCCTTCGAGAGGTAATCATCGGCACCCAGGCGCAGGCCGGAGACCACGTCGAAGTCGGAGTCGCGGGCCGAGACGATCATGATCGGCAGGGTCGGCGAGCGCACCCTGAGCCAGCGGCAGAGCTCGAATCCGCCTTCCGGCTCCTCGCCCAACCCGACGTCGATCAGCACCAAGTCGGGGAGCTCGCGCTCGAACGCGCGCTCGGCCTCCGCACGGCTGCCATACCCCGACACTCGATAGCCCAGTCGCTCGAGCGCAGCGGCGAAGTTGGCGCGAATCGCCGTCTCATCCTCGACGATGGCGATGGTCTTGGCCATCGCTCCCCTCAGCCTGCCCCAGCCGCGATCGCCGCCCGCAAGCCGGCGATGGCGGCTGCATAGTCGGGCGCGCCGAAAATGGCGGTGCCAGCGACGAAGGTATCGGCGCCTGCGGCGGCAGCCTCGCCCACGGTGTCAGCCTTGATGCCCCCGTCCACCTCGAGGCGCACGGGACGGCGAAGGGTCTCGATCCGCGCGCGAACGGCGCGAATCTTGGGCAACACCATGGGCAGGAAGCTCTGCCCGCCGAAGCCGGGGTCCACGCTCATCAAGAGCACGAGATCGAGCTCCTCGAGCAGATGATCGAGCCAGGACAGCGGCGTGGCGGGATTGAGGGCGAGTCCGACCTGGCAGCCCGCGCGGCGGATGGCCTGCACGGTGCGATGCGGGTGCCGGCTCGCCTCGGGGTGAAAGCTGATGAGATCGGCGCCGGCCTCCGCGAAGGCGAGGGCGAGCGCATCCACCGGCTCGACCATCAGGTGCACGTCGATCGGTGCGCGGATGCCAAAGCGCCGCAGCGCGGCGCAGACCATCGGGCCGACGGTGAGGTTGGGCACGTAGTGCTGATCCATCACGTCGAAATGGATCCAATCGGCGCCGGCGGCGAGCACGCGCTCGGCTTCCTCGCCCAGGCGGGCGAAATCGGCGGCGAGGATCGAGGCGGCGATCACCGGCGCATTCATCCGCCGCCCCCTTCCGGGCAGGGGCTTTGCCCCGCGTACCAGCGGGCGAGCTCGCGAATCTCTTGCTCCGAAAGCGAGCCCATCACCGCCCGCATCGCGGGGTGCGGCCGCTGCCCGTCGCGGTACTGAAGCATCGAGAGCACCAGATACTCCTCGTCCTGGCCGGCGATGTGAGGGGTGCCTTTGAGCGCCGAGCGGCCGGTCGGACCGTGGCAGCTCGCGCACATGCCGATGGCGCGCGGCGCCTCGGCGAGCGCATGCCGCTCGGCCTCGGGCGCACAAGCGGCGGTGGCGGCGAGAACCGACGCCGCCAACAGCACGGTGTAGGGATGGGAGCGTACGGACATGGTCCTGCGATTGTACGCAGCCCACGCCTCGAGGCGGGCGGCCCGCGTAGAATGCGCCTTCCCTCCGGAGAGGCCGATGTCGATCCTTTATCACGCCGAGCTCCCCGGCCTTCGCCTGCTCCATCGCGGCAAGGTTCGCGATCTTTTTGCCTTGGACGAGGACCGGACGCTGATCGTCGCCACCGATCGCATCTCCGCTTTCGACGTGGTCATGCCCGATCCGGTGCCGGAAAAAGGGGAGATCCTGACCCGTCTCTCGAACTTCTGGTTCGAGCGCACGCGCGCGATCGTACCCAACCATCTGCTGCAAACCGAGGTCGCAGGCGTTTTGCCGCCGAGCTGCGATCGAGCGCTTTATCGCCATCGCACCGTGCTGGTTCGACGGCTGCGACCGCTGCCGATCGAAGCGATCGTCCGCGGCTATCTCGCCGGCTCGGGCTGGAGGGAATATCAGCAAACGGGCGCGATTTGCGGCATGCCGCTGCCGACTGGGCTTCGTCTCGGCGAGCGACTGCCGGAGCCGATCTTCACGCCCAGCAGTAAGGCGGCACCCGGCGCCCACGACGAAAACCTTCGCTTCGATCAGGTGGTGGGCGCGATCGGCGGCGAGCTTGCCGAGCAGATTCGCGCGCTCAGCCTCGCGCTTTATCGCTTCGCTGCCGACTATGCGGAGGCGCGGGGGATCGTGATCGCGGATACGAAGTTCGAGTTCGGGCAGGACCAGGAAGGACGCCTGTATCTCATCGACGAACTGCTGACACCGGATTCCTCGCGCTTCTGGCCGGCGGAGGCCTGGCGTCCAGGCGAAAATCCTCCGAGCTTCGACAAGCAGTTCCTGCGCGATTGGCTCGAGCGAAGCGGCTGGAACAAGAAGCCCCCGGCGCCGCGTCTGCCACCAGAGGTGATCGAAGGCACACGGCAGCGCTATCGCGAGGCGCTCGCGCGCCTGACCGGATAAGTGGCGCCTCGCGATCGTCTGGCCCTGGCCCTCATCGTGCTCGCCTGGGCTGGCAATTTCCTGCTCAGCGCCGAGGCGCTCGAGCGCATCCCGCCTTTTTGGTTCACGGTGCTGCGCTTCCTCGTCGTTTTGTTGCTGCTCTTCCCCTTCCTGAGAGTGCCGCAAAAGCGCGCTTGGCCCCTGCTGATCTTCGTCTGCCTGAGCACCGGCGCCCTACATTTCGCCTTCAACTTCTGGGCGCTTCGCGAGGGCGGTATTGCCTTGGTCGCGATTTTGCTCCAGAGCTACGTGCCGATGAGCGCCCTGCTGGCGGCTTTTTCGCTTCGCGAGCACATCGGCTGGCGCACCGCCGCCGGCATCACGATCGCGTTTCTCGGGGTGTGCTGGATCGGAATCGCGCGTGGGGCACGCGCCGACGGCGGGGCCATCGCACTGGCCTTGATCGCAGCTGCGCTGCTTGCGCTCGGCACCGTGGCGATGCGACGCCTGAAGGGCGTCGCTGCGCTCGAACTCCAAGCCTGGAATGCCGCCCTCGGGATTCCTGTGCTCCTGCCGCTTGCGCTCTGGCTCGAAGGGGACCCGCGGGAGAGCCTCCTTGTTGCGGAGACACGGCATTGGCTCGGCGTGTTCTATTCCGGCGCCATCGCCTCGGTGGTCGGCCATGGACTGCTCTACGCGCTGCTTCGCCGCCACCCCGTCGCCGCGATCACCCCTTGGCTGCTGCTCACGCCAGTGGCGGCCATTGGGCTTGCTGCGCTTTTTCGTAGCGAGCGGCCATCCTCCGCCATCCTGCTCGGGGGCGCGCTCGTGCTCCTAGGCGTACTGCTCATCGCCCTGCGCGATCGCGCTCGCGGTCGTCGAGGGGCGCCGCCGGTCGAGGCCTAAGCTCCGCTTGGAGATCGCTTCGGAAACGAGGCGCTCCGGCCTCTCCCGCCGCCGCGGCAGAGGCGCTCAGCCCCGCGCCCAGCGGAAGAAGCCGAGCCAACGCATCAGCGCCGGCAGCAGGATCACCGCGCCCACCATGTTCGTCAGGAAGAAGAAAGCGAGCAGAATGCCCATGTCGGCCTGGAACTGAAGCTCGGAGAAGAACCAGGTGCCGACGCCGACCGCCAGGGTGAGCGCGGTGAAGATGACCGCCGTGCCGGTGAGTCTGAGCGCATGGTAGTAACTCTCGTAGAGCGAATGGCCGGTCTTGAGGTACTCCTCCATGCGCGAATAGATGTAGATCGCATAGTCGACGCCGATGCCCACGCCGAGCGCCGCGACCGGCAAGGTGTTCACCTTGAGGCCGATGCCGAGCAGCGCCATCAGCGCATTGGCGAGCAGCGAAACCAGGGCGAGCGGCAGGATGATGCAGATCGTGGCGAGCAGCGAGCGGAAGGTGAGGAGGCAAAGCACGAACACGGCGCCATAGACCCAGGCGAGCATCGGCATCTGCGCCGCCGCCACCACCTCGTTGGTGGCCGCCATCACGCCGGCATTGCCGGTGGCGAGGCGGAGCGAGGTTGCGTCGGTCGCCACCGTGCGCCCCTCGGCTTGGGCCTGCTCCTCGAGCTTCTTCAGGGCGATACGGAAGCCCACGTCGTAGGCGTCGTTGGCTTCGCGAAAGCGTTTGACCGCCTCGACGACCCGGGCGATGGTCTCGGCCTTGTGGTCGGTGAGGAAGATCTGCACCGGCATCGCGCTGCAGCCGGCGTTGAGCAAGCCGGTGTCGGTCTCGATGTTCTGAAGCGCCTGGCGCATCACGTAGTTATCGCGGGGCAACACCCGCCAGCGGATGTTCCCCTCGTTCCAGCCAGCGTGGATGACCTTGGCGATCTGCGGCAGGCTGATGACCTGCTGCACGCCCTCGACGTTTTGCATGTGCCAGGCGAAGCGATCGATCGTTTCCATCGCCTTGAAGCTTTCCGTGCAGGCCTGCGGGGCGGTTTCGGCGATGACGTTGATGATGTCGATGCCGAGCCCGAAGGCGCGGGCGATGGCGCGGGCGTCCTGATTGAAGCGGGAATCGGGGCGAAGCTCGGGAACCCCCTCTTGCGAGTCGCCGATCTGGAGGCCCTTGCCCGTATGCCAGGCCCAGGCCGCAAGCCCGATGCCGCCGAGGATGGCGAGCAGCGCCGGCACCGGCTTGGCGAAGACGGCGAGCAGATGCCAGGCGCCCTCGCTTCGCACCGCGCGCCGAATGCGCTTCTCGCGCATGGCCTCGGGGTCGCGGAAACGCACGTAAGAAAGGATCAAGGGCAAAAGGAGGAGATTGGTGAGGATGATCACCGCCACGCCGAGCGCGGCGGTGATCGCAAGCTCCTGGATGATGCGGATCTCGATGAACAGGATGGTGAGGAAGCCCACCGCATCGGAGATCAAGGCGATGGCGCCGGGCGTCAGCAGCTTGAGGAAGGTGCGCTCGGCCGCCTGCAAGGGGCTCGATTGGGGCGCGGCGCGCAGGGTGCGCTCGTCCCCCTCGAGGCCCGAGAACATCCGCTCGTTGAGCCAGCCGTTGATCATCTGCACGCCGTGCGAGACCCCGATCGCGAACACGAGGAAGGGCGTGAGGATGTTCATCGGGTCGATGCCGAAGCCGAGCAGCTTCAAGCCACCGAGCTGCCAGATCACCGCGACGATGGCGACGGCGACGCCGATCAGCGCAAGCAGGGCATGGCCGGAATAGATCCACAAGAGCACGAAGGTAATCGCCATCGCCACGCCGAAGAAGGCGACCACCGAGCGCGCCCCATCGGCGATGTCACCCACGATCTTGGCGAAGCCGATGATGTGGATCTGGATGTTCTCGTTCTCGTAGCGCTGGCGGATATCCTCGAGCGCGCGCGCCACTTCTTGGTAATCGAGCTTCTCGCGCCCGGCACCCTCCGGCACGAGCTCGGCCATGACCATCGCGCCGGAAAAGTCCTTGGCGACGAGGCGACCGACGATGCCGGCCTTGACGATGTTGGCGCGGATCGTCTCGAAATCCTCGGGCGTGGCGATGAAGCCTGGCGCATTCGGGGCGAAACGGGCAGGGATGACGTTACCGCCGGCGAATCCGTCTTCGACGATCTCGACGAAACGCACATTGGGCGTGAAGATCGAACGGACGCGCGCATCGTCCACCGCCGGGATGGCGATCACCTCGTTGGTGACCTTCTCCATCACCTGCATGAAGGGCAGCGTGAACATGTTCCCATCGCGGGCCATCACCGCAACGAGAACGCGGTTCGCGCCGCCGAACTCGGCCTCGTAGTCGAGGAAGGTCTGCATGTATTCGTGGCCGAGCGGGATCTGCTTCTTGAAGCCCGCATCGACGCGAAGCTGCGAAGCGAAATAAACCATCGCCAGGGTGGCGATGGCGAAGAAGAGCAAAATCAGAGCGCGATGTCCGAAAACCAGGGTCGCAGCGGCCCGATGAAAGGCACCGTAGGCTCGCAGAGAGTCGCTCATCGGCTAGGCCCCTTCAGCGGACAACGTAAGTCGAGATGCCGTTCTCACCGAGGGTGACGAACTGGCGCGTCCCCTGGATCGGCAACACTGCGGAGAGGATCACCCCGTCGGGATGCACGCTCTTGCGAAACCCTGCCTCGCCCGCGCTGCGGGTGAGGATGAGGCCATTCGCACCGACCAGCACCGCACCCCCATCGGCGAGGGGCGCACCGCCCATGATGCTGAGCTCCGTGCCCGTCTCGAGCGGCCGCCAGGTATCGCCGAGGTCGAGGCTCTCGAATACGTGCCCGCGCAGGCCATAGACGAGCACGTGACGCCCTTGGTAACCGATCGCACCGAACATCGATCCTTCGTAGGGAAGCGAGATCCGCTCCCAGTTTTCGCCGCCATCGGTCGAGCGGAAGGCGGCGCCGCGCTCGGCGGCGATGAATAGGGAGCCATCCCCCGTGCGCACGATCGCATTGAGATGGGGATCCTCCTCCTCGCCGAGCTCGAGATCCTCCTCGCTGAAAAGCCAATCCTCGACGCCTCCCGAAGCCTCTTCCCCGTCTTCGGATTCGGGCGCCGGAACCGCCTCATCCTCGCTACGTTCTCGAACCAAATCCACCCGCTCCCAATTGCGCCCCCCGTCTTCGGTGCGCATCAACAGGCCATAGGCTCCCACCGCGAAGCCGCGGTTTTCATCGAGAAAGAGCACCGATAGCAACGGGGCCGAGGCGCGCGGGTCATCGGCCTTTTCCGGAGTCCAGGGGGATGCGTGCTGAAGCGACCAGGTCTCCCCGCCGTCCGACGAGTGGATGATCACCTGATCGTGTCCGACCGCCCAGAGCTTGTCGCCCACGGCGGTGACGGCGGTGAGGGTGCTGCGCGTAGGCACCAACCGCGCTTGCCGCCAGTCGGTACGCGACTCGGAGAGCAGGACGTGACCGCGCTCCCCCACGACCACGGCCCGCTGGGCCGACTGCGTTCCCGCGAGCAGCAGCGAGCGAGCGACCAACGGCAAGCGCTCGGCTTCTGCAGTTGCAGGGTCTTTCCACGCCCCCTCGCGAACGGCCTGCGCCGACGCCACCGCCACCATCAGAACGCCAGCGAGCAGGAAGGCCCTCCGCTGCGAAGCGAAAGGCCGCCCGCCCCCGGGTGCCGCCCCCCCGCTCACCTCGCCCCCCTCAGCGCACGCCGCGGGTGCGCAGCGCCTGCGGCGAGAAGGCCTCGGGCGTGGTCTGGAAGGAGAAGTCGTTGACTTTCTCCTGGTTATCGATGCCTACCGCGATGTAGCGCCCCGATTGCAGGTCGTGGTGCACCTCGAGCGTGCTCCAGAATGTCGGCACCTCGTAGTAGTTGATCGAATGCGCCTCGGAATGGCGCCACAACCGGCCTTGGTTGTCGTAGTGGTCGGTGAGTAGGATCTGCCAACTGTCCTCGTCGAAGTAGAAGGTGCGCCGGCCGTTGATGTGACGCATGCCTTGCTTCAGCCGCGCATCGACCACCCATACCCGATGGAGCTCGTAGCGGAGGAGGTCGGGGTTGATGTGACCGGGCCGTACCAGGTCGTTGTAGCCGACTTTGTCGCTGTGCACTTTGTAGGAGTTGTACGGCACATACATCTCGCGCTTGCCGATGAGCTCCCAGTTGAAGCGGTCCATCGCGCCATTGAACATGTCGGTCATGTCGTTGGTACGAAGCCCATCCGAGGCCGTACCCGGGTTGTCGTAGGCGATGTTGGGCGCTCGACGCACGCGGCGCTGTCCGGGGTTGTAAACCCACGCCTGACGGGGCTGCAGACGCTGGTTCAGGGTTTCGTGGACGAGCAGGATGTTCCCCGCGAGCCGGGCCGGACCCTCCACGACCTGGAAGAAGTAAACGAGGATGTTGTTGATCTCCTCCACCGTCGCGCCGGGCTTGTAGTAGAGCCCGAGAAGCTCCTCGCGCAGGCGCACCACGTTGTAGGCACCCGTCGCCGTGGGCGCGACTTGGTTGTTCCAACGCAGCAGCGCGACGCCCTTGTACTTGAGCTTGTGATTCCACATCACCTCATAGGCGTTCTGTGGGATGGGGAAGGGAAAGCCCTCGGCCGCCCCTTCTACGCCATCCCCGTCGGCCACGAGGCGCGCGGTGGTGGCGTTGCGTTTGGTGAATTCATAAGTCCGTTCGGGGAAGGAGGCGCTACGGCGAGTCGGATAGACCGGCATCTTGTAGGTCTCGTAGCGCTCGAACATGGCGATCTGTCCGGGCGACAGCCGATCCTGGTACTGCTTGTAGTTGCTCCGGTCGATGACGAAGAGCACCCGATCCGCGGCGAAGGGATCGGGGTGATGCATGCCGAGGCGGTAGCCTGCGGGAGGCGAGGTGATCCCCCCCGTCCACTCCGGGATCGTGCCGTCGGCATTCCCCGCCCGCTCGGCGCCCACGGGCGTCAGATCGCGCCCGAGACGAGCAGCCTGTTCAGGGGACACGGCTGCCCCGGCTGAGACAGCGAGCAGCGCGCTGATCAGCGCGGCGATCGTTTTCGATGGAAGCGGCATGGCTTGGCCCTCCTCAGAACAGGTACCGGACGCTGAAGGCGGCGAAATCGCGATCCTGGATGAGATTGAAGCTCCCACCGCCGAAGAAGTTGGTGTAAGCGACGTCGAACACCCACTTGTTGAGGTAGTTCGCCTCGGCACCAATGGTGAGCGCCTTGCGTCCCTTGATGAAGTTTCCTCCCGGACCCGGCGAGATGCCGTTCACGTCGTGATTGAAAGCAATGCGCGGCGAGACGTTGACCGGCGAGTTCCAGACGTTGTTGTAATCCGCGCGCACCACCGTCCGGTAGCCCCAGGAGCTCCGCGTCGGGAAGCCGCCCGCTTGCGTGACGGGGTTGCGCAGTGCGCCTCCCGTCAAGGCATCCGGGCCGCCACCCGTATCCGTTCCATCGCCCTGATAGCGCAGCACGCTCTGCGGCGGCAGATCGAACACCCGCGTGATGCCGGCCTCGGTGACGAAGGCGATCTGATCGGCAGCGAGGAAGTTCCCTGGCCCGAAGACCTTGGTCAGGGTGAACTGGAACTGTCCCACTTCGTGCCGCTCATAACCCTGGATATACGCACCCGGTGCGTAAGACCCAAGCTGGCTCACGAACCGCCGTCCCGGCTCCGGAATCAGGGCATTGAGCGGGGAAAGCGCAGCGAAGAGCAGCTCGACGTCGTCGATCTGAAGCGGCTGGTTGTCCCGCCATGAGTATTCGCCCTGCAGGGCCCACCCGCCCGGCAGCATGGTGTTGAAGCTGATTCCCCACAGCCGAATATCCTCCGGGTACTCGACGATCACCCGGCCCGAACGCAGATCGGAGCTCGTGACCGCCGTACCCGAAATGACCGGCAGTCGGCTGTGATAATTGAGGAAATAAAAACCGAACTCCGTATCGTTGAGCTGCGGTGCGAAATAGCGCAACGCAAGGCCCCACTGCCCCGAGTCGCGCGCTTTCCGATCCGGCGCCCGTGGCACGGCCACCGAGCAGCCGAGCTGAACGAGATTCAGTGGCAAGCCGGTGTCGCTCGGCGCACCGCGGAAGCAGACGTCGTAATACCGCTCTGGATTGAGCACGGGCTGCGGGATCAACCCGAAGTTGAGCATCGCATAGGTGCCGCCGCGCGTGGCAAAGTCATTGGTGCTCCAGTAAGTGCCGGCCGGATCCGGCTCGGTTTCCTCCCACTCGAAGAGGTAGAGACCCTCGACGGAGAGGCTCTCCGAGAGCTGGATCGAGGCGAAGAGCATGTCCGCGGGCAAGAACGCCTCCTTGAGCTCCGAGCCGGCGAGGCGTAGGGCCGAGACGTCGAAGGGATTGATGACGTTGATGCCGCCGGTGATGAAGGTGCTCTCGCCCCAGCTCACGGCCTGCCGACCGAGGCGGATGTTGAGCTCCTTCTCATCCGGATACCACTTGCCGAAGACGAAGGCATCGAGTAATTGCGTGCGCTTGCCGACCCTCTGCTTGGCGAGCCGCGTCAGATCGGACCGACGCTGGTTCTCGAAATCGTAAAACGAGGTACCGCGCAGAAAGAGACCATAGTCGCGCCAATTCAGCGCCAATTCGGTGGTGAGCTTGAGCGTGTTCGAGATCAGATCGTGCTTGTCGTACTTGAAATTGCCATCGTCGCTATTCGCCGAAAAACGCCCCGGCAAAGTGACGAGCACGCTCGGCGGCAAAGCGGCGAGCGGCACCCCATTGAGCGTCGGCTGAAGATTCCCCTTGCCTCGCTGATTGGGGTCCGGCTTGGCCATGCGCACCCCGAACCCGTACGAGATGGTCGTATCCCAGGAGCCCGACAGCTCGCCCCTCTCGAAATCGAAGGCCCGGACTACGCCGGAAGGGGCGAGTCCGCCGAGGGCGAGCGCAACCGCGGCGGCCAGCGGCGCGAGAGCGGGCGCGCGGCGAGGACGACGGAAGGAGCGGATCAGCTTGTCGTTCATGTTTCGATGCCCTCTACCTGGCCTTACTGGGTGCGAATGACGGTGGCGTTGCTCACCTGCACCGCCGTGCCGCCGGAGACGATCATGCTCGCCATCTGGCCCTGCATCTCGGCGGTGGCGGCCGGCGAGGCCGCGGGACTGAGCAAGGAACCGTGGTCACCGGCGATGAAGCGCACCGCGCCGCGGATGCCATCGGCCGCGGAAGTCGTTTGGGTGATCGTGCTCAGCCCGAGCGCGGCGATCAGCGGTTCGGTTCCGGAAAGCGGCGCGCCGCTGACCGTGTTCGGAACCACCTGATCGGGCGGGACGTTGGCTGCCGGATTCCCGACCACCGCCTGGAGCAGGATGCGGTTGTTGAGCGAGGCGATGCCATAGTTGATCGGGTCGGCGGAATCCACCGCGCTCTGCGCAGCGACCATGAAGCGGTCATAGTCCGGCGTCCCCGGCTGAACCCCGGCGGCTTGCAGACCGGCCCGGATACGCGGCCCGAACGTGGGCGAGCCATCGAGCAGGCGAGCGATGCCGCCGCCGGGCACATTGAGCACGCCCACCGTCACCGTCGGCTCGAGCGCCAGAAAGCCGGTCCCCACCATCGCCCCCAGCGACTGACCGACGAACGCCACCCGCGAGCCGTCGAAATCGCCAAGACCATCGCCCGTGATGTCCATGCCAGGAACGCTCGCCGCCAGGTGGAACAGATCGGCGATCGCCTGCCGCAGATTGTCGCGGGAAGTCAGCAGGCTCGAGAGGTTGATCGTGTGCGCCCCGGATGGATCGGGAATCCCATCCGGCCCGGGCGCCCCCGTCTGGTTGTTGATCAGATCGACGTTGAAGGTGCGCTCGCGCGCCCCGAGCTGGGCGAAGGGCGTGTTGCCGATCGCGAAGGGATCATTCGGCGGCAGCCCGTGCAAGGGTTGATCGATCGCCACCACGGCGAAACCCTGCGCCGCCATGGTCGCGGCGATGCCGATCGCGTCGGTGCGGTTGCGGGTGATGCCGTGCTGGAAGATCACCACCGGCCAGCCCGCGGCGGGGCGGGTACGGCCGGAGTTGGCGTTCGGCACCGTCAGCAGCACCGGCACCAGCACATCGGCGTTCTTCACTGGGAAGGGATTGGCGAAGGTGATGTTGTCCGAGTTGGGATCAAGCCCCGCCTGGTTGAACGGCGGCACGTAAGCACCCGGACGCGCCCGCCAGCGGCCCGTGAGCACCGCCGTGGGATTGGCCGCGGTCGGCACCTCGAGGTAGTAGGGCAGGGAGATGACCCCGATGTAGATGTCGGCCACTGGTGGCAGCCCAGCGATGGCCGTGGTGAGGCCGGTGCGCGCGAGCTGCACAGAGCGCGCCGTGACCGTCGAACGGACGGCTTGCAGCACCGGCGTGATCCCTTGGGTGGTCGCCACCCACGAGAGAATGATCCGCTCGCGCGGGATGCCGCGGGAGTTCGCCGCCGCTTCCTGCGAGTTCACCAACTGACGCAGCGGCTCGAGCGCACAGGCCGTGCTCGCCGGCAGGAGCGGATCGGTACTCTGGCCATTCACGCACAGCGGGCTGGTGCGCTTGGCCAGGAAATAAGCCTGATCCGGCGTGGCATCGTTGCCGCGGGCATCGCGGATGCCGTTGGTGAGCACCACCATGTACGAGGTGAGCTGTTTGAGCGGCCGGGTGGGGATGATCGCCAGCGTCCGCCCCGACGTATCGGAGGGCGCGAGCGCCGTCACGAACTCCTGATTTGCGGTGAGCTCGCGCACGATACCCGTGACGCCGCCGCCTGGACCGGTGAGGTTGACCTCGAAAACCCGCACCGTCGTGCCTGCGACGATGCTCGCCGGGGCCGGTGCAGCCGAAAAAGTCGTCACCCACGGCGCCACCGTGCTGAAGCCATCGAGGGCGTTGAGCGCCCGCACCGGATCGGCCGGGTTGGTCGGGCTCTCACCCGGGATGTTGAGCGTCAAATCCCGCGTGCCGGAGAGCAAGAGATTGGTCGGGAAGGGCACCACGCCAGCGCTCGGATCGAAGCGCGCGGTGATGACCGCGGTGACCAGAGACCCATCGCTATTGGTGGCAGGCGGCGCAGGCGTGGCTCGCGGCGCATTGCTGCTGCTCGAGCACGCAGCCAGAGCCGCAGCGGCGAACACGGCAAAGAGCGAGACTCGGACGGACATCGGGAATTTTCCCCTCTCGAGACGAACGAAGAAGCCGGACGGCGAACCTATCTTAGAGACCACCGCTCGAGCTTGGCAACGAATCCCTAACGATTTTTTTCGTTGCGATGCGATGTTGCGACGCATCATGACCGCCGCGGTCGTCTGAGCGTTCAGCGCGCGCCCAGGAATGGACGCGGCCTCCAGCCGAGGGCCTCGAGCTCGGGTTCGGGCCTAGGCAACTGATCCTGACCGAGCCGCGACAACGGCCCGCGCCAGCGAGGAAAGATCGATTCGATCCAGCGCGCCGGCATAGGGACGGCAAGCAGAGGTGAGCCCGTTTCGGCTCGCACCATCCTTTCGATCATCTCAGCGACCGAAAGACGCTCACCGCCGCCCACCTCGAAAATTCCCTCGCGCGGGTGCTCGAGGAGCGCGAGCATCAGCGCGGCGAGATCCTCGGCATGAACCGGCTGACGCAGCCCCTGCGCCGGCCAGGGCAAGGGCAGGATGCGGGTGATGCGCGCAAAGGCGATCAGCGGTCCGAGGCGAGGCTCGGAGGCTGTGCCGTAGATGAGCGTCGGACGCAGCAGGGTGAGGTGGGCGCCGATCGCGCGACAAGTCGCGGCGAGGCTTTGCTCGGCCGCGAGCAGGCGCTCGGCCTGCTCACGCTCGCGCGGATCCGTCGAGGATTGCTTGAACCGGATGCTGGTAGAGGAGAGGGCGATCAACCGGCTGAGACCCTGAGGCGGCCGCCTGCGGAAACCCTCGGCGAGCTCCGCGAGAGGCCCCGCGGAGAGCAAACACGGCGCATCGGCGTCCTCGGGCCAACCCAGGGAAAGCTCGGCGCGAATCCAGCGCACACGCTCCTCGGGCAGCCCCGCCAGAGGCGGATTCCGACTGATGGCCTGCACTCGGAAGGCGCGCGAAAGGAGCAGGGCGAGCAAGTGAGCCCCTATTCTCCCGGTCGCCCCCGTCAGCGCCACGACTTGGCAGTCTCGGCTCATCGGGGCATGGTAGGCGCGATCATGCGCCCCGTAAGCATCCGTCCCTTGCTGCTGTTCCTCGGCCCCGCGATCGCTCTGCTCGCAGGACTCATCGCCCATCGGGCCGGTATGCCTTGGGCCGCAGCGATCACCCTCGGTGTCGTCGTCTGGTGTGCGCTGTGGTGGATCAGCGAGGCGGTGGAGGCGCCGGTCACCGCCCTCGTTCCGCTGACCCTGCTCCCGCTGTTCGGCGTGCTCAGTCCTGCACAGGTCGCGGCCGCGGTCGGGCACGAGGCGATTTTGCTCCTCGCCGGCGGCTTCATGCTCTCGCGAGCCCTCGTCGCGGTCGGTCTGCACCATCGCTTCGCATTGGCAATCATCGCGGCGATCGGCACCTCCTCGCCGCGACGTCTGGTGCTCGCCTTCACCTTGAGCGCAGGCCTGCTCAGCATGTGGATCTCGAACACAGCCACCGCCTTGATGTTGATGCCGATCGCGCTCGCCCTGCTTGAGCCTCATCCCTTCAAATCGGCCCTCACGATCCCCCTGCTGCTCGCGATCGCCTATGGCGCCAGCATCGGCGGGCTCGGTACGCCGATCGGCACGCCTCCGAATTTGATCTTCCTCGGCGTATATCGAGAGACGAGCGGCCGAGACATCGGCTTTCTCGAGTGGGTGAGCTTCGGCTTGCCGCTCCTCGCCGTGTTTCTTCCCATCGTGGCGCTCTGGCTGACACGGGGACTGCCGCGCCGCTGTCCACCCCTCGAGGGGATCGCGCCCGAGCCGGGGATGAGCGCTGCGCAGCGGCGCGTGCTCGCCGTGTTCGTGCTCACGGTGGCGCTGTGGATTTTCCGCACGCAGCCTGCCGGTGGCTGGGCCGGCGTTTTGGGACTCTCCGGAGCCAACGACGCCACCGTCGCCTTGCTCGCAGTGCTCATGTTGCTCCTCCTGCCGGATGGGCGGGGCGGCAGGCTGTTTTCGTGGCAGCAAGCGACGGACATTCCCTGGGGAATCCTCGTGCTTTTCGCCGGCGGACTCGCGCTCGCCTCCGCTTTTTCGGTCTCGGGGCTGGGCGCCATCCTCGCCGAGCGACTGGGCGCCATGGCGGCGCTCCCGCCGCTCCTCATCGTCCTCGCCGTGAGCAGCGTGATGATCTTCCTGACCGAGATCACCAGCAACACCGCCGCAGCCGCACTCGCGATGCCGGTGCTCGCGGCCGCCGCCCGCGCGAGCGGCGTCGATCCGGCGCTGTTCATGCTCCCGGCCGCGCTCGCCGCGAGCTGCGCCTTCATGCTGCCGGTGGCCACGGCCCCGAATGCGGTGGTCTACGCAAGCGGGCTGGTTCCCGCGCAACGCATGGCGCGCGAAGGGCTCGTGCTCAACCTCATCGGCATCCTCCTGCTCACCCTGACGGGCTATCTAAGTCTGCTCTGAACGCCGCTCCGCCTCGGTGAGCGCCACCTTGTCGCGCAGATACGCCGGAGCGAGCGATGCGGGGGAACCGGCACGCCCCAGGCGCCAAGCGGCGAGCCCGAGCTCGGCGATGCGGGCCGCGTGCGGGCGGGCCTGTGCCATCGAGCGGACTCCCTTCCCCTGAAGCCAGGCGAAGAGACCCGGATCGGACTCGATGGCAGCCCCGGCGACGATGCGGAAAGAGGAAGTCTCGAACCGTCTTGGAATGGCCGCCGGAGCGGCCAGGAACTCCTCCGAAATCGCCTCGATCAGCCCCGCGCCGCCGATACGGAGGAGCCCTCCGTAAAGCTCTCCCATTCGCGCATCGAGCAGGGCGAGCACCGCCTCGCCCTCGGAGGCGCGGGCGCGGTGTGCCGCATCCAGCGCCAGCGCAGCCAGCGTCGAGATCCCCACGGTCGGAATGCCAAGACCGTAGGCCAGACCCTGCGCCACCGAAAGGGCGAAGCGCACCCCGGTGAAGCCGCCAGGCCCCCGACCGACCGCGATCAACCCGATATCGCGGAGCCCAAGACCCGCCTCGGAGAGCAGGGCGTCCGCCGCAGGCAACAGAAACGCGCTCTGCTTCTCCCCGCTCGAGAAGCGCTCGAGCACCCGGCCGTCTCTCAACCGCAGGGCAACGCTCGCAGGTTCCCCACTCGCCTCGAGGGCGAGGATCACCGGATCGCTCATGAAATCGAAAGCAAGAACTGAAGCACTTCCGCCTCGTCGTTCGCCCGATCCATGGGCGGCAGGCTGTTCAAGAATCGCTCCCCGTAGCTCGCGGTCAGCAGCCGATGATCGGCGATCACCAAAACCCCTCGATCATCCTCCCCGCGGATCAAACGGCCAGCGCCCTGCTTGAGCGCCATCACCGCCTCCGGCAGGTCGAGCTCAAGGAAGGGGTCTCCGCCGCTCGCCTCGAACGCCCGCGCGCGCGCCTCGCGCAGGGGGTCATTCGGACTTGCGAAGGGGAGTTTATCGATGATCACCAGCGAAAGCGCTTGCCCCGGCACGTCCACCCCCTCCCAGAAGCTCGCGGTGCCGAGAAGAACCGCGCCCGGGGTTTCTCGGAAAGCATCGAGGAGCTGATGGTGCGGGCGATCTCCTTGCACGAGCAAAGGCCAAGGGAAAGCCCCCCGTTGTTGCTCCTGCCGCAAAGCCTTGGCGAACCATTGCAAAGCCTCATGCGAGGTGAAAAGCAAGAAGGCGCGGCCCTGGCTCGCGCGGAGAAGCCGCATGGCGAGCGCCAGCAGTTGCTGACGATGTGCTTCTTTACGGTTCGGGTTGGGGAAATCGCGAGGCACGTAGAGGCGAGCATGGCTTTGGTAGTCGAAGGGGCTTTCGATCCGGAGCGTGCTCGCCCCCGCAAGACCCCACTCCCGTTGCAGGTGTTCGAAGGACCCATCGACCGCCAAAGTGGCCGAGGTGAACACCCAAGGGATTCGAAGCACCTTGCGCCAATCGGCGAGAGGCTTCGCCACTTCGAGCGGCACCGAACACAAACGGAAGCCGCCGTGGCTTCGCTGGTACCACGCGCAGCGCTGCGCGCCTCGCTGCGGCTGCGGCGATGTCTCATCCATCGCCCGATGCTCCCCGTCGAGCCACGCTTCCGTGCGGGTCGCAAGCTCTTCCGCCCGTTTCGCAAGACGGGCGAGTTCGGGCTTCGCCGCCGAGAGTTCCAAAAGCGCCCCGCGAAGGCCCTTCAGCGCCTCGGTGAGGCTTTGCAGGTCTTCGCGAACCGGTTCATCGAGTCGCTCGCGCGCGCCCTGTTCATCGGCAAGTTCGGCGAAGCGCTCGCGTGCACGGGAAAACGCGGCCTCCAGGTTCGCGACCGGATCTGCAAGCACCTGGCGCAACGGCGCCTCGGCGGCGAGATCGGTCTCATCGCGAAGATCCTCGAGCAACGCCGCGACCTGAAAGCTGCTCAGCTGCTCCCCGAAGGCCTGGAAGGCGACCTCACCGAAAGCATGCGCCTCGTCCACGATCACGGCCTCCGGCGTCGGCAGCAGTTCGCCGAAGTCGCCTTCGCGCAGCCGAAAGTCGGCGAGCAAGAGGTGATGGTTGATGACGACGATGTCAGCCTCGCGCGCACGCTGCCGGGCCTTGCGCACGAAGCACGCATCGAAATGCGGGCACTGCATGCCGAGGCAGTTGTCCGCGGTCGAGGTGATCCTCGATCGGAGCCGCCAGTCCTCGGGGAGGAAGTCGCATTCGGCGAGATCACCGGTCTCGTCCTGACGCCTCCAGGCGTCAAGAGCGCCCAGCACAAGACCGTCCTCGCGGCTACGGGCGCCTCTGGTCAAGGCGCGCTCGAAGCGGTAGTGGCACAGATAGTTGGCCCGCCCTTTGAGCAAGGCCACTTTGGGTTCACGCCGAAGCGCCCGACACACCAAAGGCAGATCCTCCTTGAACAGCTGATCCTGGAGCGCGCGGGTGGCGGTGGAAATGAACACCCTCTTGCGCGAGAGCAGAACCGGTACGAGGTAGGCGAAGGTTTTGCCGATGCCGGTTCCAGCCTCGACGATGAGGTGACGACCCTCCTCTAAGGCCCGTTCGACCGCGTAAGCCATCCGCTGCTGCCCCGGGCGCGGCCGGAAAGCATCCCCGAGAACGCGCGCCAACGGCCCACCCTCGGCGAACGCCTGCGCCGCCCGCGAAGCCTCGAGATCTCGATGGAAACCCCCAAGACCCTTCGCGGCTTGCGCGGACATGCGCTTTGCCCCGCTCAGAATCGCGGCGGCCGCTCGACCGCACAACGCGCGGCCCGCTCGCGGGCTTGAAGCGATTCCTCCGCGCGCCCGCGCAAGCTCTCCACCTCGGCGATCAGGAGCCAATGGCGTGTGCAAAGCGAGCCCACGCCCGGCCCATGCCGCTCGGCCTCGCGCGCCCATTGCTCGGCGGCATCGAGGTCACCGCGAAGGAACGCGTTTTCGGCAAGCCGCTGGAGGACCTTCGGCGATTCGGGGTCGCGCGCCCGCGCCTGTTCGATGAGAACCGCCGCCTCTGAGTAGCGGCCGTCGGCCTCCAAGCGCTCGGCCTCTGCGAGCCGATCCTCGACCCCCGGATCGGGAAGCGGACGGACCTCGAGCGCGGTCGGCGTCGCCTCGGCGGCACTGCGCAAAGCGGCCAGACGGTCGGCGTGCGGTGCTGGTCTGGGCGGAGGCTCCTCGCGCAGCGGTGTGGAAGGTCGGCGCTCGCAAGCCACGAGGGCGGCGAGGGCGATCAGGCCAGCCGCAATGCGAGGGAGGAACGACATGGAATCATTTTCGCAGATCCCACCCGAAACCGGCGCAGCGCGAGTCACCCGCGGGGGCATGACCGGCGAGGAAGGGCAAGGCTCGAGCGCCGGCGCAGCCCGGCCCGCTCACCTCCCCTTCCGGACCGATCCAGGCCCATTCGAGTGCCGCGTGGCGATCCGCGAGTAGGGGACGCGTCGGAATCTTGGCGAAAAGATGCGCCCAAACCCGCATCGCCCCGGTGGCTCCCATCAATCCGGTGGGCGCGAAGTCGTCCCGGCCGACCCACACGACCGCGAGATGCGAGCCGCTGAATCCGGCGAACCAACTGTCCCGGCGATCGTTGCTCGTACCCGTCTTGCCCGCGATACCACGCTCGAGGAAGCCGTCCCGCGCGAGCGCTTTGGCCGTTCCGCTCAGCACTGCCTCCTGGAGGGCAAAGACGACGAGCGGTGCTGCACGCCCCTCGGCAAGCCGTTCCCCCTTGACGGGATAGCGACCGATCGCGCGGCCCTCCGCATCGAGCACGGCGCGTACCGCGCGCAGCGGCACGAACCGACCGCCGCTGGCGAGAAACTCATAGGCTTGAGCCGCCTCGAATGGACTGAGCTCGAGCGCCCCGAGCAGCAGCGCGGGATGCGCCTCGGCCACCGGCTGACCGGTCAGGCGCCCGAGCAGCGCCGCGACCCGCGCCGGCCCGACAGCGAGGCCGAGTCGAACGGAAGGAAGGTTGCGCGACTGCGCCAGCGCATCGATGAGCCGCACACGACCGAGGTAGCGGCCATCGGCATTCTCCGGCCGCCAAACGCGGCCGCGGCTTAGAGGAACGGCGATCGGCGCGTCTTCGAGCGGCGTTCCCAGATGAAAACGCCCCGGATCGGCCAAAGCGAGCAGATAAACGAAGGGTTTGATCAGCGAACCGACCGGACGGCGCGCCTGAAGCGCCCGGTTGAATCCATGCGCCTCCCCCGAGCGGTCGCCCACCAGCGCCAGCACTTCACCGCTGCTGCTCTCGACTAGAACCACCGCTCCCTGCAGCGACTCGCCCTCGCGATCCATGGCCCGCAGGCTTTCGGCCAGCGCGAGCTCCGCACGCCGCTGAAGCGCCGGCGAGAGCGTGGTATGCACGGAAAGCCCGGCACCCATCAGCGAATGCCTCGGAAAATCGGCCGCGAGCTGTTGCTCGACGAGTTCGAGGAAGGCCGGATGGCGATTGCGAGGCAGTCTCGCCTCTCGGGCCACCCCGAGCGGCGATCGGCGCGCTGCGACGAGTTCGGCCTCGTCGATGAGGCCGGTCTCGAACATCTGGGCGAGCACCTGATCGCGCCGCGCTCGCGCCCGCTCAGGATGCCTCCTCGGATCGTAGTAGGAAGGGCCTCGGATCAGTCCCACCAACAGGGCGATTTCGGCCGTATCGAGCGCTTGCAGCTCCTTTCCGAACCAAAACTCGGCGCCGGCGGCGAAGCCGTGCACCGCCTGTGCACCGTGCTGGCCAAGATAGACCTCGTTCACATAGGCCTCGAGGATGCGCCCTTTGTCGAAACGCCACTCGAGGATGACCGCGATCAGCGCCTCGTTGAACTTGCGCCAAAAGCTGCGCTCGCGCCCAAGCCAAAGCTGGCGGGCGAGCTGCTGGGTGATCGTGGAGCCGCCCTGCGCCAGCCGTCCTTCGCGCAAATTGACCCAAAGCGCCCGCAGAACCGCCCAAGGGTCGATGCCACCGTGACGCTTGAAGCCGCGATCCTCCACCGCCTGCAATGCGGTGAGCACGCGGTTGGGCACCTCCCTCAAACGCAGCGGCCGGCGCTCCTCGATGCGGCCACCGTAAAGGGTGGCGATACGCACGGGATCGAGCCGCGCCTCGGCGAGGGCCCGGCCCGCCCCGTCGCGCAGATCGAGCACGCGGCCGCCGGCGATCCTGAGCTCGAAGCGGAGGGCCGGGTGCCGTCCATCCCCATCGGCGAAAGCGCGACGATGGATCCACCAGCGCTCGCCCCGGCGTTCGTAACTGCCGGGCACCGGCGCACCCACGAGCTCCCGATAGCGGGCCGCCTGAAGCTCCTCGCGCAGAAGCTCACCGTCGAGTGGCTCGCCCGGGGACACGGAGAGCGCCCTGGCGTAGACGCGAGTCGGCTGTGGGCGTTCGAGGGTGAGGAAATCGCGTCGCACTCGCCCGTCGAGGTAGGCCACCCAAAGGGTGATGAAGCCGACGAGAATCCCACACGCCAGCCAAAGGGCGCGGAGGAGCGCCCGTCGCAAGGCCAGACCGAGCCGAGCGGCGTGAGGGCGGATTGAAGGCATCCTTCGGATTCTAGCCTGACGTCATAGCCCGCCTTGGCCGATAATGTCGGTTTTTGACCGCCGTGGCACTCGAACTTGTCGGCCGAGTCATCACGAAGCGAAGCGCCCACCATGATCCTCGGCCTCTGGGGCGAAAGACCGCCGCAGCCTGAACGGCTCGCCGAGCTCGCCGCGATCTTGCCCGGCCAGGAGCTCCTTTTCGCCGGTCCCGAGGGCAGCGCTCCGCCAGGCGCCGTTTGGGTCCCGAGCGCCCCGCGCTGGCCCGACGCGCTGGAGGCCCTCCTCGCCCACCGCGGCGACCGGCCGCTGCCCCTGCTCGTGGTCGCTTCGGATGCGTGGCTGCCTGAGCACTGGATCCCTCGTCTCGAGCAGGCTTCGCGCTTCGCTGAGGCTCCTTTCGGCCCGCTCGACCCTGGGTTGAGCGAGCTTTCCCCGCTCTCGGCCGAATCCCTGGAGGCGAGCTTGACGGCCCTCGATGCCAGCTGTTGGCGTCTGGGCGGAGGGGAGCTCATCCCCGCCGCTGGCATATCTCCGGCACTTTCCTGGTGGCCCGCTGGATGCGGCCACGAAGGGCCCTATTTGCTCTTCGACCGCTTGCTCGCTGCACGCAACGGTGCGCCCCGCGCCTTGGGGAATCACCCGCTCATCGCTGGCCTCCGCGCTGCCCTGCCGGGTGCGCTCGCTGGCCATGGTCATCCGGGGCTCGATCGGCGTCCCGTCCTGCTGCATCTGGTGCATGGTTGGGGCGGCGGCGTCGAGCGCTTCGTGAACGACTTCGCGAGCGCTGCGAACGGCTTCCACCACCTGCTGCTCATCGCACGCGGCGACAAACAAAGCCCCGAGCGCGCGAGCGTTCTCGAACTGCTCGAGCCCGGCCTGCGCAGCCCTCTTGCCATCTATCCGCTGCATCCGGCCATCCATGGCAGCGAGCTCAGCCATCCCGGCTACCGCGCGGCGCTTGGCGACATCGTCGAACGCTTCGGCGTGGCCGGGCTGGTCGTCTCCTCGCTCATCGGTCACGCCCTCGATGCGCTCTGGCTCAAGCTTCCCACGCTGGTCGTCGCGCATGACCCTTATCCGCTCTGGCCCTTCCTCCACGAGCGCTTCGAGGACCCCGCGCGGCGCTTCGACTTCGCCGAGCTTCGCGCGCGCCTCAGCGAGGACGACCCCTGGCCGCTGCCCAGACTCAGCGCCGAGCGCTGGTGGCAGCTGCGCGAGCGCTACGTGCAAGCGCTCTTGGCGAGCGAGGCGACGCTCGTGGCCCCGAGCGACGCGATGGCGACCATTCTGCTCAAGCTCGCGCCCGAACTGAGCGCGCTCCCGCAGGTGGTCATCCCGCATGGGGTGCGACCCCTCCCCGCCGTCTGGGAAATGCCGCCTGCGCGTCCTCGCCCGCGGGTGCTGGTGCTCGGGCGGGTGCAAGGCGGCAAAGGCGAGCGGCTGCTGCGTCCTTTGCTTCAGCGCCTCGCCGGCGCCGTCGAGTTCTACCTACTCGGCGCGGGTGTCGCCGGGATGCGTTTCTTCGGCTTGAGCGGGGTTCACATCGAGCTCGATTACCAGCGCGAGGAGCTTCCGCGCCTCATCCAGCGCATCGCCCCCGATCTCGCCCTGATTCCCGCAAGCGTCTCGGAGAGCTTCTCCTACACCTTGAGCGAGCTTCGGATGCTTGGCGTACCGGTGCTCGCCACCCGCGTCGGCGCCCTCGCGGAACGGATCCGCGATGGGGAGGACGGATTCCTGGTGGCACCCGACCCCGAGGCCATCGCCGGAAAGCTCGAAGCCTTGCTTTCGCAGCCCGAGCGCCTTGCCTCGGTCGCCCGCAGGGCGCTTGCGCATCCTCCGCGCACGCTCGCCCAAATGGCGGCGGCTTACGAAGCGCAGCTTCGCATGCCGGCCCGCGGTGCACAGGCCGCCTTCGGCCGCGCCGATGCTTCGGTGCTTGCCGCGAGGCTTGCAGGCGGCCAACAGATTGCAATCGCTATCGAGCGCGATCGCCTTCGCGCCGAGAACCAGGGCCTGCTCGCGGAACTCGAGAGGCGCACGCAATGGGCCGAGGAGCAGGCTGCGCTCGCCGAGGAGCGGCTCCAGTGGGCGCTGGCCCTGAAAGAGGAGGCTTGCGGTTACCGCGAAGAGCGTGACCGCATGATCGAGGTCGCGACGCAGCTCGAGGAGGAACGTCGCTCGCTCACCGACCAGCTCCAAGCCCGCGAACGGAGTCTCGCGGAGCGCGAGGCCGCTCTCGCAACGCTCACGGCGCAGCTCGACCAGACCGAACGACGCCTCGCCAATATCCTCGACAGCCGCAGCTGGAGATACACCGCCCCGCTGCGATCCCTTGCCGCGAGGCTAAGGCGCCTCCGCGATCGCTGGCGGTTTCGCTTGCGCCGCAGCGTCGGTCTTCTTTCGCGGATCCGAACGAGCCTGCGAAGCCGCGGTTTGCTCGGCACCCTCCGGCACGCTTTTCGCCGCCGTGCCGTGATCGCGCCATCGCTCGCGCCGCCTACGGCCGCAGCGGCTCCCGCAAGCACCGCGCTTCCGGAGCGCATGCCGCGGGCGGAACGGCCGCTCACTTCGATCATCATCCCGGTCTACGGGAAGCTTCCCTACACCGCCGCCTGCCTGCGCGCGCTCGCCAAGGATCCTGAGCTTCCCTCCTGCGAAGTGATCGTGGTGGATGATGGCTCCCCGGATGGAAGCGCGGAGGCGCTCGCTCGGATCGAGGGTTTGCGCCTGCTGCGGCAGCCCGACAATCGCGGCTTCATCGCTGCCTGCAACGCCGGCGCAGAAATCGCGCGCGGCGAGTTTCTGGTGTTCCTCAACAATGACACCGAGCCGCGTCCCGGTTGGCTCAAGGCTTTGCTCGCCACCTTCGCGACCGCGCCTGATTGCGGCCTTGCCGGTGCAAAGCTGATCTATCCCGACGGACGATTGCAGGAGGCCGGCGGCATCGTCTTCGCGGATGCTTCCGGCTGGAACTACGGCCGCTTCGGCGATCCCGCCGATCCCCGCTACAACTACCTGCGCGAGGTCGATTATTGCTCGGGCGCGGCGATCGCCATCCGCCGCGATCTTTTTCAGCGCTTAGGCGGCTTCGATGCGCACTACGCACCCGCCTACTACGAAGACACCGACCTCGCTTTCAAAGTGCGCGAAGCGGGTCTCAAGGTGTATTACCAGCCGCGCTCGGAAGTGATCCACCACGAGGGCATCACCTCGGGCACCGACCTATCCGCCGGCACCAAGCGCTACCAGGTGCTCAACCAGGAGAAATTCCGCGCGCGCTGGCAAGAGGCGCTCGCGCGGCAACCCGCCCCGGGCAGCGATCCTGAACGCGCACGCGAGCATCGGGTGCGTCACCGAATTCTTTTCATCGACGCCACGGTACCGACCCCCGATCAGGATTCGGGCTCCCTGCGCCTGTTCAACCTGATGCGCCTTGCCCGCGAGCTTGGCTGCAAAGTGAGTTTCATCGCCGACAACCGCCGCTACGAGGGGCGTTACACCGAGGCCCTGCAGCGGCTCGGCATCGAGGCGTGGTACGCCCCCTTCGCAGAGGACCCAGTCGCCTTTCTCGAAAGCCAAGGGCCGCTTTTCGACAGCGTGTGGATTTCCCGCCACTACGTCGCCAGCGCCTGGCTGCCGCTGGTGCGCCGCTATGCCCCCAAAGCGAAGGTGCTGTTCGACACTGTGGATCTTCACTTCCTGCGCGAGCAACGGCTGGCCGAACTGAGCGGCGATGAGGCCCTTGCTCGTGCTGCCGAGCGCACGCGGCACGCGGAGTTGGGGTGCATGCGCGCAGCGGATCTGACGGTGGTCGTCAGCCCCTTCGAGCGCGAGCTGCTCGCTCGCGAGGCGCCCGAGATCCCCGTCGCCGTGATCTCCAACGTCCACGAACTTCGCGGGCGCCGATGCGGCTTCGGCGAGCGGGCGGGGCTGCTCTTCGTCGGCGGCTTCCAGCATCCTCCCAACGTCGATGCCGCCAAATGGTTGGTCGAAGACATTCTTCCCCGCGTGCGGCGCGAGCGCCCCGACGTCGAGCTTCACCTCGTGGGCAGCAAGGCGCCGCCGGAGGTGGCGGCGCTCGGGCAGCGCCCGGGGGTGCGTTTTCATGGCTACGTTCCGGAGATCGAACCCTGGCTCGATCGCTGCCGGGTCGCGCTCGCGCCTTTGCGCTACGGGGCCGGGGTCAAGGGGAAGATCAACCAGGCCATGGCGAGCGGCCTGCCAGTAGTGGCCACACCGATCGCCGCCGAGGGCATGGGGCTTCGCGACGGGGTGGACGTGCTCATCGCCGAAGACGCGGAGCGCTTCGCCGAAGCGATTCTCCGTCTTTATCGCGACGAGGCGCTGTGGCTCACGCTCTCGGAAGCCGGCCTCGCGAACGTCGAGGCGCATTTCTCCTTCGCTGCCGCGCGTTCGGCGCTGGCTTCCGCCCTCGGGCTCGATTCGAAGGCGGGCTGAGCGCGCTCAGCGTGCGCGCGCCCAGGCTTCGACCATGTCCAACATGCGGTTGGAGAAGCCCCACTCGTTGTCGTACCAGGCGAGCACCTTGCACAGGGTGCCGCCCATCACCCGCGTCTGCGTGGCATCGAAGATGGCGCTGTGCGGGTCGTGGTTGAAGTCGATCGAGACCAAGGGCTCCTCATTGACCCGCAGGATGCCGCGGAAGGTCCCCTCTGCCGCTTCCCGCATGATGCGGTGGATCTCCTCGGCGCTGGTTTCGCGCATGGCGACAAAGGTGAGATCGATGAGCGAGACGTTGCTCGTCGGTACGCGCACGGCGAAACCGTCGAGCCGGCCCTTGAGCTCCGGCAAGACCAAGCCCACCGCCGCCGCCGCACCGGTCTTGGTCGGAATCTGGCTCAGCGCGGCTGCGCGCGCTCGCCGGAGATCCTTGTGGAAGACGTCGATCAGCACCTGATCGTTGGTGTAGGCATGGATGGTGTTCATCAGCCCGTGCACGATGCCGATCTTTTCATGCAGGACCTTGGCCACCGGTGCGAGGCAGTTGGTCGTGCAGGAGGCGTTCGAGATCACCTGATGCCGCGCGCTCAGCTGGTCGTGATTGACCCCGAACACGAAGGTGCCATCCACATCCTCCCCGCCAGGCGCGGAAATGAGGACTCGCTTGGCGCCGGCCGCCAGATGCGCGCTCGCCTTCGCCTTGCTGGTGAACAAGCCGGTGCATTCGAGCACGATCTCGACGCCGAGCTCGCCCCACGGCAGCTTGCTCGGATCGCGTTCGGCGAGCACCCGGATGCGATCGCCGTTGACCAGCATGGACTCGCCATCCACCGCGACCTCCCCTGGAAAGCGCCCGTGCACCGAATCGTAGCGGGTGAGGTGGGCGTTCGTTTTGGCGTCGCCGAGATCGTTGACCGCGACGATCTCGATGCGCGAACGCCGATTGCCCTCATAGAGCGCACGCAGGATGTTGCGGCCGATGCGGCCATAGCCGTTGATCGCGATGCGGATGGCCATGCTCGAAATCCTCTCTCGCGAAGTGGATGGGAAAGCGCGATAGTCTAGCGGTTCAGCCCGCCAGGGGGACGCTCGTGTCATTCGCGTTTTTGCGCTGGTTATGCCTCTTCATCGCCCTGATCGCAGCGTTCCCTGCCGCTGCCTTCGGTCCGCTCGGGCATCGCCTGATCGCCGCTCTCGCCGAGGAGCGGCTTTCCCCCGAAGCCCGGGCGGCGGTCGCGGACTTGCTGGGAGAAGGCCGCGATCTTGCCGCCATCTCGACCTGGGCTGATGAGCTTCGCGACCAGGACCCCGAGCGCGGGCGCGCGACCGCGCGCTGGCACTTCGTCAATATCCCGCGCGAAGCCGGCTGCCGCTTTGAGGAAGCCCGTGACTGTCCTGAGGGTCAATGCATCGTCGCCGCCCTGCGCGATCAGGCAACCCTGCTTGGCGAGCGCTCCGCCCCGATCGCGGCGCGAGAAGAAGCGCTCAAATGGGCGGTGCATCTCGTCGCCGACATCCACCAGCCGCTGCACGCAGGCTACCCGGACGATCGGGGCGGTAACCTCTTCCAGGTGCATGTTCGCGGGCGGGGCAGCAACCTGCACGCGCTGTGGGATTCGGGATTGCTCGAATCGCGGGGCTTGAGGGAGGCGGAGTACCTCGCGCGGCTGCGCGAGCGGATGCCGGCAAAGCCCGGTAAAACCGATCGCTGGTCGGCGAGCGCGCCCAAGCGCTGGGCGGAGGAGTCCTGCGCCCTGATCGAAATCCTCGGGCTTTACCCGCCCCGGCCAGGCCGTCTGCCCAAGGGTTATCTGGAACAGATGCGCCCGCATCTCGAAGAGCGCATGGTGCTGGCCGCGCTTCGCCTCGCCGCCCTGATCGAATCCAGCCTGGGCGCCAAGCGCTGATCCACGCCCTGTAAAGCCCAGGCAAGGCTATCGCGTCGCGCCGCGAAGCCCGCGCCCGTTAGCAAGCGGCCATCCCCGGTCGCAAGCCCTTGCCTCGCTCCTCGCCGACCCCGTCGGAACCGCCTGCCGCTGTGCCGGCGAGGACTGGCGCGCCTTGTGGGCGACCCAAAAGAGTCGCGCATGACCCTTGCGGCACTTATCGTTGTTGGCTAATATCTTTCGCGATTTTCTGAAATCACGGAAAAGAATGAAGCTCACCCCGCTCATCGAACGCTTCGTCCTGCATTGCGGCGAGATGGGCTCGCGCTGGGGGATCAACCGCACCATCGGCCAGGTGTATGCCCTCCTGTTCTTGAGCCCGACAGCGCTTTGCGCCGAGGAAATCTGCGAGCGGCTCGGTATCTCGCGCTCGAATGCGAGCGTGGCCTTGCGCGAGCTCGAGTCCTGGCGGCTGATCCGGCGCGAGCACCGCCCGAACGATCGCCGCGAGTTCTACCGCGCCCCCGAGGACCTTTGGCTCATCTTCCGCACGATGATCGAGGAACGCCACCGGCGGGAAGTCGAGCCGACCCTGTCCATGCTGCGCGAGGCACTGCTCACCGAGCCGGCGAGCGCCGAAGAGTTCTACGCCCGCGAGCGGATGGCTGCGATGCACGAACTCATCGAACAGGCCACCGACTGGCTCGAACAAATCCGCCTCATGCCCCCCGCCCGGCTGCGCCAGCTCCTGCGGCTCGGCCGCCGCCTGCTTTCCCTGCTCGACCTGGCCGAGAAGGCCGGACTCCTACCCCAATCCCCGCTCGAGGAAAGCGACCATGTCCTCGCTTGATCCGATTCTTCTCGCGCGCATCCAGTTCGCCGCCAACATCAGCTTCCACATCCTCTTTCCGACGATCACCATCGCCCTGAGCTGGATGCTGCTGTTCTTCAAATGGCGCTTCCGGCGCACGGGCGATGCGAAGTGGATGGAGATCTACGGTTTCTGGGTCAAGGTCTTCGCCCTCTCCTTCGCCTTGGGCGTGGTGAGCGGCGTGACCATGAGTTTTCAGTTCGGCACCAACTGGCCCGGCTTCATGAACACGGTCGGCAACATCGCCGGCCCCTTGCTCGCCTACGAGGTACTGACCGCCTTTTTCCTCGAGGCGAGTTTCCTGGCCATCATGCTCTTCGGCTACCGGCGGGTGAGCGAGCGCTTGCACACGCTGGCGACCTTTCTGGTGGCGCTTGGCACCACGCTCTCCGCCTTCTGGATCCTCACCCTCAACTCCTGGATGCAGACCCCGGCGGGCTTCGAGATGCGCGATGGGGTGGCGCATGCGACCGATTGGTGGGCGATCGTCTTCAACCCTTCGATGCCCTACCGCTTCCTGCACATGATGCTCGCCTCCTTCCTCACCGTCGCATTCCTCATGGCGGGAATCGCGGCCTGGCGGCGCCTTCGCAACGACCAGCGGCCGGAAGTGCTCACGACCCTAAGGACCGGCGTGTTCATGGCGGCAGCGCTGATCCCGGTGCAGATCGTGGTCGGGGATCTTCATGGGCTCAACAGCTTCGAGCACCAGCCGGCCAAGATCGCCGCCATCGAAGCAGTCTGGGAAACCGAGCGCGGCGCGCCGCTGACCCTGATCGGCTGGCCGGATGAACAGGCCCGCACGACGCATTACGCGGTGAAGATCCCCAAGCTCGCCTCGCTCATCCTCACCCATGAGCTCGACGGCGAAGTACCGGGCCTCGATCGCTTCATCGGCGAGCATCCTCCGGTGGCGCCCGTGTTCTGGTCCTTCCGGATCATGGTCGGGGTCGGGCTGCTCATGCTCGTCGCGAGCTGGCTCGCCGCTTGGATGATGCGCCGCGGCGCCTGGCCCTCGCCGGCTGTGTTGAAGCTTCTCTTCTGGATGAGCTTCTCGGGCTGGATCGCCACCCTGGCCGGCTGGTACACGACCGAGATCGGCCGCCAGCCCTGGCTCGTAACCGGGGTTCTCACCACTGCGGAGGCCGCCGGCGCTGTTCCTGCAGGTTCGATCGGCCTGAGCCTGGTGATGTATCTCGCGCTCTATCTCATCCTGACCATCGCCTACGTGCGGGTGCTGTTTTACCTCGCCGCCAAGGCGGAACACGCTCCGCCTTTCGGCGCGCGCCCAGAGCCCATGCCCGCCTGAGGATTGCACCATGCCCGATCTCGCCACACCTGCCGGCTGGTTGCCCTTGGCCTTCATGGCCGTGATGGGCCTTGCCATCCTCGCCTACGTCATCCTCGATGGTTTCGACCTCGGGGTGGGAATCCTCTTCCCCGCCGCGCCCAAGGAAGCGCATGACCGCATGATCGGCGCCATAGGGCCCTTCTGGGATGCGAACGAAACCTGGCTGGTGCTGGGCATCGGCGTGCTTTTGGTCGCCTTTCCGAAAGCGCACGGCGAGATTCTGGGCGCGCTTTATCTGCCGGTGGCGATCATGCTGGGCGGGCTGATCCTGCGCGGTGTGGCTTTCGACTTCCGTGCAAAAGCAGGCAGCGATCAGCGCGCCTTGTGGGACCGCGCCTTTTTCTTCGGATCGCTCCTCGCCGCCCTCGCCCAAGGCTGGATGCTCGGCCGCTTCGTGGCGGGCTTCGCCAGCGAGCCGTTGGCGTATCTCTTCGCGGCGCTGATCGCTCTTGCGCTGACCGGCACCTACGTGCTGCTCGGCGCCACTTGGCTGATCGTCAAGACCGAGGGCGCGCTCCAGCAAGACGCCGTGCGCTGGGCGAAGGCCGGGTTCTGGTGGATGCTGATCGGCATCCTCGCGATCTCGGCGACCACGCCGCTCATCTCCGAGCGCATCTTCGCGCGCTGGTTCAGCCTGCCTTACCTCGTCCTCCTCGCCCCCATCCCGTTCACCACCGGCCTGCTTTTCTTCATCCTTTGGCGAAGCCTCAAGCGCCTGCCCAAGCGCCTTTCCGAAGGTAACGAATACGGGGCGTGGGTGCCCTTTGCGGCCACCATCGGCATCCTGTTCCTTGCCTTTTACGGCCTCGCCTACAGCCTCTTCCCCTACGTCATCATCGACCGGATGACGATCTGGGAGGCCGCTGCCGCACCCGAATCACTGTTCATCGTCTTCGTCGGGGCGCTGGTGGTGCTGCCGATGATCATCGCTTACACCGCTTTCGTATACCGGATCTTCCGCGGCAAGGCCGAGCCCCTGAGCTATTCCTGATCGTTCCTCGCGGCGGCATCCCGCTCCGCGTCGAGCAGGGCCGCCTCGAGCGCGATCACCGCCGACTGATCTGGTGCCAGCGACCGGAGCGCATCCAGCTCTCTCCGCGCCCGTTCGATGTCGCCCGCGCTCAACCAGGCAGCCGCCAGGGAGGCACGCTGGGCGACGAGACGCGCCCGGCGCTGTGCCAGCTCCTCATCGCCCGGATCGCGGCCGAGCGCCGCCGTGATCCGCGCGATCAAAGCGAGCGGTGCCTCGCCTGCCGCTTCCGCCTGCGCCGCTTCGGCCAGAAGCTGCTCGCGCTGGTGATCGAGCCCTCGGACTTGCGCATGCACCGCGTCGATGCGCGGGCCCGACAATCCGGCCGCGCGCGCCAGGCCCAGGAGCTCGAGCGCGCGCTCACGCTCGCCGCGATCCGCGGCTTCAAGTGCAGCTTTCAGCGCCCGCTCGCCGGCACGCAGCAAGCCCTGGCGGGCCATCTCCTGGTCCGGCTCCGCGGCCAACACCTCGAGGAACAGCGCCACCGCCCCTTCAGCACCGGCGAGTCGCCCATCGGCCAGGGCGCGCTCGGCACGAGCCAATCGTTCGGCCCGCTCCGAGCCTGCGCCGAGCAGCCAAACCAGTCCCAGCCCCAGCGAAACCGCAGCGAGGAGCGCACAGCCGAAAAGAACGACCGCCCGCGCCTGTCCTCGCTCGATCATCGAATCCTCCGAGCCTCGATGACGTTGCGCACGCCCTCGAGCTGAGCGAGAAGGCGGGACAACTGGCCGAAGTCACGCACCTTGAGGCCGAAGCGGAGTTCGGCGAGTCCTTGATCGGCGATCACCCGGCTCTCGACACCGGCGATGTCCACGTCGGCATGGGCGATCGCCTGGGTGAGATCCTTGAGCAGATGCTTGCGGTCGTAGGCTCGCACCAGAATCCCCACCTCCTGCAGGGCTTGTGCGCGCGTACCCCAGCTCACCTCGAGCACTCGCGCCGGGTCGCGGGCGGCGAGGCGCAGGAGCTGCGGACAATCCGCGCGATGCACGCTGACTCCTCGACCGCGCGTGATGAAACCCACGATCGGCTCTCCGGCGACCGGCTGGCAGCAGCGCGCGAGGGTCGTGAGCAAGCGGCCGACACCTTCGATGACCAGTCCTTCGTCCGGTGATTCCCGATGGCGCGGCCGCGTCGGTGCGACCGGAGGCGCGGACGGGACGATTTCCTCATCGGCGAGGGCCCGCGCCACCTGCGAGGGCGAGAGATCCCCGAGCGCCAGCGCCACATAGACGTCCTCCACCTTCTGGAACCGCAGTTTTTCCAATGCCTTCGCCAGATCGACCCGTTCGAGCGACAGCTTGCGCAACTCGCGCTCGAGCAACTCTCGGCCGGCGGCGACATTCCGCTCATGTTCCAAACGATGGAAGAAACTCCGCACCTTGCCCCGCGCGCGCGCGGTGCTGAGATAGCCAAGCTGGGGAATCAGCCAATCACGCTTCGGTTCCGCCTCCTTGCCGGTGATGATCTCGATCCGATCACCGGAACGCGGGCGATGAGTGAGCGGCACGATGCGCCCGTTGACTTTCGCCCCGCGGCAGCGGTGTCCGACCTCCGTATGCACGTAGTAGGCGAAGTCCAGCACCGTCGCACCCGCTGGCAAGTCCACCACCCGCCCCTGCGGGGTCAAGACGTAGACCCGGTCCTCGACGAGTGCCGGACGTTCGCCCTCGAGAAGTCGTCCCGTATCCTCCGCCTCCTCGCGGACCTCGAGCAGCATCTGTCGCATCCATGCGATCTTGCGTTCGAAGGCCTCGTCGGCAGCCCCGCCCTCCTTGTAGCGCCAGTGGGCGGCGACACCGAGCTCGGCGTGCTCATGCATCTCGCGGGTGCGGATCTGCACCTCCAAGGTCTTGCCCTCGGGGCCGATCACCGCCGTGTGCAGGGAGCGATAATTGTTGGCCTTGGGATGGGCGATATAGTCGTCGAACTCCCCCGGCACCGGCGTCCAGAGCGAATGCACCACGCCGAGCGCCGCGTAGCAGGCGGCCACGTCCTCGACCAGCACCCGCACCGCGCGGATGTCGTAGAGCTCGCCGAACTCGACGCCCTTGCGCTGCATCTTCTTCCAGATGCTGAAGATGTGCTTGGGCCGGCCGGCGAGGTCGAGATACCGGATCCCGGCCTGATCGAGCGCCTCGCGTAGACGCGCGATGCAGGTCGCGATGAATGCCTCTCGATCCGTTCGCCGCTCATCGAGCAGCTCCACGATGCGCCGGTAAGTCTCCGGATGCAGATGTCGGAAAGCGAGGTCCTCGAGCTCCCACTTGAGCTGCCAGATGCCCAGCCGGCTGGCGAGCGGCGCGTGGATGTCGAGCGTGAGGCGCGCGAGCCTCTCGCGGGCACTCGGATCGAGCGCGGGGGCCGCGCGCATCCGCACCAGCTGCCGAGCGAGGAGCATCAACACCACGCGCAAATCGCCGATGATCGCGAGCAACAGTCGCCGCAGGCCCTCCGCCTCGCCGGGACGCCGGTCGCGGTAAATCTCCCAAACCTTGCGCGCCGCGCGCTGTCCTTCCACCAGCGGGCGCAGGCGAGGATGCTCCTTCAGTAAGGCTTCGATTTCCGGGCGATCGCCGAGGGCGTGCAGGAGCGTGGCGGCGAGTGTCTCGGCGTCGGCATGGAGTCGCAAGAGAACCTCGATGACCTGCACCGCCTCACGGACCCGCGGGTCATCGCGAAGCTCGAGCTCTCGCACCAAGGCCATCACCGCCGACAGAGCAGGGTGGGCCGCGACCGGTGGCGGAAGAGACGAATCGAGGTCGTCGAAAAAGAGGGTGGCGGGGCGCTTCATCCCCGCTCATGAAACCTGCTGCCGCCGCCGCGCGCAAGAACCCGCGCGACGGCCCTCGATCATTGGAAGGTCATGGTCACGGTGAGCGTGCCAGCAAGCTGGCCGTCGCTCACCGTTACCGTGAAGCTATCTGTCTGGCCGGCGGAGGACCCCGGAGGTGGCGTATAACCGAAGTCCCCGTTCGCAAAGATTACGATGCTCCCTCCCGAAGGGAGCACAATCGGCACATTCGGGGAAACCGCGTTCCCGTTCACGTGGGTGACCGTGAGCGTGTCGCCGATGTCGGGATCGAAGCTGTTTTGCAGAAGACCGGGAGGCGGAAAACTCGCACCAGCGAGCGGCACATCGAAAGCGACGTCTCCGAGCACGGGCGGATCATTGATGCCGTTGACGGTGATGGTCACCGTCGCCGTGCTTTGGAATCCCCCCGAGTCACCGATGGTGTAGGTGAAACTCGCGGTGTCGGTCTGCCCCGCTGCGACCGGAACGAAGGCTTCGCCCGGATCGAAGCTCAGGGCACCATTCACCGCGATCGTGACCGTAGCAGGCACGGTGCCCCATGCGGGCGGCGGCCTGACCGTGACCGGCGCGCCGACATTGGACGCCACACCCTGTACGGCGACGACCGAGAACGGCGCGCTCATCAGGTGATGGTCGGGGCCGTGCCCGTTGTCGGCGAACACGTTGCCCGCGAGCGGATTCCCCTGCCCGGTCACGAAATCATCCGGACGAGCCACGGGCCCCATCGCGGGGGGGACGACGGTATTCAGTCGTGCGTAGTTGTTCGGACGAAGACGATCAGGGTAAGGCGCGGAGGGTCCGATCGTGGCGGCGGCTTGGATCGCGAGCGGCTCGCCCACCGCGTACTGACCGAAGGCTCGCGTCACATTGATCTCCAAGTGCGGCGGCGAGGAAGTGCCGCCGGGCGGAATCGAGGCATTGACTACGGCCACGGGACCCGTACCGCTCGAAACGGAGCCACAAGACGCTGCGCCATGCGCCGTGCAGTTCCAGTTCGTACCGCCATCGACGAAACGAGGGGAGCCCACTTTCGGGTAGAAATCGCTTACCCTCACCGCCGAGGCCGGGCCCAAGCCGAGGTTACGCACCTCGATGCGGTAAGCGAACTCCTGTTCGAGTGCCGTGGGGACCTCGACGATCGTCACCGCCAGATCGGGGTAGATCTCCTCTTCCTCGACGCCGCTCGCGAAGATCAGATCCCCACTCGCAGGACCGGCGGGAGCACTTGCGCCGGCGAAGCCGAAGCAGTCAATCGCAGGCGGTAAACGGACCTCGAGCAGCGCACCTTGGTGAGCGTATTGAGCCAACTGGACCGCCGGCAGTTGGAGCACATCACCGTTGGAGTTGGTGAGGTCGAGGCGCAGATTGCCACCGGATGCTCCGAAATCGAAGCAGATCACCGGGTGCGTCACGCGCGTTTCGATCCGCCGCGGCGAAGAGGTCCGATAGACGACGCCTTGTGCGAGCGGAAGCGGTAGCTCATCGTTGAGCTGGATCCGCAAGTTGGCGCTGCTACTGCCTGTCGAGGCGCAGGTCTGGCCTGGCAGTTCATCGAAGCGGGTGACCCGGACCAGCACTCGCCCCGTGCCGAGGTCGTAGCGCAGGATGGGACCACTGCTCAGGTTGCTCAGGCGATAATCCCTGCCGTCGAGCCGCAGGCTGTAGGTTCCCGCCGGAATCGTCTCGCTCGCAGGCGCACACGCCACATTACCGATGACGGTCTGGGCGACGATGCGGCGAAACTGCGGCTGGTAATCCAGGAGCGCGAGCTCGAAGAACGGCAAGGAAGTCCCCTCGAACTGGAGCGGAACCGCCGCCAGACCCTTCCCCGCCATGCCAACGGCGAGACTCGCGATCAGGAATCGGCTGCAAAAGCGCTGTTGTTCGCGCAAAAGTTCATCCCCAATGGATGTGAACTCCTCGCCAGGATAGCCCATCCAGCGCTGCCTCCGAAAGCCCGTTCGCTCTCGGGTTCGTACCGTTCGGCGTCGATCGCGGGAGGGGGCTCTGAGCGGACTCTTGCTAGACTGATCCTCGCGATCGCACTCCGGACTTTTTCGCTGAAATGCCCGTGATGCTCTCTTCCCTACTCGGGGTCTTGCTCGCCGTGTCCGCGGCGAGCCTCGCCCAATCCCAGTTCTCCTCCCTCGAGGAGCGCATGTCCGAGGCCGAGTTCAGGGCGGCGGGCTTGCACAAGCTCTCTCCGGAGGAGCTCGCTGCCCTCAATGCCTGGCTCAAGGCGCGGCTCGGCGGTATCCCTGAAACACCCGCGGCCTCGCTCGCGCCCGAGGACGATCGGATCGGTTTCCCGGCACGCACCGATCGCCGGGTGATCGTCAGCCGCATCGATGGGGAACTCAATGGGTGGGGCCAGGACCCGCTGCGCAAGACCCGGTTCAAACTCCAGAACGGACAGGTCTGGGAGCAAGTGGACACGAGTCGCGGCGACCTCAAACTCGTCGACCCGGTGGTGACCATCGAGCCGGCTGCCCTCGGCAGCTGGCTCATGCGCATCGAGGACTACAACCAGCGCATTCGTGTCCGGCGCATCCAGTGATGCTCAGCTGGCGGCGAGCGCGCGCCGGAGGCGGGCGAGCGAGACCGGCTCGCGCGTCCCGAGTTCGGGTGCGAAGATGGCGACTCTGAGCTCCTGAAGCTGCCAAAACAGCGCCTCCCGCCGAGGATGGTCGGCGACGCTGGCGAGCGCTCGCTCGAGCGCCATGAGCTCGAGCATCCGCGCCTGGTCTCGGGCAGGGTCGCGCTGCAGCCGCTCGGCCCGTATCGCGAGCGCGCGCAGGTAACGCGGGAGCTCGGCCAGCCGCGAGGAGTGGAGCCGACGCGCGAAATCGGGCGGCAGCAACTCTCCGAAGCGGCGAGCGAGATCCTCGTAGTTGGCCGCGGCGAAGCCGAGAAGCGGAGGTTTCAGGCGGGGACGCGTGTCGGCGGCGGCCTCGAGCGCATTGCTGCAAAGCCGGAGCCGCTCCACGGCGCGGGAGAAAAGCCCCGCTTCGAGCTCGCTACGCAGCCGCATGTAGCCTTCGGGGTCCAGGGCCGGCGCGCGCTCCCACGCCGAGGCGAAGGCTTCCGCGAAGGCGCCTTCGAGCACCTGCACTGCGAGGGCGTCTCGACCCCCGAGCTCGAGCGCGCGCAGGGCCGTGGCGGCATCAACCGGCAACTGCTTGCTCAGCCGCCGTCGCAATCCCGCGAGCTCACGCTCAAGCAAGGCGAAGACGCCTTCACGATGCAGCGCTCGGGCTTCTTCTCGAGAGGCGAAATGTTCGAGCCGGATCTCGCCGGCGCGCTCGATCAACGCCGGCCACAACGACAACCCGCCGAGCGCCTGCGACGGCGCTCGAAAATCGAGCGCGGGGAAGCGCTCGACGGAACCGGAGAGGCCCTCCTCTGCCAGCCGCTCGGCGAGGGCCATCCGCGCTCCCTCGGCATGCTCGCGCACGAGGGCTTGCAAATCTCGGGATGTGGCCAGCACCTCACCACGTCGTCCGAGCAAGCGCACGCAAAGACGCAGATGGGAGGGCAAGGCCTCCTCGCGGAAGTCGCGAGGCGCGATCTCGACCCCGGTGATGCGCAGGAGGAAGGCGGCGAGGGCCTCTGCGAGGGGACGGTCACGCGCCGGTCCGCTCGCCAGGAAGGCACGGGCGAACTCCGCGGCGGGGCTGAAGTGACGGCGCAATCCTTTCGGCAGGCTACGGATCAGCGCAGCCACCCGCTCGTGGAGCAGGCCCGGCACGAGCCAGCTCGGTGCCGGATCCTCGAGCAGAGGCAGCGACTCGATCGGAAGCGCGAGCGTGACGCCATCGTCATTCGCCCCGGGCGCGAAGCGGTAGTGGAGCGGGAAGCACTGGCCTCTGAGCTCGATCGCACGAGGAAAAGGATCGGCCGAGGTCGGATCCACGGTGAGCAGATCGCCAAGCTCGAGTTCGAGACGAGCTCGCTCTTCTGCGTTCGCATTCCGCCACCATCCGAGGAAGCTCGGGCCGTCGACCACCCCCGGCGGCAGCCGTGGCTCGAGCAAGGCGGCGACTTCCTCCGGAGAACGCAAGGCATCCGGCCGACGCAGGCGTTCGGCAATGGCCTGGGCTTCGGCGAGTCGCTGCCGTTGCCCCTCTAGCCATGGGTGGGGCGCATCCCATCCCGCCCGCACGAGCCCCTCTTGCAGGAAAAGCGCCCGAGCGGCGGACCGGTCGAAGCGAGCGAGCGCCACGCGCCGCCGGGGAACCACCACGAAGCCGTCGAGGGAAAGCTCCTCGTAGGCGAAGACCCGCCCATCCCGCGGGGAGAGATGAGGATCGCTGAGGCGACGCAGGAGCAGATGCCCGAGCTCGATCTCGATCAGCCGCGGATCGAGCCGGCAGGCGTGGAGTGCGTAGCGGCGATCGAGTTCGATCAGCGGGGCGCCGAAGAGGAAGCGCTCACCGCGGCGAGCGAGCGCCGAACCTGGAAACGGCCGGAATGCGCGCCCGCGTGGTCCGCGGTATTCGCCGCGCTCATCGAGCCTGCCGAAGAACCCGGGAAAGGCGGCGAGCAGCGCTCGCTCGAGCGCCTGCTCGACGCGCGGGCGGTCGCGACGCAACCCGGCGCGGATGGCGGCGCGCAGGAGTTCGTGGTGGAGCGCCTTCCACTCCCGCATCCGCGCGAACGAAAGAAAACGCGCTTCGCACCAGCGTCGCAGCGCTGCGCCCGAGCTGTCCTCGGAAGCCTGCACGAAGTCCCGCCAAAGCGCGAGGATGCCTGCAAAATCCGAGCCCTCGACGCGCCAGGCGGCGTGCGCCTTCTCCGCTTCCTGACGGCCTTCGGGAGGGCGCTCGCGGGGATCGTCGAGCGAGAGGAACGCAGCGAGGACCAATGTCTCGTCGAGACAGCCGAGGCGCTCCCCGGCGACGATCAGCGCCGCGAGGCGTGCGTCGACCGGAAGCTTCGCCATGCGTTCCCCGCGTTCGCTCAGGCGCCCCTCGCCCCGAAGCGCTCCGAGTTCGGCGAGCTCACGCATTCCCTCGCGCAACGCTTTGGGGGAGGGCGGGTCGAGGAAGGGGAAGCGATTGGGATCGTGCACCCCGAGCGCGAGGAGGCGAAGGAGCACCGTGGCCAGGGCGCTGCGGCGGATCTCGGGATCGGGTTGCGCAGGACGCTTGGCGAAATCCTCTTCGTCGTAGAGGCGATAGCAGACTCCCGGTCCGAGCCTGCCGCAACGACCGGCGCGCTGCACCGCGGCCGCTTTCGCGATCGGCTCGAGCCCGAGCCGACCGATGCCCAGACGCGGCCGGTAGCGCATCACGCGCGCGAGCCCACTGTCGATGACATAGCGGATGCGCGGCACGGTGAGCGAGGTCTCGGCGACGTTGGTGGCCAGCACCAGCCGCCGGGCCTGACCCGGACGGAACACCTGGTCCTGGACCTTCGCCGGCAGGCGAGCATAGAGCGGCAGCACCTCCCAGCGGGGGCGCAGGCGGTCACGCAAGCGATGGCTGAGCTCTCGGATCTCGCGCTCTCCGGGAAGGAATACGAGCACGTCTCCCTCGCCCGACTCAGCCTCGATCTCGCCGAGGACGCTCTCCACCGCCGCACCCAGTTCCTCTTCCGGCGCCGGCGGCCGCCAGCGGATTTCCACCGGGTGAGCCCTACCCTCGATGCGAAACACCGGTGCGCCCCCGAAGTATTCGGCCAGGCGCTCGGCCTCGAGGGTGGCCGAACTCAGAACGAGCCGGAGCTCGGGCCGGATCGGCCTGAGATCGCGCAAGTAGCCGAGAAGGAAATCGATGTTGAGGCTACGCTCGTGTACCTCGTCGAGGATGAGCGTGTCGTAGGCCAGCAAGCGCCGATCGCCGGCGAGCTCGGCGAGAAGGATCCCGTCCGTCATGCACTTGATCACCGTCGCCTCGCCGAGAGCCCGCTCGAAGCGGGTCTCGAAGCCGACCAAGTCCCCGAGAGGGCTTCCGAGCTCCTCGGCCAGACGCCGCGCTGCCGAGCGAGCCGCCAGACGACGCGGCTGGGTGAGGCCGATGCGTCCCGCCCGACCCCGTCCGGCGAGAAGGGCGATCTTCGGCAATTGGGTCGTCTTACCCGAACCGGTCTCCCCGGCCACGATCACCACCGGATGCGCGGCGATCGCTTCCGCCAGGTTCGCCGCTTCCGCGGCGATCGGCAGATCGGAACGGATCGAGGGCACGGGCAAACGCCTGCGCCAAGCGTCCCAGAAGGCCTCGGCCGCGGAAACCGCTTGCTCGACGCGCGCGAGCGCCTCCCCATCGCGCGCACGAGCAAGCCCTCGCCTCGACCGCCACTGCGCCCCGGGCGGCAATGCGGCGATCCGCTCTTCAAGCCTTTGGCGCAGCTCTTCGATGTTTTTGATAGATTCTGTCAATACTTATTGATTTTTCCAAAATCCGAAGCTATCATCAAGGCATCCAACGACGATCGGGAGGACATCATGAGCCGTTCCATCGATATCGGCATCGGCGAACAGGATCGCGCCCGCATCGCCGAGGGGCTGTCCCGGCTCCTCGCCGACACCTACACCCTGTACCTCAAGACCCACAATTTCCATTGGAACGTCACCGGACCGATGTTCCAGACGCTGCACCTCTTGTTCGAGCAGCAGTACAACGAGCTCGCCATGGCGGTGGACCAAATCGCCGAGCGCATCCGCGCCTTGGGTCACCCCGCCCCGGGCAGCTACGCCCAGTTCGCCAAGCTGACCAGCATCCGGGAGGAAACCGGCGTGCCGCCAGCGCAGGAGATGATCCGCCAGCTCGTGGATGGCCAAGAAGCGGTCGTGCGCACCGCCCGTCAGGTGTTCCCGGTGGCCGAGGAGGCGAACGATCAGGCGACCGCCGATCTTCTCACGCAGCGCATCCAGATCCACGAAAAGAACGCCTGGATGCTGCGCTCGCTCCTCGAGTGAACACGGCGAAGCCTCGCTCTTCGCCCTTGGGGATCGAGTCAAACGCCCCTCCGGCATCCGTCCCTTCGTGCCTTTGGGGAAAGGGCGCCTCGACCCGTGGGTCGAGGCGCCTTGGTTCCGCTTAGTCCGTTTCCTCGGCCGAAGGTCCCGGACGGCGGAACGGCACGACGTTGGACGGTCCGGCCCCCGTTCCACGCGGACGTGCCCCGCGCCATCCTCCCGCACTGCGCAAGGCGCGCACGGCCTGCCAGCGCCTCCCTTGCGCGCCAGAGAGGACGCGGGCGAAGGCGGCTCGCGCCTTCACGCAGGACCGCGCCAAGCGAAGAATGCGACCTGCGCGCTCCGGCGGAAAGTTGAGGTCCTTCCGCCTGAGCCGCCGCGAGGCCAGCAAACTCGGCCGGCCGGTCAGGATGGCCGCCAATCCCTGAGCGACGGCGAGGACGTCAGGACCGTCCTCGCCCACGTTCCAGGCCCTCAGCAGGGCTTGGCGCATCCCATTCACCCTGGCCACCCATGCCGGATGGATCAACGCCGAACGACGTCGGTCCTCGATGACCATTTCCTCGAAGGCCAGGATGAAGAGGCGCTCGACCGCTTGACTCAATCCGCGATAGAGCGCCTCAGGGCTACCGGGATCCGGAAGTCCGAACTCCTCGAGAATGGCCCGGTAGCACCGCGCGTACGCCTGCTCCACGCGCGCACGCGCCGACTCCTTCTCATCTACTCTCAGTGGTTCCCCTCATTCGAGCTGGGTCCTTTCATTCTAATCTGCCCGCGCCGAAATCGCGCGGCATGAACGCAACCTCGCGGTCCTTCACCGGCCGAGGCGGTCAACCCCCACGAAGGCCATCCGGCGGCCATCGCACCTTCTGTCCTCATCGCCGGGAAATCCTCGCCGGACTGCACCCATCGCCGTCGCCATGCCGAAAAGCGCAGCCGCCTGCTCGAACCGGTGGGCAAAAGAGCCCGAGCGCCTCGCGGCGAGAGCGGTCCAAGCGGGTCACATCCCCCTGCCCTCGATCCGTGCTCATTCGGGGAAATCCCTCGACCAATGAACTTGGCGGCAGCCGCGCTTGGCTTGCGCGCCGGCGCCGAAGCGCATCGCGCCCGAGGACGCCGCTGGATCGCCGGGCCCATTCACTGCGCCGATCGAGCCACCCGCTCGATGAACCGTTCGCCGCGGCGCGGTGTGCCTCCCCGCGCGCGGGAGTGCCCTCTGCTCGCTCACGAACCCGATCGCGGCCGCGATGCGTCCATGGCGACCGCCCGCGCGATCCTCGCTTCGTTCACGCCGCCGCGCCGGCCCGACAGCTTTCGCCCGGCGGCTTGCCGCAGGTACCGCAGGATTCGCCTTCTCGCTTGGCCGTCTCGCGTTCACCGGCGAGGTTGCGTTTGGTCTCACGGTCGGACTTGAAATCGGTCTCGTACCAACCGCTGCCGGCGAGACGGAAGCTCGGCGCAGAGACCCGCCGGCGAACCGTCGTTTGCCCGCACGAGGGGCAGGCATCGGGCTCGGGGTCGGAGAGACGGACGAGTTCCTCGAAGCGATGCTCGCAGCGGATGCACTCGTATTCGTAGATCGGCATGGTTCCGTGAATCAGCATGAAACGAGGTTGGGGCACAGCTTGTGGCCGCCCTCTCCGAGTTTCAAGACGGGGGCCGAAACCCCGGCCACCGAGTGGCCGCAGCGCCGACCGCAAGAACGGCTCAGCCGTCGAACTGACTCGCGAAGATGCCGGTCTCGGATTCGCCCGGGAGCGCCTCGAAGTCGGCGATCAAAATGGCGGTCTCGCCGCCCGCGAGCATGGGATCCGCCGGAACCGACCGTTCCACGCTCCGAGGAAGCACGAGCAGCGCGAGCAGGGCTGCAGCCGCAAGCGGCACGAACCAAGCCAGCGCAGGCCTGCGCGCCCGGGAAGCGGAAGCCCGCGCGACATCCCTCGCCAGACGCTCCGCCTCGGGCTCGAGCGCGCAGGCCAGACGCAGCAAGGCCGGACCCGCCGGATCGGCCAACACCCGCTCGAGCACGAGCATCCGCTCTTCCTCTCCGAGACGACCCGCGAGGAGCGCTTCGAGCTCTAAGGCGGAGGGCAGCCGCCCGCCGCCATCCCGTGAAAAGCCTTGCCGTTCAACCCTAGCGTTCATCGATCATTCCACTCGCTTGCAAAACCGCCTTCAGCTCGGCCAGCCCACGCTCGACCAGTTTCCGCGCCGCCTCCGGACTCGCGCCCACCATCCGTCCGATCTCGGCGAAGCTGAAGCCGAGCAGATGCAGACGAACCGTCTGGCGCCGCCGCTCAGGCAAGCGCTCGAGCGCCCGTTGCACGCGGCCGAGGGACTCCGCCTCGCACGCGGCATCCTCCGGACTCCGCCGCTCGGTCAGCGGCTCGCAGCCTTCGGATTCCGGGAGGGCTTCGCTGTCGCGCGCCCGCCGCAGCGCATCCACGACCACGGACAGGACCACTCGCTGGACATAGGACGCAGGAGCATGCCCGATCCGGTCATCGGCCAACGCCCTCCACAGGCGGATCCGAACCTCCTGCTCGACATCGCTGGCATCGATGCCGTGCTCGGCCAGTCCGGACCGTTCGATCAGGACCCTGATGCGCCCGCCGAAACGCTCGAGCAGCCGTCGGAGCTGATCCTCGAGCGGATCGCGCCGGCGCACCGGGGAAGGTCAGCTCGCGATGTAACGGGTGAGCTGCTCGATCTCGGCCTGCTGATCGGCGATCACGGCTTTGACCAGGTCGCCGATCGAGAGGACGCCGAGCACCCGCTCGCCGGATACGACGGGCAAATGCCGAATTCGGCGCTCGGTCATGAGCTGCATGCACTCGGCCACCGTGGCCCCGGGCTCGATGGCGATCACCGGGCTGCTCATGATCTCGCGCACGGGCGTCGTCCGCGAGGAACGGTCCTTGAGGATCACTTTGCGCGCATAGTCGCGCTCGGAGACCACGCCGAGCAGGCGATCACCCTCCATGACCAGCAGCGCGCCGATGGAAAGCTCCGCCATCCGTCGGATCGCCTCGAAGACCGGCTCGTCCGGCCCGATCGCATGAACGGCATGACCCTTCGCCTCAAGCAGCTGTGCCGCGGTCTGCATCGTCGCCCTCCTCCGCCCTGGACCGAATCCCATCATAGCGCGGAGGATGCCAGCGCTCGACCAGGTAGAGCGGGCGCTGCTTGGCCTCGATGTAGAGGCGGGCGAGATACTCACCGATGACCCCGAGGGCGAGGAGCTGAACACCGCCGAGGAAGAGAATCACGACCATCAGGGAGGGATAGCCGGGCACCGGATCGCCATAGAGCAGGGTCTTGCCGATGATCCATACGCCGTAGGCGAAGGCCGCCAAGGCCACCACCAGACCGAAAGGCCCCGCGAGGCGAAGCGGCGTGCTCGAGAAGGCGGTGATCCCGTCCACGGCCAAGGCCCAGAGTCGCGAGAGGCGCCATTTGCTCTTGCCCCGGTGGCGTGGCTCCCGGACGTAGGGCAGCGCCTCCTGCCGGAATCCGATCCACGCGAAGAGTCCCTTCATGAAGCGATTGCGCTCGCGCAGCCCCACCAAGGCGCGATGCGCCCTCCGGTCGAGCAAGCGAAAGTCGCCCACGTCGGGCGGGATGGGGACCTCGCTCAGCCGTCCGAGCAGGCGGTAGAAGAGATGCGCCGAGAGGCGCTTGAACCAGCCCTCGCCCGTGCGCGCAGTGCGGCGACCGAACACCACCTCGGCACCAGCCCGCCAGCGCGCCACCATCTCCGGAATCAGCTCGGGAGGATCCTGGAGGTCGGCATCGATCACCACCACCGCATCGCCTTCGACGTAATCCAGGCCGGCGCTCAAGGCGTATTCCTTGCCGAAGTTGCGGCTCAGGCGAAGGACGCCCACGCGTCGGTCCTCCGCGGCGAAGCGCTCGAGCAGCTCGGGGGTCGCGTCGCGACTGCCGTCGTCCACGTAGAGCACCGCCGCCTCGGCCTCCAGGCGATCCAGGACGCGCATGAGCCGGCCGTGGAACTCGGCGATTCCCTCGGCCTCCTCGTACACGGGAACGACGACGGCGATGCGCGGTATCTCGCTCATGGCGAGATTCTCGAACGAGTTCTTACACCCGCCAAGCCCGGGCCTTGTCAAGAACCCCGGCGGCCTCGATAGTGAGACTCATGGACACTCCGGACTCCGACCGGCTGATCCCCTTCCTGCTCGAAGAATCGGGCCTTCGTGGGGTTTTGGTGAGGCTAGGGCCGGTGTGGCGCGAAATCCGCTCCCGCCTGCACGGCCCCGTCTCGCTCGGCCACCTCCTCGGCGAAGCGGTGGCGGCGAGCGCCCTGCTCACCGCTCACATCAAGCGCGGCACCCGCCTCAGCATCCAGCTCACGAGCAGCGGGCCGCTGCGCACCCTGGTCGCCGATTGTAGCGGGGCGGGGGAGCTGCGCGGGCTCGCTCGCTTCCGCGAACCGCTTCCGGTGTCGCTCACGCTCGATACGCTCGGCGAGGATGCGCTTCTCGCGGTGTGCCTGGAAGAGCCCGACGGCCGACGATACCAAGGGCTGGTCCCGCTCGAGGCCAGCCGACTCGACCAAGCGCTCGAGGGCTACTTCGAGCGCTCCGAGCAGATCGCCACCCGGATTCGACTGGCCGCCGACGACGTCCGCGCGGCGGGAGTCATGCTCCAGGCCCTGCCCACCCGGAACGACCGCTACGATCCGGTCCCGGAGGACTTCCATCGCCTCGGCGAGCCGCTGGCCCGACTCCAGGCCCACACGCTCCTCAGCGATTCGAGCACCGAGAGCGTGCTCGGGGCGGTCTTTCCCGGTCTCGCCTTGAGGCTTTTCCGGCCGCGCGAGCTGCGCTTCGGCTGCGGCTGCTCGCGCGAGAAGGCGGCGGCGATGCTGAAGCTCCTCGGCGCCGCGGAGACCGCGGCGGCGCTGGCCGGTCGCACCGTCCTCCAAGTGAGCTGCGAGTTCTGCGGCCGCGACTACCTCTTCTCCGAACCGGAACTCGCCGAGATCCATCGAGGCGAGCCTACGGTTCCGCTCACCCGCCACTAGCCCGTTCGCCGGCCAAGGCGTCCGAGCTCAGCCGATCGAGCGGTCCGGCTCGCCCGAAAAGAAAGCCCTGGGCGAAGTCGCATCCCAGCTCGGCGAGGGCCTTGCGCTGTCGGGGCGTCTCCACCCCCTCGGCGACGACCTCGAGGTCGAGCGCCTTGGCCATCATGATCACCGCTTGCACCACCGCCCGGCCACTGTCGCTCGCCTCCTGATCGAGCCCTTGGATGAAGGAACGGTCGATCTTGAGCGCGTGCAGTGGGAAACGGTGCAGGTAGCCGAGCGAGGAATAACCGGTTCCGAAATCATCGAGCGCCACCCGGACGCCGGCCTCGCTCAAGTGGAAGAGGGAGGCGCGCGCATGGGCCGGCTCCTCGATCAGGGAGCTTTCGGTGACCTCGACGCGCAGCCGCCCAGGCGGGAAGTCCATCGCCCGCAACAGCTCGAGAAGACGTTCTCCGAAATTGGGCGAGCGGAAGTGTTGCGCCGATACGTTGACGCTGAGGAAGGTCTCCTCATCCATGCCATGCGCACGAAAGGCGCTGCAGGCCTCGGCCAGCATCCGCCAATCGAGCGTCTCGATCAGGCCGGTGTCCTCCGCGACCGTGAGGAAATCCCCCGGACCGACCAACCCCCGCTCGGGGTGGCGCCATCGCATCAGCGCCTCGTAGCCCACCACTCGGCCGTCGGCGAGGGCGACGATCGGCTGGAACCAGGGTTCGAACTCGCCCCGGGCGAGCCCGCGGCGTAGTTCGCTCTCCAGCTGCACCACCCGCATCGCCTCGCGATGAAGTGCCTCGTCGAAGCGTTGCCAGCGGCGGCGTCCTGCCGATTTGGCGCGATAGAGCGCCACGTCGGCGTCGCGCAGCAGCTCCTCGGGACGGGTGTAGTGGCTTCCACCGATCGCAATACCCACGCTGGCCGAGGTGTAGAGCTCTTTGCCCGACACGTGGAAGGGCGCGTTCAGAGTCTCGAGCACCCGCTCGGCGAGGCGCTCGGCCTCGTCGGGCCGAGAGAGCGGATCGATGAGGATCGCGAACTCGTCCCCGCCGAGTCGCGCCATCCAGCCCTGACCCGCCGTCACCCGGCGCAGCCTCGCCGCGACCTGCTTGAGCAGCTCATCGCCGAGCAGATGCCCGAGCGAATCGTTGATCACTTTGAAGCGATCGAGATCGAGGAACAGGATGGCGAAGCTCGGCTCGGTACCGCCTCGCACCCTCTCGAGGGCGTGACTGAGGCGGTCGAGGAGATAGGCGCGGTTGGGCAGCCCGGTGAGGGCATCGTGCAGGGCATCGTGCATCAGCCGGGCCTCGATGTGCTGGCGTTGCACGATCTCCTCCCGCAGCCGAGCATTGGCCTCCGCGAGCTCGGCGGTCCGCTCCTCCACACGGCGCTCGAGCTCGCGATTGGCGGCGCGCAGCGCCTCGTCCGCGCGCTTGCGCTCGAGCGCGTGCGCGATCTGGTAGCCCACGAACGTGAGCAGCTCCAGGTCCGCCTGCGAGTAGTGGTACTCCTCGCTGTAGCTCTGCACGGCGAGCACCCCGATCGTGCGGTCCTCGCTCATCAGAGGCACGCCGAGCCAGTGCACGGATTCGGTCCCGATCGAGACCACCTCGCCGGCTTCCTCGAGCCGATGCGAAACCTCCTGGTCGGCGAGCAGCGGCTTGCCGGTGCGCAAGACGTACTCGGTCATGCCGCGCCCGAGCTTGCGCGAGCGTCTTTCCCGGTCGTACTCATCGGCCGAGTAAGGAAAGTCGATCGAGGTCCCGTCCTCGCTGAGCAGGGCGATGTAGAGATTGCGGGCATAGAGCAGCCCGCTGACGATCTCGTGGATCTGGCGGAAAAAGGCATCGAGGCTATCGCTGGTGAAGGCCAGCCGGGCGATGCGATAGAGCGCCGACTGCAGCCGCTCACCGCGGCGCCGCTCCTGCACCTCGTGCTCGAGCGCGCGGTTGACTTCGCGAAGCGCCTCGGTACGTTCCGCGACTCGACGCTCCAGCTCGGCGTGAGCAAAGCGTCTTTGCAAAGCGGTAGCGATGTGCTGGGCGACGAAGGTGAGGAGGGAACGATCCTCGGCGCTGAAGCGTTTCGATGGTTCGTAACTTTGCACCACGACCGCCCCGATGATCTCCTCCCCGATCTTGAGGGGCACCCCGAGCCAGTCTTCCGAGGGCGCGCCGACCGGCGTGAAGCTCGGTCCCAGCTGCCGGCGAATCTCCTCGCCGGTGCCCATCAGGGTCTGGCCGGTCTCGATGATATGGCGGGTGAGCCAGCCCTCCAGTTCCTCGAAGCCGAAGATCCGATCCGGCGGGATGGGCTCCGGATCGACCGAGTCGCGGAAATAGGGGAAGCGGATGCTGCGCGAGCTCCGGTCGTAAAGGGCGATGTAGAAGTTCTCCGCATACATGAGGCGACCGACCACCTCGTGCAGGCGCGCGAAGACATCGTCCATCTCGGCGCCGCCGCTGGCGAGGTCGGCGATCTCATAGAGCGCTTCTTGCAGCCGCTTGGCCCGCTCCAGTTCGGCCACCTGGTGTTGAAGGCGCTCGAGTTCCGAAAGACGCGCCAGCGAATCGCCGAGGAGCTGCCGATACGGCTCGAGCGCAAGGCCCGCCGACGCCGCCCGCTCGCCGTGGAGAACGAGCCTGAGCCCGCTGCTGCCCAGCTCCACATCGAGCGCTGGGCTCGGGGAAGCCTCGCCCAGCCGAGGCGGGCCCTCATCCGAGAGACCGGGAAGGACGCTGCCCTCGGCCACGAGCTCGATGCGGACGCCGAACGCATCGCGCGCCCAGGCGCGGAGCATCGCGAAGGCCTGCGACAAGGTCTTCGCCCTCAGGACCTCGAGGGGAAAGGGCGAGGAGGCTCCAACTTGCGTCGGGAGGACTTCGCCCGGAGCACCGGCCATCGATTCTGACTGCACCGCGCCATGCCTCGATTGGCTCTCTGACGAAGTCTATACCCGCGCGGGCCGAGCGGGCTTCCTTTTTCGGCCTCCTCGGCCCGAGGCGTTATAATCCACGGTGATCGTCGAGGCGAGCCCAGGCATCTCGATGTCCCACTCGGCCATGGTGGCGAAGGCGCTCTTGCACTCCATCGCGCTCCTTTGCGCGTGGGGCGGGTTGTTGCCCTCCCCGGCGCGAGCCGCGTCGCCGAACGAGGACCCGGTGCTTCGTCTCGCGCTCTCCGAGGATGGACGGATCCGTCTCACCCTCTCCTCGCCCCCGGCGTCCGCACACCTCACTGCCGGCCGGGGCGGCCTCGAGGCTTCGCGGATGGATCCCAGCCTGAAGCCGCTTTATCGCCTCCCGGTGTCCTGTGCGCTCAATCCAGGCAACGTCCTCTGCGCCGGAAGCGATATCGCGAATGCGATGGGAGGGATCACCTTGGCATGGCATGGCGACGGCTGGCGTCTGTTGCTCGACTACCGCGGTCTGCTCGCCTCACCCGAAACGGTGGATGCGCTCGCACCCGGTATGCGGTCACGCCAAGCCTCGGGGACGCGCCTCGCACTCGCTGGAGAATTCGACGGCTGGGGCTTTTCGCTTGCCTTCGACCGCTGGCCGTCTCCATCGGCGCTCGATCTCCCGCTGGGCTCGGCGATGCCCTTTGAGTGGGATGGGGAGCAAGCCGCGCTGAGCTTCGATGTCCATCAGCTCGGCCTCTCGGGAAGGCTCGCGGCCCGGCGCAGCGAGGAAGGTGCGCTGCTCGCCCCGCGCGTCGGCGAGTCCGTCGACATCGGCCTTCTGCTCAGAACGCCGTGGCGCGCGGAGTTCGAGATGGGCGCCCTCAACCTCTGGTACGAGAGCCAAGGCGGAGAGCGCGCCCAGCCATCGCCGCCCCGCATCGGGCGGACGCCCTACGTCCGCTACCGCCAGGACTTCTGAAGCTCCGGGTCCCTTCGGGCATACGAGACCGCCACGCTCTCGTGAACACCTCGCCCTCACCCGCCGTTCCGCCCTCAGTGCGCCGCGCGGTCGAGCTGCTTCGCCTCGGCAGAGAGCAGGAGGGGTTGTCGCTCCTGCACGCGGTGCTCGAGACGACGCCCCATCAGTCGCACGCCCTGGTTCAGCTCGCCCTCCACCACCGCGGGCGCGGCGAGCTCGAGAGGGCGCTCGCCTTCGCCGAACGCGCAGCCGAAGGAGAGCCCCCGACCGCCCTTGCCGCCGCGCTCAAAGCCGCGATCCTGCGCGAGCTCGGGCGGATCCGTGAGGCCGAGGTAGCCTACCGCCTCGCCCTCGCTCGCGATCCCGGCTTCGTCCCGGCGAGACTCGAGCTGGCCGAGCTGCTCGAGAGCGAGGGCCGCTCTCGCGAAGCCGCTCGCGAATCGCGAGAGGCGCTTGCGGGCCTGCCGCCCGATGCGCCGCTGCCGCCGCCCCTGGCGGCTTTGGCGGAACGGGCGCGAGCCCGCATCGAGCTCGAGGAACGAGCGCTCGAAGACCATCTGCGAGCGCGTTTGGCGCCCATCATGAGCGCACTGGACGCGGAGACGCTCGCGCGCGCCCGGGAGTGTCTGGAGATCACCCGCGGGCGAGCGAAGCCCAAGCTGCCCAAACCCGGCTTCCTCTTTTTCCCGGGATTGCCGACCTACGGCTTCTACCCGCGGCGGCTCTTTCCCTGGATGGCCAAGCTCGAGGCGCGTTGGACCGAGATTCGCGCCGAAGCGGAGAGCGTCCTCGCCCACGCGGAGCGACGCTTCGTGCCCTATGTGCAAAAGGACGAGCGTGAGGCCGGCCCCGGCTGGGCCTGGGCGTCGCTCAACCAGAACCCCGACTGGGGGGTGTATTTCCTGTTCAACCAAGGCGAGCGGGTGGAGCCGCACTGCCAGGCGTGTCCCAAGACCGCGGCGATCCTCTCCGAACTGCCGCTCGTGGATATTCCGGGACGCGGTCCGACGGCCTTTTTCTCGCGCCTGAAGCCCGGCACGCACATCCCGCCGCACCATGGGGCCACTAACACCCGATTGATCGTCCACCTCAGCCTGATCGTGCCCGAGGGCTGTGGCTTCCGCGTGGGCAACGAGACCCGCCTCTGGCGCGAGGGCGAGTGCTTCGCCTTCGACGATACGGTCGAGCACGAGGCCTGGAATCGCGGCACCGGCACCCGCACCGTCCTCATCTTCGATGTCTGGAATCCTTTCCTGAGCGAGGAAGAGAAGGCCTTCGTGCGCACCTTGAGCAGCGCCTTTGCCGAATTCTTCCCCGAACGCCAGCACGTGCTCGACTATTGAGCGCAGCCCCGGCGTGCACGATGCAGCCGCAAGGGCCGCCGGACATTCCTCCGCCTCATCAGGATTCAAGCCATCGAGGATGGCGGTGCTTGCGCCCAGCGGGCGGCTCTGCGTCTCACTGGAGGCGACGCCCCGAGAGGCTCCACGCGAGCAGCTTGCCATCCTGCTCGGTCAGCAGCCCCACCCGCTCGATCGCCAATCCCGCCCTCGCGAGCATCGCCTGCAAGCGCCGCATCCTAAGCTCATCGAGCGCCGCCATCCGGAGCTCCCTCGCCCGCAAGGCAGCCGCCTCGAGCTCGGCGCGAAACGCGGACCAGCATGCTCGCCCGGCCTCGGCTCCGCGCCGACGCGCCGTTTCGATCGCAAGGAGCGCGGTCCGACCGGCGGCGAGGAGCCCATCGGGTATCTCGGCCTCCTCGATTCGCTTCGAGAGCGTCGCGAGCACCTCGTTGAGGCGTGCCCGAGCGATGCTTTCCTCCGGCCCGGACCGACCCGACGCATACGGCAAGGCGGCCAGGAGCACCGGTTCGAGCTCGGCTTCGCCGAGCAGCCACTCGAGGTGCCTGAGTTCCTCCTTCGCCACCGCTGACAGATGGGAATCGGCGTGATGGAGCACGGCGGCGAGCCTCCCGCCGGGCGCCAGCACGCGGGCGCATTCGGCCGCCGTCGCCGGCCATTCGCCGTATTCGAGGGCGAACTGCGCCGTGATCAGCGACATCGTGCCATCCGCCAGAGGCAGCGCTTCCATGCGCACGCCGCCGCGGAAGCGCACCGGCGCATCCGGGTATTCGGCGAGCCAGCCCGGCCTGGGCTCGGCGAGGTCCACGGCTTCGATGTCGGGCCAGCGCTCCCGCGGCAGCCACTCGAGGAGCAGGCGCGGAAGCGCGCCGTTTCCGGTTCCGAGATCGAGCACGCGGTCGGCCGAAGACAGATTCGAGAAGCATTCGAGCCAGAAGGCCCGAATGGCACCCTCGTAGTTGCCGCGGAAGCTGCCGGCGAGGCTGTGGAGCGCCCCGCTCGCCCAGTACCGATTCCACGCTTGCCGTCGATCGCTGCCGTTCATGCGCGCTCCCGATAGACTCTCGGGACCTCATCCTAGCGATCCTCGCTCACCCCCACCCCCATGTCCTTCGCCCCTCCTGACCCGACGCGCCTCACTCGGCTGCGGCGAAATCTCGAGCGCGGTTTCATGTTGCTCGAGAGCGGTGATCGAGCGGCCGCAGCCGCGGAGTTCCGGCAGGGCCTCGGCCTCGACCCGCAGAACGTCGGTTGTCTCGTCGGGCTCGCCCGCTGCGAGCTCGAGGAAGAGCGCCATCAGCCCGCTCGCGCGCTGGCCATGCGCGCGCTCAGGGGACGCCTCGACTCCCCGCGAGCGGCCATCGAGCTGCTCGCTCTGCTCGCCCAGCTCTCCGAATCGGGCTTGATCCGCGACATCGTTCGGCAGATTCCTCCGGAACGATGGGATTCCGCCCGCTCGCTCACCGAGGTCGCGCAGATCTTGAGCCTGATGGGGATCCACGAGGAGGCACGCCAATTCATCGAGGCGGCCGTGGCGCGCGGCGGAGAGGAGCCGGCGACCCTGGTCATGTACGCCACGGTGATGCTCTTCTACGGGGAATTCGATCGCGCTTACGAGGCTTGCGAACGGTGTCTGCGCAAACTCCCTGACGAGGCTTCGGCGCATTGGCTGATCTCGCGTCTGCGCCGCCCCGATCCGCTCGCGCGGGTCCCCCGCATCGAGCAGGCCCTGGCGAGGACATCCGATCTCGAAGACCGGGCGATGCTCGCCTACGCCTTGCACAACGAGCTGCATGAGGCGGGGGATTACGAGCGCGCCTGGCAGGCTCTGATGGAAGCCTGCCGCGCCAAGCGCCAGGCGCTCGCCTATCGCCCGGAAGCGATGGCCGAGATTTTCCGTTTGCTCGGCGGCTGGAGCCGAGAAGAAATCCGCAAAGGGGACGGCTTCCTCGGCGCCTGCCCCATCCCCATCTTCGTCATCGGGCTCCACCGTTCCGGCACGACCTTGGCCGAACGCATCCTGAGCGGCCACTCGCAGATCGCCCAAGGCGGCGAGACCTACGACGTGCGCGCGCAGTTGCGAAGGGTCAGCGGCCTGCACTACCCGGCGGAGATCGATCCTCGCATCATCGAGGCCCGCTCCGCCCTCGACTATCGCGCGATCGGCGAGGGCTACGTCCGCGGGATCGCCTGGCGGGCGCGGGGCAAGCCCTTCGTGACCGAGAAGCTTCCCTCGAACTACTTCAATCTCGGCTTCATCGCCCGCGCCCTCCCCGAGGCCAAGTTCATCGTGCTCGAGCGCGATCCGATCGACGTGGGGCTCTCCAGCCTGCGCACTCTATTCTCGCACGCCTGCCCCTATTCCTACGACCCGCTCGACTACGCCCAATACTGGCACTGGTATCAGGGATTGATGCGCCATTGGCAGGCGCTCGTGCCCGAGCGGATCCTGGTCATCGACTACCAACGGCTGGTGGACGAGCCGGCCACGGTCGCCGCCGAGATGTGCGGCTTCATCGGCGTGCCCTTCGAGCCTGAGATGCTCGCCATCGAACAGCGCCGCGATGCGGTCTCCACCGCGAGCAGCGTGATGATGCGCGAGGGCATCCGCAAGGATCGGGGCCGCCTGTGGACCGCTTATGCGCGCGAGCTCGAGCCGATGATCGAGGCCCTCGGGCGCAGCGCCTCGGCCTGAGCCGAGGGCCCATCTTTCGGGCGGCTCGTTCGCGGCAGCGCTTCGGCGAGGAAAAAAGAGGGGCCCTTGCGGGCCCCTCGAAGAAGCGAACGGCGAGACTTCGCTCAGAACTGCTGCGTATAGCGGATGTAGGGAATCCGCCCGTAGCCGTCGTAGAGATCGAAGTCGAAGCCACGGTCGAGCAGCGGGTCCAGGGGCGGATCCTTGTCGGCGAGATTCTGAACGCCCAGGGTGATCCGCCCGTCCCACGGGGCGTTCCAGTTCACCTGGAGGTCGTGGATCGTCCAGGAGGGCAGCTTGTGCGGATAGCCATAGTCATTGAGGCCCGCGCGCGCCCGGGCACCGGCGAGAGAACGCGTCGAGTGGAGGTAATGGATGTTCCACGCCATCGTCCAATCGGCACGGCTGAAAACGAGCGCAAGCAGGGCGCGATGGCGGGGATGGCCGGGATCGCCGACCAGGTTCGCGCCGCCGTCCCGCTCGTAGCGGGAGAGCGAGGACCAAGTCAGCGCACCAGCCAGCTCGCCGAGGCCGGGGAACGAGTGCTTGGCCTCCAGCCCGAGATCGAAACCGGAGACCTCGATCCGCCCGCCGTTGCCGAAGCCGGCTTGGCCGCCGAGCGGATCGCGCGTCGCGGGATCGAGGATGACCCCGAGCCCGCGGCGCGGATCCGGCAGGACCGTGCCCACCGGAAACACCGCGAAGCGCTCGGGACAGACCTGGCCGGAAAGACCGCGCGCGCAGCGAAACACGGTGGCGATGTCGAAGAAGCGGATCTCGTCCTCGATCCGCTGCGCGAAGGCATCAAAGAAAAGTTCCAGCGCCGGGAACGGCTGCCAGGCGAAGCCGAGCTTCCCGTGCCGACTGCGCTCCCGGTCGAGTGCCGGATCGACGATCACGGTATGCGCGACGTCGGCGAGGCAGGTGATGGGCCCCGGCACGCCCGGGGGGCAGGGAACGACGAAGGTGTCCGCGCGCGGATGAATGGGCGTGCCTTGCACGGCGAGCGTCGGCGCCCGAAAGCCCTCGCCGTAGGAGGCGCGAAGCGTCAAGTTCTCCATCGCCTGGAAGCGGAAGGAGGCCTTCGGCGAGAAGGCGCTGCCGAAGTCGCTGTAGCGGTCATAGCGACCGGCGACGTTGACCTCGAAGTTCTCGAGCACCGGGAACAGGAACTCGAAGAAAACCGCGCGCATCGTCCGTTCCGCCTGCTGGCGACGCCGGACTTCCCCGAGACCGAGGATCTGCCCGCCCAGCGTCAGCGTGTCCGGGAAGTCCTGGTACTGCTCCTTGCGCCACTCGATGCCGAAGGCCGCGCCCACCGTGCCGCCGGTCAGCTCGAAGAGATCCTCCACGTTACCGATCGCATAAGCCTCCTGCTGATACAGCCGACCATCGCGATTGATGGTCGCGATCATCGCATCGAGCACGTCCCGCGGGTTATTGAACGGATCGTAGATGTTGTAGCGACCCGTCTGGATGAACTGCTGCGCGATCGCACCGACCACGTAGTTGCGGCCGAGGTCGTAGTACTGCGAATCGGTGTGCCGCACCCCGACATCCAGCTCCACCGGCCCCACCCGGCCCTCGAAGCCGAGAATGAAGTCGTACAGATTGTTGTCGGTGCTCGTGTCGCGGTTACCCAAGGCCGCAAAACGATGCCGTAGGAACACCGGCACATTCGGGTTGTAACCCGCACCCGGGAACCTGACCGCCGGATGGTTCGGCGAACCCACCGGAATGAAGGGCAAATCGCCCGGCCATGGGCTCGAGGGCACCGGCGCGTAGCGGCCGAAGCTCTCCACCCGGCTCACCATCGCGTTGAAATACGTGCTCCAGTCGTCGTTGATCTGGAAGGCCGCACGACCGAACAGAGCCGAGTTGCGAATCTCCGCCTCGTCCGCCGCGACGAAGGTGAGGTCGTAGAAGCAGCGCGTGCTTGCACCCGTGCCGCTGATCGAGAAGCCCGGACCCGAGCAACCGCCCGGCACCACCGAACCATTGGTCGGATGCGCGAGGAAACCACCCGGCCGGAAGCCATAGAGCGTACCCGGGGCCGCGATCGCCGTGATGAAGTTGTTCGAGAAGGTCGAAATACCGCCGCGCGACCACTCCCGATCCCGCTGCCAGACGATGCCGCGGTTGCTATAGCCGGCACCGAGCAGCACCCGCGAGCGCTCACCCGACGAGCCGAAAATCACCGACCCGAACTCGGTTTCACCACCCGGCCGCTTCGGATTGCCCGCACCGCCGGAAATCTCGACCCCATTGAAATCCTTGCGGGTGATGATGTTCACCACGCCGCCGATGGCATCCGTACCGTAGATCGCCGAGGCGCCATCGGAGAGGATCTCGATCCGCTCCACCGCCGCCAAGGGGATGATGTTGAGGTCCTGCGCCGAACCGATGTTCGGTGCGGTCGGCGCACGGCGGCCGTCGATCAGGATCAGCGTCCGGCCCTCGCCCAGACCGCGCAGCGACAGACCCGCGAAGCTCTGCGCCGAGCTGCCCGACTGCGGCCGGAACGAACCGAAGGTATTGAACGGAATGTTGCGCAGGAAATCCGCCACCGAGAGATCGCCCGAGAGCTCGATCTGCTCCCGGTCGATCACCGTCACCGGCAGCGCCCCCTCCACTTCGGCGCGCTTGATGCGCGTACCCGTCACCTGGATCTTATCGAGCTCCGCCTGATCCTCCTGCGCCATCGCCGGCACCCCATAGGCACCCAGCAATGCCACGGAAATCGACCAGGCGAGCGTGTTGCGCTTCGACATCGTGAACTCCCCTCGTTACCGTACCGAACCTCGCATCCCCCCTTTCCCCTGGCCGCCGACTGCGAGATCGACAGCGTCGTAATGTTAGTCGTTCGCGACCCCAAAAAAGAGGGGCCCTTGCGGGCCCCTCGAAGAAGCGAACGGCGAGACTTCGCTCAGAACTGCTGCGTATAGCGGATGTAGGGAATCCGCCCGTAGCCGTTGTAGAGATCGAAGTCGAAGCCGCGGCCGGTCGGATCGAAGGGATCGATGACCGGATCCTTGTCGGCGAGGTTCTCCACGCCGAGCGTGATCCGACCGTTCCAAGGCGTGTTCCAGTTCGCCTGCAGATCGTGGATCGTCCAAGACGGCAGCTTGTGCGGATAGCCGTAGTCGTTGAGGCCGGCACGCGCACGGGTGCCCGCGGTCGAGAGCGTCGAGTGGATGTAGCTGATGTTCCACACGAAGCTGTAGTCGCCGATCGACCAGACGTTGGACAACACCGCCCGGTACTTCGGCACGCTCGGATCGCCGACCACGTTCCGCCCGCCGTCCACGCTGTACTTGCGCACGTAGGTGAGCTGGAAGTTGTTGCGCAGACCACCCCATTCGCCGAAGTCGAAGGTGGTGCGAGCGTTGAAGTCGGCACCGCTGGTGTCGATCGTACCGAGGTTGGCGAAGCCGCGCTGGGCGAAGAGGATCTCACCCTGCGGACCGAAGGCCACGCCGAGACCCAACGAGGGATCCGGGATGTTGGCATTCGGAGGCAGACGGCTGATGCCCGAGGGGCAGATCGCGACCGTGCCCTCGAGGCAGCCGACCAGTGTGCCGATGGTGATCGCCGCCACCCGATTCTCGAGGCTGATGTCGTACCAGTCGAGGGTGAGGTTCAGCCACTCGAGCGGATCCCAGGCCAGACCCACCGACCACTGCTTCGAATCCTCGGCATCGAGGTTCGGGTTGGCGATTACGTACACCGTGACCTGGGTGGTGCAGGTTGGCGGCTGACCGAAAGCCCGGCAGGTCGGCGCGTGCGTGACCGAATCCGCGGAGAAGGCCGGCTGCTGGCTGAGGATGTCGAGCGTCGGCGCCCGGAAGCCCTCGCCGTAGGAGGCGCGGAGCGTCAGGTTCTCCATCGCCTGGAAGCGGAAGGAGACCTTGGGCGAGAAGGCATTGCCGAAGTCGCTGTAGCGGTCATAGCGGCCCGCCACGTTGACCTCGAAGTTCTCGAGCACCGGGAACAAGAACTCGAAGAAGGCCGCACGCGCAGTCCGGCCGCCGAAGGCCGAGTTGCCGGCCGAACCCACGATCTGGCCGGAGGAGGACAAGGTGTCGTAGATGTCGTAGTAATCCTCCTTCCGCCACTCGACACCGAAGGCCGCGCCTACTGTGCCGCCCGTCAGCTCGAACAGGTCATCCACGTTCCCGATCGCATAAGCCTCCTGCTGATACAGCCGACCATCGCGATTGATGGTCGCGATCATCGCATCGAGCACATCCCGCGGGTTGTTGAACGGATCGTAGATGTTGTAGCGACCCGTCTGGATGAACTGCTGCGCGATCGCACCGACCACGTAGTTGCGGCCGAGATCGTAGTACTGCGAATCGGTATGCCGCACCCCGACATCGAGCTCCACCGGCCCCACCCGGCCCTCGAAGCCGAGGATGAAGTCGTAGAGGTTATTGTCGGTGCTGGTGTCGCGGTTACCCAAGGCCGCGAAGCGATGGCGCAGGAACACCGGCTGGTTCGGGTTGTAACCCGCACCCGGGAACCTGACCGCCGGATGGTTCGGCGACCCCACCGGAATGAAGGGCGCACCACCCGGCCATGGGCTCGAAGGCACCGGCGCGTAGCGGCCAAAGCTCTCCACCCGGCTCACCATCGCGTTGAAATACGTGCTCCAGTCGTCGTTGATCTGGAAGGCCGCGCGACCGAACAGAGCCGAGTTGCGAATCTCCGCCTCGTCCGCCGCAACAAAGGTGAAGTCGTAGAAGCAGCGCGTGCTTGCACCCGTGCCGCTGATCGAGAAGCCCGGACCCGAGCAACCGCCCGGCACCACCGAACCATTGGTCGGATGCGCGAGGAAACCACCCGGCCGGAAGCCATAGAGCGTACCCGGCGCCGCGATCGCCGTGATGAAGTTGTTCGAGAAGGTCGAGATACCGCCGCGCGACCACTCCCGATCCCGCTGCCAGACGATGCCGCGGTTGCTATAGCCGGCACCGAGCAGCACCCGCGAGCGCTCACCCGACGAGCCGAAAATCACCGACCCGAACTCGGTTTCACCACCCGGCCGCTTCGGATTGCCCGCACCGCCGGAAATCTCGACCCCGTTGAAATCCTTGCGGGTGATGATGTTCACCACGCCGCCGATGGCATCCGTACCGTAGATCGCCGAGGCGCCATCGGAGAGGATCTCGATCCGCTCCACCGCCGCCAGGGGGATGATGTTGAGGTCCTGCGCCGAACCGATGTTCGGTGCGGTCGGCGCACGGCGGCCGTCGATCAGGATCAGCGTCCGGCCCTCGCCCAGACCGCGCAGCGACAGACCCGCGAAGCTCTGCGCCGAGCTGCCCGACTGCGGCCGGAACGAACCGAAGGTATTGAACGGAATGTTGCGCAGGAAATCCGCCACCGAGAGATCGCCCGAGAGCTCGATCTGCTCCCGGTCGATCACCGTCACCGGCAGCGCCCCCTCCACTTCGGCGCGCTTGATGCGCGTACCCGTCACCTGGATCTTGTCCAGCTCCGCCTGATCCTCCTGCGCCATCGCCGGCACCGCATAGGTACCCAGCAAGGCCGCGGAAATCGACCAGGCGAGCGTGTTGCGCTTGAAGTTGTCGTTCATACTCACCCTCATGAGGCTTCTGTTGCAACGAAAGCCCGATGCGACCGAAGCCGCGCCGGGCGCCCTGGCTTGCAAGGCAATCGGGTGGCGTTCCTTCACCGCGTACCGGGAAACCGCCGGGTCTTCCACCCCTGGCCCGGTCACCGGACCCGTCCCAATCCGTCAAGACGGCGGAATCCTAGCACCGCATCGCGGTTCTGAGAACCCTTCGTTAAGTTTTCGTTGCAGGCGCGCCACGCCGGCTGCGATGGCCACGGTCGCGAAGTGCAGCTCGGCGATCACCGCCGCGTCCTCGGCATAGCCGCCGGCCATGCACACCGCCACCGGGATCCCCGCTCCGGCCAGGGTCTCGAGCACCAGCCGGTCGCGCGCCGCCAGTCCGTCGGCGCTGAGCGCGAGGCGACCGAGGCGATCGCCCACGAAGGGGTCCGCTCCCGCCAGATAGACGGCGGCATCGGGACGGGCTGCCGCGAGCACTCGCGGCAAGGTCGTGGCGAGGCGTTCGAGGTAGGCGGCATCGTCCGTTCCGTCGGGCAGCGCGATGTCCAGATCCGAAGGCGGCTTGACCGCGGGGTAGTTGCGCTCGGCGTGCATCGAGAAGGTGTAGATGCTCCCATCAGCCCGGCAGATCTCGGCGGTACCATCGCCCTGATGCACGTCGAGGTCAATGATCAGGCCGCGCCCGATGGAACCGAGCCGCTGAGCGGCGCGCAAGGCCACCACCGCGTCGTTGAAGACGCAGTAACCGCCGCCGCGGGCGCGGCCGGCGTGGTGGGTGCCGCCAGCGAGATTGACGCCGACGCCCTCGCCCAGGGCGGCTTGAAGCGCCCCGAGCGTCGCTCCGACCGAGCGCCGGCAACGCTCGACCATCGCCTCCGACCAGGGAAAGCCGATGCGCCGAAGCTCGCTCGCCGAGAGCCGCCCCTCGAACACTCGGCGCACGTAATCGGGGTCGTGCGCAAGGCAAAGCTCCTCGAAGCTCGCCGGCCGCGGCTCGAGGAGCTCGACGTCGAGCTCCCGGGCCGCGGCCGCTACCCGCTCGTAGAGCAGACGGTACTTGGCCATCGGGAACGGATGGCCCGGCGGCAGCGGTAGCTCGAACTGATGCGTGTAGAAGCAGCGCAAGGGCTCAACCTGCGAGCGCGCGCTTCAGCGCGCGCAGCCGCTCCCGCAGCCGCTCGGGCAGCCGCGGCTCGAATCCGTCGAGGAAGCGGCCGATGTCGGCGAGTTCCGCCGCCCAGCCCTCACGATCGACCTCGAGCAGCCGGCTCAACGTCGAGCCATCGAGCGCCAGGCCCTCGAGCCGGAGGTCGCCTTCTTCAGGCAGCCAGCCCACGACCCCATCCCAAGCCCCCACCTCGCCCCGCACCCGCCGCACGATCCACTCCAGCACGCGGATGTTCTCGCCAAAACCCGGCCACAGGAAGCCGCCGTCCGTCCCGCGCCGAAACCAGTTGACCAAGAAGACGCCGGGCGGCGAGCGCAGGGATGCCCCGATCCGCAGCCAATGCTCGAAGTAATCGCCGAAGTGATAGCCGCAGAAGGGCTGCATCGCCATCGGATCGCGTCGCAACACGCCGGTGGCGCCGCTTGCCGCGGCGGTGGTCTCGGAGGCCATCGCCGCACCGAGCAATACACCCTGCGTCCAGTCCTGGGCCTGCATCACCAGCGGCACCAGGTCCGCGCGCCGGCCGCCGAAGACGATGGCATCGATCGGCACTCCGGCGGGTGACTCGGCAAGCGGCGAATAACTCGGGCACCGACTGGCGCGCACGGTGAAGCGGGCGTTCGGATGGGCGGCGGGGCCCATCTCCCGCCGCCACGGCCGCCCCTGCCAGTCGTAAGCGGGCACCCCCTCGCTCAGCCCCTCCCACCAGGGCTGGCCGTCGGCGGTGAGACCAACGTTCGTGAAGATCACGTCCTCGCCGAGCATTGCCATGGCATTGGGATTGGTCGCCCGGCTAGTGCCCGGCACCACCCCGAAGAATCCCGCCTCGGGGTTGATCGCCCACAAGCGGCCATCCGCGCCCGGATGCAGCCAGGCGATGTCGTCCCCGATGGTGCTCACCCGCCAGCCGGCCGCGCGGTAGGCCGGAGGCGGCACCAGCATGGCGAGATTGGTCTTGCCACAGGCGCTCGGAAATGCTGCGGCGATGTGATAAGGCTCGCCCTCCGACGTCTCGATGCGCAGGATCAGCATGTGTTCGGCGAGCCAGCCCTCCTGCCGTGCCTGCCAGGACGCGATGCGCAGCGCGTGGCATTTCTTGGCGAGGAGGGCATTGCCGCCGTAGCCGGAGCCGTAGCTCTCGATGGCGAGCTCCTCGGGGTAGTGCATGATGAAGCGGCGGTTCGGGTCGAGTTCGCCCACCGAATGTAGGCCACGGACGAACGGTTCGCCGCCGGCGATGCGCGAGTACACCCGATCGGGAAGCACCCGCGTCATGCGGTGCAGGTTGAGCACGACGTAGGCGCTGTCGGTGAGCTCGATCCCGAGCCGGGAATAGGGCGAATCCGGCGGACCCATCACGTAGGGCACGACGTAGAGAGTGCGGCCGCGCATGCAACCGGAAAAGAGCTCCCGCATGCGCGCATGCGCCTGCTCGGGCGGCAGCCACTGGTTGTTCGGACCGGCCTCGTCCCGCTCCCGCGTGCACACGAAGGTGAGATGCTCCACCCGCGCCACGTCATCCGGATGCGATCGGTGGAGAAAACAGCGGGGATGCGTGTCGGGATTGAGAGGGATGAGCTTTCCCTCCGCCACGAGCCGCGCCGCGAGCATGTCGAATTCGGCCTCGCTTCCGTCGCAGAAATGGACGCGCGCAGGCCCGGTGAGCCGGGCGAAAGCCGCGATCCACTCGGCGACGTTCGCGGGAATGGCGGGCATCGTCACGGCGGCGGCCATCTCAGTCCTCCGCCGCCGCTGCCGAAGCGGCGGCATCGGCGAGATCCCCGCCGAGCACGTAGCTCACCCGCGCCGGATCCACGTGCCGGCGAAAGGCGGCCGAGACCTCATCGGCGCCGAGGGCTCGGACGCGTTCGACGAGGGCGCGCTCGTATGCCATGTCGCGCCCGAGCCTTGCCTGTTCGGCGAGGAGCTCGGCGAGCTCGCCATCGCGCCCCAAGCTCACCTCGAAGCTCTGCAGCCAGCCCTGCTTGGCCTGCTCGATCTCTTCCGCGCCGAAACCCTCGCCCGCCGCGCGTTCAAGCTCCTCGCGCACCGCTTGCAGGGCCTTGGCGTGGTTTTCGCGGGCGAAAATGGCGAAAAGATTGAAGCTCGCCGCCTCGTCGAAGGCCGAGGCGGAAAAAGCGCTGCCCGCGCCGTAGCTGATCCCATCCTGCTGCCGCAAGCGCTTGGCGAGGCGCGAGTTGAGGAAGCCGCCGCCGAAGGCCTCGTTGGCGAGGAGCAAGGCGGGATAGTCGGGGTGATCATCGCGAAGCGGGAAGGCGAAGGCGCCGGCGAGCACCGCGTTGGGCCGATCGGGAACTTCCACCCGCAGCACCTTCGCTTCGACCGCGAACACCTCATTGGGCAGACGCTCGTGCGGCGCGGGCGCAGCGAAGCGCTCGAAGCGGGCGGCGAGCTGTTTGCTGACGAAGTCCCGGTCGAAATCGCCCACCAGCACGATCCGGCTTCCCGGCGAAAAGCCGTAGCGTTCGCGATGGAAGGCCGCGAGCGCCTCACGCTCGATCGCGGAAATGCGTGCGATCTGCTCCTCGAAGGTGGGCACATAGCGCGGATGGTCCGCCGGCACCGGCGTCATGTGGCGCGCCAAGGTGAGGGTTGCAAGCGCCATCGGCTCGCTGCGCGCGCTTTCGAGAGCCGCCAAGCGCTCGTTGCGCCAGGTGCTCAGCTCTTCTTCGGGAAAGCTCGGCTCGGAGAGGGCCTCGGCGAGGAGATCGATCAGCTCATGCAGGCGCTCGCCCGTGGTCTCGAAGCGCGCCACCAGCTCCTGCCCCGATTGGCTGAAAGAAAGCACCGCGTTCTGCTCGGCGAGCCGATCCTCGATCGCCTGCCGGCTGCGCTTGGCGGTGCCGCGAAGCAGCATCGCCGCCACCGCTTCGGCCACTTCCCGCTGCGGCAGCCAATCGGCGGCGCGCCCAGCAAGCGGCATCGCCAGCCGCCCCACCACTTTGCCGCCGCGGGTGCTCTTGGGGAGCATGATGAGCCTGGCCCCATGCGGCAGTTCCGCGCGAATGAGCCGCGCCTCGATGTTCTCCGGCGTGGCCAGGAAATCCTCCCCGCGCGCGCGGCCGGGCCGCCCGACGTAGCCGGCAAGCTGCTCGGCGATCGAAGCGGGCTCGGGAATCGCCACCCGATCGGGCTGGGGATCGGGCCGGAACACCCCCACCGTGCGATTCGCCGGCTTGAAATAGCTCGCCGCCACGCGCTTGAGGTCCTCCACCGTGGTCTGCTCGATGCGATCGCGGAACAGAAACATCAGCCGCCAATCCCCCGCCGCCGCCCATTCGCTGAGGCCGATGCCGATACGGGAGACGTCGTTGAGGATGAGCTCGAAATCGCGTAGCGCCCGCGCCTTGGCGCGCTTGAGCTCCTCCTCGTTCGGCGGGTTTTGCACGATGTCGGCGAAGACCTGATGCATCGCCGCCTCGACCCGAGCGGCATCGCCGTCGGCACGAAGCTGCGCAAACGCGATGAACAGCCCTGGCTCGGCGAGCTGAAAAGCGATCGCCTGCACAGAAGCCGCAAGCCCTTTGCTCACCAAGGCCCGGTAAAGCCGTCCGCCGGGCTCCTGATCGAGCAGGTCCGCGAGCAGGACGAGGGCCGCCGCATCGGGGTGTGCGGCTGCCGGAATGTGATAGGCGACCGCGACCAGCGGCGTATCGCCCACCCGCCGAACCTCGACGCGCCGCTCCCCGTCCTGGGTCGGTTCGCGGGTGTAGGTGGGCCAAAGCCGCATCTCGCCCTCGCGGTTGGGCTTCGGAATCCGGCCAAAGGTCTCGGCGATGAGCTTGAGCGCCAGCGCCTCGTCGAAGCGGCCGGCGAGGATCAGGACGGCGTTGTCCGGCTGGTAGTACTTGCGATAGAAGTCGCGCAGCCGCTCGATCGGCACGTTCTCGAGGTCGCTCCTCTCGCCGATCGTGGAGCGACCGTAACCATGCCACTGGTAAGCCGCCCCCATCAGGCGCTTGAGCAGCACGCCGAAGGGGCTGTTTTCCCCGGCCTCGTACTCATTGCGCACCACCGTCATCTCCGAATCGAGGTCTTCCTTGCGCAACAGGCTGTTGACCATGCGATCGGCCTCCATCTCAAGCGCCCAGCGCAGGTTCTCCTCGCTCGCGGGAAAGGTCTGGAAATAGTTCGTCCGGTCGAACCAGGTGGTGCCGTTCGCGCGTCCCCCGCGGCGGGCGATCTCCTCCGTGATCTTGGGGAACTTCTCGGTGCCCTTGAACAAGAGATGCTCGAGTAGATGGGCCATGCCGCTCTCCCCGTAGCCCTCGTGCTTCGAGCCGACGAGATAAGTGACGTTGATCGTGATGTTGGTCTGCGAGGAATCCGGGATCAGAAGCACCCGCAGGCCATTGGGCAGGCGATATTCGCGAATGCCCTCGACTTCGGTGAAAAACTGCGGCGCCGGCGGCGTCGCGGTCGGCGCCGGCCGAGCGAAAAGGACCGGGGCGATCAGCGCGAGCGCCAAGAAAGCGGGAACGGCGATCCGATTCATCCGCGAACTCCATCGTGGTGAAGTCGCGAATGGTCGCACCAAGCGCGGCCGCGCTCAACCGCCGGGGATGAGCGTGGCGATGGTGTGATCGACGTAAGCCTCGTAGTCCTCCGGCGAGAGCTTGGGCAGCTTGAGCTCGAGGCTCATCTGCAGGAAGCCGAGGTAGGCGGCGTAGCAAAGCCGCGCCCGATGCAGCGCTTCGCGGCGGGGAAGCCCGGCGGCGAGAAAGGCCATGAACAGCCAATCGAGACGACGGCGCGAGACCCGTTCCACCACGCTCGCCACCTTGGGATGATCCACCGCCCGCATCAGCGCCGCGAACACCCGATGCGCGCGGATCTCGCGGCTCGTGCGGCGGAAAAGCGCGCGCAACCGCTCGCGCGGATCGGCGATGGCGAAGAGCGGCCCGAGCACCTCCTCGACCTCGCGCGCCTCCCAGCGCGCCAAAGCCGCCTCGAGCAGCGCCTCCCGCGACGGGAAATGCCAGTAGAAGCTGCCCTTGGTGACCCGCAGCCGCCGCGCCAGGGCCTCGACCGTGAGCGCCTGAAGCCCTTGCTCGGCGATCAGGGCGAGCGCGGCCTCGACCCAATCCTCGGGGCCGAGCCGGGATCGCTCCGCGCGCGCGCCGATCGCCATGCCGGGGATGGTAGCCGCGCCCTGCCCTCTCGCCAAACCACCGCCGCCGCGAAGAGCCTTGCCGTGTGGCTCATTCCCGGGCGAGGCGCCCCAAGCGCCATGCCTCGCCGCGCAGGAATGATCATGCCGCGCCGACATCGCTCCGCCTGGCGTGAGACGGTCAAAGGTGCGAGCGCGCCACCTCTTGCGAGGACGATGTCCGCGGACGGTCGTCCTCCGCCCTCGATCCAGCGCTCAGGAGCGAGGCGGCTAGCGCGAGCACGCGCCTAGCCGATGAGCTCGATCGCCTCCCCATCCGGCCCTTCGGCGAGCAGGGCTCGGCCGCGACCGAAGCCGGGGCGCAGGCCGCTCATGCGGGCGATGATCCGGCCGCCCGCCCGTTCGATGAGCGCCCCATCGGCCTCGGGGTCGTCGCTCAACAGGCTCACCATGAGAATCCCCGAAGCCGGCGGCCGCGCTTTGTCCGCAAGTCGCTGCTCGGGGCGCTCGCCCACCCCGAGGTAGCAGAACATCTCGATCCGCCCAGGCACGATGCGCCCGTCTTTCATGAGGTTGGCGTTGCGGATGCGCACCGGCTCCGGGCTGTTCAGCAGCTGCTGAAGCTCGGGAAAATCGAGCACCCGGTCGAAGAGCTCGACGAAACCGAGCGCCTCCCAGAAGCGCTTGGAGCGCTCGAGGTCGCGGGTGGCGATCGCCACGGTCTGGAGCACCGAGACGGGCGTGGAAAGCGGGCCGCGCAGCTCTCCGCCTTTTTCGTAGCAGAAGAGGTCGAGGTGGGTCCCATCCGGGTCGGCGTTCATCGAGTCCTCGACGATCACCTGCTCGGAGACCTGCCAGCGCGTGGGCTTGCCAGGCTTGCCGCCCGCTTCGGCGATGCACGAAAGCCGCTCGGCCAAGTCTTGGCAGCGGTAGTTCAAGGCGTAGTAGCCGCTCGCCGCAAAGCGGTCGGCCCCCGACCAATAGTGCGGTTCCGATCTCGGGCTCGCGAGGAGGCGCAATCGCCCGAGCCCACTGTCGTCGGCGGCGAGGATCGCGTAGCGGAGCGCATCCGGATGTCGCGCCCGCCAGAAGCTCGCGGTGGCGGGGGGCACCTCGCCTTGCTCGAGCAGGCGATGGGCGAGCGCGTGCTCGTAGAAGCGAAGCGACCGCGCCAGGTCGCTGACGCCGACCGTGACCATCCGGATCTCGCTCAGCATGGGGGTTCCTCCGGGAGTGCGCCGGGATTGAGAATCCCTTTCGGGTCGAGCTCGCGCTTGAGCGCTTCATAGAGCGCGCGCGAGGTCGGATCGAGCTCGCCGCGCCAGCGATAAAAGCGGCCGAGCTGGAAATGGGCGGCGCCCTGCGCCCGCAGCCGGTCGGCGAGATGGCGGCGAAGCCGCGCCACCAGCGCGTCGGCCTCGGGATCCGGCTTCGGCTGCGGCAAGCGCGCGAGCACCTCGGGTTCGACCCGGCGGCGGTGGAAGGCCTGCCACTCGCCTGGCCAGTAGAAGCAAGGCTCGATCAGGCTGCCTTCCGGTCCCGCCGCAGCGAACAGAAAACCCACCTTGACCCCATGCGCCCGACAAGCCGCCGCCTCCGCCGCGAGCAGCTCGGCCAGCGCGCACCATGCCGCCTGGGCGCGCTCGTGCGGCAGGATGCCGTGCACCGGCACCCAGCGCTCGCCCCCGGGGCCGAGGATCACGTTCGGCGGCGGGAAAGGATCGGAGCGAAGCACGCGCGGGATGCTCGCCTCCACCTCCTCGCCGCCGCACTGACGAAGGAGCGCGCGCGCGAGCCGCTGCTTCTCGCGCGCGATCGCCGGGCTCTCGCCCTCGATGACGGCATGGAGGCTGTAGCAGGAGGGATCGAGGAAGCCGCGGCCGGCGCGGGCGAGGCGGAGGAAGGCGGCGAGCCCCTGTCGCTTGAGGACCTTGCCGGCCGTGGATAGCTGCTCGCGCAAACGCGCCCGCCGAAGCCGAATCTCGGCGAGCACCGGGTCGAAGCCGAAAAGCTCGGCGCAGAGGCGCGCCCGCGCGAGCTCGGCCAAGGCGGCGAGGAACGTTTCCGCCGCCCGGAACTGAAAAGAGAGGAACGCCAGGCCCGAAGGCGCGCGTATTACGCGCAGGCTGGCCTCGAGCTTGATCCCGAGGGTGCCGGCATCGCCGAGGAAACAACCGGTGAAGTCCGGTCCGAAGTGCCGGAAGAAGGGCAAAGCCCCGGCAGCCGCGGCGCCGGTGGCGAACAGGCGACCGCAGCCATCGAGCAGCGTGATCGAGAGCACGCTCTCGCCCACCGCCCCATAACTCGCCGAGCCCAAGAACACGCTGTTTTGGCTGAGCGCGCCGCCGATCGTGGCCTCCCGTCCCGAGAGCGGACCCCAGTAGGGCGTGCGCAAGCCGCGCGCCGCCAGCGCTTGCGCCAGCGCCGCCCAGCTCAGCCCGCATTCCACGCGCACGAAGCCATTGGCCTCGGCGATCTCGAGGATGCGATCGAGCCCGCTGAAATCGAGGAGAACGAAGCTCCCCTCGCGGCAGAGATAGGCGTCGGTGTAGCTCAAGCCGCCGCCGCGCACGATCACGCCGATCCCGCGCTCGGCCGCGTACTCAATCAGGGCCGGCAGCTTCTCGCGCGTGCGCGGGCGCAAGACCGCCGCCGGCAGGGCCCCTTGGGCATAAACGTCCTCGGCAAAGGCGGCATGCTCGCTCTCGGGCACGAGCGCCTCCTCGCCTACCAGGCGGCGAAGGTCCTGACGAAGGGCGAGGCTCATGCCTCCATCTCCCGCAGGTCTCTCCCGCGCAATGCCGGATGCTCCTCGAGCACGCGGCCCGGGCGGCAATCCTCGGGCGGCGGGCGGAGGCAAGCGCTCAGCAAATCGGCAAAGCCGGGCCCGGGCAGGAAGGCGCGGAGAAAGCGCTCATGCACCGCATGCGGCGCAGGTGCTCCCACTTGTAGGCGATCACCCGCGGAGGCCTCGGTCCACGGCGGGAACAAAAAGCTGTCGCGCGCCCATTGCCAGGCCTCGAGCAGATGCCCGCCGGCGCGGTGGGGCCTCGGATCGGGCAGACCCGCAAGAAGGCGCGCGCGCTCGGCGGAGGAGAGCCACCACGGGCGGAGGAGGGTCGGCGGCGGCAGGGACAAGACCGCGGCGGCCTCGAGCGCGAGCGGAGCGGCCGCGCCGAAGGCGCGGATGCCGCAAAGCGGGCCGATCACTTCGATGGCGGCGAGCGCGTGCAGCAAGACCTCGCGGCTGAGCGCCTCGCCTCGCTCCGATGCCCCCTGCCCCGGCCAGTCGATGAGCAGGACCGAGCCATCCGAAGGAGTGGGTGCCGGACAGCCCTCGACCGGGCATGGGAGCCACAGCTCGAAGCGAGGCCCCGGTCCCTGCCAACGGCAAGCGATGCTGCCGGCTTCCGTGGCGATGAGCCCGATGCCGTCGCTGCGCGCGGGAAGACTGGCAAGCCGGTAAGCCGGCCGCTCCCGCGCATGCTCCGTGAGCTCGCGCGCGAGCGCCGCGATCAGCGCCTTCCGGTCGGCGATGCCTTCGGCTCGCACGGACTCCGGCAGCGGCGGGAGGCGCGCACGGTGGCTGGCGAGAACATCATCGTCCCGATAGAACAGCACGGTGGGCACGCGCAGCTCGAGGATGCGATCGCGCTCGCGATCGAGCAGGGCCGCGCGATAGGCGGCGCGATAGCCATCCCAGGCCACAAGCACATCGCGCACCAAGGCATCGTTCGCTTCCGCGCTCGGTGCCGAGAGCGCGAGCGCCGCCTCCGCGCGACCGTCGTACCACGGGAAAAAGAAGCGCTGCTCGCGCATGCGGGCCCAGAGCCACAGCAGATGCCCGCCATCCGAGCGTGGCTCCACCGCCGGCAGGTAGCGCTCGTCGAAGGCTTGCCGCTCATCCTCATCGAACCAGGCGTAGCCATCGACCAGCACCGCCGCCACCCGCTGGGGGGCGAGCCGACCCATTTCGGCGGCGACCAAGCCGCCGGTGTGCATGCCAAAAACGAGGAATTGCTCGATGCCAAGCCGCGACAGCGCCTCCAGCACCGCCTCGGCGAAGCCGCGGATGGAGGGTTCGGGCAGGGGCGCCGAAAAACCGAAGCCGGGCAAGTCCGGAGCCAGCACCAGGTAACGCGACTCGAGCTCAGCCATGAGCCCCGACCACATGCGCCCGTTTTGCGGCGACTGATGGAGCAGCACCAGCGCCGGCCCTTCGCCCTGCCAGCGAAGATGCAAAGCGCCTTGCGAAAGCGCGACGAAGCAGCGCTTCGCGCCGCGCTCAGGCATGGCCGGCCACCTCGACCAGCGCCCGCCCGAGCACCTCCCCGCGCATCAAGGCGCAGAAGGCGCGCGGCGCCTGCTCGAGCCCGCGGTGAATCTGCTCCGGTACGCGCAGCTGGCCGCTTCGCCACAAAGGCAAGACCTCGGCGAGAAAGGCTTCGTGCTCCCCGAGGTGGTCATAGACCACAAGCCCATGCAGGCTCGCTCTGGCCGCGATCACGCGCCCGAGATTGGGGCCGGCCGGCCGCTCATCGCTGTTGTACTGGGCGATCATGCCGCAGAGGATCACCCGGGCGCCGCGGCGCAGGTGATCGAGCGCCGCATCGAGCACCGAGCCGCCGACGTTGTCGAAATACACATCGAAGCCTGAGGGCAGGGCTTCGCCGAGCCGAATGCGGAAATCGGGATGGTCGCGCGCGAGGAGCGCATCGAAGCCGAAGGCCGAGAGCGCCTCGAGCTTGGCCGCCGAGCTGATGCCCACCACCCAGGCTCCGCGCGCTTTGCCGAGCTGAGCCGCGACCAGCCCCACCGTGCCCGATGCGGCGCTGATCAAGAGCACCTCGCCGGCGCGAAGACCCGCTTTGTTCAACCCCGCCCACGCGGTGAGACCGGGCATCCCGAGCGCCCCGAGGCGCGCCGGCAAGGGCACCTCCTCTGGGAAGCGGAAAGGCAGGATCGCATCGGCGAAAAGCCAGCCGCGCTCACGCCAGCCGAGCGCGCCGACCACCCAGGAGCCCACCGGGAAACGCTCAGGCAGACGGCTTGCCACAACCCGGCCCACGCCTTGGCCGGGAATCACCTCGCCTTCCTTGATCGGCGGGGCGAGATGCCGCCCGGCGAGCTGCACGCGAAGATAGGGATCCATCGCCAACCACTCGACCGCCACCAGCACATCCCCTGCCTCGCCGAGGGGCTGCTCGACCATGGCAAAGTCGCTCTCCTCAGGCAGGCCGCGCGGAGAGCGGCGCAGGACGATGGCGAGGCTGGAATCGCTCACGGCAGCGAGTGATGTATGGTTGGCATATCTTACGATCATGAGGCCGAGGGTGTAGCGGTGGCGGCGAGCGGGGGAAGTGGCGACAGGGCCTTCCGCGCGCTCGCGCTCGTCGGTGCGCTCGGAGTGGTGCTCGTGCTCGCGGCCGATGTCGGCGCACGCGAGCTGTTCGGGCGCGGTTTCGACGGAGCGGGCGAGCTCGCGCTGCTTGCGATGATTCTCTGGGTGGCCGCGGGCACTGCCCTCGCCGCCCGCGAGGGCCGGGAGCTTCGCCTGCGTGTGCTCGATGGTCTCGCCCCGGCCGGCTGGGACCTCGGGTTCCAGCGCCTGGCCGATGCGCTTGCCGCGCTCGGCTACTTCGCCCTCAGTTTGGGCATGCTGGTTCTGGCCCTGGAGAGCCTTCGCCTCGGTGAAGGCTCGGCGGTGCTCGGCATTCCACCCGCCTTGGGCATGCTGATGCTCGCGCTGGCCTTCTTCGGTTGCGGCGGGTATCGCCTGCGCGCCGCCCTCGCTCCACCATCTCGGCCAGCGCAGACGACCGCGGCGCCGACCGACGAGGCTAAGCGATGAGCGCGCTTGTCCTGCTTCTCGTCGGGGTGCTGCTGATCGCGCTCCGCCAGCCGCTCGTGCTGGTGCTCGCTGCGCTTTCTGCCCTTGCTCACCTGCTCATCGCCCAGGAACGGGGGGATGCCTTCCTGCTCGATGCCTGGCTGGCGCTCAACCAAGAGCTGCTGCTCTCGATCCCGCTGTTCCTGCTCGCCGGACAGATCGTCGCGCGCGGCGAAACGGCGGCGCGGCTGGTGGCTCTGCTCGCGGCACTGACGCGGCCGCTGCCTGGGGGTTTGGCGGTCGGCGCGGTGCTCGCTTCGGCGGTCTTCGCCGCGGTTTCCGGCTCCGGCATGGCGACCCTGATGGCGATCGGCACGGTGATGTATCCGGCGCTCATCCGGCATGGCTATCCGCCACGCTATGCCGCAGGCGCGCTCTGCGCCGCCGGTACCCTCGGCATCCTGATCCCGCCGAGCATCCCGCTGATCCTCTATGGCCTGGCCACGCGAAGCTCGATCGCCGATCTCTTCCTCGCGGGCGTGCTGCCAGGCCTGCTTCTGACCGCCCTCATCGCCCTCGACGCCATCCTTCGCCACCGCCGCTCGCCCAAGAGCGCGGGCGAAAGGCTGCCGCTCGCCGCCGCCTTGCCGCGAAGCCTCCCGCCCCTGGGGATGCCTTTGCTGGTGCTGGGCGGCATTTACGGCGGCTTCCTCACCGCGACCGAGGCGGCGGTCATCGCGGTGCTCTACGCGGCCCTGCTCGAAAGCCTGATCCACCGGCGACTTGGCCTGACCGATCTCCGCGAATGCGTGCTCGAAACGGCGCGACTGCTGGGAACCTTGTTCCCGGTGCTGATGTTCGCCTTCAGCCTCAATGCGCTCGCCGCGGCCGAGGGCCTTCCGCAGCGGCTGGCGGAGACCCTCGCCCAAGCCTTGCCGGGCAAGATCGCCTTCTTGCTCGGCGTCAACCTGCTCCTGCTCATCCTCGGCTGCGTGCTCGACATCGGTTCGGCGATCCTGCTCCTCGCGCCGGTGCTCGAGCCGATCGCCCGCGGCTATGGCATCGATCCCGTGCACTTCGGGGTGATCATGGTCATGAACCTCGAGATCGGTTACCTCACACCGCCGCTCGGGCTCAACTTGATCATCGCCAGCGCCTTGTTCCGGCTGCCCTTCTGGGAGGTGTGTAAAGGCGCCTTCCCCTTCGTGCTGCTCATGCTGATCGGGCTCTTCCTGGTGAGCTTCGTGCCGGCGCTCAGCCTTTGGCTTCCCGGCCGCTGAAACCGGGCGGTCCGGAACGCGCGCTCCGATCCGTATCTTGGTGGTGCCTCTCGAAGGAAGATGCCTCCGTGTCCCGCAAAACTCCGACGCTCCTCGCGATTCTTTTTCTCTGCGGCAGCGCGCGCGCCGACCTCCTCCTCGAATACGAAGGAGGCCATTCGGGTGGCGTCTCCGCGATGGCCATCGCCAACGGCAAGATCCGAATCGACAACGGTTCCGACACCTCCGTGGTCTTCGATCCCAAGACCGACACCATCCTCACGCTCGATCACCGCAAGCGGCGCTTCACGCGGATCGGTCCCCGGGAGATGGAGGAGATGCAAGCCGCCCTCCGCGCGGCGACGGCCGAACTCGATCGGGCGATGGCCGAGCTCCCTCCAGAAATCCGGGCGCAGATGCAGCAAGGGTTCATGGGCGGCGTCCTCGGCGGAAAGCCCGCGGTCTCCAGCGCGCCCACGGGGCGCAGCGACCAAGTCCAAGGCATTGCCTGCCGCTTCCACCGTATCGAGGCGCTCGGTCGCCTCGTGGCCGAAGTCTGCATCGCCGATCACGCGGACGTGCCCTGGCTCGGTCGCGAAGAGCATGAGACGCTGAACGCGATGCAGCGCATGCAGGAGCGGCTGCTCGAGAACCTCCGCGAGGGACCTCTGAGCGCGCTGCTCTCCAACACCTTCAATCTCCAGGGTCTACCCTTGGTGCACATCGACCACAGCGGCGGCAAGGCCCTGCGCAGCACGCTCTCCCGTGTCTCGCGCGATCCGCTGCCCGCCGCGCTGTTCGATCCGCCCGCCGGCTACCAGGAGGAGAAGCTTCACCTGCGCTGAGCAGGCCTGCCGCACATCGGCGAGCCTCGCGGAAGCCATCAGGACTTCTTCTCCGCAACCGAGAAAAAGGACCGTTCGCCCCCTCGCAGCGGCGAAGGCCGTTTCCTGAGCGACCGCGGGCTACGGTCAGGGGAGCAAAGCCAGCGAATCGCGTCGCCGCCTCGCGCCCACCCGCTGGAGACGATGGCACCGCCGGCCGACCACACGAGGCGCCTTCGTCGGCGTGCGCGGATCGCCGCTCGGCGACGAGACTCCTCGAGAACGAAGAGGATCAGCGCGATGGATGAGAGACGCAAGCCTCTCTCCGATGGCGGCTGCCCTCGGAGCGAAGCGGATCGGGAACACCGCAGAGCGGTGCCTCACACCGGCTTGACCGTTCCGAGGAAGCACACCGAGGCGATACCCACCCAGTAGAAATACGCGAGCGTCCGGCCCACCCGGATCGAACGCTCGAGCCGGCCTTCCACTTCCGGGTTCGAACCCTCGGCATCGAGCCTGCGGAACATCACCGTCCACTCGCGCATGATGAAGCGCAGCTTGAGCCCGATGACCAGCATGCCGGCGTAGATCAGCACCTTCCACGAGTACCAGTTCATTCCGGGGCCGGCCTTGAAGGGCCCATGGCCGAGCAGAGAGCTGATCGAGACGATCACGAGCAGCGGGATGAGCACGAAGCGGATCGCCTCGTCGATCTTGGTCAGGCGAATGCCGCGATCGGTCTCGCGGTAGAAGAACGCCGCCCAGCAGAGCGCTAACCACGCCGCGGTCAGGATCCACACGAGCGGGATGAAACCCGGCCAGCGCGGGACGATGGTCCAGAGCACCCCCATGTGCAGGCCGAGCGGCAAGAGCAGGATGATGCCGGTGCGGGCGAGGATGTCGATCTTGTAGGCGGTGTCCATGTGCCGCCTGCGCTCGTCCAATGAGAGCGAGCGGTTGATCACCTTGTAGCTCGTTTGGAAAACACCCCACTCGCCGCCGAGCCAATAGACCATCGCCAGGATGTGCACCCACTTGAGGACCAACAGTTCGCTCATCGTTGAACCCTGCGCAAGGCTGATCGCCAGCTTAGTTTGTCCGGACAAATGTCTGCAAGTCGTCGGCGTCGCTCACGAGGATGGAACGAGCTTGGCGAAGGCGGGCAGCCAGCGGGCCATCGGCACGGCCGGCGCGCCCAAAGCCTGAAGCAGCCAGCCAGCCACCGGCTGCGAGGCTTCGCGCCATGCATCGCGCTCCGCCTCGCTCAGCCGGTGCACCACCCCGCCGCGCCGGGCAAGACCCCCGTCTTCGAGCTCGGCCACGAAAGCCCGCACCTCGGCGCGATGCGCTGCGGGTGGATCGAGGCAGGCGCGCACGGCGTCGCGCTCCGATGCGCTCAGCGCCTGCCACCAAGCGGCATTGGCCACCACCACGCCGGCATCGTAGGCATGCGCCGTGAGGGTGAGATACGGCGCATGCCGCACGAGCCCGGCCAGGGCATAGAGCCCGGTGCCTGTCTGACCTCCGACGATCAGGCCGGTCTGTAGCGCCGTGAGCACCTCGGTGAAGCTGATCGGCACCTGATTCATCGCCAGCGCCTGCCCGAACAGGCGCGCCCCGAGGGCGTTCGAGGCGCGCATCCGTAGTCCCCGCACATCCTCGGGGCGGCGAAGCGGGCGTCGAGCGTAAAGATGGGTGAGCCCCACCTCGGCCCACTGCAGCAACTCGAGCCCCTTGGTGCGAAAGCGCTCGGCGAAGAGCGGCAAGAGCGGCCCATCGAGCAGCCGATCGGCCTCTGCCGGCGAGGAAAACTGGTAGGGCGAGAGGATCAGGCTGAGCTCGGGCACGAGGGTGGCCGCACCCTGCAAGGAAAGCCCAGCCATCTCGATCCGTCCGCGGCGCAGCTTGGCAATCGCGTGTTCCTCGGCACCGAGTTCGCCGCGGATGAGCAGCCTGACCGCGAAACCGGGCAGCGCTTCGCGCGCACGCTCGGCGAAGCGCTGCCAGAGGGCGAACCACGGCGTGCCGGGCACCGTGACCGCACTGACGCGCAGCCGAGGTTTTGCTGGGCCCGGCGCACAGGCGGCGAGCAGGAAGCCCGCGCCGCCGAGCAGCAAGCGGCGGCGGTCCGGATCAGCCGGCGAATGTCTGGACAAATGCCCTCCCGACGATTAGCATCGTCTGTCATAAAAGCATAGCAAGCAGGCAATGGGAGGGGTCATGTCACACCGTCTTTGGGCCGTGATGGCGAGTCTAGTTCTCGCTCCGTCGCTCTTCGCCCAGGAGCCCACCGGCGGGCAGGAGCAGAAGGAGCGAAGCCCCGAGGAGGAGCGGGCGGTGGCGCTCGGCGTGGTGCAGGTGACCGCCCAGCGGCGCAAGGAGGACGTCCAGCGCATCCCCCTCGCGGTGACCGCGCTCACCGAGATCGACTTCGAGAACCGGCAGATCCGGCGGCTGGACGATCTTCAGGCGCAGGTCCCCAACATCATCATCCAGCCGAATACGGGCACGACCACCGGCGCGAAGATCTTTCTGCGCGGGGTGGGCGCCGATGATTCGCTCTTCACCAACGATCCGGCGGTCGCGATCTATATCGACGACGTCTACATTCCCCGTCAGACCGGAGCTTTGTTCGCTCTCTACGACCTCGAGCGGATCGAGGTCCTGCGCGGTCCGCAAGGAACCCTCTACGGGCGAAACGCCACCGGCGGCGCCATCCGTTTCGTCACCCGCAAGCCGGGCGGCCCTGAGACGCTCGTGGTCGATGGCCTGGTCGGCAACTTCGGGCGGGCCGATGCTCGCCTGTCCTGGAGCAAAGACCTGAGCGAGAACTGGTTCCTCCAGTTCGCCACCCTCACCCGCAACCGCGATGGGTACATGCGCGATGTGAGCTTCAACCGCAAGGTCAACGATGAGGAAGTGCACGCGGCGCGGGTGAGCGTGCTCGGGCGCTTGGACGAACGCACCACGGTGACGATCAGCGCCGACATGGTGCGCGAGCGCAGCGGCCCGGCCTACCCCACCGGCGTGATCCGGAGCCCGATTCCACGCCCGCCAGGCCCCGGCGGACAGCCCAGGCCGCCGCGTCCGGTGAACGACCCCGACCGCAACTACTACACGCTCGAGACCGATCTCGCCGCCGGCAAGAACGACCTCGATCAAGCGGGTCTCTCCGTGGTCGCCGAGACCGTGTTCTCGCCGGAACTGGAGTGGCGCAACATCCTCGCCTGGCGCTCGCTCGACAATCTCCTGTTCGGCGATTTCGATGGCACGGCCCAGCGCCGGCTGCACATTTTCCAAGACCAGTCGCAGTATCAGTGGAGCTACGAGTCGCAGCTCAACGGCTCGGGAGAGCGGATCAACTGGGTCCTCGGCCTCTTTCGCTTCGTCGAAAGCAACGAGCAGCCCACCCGCCAAGACGTGTTCGTGACCGGCCCGACCAATCTCATCGCCCAGGACACCTCGGCGTGGGCGCTTTTCGGTCAAGCGACCTGGCAGGCCACGGAGCGCCTGAGCCTCACCGGCGGCCTGCGCCAGAGCTACGAGCACAAGAAGCTGTTCATCGACTCGGTGCGGCCCAACGGCACCCCCAACTTCCAGGTCAACCGCGACCGCAAATGGTGGCACCTGAGCTGGCGGGCCGCAGCCGACTATCGCTTCACCGACGAAATCTTCGGCTACGCGAGTGCCGCCACCGGCTTCAAGAGCGGCGGTTTCAACGGCCGGGGTACCGCGCCCAATCTGGTCACCACCGTGGATGAGGAGGAGGTGCTCTCGTACGAGGTCGGCCTGAAGTCAGTCCTGCTCGACGGACGGTTGCGGCTCAATCTCAACTATTACCGGAACCGCTACGACGACCTGCAGCTCACGGCGATCAACGAGCAAGGGCTCTTCGTGCTGATCAACGCGGCCGATACCCGCATTCAGGGCTATGAGCTCGAGTTTTCGGCTTTGCCGCTCGACAATCTGCGCCTCTATGGGATGCTCGGCACCATCGATGCGAAATACGTGCGCTTCAGCGAGGTCAATCGCCCCATCTTCGAGGGCCGCAAGCTCAAGCAAGCGCCCGAGCTCACCTATAGCCTCGGCTTCGATCTCAGCTATCCGCTCGGCGCAGGGCAGATCAGCCTGAGCGCGCAGCATCAGTTCACCGACGAGCACTATCACAACGTCGCCAACTCCGAGATCATCAAATCCCGTCCCTTCCGCCTCACCAATGCGAGGCTCGCCTATGAATCCGCGGATCGGCGCTGGGCGGTGGCGCTGGTCGGGCGCAATCTGACCGATACCGAATACTTCACCGGCGCCTTCGACATCGACGGCCTCGATATTGCCAATGCCTACATGAACGTGCCGCGCCAGTACGGCGTCGAGTTCAAGTACTTCTTCTGGTGATCCCCCATGACCCGGGCGGTCGGCGCGATGCCACCGCCCGTTTTTTTTTCGCCCATGACCGAGATCGGCCTCATCCAGCTTCTGCACCTGCTCCTCGCCGGCTACTGGCTCGGCGCCGACCTCGCCGTCTATCTGATCGCTTCGTCGGTGGCGGACGGGCGCCATCCGCCCGCCGTGCGCCTTTTTGCTGCACGCTTCATGCTGCTCGTGGACATGGTGCCGCGCACCTGCCTGGTGCTCGCCCTGGCCAGCGGCGCGCACCTCGCGATCCGCTACTTCGCGCCGGCTCAGGCCCATTGGATCCTGCCGCTTTGGGCGGGAACGCTCGCCTGGCTGGTCTTGATCTGGATGCTCTATTGGCGTCAGCACCACGGCGGAACGCCCCCAAGGGTACTTCCGCTGCTCGACACCTTCCTTCGCGTAGGGCTTGTCGTCGCGCTCTCGATCTTCGCCTTCGGCGCCTTCGAGCGGGGCATCGCCTGGCTCGCGCTCAAGCTCGCACTCTTCGCCTTGATCGTTCTCCTCGGCCTGATCATCCGCTGGCAGCTCCGACGCTTCGCTCCCCTTTTCCAGGCAAGCCTCGCTGAGCCTGCCGATGAATCGGCGCGCCAAGCGCTTCGCCGCCTCATCGCCGAGGTGAAGATTCCCGTTTGGGGAATTTGGCTCTCGGTGATCCTGATTGCCTTCCTCGGCCACCTCAAGCCGAGCTTTTGAGCCGCTCGGCGAGAACCCCGCCGCCGACCCAGGTCCCGGCAGCCGGCACGAAACGATAAAGCGAGCGCTCGCGCCATACCCCGCCCCGGTGATAGGGATCTTCTCGAAGCAGCGCCTCCGCCTCATCGAAGCTTTCGGCTTCGACGACCAAGACGCTCCCCGCGAAATCGCCTGCGTCATCCATGAGCGGTCCGCCGACCCGAAAACGACCATGCACCCTGAGCACCCAATCCAGATGCTCGGCGAGCAGGAATCGCCTTTTCTCCAACGCCTGAGGGGCATCGCGGCAGAAGGCGAGGAAGCAATGCTTTTCTCTCATGGCGTGTTGACCGGAAGGCAGGAGCCGACTAGATTTGTCCGGACAAAGTACGGCATGCGCAAGACCGCCGCAAGGGGAGGGCATCATGGCCACGACCATCATCGTCCTGTTCAATCTCAAGCCGGAGGCCCAAGTCGAAGCCTACGAGCGCTGGGCGCGCGAGCGCGATCTGCCCACGGTCAATGCCCTCTCCTCGGTGGAGCGCTTCGAGGTGCTCAAGGCCAAGGGCCTGCTCATGAGCGATGCCGAGCCGCCCTACCGCTACGTCGAGATCATCCGCGTCGCCGACATGGCGCGTTTCGGTGAGGAGGTGGCGAGCGAGACGGTGCAGAAGCTCGCCGCCGAATTTCGCCAGTTCGCCGACCAACCGTTGTTCATTCTCACGGAGGCTTTGTGATGTACCCGGATCTTCGCGGCAAGGTGGCGATCATCACCGGTGCGGGTCGGAAAGCGGGCCTGGGTGCGGCCATGGCCCGAAGGCTCGCTGCCGAAGGCTGCAAGGTCGTGATCTCCGACATCGGCCGTCCGGCAGGCCCGGAAATGCCGGCCAGCGCGGTCGGCATGAGCGAGGAGATGGAGGCGATCGTGGCGGAGCTTCAACAAATGGGCGCGGAAGCCGCGGCGATCCCCTGCAACGTGCTCGAGGAAGAGGAGGTGAGAACGCTCATCGCCAAGACGGTGGAACGCTTCGGTGGCCTCGACATCCTGGTCAACAACGCGGGGATCGGCTACCTCATGAAGCCGATCGTCGAGATGACGAGCCGCGAATGGGATGCCGTCCTCGGCGTCAACCTGCGGGGTGCCTTCCTGTGCACGAAGTACGCGGCCGCGCAGATGATCCGCCAAGGTCGCGGCGGCGCGATCGTCAACATCGCCTCGCAGGCGGCCAAGTCGGGCTTCCCCTTCGCATCGGCCTATTGCGCCTCGAAGCATGGCCTCGTCGGCCTGACTCGAGTGGCCGCGATCGAGCTCGGCCGATACGGCATCCGGGTCAATGCGATCTGCCCGAACCACGTCACTACCGGGCTCGGCGCCTGGCAGAACGAGTATTTCTCGAAGGCGCTCGGCATGACGCTCGATGAGTACCTCGAGGCGATGAAGAAGCGCATCCCGCTCGGCCGACCTGGGCTTCAGGAGGACACCGCCAAGGCCTGCGCCTTCCTCTGCTCGGAGCAGGCGGCTTACATCACGGGGGAAGCGCTCAACGTCTCCGGCGGCGAGGAGTACCACTGAACATGCCGTGGCAGTGGCCGGAGGGCGCTCGGCTCGCGCTCTCGATCGTGGTCAACGTCGAGGAAGGATCGGAGTATTCCCTGGCCGAAGGGGATGCGATCACCGAGCCGGTGGATGAGCTCGGGGTGAGCCTGAAGAAGCCGGTCCGCAACTTCGGCAACGAATCGAACTACCGCTACGGCCTCGGACCTGGTTTTCGCCGCGTGGCCGAAGTGCTGGATGCTTTCCGGGTGCAGGCGACCTTCACGGCCGCCGCTCTCTCCCTCGAACGCGCCCCGCACATCGCCCGCTACATCGCCGAGCGCGCTCATGAGCCCTGCTGCCACGGCTGGCGCTGGGTGCACCAATACCGCATGGACGAGGAGGAGGAGCGCGAGTTCATCCGCCGCGCCCGCGACAGCATCGAAAAAAGCACCGGCATTCGTCCGGTGGGCTGGCTCTCGCGGTACCTCCACACCGAGCGCACGCGGCGGCTGCTCGCCGAGGAGGGATTCCTCTACCACATGGACGACTACAGCGACGACACGCCGCGCTGGGAGCTGGTCGCCGGACGCGCGATCGTCATCCTGCCTTATGCGCTCGACAGCAACGACATGAAGTTCTGGCTCGATCCGGGCTACACGCCGGAGCAGTGGGCGAACTATGCGATCGCCACCTTCGACCGCCTCTACCGCGAGCGCGCGCCGGCGCCGCAGTACATGTCGCTCGGGCTTCATCTTCGCATCATCGGAAGGCCGGGCCGCATCGGTGCGCTCGAGCGCTTTCTCGAGCACGTGAGCCGCCACGGCGGCGTGTGGATCAGCACCCGCAAGGCCATTGCCGAACATTTCGCGCGCGAGGTTCCCCCACCATGCGCCTGAGCGAGTCTTTTCCGCGCTGTTTCCTGTTCGTTCCGGGCAGCCGCCCGGAGCGATTCGCCAAGGCGCTGGCAAGCGGCGCGGATGCGATCGTGCTCGACCTCGAAGACGGCGTGGGCCTCGAAGCCAAAGAGAGCGCAAGGAAGGCTGTCGCCGAGTTCCTCGCTTCCGGGGAAAAAGAAAACGCCTGCTCGATCGGCGTGCGCATCAACCCACCGGATGAGGTCTTGGGACGTGCCGATCTCGCGATGCTGGCCGAGCTCGGTGCCAAGGTGCCTGCCTTCCTCATGCTTCCGAAGTTCCAAAGCCATGCGCCTGCGCGCGTGGTGCGCCGAGCGTTGGGGGAGGCGACAACGCCGCTCATTCCGCTGATCGAGACGCCGCGCGGCTTGCTCGATCTCGATCGGGAACTCGGGGAGCTACGCCGCTTCGCCGAAGTGGCCGCGGTGATGCTCGGCGGCTATGACCTCTCGGTCAGCCTGGGGGCGGCTTTTGCGTTCGAGCCGCTCTTGCTCGCTCGTCAGTGGCTTCTGCTCGTCGCCGCGGCCCACGAACTGCCGGCGATCGATGTGCCCTTCATCGCCATCCAGGACGAGGCCGGCCTTCGCGCCGAAACCGAGCGCATCGCCGCCCTCGGCTTTGCGGCCAAGGCCGCCATCCACCCTGCGCAGGTAAGCGTGATCCAAGCGGTTTTCACGCCCGGCGCGGAAGCGGTGGCGGAAGCGGAGAGGATCGTTTCCGCAGCGGAGAAGGCGCGCGGCGAGGCCATCCAACTCGACGGACGGCTGATCGACAAGCCGGTCGTGCTCGCGGCCAAGCGCGTGCTCGCCCGCGCCCGCCTTGCCGCCCCTTCATCGGATCCGAGGAGCTGAACGCCATGGTGCAGAAGGTCAAAAAAGTCGGCGAACGCCGCTATCGCGAGCACTTCGGTCGCTATTTCGAGGACTTCGAAATCGGCGACATCTACGAGCACCGGCCGGGACGAACCATCACCGAGGCCGACAACGTCTGGTTCACCCTGCTCACCATGAATACCCACCCGATGCACTTCGACCAGGAGTACGCCAAGCACAGCGAGTTCGGGCGGTGCATCGTCTGTAGCCCCTTGACCGTGGCGCTGATGGTGGGGATGAGCGTCACCGATGTCAGCCAAAAGGCCATCGCCAACCTCGGCTGGACCGACATCCGCCTCACCCATCCGCTCTTCGTCGGCGACACGCTTTACGCCGAGTCGGAGGTGCTCGAGAAACGCGAATCGCGCTCGCGCCCGAACGCCGGCATCGTCACCGTGCGCACCACCGGCATGAACCAGCATGGCGTGGTCGTGTGCACCTTCAACCGCACGATGCTGATCGCCAAGCGCGGCTTCGACGTCGAGGAGAAGGCCAACTACTGAGGGCACGCCCATGAACGCCTTGCCCGAAACCGAGACCACGCGGCCGAGCGCCGAGGAAGAGCAGGCGCTGCTCGAAGCGATCGAGCGCTGGGTCGAACGCGAGGTCAAACCGATCGCCCGCGAACACGACCAGGAGGACCGCTATCCGAGCGAACTGGTCGAACAGATGAAAGAGCTTGGCCTGTTCGGGGCCACGATTTCACCCCGCTACGGCGGCCTCGGCCTCTCCGCCTGGACCTACGCCCAGATCGTGATGAAGGTGGCGAGCGTCTGGATGGCGCCGGTCGGCATCTTCAACTCGCACCTGATCATGGCCGCGGCGATCGAGCGCTTCGGCACCGAGGATCAGAAGCAGCGCTACCTGCCGCGCATGGCGAGCGGCGAGCTGCGAGGGGGCATCGCGCTCACCGAGCCCGATGCGGGAAGCGACCTCCAGGCGATCCGCACCGTCGCCCGGCGCGAGGGCGATACCTATGTGGTCAATGGCGCCAAGACCTGGATCACCAACTCCTACTACGGCCACATGACCCTGCTTCTGGTGAAGACCAACCCGGAGGCAGAGCCGCGGCACAAGGGCATGAGCCTGATCATCGCCGAGAAGGGGCCGGGTTTCGTGGTCGCCAAGAAACTCAAGAAACTCGGCTACCGCGCGATCGATTCCTGTGAGCTCGTGTTCCAGGACTACCGCGTGCCCGCCGCCAATCTATTGGGCGGCGTCGAAGGGCAGGGTTTTTATCAGATCGCCGCCGGGCTCGAACTCGGCCGGATCAACGTCGCCGCGCGCGGCGCCGGCATCGCCGAAGGGGCTTTGCGCCTCGCTTTGGACTATGCGCTTCAGCGCCGCGCCTTCGGCAAGCCGATCGCCGAACACCAGGCGATTCAACTGAAGCTCGCCGACATGGTCACGCAAGTGGAGGCTGCCAAACGCCTCATCGAATCGGCCGCGCGCAAATACGACGCCGGGCAGCGCTGCGATCTCGAGGCGAGCATGGCCAAGTACTTCGCCACCGAAGCGGGCGTGTTTTGCGCCAACGAGGCGATGCGCATCTTCGGCGGCTACAGCTACTCGGTCGAGTACGAGATCGAGCGCTACTACCGCGACGCCATGCTCATGTGCATCGGCGAGGGCACCAACGAGATCCAGCGGCTGATCATCGCCAAGCAGCTGATCAAGCGCCATCGCGGCGAGGCCTGAGATGGACAAACCCCTGCCTTTGGCCGGCATCCGCATTCTGGCGGTGGAGCAATACGGCGCTGCGCCCTACGGTTCGCAATACCTCGCGCAGCTCGGTGCCGAGCTGATCAAGATCGAGACCCCGCCTGAGGGCGATGTCTCACGGCGTGTTGGTCCTTTCGAAATCGACGAGCACGACAGCGAGTTTTTCCAGACCTTCAACGGCAACAAGCGAAGCATCCTGCTCGATCTCAAGCATCCCAAGGGCCGCGAGGTCTTCGAGAAGCTGGTGGCCAAAGCCGATGCCGTTCTCAACAACCTGCGCGGCGACCAGCCGGCCAAGCTCGGACTCGACTATCCCTCCTTGTCGCGCATCAATCCGGCGATCGTCTGCGCCCACCTCTCCGCTTACGGCCGCGACAATCGCCGCGCCGCCTGGCCGGGCTATGACTACCTCATGCAGGCCGAAGCCGGTTTTTGCCACCTCACCGGCGAGCCGGGCACGCCGCCCGCGCGCTTTGGCCTTTCGGTGGTGGACTTCATGACCGGCATGGTGATGGCGATCGGCCTTCTCGCTGCCCTCCTCGGCGCCAAGCGCACCGGCATCGGCCGCGACGTCGATGTGAGCCTTTTCGACGTCGCCCTGCATCAGCTCTCCTACCCTGCGACCTGGTTTCTCAATCACGAGCACGTGACCACCCGCCTGCCGCGCGGCGCCCACCCCGCCACCGTCCCCGCGCAGAGCTACCGCACCAAGGACGGCTGGGTCTTCGTGCTGTGCATGCTGCCCAAGTTCTGGGAGGAACTCTGCCGCGGGCTTGGGCGCGAGGATTTGCTGAGCGATCCCCGCTTCATCGACTTTCCCGCCCGGCGCGCGCACCGCGACGAGCTCACGCTCGAGCTCGATGCCGCTTTCATGCAGAAAACCACGGCGGAGTGGCTCGAGCGATTCCAGGGCCGCATCCCGATCGCCCCGATCTACGATCTGGCCCAGGGGCTGCGCAACCCCTTCGTCGAGGAGATCGGCATGATCGAAAGCCTCGATCATCCCAAGCGCCCTGGGCTCAAGCGCCTGGCCTGTCCGATCAAGCTCGATGGCAAGCGTCCGCCGAGCACGCCCGCGCCTGCGCTCGACACCGATACCTCGGCCATCCTCGCCGAGCTCGGTTACTCGCCGGCGGAAATCGAGCAGATCCGCGCGCTCTTCGCGGGTGAGCGGGCATGAAACTCGAAGGGCTTCGCGTCCTCGATCTTTCCCTGTTCCTGCCCGGGCCGATGGCGAGCCTCATGCTCGCCGACCATGGCGCGGAGGTGATCAAGCTCGAGCCCCCGGGCGAGGGTGAGCCCACCCGCCACATCGGCCTCAGGCAAGGGGGCCGCTCGGTCTGGTTCCGCAACACGCATCGCGGGAAGAAGAGCATCTCGATCAACCTCAAGGATCGGCGCGGACGCGATGCCGTGCTCCGAATCGCGGAAGGCTGCGATGTGTTCATCGAGGCCTTTCGCCCCGGGGTGATGAAGCGATTGGGCCTCGATTACGAGGCCATCGCCGCGCGCAATCCGCGCATCGTCTATTGCTCGATCGCCGCTTTCGGCCAGGATGGCCCGCTCGCCGAGCGACCGGCGCACGATCTTGCCGTGCAGGCGCTCTCGGGGCTGCTTGCCTGCAACATCGACCGCGAGGGCCGGCCGATCAACGCGCATTTGCCTGCCGCCGACATGGCCGCTTCCTTCGTCGCCCTGGCCGGCATCCTCATGGCGCTGTGGCGGCGTGAAAAAACCGGCCGCGGCGACTATCTCGACGTAGCCATGCTCGATAGCTTGATGGCCTGGACCGTGAACGTCACCGGACCGGTTTTTGCCGAGCATCGCGCGCCATACCCGCCACACGAGCGTTCTTTCGGAGGCAATGCCTTTTATCGCATCTACCGTTGCCGCGATGGACGCTATCTCGCCTTGGGCGGAAGCGAGCAGAAGTTCGTGCTCAATCTTTTGAAAGCGCTCGGCCGCGAAGACCTCGCGCCTTTGCACGCGCAAGGTCCAGGGCCCCACCAAGCGCCGCTCGTGGCCTTCCTGAAGGAGACCTTCGCCAGCCGTACCCTCGCCGAATGGGAGGCGTTTTTGGCCGACATCGATGTGTGCTGGGCGCCGGTGCTCGACCTTAGGGAGGCTTTCGAGCAGCCGCAGGCGCGCGCGCGCTCATTGTTGCTCCACGACCGCGAAGGCATTCCGCACATCGCACCGCCCATTCGCTTTCGCGAAGAGCCGGCTCAGCCCGATTTTGCGCTTCCAAAGATCGGTGAGCACAACCGCGAGATCCTGACGCGCGCCGGCTTCAGCGAAGCGGAGATCGCCGCGCTCGAAAGCGAAGGCGTGCTCTTCACCGAAGCTCCTCATCGCAAAGCGTGAACATGGTCCTCGCTCTCCTTCTCCCACTCCTCCTTGCCCACCCCGCCGCGCCTCAGAACCTCGAGGAGCAGCTCGAGCTCTTTCTGCGCTGGTTCCCGGGCGAATACGACAATCACGAGCAGGTCTTCCGCGCCCGCGCCAAAGGGGAGAAGCCGCACGAACACTTGCACCACATCTTCGCGCCGGTCGAGTTACCGGCCGTGGGGGAACATGTGTTCTACGTGCAGCAGAGCTTTCCCGAGGAAGGCGGTCGCATCTACCGGCAGCGGCTCTATCGCTTTACTCCTAACCGCGAACGGCAGGCCATTCAGCTCACGATTTTCAGTTTTCCGGACGACCAGGCGATGGTGGATGCTCACCTTCACCCGGAGAAGCTCGCTCGCCTCGATCCTTCGACGCTCCGTAGCATCCCAGGCTGCGAGGTGTACTGGCATTTCACCGGCGAGTATTTCGAGGGGCGGATGGATGAGGGTGCCTGCTCCTTCATCAGCCCGCGCAGCGGCAAGCGCATCACCATCCATGACGACCTCAAGCTCACCGCCGAGGAAATCTGGATCCGAGATGTCGCGCGCGATGAAGAGGGCAATCTCGTTTTCGGCGACCCCGAGCGCGAGCACCACAAGAACCGCAAGGTTCTCTACTACGACGGCTGGGCGGCGGTGAAGCGCGCTGGCCCTGCGGCCTCCGCCGAAGACCGCGATTGGATCGGCATGCGCGGACTCCGGCTGCACAACGAAGGCGATCGCATCCGCCTGAAGACCGAAGCCGGCGAGCCGCTACCCTGGGAGATCCAACTCGCTCGCCTCACCTACGAGCAAACCCAAGTGCCGGTGTTCACCTTGCGGGTCCTCGAAGCCGAAAGCGGTCGGCTGATCGGCTACGCCTGGGCCGAACCCGGCGCCAAGCGCCTCGGCATCAACCTAGGGTGGCTCCAGGCCGGTTTCACCCTCAAGGCGAGCGATCCGCACTTCGGCTTTCGCTGAGCAAAGCCCCGATTCTCGCGCCTGCACGAGCCTTCAACCCGCGGGAAAAAAGCAGCCCCCGCGCGGGGGCTGCTCGAGCGAGTGCGGTTGAATCCGCTCAACCCGACTGGACCGGGATCCGCTTCCGCTTCTCCTCGCTTTGCCCAGCGCGCTTCGGGAGGCTGATCGTCAGCACCCCGTTCTTGAAGTTCGCCGAGATCTTCTCGGCATCGGCATCATCCGGAAGATCGAGGATGCGCTGGAACTGTCCGTAACTGCGCTCGATGCGGTGATAGCGGTCCTTCTTCTCCTCGCGCTCGAGCTTCTTCTCGCCGCGGACGATCAACGCACCGTCCTCGAGCTCGATGCTCACATCGTTGCTCTCAAGACCCGGCAGCTCGAGCTCGATGCGGTAGCCCTTCTCGTCCTCGGCGATGTCGAGCGCCGGCGCGAAGAAGCCGCGCCCGAACTCGCTCGGAAAAGCGCTCGGCAGCCCGCCGCGGAAGAACTGATCGAAGACCCGATCCATCTCCCGCTGAAGCTCGCGGATCCCCTGCCAGGGATCGCGGAACACGACCGGCACCGATGCTCCTTCACGCTCGGCCGAACGCGCGCTTTCGCTTTTGAACCAGTTCCAAGGAGCCAGTTTGCCAAGATCCATCGTCGTCACCTCCACGGGATCGAACGTCGATGTCGCTCAGTCTCGGGTGATTTGATGAAGGCGATTTGACCGAAATCAAGGCATCACCCGCCCCCCTCCAAGCCCCGTCTTCTCTCCCGCGGGAGCCGAAGGCGCGGGCGCGAGTGCGGCTTGGCGCGAGTGCCCCTGCTTCCTACAATGTCCGGACATAGTTGGGAGGCGGAGGTCGGATGAGGCAGCGCATCCTGCCCTGGGTAGTGGCTTTCTCGGCCCTGCTCATGCTGATGATCTCGAACGGTCTGGTGGTGACCGGCATCACCGCCTTCGACGAGGCTTTGCTCAAGGAGTTCGGCTGGTCGCGAGGGGCGCTCAAGTTCCGGGACCTGCTCACGCTGTTGCTGGCCGGCGCTTTCGCGCCCTTCATCGGCATCCTCATCGACCGCTTCCGGGTGCGGCCGCTGATGATCGCAGGAAGCCTGTTGCTTGCGCTCGGTTACCTCGCCTACGCAAGCATCCAGCACATCGGCCACGTCTATCTCATCCACCTCGTCTTCGGGGTGGTGCTCACCGCCTGCGGGCTCAACATCGCCGTGATCTGGGTGAGCCAATGGTTCGTGCGCCATCGCGGCACCGCGATCGGCTTGGCGCTGGTCGGGACAAGCCTGGGCGGAATGCTCTTTCCGCCGGTGATCGTCGCCATGACGCAAGCCCTCGGCTGGCGCGCGAGCTTCGCCTGGCTTGCGCTCTCTCCGCTCTTGATCCTCCTTCTCGGGCTGTTGCTTGGCCGGCCGCCTTCGGCCTTCGGCGTGAAGGCTCTCGGCGCCGACAATCCACCGCCCCAGGGCGGAAGCGTTCCCGATCCCACCCGCGATTTGAGCTACGGCGAGGCGCTTCGCACCGTGACCTTCTGGGCGCTGGCCTTCACCGCGATGATGACCTTCTACTCGATGCTCGCAGCCAGCGCCCACCTGTTCTTGCACCTGCGCGGGCTCGGCTTCGAGCCCGCGGTCGCCGCCCAGGGCCTTTCGCTGATGTTCGGCATGGCCTTGATCGGCAAGTTCCTCTTCGGCCTGCTCGCCGATCACTTGCCGCAAAAGAAAGTCTTCCTCGGCAACATCGCGGTGATGTTCTTCGGTTCGCTGTTCCTCGCGAGCCTCGATGCCAAGCTCGTGTGGGTGGCGATCATCCTCTTCGGCTTGGGCTGGGGCGGGCTTTATACCCTGCTTCAACTGCAAGCGGTCAACAGCTTCGGCCTGAGCGCAGCGGGCAAGATCCTCGGCACGATCACGGTGCTCGATGCCGCAGGCGGCGGGCTCGGCATTTTCCTTACCGGTTTCCTCTATGACCGCTTCGGCAGCTACCAGGTGCCCTTCGCCCTGCTCTCGGTGCTGCTGTTTCTTGCCTTTCTCATCTCCACGCGCATCCGCAAGGAGACCAAACCCCTGCCCACTTGAGCGTTCACGCCATGCCTGAGATGGAAAGAAGCGATCTCACCCCGCGCCAGTGGTGGGAAAAGATCAAAGCCGATCCCGGCCGGGCCAAGTTCGGCTTCGGCGAGCGCCCGGCGATCATCAACGTGGATCTCCAGCGCGCCTACACCGACATCGAGCATTTCCGCACCGCTTACCGCACGCACCCGCAGCAGATCGAGTTCATCAACGAGCTTTCGCGGCTGGTACGGGCGCTCGGCGGTCCGGTGGTGTGGACCTACGTGGCGTATTCGCCCTCAGGCGATGACGCCGGCGTGTGGGGCACGCGCACCGATACCCCCGACTCTCTCCAGAACATCAAGCACGGCTCGGAACGCGCCCAGCTCGACCCGCGCCTCGAGATCGGGCCTGAGGATGTGATCGTCTGCAAACGCATGCCGAGCGCGTTCTTCGAGACGCATCTTTGGTCCTTGTTTTGCTTCAAACGGGTGGACACGGTCATCGTCACCGGAGGTTCGACCTCAGGCTGCGTGCGCGCCACGGTGGTCGATTCCCTTTCGCGCAGCTTCCGCACCATCGTCCCCGAGGAGTGCGTGGCCGACAAGCACGAGATTCCGCACTACGCCAACCTCTGCGACATGATGCTCAAATACGCCGACGTCGAGCCCTTCGCCCATGTCAAGGCGAAGCTCGAAGCGCTCATCGCCCGGCGAGGAGAGGGCAGGCCGTGAAAGCCGATCCTGGGCTCTATGACTATTGGCCGTGGGAGGGACGACCCCGGATCGTCTGGCCAGGCGGCGCCAGGCTCGCGCTGTGGGTCGCGCCCAACATCGAGTTCTACGAGCTCGATCCGCCGCCCAATCCGTTCCGCAAAGCCTGGCCCCGGCCGCACCCCGATGTTCTTGGCTACGCCACCCGCGATTACGGCAATCGCGTGGGACAGCAGCGCTTGATGCGGGTGCTCGATCGCTACGGCATCCGCGCCTCGGTCTCGCTCTCGACCGCCGTGCTCATCCACCATCCCGAGATCATCGCGATGGGCAAGGATCGCGGCTGGGAGTTCTTCAGCCATGGCATCTACAACACCCGCTACGTCTACGGGATGAGCGAGGAGGAGGAGCGCGCGATGCTCGCCGAGTCCATGGCGCTCATCGCCGAGCACACCGGCCAGCATTGCGACGGCTACTTGGCGCCGGCGCTCTCGCACAGCGAAGTCACCATCGACCTCTTTGCCGAGCTCGGCGGCCTCTACACCTGCGATCTCTTCCACGACGACCAGCCCACGCCGGTCAAGACCCGCTCCGGCGCCCGCTTCGTGTCCATTCCTTACTCGCTCGAGCTCAACGACACCATCGTCTATGTCGTGCAAAAGGTCGAGCCGAGGCGCTACGCGCGCATGATCAAAGACGCCTTCGATCGGCTCTACCGCGAAGGGGAGCGAAGCGGGACCGTGCTGTGCATACCCCTTCACCCCTATCAAGTCTCCCACCCGCACCGCTTAGCCGCGCTCGAGGAGGCGCTCGATTACATCTGCGGTCACGAAGGCGTGTGGAAGGCTACGGGCCGAGAAATCGCAAAGTACTACCTCGAGCACTACTACGACCAGGCACTGGCCGCGATCGCAGAGGAGAATGCGGCATGAGCAAGGAGCCCCAATACCCCAAGCGCCGCTACGGCATGGACCATGATCTTTATCCCTGGTCGATGCTGGAGACGCGGCCCATTTTTTCATGGCCCGAGGGCAAGCGGATCGCGCTTTGGATCAACGTCGCGATCGAACACTTCCCGCTCGATGCGAAGGGGCGCGGGTTCAAGCCGCAGGGGGCGATGAGCATGCCCTACCCGGACCTGCGCCACTACACCCTGCGCGATTACGGCAACCGCATCGGTATTTTTCGCATCCTCGAGGCGCTCTCCCAACGCGGCTTACCGGCGAGCCTCGCGGTGCAAGGCGAGGTGGTCGAGCGCTATCCCGCCCTCGCCAAGCGCCTGGCTGCGACACCCCACGAGTGGGTGGCGCATGGCTGGAACATGGACAGCATGCACTTCGGCGGTCTGCCCGAAGAGGAGGAACGCGCATTGATCGAGCGCACGCTCATGACCCTGCGCCGCTTTGCGCCCCATCCCATCACCGGCTGGCTTTCCCCCGCTCGCTCGCAGTCGCACGCCACCCTCCGCCTACTCGGCGAGGCCGGCATCCGCTGGTGCGCCGACTGGGTCAATGACGAGCAGCCCTACCGCATCGCCGGCTTGATCAATCTGCCGCTTTCGCTCGAACTCGAGGACCGCTTCGTCATCCTCGAAAACCTCCATGCGGAGAGCGAGTGGGCTGATCAGGTCGAGGATGCCGTGGAGTTCCTCATCCGCGAAAGCCGCGAGCTGCCGCATGCGCGAGTGCTCGGCTTGAGCCTTCACGCGTGGGTGATCGGTCATGCCCACCGCATCGCCCATCTCGAGCGGGTGCTCGATCACCTCGAGGCGCGAAGCGCCCTGCTTTGGCCCGCCAACCCCTCTGCGATCATCGCTCATTGGCAGGCGGCGCAGGAGGCCTCATGAGCGCGATGCTGTTCGCTCTGCTGCTGATCTCGACCGCCGCCGCGGATGGGCTGACGGCGCGAGCCCTCGTCGAGCGCGCGCACGAAGCCGCCGGCGGCGAGGTTTGGCGGCGCCCGAAGAGCCTTCGCCTCGAAGGCGTCGCCACCCTCTTCGACGCGCGCGCCGAAAAGCCGCCCGTTTACGCCGATCGCTACTTGATGTGGCGGGTGTTTCCCGACTTCAACGACCGCGCTCACGCGGCGAGCGGCAAGGTGCGGATCGATGCCTTCAGCGGCGAGCGCCTTTTGCTGCGCATCGCCTACGACGGCCGCCATACCTGGAATCAGGATGGCAGGCTGCCTGAGCGCGACGCCGACCGCGAATGGAGCGAGGCTTTCGGCTTCGGCATCATCCGCTTCGCCCTCGAGGAGGGCTTCAAGCTTCAGCGCCTCGCCGATGACCTCATCGATGGCCATCCTTGCGGCGTCGTGCGAGTGACCGATCCGGCCGGCGAAGAAACGCTGTTTTGGATCGATTTGTCCGACTACGCCATCCGCAAAGTCGGCTTTCGCACTCCGCGCGGCTGGCACGAGCGCGTCTACAGCGACTTCTTTCGCGTCGAGCCGCCCGGCTGGCAGCAGCCGGGGCGGGTAAGGCTTTATTACGACGGCGTGCTCGTCAACGACATTCGCTGGCAGCGCGCCTTCGTCGATGAAGCGCTGCCTGAGAGCTTGTTTCAGCCACCGTTTCCCGAAGGGTCCGAGACGCCATGAGCCGCTCGCGCTTGCTTTCCCTCCTTCTCGCCCTCCTCGTTCCCGCTTCGGCCATGACCGCGCCCGTTCCCGAGGATCAGCAGATTCCGGTCGATTTCCGCCGCACCACGCTGATCGTGCGCGACATCGAGGCCTCGCTTGCGCTTTACCGGGATGCGCTCGGCATGAAGCTGATCTACGACCAAGAGCTCGCGCCGGATGAGGAGGGCAAGCCCACGGCCCGCTTGGTGCTGCTGCGCGCGAATGACGATTTCATCGGCTGGCTTGGGCTTTATCGCCGCTATCGCGATCCCGAGGTGCCGCCGCCGAGCTTCGAGCGGCCCCTTGCCGGCCAGCCCATCCTCGTGTTCAACGCCAAGGATCTCGAAGAGCGCTTCGCCAAGATCCGCGCGGTCCCCGGGGTCAAGGTGGTCACCGAACCGGAAATCCGGCGCTATCCGCGCGGGGATGGCGGCGAGATCGAGGTGCTTTTCTCAGCGATCTTCGATCCCGATGGCTTCTTCGTCGAGATCAACGAGCTGCACGGTCCTCCGGCCGGCCGCTGAGCGCCGCGCGGCTTGATCGCGACGAACCGCTGCGCTCGCCCGCTCGGCCAGGAATCGCCCCCGGGGAACTCACTCCCGCGCTTTGGTTCCGCGGCGAGTGCGGTTTTCTGCTCGATGGAGGAGCGGGGTCGGAGGCTCGAGGAAGGCCCCACCCTTCGCCGCTCACGGGAGGGAATCGCGGCGCTCGGCCGGCAGGCCTTCGCGCGCATCGACGCCTTTGGTCTCGGGCATCAGCCACAGCCCCATCAACAAACAGAACGCGGAAAGGATCAGCGCATACCACAAGCCGGCGAAGGGATCGCGCTGCCAGGCCGAGAGCAGAGCGGTGGCGAAGGCGGTGAGCCCCCCGAACCAGCCGTTGCCGATGGTGTAAGGCAGGCCCAGGGCGGTATAGCGCACGCGCGCCGGAAAAAGCTCGAGCATCCACACCGCCGCCGGGCCGCAGATCAGGGCCACCGGCAGCATGAGCAGGAGCAGCCAGACACCCGCCACGAGCAAGCCGCGAAGGGAGGGATGATCCGCGGGCAGGCGCCCGAGCGCCTCTTCGGCGGCAGCGAGGCTCGCCTCGGGCAAGGCTTGTCCACGCAGCAAGAGGCGGATCTCGCCTTCCGCCTCGGCGAGGCGGTGCCGAAGCCCGGCGCGAAGCAGCGCCTCGCTCAAGCGCGCGCAATCACCCTCGAGCCGCCCGAGGATGCCGCCGGCGCAGCCCGGGCCGATGAGCGTGAGCTCGGAGGCGAGGTAGCGCTCGTACCAGGCGGGCGCGACGCCCCTCGCCATGCCCTGGTAGGCGGGAAACAGGATCGCGATGCCGAGCGCGAAGCCGATGAGGATCACCTTGCGCCGGCCGAAGCGATCGGCGAGCCAACCCGCCATCGGGAAGAGGAGAAGACCGAGGCTCAAGCTCACGCTCAAAAGCGCCGTCGCCGGCAGCGGATCGAGGCCGAGAGTGCTTTGCAGGAAGATCACCGGGTAGAACTGCCCTGCATGCCACAGAACCCCCTGCGCGATGGTGAGCGAGAGGAAGGCGATGAGCATTCTTCGCCGCCAAAGCGGCACGGCGAAAACTTCACGCAACGGGGCTCGCGAGAGCCCGCCCTCGCGGCGGATCGCGGCAAAAACGGGCGATTCCTCGAGCCGTCGGCGGATGTAAAGCGCCACCAGCAAGGGCGCGAGCGAAAGCAGGAACGGCAAGCGCCAGCCCCAGGCGCGAAAAGCCTCCTCCCCCACCGCGAGCCGGCAGCCGAGCACCACGAGCAAGGCCAGCACCAGGCCGACCGTGCCCGTGCCTTGGATCACGGCGGTGAACAGCCCGCGGCGGGTGGCGGGGGCATGCTCGGCGACATAGGTGCTCGCCGCCCCGAACTCGCCGCCGACCGCAAGCCCCTGTAAAAAGCGAAGCAGGACCAAAAGAAAGGTGGCACCGAGCCCGAGCGTCTCATAGCCAGGCAAAAGGCCAATCGCGAAAGTGGCCAGGCCCATCAGGGCAAGGGTCCAGAAGAAAACGCGGTGGCGGCCATGGCGATCGCCGAGATGGCCGAAAAGCGCCGCGCCGAGCGGCCGCACCACGAAGCCCACCCCGAAAGTGGCGAGGCTCGCCAGCAAAGCCGCCGTGGGATTGCCGGCTGGGAAAAAAGCCTGCGCGAGGAAAACCGCGAGCGAGCCGTAGAGGAAAAAGTCGAACCACTCGAAGACGGTGCCGGCGCTCGCTGCGATCAAAACCCGGCGCGGCGAGCTCAGGCGCGCGGGAACCACCACGGATCCTCCACTCCCGGATTGATCAGCAACGCCTTCTTGCGCAGGAAGCGCATGATCGAGGCCGGCCCCATGCGCGAGCCGCCGAGGCCGGAGCACTTGTAGCTCGTCTTCTCCGCGCTGTGCACCAGGCTGGTGAGCGAGGCGTCGTTGATCGACACCGCGCCGGCCTGAAGCCGCCCGGCCACCCGCTCGGCGCGCTGCGGATCGGCGCTGAACACCGCCGCCGAGAGGCCGTATTCCGTCTCGTTGGCCAAGGCCACCGCTTGCTCCTCATCGGCAAAGGGCGTCACCGGCAGGATCGGCCCGAAGGTCTCCTCGCGCAGGATGCGCATCCCTGGGTGCACATCCACGAGCACCGTCGGCTCGCACCAGAAGCCGCCGTGCCGCTCCACCACCCGCCCGCCGACCAAGGCGCGGGCGCCGAGGGCATATGCCTCCTCGAGCTGACTGCGGATGATCTCGACCTGTCGCTCGGCGATGATCGGACCGATTTCGCCCACCGCCGGATCCTCATCGTTCAGGCGCAGCCTGCCGACTTCGGCGCAGAGAGCGGAGAGGAAGGCCGGGTAGGCCTCTTTCTCGACGTACACCCGCTCGATCGACATGCAGCTTTGCCCGGCATTGGCAAGCCCCGCCCAGGCGATGGCGCGGGCGGCCCGCGCGAGATCGGCATCGGCGAAGACGAGCGCCGGATCCTTGCCGCCGAGCTCGAGGAAGCACGGGATGAAACGCCGCATGCAGGCCTCGCCCACCTTGCGGCCGGTGGCGACGCTGCCGGTGAAACACACGAGATCCACCTGCTCGAGCACAAGCGCCCCCACCCGCCCATCGCCGAGCGCCATGGCGAGCACGGAAGACAGCGCCGGAACCTCGGCGATCGCCTCCTCGAGGACCGCCGTGAAGCGGCAGGCGACTTCGCTCGGTTTGATCAGCACCGCCGATCCCGCGGCCAGCGCCGGCACGGCATCGATCAGAGCGAGCAAGAGCGGAAAATTCCACGGGCTGATCACCCCGACCAGCGCGAAAGCTTCGTAGCGCTGCTTGGCTTGGATGAAGGGGATGTTGCTCGCCTTGGCGGGCGGCGGGGCAAGCAGCTTGGGCGCCTCTTCCGCCCAACGGGAGAGCGTCGCCAGCGTGGCATCGAACTCGAGCGCGGATTCGCGCACCCGGCCGGTGTCGGCGAAGAGCGCGGCAAGCATCGCTTCCCGCCGCCTTGCCAGAGCCTCGCGCAAAGCGACCAGGGCTTGCGCCCGCTCTTCCGGCGAGCGCGCCGCCCAATCAGGCTGCCCCGCGCGAAGCCTCGCCGCTTTCTCGGCCAGGCTCGCGGCGTCCTCGCTCAAGCCGAATCGGCTCCGTTCCCCCGTCCAGGGGTGGCGTAAAAGCAAAGGCTCACGGCTCATGGGGGCTCGCTTGCAATACCAAGGGCGCGCAAGCGGGCGATGGCCTGCTCGTGGCGAGCGCGAAGCGCCGCGCGCGTCGGCGGAATGAGGGCCTCGCCTGCGAGGAAACCATCCGGTGCCTCGATCTCGAGCTGGTAGCTCGTCCGGAACAAGGCCAAGCGCTGGCGGGCGAGCAGGTTGGCCATGCCCGGGCGCTGGCGGGCGCGGCGAAGCGCGGCGAGATCGATCGCGGCGTGCGCCACCATGCTCGGGCCGAAGCCCGCCTCGGCCAACACGCGGCCTTCGTAGTCGAGGATCTTGCTCATGCCATCGGCCGAGGCGGCAGGGAGCGCCGTGCCGTGGACGCCGGCCGTGTTGGCGGAAATCAGATAGGCCATGTTCTCGATCGCCCGCGCTCGCCGCGCGATCTCCTTGGGCGTGAGCGATGGACTTCCCGCTTCGCTCGTCGGATGGAGCAGGATTTCGGCGCCGCGCAGCGCGAGCGCTCGCGCGATCTCGGGGTAGAGGATCTCCTCGCTCGCGATGCAGCCGAGCCGCCCGAGCGGCGTCTCGGCGACCGGGAAAAGCGCACTCTCGCCGTAGTGCGCGAGAAAGCGGGAGAGCAAGTCGAATGGGGTTGGGGCGTAGAGGGAGATCAGCCGCCGGTAGAGCAGAACGGTTTTTCCCTCATCGGAGAACACCCGGCAGCACTGGAAGTAAAAGCCCGGAAAGGCATGATCGCGCTCGTAGGCGTTGAGGCAGAGATAAACCCCCGTCTTGCGCGCGCACTCGCTGATTGAGGCGATTTCCTCGCCCTCCGGATCGAGGGCCGCAAGCTCGAGCCACTCCTCGCACTCCTCACCCATCGGAAAGCCGGTGAGCGCGTACTCCGGCAGCACCACGAGGCGAAGATCCCCACCGATGAAGCGCTTGGCGGCGGCGATTTCATCGCCGATGCGAGCAATCGCCTGGCGGATGCGCGCTGGCGCCTGCTCTTGGCTCAGACCATTGATCGCGTAGCAGGGCGTTTGCAGCGCCAGCGCCCGATAAACGCTCACCGCTTCGCCTCCGTCGCGGGGGCGGCCTCTTGCGTGCGCCCCTCGATCAGGATCACCCGAAAGCGACCGGTACCTTCCCTCAGCTTGCGGATCTCGGCGTAGCGCTCGCTGTGCCAGAAGCGCCTGGCCGCCTCGAGGCTCGGCCAGCGCGAGATGACGAAGCGTTGCTTGCCGAACTCGCCCTCGAGCGGCTCGTGCACCCCGCCGAGTACCAGGTATTCGCCTCCGAACTCCGTCACGAGCGGGGCCACCGCCTGCGCGTACTCGGCAAAGCGCTCGCGGTCGTGGATTTCGGCCTCGATGATCATGTAGGCATCCATCGCGCACCCTCAGGAAGGCCAGTTCGCCTCGCGTCTTTCGAGAAACGCCGCAACGCCCTCGCGGAACTCCTCGCTGGCGAAGCTCGCATAGAACTCCCCCCACAGCGGTTCGGCGGCGCGCGCCACCGAATCGACCAGGCAGGCGAGGCTTCTTCGCATCCCCGCGAGCGCCTTCGGCGCCATGGAGAGCCAGCGGCGCGCGATCTCGAAGGCGCGCGGCAAGAGCCGCTCCGGCGGCAAGAGCTCATCCACCAACTTGATCCTGAGTGCCTCCTCCGCGCCGATGCTCTCCCCGCCGATGAGCAACCGCCGGGTGGCGGCCAGCCCGATCGAAGCCACCAGGCGCGCGCAATCCCGGGGGCTATAGCGCAGCCCGAGGCGCGCCGGCGTCAACCCGAAACGGGCGCTGTGGCTAGCCAGACGCACGTCGCAGCAAAGCGCCAAGCCGACCCCGCCGCCGAAGCAGGGTCCATCGATCGCCGCCACCACCGGCAGCGAGAAGCTCTCGAGCTTGCGCTGGACTTCCTGCACCCGCCGCGCCGCTGCCTCGAGCGCCGGCGGCGAGCTGCGGAGCGCCGCGAGCTCCTCCAGATCGGCCCCCGCGCTGAAACACGCCCCCGCACCGGTCAGGACGAGCGCCCGCAGCCCATGCTCGAGCGCCAGACCGAGCGCCTCGTCCAAAGCCTGCCAATGCCGATCCGCCAGCGCATTCCGGCGCGCCTCGCGCACGATGCTCAGACAGCCGATTGCCCCCTCCTGATCGAGCCTCAGCTCGCCGTCCGCCAAGCTCGCGATTGTCCGCATCGCCCGCCTCCCGTATGCTTGTCATCAAGCTATAACAAGTTTCCTCGCTAAGGAAGGTATGCCCGAAGCCGCTTTGCAACGCCTCGCCGCTCTCCTCCGCCCGCAGGCGCCGATTCCCCTCTATCACCAGGTCGCGAGCCTGCTCCGTCAGGGTATCGAAGCCGGTGAATGGGGCGAGGGCGAGCCTCTGCCGAGCGAGCACGAGCTCGCCGAGGCTTTCGGCGTTTCCCGGATCACCACCAAGCGCGCGCTCGATGAACTCAAGGCGGCGGGGTTGGTGCACCGCCAGCGCGGCAAAGGCAGCTTCGTGGCCAAGGCCCCGCGCGAGCATCCGCTCACTGCCCCGCTCGGCGAGCTGATGGCAGGGCTCGAGGTGATCGCCCGCGACACCGAGGTCGAGGTGATCGCTTTCGAGCGCAGCGAGCCGCCGCTCCGCCTCGCCGAGCTTTTCGCCCACCATCGCGGGCCGCTGGTGCGCGCGGTGAGGCTGCGGCGCAAGGAGGGCAAGCCGTTCGCGCACTACCTGAGCTACACCGCGATCGCCGACCGCCGCTTCGATCGCCGCGCCCTCGCCCGCAAGCCGCGCATCGCCCTCTTCCGCGAGCTCGGAATCGTGATCCGCCGGGTCGATCAATTCCTGAGCGCAGCGGCCGCCGAGGGCGAGGTCGCCGCCCGGTTGGAACTCGACCCCGGTGCGCCGGTGCTCACCCTGGAGCGGATCAGCTACGCCGAGAACGGGCAAGCCTTCGACTGGCTGTTCGCGAGCTACCGACCCGATCGCTTCCGCTACCACATGGTGCTCGCGGGGGATGCTTCGTCATGAGCCAGAGCCTCGCGCAGAAGATCATCAGCCGCGCGGCAGGGCGCCCAGAGGTCGCGGTCGGGGAGATCGTGGTCGCGCGCGTGGACCTGGCGATGATGCACGACTCTGGCGGCCCCCGCCGGGTGTGGCCGCGCCTCAAAGAGCTTGGGGCTCGGATTTGGGATCCGGAGCGGGTGGTGTTGGTGAGCGATCATTTCGTGCCGGCGGTGGATGCAGAAAGCGCCGAGATCCTCGCCCTCACCCGCCGCTTTGCCGCCGAGTTCGGCATTCGCCGCTTCCACGATATGCAGGGCATCTGCCACGTCGTGCTTCAGGAGTACGGGCATCTTAGGCCGGGCATGTTCGCGGTGGGGGGCGATTCGCACAGCCCCTCCGGCGGCGCCGTGGGCGCCTTCATGATCGGCATCGGCGCCACCGACATGCTCGCGGTGCTCATCACCGGCGAAACCTGGCTTCGGGTGCCGGAGACCTGGCAGGTGCTGCTCGATGCCCCGCTGCCTCAGGGGGTGTGCGCCAAGGACGTGATGCTCAAGCTCCTGGCCGATCTCGGCATGGCCAACGAGTACGTGGTCTTCGAGTACCAGGGCCCGGGGGTTGCCGCCATGCCGATGGAAGAGCGTTTCGTGCTCTGCAACATGAGCGCGGAGCTTGGCGGCAAGACCGGCATCGTACCGCCCGATGAGACCACGCTCGCAGCGCTCGCCGCGAACGGTGTCGAGGTCGATGCAGCATGGCTTTCCCTGCGCAGCGATCCGGAGGCGGTCAGCCGGCAGATCGTGGTTCAGGCAGGGGCGCTCGCGCCGCTCGTGGCCAAGCCGCATAGCCCCGCCCAGGCCGAGCCGGTGGAGCGATGCGCCGGGGAACGGATCGATCAGGCCTACATCGGTGCCTGCACCGGCGCCAAGCTCTCCGATTTGCGCATGGCGGCCGCCGTCCTGCGCGGCCGGCGAGTGGCGCCAGGCACCCGCCTTCTCGTGGCACCGGCCTCGCAACGAACCTGGCAGGCCGCCGCGGCCGATGGCACGTTGCGTATCCTCAGCGAAGCGGGGGCGATCCTTTTGCCCTCCGGCTGCGGCGCCTGCGCTGGACTGGGCGCGGGCCTGCTCGCCGCAGGCGAGACCTGCATCGCGAGCACCGCCCGCAACTTCAAGGGCCGCATGGGTAGCCCCGAGGCGAGCGTGTTTCTCGGCTCCCCTTACACCGTGGCCGCCTCGGCGATCGCCGGGCGGATCGCCGACCCCAGGGAGTTCCTCTGATGCGGATCGTGGGACGGGCCTTCGTCTTCGGCGACTTCATCGACACCGACGTGCTCGCGCCGGGGCCTTATCTGCGCAAGCCCCTGCCCGAGCTCGCCGCCCATTGCCTGGAGGCGCTCGATCCCGGCTTCGCGCGCGCGGTTCGACCGGGCGATGTGGTCGTGGGAGGGATCGGCTTCGGCATCGGGTCCTCGCGCGAGCAGGCGGTGCAGGCGCTCCTCCACCTCGGGGTGGGCTGCGTGCTGGCCCGCGGCTTCGCCCGCATCTTCTTCCGCAACGCCATCAACCTGGGACTGCCGGTGCTCTGCTGCCCGGACATCGAGGTGCAAGCAGGCAGCGAACTTGACATCCTGCCCGCGGAAGGCCGGGTGCTCGATCGCTCGAGCGGGCGGGTCTTTCAGGCGCAGGCGCTCCCGCCGCGGCTGATGGAGATTCTTGCCGCGGGCGGCCTCGTGCCCTGGCTGCAAGCGCGGCGATCAGAGCCGAGGGCGCCGGCGAGAAACGGCTGAAAAAGGCCGACCGGCGAATCCCGTTCGGATCGAAACCTGCGTTTATTCTTATACGCTCAACTTATAGACCCTGACGAGACCCCTCCGAGCACCCTCTCGCATGAACGAGCTCGCTTACAGCCTGATCCTGTTCGTGCTCGCGCTCGGCATGGCGGTCACGCTGCTCGGCGCCCGGCAAAGCCCGCTCGTACCCTTCGGCCTGGCCATGCCGCAATGGGCGGCGGCGGTGGCCGTCACCCCCCTCGGGCTGGTCTTGATGACCCTCGGCCGCACGCTGAATGAGCCTTGGTTCCTGCTCCTCGGCAAGGGCACGATCGCGGCGGGTTATGCCCTTTTCGTCGGCGCGCTCATCCGTGCGGTCGGGATGCGCTGTAGCCGGCGGCTACGCCTGCTCGTCTTCTCGCCGGCGCTCGTCGTGCTGCTCGCCTCGGCGACTTACCTCGTGATCGAGCCCGATCAACCTTTGCGCACAGGTCTCTTATCCCTGGTGCTTTGCGGCTACTCCTTCGCCGCGGCTGCGCTCGCCCTCTCCGACCTGCATCGGGGCTCGCGCTTCACCCTCATGATGCTCGCCGGCGGCTTCGGCCTGGCCGGTCTCGTGCAACTCATCCGCGGCATCTGGCTCGCTGGAGACCCCGCGAGCTACGTCACTTACCCGCTGCTCGAGCGCGCTCTGCTCTCCATCGGTGTGCTGGCGCCGCTCGGTACCACCGTCGCTTTCGCCTTGACCGCAAGCAACCGCCTCCAAGCCGAGTTCGCCCACCTCGCCCATCGCGACGAGCTCACGGGTCTGCCCAACCGCCGCGCCTTCCTCCGTCAGGCGCAGCGTTTGTTCTCGGCTGCTCGCCCTCATCGGCTGGCGGCGCTGGTCATCGACATCGACCATTTCAAGCAAGTCAACGATCGCTTGGGTCACCCGGAAGGCGATCGCATCCTCGCCCGAGTCGCCGGCACCCTCGCCTCCTGCATCGATCCCGGCGATCTGCTCGCCCGGGTCGGCGGCGAGGAGTTCTACTGCCTGTTGCCCGGGGCCGACCTGCGCGAGGCGGAACGGGTCGCCGAGGCGATGCGGCAGAAGTGCGAGGCGACCTTCGCCGAGGAGAAGCGGTCCGAAGCGCGGGTCACGGTGTCGGTCGGCGCCGCCGTCTACCGCGACTTCGACGAACACCTCAACGCCCTCATCGAACGCGCCGATCGCGCCCTGCTCGCCGCCAAGGCGCTCGGGCGCAACCGCGTGGTGACCGACGCCCAGCCGCTGCGCACCACGGCGGTACCCGGCAAGATCGTCGACCTCAGGCAGTCTTCCCGACCCTCCTGATCCTCAACGGCTGAGCACCGTGCGGTAGCTGAAGCGTCCGGCCGGGTGGCTGCTTTCGGCATGGGCGAGCAGCCTCTCGCCTTGGCCGAAGTAGCGCCGGGTGAAGCGAAGGGCCGGGCTTCCTGGCTCCACGCCGAGGGCCTGCGCGCGATCAGAGCTCAGCGATTCCGCCTCGATGAGCTGCTCCACGCGCACGAGGTGGCGCAGGTTGAGCAAGTCCATGAGGGCGTAGATCGCATCCGTCGGATCGAGCAGTCGGTCGCCGAGCCGACCGCGCGGCCGCGGGATCCAAACCTCGGTGTAGGCGATCGGCAAGCCGCCATCGCGCGGCCGGCGCAGACCGCGCAGTCGGATCAACACGCTGCCCGACTCCACCCCCACACGGCCGGCAAGCAGCGGATCCGCCGATTCAAGGACGGTATCGATGAGCTCGAGCCGAGTAGCCGCGCCGTATTGGAGCAGATCGTCGATGCTCTGGACCGTCTGCCGATACTGAACCGGCGAATGCCGCGCGATCACCCGCGTGCCGGCTCCCCGCCGGCGCTCGATCAGGCCCATCTGTTCGAGCAGCCTCAGCCCCTCGCGAGCCGTGTGCCGGCTGACGCCGAACTCCCGGCACAGTTCGAGCTCGGTGGGCAGCAGGTCTCCAACGGCGAACTCCCCGCTGCGGATGCCGGCGATCAAGCGGTCGGCGAGCCTCAGATAACGGGGCTTGCGATGCAATGCGCTCATGCTCCATCCCGCCCTGGCCGAGTGATCCTGGCCCAGATACCATGTCCGGACAAATGCTGGACACCCCGATCCCGATCCTGCTCCGTCTCGCGGAACGGCTGAGCCACCCGGCTTCCGAAGCCGCACGAGCACGCGCACGGCGCCATCTCCTGGACTGGCTCGGCTGCGCGATGGCCGGGCGCAGAGACGGTCTGTCTCTCTCGCTCGCCGCGATTGCCCCACTGCAAGCCGCCCATCACCACCCCTGTCCGGCATTCGATCGGGCCCATGCTAACGCAATTCAGGCCTTGCTCATGCACGCCGTCGAGGGCTCGGCGCTCGAATCCGACGATGTCGAGCGGCGCGCGCTGCTGCATCCCGCAGCGGTGGTGGTCCCCGCCGCCCTCGCGGCGAGCTCGCCCTCGACGCGGATGGGTGATGTCCTCGTTTCCCTCGTACGGGGTTATGAGGCGATGATCCGCATCGGCCGGGCACTCGGCGCCTCCCACTACCGTTTCTGGCACACGAGCTCGACCGCCGGGGCCTTCGGCGCGGCGGCGGCCACCGCCTCGCTCCTCGGGCTCTCGGCAGAGGCCACCGCGCACGCCATGGCCACCGCGGGCTCGCGCACCGGCGGTCTTTGGCAGATGCGCCATGAGCCGGTGCCCACCAAGCGCCTGCATTTCGCCTGGGCCGCGCTCGAGGGCTTCCTCGCCGCGCATTGGGCAGCGCAGGGACTACGAGGCCCTTTGAGCCTGCTCGAAGGGGCTCAGGGGCTTTTCGCCGCCACCGCTCCGGGAGCCGACCCCGAGGCGGTGCTCGCCGAAGCCGCCGACTGGCTGATCTTCGAGGTCAGCTTCAAGCCTTATCCCGCCTGCCGTCACGCCCATCCGGCGATCGACGCCCTCGCTGATCTAATGCCGCTTCCGGTCGCGGCGATCGAAGGCATCCGTATCGAAACCTACCAGGCCGCCGTGGCTTTTTGCGACCGGATGCATCCGCGCGATGAAGGCGAAGCGCGGTTCAGCATCCAGCATGCGCTCGCCGCCCGGCTCCTGCTCGGCAAGCCCGCGCTTGAACACTACCGCGAGCCGTGGCTCGGCGATCCTCGACTCCGAGCCATGCGCGAGCGGATCAGGGTGCGCGAATCCGGGGCGTTCAGCGCGCGCTTTCCCGCCCACTTCGGCGCGCGGGTCGAGGTCGAGCTCGAGGACGGCACGGTGCTTGCAGCCGAACGCCAGGATGCAAGCGGCGACCCCGAACACCCGCTCGCCGAGGCGGAACTTCAGGAGAAGGCGCTCAGCCTGATGGCCGAAGGCGGTTTGCCTCCGAGCGAGGGGCGCGCGCTGTCCGAATTTCTTCTGAAGGCGCCGGAGACGCAACCCATCGCCCCGTTGCTTACGGCCATCGCCTCGTCATGAAGCCAGAAGACCGTTTGCTCGCCCATCTGCTTTCCACCCCCGCCCACGCCGTGCCGGCAGAGAGCATCGCGCAGCTTCGGGTTCTCCTCTCCGATGTCCTCGCCGTCATGATCGCGGGGCTGCGCGCGCCAGTCCAACAGGCCGTCGCCGCGGCGCAAAGCCGTTGGAGCGCAGGACCGCCAAGCCCCTTCGCGCCGGCAATCCCCGCGGCGCCCACGGAGCTCGCGTTCGCCCTCGCTTGCGCCATCCACAATCAGGAGTTCGATCCCGTTCACGAGGAGGCGGTCGTCCACCCCCTCGCCGTCCTCGGCGGCGCTCTCCTCGCCGAGCTCGCAAACCGGAAGGAGCCTCTACCGGGCCAAGCCTTCGCCACCGCCCTCGCCCTCGCGCTCGACGTCGCCGCTGCCCTCGGCCGGGCCGCGACCCAGCCGATGCGATTCTTTCGCCCGGCGATGGCGAGCGCGCTCGCGGCCACGCTCGCCATCGCCCGCCTGCGCCGCTTCGACGAGGATACGGCGCGCCGCGCGCTCGGTTTTGCGCTGTGCCAGCTCTCGGGCACCCTTCAGGCGCATGTCGAGGGCACGCCGGCGTTGGCGCTGCAGATGGGCTTCGCGGCGGCCGCAGCACGCCGCGCCGCCGACCTCGCCGAGGCCGGGAGCGAAGGACCGCGCGAGGCGCTCTCCGGCGCTTTCGGCTATTTCGCGATTTACGAGCCTGAGGCCGATCTCTCCGTCTTCGAAGCGCTTGCGCCCGGAAGCGCCGCTTTGGAGATTTCGCTCAAGCCCTGGCCGACGGGCCGGGCGGCGCATGCCACACTCGATGCGCTGAGCAGCATTCTCGCGCGCGGGGAAACAGGCGCGCGCATCCTCGCCGTCGAGGTCCACACGCCGCCCCTGGTCGCCCGCCTGGTCGGCCGGCCATGGCGCCCCGGCATGAGCGTGAACTACGCCCGTTTGTGCCTGCCTTATCTCGTCCATCGCTTGCTCAGCGATGGAAAGCTCGACCTCGAAAGCTTCGCCCCCGCGGCGCTGGCCGAGCCACCGCCCCTGCGGACGCGGGTCGAGGTGCAGGCTGATCCCGCGGCCGACCCGAACGCCCTCGCCCCTCAACGCGTGCACGTCGAATACACGGATGGACGCCGCGAGACGATCCTGATCGAAGAAGCGCTCGGCCATCCCAAACGACCGCTTTCGGGGCGTGAGCGCGCCGCCAAGGTTCGGCATTGCCTGTGCTTCGCCGGCCTGCCTTCCACTGCCGAGACCGCGCTTTATCGTGCCGTGGAAACCCTGATCGGCGGCGATGATGCCCGCCTCGCCCTTTCCGAGATTCCTTGGCCGAAGCCTGCGCCATGAGTATCCCCACTTGGTATGAGGCGATCGAGCCTCGTCGTCTGCTCGCCGAGTATCCGATCGGCCCCGAGTTCCTCGCGCGCTTTCGCGGCATGAGCCGCGATGCGCTTCTCGCCTTGCAAGAAGAACGCTTTCGCCGCTGCCTCGAGCGCGCCTGGGAAATCCCCTTCTATCGGCGCCTGTGGGGCGAGGCCGGGATCAGCCCTGGCGACATCCGCGGCCTCGCTGACCTCCCGAAGCTGCCCACCTTCGGCAAGGCCGAGCTCATGGCCTCGGTCGAGAGCGCGCCGCCGCTCGGGGATTTTCACGGCTACGAGCCCGAGGGCCCCTGGCCGATGCTCCTGCATACGACCTCGGGCACTACTGGTCGACCTCAACCCATTCCCTTCGGGCCGCGTTCCCGCGAAGTGCAAAACATTCTCTTGGCGCGGCTTTACCTCTTGCAGGGCCTGAATGAGCGCGACGTGGTGCATTCCGTCTATGGCCATGGGCTGATCAACGGCGGGCACTACGTGCGCGAGGCAGTCACCCGCTACACCCGCGCTCTGTTTCTCTCCGCCGGCACCGGCGTCGAGACTCGTTCCCAGCGGCAAGTCGAGATCATGCGCGATTTTCGGGCGACGGTGCTCATCGGCTTCGCCGACTACCTGCGCAAGCTCGCCGATGTGGCGCGCACCGCCGGCATCGAGCCCGGCCGCGACATCCCCCTGCGCATGATCAGCGGCCATCTCGGACGCGAAGACCGCGAGCAGCTCGCCGCCGCCTGGGGCGGGGCCGAGCTTTTCGATTGGTACGGGGTGGGCGACACCGGCGCCATCGCCGGCGAGGGCCCCGACCACAGCGGCCTTCACCTGCTCGAAGATGCGCATTACGTCGAGATCTTGCGCCTCGAGGATGGGCAGCCGGCCGCCGCCGATGAGAGCGGGGATCTCGTGGTCACCTGCCTTTACAAGGACGATCTCTATCCGATCATCCGCTTCAACACCCACGACGTGACCCGCCTCGTGCCCGGCGAGAATCCCCTTGGCCTTCCGTTCCGCCGGATCGAGGGTTTTCTCGGGCGCAGCGACCAGATGGTCAAGATTCGCGGCATCAACGTTTTCCCGCAGGCGCTCGTGGGTCATCTCGCCGAGCTTCCGGACGCGACCGGCGAGTACTTCTGCATCGCCCGGCGCGACCCGAGCGGCCGCGAGGAGCTGCTGGTGCGCATCGAGACGCGAAACCCAAGCGACCCCGCCCTCGCCGAGCGCGCCCGCGAGCTCCTTCGCGCCCGCCTCGGCCTCGAGGTGCTCATCGAGCTGGTGCCGCCCGGGGCCACCGCTGCCGACACCGGCATCGAAACGCGCCAGAAACCGCTGAGGCTGCGCGATGAGCGATTTTCCTAAGCCGCTCGCGCGGGCGGATGCCACCGCCCAGCTCGAAGCCTTGGCCGGCGGCGCGATCAGCGCCAAGGCCCTGCTCGCTGAGCATCTGGAAGCGATCGCTCGTCGCGATGCCGCTCTCGGTTGCTTCTGGCATCTCGATCCCGAGGGCGCCATGCGCCAGGCGGAGGAAGCCGACCAGAGACGCTTGGCCGGCGAGGCGCGGCCGCTCGAGGGGCTGTTCCTCGCGGTCAAGGACAACATCGATGTCAGGGGAATGCCCACCACCGCCGGGATGGCCACGCGCCGCGGCCGGATCGCCGCCGATGATGCCGAGGTGGTGCGTCGGCTGCGCGCGGCAGGTGCGATCATCCTCGGCAAGCTCTCGATGCACGAAGCGGCGCTCGGCGCCGACAACGACAATCCCCACTTCGGCCGCTGCCACAACCCGCACCGCCTCGGTTACACCCCAGGCGGATCCTCCGGAGGCTCGGGCGCAGCCGTGGCGGCAGGGCTGGTGCCGATCGCGCTCGGCACCGACAGCATGGGTTCGGTGCGCATCCCCGGTGCCTACTGCGGGGTCTTCGCCCTCAAACCGAGCCTCGGCTTGGTCTCGACCCGTGGCGTGGTGCCGGTCTCGGCGCGTCTTGATACCGTGGGCTGGCTCGCCCGCTCAGCCCGCGACCTCAGGCTGTTTCTGCCGATCCTCGCCGGCTTCGATCCGAGTTGCCCTTCAAGCCGCGAGATCCCGCTCGCGGCCGTTGCTCCGCCAGAGCGACTTCTCGCCCTGCACCCTCAAGGCGACTGTGAGCCCAAGGTGCGCGAGGCCTTCGCCCGCGCCCTCGCCGCCTGCCGCAGCATCGCTGCCCGCATCGCCGAGGAGGCGCTTCCCGATGGGGAAAAGCTCGCGCGCTGGCGGCGCGCCGGGCTTTTGCTCTGCGAAGCCGAAATGCTCAATGTGCACGAGCAGGATTGGCGCGAGCGGCCGGATCTGTTCTCGGATCGCCTGCGCTCCATGCTCCGCTTCGCCGAAGCGCGCTCGGCCGCCGAGCTCGCCCGCGCCCTCCTTCGCATCGACGAGGCGCGGTGTTTTCTCTTCGAACGCTTGGCTGAAGCCGAGGCCCTGATCATGCCCACGACCCCGCAGCGCGCCTTCGCTTTCGGTGCGCCCGTCCCCGCCGATCAAGCGGATTACACCTGCCTCGCGAGCCTCGCCGGCTGCCCCGCGCTGCAGGTGCCGATCGCCATGGAGGCGGGCGAGCTTCCCGCAGGGGTTCAGCTCATCGGCCGTCCGGGAAGCGAAGCGCACCTGATCGCGCTCGCCGAAGCGCTCGCCAGCGCATTCGAGCCTTCGATACACGCCATTGAGCCCGTCCCATGAAGCCGCTCTCAGGCCTCTTCGTCCTCGACCTCTCGCGCATCCTCGCCGGGCCGTGGTGCACCCAGCTATTGGCCGATCTCGGCGCCCGGGTGGTCAAGATCGAAAAGCCCGGCGAAGGCGATGACACCCGCCGCTGGGGCCCGCCGTTCTTGCTCGACAAAGAAGGCCGTCCGACCGCCGAATCGGCGTATTACCTCGCCTGCAACCGCGGCAAGGAATCCCTCGCTCTCGATTTCACCAAGCCCGGGGGCAAGGCGGTGCTGCTCAAGCTCCTCGAGCGCGCCGATGTCCTGGTCGAGAACTTCAAGGTCGGCGGGCTTGCCAAGTACGGCCTCGGCTACACCGACCTCGCGCCGCACTTTCCGAAGCTGATCTACTGCTCGATCACCGGCTTCGGGCAAAGCGGTCCGTATGCGTCGCGGCCCGGTTACGATGCCGCCATCCAGGCCATGGGCGGCTTGATGAGCATCACCGGCGAGCGGGACGATCGGCCGGGCGGCGGCCCGCAGAAGGTGGGGGTGGCGGTGGCCGATCTCATGGCGGGGATGTACGCCGCCGTGAGCATCCTCGCCGCCTTGCGCGAGCGCGATCGCTCCGGCCGCGGCTGCCACCTCGATGTCAGCCTGCTCGATTGTCAGGTCGCTTGGCTTGCGAATCAGGCGACCAACTACCTGATCGGCGGCATCGTGCCGCGCCGCGAGGGCACCGCCCATCCCAACATCGTGCCCTACCAAGCCTTCGCCTGCGCCGATGGCCACCTCATGCTCGCCGTCGGCAACGATGCCCAATTCGCCCGCTTCGCCGCCCTCGCCGGGCATCCGGAATGGGCCGACGACCCGCGCTTTGCCACCAACCCCGCCCGCGTCGCCCACCGCGAGGCGCTCATCGCCCTGATCGCCGAGGTCATGCGCCAGCGTCCGCGCCAGGCTTGGCTTTCGGCCCTGGAAGCGGCAGGGGTTCCTGCCGCGCCGATCAACGATCTTGCGGAGGTCTTCGCCGATCCACAGGTGAAGGCGCGGGGCCTGGTGCAGCCGCTACCGCATCCCGCCGCTGGTCAGGTCGCGCTGGTCCGCCAACCGGTGCTCTTCGATGGCGCGCCCCTTTTCAGCGAGCGGTCGCCTCCGACTTTGGGACAGCAAGGGCCTGAGCTTCTCGCGGAGTTGGGACTGAGTGCGGAGGCGCTCGCTAGACTGCGTGAGGAGGGCGCCATCGATCGATGATCCTCTCGGTTTGACTCTCCCCGGGACGAGACCTGAAACTGGTGCCTCCTCCGCCGCGAATCCTCCGCCATGCGCCAACTGCTCTCCCGGATCGTTCTCGCCCTGGTCGTCGCACTACCCGCGACGGCCTCGAGCGAGACCATCACCCGACTCACGGGCGAGCAACTGCTCGCGATCCTCGGCGATCTCGGCTACACCGGCGGCGAGATCGACGAAGACGGCGATGTGATCGTTCGCATGAGCGGTTACCGGGTCCTACTCCTCCTCGGCTCGTTCAAGGGCGAATCCCTGATGGCGCGCTTCGCGGCCGCGGGAACCGCGGCGGACTGCGCCTGGGCGAATGACTGGAACCGCGAGATGCGCCTGGCCCGCGTCTACCTCGACGCCGAGGGCGACCCGGTGTTGGAGGCCGAGATCGCCTTCGAAGGCGGCATCGAGCGTGCCAACCTCGCGCATTTCCTCACCGCCTACGGCAGGATGCTCGAACTGTTCTTGCTGCGCGTTCCGCGCAAGGGATGAGCAAGGGATCGAGGCCCCAAAGCGCTGAGGACCGCGTTTCACCCCTCTCGTGGGGAGCGGTCGCCCTCGCCTGGGGTTTGCCCGCCATCCTCCTCGGACTTTGGATCGGGCCGCCTTCAGTCCCGCTCCTCATGGCGGTCGCCGCGCTGCTGTTCGGTTTGTTCGGCGCCCTGGCCGAGCGTCTCGCTCCGGTGCGCGCCGCATCGTCTTGGACGCTCGCCTTCCTCGCAGCAGCCCTGGCCGCGGCGTGGACCAGCCTGCAAAGTCCGTCGCTGTCCTCACCGCTCTTCGCCCTGCTCGGACTGCCGCTGCTCTTCGGGATCTTCCGGGCACGAACTCTACTTCAGGCAAGCTTGGTCCCGCTCATCCTCGTCCTTCCGCCGCTCGCCCTCCAGCTCGCCGCGGGATCGTTCGCCGTCGAGGCGCGCGATGGGGCCCTGCTGGTTGGAGCGGCAGTCCTCGCCCTCGCGCTACGCCAGGAACGCCAGCGCATGCTCGAGCTCGCCCGCACGCTCGAAGCTGAGCTGATGCAGCGATCGGCCCTCGACGCGCTTACTGGAGTCCTCCAGCGCTCCGCCTTCGAGAGCCGCGCTCCGGAAGTGTTGTGGCTCTGCGACCTGAGGGACGCACCCTTGTCCCTGCTTCGGCTCGATCTGGACCGTCTGAAGCGACTCAACGAAAAACTGGGTTACGCCGCCGGCGATACTCTCATCCAGCAACTTGGCGAGCTCATCCGTCGCCAACTGCGACAAGGGGACCTGCTCGCTCGTCTCGGCGGAGGCGGATTCGTCGCCTTGCTTCCTGGAGCCTCCCTCGACGCGGCACTGAGGGTGGCGGAGCGCATCCGCCGGGAATGCGAGCGGCTGTCGGAGCCCGCTGGATGCACGCTGAGCGCAGGGGTCGCGCAGCGCCACCGAGACGAATCGCTCGCCGATCTCATCGCCCGCGCCGACGGCGCCTTGGAACGAGCCAAACGGCTCGGTCGAAACCGGGTGGAGGTGTCCAATCTCGAAGCCCGCGCATGAAGAGGCATCGCCCGAAGCGGTGATGATCCTCCTGCCGCGCCGAGACGGTCGCCTGCTCTTCATCCGGCGCGGTCCCAGCGGCCCGCGTCCCGGTTACTGGTCGCCGCCCTCCGGGCGGATCGCCCCCGGAGAGCGTCCAGAGGAGACGGTACGACGGGAGGCGCTCGAGGAGCTTGGCATCGAGGTCGAGCCCTTGGCCGAAATCTGGCAGAGCCAAAGCGACGACGGGCGCTTCCGATTGCGCTGGTGGCTGGTTCGAACCGATGCGAGCCCGAGGGCGGCTTCGCCTGAGGTCGCCGAGCTCGCTTGGGTGGCCCCGAGCGAACTCTGGCGGCTCTCGCCGCACTTCCCCGAGCACGAGGAGGTCCTCGCCCGAATCGCGGGAGAGCTCTTCAGGCCCTAGCGGCTGGCCCCTGCGGGTCTTCGAGCGCCTGCGCCAGTTCCCGCAAATCCTCGACATGCTCCTGCCAGAAGATCGGCTCGGCGAGCTGCGGGAAAGCCCGCGGGAAGGCGGGATCCCGCCAGCGCTCGGCGATCCAACCCACCCAATGCGCCTGACGCACGGCGCGAAGCAGCGGCACCCAGGCAAAGGCGGCATCCGCGATCTCCCCGAAAAGACGATAGCCCTCGAGCAGCGCCTGGCGATCCGGCGAGGGATGAGCGGCATCCTCCGCGGGCAGCATCCAAAGGTCCTGCACCGGCGGGCCGAGCACGGCGTCGTCGAAATCGAGCAGCAGCAGAGCCTCCTCGCGATCGTCCCAAAGGATGTTGCCGCGATGGAGGTCGCCGTGTAGACGAAGCATCGGCTGCGATGGGAGGCGGGGAATCGCCTTGGCGGCCGCCTCGGCGAGAAGGCGGGAAGCCTCTGCGTAGGCCGCGGCGAGCACGGGCGGAATCAGGCCCGAGGAAAGTGCCTGCTCGCGCGCGCGACGGATCGAAGCGATCGGGTCGAAGCGCGGACGAGCGAGAAAGTCGCCCCGGACCCCCACCGCGTGAAGCCTGGCGATGAGAGCCCCCAGCCGGTAGAGCGCCTCCGCACCGCCCTCGAAGGAACGCCCGCCGCGCGCGGGAAAGAGGGCGTAACGGAAGCCGCGCAAGCGATGAAGGGTATTCCCCGCGAAGCGAAACGCCGGCACCACCGGCAGGTCGGAGGCGGCCAGCTCCGCGAGAAAGGCATGTTCCTCGAGGATGGCCTCGTCCGACCAGCGCTTGGGCCGGTAGAACTTGAGCACCACGGCATCGCCGGTTTCGAGGCCGACGCGGAAAACGCGGTTTTCGAAACTGTTCAGTGCCAGGAGCTCGCCGCTCGGGCGCAAGCCGAGTTTCTCCGCGGCGGCGAGGATGGTCTCCGGGCGTAGCCCGGCGAACGGGCGGCCGCCGCTCACTGCTTGGCGGTGATCGCGACCGTGAGCCGGGCGACGCAGCATAGACGCCCGTGATCGTCCTCGATGCGGATTTCCCACACTTGGGTGGCACGGCCGAGGTGTATCGGCCGTGCCGTACCCGTGACGTGACCTCGCGTCACCGGCCGAGTGTGGTTGGCGTTGACGTCCAAGCCCACCGCGATCGAGCTGCCGGGCTCGAGGCAGAGGTTGGCGGCCAGGGAACCCAGGCTCTCGGCCAAGGCCACCGACGCGCCCCCATGCAAGAGACCGAAGGGCTGGCGGGTGCGCTCATCCACCGGCATCCGCCCGCGCACGTAGTCCTCCCCGATCTCGATGATCTCGATGCCGAGAGCCTCATCGAGGGTGCCTCGCTGCCACCGGCGAAGCTCTTCGAGTGCAGGGCGGCGTTTCCAGATGGGCATGGCGATCGTCGCGGGCGAATGGCACGGGAAGATGCCCCAAGCAGGCGAGCTTAGGCAAGCCAGCCGTGACTTGCGGCAGAGGACGGGGAAGCCGGAAACCGCGAGGATGCACTCGCTACCGTGTTCGGAGAAGGAGCCTGCTGATGACGCGCCTTTTCGCTTCGCTCGCCCTCTTTGGCCTCATCGCGCTCGCTGGCTGCGCCCCGACGTCCCATCGCGAGCCTCCCGCATCCCGACCCGCCAGCGCCGAATCGGTCCCGCTCGTTCCCCGCCGCCTGCTTTTCGCCGATCCCGAGCGTTCTTCGGGAATGGTGAGCCCGGACGGGAAATGGCTTGCTTGGCTGGCACCGGATGAGGGCGTCATGAACGTCTGGGTCGCACCCCGCAACCGGCCCGAGGACGCGCGCGCCATCACCCGCGACCGCGGCCGCGGCATCCGCAACTTCGCCTTCGCCTTCGACGGCGAACATCTGCTCTACCTCCGCGATGCGGGCGGAGACGAGAACGATCATCTCTACGCCTTTCCTATCGCCGGCGGCGAGCCTCGCGATCTCACCCCATTTCCGGGTGCCAAGGCGCAGATCGAGGCGCTGAGCGAGCGCCGTCCTGGCGAGCTGATCGTGGGCATCAATGACCGCGATCCCCGCTTCTTCGACCCCTGGCGGATCGTGATCGCCACCGGCGAGCGCGAACGGCTGCTCGAGAATGAGGGTTTCGCGAGCTTCCTCTTCGATCGGGATCTCCGACTCAGGCTCGCCACCCGTCCGCGGCCCGACGGCGGCATCGAGGTCCTGCGCCACCTCGGCGAAGGGCGCTTCGCGCCCGCCTTCCTGATTCCCCACGAGGACGCCTTGAGCACCCGGCTGATCGAGCTCGACGATGAAGGCCGCCTGCTGCTCATCGACAGCCGCGGGCGCGATCTCGCCGCCCTCCTCCGCCTCGATCTCGAAAGCGGGCAGTCGGAGCTCCTCTTCGCCCCGGAGCGCGCCGACGTGAGCGGCGTGCTGCTGCATCCGCGTTCGCGGCACGTGCAGGCGGTGTTGGTCAACGACCTCAAGCCGGAGTGGTTCGCCCTCGACCCGGCTTTCGCCGAAGACCTCGAGGTGCTCAAGACCCTCGGGGAGGGCGAGCTGTCGATCGCAAGCCGTAGCCTCGATGATGCACTCTGGAGCGTGGCGCTTTACCGCTCGGATCGGCCTGCGCAGTTCTTCCTCTACGACCGCCGCGAGCGCAAGGCCCACTTCTGGTTCGACACTCGCCCGGCGCTCAGCGCCTACCGGCTGAGCCCGATGCGCCCCCTCGTCATCCCAAGCCGCGACGGGTTGCGCCTGGTGAGCTACCTCACCCTGCCCGAAGGTGTCGCCCTTGATGCTCGCGGCTGGCCGAAAGCCCCGCTGCCGATGGTGCTCCTCGTGCACGGCGGCCCCTGGGCGCGCGACAGCTACGGCTTCAACGTCCTGCATCAGTGGCTCGCGAGCCGCGGCTACGCCGTGCTCTCGGTCAACTTCCGCGGCTCCACCGGCTTCGGCAAGGCCTTTGTCAATGCCGGAGACCGCGAATGGGCCGGCAAGATGCATGATGACCTCATCGATGCGGTCTCCTTCACCGTCCACGAAGGGATCGCCGATCCCAAGCGCATCGCGATCATGGGCGGAAGCTACGGCGGCTATGCCACCCTCGTGGGCCTCAGCTTCACCCCGGAGGTCTTCGCCTGCGGCGTGGACCTGGTCGGTCCTTCCAATCTGATCACCCTGCTTGAATCCATCCCGCCCTACTGGGAGAGCTTCCGCCGCACCTTCGCGAAACGAGTGGGCGACCCTGACACCGAGGAAGGCCGGGCGCTCTTGCGCGAGCGTTCGCCGCTCTTCCGGGTCGAGCGGATCATCCGGCCGTTGCTCATCGGCCAGGGCGCGAACGACCCCCGGGTCAAACAAGCCGAGAGCGATCAGATCGTGAAAGCCATGGCCGAACGCGGCATACCCGTCACCTACCTGCTCTTTCCCGATGAAGGGCACGGCTTCGTGCGTCCGGCCAATCGCATCGCTTTCTGGGCGGTCAGCGAGCGCTTCCTCGCCGGCTGCCTGGGCGGGCGCAGCGAGCCCTTCACCGCCGAAGACTTCGCCGGCTCGAGCCTGAGCGTGCCGCACGGCGCCGAATACATCCCTGGCCTTTCCGAGGCGCTCTCCGAGCACCGCCCGGATGTCCGGATGTAGCAGGCCTCAGGCCCGATGCGGCCGCGCGAGATAAGCGCTGCTTTGCATCTCGACAAGGCGGCTTACGGTGCGCCGGAACTCGGCGGCGAGCCGCTCGCCGCGATAAAGCTCGGGCGGCCAGGCCGCAGCGCTGGCGAAGAGCTTGACCCCGTGGTCGTAGAGGGCATCGATCAGGTGCACGAAGCGGCGCGCCGGATCGTCCATGCCCTCGGTGAACACCGGGATCGCGGAGAGAAAGAGGGTGTGGAAGCTGCGCGCGAGCTCGAGATAATCCGCCGTGCTGCGCCCTTCGCCGCAGAGCGCGGAGAAATCGAACCATATGAGATCGGCGCTGCGCCGCCGAAGAGGCACGCGGCGGCCGAACAGCTCGATGGCACCGGCGGTCGTCGTGTCATCGCCCGCCAGCCGCGCGAAACTCGCGGCCAAGGCCGATTCAGCGCGCTCGTCAGCGGGCACGTGGTAGCAAGGCTCGGCAGCGAGGGCGCTCAGACGGTGGTCTTCGCCCGCACCGATTTCCACCACTTCGCAATGGCGCTCGATCAGGGCGATGGCCGGCTCGAAGCGAGCGCGCTGAAGCCCGCCGCGGTAAAGCTCGCGCGGCGGGACGTTGGAGGTGGCCACCAAGCAGACCCCGCGAGCGAAAAGCCCCTGCAAAAGCCCGGCGAGGAGCATGGCATCGCCGATGTCGACGACCATGAACTCATCGAGGGCGAGTAGCCGCGCCTTCCGCGCCCAATCGGCGGCGATGCCATCCAGCGGATCGCGCTCGCCGCGGCGGTTGCGCAAGGCCTCATGGATCCGGCCCATGAAGCGGTGGAAATGCAGGCGCTGATGAGGCAGATCGGCGAGGCTGCGGATGAAGAGATCCATGAGCATGGTCTTGCCGCGGCCAACCGCGCCCCAGAGATAAAGCCCGCGCACGGGCGGCCAGCGCCCGCGCAGCCGCCTGAACAGACTGACCGGCTTCGCTCGCAGAGCAGCCCGAAGCGCCTCCAGCCTTTCCAAGGCCGCGAGCTGTCCGGGATCGGACCGCAGCCGACCGCGCTCGACCGCCTCCCGATAGAGCGCGCTCAGCTCTCCTGAACCGCTCACGCGGGCTGGCGAAGAGGCGGCAGATGCGGCCGGACCGCGTGCTTGAGCACACCGCGCAGGTCCATCAGCCGCCGGTGGAAGAAATGGCCGGTGTCGGGAATCTCCACGTAATACGGTGGCGGCTCGAGGCTCTCGACGAAACGCCTCACCGCCTCGACCGAGACCACGTCGTCTTCGCTGCCCTGAACGATGATCCAGGGGCACTCGGGGCGGGCGAGGCTGTCGAAGTCCCAGCTCTCGACCGGCGGGGCGATCGAGATCAGGCAGGCCACCGGCAAGGTCTGCGCCGCCCGCGCCGAGACGTAGGCACCGAAAGAAAATCCGCCGAGCCAAAGCGCATCGTGGGGACGGGCGCGGCGCACCCACTCGGCCACTGCGATCGCATCTTGGGTTTCCCCGCGCCCCTGGTCGAATACCCCTTCGGAACGGCCCACCCCGCGAAAATTGAACCGCACCGTGCTCAGTCCGCATTCGCGAAGGCTGCGCTCGAGCATAGTCACCACCTTGTTGTGCATGGTGCCGCCATGCAGAGGATGGGGATGGCAGAGCACGGCCACCCCCGCCCGCGCGATCTCGGGTTCGGGGTGATCGACCGCCACTTCGAGCAGGCCCGCCGGTCCCGGCAGCAGGAGCTCGCTGCGTTCGGCCGGAAACGACGGTTCGGCTTCGCTCATGGGCGGCGATGATAACCGAGCCGGACGAGGTGCCGGTGGATTCAACACGGATTCACTGCGACAGACTTACCCTCGTTACCCTCGATCAGCGCACCTGCGACTGGATCGCCCATGAGACATCTCGCCTTGCTCACGCTCTTGCCGTTCTCAGCGCACGCGTTCACGCCCGAGTCCGGTTTCTGGTGGACGCCGACGGAGCCCGGAAGCGGCATCGCCATCGAGATCCAGGACAACTACCTGTTCATGGCCGCCTACAGCTACCGACCGAACGGCACAGCCACCTTCTACACCGCCCAGGGCACCCTCAGCGGCAATGCCCGCTTCGTCGGCGAGCTCGCGAGCTTCCAAGGCGGCACCTGCATCGGCTGCCCCTTCACGAGCCCGACGCCCGCCCCCGGCGCCGGACCGGTCGAGATTCTCTTCGATACCGAGCGCACGGGCCGACTGCGCTGGGGGGGACGGGAGCTTCGCATCGAACGCTTCGGCTTCTACCTCAAGCGCGCGAGCGATCCCGCCGGTGCCTCGCCCGAGATCGCCAAGATGCTCGGCGAATGGAGCCTGGTGCTCGACTTCGAGCGGAATCCGGAGCCGGGGCTCAGCGGCTTTCAGGCCGACGTCCTCGTCTTCGATCGCTTGCTCTTCGATAACCAGCTCAACGCCTGGATCTTCGACGGCTGCCGCGCCGAGGACAGCGAGGTCGGGGCTTGTCTGCCGAACTCCCTCGAGGCCGCAGGGACCTACGACCCGCGCATCCGCCGTCACGTGATCGTCGTGTACGACGGCCTCGATTCCCTCAATCGCGACGTATGCCTCTACTACGAGGTCGATGCCGGCACCAATCACCTGCGCACCCTGCCCTTGGACGGGATCGGCGGCGTGGCGGTCTATCTCTGCGACCGCGAGGATCCCCTCAACCGCCGGTTCCATCCGGTCCGCGGCTTCCGAACCGCAAGCCGCACCTTCGTCCAAGGCGGCATCGGGCCGAGCGAAGCCAAGCGCGGCGAGCTTCTGCCCAGGCCCGCGCGCTTCTCGCCGAGCGAGGCGGCGGCCGAGGCCGCGATCGCTTCGCCTGAACGCCTCAGGCTCGTTCGCGCTCTCGAGGCGCGGCTCGAGCGGCCCTGGCGCCACAATCGTTAGCCTCCGTTCCCGAAGCGCCTCTCGAGGCGGAGCAGGAACTCGCGGCCGGCGCCGGGGATGTGGCGGAATTCGCCGAAGGCAAAGTCGGCGCGCTCGGCGTAGCGCCGGTCGAGGAGATTGGCGATCCTTCCGCTCAGACGCCAGCCTCGACCGAGCTCGCGCTCGAGCTCGAGATCGAGGAGGCGATGACCGGGGTAACGATGGCGGTTTTCGGCATCGAGGGGATAGGGACCCACATGGCGCAGGCTGAGCGCGATGCGGCCATGCCCTTCGATCTCGCGGGCGAGCATCAGGAACCCGGTCGCGACCGGCGCGGAATCGATGCGCCGACCGCGCTGGATCCGCTCCCCGCCGGCGAGCTCGCTGTCGAAGCCGTAGCGATGGCGGCCGAAGGAGAGCTGCCCTAAGAGCGAAAGCTTGGGCCCGAGCGCCCTCTCGAACTCGAACTCGAGACCCACATGCGTCGTCCTGCCGCCGGTCCGCAGGAAACCCTCCGCATCGCGCAGCACCAGATCCCACTTGCGATAGGCGAAGCCTTCGACGGCGAGAAAAGCCCGCTCCTCCCCGAAGCGAACACCGGCCTCGGCACCTGCAATCTTCTCGGTCGAGAGCACGGCCACCGACTGCCCGCGCTGCAAGCGATAGAGCTCGTTGGCCAGAGGCATCCGGCTGTTGCCCACGAGCCTCAGACGGAGCTTGCCGCCGGCACCGAGCGAGCGCTTGAGCTCGGCCTCGACGCCGCCCCCGAGGAAGCGGTCTCGCCGGTCCTCGGGCCGCTGGAAAAGGCATCCTCCCGGGGCGGGACAGGGCGTGCCGTCCTCGCGCAGATTGCCGGCGGCCATGCGATTGTCGTAGTCGTACGCGATCGCCTCGAGACGAAGCCCGAGCGCGAGGGCGGTAGCCCCAGCCCCCTCGAGGTCGAGGCGCCCAAAGACCGCCCCGTAGAGCGCATCGACGCCGAAGTCGTAGTGCCGCCCCGGCGGACGGATGAGCCGCTGCAGCGGTGGCCCGCTGGCGAGCGGATGCTCTTGGCGTTCGAGCACCTGCCCTCGCGCCGCTTCCAACTCCAGCCCGAGGCGAAGCCGCCCTTCATCGCCCTCCAGGCGAAGCCCCGCGCTTTCGCTGCCCACCGTCTCGCGCGGCTGGCCGAGGATGAAATGCTGCAGGAAGCGGTGCTCGTCCCGTCTGAGGTAAAAGACCTGCCGCCAGGCGCCGCTAAGCCGATGCAGGGCGATGCGCCAGGCATCGGCATCGCGGAAGGCCTCGGGGTTGGGGTTGAGGAAACGCCGCGCATCGCGATAGGCGCGCTCTCCTGCGACGAAACCGGCGGTCTGCTGGCGCAGGCGGCTGGCAGCGATGATCAGGCGCATGGGCGCGCCTCGGGGTGCGAACTGCGCGAGGAGCTTCTGCTGGGCGAAACCCTCCTCGGCGCGGAAGCTTTCGCTTCCCACCGCGAAGAGATCAAGACGCATCGCCTCCGCGGGAAGGCTTGCGCGCAGCGACCGCCGAGCGAAGGATCCCGCCTCGAAGGCCAGCGAGGAGGGCCCATCGAGGGCGGGGACCCGCACTTCGAGGACCCCATGAAGCGCATGACCGCCCTGCACCACGCCCCCTGGACCTCGCTGCAAGGCGATCGTCCGTGCGAGCTCGAGCGATGTTTCGGCGATCTGATTCGCATTGCAGAAGCCGACCGGCCGAATCGGAATCCCCTCCTCGAGGATCAAGAAGGCCCCGCAGGCGCCGAGGCCGGTGAGGATGGGGGAGCGGATTGCGAGCAGCGACTCTTGTCCCGAACCGCGGCTGAGCCACACCCCCGGCAGACGCGCGAGCCATTCGCTCGGGTGGGTGCCGAGGATCCTCTGTGGATCGAGCAGTCGCGAGCGCGCTCCGGTCGTCTGCTCGCCGCTTTCCTCCGCGAACACGGAAAGAGCGGGCAGCTCGGGAGGTGCCTCAAGGGCGAGCGCGAGGGCGATCAGCGCCCCGATCACGCCCTCACCACAAGCGCATTCGCAAGCCTCGACCCGAGGCCTGCAAGCGCTCGCGCTCGGCCTTACGCCGCCGCCGCATCCGCAGGTGAAGCTCCTTGCGCCGCGTCTCGAGCCAGTCGGCACGGCCGATCTGAGCCGGATCCACGCCCCGCCGCCGCGCCTCGATCTCGCGGTAGCGGCAGAAATCCTCATAAGCCTCGAGCTCATGCCGGAGCTCGCGGGCGATGAGCTCGATCATGACCGCATCGTCGAGGAATCCGAAGACCGGCACGCTGTCGGGGATGAGATCCTTCGGATCCGCGAAATACGTGATGGCGGCGAGGACGTGACCGCGCTCGGGCTCGGGCAGCGCGAAGCCCTCATCGCCGACCATCGCGATCATGCGCTCGAGCCGATCCAAGCGCTCGACGATGAAATGGGGCGGGTTGGCGGCGCGCGCATCGGCGAGATTGCTGCGCGCAGCGGCCAGAATCTCCGGCTCGGCGAGCTGGCCGCGCGCGGCGGCGGCCGCGGCGAGCAGTCCGCGAAGGTGGGCGATGTCTTGTTCGTCGAGCTCGAAATGCAGTTTGAGGCTCATGCCTGAGCTCCTTCCAAGGATTTGCGCAGCCTAACCGAGGGCGAATGGCAGCCACAAGCTTCACAGGATCGGTTCCAGACCGATGCCGAAGGCGGTGACGAGCAAGGTGGGCAGACGCTTGAGCGGCAGAGGCGCCTCGGGAAAAGCGCCCACGTCACGGTAGCACTGGGCGAAGCCGGGATCGCCCGGCTCGAGCTCTGGACAGCCTGGCCGTTTCTCGTAGCTGGTCGCGTAGCGCCATGGCCAGAGGTCGAAAAGCGGTAGAGATTCCGAGATCGCCGAGGCCAGGGCACTCACCGATCCGAGCACGGGCAAACGCTCGCGGCGGGCGATGCGCCAGGCGTTCTCCCCGCGCATGTCGCGCAGGATCGTCTCGCGCAGGCGAGCCACGAAACGAGCGTCCTCGATCAGCACCCCGTTTTCGGTGTTGATGTCGGCCGAGCGCGGGGTGAAGTTGTGCGAGCCGATGATCGCGCTGCGCCGGTCGATGATCAGGGTCTTGGCATGCAGGCCCACGCGCGGCATGGGCGGCTTGGCGCCGAGCGCCCCGCGGAGAAAACTGAGCCCAGCGAGATAAGGAGGCGCATCCTCGGCGAAGGGCTTCCACTCGAAAATCGCAAGCTTCAGCCGCCGGAGGTAAAGGCGCTTGTATTTGTGCGAGAGCGCATAGACGAAGAAGGCATCGGTGGCGGCGAGGCTGTTGGTTGAAACCATGAGCGCCGGCGGCTCGGGGCGGTCGGCGAGCTTCGCGAAGAGGCGACGGGCTTGGCGGCTGAGGACCAGGTAAGGGGTCTGAAGCAGCACCTCTTCGCGCGCGGCGCCGATGGCGGCTTTCATCACCGAGGTGAAATCGCGCGCGGCCGGATCGCGATGGCCCCAAGGCTTCCCCGGCCGGTCGGAGAAATACTCGATCCGCTCCACCGGAACGAAGAGAGCGGCAAAGTGGCGCGCGATGAACGGGGGATCATCGGCGAGGGCGCGCAGCATGGCGCCCCGCTCACGCCAGGGCGATGGTACTGCGACATCAGGCTCTGCAACCTCGCCGCGGAGGATGCGCTCGGCCACCCCACCCAGCCGCTCGGCGGGATGGGAGACGGGGTGCTCCCAAAAACGGGTAAAGGAGTCCTCCATCTCCCGGACGGCGGGACCGGAGAGCAGCACCTCCCGGTCGCGGAAGTTGTACGCCGGATCCCAGTCGAAGTAGCGATTCTCGACGTTGCGCCCGCCGATCAGGGCGATCAGCCCGTCCACGACCAGCAACTTGTTGTGCATCCTGCGATTGAAGTTCTGAAAGCAGCAGAGGATGCCGGCGGCGAATTCAGGAGCGCTGGTGCGGGCGCGGCGGAAAGTCGGGTTGTACAGTCGGATCGAAAAGCCCCGGTGGCTGATCGCGAGGCCGGCGAGGAGCGCCTCATCGGGCAGGGAAAAGAGCTGATCGACGAGCAAGCGAACGCGCACACCGCGCTGCGCCGCGGCGAGCAATTCGGCAAGGAGCAGCCGCCCCGAGGCGTCATCCGCGAAGATGTAAGTCTGGAGATCGATCGTTTCGCGCGCGGCGCGGATGAGATGAAGCCTGAGCAAGAGCGCTTCCTCGCCGCGCTCGATCAACAGTGCGCGATGGCGCTCCCGATCGGCCTGAGCCAAGGCGAACAAAGGGGAAGGCACCGGCGACTTCGCCTCGAGGTCGCTCGCCTTGAGCCGCTCCGCCTGGGCTTGCGCGCGCTCGGCCACGCGCAGGCTCGGAGCGCAGCCGAAAAGGGCTGCAAGCAGCGCGAGCAGCACGCAATGACCGAGCCGGATCACTCCCTCGCCGTCTCCCGCGCAAGACGGATGGAGAGACGAAGCAGGATCCGGTCGCCGAGCGCCAAAGCTCCGCGTCCCAAGGAAAAGCTCGTTCGGCGAATCACCCCTTTGGCTTCGAGCGGGCAGTCCAGACCCGCCCGGGCGCAGGAAGGCGCGGACAGCTCGAAGCGAACCGGTCGCCTCACCCCCTTGATCGAAAGCTGGCCGGGAATCGAGCCGGCCCCTTGGAGTGCCGCACAGGGGATGGGCTCGCTCTGGAAAAAGATGCGCGGATGATGCGCGGCATCGAAGAAGGCCGGCCCCAACGCCCAGCGCCGCTCCGACTCGCGCAAGCCTTCGAGGCTTTCCACCGCGATCTCCGCCTCGATGATCACTTGCCCTCGGTCGAGAAGAAGCCTGCCTGAGAGTCCACGAAACACGCCCCCCGCGGAGAAAAAGCCAAGCGTACTCACCGCGAATTCGGCGTAGGAATCCTCCGCCGACCAAACGCGCTCTCCCTGCTCCTCGGCGAAGGGGCAAGCCAAGGCGACGAGCAGTAACAGGCCCACCGCCTCAGGGAGGCTCCCAACGCGCGATCAAGCGATTGGGCCCGGGGCCCGGCCGCTCGGGCACCGCCGCCTCGACGAGCGCGATTCCCGCCGTGGGCAACTCGCCGGCCGCCGGCTCCCCCGGGCACAGCGCCGCCAGGAGCTCGGAAAGCCCTGGATTGTGCCCAATGAGCAGCAGCGGGCTTGCTTGCGGCAAGTGGGTCTCGACCAGCTGAAGCAAGGTGCTCACATCGGCCTCGTAAATCCGAGGCTCCTCCCGAAAGCGGCCCTCATCGAGCCAGGCGCTCAGAGCTTCGGCCGTTTCCACGGTGCGCCGCGCGGGGGAGCAGAGAATCCGCGCCGGCGGCCATTCCGGCCGGGCGATGAGCCACGCTGCTGCCTGCCGCGCTTGCTCGCGTCCGCGCGGGGTGAGCGCGCGCTCGAAATCGCTCGCCTCCGGCCGTTGCGCCTCGGCCTTGGCATGACGAAGCAGGATCAACAAGCCTGCGCTCATTGCGGCGGGGCCAAGGGCTGGACCGGGAGCGCGCTGCTGCGGCGGAAACTTCCGCCCACGCCGGATGGCCAGCTCACGTCGATGGCGATTTGCCCGCTGGTGGGGCTGGCGAAGCTATGGGTGAGGCTACCCGCCGCGAGCGGGAAGTTGCCGAAGTCGGCGAAGGAGGGACAGCTCGGGCAATGCACGAGGAAGGTCCGCTGAGCGACCGCGGCGCCGTTGACTTGCAAGGTGTCGCCCAGGCTCCAGCGCGCCACCCCGCCTTCGCCGTAGAGGTAGGCGATGTTGACCAGATCGCGCTGGCCATTGAGCAGATGCTCGTCGAAGACCACGCCCCAGCCGGCTTCCGGCGGATGGAACCACGCCTGCGTGCGGTGCCCCAGAGGCCGTGCGCCGGGATAGAGCAGCGACACCGGCTCGAGGCCCTGGCGACCGCCGAGCGACCACCACACCCAGTGCCGATCCGCTTCGGTGAAGACCACATGGGCCTCGCCGACCACATCCCGGCTCACCGCGAAGGGGCTCGCGCTCACCTGTCGGAACCGGAAAATCGGGGTGCTCGCCTGATTGTCCTTGAACTCGCCCTGGAGGATGTACCAGGTCGGCGTGCGGTCGGAAAGGGCGGTGAACCAGGCGCCGAAGAAGACCGGCGCCGGACTTGCGGGAATCACGAAGCTGCCGAAGCCGTTGCCGAAGCGGGCGGGATTGGCGAAAAGCCCCTGGGCAGTCGCCACAGGCGCCGCGGCGAAGGGACAGCCCGCGACTGGTGCGCATACGCTCGCCACCGATCCCACGATCTCGTTGCCGCCCTGCACCAGGGCGAAGCTCGGCCCGTCGCTCGCTCCGAGCATGCGGAAGCGAATCGGAGCGCCACAGGCGGCCTGATCGGCGAGCTTGAAATCCACGTTGACCACGCTCTGCTGACCGGGCGCCAGCGCCGGCAGGCTCGGCGCCGGCGTCTCCAAGCGCACCACCGAGGCGCCGGAAGCCGGCTGGGCGCTCGGATGGAAATAACACACCGAGCGCACCGGACCGATGCGGCCGGCCTGGTTGCAGGTATAAGGCAGGCGCTGGGTATTGGCGGCGTTCTGGATGGTGACGTGCGCGCGCCGGGCCTGATCCGGATCGCTGGAGCGGTACTGAAAGACGATCTGGTGCGAGCCCTGGTACAGAATCGCCTGAAAGTCGAAGCGGCCCGATGGATTGCCATCGAAGTTCTCCATGCCGTTCCATTGGAAGACGTGACAGCCGACGTTGGCGGGCCCCACCTGCGGCGGGCGCGGGCAGGTCGAGTAGAAGCGGTGGAAGAGACCGCGGTCGCTGAAGCCGGTGTTGTAAAGCCAGTCGCTCTGCATGGGATCGATGCGCCCACCGGTGCTGCCTTGGCTCTGCGCCCCATTGCAGTTGACCTGGAACTGTCCGCCCGTCTCGCTCGCCGAGGTGCTGAGGTAGCCGTTGGTGGACATGACGATCTGGGTGACCGTCTCGCCGTAGAAGTCGAAGGGGAAGGCCAAAGCGATCGGTCCGGCCCGACCATCGTCGCTGGCGGGGTAGGAGCCCGATGCGGTGACGGCAAGACGCGCCCCGTCGCTGATGTCGATGAACTGGAAGGGACAGAGATTGCCGTCGTTCTGGTCCGCATAGGTGTAGCCGAAGCCGTCCGGCCCACCGCTCGTGGATTCGCTCGCCAGCGCCTGGAAGAGGAGACGCCCAGCCCCGATCGGGCCGTCGCCGACGTTCTGGACGGTGATCGGCAGCCGGATGCGTTCGCCCGGATCGAACTGTGCGTCGCTGTTCCCGCAGAGCTGCAACGGCGTGCCGAGACTGAAACCGATCCGCGGCCCCGCGACGTCGAGGGCGCGCGCGGCCAAAGCCGAACAGCCGGCGGCGTCGCGGACGAAGACGCGCACCTGGGTGCTGAGCACCGCCGGATAGAGCGGCGAGATCGCGGAAATTCCGTTCGCACTGGTTTCCCGCCGGTCGATGAAGCCATCGCCATCCACGTCCCACTCGAAGGCATAGGGCCCGCCTCCGCCGCCGCTCGCCGTCGCCCGCCAGGAGACCGTTTGACCGGCGCGCGGGCTTGCCGTCAGAAGCTCGAGATTGAGGTTCGGCGGCGTGCATCCCCCGCTGTCGAGGAATTCGGCCCCGGTCCCCAAGGGATCGAGGTGATCGCGGGCGCGGCTCGATGGCGTCCCGCCGCCTTCCCAGGCGGTCTCGAGGCGTCCGTAGATGTCGAAGCCTCCGGGGTTGCTGCACGAGGCCGAACCGCCGGAAAGCACCCCGATCAGGCGCTGGTCGCGATTCCAAAGACCCGAACCCGAGGAGCCGGGCTCCGTCGTGCCCTGGGTCCAAAAGGGCACCCGCCAATGGTGCTGCCCGAGCCCCGAGGTGGGCGTGTCCTGTTTGGTCAGCGTCTGCGTGGTGTGGCTAATGCGTTTCTCGTGGCCTTGCGGGTGGTGGATGCCGGTGGCCCCGTCGGTGCGGGGATTGCTGCGGCGATCCCAGCCGCTCAGGAACACGTTGGCCGCAGGCGGCGGCGTCGTGTTCAGGCGCAAGAGCGTGAAATCGCTATTGGGGTGGTTGGCGAGGAGCTGGGCCCCACCGGTCTGAGGGATGGCGCTTGGGTTGTTCGGGCCGATCGAGCCGAGTCCGTTTTCGCTGCTGTTGACGGCGCGGCAGGTGGGATGCTCGTGCCGCCAATAGAGCACCACCGAAGCGGCTTGGCTGGCCGAGCTCACGCAGTGGTTGGCGGTGCTGAAGACGCGGTTGTCTCCGGCTTGGGTGGTCGCCATCAGGGTGCCGGAGCACAGCCCGCTGCCGCCGATGGTGTAAGAGGCCACGGCCCGGATCTGGTTGCGCCAGCCATCGCCTTCGGGACAGACCACGTCGATGTTGCAAGCTCCGGCCTTGGCCGCGAAGGGGTCGCGGAAGCCGCGCTGGATGCCGGCGATGGCGAATTCGAGCCGACCGGCATTCGGGGGGAGTTCAAGCAGAAGCACGGCCCGGTCCCCCTCGAGAATCGGCGTCCAGAAGGCCCCCGAGGGCGGATTGTCGCGATCCTCGTAAGGGCCGAGGACTTGCCGCTTCTCAGGGTCGCTGATCCAGAGGCGCGCGCCGTAAGGCAAGCGGAAGGGCTCGAAGTGGAAATTGAGGTTCTTCGCGCCCGGCGCCTCGATGGCCAGCGACCAACGACGCGATCCATCCGCTGCTTCGACCCAGGCAGACGCGACGACCTTGGCCAGAGCCTGATCGAGCGCTCGACCCGTGAGCGCTTCGGCGAAGGGGTACGGGACGCCTGGTTTGAGTTCGCTTTCCGCCTTGAGCCGCGCCTTCTCGGCGTCGAACCGCGGCAGCACCACCCGCGGCGCATCTTCCCAGCTCAGCTCGGGAGCCAAGGCGCGCACGCACGTGGGTGCTGAGGCCATCGCGACCATCAGAACCGAGAGGAAAACGACACCGCGCACAGAGAACCCCTCCCAACGCCGAGCCACTAGCTTAGCCCCTCATCCTGAGCCCGTCGTGAAGGGTCCTTGGAGCGCTGAGCGCGGAATCGGTCGAACAGGGCGCAGAGCTCGACATAGCCGAGCAGACGGGCCAGATCGGCCGGACGCCGACCGAGTCGGTCCCGCCGCTCGGGATCGGCACCATGTTCGAGCAGCAGAGCGACCGCCCGCGTCAAACCATGGATGGAGCCGGCATGAAGCGGCCCGACACCCCGATCGTCCTGCGCGTCGAGATCCGCGCCCGCGAGGATTAGACGTTGCAGCGAGGGAAGGAGCAAGGCCTCGAGTGCAGCTCGCCCCGGCTGGACGCGGCTGCCGAGAAGCAGGGCCAGGGCCGAATCACCCCGCACCGAACGCCGCCGGACATCGGCGCCTGATTCGATCAGCACGGCGATCACCGCCGAAAGCCCCTCGCCGTCCTCCCCGGCCAGGCTCGCGCGGAACAAGGCTTCGGCCGCCACCATCAGCGCCGTTCGCCCTCTCTCCTCGCAGCGATCGACCTGCGCGCCGAAACCGATGAGCAGTCTCGCCGCATCGGCCTCGCCGAGCGCTGCGGCGACGAACAGCGCGCTGGCCCCTCCCGCGAGCTCGCGCTCCGGGTCGGCGCCCGCCTCCAGCAGCCGGCGCAGCACCGGCAGGGAACGCCCGACGATGGCCGCGCTCAGCGGACTCGCCCCGTTCTCGGAAAGGCGGTTGGGATCGGCACCGTGCTTGAGCAGCCAAGCCACCGCCGCCTCGCGGCCCAGACCGGCGGCATGAAGCAAGGCGCTGGCACCCTGACCGTCGCAAGCCTCTACCGACAGTCCCAGCCGATGGAGGCATTCGAGGGCTTCGATCTCGCCAGCGCGAGCGGCGGCGATCATGTCGCTGTCGCGCAGGGGCCGTCCGGGCCAGACGAAGCCCGACGGGTGAAGCCACCTCACCGCCTCGCGATCCCCCATCTCCCAAGCCACGCCGAGGGCGGTCTCCCCGACCCGGTCGCGGCGCCACGGATCGGCTCCGTGTCGAAGCAAGCAGGCATACCAGGCACCGCCTCGTTGCAGCTCCACCGCCACCTGGAGGGGCGGGCGGCCGCAAGGATCCGGCGCGTTCGGGTCCACCCCGCGGGCGAGAAGGGCCTCGGCGATCGGAAGCGAGGCGGCACGGATCGCTGCCTGCAGGGGCGAGAGGCCGGAGAGGCCCGCGCCGAAGAGATCCGCACCGCTCTCGATCAAAGCCAGGAGGAAACGCTCGCCCTCCCGCGAACCCGGGGGAAGCGCCTCGATCAAGCGCGCGAGCACGCCGCGACCGGCCAGAGCCCCGAGGATGCCGGGCAGCGCCGCCAGCTTGCCCCATGGCAGAGGATCCGCGCCGCAGAGCGCCTCGGCCAGCGTGCGCCCATCGCCGAGGACCGTATCCGCACCCAAAGCACCCCGCGCACAAAGCCAGCGGAATCCCCGAAGCGATTTCAGGCGAACGGCGATCTCGGCGAGTTCCGCCGGGGCCAGCGGCAGGCCGAGCAGCCGTTCGGCCACCGCCTCTCGTCCCGTTTCGAGAGCGGCCAGCAGCAGGGCCAGCGGATCGGGCGCCGCATCGCCCTCCTGCGACTCCGCCCCCGCCTCGAGCGACTCCGGAAGCGGCGCAGCGGGATCGAGCAGCCGCACCAGACTCCAGCGCCCGAGCGCCAAGGCTTGCTCGAGGGCATTGCGGCCGTCCGGACCGGGCTCACGTGGGTCGGCCCCCATGGCCAGCAGCAGGCGGCAGATCGCGGGATCGGCATGTTTGCTGGACACGGCGATGAGCAACGCCGTGCGGCCGAGCGAATCGCGCCGCGAGAGATCCGGCCGTGCGAACGCCAAGCGCTCCAGCACTTTGAGCTCGCCGGCGCGGACGGCCTCCATCACGGGCGTCGCCCCGTGGCTGTCCTGGGCGTTGGGATCGGCCCCCGCCGCCAACAAGGCTTCGGCCATGCGAACACGACCGTGCAAAGCCGCATGGTGGAGTGCCCGCCGACCCAAACGGTCGGCTGCATCGACCCGCGCCTTGGCCTTGAGCAGCATGCGGATGCCGGTGGGATCGTCCTGGATGCCCCGCGCCGCCGCGACCATCGCCGGACAGCCTCCCACGGGCTCCAGGGCAGCGCCCCGTTTGATGAGGTACTCGGCGGTCGCCCAGCACTGGGCTTCCAGCGCCACGCCAAGCGGCGACATCCCCTCGCCGTTGAGCGCATCCAGCGGTGCGCCGGCATCGAGCAGGGCAGCGATGACCGCCGGATTTTCGCAGCGTGCGGCGTGATGGACCGCCTGATTGCGCTCGCGATCCACGGCATCGAGCCGAGCACCATTGGCGAGCAGGGTGAGCACAGCTTCCAGCCGCCCTGCGCGGCTGTCGCGGGTCGCCGCGATGAGCGGCGTGATCCCGCCGTGCAACTCGTTCACCGAGACGCCGCGAAGGATCAGGGCCCGCAACAAGCGCAGATCCGGAAGCGTCACCGCGATCTGGATCAGGCTGCGCTGATCGGCATCCTCCGGTTCGGGGAGGGCGAGCGGATCGGCACCGGCCTCGAGCAGGATCAGGGCCTCCTCGACGCGCCCCTGTCGAGCCGCCTCGTAGAGCCGCCGCTCGAGAGGAAGCCCCGAGTCCTCCGAAGCGGTGGGCGGGGACCTCGTCGCGGTTGCCGCCCGGGAGGCGAGTTCTTCCGGCGCATCGCGCTCCTTCCTCATCACCCCCGAGACCATCAGCCAGCTCCCTGCCAGCACACCGGCGGCGATCGCGAGCGCGACGGGGATGGAGAAGCCGACCCAACCCTCGATGAGCGCCGCCCACAGGAATCCCAGCGCGAAGAGGAGGAGTCCGGAACCGAGCTCTTTGCCCGGCGCGAGCCAGGCGAGTTCCCGGAACCAGGACGCGCCTGCGGTTCCCGGGGACGGGGGCGTGCAGGGCGGCTCGGCGGCGCGCCGGATCAAGGGCGCCAGGCTCCAAGCCCAGCCGAGCAGCACGACGTAGAGCGCACTCAGCCACAACAAGCCCCGCGGGTCCGGAGACACGGCGATCAGGCGGCGAGAGAGATCCAGTGCCGGCCAGAACGGCAGAAGCAGCAGGAGCAGGCTCGCGCTCAGACGCAGAAGAGCGGAGGCGTCGAGCCGAGGTCCCCGCCGAAAGCCCGCCATACCGTGCAGACAAAGCACCGCTCCCAGGGCGAGCGAAAACGCTCCGACGGGCGGTGCGAGCGCAGGCGCCGCCGACACGCCGGCCACTCCGAGCGCGAGCGAGAGCAGCGGCGGAATCGGAGCGGCAGCGCCCATGGCGCCAGAGTATAGGCGGCTAGGGATGGTTCACCTGTTCAAGCAGCGCCCGTTCGAACAACGCGAGGATGCGCCGGTATTGGTCATACCAACTCTCGGGATGACGGAAGGCGTGCCGCTCGAGCGGATAGCTCGCTAGCTCCCAATCGGGCTTCCTGAGCTCGATCAGGCGCTGCGCCAAGCGCACCACGTCTTGATAGAACACGTTGTCATCGAGCATCCCGTGGCTGATCAGCAGGTGCCCCTTGAGCCCCTCGGCGTACTCGATCGGTGAGCTTCGCCGGTAGGCCTCCGAGTCGCGTGCCGGCGTGTTGAGGATGTTCGAGGTGTAGGGGTGGTTATACGAGGTCCAATCGGTCACCGGTCGCAAAGCCGCCCCGGCTTTGAACACCTCAGGATGCTTGAACATCGCCATCAGGGTGATGAAACCGCCGTAGCTTCCTCCGTAGATGCCCACCCGGTTGCGGTCGATGGGTTCGCGCGCCGCGATCCACTCGAGGGCGTCGAGGTGATCCTCGAGCTCAGGCGTACCCATCTGCCGGTAAATGGCGGTCCGCCAGGCGCGGCCGTAGCCCTTCGAGGCGCGGAAATCGAGATCGAGCACGAAGAAACCGCGGCGGGCGAGCAGGTCGTGGAACATCTGCTCGCGGAAATACTGCGGGAAACCGCGGTGCACGTTCTGCAGGTAGCCGGCACCGTGCACGAAGAACACCAGCGGGTAGCGTCGCCCCGGCTCGATCACCGGCGGCCGGTAGAGCTTGCCGAGGATCGGCCGCGGCGCTCCGTGGCGGGAGGGAATCTCGACGAACTCCGGGCCGATCCATTGGATCGCTCGGTAGGCCTCGCTGCGGGTGTCGGTGAGCACTTTTCCTTCACCGCCCAGAGCGGGCATCACCGTCAGCTGCGTCGGTACGTGACTCGCCGACCAGCGAAGCAGCATCAGGCGCTCGTCGGGGGAAATGAGGTAATCCTCGATCCAATCGTGCGCGCCCACCTCCGTGAGCTGGTCTTTCTCGAGATCGAGCAGATAGACACCGGCGCGGGTGGGATCGCCGTGATTGCTCATCAGCCACACGCGCTTGCCGTCGCGCGCTACGGTCGGACGCCACACCTCGAAAGCGCCGCGCGTGTGTTGCCGCGGCTTTTCGCGGCCGGCACTGAGCGTGTAGAAGTGCGAGAAGCCGCTTTCCTCGGAGAGAAACCACAGCGTCGAGCCGTCCGGCATCCAGCCGAAATCGTTGAAATCCCAGTTGATCCAGGCCGGATCGTGAAGCCGATGGCGGGGCCTTAGCGCGGCAGCCGCAAGCTCGATTTCGGCGAGCCAGCGGTCTTTGTTGTCGATGGCGCGGAGCATCACGGCGAGCCGACTGCCATCGCGATTCCAGGCCATCCCGATCAGGGCGAGATCGCGTCGTCCCTTTTTCCCCTCGGCCTCGGCCTCGGCCGGACGCCGAGACTTGCGCGTTTTCTCGAGCCCAGCAGCCTTCCCGGCCTCGAGGAAGGCCAGCGGATCCTCAGCGATCCCCGGCAGGACGGCCACATCGAGCGGCCGCACGGTGCCGCTCGCGAGATCCCCAAGCCACAGGCTCTGTCCCGGCGGCGGATTCCGCCCCACCCGGGTTCGCACCTCCTCCGTTTCCTCGTAGCCGGATTCGGTCACGTACTTCGGCATCTGTCCGCGCCGGCCGCGGTCGGCCTTGTCCGGCTCGGTGAGCACCAATACCCAGCGCTCGTCGGGAGAGGGCGAACTCGCCACGATCCGCAAGCCCTCCGGTAGGCGCAGCAAGACCACGCCTTTGCGCTGCCGCTCCCGCGCCTGGCGCGCAAGCCGCTCCTCGCGCTCCCGCGCCAGAGTCGAAATCAACCGAAGCTCATGGGCGCGGGCCGGTTCCTTCGCTTCCTCCTCGGGGGATTTTTCGCTGCGCAGCTCGAACCAAGGGCGCGCCGCCCCTCCGCGCGCCGCGACCCGAAACCATTGCCCACCGGCGCGGTAATGCACCAGCGACTCATCGGCTGCAAAACGCGCCTCCTCCACGTTCGCCTCGCCGCCGCTCAGCCGGATGAGCGTCCCGTCGCTGCGATCGCGAAGGTAAAGAACCCCATCGCGCACGAAGAGGTAGCGTTGCCTCGCCTGGTCGTAAGCCAGGGGCCTTGCATCGGCCGAAGCCCGTTCCGCCTCGGGCACAGCGCTCAGCTCGCCGCCGGCGAGCGGCACCCGATAGAGCCGGCGGGCCTCTCCGCCAGGCTCGCGCAGCTCGCAGTAGGCCTCGCGCAAGTCCCAGGAAAAGCTCGGATTTTCGACCGGGGCGCCAATCCAGGCAGGATCGTCCATGATCCGCGCGAGTTCAGGGATGACCTCGGCGCGAAGCGGCGCAAGCCAAACGAGAGCGATGAGCGCGATGCGTTGGAACATGAGCGGTCAGCCTGGTCGTTGCGAGCGACCGGAACCATAAGCAGCCCCGCCGGTCCAGGCAAGCGCTTAGAATCCCCCACTTTCTTCGCGATCACGGGCCTTGCCATGCGATTGCTCCCCCTCATCGCGCTCATCCCGGCGCTTGCCGCCGCAGAGCCGACCCGACTCTTGCGCCAGCCGGACTTCCACGGCGACACCGTGGTCTTCGTGTATGCCGGCGATCTCTACACCGTTTCGGCTCAGGGCGGGGTGGCTCAGCGCCTGACCTCGCATGAGGGCATGGAGCTTTATCCCAAGTTCTCGCCCGATGGGCGCTGGATCGCCTTTTCCGCCGAATACTCCGGCACTCGCCAGGTATGGGTGATTCCGGCGGCAGGCGGAACCCCACGCCAGCTCACCTTCTACAACGACGTGGGGCCGATGCCGCCGCGCGGGGGTACGGACTACCGGGTGCTCGACTGGACCCCGGATGGCGAGTACGTTCTCGTCCGCGCCAACCGCACCCCTTATGGCGAACGCGAGGGCTTGCCTCTGCTCGTGCCTTTCCGCGGCGGGATGGAAAAGCCCTTGGGTCCGCCCGAGACCGGCGGCGGCTCGCTTTCTCCCGATGGCCGTTATTTCGCCTTCACCCCCATCGACCGCGACTTCCGCACCTGGAAACGCCATCGCGGCGGTCGCGCGCAGGACGTGTGGATTTACGACCTCCTCGCGCAGGATTCGCGCCGGCTCACCGATTTCATCGGCACCGACCACCAGCCGGTGTGGGTGGGCGAGCGCATCGTCTTCGCCTCCGACCGCAAGTGACAGCAGCTGCCTGAGCGTCTTACGCTGGCCAGTGCCCAGCGCGGCTCGCACCGCCTGCGCGTCGGTGGCCATCTCCGCGCGGCGCACCTGGTCCATCGCCTCGATGGCCATCGAGACGACGTGGAAGCGGTCGTAGCTGATCTGCGCCTGGGGCAGCGCCAGCGCCACGCCCTTGGCGTAGGCCGCGCTCATGTCCATGCACACGTGCCGCACCTGGGCGGGATCGCCGCCATGGGCCTTCAGATCCTCGGCGAACTCCACCACCGTGCGGTGCTCGCGCCCCTCGGTGGCGAACAGCAGCCGCTTGCGATCCAGGTCGTGCACGACGGTGATGTAGTGCTGCCCGCGCCGCAGGCTGGTCTCGTCGATGCCCACCGTGCGCACGCCGGCGAAGTCTTCCAGCGCACGCGCCTGCGCGACGTAGAACTCGATGCGCCGCCACAGCCGCTTGTCCTTGCAGCGCAGCAACTCGGCGGCCTGGCGCACCGGCAGGTCCAGGCACGACGCTCAATCTCTTCTCGATGAACAAGGACGGAGGCGATCTCCGCCAGGAAACCTTTTTCGACGAGTACGACGTGCTTTGGCCCAGTTCCGACGGCCGGCGGGTGGTGTTCGAAAACGGCGGCTACATTTGGCTATACGACCCGGCTGAAGGAACGCCCCGAAGGCTCGACATCGAGGTGCGCGGCGATCGCCCGCACACCCTGCCGAAGCGCAAGAACGTCGCCGCCTTCGTCGAAAGCTTCGATCTTTCCCCGAATGGCCAGCGTGCGGTTTTCGCGGCCCGGGGAGAGCTCTTCACCGTCCCCGCCAAGCACGGCGAAACCCGAAACCTCAGCCGCAGCCCTGCGTATCGAGAGCGCGGAGTGGCCTGGTCGCCCGATGGCCGGTGGATCGCTTATCTCTCCGACGAGACGGGCGAATACGAGCTTTACCTGCGACCGCAAGATGACAAGGGCACAGCGCGCCAGCTCACGCGCGGAAGCCGCACTTGGTATTTCCCGCCGGTCTTCTCCCCCGATGGCCGGCGCATCGCCCTTGCCGCCAGCGACAACCGCTTGCTTGTGGTCGAGGTCGAAAGCGGCCGCATCACCGAGGTCGACCAAGTCCGCCACGCCAACGATTTCTACCGCGACCCGGTGCAGTACACCTTCTCCCCAGACGGCCGCTTCCTCGTCTACACCAAAGTCAACGCCACTCGCACGAGCTCGCTCTGGGCTTACGACCTTCAGGGCAATCGCCGCATCCAGCTCACCGAGGACGGCTACAACGATTCAAGCCCCGCTTTCGACCCCAAAGGCCGTTGGCTTTACTTCGTCTCCACGCGCGATCACAACCTGGTCTTCTCCTCCTACGAGTTCAACTATCTCTACGCCAACTCGAGCCGCATCTTCGCCGCCGCGCTCCACCCCGACCAGTCGCCGCCGATCGTGCTCAAAAGCGACGAGGCGGTCGAGCCTGAGGGTGGGGGCAAGGGCAAGCGCGAGGAGGGCGCCGGTTCGATGCGCTTCGAGCCGGAAGGCTTCGCGCAGCGCATCGTCGCCCTCAAAGTGCCACCGGGAAACTATTTCGGGTTGGCGGCCAACGAGCAAGGGCTGTTTTTCCTGAGCGCCGCAGGCAATCAGGGACAAAACGCCGATCTGCGCTTTTACGATCTCGCGAAGGAAAGCGTCGAGAACGTACTGTCGGGAGTGAGCTCGTATCGCCTGAGCGCCAAGGGCGACAAGCTCATCTGGCGCCAGGGCGAGCGCTTTGGCATCGCCGAGGCCAAACCGGGCATCGATCTCAACCAGACGGCCCTCGATCTCTCCAGGATGGAGCTTCTCATCGATCCCCGCATCGAATGGCCGGCGCTCTATCGAGACGCGTGGCGCATCCTCCGCGACTGGTTCTACGATCCGGGCATGCACGGCCAGGATTGGGAAAAGATCTACGAACGCTACCGGCCGCTCGTCGATCACGTCGCCCACCGCGCCGATCTCGACTACGTCTTCGGCGAGATCGCAGGCGAGCTCAACGCCGGCCACGTCTATGTCGCCGAAAGCCCAGATACGCCCAAGGCCGAGCGCAAGCCGGGGGGCCTGCTCGGGGCCGAGATCGAAGCGCATCCCTCCGGCTACTTCCGCATCGCCAAGATCTTCCCGGGCGAGAACTGGCACGAGTACTACCGCTCGCCGCTCACCGAGCCTGGGGTGAAGGCCCGGCCTGGGGATTTCATCCTCGCGGTGGACGGGGTGAGCACGAAGAGCGTCAAGAACTTCTACGAGCTCATGCAGGACAAAGGCGAGCGCACGGTGCTGCTCACGCTCAACGACAAACCGAGCGAGGAAGGCGCCTGGGAGGCGCGGGTGCGCACCATCACCTCGGAGGTCAACCTGCGCTATCTCGATTGGGTGCTCGCCAACCGGCGCAAAGTGCACGCGCTCTCCGGCGGACGCATCGGCTACATCCACCTGCCCAATACCGCGATCGAAGGCAACCGCGAGCTCATCAAGGGCATGCTCGCCGAGATGCACCGCGAGGCGCTGATCCTCGATGATCGCTACAACGGCGGCGGTTTCATCCCCGACCGGATGATCGAGATCCTCGCCCGCCGACCGCTCAACTATTGGGTGTGGCGCGGTTTCGAACCAGTGCCGCGGCCGGTGCTCGCCCACGATGGGCCTAAGGCGATGCTGATCAACGGCCTTTCGAGCTCAGGGGGCGATGCGCTGCCTTATTACTTCCGCAAGCTCGGGCTTGGGCCCTTGATCGGCACCCGCACCTGGGGCGGCTTGATCGGCATCTCCGGCCATCCGACGCTCGCCGACGGGGGTGCGATCATCCCGGCGACCTTCCGTTTCCTCGACACCGAAGGGCGTTGGGCGGTCGAGAACGAGGGCGTCAGCCCCGACATCGAGGTCATCGATGCTCCGCATCTCAAAGCCCAGGGCCGTGATCCAAGTCTCGAGAAAGCGGTCGAAGTGCTGCTGGCCGAGCTCGCCAAGAAGCCCCCGCGCCGGATCCAAGCCCCGCCCGCGCCGCGCGACTTTGGCTTCGAGTAACCGGGATCGCGCCGGTTGGCCCTCGTCCAAGCCCTCCCGACCGCGACGGGCGGTGGAGGCGGCAGGCTTCGCCCTGAGGCCAACCGAAAATCGAGCGCAAGGGACCCTGCTCGCCTCAGGCTTCGCGAAGCCGGTCGAGCGCTGCGGCCACTGCCGCCGCCATTCGTGCCGCTGCCCCGCGGCCATAGGCCAGAAACAGGGAAGGCTCGGCGAGCTCGAGTTCGAGCAGGAGCGGGCCCTCGCGCGCAGGGATGAGATCGACCCTGGCATAGACCGGCGGCCACTGCTCAGGAAAGCGCCCCTTGAGCACATCGAGCACCTTCTCGCCCACCTCCCGCTCGGCGGCGCTTGCGCGATGGCGAGCGATCCGTTCCGGGTTGTAGAGGGCGCGGATGGCTTCGCCATCCGCGGGGAGCAACGCCACTTTGCGGATGGCATGGGAATATCGCCCTCCGAAATAGATGAGCGCCGTTTCTCCGCGCGCCTCGATCTCGGCGAGGTAGGGCTGGATGAGCAAGCCGCGGCCGACAGCGAGTAAGCTCTCGACCTCAGCGCTGAGCGCTTTCGCCTGCTCTCCGCGCACTCGCCGCGCGCCCCGCGACCCCGCCCCGATCGCGGGCTTGAGCACCCATTCGCCGGGCGGCAAACGCTTCGACCAGTCCTCGGGGCGATCCACGAAGCGAGTAGGAACGGTGGGAATGCCCGCCGCCGCGAGATCGCCGAGATAGTGCTTATCGAGGTTCCACGCGAGCAGCGGATAGGGATTGAGCAAGGGTCTTTCCTGCGCGAGCCGCGCCAAGAAAGCGAAAAACTCGCGGTGGCGCTCGCTGTAGTCCCAGGGCGAGCGGATCAGCACCGCATCGTAGCGGCGCCAACAGACGGTGAAATCATCCCAGGCGCGTTCTTCGAGGGCGATGCCAAGGCGCGCGAGCGCCGCCGCAAGCGGTGGCAGATCCTGATCTTCGCCGAAGGCGGCAATCGCCGTGAGCGCAGCCAGGCGCGGCATGGCCAGGCTTCAGAGGTTCTGGTAGTTCGGGCCGGCACCCCCTTCCGGCGTCACCCAGTCGATGATCTGGTAGGGATCCTTGATGTCGCAGGTCTTGCAGTGCACGCAGTTGGAGGCGTTGATCTGCAAGCGGCGGCCCGCTGCGTCCTCGACGATCTCGTACACCCCGGCCGGACAGAAACGGGTGCAAGGATTGCCGTATTCCTGGGTGCAGCGCGTGATGCAGATCGAGGTATCGCGCACCTTGAGGTGCACCGGCTGGTCCTCGTCGTGCTGGGTGGAGGCGAAGAAGACGCCGGCCAAGCGGTCGCGCGGCGGAAGTTCGCGCGGCCCCCAGTGGCGATCGGGGCTCTGATAGCGGTCGATGCGCTCGAGGCTTGCGAAATCGGCCTTGTTGGCGAGCGTCCAGGGCGTGCGCCCGGCGAGCATGGTCTCGAGGGCGGCATTGGCAAGGCCGAACCACAGGCCTTTCTTGAAGCCCGGCTTGATATTGCGCACTTTGTGAAGCTCGGCGACGATCGGAGAGGCGCGAAGCCGAGCGTCCCAGCCCTCGCTCGAGAGCCTCTCCGCGAGGTGCTCGGCGGCGAGCATGCCGGAGCGCAGCGCCTGATGGGTGCCCTTGATCTTGGGCACGTTGAGAAGCCCCGCATCATCCCCGATGAGCATGGCCCCGGGCATCTCGACTTTGGGCAGGCTCTGGTAGCCGCCGGTGACGATCGCACGCGCACCGGCCGAGAGGATCGAGCCGCCCTCGAGCAGTCCTTTGACCATGGGGTGGTGCTTCCACTGCTGAAAGGCCTCATACGGCTGGAGCCTGGGGTCGCGGTAATCGAGGCCGACGACGAAGCCGATCGCCACCCGATCGCCATCGAGGTGATAGAGGAAACTGCCGCCGTAGGTCTTGCCATCGAGCGGCCAGCCGATGGAGTGCACGACGAGACCCGGCCGCACCCGCCCGGGAGGCAGCTGCCAAAGCTCCTTCATGCCGATCGAATAGCTTTGCGGCTGCGACTCGGCATCGAGGCCATAGCGGCGGATCAACTGCTTGGCGAGGTGACCGCGCGCCCCTTCCGCGAGCACGGTGACCTCGGCCTCGATCTCCACTCCCGGCGTGTAACTCGGCTTCGGCTTTCCTTCCCGATCGAGACCCAAATCGCCGATGCGCACCCCGCGCGCCGCGCCTTTCTCATCGAACAAAGCCTCGGCGGCGGCGAAGCCCGGGTAAATCTCGACCCCCAACGCTTCTGCTTTGGCGGCGAGCCACGCGCAGGTCGCGCCCAGGCTGACGATGAAGTTGCCGTGATTGCGCTGCTGCGGCGGCGTGGGCAGGCGGATGGCGCGCTTGCGCGTGAGGAGATAAAACCGATCCTCGCTCACCGGCACGCAGATCGGCGGCGGCTCGGCGCGCCATCCTGGCAGGAGCTGATCGAGGGGTTCGGGCTCGATCACGGCGCCTGAGAGGATATGCGCCCCCACCGTCGAGCCCTTCTCGATCACGCACACGGAGAGCTCGGGCCGGCGCTGTTTGAGGCGAATCGCGCAGGCGAGCCCGGCGGGGCCGGCGCCCACGATCAGCACCTGATAACGCATCACCTCGCGCTCGCTCATCGCCCTCACACCCAAGCCAAGGGAGAGCGGCCATTATTGAAAGCTGGCCGTGAAGAGTGCAATGCGATCCGATTTGCCGGCAGGTTTCACGCTCATGCCCGCATTCCTCTCGGAAGCCGAGGCGGAAGCGGCATTGGCCGCCCTGCTCGCGGAGGTGCCTTTCTCCCAACCGAGCGTGCGCCTCTTCGGCAAGCTGCGCCCGAGCCCCAGGCTCGCCTGCTGGATGGGCGAGGCGACTTATCGCTATTCGGGAGTGAGCTACGCGCCCCTTCCGTGGACGCCGACCGTGCTCGCGCTGCGCCGGCGCATCGAACAGGCGCTGCGGGCCTCGTTCAACGGTGTGCTCATCAATCTCTACCGCGACGGGCGCGACAGCATGGGCTGGCACGCGGATGACGAACCCGAACTCGGCGCCGAACCGCTGATCGCTTCCTTGAGCCTCGGCGCCGCCCGCATCTTCGCCATCCGCAGGCGGCCGCGCGGGCCGATCCTGCGCATTCCCCTGCCGCCGGGGAGTCTCTTGGTGATGAGCGGTGCCAGCCAGCGCGATTTCCTCCATGCCCTGCCGCCCACCGCGAAGCCAGCGGCAGCGCGCATCAACCTCACCTTTCGGCGCATCCTCGGGCCAAGCGCTCCAGACCGTCGAGCACCAGCTCAGGGCGCAGCATGAGCGGGGGCGAGAGCGCCTTGGCCAAGCTCGCGGCATCCCCGCCAGAAAGCAGCAGGATCGGCCGATGCCCCCAGCGCTCTTCGAGCAACAGCCGAAAGCGTTCGATCGCCGCCACCAGGCCGTTTTCGCTGCCCAGAGCGATGGCCTCTCCGGTGCTTTGCGGAAAAGGGCCTCGGGCCGCGCGCTCTTCGGGCCGAGGCGAACGCAAGCGCGGGGCACGCGCGGTGAGCGCGCGCTCGAGCAGCGCTAAACCTGGCAGGATCCAGCCCGGCCAGTGGCGTCCCTCCCGATCCAAAGCATCCAAGGTCAGGCAGGTGCCCGCGAGCGCGATCGCGCAAGGCGCATGTTCCATCGCCGCGAGCAGGGCGAGCCACCGATCGACGCCAAGCTCGCTCGGATCGCGGTAGCCGAGCTTCGGGCCACCGGCCAAGGGGCGGACCGCGACTCGCTCGGCTCGGGCGAAGGGCAGGGCCATGAGCCGCTCCGCGATCCGCTGGCCCCGGCGACTGCCCGCCACGCTCGCAAGCCAGAGCGAAAGACGCGGCGCGCTGCTCGCCAGGCCCTCGAGGAAACCCCCGGCCCGGGCCAAGGGGAAGGCGCCTTCCTCCCGGCCTTCGCTGCGCACCAGTCGCCATTTGAGGCGGCTGTTGCCGAGATCGACCAAAAGCGCTGCCATCAGGATTGCACCTCCCCGGTGCTCACCGCAACCTGCCCCGAGGCGGTAGCGAGGAGCAGGGCGCCCTCCTCGCTCAGGCCCAAAGCGCGCCCCTCGATCCTTCCACCTGCCGCATGCACGCTCAGACTTTGTCCCGCCAGCGCATCGAGACCGGCGAAACGGACGCGAAAAGGCAGAAAGCCCTCGCGCCCGAACTCGGCGATGGCAGCGCACAAAGCGGGCACGAGCCGGAGGAGGAGCGCCGTCCGATCCGGGCAGGGATCATCCTCCGCCCAACAGGCCGCAGGCACAGGCGCTGCCTGGGCTGCTTCGGGGCACACGTTGAGGCCGAAACCCACGAGCAACGTGACACCCTGAGCACCCCTCGGCAGCACTTCGACCAGCACCCCGCCCAGCTTACGCCCCCCTTTGAGCAGGTCGTTCGGCCATTTCACCCGAATATCCCCTCCGCCTGCGGCAATCAGCGCCTCGGCCAGCGCCACCCCGAGCGCCGGCGCGAGCCCGGCGAGGGCTGACGGCGCCCGCGCGATCGGGGCGACGAGGGTGGCAAGGAGCGCCGACAGCGGCGGGCTCAGCCAGCGGCGGCCCCATCGCCCGCGCCCCGCGCTTTGCCATTCGGCGACCACGAGGAATGGCGCCGCCTCGCCGGCGGCGAGCAACCGCTTGGCCTCTTCCTGCGTGGAGTCCACGGCGGGACGGTAGAAAAGCCCAAGCCCCAAGGGGGCGAGCGCCGCCGCCAGATGCCGGTGCGAGAGCGGCGCCCAGCCGGGGGCGAAGCCGAGCACGCCGCCCTCGAGCCAGATCGGCCAGCCTTGCGCGCGCCAGCTCGCGATGAGCGCCTCTCCCTCGGTGCCGAGAGCGAGCGCCTGTTCAGGCTGAGCGCACATCGCCTCGAGCCAGACCGGAATCGGCGTCGCCGATGAGCTCACTTCGCGAAGAAGCGTTTGAGCAACCAGATCCGCTCGAAGCGGTTTTCGCGCCCTTGGATCAGCCGCTCGATGTTGGCCTCGTGGCGCAGGATCACGAGCGCGGCCACAAGCCCCGCGAACAGCCGCACCGGCAGCTCGGCAAAGGGAAAGAACGCAAGCAGCGCAAGCGCTGCTGCGGCAAGAAGGGACGCCAAGCTCACGAAGCCGCTCGCGAGCAAGCCGAGCAGCCAGAGCGCCGCCAAAGCCGGCACCCAGAGCGGCATCAGGAGAAAGCTCGCGCCGGCGGCGCTCGCCACCCCCTTGCCGCCGCGGAATCCGTGCCAGAGCGGATAGCAATGCCCGAGGACCGCCCCGAGACCCGCCGCCGCCCCCGGCCAGTCCGGCGTCGCCGGGAGGAGCAGCCAAGCGACGGCGACCGCGAGACTGGCTTTGCCGAGATCGATCAGCACCACGAGCAGCGCCACCCTCGCCCCGAGCACGCGCAAGGCGTTGGTGCCGCCGGCATTGCCGCTGCCGTGCTCGCGCACGTCCACCCCGAAGAGGCGCCCGAGCAGCAGGCTTCCTGAGAACGAACCCAGGAGATAACCGATGAGCAGCGCGAAAACCGGCTCGATCATCGCGAAGCCCCGAGCCGCTCGATCAGCGCGAGCGGTGGTTCGTAATCCTGCACCGCGACCAGAAGCGCCCCCGGCCCGGCATGAGCGGCGATGGCGCTGCCCAAAGGCACGATCTCGAGCATCTCGAAGCCGATGCCGGAGCCCGCAAGCCGCGCCCGCACGCGCGCTGCCGCTTGCGCATCGTCGGCGTGAGCAATGAGCGCCCGATAGCGCCTGCTGCGATTAAGGCGCCTGAGCACCCATTCGGCGAAGCGTTCCGGCCGACGGCGCCGCGCCACGAGCACACCGGCAATGCCCAAGCGTCCCTGCCGGTTGGTGAGCACGGGCCGCAGGTTCAAACCCTCGCCGAGCCAGCGTGCGAGGCGCGGCAGGCGCCCCCCGCGCTCGGCGTGGCCGAGGTCTTGAAGCACCGCATAGCTTTTCGTGCGCGGCACCATTGCCTCGACCACCGCCGCCGCCTCATCGAGCGCAAGGCCGGCGGCGATCGCCTCGGCGGCGTAAGCGACGAGGAGACCTTGTCCCGCCGAAGCGTTTTCGCTGTCGACCAGGCGGATGCGCCCGCTTGCGTGGCGCGCCGCCGCCTCGGCCGATTGCATCGTCCCCGACAGCCGCCGCGAGAGGTGCACCCCGAGCACGCCTTGGTGATGCGAGAGCAGGAACTCGAAGGCGCGCTGAAAATCCGCAGGCGGTGGCTGCGAGGTGCGCGGCGGCGCAGCGCTTGTGCGCAGCCGGGCGAAGAACTCGGCCGGGTGGAGCCCGAGCTTGTCGAGAAATTCCTCCTCGCCGAAGGCGACGCGCACCGGCACGAGATGGACGCGCGAGGCGGCGAAGAGCTCATCGGGCAGATCGGCACCGGAATCGGCAAGCAAAGCGAGGATGGCAGCGCGGCTTTGCTGCGCGCGCATATCATCGACCTTGCACCGCGAGACGGTTCCGAAACGAGCGGCCAGCGCGAAGAAGGCGGCGGGGTCATCGGCATGGCCATGAATGCGAAGCTTCTCGCGGCTGCCGGCGATGACCAGGCTATCGGCCGGAAGCTGCGCGAGGGCATCGCGCAGGCTGGCGATCGCGAGATCCGGACCGCTGAGCACGCACTCGCAGCAGTAGCGGAAGCGCGTATCGTCCGCAACCGCCTCGCTTGTCGTTGCGGCGATGAGCGACGCGGGCTGCTCGGCAAGAGCAGGCTCGAGGCGCGGTCTCCGCCCGCGAAGCAACTCGAGCATGCCGGCGACGAACTCGACGAAGCCCTTGGCCCCGGCATCCACCACCCCGGCGGCGCGAAGCTCGGCGAGCTTCTCAGGGGTCTCGGCGAGCGCCTTGCGCGCGCCCTCGAGCGCCGACTGCAGCGCCGCGGCGAGATCATCGGCACCTTTGCGCGCCTGCTCGAGGAGCTCGGCAGTGAAGGCGCGCATCACCGACAGCATCGTGCCTTCGCGGGGACTGGCCACCGCCGCGTAAGCCGCGCGCTCACCGGCCGAGGCCGCCTCGGCCAGACCCGCGAGATCGAGGCGGCGGTGGGGCGCCGCGGCGGCGCTGAAGCCGAGCACGTATTGGGCGAGGATCGCTCCCGAGTTGCCGCGCGCCCCATCGAGGATGGCGTCGGCGAGACGCTGAAGCAGCGCCCCGAGGTGCGCACCTCGCGCATCGCGCAGCGCGGCGAGCATGGCTCTCAAGGTATGCGAGAGATTCGCGCCCGTATCCCCATCCGGCACCGGGAAGACATTGATCCGATCGAGGAGCTCGCGCTGCGCGAGCACGCGGGCCACACCCGCCGCCAGGGCGCGCCTGAACGAGGGTGCCGAAAGACGCCGAAGACCGCGCCCGGCCGAGGGCCTAATCGAGCAATCGTGCATGATCGAAGAGTCTAAGCGCTGACCCCCACTCGGCTCGTGATGCGATGCAAAATGCGCCCACGCCGTTCTCACGGATGCGGTGCTAACATTCTCGATTATGAGTCGCTCTCCGTCGCCGTTCACCTCGCTTCGGCTCCGCATCTGGGCCTTGGCCGCGGTCGGTCTCATCGTCCTGATCCTCGGCCTCTCCGCCGGTGAATCCCAGACGGCGAGCCAGTCCCTCGCTGAGCGCGTCACCTCTCCTGCGGTCGAAAGCATTTCCGAGGAAGGCTGGTTGCGGCTGCGCTGGCAGTCCCTGCTGCCCGGGATGATGAAATAGGCCGACGCCCCCTGGGATGTGGGGCTGGCTACGCAAACGACTCGCCCCTCCGGAGCTGGCGGAGCCGCTCTGGCAATTCGTGTTGCAGTCCGTTCCCCCGCTCGGACTCCTCTCTCCCGAAGCGCAAGCGCAGTTGCGCGCCCTCAGCGCGCGATTCCTCGCACGCAAGGCGATCACCGGAGCGGGGGGGCTTCAGCCGGAACCGGAGCAGAAGGCGATCGTGGCCGCGCTGTGCTGCCTGCCGGTGCTCGAACTCGGCTTCCATTGGCTGCGCGGGTGGCATGAGGTGATCCTCTATCCGAGCGCTTTCCGGGTACACCGCCGTCACCACGACGAGGACAGCGGCGTGGTCAGCGAATGGCCGGACGAGCTCGCGGGCGAGGCGTGGGAACAGGGGCCCCTGATCCTCTCCTGGCAGGACATCGAAGCCGATCTCGCCGATCCCTTCTCCGGCTACGCGCTGGTGGCTCACGAAATCGCCCACAAACTCGACATGCTCGACGGCGTCTCCGACGGCACGCCACCGATGCCCGCGGGACTGGATTGGCGCGAATGGACGCGAACCATGCAAGCCGCCTACGATCGGCTGTGCGCCGAGCTCGAGGCCGGGCGCGAGGCCCCGATCGACCCCTACGCCGCCGAAGCCCCAGATGAGTTCTTCGCCGTGACCAGCGAATACTTTTTCTCCGCGCCGGCGCTGCTTGAGCAGGCGATGCCGGACGTCCATCGCCTGCTGCGACGCTTTTACCGCCCCGCGACCGGCCTCAGCCCGGTGCAGAGAGCTCCACCGTGAAGCGGGCGCCGCCGAGCGCGCTCGACCGTCCGATGCGCAACTCGCCTCGATAGGAGCGGACGATGTCTTGCACGATCGCCAGCCCGATGCCGTGTCCCGGAACCCGCTCATCGCCCCGCACCCCACGCTGCAGCACGCGGTCGATCTGCTCCTCGGGGATGCCAGGGCCATCGTCCTCGACGTCGATCACCAGGGCCGGGCGACGCGCGCCCGGACTCGGCCGCGCCGAGGCGCTGAGCAGGACCCGGCTCTTCGCCCATTTGAAGGCGTTCTCGAGGAGGTTGCCGAGCAGCTCGAGCAGGTCGCCCTCCTCGCCGTGGAAGCGCGCCGCTTCCTCGATCTCGAACTCACAGAGGATCTTTTTGTCGGCGTAGACCTTCTCCAGGCTCCGGACGAGCGATTCGGCGCTCGGCGTGATCGGCACTGGCGCGGAGAGCGTGCGGTGACCGGAGCGGGCGGCACGCGCGAGCTGGTAGGCCACGATCCCGTCCATGCGCTCGACCTGAGCCAGCACCTGAGCCCTGAGCGCTTCCCCGCTCTCGTTCTCGGCGGCGCTTCTGAGCACCGCGAGAGGCGTCTTTAGGCTGTGTGCCAGGTCGGCGAGGGTGTGACGGTAGCGGGCGAGGTTTTCCCGCTCCGCCTCGATCAGTGCGTTCAGATTGCGGGTGAGCGGCTCGAGTTCCGAAGGATAGCCGCCGCCGAGACGCTCCCGCTGCCCTTGCTCGATCTCGGCGATCTCCCGGGTGACCCGGACGAAGGGCGCCATGCTCCAGCGCATGGCCAGGAAGAGCAGGATGAGGAGGATGCAGGCGAGCGCCCCGAGGAAGATGACCAAGCGCTCGCGAAACACCGAGATTTGTTCGAGCAGGGAGAGCTCATCCTCCACGACGTGCAGGGTGAGCGCCAACTCACGACCCGAGCCATCCTCGAAGACCAGGCCCTGGCTCAGGCGGTAATACTTGCTTCCGGCAAAAGCGATGGGGCCTTGGAAGTGGCGCTCGCCCGGCTCGAGCACGTCCTCCACGGGTAGTTCGCGGCCGAGCGCGGAGGGCGAGCGCCAGCGGAAGCCGGGGGCGATGAGCGCCGCATAAAGTCCCGAACTCGGCCTTTCCAGACGCGGTTCGGGAAGCGGCTCGGGAACGAGAATGGCTCCGCCCCGCGAAACCTCGAGCTTGGCCAGAAAGGCATAGACATAGCCCTGCAGCCGCTGCTCGAGCGCCGCCCGCTGGCTCGCGACGAAGGCGAGATCGATCGCCAGACCGGTGGCGCCGAGGAAGACGAGCAAGGCCGCGGCCGCGCTATAAAGCAGCCGCCGGCGCAGCGACCACGTCGCGGCCGCCATGCTCAGGCTTCACTCCTCGCGCGGCAGGGCGAAGCGGTAGCCGCGACCGCGCACCGTCTCGATCGGCTTGATCGTTCCTTCCGGATCGAGCTTGCGCCGGAGACGGCCGATGAAGACCTCGAGCACGTTCGAGTCACGCTCGAAGTCTTGCTGGTAGATGTGCTCGGTCAGTTCCGCCTTCGACACCAGGTTGCCGGCATTGAGCATGAGGAACTCGAGGACCTTGTACTCGTAGGAGGTCAGCTCGACCGGCTGGCCGTTGACGGTAACCTTCTGCGCGGCAGTGTCGAGGGCGATCGGGCCGCAGCGCACCAGCGGACGGCTCCAGCCGGCCGCGCGTCGCATCAGGGCGTTCAAGCGGGCGAGCAGCTCCTCGACGTGAAAGGGTTTGACCAGGTAATCGTCTGCGCCCGCGCGCAGGCCCTCGACCTTGTCCTGCCAGCTGCCGCGCGCGGTGAGGATGAGGATCGGGAAGCGGCGACCGTCCTCGCGCAGGCGGCGGACCAAGTCCATTCCCGAGAGCTTGGGAAGTCCGAGGTCGATGATCGCCACGTCGAAGGGGATTTCCTTGCCGAGGTAGAGACCCTCCTCGCCATCGGCGGCGAGATCGACGGCGAAACCCTCGCGCCGAAGCCGCGCGCCCAACGTCTCCCGAAGCGGGGCCTCGTCTTCCACCAGCAAGATTCTCATCTGTCGGACTCCCCGTTCGCGAGCGATCACGCCGCCCTTTCAGTTCTCCCAGCCGCCGCGACCTCGCCGCGAGGGGCGCTCGTCCTCCTCGCGCTCCTCCGCTTCCGCCCGCGGCCGTTCTCGCCGAGCGGGCGAGGATTCGAGCGGCCATGACTCCCGCGGGTACGCCCCGCGGAGTCCACCCTCCTGTTGGATGACCCGAACCCGACCATCCGGAGTGAGCACTTTGATGCGATGAATCTCACGATCTCCGGCGCGCAAAGTCTCGGCCGAAAGGATCCGCCCACCGGTCTCGCGCTCGACCCTGCGCACCGACTCATCCAAAGACTGTCCCAGCGCCGGGCCCGATACGGCGAGGAGCAGCGAAATGAGCAAAGAAGGATGGCGCAGCATTTCGGAGGAAGCCGGACGAGCGATGAAAAGGCACGTCCCACACCGGCCGCTCATGGTGCGGCATCGTCGATCGAGGAGCAACCGCCGACACCGGCGCCGCATGGGACGATTCGAGTCTCGGGCATCGGCATTGAACCCCTTATGAACCGGGACCTCAGTAAATCTCGGCGACCAGGCAGCGCAGGCTGCCGCCGCCTTTTTCGAGCTCGGCAAGCGGTACCGTGGCGATGCGGAATCCGGCACGTCGAAGCTGCCGTGCCTGCGCGGCGGTGAGTGCATCCGCGGCCCTTTCGCTCATCCACACCGTCTCGGGGTCGAGCGCGATGGCATTGGCCGCGAAGGCCCTCTTCTGAGCCTCGTCGAGGACGACGATCGCGCCGCCATGCGCGGCGATGATGCATTCGGCGTCGGAGGGATCGGCGAAGCCGGATGGGGCGATGAGGAGCGCGCGTCCGGCGAGGGAGCTCATGACCACGTTGGTGTGGTACTCGCCGGGCGCGAGCGGGAACACGAAGGTGGCGGCGAGGCCGAAGGCCTCGTGCATGGCCCGCGCCCCGGTCTCGTCGCAGCGTTCGGACAGACCGCAATAACCGATCCTTCGGCCGCGGTCGATGACCAGACTGCCGGTGAGCTCGGCGGTCAGATCTTCGCGTTGCGAGAGGTCGATCGCCTCGTAGCGAAGTAGCTCGAGGAAGAAACGCCGGATGTCGGCGCGCGCCGTCTCCCGGCGTCGGATCGGCCAGCGCATCCGCCCGATGATGAGCCGGCCCGGCGCGGTGGCGAAGGCGTTGTTCGGGAACACCCCATCGGGCGCCTCCGGATCGCCGGGGAAGAGCAAGGTGGGCATCCTCGCCGCCAGGGCGCGAGCCAGCGCCGCGTGCTCGTCTCTCGCGCGCGCGGCATCCACCGGCTCGCTGCTCATGTAGCGATTGTCGCCCGCGGTTTCGCTCGGCCGGCCGAAGCCTTCCGGCGTGACCAGGAAGACCCCACGCGCACAGGCAGGTCCGCGTGGCAGTGCGGCGGCGGCCGCTGCGAGAAAGCGCGCGTGATCGCGGGTGGCACTCATGCGGCGATCGGCAGTGTCAGCGCTTCGAGCGCCCGCTCGACCGTCTCCCACCCCGCCGTAGTCTTACGCGCTCCCTCCGATAACAGCCGCCGGAAACGCCGCCCACCGGGTTCGGCCTGGAAGAGCCCGAACCAGGGCCGGACCATCTCCGACAGCCGCTCCCCGCGCTCGAGTTGCTCTTCCACGTAGGTGCGCATCGAGCGAAGCAGGGAGATTCGGTCCTGGGGATGGGGGATCCATGGGTGAAGCGCGGCGCTCAAACGCGAGAACCACCAGGGGCGCTGGTAGGCGGCTCGGCCGATCATGACGCCGTCCACGTGGCGGAGTGCGGCCTCGACCTGTTCGCGGCGGTTCAGCCCCCCGTTGAGCACGATCGTGAGCTTAGGGAAGCTCGCCTTGAGTCGAAACACCCGTTCGTAGTCGAGCGGCGGCACCTTGCGATTCGCCGCCGGATCGAGTCCGCCGAGCAGCGCCTTGCGGGCATGAACGGTGAGGACTCGGCAGCCGGCGCCGGCGATGGCCGAGACGAAGCGGTCGAGGTCGCGCTCGGTGTCCTGCTCGTCCACGCCGAGGCGGCACTTGAGGCTCACCTCCGTCCCAGGAGGCACCGCCTCGATCAGGGCGCGGACGCACTCGGCGACCCGCCCCGGATCGCGCATGAGACAGGCACCGAAGCCGCCACCGCTCGCCCGCGGCGAGGGGCAGCCGACGTTGAGGTCGATGCCCGCGAAGCCGAAGGGAACCGCGAGCCGGGCAGCCTGATGCAGCTCCTCCGGATCGCTGCCCCCGAGCTGGAGGACGAGGGGCTGCTCGCTCGGATCGTGGGCGAGCAATCGCTCGACCCGGCCGTAGACGATCGCCCTGGCGACGATCATCTCGGTGTGGAGCAGCGCAGGCGGCGCCAATCGGCGGTGGAAATAACGGCAGTGGCGATCGGTCCAGGCCATCATCGGGGCCACGGACAGGAGCCGGGAGTTCACGGGCCGTGCGGGAATCGGAGCGGACATCGGCCTATCATCTTCGCACGTGCCATGGTCGCGCCGAGGGTGCGCGGCCGATCCGGAGACTTTCGAGCATGAGCGAGGCCGCCGAGGCCAAGGCCTTGTCCAAGACCTGGTTTTATCCGTTCCGCCTTCCGAGCGGGGCGGTCACGCCGACTTACGACGGCGGTGCCCTCGATGCCATCCATTACACGCGCCGGAACATGCTCGATCACGCGCTCGCCGCGCTGTTCCCCGGCGAACGCGGTGATCTTCGCGCGCTCGACCTCGCCTGCCATCAGGGCTACTTCGCCTGTCACCTCGCCCAGAGCGGCTTCGGGGAGGTGGTGGGGACCGATGCACGCGTGGAACACATCGAGGATGCTCGCTTCATGTCCGGGCTGCTCGGGCTTCAGGAAAGGCTGCGCTTCCTGCCCATGGACGTGCACGAGGCGACACCCGAGCGCCTCGGAGGAAGCTTCGATCTCGTCCTCTGTTTCGGCCTGATCTATCACCTCGAGAATCCGGTGGGGGCGCTGCGCAGCGCACGGGCCCTCACCCGCCGCGCGCTCCTGATCGAGACCCAGCTCGTGCCCGGACTCAGCGGCATGGTGGACTACGGCAGTTACCGCTTCGTGCGGCCGCTCAAAGGCAGCTTCGGCCTCATCGACGAGACCGAGGAGACGCACGGCCCGGAGGCCAGCACTACCGGCATCTGCCTGGTCCCGAGCCGCGAGGCGCTGCTGTGGATCCTGGAGCGGCTCGGTTTCGCCCGGATCGAGATTCTGCCGCCTCCGGAAGACGCCTACGAGCAGCTTCGCTTCGGCAAGCGAATCATGGTGCTCGCCGAACTTTCGCCCCCAGGGGGCGAGCGCTTAGGATAGGGGGTTTTCGGGCGAGGGAGCGAGATGAGCCTAATTTTGAAAGTCCTCGTGCTGCTGGTGGTGACGATCCTCGTCGCCGGGATCGTCGCCGTCCTGCTCATGGTGCACCGCCCGAGACGGATTCGCGCCCGAGCCGGCCTCGGGGCGACGGATTCGCTGAAATGGCGGGAATTCGTCCGTCTCACGAGCGATCTCCTCGCCCGCCGCGGCTTCCGACCGATCGAGGAGGAGCACGCCCTCAACCCGCGCGGCTACGACCTCGCCTTCCAGCGCGGCAGCAAACGCTACCTCGTGCAGTTCAAGCAGGGACGCGCCACCAAGGTCAACCCGGAGTCGCTCAAAGCCCTGCGCCAGGCGATGGCGGAGCAGGACGCAGCGGGAGGGATCGTGATTTCGACCGGACAGATCGACCGCCATGTGGGGGTGCTCGATCCGACCATCGAGATCCTCCATGGTGAGGCGCTGTGGAACGAACTGGAACCGCTGCTCGAGGGGAAACTCAAAGAGACGGCGGAAAGCGCCATCCGCCACAGCTTCCAGTTGAGGATCGGCACCGCCGTGCTCGCGGGCCTGATCGCTGCCTCGCTCACCGCCATGCAGCTTCCGGAAACCCTCTCCCCGCCTCCTGCGCCCGAGAGCCCCGCCCAGCCTGTGGCGGCGCCGCGCGAGCGGCCCGCGGCACCGGCCCCGCCCACTCCGACGGAGGCGCGTCCGCTGAGCGAGGAGGAACGCAACCAGCGGCGCGTCGCTCTGGCCAATGAGGTGGCACGGCTGCCCAACGTCAGTTCGGCCTACTGGCCCACGAGCACCACCCTCGAGGTCTCCGTGACCTACCAAGACCCCCGTCAGCGTCCCGAGGTCACCGCCAAGATTTGCGAGCGCGTTCTTCAGTATCACGAGCTCCGCTTCACTCGGATCCAGATCGTCGAGCCGGGCAACCGCTCGCACTGGTGGCAGTGCCAGTGAGCGCCCCGAAGCCTCCTTGCCCTACACTATCGGTGCTTCACCGGGGAGACTGGGCATGGCCAACATCGTGATCGTCGGGCTGGATGGAAGCGAGGGGAGTCGGCGGGCCCTCGACTTCGCCATCCGCCGGGCCAAGGCCGGTCAGCATGAGCTGATGCTGGTTTGCGTGATCCCCCATTCGACCCACGCCATCCTCACCATTGACGAGCTCACCCGCAACGAAGCCTGGCGTCAGGCTCAGCGCGAGCGAGTGCAACGCGAGATCCTCGACCCGGCGCTTTCCAGGACGGCGGAAGAGGGGGTGCGCGCCCATTCCCGGATCGAGTTCGGCGATCCGACCGAGGTTCTCGGCGAGGTCGCCCGCGAGATCGGTGCCTCGCACGTGATCGTGGGCCGGCGCGGCCTTTCGCCGCTCCGGGCCCTGCTCTTCGGCTCCATCGCCTCGCGGCTGGTACAGACCTCGCCGGTGCCGGTCACGGTCGTGCCCTGATCCATGCCGGGGCCGCTTTCCATCGAACTCGAGGGACGGCGGATCGCTGTCACCGGGGCCTTCGGAGCGCTCGGCCGGACTGTGGTCCGCACGCTGGTCGGCGCCGGCGCACGGGTCGCGGCGATCGATCTCACCGGCCCACCCCCGGGGATGAACGACGATCCTGCGATCCTTCCCCTTTTCCCGATCGATCTCGCGGAAGTCGACTCGGCGACATCGGCCTTCGCGCGGATCGGCGAAGTGTTCGGCAGTCTCGATGGGCTGTGCAACCTCGCCGGCGGCTTCCGTTGGCAACGCCTCGACCAGGGCGAGCCGGCGGCCTTCGATCTCATGTTCTGGATGAACCTGCGCACCGCCGCCGTCGCAAGCACCCTCGCCCTTCCCATGCTCGCCGACGGACGCGCCGCGATCGTCAACATCGCCGCGTTGTCCGCCCTCAAGGCGGGCGAAGGCATGGCCGCCTATGCCGCGGCCAAAGCGGGGGTGATGAAGCTCACCGAGTCCCTGGCCGAGGAACTGAAGCCGCGCGGCATCCGGGTCAATGCCATCCTGCCCTCGATCATCGACACCCCGGCCAATCGCGCCGACATGCCCAAAGCCGACTTCTCGCGCTGGGTACGGCCTGAGGAAATCGCTCATTTGATCGCCTTCCTCCTGAGCGATCTCGCCAGCGGCATCAACGGCGCCCTGATCGCCGCCCCCGGGCGGCTTTGAAGCTCAGCGGCTCGTCAGCTTGAACTCGATGCGCCGATTGCGGGCATAGGCCTGCTCGTTCTCGCCCGGATCGAGGGGATGATGCTCGCCGAGGCCCGCAGCCACCAGGCGCTCGGGCGGAATGCCGCGGGCGATCAGATGCCGCACGACAGCCAGGGCGCGGGCGGTGGAGAGCTCCCAGTTCGAGGGAAAGCGGGCGGTGCGGATCGGCCTGCGGTCGGTATGGCCGTCCACCTGAAGCACCCAGGGCAGATCGGAAGGAATCTTCGCGGCGACTTCGCTCAGCACCTCGGCCAGCCGCGAAAGCTCGGCAAGCCCCTGCTCGCTCAGCTGATCCGAGCCGGAGGGAAAAAGGATCTCGCTTGCGATCACGAAGCGATCCCCGACGATGCGCACGTCTTCGCGATCGCCGAGCGCCTCGCGCAAGCGGCCGAAGAACTCGGAACGGTAGCGCTCGAGCTCGCGCAGCCGCTCGGCGAGCAGGCGATCGAGCCTTGCCTCGAGCGACTCGATGGCCGCGCTTTGCTGAGCGAGCACGCGATCCTTCTCGGCGAGCAGGGCCTGAAGCGCCGCGATCTGCTCGCTCAGCCGCGCGAGCCTCGCTTCGCGCTCGGCAAGCGAGAGGGCAAGCGCCTCCTTGGCCTCGGCCTCGGTGCGCAAAGCCGCGGCGAGCGCGGCGAGGCTCTCCTGAAGTGCACCTTCCCGCGCCGCCGCCTCGCCGAGCAGGCGCTCGCGCTCGACCTCCGCCTCGCTCAAGGCGGCGCGAAGTCGAGCGAGCTCGGCTTGCGCCCCCCTCAACGCCTCCTGAAGGCGCGCGCGCTCGGCATCGAGCGCGCTCAGCGTCTGCTGCGAGCGGCCGAGCCGCTCGCTCAGCACGTATTGGCCGAGGGTGAAGACGAGCAGCAGGAACAATAGCACCATCAACAGCGCCGAGAGCCCGTCCACGAAACCGGGCCAAAGATCGCTCTCGCGCGCTGCCTGCACTCGCCTCATGATCCGGCCCGTTCCCGCCGCTCCTCGAGAGCGCGGCCGAGGGTGCGCGCGATCAGCCGGAGCTCCTCGCGGATCGCTTCAGTCTCGGCGGACAGCGCGGCGCGTTCGGCGAGGGCGAGGCGAAGCGCATCGAGCGCCGCGATCACGCGCTCGCGCTCACTGCTCTGATCGCGCAGGTTCTGGTTCAAGCGATTGAGCTCGGCGGCAAGCGCCCGCCCCTGCTCGACATGCTCCTGCCGCAGTCGCTCGCCGTCGTTGAGCAGCCGTTGCATGCGATCGAGGTTTTCGACGAGATTCCCGATCAGCGCCTCGAGGTAACTCGGCACCGCGCCCTCGACCTCGGCCAAGGCGCCTGGCGGCAGGCGGGCGAGCCCGGTGAGCGCGTCTTCGAGTGCCGCGAGGAAACGGTTCTGCCCGCGGCTCGCCACGAGATCGAGGAAGCCGAGCGCAAGCGCCCCGGCAAGACCGAACAGCGACGTCGAGAAGGCGGTGGCCATCCCCTGAAGCGGACGCTCGAGCGAGGCGCGAAGCTGCTCGAACCACGCAAGGCTCTCGCCGCCCGCGGGCATTCCGGCGATGACCTCGCTGACCGCGGCGATGGTGAGCAAGAGCCCCCAGAAGGTGCCGAGCAAGCCCAAGAACACGAGCAGCCCGATGAGGTAGCGCGACAGTTCGCGCGATTCCTCGAGGCGCGAGGCCACCCCATCGAGCATCGCCCGCAGGGTGGTGGGGCTCAGAACCGCACGCCGCTCCTCGGCCCCGCCCGAGAGCAGCTGGATCAGCGGCTTGAGAAGCCGCGGGGGAGGGCCTTTGCGCTCCAGCTGGCCGGTGCGCAGGCGCGGCAGCCAATGCGCTTCCCGGCGCAAGGCGCTCAAGCGCCGCCATTGCACCAGGACACCGATGGCGAAAACGGCGAGGATCAGACCGTTGAAGGCCGGATTGGCGAGGAAGGCGCCCTTGAGCGCCCCGAAGAGCAGCCAGGACAGGGCGGCGAGCAGGGCGAGGAAGAGCACCATCGCGCTCAGGCTTTGCCCAAGGCGAGGAGGATCGGCGTGTTTCACGGAAGCAGTCCTTCGAGCGACATCGTTGCGACCACGGACAAAGCGCTAAGTTGCCGCCACCCCGCGGGAAGGTGTGGCGCTTTCCATCCAGGCATCGAGGCGGGATGCGACTTCCTCGACCGCGATCAGCTCCATCACCCCCGGCACGTGGATGTGCTTGCCCCATGGCAGCGCCTCAGGCTCCCGCCCGAGAAATCGCCGCGCCGCCTCGGCGAAGCGGTCGATGCACAGCGGACGGCTGAAATAGGGGCCGCTCCGCGCGCATTCGGTGGCGGCATAGAGGCCGAGCACCGGCGTTCCGACGGCGTTGGCGAGATGGGCGGGTCCCGAATCGGGCGACAGCACGAGCCGAGCCCGCTCGGCCAAGCAAAGAAAACGCTTGAGCGTGTCGCGACCGGTAAGATCGAGGATGGGCACGCCCGCATGAGCGAGGATGGCATCGGCCAGCCGCCGATCGGCCTCGCCTGGCCCCCCGCACAGGACCACCCGCAATCCATGGCGGCGCACCGCATGGGCGGCGAGCGCCGCATAGCGCTCGGGCGGCCAGATGCGCTCGCGATGGGCAGAGCCGGGGCTGATGATCAGGCACGGCTGCTCGCCGGGCAGCATCTCTTCGGCGAAGGCGCGGTCGGCTTCGCTGACCGGAATGTCCCAGCGCGGCCGGCTCGGGCGCTCGATGCCGAGCAGCTTGAGAAACTCGAGCAGGCTGTCGAGGACATGAGCGCGGCCGCGCATCGGCGGCAGCCTGCGGTGCACGAAGAGACCATGGCCCTCGCGCGCCCGCGCCCGGTCGAAGCCGAGCCGCTCGCGCGCGGAGACGAGCAGCGACAGCAGATGCGCGCGCAGGCTGCGCTGAAGTAGGAGCAGGGCGTCGAAACGCCTGCCGCGCAGCCGACGACGGAGTTCCCACACCGCGGCCGCACCGCCTTGCTTGTCGAAGACCGCGAATTCCACACCGGGCAGATCGCCGACGAGCTTGGCCTCGGTCCGGCCGACGATCCAGGTGATCGACCAGTCCGGGCGCGCATCCTGGATCGCACGCACCAAAGGGACGGTATTGACCACGTCCCCGATCGCCGAGAGCTTGAGGATGGCGATGGCGGTCATGGCCGCCCATTCTCCGCCGCGTGCACCTCGGCGTGAAGATTCGAGTTCCTTCAGAGACCGAAGGCGGCGAGCGCCGCCCGGGCGAGCTCGCGCGCATGCCTCGCCGACACCTGGCTTCGATTCTCGCGGACGTCGAGGTTGAGGGTGGCGATCATCGCCGCGAGCAGCACGCACGCGTCGTAAGCGGCGGTGATCTCCGCGCGCGAGAGCCGTTCAGTGACGCCGCCCTCGAGCAAGGCGCGGTGGACCGCCTCAAGCAGCCTCGCCTTCTCGCCCGGGCTGAGCTCTCGGCCTTTTTCGGTGGCGAGCGCGAGTTCGAGCAACAGGGCGAGCCCGTGGCTCAGATTGTCCTTGCGGAAGGCGGGATCGGATTCGAGCGAGGCGAAGAGACCGCGCCCGAGCTCGCGCAGGAAGGCCCTTTCATCCTCGTTCTCGCCGAAGGCGGCGAACTGATCGAGCAGGGATTCTCGCCGCTCGGGGCGGAAATCGGTGGCCTCGATACCCCCGCTTCGCGCCTCGCCCGAGGGTCGTTTGGAGGTGCCGGCACGGCGGCGCGCTTCCTCGGAAAGGGCCCACTCCAGGCCGGTCGCGCTCATTTCGAGCGCGAGATTCTGTCGGGCCATGGACAAAAGGGTGCTGGCATTGGCCAGGGCCTGGCTTTCGTATTCCATCCCGGGCGAGAGGAAATCGCTGTACTGGGCGGAAGCGGTGATGCTCGCAAGGAAGAGGACAGGCGAGAGGGCGAGGCGGAGCATGTTTCGAGACCGGGACGGGAGGAACCCGCCGATCCTAGCGCCCGGCGATGAGAGCCGCCTGAACGTTCCTGCGCCGCAACGCTTCCCTCCGAGTCAGCGAAGGCGGCGGGCGAGCGCCCGGAGCGCGTCCTCCCCTCGCTTCGGATCGAGGTTTAGGCGCTCGCGCTCGCCCCCCATCGCTTCGTAGGCGCGCCGATCCATGATCCGGAACCAAAGCGGCGGCAGGTAGGCGATGAGGAACATCTCGAAGTAGCCGGCGGGCAGTCGCGGCGCTTGCGGCTCGTCGCGCAAGCGATGGAAGGGTTCGGCCGCTCTGAGGTGGTGATCGGCATGGCGCTGGAGATTGAGCAACACCGCATTCGAGAGCCAGGCGGCGCTGTTCCAGGAATGAGCGAGGCCTACGGGCTCGACGCCGCCGTCAGGAAGCCGCCGACGCTTGAGACCGTAGTGCTCGACGTAGTTCGCCGAGCTCAGCTGAAAGTGGGCGAAGGCGGCGGCGAGGATCAGGAATAGCAGCGCCTTGGCACCGAAGAGCAGGGCGAGGGCGAGCCAGAGCGAAAGCGTGCTCACAAGTCCTGCCAACACGCCATTGGCCAGGGAGTGGGGCGAGCGGCCCATCGCCCGCAGGCGCTCGCGCTCGAGGCGATGAGCGCGGCGCCAGGCACCTGGCCATTCGCGCAGGATGAATCGGTAGAGCGACTCGCCGAGCCGGGCCGAGGCCGAATCCTCGGGAGTGGCCACGGCGCGATGGTGGCCGCGGTTGTGCTCGATTGGGAAATGCGAGTAGGCCCAGGGCACCAAGGCGAAAAACGCGAGCCGCCTGAGGCCAGGCGAACGGGCATGGCCGAGTTCGTGCGCGGCATTGATCGCGAGTCCGCCGACGAGCCCGGTGGAGAGCGCAAGCGCCAGGAAGCCGAGCGTCGTCTCGACGCGCGTGCTCGCATACCACGTCGCCGAGAGCAATATCGCAAAGCCGCTGGCCGCCACGAGAACGGGCAAGGCGGCGAGAAGCGGATCGAAAGAGGGCAGGGGCTGGGGGTTGCTTCGATCTTCCCCGAGCAGCCGATCGGCCAAGGGCAGAAGACCGTAGGCGAAAAGGAGCGGCACGGCGAGCGCCCATTCCGTGCCGGTCGCTTCGGCCAAGAACGGTCCTGCACCGAGCAGCAGAGGGATAAAGAGCGCGGGAAGCCAGCGGCAGGCTTCGCGCGAGTGCCCCAAGCTCGGCAAGGCGGCGGTATTCATCGTGTCTCCCGGGTTCTTGGTGGCGATGATCCTGCCCGAAGGGCCGGACCGACAGGCTCCGCTCGCGCGCCGAGAAATCCTCATTTTCTGCCAAAATCATCGCGCATGAAGCGCCTGCTGCTTCATCCTTCCTACTTCCGCTGGCTCGAACGGCTGCTTGCGCGCGCTCATACCGGAAGCGCCAAGGCGCTTGCCTTCAAGCCGGCTGAGAGCGCGGCGGAGCTCGAGCGGATCGCGCACAGGGCGCAGAGCGCGAGCCGTGACCCGTGGCTCGGTTTGAGCCTCGGGGAGGCGATCCCGGTCCTCGGCCATGGACCGCTTTCCGCACTGCTTGCCACCGCCGCGACGATGCGCTCGGCGCTCGAGGACCTGGAGCGCTACGCCTCGCTGCGCGCACCCGCGCTTCGGTTCGCGCTTCGCGTGCGCCCTCGTGGTGCCGTACTCGAGCTTCGCCCGAACTTGGCCGGCGCGGAAAAGGCCGAGCGCATCCTGATCCAGGCGGTGGCGGTGCTGCTCGAGCGGCTGTTCGAGGCGTTGCTCGGCGAAGTCCCGCAGGGCCTGCGGCATGGGTTCCCCTGGCCGGCGGAGTCCGAGGCGCCTTATCGGCGGCGCTTGCGCGGGGCGATCCGATTCGGGGTACCGCTCTACGCCCTGGAGCTTCCTTCCGAGCTGCTCGACACCGCTCTCCCCGGCGCCGATCCGGAAGCCGCGCGCAACGCCCGCCGCCTCTGCGAGGCCCTCCTCGCGCGCTCAGGGATCGCCGAGCGACCGACGAGCGCCGCCGTCGAGCGCCTGCTCTGGCAGGCCGAGTGGCGCTGGCCCGCGCTTCCCGAGCTCGCCGCCGCGCTCTCGACCTCGGTGCGCAGCCTGCAGCGCGCCCTCGCCGAGGAAGGCACGAGTTTCCGTGCGCTTCGCGAGCGGGTCCGCGCCGAGCGGGCGCGGCGCTTGCTTGCCGAAAGCGAGCTGCCGATCGGCCAGATCGCCGAGCGTCTCGGTTACCGCGATCCCGGCAACTTCGCCCGTTCGCTCAGGCGTTGGCTGGGCGATGGCGGCAGGCGGCTGCGTGCGCGTCTCAAAGCCCTTGGCGAGTGAACCTCGTCCCGCCCACGTCTTCGACTCTCCGATACCGCTCGGCATTCTTAGGAGAGGGGCTCCTGGCGCCCCGAGAATCCCCCGAGAACCCGACGCCCGCTGCGCTTGCCTGCTCCGCGCGCCTTCGCCCTCGATGCCAGGGCCATTTGCGCCGGAGCATCGGCGTCAAGGGCCCATCCCGTCGCAGAGGAGGCCCTCGCGTCACCCCATCGCATCGAAAGCAGGCTCGGGCTCCAGGACCTCTCCACACCGCAAGGTGGCCGTCCTCGCTTGCAGACGAAAGCCTCGCCGTCGTTCCTGGCCAGGCGCCACACCGTCGCCAAGGAGAGTATGTTCCGTGCTTTCTTCCCCTTGCCGAGCGGATTCCTCGGCGAGGCCTGAACCCTCTGCGAGGAGGGTGGGGGATAAGCTCTCCGATCGATCGCACCGGGGCGCGGGCAAAAAAAGACCCCGCGCGCTGCGCGGGGTCCGAAAAGCGGCGTGTACGGTACGCCTTACGTGATCAGAAGTCCATGTCGTCCATGTTGCCGCCGCCGGCGGGCGAAGACTCCTTCTTCTTCGGCAGCTCGGCGACCATCGCCTCGGTGGTGATCATGAGGCCCGCGATCGAAGCGGCATTCTGCAGCGCCGTGCGGGTGACCTTGGTCGGATCGAGGATGCCGAAGGCGACCATGTCGCCATACTCGCCGGTCTGGGCGTTGTAGCCGAAATTGCCCGAACCCTCGCGCACCTTGGCCAGCACCACGCTCGGCTCCTCGCCGGCGTTGGCGACGATCTCACGCAGCGGGGCCTCCATGGCGCGGCGGGCGATCTCGATGCCGAAGTTCTGGTCCTCGTTCTCGCCCTTGAGGTTGGCAAGCCCGGCGAGCGCCCGAATCAGCGCCACGCCACCACCGGGCACCACGCCCTCCTCGACCGCGGCGCGGGTGGCATGGAGCGCATCCTCCACGCGCGCCTTCTTCTCCTTCATCTCGACCTCGGTGGCGGCACCGACCTTGATCACCGCGACACCGCCGGCGAGCTTGGCCACGCGCTCCTGGAGCTTCTCGCGGTCGTAGTCGGAGGTGGTCTCCTCGATCTGGGCCTTGATCTGCTTGATCCGAGCCTCGATCGCCTTCTTCTCGCCGGCCCCGTCGATGATCGTGGTGTTCTCCTTGGTCACGATCACCTTCTTGGCCTGGCCGAGGTCCTTGAGCGAGGCCTTCTCGAGCTGCAGGCCGAGCTCCTCGGAGATGACCGTGCCGCCGGTGAGCACCGCCATGTCCTCGAGCATCGCCTTGCGCCGATCGCCAAAGCCGGGCGCCTTGACCGCGCAGACCTTGACGATGCCGCGGATGGTGTTCACCACCAGCGTGGCGAGCGCCTCACCCTCGACCTCCTCGGCAACGATGAGCAGCGGCTTGCCGGCCTTGGCCACCGCCTCGAGGATCGGAAGCAGGTCACGGACGCTCGAGATCTTCTTGTCGTGGAGCAGGATGTAGGGGTTCTCGAGCTCGCACGACATGCTCTGCTGGTTATTGATGAAGTAGGGCGAGAGGTAGCCGCGGTCGAACTGCATACCCTCGACCACCTCGAGCGTGTTCTCGAGGCCGGAGCCCTCCTCGACCGTGATCACGCCCTCCTTGCCGACCTTCTTCATCGCCTCGGCGATGATCTCGCCGATGGCGGCATCGTTGTTGGCCGAAATGGTGCCGACCTGGGCGATGGCCTTGTCGTCCTCGCAGGGCTTGGAGAGCTTCTTGAGCTCCTCCACCGCCGCCGCCACGGCCTTGTCCAGACCCCGCTTGAGGTCCATCGGGTTCATGCCGGCGGCGACCGCCTTCATGCCCTCACGGATCATCGCCTGGGCGAGCACGGTGGCGGTGGTCGTGCCGTCACCGGCCACGTCGGAGGTCTTGGAGGCGACCTCCTTGAGCATCTGCGCGCCCATGTTCTCGAACTTGTCCTTGAGCTCGATCTCCTTGGCCACGGAGACGCCGTCCTTGGTCACGGTCGGCGCGCCGAAGCTCTTCTCGAGCACCACGTTGCGACCCTTCGGACCGAGGGTGACCTTCACCGCATCGGCCAGGATGTTGACGCCGCGCAGCATGCGCGCGCGGGCATCTTCACTGAAACGAACCTCTTTGGCAGCCATCAGCTAAACCCTCTTGCAAAGAAATCGGGACATTCCGTTCGCTCACTGTCCGCGCCGGGACAGTGTTCGATCAGTTCAGGATGGCGAGGATGTCGTCCTCGCGGACCACCAGGTACTCGGTGCCGTTGATCTTGACCTCGGTACCCGCGTACTTGCCGAAGAGCACCCGGTCGCCCTTCTTCACCTTGAGCGGGCGGATCTGGCCATTGTCGAGAGGCTTGCCCTCGCCCGTGGCCACCACCTCGCCTTGGATGGGCTTCTCCGCCGCCGTATCGGGGATGACGATCCCGCCCGGCGACTTGCGCTCCTCCTCCATCCGCTTGATGACGACTCGATCATGCAGAGGCTGGATGTTCATGGTCTGGCTTTCTCCAGTGTTGAGAACCTCGGGAAAACGATCGGACGGCTGTTAGCACTCACCGCCGATGAGTGCTAACAGTCTATTCTGCCGTACCGGTCACTGTCCAGTTCCGGACGCCCCCGGTTTTGGGGGCTTGCCGCTAGAATTCAAGGTTCCCGACCGTTCATGCGAAGCGCGCCGATGGGGCGGCCCCTGCCGCCGCACGAAGACTCGACGATGCCGACGGAAGCTCTCCTCACCCTCAGCACCGCCCCCGACCGGGATCGGGCCCTTGCCATCGCCCGAACCCTCGTGGAGGAACGGCTCGCGGCCTGTGTCAGCCTCCTGCCCTCGGCCCGCTCCGTCTATCGCTGGCAGGGAGAGATCGTCGAAGACGAGGAATGCGTGCTCCTGATCAAGACCTCGCGCGCTCGCTGGGAGGCGCTGGTCACGCGGCTGAAGGCGATCCACCCCTACGAGGTGCCGGAGCTGATCGCCATTCCGGTCGAACGAGGCCTCGAATCCTATCTCCGCTGGCTCGCCGAGAGCACGGTCGAGGACAAGTGAGCCGGATAGCTCTGGCAGGCCCGTTGCTGCTCGCGCTCGCCGCCGCGGCGGCTGCGAGCGAGCCCGAGCTACCGCCCTTCGCGGAGGTCTTCCGCCACCAAGCCTCCTTCACCGACGAGCGCAATCTCGAAATCCGTTGGGAAATCGTCGAGGGCTTCTATCTCTACCGCCACCGCTTTGGCCTGCGCGCCCTCGATCCCGCGATCGAAGTCGGGGCCCTGAAGCTCCCGCCCGGCCAGCCGGTCGAGGACGAGTTCTTCGGTCCGACCGAGATCTACCGCAAGTCCGTGCTCATGCAAGCTCCCTTGGCTTGGCGCGGGTCACCGGGCGCGCGGATCGCCTTCGAGCTCTCCGCCCAGGGCTGCGCCGACATCGGCGTGTGCTACCCGCCGCAGCGCATCCTCGTGGAGCTTCCATCGCCGAGGGAGGCGGGCGCGGGGACGCTGCCGCTTCCCGCCCCAGGGGCCGGCGGCCTTTTGCCATCGCCTGGTGGCTTCGCGGAAAGTTTGCCCTTGCCGCCCGAGGAAGCCTTCCTGAGCGAAGCCATCGCCTCGGGTCCAGACCGGCTGCTCATCCGGCTGACGCCCGCCCCGGGCTATTACCTCTATCGCGACCGCACGCGAATGGCCGTCCTCGAGCCGGGTTTCCGGCTCGGTGCTCCCGAATGGCCCGAAGCCAAGCCGCATCGCGATGAGCACTTCGGCGAGGTCATGGTCTATTTCGAGCCGGTCGAGGTCCCCGTGCCCATCGCGCGGAGCGATGAGGGGGCCCGTAGGATCACGCTCGAACTCACCCTTCAAGGCTGCCAAGACGAGGGCATCTGCTACCCGCCGATGGAACGGCAGATTGCCCTGAGCCTGCCGGCAGGCCCGGGTGCGCGTCTCCTCGGCGATACGGGGGAAGGATCGGCCGCGGGCGGCGGAGCCTGGCTGCTCGCGCTGCTCGGCGCCTTCCTCGGCGGGCTCTTGCTCAACCTGATGCCGTGCGTGCTGCCGGTGCTCAGCCTCAAGGCCCTGGCCGTGGCCAGCAGCGAGCCGAGCGAGGCGCGCGGGCATGCGCTCGCCTACACCGCCGGAGTGCTCGCCAGCATGAGCATCCTTGGCATCCTCATTCTCGTTTTACGCGCCTCGGGCGAGGCGCTCGGTTGGGGTTTCCAGCTCCAACAGCCTGGCGTCGTCGCCGCCCTCGCCTTGTTGATGTTCGCGCTCGGGCTGATGCTCTCGGGCGTCTTCGAAACGGGATTCGGCTTGGCCGGCCTCGGCTCGGGGCTTGCCGCGCGTCCGGGAAGATCCGGGGATTTCTTCACCGGCGTGCTGGCCGTGGTGGTGGCCAGCCCCTGCACCGCACCTTTCATGGGCGCGGCGCTCGCGCTTGCCGTCACCGCGCCCATCGCCCTCGCCCTACCGATTTTCTTGAGCCTGGGTCTCGGACTGGCCTCCCCCTTCCTCGCCATCGCCTATATCCCCGCGCTCGCCCGACGGCTACCACGGCCGGGTCCTTGGCTGGAGGGCTTCAAGCGGGCGATGGCCTTTCCGATGTACGCCGCGGCGGTGTGGCTCGCCTGGGTGCTGGCCCGGCAAGCGGGCGCGGATGCGGTGGGGTTGCTGCTTCTCGCCGCCGTCGCGCTCGCCGCCGCGCTCTCCTGGCTCGCCGAACTGCGCGGCCGCTCGGCGCCTCTCGCCCGAGGCGTGGCCGTGCTGCTGCTCTTGATCGCCGCGGCCGCGCCCTTGGCGATGCCGAGGCTTCAGGCAGGTGCAACGCCTGATCGTCCCGAAAGCGCGCTATGGCAGCCTTTCTCCCCCGAGCGCCTGGCCGCCCTTCGCCAGCAAGGGAAAGTGGTCTTCGTCAACATGACCGCCGATTGGTGCATCACCTGCAAAGCCAACGAAAAGCGCGTGCTCGAGGGCGAGAGCTTCCGCCGCACTCTGGCAGAGGTCGGGGGCGTTTATCTGCGCGGCGACTGGACGCGGATGGACCCGGCGATCACCGCTTTTCTCGAGGCCCATGGCGCGGTCGGGGTTCCCCTCTACGTCGTCTTCCCGCCGGGTGAGGGTCCCGGCCGGAAGCTGCCGGTGCTCCTCACCGAAACCATCGTGCGCGAAGCCCTGCTCGCGGCGAGGAGCGCGGGCCGGTGAGGATGCAAGCGCTTCTCATCGTGGTGAGCGCGCTCGCCGCCGGCGCCTTCGGCTTCTGGCTAGGCCTGCCGCGTCCACCCTCAGGCGCGCTCACGCCGCTCGAGCTGGGGGAACCGGTCCCGGCGATCGCTCTTCGCGACCTCTCCGGCCAGCCGCGGACGCTCGCCGAATGGCAGGGCAAGCCCCTCCTTCTCAACTTCTGGGCGAGTTGGTGCCCGCCCTGCATCCGCGAACTTCCCCTGCTCGCCGAGTTCGGGCGCGAGACCTCAGGCATGGCCGTACTCGCGATCGCCTTGGATGATCCCGAGCCGGTGCAAGCCCTTCTCGCCCAGCTCGACCTCGGCCCTGGACTCGTGCCTTTGCTCGCCGAGGGCGATCCTTCGGCCCGCTTGGGCAATTCGCGCGGCTTGATCCCGTTCACGATCGTGCTCGATGCCGAGCACCGCCTGCGCGAGCGCCACCTCGGCACGGTCGACCGCAAGCAGCTTGAGGCGTGGCGCGAGCGCCACGCGCCCTCTCCCGAGCCGCCCTGAATACCGCCCTCAGCCGCGTTCCCGGCCGAGGAAAGCATTCATCAGCTCGATCGGCAGCGGGAAGACGATCGTCGAGTTGCGCTCGCTTGCGATTTCGGTGAGGGTCTGCAGGTAACGCAGTTGCAGCGCCCGCGGATCGCTCGCGAGGGTGCGGGCCGCTTCGACCAGCATCTCCGCCGCCTGCTTCTCGCCCTCGGCGTGGATCACCTTGGCCCGGCGCTGACGCTCGGCCTCGGCCTGGCGCGCCATCGCACGCACCATGTTCTCGTTGAGATCGACGTGCTTGATCTCCACGTTCGTGACCTTCACCCCCCAGGCCTCGGTTTGGGCATCGAGGATCGCCTGGATGTCGGCATTGAGCTTGTCGCGCTGCGAGAGCATCTCATCGAGGTCGTGCTGACCCAAGACCGAGCGCAGCGTGGTCTGGGCGAGCTGGCTGGTGGCCTCGTAGTAGCGCTCGACGTTGATGATCGCCTTCTGCGGATCGATCACCCGGAAGTAGATCACCGCATTGACCTTGACCGAGACGTTGTCGCGGCTGATCACGTCCTGGGTGGGCACATCCATGACCATGGTGCGCAGATCCACCCGCTCCATGGTCTGGATGACCGGGATCACGAGCACCAGCCCCGGCCCCTTGACCTTGTGGAAACGGCCGAGCTGGAAGACCACCCCGCGCTCGTACTCGCGAAGGACGCGGATCGCGTTGGCAAGAAGAGTGAAGACCGCGACCGCGACGATGATCCAGAAGGAAAGGAAATCGAAAGGCATCACTGACCTCCGCCGTTCAGGGAAAATGGCTGACGAAAAAGCTCACGCGTCGCGCCGCGGCTTGACCTTGAGCACCAGTCCCTCGACCTTCTCGACGGCAAGCCGCTGACCGGTACGGACGGGCTCGGGGCTTTCCGCCCACCAGGTCTCGCCGCGAATGCGCACGCGCCCGCGTCCGCTGAAATCCTCGAGCGCCTCGGCCGTCTCACTGAGCAGCTCGGAGACACCGGAGACCACCGGCGCCCGCCGCGAGCGCGCGATGCTCGCGGCGATGAGCAGGAACACGAGGCCCGAGGCCGTCGCCACCCCGGCGATCAACCCGCGCGAGACCTCGAATCCTGGCATCTCGCGGTCGAAGAGGATGATCGATCCGAAGACCAGCGCCACGAGCCCGCCGAAGCCGAGGATGCCAAAGCTTGGGGTGATGACCTCGACGAGCATCAAGAGCAGACCGAGCACGATCAGCGCGAGGCCGACGTAGTTCACGGGCAGAAGCTGCAGCGCATAGGCGGCCAGCAGCAGGCAGATGACGCCCACGACTCCGGGCAGCAAGCTGCCGGGGTTGTAACCCTCGAGCAGAAGTCCGTAAAGCCCCACGAGCAGCAAGAGGTAAGCGACGCTCGGATTGGTGATGATCGAGAGGAAGCGATGGCGCCAGGTCGGTTCGAAGCTCTCGACGACCGCACCGCCGGTCGCCAGGGTCTTCTCCCCGACTTCCAGACGCACCGCCCGGCCGTCGAGCTTCTCGAGCAGTTCCTCGAGGTTCGCTGCCAGGATCTCGATGACCTGCTGCTCGAGCGCTTCCTGGGCGGTGAGGCTCGCGCCCTCGCGCACCGCGCGTTCGCCCCATTCCGCGTTGCGCCCGCGGAGCTCGGCCAAGGCGCGAATGTAGGCCGCGGAATCCTCGAGGATCTTGCGCTGCATGGCATCGCCCGAGGGCGCCTCTTGCTCCTCCTTGGACTGATCCTGTGGCCGGCGCGGCGAAGATGGGGCGGGTCCGCCGATCGGCACGGGGGTCGCGGCGCCCAGATTGGTGCCCGGTGCCATCGCGGCGAGGTGACTCGCATAGATGATGAACGTCCCGGCACTCGCCGCCTGCGCGCCGGAGGGCGCCACCCAGGTCACCACTGGCACCCTGGCGGCGAGAATCGCCTTGTCGATGTCGCGGGTCGCGGCGGCGAGCCCGCCTGGGGTATCGAGCCTGAGGATGAGCGCTTCCGCACCGGTGGACTCGGCGCGCTCGATCGCCGCGAGCACGTATTCGGTGGTCGCCGGCCCGATCGCCCCTTCGATCGCAGCGAGCACCACCCGCCGTTCGCCGGCCGCGATCGCACAGGCCGATGCGCCGGACAGCAGGACGGCGAGCAGAGCGCGGGAGCACGCGGAGAACATGATGGCGATTGTAGGCGTCGAGAATGAAAAAATGCGTGAGCTCGTCGGCGGCGACCCTCCCCGCAGGCGATAATCAGGCGATGAGGCCGCCATACCGCATGATCGCTCCGCAGGAGGCTTCCTCCCTGCACGCCAAAGGCGCGCGCCTGATCGACGTCCGTGAGAGGCATGAGTACGGGCAAGCCCACGCCGCGGGTGCGGAGTGCGTGCCGCTTTCCGATCTGGCCCGGGGCCTCAAGCCGTGCCTACCGATGGATGAGCCGATCCTGATCCTGTGCGCCACTGGCCCGCGCGCCTGCCGAGCTGCCGAGTGGCTGGCCGCGCGCGGCCATCGCGAGCTTTACGTGGTCGCCGGCGGCACCGCGGCCTGGGTCGCGGCGGGCCTTCCCGTCGTCCAGGAACCCGATCAGGGCGCGAGCGCACGCTACGCGCGGCAGATCGTCTTGCCCGAGGTGGGCATCGAAGGTCAGCAGCGCCTCCAGCGCGCGCGCGTGGGGCTCGTCGGGGCGGGTGGATTGGGCTCGCCCGTGGCTCTCTATCTCGCGGCGGCCGGAGTCGGCATGATCCGTCTCGCCGATCCGGATCGGGTGGAGCTCAGCAATCTTCATCGGCAAATCCTCCATGGCGAGGATGCCCTCGGCCTGGCCAAGACCGAGTCGGCGGCGCTTCGCTTGCAGGCGCTCGCCCCCGAGCTTGCGCTCGAGACCTGGCCGCAGGTGGTGGATGGGCGCAACGTCGAAGCGTTCATCGCCGGCTGCGACCTCGTGATCGACGGCTCGGATCGCATCGCGACCCGGTATCTGCTCAGCGATGCCTGCTTTGCCGCGGGCGTTCCGCTGATCCACGCCGCCGTCGAAGGCTTCCGCGGCATGATCACGGTCTTCGATCCCCGGCGCGCCGATTCCCCTTGCTATCGCTGCCTGTTCCCGGACGAACAGGCGCCCGAGCCGCGAAGCTGCGTCGAGCGCGGCGTGCTCGGCCCCGTGCCGGGCGTATTCGGCTGCCTGCAGGCGGTGGAAGCGCTCAAGCTCCTGCTGGGCGCCGGAGAAACGCTGATCGGACGGCTGCTCATCGCCGATTTGCTCGCGCCCTCCTTCCGCATCCTCAGCCTGCCGCGCGACCCCGTCTGTTCCTGCGCTCATGCGGCGGGACGTCGGGCCGATCGCTCCGCCCCTGCCGAAGCGAGAGCCTGAGCCCGTGGACAAGCTCTTGGTCTTCACCATCATCGCGGCCGCGCTCGCGCTCTTCGCCTCGGAGCGGGTGCGCGCCGACTTGGTCGCGATCGGGGTGATGCTGACCCTGATCGTGAGCGGATTGGTGAGCGTGCAAGAAGGGTTCCAAGGTTTCGCGAGCCCTGCGGTGATCACGGTGATCGCCATGTTCGTGCTCTCGGCGGCGCTGGTGCGAACGGGCGTGGCCGATCTGCTCGCCGGAGCGATCCTCGCCACGGGGACCCGCAACCTCAAGCTGCTGGTGCTGATGCTGATGCTGCTCGTGGGCTCGATGTCGGCCTTCATGAACAACATCGCCGCCACCGCGATCCTCTTGCCTGCGGCCTTCGCCCTCGCCTCGCGCACCGGACAGCCGGTGTCGAAGCTGTTGATGCCCCTATCCTTCGGCTCCTTGCTCGGCGGGCTCACCACCCTGGTCGGCACCCCGCCCAACTTGCTCGCCTCCAACGCGCTCGAGCAGGCCGGCTATGAGGGCTTTCGCATGTTCGACTACCTGCCGAGCGGGCTCGCGGTGTGTGCGGTCGGCGTGCTTTACATGATGTTCCTGGGCAGTCGGCGTATCCCCTTGCGCGAGCCCGTCGGGCGCTTCGGCAATGAGCAGAGCCTGCGCCGCTACGTGACCGAGGTCAAAGTGAGCGAGGGCTCCTCGCTCGTGGGCAAGACCATCGCCGAAGCCAAGTTGAGGGAGCGGCTGGGGCTCGTCGTCGGCCGGATGCACCGCCGCTACCGCCGAGAGCGCGGGGAGGATCCGGAAAGCAAGCCATGGCTGCCGCTCGGTCGGCACGGACGCGACGAGGACGGCGAGACCTATTCCTTCGTGCCCTGGCCCGAGACCCGGATCGAGGCCGGCGATCTGCTGCAGCTCGAGGGCAATCCCTCGCTGCTCCTGCAAAAGCAAGGTCCCAAGTTCCTCGAGCTCTCCGGCCAGCATCTCGCCGAAGTGCCGATCGAGGAAGGCGAGGCGCAGCTCGGCGAAGTGGCGATCGCGCCGACCTCGCGCGCCGTCGGGCGCTCTCTCGAAGAGGCGGATTTTGCCGGGCGCTACGGAATCACCGTGCTCGCGGTGCGCCGAGCCGGACGCGAGGTCACCGAGCGCCTGAGCCAGATTCGCCTCGAGCCCGGCGACGTGCTCCTGGTCCGCGGCACCCCCGAGGCGCTCGCCGAACTGGCCCACAATCCCGACTTCCTCGTCGTCAACCGGCTCGAACACGCCGAGCGCGACCGGCGCCGGGCCAAGTGGGCGGTTTTGGTGATGCTCCTCACCATCGTCGCGGCGGCGACCGGCCTGATGCACATTTCGGTGGCGGCGATGGCCGGGATGCTCGCGATGGTCGCCACCGGCTGCATGCCGCTGCGCGAGATGTACGGCCACGTCGATTGGCGGGTGGTGTTCATCATCGCCGGGATGATGCCGCTTGGGATCGCCATGGACGATCAACACACGGGAGCGGCGCGCTGGCTCGCCGAGGCGATTCTCGGCCTCTTCGCCGGCATCCACCCGACCTTCGTCCTGGCGCTGATCATGAGCATCACCGTCGCCCTCACCCAGGTGATGTCCAACGCCGCCTGCGTGGTCCTGGTGGCCCCGATCGCCATCGCCATCGCCCAGAGCATGGGGGTCGATCCCCATGCTTTCGTCATGGGCGTGGCCATCGCCGCCTCGACTGCCTTCCTCACCCCGATCGGCCACCAGGCCAATCTGCTCGTCTATGGCGTGGGCAACTACCGCTTCGGCGACTTCTTCAAGGTCGGAGGACCGCTCACCCTGCTGATCACCGCGATCAGCCTCTGGCTGTTGCCGATCCTCTGGCCTTATGCCCGGTGAGCCCTTCCTCCGCGAACAGCGAGAGCCAAAGCCCCTTCGCCGTCACCGCCGCTTGCGCGCGGGCGACGAAGCGCAGAGCCCTCGGTCGCAGGCCCTGCACCATGCTCGCCGCCGCCCTCGTCTGCACCCCGGTATGGCCCACGGCGGCGGCTGAACGCGCCGAAAGCCACTGAAAAAGCCGTTCCCACTCACAAAAATCGGTCGCAGGTAAAAGCTCGAACTCGATCAAGGGCTGAGCTCTGGGGCTCACGACGGCGATCCACTCGCGCAGGCCCCAGGGCGCCACGCAGGCCTGCGCGAAGACGCCCGCCGCCCGCCCGCACAAGATGCGTAGCCAGGGATCGAGGATTCGCCAGGAAGGCGGCGGCATCCACCCCGAGCCCCGCGGCGGAGGCGGGGTATAGACGACCACCCGAAGCGGACCGAGCCGAGGCAAGCCGCCGAGCAGCGCCGTCAGCGCCGCCGCGTCCACCGCCAACGTCCGCTTCGCCAGCGCGCCCGCCGCGCCCTCGCCCCGATCGCAGCCCCGATTCGCCCAGACACCGCCGAAAACGCACGCGAATGGATGCTCGCTTCGGTTCGCCGGCGAGGAGGCTTGCGCAAGCCCTGTTCGCGACGCCGGCGACGCTTGCTGCTCCTGCTCGGGCCGAGGATCCGAGGAGGCCGGGGAGAGAACGCGCTCCCCCGGCGGGTGGGCAGGCGGTCTGGAGGAAGGCATGCGCGAGTCCCACGGCGATCACTCGATCGCAAATGATAATGATTATTATTTGTTCTGCAAGCCCGCCGCTGATGAGCCTCACGAGGCGGTCGATCGGCTTTCATGTCCTAGCAGCCACGTCTTCGCCCCTGGTGGTCCGCTGTAACCCCCGAGAGCGCCCCCGGCCGCGATCACCCGGTGGCAAGGAATCACGATCGGCAAGGGATTGGCGGCGAGCGCCGCGCCCACCGCCCGTGCCGCCTTTGGCTGTCCGATCCGCCGCGCAAGCTCACCGTAGGCGATCCTCGCGCCGTAGGGGAGCTCGCCGAGCGCCCGCCACACGCGAAGCTGGAACGCGCTGCCTGCGGGCGCGAGCGGCAGCTCGAAGGAACGGAGCGCACCCCGGAAATACGCGCGAAGCTGAGCGGCAGCGAGCGCGAGAACCCCCGCCCTCGGCCTCGGCCAGGCCGCTGCCTCACCGAGAAAGGCCAGGCCGATCAAATGCTCGCCGTCGGCCCTCAGTTCGAGAACCCCGAGCGGCGATTCGATACGCGCCCGGCGAAGTTCAGCCACCGTCGGCGAAGATGCGCTCGGCCTCGAGGTAAAGCGCCTCGGGGATGGCCTCGAGCCGGTCGATCACCGCGAGATTGGCCCGAAGCTGCTCGATCCGGCTCGCCCCGAGGATCACCGAGCTCACCGCCGGATGACGCAGACACCAGGCGATCGCCAGCACCGCCGGTTCCACACCCGCCTCTTGCGCGATGGCGACAAAGCGGCGCACGCCTTCGAGTCGCTTCTCCCGAGCCTCCCCGAACACCCAGCGCTCGAGCCAACCATAGCCAGGGAGAGTCAAGCGCGAGCCCTCGGGAACGCCCTCGTTGTATTTGCCGGTCAGAAGACCCGAGGCCAACGGGGACCAGGTGGTCAGCCCCAAGCCATAGGCCGCCACCAGCGGCGCATAATCGCGCTCGACCCGCTCGCGGTGGATGAGGTTGTACTGCGGCTGCTCCATCTGCGGGCCGAAGAGCCCGTTGCGCGCAGCGAAGCGGCAAGCCTCCTCGAGCTTCTCCGGCGGCCACTCCGAGGTGCCCCAATAGAGCACCTTGCCCTGCCGCACGAGCAGATCCATGGTCACCACCACTTCCTCGATCGGCGTCTCCGGGTCGTGGCGGTGGCAGAAGTAGAGGTCCAGATACTCCACTTGGAGACGCCTGAGCGCCTGCTCGCAGGCTTCGACGATGTGCTTGCGGCTCAGGCCGTGCTGGGTCGGGCGCGGATTCTCGACCGCGCCCCAGAACACCTTGCTCGAGACCAGGTAGGCATCCCGCGGCAAGCGCAGATCGGCCAGCGCCTGGCCCATGATCCGCTCCGCCTCGCCGCGGGCATACACCTCGGCGTTATCGAAAAAGTTGACTCCGTGGTCGTAGGCGAGCGCGATCATCTCGCGCGCCTCGGCGAGGCCGATGCGGGTACCGAAGTTGATCCAGGCGCCGAAGGAGAGCGCCGAGAGCTTGAGGCCGCTTCGACCGAGACGGCGGTAGATCATCGTGGCAGGCACGAGGGGAGGGCCTGCGAGTGTAGCGGCAACACACTAGAATGGTGAAACCTTTCGGGGAGTAGCCGACCCGTCCCGCTCGGGACGGGGGTCCGCGTCAACATGCTCGGGTTCGCCCGTGGCGCGGACGGTGCCAAGACCTGGCGAGACCGCGAGGCGCGAGGGCCGAATGCCGGATGCGGCCTTCTCGTCTCGTCGGGCTTGCGGGTATCCGGCATCGAAATCGCACGATGGACACGCTCCTCCTCGCCTTCGCCTTGGTCTTTCTCGCCGAGCTCGGCGACAAGACGCAGCTTCTCACCCTGCTGCTCGCCGCGCGCTGGCGACGTCTCCTGCCCATCGCCCTGGGACTGGCGCTTGCGAGTTTCTCAAGCCACCTCGCGGCCAGCCTGCTCGGCGCGGGTCTCGGCCAGCTCGTCGATCCCAAGCTCACACGCCCGATCGCCGGCATCGCCTTCCTCGCCTGTGCGCTCTGGATGCTCTGGCCGGAAGGCGAGGAGGGACGCGAAGATGCTCCCTTGGCGCGCGGACTCTGGCAGACGACGCTCGCCGCTCTGAGCATCTACCTCTTGGCGGAACTGGGCGACAAGACGCAGTTTGCAAGCGTCCTCCTCGCCCTCGAGCGCGGCGAAGTGCTTCCGGTGACGGCCGGCGCCACCCTCGCGATGCTCGCGGCCAATCTGCCCGCGCTGTGGCTCGGCGCATGGCTTGCCGAACGTCTGCCCCGCAAGGTGCTGCGCGCCATCGCCGCGCTCCTCTTCGCCGCGATCGGGTCGGCGCTTCTCATCGCCCCCGCTTGATTCGCTCGAAGCCGAGGGCGCTCGCCGCGAGAAAAGCTCCTGCAAGAGACGGACGGAGCCGGGCTTGCCGCCTGGCGGCCCCTCTACTAGCCTTGCCGCAGCCTCGGGAGGAAAGGGGTGGCGATGGCGAGCGTTCTCTTCGGCGTATTCGGGCTCGCGGTGCTGATCGGCATCGCGACGCTCTTCTCCGCCGACCGTCGCCGTATCGACTGGCAGCTGGTGATGGTCGGGCTGATCCTGCAGATCGCCTTCGCCGTCTTCGTCCTGCTCACGCCCTTCGGCGCGCGCATCTTCGGGGCGCTCTCTGAGGGCTTCGTCGCCCTGCTCGGTTTCACGGCCCAGGGCGCTCAGTTCATCTTCGGCGAGCTCGCCAAGGGGCAGAGCCTCGGTTTCGTCTTCGCCTTCCAGGTGCTGCCCACGATCGTCTTCTTCGCTAGCTTCATGGCCGTGCTCTACCACCTCGGGGTGATGCAGCGCATCGTCGAGGGCATGGCCTGGGTGATCACCAAGCTCATGCGGGTCTCGGGCGCCGAAACGCTGTCGGTGTGCGCCAATGCCTTCATCGGCCAGACCGAAGCCCCGCTCGTGGTCAAGCCCTACGTCGCGCGGATGACCCCCTCCGAGCTTTTCACCCTGATGACCGGCGGCATGGCCACCATCGCCGGCGGGGTGCTCGGCGCCTACGTGATGATGCTCGGCGGCAGCGACCCGGTGGCGCAGGCGCAATACGCCAAACACCTGATCACCGCGAGCATCATGGCCGCCCCGGCCACTTTGGTCATCGCCAAGATCCTTGAGCCGGAGACGCAGGAGCCGCTGACCCTCGGGCGGGTGCGGATCGAAATCGAGCGCACCACGGCCAATCTGATCGATGCCGCCGCGGCTGGCGCAGCCGATGGCCTTCGGCTCGCGCTCAATGTCGGCGCGATGCTGCTGGCCTTCATCGCCCTCATCGCTCTGCTCAATGCCCCTCTCACCTGGCTCGGTGAGGTCACGGGTCTGGCCGCATGGCTCGGCAAACCCACCGACCTCTCCACCCTGCTCGGCTATCTGCTCGCGCCCATCGCCTGGCTGATCGGCGTGCCATGGCAGGATGCGCCGACCATCGGCGGCTTGATCGGCGTCAAGGTGGTGCTCAACGAGTTCGTGGCCTACACCCAACTCGCCACGGTGAAGGATGCGCTCGATGCGCACTCGGTTCTGATCGCCACCTACGCGCTCTGCGGTTTCGCCAACTTCGCCTCGATCGCGATCCAGATCGGTGGAATCGGCGGCATCGCACCGGAGCGGCGGCAAGACCTCGCCCGCTTCGGGCTCAAGGCGGTGCTCGGCGGCAGCCTGGTCACCTTCATGACCGCCACGATCGCCGGGGTGTTGCACGCGCTGGGCGGCGCATGAGGGTCCTCGTCGTCGGCAGCTACAACCTCGACCGCGTCTTCGAATGCCAGCGCCTGCCCGCCGCCGGTGCCACCGTGGCGGCGTCCTACCGCGAGGGGCCGGGCGGCAAGGGTTTCAACCAGGCCGTCGCCGCCCGCCGCTTGGGCGCCGAAGTCTATTTCCTCGCCGCCATTGGCCATGACGAGGCCGGTGCGCAGGCGTGTCGCCTCGCCGCCAGCGAAGGCATCCACGGCGACTGGGTCGAGAGCGAGGCGCCCACCGGCACCGCCGGCATCTTTCTCGAGCAGAGCGGGGCCAATGCGATCGCCGTGGCCCTCGGCGCCAATCTGAGCCTGAGCGCGGAAGAGGTCGCGCGCCGGATGCGCCGCATGCCTCCTTTCCGCGTGCTGATCACCCAGCTCGAGATTCCGCTCGCGGCGGCCTCCGCCGCCTTGGCGCACGGACGGGAACGGGGGGCGATCACCCTGCTCGATCCCGCACCGCCGCGCTTCGACCGCTCGCTGCTAGCGCTCGCCTCGCTGATCAAGCCGAACGAGGCGGAATTCCTCGAGTTGCTTCGTCAGGCGGGCGAAGCCTTGCCTGAGACACCGCTGACCGCGCTCCCCGATGAGCCGCTGCATGCGCTCTGCCGAAGGCTCGCACCCGGCAGCGTGCTGCTCACCCTCGGCGCGCACGGCGTGTTCGTCTCGCATGGCGAACGCCGCTTCGGCGATGAGCGCGAGTTCTACCGAATCCACGCAGCGCCGGCGACGGTGCGCGATACGGTGGCCGCGGGCGATGCCTTCGCCGGGGCGCTCGCGGCCTTTCTCGCCATGCAGCCAGAGGCCCCGCTGGCCGCCGCCGTCGCTTTCGCCACGCGCGTCGCCGCGCGTAAAACCGAGCGCCCGGGTGCCGCCCTCGCCATGCCGCGGCGCGAGGAGATCGAATAGACACCACCCCTCCCCGGCGCACGCGCCGGCGCTCACAATGATGAGCTCATTCGTCCTCGCGACCGCCGTGCAGATTGGCCCCTACCGGATCGATCCTCCGCTCGCCCTCGCCCCGATGGCGGGGATCACCGACAAGCCTTTTCGCCAGCTTTGCCGCAAGCTCGGGGCGGGCTACGCCGTCGCGGAGATGACCAGCGCCGACCCCAAGCTCAGGGACAGCGCGCTCTCCTTGAAGCGCCGCGACCTTCAAGGCGAAGCCAGCCCGCGCGCGGTGCAATTGCTCGGCTTCGATCCGCAGATGCTCGCCGAGGCCGCGCGCCAGGCGGTCGATGAGGGCGCTCAGATCGTGGATCTCAACATGGGCTGCCCCGCCAAGCGGGTGTGCAACCGCGAGGCGGGCTCGGCCCTGCTCAAGGACGAAGCCTTGGTCGCGCGCATCCTCGAGACGGTGGTGCGCGCCGTGAAAGTCCCCGTCACCCTCAAGATGCGCACCGGTTATTCGCGGGCGATGAAGAACGGGCTACGGATCGCCCGCATCGCCGAGGACTGCGGCATCGCCGCCCTGGCGATCCACGGCCGTACCCGCGAGGATCGGTTCTTGGGCGAGGCCGAATACGAGACCATCGCCGCGATCAAGGCGACGGTCCGCATTCCGGTGTGGGCCAACGGCGACATCGATTCCCCGGAAAAGGCCGAGAGGGTGCTCTGCCAGACCGGCGCCGATGGCCTGATGATCGGGCGCGCCGCCCAGGGGAGGCCTTGGATCTTTCGCGAGATCGCGCACTTCCTTGCCACCGGAAAGCACCTTCCTCCGCCTTCCGGCGAGGCGCTCATCATGATCATTCACGAGCACCTCGAGGCGCTCCATGCGCACTACGGGCGCGAGCAAGGGGTGCTCATCGCCCGCAAACATCTCACGTGGTATCTCGAGCGGCTGCCGCAAGGCCGCGCCTTCAGGCCTTGGCTCATGTCGCTTCAGACCCCCGAGGCGCAACGCGCCGCTCTCGAGCGAGTTTTCGCGGAACTGCCTCTTGCGGCATGAACAGCAGCCCAGAATTTCCCTACATCCACGGTTTTTCCGAAGTCGAGCAGGCGCGGCTTCGCAAACAGGCGCGGCTTGCGGAAGCCCTGGTCTTCCGCGATGTCGATTTCAGCGACTGCCGGCACATCCTCGAGGTCGGCTGCGGCGTGGGCGCGCAGACGGAAATCCTGCTTCGCCGCTTTCCCGAGCTCAAAGTCACGGGCGTCGATTTGTCGGAGCGACAGCTGAGCGCCGCTCGCCACCACCTGGAGCAAGTCCCGTGGTGTCGCGGTCGTTATGCGCTCGAGCAAGCGGATGCCGCCGATTTGCCTTTCCCAGCCCGCGCTTTCGACGGCGCTTTCCTCTGTTGGATCCTCGAGCACGTGCCCAAGCCGGCGAATGTGCTCGCCGAATGCCGACGGGTGCTGGCACCGGGCTCGCCGATTTACGTGACCGAGGTGCTCAATAGCAGCTTTTTCCTCGACCCTTACTCGCCGAACCTGGTCCAGTACTGGACCGCCTTCAACGACCATCAATACGAAAGCGGCGGCGATCCTTTCATCGGCGCCAAGCTCGGAAACCTTTTGCTCGCTACCGGTTTCCAGCAGGTGATCACCCGCGTCAAGACTTTTCACTTCGACAACCGCGAGCCGCATCGGCGCAAGGCGATGATCGCCTTCTGGGAGGAGCTTCTGCTCTCGGCGGCCGATCAGCTCCTCGCCCGCGGCAAGGTCACGGAAGCGGTGGTCGAAGGGATGAAACGCGAGCTCAAGCACGTCCAAAACGACCCCAACGCCGTGTTCTTTTTCGCCTTCGTCCAAGCCGAAGCGCGGGTTTACTGAGCGGAAAGCAGCGCTTCGAGCGCCGCGAGGCTGGGCTCGATGCGGAGCGCCCGCGACGGCCGCGACCAGGCCGCGCGGAGGGCCTCGGGGACCGGCACCGGCTCGCCGATCAGGGGCTCGACGATCTCGGCGAACTTGGCCGGGTGCGCGGTGGCCGCCACCGCGAAATCGCGCTCTTCGCCGCTTGCGCGAAGCCGCGCCAGCACCGCCATCCCGACGGCCGTGTGCGGGCAAAGCGCGAGGCAATGCCGCCGCCAGACCGAAGCGATGGTTTCGCGGATCTCGGCATCGCTCACCCAATCCGCGCGGAGTGCCGCGCGCAGGGCGCGCTCGTCGGGAAACAGATGACGCAGCCGCTCGAAGTTGCTGGGCGCGCCCACGTCCATGGCATTGGCCAGCGTGCGCTGAGCGGGCCGCGGGCGGTAAGGCGCGCCCGCGAAATATTCAGCCAGCACCCGGTTTTCGTTGAGAGCGATCACGATCTCACCGATCGGCAATCCCATCGCCCGCGCGAGCACGCAGGCCAAGGCATTGCCGAGATTGCCGGTCGGGATGATGAAGGACAGCGGCCGATGTGCCCGCTGCCAGTGGCCAAGCGCCGCCTGCGCGTAGTAGGCGATCTGCGGCAGCAAGCGGCCGAGGCTGATGCTGTTGGCCGAAGTCATACGCCGCCCGGCAACCTCAGCGGCGGTGAGAAGCGCCTTGACCAAAGCCTGGCAGTCATCGAAGCTTCCGGCCACGCGCAGGGTGAGCACGTTCTCGCCAAAGCCATCGAGATGCGCGGCCTGACGGGGCGAGACCCGCCCTTCGGGATAGAGCACCACCACTTGAAAACCCGGCAGGCGATGAAATGCAGCGGCCACGGCCGCGCCGGTGTCGCCTGAGGTGGCCACCAGCACCACGACCCTCTGATCGCTCCTCAGCTCGCGCCAGACCTGAGCGAGGAAGCGCGCGGCATAGTCCTTGAAGGCGCCGGTCGGACCATGGAAGAGCTCGAGCAGGAAATCGCCTCTGCCCAAGGGTCGGAGCGGCGCGGGGAAAGAAAAAGCCGCCGCGCAGAGCGCCGGAAGCTGGCTCGCCAGGGCCTCGCCTGCGAAGAAGGGCTTGAGCACCCCCACCGCGACTTCAGGCAGCGCATCCGCCGAGGGCCATTGCGAGGGATGAAGCCGCGGCCATTCCTCAGGCAGGTAGAGGCCCCCATCAGGAGCAAGCCCGCGCCTGAGCGCCTCGGTGAGCGCCACCGGCTCGGCGCGACCGCGGGTGCTCAGGCAGCGCATGAGAGCAGCTCCGCGGCCGGCCCCGCCACCGGCGAGATCCAACCCTCGCTGTCCAAGCCGGCCTCGGCGAAAGCCTCGCGCATCGCGGCCAGCGCCGCTTCTGCCAAAGCGGCGTGCTCGAACCAGGCAAAGACGCTCGGGCCGGCACCGGAGAGGCTCGCGCCCAATGCCCCATGATCGAGGGCCGCTCCCTTGACCCGCTCGAAACCAGGAACCAGGGGCGCCCGCCTCGGCTCGACCAGCAGATCCGCGAGCCCCGCCCGGATGAGCGCGACATCGCCGCGCTCCAGCCCGATCAAAAACAAGGCCAGGCGCTCGCTCTGGGCGACGAAATCGGCGATGGCATAAGGGGCTTTGAGCACCGCCCGCGCTTCGCGCGTGGAAAGCTCGAGGCGCGGATGCACCACCACGCAGCACAGCCCAGCGGGTACCTTGAGCGGCACCAGCCGCTCGCGACCGGCCAGCACCACGCCGCCGAGCAGCATCGGCCCCACGTTGTCCCCATGCCGACCGCCGCTCGCCACCTCTTCGCCGGCCAAGGCGAAGGGATAAAGGGCCTCCCGCGGCAATGGCTCGGGCAACAGGGCGTTCGCGGCCACCACCGCCGCTACCGCCGAGGCGGCGCTGCCTCCCAGCCCCGAGGCCAGGGGGATGCCCTTGTCGATCTCGAGGGCGAAACCGAAGGGCAGGTCTAATGCCGCGCGCAGCGCGAGCAAGGCAGCGCCGGCGGTGTTGCGCTCGGGTTCTCGCGGCAAACGTTCTGCGCCCGGGCCGCGGATGGCTCGGATCTCGACCCCAGGCTGGGCGCACCGCTCGACCAGCACCCGATCCGCTGGTCCCGCGATGCTGTGGCCGAGCAAGTCGAATCCGACCCCTATGTTGCCCACCGAAGCCGGCGCCCGCGCCGCCGCTCTCACAGCCGCGCTCCCAGGCTTTGCGCGATGCGCAGCACATCGGCGAAAACGCCGGCGGCGGTCACCTCCGGCCCGGCGCCAGGGCCTTGCACGATGAGCGGCTGTTCCCGGTAGCGCCGGGTGATGAAGCGCACCAGGTTGTCGCTGCCTGAGGCACGAGCGGCGGGGTGGTCGGCGCTCAGTTCGGCGAGCTTGACCTCGGCCTGCCCGCGCTCGGCATCGAGTCGAGCGAGATAACGCAGCACCCGCCCCTGGCTCGAGGCTGCTCGCCGGCGCGCTGCGAGCAGCGGGTCGAGCTCCTCAAGCCTCGCAAGAAAAACCTCGAGCGGGAGGGAAGCCAGGGCCGCTGGCACCAAGCTCTCCACCGCCACCTCCTCGGGCGACAGGCGAAGCCCCGCCTCGCGGGCGAGGATGACGAGTTTGCGCGCCACATCCCGCCCGGAAAGATCCTCGCGCGGGTCGGGTTCGGTGTAGCCCAGCCGTTGCGCTTCGCGCAGCAGGGCCGAAAACGGCCGCTGGCCATCGTAGGCCGAGAACAGCCAGGCCAGCGTCCCGGAGAGCAGTCCCTCGATCGCGATCAGCTGGTCGCCGCTATCGATGAGATCGCGTAGCGTTTGGATCACCGGCAAACCGGCGCCGACGGTGGCCTCGTAACGGAAGGCGGTCCCCGCCTGCCTCGCCGCGGCGCGGATCGCCTCCAACCTCGACCACGGGCCAGCGCCGGCAAGCTTGTTCGCGGTCACCACGTGAATGCCTTGCCGCAACCAGCTCGCGTAACGCTGTGGCGGCTCCTCGCTCGCGGTGCAGTCCACGATCAGGGCGTGCGGCAAGTGCTCGGCGCGCACATGCGCGGCCAGCGCCTCGAGGTCGCACGCGCAACCATCGCGAAGACGCTCGGCCCAGTCGCTCACTTCCACCCCGCGAGGGTCAAGCCACATCCGACGCGAGTTGGCCACCGCCCGCAGCCTAAGATCGAGCCCGGCGCGCTCGCGCAGCCTTGGCGCCGCAGCCAAGAGCTGAGCGATGAAGGCGCGCCCCACCTGACCGGCCCCGACCACACCCACGGAAATCGTCGTCGGCGAGAGCCAAAATGCCGCGTGCGCAGCGCGCAGCGCCCGCGCGGCTTCGGTTTCGGCCACCGCCACCGAGATGCTGCGTTCGGATGAACCCTGGGCGATGGCGCGCACATTCACGCCGGCCTGGGCGATACTCGCGAACAGCCGCGCCGCCACCCCGGGGGTACCGGCCATGCCCTCCCCTACTGCGGTCAGCGCGGCGATGCCCTCCGTCACTCGCACCGCCTGCACTTCGCCGCGCGCAAGCTCCAAGGCAAAGGCCTGATCGACCGCAGCCTTGGCGCGCGCCGCCTGCTCCGCGCGCACCAAGCAGCAAATCGAGTGCTCCGAAGAGCCCTGCGAGATCATCACCACCGAAATCCCGGCTCGGTGCAACGCGCCGAACAGGCGCTCCGCGGTGCCCGGCACGCCGATCATCCCGGTGCCGGTGAGCTCGAGCAAGCTCAGGCCACGGCTCAAACTCAGGCCACGCACCGGACCTGGCCCGCGCGGCGCATCCGCCGAGATGCGGCTGCCGGGGTGCTCGGGCCGGAAGCTGTTGCGGATGACGACCGGGAACCCCTTCGCCATCGCGGGCGCGAGGGTGCGAGGATGCAGAACCTTGGCGCCGAAATAGGCGAGCTCGCAGGCTTCTTCGTAGCTGAGCGCGGGTAGGCTCACCGCTTCCGGCACGAGCTGCGGATCGGCCGAGAGGACGCCATCCGTGTCGGTCCAGATCAGGCACTCGCGGGCATCGGCCAACGCGGCGAAGATCGCCGCCGAATAATCGCTGCCGTTGCGGCCGAGGGTGAGCGCGCGCCCCCGCCGATCGGCGGCGATGAAGCCGGTGGCCACCACCCGCGGCGAGGGTTCGCGTTCGCGCCAAGCGGCGAAGCGCCGCGCGCTTTCGGCCCAGTCCACCGACGCCCCGCCCTCGGCCGGCTCGGCCACCAACACCTGCCTGGCATCGAGCATCGCGGCGTCGGCGAAGCGCTCCGACCATGCCGCATGAAAAAGCGACGCCGACCATACCTCACCGAGCCCGCTCACGTAATCGGCAAAAGCCTCGTGGGCGGCGCGGAGCATGGCGCAGGTCGAGAGCACCTGCGCCAGTGCCGCGAAGCTGTCATCGAGTCGGCGCAAGAGCGCTGTGCGAGCCTCCTCTCGCGCTAAGAGGGCTGTGGCGGCGCGGCGGTGGCGCTCGGCTAGCTCGGCGAGCATCTCGCGCCAGCCATCGGTGCCCGCCGCCGCCGTCTCTAGGCACGAAAGAAGTGCGTCGGTAACCCCGCGCATGGCCGAAACCACCACGATGACCGGCGCTTCCTCACCGACGATCGCGATCGCCCGCCGGATGCGCTCGGCATCGGCGAGACTCGAGCCTCCGAACTTGTGCACCCTGAGTGCCGCCGCGATGGAAGCCAAAGCGGGATTCCCCTGTCGATGCGATGGGCCGATGCTGCGATCGCACAACGAACGCTGTCAAGGCAGATCGGGTAAGTGCTCGCGAGGATGCGCCCAACGCCGCGTGCGCCGCGCCATCGCAAGCCATCGTCGATGCGCAAGCTCCCTTGATGGGCTCGGCCCAGCCTCCACCTCGCTCGCCGGGATACCACCATCGCTCGCGGCGCGATCGCTGAGTCGAGAACTGCCCTGCCCGAAGGCGATCCGCGCACCAGGACAACCGCCCCACCCCGCACTCGTGGGCGCAAGACCCGTGGCGGTTGGCGTTGCTCGTGCGGCGAGGCATCGCCCGCGCGAGCCTCGAGTGCAGGGCAGCTCCGCCGTGGCGAGCGCCCATCGCGCCGATCCTCGCGTTGGCTCCGGGGGCTTGACAAGCGCCGATGCTGCGGTACAGCATCGAACCATGGTCACCTCCACGAGCAGCTTTGCTTCGCCTGAGACCGCCAGCGGCCGGCGCAGCGGGCTTCTCGTCCTCGTACTTATTCGCCGCGGACAGCGCGGGAGGGTGACCTAGTCCCCGAAGAATCCAACACTAGGCACCGAAGAACCCCGCGCCGGACCCCGACGCGGGGTTTTTCGTTGGCCGAGCGAAAGCCCCGAGGATGCGAAGCGACGCGATCAAAAAAGGCCCCGAGCGAGCTCCCGCCCGCGCCATGCTGCGCGCCACCGGGCGCAACGATGAGGCCCTCGCTCGGCCCTTCGTCGGCATCTTCCACGCCTTCAGCGACGTCTCCCCCTGCAACCTCAACCACCGCGAGCTCGCCGCCGCCGCCCGCCGCGGCATCGAGGCCGCCGGCGGCACCGCCTTCGAGTTCTCGACTATCGCGGTGACCGATGGCATCGCGATGGGCACCTCCGGGATGCGCGCCTCGTTGGTCTCGCGCGAACTCATCGCCGACTCGATCGAGCTCGCCGTCATCGGGCATGGGCTCGATGCCGCCTTGTGCATCGTCGGCTGCGACAAGACCATTCCGGCGGCGGCCATGGCGCTTGCCCGCCTCGACTTGCCTGGGCTGGTGCTCTATGGCGGCAGCATCCAGCCAGGCTGCCATCGCGGCCGAATGATCACCATTCAGGACGTCTTCGAGGCGGTCGGCGCCTTCGCCGCCGGTCGCATCGACCAGCATGAGCTTCTGGCCATCGAGAAAGCCGCCTGTCCTGGTGCCGGTGCGTGCGGCGGTCAGTTCACCGCCAACACCATGGCGCTCGCCTTGGCCTTCCTCGGGCTGGCGCCGATGGCGGAAAGCGAGCTTCCCGCCACCCATCCCGAGAAGGCCGCCGCGGCCGAGCGTGCGGGGGCGATGCTCATGCGCTTGTTGCGCGAGGGCAAGAGCGCCCGCTCCTTCCTCGCGGCGGAGTCCTTTGCCAATGCCATCGCCGCAGTCGTGGCCACGGCCGGCTCGACCAACGCCGTGCTGCATCTTCTGGCCATCGCCCGGGAAGCGGGGGTGCCGCTTTCGCTCGAGGACTTCGACCGGATCAGCCGGCGCACGCCGGTCGTCGCCGATCTCAAGCCCACTGGCCGCTTCACCGCGACCGAGATGCATGCCGCCGGCGGGGCGCGCCTACTCGCGCGGCATCTCTTCGCAGGCGGCCTGATCCACGACCGCCCCACGGTGAGCGGCCGGTCGCTCGCCGAGGAGGCGGCGCTCGCCTGCGAGGCGCCCGCTCAAGAGGTGCTCCGGCCGCTCTCGGCGGCGCTCAGGCCTCAGGGCGGCTTCGTGATCCTCAGGGGCACTCTCGCGCCCGAAGGAGCGGTGCTCAAACTGCCCGCCGACGGCCGTCAGCGCTTTCTCGGCCCGGCCCGGGTCTTCGATGGCGAGGAGGCCGCCTTCGCGGCCGTGCAGGCGGGTTCGATCCGCCCGGGCGAGGTCGTTCTCATCCGCGGTGAAGGGCCGGTCGGGGGCCCCGGGATGCGCGAGATGCTGGCGGTGACCGCCGCCCTCGTCGGTCAGGGGCTCGCCGATTCGGTGGCGCTCATCACCGACGGGCGCTTCTCCGGCGCGACCCACGGCTTCATGGTCGGCCACATTTGCCCGGAGGCCGCGCGCCTAGGCCCGATTGCGTTCCTGCGCGACGGCGACCCGGTCTTGATCGATGCCGTCGCCGGCCTGATCGACACCCCGGCCGATCTGACCGGGCGAGAAGCGAGTTACCGGCCGCCGCGACCCGCCCCGGAGGCCGGCGCCCTCGCCCGCTACGCCGCCACGGTTTCCTCCGCCGCGACCGGTGCTTGTACCGCCTTTCCCTCCCCCCGCTGCTGAGACACCGCCATGACCCAAGCCCGTCTGCATCATGCCCTCGACGACGCGCGGATCCTGCTCATCGGCTACGGCAGCCAAGGCCGCGCCCATGCCCTCAACCTGCGCGACAGCGGCCTTAGCGTCGCCGTGTTCACCCGACCGGGCCCCAGCCGCGATCGCGCCCGCGAGGATGGCTTTGCGCCGGCTGATGCTTCGGCGGTGGGCGAGGCCGATCTGATCGCGCTCCTGGCGCCCGACATGGCCCAGCCGGCGCTCTATCGCGAGCTCATCGCCGCCCAGGCGAAGCCCGGTGCGGCCTTGCTCTTCGCGCATGGCTTCAACATCCACTTCGGCGAGATCGAACCGCGCCCGGACCTCGATGTGATCCTGGTCGCCCCGAAAGGTCCAGGCGCCCTCGTGCGCCGGGAGTTCGAGCAGGGCCGCGGCGTGCCTTGCTTGCTCGCTGTCCATCAGGACGCCTCCGGGCAGGCGCGCGCCCGCGCCTATGCCTACGCCGAGGGGCTTGGCGGCACCCGCGGCGGGGTGATCGAGACCAGCTTCGGCGAAGAGACCGAAACCGATCTCTTCGGTGAGCAGGCGGTGCTATGCGGCGGCATGACCGAGCTCGTGCTCGCCGGTTTCGAGACCTTGGTCGAGGCCGGTTATCAGCCCGAGGTGGCCTACTTCGAGTGCCTGCATGAGCTCAAGCTGATCGTGGATCTGCTTCATGAAGGCGGGCTTGCGCGCATGCACCGCTTCATCTCCGAGACCGCCCAATACGGCGATCTCACCCGGGGACCGCGGATCGTCGATGCCCACGTGCGCGAGCGGATGCGAGCCATCCTGCGCGAAATCCAGGACGGCAGTTTCGCCCGCGAGTGGGTGCGCGAGCACCACGGCGGCCGCCAGCGCTACCGCCAGCTCAAGGACCGCGACCTCGCGCACCCCATCGAGGAGGTCGGGCGGAGGCTGAGAGCGCGGATGCACTGGCTCGCAGGCGAGGAGGCGCCAAGCAGCCGGCCGCTCGCCAAGACCGCCTGAGGAACCACGGATGAGTTCGATCGCGCCGCAGCGAGCCGCGCCTTCGCCATCGGTCGAGGCGAAGCCCTACCGCGCCGCCCACGCCCTGCTCGATGCGCTTCGGGCCGAAGGGGTGCGTTTCATCTTCGGCTATCCCGGCGGGGCAATCATGCCGGTCTACGACGCGCTCGTCGATCATCCCATCCGCCACATCCTCGTCCGCCACGAGCAGGCGGCGGCACTCGCCGCCAACGGCTACGCCCGCTTCACCGGCGAAGTCGGGGTGTGCATGGCCACGAGCGGGCCGGGCGCGACCAACCTGATCACGGGCATCGCCGATGCCTATCTCGATTCGGTGCCGATGGTGGCCATCACTGGCCAGGTCGCGACCTTCCTCATGGGCACCGATGCCTTCCAAGAAGTGGACACCTTCGGGCTCACCTTGCCCGTGGTCAAGCACAGCTTCATCGTGCGCGAGGCCGAGGCCCTGCCCGCGATCGTGCACGAGGCCTTCCGCATCGCCCGCAGCGGCCGCCCCGGGCCGGTGCTCGTCGATCTTCCGAAAGACGTGGCGAACCGGCCGATTTTCGCGAAACCCTCGCACCCCGTTCCCGATCCGCCCTTACCCGAGTGCAACCCTTGCGCCCTCGAGCGCGCGCGGCATCTGCTCGCCCGCGCCGCCCGGCCGGTGCTCTACACCGGCTATGGCGTTTTCCTCGCCCGCGCCGAACGCGCGCTTCGCGCTTTCGTCGAAGCGACTCGTATCCCGACGGTGAGCACGCTCAAGGGTCTGGGCGGACTGCCCACGGATCACCCCTGCTTCCTCGGCATGCTCGGCATGCACGGCAGCCGCGCCGCCAACCAGGCGGTGCAGGAGGCCGACCTCCTCATCTGCGTCGGCGCCCGCTTCGATGATCGGGCCACGGGCAAGCTCGACGGCTTCGCGCCCAAGGCCAGGGTGATTCACATCGACGGCGACCCTGGGGAGATCTCGAAACTGCGCTATGCCGAAGTGGCGCTCTGCGGCGATCTTTCGCGCATCCTGGATGCGTTGTCGCTTCGGCCAGTGCCTCCGGAATGGGGGCGCCGGGTCGAGGCGCTCAAGGCTTCCGACCGGCCCCGTTACGACGCCCCTGGCCGGTTCATCTATGCCCCGGCGCTGATCCGCCGGCTCTACGAGCGCCTGCCCGAGGATGCAGTGGTCACCTGCGATGTCGGTCAGCACCAGATGTGGGTGGCCCAGCATGGCGTGCACCGCTCCATCCGCCAGCACCTCACGAGCGGCGGCCTCGGGACGATGGGCTTCGGTCTGCCGGCAGCGATCGGCGTCAAACTCGCCGACCCCGAGCGCACGGTGGTCTGCGTCACCGGCGATGGCTCCTTCATGATGAACGTGCAGGAGCTTGCCACCCTCAGGCGCTACGGCATCGCCGTGAAGATTTTGCTCCTCGACAATGCCGCCCTCGGTATGGTGCGGCAGTGGCAGGAGCTGTTCCACGATCGCCGCTATAGCGAGGTCGATCTTTCCGACAACCCCGATTTCGCGGCGCTCGCCCGCGTCTTCGGGCTGTGGGCCGCGCGCCTGGAGAGCCGCGACCAGATCGACGCGCTGCTTCAGGAGTGGCTGAGGAGCGAGGGACCGGCGCTGCTTCACGTCCCGATCGATCCGAAGGCCAACGTCTGGCCCTTGGTACCTCCCAACAAAGCGAATCACGAACAACTGATGGAGACCTGACCATGTCGCAACGCCTCAACTTCCGTCTCCGTCCGACCGAAGGTTCGGTGCTGCGCGTTCTCGGCAGCATCGAGCGACGCGGTTTCAGCCTCGAGCACATCGAAAGCCGCCGAGTCGGCAACGCCATCCTGCTCAGCGTGGCCGTCTCGGGCGAGCGTCCCGTCGAGGTGCTCATCCGCCAGCTCGAACGGCTTTACGACGTGCTCTCGGTGGAGCTCGAGCCTTGTCCCGATGCCTACACCACCGCCTGCCTGCAACAGAGCTTCGGCGAGCCCGCCGCGGTGCCCACATGAGCGTCGGCGAAGGCGATCGCGTTTTCATCTTCGACACCACGCTCCGCGACGGCGAACAGTCGCCGGGCTGCAGCATGGATCGACGACAGAAGCTCGCCCTGGCGAGAGCCCTGGCCGAGCTTGGGGTGGATGTGCTCGAAGCGGGCTTCCCCGCGGCGAGCGAGGATGATTTCGCGGCGGTGGCGGCGATCGCGAGCGAGCTTTCGAACACCGGCGTCGCTGCGCTCGCGCGCTGCCAGCGCCAGGACATCGAACGCGCCGCCAAGGCCCTGGAGCGAGCGAAGCGGCCACGGCTTCACGTGTTCATCGCCACCAGCCCCTTGCACCTCGAGCACAAACTCAAGATGAGCCAAGAGCAGGTGCTCGCGGCGATCGATGCGCATGTGCGCTTCGCCCGCCGTTTCGTGGACGAAGTCGAGTTCTCCGCGGAAGATGCCAGCCGCAGCGAGCCGGAGTTCCTCGCCGAGGCCTTCCGCGTGGCGCTCGCCGCCGGCGCGCGCATCCTCAACGTGCCTGACACCGTGGGCTATGCCCTGCCGGCCGAATACGGCGCGCTCTTTCGCTTTCTGCGCGAGCGCGTGCCCGGCATCGAGCAGGCCATCCTTTCCTGCCACTGCCATGACGACCTCGGCCTGGCGGTCGCCAACAGCCTGGCGGCCATCGAGAACGGCGCCCGCCAGGTGGAATGCACTCTCAATGGCATCGGCGAGCGCGCGGGCAACGCGGCGCTCGAGGAAATCGTCATGGCGCTCAAGGTCCGCCGCGACCGCCTGCGGCTGCAGACCGGCATCGATTCCACGCGCTTGGTGCCGACCTCGAGGCTGCTCATCGCCCTCACCGGCAATCCGGTGGCCCGGCACAAGGCCATCGTCGGGGAAAACGCCTTCGCCCATGAGAGCGGCATCCACCAGCATGGAATCCTCAGCCATCGCGAGACCTACGAGATCATGCGCCCTGAGGAAGTGGGCTTCGAGCGCTCGGAGCTCGTGCTCGGCAAGCACAGCGGGCGGGCGGCGCTCGCCGCGCGCTTGCAAGAGCTCGGCATCGCCGTCGACGGCGCCGAGCTCGATCGCATCTTCGCTCGCTTCAAGCAGCTCGCCGACCGCAAGAAGGAGATCTTCGACGCCGATCTCGAAGCCCTCGCCTTGGGCTGCGAACGCGATCAGATCGGACCTTGGCAGCTCGTGTCGCTGAGCGTGCAGGCGGGTGTGGGCGCAGCCGGCAGCGTTCCCGCCGCCGCCGTCGAGCTCCACCATCGTGATGGCCGGCGCGTGCGCGAGGCGGCGAGCGGCGATGGCCCGGTCGATGCGATCTTCGCTGCGCTCAAACGCGCCACCGGCACGGATTTTCAGCTCGTGGACTTCCAAATCCGCGCCCTGACCCGCGGCACCGACGCGCAAGGCGAGGTGCGCTTGCTCATCGAATGCGAGGGCCGGCGCTTCGCCGGTCGGGCGGTGTCCACGGACATCCTCGAAGCGAGCGCTGACGGTCTGCTCGAGGTGATCAACCGAATCGAACGCCAGAAATGGCCCCTTCCCGTTTCCTCCGCCGCCTGAGCTTGCCATGCAGCCCATCGCAAAGCCGCCGCTGATCTGGTTCGACGGTCGCCTGATTCCCTGGGAACACGCGACCATCCACGTCACCGCCCACGCCCTGCACTACGGCTCCTCGGTCTTCGAGGGGATCCGCTGCTACGACGGGGAAAGGGGGCCAGCGATCTTTCGCCTCGCCGATCACTTGGAACGCCTGGCGTTCTCGGCGCGCATCTACCGCCTTTCCATGCCCTGTTCCCTCGCCGAGCTCACCCGCGCCTGCGAAGAGGTGCTGATCGCCAACGAATTCTCCGAGGCGTACCTCCGCCCGATCGTCTTCCGCGGCGCTGGCGGCTTCGGGCTGCGCCCGAAGGCCGATCATCCCGTCCATGCGGCCGTGATCGCCATGCCCTGGGGCGCTTATCTCGGCGATGAGGGCCTCGAGCATGGCATCGAGGTCGGGGTGGTGAGTTGGCAGCGTTTCGCCCCGGCAAGCGTACCGGCGGCGGCCAAGGCCGGCGGGCATTACCTCAATAGCCAGCTCATCGTCGAGGAGGCGACCCGCCACGGTTATGCCGAGGGGATCGCCCTCGGCCGTGACGGGCTTTTGAGCGAAGGCAGCGGCGAGAACCTGTTTCTCGTGTACAAGGGCAAGCTCTACACGCCCCCGCCGGCGGCGGCGATCCTCATCGGCATCACCCGCGATACGGTGCTGACCCTCGCTCGCGAGCTCGACATCCCGGTCTGCGAGCAAGCCTTGCCGCGCGAGCTTCTCTACGCCGCCGAAGAGGTGTTCCTCACCGGCACCGCCGCCGAGATCACGCCGGTCCGCGCTGTGGATGGGATCCCGGTGGGCAGCGGTAAGCCGGGGCCGATCACGCGCGCGTTGCAACGGCGTTTCTTCGATCTCGTGCGCGGCCGCAGCGAGGATCGCCATGGCTGGCTGCATCCCTTGCCGACGGCGGCTGCGGTACGCAAGGAGGCGATCGCGCGATGAGGCTCAGTCTTTTCGAGAAGATCTGGCGCGCCCATCAAGTCCGCCCCCCCGCCTTGGGGGCGCCCGCGGTGCTTTCGATCGATCTACACCTCGTGCACGAGGTGACCTCGCCGCAGGCCTTCGCCGAGCTCGCCCGGCGCGGACTCAAGGTGCGGCGTCCAGAGCGCACCCTCGCCACCCTGGATCACGCCACCCCGACCTCGCCGGCCGATGCGCAAGGGCGGCCGCCTTTCGCCGACGAGGCCTGCCGCGCGCAGGCGGAGAAGCTCATCGAAAACTGCGCGGATCACGGCATCGAGCTGCTCGGCTTCGGGTCTGGGCGAAGGGGGATCGTGCACGTGATCGCGCCCGAGCTGGGTCTGACCCAGCCCGGCATGACCATCGTCTGCGGCGATTCGCACACCTCCACTCACGGCGCCTTCGGCGCGCTCGCCTTCGGCATCGGCTCGAGCGAGGTCGCGCAGGTTCTCGCCACGCAGTGCTTGTTCCGGCACAAGCCCAAGAGCTTGCGCATCGAGCTCAGGGGCCGCCTCCGCCCGGGCATTTCGGCCAAGGATCTCGCTCTTGCCCTGATCCATCGTTTCGGCACCGATGGCGGCACCGGGCACGTCGTTGAGTTCTCAGGCGAGGCCGTGCGCGCTCTGTCCATGGAAGCGCGAATGACCCTTTGCAACATGGCGATCGAAATGGGTGCCCCATCGGCCCTGATCGCCCCCGATGAGACCACTTTCGGCTGGATCGAAGGCCGACCGCGGGCGCCCAAGGGCGAGGCCTTCGCTCGCGCCTGCGCGCGCTGGCAACAGCTTCAAAGCGATCCGGAGGCGGTCTTCGACCGCGAGCTCAGCTTCGATGCCGGCACCGTCGGACATCGCATCAGCTTCGGCACGGACCCCGCGCAGAACGCGGGCTTGGACGAGCCCCTGCCGCAGCCTGAGGGCGGCAAGCTCCGCCGCGCCTATGAATACATGGGGCTCGAGCCGGGGAAACCGCTGCGCGACACCCCCATCGACTACGTCTTCATCGGTTCCTGCACCAACGGGCGCCTCGAGGATCTGCGCGAGGCGGCGAAGGTCCTTGCAGGGCGGAGGATCGCACCAGGCGTGCGAATGCTGGTGGTGCCAGGATCGGAACAAGTCAAGCGCGCGGCCGAGGAAGAGGGCTTGCACCGGATTTTCCTCGCCGCCGGCGGCGAATGGCGCGAACCCGGCTGTTCCATGTGCATCGCGATGAACGGTGACGTGGTGCCGCCCGGCAAGCGCTGTGTGTCCACCTCGAACCGTAACTTCGAGGGACGGCAGGGACCCGGGGCGCGCACCCTGCTCGCGAGCCCGGCGGTGGCAGCGGCCTCGGCGGTGGCCGGCTGCCTCACCGATCCGATCGCGCTCCAGGTGGAGGCCGCAGCATGAGCCGAAAAGCCTTCACCCGCCTGGCTGCACCCCTCATTCACCTGCCCGAGCCAGACCTCGATACCGACCAGATCATCCCCGCGCGCTTTCTGACCACGACCCGCCGCGAGGGGCTCGGGCCTTTCCTCTTCTACGACCGGCGGTATGGCACCGATGGCACGCCCCGCCCCGATTTCCCGCTGCGTCCCCTCGAGCGCCATGGTTGTGCCTTCCTTCTCGCGGGCCACAACTTCGGCTGCGGCTCCTCGCGCGAGCATGCCGTTTGGGCCCTGCTGGAAGCCGGGGTGCGCGCGGTCATTTCCACGCGGCTTGCCGACATCTTCCGCGGCAACGCCCTGCGCAACGGGCTGCTCGCCATCGAATTGCCGCCCGCGCAAGTGCTGCGCCTCGCGCGCTGCGCGGGGCAGGAGGTGCTGATCGATCTCCTCGAGCGCGAGATGAGGCTTCCCGATGGCGAGCGCATTCCCTTCGCGATCGATCCCTTCGCCCGCTACGCCATGTTGCGCGGAGCCGATGAGCTGGACTTGCTGCTCGAGCTGATCCCGGAGATCGAGCGCCACGAGCGCGAGCGGGAGGCGGAGCATGCCTGAGGCGCGCATCGTCCTCCTGCCGGGCGATGGCATCGGCCCGGAAGTCGTCGCTTGCGCTCGGCAAGTACTCGAGGCCGCGGCGCGTGCCTTTGCGCTGCGGCTTTCTTTCCGCGAAGCGGCGATCGGGGGAGCGGCCCTCGATCGCTTCCACCGCGCCTTGCCCGAGGCCACCCTCGCGGCCTGCCGCGATGCCGATGCGGTGCTGCTTGGGGCCGTCGGCGGTCCGCGCTGGGAAAGCGGTGATTGGCCGGAGCGCCCCGAGCAGGGCCTCTTGGCGCTCAGGAAAGCGCTTGGGGTCTATGCCAACATCCGCCCGCTTCGGGTTTTCCCAGCGCTGGCGAGCATGAGCGCGCTCCGCGAAGAGCGCTTGCAGGGGGTGGATTTCATCATCGTCCGCGAGCTCGTCTCCGGCATCTACTTCGGCGAACGCAGCGAAGGGCCCGAGGAGGCCTTCGATGTCTGCCGCTATCGGCGCGACGAGATCGAGCGCACGGCGCGGGTGGCGGCCGCCATCGCGCGTCGGCGCCGAGGCCTGGTGACGCAGGTGGACAAGGCCAATGTGCTGGCGAGCTCCCGCCTCTGGCGAGGCACGGTCGCATCCCTCCTCGCGGCGGAGTTTCCAGAGCTCAAGCTCGAGCATCTGCTCGTTGATGCCGCCGCCATGCACCTCCTGCTTCAGCCGGCGCGCTTCGACGTGATCCTCACCGAGAACCTCTTCGGCGACATCCTCAGCGACGAGGCGGCGGCGCTCGCAGGCTCGCTCGGTCTTTTGCCTTCGGCCTCGCTGGGAGATCATGCTCCACAGCTCTACGAGCCGGTGCACGGATCGGCCCCGGACATCGCAGGCCGCGGCATCGCCAATCCGATCGGCGCCATCCTTTCGGTAGCGATGCTGCTTCGCCATTCGCTCGCTCGGGAGGATGCCGCCTGCGCACTCGAGGCGGCGGTGGAGGCGGTGCTCGCTGCCGGATTCCGAACGCCCGATCTCGGCGGCAGCGATTCGAGCGCGACCGTGGCCGGGAAAGTGGCCGAATACCTCGCGCGCGCCGGCCAAGCGAGGCGATGGGCATGAGGCGCGAGCTTGCCGAGCGCTGGGCACCGCCGGGCGCGAGCGACCCGTGGCTGACTGCCATCTTGCGCGCCGATGTCTATGGCCTGTGCCGGCGCACGCCGCTCGAGCCCGCACCCCGTCTCTCGCAGCGCCTCGGCCAGCGTGTCCTGCTCAAGCGCGAGGATCAGCAGCCGGTGTTCTCCTTCAAGTTGCGTGGCGCGCTCAACCGCCTGCAAGCGCTCTCCTTCGAGGAGCGCCGGCGCGGGGTGCTCGCCGTCTCCGCCGGCAATCACGCCCAGGGCGTGGCGATGGCCGCCCGCCACCTCGGCATCGCCGCGACCATCGTCATGCCGATCACCACGCCGGCGATCAAGGTCGAGGCGGTCAGAGCCTTCGGCGCCGAAGTCCTGCTCACCGGGGATAGCTACGACGAGGCCGCGGCCGAGGGTCGGAAGCTCGCCGAAGCGCGCGGCAGCACCTTCATCCATCCCTTCGACGATCCGCTGATCATCGCCGGCCAAGGCACGGTGGCGATGGAGCTCACCGCCCAACACCCAGGCCCCCTCGATGCCGTGTTCGTGCCGGTGGGCGGCGGCGGCTTGGCGGCCGGCATGGCGGTTTACCTCAAATCCGTGCGTCCGGATGTGCGCCTGATCGCGGTCGAGCCCGAGGATGCCGCATGCCTCGCCGCCGCTCTGCGCGCCGGACGGCCGGTCGCGCTTTCGCAGGTCGGACTGTTCGTGGACGGCTGCGCGGTGCGCGAGGTGGGAGCGCTCAACTTCGAGCTCCTCGCCCCGCGGGTGGATGAGGTGATCACGGTGGATAGCGATGCGGTCTGCGCCGCCATCCGCGACATCTACGAGGACACCCGCACCCTGGTCGAGCCGGCTGGCGCGCTCGCGGTCGCGGGGCTCAAGCGCTTCTGCGAGCGAAGCGCGGCAAGCGGCCTCAGCCTCGCGGCGGTGGTCAGCGGCGCCAACATCGCCTTCGAGCGCCTCGCCCATGTCGCGGAAAGCGCCAGCCTCGGCAGCGGCGAGGAGGCGCTTTTCGCCGTCGAGATTCCAGAGCGCCAAGGCGCCTTCCTCGCTTTCGCTCGCCTGGTCGGTAAGCGTCCGATCACCGAGTTCAACTATCGCTACGCCGATCCCGAACGGGCGTGGGTCTTCGTCGGCCTGCGCATCAGTGGTCACGAGGAGCGGGCGGCGCTCCTTCGCTTGTTCGCGGAGGGCGGCTATCGCGCGCTCGATCTCACCGAGGATCCCATCGCCAAGCTGCACGTCCGCCACATGGTCGGCGGCCGCGCCCCGCGGCGCTTACGCGAGCATTTCTTCCACTTCCGCTTCCCGGAGCGGCCGGGAGCCTTGCTTCAGTTTCTCGAAGCGCTCGGCGGGCGCTGGAACATCACCCTCTTTCACTATCGCAACCACGGCGCCGCCTACGGCCGGGTGCTGGTCGGCTTCGAGTATGCGCGAGGCGAAGCCGAGGCGCTTGCCGCTGCGGCCTGGCAGCTGCCTTTTCCGGGGGAGCCGGTGGCCGAGGACGGTGCGATCGCAGCCTTCCTGACCGCGGCTCAGAAGGCGCGGCCGCGGGCCTCCGCGGGACAGAACAAGGAGGGCGCGGCCGGGCCGCCGCGGCAAAGCCGAAGCTCGTAGATCCCGAGCGTCCCCGACACCTCATGGGCGGCGAGCAGAAGCGGCCGGCCATTGGGGCTTTCATTCGCGGGGACGAAATGGATCACCTCGGGCGACCGATCACCATGGGTACTCGGGCTGTAGCCGAGGAGCAGCGGCCTCACCGGGTCGGTGAAATCGTAAATGGCAAAACCGCCGGTGCGCTCGAGACCGACGAAGACATAGCGCCGCCCGGCGACCTCGCCCACCGCCAGCGCTTCCGGTTCGGGGCCCTTGTTGTCGCTGCGCGTGTCGAAGCTTTCGTGGGTTCCCTCCGAGTTGAAGACTCCCGGAACCGAGAGCGCGGTGATCCGCTCGAGCTGATCGCCGCTGTCCCAGAGCAAGACCCCATCGAGGCCGTGAAACAGGGAGACAGAGCGCGCCCCGAAGGCATGGATCTCGTCGAAATCCCCATCGCCATCGCGGTCGCCGGAGCGGTTGCTCACCACCAGCCGCCCGAGCTCCGCGTTCTGCTTGAGCGCCGCGGCATTCGGAAAGCGCTGGGCATCGAGCACATATCCGGAAGACCCCACGCGCTGCTCCTCGCTGAAACTGGGATAGTCGCGGGCATCGCCCTCGTTCGCCGTCAGGACCCCAAGCCCGCCCTGCGGCAGCGGCACGAGCGCGAGCGCATCGGGCTGGTACATCCCTCGCACCGGCACCTGGCGGATGCGGATCGCCCCGCTTCCTGACGGCCCATCGCGATCGCTGGGATCGAGCCCTTGGCCGGGGAGGGCATGGTCCTTGAGACCGAGCGCCAAAATTCGCTCCACGCGGCCGGCGAGGAGATCGATCACCGCAAGACCGTTGTTCTCCTGGAGGCTCACGAAGGCGAGGCGGCTGTCGGGAGAAATGGCGATGTACTCAGGCTCCAGGTCCTGAGCCACGCTCGCCCGCGGGCCGAAAATGCGCAGTCCCGCCGGCAGCTCGCGATGACGCGGCCCCCCGGTATCGAAATCGGCGAAGCGGACGGTCCTCACCTGCGCCTGGTTGAGCCCGCCTGCGAGATCGACGATCGAGACCGTGCCCTCGGGGTCGCGGGCGTAATCGGGGCTCGGCTCGCCCTCGTCGGCGGTCACCAGGAAGCGCCCATCCGGCGAGAAAACGAGCATGTCGGGCATCGCCCCCACGGCGAGGCGGCGCAGCAAGTTGCCGTCGCGGTCGTAGAACTCCACGCGCCCCGGCCGCTGCGGGTCGGCATCCTGCACCGCCACCGCGATTAGGCCGCGATGATGGGCGATGCTATTGGGCGAGCCATCGGCGATGGGGACGCGCCGGATCCGTTGAGGTGCCGTCGGCTCGGAGAGATCGAGGATGTCGAAGGATGGGCTTACACCGTTGACGGTGAATGCCCGCCGCGTCTGCGGATCGTAGGTGACGACTTCCACCGAGCCGCTGCCGAGACCCGAGGTATATCCCCCGATACGAACGAGCTCCGCCACTTGGGCGGCGGCCGAACCGGCCGCGAGCAATCCGGAAAGAACAATCGACCGTGCGCGCACCTGCAAGACCCCGCTCGAAGGACTCGGCAGGGATAAGCGAGGATCATGACCGCACGGTGACCGGAAGTTGACCGGCCTGCGACCGGCGTTCGCCTGCGCTCAGGGTGCCTCCTCGGAGGCCATCAGCTCGGCGAGATCGATCCGCCGGGTCAGCAGGCGGTTGAAGGCTTCCAGATCCGAGCGCTCGATCACCCCGGCCGCCGTCTTCAGGCGCAGATGGTTGAGCAGGAAGTTGTGCCGGGCGCGGGCGTATTCGCGTTGGGCGGCGAAAAGCTGCTGCTGCGAGAGCAGCACATCGACGATGGTGCGGGTTCCCACCTCGAATCCGGCCTGGGTCGCCTCGAGCGCGCTTTGGGCCGAGACCAGGGCCTGACGGCGGGCCTCGACCTCGCTGAGACCCGCGATCACCGCCCGATAGGCATTGCGCGTCTGGCGCAGCACGGCGCGGCGGTCGGCCTCGAGCTGATCGAGCGCCTGATCGCGCCGGTGAACCGATTGCCGCACTCGCGACTGCACGGCGAAGCCTTCGAAGATCGGAATGCGCAGCGACAGGCTGATGCTGTCGGATTCGGTCGAACGCGGGCTGAAAGGTCCCATCTGCCCGCGCAGCGTGGTGTTGTCCTGCCAGCCGGCGCTCAGGCTGAGAGTCGGGTAATGGCCGGCGTAAGCTGCCTCGACGAGCGCCTCCCCCGCATCCACCGCGAGCTTTCGCGCTCGAAGCGTGGGATTGGTCTCCTCGGCGAGGCGCACCCAAGCCTCGATCGCCTCGGGGTCGGGGCGCAGACTCGGCAGATCGCCGGCCAGCGCGCGGAAATCGGCGAAGCTGCGTCCTGTGAGCTCGGCGAGGGCTTCTCGCGCGTCATCGAGCGCATTGGCCGCGGCGATCGCCCCCGCGCGGGCGGCATCGTAGCGCGCGCGCGCTTCGTGGACGTCGGTGATCGCGGTCAGCCCCACTTCGAAGCGCTGCTCGGCCTGTTCGAGCTGGCGCTTGACCGCGCGCTCCTCGGCACGCGCCGAGGCAAGGGTCTCGACCGCGGTCAGGACCTCGAAATAGCGCTCGGCGACGCGCAGGATGAGGGCATTGAGCGCGCCCTGATACTCCGCGTCCGCCCGCGAGGCCGAGGCGCGCGCGGCACGCAGTCGGGCGTAGCTCGCGTGGTCATAGATCACTTGTTGCAGCGACACCCCGTAGTTGCGCGAGCGGCTGGAGCTCTCGAAGCGGCCGCCGGCAGGAAGCTCCCCCTCGCTCGAAGAGCGCGAGTAGCTGACGTTGGCACCGACGAAGGGCAGGAGTGCGGCTCGCGCCTGCACCACCCCCTCGGCCTCGGCCAGGCGTGCCGAATCGGCCAGACGCAACTGCGGGTCGCTCTCGCGCGCCGCCTCGAAGGCGGTGATCAAATCGGAAGCCGAGGCGGAGCCCAGCGAGAGGAAACCGGCAAGGAAGAGGAGTCTGCGCATCGGGTTCTCGAGTGCGAGGGATCTTCAGAGGCGGAAAAGCGGCTCGGGCTCGGCGCCTATCAGATAAGGCAGCTCGGTCTCGAAAAGGCTCTCGCGGCGCACCGCACTCTCCGCTTCACGGACGTAGAGCACCGCTTCCATCGCCGGCGGACGGCCTTCGACCACGAACAGCCGACCTCCCGGCGCAAGCCAGTCGAGGAAGCGCGCGGGTAGCTGCGCCACCGCGCCCGTGACCGCGATGGCATCGAAGCGCCTGCCCGGATCGAAATCCTTGAGCGCGTCCCTCTCAAGCACCCGAACATTGGAAAAACCGAGGCGCGCGAGTCTCGCGGCAGCCGCCTCGGCGAGATCGGGGAAGATCTCCACGCTGAGCACCTCATGGCCGAGATGCCCGAGGCATGCGGCGATGAAGCCGGAGCCGGTACCGATTTCGAGCGCCGACTCATCGACACCGAGCGCGAGCGCTTGCAGCATCCGCCCCTCGACGACCGGCCGCATCATCTGCTGGCCGTGGGGCAAGGGCAGGGCGAGATCGCTGAAAGCGAGCTTGCGATGCGCGACCGGCACGAACTCTTCCCGGCGCACGCTGCGCAGCGTTTCGAGCACGCGCGGATCGAGCACCTCCCAAGGACGGATCTGCTGCTCGACCATGGCCGTCCGGGCTTTATCGAAATCGAAGATCATCGCGGCGTCGAAAGGGGAGGGAGAGTCGGCATTCTAAAGGCCGCTCACCACCCGGCATAAGATTAGATGATCGTAATATACAATGCCCGCTCGGGTGCAGGCAAGGGCCAAAGGTCATACCTCTGGCCCGAAAGGCTGACAGCAGCGCCCGGGCATGGTGAAATCACGGCGTGCGAAGCAGGGGTGCCCGGCCTGCCGGGCTGAGAGAGACCCTTCGAACCTGATCCGGATCGTCCCGGCGTAGGGAGCTTCGGTCGGCCTCACGCCTGCTTGCTTCCCCCCCGAGCTGAGAGGATCCCCTGTGAGCGCCGCACCCGAACCGAATCCACCATCGCTCGATCGCGAGCTGAATCGTCCCATCCCCGGCTCGCGCAAGATCTACGTCCAAGGCAGCCGCACGGATGTCCTGGTGCCGATGCGCGAGGTCGCGCTCGGCGACGGGCGCTCTTTCGTGCTTTACGACACGAGCGGCCCCTATACCGACCCGAAGGCCGTGATCGAGCTTGCCTCCGGCCTGCCCCGTATTCGCGAGCGCTGGATCGAGGAGCGCGGGGACACCGACGTCCAGCCGCAGTCGGCCTCCGCTCATGCACGCGAGCGAGCGCGCCATCCCCGGCGCTTCCCCACCCCGCCGCCGATCCGCCGCGCCAAGCCGGGCGCCAACGTGACCCAGCTTCACTACGCCCGCCGCGGGATCATCACTCCCGAGATGGAGTTCGCGGCGATCCGCGAGAACCAGCTGCGCGAGCGTCTGGCCGAGCTTGGGCTGCCGGTGCGCCGCCAGCGCAGCGAAAGCTTCGGGCTTCGCTTCCCGGAGGTGGTCACACCCGAGTTCGTGCGCGAGGAGATCGCCGCCGGCCGCGCCATCCTGCCGGCGAACGTCAACCACCCCGAGCTCGAGCCGATGGTCATCGGCCGCGCGTTCCTGACCAAGATCAACGCCAACATCGGCACCTCGGCGCTTTCTTCCTCGATCGCCGAGGAGGTGGAAAAAATGATCCGCGCCATCCGCTACGGTGCCGATACGGTCATGGATCTTTCCACCGGCCGGGACATCCACGAGACGCGCGCGTGGATCATCCGCAACAGCCCGGTGCCGATCGGCACCGTGCCGATCTACCAAGCCCTCGAGAAAGTCGGCGGCCGACCGGAGGCGCTCTCCTGGGAAGTTTTCCGCGACACCCTGATCGAACAAGCCGAGCAGGGAGTGGATTACTTCACCATCCACGCCGGCGTGCGCTTGGCCCACATCCCGCTCACCGCCCGTCGCGTTACCGGCATCGTCTCGCGCGGCGGCTCGATCATCGCCAAGTGGTGCCTCGCCCACCACCGGGAAAACTTCCTCTACGAGCACTTCGAGGAGATCTGCGAGATCATGAAGGCCTACGACGTGGCCTTCTCGCTCGGCGACGGGCTGCGCCCGGGCTCGATCGCCGATGCCAACGACGAGGCGCAGTTCGCCGAACTCAAGACCCTCGGCGAACTCACCGAAATCGCCTGGAAGCACGACGTGCAAGTGATGATCGAGGGGCCGGGCCACGTCCCCATGCCCCTGATCCGGGAGAACATGGACAAGGAGCTCGCCTGGTGCAAGGAAGCGCCCTTCTACACCCTGGGCCCGCTCGTCACCGACATCGCCCCGGGCTACGACCACATCGCAAGCGCCATCGGCGCCGCGCTGATCGGCTGGTACGGCACCGCTTTGCTCTGCTACGTCACCCCCAAGGAGCACTTGGGGCTGCCTGACAAAGACGACGTGCGCGAGGGCATCATCGCCTACAAGATCGCCGCCCATGCCGCCGACCTCGCCAAGGGGCACCCGCTGGCTCAGGCCCGCGACGATGCGCTCTCCCAGGCGCGTTTCGCCTTCCGTTGGCGCGATCAGTTCCACCTCGCCCTCGATCCCGAGCGGGCCGAGGCTTTCCACGATCAGACCCTGCCCAAGGAGGCGCACAAGCTTGCCCATTTCTGCTCGATGTGCGGGCCCAAGTTCTGCTCGATGCAAATCACGCAGGAGCTTCGCCAGTACGCCGAGGCCGAGGGCTTGAGCGCCGAGGCGGCGATCGAGCGAGGCTTGGCCGAGCGCGCCGAGGCCTTCCGCCAGGGCGGCGGCGAGCTCTACCTCGAGGCCTGAGAACATGCCCGCGCCCAGCCCATGGCCCGAGGATCCAAGGCGCCCCCTGGTGGTGCGCTTCGGCGCCCTCGGCGACATGGTGCTGATCAAGCCGCTCATCGAGCGCCTGGCCGATCGCTATCGCAGCAAGGTGGACCTGCTCGGCTCCGGCCCATGGACCAGCGAGCTCCTCTCCGGGCAGCCGAAGGTCGGGGAGATCCGGCTCATCCGCAGCCGCAAGACGCCCTACTGGCTTTCGCGCGAGCAATGGCGGCTCGTGGAGTGGCTACGCGCGCGCGAGGGTCCCGTTTACTTTTGCGATGACACCGAGAAGACCCGCTGGCTGCTTCAGCGCGCCGGCATCGGCCGCGAGCGGATGGTCGATGCCTACGAGGGCTACGACCCCAAGACGCTCGCCCGGATGCATTGGCTCGAGCAGTGGCGGGCGGTCGCCGAACGCTCGCCGCCCGCCTATCCCGCGCCCTCCTTGCCGGTCCCGCCGCCGATGGTGCCGCGCATCGCGCTTGGCGAGGAGGCCGAGCGCGACCTGAAGGCATTCCTTCACGAGCGCGGCATCGAGCCGCCCTTCGTGCTCTTCCAGCCCGGCAACAAACGCACCCTGAAAAGGGGCCTTTTCGCGACCCAGAGCCACCCCAAGTTCTGGCCGCTCGACCGCTGGGTACGGCTTGGTCGCACCCTGCTCGCGGTCCGACCCGGCTTGAGCATTCTCCTTTGTGGAGTGGCGCGCGAGCGGCGGCTCTGCCGCCAGATCGCCCGGGGCATCGGCGATCCGCGGGTGCATGTGCTTGCCGGCGAGCTACCGCTCATGCGCCTCGCGGCCCTTTGCGCGCAGGCTCACAGCATGATCGCGATCGATTCCGGGCCAGCGCATCTCGCAGCGGCGATGGGCACGCCGCTCGTGGTGCTCTTTGGCCATGCCGCGCCGGAGCGCTGGCGTCCCGTCGGTCCCCCTGGGACGCCGATCATCGCCCTCGGCGGGCCGCATCGCGGTGGGCATGTCCAAGCCGTGAGCATGGAGGAAGTGGCGGCCGCCTGGAGCGGCCTATCGGGTCTTCGGCAAGCGGCCTGAGAAGGCCAATCGTCTGCGATCGCTCGGACTTCGCCTGGCAGGGCGCATTCCACCGATGCGCGCACCCCTCGTGCTCCTGGGCGCTCGCCGAAAATCCCTGATTCGACAGGATGTTTCGCCTCCGCGCGCTTCTGCGCAAAATTCCTTCAACGATGGCGGAGGGACGCCATGCGCTCGATGGCCCTCACTCTCGCCCTGAGCGGCCCATGCGGCGCTCTCCTGGCCCGTTCCCCCGCAAGCGCCGCCGTAGGCGATGGGCGAAACGGCGCGAAAGGGCTCGAAGAGGCAGGGCCGGGGCGGCCCCGAGCGAAGCCGGGATGCGGGAATCGCACCGAACGCCTCCGCGGCAGGTGCCGGTGAGGGCAAGGCGATCGCGCGCCGCGAGGGCCGCTCGTGGCATAACTTCTCGGAGCGCCAATCGTCGGCGCGATGCCTCTGCGCTTGCGGCCCGTGTCCGCGCCGATGGGCCGACGGGCTCAGCCGCGAAGCTCGTAGTGCGCCCGCTCGGAGATCCGGTGCCAGGCCGCCACTGCCTCCCTGAAGGCGTGCATGGATTCGCGCACCTTGGCGCTCATCGCATCGCGACGCGCCGATTCGCCGATCACCTCTTCGCTTGCCTGGCGCAGAGCCGCGAGCACCTCCTCAGGCAGCGGCCTCAGTTCGACCCCATGCTCCTCGATCAGGGTCTTGAGAGCGATCCGGTTCTGCGCGGTGTAATCGGCGAGCATCCGATCGTTGACCGCAGCGCAGCAGGCGGCGATGAGCTCTTGCAAGTCCTCGGGCAGGCTTTCGTACGCCTTTTTGTTGACGATGCACTCGAGGGTGGGGCCGGGCTCCTGCCATCCGGGGTAGTAGTAGTACTTGGCCACCCGGTGGAAACCGAAGGCGAGGTCGTTGTAGGGCCCCACCCATTCGCAGGCATCGATCGCCCCCGTCTGCATCGCGGTGAAGATTTCTCCCCCGGGCAGATTCACCGGCACCACCCCGAGCCGCGCCATCACCTCGCCGCCGAGACCCGGGATCCGCATCTTGAGCCCGCGCAGGTCCTCGATGCTGCGGATTTCGCGCTTGAACCAGCCGGCCATCTGCATCCCGGTGTTGCCGGCAGGGAAAGGCACCAGCCCAAAGGGAGCGTAGAGCTCCCGCCAGAGTTCGAGCCCCCCGCCGTGGTAGAGCCAAGCGTTCATCTCCTGAGCGTTGAAGCCGAAGGGCATGGTGCAGAAGAAAGGCGCGGCCTCGGCTTTGCCTTTCCAGTAGTAGGCCGCGGTATGGCCCATCTCGGCGGTGCCGCGGGAGACCGCATCGAAGACCTCGAAGGCCGGAACCAGCTCGCCGGCGGCGTAGATCCTGACCGTGAGGCGCCCGCCGCTCGCTCGGCTGATCATTCGCGCGAGCTCGGCCGCACCCGTGCCGAGCCCCGGGAAGTTGGGCGGCCAGGAGGTCACCATCTTCCATTGGAAGCGCTGGCCGCCGTCCTGCCCGCCAGGCCCCGGCTCCTGCGGGCGGGAACACGCAGTGGCGAGCACGGCGGCGGAGCTGATCAGGAAATCGCGGCGGCGCATGAAGTCTCTCCCCGAAGGAACGGCGAAGCGATGAGCGATAGCCTATCGCAGGGCTTCGCCTCTCCGCCGCAATGCTGAATGCCGGCGAAACCACCCACGCTCTTCCTTTCCGCTCGAGGCACCCCGCTGCGTCATACTCGGCGAAGCTGTGAGAAGGGTCGCCGCGATGCGCGAACGATTCGGTCCTTATCAGGTCATCGCCGAGCTCGGGCGCGGGGGCATGGGTGCCGTCTACAAGGCCTTCGAGGCCGACCTCGACCGCCACGTCGCGATCAAAGTCATGTCCGAGGCGCTGGCCCACGACCCGGTCGTGGTGGAACGCTTCCTGCGCGAAGCGCGGGCGATGGCGGCGCTCAGCGATCCGCACATCATCCAGATCTACACCATCGGCACCGAGGAGGGTCAGCCCTACTTCGCGATGGAGTACATCGAGGGGGAGTCGCTCTCGGCGAAGCTCAAGCGCGAGGGCAAGCTCGCCCCCGCGGAGGCCCTCTCGATCCTGCACCAGACCGCGCTCGGCCTCGCCGCCGCCCACGACCGCGGGGTGATCCACCGCGACATCAAGCCGGGCAACCTCCTTCTCACACGCCGCGGCCTGGTCAAGATCGCCGACTTCGGCATCGCGCTCTCCAGCCGCGATTTCTCGCGCAAGCTCACCTCGACCGGGGAGTTCGTCGGCACGCCAGGCTATCTCTCGCCCGAGGTCTGCCTCGGCAAGCCCGTGGATGCCCGCTCGGACATCTTCAGCCTGGGCATCGTCTTCTTCGAGATGCTCACCGGTCAGATCCCCTTCAAGGACGAGAGCCCGCTCGGTCTGATGCTCGAGGTGGTCAAGGCGGAGATCCCCGACGTCCGCGAGCTCGCATCCGAGGTGGACGAGGGCCTCGCTCTGATCCTCAAGCGAATGATCGCCAAGGAGCCGGAGGAGCGTTTTCAGGATTGCCATGCACTGGCGGCGGCGGTGGCCGCGCATCCCCTGCTCGCCGGTCGGACGAGCGCGCACGCCACGCTTCGCCAGGAGGCGAGGTCCTCGCCGGCAGCCTCCACCGTCCTGGCGCAGCCGACCCCGGTGTCCTCGCGCGGTCAGAGCGCAGCATCTCGCACGGCGACGCCCCTCCGTGAGCAGGGCTCCCTGGTCAAAGTCGAATCCCTGAGGCCGAGCGCACGCCGTCCGCTCGCGCCGCTCGTGGCGGTGGGCGCGCTTCTGCTGCTCGCCGGATCGGTATGGGCTTTCCGCGAGCAGATTCCCTTCCTCAAACCCGAGACCGACCTCGCCCCCGCTTCTGCGGCCGAGGCCGCGAAAACGCCTTCAGCGCCCGCCCCCGCGGATGCCACCGGCACGCGCGTCGGCGAATCGATGGCCGCGACCGGAAGCGGTTCGGCGGCCGGCGCATCCCAGGCCAGGCTCTTTGGCGCCGCACCGGCTGCGGACGAGGCCGAGGCAGCCGCAGCGGTCGCGGAAAGCGACACCGCCCTCGATTCGGCCGCCCCGGGAGTTTCGAGTGCGGCCGAGCCGGACTCGGTTGCAGACATGGCGATCCCCGTCGCCGATTCCCGAAGCGAATCGCCGCTGGCCTCGGCACCGGATCGCGCCGAAGCGCGCTCGGCCTCCGAGTCGAGCTTGGCGAACGTCGAAAGCATCTCGCGGCAGGAGGAACGGGCGGCCGCGGGCAGCGCGACCCCTCGCGCGGCTGCGCCATTGAGGAAGAGCGCGGCGGCCGCCCGCGATTCCGCGGCCGAGGACACCCGGCTCGCGCGCCGAGAGCCCGCACCAATGCGTAGCGTGCCGCGCCTGGTCATCGTCGCCGTGGGCGACCCGATCATCAGTCGCCCCGCCGAGCAGCGTCTCTTCGAGCTCCTCGGTGACGAGGGCTTCGAGTTGGTCGATCCCGAGCTCGTGCCGGGCCTCTCGGGGCTTCGCGACGCCGCAGGCGTGGACCTCGCCGAGCTCATGCGCCGACTCAAGCCTCATGCCGAACTGCTCGTGCTGATCCGCGCCGAGCCGCTCGGCTCGCAGGTGCTCACCTACTACGGCGAGGCATCCACCCTCTACTCGGCAAACCTCCAGGTCCGGGCTTACTCGGTGCCGGAGAACCGGGCGCTCGGCACAGGCTGGCGCGAGAAAGTGGACTTCACCACCCTCAACGCCGAACAGCAGGCCGCGCAGGCGATCCGCCCGCACCTTTCGGCGCTGATCAACGCGCTCGCGCCCTATCGTCCCGCCCGGCGCGGCTGAGCAAATACCCCCGGCCGATCTCGGCCCCGTCTCCGCTTCGGCTCGCTGAGCGCGTGCGGCACGCGGCCTGGGGCGTTCGCCTGAAACTTTCCTCGGCCCGTTGCGGTCTTCGCTATCCCTCCGATCCGGAAGGATGATGTGATCCGCACCGAAGGACTCCTCAAGGTCTATCGCCTCGGCGAGGAGCGAATCCGCGCCCTCGACGGCATCGATCTCGCGATCGAGGCCGGCGAGTTCGTCGCCGTCATGGGCCCCTCGGGCTCGGGAAAGTCCACGCTGATGCACGTCCTCGGCTGTCTCGACAGCCCCGACGGCGGACGCTATTGGCTCGATGGTCAGGAGGTGGCCGCCCTTGGCGACGACGAACGCTCGGCGCTCAGGGCCCGACGCATCGGCTTCGTCTTCCAAGCCTTCCATCTCCTACCGCGGCTGAGCGCCCTCGACAACGTGCTGCTGCCCGCGCGCTACGCGGGAGGAATCACGCCCGAGGTCCGCGACCGGGCCACGGCCCTGCTCCAGCGCCTCGGTCTCGGCGAGCGACTGCATCATCGCCCCAACCAGCTCTCCGGCGGCCAGCGACAACGGGTGGCGATCGCCCGCGCGCTGATCAATCATCCCGCGGTGATCTTCGCCGACGAGCCTACCGGCAACCTCGATTCCCGCACCTCTCGGGAGATCATGACCTTGTTCGTCGAGCTCAACCGCGAGGGCCAGACCGTGGTGCTGGTCACTCACGAGGAAGACATCGCCGCCCATGCGCGCCGGATCATCGTCCTGCGCGATGGGCGCATCGAGAGCGACCGTCATGTGGCCTGAGCTCGCGCTTCTCTCCCTGCTGCTGGCCGCGCCCTCCCCTGAGTGGCCGGTGCTGCTCACCGGCACGGTGGAGGATGCCGAGGCCGAGCGGCTCACCGCCCCCAACACCGACGCTTGGCGCCTGACCATCGAGTGGATGGCGCCGGAGGGCGAGTTCGTGCCTGCCGGCGCCGAGGTCGTTCGCCTCGACCCGAGCGAACTGGCCAATCGTCTGAGCCAGAAGGAGGCCGAGCAGCGCCAGACCCTCGAGGCGCGCCGCAAGGCCCGGGACGAGGCCGCGCTCGCGGTGCTGGAAGCCGAAATCGCCCTCGCCGAGGCGCAGGCGCGGCGCGAACGGGCGGCGGTGGATGCGGCGATCCCCGAAGCCTTCATCCCTCCCTTCGACTTCGAACGCCACCAGACCGAACTCGAAAAGGCCGATCAGCAGGTCCGCCTCGCCGAACAGCGGCTTTCGATCGCCCGGAAGCGCCTGATCGCCGCCGAGGAGGACGCGCGCCTCTCCGCCCGCCGCCTCGAAGAGGAGCTCGCCGACCTCAGGGCGCAGATTCAAAGCCTGGTCTTGCGCACCCGCGAAGGCGGCTTCGTGCAGTACGGATCGACGCGCTTCCGCGGCGTGGTCAGCAAACTCTTTCCCGGTGATACGGTGAGCAGCGGCGAGGTGGTGGCGATCGTCTCGAAAAACCTCCGGCCGGTGGTCCGCGCCCAAGTCCACGAGTCGGACCTGTTGCGGGTCGCCGTCGGCCAGGCGGTACGGGTGATCCCGGATAGCCGGCCCGATCTCGTCCTTCCGGGTCGCATCGTCTCCCTCTCCGGCCAGGGTCAGACGCGCAGCCTCTGGGGACGGGCAGCCTGGTTCGAGGCGCTGGTCGCCCTTGAGCCATCCGCGGCGGAGACGCTCAAGCCCGGCATCAGCGTGCGGGTCGAGACGCGGCCCGAGGATCTGGAGCTCGGACAGCGATGAGGCGGATCCTGCTGCCGGCGATGCTGTTCGCCCTCACGGCCGGCTGCGCGCGCGAGGGCGAGGTGGTGGAGCTCGCCTCGCGCCCCGTCGAGATCACCCTGCGCGTGCCCGGCAGTCTCGAATCCTCCAACAGCGCGAGGCTCACCGTCCCCTCCCCCAGCCAGATGTTCTGGAACTTCTCGATCGAGCGGCTGCTTCCCGACGGTGCGCGGGTGCGGCGTGGCCAAACCGTGGTCGCGATCGATACCGCTGCCCTGCGCGACCGTCTCCGCCAAGTGGAGGCGGAGCTCGAGCAGAAGCGCTCCGAGCTCACGCAGCTCGAGACCCGCAAGGTCGAGGCCGCCGAAGAGCGCCGCCTACGCATCGAGGAGCGACGGATGCAGGCGGAGAAGGCGCGGCGCAAAGCCGAGCAGCCGGAGGCGCTGGTGCCTGGGGTCGAGTACCGCAAGCTCGCGATCGAACGCCGGCTGGCCGAGTGGCTGGCCGAGCGCGAGCCGGAGCGCAGCCGCCTGGCCGAGCGAGCGGAGGCCAACGCCATCGCTGCCGTCCGCGCCGAGATCGAGCGCAAGACCCTCGAGCGGGATCAGATCCAGCGCGATCTCGAAGCCTTCGAGCTCAAGGCGCCGCGCGATGGCATGGTCGTGGTGCGCACCGATTTCAGCGGCGAGAAGTTCTCCCAGAACAGCCGGGTCTGGCCCGGCCAGACCATCGCCGAGATCCCCGACCTCAGCCGCATGGTGGCCCGTGTCGAGGTGCCCGAGCGCCATGCCGGGCGGATCGCAGTGGGGATGCCGGCGCGCATCGTGCTCGATGCCGACCCCGACCGGGTGTTCGCCGGCACCATCCGCCGCATCCATCCGACCTTGCGGCAGCGCGCGCGGGAATCGGCGGCGATGGTCATCGACGCCGAGATCGCGATCGAGGAACCCGATCCTTCCTTCATGCGCCCGGGGATGTCCTTGGTCGCCGAGATCGTCCTTCAGACGCTGCCTTCGGCGATCGTGGTCCCGGCGCGAGCCGTGCGGATCGGCGATCGCGGTGCGAGCGTCGAGCTCGCCGAGGGTCTGAGTGGGCGTGAGCAGCCGGTCCGGCTTGGGCCGCGCATCGGCGACGGCTTCTTGGTGCTTCAGGGGCTCGCCGCCGGCCAGAGGGTACGCCTGCAATGAGAGGCATCCCGATCCTCGCCTGCCTGCTCGCCGGCGCCTGCGCCCCCTCATCGGTCGAGGCGCCGAGCTTGGTGGTCCAGCCCGGGGATTTCATCGTGCAGATCCGCGGCGAGGGCTTCCTCGAGAGCACCGAGAGCGTGCCGATCGCCCTACCCACGGGTCAGAACTTCCCGCTGATGCTGGCCTGGATCGTCCCCGACGGCACCCGAGTCGAGGCCGGCGATCCGGTGGCCCGCTTCGAGGGTCGGCTCTATGCGCGCAATGCCGCGAACGCGGCGCTGGAGCTCGCTCGGCTCGCCCTCGAGCGCGGGCTCTCCGAAGGGCAGCTCGCCCTCGAACAAAGCGACATCGCCGCCGGCCTCAGGGAGATCGGCCTGGAACGAGGCCTGATCGAGCGCTTCCCGCTCCTCGACGAGCGCCTCTACGCTCGCAACGAGATCATCGACAAACTCGCCGATCTCGCCTGGCTAGAGGCGCGCGAGCGCTTCCTGCGCTTCCGCGACGACTTCCGGGGTGAACGCGCCGAGGGGGCGCTCGCGCTGCTCGACGCCCGGCGTCGCACGCAGGAAGAGGCCCTCAGGATCAACCGCGAGGCGCTCGAACACATGGAGCTGCGCGCGCCCATCGCCGGCGAGGTGGTGCGCGAGCGCAATCTTTGGGGCGAGCCGCTAGAGCCGGGCCAGCCCGTCTTTCCCGGCTTTTCGGTCGCCCGCATCCCGGTGCCGGGCAAGCTCGCGGCACGGATCTTCGTGCCCGAGTCGGAGGCCCAGGGCCTGGCCGCCGGCCAGCGGGTGCGGCTGCGGCTCGACGCGGCACCGGAGCGGGTCTATACCGGACGGGTGGCGAGCGTGGATGCCGTCGCCGCTCCCCGAGAGCGCCAGAACCCGGTCAAATACTTCGGGCTTCGGGTGGAACTCGACGAGGTGGACGGTGAGCGGATGCGGGTCGGCCAACGGCTCTCCGCCGAGATCCTGGTCGCCGAACGCCGCGGCGTGCTGAGCGTGCCCCTCCTCGCGCTCGAGGAGACGCCGGAGGGCGCTTTCGTGCAAGTGGCCGGCCGGCGCGGCAACGAGCGCCGGCGGGTGGCGCTCGGGCTGCGCTCGGCCACTCGGGTCGAGATCACCGACGGCCTCTCGGCGGGCGAGCGCGTCCTGCTGCGCGGCACGAGGAACGCATCATGAACGGTGCCGACCTCATCCGCCAGGCCCTCGATCAGCTCTGGCTCCACCGCCTGCGCACCGCCCTCACCCTGCTCGGCATGATCTTCGGGGTGGGCGCGGTGATCGCGATGCTCGCCGTCGGCGAAGGAGGACGCCGAGAGGCGCTGACCCTGATCGACGGACTCGGCCTGCGCAACCTGATCGTCCATGATCGGCCCGCCGAGGCGGAGGCGCTGCGCGATCTGCGCACTCGATCCGCCGGTCTCTCGCTGCGGGATCTGGAGGCGGCACGAGAGAGCTTTCCGATGGTGGAGGCAGCGAGCGCGCTCAAGGAGGTACGCGTCTGGGAGCTTTTCAGCGAGCAGGGCGATTCCGACGCGCGGGTGTTCGGTGTGAGTCCGGAGCATTTCGATCTCGCCCACCTCGAAATCCGCGCAGGAAGGCGCTTCGGCGATGCCGAGGAGCGTGCCGCGGCCCCGGTGGCGGTGCTCGGAAGCGAGGCGGCACGGGCCTTGTTCCCCAACGGCGGGGCTTTGCATGGGCGGGTCAAGATCAACCACGTGTGGGTCGAGGTGATCGGCATCCTCGCCGACCGAAGCCTGGCCCGCAACGAGTTCCAGGGCCAGCGCATCGGCGGCGAGGCAAACCACGTGTACCTGCCGCTCGCCACCGCTCAGAAGCGCTTCGCGCATCCGCTGCTCGCGAGCGAGATCGACGGCTTCCGGCTGCGAGTGGCCGCTGACCAACCGGTGGCTCCGCTCGCCGAGCCGCTGGCCGAGCTCCTCGCCCGCCGTCACGGCGGCGAGCGGGATTTCGAGGTGGTGGTGCCCGCCCGGCTGCTCGCTCAGCAGGAGCAGACGCAACGCATCTTCACCGTCGTTCTGGCCAGCATCGCCGGCATCAGCCTGCTGGTCGGCGGCATCGGGATCATGAACATCATGCTCGCGAGCGTGCTCGAGCGCCGCGCGGAGATCGGCCTGCTGCGCGCCCTCGGCGCCCGCCGCAAGGACATCGTGCGCCAGTTCCTCACGGAGACCGCCGTCGTCGCCGCGCTCGGTGCCCTCCTCGGCATCGTCTTCGGGATCGCACTCGCCTATGCCATCGGCGCCTTCGCCGGCTGGCCGGTGGCCTGGTCGCCGCTGACCATCCTGCTCGCGGTCTCGGTCTGCGTCGGAATCGCGGTCGCCTTCGGCGTCTATCCGGCCCGCGAAGCGGCCCGTCTCGACCCCGTCAAAGCCTTGCAGAGCGAGTGAGACGGCTCAACCGTTGCCGCGCGCGCGCTTGACCCGGTACATCGCCTGATCGGCGCGGGCGAGCAAGCGCTCCGGCGTATCCCCGGGTTCGGAATCGACCACCCCCACGCTCGCGCCGTCGTAATCGAGCTCGATCGCACCGATGCGGTAAGACCCGCGCAGGCGATCGGCGATCTCCGCCTGCCACGCCTCGAGCCCAAGCTCCGCGTGAGGATCGGAAAGGAGCGCGAACTCATCCCCCGCATACCGCGCCACGAGCAGGGCCTCGCCACCTACGCCGCGCAGACGTCGTCCCACCTCGACCAGAAACCGGTCCCCCACCGGATGACCGAAGCGGTCGTTGATCGCCTTGAAGCCATCGAGGTCCACGAAGGCCAAGCGCACTCGCCCGCGGGCGAGGCGATCATCGAGCGCCTTGAACAGCGCTCGACGATTGGCCAGACCGGTGAGCGGATCGAGCAGGGCCGCGCGCGCCAACTCGGCTTGCCGGTGACGAAGCGCGGCGAGCTCGCGGTCGCGGATCAGCAAGGCGGCGATCATCCGCGCACCGGCCTCGAGCACTTTGTCGGCTCCAGGAACGAGCGCTCGGGGCGTCGCGCTGGCCAGACACACCGTCCCTTCGAGCCTCCCCTCCACCTCGATCGGCGCCATGGCGTAGGCCCGGATACCGAGCATCAGCGCCGCCTCGGCCTCGGGCATGCTCTCCGCGATGTCATCGTGCACACGGGCTTGCGCGATGCAGGCGCGTCGGCAGAGCGTCTCGCTCCACGGCACGGTGAGCCCCTCCGGGATCGAGAGCGCGGCCCCGCCACGCGACACCAAAACCTGCTGCCGTCCGGCCCCGACATCGACCACCGTCCAGTAGGCGACGTCGTAGCCTGTCAGTTCGCGCACGGCATCCAGCCAGCGACGGACGAGGGAGGCGGTGTTCGTGCCCACCCCGTCTTCGTGCTCCTCGACGGCGACCTCGGCGTCCATGCCCCGATTCTGCCGCGTCGCGGCCCGCAATGGGAGGCCAACTCAGAACTCGCCGCGCAGTCCGAGCGAGAGCAGGTGGCGATCGAACGCGCGGTTGCCGAGGAAACGCTCCCACTGCGCGAACAGGGACCAGCCTCGCGCCAGAACGGTCACCGCACCGAGCGAGAGCTCAGCGTCGTCGCGGTCGAGGCGGTCACGGGCGAAGACGATCGGCGTCCCCGCGGGGTCGCCGGCGAAACGCGCCACCGCGATCTCGGGCGAAGACTCGAGCTCGCGCACGAGCTCGAGTCGCAGGAAGGGATTGAACACGCCCGATCCGAGGGACACGCTGCGGGCGAATTCCACTCCCGCCTGCAGGGTGTGCGAAGTGAGCCGATTGGCATCGCGCCGGAGGGCAAGCCCGGCACCGCCGTTCTCGGTGAAGGCATCGACCCGCACTCTGCTGTAGTCGCTCGCCAGCCGCAGCGAGACGGTGTTCGCGCCGAAGGCGAACTCCCGCTGGAGCGCAAGCCCCGCTCGGGTGTGGGAGCCGCCCGGCCTCGCCCGCGCCAGCTCGCTGATCGACACCGTGCTCTGATTGGGCTGGCCCGCGTTCAGCACCAGGGTGTAAGCGACGCGCCGAACGAGATCGAGCTCCCGCTCGCCCCAGCCCAGGGAGACATGGAGGGCCGTGGCTTCGCCGATCCGCCCGTCGAGATAGACCGTGGCTCCTACTTCCCGGCTGTCCGCCCTGCCGCCGCCGTCGGGGAAGCGCCGCTCGGCGTCGATCCGAGCGACCAGGACGCCCGCCACCCAGTTCGCCCCGAAACGCCGATCCACCCCCAAGCCGAACTGGCGCAGGTCGCCGTCGAAGCCCGCCTCGTTGGCGCTGCCGTCGCGTTCGTGGCGACCGCCGCCGACCACCGCGTAGAGCCCCCAGGGCTGCTCCGCGACGATGCCGAGGACGCCTTCGGCGGCACTACGCCGCTCGCTCGGACCGCCGAGCTGAGCCGGGAGTTGGCCGAGCCGGTTGCCCACCGCCGCCGCGGAGCGGCGCGCGCCCGAACCCGGGCCGGCCGCGAGGATCTCGGCGCAACGCTGGGCGAAGGCGGTGCCGGGCGGGGCGTTGGCGCAGACCGCCACCCACGCCTGATCGAGCGCCTGCTCGGGAGTCTGGGCCGCGAGCGGAGCGACGGCGAGCACCGGCACGGCCGCGACGCCGAGCCACACGCGGGACGAAAGGATCATGGCAAGCCCCCCGGAAGCGCCGGCGTCTGCACGGCGCGCCCAGTATAGGACGAAAAGAGGGGCGATCAGGGCGCCCGCCTTTCTCCCTCGAACTTGAGCCGCGCCCGCAGCGCCGCCCCGCTCTCGACCTCCGCTCGCCAGCGCCTGGCGAGCAGGTAGCGCAAGATCAGTTGCCCGCCGCTGCCGTCCAGGGCAAAGCCGTAGCCGAGGAAAAGCCGGGGGGAAAGCTGCCGGCCGGCGGTGAGCGTGGCCGCTCCGCCCTGATCCTGCGCGAAGGCGAGCTCGAGACCGAGGCGCTCGCCCAGGCGCCGCGCGAGCAGATCGCCGCCGAGGGTGCCAAGCGCCGTCGCCGCCTGCGCCAGCGAAGCGCCCTCTCCGCTTCGCAATTGGGTCAGGGGCCGACCGGCGATCAGGTAAGCGAGGATGTCCTCATCGGGCAGGGCCGGCTCCGAGGCGAGCCGGACCTCTGGCGCGAGCGCATCGCCACGGGCCTCCAGAGCCACCGTGGGCCCGTTTTCGATCGCGCGTTCGGCGCGTACATCGATCAGCGGCGCGTCCATGGGACCCGCGAAGATCAGCCGTCCCCGGCGGATCTCGAGGGTCGCGCCATAGGCATTGAAACGGCCCTCGGACTCCAGCGCCCCGAACGCGGCGGTGGGCTGGCCGGGACGCTCGCGCAGCGCGAGCACGCCGCGCAGGCGGCCGTCGAGGCCGAAGCCCTGAAGGCGCAATTCCGGCCCCACCTCGAGCAACAGATCGGCGTGCACCGGCCAGGTTTGTCTCTCGGCTTCACCGGCGATCACCACGTCGCGCGAGCGCGGCTCCGCCGCTTCGAGCCGCGAGAAATCGATCCGCCCCTCGGGGATGGCGACCCGGCCGCCGATCCGCCCCTCTTCGGGCGAGAGCGCGAGCTCGAGCTCCGGGGACAACGCGAGCCGAAGGTCGGGACGGTCGAGCAGCCACAAGCGCTCGCCGCGAAGGCGAAGCTTGAGGCGCTGCGCGGCTGCATCGAGCGTCCCCTCGAGGGTGAAATCGCCTTCCCCGATCCGCCCCTGGCCCGCCACCGAGAGCGCTTCGCCATCGCCGCTCAGGCGCAGGCTCGGCACTTCGAGCACGCTTCCGAGCGCGGTGAGCTCCGCGCGCAAGTCCTGAAGGCTGAGCCTGAGCTCGCCGAGCGGCGTGGTGCCTTCGCTTCGCCAATCGGCGATGATCCGGCCGCTCAGCCCGCTCACACCGGCAAGCCAAGGCTCGAAGGGGGCGAGCTCGAGCGCGCCCGAGGCCTCGCCGAGCCACTGCCCGCCGCGACGATGGGCGACGAGCTCCAGATGCCCACCGGGTTCGAGCAGGGCCTCCGCCCTGAGCGCTTCACCCTGGAGCGCCGCCTCGATCCGGATCGCCTCGAGCGGAACCGGTCCCTCGCCCGGCCAGGCGGTGGGCGAAACCTGTAGGGACAGCGTGGCCGAGGGGCCTGGCGCGTACTGAAGCTCAGCGCGAAGCAGGCCAGCAAGCCCCTCCCAGGGCGCACCCAGCCTCGCCGTCAGCGCCTCGAGCGGCAGCGCTTCCACCGAGAGATCAGCGACGAGGCCCTGTTCGCGCTGCTCCGCCTGCACGCATAGCCGACCTTGGCCGCTCAGACAAAGCACTTCGAGCAGAGCGAGCGTCCCGCTGCGAACGCGGAAAGCGACTGGCTCGACCAACGAGAGGCTCAGCGGCTCGAGCGCGATCGCCACCCGCTCGATCCGTCCCTGCCAGTCTCCGGCTCTGGCGAATGCGACAAGCTCGGCCTCGAAACGACCCTGATCACCCTGAAGATCCAGCGCGAGCCTCATTCCCTCCCCGCTCGAGAGCTCGGCGCGGAGCCTTCCGAGCGATCGTCCTGCGAGGGCCACCTCGGCCGCCGAGGTCAGCGCCTCGCCGGGCTCGAGGCCACGGCCCCACGCCTTGAGCGCGAGATCGCGCAGCAGCAGAGGCTTGAGCTCCGCGCGCTCGAGGCGCAGCGCGAGCCGCCAATGCGGTGCGGCCAGGGCACCCTCGATTCTCGCCTCGCCTTCGAACGCTTCGAGCATCGGCGGCAGGCTCAGCCGGTGCAGCTCGACGCTGCCCGCGATGTCCTCACCGTCGCTCTCGAGCGCCGCCCGCAGGCGCCCCTCACCCAAACTCAGCTCGAGCTTCAGCGCGCCCACGCCGGCTCGCCAGTCCACGCGCGATTCTCCGGCGAGGGGTTGATCGAAGATGCGCCCGCGCAGCCCCTCGATGCGCAAGGACAGAGCCGGCCCTGCCGCCTGAAGCGCTCCGTGAAGCCGAAGATCAGCCGATAGCTCACCGGCCCAAGGAAGGCCGAGCGCCCCGAGGCGAAGACCGGCGAGGCGGCCGGCGAGCGAGACGCTCGCTTCCGGCGCGAAGCGAAGCGCGCCCTGAAGCCGCGTTTCCCCATCCGGGTGACGAAGCCGAAACTCGGAAAGCTCGATGCCCTCTTGGCTCGCCTGGCCGGCGAGCTCGAGCGCGCTTCGCTCACCGGCCGCTTCGAGCGTGCCTGCGAAGCCGAAGCCGAGCGCTGCGAGCGAACCATCCAGGCGAAGCCCTCCGCGCAAGACAGCGGCCAATGGCTCGGGCGCGTTGAGCCCGAGCTCAGCCGCGAAGCGAAGCGCCCCGCCCCAGGCGAACTCGCCCGCCCCCTCGAGCGCGAGCCAGGGCGAGGCCTCCGCGGTCAGGGCCGAAAGCGTCACGCCGCTTTCCTCGAGCAGCCCCTGGGCGCGCCAGGCGAGCGCCCCCGCCTCGGCCTTGGCATGGAACGCCACCGTGAAAGCCCGTCCGAGGAGACTCGCTTCGAGCTCCAGATCCAGCGTTTCCCCGAGCGCCTCGGGGAGGATCCCGTTCAGACGAAGCCCCTCTCCCGCGGCACGAAGCTCGAAGGCCGGCGCTTCGCGATCGAGACCCTTCGCCACCAGCGAAAGCGCAAGCGGCGTCCCAAGCGGGATCGTCGCCTGAAGGCCTGCCTCGGCGAAGTCCCCGGCGATCCGCCCGGTGACGGGTTCGGGCAGCGCATCCGCAGCGAGGGCGAAGCTCACGTCGGCGCGAAAGCGCGGCCCCCCGATCCGCCCCCGAAGCTCTAGGGTCAGTGCCTCGAGCCGAAGCCTGAGCCGCTCGAAGAAAAACCCCTCGGCATCGAGGCCGAGACCGCCTTCGATGGCAAACGACCGTTCGCCCAAACGCCCATCGGCCTCAAGCTGCATCAGGCGGATGGGGATCGGCGAGGAAAGCGCCGGCTCGGGCAAGGGAAAGGGCCACAAAGAACCCGCGCTCGCCTCGGCCGCAGGCGACGCCGTGGGTACGGACTCTATTTCGATCCCTTCGAGGCGAAGCTCGGCGAAAACGAGCTCGCCCCTGAGCAGGGAGGTCCACGACAATCGGCCGGAGAGGGTTTGGGCCTGGATGCCGGCCGTCGCGAGCGCCACCCGCTCGAGGCGGAACCCGACCGCGAGGCTGCCCTCGGCTTCCGCGATGGAAAGTCCGACTTCGGAGGGCACCATCGCGAGCAGCGCGCGCATCCCCGCCGTGCTCCCCAAGAGAAATCCGAGCAGCGCGACCGCGAGGAGGAACAGCGAAGCCGCTGCGACAAGCACAATCCCCAGCGCCCGCCCCAGTTTCCTCATAGCTCAGGCCCCAAGCGCACATGCAGCCGCCAGCCCTTCGGCTCGTCGAGGGCGCGAGCGAGATCGAGGCGAAGCGGCCCGAGCGGGGAGCGATAGCGAAGCCCGAGACCTCCGGCACGCGCCGGCCGGAAACGCGACTCGAAGGCGTTGCCCGCATCGGCGAACAAGGCCACGCCCAGCCGCTCACCGAACATCCGTTCCCACTCGGCGCTCGCCGTCAGCAGCCGGCGCCCGCCGAGCACCCGCCCCGCCGGGTCGCGCTCGCCGAGCGATCGAAAGTCGTAGCCGCGCACCGAGAGATCACCGCCCGCGAAGAAACGAAGCGAGGCGGGTAGCGCCTCGAGCGAAGTCCCGAACACCCGACCGCCGGAAGCGCGAAGAAGCAGCCGATCCTCGCGGCCCACGGCGCGCACCAGACGGCCTTCGAGCTCGACCCGGAGAAAACGCACCGAGGCACCGATCGCCGGCGATCCCGCGGCAAGGCGCAAGGCGGCGGAGTGACCGCGAGTGGGCAGGATGCGATCATCGGCACGAACCGTGGAAAAGCGCAGCGCCGGGTAAATCAGGGTGAAAAGCGCCTCGCGGCCGGCCACTTCCGAGCGCTCGCGTTCGAGATGAAAACCCAGGCTCACTTGACCGCCTTCGAGTCGGTCGAGGGCGCGATGCCGCTCCGCGCGCAGGGCCAGGCGCGAGGATTCGAGGGCGTCGGTGTCCTGGCGTTCGATGAGCGCCGCGAGCTCGCCGAGGCTGAGCGGATGATCCCCAGGCCGCCTCAGGGCGGCGCCGAGCAATTGCCGCCTCTGCCCGAGCTCGGTCTCCGCGCGCAGCCGATCGCCGCGATCGTTGAGCCAGCGGCGCTCGAAAGACGCGGTGGCACCGAGGCCGGTGTCGGTGGCGATGAGGAGTCCGGCGCTGAAGCGATCGCGCGCCCCCGGCATGAGCCGAAGACGGACATCGGCGACGGCTCGGTCCCCCTCGCTCGCCACATCGAGCTCGATCCGCTCCCAGACATCGAAGGCGGCGAGCCGGCGCTGATACTCGCTCAGCCGATCGGCCAAAAAAGGCTCACCCGGCCGAAAGGGCGCAAGCGCGGCCACGCGCTCGGGCCGAAGCGGACCGCCCTCGATCGCGATCTCGCCGAAACGGTGGCGGGGGCCGCTGTCCCAGACGATGCGCACATCCACCGCCCCCTCGCGGGGATGGACCTCGGCGCGCGCCGCCAGCTCGCGAAAGCCGAGGTAGCCGCGCGTGCGCAGCATCCGCACCACCGCCGCCTTGCTTTCCTCGTAGGCGCGATGGCGGAAGACCTGGCCCACGCGCGGCTCGAAGCCGGCGAGCAAGGCGCGGATCTCGGGGTCCTCGCCGCCCTCGCCCGCGACCACGAGCTCGAGCGAGCGCACCCGCACCGGCAAGCCGCGCTCCACTCGGTAGAGCGCCCGCAAGCCTCCTGCTTCCTCGATCAGCTCGCCGCGGACCTCGGCCTGGTAGTAGCCGAAAGGCTCAAGCGCCTCCTGGATTTCGCGCTGCCCGCGGCGAAACGCCGCCTCGATTTGGGTGCGGCGAAGCCCGGGTCGGTCGAGCAGGGCGCTCAGGCCGAGATGCAGCCGCGCATTGCGCTCCTCTTCCGCCGACAGGCCTTCGATACGAAGCTCCGCAAGGCTGAGCGCATCGGCAGGCGCAGGCGGCGCGAGCAGGAGAAGCGACAGGAAGAGCGAAAAAGGCGGCATCGCCTGCATTGTGCCCAGAAAAGCACCCGGATCGCCGCCTGGGGCGCCGAGCCGTTATCCTTGCCTGAACGTCGGCGGAGGGCGAGCGATGAGCGAGGCGGAGACGACGCGGCGCGGGGCCTTGGCACGAATGCTCGATGCCATCGAGCGCGCGGGCAACAAACTGCCCGATCCCGCGCTCCTGTTCATCGTGCTCATGGTGCTCGTGTGGGTGCTCTCGGCGCTGCTTGCCGGCGTGCGCTTCGAGGAGATCGACCCGCGCAGCGGCCAGCCGATCGAGGTGCGCAACCTGCTCGCCGGCAGCGCGCTCACCGCCTTCATGGCCGAGATGGTGCGCACCTTCGTCAACTTCGCCCCGCTCGGCGTGGTGCTGGTGGCCATGCTCGGCCTCGGGGTGGCGGAGCACTCCGGCTTCATCAATGCCGCCTTGCGCAGCCTGCTTGCGATCACGCCCAAGGCCCTGCTTACGCCGGCGGTGATCCTGGTGGGCGTGCTCTCGCATGTCGCCGTGGATGCAGGCTACGTGCTCGTGATCCCGCTCGGCGGGGTGATCTTCTATGCGGCAGGACGGCATCCGCTCGCCGGCATCGCGGCCGCCTTCTGCGGGGTCTCCGGAGGCTTCTCCGCCACCCTGTTCGTGCCCTCGAGCCTCGATCCCCTGCTCGCCGGCCTCACCCAAGCCGCAGCCCAGATCCTCGATCCGTCGATCAGCATCAACCCGCTCAACAACTACGTCTTCACCACCACCTCGAGCTTCCTGGTGATGGCGGTGGGCTGGTGGCTGACCGACCGGGTGATCGAGCCGCGGCTCAAAGGGCTTGCCGTGGACGGGGAGGGCACCAAGAGCCAACCGATGGAGCAAGTGAGCCCGCGCGAGCGGCGGGCACTCATCGCCGCCTCGCTCTCGATGCTCCTCCTCGCCCTGCTCTTCGCGCTCAGCCTGCTGCCCGAGGGCACCCCTTGGGCGGCGCCCGCGGACAAGCTGCCCCCCGGTCAGCATCCGCTGCTTTCCTCGGCGGCACCGCTGATGCAGTCGATCGTGCCGCTGATCTTCATCTTCTTCCTGGTGCCGGGCGTGGTCTATGGCTACGTGGCGGGCAGCTTCAAGAGCCACCGCGACGTCATCGCCGGCATGACCAAGGCGATGAGCGGCATGGGCTACTACATCGTCATGGCCTTTTGCGCGGCGCAGTTCCTGTACGCCTTCAACCAGTCCAACCTCGGCGTGCTGCTCGCCCTCAAAGGCGCCTCGGCGCTGCAGGCGGCGGGCCTGCCCATCGCCATCACCCTGATCGGCGTGATCCTGCTCTCGGCGACGGTGAACCTGCTCGTCGGCTCCGCCTCGGCGAAGTGGACCCTGATCGGGGCGATCATGGTGCCGATGATGATGAAGCTCGGGGTCTCCCCCGACCTTACCCAAGCCGCCTACCGCATCGGCGATTCCTCGACCAACATCATCACCCCGCTTTTGCCCTACTTCCCGCTCATCGTCGTCTTCTGCCAGCGCTGGGTGAGCTCGGCCGGCATCGGCACCTTGATCGCGCTGATGCTGCCTTATTCGCTCGCGCTGCTCCTGAGCTGGACGCTCCTGCTAATGGCCTTCTGGGCCATTGGCATCCCCCTGGGCTTGGGCGCGAGCTACGTCTATCCCGCAGCCGGCTGAGCGAAGTCGGGGTCAATCGCCGCCGCCATCCCCGCCGCCATCGGCACCATCGGCGGGGGCGCATTGCTTGGACGGATGATCGGACCAAGCCCCGCCACCAGCGCCCGGCTCGATCACGGCTCCACCATGGTCACGGGAGTCTTTGCGCGCGGCCGCAGAGGCGCGGGCGAGGAACGCGAAGGCGGCGGCACCGATCGAGCCGAAACCGAGGATGAGGAGAAACGCGGAGACACCCTCCATCGGCCGAGTATCGGTGGCTCCCATGACGGCCGATTGACAAGTCCGTGCCCACGGTCGTGGCGGCGGTCGGATAGACTCTTGGGCTTTGCGTTCCGGGAGGGCTACCCATGAGCGAGCAGGGCGATAAGCACATCCACCGCACCGCCGACGGGCGGATCCTGATCACGGTGATCCCTGGCGATGGGATCGGGCCTGAGTGCGTCGAGGCCACCTTGTCCATCCTCGAGGCGGCCAAAGCCCCGCTGGTCTACGAGCGGCGCGAGGCCGGCGCCTCGGTGTTCCGTAAGGGCATCGAGTCCGGGGTGCCGGAGGACACCATCGAATCCGTGCGCCGCACCCGGGTCGTGCTCAAGGGCCCGCTCGAGACGCCCGTCGGCTTCGGCGAGAAGAGCGCCAACGTCACCCTGCGCAAGCTCTTCGAGACCTACGCCAACGTGCGCCCGGTGCGCGAGTGGCCGAACGTGCGCACCCCCTACTCCGGCCGCGGCGTGGATCTCGTGGTGGTGCGCGAGAACGTCGAAGACCTCTATGGCGGCGTCGAGCACATGCAGACGCCGGGAGTGGCTCAGACCCTCAAGCTCATCACCCGCAAAGGCTCGGAGAAGATCGCCCGCTTCGCCTTCGAGCTCGCCCGCGCCGAGGGGCGCAAGCGGGTGCATTGCGCCACCAAGGCCAACATCATGAAGTTCACGGAAGGGACGTTGAAGCGCGTCTTCGAGGAAGTGGCGCGCGAGTATCCCGAGGTCGAGGCGCAGCACATCATCGTGGACAACGCCGCGCACCAGCTGGTGAAGAAGCCCGAGCAGTTCGAGGTCTTGGTCACCACCAACATGAACGGCGACATCCTCTCCGACCTCACCTCGGGCCTGATCGGCGGGCTCGGCTTCGCGCCCTCGGCCAACATCGGCGCCGAAGTGGCGATCTTCGAGGCGGTACATGGCTCGGCCCCGAAGTACGCCGGCAAGGACGTGATCAATCCCACCGCCGTTCTGCTGTCGGCGGTCATGATGCTGCGCTATCTCGAGCTCTTCGAGACCGCCGAGCGGATCGAGAATGCGCTCCTTTGCGTGCTCGAGGAGGGCAAGTACCTCACCGGCGATGTGGTGGGCTACGACCGCGGCGCGAAGACCAGCGAATATACGCGCGCCATCATCGGCAAGCTCGGCGAGCGCCCGAAGAGCGCAATCGCCCGCCAATACCGCCCCATCCGCGTGCCGGTGCTCTCCCCCGACCCCGTGGCCGTCCGTCCCTCGAGCCGGCGGCAGGTGGGCCTCGATGTCTTCATCGAAAGCGGGAACACGCCCGAGATTCTCGCCGCCCACATCCAAAACGCGATCGCCGCCCTGCCTTTCCGCCTGAAGATGCTCTCCTGCCGCGGTACCCAAGTCTGGCCCGCGACTGGCGGCATCACTGATCTGGTCGATCACTATCGCGCCCGGTTCCTCTACACCGGTACCGGCGAGCCGAGCGATGCCGACTTCCTCGCCCTGCTCGGTGCGCTGTCGACGGAGCTACGGTGGATGCATGTCGAGAAGCTTCAGGAGTTCGACGGCGCGCCCGGCTTCACCAAAGCGCAGGGCGAGAACTGAGAAAGCCGAGCGCGGGCGGAGAAGCAGGCGCAGCGGAAGCGTAGGCCGCGTTTACGGGGTCCTGCGAGCCTAGGGCTCGCCGAGATGGAGGTCATTCTCGAGCCCGATGGCCGAAAGTCAGCGATGGCCTTTCCCCCCACGGCGATGGGATCCGAAGCGCCCGCCCGCGGCCTAAGGCTCGCGATCCTTGGCCGCACCCGCCGTCGCAGGCGGGGTGAAGGTGTCCGCTCGGGTCAGCCCGGCAGCAGGGAGAACTCGGCGATCTCGCGGAAGGGTGCTTCGGCGGCGGCGAGTAGGGCCAGGCGGTTTCTTCGCAGCGCCTCGTCCTCGCACATCACGAGCACCTCGGTGAAGAAGCGGTCGAGGGGGCCGGCGAGCTCGGCCAAGGCGGCGAGGGCCTGGCGGTAGCGGAGCGAGGGGCTGCCTTTCAGCGCCGCCTCGGCGGCGTCGCGGATCCTGAGCACCTCCTGCCAGAGGATTGTTTCCGCCTCCTCGGTGAAGCGCTCGGGATCGGGATCGGCAACGGTGTGCTCCCCGGCCTTGCGCAGGATGTTGCGGATGCGTTTGTTGGCTTGGATGAGCGCCTCGGCCCTCGGGTCGCTTCGAAAGGCTTCGATCGCCGCGGCTCGCCTCAGAAAATCGAACAGTATCGGCGGCCTGAGCGCCGCCACCGCCGCGAAGGTTTGCGAGGAGATCTCGCCGGCCTCGGGGCCTTTCTCGAGCACGACGATGCCCTCTCCGTCCGCGGGCAGCGCCTCAGGGACCTCGAGCTTCAAGCTGAGCACCTCGGAACGCAGCCGTTCGAGGACGAAGTCGTAGAGTGCCTCGGGGTCGGGCTTGCTCGGCGTCGGCTGAAGCGCCGCGGCCTTTCCGAGGAACGCGCGGAGATCGACCGCGCCGATGTGCTTCGGGTTGCCTCGGACGAGGATGCGGGCAAGCCCCGCCGCCGCGCGCCTGAGCGCGAAGGGGTCTTTGTTGCCGGTGGGCTTGAGACCAGCCGCGAAGCCACCGGCGAGGGTATCCAGCCGGTCGGCGACCGCCAGCGTGATGGCTAGAGGCCCAAGGGGCAGGGCATCGCCAGCGAAACGCGGCCGATAGAAGGCCTCGAGCGCCTCGGCGATCTCGGGATCCAGCTTCTGATCCTCCGCGATGCGCCGCCCGATGGTGCCCTGAAGCTCGGGGAACTCGCCCACCAGCCGGGTCATCAGATCGCAGCGCGAGAGCAAGGCCGCCTCCCGCGCTCGCTCTGGGGACGCCCCCACGATCGGCGCGAGTTCCTCCGCCAACTTCGCCACCCGCTCGCTCTTGTCGGCGAGCGTCCCGAGCGCCTGCTGATAGACCACTTTGGCCAGAGCTTCGCGGTGCGCAGCCAGCGGCACGGCCCGATCCTGGTCCCAGAAAAAGGCGGCATCGGCGAAACGCGGGCGGATCACCCGCTCGTAGCCGCGGCGAATCTCCTCGGGGTTCTTGCTATCGAGATTGGCGATGCCGATGAAGCGCTCGCTCAGCCGCCCCTGCCCGTTCTTCAGCGGAATGAAGCGCTGATTGCGCATCATCGTGCTCATCAGCACCTCCTCCGGCACCCTCAAGAAAGCGGCATCAAAAGAACAGAGGATGGCGCGCGGCCATTCGACGATCGCCTCGAGCTCGAAAAGGAGATCATCGTTCACCACCGGCGAGAGGCCGGCGTTCTTCGCCGCCTGCGTGTACTCCTCGCGGATGCGCTCGCTGCGCTCCTTTGGATCGGCGAGCACCTTGGCCTCGCGCAGACGATCGAGGTACTCCTTGGCGTGAGGAATCGGCACCGGCTGAGGGTGATGAAAGCGATGCCCGCGGCTTTCTCGTCCGCTTCTCACCCCGAAAAGCTCTGCCGCTACCACTTCGTCATCGAGGAGCACCACCAGCCAATGCACCGGCCGCAGGAAACGATGCTCGCCCTCGCCCCAGCGCATCGGGCGGACCATCGGCAGCGCCGCCAGCGCCTCGGCGAGGATCGAGGGAAGCAGCTCGCCGACTGGACGCCCCGGCTCCTCTCGCCGGTGCACGAAAAAGGCACCTTTCTCCGTTTCCACGACCTCGAGCGCCTCCGGCTCCGCGCCGACGCTTCGGGCGAAACCGAGGAGCGCCGGCGTCGGACGGCCTTGCGCATCGCGGCCCGCCTTCACGCTCGGCCCCCGCCGCTCCACCACCCGATCGGATTGCCGTTCCGCCACCTCGCCGCGAATGGCCAAACGCCTCGGCGTGTAGAAGCTCTCGAACTCGCCGCAAGGCACCCCCGCCGCCTCCAAGCGGTTACGGACCTCGCCCGCGAAACATTCCGTGAGCTGGCCGAGATCCTTCGGCGGCAGCTCTTCGCAGCCGACTTCGACAAGGAGCGTTCTCATGCCGCTCATGCCCTCCCTCCGCGAAGCCCCGGAAACCCAAGCCGCTCGCGTTGGGCGTAATAGCACTCGGCGACTTTCTGGGCGATGCGGCGCACCCTCAGGATGTAGCCCTGGCGCTCGGTCACCGAGATTGCGCGGCGAGCATCGAGCAGATTGAAGCTGTGCGAGGCCTTGCAGACCTGCTCGTAAGCGGGAAGCGGTAAGCCGAGCTCAGCGAGCCTGATCGCCTCCTTTTCGTGATGGGCGAAGGCGGCAAAGAGCGCCTCTAAGTCGGCATGCTCGAAGTTGTAAGCGCTCTGCTCGACCTCGTTTTGGTGATAAACATCGCGATAGAACACGGGGCCCGATGGGGTCTCGGCCCAGAGGATGTCGAAGACGCTTTCAACCTCCTGAAGGTACATCGCCAGCCGCTCGAGCCCATAGGTGATCTCGCCCATCACCGGCTTGCACTCAAGCCCCCCGGCCTGCTGGAAATAGGTGAACTGGGTGATCTCCATACCATCGAGCCACACCTCCCAGCCCAGGCCCCAGGCGCCGAGCGTGGGCGATTCCCAGTTGTCCTCGATCAGCCGGAGATCATGGACCAAGGGGTCGATCCCGAGCGCCTCGAGCGAACCGAAATAACGCTCGAGGATGTCCGCAGGATGGGGCTTCATCACCACCTGGAACTGGTAATAGCGCTGGAGGCGATTGGGATTCTCGCCGTAGCGCCCGTCCGTCGGGCGGCGGCTCGGCTGCACATAGGCGGCGTGCCAAGGCTCCGGCCCGATCGCGCGCAGGAAGGTGGCCGGATGGAAGGTGCCCGCCCCCACCTCGAGATCGAGCGGCTGGATCAGCACGCAGCCTTGCTCCGCCCAGTAGCGGGAAAGGGCGAGGATCAGCTCCTGGAAGCTCGGTGCGGGCATGCGCGAAAGGCAGCGAAACGGCGCGCTAGTATAGCCGCGAGCTTCGCAGGGAACGCCCGATGCACTTGCCCCTTCTCATCCTCGAAACCGGCGATCCTCCGCCGCGCATCCGCGCCCGCTTCGGCGGCTTCGCGCATTGGATTCGCACCGCCGCAGGGCTGCCTGCGCAAGCGGTGGCGGTCTGCCGCGTGCACGATGGCGATGCCTTGCCTGCACCCGAGCGGATCGCGGCCTGCATCATCAGCGGCTCGCCCGCCAATGTCACCGAAGGGCTGCCGTGGATGGAGGAAAGCGCCGCTTGGCTGCGCGAAGCCGCGCGCGCCCATCGGCCTTTGCTCGGCATCTGCTTCGGGCACCAGCTCCTCGCCCATGCCTTCGGCGGCCTGGTCGATTTCAACCCCAAAGGCCGCGAGATCGGCACCGTGCCGATCGCGCTTCGCGACGGCGAAGCGCATACCGATCCCCTCCTCGCGGGCCTACCGCCGACGATCTTCGCCCACACCACCCACGAGCAGACGGTGCTCAAGCCGCCGCCCGGGGCGCGCGTGCTCGCTCGCTCCGAGCGCGACGATTGCCATGTTGTCCGCATCGGCGAACGGATTTGGGGCCTGCAGTTCCACCCCGAGTTCTCATCCGCCATCATGCGCGCCTACATCGAGGAGCGCAGCGAAGGCGTCGCCGCTTCGGGCCTCGACCCGAAGCAGCTTCTTGGCGAAGTCCGGCCCGCGCCCTTGGCGCGGGTGGTGCTAAGGCGCTTCGTGCGGCAAGCCGCGATCGGCTTAGGTCTCGCGGGTGCCGTCGCCAGAGATGAGAAGGCCATGGCGCACGCCGGAGACTCTGCGGGAAGCTCCCTCTCTCCAACCCTGCCGTGAAGCTCGAAGAGCTGCGTCCCTTCACCCAAGTCCTCGGACTCTCATCCGAAGGGCCGGTGTCGATCCTCGCCCTGCGCTGGTACGGCTCGGAAGCCGTCGAGGTGACCTACAAGGAGGACGGGGGCAAGGTGCGGCAGACCATCCTCTACCGCGGTGACGAGGCGAGGCTCTCCGCCCTCGGCCAGGCTTCGCCCTGGGCCTTCGACGGCGATGGGGCGACTTTCCGTCTGGTGGCTGAGGCGCAGCGCATCCGTCTCGCGCACCTGTTCGATCCGCTGCTCGCCATCCACACCTCCAACGTCGAGCCGCTCCCGCATCAGATCACGGCGGTGTACGAAGCGATGCTGCCGAGGCAGCCTCTGCGCTTTCTCCTCGCCGATGATCCTGGCGCGGGCAAGACGATCATGGCCGGCCTGCTCATCAAGGAGCTCATCGCCCGCGGAGATCTCGAGCGCTGCCTGATCGTCTGCCCCGGCAGCCTGACCGAGCAGTGGCAAGACGAGCTTTACTCGCGCTTCCATCTGCCCTTCGAAATCCTCACCAACGACAAGCTCGCAGCTGCCCGAACCGGCAACTGGTTCCTCGAAAACAACCTCGCCATCGCCCGCCTGGACAAGCTGGCGCGCGATGAGGAGCTGCAAACGAAGCTCGCCGCGCCCGATTGCCGCTGGGATCTGATCGTCGTCGACGAAGCGCACAAGATGAGCGCCACCTTCTTCGGCGGCGAGATCAAGTACACCAAGCGCTACCGTCTCGGCCAGCTCCTCTCTGGCCTCACCCGCCACCTCCTGCTGCTGACCGCCACTCCGCACAACGGCAAGGAGGAGGATTTCCAGCTTTTCATGGCGCTGCTCGACGGCGATCGCTTCGAGGGTCGCTTTCGCGACGGCGTCCATCAAGTGGACGTTTCCGACTTGATGCGGCGCATGACCAAGGAAAGCCTGCTCAAGTTCGACGGTCGGCCGCTCTTCCCTGAGCGCCGCGCCTACACCGTGGCTTACCGGCTATCGCAAGCCGAAGCGCGGCTTTATGCCGAGGTGACCCACTACGTCCGCGAAGAGTTCAACCGGGCGGATGCGCTTGCCAACAATCAGCAAGCGGGAACGGTGGGCTTCGCCCTGACCATCCTCCAGCGGCGACTCGCTTCGTCTCCCGAGGCCATTTACCAGTCGCTCTGCCGCCGGCGCAAACGCTTGGAGGGACGGCTGCGCGAGCTCAAAGTGCAAAAGCGCGCGCAGGAGGTGGGTGCCGAGTTGGCCGCGTTTTTCGCACAACTGGACCCCGAGGCCATCGAAGACCTGGAGGATGCTCCAGCCGACGAAGCCGAAGAGGTGTCGGAGAACGTTCTCGACCAGGCCACCGCCGCGCGCACGCTTGCCGAGCTCGAGGCCGAGATCAGCACGCTTCGCCGGCTCGAAGCCCTCGCTCAGCAGGTCCGCTCGAGCGGCGAGGACCGCAAGTGGCGCGAGCTCGCGGAATTGCTCGAAGAGATATTCACCCCTACTGCGCTCGCCGGGCGCTTGGCCGATACGGCTGGCGAGTACGGAGGCGGGGCGATGGCCCGCTTCCAGCCCTCGCCAAGCCAAAAGCTGGTCATCTTCACCGAGCACCGCGACACGCTGAACTACCTGCAGAGCAAGATCACCACCCTGTTCGGGATCCAGCAAGCGGTCGTGGTGATTCATGGCGGCATGGGGCGCGAGGAGCGGGCCAAGGCACAGGAGGCCTTCTTGCACGATCCGCAGGTGCGTGTTCTGATCGCCACCGATGCCGCCGGCGAGGGCATCAACCTGCAGCGCGCGCACCTGATGATCAACTACGACCTGCCCTGGAACCCCAACCGGCTGGAACAGCGCTTCGGCCGCATCCACCGCATCGGCCAGACCGAGGTCTGCCACGTGTGGAATCTCGTCGCCGAGGAGACGCGCGAGGGCGATGTCTATCGCCGCCTGCTCGAGAAGCTCGAAGAGGCGCGCCAAGCACTCGGCGGTCGGGTCTTCGACGTGCTCGGCAAGCTCGTCTTCGAAGGCCGCCCGCTCAAGGAGCTGCTGGTCGAGGCCATTCGTTACGGTGATCAGCCACAGGTACGCGCCCGGCTCAATGAAGTGGTGGATCAAGCCCTGGACCGGGCCACGCTCGAGGAGCTGCTCGAGGAGCGCGCCCTCGCTCACGACGTGATGGATTCAAGCCGCGTCTTCCGCATCCGCGAGGAGATGGAGCGCGCCGAGGCCAGGCGGCTGCAGCCGCACTACATCGAATCGTTCTTTCTCGAGGCCTTCCGGCGCCTCGGCGGCAGCGTGCGTCACCGCGAGTCACGACGATACGAGGTGACGCACGTGCCGGCGATCATCCGCCAGCGCGACCGCATGATCGGCACGCGCGAGCCGGTGCTCGAGCGCTACGAGCGGATCACTTTCGAAAAGCCGCTCATCTCGCCGCCCGGCCAGCCGCTTGCCGCCTTCCTCTGCCCGGGCCATCCGCTGCTCGATGCCACCCTCGACCTGATCCTCGAGCGCCATCGCCATCTTCTCCGCCGCGGCGCGGTGCTCGTGGACGAGCGCGATCCCGGCACCGTCCCGCGCGTGCTGTTCTTCCTCGAACACAGCATTCGGGATGCGACTCCCACCCGCGGCGGCGAGCCGCGGCTCATCTCGCGGCGCATGCTGTTTGTCGAGATCGACGCCACCGGCGAGGCGCGCCACCTTCATCACGCACCTTATCTCGACTACCGCCCCTTGGCCCGAGACGAGCCCGGCGCGGAGGAGCTGCTCGCGCGTCCTGAGTGCGCCTGGATCACCCGCGACATCGAGAGCCAGGCCCTTTCGCATGCGATCACCACGATCGTTCCCGAGCACTTGCATGAAGTCCGCGAGCGCCGGCTGGCTCTGATCGACAAGACCGAAGCCGCGGTCAAGGAGCGCCTGATCAAGGAGATCGCCTACTGGGATCACCGCGCACAAGAGCTGAAGCTGCGCGAGCAGGCCGGGCGCCCGAACGCCCGGCTCAACTCCGCGGAAGCGCAAAAGCGCGCCGACGCCCTCAAAGGGCGGCTTGAGAAAAGGCTGGCGGAGCTTCGCCGCGAGCGCGAGATCGCCCCGCTGCCTCCCGTGGTTGTGGGTGGCGTCCTGGTGGTGCCGGCGGGTCTCATCGCCCTCGCCAGCGGCCGTCCGCCGCCCTCCGCGGCCGTGAGCGCCGACCGCGAAGCCATCGCCGCCCGCGCTCGCGCGATCGTGATGGAGGTCGAGCGCAGTCTCGGCTATGACCCGGTGGACGTCGAACACGAAAAGCTCGGCTACGACATCGAAAGCCGCATCCCGGGCACCGGCCGCCTGCGCTTCCTCGAGGTCAAGGGCCGCGTCGCTGGCGCCGAGACGATCACGGTCACGAAGAACGAAATCCTGACTTCGCTGAACAAACCGGACGATTACATCCTCGCCATCGTCGAGTTCGAGGGCGAAACCCACCGCGTGCACTACCTGCGGCAGCCGTTTCGGCGCGAGCCGGATTTCGGCGTCACCAGCGTCAACTACGACTTGACCGAGCTGCTGGCGCGGGCGCAGCCTCCGGCCTGAGCTCGCGTGTCGGGGTCGCGAGTCATCGCGTGAATGACGATCATCCACGCGGTGAAACGCCTCCCACAGCTCGCCGGCACTGCCGTCGCGAAGCGTTTGCGGACGATGCCGGTTGCGCTTCTCCGCGAGTGGCGGTGGACCGGCTAGCACCAACTCGCCGAGCGGCCGATGCCGGACGAGCGGCGCGAAGGCTCGACGAACATGACGTGCTCGACGCCGCAAGCCGTCACCCGGCGTCGCTCGCGGGCAGACGCGAACCGCTCACGCTGGACGAAGTGCAGCACGCCCCCGACCTCTTGAGCGCCGTGAAGCTCGCCATCGACCGCGACCGCCGCGCCGGGCGTTTCTTGCGAACCGGATCGGGGAAGCGGCTGCTGTGAGGCGGGCGCCTGAATCGCTTTCGGGGCGAGCACTCGGAGGCTCTCGCCCATGACGCGCGGCGAACAGCGGGCGAGGCCCGGGCCGGCGCGTGGGAGACGTTGCTCGTCGCCGACGACCCCGATTGGCGCGACGTGCTGGCGTCGCGCTCCGGCGAGCCAGCCGATGGGCGCGCCCTGGCCTCGCACGGCGGCTCGCCGACACCGCCGCTGCGAACCGCGCGCCGAGCGCCATCAGGTTCGAGGGAGAGGTGCTCACCGGATCTCCCGGACCTCGCCGCCATCGCCGCGCTGCCGGATTTCTCCCCGGTCATGCGCGCCGCGCGCCGTAGGCTCGCTCACCGGTAAAGCGAGACGGAGCGCACCCAGGATGCCGGCATGCCGAAGCCCACCGTGCACCGCTGGATCGACCGGCTCGAAATCGCCGATCTGCCCGTGCGGCAGCCTGCGTACGCCATCAACCGCACCGAGCGCCTGATCGAGTCGCCCAAGCTCAACTCGGCGACAGCAGGTTCGCCTGGCCTCCGGCCGGCGCAGCCGAACCCGAAGGCGCGCATTTGGGGAACCTGCACTCGAGCGGCCTGCTGCCCTCGCGCACCGCGGAGAAGAAGCGCACCGCGATCTACGATGGGCGCACCGTGATCGGCGAGGAGGTGGATGTCGTGATCGGCACCGGCAGCGAACTCGCGCCCACCGAGGTCAAGGCCGGCGCGCAGCCGCGACTTGCGGATGTGGCCCCATCGCGCGCCTTCCGCCTGGCGCATGGCCGCACGAAACGAGCCGCTATGATGATCCCTTCGGGAACCACGCTCGAAGGGCTCGCGCCCGACCTGCCCGCGGCGCTTTGGAGGAGCGTCCTGTGAAGAAGAAACTCATCGAAGTCGCCCTGCCGCTCGAGGCCATCAACAAGGCCAGCGCGCGCGAGAAGTCGCATCCGCCACGGCCACCCCTCGCACGCTTCACTTGTGGTGGGCGCGCCGCCCGCTCGCCGCCGCGCGGGCGGTGATCTTCGCCCAGATGGTGGATGATCCTTCCGCCTGGCCGGAGCTCTTTCCGACCGAGAAGAAGATCAGGAGAAAGGAGCGGCGGCGGCTGTTCGAGCTCATCGAAAAGCTCGTCGTTTGGGAGAACTCCACCATGACGAGCACCTGCTCGAGCAGGCGCGCGCCGAAATCTGGAAGAGCTGGCGCCGCACCTGCGCCGAAAACGCCGATCACCCGCGCGCAAAAGAACTCTTCAACCCCGATCGGCTCCCCGCCTTCCACGACCCCTTCGCCGGCGGCGGTAGCCTGCCGCTCGAAGCCCAGCGGCTGGGACTGGAGGCCTATGCCTCGGATCTGAATCCGGTCGCGGTGCTGATCAACAAAGCGATGATCGAAATCCCGCCGCGCTTCGCGGGCCGGCCGCCGGTGAACCCGGAGGCGCGGCGTGAGAAGACGCTCATCGCGCGGCAGTGGCGCGGCGCGCAGGGGCTGGCCTGAGGACGTGCGCCACTACGGCCAGTGGATGCGCGATGAGGCCGAGAAGCGCATCGGCCACCTGTACCCCAAGATCGAGGTGACGGCCGGAGATGGCCAAGGAGCGGCCGGACCTGAGCCCTACGTGGGGCAGAAGCTCACCGTGATCGCCTGGCTGTGGGCGCGCACGGTGAAAAGCCCCAACCCGGCCTTCGCGCACGTGGACGTGCCGCTCGCCTCGACCTTCATGCTCTCCACCAAGTCCGGCAAGGAGGCCTACGTCGAGCCGGTGATCGAAGGCGGCGGCTATCGCTTCACCGTGAAGGTGGGCAAGCCCAAGGATCCCGAAGGCGCGAAGAACGGCACCAAGCTCGCGCGCGGCGCCAACTTCCGTTGCCTGATGTCGGGCTCGCCGATCCCCGACGATTACATCAAGGCCGAAAGCAGGGAAGGTCGTATGGGTGCTCGGCTGATGGCAATCGTTGCTGAGGGCGAGCGCGGGCGGGTGTACCTCCCGCCGACGCGCGGAGCACGAAGCGGTGGCGTCAAAGGCCAAGCCGGAGTGGAAGCCAGACGTCGCGATGCCCGAGAACCCGCGCTGGCTTCTCGCCGCCGCTGTATGGCCTTACGACCTACGGCGACCTCTTCACCCCGCGCCAGCTCGTGGCGCTGACGACCTTCTCGGACCTGGTGGGCGAGGCGATGGAGCGGGTGAAGCAGGATTATTTGCGTGCGATGGGTGAGGGGGCCCCCACGCCAGCCCTCTCCCAGAAGGGGATGATAGCCCCCACCCCAGCCCTCCCCCGCTGGGGGAGGGAGCAATTCTCCTCCCCCCGGAGGGCGGCGGCCGACATGGGGGTCACCGAGTCACAACCCTGGCAGCCCACCCCGGTTCCCCCTGCCCTGTTGCAGGCTGCGCGTGACCTGCGCAAGACCATGACCGATGCGGAACAGTTGCTATGGCAGTGCTTGCGCGGGAAGCAATTGGACGGTTTCAAATTCCGCAGGCAGCACCCCATTGACCGCTTCGTTCTGGATTTCTACTGTCCTGCGGTAAGACTGGCGGTCGAGCTGGACGGCAGTCAGCACAACACCGAACAAGGCCGGGCAGCCGATGCCGAGCGCACCGCCTGGTTGAATGCGCGGGGTATTCGTGTGCTGCGTTTCTGGAACAGTGAGGTGTTTAGCAACCTCGAGGGCGTGATCACCACCATTTGGGAGGCCCTGCACGCGCACGACAGCGTTGGCCCCAACCCTTCCCCAGATGTTGACCCCCACCCCAGCCCTCCCCCGCTGGGGGAGGGAGCCATTCTCCTCCCCCCGGAGGGGGGAGGCCGGGAGGGGGGCCACACCACCCCCCTCCGCGACGGCGGCACCGGCGCCCAGGCCTACGCCGAGGCCGTGGGGGTGTATTTGGCGTTTGCCGTGGATAAGTGCGCCGATTACTGGTCCAGCATTTGTAGTTGGCACAGTTCAGGCGAGAAGATGCGTAACACCTTCGGACGCCAGGCGATTCCGATGATGTGGGATTTTGCCGAGGCGAACCCGTTGTGTGATTCGTCCGGCAACTGGATGGCGATGGTAGACTGGACGTGGAAGGCGCTCGAACCCCAACCCGCCCATCCCTTTGGGCTGGCCGCACAAGCCGATGCCCACACCCAATCTCACAGCGCCAACAAGATCATCTCCACCGACCCGCCCTACTACGACAACATCGGCTACGCCGACCTCTCGGACTTCTTCTACGTCTGGCTGCGCCGCTCGCTACGGCCCGTCTTCCCCGAGCTCTTCGCCACACTCGCCGTGCCCAAGGCCGAGGAGCTGGTCGCCACGCCCTACCGCCACGGCAGCAAGCAAAAGGCCGAGCAGTTCTTCCTGGACGGCATGACGCAGGCCATGCACCGCCTGGCGGAGCAGGCCCACCCGGCCTTTCCGGTCACCATCTACTACGCCTTCAAGCAGTCCGAGACCGAAAGCGCCGAGGGCACCTCGAGTACCGGCTGGGAAACCTTCCTCGACGCGGTGATTTGCGCTGGCTTTGCCATCAGCGGCACCTGGCCGATGCGCACGGAACTGAGCAACCGCATGATTGGCTCGGGCACCAACGCCCTGGCCTCCAGCATCGTCCTGGTCTGCCGCCCGCGCCCGGCGGATGCGCCCACCGCCACCCGCCGCGAGTTCCTCGCGGCGCTCAAACGTGAACTGCCCGAGGCGATCACCGAGCTCCAGCGCGCGAACATCGCGCCGGTGGACTTGGCGCAAGCCGCCATCGGCCCGGGCATGGCCATCTTCACCCGCTACGCGCAGGTGATCGATGCCGAAGGACGCGCGATGAGCGTGCGCGAGGCCCTCGCCCTGATCAACCACGTGCTCGACGAGACGCTCGCCGAGCAGGAGGGCGATTTCGATGCCGACACGCGCTGGGCGCTCGCTTGGTTCGAGGAGAACGGCTTCGACGCCGCGGACTACGGTAGGGCCGAGACCCTCTCCAAGGCGAAGAACACGAGCGTGGAGGGCATGGTCGAGGCCGGCATCGTCGAAGCCCGACGCGGCAAAGTCCGGCTCCTCAAGCCCAGAGAACTGCCCGCCGACTGGGACCCCGCGACGGACGAGCGCCTGACGCACTGGGAGATGGTGCACCACCTCATCCGCGTGCTCGAAAGCGGCGGCGAGCGCGCCGCCGCCGAACTCGTGCGCAAGCTCGGCAGCCGCGCCGACACCGCGCGCGAGCTCGCCTACCGGCTCTACACGGTCTGCGAGCGCAAGAATCGCGCCGCCGAGGCGCTTCCCTACAACGCCCTGGTGCAAAGCTGGCCGGAGATCGCGCGGCTCGCGCAGGCCGCGCCGACCGGCACGCCCGCGCAGGCCGAGCTGGAGATTTGACGGCGATACAGCAATACGGTTAGCCTGCTTCCCGTGAAAGCAACCATCGACATCCCCGACGAGCTTTATCGCAAGGTGAAGGCCAAGAGCGCGCTGCTCGGCAAGTCGGTGCGCGAGGTGACGGTGGAGCTGTTTCGGCAGTGGATCGAGGGCGATGAGCGTCCGCCCGCTGGTGCGGGGGACTGGCTGGAAGCCTTTCGCAAGCTGCAAGTGCCCGCGGACACGCCCGGCCCGACGGCCCGCGAACTCCTCGAGGAAGGGCGCAGGCGCTTGCTTTCCGAAGGATGATCACGGTCGATGCGAGCGTGTGGGTGGGCTTCCTCGACCGCAGCGATCCGTTCTTCGCCGACAGCGAGGCGCTGCTTCAGCGCATGCAAGACCTTGCGCGACCGGCCTACACCCCCGAGTTCGCGTTGATCGAAATCGCCTGCGCCGTGGCCCGCCGGCACCGCGATCCCAAGGCGGGCCGGAAGGCGGCGAGCCTGCTGCGCCAGCATCCGCGCCTCACGCTCGTCAAGATGACGCGCCTCATGTCCTTCGCCGAGTCAATCGGATGCCAAGCGCTTCTTCGCGGCGCCGATGCCTTCTACGCCGCCACCGCCCGCCTGACCCGCACGCCGCTCGTGACCTGGGACCGAGAGCTCATCGAGCGCGGCGGTGGCATGACACCGAGCCAATGGCTGGCAAGGAACCCCTGACATGGCCATCACCAACCATGAACGCGTCGGCAAAGCGCTGCAGCTTCTGAAGGCAGGACTCGCGCCCTTCTGCGCGCGCGAGGTGAAGACCGCGATCGCATCGGGAAGCCTCAATCAGGAGACGATACGCCCTCTCCTCGCCGACCCGCTCATCGCCAACAAGAAGTCCATCGAGGAGTGGGACGTCTCGGCCTTGCTCAAGCTCATGTGGGAGACCTGGAACGAGGTGTTCCGACGGACGCTGGGCCCGGCCGAGCGCAGTCTGGTGGCGGAGGTCCGCGATTGGCGAAACAAGTGGGCGCACCAGCAGCCCTTTTCCAGCGACGACGCCTACCGCGCGCTCGATTCCATCGCCCGCCTGTTGACAGCCATCTCCGCCGGTGAGTCCGAGGAACTGGAGCGGGCCAAGATGGAGCTGCTGCGCGTGCGTTTCGACGAGCAGCTGCGCGGGGAGAAACGCAAGGCCGGCGGCTCCCTGATCGAAGCCGCGAGCACAGGCCATCTCAAACCGTGGCGCGAGATCGTCACGCCCCATCCGGACGTGGCAAGCGGCCGCTATCAGCAAGCCGAGTTCGCTGCCGACCTGTGGCAGGTGCACCTCGGCCAGGGCGCGCCGGAATACCGCGATCCCGTGGAGTTCTTCCGCCGGACCTTCCTCACCCAGAGCCTCAAGCGCCTGCTCGTCGGCGCGGTGGAGCGCCTGTCGGGCCGTGGCGGCGACCCGGTGGTGCAGCTTCAGACCAACTTCGGCGGCGGCAAGACGCATTCGATGCTGGCGCTTTACCACCTGTTCGGCGGAACGGCCCCCGGCGAACTCGCCGGGGTGGATGCGGTGCTCGCCGAAGCGGGCGTCGGTCAACTTCCCACGGTGAAGCGCGTGGTGCTGGTGGGCAACAAGATCTCGCCGGGCAATCCGGTGACCAAGCCCGACGGTACGGTGGTGCGCACGCTGTGGGGCGAGCTGGCCTGGCAACTGGGCGGCGCGCAGGCCTTCGCGCGCATCGCGAAGGACGACGAGCGTGCCACCAACCCCGGCGATCTTCTCCGCGAACTGCTGTGCGAATACGGCCCAGCGCTGATCCTGATCGACGAGTGGGTGGCTTATGCACGCCAGTTGCATGACGCCCCCGATCTGCCCGCAGGCAGTTTCGATACGCAGTTCTCCTTCGCCCAAGCGCTGACCGAGTCGGCCAAGCTCGCCGGCAATTGCCTTCTGGTCGTCTCGCTGCCGGCTTCCGACACCTCGGGCTCGGCGCACACGCAGGCCGACGATGTGGAGGTGGGCGGCATCCGCGGGCGCGAGGCGCTCGACCGCTTGCGCAACGTGGTGGGAAGGGTCGAATCGTCCTGGCGGCCTGCCAGCGCGGAGGAGGGTTTCGAAATCGTGCGCCGGCGGCTGTTCGAGCCGCTTCAGGGTCCCGAGGCCTTCAAGCAGCGGGACGTGACGGCTCGCGCCTTCGCCGACCTTTACCGCGCGCAGGCTGCGGAATTTCCGCCCGAGTGCCGCGACGGCGACTACGAGCAGCGCATCAAGGCCGCTTATCCGATCCATCCGGAGATCTTCGACCGGCTCTACGGCGACTGGTCCGCGCTGGTGAAGTTCCAGCGTACGCGCGGTGTGCTGCGGCTGATGGCGGCCGTGATCCACAGCCTGTGGGAGAAGGGCGACCGCAATCCGCTGATCCTTCCCTGCACGATCCCGATCGACGATGCGCGCGTGCAGTTCGAGCTGACGCGATACCTGTCGGACAACTGGGTGCCGGTGATCGAGAAGGACGTGGACGGCCCGAATGCGCTGCCGCTCGCCATCGACCGCGAGGTGCCCAACCTCGGCAAGCTCGCCGCCACGCGGCGGGTGGCGCGCACGATCTATCTGGGTTCGGCGCCGCTCGTGCAGGCGGCGCATCGCGGACTGGAAGACCGGCGCATCAAGCTCGGCTGCGTCATGCCGGGCGAGAGCCCGGCCGTGTTCGGCGATGCCTTGCGGCGATTGGCGGTCGGAGCGACCTACCTCTATCAGGATGGGTCTCGCTACTGGTATTCGACACAGCCAACGGTCACCAAGCTGGCGGAGGACCGCGCCGAGCAACTGAAGCGCGATCCCGAACAAGTGCTGCGCGAACTGGAGCAGAGGCTACGCGCGGACCTGAAGAAAGCCGGCGACTTCACCCGCATCCATGCCTTGCCCCGCACGAGCGCCGAAGTCCCCGATGATCGTGAGGCACGCCTGGTGGTACTCGGTCCCGATCAGCCCTACGGCAAGGAACCCGGCAGCGCGGCGGAACTGGCGGCCAAGGCGATTCTCGAGACGCGCGGAAACGCGCCACGGCTTTATCGCAACACCCTCGTGTTCTTGGCGGTGGACAAGGCGCGCTGGCAGGATCTGGACGAAGCGATCCGCAAGTATCTGGCTTGGCAGTCGATCCTCGCCGAGCGCGAGACGCTCAATCTCGATCCGCATCAGGTCAGGCAAGCCGAGACGCAGAAACAGGCAGCCGACCTCGCGGTCACCGCGCGCCTGCCGGAGGCGTACCAATGGCTGCTGGTACCTGGGCAACCGAATGCGAGCTCGCCGATCGAATGGGCGGCGATCAGACTATCGGGTGCCGATCCGTTGGCGGTGCGGGCGAGTAAGAAACTGAAAAACGAGGAACTGTTGATCGCGAATCTCGGCCCGGCTCGGCTCCGAATGGAACTGGACCGCGTGCCCCTATGGCGGAACGGTCACGTCTCGGTTCAACAACTCGTCGAGGATTTCGCTCGCTACCTCTACCTGCCGCGGCTTTCCGGTCCGGCCGCTCTCGCCGAAGCGATCGCTCAAGGCGTGGCGCTCCTCACCTGGCGCGAGGACGGCTTTGCTTACGCCGAAGGTTGGGATCCCGATCGGGGACGCTACTTCGGGCTGCGCGCCGGGCAGCAGGTCGCGATCGCTCCCGAGGATTCAGGACTCGTGGTTCGGCCGGGGTTGGCCTCCGCGCAGCTGGAGGCGGAGCTCGACGACGCCGCGCAGCAGACGCAAACCCCATCGGCCTCCCCGCCGTCACCGGGGGGTAGGGCCACGTCGGTTCCGCAAGCTCCGCCCGCACCCCTGCCACGCCGATTCCACGGCTCCGTTTTGCTGACTGACCCGCTTCTTGCCGGACGCGAGGCCGGGCGGATCGCTGAAGAGGTGATCGCGCACCTGGCGTCGCTGCGCAACGCAAGAGTCGCGGTGCGACTCGAAATCACGGCCGAGCTGCCGGAGGGCGCTCAGGAGCAGACCATCCGCACCGTCACCGAAAACTGCAGGGCGCTGGGCTTCGACAGCTTCGGCTTCGAGACCGAGTGAGCCGAGGGGGGCCTTTCCCCCTCGGCCGCTCGAGCCCAAGCGAGTGGGCCCAGCAGGACTCGAACCTGCAACCGACGGATTATGAGTCCGCTGCTCTGACCATTGAGCTATGGGCCCGCGCCGAGGGCGGGATCAGCGATCCTCGAGGAAGCTGCGCAGCTTCTCCGCGCGCGAGGGATGGCGAAGCTTGCGCAGGGCCTTGGCCTCGATCTGGCGGATGCGCTCGCGGGTGACCTCGAACTGCTTGCCCACTTCCTCGAGGGTGTGATCGGTGTTCATGTCGATGCCGAAGCGCATCCTGAGCACCTTGGCCTCGCGGGGCGTGAGGGAGGCGAGCACGTCGCGAACGGCCTCCTTGAGGCCCACGGTGGTCGCGGTCTCGAGCGGCGACTCGGTGGTGGTGTCCTCGATGAAGTCGCCAAGATGCGAGTCCTCGTCGTCGCCGATCGGGGTCTCCATCGAGATCGGTTCCTTGGCGATCTTGAGCACCTTACGGATCTTCTCCTCCGGCATGTCCATCTTCTTGGCGAGCTCCTCAGGCGTGGGCTCGCGCCCGTACTCCTGAAGCATCTGCCGGCTGATCCGGTTGAGCTTGTTGATGGTCTCGATCATGTGCACCGGGATGCGGATGGTGCGCGCCTGATCGGCGATCGAGCGGGTGATGGCCTGGCGGATCCACCAGGTCGCGTAGGTGGAGAACTTGTAGCCGCGGCGATACTCGAACTTGTCCACCGCCTTCATCAGGCCGATGTTGCCTTCCTGGATGAGATCGAGGAACTGAAGCCCGCGGTTGGTGTACTTCTTGGCGATGGAAATGACCAGGCGGAGGTTGGCCTCGATCATTTCCTTTTTGGCCTTGCGCGCCTTCGCCTCGCCGGTGGCCATCTGCCGGGCGAGCTCCTTGATCTCGCCGATGGAGAGGCCGCAGCGCTCTTCGATCTCGATCAGCTTCTGCTGCTCGGCCTTGATCGCGTCCTTGTGCTCACGTAGCGCCTGGGCCCACTTCTCCTTGCCGCAGCGGCGAAGCACGTTGTCCACGAAACGCAGGTTGGTCTCGTGGCCGACGAAGGACTTGGAGAACTCGGCCTTGGGCATCCGCACCCGGTTCTGGCAGATGTCGAGAACGTTCCGCTCGTGCTGGCGGATGGCGTTGCCAGTCTCGCGCAACAGGCGGATCATCTCATCGAACAGGAGCTGAGAGAGCTTGAGCTGCAGGAAGCCCTGGGTGAACTCGGCCTTGAGCGCGGCGTAACGCTTGGCCTGGCGCTCGCCCGTCCCGGCCTTGGGGGCGGCTTTCATCAGCTTGGCGTGGGTGGCGCGCAAGGCCTCGATGCGGCGGCGGACTTCCTCCGGATCGGGACCCACCGGGATGCGGTTGACGGTTCCGGACTCCTCGTCCTCTCCCAGCTCCTCATCGCCGAACTCGGCCTCGACTTCCGCCGGCGGAACCTCGCCATCGACGGCCTCGACGACCGCCGCGTCGGCAACCTCGGTCGGATCCCGGAAGCCGGCGATGACGTCGGCGAGCCGCTTCTCACCGCGCCGAGCGGCCTCGTAGCTTGAGAAGAGCAGTTCGACCGCGGGCGGGAAGGCGGCCAGCGCCTCGCTCACTTGGTCCAGACCGGCCTCGATGCGCCGTGCGATTTCGATCTCGCCCTCGCGATCGAGCAGGGGCACGACCCCCATCTCCCGCATGTACATCCGCACCGGATCGGTGGTGCGACCGGACTCCTCATCGGGGAGCACGGTCGGCGTGAGGCTCTCCTCGACCGTCGCCTCCTCCTCGGTCAGGGAACCACCGCCACCGAGCAACAGGGGATCGTTGTCGGCGACGTCCTCGTGGACATCGATCCCCATGTCGCTCAACATGTTGATCACGTCCTCGATCTGATCGGGATCGATCATGTCCTCGGGGAAGTGATCGTTGATGTCGGCGTACGTGAGGAATCCTTGCTCGCGCCCCCGGGTGATCAGGGCCTTGAGATCGGAATCGGGCTCGGAACCGGGATGGAAAGTTACGTCGTTCACAGCCTGGATCATGGAGAAGCCGAACTTTTCAGTATACGACAAAAATAGGTCCTCGGGGCCGCTTTGACCACGAATCAGCGGTCTCGTTCGTTCGTCGTTCAGCGGACATTTAGAATAAAGCTCACGGGCCCGTCGTTGACCAGGTATACACGCATGTGGGCACCGAAGACGCCGGTTTCAACCCGGGGCAGGCGCTGCCGGCAGGCGGTCAGCAGGGTATCGAAGATCGCGCGCGCCTCCTCGGGATCGGCGGCCTGGCTGAAGCTCGGGCGCATGCCCTTCTTGGTGTCGGCGGCGAGCGTGAATTGGCTCACCAACAGGAGCCCGCCGCCGATGTCGCGGAGCGAACGGTTCATCCGTCCGGCCTCGTCGGCGAAGATGCGGTAGCCGGCCAAGCGCTCGGCCATGCGTTCGACCTGGACCGGGCCGTCGCCCGGCTCGATCGCGACCAAGGCGAGGATGCCGGTTCCGATCGCGCCCGCAGTCCCGCCTTCGACCTCGACTCGGGCTTCGCTCACGCGCTGGATGAGGGCGATCATGATCGGTCGATTATGCCGCGACCCCTACAATCGCCGGATGCCCTGGCCCGCCCGCATCCTCGATCGGCTGCTCGCCCTCCTCGGCCGCCTGCCCCTTCCCCTGCTGCACGCCCTGGGGGCCATCCTCGGCGCTCTTCTTGCTGCAATGCCCGGCACCCGCGCGGTACGCATCACGCGGCGCAATCTCGAGCTGTGCTTTCCCGCCGAAGACAGCGCCTTCCGCCGACGGCTCTACTGGGCGAGCTTCCGCGAGATGGGCAAGGCGATCCTGGAGCTCGCCAAGGTGTGGGGACGGGCGCCCGAGCATGCGCTCGCCTTCGTACGGGAGGTGGAGGGCGAGGCGCTGCTCGATCAGGCTCTCGCCGCGGGCCGGGGCGTGATCATCGCCGCTCCCCATCTGGGCGGCTTCGAGCTCCTCAACCTGTGGCTGTGCCGCAAGACCTCGCTCGCGATCGTCTACCGCCCTCCCACGGCGGCCTGGATGGAGCCGCTCTTGCTCGCGGTCCGAGGCCGCTTGGGAGCGATCCAGGTGCCGGCGGAAGGGGCCGGCCTGCGCAAGCTCTACCGTCAGCTCCAGGCCGGCGCAGCGGTCGGCATCCTTCCGGATCAGCGCCCGCGCTGGGGTGAGGGCGTCTTCGCCCCCTTCTTCGGCCTGCCCACCTACACCATGATCCTGGTCTCGCGCCTCGCCCAGCGCACCGGTGCCCCGGTCCTGATCGCCTGGGCCGAGCGGCTGCCCCGAGGCCACGGTTATGCCGTGCGCATCCGCAGGGCCCCGGAGGAAATCCATGCCGAGGACCTCCCCCTTTCGGTGGCCGCGCTCAACCGCGGCATCGAAGAGGCGGTGAGGACGGCTCTGCCGCAGTACCAATGGAGCTACAAGCGCTTCAGCCATCTGCCGCCAGGGGAGACGAGGCCGCGCTACTGAGCGAGGCCCAGACGCCTTCGAGCTCCACCAGAAGCTCGCGTCGGCAAATCTCGCCGTGGAGGACGGTGAAGGGAATCCCGCGGGGCAGATGCGCGAGGATCTCGCGCCAGCGTTCCTGCTCCCGCAGATAGACCCGCAAGCCGCGGAGACGGCCTGGCCCGGCCCGTTCCGCGGCCAGGGCGCAGAGGGTTTCCAGGTTGCGCCAGGCCTCCTTGAACTGGGCGGTGAGATCACCCGGATGCCGGCTTTCGTGGCCGATCACGCTCGCGGTCCCGGAGATGAGCAGAAGCCCGCCCGCGGCGAGCGTCGCCCGCGAAAAGGCGGGAGGAACGCGCCCGTAGCGCGGCGGATAGCGCCACGCCGGCAACTGTCGCGGATTCTCGATGCCCATGGCGGGATCCCGGGCGGCGAGCGCGTGGACGATGAGACCGGGCTCGCGCCCTCCGATCGCGGTAGCCGCCGGATAGCGCCCGGCTTCGAGACGTCCGGCGAAGGCCCGCGCTCGGCCGCGGACGAAGGCGCGGTAGCGCTCGGCCTCCCCTTCGCCCTCTCCGATCCGCGAGAAATAGTTCCAGGTGCGCAAAAGATGGGGGAAGCCGAGCGCATCGAGTGCGGCGAGAATCGCGCCGTAGGCTCTCTCGGTCGCCTCCTCGAGCGATTCATCGGGGCGGCGCAGGGCGAGGAAGAGATGTTCGCCGTCGCTGCGCCAGGCGACCGTCTCGCCCTGGCCGAAGCCGTGCTCGCCGGATGTGACCACGCGCGCCGCCGGCCAGTACTCGCCGCCCGCGCCCGTCAGCACGCGGAGTGGAACGCGCCACGGGGACTCGCCATGGCCGAAGGGAAGCCATGCGAGAGGGGGCGAGGGCGGCGGGTCGTCGCTGAGCGAGGGCGCGGCGAGCAAGGCAAAGACACCGGGAAAGGCGGCGAAGTATAGTCTCGCCGCCTACGCCCCACGCCCGGACAAGGCCCATGCTCGAAGAGGGGATCACCCGCTTCCAGAACTTCCTGCTCGAACTTCAGGACCGCATCTGCAGCGCGCTCGAAGAAGCCGACGGCAGTCAGCGTTTCGGCGCCGACCGTTGGGATCGCCCCGAGGGCGGCGGCGGCCTCACCCGTGTACTCAAGGGGGGAGCGGTGATCGAGCAGGCCGGCGTGGGCTTCTCGCGGGTGCGCGGCGAGCGGCTGCCGCCCTCGGCGAGCGCCGCCCGGCCCGAGCTCGCCGGAGCCCCTTTCGAGGCGCTCGGCGTTTCGCTCATCGTCCACCCGCGCAACCCCTATGCCCCGACCAGCCACGCCAACGTGCGCCTCTTCGCCGCCTGGCCGAAGGATCGCGAGCCGGTGTGGTGGTTCGGTGGAGGCTTCGATCTGACCCCGCACTATCCCTTCGATGAGGACATCCGCCACTGGCACGAGGTGGCTCGCGCGCTCTGCGCCCCCTTCGGCGAGGAGGTGTATCCCCGCTACAAGCGCTGGTGCGATGAGTACTTCTACCTTCGCCACCGCGGCGAGACGCGCGGGGTCGGGGGGCTCTTCTTCGACGACCTCAACGAATGGGGCTTCGAGCGCTGTTTCGAGTTCGTGCGCGCGGTGGGCGAGGGCTATCTCACCGCCTATCAGCCGATCCTCCAGAGGCGCAAGAACCGACCCTACGGCGAGCGCGAGCGCGCCTTCCAGCTCTATCGCCGCGGCCGCTACGTCGAGTTCAACCTGGTGTACGACCGCGGCACCCTCTTTGGCCTGCAGAGCGGCGGACGAGTGGAATCCATCCTCATGAGCCTGCCGCCGCTCGTGCGCTGGGAATACGGCTATCAACCGGAGCCGGGCAGCCCCGAGGCCAGGCTCGCCGAGTATTTGCGGCCACGCGACTGGCTCGCCGAGCTTCCTAGCTCCGCCAAAAGCCCGGGGTGAGCAGCACGAGCAGGGTGAAGAACTCCAGCCGCCCGAGCAGCATCGCGAAAGAGAGCAGCCACAAGGCGGCCTCCGGGAGGTCGCGGTAATGCGGCCCGGCGGCCCCGAGCGCCGGGCCGAGGTTGAGCAGGCAGGCGGCCGCCGCCGAGCCGGCACTCACCAGATCGAGGCCGAGGGCGGCGAGCATCAGGGTCAGAAGCGCCAAGGAGACGACGAACAAGGTGAAGTAGGCGAGGACCGCGCTCGAGACCAGCACCGGCACGGTGGCATTGCCGACCTTGAGCAGGAGCTGCGCCTTGGGGTGGATCACCCGGGTGAGCTCGAGCATCCCCTGCTTGAACAGGACGATGATCCGGATCACCTTGAGACCGCCTGCAGTGGAGCCGCCGCAGCCGCCGACGACGGCGACCAGGATCATCAAGAAGGCCAAGGCCACTGGCCAGTTGTAGAAATCGGTCGTGCCGTAGCCGGTGGTGGTGATGTGGGAGACGGTGTGGAACAGCGCATGCCGAAAGGCGGTGAAGCGATCTTCGTAGGTGCCCGCCGCCCATAGCCCAAGCGTGGTGATCGCCGCCACCCCGGCCGCCACCCCGAGCAGAACCCTGAGCTCCGGGTCGCCGAAGTAGTGGGCGTTGCTCGCCCGCCGCCAGGCGCGGTAATGCAAGGCGAAGTTCACCGCCCCGACCATCATGAACACGACCGCCACCGCCTCGATCAGCGGGCTGTCGTAGTGCCCGATCGAGGCGTCGTGCGTGGAAAAGCCCGCGGTGGCGATGGTCGAGAAACTGTGGCCCACCGCATCGAAAAGGTCCATTCCCGCCGCCCAATAGGCGAGCGCGCAGGTGAGGGTGAGCACGAGGTAGATCGCCCAGAGCGCCTTGGCGGTTTCGGTGATGCGTGGCGTGAACTTGCTGTCGCGGGAAGGCGCGGCGGCGCGCTCGGCACCCATGAGCTGCATCCCGCCCACTTTGAGCATCGGCAGAATCGCTACCGCCAGCACCACGATCCCCATGCCGCCGACGAAGTTGAGCGTTTGGCGGTAGAACTTGAGACTCGCAGGAAGCCGATCAATGCCGGTGATCACGGTCGCACCGGTGGTCGTGATGCCCGAGGTGGCCTCGAAGACCGCGCGGGTCAGGCCGAGCTCCGGCAGCGCGAAATAGAGAGGAATGGCGGCGAGCACCGCGACCAGGACCCAAGACAAGGCGGTGATGAGGAAGCCGTCGCGCAGCCGCAGCTCGTAGTCGGCTTTTCGAACCGGCCACCAAAGGATCAACCCTCCCGCCAGCATCGCGAGGAAGCTCGCGGCGAAAACCATCGCCAGCGCCTCCCCGCCGAGCCAGGCGATGAGCAGGGCGGGCACGCACATGAGCGAGCTCATCGCCATGAGCAGCCCGAGCAGCCTCAACAGGGCGGCGGTGCGCATCAGGGGGCTAGAGGTAGGTCGCCGCGGTGCGGAACAAGGCCTCGACCGCCGGCAGCTCGCGTTTGTCGGTGAGGAAGAGGATCACGTGATCCTCCGGCTCGATCACCACGTCGTGATGGGCGATGAGCAGCCTTTCGCCGCGGACGATGCCGCCGATGGTGCTGCCCGGCGGCAGCTCGATCTCCTCGATCGCACGCCCCACCACCCGGCTGGTCCGGGCATCGCCCACCGCCCGCGCCTCGATCGCCTCCGCCGCTCCGCGCCTCAAGGTGTGTACCCTGACCATCGCCCCTTGGCGCACGTGCCCGAGCAGCGCCGAGAGGGTCACGAGCTGCGGGCTGACCGCGATGTCGATCGAGGTGCCTTCGACCAGTTCGGCGTAGGCCGGGCGGTTGATCAGCGAGATCACCCGCTTGCAGCCCATGCGTTTGGCGAGCATCGCCGAGAGGATGTTGGCCTCGTCGTCGTTGGTGAGGGCGCAATAGACGTCGGTCTGGTCGATGTTCTCCTCGCGCAGCAGGTTCTCGTCGGCGCAGTCGCCGACGAGCACGATCGAGTTGACCAGGTCCTCGGCGAGCTGACGCGCCCGCTCCCGCGAGCGCTCGATGACCTTCACGTTGTAATGCGCCTCGAGGCTGCGCGCGAGCGCCCGGCCGATGTTCCCGCCGCCGGCGAGCATCACCCGCCGCGCCGGTTTCTCCACCCGCCGCCATTCGGCCATCACGGTCATGATGTCGCGGCGGGCGGCGAGGAAGAACACCTCATCATCCTCCATGATCACCGTGTTCCCCTGCGGGATGATCGCCTTGCCGCCGCGAAAGATCGCCGCCACCCGCGCGTCCACCCCGGGCGGCATGTGCTGGCGCAGATCCTTGAGCTCATGGCCGACCAGGGCCCCGCCGGCGAAGGCGCGCACCGCCACGAGCTGCGCCCGGCCTTCGGCGAAGTCCACGACCTGAAGCGCGCCGGGATACTCGATCACCCGGCGCACGTGCTCGCACACGAGCTGCTCGGGGCTGATCACCACATCCACCGCGGCCGCGCCTCGCCGCATCAGCTCCGGATATTGCACGTACTCGACGCGACGGATGCGGGCGATGCGGGTGGGCACGCGAAAGAGGGTGTCGGCGACCAGGCAGGCGAGCATGTTGACCTCGTCCTGGCTCGTCACCGCGACCAGGAGATCGCTGTCCTCCGCGCCCGCCTGCGCCAGCACCGAGGGCAGAGAGGCATGACCGGTGACGGTGCGCAGATCGTGACGCTCGCGCAACTCCGCCAAGCGCTCGGGGTTCTGATCGACGACGGTGATGTCGTTGTTCTCGGCCACCAGCGCGGTGGCGAGCGAGGAACCCACCTGGCCGGCACCGAGGATGAGGATCTTCATCCCTGGCCCCTACTCCTCCCGATCGCCGCGCAGCTCGATGCCGAGATCGCGGAGCTTGCGGTAGAGGTGGGTGCGCTCCATGCCCACCATTCTAGCCAGGCGGGCGACACTGCCGCCGGCGCGGGCGAGGTGATGCTCGAGGTAGAGGCGTTCGAAGTCCTCCCGCGCCTCGCGCAGCGGCTTGGCGAGCATCGGGCGGGTGATCGCTGCCTCGCGAACGCTCGCGACCCGCTCGCTCGCCGCACTCGGCCCGATCGCCCGTTCCAGGGCCGCGACATCCACCGTACCCGAGCCGGAGAGCAGCAATCGCTGCACCACCAGCCGCAGCTCGCGCAGGTTGCCCGGGAAGGGATGACGCTTCAGCCGCTCGGCCGCCTCCGGACTGAGCTCGCGCATGGGCAGAGCGTCGCGGCGGGCGAAGAACGCGGCGAAGTGGCGGTAGAGCGCCGGTAGATCCTCGCTGCGCTCCCTCAAGGGCGGCACCAGCAACGAGACCACGTTGATCTGGTAGTAAAGCTCCGGACGCAGCCGACCGCTGCGCAACAGGTCGTCGGGATCGTGCTCGGTGGCGACCACCAAGCGCGCCTCAAGCCTGAGCGGCGTGACCCCGCCGAGCCGAAGCACGCTGCCCCGCTCGAGCGCGCCGGCGAGGCGCAGCTGGACCTCCGGCTCGAGCCCCGCGAGCTCCTCGATGTAGAGCATCCCGCCCGCCGCCTGTTCGATGAGCCCGAAGTGCACGCTTCCGTCCTCGCTCTCCCGGCCGAACAGGGGCGCGAGCTGCTCCCGACCCGCCGCCGCCGGATCGAAGGTGACGAAAGGACCCTCGGCGCGCGCGCTGCGCTCGTGCAGGTAGCGCGCCAAAGTCTCCTTGCCGGTGCCCGCCTCGCCGCGCAGCAGCAGCGGGGTGTTGAGAGCGGAAAGACGCTCGAGCTGACCGCGGAGGCCGATCATCGCCGGCGAGTGACCGATCGGCTGCAGATCGGGCAGCCCACGGCGCAGCTCCGCCACCGTGCGCTTCAGACGGTGCGCCTCGAGGCCGCGCTCCACGGCGAGCAGCAGCTTGGCCAGGGAAACCGGCTTCTCGATGAAATCCCAAGCGCCGAAGCGGGTCGCCTCGACCGCGGTCTCGATGGTGCCATGCCCGCTCATCATCACCACCGCGAAAGGCAGGCCCTCGGAGCCAGTGCTCCACTCGCGAAGGAGCGAGAGCCCGTCCTCGCCGGGCAGCCAGACGTCGAGCAGCACCAAATCCGGCCGCTGACGCCGCACCGCCTCGCGCGCCGAGGGCGCATCCTCGGCCAAGGCGACCTGATAGCCCTCATCGCGCAGGATCTCCCCGACCCACTCGCGAATGCCGGGCTCGTCGTCGACGATGAGGATGTGCGCGGAAGGCATCGGCTCAGACCGCCCCTTTTCGCCGCCAACTGTCGCGTCGCCGCAACAAGAATGCCCCAGTTTGCGCCGGAATGGGCGACCGCAAGGCGGCTAGAGCGGGAGGAACAGGCTGAACACCGCGCCGCCTCCGGGGCGCTGAGCCGCCTCGAGGAAACCGCCGTGCTCCTCGGCGATGCGTTTGCTGATCGCGAGTCCGAGGCCGGCGCCGCGCGGCTTGGCGCTTCGGTAAGGCTCGAACCAGGAGGCATCGAAGCCCGGCGGCAGGCCGGCGCCGCGATCGGCCACGTCCAGCCGCAGGAAGGGGCGACCCTCGCGCTCCACCCTGGCCACGGCCAGGCGCAGCGACTTGCTGGCGCTGTTCTCCTGCGCCTCGATGGCGTTCTTGATCAGGTTGTGCAGCACCTGCCGCAGCCGGACCGGATCGGCCGACACCGGCGGGAGCGACGCCGGGAGCTCGCGCTCGATCGCGAGCGATGCATCGTGCTCGTAAAGCGCCAGCACCTCATCGACCAGCGCCGCCAGCGACACGGGCTGGCGGCGCGGCGGCTGCGCGCGGGCGTATTCGGCGAAGCCCTCGACCATGCTGCGCATGGCCTCGACCTGGCTCACGATGGTGCGGGCGGCGCGCTCGAGCAGCTCGCGATCGGCGGCCTCGAGCCGGGGCGCGAGCTTGAGCTGCACCCGCTCCGCCGCGAGCTGGATCGGCATCAGCGGATTCTTGATCTCGTGCGCCAGGCGACGCGCCACCTCGGCCCAGGCCGCATCGCGCTGCGCCCGCTCGAGCACCGTGCGATCATCCACGATCACGACCATGCCCTCGCGCTCGCCGCGCAGGCGGGCACCGCGCACCATCAGGATCTGCCGCTCCTCGCCGCGCGCGATCTGGACCTCCTCCTGCCAACGCAAGGCGCCCTCGCGGAAGCGGGAAAGCAAGGTGCGAAGCAAGGGTTCGAGCTCGCTGCCGAGCTCGGCCAGCGCCGCGAGCGGGCGACCGAGGAAAGGCTCGAGGGAGTGGCGAAGCACACTCGCGGCCGCGGGATTGGCCGACATGAGCCGCTCCTCGCCGTCGATGCCGAGCACCCCGGTCTCGAGGCTCGCGAGCAGGGCATCGAGCTCGTCGCGGCGCGCCGCCGCCGCGCGCTCGCTCGCCGCGAGCCGAGCGGTGAGGGCTCCGAGCTCCTCCGCCATCCGGTTGAAGGAGCGAGCGAGGAAGGCGAGCTCGTCCTGCCCCTCGACGGGCAAAGATACGTCGAATCGCCCTTCCGCCACCCGCTCCGTGGCCTCGGCGAGACGACCGATCGGCGAGGTGATCCGACCGGTCAGCGCGATCGCGGCGAAGAGAGCGACGAGCAACGCAAAAAGCAGTACCAGACTGAGCACCAGCCCGAAGGTGAGCTTGAGCGAGTCGCGCATGAAGCTCAGGCGCTGGTAGCCGACCGAGGCCCGCTCGAGCCCGGCGAGCGGGGCGGCGAGCGATTCGGGCAGCAAGCGCACGAGCTGAAGGACCGGCTGACCGCTGCCGCCGAGCCGTCGCGCCAGGCGCAAGGCGAGGGTGCCGGCCAATGGCTCGGCCAGGCTCAGGCGACCCGTCGCGGAGAGCAGGAGGTTGTGAGCCTCGTCGGGAAAGAGCGGGGCCACCAACCTCGGATCACTGCTCTCCAGGGCGAGAATCGCAGCGGGCGGCTGGTAGAGGAGCCACTGGCTCGCACCGCCGCGGTCGGCGAATTCGGCCAGCACCCCGCGCGCGACACTCGTGGGCAAGCCCTGAAGCCGCGCCGCGGCGTCTTCGAGTTCGGCTTCGGCCTGGAGCAGTCGCTCTTCGATCAGCGCGCGGCCCAGGACGAGGCCGTCGCCGAGAGCCGCCTCGATCGAGACGTCGAACCAACGGTCGATGCTTCCATGGATCGCGCGCAGCGCGAAGGCGTAGCTCAAGGCGAGCGGCGGCAGCACGAGCAGGAGCAGCACGCCGAGGAGACGCCGCGCCAATCGCGCTCCCGGAACGCCCCGGCGAGCCGCGCGCCAGAGCGCGAGCAGGCGTCCGAGGATGAGGACGGCGAGCACCGCCACCGCCAGCGCGGCGGCGAGCGCCACCGGTCCGAACCAGCCTTCCCCGCTCGCCCTGCCCTCGGTGGTGGTCAGCGCGAGCCACAGCAGCGCTGCGAACAGCCCCGTGAAGGCGACGGCGGCGAGTGGGCCGCGCCAGCTTCTCACCGGGAACTCCGTGCGCCTGGAAGGAGGAATCGCGCTGCCAGTCGCCACTCGGGATCGAGAAGCGCCGGCAACTGAAGCGGCGGCGGCAGCGCCTCTCGCACCAGCCGGACCCGAAGTCCGAGCGGCGACTCCTCTGCCGGCCCGAGCACAAACTCCTGCTGCTCGACCGCGGCGAGCAGAGCGTTGAGATGCTGGAAGCTGCGCCCGCCGCTTTGGCCCTCTTCCTCGAGAACGTAGCGCCGAAGCAGCGGTGAGCGCTGCAGCCGTAGCCGGCGCACCAGCCGCTGCCCGCGCGCCGGCTCGAGCGACCATTCGATGGTGAGCGGAATGCCATGCTCGAGGGCGGCCCGGATCGGTGGTGAGGGTTCGAGTCCGAGCCGCACCCTGAGGATCGGTGGCTCCCCTGGGACTCGAGCGAACTCGCGCAGGACGATGCGAGACGTGGCCTCCGGCTCAGGGGCGCAGGCCGCCAGGGCGAGCAGCATCGCGCTCGAGCAGAGCCATGAAGAAACCATCCATCGCCCCTTCGCCAGGGAGGATTTGCCAGCCCGGCCCCAGCGGCCGGCCCACGGGCAGGCGAAGCGGCAGCGCGCGGGCGTCGGGATGCCGATCCAGGAACGCGCCGACGAGCCGATCGTTTTCATCGCGCAGCACCGAACAAGTGGCATAGAGTAGCCTGCCGCCCGGCGCGAGCAGCGGCCAGAGGGCCTCGAGCAGCGCGCTCTGGCGGCCCATGAGCGCGGCGAGGTCCCCGGGCTGTCGGTGGAGCAAAACGTCCGGCTGACGGCGGACCACGCCCGTGGCCGAGCAAGGTGCGTCGATCAGGATCCGGTCGTAAGGCTCTCCGTCCCAGAAGGATTCCGCACGGGTGGCATCTGCTTGCAGGACCCGCGCCTCAAGCCCCAATCGCGCGAGGTTCTCGCGCAGGCGAGCAAGCCGCGCCGGATCGGATTCGACCGCGGTGAGCTTGAGCTCGGTGGCAGCCAGCAGGGCGGCGGCCTTGCCTCCGGGGGCAGCGCAAGCATCGAGCACTCTCGCCCCGGGGAAAGGCGAGAGCAGCTCGGCCGCCCACTGACCGGCTCCATCCTGGACCGCGAACCAGCCCTCGTCATAGCCGGGCAAGGTGCGCGGATCGAGACTCTCCGGCAGGCGAAGCGCATCCGCGAGATGGGCATCGGCCTCAGCCTCGATGCCGCGCGCGGCGAGGGCGGAAAGCAGCGTCTCGCGCTGGCTCCGGCGGCGATTGACCCGCAGCCACAGCGGCGCGGGCTTGCGGTTCTCTTCCATGATCGCCGCCGCGGTCGCCTCGCCCCAGTCTGCGGCGAGCCGTTCGCTCAGCCAGCGCGGATGGCCGAGGCGGGCTTCCGGATCCTTTGCGATCGCGGCGAGGAGGGTCTCTCGTTCGCGCAGGAAGCGGCGCAGAACGGCGTTGACGAGGGCCACGAGCCGAGGCCGTCCGAGGACCCGGGCCGCCTCGGCGGTCGCCGCCACCGCGGCGTGAGGGGGCAGCGCAAGTTCCTCCAACTGCGCAAGACCCAGGTGGAGCAAGGCGAGGACGGGATCCGCGCGGCCCGAGTGCGGGCGCCGGAGCAGCGTTCGGAGCAGGGCCCGGTGGCGGAAGTGGGCGCGCAGCGAGGCGAAGAGCAGCGCCGAGAGGAAGGCTCGATCCCGCGCCTCGGACAGAGGCTCGCGCGCCTGCGCCAAGGCATCGCGCAGCGAGGCGCCGCGGTGGACGCGCATGAGCGCCTCGGCGGCGAGCGCGCGCAGCGAGGCGCCCCGCTCAGCGTCGGAGCCTCGGTCGGCCATTGAGGTAATCCGCTGCGCTGAGCACGCGCCCACCGGGGCGTTGCAAGGCAAGGATGCGCAGCACCCCGCTGCCACAGGCAAGGTCGATGCCCTCGCCGGAAGCCGCCAGAATCGTCCCGGGCTCGCCGAGCCCGGGCTCGGCCGGCAGCGCGACGGCTTCGAGCACCCGCACCCGCTCCCCGCCAAGCTCAATCTCGGCGACCGGCCAAGGCTGGAAGGCGCGCACCCGGCGCGCCAGAAGCGCCGCGGGCTCGCGGGGATCGAGGAGCGCTTCCTCCTTGGACAGCTTGCGCGCGTAACGGACCCCTTCTTGCGGTTGCGGTTGCGAAGCAGGCACGGCACCCGCTGCCAGCTTTTCCACGTGCTCGGCGAGGAGCTCGGCTCCGATCTCGGCGAGCCGGGCCTCGAGGGTGGCCGTGGTGTCGGTGGGCAGGATCGGCTCGCGCCGACACGCGATGACCGGGCCCGTATCGAGACCGCGCTCCATCTGCATCAGGCAAACGCCCGTCTCGGCATCACCCGCCTCGATCGCCCGGGCCACCGGCGCCGCCCCGCGCCAGCGCGGGAGCAGCGAGGCGTGCAGGTTCCAGCAGCCGAAGCGGGGCACCGCGAGGATCGGAGAAGGCAGGATCAGACCATAGGCCACCACCACCATCAGATCGGGCGCGAGGGCGGAGAGCGCGGCGACTTCCGCCTCGCCGAGGCGCTCGGGCTCGCGCACCTCGATCCCGGCGGCGAGCGCCGCTTCCTTGACCGGGCTCGCCCGGAGACGCCGTCCGCGGCCGGCAGGACGATCCGGCTGGGTGTAGACCGCGAGCACCCGGTTCGGCCCGGCCAGGAGGCGGCGCAGGGATGGCACCGCGAAGGCCGGGGTGCCGGCGAAGACCAGACGCAGGCTTTCGGCCAAGGTCGGACTCAGCGGGTCTGGGCCGCGTCCCGCTCTTCGAGACGGCGCTGCTTGGCCAGGCGCTTGCGCAGCATCTCACGCTTGAGCGGCGAGAGGTAATCCACGAAGAGCCGGCCCTCCAAGTGATCCATCTCGTGCTGGATGCACACCGCGAGCAGGCCCTCGGCCTCCATCTCGAAGGTCTCGCCTTCCGCGTCCTGGGCCCTCAGGCGGATGCGCTCGGCGCGCTCGACCTCGGCGCGAATCTCGGGCACCGAGAGACAGCCTTCCTCGCAACGCTGGCGGCCCTCGCGGGCGAGGATCACCGGGTTCACCAGCACCAGCCGCCCCGAGCCATCCTCCGAGAGATCGGCGACGATCACCCGCCGGTGGACGTCGATCTGGGTGGCCGCCAAGCCGATGCCGCGCGCGGCGTACATGGTGTCGAACATGTCCTCGACCAATTCGCCGAGCTCGCGGTCGAAGCGCTCCACCGGCTGCGCCCGAATGCGCAGCCTAGGGTCGGGAAATTCGAGGATGGTTCGCAGAGCCATGCCCGAATTGTATCCGCTCTCCCTCCTCCGAGGCACACCTCGTGACACTTGCGCATGGTTTTCCGTTACACTCGGAAATCGCGGGGATTCAGGGAATTGCCAGCCATGTTGAAGTCATCGCTTGCATTTCTTTCGGGGGCCTTGCTCACGCTTGCGCTCGCGCTTCCAGCCACCGAGCTCAAGCCGGGGCATCCGGAAACCTACGTCGTCCAGAAAGGCGACACCCTCTGGGACATCGCCGGGCGATTCCTGAGCAAGCCTTGGCTGTGGCCGGAGATCTGGCAAGCCAATCCCCAGATCGAGAATCCGCATCTCATTTATCCGGGCGATGTGCTCACTCTGGTCTATGACGCCGAGGGCCGCGCCCGCCTGGTGCACGGCACCCGCAAGCTCTCGCCGCAAATCCGCTCCGAGCCGCTCGAATCGGCGATCAAGCCGGTGCCGCTTGGGGATATCGAGGGCTTCCTCAAGCGTTTCCGCGTCCTCGGGGAAGACTGGTCGAAACTGCCCTACGTCGTCGCCCTCGAGGAGAATCGCCTTCGCTCGGCGAACGGTCAGCTGGTGCACGTCCGGCAGATGTATGCCGACGCGCAGGTGGGGCAGGACTACGCCATCGTCCGCCCCACCGCCGTTTATCGCGACGTGCCGACCAACTACCCCTGGAGCATCCCCAAGCGCCGGATGAAGCGCGAGCGTTGGGACGGCAAGGAGTCCTTCACCCTGTCCGACGGGCTCTACTGGGTGTTCAAGAACCGCGAGTGGTGGGACAACGTGACCACGCTCGGCTATGAAGCGGTCGAAGTGGGCACCGCACGGGTGGCGAGCGTCGGCGAGGTGAGCTCTTTGCTCGTGCTCTCGTCGTGGGACGGGATCAAGGCGGGCGATCTGATCGTTCCGATCGAGCGCCAGCCCTTCGACTTCACCTACTACCCGCACGCGCCCGAAAGGGTTCCCGAGAACATGCGCGTGCTCGCGCTCACCGAGGCCGTCCGTTTCGTCGGCCACAAGCAGGTCGTCGCGATCAACAAGGGTGCGCGCGACGGTGTGGCCAATGGGCAGGTGTATTTCGCCCACACCGACGGACAGGTGATCAACGATCGCGTCCGCTACGCCAGCAACGATCTGCGCACCGTCTTCCGGCCGAGCAAGGACGATGTGAAGCTGCCGGACACCTACAACGGCACGGTGATGATCTTCAAGACCTTCGATCACGTGAGTTACGGCATCGTCATGGACGGCATCCGACCGGTGAAGCTGCTCGACCGGCTCGCCGCCCCGCTCTGAGCCGCGCCAGAGCGCGGTGCCCGAAGACCGCGAGGAACTTGAGGCTTGGCTCGTCCTGCTGCGCGCCCCTTCGCTCGGGGCGCGCCGCATCAGGGCCCTGCTCGAGCGCTTCGGCAGCGCCGCAGAAGTGCTCAGGCAGGCGCCGAGCGCGCTGCGTGAGCTCGGGCTACCGGAGCAAGCCTTGCGGGCGCTGCTCGCCCCCGACGAAAGGCACCTGCGCGAGGATCTGAAGTGGCTCGAATCCCCCGGACGGCGCCTCCTCTGCTTCACCGAGCCCGACTACCCGCCGCAGCTCGCCTCGGTGAGCAACGCCCCGGCGGCGCTCTTCCTCGAAGGTGATCCGGCACTGCTCCTCCATCCTCAGGTCGCGGTGGTGGGCAGCCGCAACGCCTCCGCCGCAGGCCGCGCGATCGCCCGCGATTTCGCGCGCGCCCTCGCCCGCGCAGGCTTCACCGTGACCTCGGGGCTCGCCGAAGGGATCGACGCCGCCGCGCATCGCGGCGCCCTCGAGGTCGGAGGCAAGACCATCGCGGTGACCGGCTGCGGCCCGGACCGGATCTATCCGCCGAGACATGCGGAACTTCAGGCGACGATCGCGAGAGAAGGCCTCGTGGCGAGCGAGTTTCCGCCCGGCACGCCGCCGCGACGAGCGCATTTCCCGATGCGCAACCGGATCATCGCCGGACTCTCCCTGGGCGTGCTGGTGGTCGAAGCCGGGCTGCTCTCCGGCTCGCTGATCACCGCGCGTCTGGCCGCCGAGGCGGGTCGGGAGGTCTTCGCCGTGCCCGGCTCGATCCGCAATCCGCTCGCCCGCGGCTGTCATCGGCTGCTTCGCGAAGGCGCCCTGCTGGTCGAGGATCCCGCCGAGATCATCGAGGCGCTGGCCCCTGCCGCACTGGCGCTCGGTCGCGCAGTCGTGCCGCTCATCGAATCCACGCCCGCCGCGATGCCGAACTCAGAGGGAGAGGGGCTCGACCCCGAATACGCGCGATTGCTCGATGCGCTCGGCCATGGCCCGGAGAGCGTGGATGCGCTCGTGGAGCGCACCGGTTTGACCATCGAGGCGGTTTCCTCCATGCTGCTGCTGTTGGAACTGAACGGCCTGGTCGCTTCCGCGGGCAGCGGTCGCTACCAGCGCATCGCCTGAGCCGACCGACACCCGCCAGAGCCACGGCCAACGAAATGAAAGAATCGGTGCTCGACGTTCTTCGTTACCTGTTCGAAAACGTCATCGTCGCAGACTCGGAGGAAGAGCGCGATCGCGACGAGCTGCGTGCCGAGCTTGCGGAAGCGGGTTTCTCCGAGGCCGAGATCGGCCGCGCCTTCGAATGGCTCGATGCGCTGATCGAGGACCGACCGGCGGTCGAGGGCGCCCCGGCGAGCGCGGCCCAGCGCGTGCTCTCCGCTCAGGAACGCGCTCGTCTGAGCACCGAGGCCTGGGGCAGCCTACTCAAGCTCGAGCAGGTCGGCGTGCTCGATGCGCCGCGGCGCGAAATGGTCCTCGACCGGGTGGCGGCGCTCGACGGCGAGGCGCTAGAGGCCCGCGACCTCAAATGGGTGGTGCTGCTCGTGCTCTTCGCTCAGCCTGATCAGGAAGCGGCCTGCTCCTACCTCGAGAACCAGGTCTTCGAGGCACCCCCCGTGCTGCACTAAGAGTGCCGCGCCTTGACAGCGGCGCGCCCGGTCGCGAAGTCTTGAAAAGGACCCGCGCGCATTCAGCGCCTCAAGGAACCCATGGCGAAGAACCTGATGATCGTGGAATCGCCTGCGAAGGCGAAGACGCTCAACAAGTACCTCGGCAAGGACTTCCAGGTCCTCGCCTCGTACGGCCATGTCCGCGACCTGGTGCCGAAGGAGGGCGCGGTCGATCCCGAGCGCGATTTCGCGATGCGCTACGAGCTGATCGACAAGAACGAGAAGCACGTCGAGGCGATCGCCAAGGCGGCGCGCAAGGCCGAGGCGCTTTATCTCGCCACCGACCTCGACCGTGAGGGCGAGGCGATCTCCTGGCACATCGCCGAAATCCTGAGGGAGCGCGGGCTGCTCGAGGGCAAGAAGGTGCATCGGGTGGTGTTCTCCGAGATCACCCCGCGTGCCGTGCGCGAGGCGATCGCCCACCCGCGCGCGCTTTCCTCGGAACTGGTGGACGCCCAGCAGGCACGGCGAGCGCTCGATTACCTGGTCGGCTTCAACCTCTCGCCGCTCCTTTGGCGCAAGGTCAGAACCGGGCTTTCCGCCGGCCGCGTGCAAAGCCCCGCGCTGCGCCTGATCGTGGAGCGCGAGGAAGAGATCGAGGCCTTCAAGAGCCGCGAGTATTGGAGCGCCACCGCCCGACTCGCCCATCCCGCCGGCGTCTTCCGGGCGCGACTGATCCGGCTCGACGGACGCAAGTTCGAGCAGTTCGACCTGCCGGATGAGGCCAGCGCCCGAGCCGCACGCGAACGACTGCTGGCCTCCGCCGGAGGGGTCCTCGCGGTCGGAGCGATCGCCCGCCGCGAGCGTCAGCGCCGTCCGGCGGCGCCCTTCACCACCTCCACCCTGCAACAGGAAGCGGCCCGTAAGCTCGGCATGAGCACGAGCCGCACCATGCGCATCGCCCAAATGCTCTACGAGGGCGTGGCGCTCGGGGACCAGGGCGTGCAGGGCCTGATCACCTACATGCGCACCGACTCGGTCAATCTCGCGCCCGAGGCGATCAGCGAGATCCGCGCGCATATCGCTCGGGTCTACGGCGAGGAGCGCTTGCCCGATGAGCCCAACCGCTTCCAGAACCGCACCAAGAACGCCCAGGAAGCGCACGAGGCGATCCGCCCGACCTCGATCGAGCGCACCCCGGAATCGGTCGCGCCCTTCCTCAGCGCCGAGCAGCTCAGGCTTTATGAGCTCATCTGGAAGCGCACCCTCGCCTCGCAGATGAAGCCTGCCCTGCTCAGTACCGTGTCGGTGGACTTGCTCTGCGGCGAGGAGCATGCCTTCCGGGCAAGCGGCACGACCGTCCTCGACCCCGGCTTCCTCGTGCTTTACGAAGAGGGGCGTGATCAGAAGAGCGAGGAGGACGAGGAAGGCGAGCAGGTGCCGGTGCTCGCCGAGGGCGAACGCATCCCGCTCGCCGAAATCGAGCTCGCCCAGCACTTCACCGAGCCCCCGCCGCGTTACAGCGAGGCGAGCCTGGTCAAGGCGCTTGAGGAATACGGCATCGGCCGGCCCTCGACCTACGCGACCATCATCGAGACCCTGCTCAAGCGCCAGTACGTCGAGCTCGTGAACAAGCGCTTCCGGCCCACCGACGTCGGCCGAGCAGTCGCCAAGTTCCTCACCGCCCACTTCGCTCCCTACGTGGACTACGAGTTCACCGCCCGCCTCGAAGATGAGCTCGACGCGGTCGCGCGCGGGGAGGAGTCCTGGAAGCCGCTGCTGCGGCGATTCTGGGGTCCGTTCCGATCCCGAGTCGAAGAAAAGCTGGAGAACGTGGACAAAGCCGAGGCCACCGGCTCGCGCGAGCTCGGCATCGATCCCGTCAGCGGCCGCAAGGTCTCGGTTCGACTCGGACCTTACGGACCCTATGTGCAGCTCGGAAGCCGCGAGGACGGCGACAAGCCGCGCTTCGCCCCGCTCCGGCGCGATCAGAGCATGCACACGATCACGCTCGAGGAGGCGCTCGAGCTGTTCAAGCTACCCCGCGTGCTCGGTCGGGACGAGGAAGGGCAGACGGTCGAGGTGGGCATCGGCCGCTTCGGGCCTTATGTACGCGCCGGCAAGCTTTACGCCTCGCTCGCGGCCGAGGACGATCCCCACACCATCGGGCTCGAGCGCGCGCTCGCCTTGCTCAAAGCCAAGCGCGCGGCGGCGAACGGCAAGGAGCTCGCCAGTTTCGCCGGAGGGACGATCCGCATCGTCCGCGGCCGCTTCGGCCCCTTCGTGACTGACGGCGAACGCGCCGCCAGCCTGCCCAAAGACGCCGATCCCGCCGCCTACGACGAGGCCGCCTGCCGCGCCCTGCTCGCCGAGAAGGGCAAGCCGCTCAAGCGCAGCGCGAAAGCGGCGCGTGCCACGGGCACCGGCACCAGGAACGCCAAGCCGCGCGCGACGCGCAAGCGCGCCTGAAAAAAACGGCGCACCGCGAGGCGGTGCGCCGCAAGCGCTTACCGGGAGCATGAGCTCCCGGCGCGTCCCCGAAGCTCAGAGCCTGAACTGCGCCCGCAGGTACCAGAAGCGGCTGCCCGGCGGGTCGTAGGTCGAGGCGTCGTAGCCGTTGAGCGAGCAGGACAAGCAGATCGGCGGCTCCTTGTCGAAGAGGTTGTTCACGCCGACGGTGAAACGCGTGCCCTTGAGCCAGTCGAGATCGTAGGACAACTGCAGGTCGTGGTAGGTCGTGCTGCCCAAACGGTTGCGGCGATTGGCCTGGTCGCGGCACACAGGGAAGCTCGCCGCGTTCCCGCAGGACTCCTCGAGATCGCTGATGTGGCGAAGCCCATACACCGCGCTCCAGGCCTCCATCCGCCAGGACAGCTCGAGGTTCGAGCTCCACTCCGGGATCGCGCTGTCGTTGACCTCGATCCCCACCCCTTGCGGCTGGCGCGCGCCGAGCACGTCGGTGGCCTTGTAGTCGTTGACCCAGGTGTTGCGCCAGCCGAGCGCCAACTCCCCGAAGTCGAAATCAGGCAGCGCCCAGTTGAGACTGAAATCGAAACCATCGGTCTCGACCCGGCCAAGGTTCTGGAGGCGGTTGTTGAACTCCTGGATGGCGCCGGTGGGATTGCGGACGATGCCCTGGCAGAAGGGCGATCCCGGCCCTTGGGCCACGCAGAGATTGAGCTGGGTTTGGGCATCCACCGGACCGATCGCGTCCTTGAGCTTGTGCCGGTAGTAGCTCAGGCCCAGGTCGAAGCGCTTGGCCCAGTCGCCGAGATCGGGGCTGAACACCAGGCCTGCGCTCCAGGAATCGGCTTTTTCCGGCTCGAGCAGGGGATTGCCGCCGGTGGTGATGCCGATCTGCGGGTTGGGCTGGACGTAGCCGGCCGGTACGCCGAGCGCCCGGCAGTTGGCGGTCACGTTGCCCGAGCAGGGGTCGTTGATCACCGCATCGAAGCCAGCGGCGCCGCCGAAGAGCTCGCCGATCGAGGGGGCACGGAAGCCCTGCGCGTAGGTCGCACGCAGCAGGAAGCTCTCCGAGAGCTGCCAGCGGAAGCCCGCCTTGCCCGTGGTCTCCCCGCCGAAGGTCGAATAGTCCGAGTAGCGCCCCGCGAGGCTCAGGTCCAGCCGCTGCGGATCGCTGGCGAACAGCGGGGCGTTGAGCTCGAGGAAGAACTCATCGACCTCGTAGCGCCCCCAGGTGGGACGCGAAACCACGCCGTTGTATTCGCCGGCCACGGTGAGGGCATCGGGTTGGTAGGAGCCCGAGAGCCGGCGATGTTCGAGGCCGGTGGCGAAGGCAAGGGGGCCTGCGGGCAGATCGAAGAGATCGCCGGTGAGGTTCGCGGAGAGGATGGTGATCGCGTTGCGGCTGCGATCCTGCACCACCGGCTGGATGTAGGCGAGCATCTCGCGGGTGATGGTGCCCTCGCCGAAGATGTTGAGCGGCACGCAGCCAGGCTCGGCGCGGCAGCGATCCACCGGACCGAGCGCCACCGCGATGCGGCGCGCATTGTAGCTGCCGTAGTTGAGCTGATGCGCGCGGCTTTCGCTGCGCACGAAGTTGAGATCCCACAGCAGCGAGCGGCCGGCGAAATCGAACTCACCCTCCAGCCCGGTGGCCGCATACCAGGTGTCCACGTCCTGGAAGAAGCGGCGCGGCCCGCCCTCGAGCGGCCGTCGCCCGATCAAGAGCAGGTTTTGCCCCGAGATGAGGTCGATCCCGAAGGGATTGTGCGGGTGGTTGGCGGGGATCACCACGTTGTCCACCCAGAAGTTCACCGCCACCAGCGGACCGAGGAAGAAAGGCTCGGGAGCGGCCTGGTTGAGCGACTCGCGCTTGTTGTAAAGGCCCTTGAAGAACCAGCGCACGCCTTCGGCGACCTCATAGCTCGCCTGGCCGAACAGGCTGTTGCGCTTGGAGGGCGTCACCAGCAGGTTGAAGGGTGCGTAGTTGAAGCGGTCGTCGTTGGTGAAACAGTGGAAATCGTCGGTGCGGTTGCAGCCCGGCTGGCCGTTGTAGCGCGGGTTGCGCACGCCGCGATTGGGCACCAGGTTCATGGTCGCACCGGTGCGCGGATCCACGAAGACGAAGCGGCCTGCCGGAATGGCCGAGCTGCCGAGCGCCACCCCCGTGCCGGGCACGGGCAAGCGCGACTGCTCGCGATCGCCCGAAGACACCCGCTTCTGCTCGACGAAGCTCGCGCTCAGGAAGAAGCTGTAGCGTTCGCTCGACCCGCCCCAGGAGAACTCGGCGTTGCTGGTCTCGCCGTCGCCCTCGCCGAAACGGCCGTAGTAGCTCGTCGCCTGAGCCGCGTCGAAGTCGCGGCGGGTGATGATGTTGACCACGCCCGCGATCGCATCCGAACCATAGATCGAGGAGGCGCCGTCCTCGAGGATCTCGATGCGATCGATCGCAGCGAGCGGGATGGTGTTGAGGTCCACCGCCGCGCCCACGCCCGAGGCCGAGGACTCATTCACCCAGCGCAGCCCATCCACCAGCACCAACACCCGCTTGCTGCCGAGGTGGCGCAGGTTCACCTGCGTGGAGCCCGCGCCCACGCCGCCGCCGTCGGGCGGGAAACCGAAGTTGCCGCTCGAGTTGAAGCGGGTGTTGAGCGCCGAACCCGAGTAGGTCAGGCGCTGGAGGATGTCGCCGACCGAAGTGATGCCGGTCTTTTCGAGCTCCTCGCGGCTGAGGACGGTCACCGGCACCTGACCCTCGACCTCGGCCTTTTTGATGCGGGTACCGGTGACCTGAATGCGTTCGAGCTCCTCGCTGCCCTGATCACGTGGCTGCTGGGCCAGGGTCTGCGAAGCGAATTGACTGAGAGCGCCGGCGACCGCCAGCGCCAGAACGTCGCGTCGGATCTTCATCATTGCCCCCATCGGAATGCGATTCGCTCTTCGCCCGCTGCTGTCCCCTGCCCCGGCACGGGCAACGGCTTTTTAACGATTTCCTCATCAAAAATCAACGCTCGTGAAGACGATGGCCGGCCCCATGGCGGCCGCACCGACCCGCATCAGGTCGCGATCAGTCCGCAGGCACGGTGCGCTCTGCGGCCCAGGCGCGCAGCGCGGTGATCTTCTCCGCCATCAGCACCGAAAGGGGTCTCGTGGCGGCGAGCTCGTCGAGGAGCAGCGCCTGGTCGGGACGGCGACGCTCGGCATGCGCGGCGTAGAGCGCCGAGACCACCGCCTGCTCGATCTCCGCCCCGGAAAAGCCCGCGCTCGCCTCGGCCAGCGCTGCGAGGTCGAAAGCCGCCGGATCGAGGCCGCGCCGCGCCAAATGAATACGGAAGATCTCCGCCCGCGCCTCGGCATCCGGCAGATCGACGAAGAAAATCTCGTCGAAGCGGCCCTTGCGCAAGAGCTCCGGCGGCAGCTCGTGCACCGCATTGGCGGTAGCGAACAGGAACACCGGCTTCTTGCGTTCGGCCATCCAGGTGAGCAGCAGCCCGAGCACGCGGCGCGAGACGCCGCCGTCCGCATCGCTCGTGGCCAGCGCCTTCTCGATCTCGTCGATCCACAGCACACAAGGCGCCATTTGCTCGGCCTGGGCCAGGGCTTCGCGCAGCCGGCGCTCGCTCTCGCCGTGATACTTGTCGTAGAGCGCAGCGATGTCCATGCGCAGCAGCGGGACGCGAAACATCGCCGCCGCGAGGCGGGCCGCGCTGCTCTTGCCCGCCCCCTGGACCCCGAGCAGGAGCACGCCGCGCGGCGGGTCGAGCCGCTCGCTGCCCGGCTCGCGCATAAACGCGGCTCGGCGGAGGGCGAGCCAGCGCTTCAGCCGCCGCATCCCCGCCAGACCGTCCGGATCGAGCGGCTCCATCTCGAAATGGAGCAGCCGCTCCCCGGCGAGCAGACGATACTTCGCCTGGGCGAGCGCGGGCAGATCCTCCTCGCCGATGATCCCATCGGCGAGGAGCTGACGGATGAGCCTGCGCGCATCGCCCTCGCTCAGGCCCAGGAGCTGCTTGATCAGCGCCTTGACGACCTTGGCATCGATCTCCACCCGCCGCCCGCCCTGCGCCTTGGACCAGGCGAAAGCCTCCTCGCGCAGGATCGCGCCCAAGCGCTCCTCGCCGGGCAGCGCCGGCGCGAGGGCGAGGGCGTGGGGCTTGAGTTCCTCCGGCAGCTCGATCTTGGGCGCGATCAGCACGAGGGTGTGCGCCGCCGTACCCTTGCGCATGACGATCTCGCGCATCAGCCGCACGTTCATGGCGTAGCGCAGGTAGGGGTGGAAGTCGAGGAGCAGGTAGATGCCGGGTTCCGGCGCGGCGTGGATGGCGCGCAGCGCCTGGGTCGAATCGGCACCTTCTGCCGCAGGCTGGTCGAGGTCCAGATCGAGGCGCTCGAGACCGCGGGTGAGGCTCCACTTCCACAGCGGCCGCAGCAGCATCTGCAGCATCCGGCGGAAACTCTCCACCACCAAATCCTCTTCCTTGCTCTCGATGAGGAGCAGGCCGTGGTCGGCGCGGATGAGGGCGGCCAGGTCGTGATGGTCGAACATCGCCGGTGCCGGAGCGAGATCGCGATGATACCTTCACCGCGCCTTGCGCTCGATTTCTCGAACATCCGCCCCGTGTTCCGCAACGCGCTGCTGGTTCTGTTTCCCTTCCTCGCCGCGGTGGCTTCGGCCACCGATCTCCGGCGCGAGGTCGAGCGCGCCGCGGGCGGACGCGACGCCCCTGGGATCGTCCTCATCCTCGCCCGCAACGGCCACGTCGAGACCCTGGCGGTGGCCGGCTTCGCCGACCGCAGCCGACGCCTGCCGCTCAGCGCCGAGCAACGATGGCCGCTCGGGGAGGCCAGCCGGCTCATCACCGGCCTCCTCGCCGCCGAGCTCGCCGAGGCGGGCATCGTGGACCTCGATCGGCCGCTGAGCGATGCGATCCACCCGGCGGAAGTCGATTTCGAGCCCGGTCTCCTCACCCTGCGCGACCTCCTCGCGCATCGATCCGGTCTTCCCCCTGCGCGCCTCGCCGGCGCCTATCGCCGAGCCGACGATCCGCCGGTCCCCCTCGCGCCCGAGGACTTCTATCTGGCCCAGCCGCCACGGCTGCTGATCCAACCCTCCGCGCTCGCCTATGCGCTGGCCGGTCGGGCGCTCGAGCGCAGCGCGGGCCGGCCTCTTTCCGAACTCATCCGGATCCACCTCGCCGAGCCGCTCGGCCTCGGCGATCTCAGCCCCATCGAGGCGCCGCTGCTCATCGCCGGGCACCGCCGCGGCCGCGCGCAAGAAGCGCTCCTACCGCGGGATCAGGCGGCGAACGGCCTGGCGGCCAGCGCTCGCGACCTGGCGGGCTTGCTCGCCGCCCTCACGGCAGCGCAGCCGCCCTACGCCGGTGCGCACCGCCTGTTCGAGCCCCATCAGGCGCGGCTCGGCTTCGGCGCGAAGACTGGCCTTGGCCCCTCCCTGATCGACAGCATCGTGCCGGGAACGGGCCGGTTGGCGAGCTTCGAGTCCGCATATCCAGGCATCCGCGGGCGCATCCTCTTCGCCCTCGACCACGGCGTGGCGGTGGCAGTGTTGGTCAATGCCGCCGAGGGATTCCGCACGGTGGAGCGGCTGAGCGACCTCGCCCTCGACCATGCCCTGGGGCGCGACCCCGCGGCCCGCGCGGAAGCCAGACGTCTGCGCGAGCGCGCGCCGGCGACGATGCCCTGGCCCGAGGGGGCGGAGCGGACCGCTCCGGCCGTCCGCTACGTCACGCCCTTCGGGCTCCTCAGCGTCGAGCCCGCAGGCAACGGCTTTCGCGCCGAAGTCTTCGGTTTCCGTTTTTCCGCCGAAGCGCGCGAGGACGGCTGGTATCGGGTGCGCTACCGCTTGCTCGGCGTCGTCCCCATCGGCTTCGAGATCCTCGATCGGGTGCTGCTCGCCCCCGCCGTGCTCGAAGGGCAGCACTATCTCCTCGCCGCCCTGGGACAGCGCGTGTTCCTCCTCGGCAGCGCGCTCGAGGCGCCCTCGGCGCCGGCCACGGCGAGGGCGCTGCTCGGCCGCTGGAGAGTGGTGAGCGAAGACCCCCTGCTGCGAGACTTCGAGATCCGGCAAGCCGAGGTGATCGAAGAGGAGGGCCTGTTGAGCCTGCGTTACGAGCTTCCCTTCTTCTTCTTCACGCTCAAGCCGCGTATGCCCATCGTTTCGGAGAACGGTCATTGGAAAGTCGCCGGAACCGGCCCCGGCCTGGGGGAACGCCTGCGCTTCGGGCGGGACGAGGAAGGGGATTTCTTTGAGTATTCCGGCTTCAAACTGCGGCGCGTACCCTAAAGGGCATCTGTAAAGCTCGATGCGACGATGGCGCCCTGGATCCTCGCCGCCCTCACCGTCCTGGTCTTCTGGCTCGGAAGCAAGGCCAGCCCCGGCTGGATGCTGCTCGCCTTCCTCACCGGCATCGTCCTCGCCTTCGCCACCGCCATCGCCTTCGCCGGCCGGCGTATCGAGGGGCGAAGCCGTCCGCCGATCCATGTTCCGAACGAGGAGGAAATCGCCCTGCTCGAGGCCAAACGCGCCCGCGAGCAAGCCAAGGGGCTGATCCCGCCCAAGCGCCGCGGCGGGCGCTGAAGCAAAGCCCGCTCGCCGATCCCTGCGGGCGCGCGTTCAACGGGCTCTGGGGCGGCATGGTCTCGCCGCGAAGCGGCCTCCCGCGCTTGCCGCCGTCATCGAAAGCCGGGAACCTAATAGCTCCGCCCCCCTCGAACCCGATGCCATGAGCATCCACCCCGTTCCTGCTGACTTCGCCGCCCGCGCCCGCATCCGCCGCGAGGACTACGAGCGCCTCTACGCGGAGTCGCTCGCCGATCCCGAGGGCTTCTGGGCGCGCATCGCCGAGCGCATCCAGTGGCGCAAGAAACCCACCCGGATCCGCGATGTGAGCTTCCGGCGCGAGGATTTCCGCATCCGCTGGTACGAGGATGGGGTGCTCAACGTCACCGAGAGCTGCCTCGATCGGCATCTTCACGCCCGCGGCGACAAGACCGCGATCCTCTTCGAGGGCGACGAGCCCGGCGAGGTGCGCCGGCTGAGCTACCGCGAACTTCACGCCGAGGTCTGTCGCCTCGCCAACGGTCTGAGGGCCCTCGGCATCGGCAAGGGCGACCGGGTGGCGATCTACATGCCGATGGTGCCGGAAGCAGCGATCGCCATGCTCGCCTGCGCCCGCATCGGCGCCATCCACTCGGTGGTCTTCGGCGGCTTCTCGCCCGAAGCGCTCGCGAGCCGCATCGCCGACTGCGGGGCGCGGCTCTTGATCACCGCCGATGAGGGCCTGCGCGGGGGCAAGCGCGTTCCGCTCAAGACCAACGCCGACCGCGCCCTTTCCTTGCCGGGCACGGAGAGCATCGAGAAGGTGCTGGTGCTGCGCCGGACCGGCGGCGAGATCGCCTGGCGCGAGGGCCGCGACCTCTGGTACCACGCCCTGATCGCCGAACAGCCGCCGCATTGCGAGCCGGAGCCAATGGGGGCGGAGGAGCCGCTGTTCATCCTTTACACCTCGGGCTCCACCGGCAAACCCAAGGGGGTGCTGCACACCTGCGGCGGTTACCTCGTCTATGCGAGTTACACCCATGAGCTCGTCTTCGATCTCAGGGAAGAGGATGTCTATTGGTGCACCGCCGACGTCGGCTGGGTGACCGGCCACAGCTATGTGGTCTATGGGCCACTGGCCAATGGCGCCACCACCCTGATGTTCGAGGGCGTGCCCCACTACCCGCATTGGGGCCGCTTCTGGGAGATCGTCGAGCGCCACCGGGTCACCATCTTTTATACCGCTCCCACCGCTATCCGCGCGCTGATGCGCGAGGGCGAGGAGCCCGTGCGCCGCCATTCCCGGGCGAGCCTTAGGCTGCTCGGCTCGGTCGGCGAGCCGATCAACCCCGAGGCCTGGGAATGGTTTCATCGGGTGGTCGGCGAGGGCCGCTGCCCGATCGTGGACACCTGGTGGCAGACCGAGACCGGCGGCATCCTCATCACCCCCCTGCCCGGCGCGCATGATCTCAAGCCCGGGGCCGCGATGCGGCCCTTCTTCGGCATCCGCCCGGCGATCGTCGATGCCGCGGGGCGAATCCTCGAAGGTCCCGGCGAAGGCAACCTCGTGCTGCTCGATTCCTGGCCCGGTCAGATGCGCACCGTCTATGGCCATCACGAGCGCTTCATCGCGACCTACTTCAGCCAGTACGAGGGCATGTATTTCACCGGCGATGGCGCGCGGCGCGACGAGGACGGCGATCTGTGGATCACCGGCCGGGTGGATGATGTGATCAACGTCTCCGGCCATCGCCTCGGCACGGCCGAGATCGAAAGCGCCCTGGTCGCTCACCCGGCGGTGGCCGAAGCGGCGGTGGTGGGCTTTCCGCACCCGATCAAGGGCCAGGGCATTTACGCTTACGTGATCCTCACCGTCGGTGACGAGCCGAGCGAGCGTTTACGGCAGGACCTTATTGCGCAGGTGCGGAAAAGCATCGGCCCCATCGCGACCCCGGACTACATTCAGTTCGCGTCCGGCCTGCCCAAGACCCGCTCGGGCAAGATCATGCGACGCATCCTGCGCAAGATCGCCGCCGATGATCTTTCGGAGCTTGGGGATACGTCCACCCTTGCCGACCCGGCGGTGGTCGAGCAGCTCATCGCCGAGCGCCTCAACCGCAAGGGCTGAAGCGCGATCGGCGTCGGCAGCGCGCCTAGCGCCTGCCCACGCGCATGATCAAGCTGATGAGAATCGCCGCGGCCGCGAGCAGCCCGACGAGCGCCGCGCCCTGGCCGAAGGCTTTGCCGGCCGCGCCGAAGTCCAGTACGCCCGTCACCAGGAGCCCGCCGAGCACGATCAGGATCGCCACCAGCAGAAAGGCGAAAAAGCGAAGCGCACCGCCGAGCGACCCCGGCGCCTCTTCCGGACGTTCTTCGGGCTTCATCCCCGCTAGTCTCGAATCGAGCGTCGCTCAAGCTTGGCACCGCAGGGCGCCGGCGGCAACTCTCAGAGCGAGGTCGGCTGAAATTTCAAGCCCACCTTGGTCACTTTGTCTTCATCGGCCTCGCGCACCGTGAGCAGGGCGCCGGGAAGCTCGATCGCATCGCCCACCTGCACCTGCTCCTCGAAGCGCTCGGCGAAGAGCTGACCCGCCGTCTTCGCCGCGAGCTCGGCGGGCAAGGGCATTCCGTAATAGGAGGCGATCTCGCCGAGCGGCAGATTCGCATCGAACACGAAGCTGCCGAAAAGCTCGCGCTCGGCGATCGCCGCCTCCGCCGGCGGGGCGAAAAGCCAATCCAGCCGCGCCACCCGCCCCCGCGGGGCGAGAAAGTACACCCGGTCGCCGGCGCGGATCTCGCCCGCTTCATCGGGCATGAGCACCTGGCCTTCGCGCACCAAGAGCGCAAGCCGCGCCGAGCGCGGCAGCTTTGCCCCGCGGAGGATGGCGGCATCGGGCGCCACCGGATAGCTCACGAGCTCGAGCCCGAGCTGCCCCGGCAGATCGAGCTCCACCCGATCGAGCTGCGGATCGAGCCGCGGCAAAGCGACCTTGAGCGCCCGCGCCACCGGCTTGAGCGTCCAGCCCTGGACCACGAGCGAAGCGAGCACGACCACGAAGGCCACGTCGAAGAACAAAGTCCCCTGCGGCAAGCCCACGAGCAACGGTATCGAGGCGAGGAAGATGCCCACCGCCCCGCGCAGCCCCACCCAGCCGATGAACAGCCGCTCGTGCCAGGCATAGCGGAAAGGCCACAGGCAAAGCAGCACCGCGAGCGGCCGAGCGATGAGCATCAGGAACACCGCCACCCCGAGCGCCGGCGCGAGGTGCTCGAGGAGCTTCGAGGGCGAGGCGAGCAGCCCGAGCACCAAAAACATCACGATCTGGGCGAGCCAGGTGGCCGCATCCTGAAGATTGAGCACGCTCGCGAAATCGCGCACCGGCCGGTTGCCCACCACCAGCCCGGCCACGTAGGCCGCGAGGAAACCGCTGCCGGAGAGCGCGTTGGTGAGCGCGAAGATCATCACCGCCAGGGCCACCGCGAACACCGGATGCAAGCCGCCGGGCAGGGGCAGGCGATTGAGCGCGAGCACCGCGAGCAGTCCGCCCAACAGCCCGCAGGCCACTCCGATCAGCAGCTGGGCGAGGAAGAAGCCGAGCGCCGAGGGCAGATTCATCGCCTCGGGCGCGAGCAGGATTTCGATCAGGAACAAGGTGAGGAACACCGCCATCGGATCGTTGCTGCCCGACTCGACCTCGAGGGTGGAAGCCACCTTGCGGCCGAGATGCAAACCGCCGGCGCGCAGCAGAAAGAACACCGCCGCCGCATCGGTGGAGGCCACCACCGAGCCGACGAGCAGGCTCTCCACCCAACTGAGCCCGAGCAAGGCGCGCGCGGCAAAGGCCGTGAGCAGGGCGGTGATGAGCACCCCGAGGGTCGAGAGGAGGAAAGCCGGTGCCAGTACCTCGCGCAGGGCATGGAGCCGGGTGCGAAGCCCGCCGTCGAAGAGGATCACCGCGAGTGCCAGCGAGCCCACGGTGTAGGCCGCTCCCAGATCACGGAAGGCAATGCCAAGCGGCCCCTCTTCCCCCGCGAGCATCCCGATCACCAGGAACACGAGCAGCAGCGGCGCGCCGAAACGACTCGCAAGCACGCTCGAGAGGATCCCGGCGAGAACCAGAAGACCGCCGATGAACAGCGCGGTATTGGAGGAGGCGATCGTTTCCACCGCGGCGAGTGTAGCCGCCGCACCGCGCTCCGCTGCGCCCGATTCGCAGCGATGATGTCGGCATGTGCCTGATCGCCTTGGCCCTCGGGGTCGATCCCCACTACCCGCTGCTGCTCCTTGCCAACCGCGACGAGCGCTATGAGCGCCCCAGCCTGCCTTCCGCGCCCTGGCCCGAGGACCGGCGCGTCCTCGGCGGACGGGATCTCATTGCCGGGGGGACCTGGCTCGCGGTGCGCAGCGATGGCCGCTTCGCTGCGGTGACCAATCGTTACCGGCCCGAGGCGCGTCCCGGCCGGCGCTCGCGCGGGGAGCTCCCCGCCGCCTTCATCCTCGGCGATGCGTCGGCCGCTGAATACCTCGCCGCGCTGCGGCAGCGAAGAGACGACTACGCCCCCTTCAACCTGCTCCTCGGCGACCTCAGAGAGGCAGTGTGGTTCGAGAGCGAGAGCGGCGAGAGTGGCCGTCTCGCGCGCGGGCTTTTCACCATCGGCAACGGTCCGGTGAGAACGCCTTGGCCGAAGGCCGAGCGGCTACTCGAGCGCCTCGCCGCGCAGCTGGGTCGCCATCCGCTCGCGCCAGCGGCGCTGCTCGCCATGCTCGCCGATGACAAGCCCACGCCCGCGCACCCCGCCGGCACGGCGGGTGAGCCGCCGGTCATGGAACAGTCGCCAATCTTCCTCGTCGGCGAGCGCTTCGGCACCCGCGCCTCAACCGTGGTGATCGCCGCCGCCGACGGCAGCGTGCGGTACGTCGAACAGTGCTTCGGTCCCGGTGGCAGACCGCTCGGACCGCCCACGGCATGGCGGGCACATGCCCGCGCTGAGCGCGCGCTGCCCGAGGCGGCGGCGCTCGGCCTGGTTCGGCCTGAGCGGAGAGGCTGAACGGCGAAACCGCCAGCCACCGGCAATCGTTCGGGCAGCGCCTGGCTCCGGAGCGCACTCCGATCGACCCGCGGGTCCCGGTCGGTCTCCATCGCCACCGCTTGCCCGTGCTCCCCGCCCTCAGCCGCTGGGCGCCGACGGCGCCGCGACGCGCCCCTGCGCGGCGCGACCCGCTGCCGCCCACCGTGCCGGGCGGCTCCCGCCGCGCGCACCGTCCCCCGCTCGGCTCGGCCGGCTGGGGCCGCGGCCGGATTCCGCCAGCACCAGCTCAATCCACCGGGGACGACGCCGCGCCGGAACAGGCAGCCGCAATCCGCGATCCACGGTATCAGCGGCTGCCGCCTTCGCTGGCACAACCTGCTACCTGCCGACGATCCATGGATTCCCCCAATTGCGAAAAAAATGCGTCCACCGACCCCGTTCGACGGGCTCTCGTCGGCACGCCGCTGGCCGCCTTGGGTCGCCCGTCAGCCTCGCCATGCCGGCGCTGCTACCGGTCTTCGGGAGTGTGGAGTGCGGCGGTCGTCCTGAGCACGGGCGCCGATGGGCGCCTGGAGACAGGCACGGCGAAATGCCCTGCGTTTCGGCTGCCTGTCCGCTGCGCGGGCAGTCCCCTGCGCGGCCGCGAGACGACGCGGAGCCCGAAGGATCCGGCAAGGCCCTTCCCGCCGCCCGCCAAGGGCGAGGACCCCTTCGCAACTGCGGCCGCCGGCCCCGGCTGTGCCGCAGTCGGCACCGCGGGCATCGCCGACGGGCACTGGCCGACCGGGCCTTCTCCCCACCGCCCGGGATCGTCGTCGGGTGCTTGGTCGCGTGCGGCAGGGGCGGGGGGCCGAAGACCGGCCCGGCGGAGGCACCGCGCCGGGGGACGCTTGACGCCTGCGTCGCACACAACCAGAATGCGTCGATCGATCCGGGGAGCCCAGGAGTACGAGCATGAACGCCCTTTGTGCCTGCATGGGTTGGGTTTTGGCGTTGCTGCTGCCCAGCCTTGCTCTAGCCCAGACCTTCACCAACCCCGCCGTGATCACCATCCCGGGCAGCGGCACCGCTCCGGGGGCGGCGTCGCCCTATCCGTCGACGATCAACGTCACCGGGCTGCCAGTGGGGACGATCGCCAACATTCGCGCCAGGGTGCGCGGCTTCCAGCATACCTGGCCTTTGGACGTCGACGTGCTTCTGGTCGCTCCGGGCGGCCAGACGCTGGTTCTCTTCGGCGACCGTTGCGGAACCTCCCCATTCCCTGCTCCCGTCGATCTCACCTTCGAAGATGGTGCTCCCGCGCTTCCTACCGCGACCTGCGCGAGCGGAACCTATGCCCCCGGCGGCATCTCGTCCGCCGCGTTCCCAGGACCGGCGCCTGCTGGGCCTTACGGTTCCACCTTCGCCTCCCTGGGATTGATTGGTGGTCCGTCGGCGGCGGCAAATGGTAACTGGCAGCTCTTCGTCTATGACGATGCGGGCGGTGACACAGGGCAGTTCGGCAGCGGCTGGGAGTTGATTTTCACCGTGGACGTCCCGCCGCAGTTCAGCTACACACCGACCCCGCCGGTGCCGGTCATTGGTGTGCACACCACCGGCACCATCGGCTCCACCGCCAATCTCACCATCAACGTGGCCATCGGCACCGCCGGCAGCGGCACCGGCGCGGCGGCGACCACCACCACCACCTGCTCGGCACCGCCTGCGCCCTTCGCCGGCTTCACCCAGACGCCGACGGCGGTGGGCAGTGGGCCGGTGTCGCCGACTTCGATCACCGGCACCTGCACCGTCGCCGCCACCGCCCAGACGGCCACCCTCAACTGCGTGGAGAACCGCGGCGGCACCAACGTGCCGATCACCTTCGACCTGGTCTGCCCGGCGGCGACCAACGTACCGCCGAACCTCACCCTCACGCCGCCGCCCGGTTCCACCATCACCGGCAGCGGCGGCGGGCTTCGTCGGCTCGACCGCGAACTTCTCGATCGCGGGCACGGTCACCAATCCGGCGGCACGCGGCACCGGTGCCGGCGCCACGACCACCTTCAGCTGCACCCCGCCGGGTCGCGCCCTTCAGCCGGCTTCACCGGCACCATGCAGGCGGTGGGCAATGGCCCGCTCACCGGCAGCCCGATCACGGGCACCTGCACGGTGGGGCCGGCCCCGGTCACGGTCACCATGACCTGCCAGCTCAACCAGGGCGGTAACATCAGCGATGTGACTTACCAGCTGGTCTGCCCGCTCGGTCTTCCTGAGCCGCGTCCGGTGGACACGCTCGACCGCTTCGGCCTTGCGCTGCTCGCGTTGTTCCTCCTCGCCCTGGGCGCGGTGGCCTACCGGCGGCTGAGCTGACGGCGGGAGCCTGTCCCGCACCATGCGAAGGGGCGCCTCGGCGCCCCTTCGTTTTTTCCCAGCTCCTCGCTGCGGCGGCTGCGAAGCCTGCGGAATCTTCCGCGCCAGCCCAAACTCGACGTCGGCGCGCGCCTTCCGTTGGACCGATCGCCGAGCGCCTCGGCGTCGAGATCGGCCCCAAGGCCTCTCTCTTCGGAGAGCACTCGCGGCGCGGCGGACATCGAGGCTAAGACTTGACGGACCGCGCCCGTCTGTCAAAATCGCGTGAACGCCGTCGCAAAAAAGGGGGTTGCTCGCCATGAAGGCGCACCGCCTGCTTCTGGCCGCCGCGATCGCGCTGCCCGGCCTCGCCTTTGCGCAGACCTTCACCTTCTCGAACTCGACGCCGATCGCGGTACCGTCTCCGCCCGCGACCGGGGGCATCGCCAGCCCCTACCCCTCGCCGATCCTAGTCGCGCTGACCTCCTGTCCGAACGCGACCATCAGCGCGATGCGCGCCCGCGTCCTCGGATTCGAGGCATCCGTCCCGCAGGACGTGGACGTGCTCCTGTCGGGGCCTCTTGGGCAGACGCTCGTGCTCTTCGGCGACCGCTGTTACACCTCCCCCCTCCCGCCCCCGGGCATCGACCTCACCTTCGAGGACGGGGCGGCGACCTTGCCCGTGGCCAGCAGCTGCAGCTCCGGGACCTACGCCCCGGGCCAGTTCGGATCGGTCAGTTTTCCTCTGCCCGCCCCCCAGCCGCCGCCCCCCTACGGCACCACCTTCGCTTCGCTGGGCCTCATCGGCGGACCGGCGGCGGCGGCGAATGGCACCTGGGCGCTCTGGGTCGTGGATGAAGGTTCGTTCGCCACCGACCCTGGCCAATTCGCACGCGGCTGGCAGATCGAGTTCGACATCACGGGCGCTTGCCCGCCGATCTTCAGCTATACCCCCACCCCGCCCGGTCCCGTGACGGGCAGCCACACCACCGGCCTGGTCGGTTCCACGGCCAACCTCGCCATCGGCGTCACGGTCGCCACCCCCGGCTTCGGGACCGGGGCTCCCGCCACCACCACCCTCATCTGCTCGCCGCCGCCTACCCCCTTCACCGGCTTCACTCAGACGCCGACCGCCGTCGGCGATGGGCCGGTTTCCCCGACCTCGCTGACCGGCACCTGCACGGTGGCCGCCACGACCCAGACCGCCACCCTGAACTGCATCGAGGATCGAGGCGGTTTTGAGGTGCCGATCAGCTTCCAGCTCGTCTGCCCGGCGGGGATCCCGGTCGCTCGGCCGGCCCACACCCTGAGTGGGCAGGCCTTGCTCCTGCTAGCGCTGGCTCTGCTCGCCCTCGGCGCGGTGGCCTACCGGCGGCTGAGCTGACGGCGGGAGCCTGTCCCGCACCATGCGAAGGGGCGCCTCGGCGCCCCTTCTTCTTTTTCGGCTCGGCTTGCGCATCTCGAGCGGAGAGGTCACGGGCGGTAAGGAGCGCCCTGCCCGGGGTCATCGGCATCCTTTCAGTCAGGGCTTGCGCCGGACCGGAATGCGATCGGCGGGCACAAGGACCTCCCCCGGCCCGGACATGCGCTTGGAGCGCCCCACAGTCGGCGCGAAGGCCAACCCCGAAATCGCCTCCCACCGAACCGGGATCGAGCCGCTCGCCTCGCGCCCGGCCTCGAAGCGCTCGCGCAGCGCTCGAAGCCAGCGCTTGCCTGGAATCAGCCGCGGCCGATCGCTGAGCGCGTTGCCGGCGCCGAGCGCCTTGAGCTCCCCGCGCAGCGCGTCGAAACTCGCGTATCGGCGGATGATGAGCTCGCGCTCGAGCACCGGATGGTCATAGCCCAGTTCCAGGAGCTTGCCACCCAGCCACTCGAGCGAAGGGAAAGGACTCACCCGCCGCGCCGCCTCCTCGGGTCCAAGCGCCTCGCGCAGCTCGGCGAGCGTCTCGGGTCCGAAGGTCGAGAACAGGAACAGGCCCTCTGGCGCGAGCACGCGCGACACCTCGGCGAACAGCCGCTCGGGCTCATCGCTCCACTGAAGAAGCAGGTTCGAGAAGACCACATCGAAGGCCCGGTCGGCAAAGGGCAGACGGCCGGCATCGCCTTGCACCAGGCGGAAGGGACGAAGCCAGCCCTGGCGTCGGCGAGCGGCGGCGAGCATCCCCTCGGCGAGATCGAGGCCCACCACCAGCGCCTTCGGGAAACGCCGCTTGAGGGCGCGGGTGAAATGGCCCGTACCGCAGCCGAGGTCGAGGATCCGGCGCGGTGGGACCTTGGCATAGACCAGGCTCTCGAGCAGGACTTCGCCGATCCTGCGCTGCAACTCGGCGGCCTGATCGTAGCTCGCGGCGGCGCGCGAGAAGGCGCGGCGAATGCGGGCGCGGTCGAACAGGCTCATGGCCTCGCCCACGCCAGGATCGCCGCCGCCACCTCCTCCGAGCGGGTCAGAAAAGGAGCGTGGCCAGCGCGGAGAAAGCGAACGAAGGAGCCGCCAGCGAGCCGCGCCCCGGCTTCGACCCCAGCCGGCGGGACGATGCGGTCATTGGCCCCGGCAAGCCATAGGCTCGGCTTCGCCAGCGCCGGCAGCGCCGGGCGCAGATCGGCGCTTTGCAGCAACTCAAGACCCCGCGCCAAGGCGGACGGTGCGGGCAGGCCCCGCTCCCCGGCATGGGCGCGAAGAAAACGAAGCGCCTCGGCAGGACGCCCGCTGCCGAGCACCTCGAGCGCCAGGAACCGTTCCAGCGTGCCGGTGAGATCCGCGGCCAAGCCCGCGGCAAAGCCTTGAAGCAGCGCGGGATCGGCCCCCGGCCAGTCCTCCGCGCGAACGAGCCGCGGGCTGCTCGCGATCAGCACCAGCCCTTCCACCCGCTCCGGCGCGAGCCGCGCCGCCTCGAGCGCGACCAAGCCGCCGAGCGACCAGCCCAGCCACCAGGCGCGCTCTGGCGCCTCGGCGAGCAGCGCCTCGGCCCAGCCCGAGAGCGTCGCCGGCACGAAAGCCTGGGCCTTCAGGCCGTGACCGGGTAAGTCGGGGGCATGGATGCGGAAATGGCTCGAAAGCGCTTGCGCGAGCGGGGCGAAGATGCCCCCGTGCATCGCCCAGCCATGCACCAGCACGAGTTCGCTTCCGCCGCTCATGCGGGCTTTGTTCCTTCGGCGAGGACCTCGGCGAGCGCCGTCGCCAACGCCTCCACCTCGGCCTCCTCGTGCGCGGCGCTCAAGCTGACCCGAAGCCGCGCCGTGCCCGCGGGCACTGTCGGCGGGCGGATCGCCGGCACGAGAAAGCCCATGGCCTGAAGCCGCGAAGAGACGGCGAGGGCGCGCTCGGCATCGCCGAGGAGCACCGGCTGAATCGGCGTGCGCGAGGGCAGCAGCGGAATGGACCAGGCCGCGGCCAGCGCCCGGAAGCGCTCGATCAGGCCGCGGAGCTTCTGCCGCCGCGCCTCGCCCTCCCGCACCAGCGCCAGCGCCACGCGCAGCGCCTCCGCGTGCGCCGGCGGAGGCGCCGTCGAGTAGATCAGCCCGCGCGCCTCGGAAAGCAGCGCCTCGATGAGCTCGGCCGGCCCGGCGAGGAAGGCACCGGCCAGTCCGAAGGATTTGCCGAAAGTGTCCATCAGCAGCGGCACCGCGTGCGGCGCGAGCCCGGCCTCGGCCACGCTGCCGCGGCCCTCCGGTCCGAGCACGCCGAGGCCGTGGGCATCGTCCACGAGCAAAAGCGCCCTTTCCCGTGCCGCCAGCGCGGCCAGCTCGGCCAAGGGCGCCTCATCGCCATCCATGCTGAACACGGCATCGCTCACGATCAGCGCGGGCTGCTGTGGTCGTCCGGCAAGCAGCGTCTCGGCATGGCCGAGATCGAGGTGGCGATAGCGCAAGAGCTTCGCCCCGGAAAGCCGTGCGCCGTCGATGAGACAGGCATGGCACAGCCGATCCATCAGACACAGCGCGCCCCGCCCGATCAGCGCCGGGATCACCGCGAGCGCGCATTGGTAGCCGCTCGAAAAGAGCAGGACCCGTTCGTAGCCGAGCCACGTCGCGAGCTCGCCGGCCAACGCCTCGTGCGCCTTCGTGTATCCGCAGATCAGCGGCGAGGCCCCGCTGCCGCCTCGGCGTGCGGCGGCGGCGGCGAAGGCCGCGCCGAGCTCGGGATCGGCAGCGAGACCGAGATAGTCGTTGCTCGCGAAATTGATGAGCTCGCGCCCATCCACGCGCACCCGAGTCGCATCCAGCCATTCGATCGGATGCAGGGCACGGGCTAGTCTCAGCTCCTGACGCCGCTGTTGCCGCTTCAGGAGCGCCGCGAGCGGATTCGGGCGCTCGCTCATCCCGGCTCGAAGGCACCGGCGAGGGCCGGTGGCAGGCCGACCTCCACGGCCACGGGCAGATGATCGGACAGCGCGAGCGGCAAGGTCTCGATCGCCCGGATCGAGAGCGAGCGGCTGACGAGCACGTGATCGATCGGCCGGCGCGGCCGCCAGCTCGGGAAGCTCGAGGGCGCAGCCGGCGGCGGCTCGAGCCGCGTCCTGCGGTAGAGGCGCTCGAGCTCTCGCCCGTCGACATGCGTATTGAAATCGCCCATCAGCACCACGTGCTCGCGTTCGCCGATGAGCTCGCAAAGAAAATCGAGCTGGCGCCGCCGCGCCTGGGGGCCGAGGGAAAGATGCACGTTGACCACGCACAGGCGCTGCCCGTCGCAGCCATACTCGGCAACCAGCGCCCCGCGCCCGGGAAGGCGCCCCGGCAGGGTGAGATCGAGCACGGCGAGCGGCTCGAAACGGCTGATGAGGGCGTTGCCGGAGCGCACGATCCGCGCCAGGTTACGGTTGACCTGCTGCGTCCAGAACGGGAAGCCGGCGTTCGCGGCGAGGAACTCGGCCTGGTTGACGAAGCCCGAGCGCAGGCTTCCCGGATCGGCCTCCTGCAGCCCGACGATGTCGAACTCCGCGATGACCCGCGCCACCCGCTCCAGATTGGCCAGTTTCTCCCGATGCGGAAGGATCTGCTTCCAGCCTTGGGTGATGTAATGCGACAGGCGAGCGACCCGAGCGCCGGCTTGGATGTTGTAGGTGAGCAGCCTCAGTCGCCGAACGCCGCGCCGGGCCATCGCTCCCGTCCGCGCTTCAGCCGGTCTTTTCCTTGGCTTCGCGGGCGATGAGCTCGTCGATCAGCTCGAAGAAGGCCTCGACACCGCCGGCGCTTCCCACCGTCACCCGCCACTTGCCGTTGACCACGAAGGTCGGGGTGCCATCGATACCGTAACGGATCCCCATCTCCCGTGCGCGGCGAAGCTTGGTCTCGACGGCGAAGGAGCGGGCGGCATCGAGGAACTGCTGTTCGCTCACGCCGAACTGCGCGTAGAAGGCGGCGAGTTCCTCGAGGCTGCGGAACTGACGGCGCTCGCGGTGCAAGGCATCGAACAGGGCCTGATGCGAGGCCTCGAGGATGCCGAGCGCCTCGGCGGCGTAGAAGGCGCGGCCGTACATCGCGAGCGTGTCGTTGAAGATCGCCGGCATGTGGGAAAAGGCGGCATGCTCCGGCAGGCGCTGCTTCCAGTCTTTCACCGCCGGCTCGAGGTTGGCGCAGTGGATGCAGAGGTAACTGAACAACTCCACCACTTCCACCTTGTTGCCGCTCGCAGTCGGTTGCGGCGGGTTGATCCGGAAATAGTGCTGCCCCTCCACGAACCGGGCGTTCTCGGCGCCGGCACAAGCGGAGAGCAAGAGGCCGAGGACCAAAACCGGGAGACGACGGCTCATCAGCGTTTCACCTCAGGAGCATGCGAAGCAGCGAAAGCGTGCCATAAAGGCGATGAACGAAGGATGCACGCGCTCACGGCCAGGTCGCGTGCAAGCCCTCGATGTACGAGGCCAAGGCCTCGATCTCCTCGTCGGTGAGCAGACGCGCGACCTGCGCCATGATCGGATTGGCCTCCGCGCCCTTACCGAGCACCAGGCCATCGCGGAAGGCCCTCAGCATCATCGCGGTGTAATCGGCATGCTGGCCTGCGAGGGCGGGGTAGCCCGAGAAGGGGTTGCCGCGCCCGCTGGGCCCGTGGCAGGCGATGCAGGCAGGAATCTCCCGCTCGAGATCGCCGCCCCGCCACAGGCGCTCGCCCCGCGCGAGGAGCTTCTCGTCGGCCACCCCCGGCGTCACCTGCTGGCGAGCGAAGTAAGCCCCGAGATCGCGCATGTCTTGGGCGCTCAAGGTGGCGGCGAAGCCGAGCATCACCGCGTTCTCCCGACCGCCGTTCTTGTAGAGTGCGAGCTGGCGCGCGATGTAGCGTTCGTGCTGCCCGGCGAGCTTGGGCCACTCCGGATTGCTCGAATTCCCATCCACCCCGTGGCAAGCGGCGCAGACGGCCGCCTTCGCTTCTCCGCGCGCCGGATCCCCGGGGCCGGCCTCGCCATCCAAAGCGAGGGCGATCGGCAGCGGCTCGACGGCCGCCGCCTCGGGCTCGGGAAGCGCCTCGACTTCCGCGCCCCAAGCCAGGAAGGGGAGCACTGAACCCAACAGGGCGGCGGCGAGAAAGCCCGCGAGCTTCGGGGAAGGACTACACTTCATGACCGTCTCGACAGCAAATCACCCATCATGGCCCGCGGCGACCCACATGAGAGCCGCGGAAAATCGCCGACTTATACCAGCAGCGACGATGCAGGGTCAATCGAAAGCCCGAAGCCTCGACCGCGCCGGCGGCCTGCGACTGCCCCTGCGAGAAAGACCAGTGCTCCTCACCGCCGTCGTCGAGTCCTCGGCGCTTCCTCCGGACCATGGTCGGGAGGTCGCTTTCGCCGGCCGCTCGAACGCCGGCAAATCGAGCGCGATCAATGCCATCACCGGCTGCGCGGGGCTGGCGCGCACCAGCAAGACCCCGGGCCGCACGCGCGCGCTGCTCTTCTTCGGGATCGCTCCCGAGCGGCGGATCGTCGATCTACCGGGCTATGGCCATGCCGCGGTTCCGGAACCCGTTCGCGTCGGCTGGAGGGCGCTGCTCACGCGTTATCTCGCCCGCCGCCACAGCCTCGTGGGGATCTTCCTGATCAGCGACGCGCGGCATCCGATCACCGACCTCGACCTCGAGTTTCTCTCCGAAGCGTTGGCTTGCGGTCGGCCCTGTCACGTCCTCCTGAGCAAGGCCGACAAGCTCTCGCGCTCCGGCTGGCTCCGCGCGGCGGAGCAGGCCCGCGCGCGCCTGAGCGGGCTGCCGGTGGAGGTCGGGGTGAGCCCTTTCTCGGCCCATGCCGGTCTCGGCCTGAGCGAAGCACGCGGGCGCCTGCTCGCCTGGCTCTCCTGAGGACGCGATGCCGGCATTTCAGTTCGAGGCGCTGGATACGGGAGGCCAGGTTCACCGCGGCGTGCTCCAGGCCGATACCGCACGCGGCGCGCGCGCGGCGCTACGCGAGCGCGGGCTTTTCCCGGTCGCGGTGGAGGCGGTGGATGCGCGTCAGCAGCGCATTTCTCTCGGGCCCGCCCGACTCGCCCTCCTCTTGCGCCAGCTCGCGGTCCTGGTGCGGGCCGGCCTGCCGCTCGAGGAGGCGCTCGCGGCGCTCGCCGAGCAGGATCGTCGAGCCCAGGAACGCGGGCTGCTCCTCGCGATGCGCGCTCGGCTCATGGAAGGACGAGGCCTCGCCCAGGCGATGGGCGAGTTTCCGAGAGCATTCCCCGAGCTGATCCGCGCGGCGGTGGCCGCCGCCGAAGAGGCGGGGCGGCTTCCTGAGGTTCTGGAGAGACTCGCCGAGCTCAGCGAGCGTCGCAGCCGGCTGCTTCGGCGCATCGCGGCCGCCCTGTCCTATCCGATCTTGCTCGTGCTCGTGGCCTTCGCTGTGGTGATCGGACTGCTCACGCAGGTCGTGCCCGAGGTGACGCAGGTCTTCGCGGGGCTCGGCGGCGAGCTGCCGGCGCCCACGCGCGCCCTGCTCGCGCTGAGCTCCGCTCTCGAGCGGCACGGCCCGACGCTGCTCCTCTCGCTGCTGGCGATCGCCGCCCTGCTCCTCGCCCTCGTCCGTCAACCCCGCCTCAAGCCCGTCATGGAGCGCGCGCTGCTCGCTTTTCCCGGCGTGGGCGTTTTGCGGCGGAGGATGGCGGCCGCCCGCCTCACCCGCACGCTGGCGGTGCTCACCGAAGCCAAAGTCCCCCTGCTCGAGGCGATGCAGCTCGCCCGAGGCACTCTGCCCGCCGGCCTGCTGCGCGAGCGCTTCGATCTCGCCATTCAGAGGGTGCGGGAGGGCGGCAGTCTCTCGCGGGCTCTCGCCGCCACCGACCTCTTACCTCTCGTCGCGATGCGGCTGATCGCGGGCGGCGAACGCTCGGGCCGCCTGTCCGAGATGCTCGACCGCGCCGCCCTGGAGCAGGAAAACGACCTCGACATCCTCTTCGAGAGCGCCGCGGCGCTGGTGGGCCCCCTCGCCATCCTCGCCATCGGCGCCTTGGTGTTGTTCATCGTGCTCGCGATCTTGATGCCGATCTTCGAGCTCAACCAGATGCTGCGCTAGGTATGCTGCGGTTCGAGGAGGTGAGCAAGAGCTACCCGGGCGGCGGCGAGGCGCTGCGCGGCGTAAGTTTTTCCGTCGCCGAGGGCGAGCTGGTCTTCCTCACCGGCCACTCCGGAGCCGGAAAGTCCACGGTCTTTCGGTTGATCTCGATGCAGGAGCGGGCGACCCGAGGTCGGGTGCTCTTCGGCGGCATCGATCTCGCCCGCGCGAAACGGCGCGAGCGGGCCGCGCTTCGCCGCGAGCTCGGCCTGGTGTTCCAGGATCACCGCCTGCTGCCGGAGCAGAGCGCGCTCGCCAACGTCGAGCTGCCTCTGCTCATCGCCGGCCTACCGGCCGCCGAACGCCGTCGTCGAGCGCGGGCGGCCCTCGAGCTGGTGGGGCTCGGCGAACGCCTCGACGCATCCCCGCAACGCCTCTCGGCCGGCGAGCAGCAGCGGGTGGGGATCGCCCGCGCCATCGTGCGCGCTCCCTCGCTGCTGATCGCCGACGAGCCGACCGGGAATCTCGATCCTCAGCTTTCCTTCGAGATCATGCGCCTCTTCGCCTCCCTGGCCCGGCATGGCATGGCGGTGCTCATCGCCACCCACGACCTCGGCATCGTCGAGCGGATCGGTGCGCGCACCCTGACCCTGGAGCACGGCCGCCTGGTCAGCGACCGTCCGGCGGAGGCCTCCTCGTGAGCGGGCAGGCGCGCCGCAAGGGCATCCTCCGGCTCGGGTGGGAAAGGCTCTCGACTTGGGCCGAGGCGCATCGCCATGCACTGCATCAGAGCCTGCGCAGCCTCCGCGCCCGCCCCCTTTCGAGCCTCGCCACCGCGCTCGTCCTCGGCCTCGTCCTGGCCCTGCCCGCGCTGGCGCGAGGCGTGATGGAAGGCCTCGCGGCGTTGGAAAGCCGGCTCGAGGCGGAGGCGGAGTGGATCCTGTTCCCCGAGAGCAAGGCGATGCCCGATCTCCGGGCACTCGCCGATGCCCTGGCTCGCGATCCTCGCATCGCTTCGCTGCGCATCCGCGACGCGGAGGAGAACCTGGCCACGCTCCTCGCCCAGCCCGGATTCGGCGATCTCGTCGATCTGCTGGGGGAAAATCCCCTGCCGCCGATCCTGATCCTCCATCCCTCGGCTTCGCTCGCGCCCGAGGCGCGCGAAGCGCTGCTGCGAGAGCTCCGCGAGCGCCCCGGCATCGCCCTGGCGCTTCCCTCCGAGGATTGGCGCGGTGAGCTCCGCCGCTGGCTCGATCGTGGCCGCGCCGTCCTGATGCCGATCGGCCTCCTGCTCGCCCTCGCCACGCTCGCGGTCTTGTTCAATACGCTGAGGCTCGATCTCCTGGAACGCGCGGAGGAGATCGAAGTGGTCAGGCTCCTCGGCGCAAGCGATGGTTTCGTGCAGCGCCCCTTCCTTTACGTTGGGCTCTGGCTCGGCTCGGCTGCGGGGGCCGTTGCCGCGCTCCTCTCCCGAGGCGTCCTGCTTCTCCTCGAAGGCTCGCTCGCCGCCTACGCGCTCGACGGGGAACTCGGCGCTATGCTATTGGCGCCCTCGTTGCGGGGGAGCATGGCCGTGGTGGCGTTCGGGGCGGCTCTTGGTCTTTCCGGCGCGTGGCTTGCCGTTCGCGTTCACCTCGCACGCCTTCCTTGAGAGGAGCTGGGAACGATGTCCGCTCAGATCACCCGCCACATCACCAGCGACGCCCCGCACGTGATGGTCGTGGACGGCTCGAAGGTCGTCCGCCGGCTGATGGAGCAGCTCCTCAAACGCGAGGTGCCCGCGGTCACCGTGATCCCGTGCGAGTCCGGTCGGGAGGCCAAGGAGCGGCTGAATGAAAGCGTCGTGGATTTCGTCACCACCGCCTTGCAGCTCCCCGACATGGATGGGCTCGAGCTCGCGCGCTACATCCGCGAGCACGCCCCACAAGCCTACATCCCGATCGTGGTGGTCTCCGGCGAGGTCAACGAGCGGCTGCTCGCTCGCGGCTTCACCGAGGACATCACCGACTACTTCGACAAGTCGCTCGGCATGGAGGCGCTCGCCGCCTTCATCCGCGGCTACGTCCACCCCGAGGACAGCGTCACGGGGACCGTGCTCTACGTCGAGGACAGCCGGGTGGTGGCGCTGGCTACGCGCCGCATGCTGGAAAAGCACGGTCTGACCGTCCACCACGTGGTATCCGCCGAGGATGCCATCGCCTACGTGCGCAAAAACCTCGAAGAGTCCAAGGCACCCGGTGCCGACGTGGTGCTCACCGACGTCTATCTCAAAGGCGGCCTCACGGGCAAAGAGCTGCTCAAGACCTTCCGCGAAGAGCTGGGCTTGAGCCGTGGCCAGCTCCCGGTCTTGGTGATGACCGCCGATGACAATCCCGCCAACCAAGCGGCCTTGATCCAGGCCGGGGCCAATGACCTGGTGCAAAAGCCCATCGAGGAGCGGCTCCTGGTCACCAAGCTGAGCTTTCAGCTTCGCGTCGGCCAGCTCAGACGGCGCGGCAAGCTGCCCCGCACTGCCGAGACGTGAGCGAGATCCGCCTCGAGGCCAGCTGGAAGGCTCGGCTGGAACCGCTCTTTTCCACCCCGGCGATGCAAGCCCTCAAGCAGTTCCTGCTCGCCGAAAAGGCGGCGGGGAAGACGATCTATCCGCCGAGCCGGGAGATTTTCGCCGCGCTCGACGCCACGCCCTTCGAGCAAGTGCGGGTGGTCATCCTCGGTCAGGACCCTTATCACGGCCCCGGTCAGGCGCATGGGCTCTGTTTCTCGGTACGCCCGGGCGTTCCTCCCCCGCCTTCGCTACAGAACATTTTCGCCGAGCTTCAGCGCGATCTCGGCATCGCCCCGCCGGACCACGGCTGTCTTTTGCCCTGGGCTTGGCGCGGAGTGCTCTTGCTCAACGCCGTGCTCACCGTCGAGCGCGGCCGCCCCGCCTCGCACCGCGGCAAGGGCTGGGAGACGTTCACCGACGCGGTGATCGAGCGCCTCGACCGCGAGCGAGAGGGGCTTGTGTTCATGCTCTGGGGCAGCGATGCCCAGGCCAAGGGCCGGCACGTCGACCGAAGACGCCATCTCGTGCTTCAGGCGCCGCATCCTTCGCCGCTCTCGGCCAATCGCGGTTTCCTCGGCTGCGGCCATTTCGGCAAGGCCAACCGCTGGTTCGAAGCGCGCGGGGAACCGCCGCTCGACTGGTCGCTGCCGCCACGCGACGAGCTCGAGCGGCTGATCGCGAAGCGCAGCCTGAACGGCGGTTGAAGAAACGGCTGGCCATCCGGCCCCGTCTCGGCCCCTGAGACGGTCATACGCCATCAACGTATGGTGTAGCTTTTGCGGAGGCTGGGCCATGTCGCTTTCCTTGCCCTCACACGAGCCGAGCGCGGCGCAGCCCTCATCGACGATCATCCTCTGCGCCAACCGCCGCCTCGTCGAGCACCTCGAGGCCGCGGCCCTCGAGGAGGCCAAGGGCGGGCCGATCGAGCGTCCCTCAGTCCACACGGTGGGGGAATGGCTCAGTCGCCTTTGGCTCAGCGAGCGCGACCGGCTCAGTCTCAGCGGCGAAGCGACGCTTCCCTATCCCATCGCCGAGGAGCTCAGGCTCCTCCTCTGGGAAAAGGCGATTTCCGAGGCGCTTGCGCAAGCCGATCACCGGAGGGAGCCGACCGATGCGCTGAGACTCGCAGACCTCTCGCGGTTGGCCGAGGGCATGGCGCAAGCCTTCACGCTCGCCATGGCCCATGGCTTGACCGCCGATGAGCTCGAAGGCGCTGTCCACGATGGCGCGCCCCTCGAGCAGCGGCTTTTCGCTCGGGCGCTTCGGTTTTACCGCGAAGCTCTCGCCGAACGCCATTGGATGGATCCGAGCGAACTCGCGAGGGAGGTCGCTCAGCGCATCGGCGAAGGCCAGTTCCCCGCCCCCGCAACGCTCCGCTTCGTCGGATTTCGCGAGCACACGCCCGTCCTCGAGGAGCTCGCGCAGGCCTGTCGGAAGCGTGGAACCACGATCGAAGATCGCCCGCCGAACAAGGGCGAGAGCTTCAGCCTCCTCGAGCGCTGGCCCGATCCGCGCGCCGAGCTTCGTGCCGCCGCAGAGTGGGCCAAGAGGCAGCTCGAAAAAAAACCAGAGGCGCGCATCGCGATCGTGGTCTGCGATCTTCACGCCCGGCGCAGCGAAGTCCTCACCGTGCTCGATCAAGTGCTCTGTCCGAAGCGAAAGCCGGGGCAGGCGCGCCCTTATGCGCTTTCCCTGGGCGCTCCGCTCGCCCAATGGTTCCCCGTGCGCGACGCCCTCGCTTGGCTGCGATGGCTGCTCGCCGAAGACGGCTTGCCGCTTGCCCAGGCCAGGGCCTGCCTGCTCTCGCCGGCGTGGACATCGCAAGATCACGCCCCGCTCTCCCGCGAGTGGAAGGAAAGAGAGGCGCTGCCCCTGCGGGTACGGCCTGAGGACTTTGGGATCGCGCTTCCCGAAGACCCGCGAGACGACCCTGGGGCTCGGCAGGATGCGCGGATCTGGGCCGAGCGCTTCCGCGTGCTTCTCGATGCGATCGGTTTTCCTGGCATCGAGCCCCTGGATCGCGCCGCTTTTCAGGCCCTCGATCGCTTCGAGGAGACGCTGGGCCGCTTCGCCGCGCTCTCTCCCTTCCTCGGAGCGCTCAGCGCGAACGAGGCCCTCGCCCGCCTCGAGCGGCTTTGCCATCGCCGCCTGTTCCAGCCGCAAGGCCCCATCGCCTGCCTTCAGGTGCTCGGGCCGCTCGAAGCGGTGGGGCTTTCCTTCGACGCCGCCTGGATCGTCGGCCTCAACGAAGGCCGCTTCCCGCCAGCGCGCGAGCCCGATCCCTTTATGCCGTTCGAGCTTCAAAAGAAAAAAGGCATGCCGGGGACCGATGCGAAGGCCGATGCCGAGCACGATCGTGGCTGGTGGCGAAGCCTCCTCGGAATTGCACCCGAGGTGAGGGTGAGCTATGCCGAGCGCGAAGAGGATGATCGCCCCCTCTTGCCTTCGTGGCTCATCGCTGGAGCCGAGCTGATGGCTGGAGACGAGGCCAAGGGTGGGGCCGCACGCGCGCTTCCTTCGCTTTGGCTGGAACAACAGCGATCGCGCCGAGAGGCCATGGCCGAGGATGGGCGACGCCAGCCCTTACCGAAAGGGGGAGAGCTTCGAGGCGGCGCGCAGCGCCTGCGCGATCACTTCGACTGCCCCTTCCGCGGCTTCGCCTTGCACGAGCTCGCGGCGCGGCGTCCGCGCGATCCTCGGCCGCCGCCCGATGCCCGCGAGTTCGGGATCATCCTCCACAAGGCCCTCGCCCGTCTGGCCGAAGAGGCGGCCACGAACGGGCAGCCGCCTGACTCGCTCGCGCACCTGTCGCGCGATGCGATCGCGCCCGTGCTCGAAAAAGCCCTCGATTCGCAGCTTCGCGAAGGACGTCGGCTGCCGCCGAAATGGGAGGCGGCCGTCCTCGACGAGCTCAAGCGTCGGATCGAAAGGCTGCTCGAAGCCGAAAAGGCTCGTCCCGCGGATGGCGCCATCATCGCCGTGGAGGGCAGAAGCCTCGATGGCAGCGACCCGCCGCCGGACGCGCTAGCCCTCGAAGGCTACACGATCCGTTTGCGCTGCGACCGCATCGACCGCTTACCGAACGGTGCGCTTGCGGTCATCGACTACAAAACGGGACAAGCCCGCGGCCCGGGCCGGGGCGAGAAGCTCACCGATCCGCAGCTTGCGCTCTATGCGCTGCTCGATGAGCGCATCCAAGCCGTGGTCTACGCGCGTCTCGACGACCGCGACGAAGGGCCGGTGTTTTCGGGATACGCCGCCGACAGGACATGGTTCCCCAACCCACGCATCGAGCCGCCTGGAGATGCCGACGGAAACGGGTACGAGGGTCTGCGAAAAGGCTGGCGAGAGTCCCTGAGCAAGGCCGTCGCCGCGATCGGCGAGGGTGCGTTCCCCGCCGAACCGAGTCCTGGTGTCTGCCAGCGCTGCGAGCTCGCCGCCTCGTGCCGTATCCGCGAGCGCCGTGGACCATGCGACTTCACCGACGCCGTGGAGGAGGACGCCGATGAATCCTGAAAAGACGCAGGAAGCCACCATCCGCGAGGACGATACCGAGGCCCGCGCGGCCGCACTCGATCCGGCTCAAAGCTTCCTCGTCGAGGCGCCTGCCGGCTCGGGCAAGACCGGTCTTTTGGTGCAGCGCTTTCTCAGGCTTCTTGCCACCGTGGACCGCCCGGAGCGCATCCTCGCGATCACTTTCACCCGCAAGGCGGCGGCCGAGATGCGCGAACGCATCCTCGACGCCCTCGCGCGTGCAGAGTCCTCGGCCTCTCCACCCGCGGATCCCTACGCGCAAAAGACCTTCGAGCTCGCCAAGGCGGCGCGGTCGCAGGCCGAGGCGATGGGCTGGGACCTCGCTTCGCTCGCCGGACGCCTGCGCATCCAGACCATCGACAGCTTCTGCGCCTGGCTTGCCCGGCGCGCCCCCCTCGCGGCCGGTGCCGCCGCCTCCGCGTGCATCCTCGAGGAAGAAGAGGCCATGGCCCTTTACCTCGAGGCCGCCGAGCGGGCGCTCGTCGCCTGTCAGGAGACGGCGGCGCTCCTTGCCCGCTACGGGGGGGACGCCGAGAAGCTGCGCAGCGATCTCGCCGATCTCCTCGCCCGCCGCGAGCGCCTGCGCGGCCTTCTCGGCGGCGAGAACAGCCAAGGCGTGCAAGCGGCGCTTCAGGCTTACCTCGAAGAGCAGCTCGCCTTCCTTCACGATCGTCTCGCAGACCTGCGCGAGCCGCTCGAGCGCGCCGTGGCGTACGCGCAGCAAAATCTCCAAAAAGACCACCCCATTCACTCGGTGAATCAGTGGCCCGAGCCCCGTCTTGAGCAGCTTTCAGCCTGGCGGGCACTCGCGGACTTTTGCCTGACCAAGGACGGCACGGTGCGCAAGAAGCTCGACAAAAACGACGGCTTTCCTCCCGCGAGCGACTTCTCCACCGTTCCGCTCGCGAAAACGCTGGCGAAGCAGCACAAGGAGGAAGCACTCTCAACGCTCCGGGAACTGGCCAACGACCACGAGGCGGTGGCGGCGCTTCATCGCATCAGGCTTCTGCCCGAAGCCTCCAGCGCGGCCGGATGGCAAGGGCTGAACGCGCTTCAGGCGCTGCTCCGCCGCGCCTTGGCCGAGCTCAAGCTGCTTTTCGCGGAGCGGGCCGCGGTCGATTTCAGCGAAGTGGGCTTCGCCGCGCTCGAGGTGCTCGGGACCCCCGAGGCGCCCTCGAATCTGCTGCTTTCGCTCGACCAAGCGATCCATCACATTCTGGTGGATGAGTTCCAAGACACCTCGGCCTTGCAAATCGAGCTGCTTCGGCGCCTCACCGCCGGCTGGCAGGAGGGCGATGGACGAAGCCTGTTTCTCGTGGGCGATCCGATGCAAAGCATCTACCGCTTCCGTCAGGCCGAGCTCGGGCTCTTCTTCGAGGTGCGCGAACGAAAAGCGCTGGGCGCGCTGCCGCTTCAGTGCATCGCGCTCAGCCGGAACTTCCGCAGCCGCCGCGAGCTGGTCGAAGAGGTGAATCGCCGCTTCGCCAAGCTGCTGCCCGAGCGCGACCAGCCCCAGGAGGAGCGGGCGGCAAGGCGCATGGCCACGCCCACCCGCGAGGGGGGTTCGGCCGTCGAATACCGCTGGCTCCATTGCCCGCAAGAGCGAGCGCTTGCCGAGCGGGCGCGGAATGCGTTCGCATCCCAAGTCGCCGATTGGATCGCCGAGAAGATGCCGAGCGGTCAGGTGGCGGTCTTGGTGCGAAGCCGCGAGCACGCACTGCCGCTCCTCAAAGTCTTCGGCGAGCGGCGGCTGCCGGTGCATGCCCCCGACTTCGATCGGCTCGAGGAGCGTGCGCTGATCACCGACCTCGCCGCCTTGGCCCTCGCCCTTTCCCATCCCTGCGATCGGCCGGCCTGGCTCGGGGTGCTGCGCGCGCCCTGGTGCGGCTTGAGCCAAGCGGATCTCGCCGCGCTGTGCCAGGACTTGGCGCCTTCCGAGCCTCTTTGGCCCAAGCTTCTTGCGATCGCCGATGCCGAGCGCGAGGGAACCCTCGGCGATGGCGGCCTATCGGCCGAAGGCGGAAAGCGCATTTTGAGCCTCGTCGAGCGGCTTTCTCCGTTCATGGCCCGCGGTGGGCGCGAGCCTTTGCGCGAGCGCCTCGAAGCGGCTTGGCTCGCCTTGGGTGGGCCTGCCTGCGCCCGCGACGAGGCCGAGCTTGCCGATGCCGAGCGCTTTTTCGCTTGGTTGGAAAAGCAGGGCGATCAGCCCCTGATCCATGATCAGGAGCGCTTCCTCGCGGGGCTTTCCAGGCTTCGCGCTGCGGCCCTCGCGCCCCCCGACGCGCAGATCGTCTTGCTCACCATCCACCAGGCCAAGGGCCTCGAGTTTCCGCACGTGGTGCTCTTCGGCCTGGGCGCGCCCGTGCGCCACAGCGATCAACCGATGCTGGTGGCCAGCAGCCTCATCGCCAAAGGCCAAGGATGGCCGATCATCGCGGTCAAGCCGGCGCCGGGAGAGGACAAGCGGCTTTACGAGTTCGCGTGGGCGATGCTCGAGAAGCCGCGCGAGGAAGCCGAGCGCGAACGGTTGCTTTACGTGGCCATGACCCGCGCCCGCGAATCGCTGCTTCTTGCGTGCGAGCTCAAGGCGGTCGCCGAGACATCGTCGAGACAAGGGGCGCGCACCTGGCGTCCGAGCAAGGGCAGCCTCGGCGAGGTGCTTTGGCGCAGCCTCGAAAACGGCGAGCTTCCGCAAGCGGCGGAACAGACCACCCTCGCCCCCGCCGCGCCGCCGACCGCTGCTTTCGAGTCCATCTCGGGAAGCGAAGGGAGGAGCGAAGGGGCAGCGGCGCAAGCCCCCCAGCCGAGGCTCCGGCGGATCGAACTGCCGCGCGTCGAGGCCGAGACCACTGCCCCGATCAGCGAGGCCGGGGATGCCACCCAGCCCGGCCGTCCGCGCTTCGTGTGGGCGGGCGAGCCGGCGCGTTTGGCCGGCGTGTTGTTCCATCGTTTCGCCGAACGCTTCAGCGAGCACCCCGAGCTTCTCGGAAGCGCTCTGCCGCCTGCGCTTCGCTCCTCGTGCGAGGCCGAGTTGGCCGCGGCAGGTCTGGCTAAGAGCGAGCGCGAGGATGCCATCACCAGGATCGAGGCGGCGCTCGCCGCCGTCGCCAGCGATCAGCGCGCAAAGTGGCTCTTCTCCGACCACCAGGGCAGCGCCCGAAGCGAATGCGAACTCTTGTCTCGCGAGCCCGATGGCCGAATTCGCCGACATCGCATCGACCGCACTTTCATCGACGAGCAGGGCACGCGCTGGATCGTGGACTTCAAGCTCGGCCGCCACGAAGGCGGCGATCTTCAAGGCTTCATCGCCGAGGAGAAGGCGCGCTATCGGGAGCAGCTCCTTCGCTACGCCGAGCTTTTCGCCCACGAGGGCCGGTCGATCCGCCTGGCGCTTTACTATCCCCTGTTGCCCGAAGAGTATCGGCTGATCGAGATCGAGGCCAGCGACGAGCCGGTCCTTGCTGATGAACCGACGGCCACGGCCTGATCCCGCCGCTTTCGCGATGGAGGTTTTGCCGGCGGGGAGCTTGCGCTCGCCGCGGGCCGCGTTTGCGCTCGCGCTGCGCTAAAATGTCGGTCTTCGCGCCCGTAGCTCAGTTGGACAGAGTGTTGCCCTCCGAAGGCAAAGGTCGCAGGTTCGAATCCTGCCGGGCGCGCCATCGACATCGACCCTGACCTTTACGCCTCGCGAGCCGCTCGCGCCTGCCGCCGTGAAGAACTACGACATCGAATTTCTCAAGCGTTTTTCCGCGCTGATCGCCGGCCTCGTCGCCTTCACCATCGTGCTGATCGTGTTCGCGATCATCCTGCACGACCGCAAGCCCCGGGAGCCGAGTCCGGAGCAGCTCGCCCGCATCGAGGCGCGCATCCGGCCGGTGATGGGCGTCTATGCCGGCGAGACCGGACGGGCGGCGATGCTCGCTGCGCTCGAAGCGCAGCGTGCAGCGCAAACCGCGCAGGCGGCCTTCGGCGGCACCCTCGATGGCGGGGAGATCTACCAGAAACTCTGCTCGGCTTGTCATGCAACCGGCGCGGGCGGAGCGCCCAAGCTCGTGCGCGCGGCCTGGGAGAAGCGCATCGCGCAGGGCTTCGATGTTTTGCTCCGCCACTCGATCGAGGGCTACCAGGGTGAGTACGGCCTGATGCCCGCCCGGGGCGGTAACCCTGCGCTCACCGACGAGCAGGTCGAAGTGGCGGTGCGCTGGATGCTCGATCACCTCGAGTGAAAACCATGCGCGCCCCGCAAGCCGCCCTCCTGCTCGCCGCCGCCATCGCCGGCTGCGGGCGGGAGGGTGTACTGGAATGCGGTGCTCCCGCTCTTCCTCTCGCCGAGATTCGGCAGCGCGTATTGAGCGCTTCCGCCGAGCCGGTGGAGGTCGAGGGCATCGTAAGCGGCGATTTCACCAGCGGTCTCGGCGGCTTCTTCATCGAGCCGGAGTCCGCCGAGGGCCCGGGCCTATTCGTGCTCGGCGATCCCGCAGCCAAGCCGCTCGCGCCGGGCGAGAAGGTGCGCGTACGCGGCCGGCCCGCGAGGCTGCCGCCGGAGATGTTCGAGCGCTTCGCCCTGGTCGAGGTCGAGGCAATCGTGCGTTGCGGAACCACCAAGGCCGCGCCGCTCACCCTTTCGGCCCCGCCCGCCGATCCCGAGGCGCTGCTGGGGCGGCGAGTTCGCATCCCCGGGCCCTTGTTCCTCGCCGGCCAGGCGCGGATCGCCTCGCACGGTGAGCTCGTCGTGGCCTTTGGCGAGGAGCGGCCGTTCCAGCCCACCGAGCTTTTTCCGCCGGGGGATGCCGCCCGCGCCTTCGCCGAGCGCCAGCAGCGGCGGATGCTCGTGCTCGACGACGGGCGCATGGGCCCGCCGGAGGGGGGGCTTCCCTGGTACTGGACCGCTGAGCCCAAAGCCCTGCGCACGGGCGGGCTGCTCTTCGGGCTCGAGGGCGTGATCGATCGCGGCGAGGAGGGTTTCACCCTGCGCCTGAGCGCCTCGCCCGAGCGCATCGAGGCAGCCGCCCGGCCGGGCCCGCCGGCGCGCGAGCCGGAGGCGCTGCGGGTCATCGCGTTCAACCTCGAGAACTTCTTCAACGGCGATGGTCGCGGCGGCGGCTTTCCTACCCCCCGCGGAGCCGCCGACTCGCCCGGCTTCGAGCGGCAGGCGGCCAAGCTCCTCGCCGCGCTGAAAGCCCTCGACGGAGATCTCCTCATCCTCTCTGAGCTCGAGAACGACGGCTACGAGGAGAACAGCGCGATCGCCGAGCTCACCCGCCGCCTGAACGCGGGTGTGGAGGATGCGAAGCGGTACCAGTTCGTGCGCATCTCTGGCGCTCGCCTCGGCGAAGACGAAATCGCCGTCGGCATCCTCTACCGGCCGGCGCGATTGGAAGCGATCGGTCAGCCCGCCTTCCTCGAGCGCGCCGAGTTCGCCCGCGGCCTCAGCCGCGTCCCGCTCGCGGCGAGCTTCCGCAGCCGGGCGGGCGAGCTCAGCTTTACCGCGGTGGCGGTGCACCTCAAGTCCAAGGGTTCTTGCCCGCAAAGCCCGGGGCCGGATGCCGATCAGGGCGACGGGCAGGGCTGCTGGAACGCCGCGCGCAGCGCCGCCATGCGCGCGCTCCTCGACTGGGTGCGCGGCGATCCCACCGGCAGCGGCGTCACCGCCTGGTTGATCGCCGGCGATTTCAACGCCCACGGCGAGGAGGAGCCGCTTGCCATCGCCCGCCAGGCCGGCGCCTTGGATGCGCTCCGCGCGACCGCCGGCTCGATGCAGCTTTATAGCTATGTCTTCCGCGGGCTGTCGGGCCGGCTCGACCACATTGTCCTCAGCCCGGAGCTGGCGCCGGCGCTTCGCGGAGCCGGGGTGTGGCACATCAACGCCGATGAGCCCGCGCTCCTCGGCCATGCAGGCGCTTTCGCGGAAGAGGAAACCGCCTACCGCAGCTCGGATCACGATCCGGTCTGGATCGAGCTCGGGGACAGCCCACGTCCGCCTTGAGGGCTTCGCCGCCGGCGAGCGTTCCGGCGCGGCTCTCCCGCGGGCGCAGCGGGCGGGAGCACAGGCGCGAGGAGCTCCTCGCTGACCGCGGCACGCGGAATGCTCGTCCCGATGTAACGCTCGATGTCGGGCAGACTCGTCGCGTAGAGATCGCAGGCGAAGCTGATCGCGTCCCCCTCGGCGCCGAGCCTCGCCGTGCGGCCGATGCGGTGCACGTAGTCCTCGGGATCCTGCGGCAGGTCGTAGTTGAAGACGTGGCTCACCGCGGGGATGTGGAGCCCGCGGGCGGCGACGTCGGTGGCCACGAGCACCGCGAGCTCGCCGCGGGCGAAGCGCGCGAGCATGCTTTGCCGCTTCTGCTGCGGGACATCGCCGGAAAGCATGCCCACCGCATATCCCGCGCGCGCCAGCGCCGCGCTCACCTTCTCGGCGGCGGCCCGGGTGTTGACGAAGACGATGCTGCGCTCGGCACCCAGCCGCGAGAGCAGCCCGAGCAGCAACGCGGTCTTCTCCTCGGCCGCCGGGAAATACACTTGCTGGCGAATGCGTTCGGTCGGCACCCGCTCGGCGTGGACGCTCACCGTCACCGGATCGTTCATGTGCTCGTAGGCGAGCTCGAGGACGCGGTGCCCGAGGGTGGCGGAGAAGAGCAGGCATTGCCGCCGTTCGCGCGGAGGCAGCTTGCGCAGCAGATAACGCAGATCGCGGATGAAGCCGAGATCGAACATGCGGTCGGCTTCGTCGATCACCGCGATCTCGACCGCGGCGAGCGAGACCGCCTTCTGACGGACGTAGTCGATCAGCCGTCCCGGAGTCGCGATGACGAGGTCGCTTCCCGCCCGCAGCGTCTCGCGTTGCTTTTCGTAGTCCACGCCGCCGTAGCAGAGTGCGAGGCGGAAGCCGAGGGCGCGATTGAGCTGCTCGGCGTCGCGGTGGATTTGGATCGCGAGCTCGCGGGTCGGGGCGAGGATCAAGGCACGCGGCTGCTCGGGCACCCGCTCGGCGAGGGCCGGGCGCGAGGCCAGGCGCTCGAAGACGGCAGTGAGGAAGGCGAGCGTTTTTCCGGTGCCGGTCTGCGCTTCACCGGCCACGTCGCGGCCGGCGAGCGCAGGGGGCAGCGCCGCGGCCTGGATCGGCGTGAGGCGAAGAAAGCCGGCTTGCGCCAGCGCTTTCGATACCGCCTCGGAAAGAGGCAGCGACTCGAAGTACTGATCGGTGAGAGGCGCTCGATCCATCACGTCCGGCCAAGGCCGTCGCTTGCAAAGATGGGCATCTTAGGCTGAAATGGAAGGGCTCGTACGCGAGCCTCTGCCCGACGGCCCCGGACCTACGGCCGTCATCTCGTCCCGAGCCTTCCGCCTTTGCAACCGCCGCATTCCTGTGCGGCGCTTTCCTGCTGGAGTTTCCCTTGAACGCTCACATCATCGAAGTGAATGACGGCGACTTCGCCGAGAAGGTCCTCAAGGCCGATGGGCCGGTTCTGGTCGATTTCTGGGCCGAATGGTGCGGCCCATGCCGGATGCTCGCGCCTCTCCTCGATGAGATCGCCGAAAAGTACCAGGGCCGGATCACGGTCGCCAAACTCAACGTCGATCACAACCCGCATACGGCCCGGCAATACGGGATCCGCGGCATCCCCACCCTGATCGTCTTCCGCAACGGACAGCCGCAGGCGACCCAAATCGGCCTGCTCAGCAAGGGGCAGCTCGAGCAGCTCGTCGAACGGCAGATCGCCTGAACCCACGACACGCCGATGGCCAGACGACGCAGAGAACACGGGCCGGCCCAGGCGCTCCCCGACATCAGTGACGCGGAGCTTGAGGAGGCGCTCCAGCAGCCGGAGGATCCCAATCGTAAGACGCTGCATCTCTCCGAGCTCAAGCGGATGCCGGCGCACGAGCTCCTGCGCATGGCCGAAGAGCTCGGGGTCACGGAGGGCGTTGCGCGCTCGCGCCGCCAGGACGTGGTGTTCCTCATCCTCAAGGCACATGCCAAGGCGGGCGGCGCGATCTATGGTGAAGGCGTGCTCGAGCTGATGCAGGACGGCTATGGCTTCCTGCGCGGGGCGGAAGCCTCCTATCTCGCCGGACCCGACGACGTCTATGTGAGTCCGAGCCAGGTGCGCCGTTTCAACCTGCGCACCGGCGATTATCTGAGGGGCACGGTGCGCCCGCCCAAGGACGGCGAACGCTACTTCGCGCTGGTGCGAGTGGACAGCATCAACGACGAGCCGCCCGAAGCCTCGCGCCACAAGGTCCTGTTCGAGAACCTGACCCCCTTGTTCCCGCGCGAGCGCTTCGTACTCGAACGCGGCAACGGCTCGACCGAAGACATCACCGGCCGCATCCTCGACCTCATCGCGCCGATCGGTAAGGGCCAGCGCGGCCTCATCGTCTCGCCGCCGAAGGCGGGCAAGACGATGATGATGCAGAACATCGCCCAGGCGATCCTCGCCAACCATCCGGAAGTGCACATGATCGTGCTGCTCATCGACGAGCGGCCCGAGGAAGTGACCGAGATGCGCCGCACGGTGCGCGCCGAGGTCATCTCCTCGACCTTCGACGAACCGGCAGCGCGGCACGTGCAAGTGGCCGAGATGGTCATCGAGCGCGCCAAGCGCCTGGTCGAGCACAAGCGCGACGTGGTCATCCTCCTCGATTCGATCACGCGCCTGAGCCGCGCCTACAACACCGTGGTGCCAAGCTCGGGCAAAGTGCTCACCGGCGGCGTGGATGCCAACGCCTTGCAGCGCCCCAAGCGCTTCTTCGGGGCGGCGCGCAATCTCGAGGAAGGGGGTTCGCTCACCATCATTGCCACCGCCCTGATCGACACCGGCTCGAAGATGGACGAGGTGATCTACGAGGAGTTCAAGGGCACCGGCAACATGGAGGTGCACCTCGAGCGACGCATCGCCGAGAAGCGCGTCTATCCCGCGATCAACATCAACCGCTCGGGCACCCGCCGCGAGGAGCTGCTCATCGACCCCGATCGGCTCCAGAAAATCTGGATTCTGCGCAAGCTGCTCCATCCGATGGACGAGCTCGCGGCGATGGAATTCCTCCTCGACAAGATGAAGAACACCAAGACCAACGACGAGTTCTTCACCGCGATGAAGCGTTGATCCCGCCGCCGCGAGTTCAGGTGCACAAAGCGGTCATCGCCCGCCTGTCGTACCTCCCCGCTAGCCGGATGTGGGTCAGCAACCCAAAGGGCGCCGGCCGGGGCTCATCGATCAGGATGAGAAAGTTCTGAACGTCCATGATCTCCGCGAGCCGCTGCCGCACCCTGCGAATCGCCCCAAGCTGCATCGTCCACGGCACGCTCGAGGACACGCAAAAACAAAGCCCACAGAGCAAGCTCTTGAAATCTTTGCTGAGAAAGGCCGGGACACCGTCGGCGACGCAATAGGGATCCTCGGCCGCGTCGAAGATGAAGCTTCGGATCACGCAGTCCTCTTCAGGACCGCCCACCAGGTCGATTGCGGCCGTATGCCGTTCCCACCACAGATAGATATTCTTCGGCGATCTCGCGAGGCGCCATCGAATCGCCTTGCTCTCCCGCAACGCGACCTGGAAATCACAAGGCCAGATGAGCGCGACGTCGCCGTCGTGGAAATCGGCCTCAGGATCGAAAAGTGAACTCGTAACGAACAACACTTTGCCCCGCCCGTCGGCCGGCATGAAAAAGTCCATCCCCACCTCCTGCTCGAGAACGACCGGACAGAGATAGGGGCGAGCCGGCGATCCTTTCAACGGGCCATGGACGTGATGGGCTGAGGCCGTTCAGCGGCTGTTGCCGACTCGACCGACGTCCCACCGGGGGCGAAGGCCCCCTGCGCAAGCGACGACAAGCAGACCACGGACGCGGCCGCCGCTCGGGGCGGCCGCGCCGTTCGTTCCATCACCCAGTGCGACGACGCGCTTCGGCCACGCCCAAGCCGAGCAGCATCAGCCCCAGCCCGACGAGCGCGATCATGCCCAGGGCAGGAACCGAGCGCGGCTGCGGGATACCGAGCAGGGTGACGGTCACCGTCGAGCTGGAGCTCACCACCACATTGCCCGGAGCCGGACCCACACCCTGCGCCGTCGCCGTATTGGTGAGCGTCTGGTTGAACACGTCGGCCGAGGTAAGCACGTAGCTTCCGGTGCATACCATCTGCTGCGCAGGCGCGAGCACGGAAGGCTGCGGCGGCGCACAGACCAGAACCGGCAGCAGCGGATCGCTCACGGTCACGTTGCTCAGGGTCACCGGGCCGATGTTGGTCACGGTGAGGGTGTAGTTGATCGTCTCACCGGCATCGCCCACGCCGTTGCCGTTGGTATCCGCGAGCGAGGCGGTCTTCACCAGCCTGATGGCCGGCCCTCCGGCGTTCGAGGTCGCCGTCGCCGAAGCCGGCGGCGCGTTCACCGATCCGCCGCCCGGCCGTGTGCCCGAGGCGTTCGCCGTGTTGGTCACGCTTCCGGCATCGACGTTCGCCTGGGTCACCGTGTAGCTGCCGGTGCAGGTGAGGGTCTGACCCGGCGCCAGGGTCGCCGGCTGCACCGGCGTGCAGGAAAGCGTCCCGAGCAGCGGGTCGGTGATCGTGACGCCGCTCAAGGTCACGTTGCCCGTGTTCGTCGCCACGATCTGGTAGTTGATCACGTTGCCCGCGGCGTTGTAGGGATTGCCCGAGGTGATCGTCTTGCTGAGCGAAAGCCCCGGGTTTTGGTTCGCCGTCGCCGTCGCCGAGGCCGGCGGGGCATTGACGGCGCCTCCTCCCGGACGGGTACCCGCGGCGTTGGCGGTATTGGTCACCACGCCGGCATCGACGTTCGCTTGCGTCACCGTGTAGCTGCCGGTGCAGGTGAGCGTCTGCCCGGGCGCCAGGGTCGCCGGCTGCACCGGCGAGCAGGAGAGCGTCCCGAGCAGCGGGTCGGTGATCGTCACGTTCGTCAACGTCACGTTGCCGGTATTGGTCGCGACGAGCTGATAGCTGATCACGTTACCCGGCGCGCTGTAGGGATTGCCCGAGGTGATGGTCTTGCTGAGCGAGAGCCCGGGATTCTGGGTAGCGGTCGCACTCGCCTGCGCCTGCGCGCTCACCGTACCGCCGCCCGGCCGCGTACCGGAGGCGGTGGCGGTGTTGTTGACGCTGCCCGCATCCACGTTCGCTTGGGTCACCGTATAGCTGCCGCTGCAGGTGAGGGTCTGGCTCGGGGCAAGTGTGGCCGGCTGCACCGGCGTGCAGCTGAGCGCGCCGAGCAGCGGGTCGGTGATCGTCACGTTCGTCAACGTCACGTTGCCGGTGTTGGTCGCCACGAGCTGGTAACTGATGACGTTACCCGGCGCGTTGTAGGGGCTGCCGGAGGTGATCGTCTTGACCAGATTCAGCGCGGCGTTTTGATTGGCGACCGCCGTCGCGGAGGCGGGCGGCGCGTTCACCGGACCGTTGGGACCGGTGCCCGAGGCATTGGCCGTGTTCGTGACGCTGCCGGCATCGACGTCCGCTTGCGTCACCGTGTAGCTACCGGTGCAGGTCAGGGTCTGGCTCGGCGCAAGGGTGGCCGGCTGCACCGGCGTGCAGGAGAGCGCGCCGAGCAGCGGGTCGGTGATCGTCACGTTCGTCAACGTCACGTTGCCGGTGTTGGTCGCCACGAGCTGGTAACTGATGACGTTACCCGGCGCGTTGTAGGGGCTGCCGGAGGTGATCGTCTTGACCAGCGAAAGCGAAGGATTCTGCGTCGCCGTCGCCGTCGCCGAGGCGGGCGGGGCATTCACCGGCGCACCGCCTGGGGCCGTCCCCGCGGCATTCGCGGTGTTCGTGACCGAGCCGGCATTGACGTCGGCCAGCGTCACCGTGTAGCTGCCGGTGCAGGTGAGCGTCTGCGAGGGCGCGAGCGTGGCCGGCTGCGTCGGCGAGCAGCTGAGCGCGCCGAGCAGCGGGTCGGTGATCGTCACACCGCTCAGGGTCACGTTACCCGTGTTGGTGGCGACGAGCTGGTAGCTGATCACATCACCCGGATTCACGTAGGGATTGCCGCCGGTGATGGTCTTGGTGAGCGCGAGGCTGGGGTTCTGGTTGGCGTTCGCGGTGGCCGAGGCCGGCGGCGCGTTCACCGGACCGCCCGGACCCGTGCCCGAGGCATTGGCGGTATTCACGACGCTGCCGGCATCCACATCCGCCTGGGTCACTGTGTAGCTACCGATGCAGGTGAGCGTCTGCGCAGGCGCAAGCGTGGCCGGCTGCGCCGGCGTGCAGGAGAGCGTCCCGAGCAGCGGGTCGGTGATCGTGACGCCGCTCAAGGTCACGTTGCCCGTGTTGGTCGCCACGATCTGGTAGTTGATGACGTTGCCCGCGGCGTTGTAGGGATTGCCCGAGGTGATGGTCTTGGCCAAGGAAAGCGCCGGGTTCTGGTTGGCCGTCGCCGTCGCCGAGGCCGGCGGAGCATTGATCGTGCCACCGCCCGGCGCCGTCCCCGAGGCATTCGCCGTATTCGTGACGCTGCCCGCATCGACGTTCGCTTGCGTCACCGTGTAGCTCCCGGTGCAGGTCAGGGTCTGGCTCGGCGCGAGGGTGGCCGGCTGCGCCGGCGAGCAGCTGAGCGTCCCGAGCAGCGGGTCGGTGATCGTCACACCGGTCAAAGTCACGTTGCCGGTGTTGGTCGCCACGATCTGGTAGTTGATCACGTTGCCCGCGGCGTTGTAGGGATTGCCCGAGGTGATGGTCTTGGCCAAGGAAAGCGCCGGGTTCTGGTTGGCCGTCGCCGTCGCCGAGGCCGGCGGAGCATTGATCGTGCCACCGCCCGGCGCCGTCCCCGAGGCATTCGCCGTATTCGTGACGCTGCCCGCATCGACGTTCGCTTGGGTCACCGTGTAACTGCCGGTGCAGGTCAGCGTCTGCGCAGGCGCGAGCGTGGCCGGCTGCGCCGGCGTGCAGCTGAGCGTCCCGAGCAGCGGATCGGTGATCGTGACGCCGCTCAAGGTCACGTTGCCCGTGTTCGTCGCCACGATCTGGTAGTTGATGACGTTGCCCGCGGCGTTGTAGGGGTTGCCCGAGGTGATGGTCTTGGCCAAGGAAAGCGCCGGGTTCTGGTTGGCCGTCGCCGTCGCCGAGGCGGGCGGGGCATTCACCGGACCACCCGGACCCGTGCCCGATGCATTGGCGGTATTCACGACGCTGCCGGCATCCACATCCGCCTGCGTCACCGTGTAGCTGCCGGTGCAGGTCAGGGTCTGGCTCGGCGTGAGGGTGGCCGGCTGCGCCGGCGAGCAGCTGAGCGTCCCGAGCAGCGGGTCGGTGATCGTCACACCGGTCAAAGTCACGTTGCCGGTGTTGGTCGCCACGATCTGATAGTTGATCACGTTGCCCGCAGCGTTGTAGGGGCTGCCGGAGGTGATCGTCTTCGCGAGCGAGAGCGAGGGGCAGCCGGTGAACAGGTTGAAGCTCTGGGTGGTGGTCACCCCGGGGTGACCATCGGTCGCACCGTTGCGGGGAAACTCGGTGAGCGCAGCGGAGCTCGTCGTTCCGCCAGCCCCGCCCAGCGACTGAAGCGTCGCCGAAGCGAGTCCAGAGACCGCGACCAAGCCGCCACCACCACCGCCGCCAGGGCCCTCGGCTTCGTTGTTGGTGATGAGCTGATTGCCGCCGTTGCCGCCGTTGGCGCGAATGGTGCCGCTGAAGTTGCCCCCTCCGGCCTGGATCAGGATGGAGCCGCCCGCGCCGCCTCCGCCCGGAGCGTCGTTGTGATTCGGGACGGTGTTCGCGCCATTGGCACCGTTCGCGGAGACGGTGCCGCTGCCCACCACCGTTCCCGCCCGGATCAGGATCAGGCCGCCACCCCTACCGCCATCCCCACCCGCATTGTTGTTCATGGCACCCGCGCCACCCCCGCCGCCGAAGAAGACCCGATCGGCGAGGTTGTAGGCGAGCGGCCGACCACCCCAGCCGCCTTTCGCGCGCCGTCGGTCGCCGCCCCAAGCCGCCTGACCGGGTGCGAGCGTCGTGGCATCCTGATCGCTATTGGAAAAGGTGTAGCCGCCACGACCGCCGCCGACGTGGTTGGTATGGGTGTTCCCGTTGGCGATGTATCCCGGATCGAGAGTCCATGCGGCAGGACCGGAGACCGCGGTCGGCATGATCCCCTGTCCGCACCAGGTGATCGCCGGATTGGTGCCGTCGTAGGTCGCGGTGCCTGCGGTGCAATAAGGTGTCAGGCTCGGCGCGACGTTTCCGCCGCCGCCGCCACCCGCGTTGTGGCTGCCGCCACCGCCGCCGCCGTTGGCCGCGGCCGCCTCATCGAAACTCCCGCCCGGATTGGAAAAGGGCAGAAGCGGATAGTTGGTCGGCGGGCTGTTGTCGCTCGCAATCCCCTCGCCTTTGTGGCCGCCCGCGAGCGTGGCATTCGACGCGAAGGCGAATGCTGAAGTGCCCCCCGATGAACGGTCGTTGTTCTCCCTCACCCCTCCACGAAAGCCTCGCCCATCGGCATGGATCACCCCGTTGATGGTGAGCGTCTGATCGACGAACAGGGCGACGATGCCACCTCGCGTGCCATCCCAAGGCTGCGCCACCACCGAGCCGCCCGCCTGCACGTCGAGGTTTTGGTACTGGGGAATGCGCACGACCTGGGTGCGACCGGCGGCGAAGGCAAACTTCAAGCCGACGCAAGACGCTCCATTACTCACCGGCAAGATCTGGATGGTGTTGCCCGAGACCCCGGCCACCGAGCGAATCTCGTAACGGCCCGCGCTGCCGTAATCGGTGACCGCACCGAAGGTGTGATCCAAGGTGGTGCTGATCGAAGCACCCGTCGCCTGGTAGATGAGGATCAGATCACCTGGGGCGAGCGGCCCGCCGCCGACGGTTTCAGGACTGTTGAGGTCGGCGATGTTGATCACCGTGATCGAAAGGTCCCCGACGCTGGCACTCGTCGCCAGCTCCGCGTACTGGTTGAGCACCGTATTGGCCGCCGTCACCGTGCGGTTGCCGTTCTTGCCCGGCTGGTAGGCCAAGCCCTCGGAAAAGGGCAATGAAGCGAGCAGAGCGAGAAAAATGAGATGAGCGATGAAGCGCATGGAGATTCCCCGGATGTCCTTGCACCGGCCTCGTTCGGCGAGGGCCGATCAAGCCTGCGATGATACAGGATGAAAGTTGGATGATTGTCAAAGTTTGTGACAGGAACCATGAAAGCTTTCCTGCGGGCGATGTCTCAACTGATCCGGCAACGGGGTGCGGCACCCTCATGAAGGGGCGAGGCGCCATCGGTAATCCCCCGGGGCGATTCGAATCGTCGTGGCGCGAGCGCGACGACGCGGAAGCGGAAAACACGCGACGCACCGAGCTCCGCCACGAACAGGCGCGCGAGGTGCTCTCGGCGAACGACTCCCCCGACCTCCCCTTCGAGCGGGCGCTCAACCCCTACCGCGGTTGCGAGCACGGCTGCATCTATTGCTACGCCCGACCCTCGCACGCCTACCTCGGCCTTTCCCCTGGGCTCGATTTCGAGACCAAGATCAGCGCCAAGATCAACGCGCCCGAGCGACTCCGCGCGGCTTTATGCCAAGAAGGCTACGTGGTCAAACCGATCAATCTCGGTTCCAACACCGACCCCTACCAACCCGCCGAACGCCGGCTCGGGCTCACCCGCGCCATCCTCGAGGTGCTGCTTGAGTACCGGCATCCGGTGAGCATCGTCACCAAGAGCGCCTTGGTGCTCCGCGACCTCGATCTGCTCGCCGCCTTGGCCAGGGAGAACCTCGTCCTCGTCGGCGTCTCGATCACCACCCTCGACAACCGCCTGGCCGCACGCATGGAGCCGCGCGCCACCGCCCCGCACCGACGCCTTCAGACCATCGCCGAGCTCGCTGCCGCCGGGGTGCCGGTCGGCGTCTTCGCTGCCCCGATCATTCCCGCCATCAACGACCATGAGCTCGAGCGCATCCTAGCGGCCGCCGCCGAACGCGGGGCGCGCTTTGCGGGTTACACCCTGATCCGCCTGCCGCACGAGCTCAAAGCGCTTTTCCGCGAATGGCTCGAGGCGCATTGTCCCGATCGCGCCGAGCATGTTCTCTCCCTCATCCGCCAGATGCGCGGCGGGCGCGAGAACGACTCCCGCTTTTTCCACCGCCTGCGCGGCGAAGGGCCTTACGCCGAACTCCTCGGCCAGCGCTTCCGCCTCGCCTGCAAGCGCCTCGGCCTGCAAGGCCGCCAGGCCATCCGCCTCGACACCACCCTATTCCGCCGACCCGGCGAGCAGCTTCCCCTCTTCTGACGCGACGCGCTTCAGCGTCGAGCCATCGCAACGAGGGAGGCCAGGCCGCTCAGCCCGAGCAGCAGCACGAGCAGAACCAAGAGCTGCGGCGACACCGCCGGTACGGTGACCGGAAGCGGAAGACCCAGCGGGACCACCGCATTCGCCGTGACTTCGAGATCCTGTGCGCCGGCCCGCGCCAAGGCACGAGCCTGGTTGATGAGCTCCATCGCAGGATTGAGATCCCCAGGCCGCACCGTGTACTCGGCTTCGCAGAGCGCACTCTCGCCGGGCAAGAGGGTAGCCGGCAAAAGCGGCGTGCAGCTGAGCAGCCCATCGAGCATGGGATCATCGATCAGCACCTGGCTCAAGGGGACCGTTCCCGTATTCTGGACGCGCAGGCGATAACGGATGCGCTCGCCCGGCTCGGCCCGCCCGCTGCCATTTCCATCCTGAAGCAGCGCTTCCTTGCTCAGCGCCAAAGCCGGTGCCCCCGCTGGGACTGCCACGGCGAGCGCCTGAGCGCGAAGCGGGCCGTAACCCCCACCGCTTTGGCGCTGGGCGGAGAGGGTGGCTTCGTTGAGGATCGAGCCATTGGCGACATCCGCAGCGGTCGTGAAATAGCTACCCTCACAGCTCATGCTCGCCCCAGGGGCGAGAGATTGCGGTAGGCCGGGCGAGCACACGAGCCCAGGCAGCAGCGGATCGGAGATCGAGGTGATCTGAATCGGCCGCTCGCCTGAGTTCAGCACGTTCAGGCGATAGCGGATCTCCTGGCCGGGTCCGGTATAGGGCGCGCCAGAGAGAACCTCCTTCACGAAGGAAAGTCGATCGCAGTCGGGAGAAAGCAGGCTTTGAAACCGCCTGCCTTGGCCGGCCCCGAGGAATCCGGCGGTCGCTCCATTCTCGGGAAACTCCGCGAGACTTGATGAGCGCGTTTCGCCCGGCGGACCACCCTCCACTTCGATCTGAAGGCCTGGAGGATAGGAGCCCGTGTCGCTCGCGATCTCATAGACCCCGCCACCACCACCCCCGCCGGGCCCGGCGCTCAGAGCGCCCGCATGAACGTGGTCGCCGCCCCGACCGCCGCGGAGGATGATCTGCCCGGCGAAGGCTGAAAGATCCCGCGCGTGGAGCTTCACCGAGCCGCCGCCTCCGCCACCACCGCCACCGCCGTCGCCTACCAGCGCCCCGCCGTAGCCGCCGCGGCCACCTTCGGCGCTGAAGCGACCGGTACCGGAGAGTCGAAGCGTCTCGACCAGGACGAAGCCTCCACCCGGACCACCGTTGCCGGCATCGGTACCCCCTCCCGCGCCCCCGCCGCCCCCGAAAAAGGCCTGACCGAAATAGTTGCCGCCGACCCAGTAAACCCCGTGGCCACCCCAGCCGCCTTTGGGGCGACGCCAATCCCCTCCCCAAGACGGGTCACCCGGAGGCACCGAAAGGGCATCCCGATCGACGGTGGCGAGGCTATAACCGCCTCGCCCTCCCCCGGGGTGAGCTGGCCAAAGTGGGTCACCATACGCTGGATCGAGCGCCCAAGCGGGCGAAGAGCTCGCGGGAATACCCTGCCGTGCCAAACGGACGGGGGGCAGGCGTGAGTCGTACAAAATAGGCAAGGCCGTGTATGTGGGAATGTCGATGTCGACGTGCGCCCCGCCGCCACCGCCACCGCCGCGGCTTCCACCCCCGCCGCCGCCATTGGCGGCCGGCCCTTCATCGAAATTCCCGGCCGGATTGGAAAAGGGGTAGCTACGGCCGGCATGGACGTGGGGGGGACCGCTCGCGATTCCCTCGCCCTTGTGTCCACCCGCAGGTACTGCATTGGTGCCGTAGGCGATCGGGGTCGGGTCGCCGGCGTTGCGGTCATCGGGATCGGCGAGACCTCCCCGGAAACCGCGCTCGGAAGCGCTGATTTCGCCCTCGAGAATCAGTTCCTCCGCGAGTAGGGCGATGACCCCACCGCGCTCCCCATCCCACGGCCGAGCGAGCAGCCGGGCGGCTGCGCTCACCTCCAGGCGTCGATAAGCAGGGACGCGGATCACCTGCGAATGCGCCGCCCGGAACGGTTGTCGCAAGCCCAGGCAGCTTACACCGTCGAACACCGGCTCGAGTTCGATGCGGTTGCCGTCCACCCGCGCCACCGTCCGAAGCTCGTAGTTGCCGGCGCCACCGTAGTCGCTCACCTCGCCGTACAACTCGTTGAAGTCGGAGCGAATCTGCGCCCCCCGCGCTTGGTAAAGCAAGATGAGATCACCTGCCCGGAGCGGACCGCCACCGACCGGTTCCGCGCTCACCAGCTGAGCAATGTCATCGACTTCGACGACGAGATCGCCCACGGCTGCATCGGTTGCAAGCCGCGCGTACTGATTCACGACGAAATCGCCGGAGCTGAAGCTGCGGTCGCCGTTCCGTACGGGGAAGGCCTGCGTCGCCAACGTCGGGAGGATGCAGAAGAGCGCCGTAAGGAACGAGCGAAGGAGCGGTCGCATCATCGAGCACCTCGTGTCGGAGTCTAGTTCCTGCACCGCAGCGGAAGGCCGCGATCCGATAGCTTCAATTCCGTGATGACTGTCACAAAGTATAGGCCAGTGGTCCATGTGAACCCAAGACCGCCTCCGATCGAAGCCTGATGGCGCAATCTGCGCTTGCGCACGAGAAGGGATCACCCGCCGATGTTGATCGCGTTCAACAAGCCCTACGGCGTGCTCTGCCAGTTCACCGACCGGCGCGAACCGCCGCGGCGTACCCTCGCCGAGTTCGGTTTCCCGCCGGGGGTGTACCCCGTCGGCAGGCTCGATCTCGACAGCGAGGGGCTGTTGCTGCTCAGCGACGAGGGTCCCTTGATCGCGAGGATCATCCACCCGCGCCATCCCTGGCCCAAGCGCTATCTGGTCGAGGTCGAAGGCGACATCGGCGAGGAGGCTCTACACCGGCTTCGATCCGGGGTGCTGCTTCGCGATGGGCTCACGAGGCCCGCTCGCGCTCGTCGCTTGCAGGCGCCGCCTTCTTGGCTCTGGCCGCGCGATCCTCCCATCCGCTTCCGCAAGCGGGTGCCGACCAGTTTCATCGAGCTCACCCTGCGCGAAGGCCGCAACCGCCAGGTACGGCGGATGACGGCGGCGGTGGGTTTCCCGACCCTGCGCCTCGTGCGCACCGCCATCGGCCCCTATCGCGTCGAGGAACTGGCGCCAGGAGAATGGACGGTGCTCAGTCCGCCATCGGCTGCGCCCGTGCTTGCCAGCGCTCCTCGATCCGCGGCCGACCATCGGGACCGACGCTGAGCATGAGCGAGGTGCGGAAAGCCTGCTCGAAACACGCGCCGTCGCGGACCGCGTCCGGTCGCAGATCGGCAAGAAGCCGACCGTCGGCGAGGAGCAATACTCGGTCGGCGGCACGCAAGGCGAGATTGAGATCGTGCAGGCTCACGATGCAGAGCGCGCCCTGCCCCGTCAGCCGGCGAAGCAGCGTGAGCACCTCGATCCGCGCCCCGAGATCAAGGCTCGCCGTGGGCTCGTCGAGCAGGAGCACCGGCGGCCCTGCCGGCCAATCCTCAGGGGATAGCCCCACCTGCGCGAGCACCCGAGCGAGCTGGACTTTCTGCTGCTGACCCCCGGACAGGCGGGTGTAAAGCCGGTCGCGGCTCTCCTCGAGCCCTACGGCCGCGAGCGCCTGCGCGATGATGCGCGCATCCACCGCCCGCGAGCTGCGATGCGGATAACGGCCAAGCCCCACCAACTCCTCGACCTGAAAGGCCGCCGCCTCCGGCACACGCTGAGGCAGAAAGCCAAGCCGCCGTGCCCGCTCTCGCCCCCGCCAGCGCAAAAGCTCCCGACCTGCCAGACGAAGCGAGCCGCGATAAGGGAGCAATCCCGCCAAGGCGAGCAGCAGCGTGGATTTGCCCGCCCCATTCGGGCCGAGCAGGGCCACCACTTCGCCGGGCATGAAGGAAAGCGGCCCCGCGATGGCCAACACCTCGCGGCCGCCGCGCCGCACGCGCAGGCCACTGAGCTCCATGATCGCGCTCATGCCGATCGTCGCCTGAGCAGCGCGAGGAAGAAGGGAGCGCCGAGCAGCGCCGTGAGAATGCCAAGCGGCAGCTCGAGCGGCCGCGCCAGAACCCTTGCGAGGAGATCGGCCAAGGCCAGCAAGCTCGCGCCGAGCAAAGCCGAGGCCGGAAGGAGCCCCCCATGGCGCGGGCCGAGCAGCATCCGCACCAGGTTGGGCACGATCAAGCCGATGAAGCCGATGATCCCGGCAAAAGCGACCACGCTGCCCACCACCAAAGCCGCGCCCGCCAAGGCCAAGCGCTTGATCCACTCCACCGGCACTCCGAGCGAAGCGGCCTCCCCCTCGCCGAGCAAAAGCGCATCGAGCGCCCGCCGCTGCCAGAAGGCCAAGGCGAAAGCGAGGAGCAAAGCGAGGGCAACCGCCGCCACCGCTTCGGGCTTCGCCGCCGCGAGCGAACCGAGCGTCCACAAGGTGAAGGCGCGCAGCTGATCATCCGCCGCGAGATAGACAAGAAGCCCGATCGCCGAGGAGCACAGCGCATTGATCGCGATCCCCGCGAGCAGGAGGTCGGCCACCGCATAGCGCCCGTCGCGGCTTGCGAGCGCAAGCGCCGCGAGCATCGCCAGAAGCGCGCCGACGAAGGCCGAAAGCGGCAGAACCCAGCTTGCCAGGGCAAGCCACTCAGGCAGAGCGATCAGCACGATCGCCGCCGCCAGCGCCGCCCCCGCGGAGCTGCCGATCAGGCCCGGGTCGGCGAGGGGATTGCGGAACAAGGTCTGCATCAAGGCGCCGGCCACGGCCAAGGCTGCGCCCGAGACCAGGGCGAGAAGCACCCGCGGCAGGCGGATCTCCCAAAGGATCGCGCGCTCGACCGCGCGCGCCGGATCGCCGTCCCAAAGCAGGCGCAGGAGATCGCCCAAGGGCATCTCCACCGCGCCGAGACTCAGGGCGAAAAGCGGCACGATCAGCACCGCCAAGAGCAGCGCGGCGAAGATGAGCGCTTCGCTGAACGGATGCGCGCGGCGATCGAGCAGCATCAGCCTTGGCCCAAAAGAGCCGCGCGCACCGCGCGCACGCAGGCCGGCCAGGACAACCCCACATGGCCGAGGCAGTGCCCGCCGATGATCCCGAAGCGCCGCGCCCGGCCCGCCGGCGTTTGGCCCATCCCGGGCAGCGAAAAGACGATCGGCAAGCCATCGGGGCCGATCGCCTCGCCAATGACGAAGATGATCTCCGGCGCGAGCTTGATCAGCGCCTCGGGCGAGAGCAGCTTGTAGCCCTCGTGCTCGGCCGGATGGAGGCCACCGGCCATTTCGATCAGGGCGGTGAACAGGCTGTCGCGCCCGGCGATGAGCTGAGGCCGATTCCCGCCCGCGAGCACGAAGAGCGCGCGCGGCGGCGGTTCGAGCCGCGGCAAACGCCGGATCGCTTCCATCTCGGCGCGAAATTGCGCAGCCACCGCTTCGGCCTCCTCGCGCTTGCCGAACTCGGCACCGAGCTCGGCCACCGTCGCCAAAAGCGCATCCTCGTCGAAGCGCTCGGGAAAGGCGCGCAGCGCCAAGCCCACCGCGCGAAGCTGCGCCAGCACCTCCGGCTGCACCTGGCCTTCGCTGTACCAGAGCGCATGCGGGCGGAAGGCGAGCACCGGCTCGGCCGAGCGCAGCACCGGCCCGCCATCGCGCATCCGCGGGACGCGCTCCGCACCGGGAATGTGATCGACATAGCCGCGCAGCGCGACGATCCGCTCGCCGAGGCCGAGGGCGAAGAGAATCTCGGCCACCGGCGCGCTGATCACGGCGATCCGCTCCGGCGGGGCGGCCGCACACAGCGCGCTCGCCAGCAAGCCGAGGAGGAGCATCGCAGCTCTCATGGTCGAGTCCTCCCAGGAGCGAAGAGGAGCTCGCGGGTGCCTCCCTCATCGCGCACGATGTAGCTCCTGCCGAGGCGCCAACAGCGGCGGTAACGGGCAAGCGCCGAATGCAGCTTGAGTTCGGCATGATCGAGGTGGAGATAGCCCTCAGGTTCTGCGCGAAGGCGCGGACGTTCGGCCTGAACCCGAAGCTCGACGCCGCCTCGCCTGGCCTCGACGCACATCAAGCCCGCGGCGAGCGCGCTCACCCCTTCTTTCAAGGCCTCGAGGGAGCAATCGTCGGCCTCCTCAGGGAGCGCAGGTATAGCCTCCGGCGGCTCGCTTGCGAATTCCCCATGCCAGCCTTGGTCGGGATCGCGGAAACGCTCGCCCAAGCGGGCGAAGTCGGCGGCATGGCGCTTGTAGAGCACGAGCACCGTCCACAGCCGCTCGCCGAGTCGGTCGTAGGCGAGCACATGGCGCTCGCGTCCATGGGGGCCGTGCTCCTCGTGCAGCAAATAGAGGCGATGGACCGCATGCGGATCCACCCGCAGCGCCAGGTTCGGCCCTTCAAGGCAAAGCAGACGGCTTTCCCGAGCGAGCGAGAGCGAGGGCGCGATTCCGATGAGCACCCCTGCGGGGTGAAGCACCGCGATCAGCAGCTTGCCGAGCTCGGTCAGGGCGGCGAGCACGGCCTCCGGCTCCGGGCGCAGACGCACGGCGCCGAAGCCATCGAGCCGGCTCGCGATCAGCGCCTCCTCGGGCACTTTCAGCATCGCCGCCGCCTGCGGCAGGTGCAGATGTTCATGCTCTTCGCGCAGCTTGGCGTAGCGCTGCCTCAGCCACTCGGCGTTGATCGGCGCGCTTTCGCTAAGGGCGATCATCGTCCATCCTCCTTGCTCCAGCGCAGCCCGACCGTGAGGTAGCGCGTCCCCGGATCGGAGGTCACGGTGAGCGAGGCGGCAAGCGGATCGCGCCGGTCGAGCAGGTTGTCCACCGAGGCGAAGGCGCGCAGACCCTCGCGCAACCGCCACTCGCCGTAGAGATCGAGGCGCAAGTAGTTCTCTTCGAAGGGCGCGACCGCCGGCGAGGGGCGGTTGAAGTAATCCACCAGGCGATGGGCGCGAAGACCGATCCTGCCCGCCTGAAGCCGCCAACTCGCATCGAGATTGATGCGCTGGCGAATGCTGCCGAGCAAGCGCTGGCCGGTCGTGAGATCCTCGGCCGACAGCCACTCCCACGACCCCGCCAGGTCGAAAGCAGGCGAGAGCGCATAACGCGCGCGCAACTCCGCGCCGCGCAAACGGGCGCGGTCGATGTTGCGGTAGGCGAGGACGTTGAGCGGGCCTTGCCGCTCGCCGGTATTGAGCGCGCGGATGAGATTGCGCACCCGCCCCTCGTAGAGATCGAGCTCGAGCAGCCACGCGCCGGGCCGCCATTCGAGCGAGGCTTCGCCAAAGCGCGCCCGCTCCGGCTTGAGCCCGGGCGTGCCGCGGATCAGGCTGGTGCCGCGCACGAAGGAGGCGTATTGCTCGATCGCGGAAGGGGCGCGGAAGGCGCTGCCCGCATTGAGCCGCAACGCCAGCTCATCGCCGATGCGCCAGAGCGCGCCGATGCGCGGCGTCAGCTCCTCGCCGAAATCGGAATAGCGATCGAGGCGCAGTCCGGCGATGAACGAGAGAGGACGCGCTGGCGCGGATTCGTACTGGATGAGCCCGTGCTTCGCGTTGCGCGATTGCACGCGGCTGGTGATGGTGATGGCGAGGTCTTCACGCAAGAAGCCCGCGCCGGCGGTGAGGGTCGCATCGCCGATCGGCAGGTGGAGCCGGCCCTCGAGCTGATCGAGGGTGAAATCCGTCTCCTCGAGCAGATCCGGCTGGCGCCGGGCCGCGCCATCGGTGCTCGAGCGGGAGAGCGCGAGGCTCGCGCCCAGGCCATCGCCCCATTCGCCTTGATAGCGAAGACCCGCGGTGCGGCGTAGATCGCGCTCCACCCCCTGCCAGAGGAACCCAGGCCGCGGGCCGCGCGGCGGCTGGTAGCGCTGCCCGAAATCGTCCTGGTCGTGGCGCTCGATCAGGCCCTCCAGGCGATGGCCCTCGGCGAGCTCGACAAAGGCGCTGGCTTCGATCGTATCGAGCCGCTGCCGGTTGTAGAGATCGGCTCCGGAGGCATCCTTGCCGAGCGGATCGCGCTCGCGGCGCTCGTAGCGAAGCATCAGGCCGCCTCGGGCGCCATGCACACCCAAGCCGCCGCTCGCGATCCAGGTCTCCCGGCCGCCGCCATCGGCGGTCCCATAGGACAGCCGCGAGTATTCGAGCCCGCCCTGCGCCGGTTTGCGGGTGATGATGTTGATCACCCCGCCCATCGCATCGGCGCCATAAAGCGCCGAGGCGGGGCCGCGGATGATTTCGATCCTCTCGATCGCCTCGATCGGCAGCGCGGCCAGATTCTGACCGCCAAACCGCGCCACCCGCCGCATCCCATCCACCAAGACCAGGGTCTGGCCCTGGGAGAAACCGCGCAAAGCGACGTACTCGGTGCTGCCCGAGCCATAGGCGCGCACGCCGCTCACCCCGCGCAGCAAGTCGGCCAGCGAGCCGGAGGCGAAGCGGTCCAGCGTCTCGCGATCGAGCAGCCCCACCGAGGCGATGACCTGATCGCGCGGCTGAGGTCGGCCGCTTGCGGTCACCACCACCGGCGGCAATGCGCGATCGGAATGCGCCTCATCGGGGCGCTTTTCGTCGGCGCTGACGATCGCAGCGAGCGATGACAGCGCAAAAGCCAAAATTGCGGGTCGTGCGTTCGCAAAAACACGCATCGTGGGAACTCCTGAGCAAACCACGGGAGGGCGCCGCCCTCGGCGGCACCCGGAAGAGGGGCTTCAGTCGTGCTCAGGCGTTCCGCGGCGGTGCGCGCGGCTGTTGCGGCAGGAAGCGGAAAAGGCGAGGCGATGCGCTGCCTTCGGCAGGAAGCGGGACGGCCGCGACTGCGGGCGGTGTCGCGGCAAGCACAGGTGGCGCCGGGGCAGGCTGCGGGGCCGACGCCCAGGGGCATTCGCCCGGCTCATGCTCCGTCGGCAGGCGCTCGCCGTCCTCGCCGAGCCGCACCCACGCGGGGCGACCCGATTCGGTGCACAGCGAAAGCCACTGCCCTTCGCCCGGCATGTAGCCGCGCGGAAGCAGGCCGAGCAGCAACAGCCCGAGGAGCAGCGGGACGGTCCAGGCGCGCAGACGGCTCATGGCGGGACGGATCATAGCCGCGCCTCGAAGGCGCGACAATCGAGGACTAGGCGAGGTCGCGCCCGCGCGGCACCGGGCGGTATTCCACCCCTCCGCTCGCGCGCACCGGCTGCGGATAGAGGGTCATGAGCTGGAGGATCTCCGCCGGGATGTCGGTCGAGACCGGTAACCCGAGGGCCTTGGCCGCCTCGGCGGTGATCGGGAAATCATGCGTCCAAGTGCCGCGCGCGAGCAGCTTGGCCGTCTCCGCCGCGCGCTCAGGCGCCATGTGCCGGGACAGCAGGGTCTTGGCCAGGGCCTCGACCTGATCGAGCGCCCGCTCACCGATGTCGGCGAGCACCAAAGTCTCGTCGTCGATCGCGGCAAGCGGCTTCTGTTCGAGCACCCGCACCAGCGAGGCCGCCGGCAGCCCTCGGATTTGCGGGTCGATCGGGCCGAGCACGGCGTGCCGGCTCATGACGATCTCATCGGCGGCAAGCGCGATCAGGGTGCCGCCCGACATCGCGTAGTGCGGCACGAAGACGGTGACCTTGCCGGGATGGTCGGCCAGCGCACGGGCGATCTGCGAGGCGGCGAGCACCAGCCCGCCGGGGGTGTGCAGCACGAGATCGATGGGAAGATCGCGCTCGGTGAGCTGGATCGCGCGCAGCACCGCCTCGCTGTCCTCGACATCGATGTAGCGCACCAGCGGAAAGCCGAGCAGGCTCATCGTCTCCTGCCGGTGGACGAGGAGGATCACCCGGCTTCGGCGCCGGCGCTCGATCTCGATGATCTTGCGCGCGCGCATGGCCTCGAGCATCCGCCGCGCCAAGACCGGCTGCAGCGCTGAGAACAGAATGAACAGCCAGAACAGCTCGCCGAGCGACATGAACGAGTCCTCCAAGGCTCAATCCCAGAAGGCGCGCGGATCGCGCCTGCGGCCGTGGGGAGAGAGGCCATAACGGCATTCATCGGGGTAGAAGCAACGCCGGCGCCGTTCCTTCAGCCAGGGCGCGATCAGCCAGCCGGCGGCGAAGCCGCCGATGTGCGCCCACCAAGCGATGCCGCCGCTCAAGCCGGTTCCGAGCGCGAAAAGCCCCGGCACGATCTGGGTCACCAGCCAGAACAAGGCAAAAAGCAAAGCGGGAACCTCGAAGAACAGCGGCAGGAACAGAACCGGCGCGAACAGCACGAGGCGCGAGAAGGGGAAGAGGCGGGCGTAGCACCCGAGGACGCCCGATATTGCCCCGGAAGCACCGATGGTCGGCACCGCCGAGAAGGGGTGGAGGAGGGCCTGCATGAAACCGGCGGCCACCCCGCAGAGGAGATAGAAGCCGAGAAAGCGAAGGCTTCCCAAGCGATCTTCGACCGCTCGCCCGAACAGCCACAGCGTCCAAAGATTGAACAGCAGATGGAGAAGGTCGCCGTGCAAGAACTGGCTGGTGAGGAGTGTCGCCCAAGGCGGGATTCCTGGAAGCTCTGGTTCGAAAAAGCGAATCGGCACCAAGCCGACGAGCTGCCAGAGGAGCTCCCGACCCTCCGGCGACAGGGCGCTTTGCAGCAGAAAGACGACGGCATTGACGAGGAGGAGCCCGAAGAGCGCGAGCGGCTCGCGCCGGGTGGCCACCCCATCGGCGACGGGCAGCATCCTCCGCTCAGCTCAAGCGCGGATTGGGCTTCTCCGGATCGATGCCGAAGAGCTTGATCGCCCGCGCCACGTCTTTGCGCGTCATCTCCCCCTCCTCGGCGAGGGCGTAAAGCGCCGCCACCGCGATGTGGTAGCGATCCACCTCGAAGAAGCGGCGGAGGTTCGCCCGCGTATCCGAGCGCCCGAAGCCGTCGGTGCCGAGCACCACGTAGCGCATCGGCACGAAGGCGCGGATCTGGTCGGCGAAGGCGCGCACGTAGTCGGTGGCGGCGATCGCCGGCCCGCGCCGGTTCTCGAGGCATTGGGTGACGTAGGGCTTCTTCGGCTCGGCCTCGGGGTGCAGGCGGTTGTCGCGCTCGCAATCGAAGCCATCCCGGCGAAGCTCGGTGAAGCTGGTGCAGGACCAGATGTCGGCCGAAACCCCGAATTCTTTCTCCAGCAGCTCGGCGGCGAAAATCGCCTCGCGCAGGATGGTTCCCGATCCCAAAAGCTGGACGTGCGGCCCCTGCCGGCCCTTGCCGCGGCCTTTGAGGCCCACCCCGGAATCCTTGTAGAGCCACATCCCGCGGATGATCCCTTCGATCGCATGCTCGGGGATCGCCGGGTGCGGGTAGTTCTCGTTCATGAGCGTGATGTAGTAGAAGACATCCTCCTGCTCGCTCAGCATCCGCCGCATCCCGTCCTGGATGATCACCGCCACCTCGCCGGCGAAAGTAGGGTCGTAGGCGCGGCAGTTCGGAATCGCGCCCGCGAACAGGTGGCTGTGACCGTCCTCGTGCTGCAAGCCCTCGCCGTTCAAGGTGGTGCGGCCTGAGGTGGCGCCGAGCAGGAAGCCGCGGGCGCGCATATCGCCCGCCGCCCAGGCGAGATCGCCGATGCGCTGGAAACCGAACATCGAGTAGAAGATGTAGAAAGGCAGCATCGGCAGGTTGTTGATGCTGTAACTGGTGGCGGCGGCGATCCACGAGCTCATCGCCCCCGCCTCGGTGATGCCTTCTTGCAGCACCTGGCCGGCGGCGTCCTCGCGGTAGTACATGAGCTGATCGGCATCCACCGGCCGGTACTTCTGGCCGAAGGGGGCGTAGATGCCGAGCTGCCGGAACAAGCCCTCCATGCCGAAAGTGCGGGCTTCATCGGCGATGATCGGCAATACGCGGGGTCCCACCGTCTTGTCGCGAAGGATGACTTGCAGGGTCTGCACGAAGGCCATCGTGGTCGAGATCTCGCGTTCCCCGGTGCTCTCGAGGAGCCGCTGGAAAGCCGAAAGCGGCGGCACCGGCAGCGACTCATCCGCCTTGCGCCGGCGCTGCGGCAGAAAGCCGCCCAGCCGCGCCCGCCGCTTTTTCATGTACTGCACTTCCGGCGAATCCGGGCCTGGGTGGTAGTAGGGCACCTCCGGGATGCGCTCGTCGGGGATGGGAATCTTGAAGCGGTCGCGGAAAGCGCGCACCGCCTCGTCGTCGAGCTTCTTGGTCTGGTGGGTGGGGTTGAGCGACTCTCCGGCCTTGCCCATGCCATAACCTTTCACGGTCTTGGCGAGGATGACCGTCGGCTGGCCCTTGTGATTCACCGCCGCATGGTAGGCGGCGTAGATCTTGTGCGGATCGTGGCCGCCACGGTTGAGCCGCCAGATGTCCTCATCCGAAAGATTGGCGACCATCGCCTTGGTCTCCGGGTACTTGCCGAAGAAATGCTCGCGGGTGTAGGCGCCGCCGAAGGCCTTGTAGTTCTGATATTCGCCATCCACCGTCTCCATCATCAGCTTGCGGAGGATCCCTTTGGTGTCGCGCGCCAGCAGGGGATCCCAGTAACTCCCCCAGATCACCTTGATCACGTTCCAGCCCGCGCCGCGGAAGACGCCTTCGAGCTCCTGGATGATCTTGCCGTTGCCGCGCACCGGCCCGTCCAGGCGCTGCAAGTTGCAGTTGACCACGAAAATGAGGTTGTCGAGCTGCTCACGGCCGGCAAGGGCGATGGCGCCGAGCGATTCCGGCTCGTCCGTTTCGCCATCGCCAAGAAAACACCACACCTTGCGATCGTTGGGCGGCAGCAGGCCGCGATGTTCGAGGTACTTCCAGAAACGCGCCTGGTAGATGCACATGATCGGCCCGAGCCCCATCGAGACCGTGGGGATCTGCCAGAAATCGGGCATCAGCCAGGGGTGGGGGTAGCTCGAGATCCCGCGCCCGTCCACCTCCATGCGGAAATGATCGAGCTGGTCCTCCGTGAGCCGGCCTTCGAGGAAAGCGCGGGCGTAGATCCCTGGGCTCGAATGCCCCTGGAAGGCCACCAGGTCGCCGAGGTGACCCTCATGCGGCGCGCGCCAGAAGTGATTGAAGCCGACGTCGTAGAGGGTGGCGGCGCTCGCGAAACTCGCGATGTGACCGCCGAGTTCCCCCGGCTTGCGATTGGCCCGCACCACCATGGCCATCGCGTTCCAGCGGATGAGCGAGCGGATGCGCCACTCCATCGCCGCATCGGCCTCGGGGTCGGGCTTGGCCTCGAGGTGCGGGGGAATGGTGTTGATGTACTCCGTCGTGGGCTGAAAGGGCAGGAAAGCCCCCGCCCGGCGCGTCTGCTCGACCAGGCGCTCGAGCAGCTGATGAGCGCGAGCCGCGCCTTCGTGGTCGATGACCGCCTGCATCGCCTCGAGCCACTCGGCGGTCTCGGCGGGATCGGGGTCGTTCTCGAGCAGGTCGTTGAGCGAGTCCATGGCACCTCCCAGAAGCAGGCACGCGCTGCGCGCGTGCGAACCCGCTCACGGTAGCCGGTCCGCCGTGACCGACGCAATCGGGGGGATGCTCGCGACCGCGGGTTTCCCCACTCAGTAGGGACGGCCGAACTTGTTGGTGTGCTGCAACACCGGCGGCTTGGTGATGCGCAGGGCGATGCGCACGTTCTCATCCGGCGCGACCACGGGAAAGCGGTAGAGCTCCGCGCGATGATTCCACACTTCGAGGATGCCCCCGCCGCGCGGCACCCCCTCGATGCGGAAGCTGCCATCGCCTTGGATCTGCGCGTGATACGGCGTGTCCACCACCCAGACGAATGCGGCCATGTTGGGGTGGATGTTGCAGTACACGTACACCACGCCCGGGTTCAGGAAGGTGTGCGCCACCCCTTCACCGGGGCCATAGAGGCCGACGTCGAAACGATTGCCTTCGGAGAGGGAAAAGACGTTGTGCTGGATGCGGTCGTAGTTGGGAAAACGCACCGTGGTGCCGAGCGTGATCATGAGCGCCTGCGGCTGGAACTGGCTCTGGCGGGTGATGATCCGCTGCTCCTCCATGGGTGCGGCGCGGTGCCGTCCCCGGTTGGGGTAAAAGGCGACCCAGGTGCGCTGAAGCTGCCCTGGGCCAGCCGGTATCGGATGAACCTGGATGAGCTCGATGCGGCCCGCGATGACCGCATCGCCGCGTTCCCGCGTAGGCTCAAGCTTTCGCTGAAGCTCTTCGCGCGGGACGACCCGCGCGGGCGGAGGCGGCTCCACCGGCGCCTCTGCCTCGAGCGGGGTCATCACCAGCACGTTTTCCTCCTCGGCGGGATGCTCGTGCGCCTCCCCATGCTCCTTCTGCGCTTCGTGCCGATGGTGCCGATGTGAAGCCTCCGGCGTGCTCGCGAGGGGAGCGGACTCCCCTTCGCCGGCCCTGCCGTGCCTTGCCGCCTCGTCCGCCGCGGCCGCGTCTTGGCGATGGCGATGCTCCGCGAGCGATGGCTCGGCGGCGGATGGTACCTTCGCGAGGTTCTCTTCTGCCGGCGAGGCCGGGTCGTCCTTTCTCAAGTCCGGCGCCGGCGCCTCGGCAACATCTGCGATCGAATCCGCCGCTTGCGGCGCTTCCGCCATCCGGGAGGGTGCGCCCGCACAAGCGACCGCCAGCAGCGGAAGCAGAAGGGGCAGGAGAGAGCGGGGCTTCATACGCGAACCCTCAGCGCTCGACGATGTCGCGGTACATCGGCGCGAGCTTGGCGAGCAGCTTGTTCTGAGCGCGGAAGGGCACACCCTCGCGCGCCATCGCCTTCTGAAGCGCTTCGACCAGCGCATTGAAATCCGCCATGGTGATTCCTTGCCCTTGGTGCGCGCTGCGCATATCGCGTCCGGTGTAGGTGCAGCCGCCCTGAAGCTCGGCGCAGAACTGCTCGACGAGCAGCCGCTTGAGATTCTGCTGATCCACGCTTTCGAAGAAGGGCCGGGTGCGGGGATCGGCGAGAAGCTCCTCCATGAAGCTGTCCACCACCCGGGTCAATCCCGGCACCCCACCGAAGGCGCGGAAAGTCTCTGGATCGGCGCGGAGCGAGGACGCGGCGAACAGCGCGACGAGACAAACGAGGTAACGAGCGATGGCCATGATGACATCTCCTCAGAATCCCACCTGGAGCGAGAGATAGGTCGCGCTCTGGCGGTCGCGGATGACGATGTTGCCGAGATCCACGTAAGCCAAGGTCAGGCTCAGGTGTTTGTTCGGCGCCCAGGCGACGAACAGATCCCACCAATCGTCTTCCTTGGCGATGCCGAGATTGTTCGGCTTGAAGCGGTACTCGCCGCCGATGGCGAGATGACGGTTGAGCAGGTAGGCCAGAGAGAACTCGGGCTGGATGCGATACGAATCGCGCCGGTCACCGCCGAAACCGAGGATGCCTGCCTGATTCGCCTTGGTCGCTCGCAAAGTGGCATTGAGCAGCGTGCTCTGGGCCAGGAACAGTTTGGTCGCGGAGAGGTAGTAATCGGTCCCCTCATCGTCGCGAGCCCCGATGGCGCGCAGGATGGCGCCGCGGTTGTTGCGCTTGTGCTCGACGCCGAAGGCGATCTGCGGCATCCACAGGTCCTGATCGAGCACCGCATCGCCGGCGAGGCGAATCTTCGCCCCGAAGACCTCCTGGCGGAAGGTGAAACCCGCACCGAGCCCGAGCGCCGCACCCACCTGCCGCGTGTCGAAACGCTGCTCGGCGAAGCTGAGCTCCACCCGGTCGAAGAGCCCGAGCACCGCGCCCCGCACTTCGAGACGGTAATCGTCGATCTCGACGTGCGAGAAGAAGGCATTGCCGCCGATCTGGTCGCGAGTCCCGTAGCCGCCGATGACGGCCCAAGGGGTGAGACCGCCGCCGGCAGCCCCCTCGATCGTGTTCACCCCGCCGGTGAGCAACAAGCGCCCCCCGTATTCCAGGGCCTGCGCGACGCCTGCGGACAGCAGGATGGGCAAACCGATGATCGCCGCTTGACGAATCCGCATGGGAGCCCCTCTCGAACGATGGAACACCTGTATTTTTCATCATGGGTTGTGAATATTTCGTGCAACCATCGGTGCCTCGTTGCGAGCAGGTTGCGAATAGGATCGGAGCGAACGAGCGCGGCGAGCCCCGCCTCGGCAGAGGGGAGCGACTGCACGCGATCGCGCCTTCAGCGCGGGAATGTCCTCAGAGCAGAGGAAGCGCGTCCCAAGATGCCGGGCGTTGATCCGCGAACGGCTATCCTCGCCGCCGGGGCGGGGATCGCCGCGCCACGTAGCGGGGCGCTCAGCGCGAGGCTTCCTCGCGCAGCGCCCGGCTCTGCTCGCGCACTGCTCGGAACTCCGTGCCCGGATACCACTCCGGCCACCGCGCCTCCATGGCCACCCGGCGGCCGACGTCATAGAGCAAGGTGAGGTCCTCGATCACGCCCCGCAGATCCCAGTTCGGGTCGAAGACATCGCCGGGCTTGTGGTAGCGGTTGGCGTTGTAGTCGTTGAGCTGCTCCTTGCCCCAGGCCTGGCCGCGCTCGCGATGATCCGACCCGCCCTTGGCGTAGAGCGCCGGAACGCCCTTCTTGGCGAAGTTGAAGTGATCGGAACGGTAGTAGTAGCCGCGCTCGGGAAACTCCTCGGGGACCACGACGCGGTTCTGGGTCGCCGCCGCCTCCTTCAGGTAATCCTCGAGCTCGGAGTTGCCGTAGCCCACCACCACCACATCGCGCGTGGGGCCGATCACGGTGAGCGCATCCATGTTGATCACCGCCGCCGTCTTCTCGAGCGGAAAAACGGGATTTTCCGCGTACCAGCGCGAACCGAGCAAACCGGATTCCTCGAGGGTGAGGGCCGCAAAAACGATGCTTCGCCGCGGCTTGGGGCCGGCGGCGAGCGCCTCGGCGATCTCGAGCAGGCCGGCCACGCCGGTCGCGTTGTCGATGGCGCCGTTGAAAATCCCCTCGCTGCCCGGCCTGCCGAAAATGCGGCCGAGGTGATCCCAGTGCGCCATGTAGAGCACGTACTCATCCGGCGCTTCGCTTCCCTCGATGTAGCCGATGACATTCGGCGACTCGGCGCGGCGGATGCGCTGCGCGATCTCGACGGAGGCGCGGTAGGGCAGCTCGACGGGGCGGAAGCCGCGCTGCGCCGCGGCCTTGGCCAGGGCGTCGAAATCCTGGCCGGCCGCGGCGAAGAGCTTGCGCGCGGCGTCGAGGTGGATCCACCCCTGCACGGTGAGGCGCGCGGGCGGATCGGGCAGCTCGAACTGCGGGCCGGTCCAGGAGTTCTGCACCACCTCCCAGGGATAGCTCGCGGCCTCCGTCTCGTGCACGATCAAAGCCGCCGCCGCGCCCTTGCGCGCCGCCTCCTCGAACTTGTAGGTCCAGCGGCCGTAGTAGGTCATGGTCCGGCCGCGGAACAGGGCGGGATCGCCGGTGGCGAAGCCGGGATCGTTGACCAACACCACCACCGTCTTCCCGGTGACATCCACGCCTTCGTAGTCGTTCCATTCGTACTCCGGCGCATCCACGCCGAAGCCGAGGAAAACGAGGGGCGAGTCGGCGAGCTTCACCTTTTCTTCGGCCCGGGTCGAGCCGAGGACGACATCGCTCATGTGCGCGAGCGTGATCGGCTCGCCCTCGCCCGCGAGCACGAGGGGTTGCTCATCGGTACGGGTGATCTCCACCATCGGCACCGACTGGAGATAACTCCCCTCGACCGCGGGCTTCAGCCCGATGCGCTGGTAGTGCGCGGTGAGGTATTCCACGGTCAGACGCTCGCCGCGCGAACCCGGCGCCCGCCCCTCGAACTCATCCGAGGCGAGGCGCTCGACGTGCGCCGCGAAATCCTCGGCGCGGATGGCCGGGGAAAAGTCGTGCGCCTTCGGCGCGGGCGAGGCTGGTGCGGCAGCTTGGGGCGCTGCGGCCTGCTCGGCCGCTTGTTTTTCCGCTGTCGGCTCGGACGGACGCTCGCAGGCGGGAAGGCTAAGGACCAGAGCGAGGAGAGCCATCGCCTGGATCGAAGGGCGAAGCTTGGGGGAATCACGCATGGCGCTCATTCCTCGTGGGCGCGGAAGAAATCGTTGAACTCGATGAGAAGTTCCGGTCTGAGGACCGCCGGGCGAAACCGCAGCGGCGGGCGAAGGCGAGATCACGGCACCTCGCTCGCAAGTTTACGGTACCGGAAGCGGGGGTGCTTTCGCCTCCGCTGCGGCGCTTCGGATGATGCCGCCGCAGCCGAGGCATCGCCGCAACTCGGGAAGCGAACCATCGTCGCGAGGCGCTCTGTCTCGCTTCGCAAGTCAGGCCTCTTTGCGCCGCGCATCTGGGGAACGCCTCGCCGAGCTCCTGCAAGGACCACCGCCTCTGATCGCCGATGTGAAGCCTCTTCTTCGCTCGCGCCGCTCGGCGATGCGATCGACAACGGGAATCGCCCCCGGGCCGCGGTTTGCGCAGGATTCATTGCGCCCACCTCCGCCCTTGTCCATCCCCCCTCGGCCACGCTCGGGCGAAGAGCAAAGCTCGTGTCGAGGATCCCCGCGCAGGCGTTGCCGGACTCGGCGACAACCGGCCTGGCTCGGCCTCGCGCATCCGTTCCTTTGCCGTCACCAGGCGCCTTACCGGTGCCGCCTTGCACGATGCTTTTGCCGCTTTGCGAGCGAGAAGATTCCTCTGCACGCGCTCAAGGCGCTCAATGAAGGCCCATCGCCACCCACAGCAGCAGGGCACCGTCCTCGGCGGCGCGGAGCGCCACCTGCTCGGCCCTGAGCCCGAGCCCATCGCCTGCGGCGAGCGCTTCGCCTGCGGCTTCGGTCAAACCGCCCTCGACCAGCTGGAGCCAGTGCCAATGCCGGCCCCGATCGGCCAAGGCATAGCGCTCATGGGGATCAAGCCTGAGCATGGCGACCCGGGCATCGAGCCGAAGCGGCAAGGCATTCTCGGCCTCGCCGGCCTGGACGGCGAGCACGGTCGCGCCGTGCGGAAATCCCCCTTCACCCCGACGCACGGCGTGGGCAGGCGGCAGATTGCTGCGCGCGGGCTGTAGCCAGAGTTGAAGAAGATGCGTCGGTTCCTCGGCCGAGGGATTGAACTCGCTATGCCGGATGCCATGCCCCGCGCCCATCCACTGGGCATCGCCGGCGGCGATCGTCTCCTCGTGGCCCAGGGAATCGCGATGGCGAAGCCGGCCGGAGAGGACGACGGTCACGATCTCCATGTTGGCGTGACCATGCTCGGGGAAACCCGCCCCGGGGGCGATCCGATCCTCGTTGAGCACGCGCAGGGACGCAAAGCCGAAGCGGTCGGGCCGATAGAAATGCCCGAAGGAGAAGCTATGCCACGCCTCAAGGCCCCTTTGTCGTGTCCGGCCCCGCTCGGCCGCGCGGATGAGCAGGCGCTCTTCGCTCACGAGCCGCCTTGGGGACCGCCGGCCTCGAGGTTGATGATGATCCCGATCTCATCGCCCACCGGCCCCAGCGCGTACTTCATGCCGAAGTCGCTGCGTTTGATCTTGCCCTCGGCGCGAAAGCCCACCCAGGGGATCTTCCGCATGGGATGCTCGCCGAACTTGTTGATGCGCACATCGAGGCTCACCGGCTGCGTCTGGCCGAGCAGCGTGAGCTCGCCATGAAGCCTGAGCCGGTCGCCGCCGAGGTTTTCGACTTTCGTGGAGCGGAAGCTCAGGGTCGGGAAGCGCTCCACGTGGAAGAAATCCTCGTTGCGCAGGTGCTCGTTGAGCCCCTCGTGGTTCATGTCCACGCTCGCCGCATCGATCGTGGCCTCCACGCTCGAGCGGGTCCAGTCGGTCGGATCGAAGAGGAGCTTGGCGTCGAACTTGCGGAACTGGCCAATCATCTCGGTGAAGCCGAGATGGCTCACGGTGAAGAACACCTGACTATGCGCATGATCGAGCCTCCACTCGCTCGGCTCGGCACGCGCCGACAAGGCAGGAAGAAGGGCACACAGGAAAACGAGCCTTTTCATCGGCGCACTCCAAATGGATGTGGTGCTCATCGTGCGGGATTCGGGTGAAGGAAAAGAGAAGAATGCCGCAGGCATTTTCCCCCGAACTTCGCGCGAGGGGCACGGCGTTGTTGCAAAATGTGCAACAATGGACTGGCTCGCCGCTTTCCGCACCTTTCTCCGGGTCGCCGAGCTCGAGAGCTTCAGTGCCGCCGCCGAGCAGCTCGGCATCGCGCGTTCGCTCGCAAGCCGCCGCATCCGCGACCTCGAGACGGCCTTGGGCGCACCCCTGCTGCTGCGCTCCACTCGCAGGGTCCGGCTCACCGAAGCCGGCAATCTGCTGCGCGCCAAACTCTCGCCGCTCCTCGAGCAGCTCGATGGGCTGATCGCCGAGGCGAGTGCCCGGCAGACCGGTATCGCGGGCTTGCTTCGGCTCTCCTGCCCCACCTCTTTCGGCATCCGCTTTCTGGCGCCGGCGCTCGCCGAATTCATGCAGCTCCACCCGCAGCTTCGGGTCGAGTTGATCCTCAACGACCGGGCGGTGGATCCGGTCGAGGAAGGCTTCGACCTCGTGCTCTCCGACGCCGAGCGCATCTCGGGGCAGTACCGCGAGGAGCCGCTCGCTCAGATCGAGCTCGTCTGCGTAGCCTCTCCGGAATATCTGCGGCGGCGCGGCGAGCCCGATCGCCCCGAGGCGCTCAAGCGCCACGCCATCATTCATTATCTGCACGCCGGAACCGGCCACGACTGGCTGTTTTTCGGCCCGCGCGGGCGCGAAAAAGTCACCATCCATCCCATCGCCACCACCAACAACGGCGGCGTCATGCGCGAGCTCGCCCTGCGAGGGATCGGTATCGCCATCCTGCCGCGCTTCCTTTGCCGCGAGGACCTCGAACGAGGCCGCCTCGCGCCCGTGCTTCCGGATTGGCGGGTGCCGCCGGCGCGGCTTCGAGCGGTGATGCCGGGACGCGCACCGCTACCCAAGGTGGCTTTGCTGGTCGGCTTCCTGCGCGAGCATTTCCGGCGGCTGCGCGAAAGGGAATGAACATCTGGGCGCTTTCCGATGCCGCCGCCGGTCATCGCCGGCAGGCCTTGGCTCTGGCCGAGTCCCTCGGCGAGCGCTTGGGGGGCGTGGTCGAGGCCTTCCCCCTGAAGGCGCGCTGGCCGGTGCGTTGGCTCGCGCCGTGCTTCGGTACGCTCGCCGATCTCATGAGCGAGCGAGGTCCCCTCGCGCCGCCCTGGCCGGACCTCGTCGTCGGTTGCGGCCGGATCGCGGCGCTCGCCACTCGGCGGTTGCGGGAAGAGGGCGTGCGCGCCGTGCAAATCCTCAATCCCGGCATCGATCCGCGGCATTGGGACCTCCTCATCGTCCCGCGCCACGACCGCCTCGCCGGCGAGAACGTGCTCACGACCATCGGTAGCCTGCACCGGCTGAGCCCCGAGCGGCTCGCGGCCCTCGCCGCGGCGAACCCCGCGCTTCGCGACCTGCCTTCCCCCCGCACCCTGCTGCTTCTCGGCGGTCCCACTCGGCACCTCCGATGGGGACGTCGCGACCTGCGGCAGCTGATCGCGATTCTCCGCCATTGGCTCGAGCGCGACGGCGGCAGCCTGCTGATCGCCCTATCCCGACGAAGCCCGCGCTGGGCCGCGCGGGCGCTGAGGGCCGCCTTTCCCGAAGCGCTCTTCACGCCCGAGCGAGGCCAAAACCTCTACGAAGCCTTCCTCGGCTGCGCCGAGCGCATCGTGGTGAGCGCCGATTCGGTGAACATGCTCTCCGAAGCCTGCGCCGCCGGCGTCCCGGTCCGCTACTTCGCGCCGCGCCCCCCATCGCCGAAGCTCGGCGATTTCCTGCTCGCCCTGGTCGAGGGCGACCACGCCCGGCCGCTTCGCATCGAGCTCGGCCGCGGCGGTGCGAAAGCGCTCAGCGAGCTTCCGACGCTCTGCGAGCGGCTTTGCGAGCGGCTCGGGCTCTAGGGGCGAGCGCCTCATGCTCAGCGAAGAAAAAGGGGCCTGCCTCGAAGCGTGCAGGCCCCTTGCTCCCCCTTGTCGGACGATCAGGCCATCAGCCGCTGGCGCGCCACCAGGGCCAAGCCGAGAACGAGGCCGAGGAGCCCCAGCAAGCCGAGCATCGGCACCGGTCGCGGTGGCGGCAGGCCCGTGATGCTGAGCACCGCTTGATCGCAGCGGTCGTTCACGCAGACCTGGTAGGTGATCGTGCAGGTGCCGATGGGGAGGCCGAAGCTCGCCACCCCCGCCGGCGTGATCGCCGCCGAGGGACAGTTGGTGCCCGGACCGGCGACCAGGCTATAGACCGCTCCCGGCGGCACCGGACCGCCGTTGAAGTCGTTGGCCGCCACGTTGAAGCTGCCCCCCGCCCCGACGTTGATGCTTTCGCTCACCGCATCGACCAAGACGAAGCTCCCGTTATTCACGTTGTTCGCCGGCACCGGGTCCGCCGGATTGCTGCCCGCCGTGACCACCAGGCACAGGTTGGGACCCGCACCAAGAGCCGCTCCGCCCACGCTACCAGGCGCTTGGAAGGTGGCGGTGCAATTGATGGTGCCGCCGGCCGCAAGCGACGCCACCGGAACCCCCGGCATGCAGCTGAGGCCGGAGAGCGTCCCCACTGGCGCGTTACTCACGCAATCCACCACGCTCGCCGAGCAGGTGGCCTGGCTCGCCGCATCGTTGCCGGCGTTCGTACAGCTGAAGCTCACCGGCTCGCTGCCGCCCGGCGCCGCTGCTGGCGGCGGCGTCGGCGCATTCGCTTGCATATCGGGGAACAGCGCGGTCACCGTGAGCTGGGCCACATCGCAGGGGATCGGACCCGCCCCCAGGCACACCCGATAGCTGATTGTGCAGCTTCCGGGCGGCACCGGCGGGGCGTTGAAAGTGGCCATACCCGCCGCCGAGACCGCCGCGGCCGGGCAAGTCGCAGCCGTGAGCGTGTAGTTCGCCGTCCCCGGCACCCCGCCCAAGCCGTACTGATCGTTCGCCGCGAGGTTGAAGTTCTGCGCAGTGGCGGTCCAGGGCACCGAAGTGAAGTCATCGACCGCATCGAGCACGCTCGCGGTGTTCGAGGTGTTGTTGTTGGTGGCATTGAAGTCGTTCAGAGCACCCGTGCTGTAGGTGATCGTCACCTGCGAGGTCGGCTCGTCCGTGCCACCTTGGCTACCCGGCGCTTGGTAATCGAATGTGCAGATGATGGCCTCGTTGGGATTCACGGTCACCGGCGGCGACGGCGAACAGCTCAAGTTGAGCACCGTTCCTGCGGTCACCGTCACCGCACAGGTGGCACCAGTGGCGGGCGCAGCGTCGACGTTGGTGCAGGTCACGCTCAGGCCGGTGACGATCTGACCCGGCCCCACATCCGGCAACGCGCTCGCCGAGGTCACCGCCATGTCCGCCGCGCCGGTCACGTTGACGGTGAGCGTGGCATCGTCGCACAAGGGAATCGGGCCTCCGCAAGCTTGGTAGCGCACCGTGCAAGAGCCCGAAGAAGGCGTGTCGAAGGTGGCGATTCCCGTTGGGCTGATCGAGACATTGGCGCAGGTGGAGCCCGCTACCAGGCTGTAGGTCACCGACGGCGGAGGACCCCCCGCGCCGAAAGCACTGGTCCCAAGCTCGTCATTCGCGGCGACGTTGAAGGTTTGGCTGCTGAGATTGGGGCCGAAGCTTTGGCTTTCGTCGATCGCGTCCAAGACCGGAATGCTGTAGGTCTGCAGGTTGTTGTTCGGATCCGAATCGTTGATCGCACTCGCGGTGTGGGTGAAGACCACCACCTGCGTGGGTTCATCATTCCCGCCCGATACCCCTGGGCCGGTGTAATCGAAGTTGCAAGCCAACCACGGCACGCCGGGCAAAGGCGAGGCCAGCGGCGCGCCGACCACCACGTAAGGCGTACCCGGAGAGAAGCCGACCGGAAGACAACTCGTCAGGGACAGGCTTCCCTGGCCCGCGCCCACCGCCATCTGGCAGTCGGCCCGAAACACGGCCGCATTCCCGACGTTATCGCACTGAAACGTCCAGCCCGTGATCATATCACCGGGCGTGACGATGGAGCTTGCGATCAAGAACGGACCGACCGTGAAATCTTGGTTGATGGGCGCGTTCGAGAGATCTCCGGAAAGGCGGCTGATGAACCCATCGAACAACCCTCCTCCAAAGCTTGACTGCGCGCCACCGCCCGCGCCCGGCAGAGAGGAGATTAAGTCCACATAACCTACCAGATAAATTTCCCCCGAGAGCGGATGCGTGCCAACCCCGTAGGCGTATTCCGTTCCTGGTCCGCCGAGGTAACTCGCGGTCGCATTCCCAAAATTGGGGGGAAGCCTGACGACGAAAGCGTCGTAGCTCCCGCCATGGGCGTTCTGAAAACCGAAGCTGACGTTCGACGCCCCGGCGTGAGAAAGGAAATCGTTCGAGAACGTCCACCCGACCGCAACCACATCGCCATTCGGCAGGACCAGCAAATCGCTCACCGTATCCTGGTGCGCAGCCCCGCCGAGCATGGTTCCTGCCATGAGATTCTGAAGCGAGGCATCGAGCCGAACGATGAAACCATCCTCCCAGATACCGCCGGTGTAACTGGGCTGTACCGTACCGGCGGTGGTGTCGTCGAAGTTCCTCGCGCCGCCTCCGATGAAGAACTCGCCGCTTGCACCAAAGGCGAGGGCGTAGGCGATGTCTTGCGATTGCGAGCCGCCGAGATAGGTCGCCGCCTGCAATGCGCTGAGATCCGCCGCGAAAAGGGCGGCGAAGGCTTCCTGCGAATCCGGCGCCGGCGAGGGTGAAGCTTGATAGGCGCCGGCCGTGGTCGGCAGATTGAGCGCAAGCGTTCTGCCGACGGCACCAAGGTGTCCCGTCCCTGGCTGCAGCCCGATGTCCAGGATTTCGTCGTAGTTGGTGCCGCCGTAGTAGGTGCTGCGGAGGACCGTGGCAAGGGCGAGGTCGAAGCGGGCGATGAAGCCATCCCAGTCGTTGGCTGCATTGAGGCTCGGAAACGCCGCTCCGGCCGTCGCCGGCAAATTCGTAGACCGGGTGATGCCGGCGATGTACACGGAAGTCGGACCGACTTCCAGGGCAAAGCCACCATCTTCGTTGTTGCCGCCAAAATACGAGACCACGAGCCCGCTGCTCAAACCGAGATCGATGCGAAGCACGAAGGCATCTCGAGGACCGCCTTGGTAAGTCGGGATGGCGCCTGTGTTATTGGGCAGATCGGTCGAGGTGGTCTCGCCCACCGCGTACACCTGGTTGTTGGCCACCTTGAGCGAGCGCAGCTCGTCAACATTGCCGCCGCCGATGTAGGTCGCCTGGACGAAGCCGCCCCAAAGAGGTTGATTGTTGAGCGAGGGCCGGATGCGGAGGATGACGCCGTCGCGATTACCGGCGTAGCTCGCTTGTGCGCCGCCGACGGTATTCGGGAAGTTGTTCGACTCCGACCAGCCGACCACGAAAACATCACCGCTCACCGGGTCGAAATCGATCGCGTTGAAGTAATCGTTGCCGTTCCCCCCGCCGTAGGTCGATTGGATCAGCGGATCGATGAAGACCGGCCGTTCGGGGTCATGCGCGCCCAGCGCGAATCCGTAACGGCTTTCAGCGAGCAAGCGATAGGCGACTTGCACGGGCTCCCGGCCCGCCGGACCTTCCTGCCAGGCCAAAGGCGGCGAAAAGCTCACCGCCCCATGAGGCGTCATCACCCGAAGCGCGCCATCCTCGGCGAGCGAGAGCGCTTCGATGCCATTGAACTCGATCTCGATCGCGCCCACGTCGGCACCCGGCGCCAGCTCGAAAAGCTTCTCGATCGAACGGGAATGCGCAAGAAGCGTCAGCCGAATGCCCGGATAAACCTCGCCCAAGCCGAGACGACCATGAGCGGGCAGCTCGCGCGCGTGCCTCTCCGGATTGCGGCCCAGGAAAAAGGAAGCGCGCATGGGAAGCTCCTCGCCGGGCGACCAGGCCGGCGCTCTCGCGCCATGCAGCCGCTCTTCGATCACCCAGGCGCGGGACCGGCAGTTCGAATCAGAGGGGGCGCTCTGCCGCTCCCGACTGCATTCGGATCGGTCGAGGAACACATGGCGCAGCCGGCCGTCGCGCAGGACCCAGGAGCTTCCGTAGAAACCTTGCAGCGACCAAGCCGCCTCCTCCGGCCACTGGCCGCGGTTCTCGACGAATCCGCGCGGCAGATCGCCAAGGGCTGGCACCACCGCCGCCGAGGCCGCCGAAATGGAGGAAAAGAGCAAAAAAGCGGCAAGCGCCGTTGCCCCTGTGACGTGACCCATGGTGTCGCTCCCCGTGTTCGCCTTTTCCGAATGGCGCCGAAGGTTTTATTCGCCGCGCGCTGTGTTGTCAAACACTTGCGAAAAAAGTTGGATAACCGCCGCTCTCGCCTCGGCAAGCCCGGGGCGGGCCTGCGGCACCCGCCGCGGCTGCTCGCGCAGATGGCAGGACAGCGCCTCGCCTAAGAGAAAGCGATGGGCCGCCGCCAGGGATCGGGGATTTGGCAGCGCCTCGGCGAGGGCCTCGAGCCACCGCGCGCAATCCGTCGCCTCGCCGATCCTCGCCGACAGCGTGTGGTCGCTGAGCAGCAAAGCGGCCAGGGCGAAGCTGAGATCGATCAGGCCACCGCGGCCTTGCTTGAGGTCGAAATGCACCTCATCGCTTCGATCGTGCTCGGCGCGCAGGCGCTCGCGCATCTCCCAAAGCGCGCGGCGGACGCTCGCCGGATCCCGCGGCTGCGCGAGCACCTCGGCCCGAATGCGGCGGAAGGCCGCGCACGCCGAGGCATCCCCGAACAGGGGACGGGCGCGCAAAAGCGCCTGATGCTCCCAAAGCCGAGCCCGCTCGCGCTGGTAGCTCGCCATACCCTCGAGGCTGACCAGCGGCAACCCCTTGGCGCCTTCCGGTCGCAGGCGCATGTCCACCTCGTAGAGCGCCCCGGTGGCCGAGGGATGGCCGAGGAAGGCGAGGCTTCGTTGGACCAGCCGCAGCAGGTAATGCCCCCGCTCGAGCGGCTGCGGCCCGTCGCTGACCGCCGACGCGACCGAGGGGTCGTAAAGGAAGACGAGATCGAGGTCGGAGCGAAAGGAGAGCTCGAGCGCCCCGAGGCTGCCGTAGCCCACCACCGCCAGCGGAAGACCGGCGCACAGCCGCCCATGGCGCTCGGCCAGGCCGGCGAGGGCGAGCGCGGCGGCATGGGCGAGCACGGCCTCGGCGAGGCGGGAGAGCGCTTCGGCGGCCGCGATCGGATCGAGGGCGCCGTCGAGAAAGGCGAGGCCGATCTCGAAAAGCCGGGCGTCTCTTGCTTCCACGAGCGGAGGCATGACTGCTTCGGGATCGGCAAGCTCGTGGGACACGGTGGGCAGCGGCGCGCCAGCGCTGAGCTCCGCGGCGATGGCGCGCGGATCGCAAAGCAGCCGGTCGAGCAGCACGGGGTGGGCGACCAGCAGGCGGCCCAAGAAAGGCGCGCGCTCGAGCACCTCGATCAGGCGGGCGATCGTCGCCGGTCGCTCATCGAGCAGGGCCAGGTAGGCCGAGCGCCGCGCCAAGGTCGAGATCAGATCGCCCAGGCGCGCGGCAGCAGCGGCCCCGAGCGCGTGCCCGCGTGCCGAGGCGAGGAGACGCCCGCCGACCCGCTGCATCCGGGCGGCCGTGCGCGGCGAAAGCTCCCGGCGCGTCAGGCTCGATCCGAGCGACCGCAAGACCGCAGCCAGCGGGGGTGAAACCTCGGGAACGTCCGCGCCCTCGAGGAAAGCCCGCCAGCGCGCTTCCTCCGCACCCGACTCCCCCGCCGGCTCGGGAAACAGACCGGCGAAGGCCTCGCGCACGGTGCTGCGGGCGTCAGCGAGCGCTGCGAGCAGCGCCGACACCCCCGCGAAGCCGAGCCCGACGGCAATCCGCTCGCGCTCGAGCGGGTCCTTGGGCAGGCGATGTGCCTGCTGCTCGCCAAGCATCTGGATCCGGTTTTCGAGCCGGCGCAAGAAGGCGTGGCTCTCGCGGAGGCGGGCTGCGCTCTCCGGCGCGAGCAGGCCGGCAGCGGCCAAACGCGGGAGCACGAGCAGCATGGAGGGCTCTTGCAGCGCGGGTTCTCGGCCCCCGCGTACCAGCTGAAGGGCCTGGACGATGAACTCGAGCTCGCGGATACCTCCCGGCCCTCGCTTGATGTCCTCCTCGAGTTCCCGGCGCGCCACCTCGGCGGCGAGCATCGCTTTCATTTGCCGCAGCGCGGCGAAGGCCTCGTAGTCGAGGTAACGGCGAAACACAAAGGGACGGGCGAGGGCCAGAGCGGCCTCGGCGGTCGGCCGATCCCCGGCCACGGCGCGCGCCCGAATCCAGGCGAAGCGCTCCCAGTCGCGGCCCTCGCGCTGGAAGTACGCCTCGAGCAGCGAGGGGGAGCAAAGCAGCGGCCCGGCCTCGCCGAAGGGGCGCAGGCGCAGATCGACCCGGTAGAGGAAACCCTCGCTGTCGGTTTCCGCGAGCCGTCGCGCCAGACGGCGCGCGAGCCTCGCCGTCCCTTCTGCTTCCGCCACCGCCTCGTCGGCGACGAAAACCAAATCCACGTCGGAGGAGAAGTTGAGCTCGTACCCACCGAGCTTGCCGAGCGCCAGCACCGCGAAACCCGGCGGGGATGGGGTGGCGAGTCCGAGTTCGGCCGCGCTCCAGGCGAGGGCAACGGCGAGCACGGCCTCGGCCAGTTCGCTGGTCTGAGCGAAAGTGACCGAGAGCTCGTCGCGACCCAGGGCATCCCGCCACGCCAGACGCAGGCTCTCCTCGCGCCTAAGCCGCCTGAGCGCCGGCCAATCGGGCGAGCGCTCGCCCCAAGGTCGCACGCGCTCGCGAGGCGAGCGCGGATCCTCGCGCAGGACGAGCAGCCGCTCGGCGGCGCTCGGGTCTCGTTTGAGATGCGACCAGGCCACGTCGCTGACCAGCAACAGCCTGGCGAAGGCCTCGCGCTCGCCGGCAGCGAGGGGCAGCTCGCCGAGCCGCCGCCCGAGCCAGTCAGCGAGCTCGCTCACTGGCGAGGCAGGCGCGGGTTGTCGGGGACCACGCCGCGCAGGCTGGTGCGGAAGGGGTTGATGTCGATCCCGCCGCGCCGACAGAAGCGCCCATAGACGGTGAGCTCGCGCGGATGGGCGCGGTTCCACAGATCGACGAAGATGCGCTCGATACAGGCTTCGTGGAAATCGCGGTGGCGACGAAAGGCGCAGAGATACCGCAGCAAGGCGGCGCGTTCGAAACGGGGCCCGCGGTATCGAATCTGCAGACTGGCGTGGTCGGGCTGGGCGGTGATTGGGCAGAGCGAACGGAAACCGTGGAAGACCAGCGTTTCGGCGGCCTCCTCGTCCATGATCTTCAGGATCGAGGGCTGCGGATCCTCGTAGCGTTCGATCGCCGCGGAAGTCTCATCGAGCGCCTCGCCCGCGAGCTCGCCCAACGTGAAGTTGCCGCCGTGCGCCGCCACCAGCGCCACCGCCACCGGCGCGCCACAGGTCTCGGTGAGATCGGCGGCGATGCGGGCGCGCACCGCTTCGGCCGAGTCAAAGCGGCTGAGGGCGAAACTCTGCAAGTAGAGCTTGACGCTCTTGGATTCGGGGATTCGTGGCGATTCGGCGCTGATCTGCCACTCGGCAATCGCCACGCGCGGCCGGCCGCGCGCATCGAGCCAGCCGAGCTCGTAGGCGTTCCAAAGGTCCGCGCCTCGGAACGGAAGCCCGTCCCCGAGCCCGAGCTCGGCTCGGGCAAGGGCGCGCTCCACGCCCACCAGCAGCTCTGGCGCGGGCCGCTCCGGTACCTGGACGGACCTGCCGAGGGGTAGCTCGGGCCACTTCGGAGCCATCCTCAAAACTCGTAGGCCAGGTTGAGCGAGCTCAGGGTATCGGTGCGCTTCGCCTGAGGCGGCGCGGTCGAGTTGTGGCGGACCGCGACCGAGGCCTTGAGCGCGAGCCGATCGTTGATCCGAACCTTAAGGCCCAGGTCGTTCTTCAAATGAGTGTTGTCGCTACCCGCCTCGACCAACGCCTCGTCGTACAACTCCGCCGTCTCCGAGATCTGCTGCCGGTAGTGGAGGGAGCCGCGAAGAATCAGGTCCTCCTCGGTCGCGCCGCCGCCCGACCCGCCGCTTCGAGCCAAAGCCGCGCGGCGCAGACCGGGCCCGGCCTCCAAGGCGAGCTTTCGCTGATCGTCCTCGATCAGCCGCCACCCGAGACCGACGGCGAGGCTGCTCTGCCAGCGGTAGGCGGCGAAATCATCCTGCTCCAGGCGCAGGGCGGCGAAGCCATAGCGCGGCTGATCGCGGCGGAAATCGCTCTTGAGCGCGAGCTCGCGGCGGTCGGCTGCATCCACTCCGTCCTTACGGCTCTTGAGGGCCGAAAGCACCGCCTCGTGCCGCCAGGTGGCGCCCTCGCGCCGCAGCGCGAGCTTAGCGTTGAGGGTCTCCGTGGAACTATTGCCGCGGGCGATGACCAGGCCCAGTTCTCCGCTCCCGGCGAGAGCAGGGTGATCGGCTTCGCCGGCGATGGCGACCGCGAGGAGGATGGGGATGGCGAGCATGGAGAGCCGTCGCTTGAGCTTCTTGGGATGATAGCGGCCCCATCGGCGATTATCCTGCGGCCATTCCCTCCGGAGGCGCCACCATGGACGCCGACCCTTTCGCCACCCATCGCGTCGAGAACCAGCCCCCGCCATTCGAGCCCGCCGATCTGTGGGCCCTCGACCCTTTGCTGCGCCTTCTGGTCGAGCTTCACGGGGCCGACTGGGCCAGGGAGCGCCTTGCCGCCTACGGGGCGCTCGCCGGCGGCGAAATCCTCGCGCTGTCCTGGGAGGCCGAGCGCGACCGGCCGCGGCTTCGCACCCACGATCGCTTCGGCCACCGCATCGATCGGGTCGAGTACCACCCCGCCTATCACCGAATCATGCAGCTCGCGGTCGAGCACGGGCTTTCCAACCTGCCCTGGCGCGAGCCCAGACCCGGTGCGGAGGTGGCGCGCGCCGCGCTGGTCTATCTGCACCATCAGGCCGAGGCCGGAACCAACTGCCCGATCACCATGAGCTTCGCCGGCTACCCGGTGCTCGCCCGCGATCCCTTCTTCGGCGAATGGACGACGAAACTTCTTGTCCCGGCCTACGACCCAAGCGAACGCCCGATCGCGGAAAAGGCCGGCATCACCCTCGGCATGGGCATGACCGAGAAACAAGGCGGCTCGGACGTGCGCGCCAACAGCACGCGCGCCGAACCGCTTGCCGACGGCCGAAGCTACCGCTTGATCGGCCACAAATGGTTTTTCTCGGCGCCGATGAGCGATGGCTTCCTCGTGCTCGCGCAAGCGCCGGGCGGGCTGAGCTGTTTTCTGCTGCCGCGCTGGCTCGAGAACGGAGCGCGCAACGCCATCCGCATTCAGCGCTTGAAGGACAAGGTCGGCAACCGCTCGAATGCGAGCAGCGAAGTGGAGTTCGAGGGCGCGCTCGCCTACCGGGTGGGGGAAGAGGGCCGAGGCGTGGCGACCATCCTCGAGATGGTCGCCTTGACCCGCATCGATTGCGCGCTCGGCGCCGCCGCCGAGATGCGCATGGCCCTCGCCCAGGCGGTGCATCACGCGCGCCATCGCAAGGCTTTCGGGCGCCGCCTCATCGACCAGCCGCTGATGCGAGCGGTGCTCGCCGATCTCGCCCTCGAATGGATGGCGGCCCTCGCATTCGCCTTGCGCATCGTGGCCTGGCGCGAGCGCGCGGCCGACGATGGAAAGGCCGCCAAGCTCGCCCGCCTCGGCATTCCGGTGGCCAAGTACTGGCTTTGCAAGCGCGCCCCCGCATTCGTCAACGAGGCGCAGGAATGCCTCGGCGGAGCGGGCTACGTGGAGGAATCGCTGCTCGCTCGCCTCTACCGCGAGGCGCCGCTCAACTCGATCTGGGAGGGTTGCGGCAACATCCAGTGCCTCGATGTGCTCAGGGTGCTCGAGCGCGAGCCCGAGGCTCTTCCCATCTGGCTCGAGACGGCCGGAGGTCAGGACCCGGATCCGCTGGCCGAAAGGCTCCTCGACGCGCTGCCCGGGATCGCCGAGGCGGCCCTCCGCGATCCCGCCCAGGCCCGCCGCCTGAGCGAAGCCCTGGCGCTCCTCATGCAGGCGCAACTGCTGCGCCGCCTCGGCGAACGCGATCCCCGCCTCGCCGAGGCCGCGGCTGCGTTCGCGGCGAGCCGACTGGGTCAGGCGCGTGCCGGGGCCTTCGGCTGCCTTCCCGAGAACGCCGATCTGGAGGCCGGTCTCGCGCTGGTGTTGCCGCCTGCCTGAACGGAGCGGCTTCCTCACCCGCGCGCAGGCCGTTCGCTTAGGCCACCTAGAGCGCTCGCGCCAGGCCTTGCGCGTTCCGCGGCACCTTGAGCCGAGGCCGCGGGGGCGGCAGCATGATCCCTTCCCCCACCTCGCCTGCGAGCATGAGCGCTTCCATTAGAGTCCTCGAAGGCGGCCGAATTCGGCCGGTCGCCTTGGTCGGCGGCATCCGCATCCCCTTCTGTCGCGCGAATACGGCCTACGCCGATCTCGGCAACCTCGACATGGCGATCCGCACCTTAGGCAGCCTGGTCGAGCGCTTCGCGCTCCACGGCGAGGTGCTCGGAGAGGTCGCCGCCGGCGCCGTGCTCAAGCACTCGCGCGATTTCAACCTGGCGCGGGAAGCCGTGCTCTCCTCTGGGCTTTCGCCGCTCACCCCGGGCATCACCCTGGCCCGCGCCTGTGCCACCTCGCTCGATGCCGCTCTGATCGTGGCCAACAAGATCGCGCTCGGGCAGATCGAGGCAGGCGTGGCACTGGGGGTGGATACGACCTCCGACGTGCCGATCGTGCTCTCCGAGCCCTTGCGCCAGCGCCTGCTCAGGGTTTACCGGGCCAAGGGCGGCTTCGCCAAGTTCCGGGCTTTTCTCCGTGGCTTCCGCTTGCGCGAGCTCATCCCCGCCTTCCCCTCGGTGACCGAGCCACGCACCGGCAAGTCGATGGGCGAGCACTGCGAGGCGATGGCGCGGGAATGGGGGATCTCGCGCGAAGCGCAGGATCGCGTCGCTTTGGAAAGCCACCAGAAGGCCCATGCCGCCTACGAGCGCGGCTTTTTCGCCGATCTCGTCGAGCCTTTCCGCGGGCTCGAGCGCGACAACATCCTCCGCCCGGATACGACGCTCGAGAAGCTCGCGCAGCTCAAGCCCGCCTTCGACCGCGAGCGCGGCACCCTCACTGCCGGCAACTCCACCCCCCTCACCGACGGGGCGGCAGCGGTACTGCTCGCCAGCGAATCCTGGGCGCGCGAGCGGGGCTTGCCGGTGCTCGCTTATCTCACCGGGGCGCGCACCGCGGCGGTGGACTTCGTGCGCGGCGAGGGGCTTTTGATGGCGCCCTGCTGGGCGGTGAGCCGGTTGCTTGCCGATTTCGGCCTGCGCTTCGCCGACATCGATTTCTTCGAGATCCACGAGGCCTTCGCCGCGCAGGTGCTCTGTACGCTCGCCGCCTGGGAGAGCGAGGCCTTCTGCCGCGAGAAGCTCGGCCTTCCGGAGCCGCTCGGACCGGTGCCGCGCGAGCGGCTCAACGTGGTCGGCTCCTCGCTCGCCTTCGGGCACCCCTTCGCCGCCACCGGCGCGCGCATCCTTGCCACTCTGGCCAAGCTGCTCGCCGAGCGCGGCAGCGGGCGCGGACTGATCTCGGTGTGCACCGCCGGCGGCATGGGGGTGGCGGCGCTGCTCGAGCGCTGAGCCGACCCTTCCGCCGCCGCGGGCAGGGCGCGCTTCGCTGCGGCTCAGTCGAAACCGCAGAAGCAATAGGCGTGGACGGCAAAGGGCTCCTTCTGGCCCCGAAGCACATAGCCGAGATCGCGCTCGAGCTCACGCAGAAGCCGGGCGTTCGGCGCCGCCGGCATGCTCGCGGCCACGCCCAGCCTCCTCTCCAGCCAACCCGCGAGCCGCGAAGTCTCGAGGCCCTTGAGGAAGCGAGCCAAGCCTTTGGCGTCGCGCTCCACGTAACGCACCTGGTAACGGTCGAGTTTGGCGAGCGCGGCCGCCTGGCGCACCGCATCCTCGAGGCCGCCGAGTTCGTCCACGAGTCCCCGCTCGAGGGCCTGCTCGCCCGACCAGATGCGGCCGCGCGCGATGGCATCCACCGCTTCCGGCGTGGTGCCCCGGCCTTTGGCCACGCCTTCGAGGAAGTCCCGGTAGGACTTGGCGATCAGGCGCTCGAACACCGGCTTCAGGCGCGGGTCGAAGGGCCGCGCCGGATCGAGCGCCCCCGCCCAACTCGTGGTGCCCACACCGTCGCTGCGCACGCCGAGGCGCTCGAGCAGCCGCGGCGCGGTCATGAACAGGCCGATCACCCCGATCGAGCCGGTGATCGTGGTCGGGTCGGCGATGATCCGGTCGGCGCTCATGCTGATCCAGTAGCCGCCGGAGGCCGCCACGTTGCCCATCGAGGCCACCACCGGTTTGCCGGCCTCTTTGAGCAGCTCGACCTCGCGCCGAATCTGCTCCGAGGCGAAAGCGCTGCCACCGGGCGAATCCACCCTGAGCACCACCGCCTTGACCTTCTCATCCTCTCGCGCCTTGCGCAGGAGCGCCGCGGTGCTCACCCCGCCCACGCTACCCGCCGGCTGTTCGCCCTCCATGATCGAACCCATCGCCACCACGATCGCCACGGTGGGTTCGTCCTTGTGCGCGAGCGCCTCGCGACCGCGTTGGGCCTTCACGATGCGCAGGTAGTCGTCGAAACCGATGCGGCGGAAGCTCTTGCCCTCCTCATCGGGCACGCCGAGCGCCTTGAGCTTGGCCTCGGCCTGGTCCTCGCTCAGCAATTCATCCACGAGGCCCGCCGAGAGCGCCAGGCGGGCCAGATCGCCCTGTTCCGCGATCAACCGCTCGGGAAAGCCCTCGATCAGCGCCGAGAGATTCTCCGCCTCGATCCCGCGCCGCTCGGCCAGATCGGCGAGGAAGGTGCGCCAGCGCCCGTTGAGCACGTAGGCATCGGCTTCCTTCGCTTCCTCCGAGGCCCCGTCGCGCGTGTAGGGCTCGCCGAAGCTCTTGTACTCGCCGGCGCGGAACAGGTGGACGTCGAGGGAGAGTTTGTCTTCCAGCGCCTCCCGATAGTAGAGCCGGTAGCGTCCGAAACCCTCCAGGATGACACCCCCCATCGGATGCAGCCAAATCTCATCGGCCTGCGCAGCGAGGTGATAGCCGAGCTGGTCGAGAGCGTCGGCGTAGGCGAGGATCGGCTTGCCGGCAGCGCGGAACTTCGCCAAGGCGCGAGCGATCTCGCGAGCCGTGGCCACGCCGGCCTGGAGGCCCCGCGGCTTGAGGTAGAGCCGCTCGATCTTGGGGTCGGCCGCCGCCGCCTCGATCACCGCGACCAGATCCCGCAGCTGGATTTCCGTAGGGCCGGAGGAACCGCTGAGCTGCTGGAGGAAGCGGTCGAAGCCGCTACCCGTGCTCTCCTCGACCACCACTGCGTCGGCATCGATGACCAGCGTCGTGCGCTCCTTCAGCGATGGCGGACGGCTGGCGATGATCGCGGCGAGGATCGCGAACAGCAACCCGAAGAACAGCAAATTGAGGACGACTCGGCGGAAGCCGTCCAGAAAGCGGAACAAGCGACGCAGCGGATTCATGGCAAGGGCTCTGGCCTGGGATCACGAGGCTTCTCGGAGGATAACGGCCGGTCCGGCGTGAGACCTCTGCTGAAAGTCATGCCGCATCGCGCGAAGCCGACGCCACACGCGCGTTCCGAGCAACACGGCGGCGGCGCTCAATCCGACGGCCAGTCCGAACCACAGGCCGAGGATCCCCCATCCCGCTGCGAAGGCGAGCCCGTAGCCGAGCGGCATCCCGAGTCCCCAGTAGGCCAGGGCGCACAGGAGCATCGGCACTCGGGTGTCCTTGAGCCCTCGGAGGATGCCATTCGCCACCGCCTGCAGCCCGTCGGAGAACTGGAAGGCGGCGGCGACCTTGAGGAGCAGCACGGCCGTGGCCGCGACCACCCCCTCGCCGCCGAAAGCGGTGGCGATCGCACCGGCGCCGAGGACGAGCAGCAAGGCCGAAAGCGTCTGCGCACAGAGCGCGAAGAACACGGCGGCCACAGCGGCGCGGCGCACCCCGTCGAGGTCGCCCGCGCCCCAGGTCTGGGCCACCCGGACCGTCGAGGCCATCGCCAGGCCCAAAGGCAGCATGAAGGCCAGCGAGGCGCTGATCTGGGCGATCTGATGCGCAGCTGCGGCCTCTGGACCGAGCCGGCCGGCAAGCAATCCGGCGGCGACGAAGAGCGCGCCCTCGAGCAACACCGTCACCGCCATCGGCAGCCCCACCCGGAGCAGCGCCGAGAGCTCGGCCCACGAGGGCGAGAGCCGCTGCGGGCGCCAGGAAGCGCGGGGATGGTGGCGGCGGAGCAGAGCGGCGAGGGCAAGCGTCTGAAGCCAGAGCACCACGGTGTGGGCGAAGCCCAAACCGAATAGCCCCCACCCTGGCCAGTTCCCGATGCCATCGAGGGCGATCGCGCCCACCGGCAGCATGAGCAATGCCCCGCCGCTCGCGGCGTAAAGCGTCGGGCGAGCCAGGCCGATGCCCTCGCCGGTTCCGCGCAGCACCATGAAACAGGCCGCGGCCGGTGCCGCCAAGGCGAGCGGACGCAGGAACTCGGCGGCGCCGGCGGCGGTGGTGGGGTGGACCCCGAGCGCCGGAAGCCATGCCCCGGCGGTCCACAGCATCGTGGCGAGGGGAATGCTCAAGGCCGCGCCCAGCCACATGGCCTGCACGGCGATCACGACGATCCGCTCGCGCGCACCGCGACCAAAGGCCTCCCCGACGAAGGCGGGCACCGCCATCAGCACGCCGAGCAGTGCCAGCAAGGCCAGGGACCAGACGGCGGCCCCGACCGCGACCGCCGCGAGCGCATGGGTGCCGCCTCGGCCGGCGAGCCAGGTCTCGACCACGCCCATCGCCATCAGGGAGAGTTGGGCCAGGGCGAGGGGAAAGGCCAGGCGCGCACTCGCCTTGAGTTCGCCGCGCAGGGCGCTCATCGGAGCCGATGCGATGGGAGGGGAGGAGGTCGTTATCTTAGGGTCCGATTCGGAACCGGAGCGCGGCGATGGTGCTCTACGAAGTCGAAATCCGACTCGATCCGGCGATCGAAGCGGAATGGCGGGCGTGGATCCCAGGGCACGTGGCGCGCCTCCTCGCGCTGCCCGGCTTCCTTTCGGCCGAACTCCACCGGGCGCACGAGCAATCGCCGCCCCTTTACCGGATCAGCTACCGCCTGAGCAGCGCGGCAGCGCTCGATGAGTATCTCGTCCGCCACGCTGCCCGGCTGCGCGCGGAGGGCGAGGCTCGCTTCGGAGGTCGTTTCCACGCCGAGCGCCGCGTCTTCCGCCTCGAAAGCCACTTCCAGCCCAGCCCGGATCCCAAAGGCGAGGCGTCTTGACAGTATCGGCGCAAGCCGCTCCGCCGCATGAAAAAAAGCTTCCGCCGCGAAAGTGCCGACACCGCTTGTGCACAGCCGCGAACCACGTCGCACGCGCTGTCACGGAAGTGTCGAAGGGGAGCGATCGAATGCTACAAAGTGTTGTTTTACACAGCATTTTACAGATGATCATTTTGTTTCCAGGATGGCCTGGGGCCGCGTTCCCGCAAGCTTGGAGGGCGGTTCTCGGACTTCCGTCCACAGAGTTATCCACAGGTCTTGTGGATAAGCGTTTTTCATCAATCAGGGCAGTGGCTTGAGCGCCATTCCTGAAAACGGTCGAGAAGGTTCTCTCAAGCCTCGGTCGCAGGCTCCCGAAAGGGTGCTCAAGGTGGCCTTGCCGCGCCCCCTCGACACCCTGTACGACTACACGGCACCCGATCCGAGCGCCGACTGGATCGGCTGCCGGGTGCGGGTGCCCTTCGGCCGGCAACGCCCGATCGGGGTGGTGGTGGCGATCGGGCCACCGGAAGTGGCCGAGACGGGGCTGCAGCCCATCCTCGAGCGGATCGACTCCGAGCCGATCCTCGCCCCGACGGACCTCGAGACGCTAAGCTGGCTGGCGCGCTACCACCATCATCCGCTGGGCGAGGTGCTCGCCGACGCCCTGCCTCCCCCGGTGCGGCCCGCGCCTGCGAGCCGCTCGCCGGAAAGCCGGCTGGTCCTCAGCGAAGACCCCCGGGGACCCGTGCGCGGCCGCTCCTTGGCTCGGCTCGTCGCGCTGCTGCGCGAGCGCGGCTCCCTGAGCAGGGCCGAGCTCGACCGCGAGTTCGCCGACTGGCGCGGTCTTCTCGCACGCCACCGTTCGCGCGGCTTTTTCGCCTGGCTCGACCCGAGCCCCCCGGCACCGCCCCCCCCTCCGACGCTTTCGCCTTCACAGGAGGCCGCGCGCCAGGCCGTGCTCCAAGGCTCGGGCTACCGCGCCTTCCTCCTCGAGGGACCTCCCGGGAGCGGCAAGACCGAGCTCGGCCTCGCGCTCGCGGTCGAGCTCGCCGCCCACGGCCTGCAGACGCTGTTTCTGGTGCCGGAGATCGCCCTCGTGAAGCGGATCCTCGATGCCCTGCGCGCTTTCCTCGGAGAGCGCGCGGCGGCTTATCACTCCGGTCTCGCCGACGGGGAACGGGCGAGGGTCTGGCAGGCGATGGCCGACGGCCGCCTTGCCGCGGCCGTCGGGACCCGTTCGGCCGTGTTCCTGCCCATGCCGCGGGCAGGTCTGCTCTTCGTCGAGGAGGAGCACGACCTCGCTTACAAGCAGCCGGACGGCGCCCGCGTCTCCGTGCGTGACTACGCCCTGGTGCGCGCGCGGCGACTCGGGGTACCCATCGTGCTCGCCTCTCCCACGCCCTCGCTGGAGTCTCTGGAGCGCGCACGGCGGGGCCGTCTTCGAGCCATCCGACTCGAGGGCAGCGAACGATCCTCGCCGCCGCGAGTGCGCCTGGTGGACGTGGCGGGGCGAAGCTTGGTCGAGGGTCTGGCCCCCGAAATCCTCGCCGCGATCGAGCGGGTGCTGGCCTCCGGCCGACAGGCGATGCTCCTTCGCAATCGCCGAGGCTTCGCGCCGATCGTCCTGTGCGCGGCCTGTCAGGCACGCCTCGATTGCCCGGCTTGTGGCATCGCCGTGACCTGGCACCGCAGCGCCGGCGCCCTGCTCTGCCACGCCTGCGGCAACCGCCAGCCCCTGCCCGAGCGCTGCCCGAGCTGCAGCGGTCCGCTCCTCCCGCGCGGCCACGGCACCGAACGGCTCGAGGGCGCGTTACGAGCCCGTTTCCCCGACACGCCGGTGGTCCGCATCGACCGTGACACCGCCGCCGAGCGCGGGGCGCTGAAGGCGCTGCTCGCACCGGCCCGCGCGGGACGGCCCTGCATCCTCATCGGCACCCAGATGATGATGAGGATCGAAGACCTGCCCGCCCTCGGCCTCATCGCCCTGTTGCACCTCGACACCATCCTGGCCCGCGCCGACTTCCGCGCCGCCGAACGCTTCGCCCAGCTCTTCGTGCGCCTGAGCGCAGGCCCGGCCCGGGAGGCCGAGGGGAGGGAGCTGTGGTTGCAGTCCACGATGCCCGAGCACCCGCTCCTGCAGACGCTGCTCGCCGAGGGTTACGAAGGCTTCGCCCGCGAAGAGCTCGCGCTCAGGCGCGAGGCCGGTCTTCCGCCATTTGCGCACCAAGCCCGCCTCTGTGCCGAGGGACCCGGCGAGCTGCCGCAGCGATTCCTCGAGCAGGCGGCGCAAAGCGCGCCCTTGCCGCCCGAGCTCCACCTCGATGGCCCTCTGCCGGCGCTGCGCGAGCGCCGCGCCGGGCTTTTCCGCTACGAGCTCCTGCTCGAGGCGCCGCGCCGCGAGCCTTTGCATCGCTGGCTCGACGCCGCCATTCCGATCATCCGCAGCCAGCGCCGCTCGCGGCGGCTGCGCTGGTTCCTCGAGGTGGACCCCTTAAGCAGCGACTGGGAATGAGTGCGACGGCGAAACGGCACGAGGAGTCCGCCGTGTGCAGCGCAGAAGGGGGCTCGTCCCGCGGGGCGGAGCGATCAACGCTTGGCCCGTGCGGCAGACGCGATCCGCCCATTGCCGCGGCCGCCTTCGCCGCGCGAACACGGGCAGTGGCGCGACCCGCCCGAGGGAGCCGCGCGGTGAATCCTTGGACAGGGCCGACGGACCGCGTTAGGATGCGTTTTTGGCCCGGGGGGCCAGAACCGTTTCCATCCAGGGGATCCCGATCATGCATCTTCGCGTCCGCGCGCTTCTGCTCGCCGTGGCTGCGGGAGGCTTCCTGCCCGCCCCCATCCCGGCGCTCGCCGTCCCGCAGCTCCTCGAGATCGCGCCCGGCGGCGCCGGAGAGGAGAGCAAAGCCCCCGCCGGCGGCGCGGGCAGCAGCAATCTGCCCGCCGGCACCTTGGTGCCGCCCTCGAGCCCCTTCGGCTACGACTTCTCCATCCCGGGCGAGACCGAGCCCAACGACACGGCGGCGCAAGCCCAGACCATCACCCTCAATGCGAACCTGGCCGCACAGATCCGCGGCAACATCTTCCCGGCAGGCGATCTCGATTGGTACGCGATTTCGCTGCAGGCGGGCGATCGGGTTTACGCCGCGACCAACACCAGCAAGCCGGTGGGCAGCTTCGACTCGGTCCTCACCCTTTTCGCCCCCGATGGGACGACGGTGATCGAGGAGGACGACGACGACGGCTCCTTCGGCAGCACCGCCTCCAGCATCGCCGGCGCCACGATCCCGGCGAATGGAACCTATTACCTCAGGGTGCGCGGTTTTTCCGCGACCACCACCACCATCCGCCCCTACGACCTCTTCGTCCAGGTCCGCCGGGGCAGCCCGACGGCCGAAACCGAACCGAACGACGTGGGGGGCGGAGGTCAGCCCCTTCCCGCGAGCGGCTGGGTGAGCGGGTTGGTGAATCCATCGGGCGACACCGACTATTTCACCCTCAACCTCAACGCCGGCGACACGGTGTTTTTGAGCCTCGACGCCGACCCGCAGCGGGTGGGTGGGACGCGCTGGAATCCGCGTCTCGGCTTCGGGGTCTTCGACGGATTCATCCTTCTTGCCAATGATGCGAACACCACTTCCCCAAACTCCGAGGCTTTCTTCTTCACCGTCCGCGACGCCGGAACCTACGGCGTTTACGTCGATGCCGCCGCAGGCGCAGGGCCAGCGGCGGACTATCACTTGAGCGTGAGCGTCTTCCCCTTCGTGCCCGCCTCGGCCAACTGCACCACCATCGACTCCACCGACACGCCGATCACGATCCCCACCGGCCCCGGCTCGATCACTTCCAGCCTCGCGGTCAGCCTGCCGGGCAACCCGCGCATCGCCGACCTCGACGTGGGTCTTCAGATCCAGCACGCGAGCATGCCGGATCTCGATGTGTACCTCGAATCGCCGAGCGGCAATCGGGTGACTTTGCTTTCCGATCCGGCTGCAGGGGGCACCGATATGGAGCTCACTCTCGACGACGAGGCGGCGCTGCTGCTCGGCGCGTTCAGTCGCTACCGCATCTACAGCGCCCGTCCGGAAGGACCCAACCTGCTCTCCTGGTTCGACGGCATGACCGCCAATGGCACGTGGCGGCTCGTCGTCCACGATGATGCGGCCGGCAACGGCGGCACGCTGCAGCGGTGGAGCCTGCGCATCTGCGAGGTGCCGCCACCGCCGAGCTGCCCGGCGGGCACCCAGCCGGTCACCGTCTTCCAGACCGATTTCAACGCCAACGATGGCGGCTTCACGGCGAGCGGAACCCAAAACGACTGGCAATGGGGTACACCATCGGCCGCGCCGCTCAACGACTGCGCGAGCGGCACGAACTGCTGGGTGACCCGGCTGGCCGGCAACTATTCCAACAACGCCGACGAGACCCTGGAGTCGCCGCTCTTCAACCTTGCCGGCCTGGTGCCGCCGGTGACCCTGAGCTGGGCACAGAAGTATCAGCTCGAATCGGCAACCCTCGACCGTGCCTTCCTGATCGCCCGCAACAGCGCGAACACTATCGAGCGGGAGCTGTTCACTTGGACCGGCCCGACTATGCAGGAAGGCGTGGGCAATCCTGCTCAGACCATCACCATGGCCGCGGGCTGGGGGTTGTTCCGCAGCGATCTCTCGGCCTTTGCCGGCAACGACGTGCGGCTGCGTTTCCGCCTCACCAGCAACGCGAGTGGCAACTTCCCCGGCTGGGGTATCGACGACATCGAGCTTCGCGCCTGCCAGCCCTTCGCCGACCTCGGCGTGACCAAGACCAACGGGGTCACGAGCGTGAATGCCGGCACGAACACCACCTACACCATCGTCGTGAGCCACGTGGCGGGCGCCGCCTCCACGTCGGCCACGGTGAGCGATCCGCTGCCGACCGGGGTGAGCGGTTGCAGCTGGACCTGCACGGCCGCCGGCGGCGCATCCTGCGGGGCGGCGAGCGGCACGGGAGCGATCAACGAGACCGTCAACCTGGTGCCGGGCTCGACCGTGACCTACCAGTTCACCTGCTCGATCCCGCTCAACGCGCCCCCCGGCACTCTGGTCAACACCGTGACCGTGACCGGCACCGCCCCTGATCCGGACACCACCAACAACCAAGCGACCGACAGCGACGCGATCCAGGCGGTGGCCGATCTTCAGGTGAGCAAGACCGACGGCGTGAGCAGCGTGGTGGCGGGCGGCAGCACCACCTATACGGTGGTCGTCACCCACGCCGGCGGTGCGGCGACGGTGAGCGATGCGGTGGTGGTGGACAACATCCCGGCGGGCCTCACCTGCAACTGGACCTGCGCCGCAGCGGGCGGTGCCTCCTGCGGGGTCGCCAGCGGCTCGGGCAACATCAACCAGACCGTGATCCTGCCGCCTTCCGGTTCGGTGACTTTCACCCTGAGCTGCACGGTCAGCCCCTCGGCGACCGGCAGCATCGCCAACACCGCCTCGGTTTCGAGCGCGGCGGTGCCCGATCCGAACCCTGGCAACAACAGCGCCACCGACACCAACACGGTGAGCACGCAGGCCGACCTCTCGGTGAGCATCGCCTACTCGAACACCACCCCGCCAGCCGGCAACACCATCACCAAGACGGTGACGGTGAGCAACGCCGGTCCCTCGAACGCGGTCAACGTGGTGGTGAACGATCTGATCCCGAGCGGCTTCACCTTGGTGAGCGCCACCCCTTCGCAGGGGAGCTACAACCCGACCACCGGCGTGTGGACGGTCGGAACGCTGGCGCCGAGTTCGAGCGCCACCCTCACCTTCCAGCTCCAGGTGCGCTTCTCGGGCAACTACAACAACACCGCCACGGTGAGCAGCGACACCCCCGACCCGAACGGCGGGAACAACCAGACCACGGTCGGCGTGAATCCCACCGGGCTGCTTCCCGATCCGCGGCCGATCCCGGCGCTCGGCCTCGTCGGGCTCGGCCTGCTCGCCGTCGGCGTGCTGTTCGGGATCGTGCTCGTGCGGCGCCGCGCCTCCGCCTGAGGCTCGCGGGTCTTCTTCGGGCGCGTCCCTCGGGGACGCGCCCGTTTTCTTTTCGGGCATGATGCGTCTTGCGCTCGCCCCCGCCACGATCGCGCCGATGAAGATCACCACCGCCTTCGCCGTGCCCTTGATCCGCTCGCGCCTCGCCGACTGCGCGGCGCTCAACGCCGAGCTCGAGGCCCTGTTCCTCGCCCGCGAGGCGGAAGGGGAGCGCTGGAAGAACCCCGATCCGCTGGTGCCGCGCAACGCCGCGCTCTACGAGAGCGTCTTCAACCTCTTCGACTGGCCGCATCCGGCGGTCCGGCGGTTGCGCGATTTCTGCCTCGGCGAGCTGTTCCGCGCCGTGGCCGAGCTCAACGGCTACGACCAGGCCACGATCGCGAGGTTGCGCGCCCACGTCGAATGCTGGTTTCACATCACCCGCAAGGGCGGCTGGTTCGGGGCGCACAATCACGCCCTCCATTCGTGGTCCGGCGTCTATTGCGTGCGCGACGACGAGCCCGATCCGGCGAGCGACAGCGGCCGTCTGGTGTTCCTCAACCCGAATCAAGGCGCGGCGATGTTCGCCGATCCCGGCAACATGCGGCTCGTACCCCCTTTCGCCCTGACACCGCTCAAACTCAGGCTCGAACCGGGCGATCTCGTCCTCTTCCCCTCCTGGCTCATGCACGAGGTGTTGCCCTACGAGGGCGAGGGCTTGCGCATCACCGTCGCCTTCAATGCCCGCTTCCGCGATCTTGGTGCGCGCCCGCCGGTGCTGCCGCTCGGCTGAGGGGTGGGAACCGCGACTGGCAAGGCGCGGTCCATTCGCGCACACTTTCGGGTTTGGTCTCGTTGGAGGAGTTTTGCGATGAACCGACTGGTCGTGACCCTGGCCGTCGCGGTGGTCCTCACCGCAGGCTGCGAGAACCGCCGGGCCCCCAACGGCGGCGCCGCCGTGCCGCCTGCGGCACCGCAGACCGCTCAACCCGCGGAAGAAGCGCCCATCATCGAGTCGGTGGCCTATCGCTGCGGGGACCTGCCGATCACCATCCACTTCTCCAAATTCCAGGTCACGGTCGAACTGCCGGATGAGAAAATCCGGCTTGCCGAAGTGACCTCGGCCAGCGGCGCGCGCTACGCGAGCGGCGCCGATCCCGCCGAGATCGAGCTCTGGCATCAGGGCGAGGAAGCGCTCCTGAGCGTGCGCGGCACTCGTTACCCTGTCTGCATCAGCGAGCGTGCGCTCAAACCGGAGAAGCTCCTCGCCGAGGGCCTGAGCAGCCCCTGGCGGGTGGAGTGGGATTCGGCGAGCGGCGCCCTGCGCCTCGAGCGCGAAGGTCGGGTGAGCGAGGGTCGCGCCGAGCGCCGAGCCGCGGAGGGCGGTTTTGAGCTCAGCGGCGAGGCGGCAGGACAGCCCTTCACCCTTTCGATCGAGCGAGGCAAGCCTTGCATCCCTTCGGAAGGCAAGCTCCCGCGGCCGCACCGGGCGCGCATCCGCCATGCCGGGCTCGATGAGGCCGGCTGCGCCGGGACACCGGCCGAATTCCTGAGCGGACGGACCTGGCAGGTGACGGAAATCGATTTCGGCTTCATTCCGGCGAGCCGGATGACGCCTGAGTTTTTGCTCACCCCGCGCGGGGCGGTGATCGGGCAGGGTTTCTGCAACCGCTTCGGCGGACGCTGGCTGCTTCAGGGCGAGACGCTGCGCATCGAGGAGCTCGCCGCCACCAAGATCGCCTGCCGCGATGCCGCGCTCAACGAGGCCGAGGAACAGCTGGTCGCCTCCCTGCGCGCGATCAACAAGCTGAGCATGCGCGAGCGCGGCCAAGTCATGTTCTTGAGCGAGGACGGAAGCAAGAGCATCACCGCCTTCCCGCGCTGAGGCCGGCAAGCTCCCGCCCCTGAACCTCTTCGAGGGGCTGGCGCTCGCGCCGAGGGCCTCGAGGAAGGCAGGGCAAGCGTTGGCGGAGAGAGAAGCGCAGCGGATGTGTCGCGCCGCCCGCTTTTTGAGCCCTTCTTCGCATCGGCGCGGGCAAACTCGGTGGGCATGGCCTCCTTGCTTCGCGAGCTGAGCGAGCCTCGTATCGTCATCGCCGGAGCGAGCGGCGGCATCGGCTTCGCCATGCTCTCCGCGCTCGCCGAACGCTTTCCGCGAGCCCGCATCGAGGCGCTGGCCCGTCGCCCGGAACAGCGCCCCAAGCTCCTCGCCCTCGCCGAACAGGGCGGCGGGGCGATCCGCCTTCATCGCTTCGACCTCGGCGATGAGGCAGGGCTGCTTGAGCTCGGCGCGCGCCTCAGCGCGGAAGGCCCCATCCATCTCCTGCTTTTCGCCACCGGCATCCTCCACGGCGAGGGCTTGCAGCCGGAGAAGAGCCTGGCGCAGCTCGACGCACAGGCCGTGCGCAAAGTCTTCGCCGTCAACGCGCTGGGCCCCTTGCTCCTCACCAAGGCCATGCTGCCCGCGCTTCGCGGAACGCACCCGGTGGTGGTCGCCGCGCTCTCGGCCCGGGTGGGCTCGATCGGCGACAACCGCCTCGGCGGCTGGTACGCCTACCGCGCGAGCAAGGCGGCGCTCAATCAGCTTTTCCGCACTGTGGCGGTGGAGCTCAGGCGGCTCAATCCGAAGAGCGCGGTCTTGCTGCTGCATCCTGGAACCGTGGACACACTGCTTTCGGCGCCTTTCTCCGGGGGCATGCAGCCGCGCTTGACGCCCGAAGCGGCGGCCTCGCGCTTGCTTGCCCTGATCGTGGACGCTCAGCCGAGCGAAGGCGCCCGCTTTCTCGCCTACGACGGCAACGAAGTCCCCTGGTGAAGCCGGGCTTCGGCGATAATGGCAGGCTCGCTCGAGATCGCCCGATCGCCGTGTCTTCCGAGTTCATCCGCCCGCTGCCGGAGACGTCTTACCGCTTCTTCGATGCGCGCGCCGCGCTCGAGGCGCGCTGGCCGGGGTCCTTCGCCAAGCTGCCCTACGCCGCCCGCATCCTCGCCGAGAACGTGCTGCGCAAGGCTCCGCTGGAGGAGCGCGAGGCGGCGCTCGAGCAGATCGCGGAAAGGCGGCGCGATCGCGATATTCCGTGGCACCCCCATCGCATCGTCGGGCACGACATCCTCGGGCTCACGGCGCTCGTGGACCTCGCTGGGCTTCGCGATGTGGTGGCCGAGCGCGGCGGGGACCCTCTGGCGGTGGATGCCCGGGTGCCGGTGGAGCTCATCGTCGATCACTCGCTGACCGTCGAATACGACGGCGCCGACCCGGAGGCGCTGGCCAAGAACCAAGCGATCGAGGCGCGGCGCAACGCCGATCGCTTCGATTTCTTGAACTGGGCGGCGGGCGCATTCCGCAACGTGCGGGTGATCCCGCCCGGCTACGGGATCATGCACCAGATCAACCTCGAAAAGCTCTCGCCCGTCGTCGTCCGCGAGGGCGATTGGGTTTTTCCCGATACCTGCATCGGTACCGACAGTCATACCCCCCACGTCAATGCCCTGGGGGTGATCGCGGTCGGGGTAGGGGGGCTCGAGGCGGAGAACGTGATGCTCGGGCATCCGACCTGGATGAGGCTTCCTGAGTTCGTGCGGGTAGAGCTCACCGGCCGGCCACCCGCTGGCATCACCGCCACCGACATCGTGCTCGCGCTGACCGAGTTCCTCCGCCGGCAGAAGGTCATCGGCGCGTGGCTTGAGTTCACCGGCGAAGGCGCGCGGGCGCTGTCCATCGGCGACCGCGCGAGCATCGCCAACATGGCCCCTGAGTACGGCGCCACGGTGGGGCTGTTCCCCATCGATGAACGCACCCTCGAGTACCTGCGCTACACCGGCCGCGAACCCGAGCAGGTCAAGCTTGTCGAGCGTTACGCGAAAGCCGCGGGCCTTTGGGCCGATGCCCTCGCCGCCGCGGAATACGACCGCAGCCTGCGCTTCGATCTCTCTGGACTGGGCCGGGTGGTCGCAGGTCCCTCGCGGCCCCATGCCAAAGTCCCGACCCGCGAGCTCGCTGCTCATGGCATTGCCAAACCGGAAAGGGGCGGGGGCCCATTGCCGGATGGGGCCGTCGTGATCGCCGCCATCACCTCCTGCACCAACACCTCCAACCCGCGCAATGTGCTCACGGCCGCGCTGCTCGCGCGCAAGGCGCGGGAGCGGGGCTTACGGCGCCAACCTTGGGTGAAGACCTCTTTTGCGCCAGGCTCGCGGGCGGTCGCCGAGTACTTGAGGGAAACGGGGCTTCTTCGCGAGCTCGAAGCCCTCGGCTTTGGCATCGTCGGTTTCGCCTGCACCACCTGCAACGGCATGAGCGGGCCGCTCTTTCCCGAGGTCTCGCGGGCGATCCGCGAGCAGGGGGTCTATGCGGTGGCGGTGCTCTCCGGCAACCGCAACTTCGATGGGCGCATCCACCCTGAGATCCAGCACGCCTTCCTCGCCTCTCCGCCGCTCGTCATCGCCTACGCGATCGCCGGTAGCATCCGCGTGGACATCGAGAACGAGCCCCTCGCCAAAGATGCTTCGGGCCGGCCGGTGTACCTCTGCGAGCTCTGGCCGGAGGAAGCCGAGATCGAGGCGGCGCTCTCCCAGGTGATGAAGCCAGAGCACTACCAGCGCATCTATGAACCGCTGCTCTCCGCGCGCCCTGCGCGAGCGAGCGCCCCGGCGCGCTACCCCTGGCGCCCGGAGAGCACCTACATCCGCAGGCCGCCCTACTGGGACCCCGATTTCATGCCCCCGCCGCGGCTGAAGGGGATGCGCCCGCTCGCCATCCTCGGCGATCACATCACCACCGATCACATCTCGCCCTCGAACGCCATCACCCGCGACAGCGCCGCCGGCGAGTACCTCGCCGCCATGGGCCTCAGCGAGGAGGACTTCAACAGCTACGCCACCCACCGCGGCGATCACCTGACCGCGATGCGCGCCACCTTCGCCAACCCCAAGCTCATGAACGAGATGGTGCGCAATCCCGATGGCTCGATCCGCCAAGGCTCGCTCGCTCGCCTCGAGCCCGAGGGGGAGATCCTGCGCATGTGGGAGGCGATCGAGCGCTATCGCGCCCGCCGACAGCCGCTGATCATCATCGCTGGTGCCGAATACGGACAGGGCTCCTCGCGCGACTGGGCGGCCAAGGGGCCGAGGCTCGCCGGCGTCGAGGTGGTGCTGGCCGAGAGCTTCGAGCGCATCCACCGCAGCAATCTCGTCGGCATGGGCATCCTCCCGATCGAGTTCCTGCCCGGTAGCAACCGGCGCACTCTCGGCCTCGATGGAAGCGAGCTTTACGACCTCGAGGGCGAGCCCGCGCCCGGGGCCATCCTCACCCTTCGCATCCGCCGCCGCGACGGCCGCGAGGATGGCCTGCCGGTACGCTGCCGGCTGGACACCGACGAGGAGCTTCGCACCTACCGCGCAGGCGGCATCCTCCTCCGCTTTGCCGCGGAGCTTCTGGCGGGGAGGGCCTGATGGATCAGCTTCGCATCCCCGCCTGGTACATGCGCGGCGGCACCTCCAAGGGCGTGTTCTTCCTGAGGGATGAGCTCCCCGAGCCGTGTCGGGTACCGGGACCGGCCCGCGATCGACTGCTGCTCAGGGTGATCGGTTCGCCGGATCCTTATGGTCAGCACATCGACGGCATGGGCGGGGGCAGTTCCTCCACGAGCAAATGCGTGATCCTGGCCCCGAGCAGCACGCCGGATCACGACGTGGATTACCTCTTCGGACAGGTCGCCATCGACCGGCCGCTCATCGACTGGAGCGGCAACTGCGGCAATCTCTCCGCCGCCGTCGGCCCCTGCGCGATCGCGCGCGGGCTGGTGCCGCGAAGCCGCCTGCCGAGCGATGGCGAGGCGCTCATCCGCATCCATCAGCTCAACACCGGCAAGACCATCCTCGCGCACGTGCCGATGCGGGAGGGCGAAGTGGTCGAGTGCGGCGATTTCGAGCTCGATGGGGTGGCCTTTCCGGCCGCCGAGATTCGGCTCGAGTTCCTCGACCCGGCGGAAGGGGAGGGGGCGCTTTTCCCAACGGGGGCGGTGCAAGAGTCTCTGCCGGTGCCGGGCTTCGGGGAGATCGCGGCGACCCTGATCAACGCCGGCATCCCCACGGTCTTCGTGCGCGCTCAGGATCTTGGTTTTTCCGGCCTGGAGCTGCAAAAAGACATCAACACTCGCCCCGAGGCCCTCAAGCTGCTCGAAGCGGTGCGGGTGGCCGGTGCCCTGCGCATGGGCCTGATCGAGCGACCGGAGGATGCCGCGGAGCGCCAGCACACCCCCAAGATCGCCTTTCTCGCGCCGCCTGCTTCCTACACCGCTCAAAGCGGCCGCCTGGTGCACGCCGAAGAGATCGACCTCAACGTGCGCGCGGTCTCGATGGGCAAGCTCCATCACGCGATGATGGGCACGGTGGCGGTGGCCATCGCCGCTGCCGCCGCGGTTCCCGGCACGCTCCTCGCCGAGACCATGGGGGGGCCCAAGCGCGAGCTTCGCTTCGGCCATCCTTCTGGCAGCCTGCGCGTAGGCGCCGAGGCCGAGCGGGTCGGGGAGGGCTATCGCATCCGCAAGGTGGCGATGAGCCGCAGCGCCCGCGTGCTCATGGAAGGTTTCGTGCGCGTGCCGGCGAGTCTCATCGCCTCGTATTAGCTCGCCCGACGCGAAGCGAAACCCTCCTGAGCGATCCCCAGCCCTCGACGCCCGACTGCCCTTGCCGCCCGTCGGTCGGCGACGACCTTTCCTCAGCCGCCCTCGTCCATCTAGGATGCTCGCGTATCCGCGTACGGTCCTCGACCATGCGCCTCAAGCCTCTTGCCGTGCTCCCGCTCGTGCTGACCGCGCCGCCCGCGCACCCCTGCGCGCCGGTTTTCGACCTCTCCGCCACGCCGGAATATCAAAACCTCGATTTCGCCACCGACATCCAGCCGATCTTCGACGTGGCTTGCGTGGGCTGTCACGGCTTTGCCGGCAATCTCGACCTCTCGGCCACGCAGTCCTACGCGAATCTGCTCAACGTGCCCTCGGCCAATCCTTTCAACGCCATGGACCGGGTGGAACCGGGCGATCCGGCTCAGAGCTTTCTATTCTGGAAGATCAATTGCTCCAATCCGGCAGCCCTGAACTGGGGCTCGATGATGCCGATCGGCGGACCGCCGCTGGCCGCGCAAGACCAGGCCCGGATCATGGACTGGATACGGGAGGGGGCCGCGGCCGCCAAGGATCCGCTGCGGGTGTTCCGCCACGGCTTCGAGGCCCGCCCGCCGCAACCGCCGCCTCCGCCCTGAGCGAAGAGCCGCCATCGCGGCTTTCCGCGGGGCGGATGCTCGCCCTCCGCTTCCCGTGCCGGCATGAAGAGCGCGTTCACGCGACCGGCGTGTCCCCGCGCGTTCGCCCGCCTGTCCCTCGAGGGATCAGGACCATCCCTCGAGGGGCATGAGTCGAGGCGAACGGTTAGGGACGCTCAGGGCAAGTCAGCGCACGCATCCTTGCGTGCATATCTCAAACGCGCTGGCGGCGCAGCCTGATCAAGCCCACAAGGCCGATCAAACCGGCCAGGCCGCCGAGCGCGAAGAGCCCCACCATCGGAATCGGGCGAGGATCCGGAACTCCGAGCACCACGCTGACCTGGAACTGGCAGCTTCCGGTATTACCGGCCGCATCCGTGCTCTGACAGGTCACGGTGGTGGTGCCGATCGGGAAGACCGAACCCGAGGGCACCGAGCAGGTGACCGTGAGCGGCGCAGTGCAATTATCGCTCGCGGGATTGGTCCAGCTGAAGGTGACCGGTGCCCCACCCATCGAGACGAGGTTCTGATTCGCCGGACAGGTGACCGCGGGAGGCGTTTGATCGACGACGGTGATGGTGAAGCTGCCGCTGTGGCCGAAGTTACTGGTGCAGTTGACCGTGCTCGTGCCGAGCGGGAAAGTGCTGCCGGAAGCCGGCGTGCAGCTCGGGACGATCGTGCCGCCGCTCGCGCAGACAGCGGGTGCGATGGTTGGCGTGTAGCTCACCGTAGCGTTGCAGGCGGTGGGCGAGGCGGGCACGGTCTGATTGCTCGGCACGCTCATCGTGCAGGCCTCGCCATCGAGGATGAAAGGCAAGTCTTGCCGCGGCGTGCCCGTTCCCGCATCCTGCACCGGATTCCACACGCTTGGCCCAGGGTTGAACTGCAACGCGTTTGCCCCTGGCTTGCCTGGCTGGCCCAGAATCGTCACCGGCGGCTGCCAGGGCCCACTCAACAGGGTGCCGCCGAGCTGCCAGTCGATCCAATAGGTGCCAGGCGCCAACAAGACGCCGGCGTTCCCCACGATGTTCATGATCGGGCGAGTGGTACCACCCGCGGCACAGGTCGTGGTTTCCGAGTCGCGGTAGATGTTCGCAAAGGCCGTCGAAGCGAAGCGATTCGTGGTCGTATCGCCGAAGACCACCGTGCTCGTGGCGACATTCGGCGGACCGTCCCAGATGCGGAAATTCACGTGGTTGAAGGTCGAGGTCGTCGTCGAGCCGGTCTGATAGGCGAAAAAGTCGCCGTGTTCACGTACCAGCCACCCGGCGGGACGGTGAAGTCATCGGCCATCCGAAATCCGCCGCTGAGCGAGACGTTGAATCCCAGGGAGCTGAGGCCGAGAGAGGTGTTTTGGAGGCGAGAGGCATCCGCCGGGCCCGGGCAGACGCCGCTGTGGGTGACCAGAGGCCCGTTGTCGTGAAGGATCGCAAGCGGCGCGACCCACAGCGGCGAGGGCGGCGCCGAACTCGTCAGCGGCGGCGGCTCGGGGTCGCCGACGTTCTCCGCGATCTGCGCCACGCTGGCAGAGGCCGTGAAAAAGACCAAAGCCGCCGCGCACGGGCGGCGAAGTTGAACACTCACCCTCATCGTCTTCCCCTCTTGATCCTGGACGGACCTTGAACGGTCCCCGGGGCACGTACACTAATTCGAGGTTTCGAAAATTGCAATCGCGAGCGGGACATGCGTTCCTGGCTGATCTACGGGGCGACGGGCTATACCGGCCAGCTCATCGCCGAAGAGGCGGCGAAGCGCGGGCTCAAACCCACCCTCGCCGGCCGAAACCCGAGCAAAGTCAGCGCCCTCGCCGACCGGCTCGGTCTTCCCTGGCGCGCTTTTCCGCTCGATGATCCCGCGGCGCTTCGAGAGGGGCTGCGCGAGGTGGCGGCGGTGCTCCACTGCGCCGGCCCCTTCGCCGAGACCGCCCCGCCGATGCTTCAGGCCTGCCTCGCTGAGGGCGTGCATTACCTCGACATCACCGGCGAGATCGAGGTCTTCCGCCTGCTCCATCGCCACGACGGCGCGGCGCGCCAGCGCGGCATCGCCTTGCTTCCGGGGGTGGGTTTCGATGTGGTGCCAAGCGATTGCCTCGCCGCCCTGCTCGCGCGACGGCTGCCTGGAGCGGTGCGCCTCACTCTGGCTTTCGAGGGCGAGGGCGGGACGAGCCCCGGCACCGCCAAGACCGCCTTCCTCGGCCTGCTGCGCGGCGCCATGGTCCGGCGAAACGGCGCGCTCGAGCGGGTCCCGATCGCCGCCAAGACCCGCTACTTCGTCCGCGACGGCGAACAGCGGCTGGCCGCCCTCGTCCCCTGGGGCGATGTCTTCACCGGCTTTTTCTCCACGGGGATTCCGAACATCGAGGTTTACATGGTGCTTTCCCCGCGCGCCCTTCGCCGCCTCAGGCGGCTACGCCGGATCGCGCCGGTCCTTGGCTTGCCTCCGCTCAAGCGCTGGCTGCTCAAGCGGATCGAGAAGAAAACCGCGGGGCCCGATGAGCGGGTGCGCGCGCAAAGCCGCGCTTGGCTGTGGGGCGAGGTGAGCGACGAGGCCGGTCGGGTCGAACGGGCTGCGATGTCGACACCGAACGGCTACGAACTCACCGCCGAGGCGGCTTTGGCGGCGGTGAGCCGTGTTCTCGCCGCCGAAACCCCTCTCGCTGGTTTTCTCACCCCTTCGCGCGCCTTCGGCGCCGATTTCGCGCTCTCCCTGCCAGGGGTCGAATGGCGTGCCGACTGGCCGCCGAGCTGAAGCCTCATTCGCGCCAGAACAGCCAGCGGCTCGGGTGGCGATCGAGGGGGTGATCGGCGTAGCCGCCCAGTTGCGGATGAACCAAACGGCGGCCGGAGAGGAAATAGAGCGGAATCGCCGGCGTCTCGGAAACGAGGAGGCGTTCGGCTTCGGCCAGCACCTCCTGGCGCGTCTGTCCGCGCAAGCCACGCGCTCGCGCGAGCAAGGCATCGAAAGCCGAGTTGCGAAAGCGGGTGTAGTTGAGCGGGGAGCCGCTCTCGAAGCGGGCGAGGAATTCCTCCGGCTCACCGACGTCGGCAATCCAGCCCAGGCGAAAGGCTTGCAGCTGCTCACCCCGCGCCCGCCGAGCGAGGAAAGCGCGCCACTCCTGGTTCACCAGCACCGCTTCCACCCCGAGCACTTCCCGCCACATCGCCGCCACCGCGAGCAGCACCCGCCGATGCTGCGGTGAAGTGTTGTAGAGCAGCTCGAAGCTGAGCGGCCGCGCCGGACCGTAGCCGGCCTCAGCATAGCGCCGGCGGGCGTAGTCCTCCCGCTGCTCACGCGGCCAGTCGGCCCAGGTCGGGCGAAGCGCCAAGCCGTCGCGAAGCTCTGGGGGGACGAAGCCGTAAGCAGGGCGCTCGCCACCACCCGTGATGCGCTCGACGAGCAGTTCCCGGTCGATCGCCGCCGACAAGGCCTCGCGCAGGGCGGGATTCTCGGCGAATGGTGCCGCCTCGAGGTAAAGCCCGATCTCGAAGACGCCAGCGAGCGGGCTCACGCGCAGGGCCTCGCCGAAGCGGCGCTCAAGAACCTGATTCGGCCAGGGCGGCACGCTCTCGCTCAGATGCAGCTCCCCGCTCGCGAAGCGTCGAGCTTCGCTGAACGGGTCCTCGCTCGCGCGGTAACGCACGGTGGCGAAGGCCACCTGCGAAGCCGAGTGGAAGAAAGGGTTCTTCTCGAGCCAGAGCTGATCCTGAGGCCGGTAGGCGCGCAGGCAATAAGCCCCATTGCTCGCGGCCTTGCCCTCGCGGAAGGCGGCTTCGCCGTGGAGGCGAAGCGCCTGGAGATCGACTGGATAAGCGATCGGCAGAAGCAGCCTTCTTGCCAGATCGACCGGCTCCGCCAGACGAAAGAGGAGTTGCTCGGCATCGATGACCACCACCGCCTCGATCGGCGCGAGCAAGCCCACGAGGGGAGCGGCCGTGGCCGGATCGCGCGCGCGGGCGAGCGAGGCGGCGAAGCGATCGGCATCGACGATGGCGCCTGCGCAATCGCGCGCGTCCGCGCGCAGGAAGAATCGCCACTCGCGCCCGTCGGCGCTCACCTCCCAGCGTCGCGCCACGCCAGGGATGGTGCGACCTGAAGGGTCCTCGCTCAGCAAGCCCTCGTAGAGGTCCCTCAGCACCTGAAAGCTCGCAAGATCGCTCGCCTTGTGCGGATCGAGGCTTCCTGGCTCCGGACCGAGGCCGCGCTCGAGCGCCGTCGGCCCAGCGAAGGCGTTCGAGACGAGCAAGGCGACGGCGAGAATCAGGCTCCCTTGGCAGCAGGCGCTCATGCCTCCATCCTTGCACATCCCATCCCGCCCTCGACCATGCCGAGCGAGTCCTTCGAAGCCGCCACGATCACCGATTTCCTGACCTACCTCGAAAGCGGCTGCAAACCGCCGGAGCGCTTCCGCGTCGGTACCGAACATGAGAAGTTCGTGTTTCGGCGCGACACCCTCGCTCCGGTTCCGTACGAGGGCGAGAATGGGATCCGCGCGCTGTTGTCGAGTCTGGCCGAGCGTTTCGGCTGGCAGCTCCTTTACGAGGGCGAGAACCCGATCGCGCTCACCCGAGCAGGGGCCTCGATCACGCTGGAGCCCGCCGGGCAGTTCGAGCTTTCCGGTGCGCCGCTCACCGATCTGCACGAAACCTGCTGTGAAGCCGCGGCGCATTTGGCCGAGCTCAAGGCGGTCGCCGACGCGCTCGGGCTCGGTTTCCTCGGCATCGGCTTCGCGCCGACCTGGCGGCGCGAGGAGATGCCCTGGATGCCCAAGGCCCGCTACGCGATCATGCGCCGCTACATGCCAAAAGTCGGTCGGCTGGGCCTGGACATGATGACCCGCACCGCCACCATCCAGGCCAACCTCGATTTTGCGAGCGAGGCCGACATGGTGCAGAAGTTCCGGGTGGCGCTTGCGGCGCAGCCGATCGTCACCGCCATCTTCGCCGACTCCCCCTTCTGTGAGGGCAAGCCGAACGGCTTTCTCTCTTACCGAAGCGAAGTCTGGCGGCACACCGATCCTGATCGCACCGGCCTGCTCGATTTCGTCTTCGAGGAGGGTTTCGGCTTCGAGCGCTACCTCGAGTGGGCCCTCGACGTGCCGATGTATCTGATCAAACGCGGCGAGCGCGTGATCGATTGCGCCGGTCAAAGCTTCCGCGATTTCCTCGCCGGCCGCCTGCCGGCCCTGCCCGGCGAACGGCCCATGCTCGAGGATTTCAAGCTGCACCTCACTACCCTGTTCCCGGAAGTGAGGCTCAAGCAGTACCTCGAGATGCGCGGGGCCGATGGCGGACCTTGGAACCGGATCTGCGCGCTACCGGCCTTCTGGGTGGGGCTGCTTTACGACTCGGTCAGCCTCGATGCCGCCTGGCAGCTCCTGCGCGAGCTCGACCGCGAGGAGCGAGCGCGGCTGCGCGCCGAGGTCCCGCGCCTGGCCTTGGCCACTCCGCTTCGCGGCCGGCCGCTCCTCGCCTGGGCGCGGGAGCTCGTCCAGCTCGCAGCCGAAGGCCTCGCGCGCCGGCGGCGGCTCAATGCGCTCGGCCAAGACGAGCGCATCTATCTCGAGCCGATCCTTGAGTTCCTCGACACAGGCATCTGCCCGGCCGAGCGCAAGCTCGAGCTCTACCACGGCCGCTGGCAGGGACGCCTCGAACCCCTGTTCGCCGAATACGCCTTCTGAGGTGGACGAATCGCTGCGCGAAGTCCGCTTCCTGCCGGTCGATGAGCCGCTGCGCGAGGACGTGCACCGGCTCGGCGTGCTGGTCGGGGAAGTGATCCGCGATCAGGCCGGCGAGGCCATGTTTCAGCGCATCGAAGCCCTGCGCCGGGCGGCGATCACACGGCGCGAACGGGGCGAGCCGCTCGCCGCCCTCGAGCGCGCTTTCGGGAGCCCGAGGCTGGAGGAGGCCGATGTCATCGTCCGTGCCTTCAACACCTATTTCGCCGCGGTCAACCTCGCCGAACGGGTGCACCGCATCCGCCGCCGCCGCGATTACGAGCGTCGCCTGGATACACCGCAGCCGGGTGGCCTGGCCGACGCCATTGCCTTGCTCAAAACCGCCGGCGTCGAGCGCGAGGCGTTGTGGCAGGCGCTCTCCGAGCTCCTCATCGAACCAGTGTTCACCGCCCACCCCACCGAGGCCGTGCGCCGTAGCCTGCTCGAAAAAGAGCGCGAAATCGCCGCCCGATTGATCGAGGATCTCGACCGTACCCGCACCCCGCGCGAGCGCAAGGCCGACCAGGCCAGGATCCGCATGGCCCTAACTTCGGCCTGGCAGACCGCCGATCTCGCCCCGCGCCGCCCAAGCGTCGCCGAGGAGCTCGAGCACGTGAGTTTTTATCTGAGCGAAAGCCTCTACGCGGTGATCCCGGTTTTCTACGAAGTGCTCAGCGATGCCCTCGCCGCCACCTATGGGGAAGAGCGGATGCCGCCTCCCATCCTGCGCTTCGCCACCTGGGTCGGGGGCGACATGGACGGGAACCCGGAAGTGGCCGAGGAACACTTGCTCGCCACCCTCGGCACCCTTCGCCAGCCGGTGCTCAAGCGCTATCGCAGCGAGCTCGATCGGCTCTACCGCCTGCTCAGCCAGTCGCTCGGCCGCATCGGGGTCAGCCCAGCCGTGCTCGATCGTATCGCGCACTATCGCGAACGATTTCCCGAATGCGATGCGGCGATTCCGCCCCGGCATCGGGATATGCCCTATCGTGCGCTCATCGCCTTCATCGGCGAGCGCATCGAACGCAGCCTCGAGCGCCGCGAGGGCGGCTACGGCGATGCCCGTGAATTCCTCGCCGATCTATCGCTGATCGGCGAGAGCCTGCTCGCCAATCGCGGTCGGCACGCCGGTTATTTCGCGTGGCGACGGCTCTACCGCCGCGCCCAGACCTTTGGCTTCCATCTCGCGCGCCTGGACGTGAGGATCGAGGCCGAGCGCGTGCTCAAGGCCGCCCTCGCCGCCCGCGGTGACGCCGGTGGCGATCGCGAAGCGCTTCATCGCCTGCAGACCGTCTTCGCCGCCATCGGCGAGGGCCGGCGACTCCATGGCGATATCTTCGGCCCCTTCATCCTGAGCGGCTGTCGCAGCGCCGAAGAGGTGCTCGCGGCGCTGGAACTCGCCCGCCGATTCGGGCCTTGCGAAGAAGGGCGGGTCGCGCTTGATCTCGCGCCGCTTTTCGAGCGCATCGAGGATCTCCGACGGGCGCCCTGCGTGCTCGCGGCCTTGCTCGACGATCCCGACTACCGCGCTCATCTTCGCGAGCGCCGCGAATGCCAAGTGGTCATGCTTGGCTATTCCGACTCGGCCAAGGACGGGGGCATCCTCGCCGCCCGCCATGCGCTGCGCGATGCGGAACTCTCCCTGACCGCCTTGGCCGAAGCCGAGGGCATCTCGATCCTGTTCTTCCACGGGCGGGGCGGGACCGTCTCGCGCGGGGGCGGCAAGACCGCGCGCGCCGTGCTCCATACACCAACCGCCGCCTTGCGCGCCGGACTTCGCTTCACCGAGCAAGGCGAGGTGATCCACCGCAATTACGGGCTGCGCGCGCTTGCGCTGCGCAGTCTGGAGCAAATGGCTTCAGCGGCGCTGCGCAACCGCCTGCGCCCGCCGGGGCCGAGGGCGGAGGAAGCACGACACCGCGATGTTTTCGCCGCCCTCGCCGAGATCAGCCGGGAGCGCTACCGCGCCCTCATCGAGGACGCCGATTTTTTCGAGTACTTCCGCGCCGCCACACCGATCGATGTGATCGAGCGGCTGCGCATGGCCTCGCGCCCGCCCGCCCGCGACCGCGAAGGCGGTTTTGCCACGCTCAGGGCCATTCCCTGGGTCTTTGCCTGGTCGCAGAACCGAAGCGGCTTGACCGCCTGGTATGGCGTCAGTCACGCCCTCGAAGAAGCTCTCGCCCGCTTCGGCCTGAGCACGCTCACGGAAATGGCCGAGCGCTGGCCCTTCTTCGCCCAGCTGCTCGATGACATCGAGATGGTGCTCGCCAAATCCGATCTCGCGATCTTCGAGCGCTATTCCGAGCTTGCCGGCCCGCGCCTGCACCGCCGCTTCTTCCCCCATCTCGCGGCGGCCTTTCGCCGAACCGCCGAGCTCATCCCGACGCTGCGCGGCCAGCGCGAGCTCCTGGCCCTCGATCCCCGGCTTCGCCAGTCCATCCGCCTGCGCAACCCCTATATCGATCCGATCCACCTCGTCCAGCTTTCGCTGCTGCCGCGCTGGCGTCGGGCGGGACGTCCCGAGGATGCGCTGTTCAACATCCTCGCCAGCAGCGTGAATGGCATCGCGGCGGGGCTTCAAAATACCGGTTAGCCATCCCCGGGGAGAGACGCTCCCCGACAATCCTCGGCGCGCAGGGGAAGCGGCCTCGGGGGCGCTCACCGATGGCGCCAGGCGATCGCTCCCGCGCTAAGCACGAGGAAAGCCGCGAAGAGGCGGCGCAACGTCCGCGCGGGCGCCCGCTGCGCGAGCGCCGCCCCGAAAGGGGCGCTCAGCGCACTCATCGAGCCGAGTACCCAAGCGCCCGGCCACCAGAAGACCACATCGCCGCGGGCGCTCACGCTCCAGCCGAGCACGCCCCCGATGGCGATCGGAAGTCCGCAGGCCGCGGCCGTCCCAATCGCACGGTGGATGCCAAGCCCTAAGCGCAGGAGCAAGGGCACCACCAGGCTGCCGCCGCCGATCCCGACCAGCGCCGAGAGGGCGCCGACGATCAACCCCGCAGGCAGCACGATGGATCGAGGCCGAAGGCCCCGCTCCGACCTCGGATCGGGCCGCGTGAGTCGCCAGGCGATGAAGAGGAAGAAGCCGGCGAGGATGAGGGCGAGGATGCGCACCGGAAGATCGCCCGCGATCCAGCCCGCACCGGCCGCGCCGAGCACGAGCCCGGGCGCAAGCAGGCCGGTGGCGCGAAAGTCCACCGCACCGCGCACCGCATGCGCCGCCGCCGAGACAGGAGCGGTGATCAAGATGCTCCCAAGGCTCGTCGCGACCGCCATCGGCAGCGCCTGCGCGGGCTCGACGGCGCCAAGCCACGGCAGGAGCACCGCGAGGGCGGGCACGAGCAGCAAGCCGCCGCCGACGCCAAGAAGCCCGGCGATGAGGCCCGCCGCCAAACCGAGGGGCAGACAGCTGAGAAGCAGCACCAGCGACATGCTCCCTAGAATGCGGGATATGCGCGCGGTTTTTTGCCTGCTGTTCCTGATTCCGCTCGCCGCTTCCGCGGCCGGCGACCCCCTGCGCCCGCTCGCAGAGCGCCGCGAGGCCTTTGCTGCGGCCCTCGCCGCCGCCGAGCGCGGGGATCCCGGCTGGGAGCGGCTCGCACGCGAGTTCGCCGACCACCCCCTCGCCGGCTATCTCGAATACGCCGCCCTCTCGCGTCAGCTCGAGCGCCTCGACCGGGCCGCAGTCGAGGACTTCCTCGCCCGCCACGGGGAATTGCCCGTGGCCGCGACGCTTCGGCGCCGCTTCCTGCCGATCCTCGACCGGCGCGGCGAGCACCGCGCGCTCATCGGCCTCGCTCAGGGGCTCTCCGGGACGGAAGCGGAGTGCTTCAGACTTCGCGCCGAGCTTGCCCTCGGCGAAGCCCGACCCTGGCCGGAATTGCTCGACCGGCTTTGGCTGAGCCCCAAGAGCTTGCCTGCCGCCTGCGATCCGCTGCTCGCGCTCCACCGTCGCCTCGGCCTGCGCACGCCCGAGCGCATCCGCGAGCGCCTGCGCCTGGCCGCCGCGGCCGGTGAAGCCGGGCTCGTGCGCTACTTGTCGGGCTTGCTGCCGGAGGAGGAGCGCCGCTTGGCCCTCCTCATGGCCGAGGCGATCCAGAATCCGGCAGCGGTTCTCGCCAAGGGCGAGCCCTGGCCTTCCGAGGGCTGGCCGCGCGAGGCGCTGCTCATCGCCGTCACTCGGCTGGCCCGCCGCGACCCGGACCGGGCCGAGGCCCATTTCGAGCGGCTGAAGCGAAAGCACGATTGGCGTCCCGAGGAAGCAGCGCCTGCGCTCGCCGCGATCGCGCTTCATTCGGCGCTTCGCTTCGATGAACGCACGGAGACGCGGGTGCTGCGGGTGCCGGAAGCGGAGAGGAACGCCGATCTTCTCGCCTGGCGAGTGCGGGCGCTGCTCGCGCGCGGGGTTTTTCCGGAGGCCTTCGCGGCCCTCGCCGCACTCCCCCCTCAGACGCGCGAAGAGCCACGCTTCCGCTACCTTGCGGCCAGGCTAGATGAGCTTCAGGGCCGAGCCGAGGACGCCGCGCGAATCTACCGCGAGCTTGCCCAGGCGACGCATTGGTGGGCGTTTCTCGCCGCCGCCCGCCTGGGCGTGCAACCCGCCCTTTGCTCGCAAAAGAAACCCTCGCGCCGCGAAGCCTGGGCGCTGGCTCAGGGCCATTCAGGCCTGATCCGCGCCCTGGAACTGTGGCAGCTGGGTCGGCGAAGCTGGGCCGAGGCGGAGTGGCAGCAGCTTTCGAATGCGCTCGCATCGCCGGAGGCGCGCGCCAAAGCCGCGCGCCTTGCCGCCGACCTCGGCTGGCACCGGGCCGCGATCCAGATGCTGGCCGGGGAGGCGACGCAAAGCCACTACCGCTTGCGTTTCCCGCTGGCCTACCGCGAGCCGGTCGAGCGCGCGGCCCGGCGCGCCCATCTCGAGCCGGCCCTGCTCTTCGCCGTCGCACGCGCCGAGAGCGCCTTCGACCCGCAGGCGCAAAGTCCGGCGGGCGCCTTCGGTCTGGTCCAGTTGCTGCCGGCGACGGCGAAGGCGACGGCGCGTCGGCTCGGCGGCAGTCCGGGCGATTGGCGAGCGCCAGCCCGCAACCTCGAGCTCGGAGCCCACTATCTGAGGTCGCTCGTGGATCGCTACCAAGGCCGAGTCTGGCTGGCGTTGGCCGCCTACAACGCCGGTCCTGCTGCGGTGGACCGCTGGCTGGCGCGAAGCGCCATCGCCGATCATCCCGACTTGTTCATCGAGACCATTCCCTTCCGCGAGACCCGCGAATACGTGTCGAGGGTGCTCGCCTTCGCCATGATCTATCGCTGGCGGCTCGAGCGCCGGATGCCCTCGGCGCTGGCCTGGCTTGCGCCCGAGGAAAAACGCCTGGCGCTCGCCGCGCCCCATTGTCCGGCGGCGGGTGAGGGCGAAGGACCAGGCTAGACTAAGGTGAGTTGGCCTCAACCGTTCACGAGCGGGCACCTTCGATGCATCGCATGCAGCTCCTCGTCCTCGGCGGGACCGGCTTCGTCGGCCGCCACCTCGTGCCCCGGCTTGCCGCCGCCGGGCACCGCATCACCGTGCTCAGCCGCAACCGCGACCGCCATCGGGAACTGTGGATCGTCCCCGGGGTGCGGGTGGTCAATGGCGACCCCTATCAAAGCGCCTCGCTCGTGCCGTGGCTCAAGGGCGCGGATGCGGCGATCAACCTCGTGGGCATCCTCAACGAACGCGGCCGCTCGGGTCAGGGTTTCAAGCGCGCCCATGTCGACCTCACCGCCTGTCTGATCCGCGCTTGCCGCGAAGCGGGGGTGCGCCGCATCCTGCAGATGAGTGCGCTCAACGCCGGCCGCGGCCAGAGCCATTACCTCAAGACCCGCGGGGAAGCCGAAAACCTGGTGCGCGATTCCGGCCTCGCCTGGACCATCTTCCGCCCCTCGGTGATCTTCGGCCGAGGCGATGGGCTGTTCTACCGTTTCGCCAAGCTGCTCCGCCTATTCCCGGTGTTGCCTCTGGCCCGCGCCCACGCGCGCTTCCAGCCCGTCTTCGTGGGCGATGTCGCCGCCGCCTTCGCGGCTGCGCTCGAGAATCCATCCGCCATCGGCCAGACCTACGAGCTCGGGGGTCCGGAGATCATGACCCTCGCCGAGATCGTGCGCTACACCGCCCGCCAGCTCGGGCTCAGGCGCCTGATCCTGCCGCTTCCCGACTGGATCGGACGGCTGCAGGGCCTGATCTTCGATTTCGTGCCCGGCAAGCCCTTCTCGAGCGACAACTTCAAGTCGCTGCTCCTCGATTCCGTGGTCGAAGAGGATGGGCTTGCGCGCCTTGGCATTCCCAAGACCCCCGTGGGGGCGGTGATGCCGGCCTTGCTCAAAGGCCTTTGCCGGCAAAGCGAGCTCGACCGCTTCCGCCGTTACCGGCTTTCGTGAAGCGCTACCTGGTCGGCGGGGCGGTGCGCGACCGCCTGCTCGGACGCCCGCCGCGAGAACGCGACTACGTGGTCGTGGGCGCCACCCCCGAAGCCTTGCGCGCCGCCGGCTTTCGCGAGGTGGGAGGTTCCTTCCCCGTGTTCCTGCATCCCGAAACGGGGGAAGAGCATGCCCTCGCCCGCACCGAGCGCAAATCCGGCCGCGGGCATCGCGGCTTCAGCGTGTCCTTCGGGCCGGAAGTGAGCCTCGAGGAAGACCTCCGCCGCCGCGATCTGACCATCAATGCGATCGCCCAGGCCGAGGATGGCACCCTCATCGATCCCTATGGCGGCCTTCGCGATCTGGAAGCGCGGGTGCTCCGCCACGTCTCCGAGGCCTTCACCGAGGATCCCCTGCGCGTTCTTCGGGTGGCCCGTTTCGCCGCCGAGCTGTCCCCCTATGGCTTCCAAGTGGCGGAGGAGACCCTGGCGCTGATGCGCCAGATGGCATCGAGCGGCGAGCTCGCCGAACTCACCCCGGAGCGGGTGTGGAGAGAACTCGAGCGCGCGCTCGCCTCACCCCGGCCGGACCGCTTCCTTGCGGTGCTGCGCGCCTGCGGAGCGCTCGCCGAAGTCCTGCCCGAGGTCGATGCGCTTTATGGCGTGCCGCAACGGCCCGACGCCCATCCCGAGATCGACGCCGGCATCCACATCGAGCTCGTGCTGCGGCAGATCGCGGAACTCGCTCCCGGCGATCACGAGTGCGCTTATGCCGTGCTCTGCCACGACCTCGGCAAGGCGCTCACGCCACCGGAGCTGCTTCCCCGCCATCCCGGCCACGACCAGCGCGGGCTCGCGCGGGTGCGCGCCCTCTCGGCCCGGCTCAAGGTTCCGCGCGCGCACCGCGAACTCGGCCTGCTCGCCTGCGCCGAGCACCTCCTGGTGCATCGGGCGGCGGAGCTTCGGCCGGGGACGATCGTCGAGCTCCTCATGCGCGCCGACGCCCTGCGCCGGCCGGAGCGTTTCGCCAAGCTGCTGCTCGTCTGCGAGGCCGACTGGCGCGGTCGTCTCGGGCGCGAGCGCGAACCCTATCCCGCAAGCGAGCGGCTACGGCGGGCGCTGGCCGCGATGGCCGCGGTGGACGCCGGCGCGATTGCCCGCGCCAATCCCGAAGCCACCGCGCTCAAATCCGCGCTTTTCGAAGCCCGTTGCCGAGCCGTCGCCGAGGCGCTGAGCCGAGCGCTGCCCCCCTCCGCCTGAGCGCTCGGGCCGAAAACGTCCTGCCGTGTGCGCCGCCATGGCGGGAATCGCTCCCCGCGGATAAGCCGATCGGAAATCTCCATGAACCGATCAGTGACGAAGCCCCACCCCGCGGTGAAGCAGGGCCAAGGCCATGGCACCGAGCGCGAGCGTTCCGAGGATCATCACCAAGAAGGCCATCCCGAGCGAGACGTCGCTCGTGCCGAGCATGCCGTAGCGGAAGGCGTTGACGAGGTAAAGGATGGGATTGACGAGGGAGAGCTCCCGCCAGGGCGAGGGCAGCATCTCGACCGAGTAGAACACGCCGCCGAGATAGGTGAGGGGGGTGAGCACGAAGGTCGGGATGATGCTGATGTCGTCGAACTTCTTGGCGTAGATCGCGTTGATGAAACCGGCCAGGCCGAAGATGAGCGCGGCCGCGATGAGCGCGAGAAGCGTGACCCCAAGATCGGCGATGCTCAGCCGGGTGAAGAAAAGCGCCACGATGAGCACCAAGCCCCCGACCAATACCCCGCGCAAGAGAGCCCCCGCGAGATAACCGAGCAGCAAGGTCAGCGGCGATAACGGAGCGACCATGAATTCTTCGACGTAGCGGCCGAACTTGGCCCCGAAAAAGGAGCTCGAGACGTTGCCATAGGCGTTGGTGATGACGCTCATCATCACCAGGCCCGGCACGATGAAGTCGATGTACGAATGCCCCCCGACAGGACCGAGGCGCTCGCCGATGAGCTTGCCGAAGATGATGAAGTAAAGAGCCATGGTGATCGCCGGCGGGACCAGGGTCTGGCCCCAGATGCGCACGATCCTGCGCAGCTCGCGGCGGGCGATGGTGAGAAAGGCGATCAGCTCAAGCCGCATCTTTCGCGCCCCCATCGACCAGGCGAACGAACAACTCCTCCAAGCGATTGGCCTTGTTGCGCATCGAAATGACTCGTATTCCCTGCGCGCTCAAATCGGCGAAGACTTGATTGAGGGCCGCGGCCTTCGGTACCTCGACCTCCAGGGTTTGCGGGTCGCTCAAGCGCAGGACGAGCTTCTCGGAAAGAACGGGTGGGGCGGCGAGCGGCTCGGCGAGATCGAGGACGAAAGTCTCCACGTCGAGCTTGGCGATGAGCTGCTTGATCGAGGTGTGCTCGATGATCCGGCCGCCATCGATGATCGCGACCTGGCGGCAGAGCTGCTCGGCCTCCTCGAGGTAATGCGTGGTGAGGATGACGGTGATCCCCTCGCCGTTGATCCGGCGCAAGAACTCCCACAGCGAACGCCGGATCTCGATGTCCACCCCAGCGGTCGGTTCGTCCAGGATCAGCAGCTTCGGCTCGGTGACCAGGGCGCGGGCGATCATCAGCCGGCGCTTCATGCCTCCGGAGAGCGCACGCGAGGGCTGATGCGCCTTCTCCCAGAGCTTGAGCTCCTTGAGCCAACGCTCCGCCCGGGCCTCCGCCTCGCGCTTGGGCACGCCAAAGAAGCCGGCGTAGTTGCGGACGATCTCGAAGGGCGTCTCGAACTGATTGAAATTCATCTCCTGCGGGACCAGGCCGATCAGGGCGAGGGCCTGCTCGCGCTGGCGGAAGGCATCGATGCCGAAGACCTCGACCTCGCCGCCGCTGGGCTTGACCAACGAGCAAACGATCCCGATCAGCGTGGATTTGCCGGCCCCGTTGGGCCCCAGCAGGGCGAAGAAATCGCCGGCCTCGACCGCCAGCGACACCCCTTTCAGGGCTTCGACGCCGTTCTTGTAGGTCTTGCGAAGATCGCGGACGCGGAGGGCGGGAACAGCGCTCATGGCGTACCGATGCGGCCGAAGCCGCGTAGTATAGCCCCCCGTTCCTCAGCCACCTCCCTCCATGCCCGAGCATTTTCCGTTGCGGCTTGCGGCGAGCCGAATGCTCGCTCCCACCGTACGCCACCTCGAGTTCGAGCGCGAGGACGGCAAGCCGTTCCGCTTCGTCCCAGGCCAGTTCATCCAAGTGCACTTCCGCTACCCGGACGGCACCCCGACCAAGCGCAGCTATTCCATCGCCACCATCGCCAAACCGCAGGAGCCCGTCGCTCGGATCGAAATTGCCGTCTCCTACGTTCAGGGCGGCGCCGCGACTGCGCTTTTCTCCGCGCTGCGCGAGGGCGAAACGGTGGAGGCGAGCGGTCCTTACGGGCGCTTCTGCCTGCTCGAAAAAGACCAGAACGAGCGTTATCTGCTGATCGCCACCGGTACCGGTGTGACCCCTTACCGCAGCATGCTGCCGCAGCTACAGGCCCTCTTCGCCCGCCGCCCCCTCGAGGTCGTGTTGCTCTTCGGCGCCCGCAACGAGCAGGAACTGCTCTACGCGGAGGACTTCGAGACCTTCGCCGCGAAGCATGATCGTTTCCTCTTCGTGCCCTGCCTGTCGCGAAGCCCTCGCGCCCGCCCTGGCCCCCACGATCGGCGAGGCTATGTGCAGCATGCCTTGCCCGACTACCGCCCCGACCCAGCCCGCGACATCGCCTACCTCTGCGGCAACCCGAACATGGTCGATGCCTGCTTCGAGCTGCTCAAAGCGGCCGGTTTTCCGCCCGCGCAAGTGCGCCGGGAAAAGTACGTCAGTTCGCGCTAGGTCGAAGCGGGATGGCCCCTCGGCGGCCGCGCTCGCACTCGCCGACATCCCTCCTCGGCAAGGCGCGAAGCCATCGCGCAGCGCTCGCAAGCGAAAAGCCCCCCGCTTCGCGGACGGATGGCGGTCACCGACGCTTCCGGCCTCTGTGCTAGAGTCCGGCGCTGTGTTCGATCCGCTCTTGCTGCTGCTTCTCTCCCTCGCCGGCGAAGCCTTTGCTTACGGGGATCTTCGCTTCTCCCCCTGCGTGCTCGGCTCGGGCGGGCTGATTCCGCCTGCGGAAGCGCGCTGTACTTCGGTCGTGGTCCCCGAGGATCCGGATCGCCCCGAGGGACGGAGCATTGAGCTCGCGCTGGCGTGGGTGCCGGCGCGCGGGCGCGCCGAGCCGGAGCCGGTGTTTTTTCTCGCGGGTGGACCTGGACAATCCTCCCGCGACGCTTACCCCCTGCTCGCCGCGGCTTTTTCCGAGCTTCGCCGTTCGCGCGATCTCTTCTTCCTCGACCAGCGCGGCACCGGCGCCTCGAACCGGCTCGATTGCCCAAGCGAGGAGGCGCCGCTCGCGGCATGGGAATCCGCGGACACGGAACAAGCGCGCGCCTATGCCATCCGTTGCCGGGATGCGCTCAGTGAACGCGCCGATCTTCGCTTCTACGGCACCCGCGAAGCCGTGGCCGACCTCGAGCGGGTGCGCGAGCGGCTCAAGGCGGCGAAGATCTGGCTGATCGGCGTGTCCTACGGCACCCGTTTGGCACAGGATTACGCCCGCCGCCACCCCGATCGCATCGCCGGGCTCGTGCTCGACGGCGTGGTCGCGCCGCAGCGACCTTTCGCCCCCGAGGTGGCGCGAAACCTTGATGAGGCGCTCGCGCGGCAGTTTGCCCGCTGCGCCGAGGATGAAGCCTGCCGCCAGCAGTTCGGCGATCCAAAGGCGCTTTTGGCCAAGGCCAAAGCGAGGCTGCGCGCGGGCGAGACCCTGCCGATGCGCTATCGCGATCCGCAAAGCGGCGAGTGGCGGGAGGAGGCCCTGAGCTACCCCGCCTTCGCCGGTGTGCTGCGCATGTACAGCTATCAGCCGATCGGCGCCGCGCTTCTGCCGCGGCTGATCCAGGAGGTGGCCGAGGGCGAGGATCACAACGCCCTCGCCCTCGCGCGGCTGCTCGAACGCGATGTGGCCGGCCAGATGGCGCTCGGCATGCAGCTTTCGGTGCTGTGCAGCGAGGATGCCGACACCCTCTCCCCGCAGCCAGGCGACGAGGAGACGCTGCTCGGACCGATGTTCGTGAACATGCTCGCCGCCTTTTGCCGCGAGTGGCCGAAAGGAATGCCCGACCCCGATCGGCGCCAGCCGCTCAGAGGAGACTATCCGGTGCTGCTGCTTTCCGGGGAGTTCGACCCGGTCACACCGCCTTCTTACGCCGAAGAGGCCGCGCGGGAACTGCCGCGCGCGCGTCACTTGCTGCTCAAAGGCCAGGGCCACCACGTCCTCGCCGCCGGCTGCATGCCCAAGCTCCTGGCGCAGTTCCTCGAACGCGGCGAAGCGGAATCGCTCGATACGAGCTGCCTCGAGCGGCTTGCAGCGCTGCCTTTCGTCACCGGACCCTATGGGTGGGAGCCGTGATCGAAGCCCGCGGCTTGGTCAAGACCTTCAAGAGCCGCAAAGGGGTGGTGCGGGCGGTCGATGGGGTGAGTTTCCGCGCCGAACAGGGCCAAATCACCGGTCTGCTCGGGCCGAATGGCGCAGGCAAGACCACGACCCTTCGCATGCTCTACACCCTGATGCGCCCGGAGGCGGGCAGCATCCTGGTCGATGGCCTCGATCCTGCCCGGGAACCCGAGAAGGTGCGCGCCCGCCTGGGGGTGCTGCCGGATGCGCGCGGCATTTACAAACGTCTGACCGCACGCGAAAACATCGCCTACTTCGGGCGCCTTCACGGGCTCGATGAGGGCACCATCGCCAAGCGCATCGCCATCCTCGTCGAGAAGCTCGGCATGGAGGATTTCATCGACCGGCTGGGCGAGGGCTATTCGCAGGGCCAGCGCACCAAGACCGCGATCGCCCGCGCCCTGATCCACGACCCGCCCAACGTCATCCTCGATGAACCGACCAACGGCCTCGACGTGATGACCACTCGCAGTCTGCGGGACTTCCTCAGGAGTCTGCGCGCGGAAGGCCGCTGCGTGATCCTCTCCACCCACATCATGCAGGAGGTCGCGCTCCTCTGCGATCACATCGTGATCATCGCCAAGGGGCAAGTGGTGGCCGAGGGCTCGGCCGAGGAGCTGCGGGCCCAGGCGGGCTGCGAGAACCTCGAGGATGCCTTCGTGCGGCTGATCGGCTCGGCGGAGGGGCTTTCCGCATGAACACTGTGTGGGTGGTGGCGCAGAAGGAACTGCTCGACCTGTTCCGCGACCGACGCACGCTCCTCCTCGGGCTCTTGCTCGGACCCTTGCTCTTTCCGGTGTTCATCCTCGGTGTGGGCGGACTGGCCGCGCAGAAGGCGAGAACGCAGCTCGAGAAGACCCTCGAGCTGCCGGTGGTCCACGGCGAGCGCGCCCCCAATCTGCTCGCCTTCCTACGGAGCCAGAACATCGAGCCCAAGCCGCCGCCGCCCGATCCCGAGCGCGCGATCCGCGAGCAAGATCACGATGTCATTTTGGTCATTCCCGAGGACTACGCCGAGCAATGGCGGGCGAGCCGGCCGGCCCGGGTGGAGCTTTGGCACGACGCCTCCCGCCAGGATTCGCAGATTCCGGTGGAGCGGGTCGCCAAGGCGGTGGAGAGCTATGCGCGACAGGTCGGTGCCCTGCGCCTCTTGCTGCGCGGCCTCGATCCCGCGGTGGCGCAACCGGTCTTCGCCGTGCCTCGGGATCTCTCCACGCCCGAGGCGCGGCGCGGCATGATCCTCGCCTTCCTGCCCTACCTGCTCATCCTCTCGGCCTTCCTCGGCGGCGCTTATCTCGTGATCGATGTCACCGCGGGCGAGCGCGAGCGGCAGTCGCTCGAGCCGCTGCTCGCCACGCCGGCGAGCCGCGAGGCGATCATGAGCGGCAAGATCGCTGCGGCCTGCGCCTTCGGCATGCTCAGCCTGCTTTTGATCCTGGGGAGCTTCAAGGCGAGCTTCTGGATCGCGCGCTCGCTCGATGCCGGGCCCTTCGGCGCAGTCGATGTGTCTTGGCTTGCCATCGCCAAGCTGTTGCTGATCCTCTTTCCGATGGTGCTGATCGGCACCACCCTGCTCACCCTGATCTCAGCCAGCGTGAAATCGGTGAAAGAGGCGCAGAGCTATATGTCGGTGCTGATGCTGCTGCCGATCATTCCCACCATCGTCTTGCTGATCCATCCGGTCAAGAACCAGCTGTGGATGTTCGCGGTGCCCTTCCTCGCGCAGAACCAGGCGATCATGAACGTGCTGCGCGGCGAGCCGCTCTCGCTCGCCGAGTGGGGCGTCTGCCTGGGCAGCGGCCTCGCCCTCGGGGCGCTTTTCTGGCTGCTCGCCGCCCGCCTTTATCACCGCGAGCAGCTCGCGATCAGCGCCTGAGCGCCCTTGCATCGGCCGGGGCCCTTCGCGCACATTGTCCGGCTCGCCGGAAGCCCTCAAAGCGCGATGCCATTCCTCGACGAACTCGCTTGGCGCGGACTCATCCAGGATTCGACCGACCGGCAGGCCCTGGCCGAGCGCCTTTCCGCCGGTCCGATCACGCTCTACTGCGGCTTCGACCCCACCGCCGATTCGCTGCACGTCGGGCATCTTCTTGGCATCATCACGCTCGCCCGCTTTCAGCGCGCGGGGCATCGGCCGATCGCCCTCGCCGGCGGCGCGACCGGCATGATCGGCGACCCCTCGGGTAAGAGCGCCGAACGCAAGCTCCTCAGCCGCGAAGAACTCGCCCACAACACCCAGGCGATCAAGGCGCAGCTTGCGCGTTTCCTCGATTTCGAGGCTGGCGCTTCGCTCCTCGACAACGCCGATTGGCTGGCGCCGATGCGGCTGATCGAGTTCCTGCGCGAGGTCGGCAAGCATTTTTCGCTCTCGGCGATGCTCGCGAAGGAATCGGTCAAACAGCGGCTCGCCTCCGAGAGCGGGATCAGCTACACCGAGTTCAGCTACCAGCTCCTTCAGGCCTACGATTTCCTGTACCTGCGCCGCCACCATGGATGCGAACTGCAGATCGGCGGCTCGGATCAGTGGGGCAATATCACCGCCGGTTGTGAGCTCATTCGCCGTACCCTCGGTGTTCCCGTGCATGGCCTCACTTTTCCCCTGCTCACCAAGGCCGATGGCAGCAAGTTCGGCAAGACCGAGCAGGGGGCGGTGTGGCTCGATCCCCGCCGCACCAGCCCATACCGCTTCTACCAGTTCTTCCTCAACGTCGAGGATGCGATGGTGGGGACGCTGCTCCGCCGCCTGAGCTTTCGTTCGCCGGAGGAGATCGCCGCGCTCGAAGCCGATCAGCAGGCCACACCCGAGCGCCGCCCGGCGCAGCGCGCCTTGGCCCAGGAACTCACCCGCCTCGTCCATGGGGAGCAAGCCCTCGCCGAGGCGGAAAAGGCGGCTGCCGCCCTCTTCGGCGGCAAGCTCGAAGAGCTCTCGGAAGCGCTGCTGGCCGAGGTGGTGGCCGAAATCCCCGCGAGCCGCATACCGCGCGCGCGCTTTGCCGGCGAAGGACTGCCCATCGTCGAGCTTCTGACCCTCACGGGGCTGAGCGGCTCCAAAGCCCAAGCCCGGCGCGACATCGAAGGCGGCGGCATCAGCCTCAACAACATCCGGGTCAGCGACCCTTTCCGACGAGTGGACTCCGCCGCGCTTTTGTGCGGGCGCTATCTGCTGCTGCGCAAGGGGCGCAAGCAATACGCCGCCGTGATCGTCGAGGACTGAACCGCGGCGAAGCCCAGGGCGGAAAAAAGAGGGCCGGCGCGAGGCCGGCCCTTGCTGAGGATGAAGCGCCTCACTGGCGGCGGTATTGCACGTCGTCCACGTAGATGTACACGTCCCAACTGGTCTGCGCTCGCTCGAAGACGATGGCATCGAGCGTCACTTCGCTGGCAGTGATGATGCCATTGCCCCCTGCCCAGGCGTTCCACTGCGCCGAATCATCCAAGCGCACTTCGTAGTAGAACCACTGGTTCTGCGGCAACGTGACCGCGTTGGAGATCTCGGTTCCATCGGAGTCATCCACCAGGAAGCGCACCTTGACCGCGGATGCGCCGGTGTAGAACCAGGCCCCGATGCGACCGCCGGCCTTGGGCAGGCGCACGTTGTTGGCCGGATTGCCATCGCCGGAGAGCAAACGCACGAACCAATCCTCTCCGCTGTTCGGATCATCCCTCAGCATCACCTGCATGCTCCACTGGCCATTCTTGGCCTGGAGGTTCGAGCGCTGGGCGAAGCTCTGCGCGGAGATGCCGCGGGTGGAGCCGGACCAGGTGGGGGCACGGGTGAAGCGGCCCACGCCCTGTTCGAAGCTTTCGAGGATGGTCGTCTGCGGCGGCGGGGGCGGCGGAGGCTGGCTCTGGTTGAGCCGCTGCACCAAGGTCGGCAGATAGTTGAGGATCAGGCCGGGGCAGGAATTGCTCTCGTGACCGGGCCATTCCTTGTGACCGAGAATGGCGCTGCGATTCTTGGGGATCCCGTAGCGATCCACCAGCCAGCGGGCGATGTCGGTGAGCCCGTCGAGCTGCGACTGGCGCGGCTGGAAACCGACGAAAGTGCCCACCACCGAGACGCCGACGTTGTTGGTGTTCCAGTTGCCGACGTGGGCACCGGTGCGGGCATGAGGCCGCCCTTCGTAGACCTTGCCGTCGATGCCGACGACGAAGTGATAGCCGAGGTCGCACCAGCCGAGGGCGTCGATGTGATAGGCCTGCATCTGGCGCATCCGTGCCGCAGGGCTCAGCGAGTCGTTGTTGGGAGTGGCGGTGTGGTGCACCGTGAGGTAACGGGGCGAATGGCTGCTACCGCAGCTGCCGGTCGCACGCGCCCCCCATTGCGCGCGCGTGACTACGTAGGAGGGCACGGCGTTCTTGAGCATCGGCTCCTCCTTCTCCAGGGGCAGCTCGCGGGTCAAAACCCGCCGCGCCGGCCGCGGCTCGGTGATCGGCTCGATGCGGGCGTAGCGAATCATCGCCTCGCCGGCATCGAGGGCGATCCGCGCCGCCGGCCGAGACAGGCGGATGTCGCCGACATGGGCGATCCCTTCGCTCCAGGTGATCTCGACGAGACCCGCCTCGATCAGCCGGCCGCGGACGTCGTAGGCGCGGTAGGCAAGCATCTCCACCTGCTCGCCGTCGATGAGCAAGGCGGCGCCATAAAGCCGCTTGCCGGCAGGGGCCTCGATCCAGCCCCCCGCCGCGAAGAAGGCATCGACGCCAAGCCCTTGGATGGCGATCTCAGTTCCATCCTCGAGGTAGGGCTGCTCCGGAGCGAGGCCCGTGGCGAGGGCCTCGGTGCTGAGCCAGGAAGGCGTCCACGGCGAAGCCCCATCGGGCAAGGCCGCGAAGGCCGGTACGGTGGCGAACATGGTGGCGAACAACAGCGCCGCGCGGCGCCGATGGACGCGGTTTTTCATCACACCCCTCTCCCGAAACGATGTTGCAGCGGTCAGCCGGCCTTGACCGGCATGTGATCGGATACACGTTTTTGCCACTTCTTGCAAGCGCGATGGCCGGCCTGCCCGTCGGCGTGCGTATTCATTGTGTTTGGGCAAGATGGAGACCCGATGACAGGGTGGCCCTGCCCGGCGACGCAGGGCCCCATCGCGGTGGATGAGATGCGCGGCGGAGCGGCGTTCCGACCGCACCCTCGCTCGTCCTCTCACGGAGCGCGAGGAAGATCACCATCGAAAGCAGCGCGAAGCCGCCCCATGTCCATGGGCTCGCCGGTCACGGGCCGAAGCCGAAAAGCTTCCGTCGCCGAGTTTCCGTGCGGCAGCCATCCTTGGCCGAGCCTGAGCGCGAGTCGATGGAAAGAAGGGCATCCTGGGCGGCGCAGGCTCGCGTCGAAGACGCCTCAAGCGCTCTCTGCGGAGAGCTCGATCCACACCGGCGCATGATCGGAGGGCTTCTCCCAAGCGCGCACCTCGCGCGCAATGCCGGCGGCGACAAGGCGCGGGAGCAGCGCCTCGGACAAGAGCACGAGGTCGATGCGAAGCCCCATGTCGCGGCGGAAGGCCCCTTGCCGGTAATCCCACCAGGAGAAGGCGCGCGCCTCGGGGTGGAGTCGGCGGAAAGCATCGATGAGGCCGATCGCCATGATCGCGCGCAGCGCCGCGCGTTCCGGTTCCGAGCAGTGGATCTGGCCTTGCCACAGCGCCGGGTCGTGCACGTCCCGGTCATCGGGCGCGACGTTGAAATCGCCCAGGACGATGAGGCGGGGATGGAGGGCAAGCTCCGCCTCGAGCTGGCGCTTGAGCGCTTCGAGCCAGCGAAGTTTATAGGCGTACTTGTCGCTGCCCACCTCCTGACCGTTGACCACATAGACGTTGATCAGACGCAGGTCTCCGAAGGTGACGGCGAGGAAGCGGCGCTGGGGGTCGGGAAAGTCGGCGAGCGCGAGGCAGGGGTCTGCAAGCGGCCCGCGGGCGAGCAAGGCCACGCCGTTGTAGGCGCGCTGGCCGTTGAGCACAAGCTCGTAGCCGAGGGCGCGGAAGGGCTCGGCCGGGAAGTCGGCGTCCTCGACCTTGGTCTCCTGCAAGGCGAGCACGTCGGGTTGCTGTTCGCTGCAGAACCGCAACACCTGCTCGAGCCTCGCTCGGATCGAGTTGACGTTCCAGGAAACGATGCGCATCGGCGCCGAGCATAGCGCCAGCAAGACCCGGGCGCGCCGCCGCCAGCGGGGGGGTCGAGGACCGCCGACAGCGGCGCCCCAGCAGCTTCAGGCGTGCGCTGACTCGAACTGCTCGGCCTCGGTCGAGCCCGCCAGGGCGGCAAGCGAGCTTTGGCCGCCGGTGATGACCTCGTTGATCAGGTCGAAGTAGCCGGTGCCGACCTCGCGCTGGTGCTTGGCCGCGGTGTAGCCCTCGGCCTCGGCGGCGAACTCGGCTTCCTGCAACTCGATATAAGCCGCCATCTGCCGTTCCTTGTAGCCCTTGGCGAGCTTGAACATCGAATAGTTGAGAGCGTGGAAGCCTGCGAGGGTGATGAACTGGAACTTGTAGCCCATCGCCGCGAGCTCGCGCTGGAAGCGCGCGATGGTGCCTTCGTCCAAATGGCGCTTCCAGTTGAAGCTCGGCGAGCAGTTGTAGGCGAGGAGCTTGCCCGGAAAGCGGGCGTGCACCGCCTCGGCGAAGCGCCGCGCTTGCTCGAGATCGGGCGTGGAGGTCTCGCACCAGAGCAGATCGGCGTAAGGGGCATAGGCCAAGGCGCGCGCGATCGCCTGCTCGAGCCCGGCGCGGCTCACGTAGAAGCCCTCGACCGTGCGCTCGCCGGTGAGGAAGGGCCGGTCGCGCTCGTCGATGTCGGAGGTGAGGAGCCCCGCCCCCATGGCGTCGGTACGGGCGATGATGAGCGTTGGGACATTGCAGACATCGGCCGCGAGCCGCGCCGCGACGAGCTTCTGGATTGCCTCCTGGGTGGGCACCAGCACTTTGCCCCCCATGTGCCCGCATTTCTTCGCCGAGGCGAGCTGATCCTCGAAATGCACGCCGGCTGCGCCCGCCTCGATCATGTGGCGCATGAGCTCATAAGCGTTCAGCACGCCGCCGAAGCCGGCCTCGGCATCGGCCACGATCGGGACCAGCCAGTCGATCCCGTTCTTGCCTTCGGCGTGGTGGATTTGATCGGCGCGCAGCAACGCATTGTTGATCCTCCGCACCACGTTGGGCACGGAATCCACCGGATAGAGCGATTGATCCGGGTACATGGTGCAGGCGGTGTTGGCATCGGCCGCCACCTGCCAGCCGGAAAGGTAGATCGCCTGAAGACCGGCCTTGACCTGCTGCATCGCCTGGTTGCCCGTCAGCGCCCCGAGGGCATTCACGAAGGGCATCTCGTGAAGGCTGCGCCACAGCCGCTCGGCACCGCGGCGGGCGAGGGAATACTCGATGGCCACCGTGCCGCGAAGCCGCACGACCTCCTCGGCGGTGTAGGTTCGCGTGATCCCACGCCAGCGCGGGTTTTGCTGCCAGTCGCGGCGCAGTTCTTCGGCAGTGGGCAGGCGTGCGCTCATGGAAGAATCCTCCTCAAGGCAGGCGTTCGTACGCAGGTAGGGTGAGGAAATCGGCGAGCTCCTCCGCCTCGATGAGCTCGGCGAGGAGCGCCTCGGCTTCGGCGAGACGCTCCGCGCCCGGCCAGGTCGGCTCGGCAGACAATGCGTTGCTCACCTCGGCGAGCGTCTCGCGGAAAAGGCTTGGCGTGATCGGGCTGCCATCGTCGAGGGCGCTTCGGCCGTGGTGCAGCCATTGCCAGAGCTGGGCGCGGGCGATCTCGGCGGTGGCCGCATCCTCCATCAGATGGTGGATCGGAACACAGCCGAGGCCATCGAGCCAGGCGGCGAGGTAGCGAAGGGCCACCTCGACGTTGTTGCGAAAACCCGCTGGCGTGATGCTGCCCTCAGCGGGGCGGATGAGATCGTCGCGGCTGACGAGGACGTCCTCGCGCAGACGGTGGCGCTGATGCGGCCCTGGCATGTGCTCGTCGAACACCGCCTGCGCCACCGGCACGAGAGCCGGATGCGCCACCCAGGTGCCATCGTGCCCCGCCCGCACCTCGCGCAGCTTGTCCGCGCGCACCTTGGCGAGGGCCGCCTCGTTGGCCACCGGATCGCCCTTGATCGGGATCTGCGCCGCCATCCCACCCATGGCGTGCACGCCGCGGCGATGGCAGGTGCGAATGAGAAGCTCGGAATAGGCGCGCAGGAACGGCACCTCCATCGTCACCTGCCCGCGCTCCGGCAGGATGCGCTCGGGATGCCGGCGGAAGGTCTTGATGTAGCTGAAGATGTAATCCCAGCGCCCGCAGTTGAGACCGACGATGCGGCGGCGCAGCGCATAGAGGATCTCGTCCATCTCGAAGACCGCGGGCAAGGTTTCGATCAGGACGGTGACTTTGATCGTTCCGACCGACAGACCGAGGCGAAGCTCGAGGGCGGCGAGGACGTCTTCCCAGAGCTCGGCCTCCTCAGCGGACTGCAGCTTGGGCAGATAGAGAAAAGGACCCTCGCCGCGAGCCGCGAGCGCGCGAGCGTTGTGAAAGCAAAACAGGGCGGCGTCGAAGATCGAGGCCGAAACCGGCCGGCCGTCCACTTGCAGGTGCTTCTCGGGAAGATGCCAGCCGCGCGGGCGGACCATGAGCACCGCCCGCTTCTCCCTCAGCCGGTACTCGCGCCCATCCGGCGCCGTGTAGGCGATGGTTCCGGTCACCGCATCGCAGAGGTTCCGATGGCCGGAGAGGACGTTCTCCCAGGTCGGGGAGAGGCTGTCCTCGAAGTCGGCCATGAACACCTTCGCGCCCGAGTTGAGGGCGTTGATGATCATCTTGCGATCCACGGGACCGGTGATCTCCACGCGCCGGTCGAGGAGTAGCGGTGGCGTTTCCGCCACCTGCCAGTCGCTGGCCCGGAGCTCGGCGGTATCAGGGCGGAAATCGGGAAGCTCTCCGGCATCGAAGGCCGCCTGGCGCTCGGTACGTCGCGCGAGGAGGCGCATCCGAGCGGGACGAAAGAGCCGGTCGAGCTCGAGCACCAGCGCGAGCGCCGAGGGGTTGAGCGGGGTGCCCACCCCCGGCGGTGGCGGTCGCAGGGTTTCGCCTTCGAGCGCCATCGAACCCGAGCCTCCGGCCATCGCTGATCACCTCGTCGACATCACGAGCGCGAACTTAGATCGGCCTTGAGTCTTTGAAAAGAAAAATGTTTCAATGCAGCATATTGAAAAGACCAATCTTTAGGTGACATGAACCGCGACGATGCGAGCGCGCGTCGCGCCTACTACAAGGGAGCGAGGCTCAAGCAGCTTCGCGCCTTCTGCACGGTGGTGAGGCTTGGCAGCGTCTCGCGCGCGGCGGAAGCGATGTTCCTCAGTCAGCCTTCGGTGAGCCTGCTTCTGGCCGCCTTGGAGCGGGAGCTCGGTGCCAAGCTGCTCACCCGGGTCGGGCGACGGATGCAGCCCACCGAAGAGGGGCAGGTGCTCTACGAGCTCGCCCGCCCGATCGTGGAAGGGGTTGAGAATCTCGATGCAGAGTTCCGCAAAAGGCTTTCCGGGCAGCGCATCCAAAGCCTCGACATCGCGGCTGGCACCTCCACCATCCAGTACCTGCTCCCGCCTCTGGTCAAGCGCTTCCGCGAGCGCCATCCCGACATCCCGCTCAGACTGCACAACGTGACCGGTCGCGATGGGCTGGCGCTCCTGCGCTCCGGCGAGGTCGATCTGGCGGTGGGCTCGATGCTCGAGGTGCCGGCCGACCTCGACTATGCGCCGGTTTATTTCTTCGACCCGGTGCTGATCATGCCGCGCGGTCATCCCCTCGCCGAGCGCACCGAGATCCGGATCGAGGACCTCTCGCCCCATGGCCTGATCCTGCCGCCCAAACGGCTCACGACTTATCGACTGGTCGATGCCGTGTTCCGCGCCCGCGGCGTGCCTTACACCGTGGCCATGGAAGTGGGCGGTTGGGAGCTCATCAAGCAGTACGTCGCGATGGGGCTCGGCATCTCGATCGTGACCAGCATTTGCCTCACCGGCCGCGAGGAGCTCGCCACCCACAATCTGCGCCGCTATTTCCCGCAGCGTAGCTACGGGGTGGTGATCCGCAAGGGAGCCTACCTGCCTCCGCCGGCGCGCGAGTTCATCGCTCTGATCAAGCCCGGTCTGTTCGAGCGCCGCGGCTACGACGATACCGGGCACTCCGAGCGCTGAGCGAAGCCCCTGCGCCGAAGGCCGCTAGACTCCTCCTCCATGCTCAGGCCGGCTCCCGGCATCGTCCTCCTCGCTTGGCGCAATCTCGCCTCCGAGCGGCTGCGTTTCGCCGCCACCCTCACCGGCGTCGCCTTCGCGGTGGTCCTGATGGGTGCTCAGCTCGGACTGCTGCTCGCCTTCGCTCGTGCCGCGAGCACCCTGATCGACCACGCCGATGCCGATCTCTGGGTGACCCAGGCCGGCACGCGCAGCGTGGACATCGCCGCCGCGCTTGACCTCGGCCGCCGCCACCTGGCCTTGGCGGTGCCCGGGGTCGTCGCCGCCGACCCTTACATGGTCCAGTTCGCCTTCTGGCGCCGCCCCGACGGCGGCACCGAGAGCGTCATCATCACCGGCTTCGATCCGGCGAGCGGCCGCGGCGGCCCGTGGAATCTCATCGCCGGCGAGCTCGGCCAGCTCCTGCATCCGGATTCGGTGATCGTGGATCGGCTTTTCCTCGACAAGCTCGGCGTCGATGGCCTCGGTGCCGTCGCCGAGATCAACAACCGCCGCGCCCGCATCGTCGGCATCACCTCCGGCATCCGCACCTTCACCCAAAGCCCCTATGTCTTCACCACCCACGCCCAGGCACAGAACTACACGCTGTTCTCCCCGGAGCAGACCACTTATCTCCTGATCAAGCTCGCCCCCGAGGCCGAACGCGAGGCGGTGCGGCAGGCACTCGCCGCGCGCCTCGCGCCGGCGCGGGTTTGGACACGCGAGGAGTTCGCCCGCCAGAGTCAGCGCTATTGGCTGCTCACCACCGGCGCCGGCTCGGCGCTGCTGCTCGCCACCCTCCTCGGCATGGTGGTGGGTGTCGTCATCGTCGGCCAAACGCTGTTCGCGATCACGGTGGACCGGCTCAAGGAATACGCCACCTGGCGGGCCCTCGGTGCGAGCCGCGGAGAGCTGATGCGGGTGATCCTCACCCAGGCGCTCATCGCCGCCGGCGGCGGCTATCTGTTGGGCGCGCTCGCAGTCCTCGCCCTGGCTTGGATCCAGCGCGAGGCCACCGCCGCGATCGCCGTCTCCCCCGCCATGATGGGGCTGCTCTTCCTGCTCACCCTCGCGATGTGCTTCGCGGGGGCCCTGATCGCCCTCGGCCGGCTGATTCGCCTCGATGTCTGCGAGGTGTTCCGGTGAGCCTGGCGCTGCGCGAAGTCTCCCTGGTCTACGGCAGCGGCGAGACCGCGGTGCGGGCTCTCGATGGGGTCAGCCTCGCCTTCCATCCCGGCGAACTCACGCTGCTGGTCGGGCCCTCCGGCAGCGGCAAAAGCAGCCTGCTCATGGTCGCCGGCTGCCTGCTCCGCCCCAGCGCCGGAGAGGTCGAGGTGCTCGGCGAACGGGTTCAGCGCTGGGAGCAGGAGGCCTTGGCGCGACTTCGGCGCCGTGCTTTCGGCTTCGTCTTCCAGCACTACCATCTCTTTCCCGCCCTCTCCGCCTGGGAAAACGTCGCGATGGCCCTCTGGCTCAAGGGGTTGCGCGGGGAGAAGCTCTATCGCGAGGCTCTGGCCCTGCTCGAGCAAGTAGGCCTTGGCGATCGCGCCCGGCACCGCCCGGATGAGCTCTCCGGTGGGCAGAAGCAGCGGGTGGCCGTGGCACGGGCGCTCGCCGGCAATGCCCCGATCCTCCTCGCCGACGAACCGACCGCGGCCCTGGACGGCGCCACCGGCCACGGCATCGCGGAGCTTCTGGCCCGACTCGCGCATCAGGGTCGAGTCGTCTTGGTGGTCACGCACGACCCGCGGATGCTCGACGTCGCCGATCGTATCCTCCGGCTCGAAGACGGTCGCCTCAAGGAGTCCGGATGAAGGTCCTCGCATCGCTCCTGCTGCTCGTGGCGGAGGCCTCACCAGTGATCCACGCCGGCGGAACGGTGGAGCCGGTCGGAGAGGAACGTCTGATCGTGGCCGAGAGCGCGGGGCGTATCGCTCGCATCCACGTCGTCGAAGGGGAACGGGTGGCGAAGGGTCAGCTCATCGCCGAGATCGCCGCCGAGGAGGCGGCGGCGCGCGTGGCCGTGGCGGAGCGGCAAATCGAGGTGCTGAAAGCCGAGCGCGCCTTGCTGCTCGCGGGCCAACGTCCGGAGGAACGACGCCTCGCCCGGGCGCGCTGGGAGGCGGCCGAAGCGGCGCGAGCACGCGCCGAAGGCGCCCTCGCCCGTGCCGAGGCGCTGGCCGCCCGCGGCCTGCTCGCCGAGGACGCCCGCGAGGAGCGCCTTCGCCAGGCCGAGGTGGCGCAGGCCGAGGCCCGTGCCGCCGAGGCGGCGTATGCGCTTGCCGAAGCCGGGCCGCGCGCCGAGGAGCTCGCCTTGCTCGAGGCCCGGATCGGTCTCGCCGAGGCGGAGCTCGCCGCGGCTCAGGCCGCCCTCGCCAAGACCCGCATCCGAAGCCCGCTCGATGGCACGATCCTCAAGCTGCTCTTGCGCGAGGGCGAGTTGGTCGCCCCCCTCGATCCCAAGCCGGTGGCCAGTCTCGGCGATCTCTCCTCGCGCTACGTGCGCGCCGAGGTGGACGAGCTCGACATCGCCAGACTCCGTCCCGGGCTCCGGGTCGAGGTGCGAAGCGATGCCTTCCCCGAGCAGCGCTTTTCCGGCGTGGTGGAACGCGTCGGCCTGCGCATGGGACGGCGCTTGCTGCGCTCGGACGACCCGGTCGAACGACGGGACGCACGCGTGCTCGAGACCCTGATCCGGCTCGAAGACGGGCGGGAACTGCCCATCGGCCTGCGCGTGGACGTGCGCATCTACCCCGAGCCCTGAGGAGCCAGCGCGGACTTCCCGCGGCGCCCGCGCCAGGGCGCATAGAAACGTTGGATCCGGCGCAAGTCCTCCTCGAGGTCCTCGCCGACGTGATAGAGCGGCCCCACCACGATCCGCTTCTCGGGATAGTGGAAGGCGACGAGCAACAGCGGCACTTCGGCGGCGCGGGCGATGTGCCAGAAACCCGTCTTCCACCGCGTCACCGGCTTGCGCGTGCCCTCCGGGGCGATGGCCAGCCAAAGCGCCTCGCGCTCCCTGAACTCGCGCACCACTTGCGCCACCGCCCCATGCGCCCGGCTGCGATCCACCGGGATCCCACCCGCCGCGAGCAGCGGACGACGCAAGGGTCCGCGAAACAGGCTGTGCTTGCCGAGCCAATGCGCCTTCACCCCGAGCGCGATGGCCGCGCCGATCCCGCCGATTCCGTCCCAGAGGGAGCTGTGGGGAGCCGCGAGGACGATGAGCTTGGGCAGATTCGGCAGGAGCCCCGTCACCCGCCATCGCGACAGCCGAAGCAGCGCGCGCGCCATCGGCGCAAGGCCCGCTCCGCGTTTCAGGCGCGGCACCCGAGGACCGACCTCTGGCAGCACAAACCCATCCATCGCGGGAAGGAAAAAACGACCCGCCCGATGCATCGGGCGGGTCGCAAGGATAGCCGATCCACCCGCCTTCAGCGGCGGCGGCAGCCGGGACCGTTCTCGGGCTCGAGCCGCACCACGAGCGGATTCGGCTTCAGCTCCTTGGTCGCGCCGCTCGCGGCATCGACCCCGGCACCGATGATGCCCCCGACGATGACGTTCCCGGCCATCCCCGCGGCGCCGGCGCCGGCCACCTGACTCACCACCTGGGTCTGCACCGGGCGGTAGCATTCCTTGCGGATGGTGACCATGAAGGTCTCCTTGCGCTTCTTCTGCAGGGTACAGGGCGATAGGCAGCGCTCGCCGCTCGAGAGTTCGACCTCGGCGTTCGGGGGATCGGTCTCGACGGTCCATGCCTCGGTGGTGCCGCGCGTGATGGTCGCGCAGCCGCCGAGGGCAGCAATGCCGAGGAGCAGGAAAGGATGCACGATTCGAAGCTTCATGATGTGGTTCTCCCCATCGGAGTTTTCGGAAGGTTTCGCGTCCGCATCACGCCCTTGAGCGCGGCAAACGCGGCGCGCAGTGTTAGGGTCGGGACACGTCTGCAAGCTGAACCACGCTGCCCGGGAGAGCTCCCTCACGCGGCCCTTCAGCCGGATTTCATCTCGTCTTCAGCGTCCCTTCACACGCCCGGGCATGCCCGGCTCCCCGAGCGATACACTCGCGCCTTTCCCCGATGGCCTCGTCCATGTCTCCCTGGTTTCTCGAGCCCCAGCCGAGTGATCGAGCCGTCATGGCTTGGATGCTTCGCATCGAAGCGCCTGTCCTATTCGAGGTCGGCGGCAATCTCGTCCTGCTGGATCGCGAGGGAGAGGAAATTGCCCGCCACGGCCTCGCCGAGCTGGGCGCTTGGCTGCACTGGCTGCCGCGCGGGCAGTACCGGCTCGTCTTGCGCGGCCTCGCCGGCCACGCCGCCAAGGTCCGCCTGGAACTCAGCGCACGCGACGGCCGCGCATGGATCGGCACGAGCAGCACCCTGCATGCGCTGCCCGAGGCCGAAGCCGCTCAGCCGCTGTCCCTGGCGTGGAGCGGTCAGCCCGATCCTGCCGCGCTCCCCTACCGGCGAGGGCTTCAGGACTGGTTCCACCGCCACTTCGACCACGCGGCCTTGGTCATCGGCGAATATCTGCTCAAGGACTCGCCCCTGCTTTCGGGGCGGATTCTCGATCTCGGCTGCGGCGATGGGATCACCGACCTCGGTCTGTTCTGGCGCTGGCGGCCGGAACTGCTGGTCGGCATCGACCCCTTCGCGGGCTTCGAGCGCCTGCCGGCGATCCTCGCCGAGCGCGGGCTTCCCGCCTCGCTCCTCGCCCCCGGGCTCGTCTTCCTGCGCGCCGACGGCAACTTTCTACCCTTTCGCGAGGACAGCTTCGACGTCGTCGTCTCCTGGGGTTCGCTCGAGCACATCGCCGGCGGGCATCACCAGGCGATGGTGGAAATTCGTCGGGTGTTGAAGCCCGATGGCCTGCTTTTCGCCCACCCCGGGCTCTACTACTCCAATCTCGGCCACCACTTGGGCGAGTTCAGCGACGAACCCTTCGTGCATCTCAAACGAAGCCGCGAGGCTTTGCGCGAGCTCGTGCTCTCGACCACGCCGCGCTACATCGATCGCGCCGGCGAGTTCGCGAGCCCCGCCCAATACTGGCAGTGGTTCGAGGAACTCAATCCGATCACCGTGGCGAGCTTCGAGCAGGAGCTTCGAGCCTTGGACTTCGAGCCCTGGCGCGTGGCGCTTCGCACCGAACCGGTCATCGAATACACCCCGGAGCTTTTGCGCTACTCGATGCAGGACCTCGCCACCGCCGAGCTCTACGTCGCCTGCTTCAATCGCAAGCGCCGGCCCCCGGGACGATGAGCCAGGCGTCCTGCGCCAGCCAGAAGGCGCGCGGCGCGTGCTCGATCCGCGCTCCCGGGAAAAGCTCGCTCAGCAAGCGGGCGATGGCCCGATCGCGCAGGAAGGTCGTGCCGTAGTCCTCGCCGGCAAGCGCGCGCGATTCGCTATCGGCGAGGAAGAAGTCATCGGCCGCGAGCTCGACCTCGTATTCGGCGATGGCGGCATCGCCATGCGTGCTGATCAGAAGCCACCCGCCTGGTGCCAAAAGCTTCGCGAAGCGCAAGAGCCAAGCCCGCCAGCGCGCTGGAGGCAGATGGGTGAAGAAGGAGAGGGCGAAGAGGAGCTCAGGGGCTTCTTCCAGGACGAAGCGCTCGGGGTCGTGATCGGAGGGGACCGCCCGCACGCCGAGCCGTTCGCGCAGGAAATGGACGGCTTCCGGGACGATTTCGGCGGCGCTCAGCCGCTCTCCGAGAAGCGGCGCGAGGTGGCGGGTGAAGCGGCCGAAGCCGGCGGCGAACTCATGAACCTTGGCGAAGGACAGCAACGGTCGCCCCCAGCGTTCGAGCAGCACCATGAGTTCGGCCAGGCTGCGCCAGCCATCGCTGAGGTAGGCGCGAATCGGATCGCGGCAGCCCGGATACTGCGCGAAGAATCGAAAAATGTCGTCATCCGGATGGATCGTGCATTCCACCCGCATCCAGCGGCGGAAGCTCGAAGGAAAATCGATCCGCTCGCGCAGGTTGTGGGCCCGCACGTGAGCGGGCTCGGCCTCCAGAACCCGGGCGAGCAGCCGCGCCGCCGCCGCGGGATCGCTCGCGGCGAGCGCCTCGGCTTCGGCGTACAGCGCCTCGTACTCCGCTGATGCACTCATCGGCGGCCATTCTAGGCCGCTTGGCCAAGCCGCCGCGCCTGGTCGCCGAGGGCGAGCAACAGCTTGACCACCGCGGCACCGGAAAGCTCGCGTAGCTCATCGAGGCGGCTGATGCCGAAACGGAACAAGGTGGCGCTGGCGAGCACGCCTTCGCCCACGTAGCCCATCGACCAGTCGGCGAAGACGCGCTCATGGGCGTCCTCGAGCCACAGCAGCACGGGATCGCGGTGACGAGGATCGGAGGCGATCCGATGATAGAGGCGATTCACCGCATCGCGCCGACCTTCCAGCCACTGCAGGAAGACGCCGCTTGAGAAGCACAACAGCCCGGTGACCCCGAGGGCTGCATTGTTGCGGCGTGAGACATCCAGAATCGCTCGCACCTGCGAGGAGCCCACGCCTTCGCAAACCGCGCTCGCGTAGATCAAGCGATAGAGGCTAATCGGTCGCTGCATCGCGCCAAAGACGATGGGATCATGCAGTCGCCGATGTCGCTCCTCGGTCAAGGGAGGCGCAAACCGAGTCGTTCGGCCAAGGCGAACCAAGATTCATCGAGCGGCGCGTCCAGGCGGAGAGGCTCCCCCGTCGCCGGATGGACGAAATCGAGCGAGAGGGCGTGCAGCATCAGGCGCTGGATGCCAAAGCTGCGCAGCAGGCGGTTGTGGCGGGCATCGCCATGCGTGGTATCGCCGAGCACTGGATGATTCGCGTGCTTGAAATGCCGGCGGATCTGGTGATAACGCCCCGTTTCCGGACGGGCCTCGACCAGGGACCAGCGGGTCGTCGGGTGCGGTGGCGTGGGTATGGGGAGCTCGGCCTGCGCCAGGGTGCGGTAATGGGTGAGGGCGGGTCTGAGCCCCCGCCCGGGCACCTCGAGGGGACGATCGATCGCGCCCTCGGGCGGCTCGAACCAGCCGCGGACGAAGGCGAGGTAGCGCTTCTCGACGCGGCGCTCGGCGAAGTCCCGTCCCAGCGCCCTCGCCATTTCCTCGCCAAAGGCGACGAGGACCACGCCCGAGGTGGCGCGGTCGAGGCGATGGGGCAAGAACACTCGCCGCCCGAACTGCGCGCGCAGGCGGGTGAGCAGGACGTCGTTCTCTCCCGGGGCGATGAGGCTGCGATGCGCGAGCAGTCCGCATGGCTTGGCCACCGCCGCCAGCCACTCATCGGCATAGAGCACGGGAAGCTCGGCTTCCCTCAACATTCGAAGCCATCGTCGAAGAGCATCGGCCGCCAAGGCGCATCCCGCTTGGGCCGCGGCAGACAGGCGGCATTGACGCGCCGCTCACCATCCTGCACCCCGGCACGGTCCCGCACCAAGATGCCGCTTAAGTCCTCGAACCCGAAAAGGCCCGCGGTCGCGCCATCCGGCGCGAAAGGCCCCGCCGGCGGCGAAAAAGGGACGCTATAGCGGGCGATGGTCGAGAGCCTGAGCTCCGCGATCCGTCCGGCGAAGGAAGGATAGCTCGGACCTGCATCATGCTTCTCGGCACCGACCACCAGATAGGGGTCCCAAGGCCAAGGAGTGGCCCGCCCGAGACGGTAGGAGACATCGCCATTCGGAGCCATGACGCTGCCCTGAAGCGCCCCGTCGACGAACAGGCGGAGCATCCCCGAGGATTCGCGCACGAGCGCCACGTGGTGCCAGAGACCATCGCGCAAGTCGCTGCTTCCACAGAGCGTGAGACCGATGGTCCCCTGGGCGAGACCGAAGGCGATACGACCCTGCATCAGACTCACGCCGAAGTCGCCGTAGTCCCCGGGACCATAGACATCGCGATCCAGGACGATGTGTCCCTCGATCCAGGCGTCGGCGCCCGGCGAGCAGGCAGGACCGAGCGGATTGCTGCCCGGGGGCGCTTTGAGGAAAAACTCGATCGTGAAGGCCCCGGATCCGAGGTTGTTGGCCGGGACCAGGGGGATCGCCACCCGGTCGAGAGTGGGCGTGGCCACACCGCTTCCACCGAACTCGAACGCCGAAGAGAAGACGAGCCCGAGGAGAAAGCTGCGCATGGAGGTCCTCAAGAATGCCGCCAGGCCAAGAGCAGCAAGAGGGATGCCAGTCCGAGGGCGAGCCAAGCCATCGGCCCTGGGGACCAAGCGAGGAGGGAAGCCGCAGCGATGAGGCCGGCGAGAAAGCCCAGGGGGGCCGCAGAGCGCCCCGCTCGACGCTCGCTGAGCCGCCGGTGGTCCTCCTCGCTCAGGCGCACGGTCAGCTCGCCCCCTCGCAAGCGCTTGATGAGCTCCCCCGCCTCGGCGAGCTGACGGGGCAGGCCCCATAGGCTCTGCGGCAAACCCAGCTCACGAAGGGCGAAGCCGAGGGGGTGCCGTTCGCGCAGAATGCCTTCGAGGACGGGGCCGGCCACTCCCCAGATGTCGATCTTCGGATCGAGCAAACGCCCGAGGCCCTCGATGTTGAGCAGCGTCTTCTGGAGCAGAATGAGCTGCGGCTGCAGCACCAACTCGAAGCGTTGTGCCGTGCGGAACAGCTTGGCCACCACCTCGGCCACCGAGATCTGCGAGAGCGGGCGCGTGAAGTAGGGTTCGCAGACCGTGCGGACCGCGGCCTCGAGTTCGTCCTCGCGCACATGGGGCGGGATCCACCCCGCCTCGAGGTGGAGGGTGGCGATACGCTTCCAGTCGCGGCGGAACAGAGCGAGGAAGTTCTCGGCCAGATAATGGCGATCGATTTCCGAAAGCGAGCCCATGATCCCGAAGTCGAGCGCGATGAAGCGGGGCTCGCTGCCGGAGTCCGGATCCACCCAGATGTTTCCGGGGTGGGCATCGGCGTGGAAGAAGTTGTCCCGGAAGACTTGGGTGTAGAACAGCTTCACGCCTTTCGCCGCCAGCTTCTTGCGATCGATCCCTGCGGCATCGAGCGCGGCGATGTCATCCACCGGGATGCCGCGCACCCGCTCCAGGGTCAACACTCGCTCGCCGGAAAGCTCCCAGTACACCCTCGGCACGTAGAGGTCGGCCGAGCCCTCGAAGTGCCGGCGCAGCGCGCTGGCGTTGGCGCCCTCCCGGCCGAGGTCGAGCTCGTTCTCGAGGGTGGTCGCGATCTCTCGCCAAATCTCGAGCGGACGGATCCGCTCGGCGCGCGGATGACGGCGCGAGACGATTCCCGCGAGCCAGCGCAGAAGTCCGAGGTCACGTGCGATCTCGGCCTCCACGCCGGGCCGGAGCACCTTCACCACCACCTCCTCGCCACCGCGCAAGGTCGCGGCATGGACCTGGGCGATCGAGGCGGAGGCCAGCGGCTCGCGCTCGAAGCGGGCGAAGCATTCGCCGATCGGCCGACCGAGCGCGCGCTCGACCTCGCGCTCGGCGACTTCGCCCGGGAAAGGGCGCACCTGATCACGCAGCCGGGCGAGCGCATCGGCGAGCTCGGGGGAGAGCAGATCGCGGCGGGTGGAGAGGATTTGTCCGGCTTTGACGAAAATGGGCCCCGCCGCCTCCAGCGCCAGGCGAAGACGCTCAGGGAAGGGCTTGTCGGCGATGTCACGCCGCCCCCGCGGCCACAGCCTGAGCAGGAGCCGCACGGCGAAAGGCAAGTGGGGGATGAAGGGCTCGTCCAGGCGATGGGCGAGCAGGATCCGACAGAGCCTGAGCAGTGCGAAGGAGGGCCGCATCAGGCGCGCGAGCCGCCCTCGGCCATCGCGGCGAGCGTCGCCGCGATCCGATCGAGCCGCTTCTCGGCACGCTCGACCGCATCGCGAAGCTCCTCGATCTCGGCGTAGAAGGCCTCAGCCTCGGGTCGCGAGACCGCAACCCCCTCCCGTTCGAGCGCCCAGTCGCGGAAATCCTCGGCGAAGGCGCGGGCTTGGCCGGCGATTCCGGCGATCATGGCACGAGCGATGCCCGCGATCCTCGGACCCAAGAGCTCCCCGAAGAGCATCACGAAGGGGCGTTCGAGCTCGGGCTCGTAGCCGGAGAGTAGGCGATCGAGGGCACGCGCGAGCTCGACATCCCCCGACATGCGCAGCGTCCCCGGCGCGACCGGCGCTCCCAGCCATCGCGAGACGAGAACGGCGGGGCTCGCCGACAGACTGAGCTCGGCCTCCTCGGCGCGCGGCGAGACCCTGATCCCGCCTTCGCCGTCCACGCTCAACAGCAGGCTCAATCCCGGCGGCTCGATGCACAGAGCCAAGCGTCGTCCCGTGAGCGCACGCAAGCCCTCGCGCGTCCCTGGATCGAGGGCCAGAGCCGCCTGAAGGGCGCGTTCGAGAACGGCCCCCACGAGAGCGCTGAGCGGGGAGGACGCGGGCGAGGACACCGAGCGATTCTAACCCCTGCGGTTCGGGTCATTGCGGATGGTAGAGCAGCCAGCGGCTGAGCTGCTCGAGCCCTTCCTTGGTGCGGATCTCCGGCTCGTAGCCGAGATCGCGCCGCGCCGCCTCGATGGCGAACCAGTGCGCGCTGGCGAGCTGAGAGACGATGAAACGGGTCAGGGGCGGCTCCCCCTTGAGACGCAACAGGCTCCAAAGCAGCTCGGATCCCGCCGCGAAGGCGTAGGCGATGCTCAACGGCCAGCGCTTTTCGACCGTCGGAGCTCGGGCGGCCTGGAGCAACGCGTTGAGGAATTCCCCGATCTCGAGCGGCTCGCCCTGGGTGATGAAGTACACCCGTCCCGCGATCGGCGAGCCGGGCTCGAGCCGATCGAGGGCGAGCAGGTGGGCGAGCGCAGCATTTTCGACGTGCACGTGGTCCACGCGCTTGCCGGGCTTGCCGACCAGCCTCAGCCGCCCCTTCCGCGAGCGCTCCACCAAGCGCGGCAGCAGATTGGGATCGCCGGGACCCCAGACGAGATGAGGTCTGAGCGCCACGGTGGCGAGCTCAGGACCATTGGCGCGGAGCACCCGGCGTTCGGCGATCGCCTTGGTCGCCGGATAGTGGGCGCGGAAGTGGGTGGCATAGGGCAGCGTCTCGCGTCCCGCGTTGATGTCCTGCCCGTCGTGCACCACGGTGGAGGTCGAGGTGAAGACCAACCGGCGAATCCCGTGCACGGTACAGCCGGCGAGCACGTGATCGGTCCCGAGCACGTTGACCTGGTAAAACTCCGAAAGCCGTCCCCAGGGCCCGACCTTGGCCGCACAGTGGATCACGGCATCGAAACCCTCCATCGCATCCACCACCGCATCGTAGGAGGTGATGTCGGCCTCGATCTGCGCGATGCCGAGCTTGTCCAATGCGTCGTTTCGCGCGCGGGCGAGGCTGACGACCTCATCGCCGCGCGCATGCAGGCGCCGGCAGATCGCCTGCCCGAGGAAGCCGCTGCCGCCGGTGACGAGGACGCGCATCGCCTATGAACTACTCGTCGAAGCCCCCCACGGCGTGCCAATGTACCACCAGCTCGAGCCAGGCTGGCACGGGCTGTGCGAGGATGCTCGGATGGAGCCCCTTCCTGCCCTCCCGTGCCTCGCGCTCTTCCGAAGCCATCGCGAGTACCGCGATGCCCGCTCGTGGCTCGCTCGCTACTGGGAGCGCGATCGGCTGCTTCGCGCGCGCCTGTTCGGGAAAAAGAGCATCGAGGGGCTTTGCGCGCTCTGCCGCAAGCGCTGCGAGTTCAGCCTGCCTGCGGAGGAGGGCGCGGATGCCCTACGCGAGAGCCTGCACTGTCGCGGCTGCGGCCTGAACAATCGCCTCCGCGCCGCGATCGCGCTCTGGCTCGCCTACGGCGGGCCCAAGGCCCACGCCCGCATCTACCTGAGCGAGCAGACCACGCCGCTCTACGCCTGGCTGAAATGCCGCTTCCCCGACGCGATCGGGAGCGAATACCTGGGCGCCGAACGCATGCCCGGCGAATGCGTGCCCGACCCCGCGCTCGGTGCGCTTCGCCACGAGGACCTCACCCGCCTTTCCTTTGCCAGCGAAAGCATCGAGCACCTTCTCTGCTTCGACGTGCTCGAACATCTGCCGCAACATCTGCCGGCGCTTCGTGAGTTCGCGCGGGTGCTCGTCCCAGGCGGTGTTTTGGTGCTGAGCGCGCCCTTCGACTGCGAGCGCGAGGACCATGAGGAGCGGGCGCGGGTCGCTGAAGACGGCCGCATCGAACACCTCTTACCGCCCATCTATCATGGCGATCCGCTGAGCCCGGAAAGGGGAATCCTCTGCTACCGGACCTACGGCTGGAAGCTCCTCGAGGAGCTTCGCGAGCATGGCTTCAGCGAAAGCGTCCTGGCGCTCGTCTGGTCCCCCGGGCACGGGCACCTCGGCTGGCCCAACCTCGTGCTCCTCGCCCGCCGAGACGGCTCACCAGCCCTCGAGCAGCCCTCCATCGGCGAAATCCCAGGCGAGCATGAGATGCCAGCGCCGCTCATCGCGTAGAGCCCGCGCGTTGAGCGGATACTCATAGCTCACCGTCGCCATCACATGACCGCGGCGATTGAGGCCGAAGCGAAGCTGCGGGATGGCCGAGTAGCGCCAGCGCCCTCCCGAGAGCGGTTTCTTTTCGGCGAAGAGCTCAATGGCTGGAATCGGCTGGCGCGGCCAGTCGCTCCAGAGCCAATGGAGCACCGAGCCCAGCTCGATCCCACCGCGATCAAGCCCGCTCTCCGGGAGGATGAGGCGCAGGCTCCCCTGCCAACTCGCCGAGGAGAGGGCTTTGGCGACCGCGAGGAAGGGGCGTAGCTCGAACTGGCACGAGCCGACCAGCGGCGCGCGCAGCCCGATTCCGGCTGCGGCCAGGAACTCGGCCTCGAGGTTCTCAGCGAAGACGTGCTTCACTCCGAGCTCGAGCGTCTCCGCCCTCCGACCGCGCGCGCCCTCCGCCCAAAGCCCCTCGGCGAAGAACTGCGAGCGCTCGCCGAAGCGGCGCTCGAATTTGAGCACCGTCTCGTCGCGGACGATCCCCGCACGGCGGGTGCGCCGGTGCTTGATCACCCATTCATCCTCGGGAAAGGCTTTCTTCGTCCGGGTGCCGACGAAGAGGTTGAGATCCCCGTCGGGATAACGATGGGGTTGTGGGATGCTCTTGAGGTAAGCGAGCAGGTCCTCGATGTCCGATCGGAGAGAATGCTGCCAAAGGCGGGCATGGCCGATGAGAAGCCGAGCGCGGACCCCCCATGCCGGATCACGATCGCCCAGTCCGCCCGCGGCTCGCGGCTGTTGAACAGCGGATCAGAGAAATCCTTCGGGGTGGCCGGCAAGGCCTTCACCACCGGGCCTTCCGGATCGAGTTTTCCTCCGACACCGTGGCATTGTCGGCAGTGGCTCGCGAACAAGGCGGCCCCGTGCTCGAGGTCGGCCGCGGGCGAGGCAAGCGCAGCAAAGAGGAGCGAACTTGCAAGCATTTCGCGCCTCCACGTCGGCTGCCCTGAAGCCTCGCCGGAACGAGGTCGGAGCGATGTCGGAATCACTTGCCGATGCAGAAGCTCGAGAAGATCGCGCCGAGCAGCTCCTCGCTCGAGACCTCGCCCGTGATCTCCGCAAGCGCCCGATGGGCAAGCCTCAGTTCCTCGGCGAGCAGCTCCTCTTCCCCGGGCCGCATTCGCCCACTGGCGGCCTCGAGGTGTCCCCGACATCGGGCCAGCGCTTCGAGGTGGCGTTGCCGCGCGCTGAAGCTGCCCTCGGCGGCCAGCGCTCCGCCCCGCTCGGCCAAACACGCCCGCAGGCGATCCAGGCCCTGACCGGTCTTGGCGCTCACCGCAAGCGCTCCCGGCGGGGGATGGAACTCGGGGAGGAGGTCGATCTTGGTATAGACCGTCAAGATGTCGCCATCCACCGGCAGCTTCTCGAGGAGCGGCTCGGGGGTCTCGGCGGCAGCCGCATCGAGCACGAGCAGCATGAGGTCGGCGCGGCTCGCCTCGGCGAGCGCCCGGCGAATCCCCTCCGCCTCCACGGCTTCCTCGGTCTCGCGCAGGCCCGCGGTATCGACCAGGGTGAGCGCCAAACCGCCGAAATCGAGGCACTCCCGCAATAAATCGCGGGTGGTGCCAGGAACCGGCGTGACGATGGCCCGATCCTCGCCGATGAGGGCATTGAGCAGGCTCGATTTGCCGGCATTGGGACGGCCGAGGAGCACGACGTGAAAACCCTCGCGCAGCCGAAAGCCGCGCTCGGCCTCGGCGCGAAGGGCATCGATGGCGGCGGAAAGCGAGGCGATACGGGCGGCGAGGGCCTCGCGGCCTGAAAGATCGAGCGCCTCCTCGGGAAAGTCGATCGCGGCCTCCACTTCGACGCGAAGCGCAAGCATCGCCTCGGCGAGGCTCTGCACGCGCGCGGAGAAGACCCCGCTGAGGCTGCGCAAGGCGGCGCGCGCCGCGGCGCGGCTTCCTGCGGCGATGAGATCGGCGATCGCCTCGGCCTGGATGAGGTCGATCTTGCCGTTGAGGAAGGCGCGCTCGGAGAACTCGCCCGGGCGCGCGCGGCGGGCGCCGAGCTCGACCAGGCGCTCTTCGAGCATGGCCAGGACCACCGGCGCGCCATGGGCGTGAAACTCCACGCAATCCTCGCCGGTGAAGGAGCGGGGTCCGCGAAAACCGATCTGCAGGCCCTCATCGATGGGCTCGCCGGCGGCGTCGCGGAAAGTGACCCGTTGCACTCGGCGATGTCGCGGCGCCACCCCCGTGAGCGCCAAGGCCAGGGGAAAGGCGCGGGTGCCGGAAAGCCTCACGATGCCGATCGCACCGCGGCCCGGCGGCGTGGCGCTCGCGGTGATCGTGTCCTCGCTCATGCCCGGCGAGCCGAGCCCTCGAACTTGCGCAGGATGTACCACTGCTGGGCGAGGCCGAGCACGCCGTTGACCGTCCAGTAAAGCACCAGTCCAGAGGGGAAGAAGGCGAAGAGAACCGCGAACAGGATGGGTAGCGTCTGCATCACCCGCTGCTGCAGGGGATCCATCCCCGGACTCGGGCTCAGACGCTGAGTGAGCCACATGGCGATGCCGTTGAGCACGGGAAGCACGTAGTAGGGATCCTTGGCCGACAGGTCACGGATCCAGCCGAAAAAGGGTGCCTGCCGCAACTCCACCGATTCGAGAAGCACCCAGTAGAGGGCAATGAACACCGGAATCTGGATGAGGATGGGAAGGCAGCCGCCGAGCGGATTGATCTTTTCCTTGCGATAGAGCTCGAGCATCGCTTGATTGAGCTTCTGGCGATCATCGCCGTAGCGTTCCTTGAGCGCCTCCAGGCGCGGCTGAAGCTTGCGCAGCTTCGCCATCGAGCGGTACTGCGCTTCGCTCAGTTTGTAGAACGCGAGCTTGATGAGCACAGTGAGCGCGATGATCGCAAGCCCCCAGTTGCCGAGCAGCCGATGGAAGAACTCGAGCAGCCAGAACAGGGGCTTGGCGAAGATGGTGAAGATGCCGTAGTCGACGGTGAGATCGAGTCCCTCGGCCACCTCGGGCAAGAGCTTCTGAAGCTTCGGTCCGACGTAGAGCCGCGCGCGGCTCTCATGGGAGGCTCCCGGCTCGAGTAGGATGCCGGGCCCGATCGCTCGGATCAGGAAGCGCCCTGGCTCGGAGACCGCGGTCTGAAGCTGGAAGGGATGCTCGGTGGAGGGGATCCAGGCGGCGACGAAATAGTGTTGGAGCATCGCGATCCAACCGCGTTCCACGGAGCGGGGGCTCGCGATGGGCGAGCGGGCGAAATCCTCGAAAGCAAGCTTCTCGAATCGGGCCTCGGGACTCCACCAGGCGGCGCCGACGAAACTGTAAAGCTCGGGGTTCGTGAAGCTGAAGGCGCTCGGACGCGGCGGCGGGGAGCGCAGCAGCTGGTGATACGGATGCAGGCGCCGGGCCGTCTCGCCCGAATGCGTCCAGCGATCGATGAGCTCGAGCACATAGCTCCCGCGATGGATCCTCCAAGTACGCTCGAGCCGCAGATGGTGATCGGGATCCTCCCAAACGAAGCGCAGATCCAGCCGCTCTCCTTCCAGGCGCCGCGGACCATCGAGGGCGGTGAAGCGAGCGAGATGGTCCGGAAGCACGCCATCGGGCCCGATCCAGCCGCTCTGCGCGACGTGGAACAGGGTGGGCGATTCGCCGAGGAGCTCGACCACGGGCTCGGGGCGGCGGGGATCGATCGGGTAGGCGAGAAGCTCCGCGCCCACGAGGCTCGCGCCACGGGGTGAAAAGCGAAGTCGAAGCAAGTCGCTCTCGACCTCGACCAGCGCTTCCGCCGGTGGCGGCGAGGCTTGCAATTGCCCCCTCTCCACGTCGATCAGGGGCAGATCACCGGGTACGCTAGGCCGTTCGGCCGCGGATTCCTCAGGCGAATCCGCCGGCACCGGCGTTGCCGGAGCGCGCCGCGCCTCGAACAAGACCCAGTTCTGCCAGAGCAGGAAGAGGGTGAACAGCCACGCGAGGAAGAGCAGGGTTCGAAGAGGATTCATGCAGGCGTCTCGGAGCCAGGCTTCGGGGTGGCGTCGGGGGAAGAATGGAGAGCGCCCGGGTTTCGAGGCGAAGGAAGCGACTCGAGTTCGTGGAGCCGGAGGAACAGCGCGCGGGCCTCCTCGCGCAGAATTCGAAACTCCGGGCAGTCACGCTGGCGCAGGCTGACCACGATGTCGAGCGGCGGCAGACGGTGACGCGCCTTGCGAAAATCCTCGCGTAACATCCGCTTCAGCCGATTGCGCTCGTGGGCCAAAGGCAGGGATCGTCGACTGATGGCGAAGCCGAGGCGAGCCCCCTCGGCCCCCGCAGGGGCGAGGTGCATCTTGAGGTAGCGGCCAGCGAGTTGGAGACGAGCGGCGAAGACGCGATCGAAGTCGGCGCGGCGTCGGATCCGGGCGCTTTTCGGAAACCGCTCGCCCGGCATGGGCCTGGGGCGCTCAGACCGGCGTCAGCCGTTTGCGACCCTTGGCCCGGCGACGCTTGAGGACGAGGCGGCCGCCGCGAGTGGCCATGCGCGCGCGAAAGCCATGGTCGCGCGCTCGCTTGAGCCGGCTCGGTTGGAAGGTGCGCTTCATCGCGATCGCTCCCGTTGATCGAAAGCTTCCTAGAGTAGCTTCAAGGTTGGCGGCTGGTCAACGGAACCCGCTCGACGGTCGGGCGTGATTTGGACGTCGAGGCGATCGCTGGCTATAGTGATCTTTCCCCCCTCTCGCCAGTCGAGCGGCGCCACCCTGCGCAGCCATGGAACCCGTGTGGGAACGTTGTCTAGAACGCTTGCGCAGCGAGACGAGCCTGGAGGATTTCCACACATGGCTCGCCCCGCTGAGGGCGCGTCGCGAGGCCAACGCGATCGTGCTTCTGGCGCCCAACCCCTTCGTCCTCGAGGAGGTCGAGAAGCGTTTCCGCGCGCGGCTGGAGGAGCTCATCGGAAGCATCGGGGAGGGTTTGCGGGTCCAGCTGCGTCTCGATGGCGGCGAGCCGCCGCCGGCACGCTCTCGTGCCGAGCCGCTGTGCAACACGGACCCCAACTACACTTTCGAAAGCTTCGTCGAAGGCAAATCGAACGAGTTGGCGCGGGCCGCCGCGTGGCGGGTCGCGCACAATCCGGGGCGCGATTACAACCCGCTGCTGCTGTATGGGGGCACGGGTCTTGGAAAGACCCATTTGATGCACGCCTGCGGCAATCTGATGCATCGGCTGGACCGGCAGAGGCGGGTGCTTTATCTACGCTCCGAGCAGTTCTTCGCCGCGATGATGAAGGCGCTCGCCGACAAGTCGATGGATCAGTTCAGGCGCCAGTTCCACACCGTGGATGCCCTGCTCATCGACGACATCCAGTTCTTCGCGGGCAAGGAGCGTACCCAGGAGGAGTTTTTCCACACCTTCAACGCGCTCTTCGACGGCAAGCAGCAAATCGTTCTCACCTGCGATCGCTACCCCAAGGAGTACGACAACCTCGAACCGCGGCTGAAGTCTCGCCTGGGCTGGGGTCTTTCCGTGGCCATCGAACCGCCGGACTTCGAGACTCGTGCTGCCATCTTGCTGAGCAAGGCGCGGGCGCGGGGGATCGCTCTGCCGGAGGAGGTCGCCTTCCTGATCGCGCGGCGGATGCGTTCGAACGTTCGCGATCTCGAAGGAGCCCTCAACACCCTGAGCGCACGGGCCGCTTTCCTTGGCCGACCGATCACGGTGGAGTTTGCCCAGGAGACCCTGCGCGACTTGCTGCACGCCCAGGAGCAGCAGGCGAACATCGCCAATATCCAGCGCGTCGTCGCCGAGTATTACCGCATCCGGCTCGCCGACCTTCTTTCGCGGCAGCGCTCTCGCTCCCTGGTGCGCGCGCGGCAGATGGCGATGGCCTTGGCGAGAGAACTCACCGACCACAGCTTGCCCGAGATCGGGGATGCCTTCGGAGGGCGCGACCACACGACTGTCTTGCACGCCTGCGAGCAGATCGCGCGCTTGCGGGAAAGCGAGGGAAGGCTGCGCGAGGATTGGGAGCGGCTGCTGCGGATGCTCAGTGGATGAAGCGCTGTGGATAATCCGTGGGCGAGGCTGGGGGATCGGGGTGTGCACAATCTCTCCACAGTCCATACCCGCACCGATCCCAACCAAACCATTGGAAAAAAGTTGTTGAAAACAAACGGTTGAATACGTCTTCCACCGATCCACCGGGTTCATCATCAGCATCGGAGAAAATCCATGCGTGTGAAGATCATGCGAGAAGCGCTCCTGCGTCCCCTGCAGCATGCGGCGGCGGTGATCGACCGACGTCCTCAGCAGCAGCATCCGATCTATGGGAATCTGAAGCTCGCGGCGTCGGAGGGCGAGCTGCGGTTGGTCGGAAACGATGGTGAGGCCGAGATGCGGGCGAGGGTGGATGCGGAGGTCATCGAGGAAGGGGAAACGACCGCGAGTGGGGCGAAGCTGGTGGAGATCGTACGAAGCTGTCCGGCGGAGACGATCATCGAGTTCGTCGTGGAAGAAGGCCGGCTGCGGATCCGGGCAGGCAGGGGAAGCTATCGACTCTCGACGCTGCCGGCGGCGGATTTCCCGAGCATCGATGAGTTCCAAGGGGAGCTCGCGATCGCGGTTGAGGCCGGGGTGCTGCGCAGCGCCCTCGAGCGGACGGCCTTCGCGATGGCGCAAAACGACGTCCGGTATTTTCTGAATGGTCTCTTGTTCGACGTCGAGGGACAGCGTCTGCGCTGTGTGGCGACGGAAGGTCATCGTTTGGCCTTGGCCGAGCGAGCGCTCGCCGAGACGGTGGGTCGGTCTCGGCAGTTCATCGTGCCGCGCAAGGCAGTGTTGGAAATCCAAAGGATCCTCGCCGAGCTCGAGGACGAGGAAGTGTTGCGGCTGGAGGTGGGACCGAATCTTTTGAGGCTCCAGGTGAAAGGACTTTGTTTCACCTCGAAGCTGATCGATGCGCGTTATCCGGATTATCAGGCGGTGATTCCGATCAACGCCGAGCGGACGGCGTTGATCGGACGGGCCGCTTTCCGCGAGGTCCTGCAGCGGGTCGCGATCCTGGCGCACGAGAAGTTGCGCGGGGTGAGGCTCGAGTTCGGGGACGGGTCGGTGCGCGTCAGTGCCGACAACCCGGAACGGGAGGAGGCGGTCGAAGAGCTGGATGCGGAAGGGAACGCGAGGGGGATCGCGGTCGGTTTCAACGTGCATTACCTGCTCGATGCGATCGGAGCCGTGAGCGGGGAGCGGGTCGTGCTGCGGATGCGCGATGCGTACTCGAGCGCGTTACTGCAGGGGGAGGGGGATGAGAGCGATCGTCACGTGATCATGCCGCTTCGCCTGTGAGAGCGAGGGATCCGGAGCGCGAATGCGCCTAAGAGCGCTTCGGATCGGCGGGTTGCGCTGCATCGCGGCAGCCCGCATGGAGATCGGCGGGGACCTGGTGGTGCTGGAGGGCCCCAACGGGGCGGGCAAGACCTCGGTCTTGGAAGCGATCCACCTGCTCGGGCATGGGCGGAGTTTTCGGGCCCGCGGGATGGAGGGGCTGGTGAGGAGGGGCTCGCAGGGGCTCACCGTCGCGGCGGTGGTGGAGAGGGCCGGGGGATTACAGCGAGGTTCCTGGACCTGGGCGGATGGGGTGGGGGAAGCGCGGATCGAGGGGGTGCGTCGAGCACAGGCTGAACTGCTCGCCCTCTTCAGGGTGTTGACCCAGCATCCAGGAAGTCATGCGCTGGTGCAGGGACCGCGTGAAGAGCGACGCCGTTTCCTCGACTGGCTCATGTTCCACGTGGAACCGGCTTTTCTCGGGGTGTGGAGAGACTTCCGGCGAGCCCTGCGCCAGCGCAATGCCGCCATCCGCAGCGGCGCGGAAGATCGCGCTCTGGCCGCGTGGGAACCGAGCATCGCCAGCGCCGGGGAATCGATCGCGGCTTGGAGGCGGATGGGGGTCGAGCGGCTTCAGGCGGCTTTCGCCGAAATCGCTCCCCGTCTGCTCTCCGATCTCGCGCGAGCCGAGCTGATCGCGGTGGATGGCTGGCCCGCAGGCCTACGCTTGGAGGAGGTTCTTACGCGGCGCCGGGCTCAGGATCGGCTACGGGGTCGGACCGAGTGGGGTCCGCATCGAGGGGGGTTTGAGCTGCGCTGCGGCGAATTGCTCGGGGAGCAGCTTTCGCGCGGTCAGGCCAAACTGGCCGCCCTCGCGCTCCTTCTCGCGGCGGCGAAGGTCTTGGAGAGGAGGGACGGAGAAACGCCGGTCCTCTCGCTCGATGATTTCGCCGCCGATCTCGATGGCAATCGGCAGCAAGCCGTGATCGAGCTCCTCGCCGAAACCACCGCGCAGGTTTGGATCACGATCACCGATACACCATCGAGCATCCGTCGCTGGACCCGCTCGATGAGCTGGTTCCACGTGGAACGAGGGGCGGTCAGCCCAGGCCGGGACTATAATGACGGGCTTCCCGACGCGGATTCCTCAAGCTCCCGCGCATGACGTCGCAAGCTTCACCCGCTCCCGCCTACGACTCCTCCACGATCAAAGTGCTTCGCGGCCTGGACGCCGTCCGGAAGCGTCCTGGAATGTATATCGGCGACACCGGCGACGGCACCGGCCTGCATCACATGGTGTTCGAGGTCGTCGACAATGCCGTCGACGAGGCCCTCGCTGGCCACTGCGACCACATCGTCGTGACCGTCCACAGCGACGGTTCGGTGTCCGTTCTCGACAACGGTCGCGGCATTCCGGTCGATATCCACCCCGAGGAGGGACGCTCCGCCGCCGAGGTCATCATGACTGTGCTTCATGCGGGCGGAAAGTTCGACGACAACGCCTACAAGGTGTCCGGTGGGCTCCATGGCGTGGGCGTCTCGGTGGTCAATGCCCTCTCCGAGCATCTCGAGCTCGTCATCTGGCGCGATGGCTACCGCCACCGGCAGGAGTATCGGCTCGGGGAGCCGCTTTATCCCCTCACCCGGCTCGAGCCGACCGAGCGCCGCGGCACGTTGGTGCGCTTCAAGCCGAGCCCCGAGATCTTCAGCGACACCGAGTTCCACTACGACATCCTCGCCAAGCGGCTTCGCGAGCTCGCCTTCCTCAACCCCGGCATCCGCATGGAGCTCATCGACGAGCGCCAGGATCGCCGCGACGAATTCCGCTACGAAGGCGGCATTCAAAGCTTCGTCGAGCATCTCGCCCAGCTCAAGGCGCCGCTCCATCCCACGGTCATCCACATCCGCGGACGTGAGGGCGAGATCGCCGTCGAAGCCGCCTTGCAATGGACCGATGCCTATCAGGACACCACCTTCTGCTACACCAACAACATCCCGCAAAAGGACGGCGGAACCCACCTCGCTGGCTTCCGCGCCGCCCTGACGCGGACGCTCGGGCAATACATCGCCGAATCCGGACTCCTACGTAACGCCAAGACCGAGCTCTCCGGCGAGGACATGCGCGAGGGCCTGATCGCGGTGCTCTCGGTCAAGATGCCAAGCCCGAGCTTCTCCTCCCAGACCAAGGACAAACTGGTCACCAGCGAGGTCAAGCCGGTGGTCGAGAAGATCATCGCCGAGAAGCTCGGCGAGTTCCTGCTCGAACATCCCGCCGAAGCCCGCGCCATTGCCGCCAAGGTCGTGGAGGCCGCCCGCGCTCGCGAAGCGGCCCGACGCGCGCGGGAGATGACCCGCCGCAAAGGCGCGCTCGACGTCGCCGGATTACCCGGAAAGCTCGCGGATTGCCAGGAAAAAGACCCCGCGCTCTCGGAATTGTTCATCGTCGAGGGCGATTCCGCGGGCGGCTCGGCCAAACAAGGCCGCAATCGCCGCAATCAGGCGATCCTCCCGCTCAAGGGCAAGATCCTCAACGTCGAGAAGGCGCGTTTCGACAAGATGCTCGAATCGGCCGAGATCGGAACGCTGATCACCGCGCTCGGCTGCGGCATCGGCCGCGAGGAGTTCGACATCACGAAGCTCCGCTACCACCGCATCATCATCATGACCGATGCCGACGTCGACGGCTCGCACATCCGGACGCTCTTGCTCACCTTCTTCTACCGCCAGATGCCCGAGCTCATCGAGCGGGGCCATGTCTACATCGGTCTGCCCCCGCTTTATCGCATCAAACAGGGCAAGCAGGAGCTCTACCTCAAGGACGACGCCGCACTCGCCGAATACCTCATCGCCCACGCCGTGGAGGGTGCCGCCCTCTATCCCGCCGAGGGCGAGCCCCCGATCGCAGGCGCTCCGCTCGAGCAGCTCCTCCGCGAACACCATCGCGTGGAGGAGCTGATCCGCCGCCTCTCGCAGCGCCATGAGCCCGAGCTGCTCCATGCCCTTCTCGATCTGCCGCCGTTCCCCGAGGCCGCATTCGACGATCCGGCGGCGGCTCGTGATTGGGTGCGGCTGCTCGACCAGCGTCTGCGCCGTGAGGCCCTCGGCCGCCCCAAGCTCTCCGTTTCACTCGCTTCGGACCCCTCGCGCCTGCTCGTCGTCCTGCGTGAGCACCTCGGGATGCGAAGCGAGACGCGCTTGCCGTTCGGCTTCTTCGCCTCCCACGAGTACCGCACCATCGCTCAACATGCCGCGCAAGTGCGCGATCTGATCCGCCCCGGGGCTCGGGTCGTGCGGGGCGAACGCAGTGCCCCGGTCGCGAGCTTCGCCGAAGCGGCGAACTGGCTGCTCGATGAGGCGCGCCGCGGTCGCACCATCCAGCGCTTCAAGGGCTTGGGCGAGATGAACCCCGAGCAGCTGTGGGAGACGACGGTCAATCCCGAGACCCGCCGCCTGCTCCAGGTAACCATCGAGGATGCGGTGGCCGCGGATCAGATGTTCGCCATGCTGATGGGCGAGGCGGTGGAGCCGAGGCGGCAGTTCATCGAGCAGAACGCGCTCAAAGTGCTCCACCTGGACGTATAAAAGTCCCCTAAAAACAGAACCTTATCAAGGACGCCGAGGCCCTCCGCGGAGGCTCTGGCAGCGCTCGGTCTTCGCTCCCTCCGCCGTTTGGGCTACGCTTGGCCTGAGTTCCTGCGCGTGCTGACCGCGATGCTGCTGCGAGCCTCGCTCTGTGCCCTTCTTCTGATCCCCTCGGCCGTCGCCGCGAGGGGCGGCCCCCCCGATCCTTATCCTGACGACCAGCCCCTGTTCGTCATCGACCAGAACAACCTCGGGCAGTACCGCGAGCGTCTGAGCGAGGGTCACGCCGCGATGCTCGAGCGTTATCCCAGCTTCCGCATCCCGGTTTACCCAAGCCGCCCTGCCTTCACCGCCCCGGACTGGTTCCACCAAGCCACCCGCGCCAACGTCGAACGCGGTGCCCGGCTCACGGCCGATGGCAATGGCGTGATCGACGCCCGCCGTGGTCTGCCCTTTCCCGACCCGAAGTCGGCGCTCGAGGTCCTTTGGAACCACAAGCTCACCTGGCGCGGCAAGGCCTGGCGGCGCACGTACATGCAGGCCAACGTCACCGCCGGCGGCGCATTCGAGCCGATCCGGGTGACCGAGACTGTGCTCGACCGTTACCAAGCCGAGGACTACGCCGGCGAGCCCATCATCCAGTACTTCCTCCAGGAGGTGACCGCGCCGCCGAGGCTTGCCGGCACGCTCCTGCTCGTGCATGAGACCCTCAACCAGGTCGAGCAGCCGCGCTTGGCCTGGACCTACAACCCCGGCCAGCGGCGGGTGCGTCGTGCCCCCAATGTCGCTTACGACAACCCCGCCACCGCCTCGGATGGACTGCGTACCGCCGATCAGCTCTACGGCTTCAATGGCTCGCCCGATCGCTACGACTGGCATCTGATCGGCAAAAAGCGCCTGATCGTGCCCTACAACGCCTATCGCCTCCTCGACGGCCGGCTGAGTTCGCGCGACCTGATCCGGCCGGGACACCTCGCGCCCGAACACCTCCGCTACGAGGAGCACGAGGTGTACATCATCGAAGGGCGCCTCAAGTCGGGGCAACGCCACATCTACGCCAAGCGACGGCTGTACGTGGATGCCGCGAGCTTCCAGGTGCTCGCCGCCGATCATTGGGACGGTCTCGGGCAGCTTTGGCGGGTGGCCGAGATCCATACCGTGGTCTTCCCCGAAGCCGGGGCGATGCGCCCAGGGGTCGATGTGGTCTATGACCTCAAGAACGGACGCTACGCGGCGCTCGGTCTGATGCACGAGGAAACCCGCGGTTTCGAGGCCTTCGACACCCTCCCGCTCGCAGCCTTCGCGCCGGACTCGCTGAGGCGGCAGGGGGTTCGTTGAACGGAAAGCGAGCATCATGGCGGCAGAGGATGAATCGGCCGCAACACGCGCAGGGATGCTCGCCGGAGAATCCTTCGAACGAAGCATCCTGATCGCTTTTTTGCTACTCGGCGCGCTCGCGATCGGCGTTTTCGCCCCCGTGCGGGCGATCCGTGGGGACTGGTTCGTCGCCATCGCGGATGCGACGGTCGCCCTGTGCTTGGTCCTGCTATCCATCTGGGCCCGTTACGCTCGCCAGGTGCGCGGCGTAGGCATCGCCGTCGCCAGCTTTTGCATGTTCGCGAATGCCTTCCTCGCCCTGTGGATCGGCATGCACGCCTTTCATTGGGCCTATGTGATCTATTGGATCGCCTTTCTCGTCGCGCCATTTCCTTTCGCGCTCGTCGCCAACCTGCTTTTGGCCGGGTGTTTGCTCGCGATCGTCGGCGGCGGCATCGAACGCATCCAGGCTTTCAGCTTCGCGGTCACCTCCTTGTTATCCATCCTCTTCGCCGCCTTGTTCGTCCGGCGCTTCCGTTTGCAGCGCGATACGCTCGCGCAATTGGCCAGCTATGACACGCTCACTGGGGCCGGAAGCCGCCGCCTCTTCGAGCTGCGTTCAACCCTGCCCCTCCAGAAACTCCCCGCCGTGCTCGCCGTCCTTGATCTCGACCGCTTCAAAGAGGCCAACGACACCCTCGGCCACGAAGCCGGCGACCGGCTGCTCGCTGCCATGGGACGAACGATTCGCTCGCGCATCCGCAAGACCGATGAATTCTTCCGCTATGGCGGCGATGAGTTCGTGCTCATTCTGCCTGGGCTCACCTTGGGCGACGCCGGTCGCGTGCTCGAGGATCTCCGCGGGCGGATCAACCGCGCTTTGGCCGAGGCGGGATGGCCGAGCACCGTATCGATCGGCGCGACCGAGCTGGCCCCCGGCGAGACGTTGAACCTGGCTTTCCCCCGCGCGGATGAGGCCCTGCGCAGGGCGAAGGACTCGGGGCGCGATCGGTTGATGTTGGCCGCGCGCGATACCGGGCCTTCGCGCTGAAGCCGGAAAAGCCCCGCGGGCGCCTCAGGGCGGGGCAGGTCCGAAATACGCAAGCTCCGAAACTTCGACCGCCCAACGTTCCGATGCGGTTGCGAGATCCCAAGCGATCAGGCGAGAGCCTTGTTCGATCAGGCCACCGTTTTCCCCGACCAGGAGAAGGGGATTGCGCCGATAGAGGAGCAGCCCCTCGCGCACCACAAAAGGCGCGCTGCCGTAGTGACTGAGGAGTTCTCCCAGAAAGCTGCCGTCGCGGCCGAGGATCCGCCAGCGGAATACCGGCCCATGACCGGACGGCGCCCCCGGCTCGGAGATCATCACCGTACTGCCGTCGGCGGAAAGCCGCTGCAGAGGGGCCTCCTGTCCCGTCCGCAACGCCTCGGCTGGAATTCGGATGCTGAAAGCGGCGCTGTCCGGCGGGAGATTCACATTCTCGCCGATGGCCATCATCGCCCCGTCCCAGGACACCGAGAAGGCGCCGGCGCGGGAGAGCACCTCCGCCGCCGCGAACGATTCTTCGTTCACCGCCGGCGCTCCCCGCACGGACCGACGCTGGTAATGCCAACGGAGCTCGAGCGATGACCCGTTCGGAACGGCGATCATCTCGAAACGATCGGCGATCCCTGGTCGCGTGCGCGCCCGAATCTCCGTTGGCATCGGGACGTCCCGCTCGGCCCGAAGCGCACCATCCCGCGGATCGAGGGCGAGAAGCCGCATCCCGCCGAGACCCTTTCTTCCGTCCAGCGCGACCAGCACGTCCCCCAGGAGGCCGAGCGGCATCGCGGCCTCGGAACTCCGCCAGAGGACGCTGCCGGTACCGAGCTCGAGCGCTCGGGTTCGTCCCACTCGGTCCATTAGGTAGATGCGACCGCGTGCATCCTCGAGAATGATCCCTGGAGCGATCGTGTGAAAAGGCTCGCCCTGGGCGAGGGGGGCGATGCTGGCGGCGAGGCACAAGCTCAGAAAAGTCGTGCGTTTCACGGCGGCGCTCCCTCAAGGATTTTCGAAGCCGTCGGCGAAAATGCCGACCGGCAGGGCCGGCGGTAGGGGGATGGGCCCGAGGATCCAAGCTCCACGCCCGAGCAGTCCGGCGACCAGCACGTCGTCGGCGTTGTCGTACTCGAGCTCGAAGACCGGCGCGTTGGCGAGTCCATTGCCGAGGCGGAACCAGTATTGGAAGCCGTGGGCGAGATAGGCGATGTAGACCCCCCGATCGGCGCCGAGGACGATGGCGCGCCGGTCGGGTTCATCGACGTAGGCCAGGGTGCGCAGCAAACCAGGGTTGTAGGCGCTGACCAGATTGCCGAGGATCGAGCCGAAGCTCGGCGTGGGCGCTTGGGAATAGAAGACGTCATTCCCGGTGACCGCGAAGAGGCGGTTGGGCGCATCGGGGTCGACCGCTACATCGAAGAGGGTCGCGGGACTGAAGTCGGCGATCGCGTTGATGGGGGCGCTCCCTGAGCTGCGCCGATAGACTTGGCTACCGGAGCCGAAGAGGAGATAACCCGGCTGGCCCGGAATTCCGTAGACGAGCGGGTCTCCTCGGAAGGCGTTCACTCTCGCCACGGAGATGCGAGTGATGGTGGAACCCCAATCCGCGCTCTCGTAAAGACCGTTGTCCGCGCCGAACACCACGGCGCCGTTCTGGAAGTGATTGACCGCGATCGGCGTGTAGAACTGCGGGTCGATGGCCGGGCTGCCGCTCGTCGGCGTGAGGGCGGGAAAACTCACCGCCAGGAGGGCATTGCTGGCGTCCACCGAGCGCCGTTGGAAGTTGCCGAGAAACTGGATGCTGATCAGCCGCTGCGATGCGCTTGCCGAGAGCCGGTCCTCCACCGCCACGTCGCCGCCGTCGGCGAGCATGATCACGTCGAACAGCGATCCTGCCAGGTGGCGCTGCTGGTGGGTGCCGTTGTCTTGGGTACCGCTGACCAGCCGGTTCGAGAGTGCATCCCAGGCGATGCCGTGGATCTCGGAAACGGAAAGATTCGTATTGAGCGTGCTCCATACGCCGGTGGAGGTTCTCGGCGAGCTGCGTTTGAACACGCCGCCGTCGTCGCACTCGAGAAGATCGCCGTTGGCGTCGAACTCGATGTCCCGGGAGTCGGCGTGCGGAGAGGAGTTGTTGGCGGTGCCGATGTGGGTCAACGGAGCCCAACGCGAGGCCGGGGGGAGGGAGGCGTTGCCGCGAAAGAGACGCCCTGTGAAGTCGTTGGCTCCGATGGAGTTGGGAAACACGTTCGGGCTGCTTGGCACACCTTCGCCGAAGTAAGGCTGCCGGTCGCCACCGACGTAGACGATGTTCGTATCCGTCGGGTCAACCGCGATCGAGAAGTGCAGGGAACCTTGCTGGCCGGGGTGGATCCCAAACTGCACCCCGCCTTCCTCGGTCGTCAGGGGTACGCCGAGCGCGGTCCAACCCGTCGTTCCGTCGGGCGAGCGATAGACCTCGAAGAGCCTCCCACTGCGCACGATGCCGACGAATACCTGGCCGGGCGCGCCGACCGCGATCCGGGCGCGTGTGGCGCCGGCGAGATTCGTGTCCATTGCGCTTGAGGAGACCTTGCTCCAAGTGGCCCCGGCGTCGAGGCTGCGATAGACCCCCGGCGCGCTGCCGGAAATCACCGTCGTGTAGAGCGTGGCGGGTGCACCGGGACGCCCCACGAGGTCCGAGCTATTCCCCGCCGGCAGGCCGCTACCGGTCGCACCCGAGATGAGGGTGAAGCTCGAACCGGTGTTGATCGAGCGGTAGATGCCCGCGTTGGTCGCCGCGAGCAGGGTACTGCCACGCGCGATGACGGCGCGGATCGAGCGGGTGGCCAGCGGTCCCCCAGGATTGAGGACGGACCAGTTGTTGCCGCCGTCGGTGGTGCGCATCATGCCGAGCAGCGTGCCGCACGATCCGTAAGACGAGAAACACCCCGTGCCGGCGACCAGGGTCTGGTGGGTGGCGTCGCTCGGGTCGAATCCGATCGCCCCCATGGCAAGCACCGAGAAGTTCGGCGTCTGATGAGTCCAGCTCGGTGCGGCGGCGGTGGCGTTGCTGGTGCGCCAGATTCCCCCGCCCACGCTCGCGGCATAGAGGATGTCGGGATTGCTCGGATGCGGCGCGAGCGCCTCGATGGCCCCGGTGACCGGACGGTTGGGGATGTTTTCCACTTGCCCGTTGTGCGCGGGCCGCGGGCCGTCGTTGAACCAGGTGCCCCCCACCGTCTGGGCAAGTCCGGCGGGAACGCAAGCGAGGAGCAGCGCGGCGAAGGCGCAGGCAGGAAGGGAGGAGGGCGCGCGTACGCGGCAACGAGGGACACGATCGCTCACGGGAACCCCTTGGCCGCGCAGGCGGCGATGTTCGTGTTCGTCGAATACGCGGCAGAGCGCGGGAAACGGACTGAGGCTTGGGGCGCTACCGCACCACCCAGCGCGACGGTCGATCCGCAAGCAGCGTCAAGGGCCTCAAGCCCAAGGCGATGGCGTGAACGAAGAAGACCGCCAGGCGATACGGTTAGAGTGCGCCGATCCTCCGCTCGCCCCGCTCATGGGCGTCGAGCACCTCGGCGTGAGCGATCATCGCTGCGATCGACGCACCCACCGCTGCCGCCAAGCCCACCCCGAGGTCGGCAAGATCGCGAGCCGCTGATCTGCCCAAGGACCAGCAAGCCTCTGACGGCGGCGCTGGCGATGCCGGAGAAGCGCTGGAACGGAGAGGTCCACGGCTCGGCGAGCTCGCCGGTGTCGAAGGAGGCCCCGCGCGCGGCGGCTTGGGATTGGGCGAGGACACCGACAGGCGTGTGCGGGGACCCCGAGCCAACGCTTCGCTGCTTCGGTGAATCAAGGACGCGGGCCGTCGGCCCGGCTCTCGCTCAGTTCCGATCCCCCTCGATCAGGGCTCGAACCGCCTGTACATGCGCAAGGATCTCATCGAGCTCCCGGCGAAGGACGGTGACGTCCTGGACGCCATGTGCCAGCAGGACCAGGACGGTGGCCGGATGAACGATGAGGTCCTTCATGTGGTAGCAAAGCGCCGGCGCGCCCTTGGGCAGCGCGCCGTCCTGATGGAAATCACGCTCGATGCTCTCTGGGCCCAAAAGAGGCCAGCGCTCCTTGACGGTCAGTGCCGCTTCGAGGTAGGCCCGGCAGGCTGGCTGGGCTTCGATGAAGGCAGGGGCGATGGCGGATGCGAGCCGAAGCAGCTCGGTGGCGCGTTCCTCGAGCTGCGTCGGCGGCGCGGCGCGGGCCGCGGCAAGGCTTTCCTGATAGCGGTCGAGCGCGAGGTCGACCTCGGCGGAGGGTCCGGAGAGGAGCAAGACAACGGCGAGGATCGCGGACATGGAGCCCTCTCACGAATGCGAACGATTCGCATATCTTATCAACGAGGAACGGGCGGCGATCGATCGGTTCCACGCCCGATGGGCCGCGGAATCGCCCCCCCCCTTTCGGAGGTGCATTTCAGACGCACTGTTCTTCAGCCGGGGCGATGGGATTTCGCGCTCCCGGTCGGGGGTGCGAGGGGATCCTCAGGCCATGCGTGCTTGGGGTAGCGCGCCTTGAGCTGGCGGCGAAGCGCCGGATAGTGCTCGCGCCAAAAGCCCCCGAGATCGCGGGTGATCTGAAGCGGCCGGCCTGCGGGTGAAAGCAAATGCAGCGCAAGAGGCTGCGCGCCGTCGAGGATGCGCGGGGTCTCGGAAAGCCCAAAGAGCTCCTGGATGCGGACGGCGAGATAAGGCTCCTGCTCCTCGGGATAGCGAACGGTCGCGAATCGCCCCGAGGGCAGGCGGATGCGCTCAGGCAGCAGCCGGTCGAGCTCGCTCCGCGCCGAATGAGGCATCGCCGCGAGCAAGGCCGCCTCGAGCCGGCCCGGGTCGAGCTCGGCAAGCGACGTGACCTCGTGGAGGAGCGGCAGGAGCCATTCATCGGCACGAGCCAGCAGCGCCTGCTCATCAGGAAGCGCAGCGAGCTCGGGTCGCCGCCGGGCGAGCAAGCGGCTCCGCGCGATCAGGCTGCGCGCGCGCTCGGACAGCGGCAAGGCCCTAAGGCCCTCGCTGCGAACCCAGGAAAGCAGAGCCAGGGCGCCTTCTCTGCTTGGGCCGACCGGAAGCGAATGCCTCTCGAGCAGAAGCGCGCCCAGCGAGCGCAGGCGCTCGCCGCTCAGGCGCCCTTCCCGGCACCCGCAGCGGATTTCCTCGCGGAGAAGCGCTTGCGCGAAGGCGAGCGCCTCCTCTTCGGCGAGCGGAAGCGCGAGGCGGATGCGCGCCTGCCCCGCCTCTCCTTCGAGCGCGAGCGCGAGCAGCCAGCGATGGCCATAAAGCCGGCACTCGCGCGGGATCTCGGCGCGAAGTCCGCTCGCGAGCTGATAGCGTTCAGGGCGCTCGCGATCGGCGCGGGCGATGCGATCGAGGAATCCGGCGGCGAGCAGCGCCGCCGCGTCCTCATGATCGGGGGCGTCCCCCTCGGCGCCGAGCCGCTGCCGCCACTGCGCCAGCGATTGGCGAAGAAGCGCGAGGCGACCGGGGTGAACGTCGCCTGCGTCTCGCGCCGAATGATCGAGCGCCTCGATGCGAAGACGCAGATCCGGATCGCGCCGGCGCTCGCCGGTGAGCGGATCGGGTCCTTCGAGGAGAGCGATGAGCTTGGCCGCGAGCGCTTTCTGCGCAGGCGACTGGGCGGCGAGGGCGATGGCGGCGAGCCGCGGCGGAAGGCCAGTCGCAAGCATCGCCTTTCCGCGGCCAGTGATCCGCCCATCGTCGCCGAGCGCGCCGAGAGCGAGGAGGAGTTCGCGCGCCGCCTGAAGATGCGCCCTCGGCGGCGGATCGAGAAAGGGCAGCCGCTCATCGCCCCAGGCCGCGAGTTCCAGCGCCAGCGCGGAAAGCTCGGCGTGGAGGATTTCCGGCCGGATCTCGGGCTCGAGCCGCTCCTCGCGCGACCATAAGCGGATGGCCAAGCCTGGGCCCTCGCGCGCGGCGCGGCCGGCGCGCTGCGCGGCCGAGGCCTCGCTGATCCGCACCGTGACCAGGCGGGAGAGGCCGCTTGCCGGGTCGAAGCGCGGCTCGCGGGCCAGGCCGGTATCCACCACCGCCCGCACCCCCGGCACGGTCAGGCTCGATTCGGCGATGTTCGTGGCCAGGATCACGCGCCGCGCATCGCCGCTTCGAGCGAGGACGCGCGCCTGCTCGGCGAGGCTCAGTTCGCCGTGCAAGCTGAGACAAGAAACGCCTGGGCGCGGGAGGCGCTGGCTGAGCAACCGGCCGGCCGCCTCGATTTCACGCCGGCCTGGAAGGAAAACCAAGACATCGCCACCAGCCGACAGCGCTTCCTCGACCGCTTGCGGCAAGGCGCGCAGCCAATCGCCGCGCGGCGGCGGTGCCCAGCGGATCGTCAGCGGATGTGGGCTTTGCCCGCCGCTCACTCGACTCGCCTTGAGCAGGCGCTCGAGCCGCTCTCCGCCCAAGGTCGCGGACATGATGAGGATCCTGAGATCCGGCCGGAGGCTTTCTTGCACCTCGAGCGCCAGGGCGAGGCCCAAGTCGCTGTGCAAGTGCCGTTCGTGGAACTCATCGAAGATGAGCAGGCCCACGCCAGAGAGGGTGGGGTCGTCCTGAATCCTCCGGGTCAGCAAGGCCTCGGTGAGCACTTCGATCCGCGTGCGCGCGCTCACCCTCGCCTCGAAGCGCACCCGGTAGCCGATGGTCGAACCCACCGCTTCGCCGCGCTCGGCCGCCATCCTTTCGGCGGCTGCCCGCGCCGCCAGCCGCCGCGGCTCGAGCATCAGGATGTTCTGTCCGGCCAGCCACGGCGCCGCGAGCAAGCGGGGAGGGACCCGCGTGGTCTTGCCGCTTCCTGGCGGCGCCTCGAGCAGCACGCGCTGGTTTCGCGCGAGCGCCTCGGCCAAGGCCGGCAGGATCGGCTCGATCGGCAGGGCTTCGTTCACGCCGACGGCGAAGGCAGCCTGAAGAAGGCGCGGGCGTTGGCCGTGGTCCGAGCGGCGAGCTCGGCGTAGGACTCCCCGCGCGCCTCGGCGATCCGCCGCGCGATGTGCGGCAAGTACATCGGCTCGTTGCGCCGGCTGCGCGGCTTCTCGGGCAAATCGCGAGGCAAGAGGTAGGGCGCGTCGGTCTCGATCAACAAGCGATCGGCGGGAATGTGTCGGACCAATTCGAGCAAATGCCGACCTCGGCGCTCGTCGCAGATCCAGCCGGTGATGCCGATGTGGATGTCGAGATCGAGCGTCTCGAACAGCGCCTTGCGCTCGTCGGTGAAGCAGTGCACCACCAAGGGCCCGAGCCGGTCGCGCACCGGCTTGAGGATGGCGATGAGATCCTCATGCGCCTCGCGCTGATGCAAAAACATCGGCTTGCCCGAGGCAAGCGCCAGCTCAAGCTGCCGCTCGAAGGCCAAAAGCTGCGCCGCCCGCGGCGAGTAATCGCGGTGGTAGTCGAGACCGGTTTCCCCCACCGCCACCACCTCTGGCTCGCGCAGCAGGGCCTGAATGCGCTTCTCGGTCTCGGTCGAGAAGTCCTTGGCGTGGTGCGGATGGACGCCGGCGGTGGCGAAGAGGAAGCCGGGATGGCGGCGAGCAAGCGCTACGGCTTGCTCGCTGCTTGCGGCATCGGCGCCGGTCACGACGATCTGCGCGAGAGAGGCCGCCTTCGCCCGCTTAAGCACCGCCTCGAGGTCGCGGGCGAAGCTCTCGTGGGTGAGATTGGCCCCGATGTCGATCAGGGAGGCTTCAGAGCGTTCGCTCATCGAGGTAGGTGTAGGCGCTCAGTGCCGATTCCAGGGCCGCCTTGATCCGCCGCGCTTCAGCGGGGGAAAGCTGGACGGCCTGAATGCGCTTGGCGTAAGCAAGCCTCAGCGCCTGCACGTCGTAGCCCACCGCCGCGAGCAGGCGGTCGGCGGTATCGCCCCGGCGCGGCGATTGAAGGCGCCAGCCCCCGTTCTCGAGCCTTACGTCGACGGCGTCGGTATCGCCGAAGAGGTTGTGGATGTCGCCGAGGGTCTCCTGATAGGCGCCGACCAGGAAGAACGCGAGGCGGTACGGAAGGCCCGACTCCGGCCGATGAAGCGGCAGGCTCGTGTCCACCCCCTCGGAATCGACGTAGTGATCGATGCGCCCATCGGAGTCGCAGGTGAGATCGACGATCACCCCGCGCCGGTCGGGGGGACGGTCGAGCCCGCTGATCGGCAGGATGGGAAAGATCTGATCGATCGCCCAGACGTCCGGCAGCGACTGGAAAACCGAGAAGTTCACGAAGTATTTGTCCACCAGCTTGTCGTCGAGTTCGTCGAGGACGTGACGGTGGCTGCGCTCGTCCGGGCGAAGTCGTGTGCGCACGTGGTGGAGGATTTGGTAGTAGAGATCGTCGAGCGCGGCCCGTTCGGCGAGCCCCATACCGCCGAGCGCGAAGAGCGCCTGCCCTTCCTGGTGATGGAACTGCGCCTCGTGATAGAGCTCGAGGGGAGAGCGCTGATCGATTTCGGCGAGCACTTCGCGCAGGTGTTTGAGCGGTGCGGTCTCGCCCGGAATGGGCGGCACCGCCTCGCCGACCGGAGCGGGCTCGACTTCGCTGACGTTCGCGATCAGCACCGCATGGTGCGCGGTCATCGCGCGTCCGGCCTCGGTCACCACGCGCGGCGGCTCGAGACCGTGCGCGGCGCAAGCCTCGGCAAGAGGCTGGACGATGGAATTCGCGTATTGGTCCAGACCGTAGTTGATCGAGCAGAAGCTGCGCGAGCGCGTGCCTTCGTAATCCACGCCCAGACCGCCGCCGACGTCGATGATCTCAAGCCGCACGCCGAGCTTGCTCAGCTCGACGAAATAGCGCACCGCTTCCCGCATCCCGGAGGCGATGTCGCGAAGGTTCGAAATCTGCGAGCCCATGTGGAAGTGCAAAAGGCGCAGACTATCGAGGCGGCCTGCCTTGCGCAGGCGATCGATCAGATCGAGCAGCTGGCGTGGGCTCAGCCCGAATTTGCCCTTGTCGCCGCCGGTGTTTTGCCACTTGCCGTGAGCGATCGAGGACAGCCGCATCCGCACGCCGAGCAGTGGCTCCACCCCGAGCTCCTCGGCTTCTTCGAGCGCGGCTTCGAGCTCGCTCGGCTTCTCGATGACGATGTAGGCGCGAAGCCCGAGCCGGAGTCCGATCAAAGCGAGCCTCAAGTACTCGCGATCCTTGTAGCCGTTGCAGATCACGATCCCGCCCGGGGGGGCCATCGCCAGAACCGCCGTGAGCTCGGGCTTGGACCCCGCCTCGAGACCGATGCGGGATCCTCCGCGCTCGACCAGCTCGGCGACCACGCTCCGTTGCTGGTTGACCTTGATCGGATAGACCGCCGTGTAGCCGCCCTCGTAGCCGTGCTCTCGCATCGCCGTCGCGAAGGCCTCCTCCAGGCGCGTGAGCCGGTCGCCGAGGATGTCGACGAAGCGCACCAGGATGGGAAGCTTGAGCCCTTCGCCGATGGCCCGCTCGACGATTTCGCTCAGAGCGATTGCAGGACCATCCCCCCGTCGCGGGCGCACCAGGAGCTGACCCAGGGCATCGACGTCGAAGTAGCCGCCGCCCCAGTGAGGGATCGAATAGAGCTGACGCGCGCGCTCGGGTGTCCAGGATGACATCGGCTTGGCACCTCCTAAGGGCGCGCATTGTAAGACCGATGCCGCGAGGGGCCATTACAATCCGAGCTTTTCCCGCGAGGAAGAGGACGATGCTCGACCCCCGCGAATGGTTCACCGAAATCGACGAGCGCTCCGGCAGCGCGCTCAGTTACCGCATCCTCGACAAGCTGCACGAGGAACAGACGCCGTTTCAGCGCATCGCGATCTATGAGACTCGCGATTGGGGACGGCTGATGAGCATCGACGGCTGCGTGATGCTCACCAGCCGCGACAATTTCCTCTATCACGAGGCGATGGCGCATATCCCGCTGTTCACTCACACCGCGCCGAGGCGGGTCGTCATCATCGGCGGCGGCGACTGCGGGACGCTGCGCGAAGTGCTGAAGCATCCCGAAGTGGAGCGGGTCGTGCAGGTCGAGATCGATGAACGCGTGACCCGTCTCGCCGAGAAGCATTTCCCCGAGCTCTGCGAGTCCAACGGCGATCCGCGCGCCGAGCTTTTGTTCGCCGACGGCATCCGTTGGATGGCGGAAGCCAAGGCGGAGAGCGCGGATGTGATCATCGTCGATTCGACCGATCCCGTGGGCCCGGCGGAAGGACTGTTCAATGAGGCCTTCTACCGCCAGTGCCTGCGGGTGCTGGCGCCAGGCGGGCTGTTCGTCCAGCAATCCGAATCACCGATCGCTCACACGGGCCTCATCCTCTCGATCCATCGCCACTTGCGCGCTGCCGGCTTTCCCCTCACCCGCAGCGCCTGCTTTCCGCAGCCCTGCTATCCGAGCGGCTGGTGGAGTCTGACCATGGCCGCGCGCGAGGCACAGGATCTCACTCGGTTTCGCGAGGACGCGGCGCGCTCGCGGCCTTTTCCGACCCGCTGGTACAACGCCGAGGTGCATCGCGGCGCGCTGGCCTTGCCCGAGTTTCTGCGGGAGGCCCTTGCCGCGATCTAGTCGCGGGCGAGATGAAGGGCGCAGAGCCTTTCGCACAGCCGGCGGCGTGAGACCGGGCGCAGACTGGCGAAGAATTCGCCGACGCGGAGGGAGGAGCGCCGAAGCGCCGCCTTCTTGCGAGCGGGGGCATGGGAGGCGGTCGAGGCCAGGCGCTCGAGCAGCGGCTCCGGCGAAGGGAGGGCCGGCGAGCCTGGCACTTCGGCCGCGACGAGCTCAGCGGCGAGATGCCCGGTATCGGGCTCGATGGTCGAGCGACGGAGCGTAAAGCCGCTTCGAGCCGCTGCGAGCCTCAAGGTGGCCTCGTCCCACCAGAAGAGATGGGCGCGATGAAAGGCCTGCGGCCAAGGCTTGCGCGGATCGGCAAGCGTGGGTACCTCGAGGACGAGCCGTCCGCCGGGCTTGAGTGCCCGGCGCAGAACGGTGAGCGCGAGCAGCGGGTCGCAGAGGTGCTCGAGCACGTGATGAAGGGTGATGAGATCGTAAGCCTCGCGCTCATCGAGCTCCTCCACGCGCCCACGGCGTACGGACGAGAGACCGAGCTCCTCACGAGCGAAGCGAACGCACGCTGGGTCCGGTTCGATGCCGGAACAGGGGTATCCCGCCATCGCGAGGACGAAGGGGAAGAAACCTGGGCCGCAGCCGACGTCGAGCATGCGGATGCCGGGGAAAAGGAGGCACGAGAGCCGCTCGTGACGGCGCAAGGCGTTGAGCGTCTCGCGGATGCAATGGCGCCTCCGCGTCCGGCTGCCGCCCTTGTAGCGCTCGCGGTAGAGCCCCTCGTAGAAGCGGCGCTCCTCGTCGGGCGAAGGCAAGGGGTCGGTCCGGATGAGGGTGCAGCCGGCGCACAGGATCGTGCGCAGTGGGCGGCCTTTGCGGTCGCGCTCGCCGATGAGGTAGCCCTCTTCCGCTCCGCAGAGCCGGCACGAGCCTTCGCTTCGAAGCAGCGGGAAAGCGCGGCGGATGGGAGGGGAAACGGTTAGGGCGATCATTCGCAGCGCGCGGCGGTGTTTTCAGGCTCGCGACCGTGCAAGCATAGAAGGATGATGGTCGGCTTGCCTCTATCCTTTTTGCCGCCGAGAGATGCGATTCGCCTGCGCGAGGGCGAGGTGCATCTTTGGCGCCTCGCGGCCGATACGCCGTGGGAGAGCTGGCTGCCCCGGCTTTACAACGCTTCGAAGCCGAGCCGCGGGCGCCATGGCAAGCCGCAGGATCCAAGCGGTGCCCTCGCTTGGGCGGTGAGCGACAGCGGTCCTTGGCTCGCGGTGGCGGTGGCGCGGGGGGGTCCCCTCGGCCTCGATCTCGAGTGCGACAGACCCTTGCGTCAGAGGGCGCGTTTGCTCAAGCGCTGCTTCACGGCCAGGGAGCAGGCGGCGCTCGGGCCCTGCGGGGACCGGCTCATCCTGCGAGTTTGGACGCTCAAGGAAGCGGTCGTCAAAGCCCATGGCCGCGGCCTGGCCTATGGGCTCAAGCGGATCGAGACTCGCCTCGTGGGCGGATGGCCTGTCCTCGATCGCCTCGAGGGCGAGGCCGGCCCCGCCGAGCGCTGGGCGGTCTTCACTTTCGAGCTGGCCGAGGGCTGTGATGCGACGCTGCTTACGCCGGTTCCGGCCCCGGTCTTGCGTTGCTTCGCGCCCCTCGGCTGCACGGATCGAGGCTGATGACCCGACTCAGCGTCAATGTCAACAAGATCGCGGTGCTGCGCAACAGCCGCGGCGGCCGCTTCCCCGATCCGATCGAAGGCGCGCGGGTCGCCCTCGCGGCGGGCGCCGATGGCATCACCGTTCATCCTCGCCCGGATCGGCGCCACATCCGCGCCGAGGACGTCCAGCAGATCGCCGAGCTCTTGCGCGCGTGGCCGGAGGCCGAGCTCAACATCGAGGGCAATCCTTTCGCCCCGCCGCGCCCGGGCTATCCCGGCCTGCTCGCCTTGGTCGAGACGGCAAGGCCGAGGCAGGTGACCCTGGTGCCCGATGCCGAGGGGCAGCTCACCTCCGATCATGGCTTCCTCCTGCCGGCGCAGGCCGAGCGCTTGGCCGAAGTCGTGCCCCGCTTCAAGGCGCTCGGGGCGCGCGTCAGCGTCTTCGTCGATGCCGATCGCTTCGACCGAGAGTCGGCGCGAGCGGCCCGCGCCGCCGGCGTGGATGCGGTGGAGCTCTACACCGGCCCCTATGCCGAGGCCTTCGCCCGCGGCGAAGCCGAGGCGGTGATCGGCCTCTATGTCGAGGCCGCCGCGGCGGCGCTCGGCGAGGGGCTTCGGGTGCACGCCGGACATGACCTCGATCAAGGCAATCTCGGCCTGCTCCTGGCGCGGATCCCCGCGATCGCCGAGGTCTCGATCGGTCATGCCTTGATCGGCGAGGCGCTGCTCGGGCCGGGGCTGGCCGAGACCGTGCGCCGCTACCGCGCGATCATCAGGGCGGCGTGCAGTTCGGCCGCTGCCCCGCGCTGAGCGCCTGCTGATAGAGCGGCAGGAGCGCTTCGGCGCGGGCGGAAAGTTCGGCCTCGCGCTCGCGCGGGGCGGGATGCGTCGAGAGCCAGGCGGGGGGTCTCGGCCCGCGCTGCTCGCGGGCGAGTTCGCGCCAGAGCTCGGCGGCTGCTCGCGGATCGAAGCCGGCGCGACTCATCAGCTCCTGACCGTAGCGGTCGGCCTCCTGCTCGTGCAGGCGCGAGAAGGGCAGCAGTACCCCCACCTGGGCGCCGAGACCGAGCAGGGCGAGGAGCTCGCGCGAGCGCGGATCGCGCCCGCCCTCGCGGGCGAGGGCGGCGAGTTCGAGGGCGGTGGCGGCGGCGAACTGCTGGCTCACCCGCTCGGCGCCATGGCGGAAGACCACGTGGGCGATCTCGTGCCCGAGCACCGCGGCGAGGCGATCCTGATCGGGGAAGCGATCGAGCAGCCCACGATAGACGCCGATGCGGCCGCCGGGCAAGGCGAAGGCATTGACTTCGGGCGAGTCGAGGATGACGGTCTGCCAGCGCAGGCGCTGCCAGCGCGGAGGGAGCTTCTGGGTGAGCGCCTCGACGACGCAGCCGAGCATCGCCTGGCGGTCGCGGTCCACAAGTTCCGGATAACGGGCGCGGATCTGCTCGAAGCTCGCCGCCGCCGCGGGCTCGAGCTGTTCGTCGCTGACGATCAAGAGCTGGCGGCGCCCGCTCGGCGCGACGGCGCAGGCGACGAGGAGGATGAGGAGGAAGGCCAAGAGGAGGCCGCGCTTCATACCGTGTGGAAATGCTCGCGGGCGAAGGCGATCCGCGCCTCGGGCGGGCGCTCCCGGTCGGGCAGCGCCTCGATCGTCTTCAGACGATGCAGCAGACCCGCGCCGTTGGCGATCTGGATCGAGAGCCCCGGGCGGGCATTGAGCTCGAGCACGAGCGGCCCCTGGTGCTTGTCCAGCACCAAGTCCACGCCCACATAGCCGAGGCCGGTGAGCTCGTAGCAGCGCGCGGCGATGGAAAGCAGCGTGTCCCAGTGCGGGATGCGCAAGCCCACGATCGAATGCTCGGTGTCGGGATGCTCCTTGATCGGCTCGCTGCCCCATACTCCGCGCTTGGTGATCCCGGTGGGGATGTCGATGCCCACCCCGATCGCCCCTTGGTGCAGGTTGGCCTTGCCGTCCGAAAGGCGCGTCGGCAAGCGGATCATCGCCATCACCGGATAGCCGAGAAAGACGATGATGCGGATGTCGGGCACGCCACGGAAGCTCACCCGCTCGAAGAAATCGTCGAACTCGACGCAATACTCGACGAGCAGGTGATCGGGATGCCCGCCCAAGCTGAACAAGCCGGAAAGGGCGTTGCTCAGGTGATGCTCGAAGTCCTCCCGGCTCATCAGCAGTCCGCTCGCGCGGCGGTAGCGCTGGCCGCGGCGGCCATGGATGACGAGGATGCCATCCCCGCCCGAGCCATGCGCCGGCTTGACCACGAACTTCTCGTAGGCGGCGAGCTTGTCATGGAGCTCGCGGATCTCGTGCTCCTCGCGCACGACGGCGTAGAGCTCGGGGACCGGGATGCCGGCGGCGATGGCCAGTTGCTTGGTGATCAGCTTGTCATCCACCCGCGGATAGAACTTGCGCGGGTTGTACTTGAGCACGTAATCGGCGTTGCGGCGGTTGAGCCCGAGCAGGCCGATCCGCTTCAGCCGACTCGCCACCTCGAAGGGGTTCCACATGGCCGCTTCAGGACTGGGAGGCCTCCGGCCGGGCGAGGGCGCGGAAGCGGAAGAGCTCGGTCAGCCGGTAGCCGGAGTAGCGCCCGATCAGCATGGCCAGCGCGAGCACGATCAAGAGCACTTCGGGGAAGACGAACACGAAGTGCACGAGCGGCGGCCAGGTCATCACCAGGTAGGCCACGGCCGCGATCGCGAGCGACCCGGCGCCTTGGCGGATGGCATGACCTGGGCCGCGTTCCTCCCAGGCGATCGACATGCGCTCGATGGTCATCGCCATGATCACCATCGGAAAGAGCGCGACCGAAAGGCCGACCTCGATCCCCAGTTTGTGGCTGAGCACGGAGAAGCCGGCCATGAGGATCACGACCACGATGAGCACGCTCGTGAGCCGGGGCACGAGCAGCAGCTTGAGTCGCTCCATGTAGAAGCGCACGAGCAGCCCCGCCCCGATCAACACGGTGAACATGATCAGACCGGCGAAGAGGCCCGTATCGCGAAAGGCGATGGCGATCAGGATCGGCATGAAGGTGCCGAAGGTGCTCACCCCCACCACGTTGCGCATGAGCAGCATGATGAAGGCCCCGATCGGGATCATCAGCAACACCCGATACACCTGCTGGGTTTCCAGCGGCAGCGCGAAAAGCGAGAACTCGAAGAGCTTGCGGTTTTCGGCCTCGAGGCGCTGTTCGGCGAGCAGCAAGGCATCGGCGAGATTGCGCTCGATCGCGACCTCCAAGGCCGCACGCGGATGATGCTCGACGGCGAAGGGGACCTCGTGCCCCACTGTCCACAGCAGGAGATCCTCCGGCCAGCCCTCGGCGGCGGTGTCGAGGTCCACGGTGACCCAGCGCTGTTCGTTGTGCACCTGGAGGAAGGGCCGGATCGTCCGCTGCGTGCCGGCCTCGAGCTTGAGCCCTTGGACGATGCGCGCCGGGATGTTGCGGAAGGCGAGCAGGCCGGCGAGCAAGCGGGCGCGGGCCAGGGGATCCGGCGCCAGCTGCTTGAGCAGCGCCACTTCCTGCGAGGGCGGCTGCTCGTTGAAGCGGCGGATGAGCTCGCGCGCGAAGCTCGCGATGTCGGCCGAGCCCTGGCGGACCTCCTCGAGCAGGGCGTTGGCAGCGGTGAGAAAAGGCTCTTCCAGGCTCGGTTTCTCCGCGAGCTGCGGCCGGCCGTCCTGGTAATCGGCCAAACCGGCGCGCACCACGGTGGCGCGGTAGTAAAGATGCTGCGGGCCGGAGGCGCGGCGGATGGTCCAGCGGAGGATGCGGCTGCCTTCGTCTTCCTCCGTCAGCAGCGCATAGCCGGGGGCGATGAAGCGTTCTTCGATAATGGTGAAGCCGGGTGTCAGTTTCGGAATCCGCAGACGCACGCTGTTGGCCTGGCGGCGCGGCTGGTAGTGGACCCGGGCCTGCACCGTCCACACCTCAGCCTGCTCCTCCGGAGTGAGCGGAAGGCCGAGCACCTGGGCTTTGTAGTAGATCGCTGCCGCTCCGGTGGCGACGAGCACCGCCGCGAGCAGCAGGAGGTGAAGTTGGCGAAACATCAGACCCCTGGACCGAGCAGGTCGCGGAAAAGCAAGTATAGCCGCGGGTTTATCGAGCGGCCCGCATCAGCCCGCCATCGAGCAACCGCACCTCCCGCTGCGGGAAGGGGATGGCGATCCCCGAGCGGTCCAGCGTCTCCTTGACCAGGATGGCGAGTTCGCTGCGCAGCGCGATGAACTCGCTGGTCGGCACCCACACGCGCAGGGTGAGGTTGATCGAGCTGTCGGCGAACTGCTCGATCAGGACATCGGGCGGCGGATCGCTCAGGAAACGGCCATCGGCGCGCACCGCTTCGATCAGCACGCGCTGCACCTCGCGCAGATCCGAACCGTAGGCGATGCCCACCGGGAGATCGATGCGGCGCCGCTCGCGGGCGGTGAAGTTGGTGATGTCGGCGTTGGCCACGTTGCGGTTGGGAACCGCGATCAACCGGTTATCCGGCGTGCGCAGCCGGGTATGGAAGATGTCCACGGCTTCGACCACGCCGGTGATCCCGCCGGCGGAGACGAAATCGCCCACGCGGAAGGGCCTCAGGGTGACGAGCATCACCGCGCCGGCGACGTTGGCCAACGAGTCGCGAAGCGCCAGCCCCACCGCCAAGCCGGCGGCGGCGAGCACGGTGAGCAGGGAGGCGATGGGCACCCCGAGCAGATCAAGCGCGGGAATGAGCGCGATCGCAGGCAACAGCAAGCGCAGGCCATTGCGCATCAACACCGCGAGCATCGGATCGAGACCGGTGCGCTCGCCGAATCGCTGGAAAACCTGAGCGGCCCAGCGGGCGATGCGAAAGCCGAGCCAGATCAGGAACAGGGCGATCAGCAGGCGCAGAGCGAGAGAGACGACCAAGGCGACACGAGGATCCTCGAGCCATCCGGCGAAGCTTTTGGGATCGAGCATGGGAGAGGCTCCGCAAGCGAAGGGAGCCTGAACTTAGCAGAGCGCCGCGCGCTGCTATGCTTCGCCCATGACAACGACTTCCGCGAAGCAGCTTCCGGCGATCGAGATCGAGACCGCTCCTGCGCCTCGCGCCTCGGTCATCTGGCTACATGGCCTCGGTGCCGACGGCCACGACTTCGAGCCGATCGTGCCTGAGCTCGTGCGGCGGCATTGGCCGCCGCTGCGCTTCATCTTTCCTCATGCGCCGTTCCGCTCGGTCACGATCAACGGCGGGATGGCGATGCGCGCCTGGTACGACATCCTCGGCCTCGAGCTCGGTGCGCGCGAGGACGAGGCGGGCATTCGCGATAGCCTCGCCCGGATCGAGGCGTTGATCGAGCGCGAGGAGACGCGGGGCATCGCCCCCGAGCGGCTGTTCCTGGCGGGTTTTTCCCAGGGCGGCGCTGTCGCGCTGGCAAGTACGATTCGGCGCTCGAGGCCGCTTCGCGGGAGCATCGCGCTGAGCACCTACCTGCCCCTGGCGGCGAGGAGCGCCGCCGAGGCCACGGTCGAAAGCCGCCTGACGCCGATCTTCATGGCTCATGGCCGCTTCGATCCGGTGTTGCCCGAAGCCCTCGGGGTCTGGAGTCGCGATCGCCTGCGCGACCTTGGCTATCGGGTGGAGTGGAAGAGCTATCCGATGGCCCACCAAGTCTCGGCTGAGGAGATCGCCGACCTTGGCGACTGGCTCGACGACCGCCTCACCGGGCTCTGAACGGCCCGCTTGGCTTGCTGATTTCTGTAGCCTGCCGGTGCTGGGCGCGGTCATGGCCTCGGCGCTCGCGCTGGTGTTGGTGATCCTGCTCGCTTCGGGGGAGGACCCGCGCGATGTCTCGGCCTGGATCCGCTTCGCCGGCATCGCCTTCCTCGCCAGCCTGATCGCGCTCAGCGCCGCGCTCTTGCTCTGCCGTATGCGTCCGTTATTCCTGCGGCTTCCGGCGGCGGCCGGCGTGCCTCTCGCTCTCCTGACGGTCGCCTCGCTCGCCTTCGCCGAGACTCTGGCTGCCGCTTGGGCGGCGCGCGAGCTCATTCCCGAGCTCGGACTCAACGGCCGACCCGTGATACCGCTGGCCTTGCGCGCGGCTCTGCTCGCCCTGCTCGGGGCCGCGGTGGCCCTACGTTATTTTTTCGTGCTCGAACGCTGGCGCGCCGGGGTCGAGTCGCAGGCGCGGGCCGAGATGGAGGCCCTCCAGGCGCGCATCCACCCGCATTTCCTGTTCAACACGATGAACAGCATCGCCAGTCTGATCGCCATCGATCCGGAGCGCGCGGAGCGGGCGGTGGAGGATTTCTCGGATCTGATGCGCGCTGCGCTCGGTCGCCGCGCGAGCCACTCGCTCGGGGAGGAGCTCGAGTTGGTTCGCCGCTACCTGGCGATCGAGCAGATCCGCCTCGGGGAAAGACTCATCGTGCGAATGAGCGTGGAGGAGGCGCCGCTCGAGCTCGAGATCCCCGCTTTGCTCATCCAGCCGTTGGTCGAAAACGCCGTCTTGCATGGGATTCAGAACCGGGCCGAGGGCGGCGTGGTGACGATCGAGGCTCGGCGCGAGGGTGAGCGGCTCCGAATCCTGGTGAGCAATCCGCTGCCGGCGAAGGGGAACCTGGTCGCGGGTTTCGGCATGGCGCACGAGAACGTGCGCCGTCGTCTCGAACTTCGCTACGGCCGTCGGGCCTCTTTGCGGGCGCGGGAAGAGGCTGGCTACTATGCCTGCGAGCTGAGCGTGCCTCTGACATGAAGATTCTGATCGCCGACGACGAGCCGCTGGCCCGCGCCCGCCTGAGAGCCTTTCTCTCGAGCATCGAGGGCGCCGAGTGCGTGGGCGAGGCGGCGACCGGCCGCGAAGCGGTCGAAAAGAGCCAGACGCTGCAAGCGGAGGTGGTGTTGCTCGACATCCGGATGCCGGAGATGGACGGGCTCGAGGCGGCGCGATTGCTTTTGCGGCAGCACCCCCGACCGGCCGTGATCTTTTGCACCGCCTACGAGGAGCATGCAGTAGCCGCTTTCGAGGCGGAGGCCCTCGACTACCTGCTCAAGCCGGTGCGCCGAGAGCGGTTGATCGAGGCGCTCAGGCGAGCTCGGCGAATGCTCGATCGGCGCACCCTCGATCAGCTCGAGCGCGCGCTCGGAGGCGGGCCGCGCCGCCGCAGCCATCTCTGCGCACGGCTGCGGGGCGAATTGCGGCTGATCCCGATCGAGGAGGTCGCGTATCTTCACGCGGAGGACAAGTACGTCGTGGTCTTCCACTCCCGAGGCAGCGACCTCCTCGACGAATCGCTCAAGCAACTCGAGCAGGAGTTCGGCGAGCGCTTCGTGCGCATCCACCGAAACTGCCTGGTGGCGCGCGATCGCATCCGCGGGCTTCGCCGCCTGCCCGATGGCGGGATGGGCCTGGAGCTCGCGGGTGTGGAGCGCCTCCTCGAGGTGAGCCGCCGCTGCCTGCCTTCGGTGCGCGAGCTGGTCGAATCCCTGTGAGGCTGCGCATCGCCACTCGGCGCAGCCCGCTGGCCTTGTGGCAGAGCGAGCACGTCGCCGCGCGCCTGCGCGCCCACGATCCCGACTGCGCGATCGAGCTCGTGCCGATCCTCACTGAAGGGGACCGCATCCTCGACCGCGCGCTCGCCGACTTCGGCGGCAAGGGACTCTTCCTCAAGGAGCTCGAGGAGGCGCTGCTCGATGGCCGCGCCGATCTCGCCGTGCACTCGCTCAAGGACATGCCGGCCAAAGAGCCGCCTGGGCTCATGCTCGCCGCCTTCTTGCCGCGCGAGGACGCGCGCGATGCCCTGGTTTCCGCGAACGGTGCGAGCCTTGGCGAGCTTCCGCCCGGGGCGCGGGTGGGCACGAGTTCGCCGCGGCGGCGCGCGCAGCTTCTGATGCTGCGTCCGGATCTCGAAGTCGTGCTCATGCGCGGCAACGTCGGCACCAGGCTCGCCAAACTCGATCGCGGCGAGTGCGATGCCTTGTTGCTCGCCTATGCCGGGCTCAAACGCCTGGGCCTTGGCGAGCGGGCGAGCGAAATCCTGCCCGTCGAGACCATGGTCCCGGCCGCAGGGCAGGGGATCATCGCCGTCGAGTGCAGGAGCGAAGACCAGTGGCTGCTCGAACGGCTCGCACGCCTGGATGATCGCGAAAGCCGCCTCGCCGCACGCGCCGAACGCGCCTTCACCGCGGCCCTCGGCGGCCATTGCCACCGCCCGCTCGGCGCCCATGCCCGCCTGCAAGAGGGGCAGATCGAGCTCATCGCTTTCGCCGCCTCCGATGATGCCCCCGGGCGGCGCGAGCGCCTCCTCGGCCCCTCCTCCGCGCCCGAATCGCTCGGGCAAAGCCTGGCACGTTTATTGAGGCCCTGAGCCTGGCATGAGGCGCGAAGCGCCGGGGCTTTTCACGAAGCGCGAATGACGCGCGCGCAATTCCGATCAGGTTCAGCTTCGGCTGGCTTTACTCTTTCGAGTTTGTGCGATCGCGGAGCGGGTCATGCCGAGGCGCAAGACGAACATCGTCGAGATCAACCAAGAACTTGAAGAATTCCTCAAAGTGATACAAGAGCAAGCCGCATTGAAAATCTATGAATACGGCATGTCGCACGCCAGCAACAGACCGGTGGATTTGAATTTTATTATTCCTTTGGAAGATTTTGACATCGACTATAGCAAGCTCGATCCTCAATCGGTCAACCAAGCGATTAAAAAGGCCGCTGCCCTGGCGAAATGTGAGTTTCTGGACGAAATCCTCACTGAGGATCGAAAACGAGCATTTCGTTTTCGGGTGGAGCGCGGTTATATCTCGGAGTTGAGAGCGAAGTGTCAGCGCAAACTCGATGAATCCCGATGGCTCAAGGCGACCTGCGCCTTCGAGTTCGCGCCAAGCTTATTCCGCCTGAGGGCATCTGCTGAGGGAATGGAAGAGTTCTACTTGAGCGCTCTGTTGGTCATGCAGCGAGGCTTTCTCGCCGTCAGCAGGCCCACGAGTACGGTGGTGTTGGAGGAGACGAGCGGCGATGCCGCTTCGGCCAAGGAGACGACGGCCGAGCGCGGGGCGCCTTCGGAATCGGAGCCGATCGTGTTCATCACTCGCGAGGGGGCGGGCCCGGAGAGCGTACTGCCGGTACTGATCGCCGCTCGTCTGGCGCAGCGCGGCCGTCCGGTGGTGTTCGAGCGGTGGCGCGGGCGCAATCGGAGAAGGCGGTGGCGCGTGAGCGGGTTCGGAGAGCGCGCGCTGGCTCGCTTCGACGCTTTGCCCGCGCGCTCGGAAGATGCGGAGCCGGAATTCCCCGAGCGCGCTTACCGGATCGTCCACGGCGAGGGAAGCAGTTTGCTCCGTTCAGCCAAGCTCGCCGAGCACGGCCATCGGATCGTGATCCTTTTGCCGCCGTACTTCGATCCCGGATTCGCCATGAAGATTTGGCGAGCGCGGAAAAGACTCGCGAAAAGCAAGGTTCTCGCCGCTCCAATCGGGCACTGCGGTTTTCCCTGTCATTGGTGTCATCCGATCAATCCTCTTCGCTCCGTCTTCGAGCTGTGGGCGGAGCTTTGTTGGAACTGCTCGCTTCGTCTGCTCCCGCGGCTCCCGCCAATGGTCTTTCCGAGGGAGGGGTTATGGTCGTGGTCGCCGCTTCTCTCACCGCTGTTCGGGGCGGCCGCCGAGCACGTGGAGCTGGAGCTTTCGGAGCGTGAGCTGAATGAGGCGCTCGAATCGGTGCTCCGTGCGCTCGAGATTCCTCAGAAGCCGTAGGCGGAAAAGCCTCCATCCACGGCGATGATTTGGCCCGTGATGTAACTTGCGGCCGGCAGGCAGAGGAAGGCGACGAGCGAAGCGATCTCCTCCGGTTCGGCGATGCGCCCAAGGGGCGTACGGGCGAGGACTTCCTCGCGGTAATCGGGGTCGGAGAGCGCCGAAGCGGTACGGCGGGTGCGCGTGTACCAAGGGGCCACGGCGTTGACGCGGATGCCATCGCTGGCCCATTCGCAGGCGAGGTTGCGCACGAGTTGATGCAGACCCGCTTTCGCCACCCCGTAGGGCGCGCCGGTACGCACATGGGTGAGGCCGGCGACCGATCCGATGAACACGATCGCCGAGGCGGGATGACGGGAAAGCCAAGGGTGAAGCAGACGGCTGAGCTCGAAGCCGGAAAAGAGGTTGATCTCGAAGAGCGAGCGCCACTCGGCCTCGGTGAAGTCGAGCACCGGCCGCGTCAGGTTCGCGCCCACGGCATGAACGAAGACGTGGATCGCTTCGCCGAGGTCATTGAGCCAGTCGATGAGCTCGAGCCTCTGTTCGGGCGAGGCCAGATCGGCAGAGAAGCTCAAGACCACGCGATCGCGGTCCAGGCTGCGCAACTCCTCGGCCGCCTGCTCGAGTGCGTCGTGCTCGCGGGCCACGAGCAGGAGGTGGGCTCCGAAGGCGAACAGCTCGCGGGCGCACGCGAGCCCGATACCGTGCGAGGCGCCGGTCAACAACACGGTCTGTCCAGCAAGCGACCAGCGCTCGGCGGGAAGGCTTCGCATCGCGTTAGCATAGCGGCTCGCCTGGCGCGGTCGAACGGATGGCGATGCGAGCATCTTTACCCTGGCTCTTGGCCTTGTGCCTTGGCGCTTGCGCGAGGAGCGGCTGCCCTGAGGACCCGCAAGCGCTTGCGCGCGAAGAAGGCCGCGAGGGCCGCCCGCCGAGTTTGCCCAGCGGCGAGTGCCGGCTGAGCGGCGATCGGCTCGTGGCTTATCAGCTCGCCTATCGACAGGCCTTGAGCGGCTACTGCAGCGGCAGCCGCGGCTGGATCGAGGGTCAGCGCGGTCGAGAAAACCCCGAGCCATGCCGCGAGACGGAGCATCCGGATTTCGTGCAGGCGCTGAGGCTCGGTCGCGAGTACGCGCGCTTCGCCACGGAAGTGGATCAGTTGCGCAAGGAGCTCGCCGGGCTCAAGGACGAGGAGGCCCAGAACGAAGCGATCCGGCGCATGCAGAAGGCGCTTTCGGAGATGGAGGCCATCCGCGCAGTCGCCGTCGTGCGCGGCTGGACCCTAAGCGAGGGCGCGATCGAAAGCGCTCCCCGGGAGCAAGATTCGGCTCGCGACTAGTGCGCCGGCGGGGGAAGTGTCCCCCGGGGAGGGTTCGGGTCTCGCCGGCACAAAATTCTTGATTATAACCACTCGGACCGCCGAGTTTCGCAATTTATCAAGCTTTCCTTTCAACGATCCTGAGGCTCCCGTGGTAACACGAAACGAGGAGCCTCTCATGAAAAATCGAAACGAGATCTCCGATGCCGAGTTCGACGCGCTCTGCGACATCCTGCTGCAACGCACTCGCAGGACCGAGGGCGATGGCAGGGAGGCGGGAGGAGCCGACGAAGCCGCTTGCGCGGCCGCTCAGGAGGCGGCGAGCAAGCGGATGGTGCGGGTCATCGCGCCTGATGATTTCGAGCGCTTCGACGCGCGCGAGCGCCAGGTCCCGCGGGGCGAGCCATCGCGCAGCATCCTCAGCGAAGAGCCGAGCAATGCGCGCGGCGCCCTGCTCAAGAAACTGCGCGCTGAACACGGCGAGCGAAAGGATGAGGCCTTCCTGCGCGAGTTCCGCTTGCCTGGGCAAGCCGAGCTCGACAAGCTCGATGCGTACAGGCGCGAACTGCCCGATCCCGACGCGGCACGCGTCCTCGAGTTCATCAGCGGCAAGCTCAGGATCATCCGCCACGCCAAAGACATCGGGCCGAAGCTTCGCCTTCCTCCGATCCTGCTCGTCGGCCCGCCCGGCTGCGGCAAAACGCAGCTCGCCCTTTCCATCGGCCAGATTCTCGCGCTTCCCACGGTGTTCATCTCGGTCGAGCAGCTGCAGGACGTCGGCGTGCTCGCGGGCACCTCGCAGATCTACAGCAACACGATGCCAGGCCGTGTCTTCAGCGAGCTGGTGCTGGGCGAGGTCGCCAACCCGCTGTTCATCGTCGATGAGGTCGACAAGCTCCCGGGTAGCTCGACTCGCGGGGATCCGCGCGGCGTCTTGAGCACGCTGCTCGAAGCGCAAACCGCACAGCGCGCCCAGGACGCCGCCTTCGATGGGTTGCTCTTCGATGCCAGCCACATCTTTTGGATCGGCACCGCGAACGCGCTCGATCCAATTCCCGAGCATCTACTGAGCCGCTTCCTCGTCTTCGAGGTAGGCCCGGGGGTGGCTGCCAATCCCGCGGCTCAGCTGAAGCTGTTGCAGAAGGTGATCGCCGAGAAGGAGCGCGATTTCCGATACCAGATCGCGGTCGAGTGCGAAGAGAAGATCCATCGAAGCCTCCGCGGCCTCCAGCGCGGCTTGCCCAGGCTCGACTACCGCATCCTGCGCGCGATTTTCGAGTACGCCTGCGATCTCGCTTTGCTCAGGGCGATCGAGCAAGGTGCGCAAAAGGCCGAGCTCTCGGCCCGCGACCTGCAGAAGGCCGCCTCCCTGTGGGTAGAGGCCCGCGAAAGCGATTTCGCTGCCTCCACCCTCCTCCACTGAAACCCTCATCAGCCAGGAGATCACGCCATGCGCGATGACACCAACCGTTCCCTCGGTCCTACCGGCATTTCCCTCGATTCTGCCAATGGCTCGTGCCATCCCGTGAACCCCCCATCCCTCGCTTCCGAGCAGAAGCAGGAGATGCCCTCATTGGCCTCTCCTCCTCCGCTCTCTTTGCCCGCTGAGAAGGCGGCCTCGGCCATAGGAAGGCCGTATGGCGCCTGCGATGAGCGCTTTTCGCATGCGGGCGCGCAAGCGGGTCGTATGCCCACACCTCCGCCGGGAAGCGGCGCCATGCAGGAAGGCGAGGATGCTCGCCTCGCTCCGAGGCTCGAGCGAATGAGCCACGGTGCCGAGATACGCGCCGCTCTACCCACGGGCCAGGGCCCTGAGCAGGGGGACCCGGAGGAGATGGACGTTCGACAGTTCTGGGCCTACGTCCTGCGGCGGCTCCTGGACGCCAGGATCATCGGTCAGGACGATCGAAGCGAGACCGGGGAGGAGCACTTGCAGGAGGACGAAGCGCCGCTCGCTGATCAGCCTCATCCGGAAGGCGATCGCGACCATGAGCCGGACCGGGCCCTCGATGACGAGGCGCCTTCGCTGGATGATGAACCGCCGCCCCCTCCTCCCGAAGACCTCGGTTCGTTCGACGACGAGGTGCCTTGGGAGGCTGTCGAGCCGCCGCCTCCTCCCCCCGAAGATCTTCGCTCGCTCGACGACGAGGGGGATGAGGTCGATGGCATCGAGGGCGAGTTTTGGCCACTCGACCACGAGGAGGACTTCGAGTCGCGGCCTGGCTCAGCCGATGAGGACGAGGCTTGGCCATCCGGCGGGGGTGGCGCAGTCGCCAAGGCCCGGCCTTCGTCGGCGTCCCTCGCCATGCCGGCCTCGGCGGTGGGTCGACAACCGGAACGCGGCGAAGCCGGAAAAGGAGTCGGCCGCCTGACTCGCAAGGTGCGGATCCTCGACCCGGAAGCGGTCGCCGCCGTAATCAAGCATCGTCCCGCACCCAGCGGACGCGATCAAGCGAACGGGCGCGACGCGCTCATGAGCAAGATGGCCGAGGAGCTCTCGACCGCGAAATCCGAGGCCTTTCTGCGGGAGATCATGCCCGCCCGCCAGGATTGGAAACATGAGCTCGAGCAGCTTGCCGAGACGGCATCCGAAGCGCACAGGCGCGTGCTCGAGATCATTTCGACCTCCGTGGGCGTCCTCGAGAGGGCTGGCTGGGCGGTGAATCCCGATGCCGAGCTCGAACCGGTATGGCCGCCTTTGTTGCTCGTGGGACCACCGGGAACCGGCAAAACCACCTTCGTCTCCTGCGTGGCCGAGGCGCTCGGCTGGCATGTTCGCCGCATCGCCATGGAGCATGCGCACGAGAGTGGATTCTTAGCCGGCAGCAGCCGGGTCTATGGCAACTCCCAGCCGGGGATGATCCTCAGCGACCTCGTCCTCGGGAAAGAGGCCAATCGCATCTACTTTTTCGACGAGATCGACAAGGCGGGCAGCGGTGTTTGGAACGATGACCCGCTCGGCCCGCTCACCTCCTTGCTCGAGCCGCGCACGGCCAGACGATTCACCGACTTTTCGATGCCCGAAATCGAGATCGACGCGCGCTGGATCCTCATCGTGGCCGCCGCCAACAAGCTCGATGAGGTTCCCCCGCATCTGCGCGACCGCTTTCTCGTCTGCCGGATTCGGCCCTACGGTGACGGAGGCGCGCACCCGGTTTTGACGATCGCCGCGCGGATCACGGAAGACGTGGGACGACAGCTCGGCACCCGGATGATCCTTCGCACCGAACCGGATAGCCTGACGGGAGGCTGGTTGCGCAGGAAGCTGCGCGTGAACCGGGAGTTCGGATGTAGCCTGCGCGATCTGAGAAAGCTGCTGCTGATGGCGGGGAAGCGCGCTTTGAACGATGCACAGCATCCGCGCAAGGCGCCGATCGAGATCCGCCGCAGCGATCTCGAGTGGGCCTATGGGGTGATCGTCGATCGGTCGTGGTGATCGGTCGAGGCGGAAGGGGCCCGAGGCGGAGCGGCGTTGGCCATGGAAGAAAGCGCAGGCCGTCCGAGCCCCCGAGCCGCCGCTTTGCACAGGGACGAGGCGCTGCGGCGGCTTCTCTGCCTGGCTTGCGGCGAGACCCTCAGGAGATCGGCTGAGGCAGGGCCCCGAGATCGGGCGATGCGGTGCGCTCGCGCTGGCGCCTGGCGGCCGCTGACCGGCGCGTCCCGACGGAGGCCGAACGAAGGCTCGCGCCGATCAAGCGCGCCGCGTTTGCCTGAGCACCGGGCCGCGATTCGGAGAAGCGAGTGGGCTGGGTCGCGGTGTCTTTCGGGGCGAGCACGGCTTCCGCCGGGGGCGTTCGTGGCTTCCGCGTGAGCTTGCCCCAGGCCAAAAAGCGCCTTGCACGCGGATCGCCCGTTTGGGCCTTGGGTGAGCCGCGCGAGGGGCGCGGGCAGGTCACCGGCCGAGCGGCGGATTCGCGCCTTCCGCGGGCACGCCCAGGCGCGGGCGCGCTCGCGGAGGCGCTGCTCGTGGCATCGCGCCTGAGGGTTCCCGAGCGCTTCTCGACACACGCGCACCCGCTTGCCTATGCGAATGCGCCTTGCTCACGCGACTTCGTGAGCTCGCTCCGCCCTTCCGCCGCATCGGCAACAAACGCGAGGGGACCTCGCGAGCGCGCGGCCACAGGGCGGCACCGCCTCAGCGCGATGCCTGTGGCGTGCTAGGCTGCACGCTGCTTTTTCCCGATCTCCTGAGCGATGACCTCGGCTTTCGTCTACGCCCTCGCCTTGTTTCTCGCAAAGCCCTCCGACGCGTGGCCGGTCAACGATCCGCCTGGCCCCAAGACGAGCGTGCGCTTCACCGTCGAGGAAGGGACTTGGATGAACCTCGACGTCTCGCCGGATGGCAAGACGATCGTCTTCGATCTGCTCGGCGATCTCTACCTTCTGCCGCTTGCGGGCGGCGAGGCGAAACCCCTGCTCGTCGAGCACGCCCATGCGATGCATCCGCGGTTCTCGCCCGATGGGCGCTGGATCGCGTTCACCTCGGACCGAGGCGGCGGCGACAACCTCTGGATCATGCCGGTCACCGGCGGCGAGCCCACGCAGGTGACGAAGGAAAACTTCCGGCTGCTCGCCAATCCGGTGTGGACACCCGATGGGGAGTACCTGATCGCGCGCAAGCATTTCACTTCCGAGCGTTCGCTCGGGGCGGGCGAGATGTGGATCTACCACCGCTCCGGCGGCTCGGGGCTTCCACTCACCAGCCGCAAGAACGATCAGCAGGACGTCAACGAGCCCGCGCTCTCGCCCGACGGGCGCTACCTCTACTTCAGCGAGGACATGAGCGGGGGCAGCACCTTCGAGTACAACAAAAGCCCGCACGGGGTGATCTACGTCATCCGGCGCTTGGATCGGGAGAGCGGCGAGCTCGAGGACTTGATCCGGATTCCGGGCGGTGCGGTCAGGCCCCAGCCCTCGCCCGACGGGCGGTTCCTGGCGTTCGTGCGGCGAGTGCGGGAGAAGACCGTGCTCTCGCTCTATGAGCTCGCCACCGGCGAGATCCGGACGCTGTGGGACGGTCTCTCCCAGGACCAGCAGGAGGCCTGGGCGATTCACGGGGTCTATCCCAACTACCAGTGGCTGCCCGATGCCTCGGCGATCGTGATTTGGGCTCAGGGCGGCCTCGTTCGGGTCTCGGTGCCCGAGGGCCGGGCCGAGCGCATTCCCTTCCGGGTCACGGTCGAGAAGACCCTGGTGGAGCCGGTCAGGCACCGCTTCCGGATCGAGCGCGAGCGCTTCCAGGCGCGCATGCTTCGCGATCTCGCGATCAGCCCCGATGGGCGGATCGCCGTGTTCCACGCCGTGGGGCGGCTGTGGAAGATGCGCCTGCCCGATGGCCGACCGGAGCGGCTCACCCGGCGCGAAGGCGAGTTCGAGTACCAGCCCTCCTTCGCCCCCGACGGCCAGAGCCTGCTCTACGTGAGCTGGTCGGATGAGGAGACCTCGGCGATCCGCCGGGTGAGCCTCGATGGGCGCAGAAACGAGCGTCTGACCCGGGAAAAGGGCTTTTACGCGCATCCTCGCTTTTCCCCCGATGGCCGGCTGATCGCTTATCAGCGGGGCAGGCCGTATGCTCTGCTCGACTATCGCTTCGGGCGAGAGAGCGGCATCTACGTGATGCAGGCCGATGGCCGCGACGCGCGGCGGATCAGCCGAAGCGGCCAGTTCCCGCAATGGCATCCGCGCGGCGAGCGGGTGTTCTTTCAGACCGGAGGGGGGCTCCAGCGCAAGCTCGAGAGCGTGGACCTCCACGGTGGCGAGCGGCGCGAGCACCTCAGCCTCAAATATCCCACCGAGGTCGTGCTCAGCCCCGATGGGCGCTATCTCGCCTTCGTCGATCATTTCGAGGTGTACATCGCCGCGCTGCCCGAGACCGGCCGCAGCGTGGAGCTTTCGAAAGACGCCAAGACCGTGCCCGTGGCGCGGGCGAGCGGGGAATCGGGAAGCTCGCCGGTGTGGTCCGCGGATGGCCAGCGTCTCCATTGGCTGCTGGGGTCGCGGCTTTATACGCGCGAGCTCAAGGACAGCTTCGCTTTTCTCGCGGGCGCGCCCGATCCGCTGCCGCCGCTTGAGGCTACGCCTTACCGGGAGATCGAGCTGGTCTTACCCGTCGATCGGCCGAGCGGGCGGCTGGCGCTCCTCAATGGTCGGATCATCACCATGCGCGGGGATGAGATCATCGAGCGCGGCACGATCCTGATCGAGGGCGATGCGATTGCCGCGGTCGGCCCCGACCTCGAGCTTCCCCGCGACGCCAAGCTGCTCGACCTCGAGGGCCGGACGGTCGTGCCCGGCTTCATCGACGTGCACGCGCATGCCTCGCATTTTCATAGCGGCATCTCGCCGCAGCGCAACTGGTCCTACGAGGCCAATCTCGCTTACGGCATCACCACCATGCACGACCCTTCGGCCAATACCGAGACCGTCTTCTCCCAGGCCGAGCTGGTGAAGGCGGGTTTGAGCGTAGGCCCGCGGGTGTATTCCACCGGCACGATCCTCTACGGGGCGGATGGGACCTTTCGCGCGGTGGTCGAATCGCTCGAAGACGCCCGCGCGCATGTGGCGCGACTGAAGGCGGTGGGCGCCATCTCGGTCAAGAGCTACAACCAGCCGCGCCGGGATCAGCGGCAGATGATCAACCAGGCGGCGCGCGAGCTCGGGCTCAACGTGGTCATGGAAGGAGGCAGCACCTTCATGCACAACCTGACCATGCTCCTCGACGGGCCCACCGGGATCGAGCACAACCTGCCGATCGCACCGCTCTATGAGGACGTGCTCACCCTCTGGTCGCACACGGAGGTGGTCAATACGCCGACGCTGGTCGTGAGCTATGGCGGGCTGATGGGGGAGCTTTACTTCTACGACCGCGAAGAGCTGTGGAAGGAGGCGCGCCTGCTGCGCTTCTACCCGCGCGAGCTGATCGATGCCCGCGCCATCCGCCGTCAGACCGCGCCCGATTGGGATTACCACCATCGCCGGGTGGCGCGCGCCAAAAAGGCGCTCGCCGAGCGCGGGGTGAGGATCGCCGTGGGCGGCCATGGCCAGCTGCAGGGGCTGGCGGCGCACTGGGAGATGTGGATGCTTCATGAGGGCGGCTTCTCGCCGATGGAGGTCTTGCGCGCGGCGACCCTCCACGGGGCGGAGTACATCGGGCTCGATCAGGACTTGGGTTCGATCGAGCCGGGCAAGCTCGCCGACCTCGTGGTGCTCGATGGCGATCCGCTCGAGGACATCCGCGCGACGGCAAGGCCGCGCTGGGTGATCAAGAACGGCAGGCTCTACGAGGCCGAGCGCATGGCCGAGCGCCTGACGGGCGAGCGGCCGGAAGCGCGTTTCTACTGGCAGCGCCATGGCGCAGGCGTCCTCGATGCGGCCGCCTTCCCCGGCGGGCCGAGCGGTCCTTGCCATTGCCCGGCGGCCTTGCGCGCGCGCCGGCTTTGGCCGTAGCCGCTGCCCCAAGCGAGGGTTTTGCTAAAGTGCGGCGCAGCCTCAGGCAGCTTCGGGTTTTGCGGTGAATGCCCTTTCTGGCACCGCGGAGCGTCGGCTCGAGCGCTCGCTTCGTGCGGCGACGTGGATCCTCGTTTTGCTCGCCCTCTGGCTTGGGTGGCGGCTTCTGCTCGTCTTGAGCGCGGGCGTCGAGCTCGGCCCGCTTCTTGAGGAGCAGCGCGAGCCGATCGCAGGGCCGAGTGCGCCGCCGCCGGCGCAGTCGGTCGCGGCCTGGCATCTCTTCGGCGATGCCATGCAGGGCGCGATTCGCCCTGCGCCGCAAGCGCCCGAGACCACGCTCGCGCTCGAGCTGCGCGGCGTGATCGCGAGCGAGGACCCCGCGCAGGGGCTTGCGCTCATCGCCGAGCGGGGCAAGGCCGCGCGCCGGTATCGGGTGGGTGATGCCTTGCCGGGGCAGGCCGTGCTCAAGGCGGTCTATGCCGACCGGGTGTTGATCGAGCGCGGCGGCAGCGAGGAATCGCTTCGCCTGCCGCGGGCGCAGGCCGTGTCGCCTTCGAGCGCCCCAGGTTCGGCCCCGAGGAACGCAGCGCCCGTCGCCTCGCCGCTCGCACCGATCGTGCTGCCGGGGGTGGAGCTTCAGCCGGCGATCGAGGGCTTGCGTTTCGACCCGGAGGCGATCGCGCGCGAGATCGCGGTGCTTCCGGTGTTCGAGGAGGGCAAACTCGCCGGCGTGCGCCTTTCCGGGGGGCGCCAGGCCGAGCTCCTCGCTCGGCTCGGGGTGCTGCCGACCGATATCGTCACCGCCGTCAATGGCGTGCCTCTCGACAGCCTCGAGCGTGGCCGCGAGATCATCGCGGGGCTGCGCGAGGCGCGCGAGGCAAGAGTCACGGTGCGCCGCGATGGCCGCGAACAGACCCTCCTGCTCAGGCTCGATCGCTGAGAGAATCGCCCGATGCGAATGTTGTCGATCTCGTGGTTGCTGAGCGCAGCGCTCATCGCATCAGCCGCGGCCGAGCCGGCCGGCCATACCCTCAATCTCCGCGGGGCGGACATCCATGCCCTGATCGAAACGGTCTCCGAGATCACCGGCCGCGGCTTCATCGTCGATCCCGGGGTGGAGGGTCAGGTCACCGTGGTCTCGGGCAAACCGATGAGCGAGGAGGAGGTGTGGGAGGCTTTTCTCGCGGTGCTGCGCGCGCATGGCTATGCCGCGGTGCCGGCGGGGAAGCTGTGGCGGATCAGCGCGGAGCCGCGGGCGCGGGCGGAAGGTCCGCCGCTTGCGGCGGGTAGCGGCGATGAGCTCCTCACCCGCATCCTGCCGCTTCGCCACCTCGCGAGTGGAGAGGCGCTTTCCCTGCTGCGACCCCTGTTGCCGCCGCAGGTGCAGGTCGCCGCCCACCCAGGCAGCAACGCCCTCGTCGTCACCGATCGGGCGAGCAACATCGCTCGCCTGGAACAGCTGCTTTCCCGTCTCGACCAAGCGAGCGGCGAAGAACAGAGCGAAGTCCTCACCCTCACGCATGCCTCGGCAGGGGAGGTGGTGCGCATTCTCTCCGGGCTCTACGGCGGAGAGGGATTGCGGGTGGTCGCGGATGAGCGCAGCAATGCCGTGGTCCTCGCAGGGGAGCGGGCCGTGAGGCTCCGCGCCAAGGCCCTCGCAGCCCATCTGGACCTCCCCATCGCCGAGCAGGCAGGGGGCACGCAGGTGGTGTTTCTCCGCTTCGCCGAGGCCAAGGACATGGCCGGGCTCCTGCTTGAGCTTGCCAAGAGCTTCGGGCTCGCCGGCGAGGGCGGTCGGGGGGTGAGCATCCAGGCGCATCCGGAGACCAATGCCTTGATCCTGAGCGCACCGCCCGCCGCGCAGCAGGCCCTGCTCGCGGTGGCCCGGCAGCTCGACGTGCGCCGGGCGCAGGTGCTGATCGAGGCGATCATCGTCGAGCTCTCCGATGAGCTGGCGCGCGAGCTCGGGGTGCAGTGGCAATCCACCGAAGTCAAGAACACCCCGGATGGAGGCATCGGCCGGGGCGTGATCGGGGGGACCAACTTCCCCGGACCCGGCGGGGCGGGCGGCATCCTCGCCGCGGCGGTGAATCCGCTCTCCGTGGGACCCGGCCTCAACGTCGGCTATGTGCGCGGCACCCTCCGCCTGCCCGGTTCTGACCGCGAAATCCTCCAGCTCGGGGCGCTCATCCGCGCCCTACAGGCCGAAGGCCGCGCCAACATCCTCGCCACTCCATCGGTCATGACCCTCGACCGGCACAAGGCGGTGTTCAAGGCCGGGCAGGAGGTGCCCTTCGTCACCGGCCAGTTCATCAACACCGGCGGCGGCAGCAACCAACCGCAGAATCCCTTCCAGACCATCGATCGCAAGGACGTGGGCATCACGCTCACCGTCACCCCCCACATCAACGAGGGCGACATGGTGCGCCTCGACATCGTGCAGGAGGTCTCCTCCCTCGCCCAGCAGCCCGCAGGCGCGGTCGATCTCGTGACCAACAAGCGCGAGCTCTCGACCAGCGTGATCGTGCAGGACGGGGAGCTCTTGGTGCTCGGCGGGCTGATCAGCGAGCAGGTGCAGCGCAACCTCAACAAGGTGCCTGCCCTCGGCGACATCCCGGTGCTCGGCAATCTCTTCCGCTACCGCTCGACCAAGACCGAGCGGCGCAACCTGATGGTGTTCCTAAGGCCCACCATCCTGCGGGATGGGGCGGCCGAAGCGGCGCTTTCCACGGAGAAGTACAACCGCATCCGCGCCGAGCAGATCCGCGTCCGCGAGCGCGAGGGCGAGGGGGCGGTGCTGCCAGCGCTGCCCGAGCAAGATCCGGGCGAGGCCAAGCGCGAGGGCCGAAGCGAATGAGCGCCCCGCTTCCGCCGCGGCCGAGTTTCGCTTTCGCCAAACGTCAAGGTGCGACCCTCCTCGATTGGCAGGATGGGCGGGCGCGGGTGATCTGCCGCGAGGACTGCTCCGCCTTGGCGCTGCTCGAGCTCAGGCGCTATCTCGGCGTTCCGTTCGAGGTCGAAAGCCTGCGTCCCGCCGAGTACGAGCGGCGCCTGCGCGAGCTCTACGAGGGCGGTAAGGAGGCCGAACTCGCCGCTCTCGAGCTCGGCGAGGGGGAGAGCCTGGATGAGCTCGCAGGCGCCCTGCCCGAACCGGAGGATTTGCTCGAGAGCGAAGACGATGCCCCGATCGTGCGCTTCATCAACGCCCTCTTCGCGGAGGCGGTGCGCGCCGGCGCTTCGGACATCCACATCGAGCCCTTCGAGGACCGGATGCGGGTGCGGTTTCGCGTCGATGGGGTGCTCGAGGAGAAGCTCTCACCCAGCCGCGCGCTCGCCCCGGCCGTGGTCTCGCGGATCAAGGTGCTCGCCAAGCTCGACATTGCCGAGAAGCGCTTGCCGCAGGATGGGCGGATCGCGATCAAAGTCGCCGGCCGCCCGGTGGACGTGCGCGTCTCGACCATTCCCGTGGGCCAGGGCGAGCGGGTCGTGCTCAGGCTGCTCGACAAGCAGGCGGGAAAGCTCGAACTGAGTGCGCTCGGTCTGGATGCGCAAACCCTCGCCCGCCTGGATTTGCTCATCCACCGTCCGCACGGCATCTTGCTCGTGACCGGTCCGACCGGCTCGGGCAAGACCACGACCCTCTATGCCGCTTTGCAACGGCTCAACGACGGCACCCGCAACATCCTCACGGTCGAGGATCCGATCGAGTACGACCTCGATGGCATCGGCCAGACCCAGGTCAACCCGAAAGTGGAGCTCACCTTCGCGCGTGGGCTCAGGGCGATCCTGCGCCAGGACCCCGACGTGGTCATGGTCGGCGAGATCCGCGACCTCGAGACCGCGGAAATCGCGGTCCAAGCCTCGCTCACCGGCCATCTCGTGCTCTCCACCCTCCACACCAATTCCGCGGTCGGTGCGGTGACCCGCCTCAGGGACATGGGCGTAGAGACCTTTTTGCTCGCCGAGAGCCTGATCGGGGTGCTGGCGCAGCGCTTGGTGCGCAAGCTGGTTCCCGAGCAGCGCGAGGCGTATCGAGCCACTCCCGCCGAATGCGCGGCTTTTGGGGTTCCTTGCGATCCGCCGCCGCTGCTCTATCGGCCTCGAGCCGATGCCCGCCCTGGCTATCGCGGCCGGACGGGGATTTATGAGCTCCTCGAGATCGACGAGGGGGCGCGGCGCCTGATCCACGACGGCGCCTCCGAGGCCCAAATCCTCGCGCAGCTTCGCCCGCGCTGCCCCTCCATCCTCGCCGATGGCTGGCAGAAATGCCTGGCCGGCATCACCAGCGTGGAAGAGGTGCTCCGCGTGACCCGAGAGGACTGAAGCCCATGCAGCCCGGCGTCTCTTTGCGTTTTCGCCTCATCCTCGCGCTCTATCTCGGCGGGCTCATGTCCTTGCTCATGTCCGGGGTAATCACCTTCCTCAACCTCGGGCTCGTCCCCGATTTCTTGAGCCGCTGGCTGCGCGCGTGGCTTCCCGCCTGGGCGGTCGCGAGTCCCGTGGCCTTCCTGGTGTGGGACCCATCGCCCAGCGCCTGGCGAGGGCGACCGAGGCGTTGATCGCGAGGCGATCGGACTAAGGACCTGCGCCGTCCGCGGAGGGACGATCCTCGGCGAGCGGGCGCTCGCTGAGTTCCGGCACGAGCCGAAGGTCGAGTGTGGCCTCCGATGCCGCGATCGGCCGCGCATCGCCCCAAACGAGGAGGCGATCCCGCCCGGCCCGTTTGGCCTCGTAAAGGGCCTCATCGGCGAGGACGATCGCCTGCTGCCAGGTGCGACCATGCTCGGCCGGAACAGCCCCCACCGAGCAGCGGATGCTGATCGCGATGCCATCGCCGAGGGCGATCGAGGCGGCGCGAAGCTCGCTAAGAAAGGCGCCGAGCTCGCTTTTCAAGCGCTCGCCCGAGGCATAGGGCCAGGCGAGGAGAAACTCCTCGCCCCCCCAACGCAACACCCGCGCTCGATCGCCGAAGCGTCGCGCGAGCCGCCTCGCGAACTCGCTCAGAACGCGATCGCCGGCCTCGTGGCCATGGCGGTCGTTGATTTGCTTGAAATGGTCGATGTCGAGCAGCGCATACCCCACCGCGGAATGTCCGCTCTCGGCCAACCAGAGCGGGAGGTCGCGGCGGTTGCGCACGCCGGTAAGCGGATCGGTGCGGCTGGCTTCGGCCAGCGCCGCCGATCGTTCGCGCAGGGCTCTCGTCGCCTCGCGAAGTCGCTGGGTGACGCGGTGGACGAGCGCCCCGAGGCCGAGGTTGTAAAGCACGAGGCCTGAGAGCGCCACGATCTCGGTGAGCGCGCTTTCCGTCGCAGGCAACGGACCCAAGGCGAGGCGGGCGAGCAGGGTGCCGAGCACGAGGATCGAGGCTGAGCGCGGGACCTCGCGGAAGCCGCCGAAGGCGACGGCATTGACCAGATTGATGCCGATCAGGAAGCCGCTCGGCATCAGGGCGAAGCCGAGCGCAGCCATCGCGATGCCCGAATGGAAGGGATCGGACAGGAAGAGGACCCTCAGCGCTCGGCGCGCATCCTCGGCCCGCCTTGCCCAGGCCTGGGCGGCGAGCGGATAGGCGAGGCAATAAGCGCAGAACAACAGGCGGAATCCTCGGCCCTCCTCCGACGCGAGCGCCTCCAAGGCGAGCAGGCTCGCCGCCGTGCCGTAGGCCAGAAGGCGCGGCGCGAAATGCAATCGGATCAGAAGCCGAAGGCGGTCTTCCTCGCTCGCCGACGTCGCCCTAAGCTGCATCGCCCCTCCAAAACGCGATTCTGCGGATTCGGAGCGCCCCGCTGCAAGCGCGAGGCCTCCAATCGTGCGAACCGACGCCGAAGGAGGAGCAGGAAGGCGATCGCGCCGAGCCAGGCCCAGGTCGGCATGAAACCGCGCGTCTCCGGCAACAGCACCGGGGTGGCGATGCAAAAAACGATGAGCGCCTCGATAGCGAGCAACATCCGCGATGAAGGAAAGCCACGGTGCGCCGAGGATGAGGACACCGCGTCTCAGCGCTTGAGATGGGCGCGATCGGGGTCGTCGGCGAGCGCGAGACCGGCGAGCGGATCGGGGTCTGAACCGAGGAAGCGGCGGAGGCGATCGGCCAGAGGCTCAATCTCCCCAGGTGCGAGCACGTCCTCGAGGAAGCGCGCTCCCGAAGCGGGTGAGGCAAGGGCGGAAGAAAGCTGCCTCGCCAGTCCCTCGGCCCAGAGGTAGCCGTAGTAGCCCGCTTCGTAGCCGCCGCCGAAGAGATGACCGAAATGATGGGGGAGCCGATCCCAAGCCGGAACCGGCAAGAGCGCGGTGTCGCGGCGGATGCGTTCGAGAATCGCCAGCGCCCGGCCAGGCGAAGCGGCATCCGCATCGAGGTGAAGCTCGAGGTCGAAGCGGGCAAGCTCCACCTGGCGCAAAAGATCGATCGCCTCGCCGAAGCGCAGGGCTTCGGTAAGCCGCCGGCAGAAGGCCACGGGAATAGGCGCCTCGCTTTCGGGATCCCGCGAACAGGCGGCCAGCGCCGCCGCATCCCGCCCCAGCCCTTCGAAGAGCATGCTCGGCAATTCCATGCCATCGAAGGGCGCCCCATCCGGCCCCGCGAGGCTCATGTAGCCTGAGCGATCGATGAGGGCGTGGATGACATGGCCGAGCTCGTGGAAGAGGGTGAGGAGCTCTTCCGGTGTGAGCGATGGCTCTCCCCCCTCCCCAGGGGGCAGGGCGTCGGCGACGAGGATGGCGATGGGAAGCTCAGGACCCCCTGGGGGACGCCAAAGATCCATCCAGGCCCCGTCCTGCTTGCCTTTCCGGGCGAGAAGATCGCACAGCAGCGCGCCGAGGCATTGCCCCTTTTCCCGCTCGATGAGGCACCAGAACGCGCCGGGGTAAGCGGCGGCCGCGAGGCGCTTGAGCTTGAGCGCGAAGCGATCCTCGAGGAAACGCCCGAGCCCGGCGAGGACGGCGGAGAGCGGGAAAAAGCGGCGAAGCCGCTCGCGGGCGATGCCGAACGCTGCGCGCAGGTAGCGATCGCGCACCCAGGGAAGATCCCAGGGCGCGAGCTCGCGCAATCCCAGGCGCGAGCGGGCGAAATCGGCGAGCAGGGCGAGCTCGGCTTCGGCGCGCGGGCGCACGATCGCCGTGAGATCGCGGAGGAAGGCGAGCGCCTCCTCCGGGCTTTTCGCCATGCGATCGAGGAAGGCCGCATGCGCGGGGCTCGGCTTGCCGAGCAACCGCGCGCGTTCCTGCCGCAGGAGGAGGATTCGCAAAAGGCGCTCGCCGTTGTCGAAGGCGGGCCCGCCGGGGCCGAGTTCGGAGGCCACCGTGGCACGGGCGCGATCGATCGTCTCGCGCAGGGCCCGATCCGGCGAGCGGGTGAGCACGAGCTCGGCCTCGGCGCCGCGAAGACCGATGCGCAGCCAGCCATCGCGACCGGCGGCGCGGGCGGCGGCGGCGAGCGGGGCACGCTCCTCTGGCGCGAGCTCAGGCAGCGCCTCGTCGCGGACATCGAGGGCAAAGGCATCCTCGGCGTCGCGGATGGCGTATTCGTATTCGAGCTCAAGGCGGGTGAGCTCGGCTTCGATCGCGGCCAGCCGTGCGCGCGCTTCGGCGCGAAGCCCTGCTCCCGAGGCTTCGAGGCTGCGCCGCCAGGCTTCGGCGACTGCGCGCTCGGCTCCGCTCAAGCGTGGATCCGCGAGGATCGCCTCGACCGCCGCGAGAAGTCGCGGGTCGGCGCTCTCGCGGGCACTGCGCGTGGCGACCTCTTCGGCAAGCCAATCGAAGATCTCGCGTCGGTCGGGGTCGGGGAGAATGCGGGCGGCGTGGGCGAGCGGCGCCATCCGCTCGCACAAACGCCGTTCGCTCTGCTCGAGCGGCTGAAGCAAGCGAGCGAAGCTCGCCCCCGCGGCCAAGGCCGCCTCGCCGTCCACCGCCCGGCGCGCGAGCTCGGCGCGCACGGCGAGCGCGCCCTCTTGCGGGGAGAGGGCGAGAGGATCGGGAAGGAGGAAGGCTTCGTCCATCGGCCGATGCGGCTAAGATGCCGGAAGCGGGATTTTGGGGCCAGCGCCATGAGGGGGAGCCGCGATCGCGAGCTCGCCGCGCGCCTCGCCGAGAGCGAGTTCTTCGGCGGGCTCGACGCCCACGTGATCGAGCGCTTGATCGCGGATGCCTCCTTGCGCGAGCTCCGAGGTGGCGATGTCTTGTTCCGGGTCGGCGATCCCGCCGCCTCGATGGGCTATGTGCTCTCCGGATGTCTCGGCGTCTTTGCTTCGCCGGAGGCCTGCGGCAAGCCGATCGGGCGCATCGCCGCGGGCGAGACGGTCGGCGAGATGGGGCTCATCTCGAGGCGAGCGCGCAGTGCCACGGTGGTGGCGCTGCGCGATACCGAACTGCTCGAGTTCCCGCACGCCGCCTTCGAGCGCTTGGTGGATACCCATCCGCGGGCGCTTCTGGTCATGGCCCGAACCCTCATCCGCCGGCTCGAGGCATCGGTCACCCGCGAGCATGGCAGCAAGGTGCACACCGTGGCCCTATTACCCCTGGGCGGCGCGGATGCGACGGGCTTCGCGGCCCTGCTCGCGCAAACCCTCGGTCGCGAGGATTCGGTGTGGGTGGTCGGGCAGAGCGAGGCGGAACGGCCAGCGCATTTCTATTCCGAGCTCGAGCAGGCGCACCGCTTCGTGCTCTATCGAGGCGAAGCCGGGGCGAGCGGGTGGAACGCCTTCTGCGAGCGGCAGGCCGACCTCGTGCTCTTGCTCGCGCGGGCGGAGGAATGGCCCTTGGCGCTCCCGCCGCCGATCGCCGGACCATGGCGACCGCGTTGGCTGATCTTCACCCATCCGGAGGGTCGGCAACGCCGAGGCATCCTCACGACGGAGGCGCTTTCGGCGGTCGAGCGGGTGCTGCATTGGGTGGAGGCGGGTGATGAGGGGCGGATCGCCCGGTTGCTCGCCGGCCAGGCGATCGGGGTGGTGTTTTCCGGGGGCGGTGCCCGCGGTTTTGCGCATGTGGGCATGCTGCAAGCGCTGCTCGAAGCGGGACTCGAGCCGGATGTGGTGGGCGGCAGCAGCATCGGGGCCGTGGTGGCCGCCGGCTGGGCGGCGGGCTGGTCGCCTGAGGAGATGATCGAGCGCTTCCGAAGCGCTTTCGTCAGCAGCAACCCCCTCGGTGACCTGACCGTGCCCTTCGTCGCCCTCACCCGCGGCAAGCGCGTGAGCGCGCGGCTTCGCGAACACTTCGGTGATTGGCAGATCGAGGATTTGCGCCGTCCGTTTTACTGTGTCGCGACGCGCCTCGGGGCGGGCAGTGCCACGGTGTACCGCACCGGCCCCCTGTGGCTCGCGCTTCGGGCCTCCATTGCCATCCCTGGCCTCCTACCACCCGTGTTCGCCGAAGGCGAGGTGCTGGTCGACGGCGGCGTGATCGACAACCTGCCGGTGGAGGCGATGCGCGCCCTCGCTCCCGGTACGATCATCGGCCTCGAGGTCGCCGGCGGCTTTCGTTTGCGTTCGGCATGGGATGAAACCGAGCTGCCGGCCTTGCCGCGGATGGTCTATGAGTGGTTCCGCGGCAAGCGCCGCCACGACATCGCCCGCATTCTCCTTCGTGCCGGCATGGTCAACAGCGCCGCGAGCCTCGAAGCGGCTCGCGCCAAACTCGATCTCCATCTCAAACCGCCCCTCGATGGCATCGACCTGCTCGACTGGCGCCGCTTCGATGAGATCGTCGAAGTGGGGTATCGGTACGCTCAACAACGCCTTCGAGAAGCGCAACTTTCCCGAACGGCATAGCCAAAGTTCTCGCGCATTGCGCGTTTGACGGCTGCCTCAGGAACCGTTCGCTCGGCGGCGATCCTCGCCGCCGCGTCCGTCTCGGAGTCTACGCTCGATTCCGCCAAAGCCATAAACGCCCGTGGAGTTGGCCCTTCTCGCCTCGCGGCTTGGCGCACAGCCCCCTCGAAGGCGCTCACCAGCGGCGTCAGCCGATTTGCAGCGTTGGGGAGCATACCCGCCGATTGACAGCGAAGCGTGCAGATTTCTAGACTGCCGAGACAGGGTTCAAGCAGGGGAGTGTGCCCATGACGAAGGCAGTTTTCATGGCGATGGTCGCCGTTTCTACGTTTCTCGCGATAGGAGGATGCGACAGCGGTCCGCGACTTGAGGGGAAAAACGAAAAGGCATTTACCCGCTCTCTGGAAGATCTATCCGAAGAACTCAGCGAGGAAGAGTTCTCCGAGTTGACCGATGCGCTCGATCTTTTCCTGCGGCTGCCGAACGATTTTGTGAAGGAAAAGGGCGCAAAGAACCAACGCGATTTTACCATCCGCATGGTCAGCGGTCTTACCGTACCCCAAGCAAAGCGGAAGGTTGGTGAGGTTTTAGTGGAGTTTGCTGACTCGCGCGCGGATAAAATGCTCTCCGATTACATCGAAAACGCTTCTAGAATCGATGATGAGAGAGCCAAGGTTGCAGTCGAGTTGCTTTTGCGCAATATGGATAGCTTCGCAGAATATCGGGCGAAGAAAGAATATGCTGAACTCATTGCCTCTCAGGGCAAGCTGGTCACTGTTGATAACGCAAAGCGAATCGACGATCGAAGACTGAGTTTCGAGGTCACGAATCGCGGAAACACGCCGGTCGCTTATATCTCGGTCGAATTCTTCGTAACGGCCCGTCACCGCGCGGAACCTTTCGCGAACGCCGATTGTGAACTCTATATTGAGGGTGGATTGAATCCTGGGGAGACAAAGAATTTGACCTGCCGCTGGCACTTCCTCAGCTACCAGTTCCACGACGCATTGCGCCGTGAAGGCGCTTACCTCGGCGTCAGGCTCGTCAAATGGGAGGATTTTTATGGTACGCGCTACACACCGACGCCGGAGAAAGTCACGTTCGGTACGATATGGATCGCGGAGCGACTCAAAAAAGCCGGTCTGATTACTGAAGAAGACTTCGCGTTGCTGAACGACGAAGTGAAAGCAAAGTGAAGGAGGGGCACGATGCATCGCTCATGGTGGGTTCTTGCTTTTTCGCTGCTCTTGACGGCTTGCGCCGATCGGGCTAACGAGGTCGATTTTTCGCGAGATTTTCTAGACAAGTTCATCGAAAAACATGCGAAGGCGGACGATGAAACCGGACAGAATGCACTGAGGGAGGCGCTAGGACATATCAGGGCGGCCTTCGGTGGCAATCAGGCGATGATGCGGGGCTGGCTGGCCGGTCGTGGAGGAAAGGAGGTGCTTGATGTCGTAGCACGGATGAGGGAGCAAATCACTAAGAAGCGCGAAGAGGCGCTGTCGGCGAGGATGCCGAAGATCAAGGAAGCCGTGGTGCAAGCTCTCCAATATCAAGAGGCGGAGGCCGCCCAGATGCAGCGGCGTTTGGAGCGTCGGCGGAGAGGTGAGGAACCAGTTCGGATTCGCTCGGTGCGGGTGACGGGAGAGAGGCGGAATTGGGCGGGCATCACGCGGACGATCGCATTCGAAGTGGAAAATACCTCATCTGAAAAGCTTGATGGCGTCGAGGTTTTGATCGGCCTGCTTCGTATGGGACGCCCGATGCCGGAGGAGTTCAAGACAGAGGGGGTGTTTTTCAGTGGCGGGCTCGAGCCGGGGGAGGTCGCGAGCGCTTCCTTGAACTATACCTCGAAGCTGGAAGGCAGTGACATTTTGCCTTGGGTGCGGCCTGTGCTGAGTGACTGGGGTCGTCAGAATAGCCCTGAGCATTCGGCTTGGAGGATGCAACGGAAGAAAGAAATTTTCGCGGAGATGGCCGGCCGAATCGATCAGGCAAAGCTTGATGAGTACTTTTGGGGTGTTGGGATAAAAGACGAATGGGCTAATTGAAAATCAGCCCGGGAGGAGGGGCTTGCGATCGGCGGCAATCACGGACGATCGTTCATCATGGCGAGGACGGCGAGATGTGAATGTGGGGATTGCGATTGGGCTCGGGGCGGCATGGCTCGTCTGGTTTGGGGCAGTTCATGCTGTTGCGCCGGCGGGCGAGGGGGGTACGGCGAAGGAGGGGCGGATCGAAGTGATCGCGAGCGACTTGGAGTACCCCTGGTCGCTCGCGTTTCTGGCGGACCGCTCGGTTCTCGTCACGGAGCGCGCTGGACGTCTGCGGCGGATCAGGGAAGGCCGCCTGTCCGAGGAGCCGGTGGCGGGTGTGCCGGAGGTCTTGGCGCGGGGGCAGGGTGGCTTACTCGAAGTGCTGCCGCATCCGGATTTCCGCCGGAATCGTTTGTTGTTCCTCAGCTTCGCCAAGGGCGAGATCGGGGCGAATGCGACCGCGGTCGCTCGTGCGCGCTATGAGGATGGACGTCTTGAGGACCTGAGGATCATCTTTGAGGCGAAGCCGACGAAAAGAGGCCCTGCGCATTTCGGCGGGAGGATGGCTTTCCTGCCCGATGGCACGCTTCTTCTTGGTCTTGGCGATGGCTTCGATCTGCGCGAGGAGGCGCAGAATCTCAACTCGCACCTCGGCAAGATCGTGCGCATCACGATCGACGGGGAGGCCCCGAAGGACAACCCCTTCTTCGGGCGCGAAGATGCCCTGCCTGAGATCTACTCCTATGGCCACCGTAACGTGCAGGGACTGATCGTGGATGGCCTGGCCGTTTATGCGCACGAGCATGGACCGCGAGGGGGGGATGAGCTCAACCGCATCGAACCGGGTCAGAACTATGGCTGGCCGCTTGCCACCTCCGGTGTCGACTACTCGGGCGCGCTGATCTCGCCCTACCGCCGCTATCCGGGGACGGTGGCCCCGCTCGTCGAGTGGACTCCGTCGATCGCGCCTGCCGGGCTGATGCGCTACCGCGGCGACATGTTCCCGGAGTGGAAGGGGGATTTCTTCATTGCTGCGCTCGCCGGGCGCGGGCTTTGGCGGGTGCGGCTCGATCCTTTTGATCGCCTGATCGAACAGGAAAAGATGCTGGCCGATCTCGGCGAGCGCATCCGCGAGGTGCGCGAGGCCCCCGATGGCAGCATCTGGATCACCACCGACAGCCCGCGCGGCCGGGTGCTGAGACTCTACCGCTGAGGCCGAAGCCTTCAGTCAGGACTCGGATCGCCGCTCGAGCAGCTCGGCGAAGGCCCGCTCAAGCTCCGCGAGAAGCGGCTTCATCCCGGCCGCCCTGAGATCGGGATGGGCGAGGAAGGCATCGAAGTGTTGCACGCCCTCGAGCTCGCGGTAACGCAATCCTGCGGCACCCTGGGCCTTGGCCAGCTCGACGTAGGGACGGCTCGTGAACGCCGGCGGGATCAGCGCATCCTCGCGCCCGTGCAGCAAGACGATGGGAATGGGCGGTAGGCGCCCGCTCACGCGAGTCGCCTCGACCGCTTGCCGCAACGAGGCGCCATCGCCTTCTCTGCCTTCGGCGAGCGCGCGAAGACAGAGGAGCCCGGGAAGAAAGGGATCGGGGCCGGTCATGGCCGGCTCGATGATCTGGATCGGCCCGCTTGGGGCAATGCCGTTGCTCTCCGCCCACCACAGCGCGCGCTCGGAAACGGACGCCGCGCGCAGCGCAGCGGGCCCTGCCGCAACCCCGATGCGGTAACCGCAAGGCATATCGGCGGCACCGCGCCGGAGATAGGCCGAGGCATAGCTCACCAGAACCGTGCGCCAGAGGTCGAGGGCGACGTTCATGCCGGCGAGCTCGAGCGCCTTCTCGTCGAAGCCGTAGGCGAGCAGGCGTTCCTTCGCTTCATTCGCCATCTGCGCGGGCTCGCCCGCGGTCAAGAGGCCCCGTTCGGCGAGCGCCCGGCAGCGGATCTCGGCGAAGGCTGCGAGCGTAGGCTGCTGCCGCGCGAAGGGGGCGTCCCGGTAGGGGGGCGCGGCGAGGAGACAGGGCTGGTAGAGGGCCGCCATGCTCGCGTAGTCGTAGAGCGCCGGATGCCCTGGCACGGCGATGTTGGGCGCTCCCAGCACGGCGGCATCGATGAGCCCCTCCTCGTCCCGCTCGAGGGCGTGGATGAGCGCCGCCGCGCCGTTGGAGATGCCAAGCCCGATGAGCCGTGTGTTCGCGGCGGTGAAGGGCGCAAGCTCCGGGAACGCCCGCTCGAGCATGGCCAGACCGAAGCGCGCGGCATCGAGGGCGTACTCGCCCCAGCGCGCCTCGGGATGATCGCCGGAGTGCGCGTGCTTGAAGCCGACCAGGGCTTCCCCTGCGATCGGCTCGGGCGCGAAGGCAAGCGCCGCTTCCCCGCGGCGCGCGCGCGTGCCTTCGAGGGTGACGCCCGTGTCCGAGGCGAAATCGAAGAGGTCGGTGCCAGCGCCCTTGTCGGTGGTGACGAAGGCGCAGCCGCGGCTCAAGGCCATCGCTGCGAGCGCCTGCGCGCCATAGATCCCGCGCGAGCCGGATACGGGGCCGACCACCAGGCAGCGGCGCTCGCGGTCGAAGCCATCGGGAATCTGCGCCATGAGCCGGTGCGGCTGGCGCGCGCCGGGAAGCCGCCCGAAAGCGTGGAACTCGCGCCCTGGGATGGGCTTCAGGCTGCCGTGGCTTTCGCCGAAACCCCCTGGGGAAAGATCGGCGATCCCGCGGAGATTGTGGTAGATGGCAAGCCGCCTGAGCTCAAGCGGCGTGGGCGCCGATGGATCCAGAGGAAGCGGCGGCGGGCCGCGCAGCCCCGCGAGGCCGAGGCCTGCGCTCAGGAGATCGTCTGCTCCGCGATGGCTCGTCTCGCGCATGTCGTCTCCGCGCATCAGAGGCAGAGTCTCCCTGGGGTCCTGGGAAGGTTCGATGCTACAGCTGCCGAGGCCGAGAACGGCGAGGAGAAACAGGATTCGGCACACTTCGGTCTTCGCTCGAGGTGATGCCGAGGCACCGTAGCATTCGTGAGCGTTTGCAGGAATCGGACTTCGGTCGCATTCATGACCTTCCCACCCGGTTGAGGCGTCTTGCGCCTTCCCTCATGCTCTGCGCCCATGCCAGCCGCCGAGAATCCCGTCAGCATCGCGAGCATCCAGCCCGGAGATCCGCTTTCGGCTTGGCTTGAGGAGGACCTACGGGCCGCGGCGGCGGCGCTTCCCCTTCCGCTCGACGCTCTTGCCGAGCATCCGGAGATTCCTCCGGAGCGTTTCCGCGCCTGCGCGGCGCGGGGGATCCCCTTCGTTCCCGGAGAAACGCTGCCTTGCGATGAAGGGGCGCTTGCCCTGCTCAGCCCAGTCAAGGCGCGCGAACTCAGGGCGGTGCCCTTGCTCGTCACCGGTGCTGCGGCGCTCGTCGCCTTCGAAGATCCGACCGATGACGAGTCGGTCGCCGTTCTCGGCTTTCTGCTCAGCCGCCGCATCGTGCCGGTGCTCGCCACACCGTCGGCGATCGAGCGAGCACTCGCCGCCTACGATCGGCGCGAGGACGAAGCGATCCTGAAAAAACTCGGCCTCGCGGTACGCGGTGAGGGCGAGAGCGGGGCGTCGCCGGCCTCGATGGAGCGGCTGGCCACGGAGAAGCCGGTCGTCGCCCTGGTGCAGGAGATCCTCCAAAAGGCCATCGCCCGCCGCGCCTCGGACATCCACCTGCGCCCGACGGCCGAAGGTGCGGAGCTGCTCTATCGCATCGACGGCGAGCTGCTGCGCGTCCGCACTTTCCTTACCGGCCTGGTGCCGGCGGTGGTGAGCCGCTTCAAGGTCATCGCGGGCATGGACTTGGCCGAGCATCGACGGCCTCAGGATGGACGTGCGACGGTGAGCGCACCGGATGGGCGCGCGATCGACCTCCGGTTATCCCTGCTGCCGACCGTTCACGGAGAGAGCCTGGCGATTCGCATCCTCGACCGAGCGGCAGGCGTGCGCCGTCTCGACGAGATCGGGTTTAGTGCCGAGGAGGTGGGCAGGCTCCAAGGACTGCTCGCCCGCGGCCATGGGTTGCTGCTCGTCACCGGACCCACCGGCTGCGGGAAGACGACGACGCTCTACGCCATGCTGCTCGCCCTGATCGAGCGGCGGATCGAGATCCTCACCATCGAGGATCCGGTGGAGTACCGTATCGCCGGCATCGAGCAGATGCAGGTCAACCGCGCGGTGGGCTTCAGCTTCGCCAGCGCCCTGCGCAACGTCCTCCGTCACGATCCGGACGCGATCATGGTGGGGGAGATCCGTGACCGCGAGACGGCAGCCATCGCGGTGGAGAGTGCCCTCACCGGGCATCTTGTGCTCTCGACCCTGCATGCGAACACGGCGGCCTCGGCCGTCACGCGCCTGCTCGACCTCGGCGTGGAGCCCTTCATGCTGCGAGCGACCTTGCTCGCCGCCATCGCCCAGCGCCTGGTGCGGCTCAACTGCCCTCGCTGCTTGGCGCCCGAGCCGATACCGTCCTGGATGCGCGAGGGATTCGGGCTTTCGCCCGAGGAGGCATTTTTGCGCGCCCGCGGGTGCCGTGCCTGCGAGGGGCTCGGACGCGCCGGCCGGACGGCCGTCTACGAACTCCTCGAGGTCACCTCGCTCCTCCGCGGGCTGATCCAAGCCGGTGCGGATGCCGACCGGCTTCTCGCGGCGGCGCGGGCAGCGGGAATGCGGACGCTGGGCGAGCACGCACTCGCCCTCGCCCGCGCCGGGCGCATCCCCCTCGCCGAGGCCTGGCGGGTTTCCTACGACTGAGCGTCCGGGCTGACCCGTCCCAAGGTCCGAGGGCGGCGAAGCCCGAGCAGTGCTAGCGTGTGCTTCACCTGATTCGAAAGGGAAGGACCATGCAGCGCGAACGAATCCTCGTCACCGGCGCCGGCAGCGGCATCGGCGCGGGCATCGCAGAGGAGCTCGCCCGCCAGGGCCATCACCTGCAGCTGACCGATCTCTCGCCCGAGGCCGTGGAGCGGCTCGCCGCCGAGATCCGCGAGCGAGGAGGCAGCGCCGAAGCGCAGGTGCTCGATGTCACGCGCGATGAGTCGGTGAGCGCCTGTCTCGCCAGCCTCTCATCGCCGCCGACGGTGCTCATCAACAATGCGGGGCTGCAGCACGTCGCGCCGCTCGAGGATTTTCCAATGGAGCGCTTCGCCTACCTGATCGAGGTGATGCTCACGGGCGTCGCCCGCCTCACGCGCGCCGTACTTCCCAGCATGCGCGCCGCCAATCGCGGGCGGATCATCAACATCGGCTCGATCCATTCGCTGGTCGCGAGCAAGTTCAAGAGCGCCTATGTGGCGGCCAAGCATGGGCTGCTCGGCTTCTCCAAGGTGATCGCGCTCGAAACCGCCGATTGCGACATCACGATCAACACCATCTGCCCGAGCTACGTGCGCACGCCGCTCGTGGACAAGCAGATCGCGGATCAGGCGCTGCGCCATGGCATCCCTGAGGATCAGGTCGTGCGCGAGATCATGCTCAAGCCGATGCCCAAGGGTGTGTTCATCAGCATCGAGGAGCTCGCGGGCATCGTCGGCTTCCTGATCTCGCCGGCGGCGCGCAACATCACTGGTCAATGCATCGTGGTCGACGGCGGCTGGACGGCGCAGTGAGTGCCGATGCGGGTGCTGATCGTCGAGGACCACCCCCTGTTCCGGGCGGCTCTGGCCCAAGCCGTGGTTCGTTGCCTGAATGCGGCGGAGGTGGCCGAGGCGGCAACGCTCGCCGATGCCGAACGCGATCTCGCGGAGCACCCAGAGACCGAGCTCCTCACCCTCGATCTCGGTTTGCCCGATGGCGATGGGCTTGCCGCCCTGGTCGCGCTGCGCGCGCAGTTTCCGGCGGTCGCCTGCATGGTGGTGTCGGCGCGCGCCGAACCCGCGCTCATTCGCCGCGCCTTGGCCCATGGGGCGCAGGCGTTCGTGCCGAAGAGCGCAAGCCTCGCTGAGATCGAGGAAGGGCTTTTGGCCGTGGCGCGCTGCGAGAGCTGGGTGCCCAAGTCGCTTCGCGCGCAGGTGGCGAGCGTACGCGACCGAGAGGCGGAAGCCCTCGCCTTGAAGCTCAACGCGCTCACCCCGCAGCAGTTCCGGGTGCTTGCGCTCATCGGCCAAGGCTTGCTCAACAAGCAGATCGCCGACCGCCTCGGCATCGCCGAGCGCACGGTCAAGGCGCACGTCGGAGAGATTCTGGCCAAACTGGGCGTTTACAACCGCACCCAAGCCGGGCTTCTCTATCAGCGGCTCGCGCTCGATCCGCCCGCCGCGGAATGAGAAAACGCCTCAGCGCCGCCCGCGCGCGGCGGGGGCGAGCTTGGAAAGCAAGGCATGGAGCTTGATCGCGCTGACCGGTTTGGCGAGCAAGGGCCAGCCGAGCGCCTGACAGCGGGCGGCCAGCGCAGGAGAGCGGTCTGCGCTCATCAGTGCCACCGCGCGTTTCTCGGCGATCCGCTCGGCAAGCTCAAGGCCCGCCGCCTCGCGAACGAGGTGCACGTCGATGAGGGCGAGATCGATCGCTTCCGCGGCCGCCAGCGCCTCCTCTTCCGTCGTGGCGATCCTCGCCTCGACCGACCAGGTGGCGAGCAAGGAGGCGATGCCCTCCGCCAAGACCCGCTCATCGTCCACGACCAGGACCTTGAGTCCGGCCAGCGAGCGCTCCGGCACTGCGGCTTCGGGCGCCGCATCGGGAGCAGGTGCCGTCGGCACCTCGACCGCGAAGACGGTCCCGCGCCCTGGCCGCGAGCGCATCGCGATGCGGTGACCGAGCAAAGCCGCGAGCCTTTCCGCGATCGCAAGCCCGAGGCCGAGGCCGGGGGATCCGGAGGCAGCATCGCCGCGGCGGAAGGGCTCGAAGATGCGGCTCTGCTCCCCCTCGGGGATGCCAGGGCCCGTATCCCACACCTCGATGCGAAGCTTCGTGCCGCGTCTGCGCGCGGCGAGCAGGATGCCGCCGCGGTGGGTGTAACGCAGGGCATTGGCGAGGAAGTTCTGCACGATCCGGCGAAGCAGCCCGGGGTCGCTTTCGATCCAAGCCGGACAGGGGCGGTATCGCAGGGAAAGATCCTTGTCTTTGGCCAGGGCCGCGGCCTCGCGCGCGAGCGGCTCGAGCCAATCGCCTGCGGCAAAGACGGTGACGCTCGGCTTGAGCGTCCCACCCTCGAGGCGGGCGATCTCGAGCAGGCTCGAGAGCAGGGTCTCGCTCGCCGAGAGCGCTTGGCTGAGCGAGATCGCAAGATCCCTTTCCGCCCGCGCCTCGAGCCTCAAGGCGAGCGAATCGGCGAAGAGCTGCGCGGCATTGAGCGGCTGCACCAGATCGTGGCTGACCGCGGCGAGGAAGCGCGATTTCTCGGCATTGGCGCGCTCAGCGGCGAGGCGCGCCTGTTCCGCCTCGCGGGTGCGTTCGGCGACCCTCTGCTCGAGGCTTTCGAGGGTCTGCCGCAGTTGCTCTTCGATCCGGCGGAAGGCGGTGACATCGGTGAAGGTCGCGACGTAGCCGCCCCCAGGCATCGGATTGCCGCGGATCTCGATGATCGAGCCGTCGGCGAATCGGCGTTCGCTCACGTAAGGCGTGCCTGCGCGCATGTGCGCGAGGCGCTTGTCGACTTCCGCCTCGATCGCCGCCGGCGCCAGCCCGAGACGCCGCAGATTGTGCGCGATCAGGGCCGCCACGGGCGTACCGGGCCGCAGCAGCTCGGCGGGAAAGGCGAAGAGCTCGGCATAGCGTCGGTTCCAGGCCACCAGCCGGAACTCCCGATCGACCACGCTGATCCCCTGGCTCATGTTCTCAAGCGCCGTCACCAGCAGGGTTTGGTTGAAACGGGCGTGCTCGGTGGCTTCGTCGACGATCTCCGCCACCCGCTGAAGGGGCGCAGGCAGACGCCGGGCGGCGGCATCGAGCAGCAGACGCGCCGAGCTCTGGCCGAGCACAGCGGCCAGCGCGTTCTCGATCTCGGCCTCATCGGCGGACTCGCCGGCGAAGAGCCGGTGCGAAGCCTCCGCGCCGAGGAAGCGCTCGGCGAGGGCGCGCAGTTCCGCCGTCGGCAGCGGACGGCGCGGTCTGAGGCGTTGGCCGCGGTCGAGCAGGGCTGCGATCGCGGTGCTCGCCACGTTGATGCCGAGGCTGAGGAGTACCGCCCGACTGATGCGATCGAGTTCGCCCAAGCCGAAGAGCGATTGAGGGGCGAGCCAGGAGGGAAGGCCCGCGAGGCTCTCGGCGGCGCTCGGCCACATCGGCAGGATCAGCACGTAGCTCCAGGTCAGGACGCCGGCGAGGATCCCCGCGGCCACCGCACGTGCCGGCAGGTTGGGCCGGTAGATGGCGATCCATGCGGCGGGTGCGAGCTGGGCGAAGGCCGAGAAAGCGAGCGAGCCGAGATCGGCTAGGGCCGCGCTCTGACCGAGGGCGCGGCTGTAGAGCCAGCTTGCGAAAAGCACCAAGGCGATGGCGATGCGTCGCTCGATCAGGACGATGCCGCGCAAGTCTCCGGAAGCACCGAGCCTGCGCTCGATCGCAAGCGGCGCAAGCCAGTGGTTGCCGATCATGATCGAAAGCGCCAGGCTGGCCAGGATCACCATGCCGGTGGCCGCCGAGAGGCCGCCGAGGAAAGCGAGCAAGGCGAGCCCGCTTCGGCCCTCGGCGAGCGGCAGGGCGAGGACGTAGAGATCCGCCGGCAGGTGCTCGCCGAAGGTCTGCAACCCCGCCCCCGCGAGGATTGGAATCGGCAGGGCGACGAGCAGCAGATAGAGGGGAAACGCCACCCGCGCCTTTCGGAAATCATCGGGCCTACGGCACTCGACCACGATGACGTGGAACTGGTGCGGCAGGGTGAAGATGACCAGGACGCCGAGCACGCAGAGCGCGAAAAACAGATCCCCGTCCGAGAAAGAAGGGATGCTCGCCGGGAGGATCGAGAGACCGGGCGTCGTGGCCAGCGCGAACAGGCCGACGGCGGCAAGTGCGAGGAGCTTGAACAGCGATTCGAAGGCTATCGCCACGATCAGCCCGCGATTGCCTTCGCTGGCCGCGGCCCGGCGCGTGCCGAAGAGCATCGCGAAGGCCGCCATCGCGACCGCGACGTAAAAGGCGACGTCTTCCCAGGCCGCCGCCGCTTCCCGGCCCGGCGCGGGCGGGGCGAGCAGGGCATAGCTCATCGCCACCGCCTTGAGCTGAAGGGCGAGGTAAGGGACGGTTCCGAGCACCGCGATCAGGGTGATGAGCGCAGCCAAACCCGCGCTCTTGCCGAGACGGCCGGCGATGAAGTCGGCGATGCTCGTGGCATTGGCCGCCTTCGCGTGCTCGATCAGCCGCCTGAAGAAGGGCGCGGCGAGGAGGAACGCGAGCGCGGTGCCGAGGAAGGTGGGCGGTATCCACCAGCCGTGCCGGCCCGCCTGTCCGACGGTGCCGTAGAAGGTCCAGGCGGTGCAGTAAACCGCGAGCGAGAGGGCGTAGAGCGAAGGCCAGATCGGCTCGAGGCGGCGCGCGTAGCGCTCGCCGAGCAGGGCGACGGCGAAAAGCACGCCGACCCAAGCGAGGCCAGCGAGAATCAGCGTGCTCTGCGCGGGCATCGCTTCCGGGCGGGGTGAGTGGGATCGGTCAAAGCCGCTAGGCTCAGAGCCGCCGTCCTCAGCCGGCGAAATGCCTCGCGGTTGGGGATTCCGATGCCCTCCGGACACCCCGCGGTGTAAAGGGTGACGTGCGGGACCGGTTCGCCGAGGTTCACACCGCTCGCCCGTTTGAGCGCTCGCCGCAAGCGGCTTTGATCGGGCTGCCGAATGAGCTGGACGATGCTGCGCTCTTTGCCGGCTTCGCTCCCACGTTCGATGAGCCACAGCCGCCGCGTCCAGCGGAAGCGGAAACGGAAACGCGCGAGCCAGCGATCGAGCTCACGCGCATCGAGCCCGGCTTCGGCCAGCGCCTCGATTTGCACGCGCGAGAGCAGGGTGATGTGCAGTTCCGTCTTGGCTCGGTAGCGAATCCCCCCCACGAGGGGTTCGAGCTCCGCGCTCCACGTCGGTGCCGCGAGGATCGGCAACACGATGCTGCCTCGGGCGCTTCGGATGAGGGGCTGCGGGCGGGGCATCGCACGAGGACTTCAGGGGACTTGCATTGTGCCCGGCTCGCCCCGAGAGTGGTGCGATGGAGATTCCCGCCGAGCAGCGCCGCGCCGATCGCTTGCGCATCGCCAAGGCGCTTCTGATCGCCGCCACCGTTCTGCTTTTTTTGTGGTGGGTGCGCGCCGTCGAATGGGTGCTCGGGCGGCCGTTGGCGATGCTCGGCGTGATTCCCCGCGATCCCGCGGGGCTCGTTGGGGTGGTTTTCGCGCCATTGGTGCATGGCTCTTTCGAGCATCTGGTGGCGAATAGCCTCGGCGTCTTCGCGCTTGGCGCGCTTTCGATCTACGGTTATCCGCGGGCGCTCCTGATCGCCTTGCCGCTGATCTGGCTGGGCAGCGGTTTTGGCGTCTGGCTTTTTGCGCGCGATTCCGTCCATCTTGGGGCGAGCGGCATCACCCATGGGCTGATGTTTTTCCTGTTCACTCTCGGTTTGCTGCGCCGCGACAGGCTGGCGATGGCGGTGGCGCTCATCGCCTTCTTTCTGTTCGGCGGCATGCTCCTGACCATCTTTCCTCGGGAGCCGGGTGTGTCCTGGGAATACCACCTCTTCGGCGCCCTCTTCGGGGTCATGGCGGCGGTCCTCACCCGCCGCCTCGATCCACCCCCGCCCGAGCCGCTTTACAGTTGGGACCTCGAGCCGGAGGAGGAAGAAATCAGGGATGAGGAGTATGAGCTTCCCCGGCCCGAGGCGGTGCCGGTGCTGTGGAAGAGGGAGGCCGAGCCGCGCGGGGTGCTGATTCCTTTCCCATCCCGCCAGCGCGAGGAAAGCTCCGATCGCGGCGCCTGAAGCGTTTTCCGGGTGCTTGCACGGGGCGGTGTCAACCACCAAGTGCAACAGCGGAATCACTGAAGGGAGTGGCTGGCTTGGGTGAGCTTTTCCAGCATGGCCTGGTAGACGGCGATCGGAGGGTAGAAGCCGTGGATGGCGCGCGGGCGGTTGTTGAGCCGGTCGGCGATCGCATCGAGCTCTTCCTGGCTGTAGACCGACAGGTCCGTGCCCTTGGGCAGGTACTGGCGCAGCAGACCGTTGATGTTCTCGCAACTGCCCCGCTGCCACGGACTGCGCGGGTCGCAGAAGTAGACCCGGATGCCGGTGGCCTCAGTCAGCTCCGGGTGGCGCGCCATTTCCTTGCCGCGGTCGTAGGTCAGGGTCTTGCGCATCGGCTCAGCAATGCTGCGCAGCTTGGCGGTGAAGCCCTCCAGGGCCGAGGCTGCCGTGGCATCCTTGAGCTTGGCCAGCATCACCAGACGCGAGCTGCGCTCGACCAACACCCCAACGGCCGAGCGGTTGGCCGCCCCCTTGAGCAGATCGCCTTCCCAGTGCCCCGGGAAAGCCCGCTCGTTGGCCTCGGGCGGACGCAGGTGGATGCTGACCGCCTCGGGCAGCTGGCCACGCCGGTCCTGGCCTCGCGAGCGCGGCATGCGCTTGGCTTGCGCACGCCTCAGACAGGCGATGAGTTCCTTGCGCAGCTCACCGCGCGGCATCGCGTAGATGCAGTTGTAGATGGTCTCGTGCGAGACGCGGCGATCCAGATCGTCGGGCCACATGCGCCTGAGTGTGCCGGCAATCTGAGACGGCGACCAGCCCTCCAGCAGGAAGTGGTGCACCACGCCGAAGAGCACACCGTCTTCGGAGAGCTTGCGGCTGCGTCGGCGCTTGAGCCGCATCACATGGGCACGCGCCCCGGCTGCCCGCGCGTCATAAGTGCTGCTGCCTGCCGGCACGAAGGCCGCGCGCTGCGGCCAGTCCAGCGCTCGCCGGATCTCGCGCGTGATCGTCGACGGCGAGCGTTGCAGCGTGCGGGCAATGCTGCGAGCCGAGCAGCCCTGCTGCAGCATGATCATGATGGTGGCGCGCTCTTCGGCGCTCAAGTGCTGGTAGCGGGTTCCCATGGGTCGGCGGCAGGGTCGGGTACAAGGCAGATCAGGGGTGTTGCACTTGATTATTGACTCCGCCCGGCATTATTTTTGATCGCGCTCGGCCTTCGCCTGCGGAGGATGGATGGACTGGCTGATGGCCTTCCGGGCTTTCGCCTTGTTCCTTCTGTTGGCATGGTGGTTCTTCGGGATCGTCGCGATCGCCGGGGGCCAGGACAGGAAGCTCGTGCCCATTCGCTGGGGAGCGTTGACGGGGGCTTGCGGCATCACCCTTTTCGCCTTTCAGGAAGAGCTGCCCCGCCCGCTGTCCTTCGTTCTCGGCAACGCCTTGATGGTGCTTTCCCCTTTTCTCATCGCCCAGGGCCTGTGGGGTCTTTCCGGCCGGGTGTCTTCCCGCCTTTTGGTCGCGGCACCGCCGGCGGCGATGGCGGCCGTCGGTTTTCGCTGGGGCCTGCAAGAAGAACTCTTCGCGCCGCGCTTCCTCGCGAGTTCGGCGCTACTGGCGCTCGGCCTCGCGCACGGTCTTCGTAGTGCAGTTCACTTGCCCAAGCGCTGGCTCAGTCGCCTGCTCGCCTTCATCATGGGCTACCTGGTGCTGGTGCTGATCGCGCGCATCGTGGTCAAGCTGGGGCTCGGGGTGCCCTGGGGTTCCGCGTTCGATCCGCATCCGGCCAATGCCATCATCCTCGGCGCCCTGATGTTCGGTTTGGCCTTCCTCGCTCTGGGGCTGAGCATCCTTTTCTTCGAGCATCTCCCACGGGCCGATCCCGCTCAGGGGGAGCGCCCGCAGCGCGTGGGCGGACCCTCCCCTCTCACCGGCCGTAGTAAAGCCGCTCCCAGCGGCTTTGACGATCCCGCGCCTCGCGGATGAGGGGGGTGAAGACGGCGCTCTTCAGCACTGCCCGGTTGATGAGATTCCAGGGCTTCCGGCAGGGGCGCTCGACGTCGAGGAAGAGTACGGCGCGAAGGCCATCGGTGTCGTTGTGCACCTGGTGCGGATAAACATCATCGAAGACCAGACAGCGGCCTTCCTCCCAGTGCCGCCGCTCGCCGCCCACTTCGATCCAGCAGCGCTCCTTCGGTTCAGGCACGATCAGCCCGAGGTGCACGCGCAGGACGCCGTTGTAAGGGCCACGGTGGGGCGGAATGCGCTTGCCCGGTTCGAGGATGGAAAAAAAGGCGGTGTAGAGCCCGGGGATGGCGGCGAGGGCTCGTGCCGTTTCCGGGCAGCGCGCCAGATTGGCTTCGCTGCGCAGGCCGTAGCCGAGGAACATGAAAGTCTTCCAGCGCTCGTCGGTGGTGATGGTGGCCACTTCGGGCGTGATGTCCTGGAAGTTGGGCAGGCGGTGGCGCTCGGGCAGCAAGGCCTCGAGCTCCCGCCGGATCGCAGGAGTGGCCGCTTCGAGCACCGGGATCCAGGGGAAGATCTCGGGCGGGAAGAAGGGGCCGGGACCCACGGCGGAGGCGGCGAGCAGGCGCCGCTGCAGGCGGTCGATGAAGCCTCGGGCGAGCCGACCGATCCGGGTCGTCGGAGGATTGAGTTCGGGGGCGACGTAGGGGTCGTTGGCGATCATCGGCTCACTCCGCGAGCAGGCGTTGTGCGGCGCTCAGCGGCAGGCCGCGCGCGCGCTTGACGGTGGCCAGGACGAAGCTCGAGTTGACGTCGGCGACGCCGGCGGTGTCGAGCAAACGCTCCATGACGAAGCGGGAGAAATGCTCGAGATCGGCCACATGGACGTGGAGCATGAAATCCATATCGCCGGTCAGCGCCCAGCAAGCGACCACCTCTTCCCATGCGGCGATGGCCTCGGTGAAGCGCTTCACCGAGGCGGTGCCATGCTTCTCAAGCTGGACTCGGACGAAGGCCTCCAGGCGCAGCCCGATCTTGTGCGGATCCACCCGGGCGCCGTAGCCCTGGATGACACCGCTTTGCTCCAAGCGCTGCACCCGTCGCAAGGAGGCCGAGGGTGAAAGCGAAACGCGCTCGGCGAGCTCGGCATTGCTGATCCGAGCCTCCCGCTGGAGTTCGGCGAGGATGCGCAAGTCGATGCGATCCAGAGCAATGTTCATCGGAAGCTCGGGTGGTCCATGCAAGAAACTTGCTCATTATGGCGGACCTCGCAACGGTTTGCAACGAAATTGCGCGGCCTCCACGCTATCCTGCCCGCATCTGCCGATGCTCGTGGGAGGGTTTGCCGTGCTCCAGCCGCGTCGCGTCGAACACCAGATCACCGACAAGGGTGTCGTGCCCGTTTACACCACCGCGGTCGTGGAACAGCCTTGGGAGAGCTACGAAGAGACCGATCACGAGGTCTGGGCAAGGCTCTTCCACCGGCAACTCGAAATCCTGCCCGGCCGCGCCTGCGACGAGCACCTCGAGGCGCTCTCCCGCTTCGGCATGTCGGCCGAGCGCATCCCGCGCTTTTCCGAGATCAACGCCGTCCTCGAACCGGCCACCGGCTGGCGGATCATCGGGGTCGAGGGGCTTCTGCCCGAGCTGGTGTTCTTCGAGCACCTCGCCAATCGGCGCTTTCCGGTGACCTGGTGGATCCGCCGGCCGGAGCAGATCGATTACATCAGCGAGCCGGATCTATTCCACGACCTGTTCGGGCATGTGCCCCTTCTGCTCAATCCGGTCTTCGCCGACTACATGCAGGCCTACGGCCGAGGGGGGCTCAAGGCGCATGGCATCGGGCCCCATGCCCTCACCATGCTGACCCGGCTCTACTGGTACACGGTGGAGTTCGGGCTGATCGACACGCCGAAGGGGCTTCGCATCTACGGCTCGGGGATCGTGAGCTCGAAAGGGGAGTCGATCTACTGCCTCGAGTCGCCCGCGCCCAACCGCATCGGCTTCGATCTCGAGCGGATCATGCGCACCCGCTACCGGATCGATACCTACCAAAAGACCTATTTCGTGATCGATTCCTTCGACCAGCTCTTTGCCGCCACCCGCCCGGATTTCACGCCGATCTACGCGCGCTTGAAGGACCTGCCGGCGATCCCCGCAGGCGAGGTGCTCGCCAGCGACCGCGTGATCCATCGCGGCACCGGCGAGGGCTGGACGGCGGAGGGGGACGTCTGAGACCGAGCTTCGGTCTGCACCGAGGCGCAGGGCCTCTTCCGCTCCCTCGGCGGCCGCTTTGCCGATACGCCGGGACGGTTTCGCAAAGCGATCGGCCGCCCGCGACACCGCCTTGCGCTTCGAGCCCTCCGAGGAGGGCGAATGCCGGCGTTTTGCGCCGGCCCCTCAAGTCGTAGCGGCCAGTCCGAAGGCGAAGGGGTCTTCGGGATCGATGAGCAGCTCGCCCATGGCGACGACATGGGCGCGGCCGGTGATGGTGGGCAGCAAGCGGCCCTCGGCGATGCGGTAGCTCGCCCGAAACTCGCTGCCATAAGGACTTCGCACGCGGATGGTCTCGCCAGGCGCGAGCGCGCCTCGCATCGCCAGCACCGCGAGCAGGGCGCTGGTGCCGGTGCCGCAGGGCGAGCGGTCGTGGGCGCCACCGGGGCAGAGCACGAAGTTGCGATAAAGGCGCTCATCCATGCGCTCGACCAGCTCGATGTGATCGATGGGGTGGCCGGCGCATTCGCCGAGCCCGCCGCCTGAAAGGGCGGCACGAATGGACAGACAGGCCCTGCTCAGGGTTGCGGGTGGCACCGCGGCCAGTTCGAAAGGATGCGCCTCCACCACGAAGAAGCCATTGCCGCCCCAAGCGAGCGCGCCGCGTACGAGGCCGAGCGCGGGGACCTCGAGGGTCAGCGCCTCGCGCAGGAGAAGGGCGGGCACGTTCTCGAAACGAACCGTGCCGCCCTCTTGAAGCTCAGCCGAAACCTGGCCCGCCGGCGTGTCGATAAGAAGCCGCCCCGGGCCGATGCGGCCGAGAAAGCCGAGGCTTGCGAGGACCCCGATCAGCCCGTGCCCGCACATGCCGAGTGCCCCGGCATTGTTGAGGAAGATCAGCGAAAAGGCGCTCTCTGGCCGTTCCGGCGGCAGCAGAATCGCCGCCACCAGCGCCTCATGGCCGCGCGGCTCGTGGACGATGGCCCGCCGCCAGGCATCGAAGTCGCGAAGCAGCCGCTCGCGCCGCGCAATCAGGCTGCCTTCGCCGAGATCAGGGAAGCCCTCGAGGATCAGGCGGGTGGGCTCGCCGCCGGTGTGCGAGTCGATGAAGCGCAGTCGGTGCATGAGGCGGGATTGTCGCCCTTCGCAACCGGCCGCGCACGGCGGCGTACAATGCCCGCGCCCCGGCGCGCGAAGGAGGCCCTATGTCGCGGATCACGCTCACCCGATACCTCATCGAAAGGCAACACGCCGGCCGCATCGATGCGGCGCTGCGCCTGCTGATCGAAGTGGTGGCGCGCGCCTGCAAGGAGATCGCGATCGCGGTCGGCAAAGGGGCGCTGGGTCAGGTGCTCGGCGAGGCGGGCCGCGAGAATGTCCAAGGGGAAGCGCAGAAGAAGCTCGATGTGCTCGCGAACGAGATCCTCCTCGAGGCCAACGAATGGGGCGGGCATCTCGCCGCCTTGGTCTCCGAGGAGCTCGCCACTCCGCATACGATTCCGAACCGCTATCCCAAAGGCGAGTACCTGCTCGTCTTCGATCCGCTCGATGGCAGCTCCAACATCGACGTCAACGTCTCGGTGGGCACGATCTTCTCGGTGCTGAGGCTTCCCCCCGGCTGCTCCGATCCGACCCCCGATTGCTTTCTTCAGCCGGGGCGGCAGCAGGTTGCCGCCGGCTATGCGGTCTATGGCCCGAGCACGCTGCTCGTGCTCACCGTGGGCGAGGGGGTGGCGGTCTTCACGCTCGACCGCGAGGTGGGAAGCTTCGTTCTCACCCGCGAGCGGCTCTCCATCCCCGAGAGCACCTCGGAGTTCGCGATCAACATGTCCAACATGCGCTACTGGGAGCCGCCGGTGCGGCGCTACATCGAGGAGCTGCTCGCCGGCAAGGAGGGCCCGCGCGGGCGTGACTTCAACATGCGCTGGGTGGCCTCGATGGTGGCCGACGTGCATCGCATCCTCTGCCGCGGCGGCATCTTCCTCTATCCCCTCGATGAAAAGACCCGCGCCAAGGGCGGCAGGTTGCGCTTGCTCTACGAGGCCAATCCGATGGCGATGATCGTCGAGCAGGCCGGGGGGCTGGCCAGCACCGGCCGGGAGCGCATCCTCGATGTCCTGCCCAAAGACCTCCACCAGCGCGTACCCGTGATCCTCGGCTCGCGCGAGGAGGTCGAGCGCGTGGAGGCCCTGCACCGAGCCTGACCAGGCCCTCGCTCAGCGAATCGACGCCGGCCCAGGCAGGGGCTTGCGGAAGCGCAGGGTCATCCGGTCGGATTCGCCGATCGCCTTGTACTTCTCGGGGTCCTCGCCCTCGGGCACGCGCAGCGTCGGCGGCAACGTCCAGACGCCGTTGGGGTGGTCGCGGGTGTCGTTCGGATTGGCGTTGAGCTCGGATTCCTCCTCGAACACGAGCCCTGCGGCTTCGGCGAGGCGGACCACCCGCTTGACCGACACATAACCGGTCTTCGGGTCGTCTTCTTCGCGGTTCGGGTCGGCGCGATGCTGCTCGATGCCGAGGACGCCGCCTGGCTTGAGCACATCGGCGATGGCTTTGAACATCGCCTCGGCGTAGCCGCCGTTGATGAAGGTGTGAACGTTGCGGAAGACCAACACCATGTCGGCGCTGTTCGCCTCGCCGAGCACCGGCTGAGCGGTGTCGATCAGGCGGATCTCGACCTGGTCGTAGACCTCAGGCGCCATCGCGAGCTTCTGGCGGAACTTCTGGTCGGTGTCGGCCAGGAAGGCCTGCGCTCGTTCGTTCGCGGCTTTCGCGGGATCGGGGTAAGCGACGATCAGCTTGCCGCTACCGCGGAGAAACGGGGCGAGGATCTCGGTGTACCAGCCGTTGGCGCCGGGGAAGAGCTCGATCACCGTCATCTCCGGACGGATGCCGAAGAACATGAGCGTGTCCCGCGGCTTGCGCCACTGGTCTCGCTGGGCGTGGCCTTCGGCGCGGTGCGGCCCGGCGAGGATCCGATCGAGCCGGATCGCGATCGGATCGAGCGCAGGCGAGGCCGGCGCGGCCGGCGGAGTCGCTTCGGGAGCCGCCTGGGCAGAAGGCGTCGGAGTGCTCGGCTGCGCTGCGGGCGGCGCCGCGGGAGGCGCAGGTTCTTCCTTGGGCGCTTCACGGCTGCAGGCGGCGAGAAGCGCGGGCAGGATAAGAGCGAGGATCTTGACGCGCTGCATGGCGAAAGCCTCTCTGACCTCGACGGAACACTATACCGCGGTGATGATGACCGCCGTCGCTTGCGAAGTTTCCCTCATCCGCCGAGGTGCCTGAAGACGAGCGTGGCCATTCCGAAGTAAATGAGCACCCCGGCCACGTCGGCGATGGAGGTGACCAACGGCCCCGAGGCGGTGGCAGGGTCGAGGCGTAGAAGGCTCATGAGGAAGGGCAGGCTCATGCCGATCAGGCTGCCGACCGTGACCACCACGGTCATCGTGAGCCCCACCACCAAGGCGATCTCCTGTCCGCCGCGCCAGAGCCCGATCCAGTAGATCGCGAAGGCCATGGTCAGGCCCAAGGCGAGGGCGACCGCCAGCTCGCGCAGGAACATCCGGAAGAAGTCGCGCATCTGCACTTCGCCGGTGGCCAAGGCCCGCACCATCAGCGTCGCGGCCTGGGTGCCGGCATTGCCCGAACTGGCGATCAGCAGCGGCAGGAAGAAGAGCAGCGCGATGTGCGCGGCGATGGTGTCCTCGAAGTAGGCGATGCCGGCTCCGGAGAAGATGTTGCCGAATACGAGCAGCACCAACCAGAAGATCCGCTTGCGGTAGAGCAAAGCGACGTCGGCGTCCTTGACGCTCACCTCGAGCGGACCGACCGTCGCCGAACGCTGGAAGGATTCGGTCGCCTCCTCCTCGGCCACGTCCATCGCATCATCGGCGGTGACGATGCCGACCAGGCGCTCCTCGCGATCCACGATCGGCAGGGCGATGAAGTCGTAGCGGGCGATCTTCTCCGCCACCTCTTTCTGATCGTCGTCGGCATAGGCAAAGACGACGTTGGTTTCCATAAGATCGGCGACCTTCGCCGAGGGCGGAGCGGTGATCAGCTTGCGCAGGGTCACCACTCCGATCAGGCGCCGTTCTTCGTCCACCACGTAGGCGTTGTAGATCGTCTCCTTGTCGGGGGCGACGCGCCTGAGCTCCTCGAGCGCCTCGCGAGCGCTGAGCTGCGGGGCGAGGGTGGCGTAGTCGGAGGTCATGATCGAGCCGGCCGTGCCCTCGGCGTAGCTCGCGAGCCGCCGTAAGTCCTCGCGCTCGGCCTGGGCGAGCGTAGGCAGAAGGCGCTCCTGCTCGCTTTCGGGAAGGGCATTGAACAGGTCGGCCCGCTCGTCGGCGCTCATGCGGTTGAACAGATCGGTGACCTCGGCGCGGGTGAGCCCGGCGAGGGCCTCGACCTGGAGGGGGAGGGGCAAGTAACCGAAGACGCGCGCCCGCTCCTCGCGCTCGAGCAGCTTCATCGCCTGCCTGAGCTTCTCCGGATCGAGCAGCGCCAGCGTCTCGGCGATGTCGGCGGCGAGCGTTTCCTCGAACCAGCGGCGGATGGCCTCGCGGTCGCCGCGTTCGAGGAGCTCGCTCACCGCCGAGGCAGCGAGCTCGGCGTCGAATTCATCCTCGGCGTCAGCCTGTTCGAGTGCCTGCTCGGGGGTGAGCTGCTCGAGGCTGCTGTCGGATTCGGGCTTGTAGGGCTCGGACATATCGGCCTCCCGGCCTGCTCCGCTCGCGCGCGGCTCGGGGAGGCCGGCGGGTCAGCGGAGAGGGCTCGCGGCGAATGAGCGGGAACTTCGGTCTGCGTCCACGGTGGTGGTGAACGACGAGGGAAGGCGGCGAAGCCTACGCCTCGGGCGGGACGCGGTCAATCGGTGACATGGCTCGATGACCGGCGTTGATCTTGGCCAGGACGCGAGTACACTGACGCCAACTCGCGTGGACCGACTGGCCTTGGCTCGATCTTCGAGTTTCGCTCTCAAGATTCCACCTTCTCCGGCTGGCTAGCCGCGCTTGCTGCCGCCCCTGCCGGAAGGTGGGCGGCGGTGCGGCGGTTCTCCTTCAGGTACCGCTCATCCCCCGAGCTTCACACCTCGTCGCGTCCGGCGCGGAGAGATGCAGGGCGCTCGCTGGCGTTCTGCCCGTCCACCCTCTGCGGAGGAAGCCGATGGATCCCGAGCCTCGACCTCGCCCGACCCTCAACCTTTCCGAGTCACGGACCGGAAAGCCGGGAGCCGCCCGCACGGCCTGAGCGCCGTGTACGGCATGCCTCCGGCGCCGGTCGCCCACCGGAGGACATGCCGATGTTCGAAACCTTCCGGCTGGCGGGAGCGGTTCCCGCCATCCTTCATCGGGCCGCGCTGATGGCCTTTTTGCTCCTCGGTTCCGGGCCTCTGCAGGCGGCAAGACCATTGCTCACCGATGATGCCGCCGTCGTGCCGCCCGGAGCGTGCCAGCTCGAGGCCTGGGGGGAGCGTCCGCGCGGTGCCACCATCCTCTGGCTCAACCCCGGCTGCAACCCCTCGACCGCGACCGAAGTGTCGCTGGGCTTCGGCTGGCTGAAGCCGGAGGAGAGTGAGGCAATCCCCCTGCGCCGCTTGCAAATCAAGCATCTCTTGGTCGAGGGCGGCGAGCGCTCCGTCGGCTTCGCCCTCGCGCTCGGCAGCGAATGGGCGCCTACCCACGACTTCCGCGAGCGTTTCTTGAACGCCATCGCCACCATTCCGCTCGCGGGCGAGGTCGAGCGGGTGCATCTCAACCTCGGCTTTTCGTCCTCGCGCGAGGCGGCGCGGCGGTTCCAGGCATCCACTTGGGCGGCAGCTTTCGAGCGCGCCCTCGGCGCGAGACGGGTCGCGTTGGAGGTCCATGGCACCTCCGGAGAGCGCGCCGGCTGGCAGCTCGGTTTCGCCCACGAAGTCCTGCCGGGAAGGCTCCAGCTCGATGCGAGCCTTGGGTCTCGGTTCGGGCGCTTGCGCGAGAGCCGTGCCATCACGCTCGGACTCGTGTGGCTGAGCGCGCCCGACCGCCCCTGATTCGGACACCGCCTGGCAGGAGGACCCCGATGATCCACATGCCTACCGCGAGGCGCAGCCTATCGCCCTGCGCCGGCAATGCATTCGCTGGATGCCGAGGGTTTTGGCACTCTCGTCCAGCGCACGCCGGTTTCCGTTCTCGGCGAGCGCCTCGCCGCCGAGCCGCCGGCTGCGAGGCTCTCGCTGCCGCGTCCACGGTCGCCTTTCGAGCGCGCAGAAATCGTCAACGACCTGCCCGTACCCGCAGAGGACGAGCTGCTCGCCGCCCGGACGCGGGAGGTGCTCGCCGAGCTTTTCAGCCATCTGCTGGCAGATGAGCGCGCCGATCTGTTCAACCGCCTTTCCGAGTCCGCGCGGCAGAGGGTTCCTCCGGCGCTGGCCCTCGCCGAACGCGAGGACGTGCCCAGCTCTCGGCCTCTCCGGAGGGCTCGGCGAGTTGCGTGACCAGCTCTGAGCTCGCCGCAGCATCACCCGAGATGAGGAAGGCGCAGGCGCATGCCCATCTGCGCGTGACCGCGCCAGACACGGAGACGATGAGCATGGACCTTCTCGGCGCGCTGATCTCTTTCGGCATCGCCGGGGTGTTTCTCGCCGGTCGGCTGAGATCCGCCGCGGGTTGAGCAGCCCCCGGCCCGACCCTTCCGCTATCCCGCCGTCATCCCCTTTGGTCACGCTCGAGGACGAAGACCATGACGATGATCCGCCATCTCGATCTCGCGGCCACCTTGGACACGCTCGCGAGCTTGTTGCTCGCCTTCGTCCTGGGCGGACTGATCGGTTTCGAACGTCAGTACCGCCAGCGCACGGCGGGGCTGCGCACCAACGTGCTGGTCGCAGTGGGCGCGGCTCTGTTCGTGGACATCGCCATGCGCTATCACGCGCTCTACGGAGGCACGCCCACTCCCTTGCACGTGCTTGCCTACGTGGTCTCCGGCGTAGGCTTCCTCGGCGCCGGGGTCATCATGCGCGAGGAAGGCAACATTCGCGGCATCAATACCGCCGCCACGCTCTGGGGTTCGGCCGCCGTCGGCGTGGCCGCCGGAGCGGGAATGCTGCTCGAGGCGCTGCTCGGCGCGCTGTTCGTGCTCTCCGCGAATACCTTGCTGCGCCCGATCGTCAACGCCATCAATCGCCGGCCGCTCGATACCGAAGCGGTGGAAGCCACGCACGTGATCTACGTGATCGCCGAGCGCTCGCGCCAGGGAGAGGTTTTGGCGCGACTCGAGGCCGAGCTCGAGAAGCAGCGCTACCCGGTGCGCGAACTCAAGGTGCATCCCTTCGGCGAGGAGGACGTCGAGATCGAAGCAACCTTGGCGATGACTTCGGTGGACGGCGAGGAGCTCGATGGCTTGGTGCGGCGGATCGCCGCCATCCCCGACGTCCGGCAGGCTTTTTGGAGCCCGAGCACGGGCGAGTGAGCGCCGGATCGCGCCGATCGAGAGCGCGTCCGCCGCCCCGGCTCGGCCAAGGCCGCGCGGCGGGTTCCCGCCACGACCGTGCGCTGATCGAAGGGGAGGACGGAGACGCCGAGGCCCGAGGCGGATCTGCGGCGGCGTCGATGGTGAGAGGCATGGCGCGCGGCGCCGGCGATGGGCTCTAAGAAGCCGGTGCCGGGCGCGCGTGGCGATGCCGCGTTTTTGCGCCGACCAGGCCCACGCTCGGGTCCGCGCAATCCCCCTTTCTTGGCGGGGTAGCGGAGGGCGCGGAGGTGGTTCATCCTCTCTGCTGTCGCCGGTGATCACGTCGGATATGAGAGAGCGCTTGCGCGATGCCCTCGAAATCGCCGGCCTGGCCGTCGAGGCGCTCGGCGTGCTGGCCGTGCTCGCCGCCGCCGCTTTCGCTTTGGGCGCCTATATCGCGGCCATCGTCACGCGCCGGCCGGGCATGGATCCTTATCCCATCTTCCGGCGCCGGCTCGGTCGGGGGATCCTCGTCGGACTCGAACTGATGATCGCGGGGGACATCATCCGCACCGTGGTCGTGACCCCGAGTCTGCCGGCGCTCGCCGCTCTCGCGATCGTGGTGTTGCTGCGCATCCTGCTCGCCTGGACGCTGTTCCTCGAGACCGAGGGGCGTTGGCCCTGGCAGCGCGAGGCGCTCAGCCCTCCAGAGGCGCGAACAGAACGGCGAGATCCTCCTCGCTGAGTTCGGGAAGCCCGCCGTTGCCCTCGCCCGCGAGCAGGGAGGCGGCGAGCTCGGCCTTGCGCGCCTTCAGCGCCTGGATCCGTTCCTCGACCGTACCGCGGCAGATCAGCCGATAGACGAACACGGGTTTGTCCTGCCCGATGCGGTGCGCGCGATCGGTGGCCTGGTCTTCGACCGCGGGATTCCACCAGGGGTCGTAGTGAATCACGCTGTCGGCGGCGGTGAGGGTGAGGCCGACCCCGCCCGCGCGCAGCGAGACCATGAACAGCGGCACCTCTCCGGCCTGGAAGCGGCGAACGAGCTCGGGGCGGGCGGCCGCGGGCGTATCGCCGGTGAGCGCGAGGAAGGGGATCCCGCGTTCCCGCAGGCTCTGCCCGAGTAGGTCGAGCATCCGCGCGAACTGCGAGAAGAGGAGCGCCCGTCGTCCCTCGGCGAGCAAACTTTCGACCAGCTCCAAGGCGGCTTCGAGCTTGGCGGAAGGCGCGTCGCGACCCTCGATCTCGGGGGGCAGCAATCGTGGGTCGCAGCACACTTGGCGGAGCTTGAGCAGGGCGTCGAGCACGATCAAGCCCGATTGCGCCAAGCCGCGTTCGGCCACGGCGGCGCGCACGCGCTCTTGCTGTTCCCGGCGCAGCCGTTCGTAGAGGCTTCGCTGGGTCTCCTCGAGTTCCAGGGCCTGCACGATCTCGGTCTTCTCGGGCAGATCGGCCAAGACTTCCTCCTTACGGCGGCGCAGGATGAGCGGCGCGATCCGGCGCTTGAGTCGGGCGCGCGCGGTCTCGTCGCCGCGCTGCTCGATCGGTGCACGGAAGACGCGTTCGAAGGTCTCGGCGTCTCCAAGCAAGCCCGGCTCCACCACGTCGAACAGCGCCCAGAGTTCGCCGAGGTGGTTTTCGATGGGCGTTCCCGTCAGGGCCAGACGCCGTTCGGCTGCGATCGCGCGCGCCGCGCGCGCCGCCTGGCTGTCCGGATTCTTGATCGCTTGCGCTTCGTCGAGGAGGAGCAAGTGAAACGAGGAGGAGGCCAACACCTCCCGGTCGCGGACCAGGAGGGGGTAAGTGGTCAGGACCAGATCGTATGCGCCGATTTCCGTGAAGCGATGCGAGCGCTGCGGTCCGTGCAGCAGGAGAAGCTTGAGCTCCGGGGCGAAGCGCGCCGCTTCCTCCTGCCAATGGCCGATCAGGCTGGTGGGCACCACGATCAGGCAACGGAAGTCCGCTCGCGCCATCTTCTCCGCGACGAGCAGGGCGAGCACCTGAACCGTCTTGCCAAGCCCCATGTCGTCGGCGAGGAGGGCGCCGAAGCCCAGAGCGGCCCGCTCGATGAGCCAGGCCGCGCCCTTGCGTTGGTACGGTCGCAGGATCTCCGAGAATCGCTCGGGTAGCGCGAGCCTCCGCGGCAGGCGCTCGGGTCTTCGGAGATCGCCGGTGAGGAAGTCGAGCCCTTCGAGGTCGAGGCAGCTGCTCGGGTGGAGCTGGAGGCTGCCGTCGGGGCGATGCTCGGGAAGGTATTCCGCGAGCCGGTCGATGAGCGCGCGGAGCTGCCAAAGCGGCAGCTCCACCTCGCGCGTGTTGTCGATCGGAACCGTCCACGAGCTATCCCGCCGCTCGCGTGCGCGGGGGCGAAGAGGAAAGGCGGGGTCTCGGAAGAGGTCGAGCAGGGCAGGCAGCAGGGGAACGGGGCGTCCTTCGACGAGCAGGCTCAAAGAGAGCTCGTCGAGGACGCCGAGGCGGCGCCAGCGGACGGAGATGGGTCCAGCGCTCACCCGCCGTCGCGGCTTGGGAAAACTGTCCGAGAATCGGAGGAGGTAGCCTTCCGCGGCGAGTCGTTCGAGGATCGAGCGCCACCCCGCCGGCGGCTCGGGCGGGCGCTCGGGCGAGGTCTTCAGCAGATAATCGGAATCCTCGAGCTGAGCGAGCCAAGACTCGCCCTCGCCGCGCAGCTCACCCGCGCGGCGCAGGCCGAGGGCGCCCAGGCGGGCGGCGAACTGGGCTTCGGCGCCGCGGTCACGGCGGATCTCGAGGAGCTCGCCGCCGACCACCCGCCGCGGCGCCGAAGGATCCTCCGGGTGCACCTCGAAACCGCCGTAGTCGAAGCGCAAGCGCGCGCGGCCCAGCGGACGCTCGTCGTCCTCGCCGCCGGCGAGGGAGAGCGCATCCAGCAAGAGCAGGGGGCGCGGTGCGGTCTCGATCCGGCTCAGGGGCGGTGCCGGCAGCGGCGGCGGAATGGGCAATCGGGGGCTGCGTTCCTCGATGAGCTTGGCCACCGGCTCCACGAGCTCCGGACGCAAGACGGGCGCCTCGAGCGCACGGGCAAGCCAAGACGGGTCGCCTTCGATGCGTCCCAGGCGACCGCTTTCGGGAAGCAGATACCAAAGCGCGCCGCCGCGCAGAATGAGACCCTCGGGTTCGGGCAGGACGATCCTGAGGCGCTGGCTCCCATCGGACTCGAGCGTCCAAGCGAAGCGCAGCGGCAGAGGCTCGGCGAGCTTCAGCGCTTGGTCGGCGCGCCTCCAAAACGCCGGAAAATGAGCGAGAAGGCGGAGGAGGGCGCGCTCCGCGGCGCGGTCGTTGATCGGAGCGAAGGCGACCTTGCCGCTCTTCTCCGAGGTTCGTTCGAGGAGCAGGGCGAGGGCGTCCACCGCTTCCTCGGGCCAACCGCCCTCGGGGGCGGGCGTTGGTTCGGGTGCGCGCAAGACCGGGCTCTGCGGCTCGATCAGACCGCCGCGCGCGCCGACGCGGAACCACGCCGGCGCGACCCAAAGCGGCGGCGGCTGTCCGAAATCGCCAGGCTTGAGCAGGAGACCGAACACCTGATCGATTGCGGTCTCGACACCGCGCTCGGGCTCGCGGAGGGCCTCGAGCCAGCGCTCCCAAGGCAGTAGCAGCCTGCGCTCGACGGGTTCCTGCCCCTCCTCGGTGAGCGGAGCGATGCCGGTGAAGCCGGTGTAGTGGATCAGCGCGGCGGCCACGTGCTCGCACAGGGCGCCAGCAGGGCAGCTACAGCGCGATTCGATCCGGCCATCCGGGTGAAGGGTGATCTCGCTGCGGTGGGGTTCGGGCCTTGAGCCCTGCACCGCGGCGGTGAGGACGAGCGGCTGCGAGGCGCGCTCCTGGATTTCCAGGACCCGACCTTCGTCGGCCATCCTCAATCCTCGTTCGAGCGCCTGGCGGGAAAATGCCCGTTGCCAGAGGGAGGGATCGAGGACGGCGCGGTCGGCGGTCTTCAAGGCGCGTTCGGAATGGGCGCGAACGCGACAGTCTGGCACGAACGGCCGCACGATTTCATCCCGGCTCCACCGCCCCGCGGTAGCCTTGCTGCCGCCAGGCCTCATAGACCGCGACCGCGACCGCATTGGAGAGGTTGAGGCTGCGGCTGCCTGCGCGCATGGGCAGCCGGAGGATTCGGTCGGTGGGCAGGGCCGCGAGCACCTCCTCCGGCAAGCCTCGGCTCTCGGGCCCGAAGAGGAGGGCATCCCCGGGACGGAAAGTGACCAAGTGGAACGGCTGCCGAGCGCGCGCCGAGAAGGCGAACACGCGGCTTTCGGCCGGCAAACGCGCGAGACAGGCGCGAAGAGAGGAATGTACCTCGAGGCTTGCGTACTCGTGGTAGTCCAAGCCGGCTCGGCGCAGCTTCGCATCATCGAGGCGGAAGCCGAGCGGCTCGATCAGATGCAGCCGACAGCCGGTGTTGGCGCAGAGGCGGATGATGTTGCCGGTGTTGGGCGCGATCTCGGGCCTGAACAGGATCACCTCGAACATGCCGCCTCAGGGGCAGTCGCTCGCCAGAGGGATGCGGCGCGCTTGCTCGAGGCGGATATGGTTCACCACCCGCGCTTCGGCGTCGAACTCGATCCGCGCGCTCAGGTTGCGACCTCGGCGATCGCGGATGTTGGTGAGGCCCTCATAGCGAAGGAGCCAACGATCGCGGTCGCGGTAGAGCACCTCGATGCTCGGTGCGAACCAGGCGAAGAAACCGGTGATGGCGAGACGGAAGCGGGTCGCAGCCTCCCCGTCGCCGAGCCGCTCGCTGCCGACACGGGTGACCCGGAAGCGCGAGGCGGCGAGACGGCTTGGGACCAGGAAGGAGAACTCGGCTTCTCCCTCGCGAGCAAGCCGGTCCCAGTTTCGGCGGACGAACTCGTCGAAGCCCGCGTCGGCCACCAGCCCATCCACGACCGGAATCGAGACGCGGCGCGAACGATCGAGCCATCCTTTCTCGAAGAATACCTCGAGCCGACCGTCGGCCCCTCGCCTCATGCCCTCGCGGTAGTTGGCACGCCGATCGATGAGCTCGAAGGCGGGCGCGAGCGGATCCTCCCCGTAAACGATCGTCTTGCGGGCGAAGGGCGAGCCATCGGGGCAGCGATAGAGCACGAGCCGCTGGGATCGCCCGTCGGCCTCGAAGATATAGTGGGTTTCGCGATAGAGCAGGCGTCCATCCTCCGGCACATAGGCCCGACCCTCGTACTCGAGCACCGCCGGGGCGGGACCGATCGCGGAGGCGAGCAGAACGAGCGCTGCGATCACCACGCCAGAGGCGATCCGTGGCGGTCGAAGAAGCCTCCGGCGGCCTCTGGGCCGGCGCGCTCGAGGAAATCGATCATCGCGCCGACCGACTCGTCGACACCGAGTTCGGCCTCGGGCCCGCCCATGTCGGTGCGCACCCACCCGGGGCTCAATGCGAAGCAGAGCACGCCGCGCGGTTCGAGGGCGAGGGCGAGCTGGCGCGTGGCCATGTTGAGGGCCGCCTTGCTGATCGCGTAGCTCGGGGTGCCGAAGCGCTGGGTGGCGGCAATCGAACCGAGCGAGCTCGAAATCGAGACCGCGCGCGGTCGCACGCCGCGAGCGAGGGCTCCGGCGAGCGCTTGGGCGAGGAGGAAGGGGCCGGCGGCATTGACCCGGAAGCTTTGGACCAGCGCCTCGGCGGAGACTGCGCCGAAGCGCTCTCCCGAAACCAGCACGCCGGCGTTGTTGATCAGGCGGTCCAAGGCATCGCCGTTCCGATCGAGTTCCCGCGCGAGCTCGACGATCGATCGTTCATCGGTAAGCTCAAGCGGCAGCACGCGCAGGCGCCCCGGATGGAGGGCGAGGAGCTCGCACAGAGCGGCGGCGCTGGCGGGCTTGCGGCAGGCGGCGAGGACTTCGGCGCCACGACTCAGATATTGCCGGCAGAACTCGAGGCCGAGACCGCGATTGGCGCCCGTCACCAGCACGCGCATGGACATCGTCTCGCGAAGGGAGCGGGGAGTCTAAGAGCCCTCGCCGCCCACGGCCCGTGAAGGGATCAGCCGGACAGCCGCTGCCGCACGAGGCGCGCGAGCTCGGCGAAGTCGGCGCGGCCGGCGAGTTCGGCCTTGAGCACGGCCATCACTTTGCCGAGATCGGCGGGGGAGGCCGCCGCCGTGGCCGCGATCGCCCGCTCGATCGCATCCGCGAGCTCCTCGGGGCTGGCCGCTTGCGGGAGGTAGGATTCGATCACCGCGATCTCGCCACGCTCCACGGCGGCGAGATCCGCTCTTCCTGCCGCCTCGTACTGGGCGAGGGACTCGCGACGCTGTTTGCGCATCTTCTCGAGCACGGCGAGCACGCCGGCGTCATCGAGAATCGATCGTTCGTCGATCTCGCGCTGGCGGATGGCGGCGTGGATCAGGCGCAGCGCGGAGAGCCGCTCGCGCTCGCCCGCCTTGAGCGCCGCCTTCATGTCCTCGGCGATGCGTTCCTTGAGCGCCATGGTGCCCGAGTGGGGGCGGGGACACCCCGCTCGCTCAATAGGGCTTGTTGCGGCGAGCGCTTTCGCGCGCGAGGCGACGGAGGTGACGCTTGACCGCCGCTGCCGCCTTGCGCTTGCGCTCCTCCGTCGGCTTCTCGTAGAACTCGCGCTTGCGCGCCTCGGCGAGGATACCGGCGCGCTCGCAGGTGCGCTTGAAACGGCGCAGGGCGAGCTCGAAGGGTTCGTTCTCGCGGACCTTGACGCTGGGCATGGATTCTCCGTGAACTCGAGTCGTGGCGCTTCCCGTTCGACGGGAAGCCGTGCATTCTAACGCGGTGATCGCACAGGCGCCAAGCACCGTTCTCGGCATCGAGACCTCTTGCGACGAGACGGGGGTGGCCATTTACCGGCTGGGTCAGGGCCTCCTCGCTCACCGTTTGCACAGCCAAGAGGCCTTGCACGCTGCCTACGGCGGGGTCGTGCCCGAACTCGCCTCTCGCGATCATCAGCGCCGGCTGCTGCCTCTGGTCGAGCAGGCACTCCTCGACGCCGATCTGCCCTTGCAGGCTCTCGACGGCATCGCTTACACCGCCGGTCCCGGGCTCATCGGGGCCCTCTTGGTGGGCGCAGGATTCGCTCGTGCCCTCGCGCACGCTCTCGGCAAGCCGGCGATCGGGGTGCACCACATGGAAGCCCATCTGCTCGCCGCTTTCCTCGAGCCCGAGCCGCCCGATTTGCCCTTCGTGTGTCTGCTCGTCTCGGGCGGACACACCATGCTCGTGGACGTCGAGGCGGTGGGGCGGTACCACGTGCTCGGCGAGACGCTGGATGATGCGGCCGGCGAGGCTTTCGACAAGACCGCCAAGCTACTCGGACTCCCCTATCCCGGCGGACCGGCTCTGGCTCGTTTGGCCGAGCAGGGCGATCCTTCGCGCTTTCCTTTTCCACGCCCGCTGCTCGACCGTCCCGGCTTCGATTTCAGCTTTTCGGGGCTCAAGACCCAGGCGGCGCTGGCCGGGCGCAAAGCCGGCGAGGGTGCGGCGGCCGATCTCGCCGCTTCCTTCGAGGCGGCGGTGGTCGAGACCCTCGTGGGCAAGAGCCTGCGTGCGCTGAAGACGCTCGGCCGTCGCTGCCTGGTCGCCGCCGGCGGCGTGGCGGCCAACCGCAGGCTGCGCGAGGCGCTCGCTCGGGAAGCGGCGCGAAGCGGTCTGCGCGTGGTGTTCCCTCGCCCGGAGTGGTGCACCGACAACGGTGCGATGGTCGCCTTCGCGGGGGCGATCCGCCTTGCGGCGGGTGAACGAGCGGGCCTCGCGGTGGAGGTTCGGCCGCGCTGGCCTCTCGCCGAGCTCCCCCCGATCGCATCGAGTTGAGGCCGATGGGCGACCGTCTGTTCCTGGAGGGGCTTGAGGTCTTTGCGCTGATCGGCGTGCACGCCTTCGAGCGCCGGACGCCCCGCCCATTGCGGATCGATCTCGAGTTCCCCTGCGATGCCGCCGCGGCGGCCCGCAGCGACCGCGTCGAAGATGCAACCGACTACGACCGGATCGCCGCCGCGGTCAGGGATTTCAGTGCGCGCCACGCCTTCTGCCTGATCGAAAGCTTCGCGGAGCATCTGGCTGCCCACCTCCTTCACTTCGCCGGCCTGGATTGGGTTCGGATCAGGCTTCGCAAGCCGGGGGCCGTGGCGGGTGCGGCCGCGGTCGGGATCGAGATCGAACGCCGACGCGGTGAGAGACATGGGGGAGGAGCGGCCTGAGCCTGCGCGGGCCCGGCTCTTCGTGCTGCTGGCGAGCAATCGCCGGCCCGCGCTACATCTCGCTCTGGCGGTCGAGGCCCTGGAGCGCTGGGCACCCGTGGAGCGGGAGCTCGGACGTCATCGCGGTCCGGCGCTCGGCGGACGCGGTTTCTACGAGAACCGTCTTGTGTCCTGCCGTTGCCGGTTTGACGATCCCGCGCGCATCGATCGCGTTCTGAAGCGCATCGAGCGAGATCTCGCGCCGCGCTTGGACCCCGACGACTGCCCCCTCGATCTCGATCCTTTTCTCTTGGTGCATGGCGGATGCGCCAGCACCTTCGCGCGCACGGCCAAAGTGCTCGCTCTGCTCGCGCGGCTCGATCCGCTCGCTCGGCTCGGATTCGATCGTGCGCTCGACGGCGAGGCCGTCCTAGAATGGCGCTGAGCTCGCGCTCGGGCCGGGAAGGACACGATGAGGCGTCGTGCGGCCTCGATCCTCGTCATGGCGCTCGCGGTTTTCGCGCCGTCGGTCGGTGCCTATCCGGTCGTTCCGTCACCGCCCGAGACACGAGAGCTCGAGTTCGTGTGGAGCGCCTGGAAAGACTTCGTCGCCGCCGGCCTCGGCGACGAGAGTGCCTATGCCGTGCGACGCACCAGCGACGGCTTCGTCTATGTCGGGACGGAATCGGGTTTGCTGCGTTACGACGGCAAGCGTTTCGAGCTCGTGGGCTCGATTCCCTCCCGACGCTGCTTCGCGCTGGCGGAAGCGAAAGGCGGTCGGCTTTTCGTCGGCACGCATGGCGCCGGCCTTTTCGTCTTACGCCTCGACGACGGCACGGCGGCGCGCACCGAAGTGCCCGCGGGCCGCGTCCTCGATCTCAGCCCCGACGGTCGCGGTGGAGTTTTCGCGAGCACCGATCAGGGGCTTTGGCACTGTCCTGGCGAAGGCCTTTGCGTCGCCTACGAGCCAGCACGTGGCCTGCCTGTCTACCGCACCCGGCTCGCGACTTGGCGGGGCGAGCCGGTCCTGTGGCTCGGCCTTGCCGAAGGGGGAGTGCGGCGCATCGCCGATCCCTTGGGTCGGGCACCAAGGCTCGAGCCGCTCACGCTCAGTGAGGGGCTACCGAACGATCTCGTCCGCGCGCTGTTGGTCTGGTCGGCCACCGGCGAGGATCTATGGATCGGAACGGGCCGCGGGCTGGCGCGTTATGACGGCGAGCGGCTGATCCGCTACGGCAAGGAGTCGGGCTTTCCCGAAGCGATGGTCTTCGCGCTCGCGGCGGGGCTTTCGGCGAAGGGCGAACCCGAGCTTTACGTCGCGCTCCGGCCAGGGGGGTTGGTCATCATCGATCCCGAAGGCCGCTGGCGGCGCTGGACGGCCGCACAGGGACTGCCCGCGAACGAGGTGCAAGGGATCTGGACCGGGGAGCGCCCCGCCGAACTCTGGCTCGCCACCTTGGACGCGAGCGTGCTTCGTCGCGAACCCGAGCGTTTTCAGGCGATCGACGAGCGCTTCGGCTTGCCCGATCGGGTGACCTATGGGGTTGGCGAGACTCTCTTCCCCGACGGAGGGCGTTCGTTGTGGGTGGGCACGATGGAAGGGGCTCGGCGCGTCCGCGATGGACGATGGGAGGCCTTCCTTCCGAGGGAGCTCGATGCCTTCGTCGTGCGCGACATCGTCGGCAATGGCCGGGAGACCTTCATCGCCGGCGATGCGGGGCTCGTGGTTTGGGATGCCGAAGGCTTCCGGCGCTACTCCCGAGACGTGCATCGCGAGATGCCGGCGCGCAGCATCGACCGGCTCGCGGTCCTCTCCGATCGAGGCGAGGAGGAGGTCTACCTCGGTTCAGGCCATGGCCTGTCGCTGTTCCGGCCACGCTCTGAGACCTTCCGCAGGCTTTCGCTCCCGGGCGGTCCCGACGTGCCGATACTAGGCTTGCTCGCTCGTCCGGCGGAGGGGGCCGTGCTGGCCCTGACACCGCGCGCACTGTTGCGGGTTCGCGGCGAGGCAGTGGCCGTCGAAGCTGTGCCGTGCGCCGACAGCGGCGAGTTCGTGACCATGGCCGGCGAGGAGATGGGCGGACCGGTGTGGATCGCGCAGCGCGAGCGGGTGTTTCGTCTCGGGCGTGACGAATGTCAAGGATTCGCAGTCCCTCCTGGGATCGGCCCGATCACCGGCCTGGTGATGCTCGAAGGATCGGCGCTGCTGATGCTGGGTGGGGGAGGCGCGATCCGAGTGCCGGGTGACTGGGCCGGCGAGGAGAGTCGGATCGAGCGCTTCGGCCACGAGGATGGTCTGGAGAGCACGCAGCTGCGCACGGCGCGCAGCGCTTTGCGCTCGAGCTCAGGACACGTCTATCTCTCGACCGGTCGAGGCTTGGTCGGTCTCGAGCCGCGGGTCAGTGGGGCGCGGATCGGCGAGGAGCCTTTGGTCGTGTCCTGGCTGGTCGACGGCAGGCCGGCCCGGGCCGGCTTCGAGGCGCTGGAACCTGGGGTGGAGGTCGGGGCTCGCGTTCGCCTCCTTTCCTTCCTCGGCGAGCATCGCATCCGCTACCGCTTCCGTTTGCGGGACGAGGTCGCCGGCACCGTGGTCGAGGACAGCGGCTTCGTGGCGAGCGGCGACATCGGCTACCGGCGGCTCACCCCGGGACGATACCGCCTCGAGGTCGAGGCCGCCGCCGCCGACGGCAGCCGACATGGTCCAGTCACTCTCAACTTCGTCATGCTCGCTCCCTGGTGGCAGCGGCCCTGGGCCGTGGCCGCGGGTGCGCTCGCGCTCGCCGCGCTCGGCTGGCTGAGCGCCCGCGCCCGTGTGGCCTTCCACCGTCGCCGTGCGCGCGAGTTACAGCGCGCGGTGGAAGAGCGCACCGAAGCCTTGGCGCGCGCCAACGCGGAGCTTGACCGCCTCGCGCGCGTGGACTCGCTCACCGGCTTGGGCAATCGCCGCGCGCTGGCGGAACTCGAGCGCTCGCGGCCGATCGGTGCGGACACGCTGGTGGTGATCATCGACATCGACCACTTCAAGTCGATCAACGATCGTTTCGGACATCGCGTCGGGGATGAGGTCCTCGCCGAACTGGGCGCTCGCCTGCGCGCGGTCTCTCGACGCGGCGATCAGGTCTTGCGTTACGGCGGCGAGGAGTTCGTGCTGGTGGCCGAGGATGGTTCGGACCTGGCGGCGCTCGCGCTGCTGCGCCGACTCCTCGCTGCCGTGGGCGATCATCCCTTCCGGGTATCGGCGAGCGAAACGCCGCTCGAGGTCACGGTGTCGGCGGGTGCGGCCAGGCTCGCCGATGCCGAGCCGGCGGAACTCTCTGCGTGCCTGGCGCTCGCCGACGAGGCTCTTTATGGTGCCAAGGAACACGGCCGCGACCAGGCCTGGCTGATCCATGCCCAGGGCGAGGCGGTGCTGCGTTCCGGCCGTCGTGCGCGCATCATCCGGCGCCAGGAGGTCGCGCGCGCGAACGATCCAAGGCGTTGGGAGAAGGCCGGTTGATCCGGGTGCCGCCCGAGGCGCTCGGGCAGCGGCTCTGATCCTCGAGGATGCTCTCGACAGCGGCCATGATCCGGTCCACGGCACCGCGCTCGCGCTCGAAAGCGCGTTGCCCCGATGCTCCCATCCGCTGGCGCAAGTGAAGATCGCCGAGAAGCTCGCTGACCGCAGCGCCGAGATTCGGTTCCAGGACACGGCGCGCGCCGCCGCAGGCGACGAGGCTCTCCGTGACCTCGCTGAAGTTGAAGGTATGCGGACCGATGAGCACCGGCACCCCGAGCGCTGCCGCCTCGAGCACGTTGTGTCCTCCCACTGGGGCGAGCGAGCCGCCGACGAAGGCGACGTCGCTCGCCGCATAGAAGCGCAGGAGCTCGCCGATCGTATCGAGCACGAAACACTGGCTGCTCGCTTCCGGAACCTCGTCCTGACTGCGCACCGCGGTGGAAAAGCCGAGGCTGCGGCAGAGCGCGGCGACCGGACGGAAACGTTCCGGATGGCGGGGGGCGATGATCAGAAGGGCGTCGGGGAACCGCGAGAGAACCCGCGCATGGGCGTCGAGGACCGGCAGCTCTTCCGGTTCGTGCGTGCTGCCGGCGATCCAGACCGGGCGCTGTGCGCCCCATCTCGCCCGCAGCGCCCTGCCCTGCTCCGGAAGGGTGCCGGGTACGTCCATGTCGAACTTGAGGTTTCCGGCCACCGTGAGACGCTCAGGGTCGGCCCCGAGGTCGAGAAAACGGCGAGCGTCGCTGTCGGATTGCGCGATCACCGCACGCACCGTGCGCACCGCCGCGCGGGCGAGCGGGCGGATCGGGCCGTAGCCTCTGAGCGAGCGTTCGGAGAGCCGGCCGTTGGCGAGGACGACCGGGATCCGACGTCGATGGCAGGCGAAGAACAAGTTGGGCCAGATCTCGGTCTCCATGATCACCGCCAAGCGCGGCCGGACGCGGTCGAGGAAGCGGCCGATCGCTCCGGGCAGGTCATAGGGCAGGTACACGTGCAAGACTCGCTCTCCGAACTGCTTGCGCACGCGCTCCGAGCCGGTGGGCGTGACGGTGGTGACCACGACCGGCCGGTTCGGCCAGCGCTCCATCATCGCCTCGATCAGCGGCACTGCTGCGTTGAACTCGCCCACGGAGACGGCATGGACCCAGATCGACTCCTCGATCCCGGGGTCGGCGAAGAAGCCGAAGCGTTCCGGCCAGCGCTTGAAGTAGTCGCGATAACGCAGTCCGCGCAGCGCCAGGCGCCAGAGGATGACCGGGGTGAGCAGGTACATGAGCGCCGTATAGGCCGCTCGCAGCAGCGGATGGGGCAGGGGCTCGCCGTGGTCCATCGGCGCAAGCATAGCAACGCCTCGCAGAGGGGTTGCCGCGCAGTCACCGTTACAATCGCGCCCCATGCCGCGGCCTCCGCTGTCGCTCCGTACCTGGCCCGTCTGGCCGCTGATCGGGCTGGGATGGCTGCTCGCGCGGCTGCCCTGGGGATGGCAGCGCGTGCTCGGGCGCGGCCTCGGTGCACTGCTGTTCCACGCGCTGCGCCGCCGGCGGGCGATCGCCGCCGCCAACCTCGCGCGTTGCTTGCCCGAGCGCAGCGACGCCGAGCGAGAGGCGCTGCTCAGGGCCCATTTCGCCTCGCTCGGCATCGGCGCCTTCGAGTTCCTGCGGGCGTGGTGGGGCGATACGCGCGCATTGGCGCGGGCGAGCACGATCGAGGGTCTCGAGGTGCTCGATGCGCTTCGCCGCGAGGGTCGGGGCGTGCTCCTCATCGGCGGCCATTTCCTCACCCTGGAGATTTGCGGTCGCCTGCTCGCCGAGCGGGTACCGGTCGCGGGGATGTACCGTCCGCACCGCAATCCGGCGATGGAATGGGCGGTGAAACGCGGTCGGCTGCGTTATGCGGTGGCGATGTTCGATCACGAGCAGGTCCGCGCCGCGGTGCGCCATTTGCGCTCCGGCGGCATCCTCTGGTACGCGCCGGACCAAGCCTACCGCCGGGGTGCCCACGTGGATGCCCCATTTTTCGGGGTTCCGGTGCCTACTTTGACTGCGAGTCATGATCTCGCTCGCCTGACTGGGGCCGCCATCGTGCCGTTCTTCCACCGTCGGGAGGGTTCGGGTTACCGCATCCGCATCGGTCCGCCGTTGCCCGATTTTCCGAGCGCCGACCGGCAGGCCGACACCGCGCGGGTGAATGCCCTCATCGAGGCGATGGTGCGCGAGGCGCCGGCGGAATACCTGTGGATCCATGACCGTTTCAAGCATCTGCGCCCACGCGACCTTCCCTCGCGGTTCAGCTCGACGACTTAAAATCCGCGTGAATGTTCGAAGAGCTGCGCCGCCGCCGCAACGAACTCAGGGAACGCCGCAAGCGGCTCCGGCGCATGCTCAAGCCGCTGCCGCGCCGCGCCAACGTGCATCGTTATCCGGTGGTGCGCTGGTTCGCCGACTGGGCGCGCAAGGCGCCGTGGCTTTGGTCCTACAAGCACTCGCACGTCGCCCCGGCCCTCTACGTGGGTTCGGTGCTCTCGCTCTTGCCGCTTTACGGGATCCAACTCCTGCTCGCCTTTCTCCTGGCGTTCTTTTTTCGCGCCAATCTCACGGTGATGGTCGCACTGCAGTTCATCACCAATCCCTTCACGCTTTTGCCGGTCTATGGTTTCACGGGCTGGGTGGGCGCCAGGCTGCTGAAAGCGCTCGGCGTCGGTGCGGACTGGCCGGACCTGGTCTTCGCCACGAACGCATTGTTCGTGGGAGGCGTTGTGGTCGGCTTGGGCTTCGCGCTCGTGATCGACCTGATCTGGCGCTTTCTGCGCTGGGAGGCACGGCGTTTTCGCGAGCAGTTGCGGCGCCTGGAGATCGAGGCGCTCGAGGACGCGCCGCAACGCGAAGCCTAGCCGGCCACTGCCGGCGGTAGCCGGTAGTGAAGCGCTTCCGCGAGGTGCTTGCCAGCGATCGCATCGGCAGCCTCGAGATCGGCGATGGTGCGAGCGACCCGGAGCACGCGTTGCACCCCGCGGCTCGAGAGCGCGAGACGCTCCACGGCACGGGCGAGCAGCTCTCGCTCACGCGAAGAAAGGGATGCGACTTCGCCCAAGCGGCGCGATTCGAGGGCGGCGTTGGGTATGCCTTGTCGCTCGATTTGGCGGCGTCGTGCGGCGAGCACGCGCTCGCGCACCGCCGCGGATCCTTCGCCGCGAGCCTCCGATGCCAGTTCGTGGGCGGGCAGGCGTCGGAGCTCGACCTGGAGATCGATCCGATCGAGCAAGGGGCCGGAAACCTTGGCGCGATAGGCACGGATCTTCGGGGGCGGACAGAGGCATCGCCCGCTCTCGTCGCCGGCGTAGCCGCAAGGGCAGGGGTTCATCGCCGCGACCAGTTGGAACCGGGCGGGGAACTCGGCCCGCCGTCCCGCCCGGGCGATCGCGATCCGGCCGTTTTCGAGCGGCTCGCGCAGGGCCTCGAGGGCTGAGCGCCGCCATTCCGGCAGCTCGTCGAGGAACAACACGCCGTGGTGGGCGAGAGAAATCTCCCCGGGCATCGGCGGGGTTCCGCCGCCGACCAGCGCGACCGCGCTGGCACTGTGGTGCGGGCTGCGGAAGGGCCGGCATCCGAGGCGACCGGGGTCCGGCGCCTCGCCCCGCAGGCTGGCGACGGAAGCGGATTCGAGCGCCTCCTCCTCGGTGAGCGGCGGCAAGATGCCCGGAAGTCGCATCGCCAGCATGGTCTTGCCTGTTCCTGGCGCCCCGATCATCAATAGGTGGTGTCCGCCGGCGGCGGCGATCTCCAGCGCCCGCCGCGCCTGAAGCTGGCCGCGCACCTCGGCGAGATCGGGAGGATCGATCGCAGTCAGGAGCGTATGCGGTCGGGCCTCCGGCAGCTCGCAGTGTCCGTTGAGCCACGCCGTCACCTCGGCGAGATTGCCGCCGCAGCGCACTCGAGCGCCCCGGACGAGCGCGGCTTCACCGCCGTTGGCGGTGGGCACGAGGAGGATTCGGCGCTTGCGCGAGGCGGCGAGCGCGGCAGGCAGCACGCCGGCGACGGGGCGCAATTCTCCGGAGAGACCGAGCTCGCCGATCGCCTCGATTTCGGCCAGTCGTTCCCGGGGAACATCGCCCTGGGCGGCGAGCACCGCGAGTGCGATGGAGAGGTCGAAACGGGAGCCATCCTTGGGTAAATCGGCGGGTGCGAGGCCGACGGTGATCCGGCGTTGCGGGAAGGAGAAGCCGCTGTTGATGAGCGCTGCACGCACCCGATCGCGGGCCTCCCGAACGGCGGCTTCGGGGAGCCCCACGAGGGCGAAGGAGGGCAGGCCATTGGCCAGGTGCGCCTCCACCAATACCTCGCGGGCGTGGATACCGTCCGGCGCTCGGCTGAAAGCAGTGGCGTAGCTCATCGCCAAGGCATCCCTGCCGTTTGCGCTCAGCGGCCTTCGCCTCGATGGCGCTCGGCGAGCAAGGCCTCGAGTTCGGCGATCCGCTGTTCGAGCGTTTCCAGCTTCTCGCGGGTTCGCAGGAGGATGCAGCGCTGGACGTCGAATTCGCTCCGCGAAACGACGTCGAGCCGTTCCAGCGCCGCGCTCAGGATCGCGCGGAACTGATCCTGGATTTCGCGCCCGAGGGCCGTGGCGCCAGGCGGGACCGCCGCGCTCAGGCGGCGAGCGATGTCGTCGAGGTCTTTGAAATCGAGCATGGGGAGATTTTTGCGCTGCGAATCCGGGGAGCAGACTAAGCGTCCGAAAGTCGATGCGCCGTCGGGAGCTGCCGTTAGAATGCGTACGGCTTTTTCTGACAGGGCCCCATCGGCCGCGGAGTACGCATGAAGATGGTGATGGCGGTGATCAAGCCGTTCAAGCTCGATGACGTCCGCGAGGCGCTCGCCGAGGCGGGCGTGCAGGGTATCACCGTCACCGAGGTCAAGGGATTCGGCCGCCAGAAGGGCCACACTGAGCTCTATCGCGGCGCCGAGTACGTGGTGGATTTCCTGCCCAAGCTCAAGATCGAGGTGGCTTGCACCGACGATCAGGTGGAACGCGTGGTAGAGGCGATCGCCACGAGCGCGAACACGGGACGCATCGGGGACGGCAAGATTTTCGTGTACCAGCTCGAGCGCGTGATGCGGATCCGAACCGGCGAGCTCGACGGCGACGCCCTCTGAGGGGGCTTGCGCAACGCGGAGTTCCGCGGCACCATTGCAGCGGCTCTGTTACATTTGGTCACAAAGTGGCAGAGGCATCGCAGCGCGCGCTGCGTAGCTGAGCTTTTTGCGGCACTGCCGCCAACCGCTCTGGCGCCCGGCGGTCCCACGATGGATTCCCCCTGTTCCTTCTCCAGATCGTCGGGCGCCAGCCCTTCCCGACGCGAGAACGAGGTCGGGGCCGCATTGCGGCGGCCCCTCCCGGCTCTTGGGTCGCTTCGCGGGGAGCAGGCGAAGCGCCGCGCCGAGCGGGCGCCGACTCGGACAGCCCCTGTTCCCACGCTGGCCTGACATCGCTCATCATCGGCGATGCGTCGCGCCCGACGGCATCCATTAGCTCAGCACCTTCGGGGCAGGCGGTCTGTGACATCCTGTCAAGCTTGGATTCGGCTCAAGCTTTCGCCATGAGTGAGGCTTTCGATTTCGAGGTGATCGTGGTCGGCGGCGGGCACGCCGGCACCGAAGCGGCGCTCGCCGCGGCGCGCATCGGCGCGAGCACCCTCCTGCTCACGCAGTCGATCGAGACCCTCGGCCAGATGAGCTGCAATCCGGCCATCGGAGGGATCGGCAAGGGGCACTTGGTCCGCGAAATCGATGCCTTGGGCGGGGCGATGGGGATCGCCGCCGATCAGGCGGGGATCCAGTGGCGGCGGCTCAATGCCAGCAAAGGCCCGGCGGTGCGCGCGACCCGCTGTCAGGCCGATCGGCAGCTCTATCGCATGGCCATCCGGCGACTGCTCGAGCATCAGCCGAATCTGAGGCTCTTTCAGAGCGAGGTCACCGATCTTCTGCTCGAGGGCGAAGCGGTGGTCGGAGTCAAAACCCGCCACGGGCTGCTCTTCCGGGCGCGGGCGGTGGTGCTCACCGCCGGCACCTTTCTCGCCGGCCGCATCCACGTCGGCGAGCAGAACTTCAGCGGCGGACGCGCGGGGGATGCGGCTTCGATCGCTCTCTCCGAGCGTCTGCGCGAGCTGCCCTTCACGGTAGGACGGCTGAAGACCGGCACGCCGCCGCGGCTCGATGGGCGCAGCATCGATTTTTCTGGTCTCGAGCCGCAATGGGGGGACGAGCCGCGGCCGCACTTCAGTTTTCTCGGCCCGCCGGAGAATCCTCCGCCGCAGCGTTGCTGCTATATCACCCGCACGACGGCGCGCACGCACGAGATCATCCGCAGCGCCTTGCACCGCTCGCCCATGTTCTCGGGCGCGATCACTGGCGTGGGACCGCGCTACTGCCCCTCGGTGGAGGACAAGGTCGTGCGCTTCGCCGACAAGGAGAGCCACCAGATCTTTCTCGAGCCGGAGGGCCTTCAGAGCAACGAGTGGTATCCCAACGGCATCTCGACCTCGCTGCCCTTCGAGGTCCAGCTCGACATGGTGCGCTCGATTCCGGGGCTTGAGCGCGCGCACATCACCCGCCCGGGCTACGCCATCGAGTACGACTATTTCGATCCGCGCGGGCTCAAGCCGAGCCTCGAGACCAAGGCGGTCGCGGGCTTGTTCTTCGCCGGCCAGATCAATGGCACCACCGGCTACGAGGAAGCGGCGGCCCAGGGTCTGATCGCCGGGCTCAATGCCGCCCGCCATGCGCGCGGCGAGGAAGCCTGGTGGCCGCGGCGCGATCAGGCCTACATCGGGGTGCTGATCGATGATCTCACCACCAACGGCACCATCGAGCCTTATCGCATGTTCACCTCGCGCGCCGAGTTTCGCCTTCAGCTGCGCGAGGACAACGCCGATCTGCGGCTGACGGAGATCGGACATCACCTCGGCTTGGTGGATGAGGACCGTTACGCCCGGGCGATGCGGAAGCGCGAGGCCATCGCCCGCGAGGAAGCGCGTCTGCGCGCCCTGAGGATCGAGCCCGACTCCCCGTCGGCCGCCGCGCTCGCCGCCGCGGGCATCGCCCTGAGCCGTGAGGCAAGCGCCTACGAGCTGCTGCGGCGGCCGGAGACGAGTTACGCGCGGCTTCTCGATGCCGGCATCGGGGACGGGGGCCTTTCCATGGAGGCCGCGGAGCAGGTCGAGATCGAGGCAAAGTATGCGGGCTACCTCGAGCGTCAACGCGAGGAGATCGATCGGATCAAGCGCTACGAGGCGCTGCCGATCCCTCCCGACCTCGACCTCGCGGCCGTGAGCGGCCTATCGGCCGAGGTTCGGGAGAAGCTCGCACGATTGCGCCCGCTCACGCTCGGCCAGGCCTCGCGCATTTCCGGCGTGACCCCGGCCGCGCTATCGCTGCTCCTGCTCCACCTCAAGCGGCGCGCGGGCGCCGCCTGAGCCGACTCAGGAGAGGGGCCGCAGCGGCGCCGCGCTGGCCAGCAACCACCGGGTTCCGGCGGCAGCGAACCGCACCTGGATGCGGGTCTCGCTGCCCTCGCCTTCGGCGTCGATGACCGTGCCCTCGCCGAAGACGGCGTGGAGCACCCGCTGGCCGATCCGAATGGAGGGCGAGCCGGAGGATGCGGCGCGAACCTGAGCCGGAGCTCGGGGGCGGAGCGGCTCGACGGCTTCGGCGGGCAGCTCCTCGAGGAAACGCGAGGGACGTTGGTATTGCGCCATGCCGAAGAGATGCCGAACCTCGGCCCAGCAGAGGTAGAGCTCGCGGCGGGCACGGGTGATGCCCACATAGGCCAGGCGGCGCTCCTCGGCGAGACGGGCGGGATCGTTCAGAGCGTGGCGACTCGGAAACAGCCCTTCCTCGAGGCCGACCAGGAACACCCGCGGGAACTCGAGGCCCTTGGCCGTATGGAGCGTCATCAGCTGCACCGCGTCGCGGCCCGATCCGGCCTCGTGTTCGCCCGCTTCGAGCGCGGCGTGGGCCAGGAAGGCGGCAAGATCGTCGAGCCCTGCGGCGCGGTCCTCCTCCGAGGCGGAGAAGCGGGAGGCGACGTTGATCAGCTCCTCGAGATTCTCGCGGCGCGACTCTCCGCGCTCCTCTCCCTCGTCGTGGCCATGACGGGCGAGAAGTCCCGAGCGTTCGAGAACGACTTGGATCAGACTCTCGAGTGGCAGGCGATGGCGCAAGGCCGAAAGCTCGCCGATCAAGGCGAGAAAATTCCTGAAGGCCTCCCGCACCTTGCCCGAGAGCCGCGCGCCTGCCAGCTCGGCGAGGGCGGCATCCCAGAGGCTCAAACCATCGGCGCGCGCCCTCTCGCGCAGGGCGGCCATGCTGCGCTCCCCGATCCCGCGCGGCGGTACGGCGATGGCGCGCTCGAAGGCGCCGTCGTCGTGGCGGTGCGCGATCAGGCGGAGATAAGCGAGGCCGTCTTTGATTTCGGCGCGCTCGAAAAAGCGCAGGCCGCCATAGACCCGGTAGGGGATCCGGCGCGCGATCAGGGCCTCCTCGAAGGCGCGCGATTGGGCATTGGATCGATAAAGGATGGCGTGATCCTCGGGACGAGCGCCTTTTTCGAGGGCGGCCTCGATTTCGGCGACGACGAAGGCGGCCTCCTCCCGCTCGTCTTGCGCCTGGAAGAGCTTGACGCGCGCGCCCGGCCCTTGGGCGGTCCAAAGCCGCTTGCCGATCCGATCGGGATTGCGGTCGATGATGGCGCTCGCGGCGGCGAGGATGTGCCCGGTGGAGCGATAGTTCTGCTCGAGCTTGTACACCACGGTGCCTTTGAAATCCGCGAGGAACCGGCGCATGTTCTCCACCCGCGCGCCGCGCCAGCCGTAGATCGATTGATCGTCGTCGCCCACGGCGAAGGCTTCTCCCTCGGCGGCGGCGAGGCGATGGACGAGGCGATATTGGACGGTGTTGGTGTCCTGGAACTCATCCACCAGGACGTGGCGGTAGCGCTGCCGGTAGTGCTGCCGAAGCGCCTCATCGCGGGCGAGCAGCTCATCCATGCGCAGCAAGAGCTCGGCGAAATCGACCAAGCCCTGGCGGCGGCAATGTCGCTCGTAGGCGTGGTAGAGCTCGACCAGGGTGCGGAAGACTGGGCCTTCGCCTTCGCCGACGTCGCTCGCCCGCCGCCCTTCGTCCTTGTGGCCATTGATGAAGGCGGCGGTTTGCCGCGGCGGGAAGCGATCGGGATCGAGCTTCGCCTCGAGGGTGAGGCGGCGGATCAGGCGCAGTTGGTCCTCGGCGTCGAGGATTTGGAAGTCCTGCGGCAATCCGGCTTGCGCCGCGTGCTGGCGGAGAAAGCGATGGGCGATGCCATGGAAGGTACCGATCGCGAGCCCATCCACCCGGCCGCCGAGCAAAGCGGCTACCCGTGCCCGCATCTCGCCGGCGGCCTTGTTGGTGAAGGTCACCGCGAGCAGCGACCAGGGCGAAGCGCGCCCTTCGGCGAGGAGGAACGCGATGCGGCGGGTGAGCACCCGGGTCTTGCCCGAGCCGGCACCGGCGAGCACCAAGGCGTGACCGGGCGGGGCGGTCACCGCGGCGCGTTGGGCCTCATTGAGGTCGGCGAGGAGCCGCTGGTTCATCAACCCATTCTACGAAGCCGCTCGTTGCACCCGAAGCGCATGCCTCGCCCCGTTCTGGCTTGGGAACGCGAGGCCGCCCGGTCGCAGCCAGGTATGGCCTCGCCAAGCCGGCGATGGGATCCGCCGGGATGACATCGTGTGGCCGTTTGATATGAATCTCGTCGGCTTCGGTTTCGCATCGTCCCATCCAGAGCTCGTGTCCGCCGTGGGGGAGGCTGAGGGAGGGCGCAGCCCCTTACCCAGGACGCGACCGTGCGGGCTGAAGCGCGAGGCGAGCAGGAGCCAGAGGCGGCGTCTTCGGTACCGCCCCTGCGTGTGGGATCGGCACCATGGCGCTCGCAAGCTTGCGAGGATCGCCCCTGGGGAACTTTCGCCGCTTTTAGCACTCTCAGTCGCCGGCTGCTAAAATGGGGATGATCATGGAGACCACTTTCGAAACCGTCGGCGAACTGCTGCCCGCTTCCGAGCAATGGCCGGTTCCGGTCGGCTCGGCGCTGGAGTCCTATATTGCGGCGGTCAATCGCCTGCCCATTCTGTCGGCGGAGGAGGAGCGGGAGCTCGCGCGCCGCTACCGCGAGGAAGAAGACCTCGAGGCGGCGAGACAGCTCGTGCTCTCGCACCTTCGCTTCGTGGTGCACGTGGCTCGCGGCTACGGTGGCTATGGTCTGCCGCTCGCCGACCTCATCCAGGAGGGCAACATCGGCCTGATGAAAGCGGTCAAGCGCTTCGACCCGGCTCAGGGCGTGCGCCTGATCAGCTTCGCCATCCACTGGATCCGCGCCGAGATCCACGAGTTCATCCTGCGCAACTGGCGCATCGTGCGGGTGGCCACGACCAAGGCGCAGCGCAAGCTGTTCTTCAATCTTCGCCGCGCCAAGCAGAGGCTGGGCTGGATGAGCCGCGCCGAGGCCGAGCAGGTGGCTCGGGAGCTTGAGGTGCCGACCGAGACGGTGCTCGAGATGGAGGCCCGGCTCGGCGGGCAGGACCTCGCCTTCGATCCCCTGCCCGAGGAGGACGGGGAAGACAGCTTCTCCCCGGTCGCCTATCTCGAAGCGCCGAACGCGGATCCGGCCGAACAGGTGGCCGCAGAAGACCAGGCCGGTTTCCAGCTCGATCGGCTCGCGGAAGGGCTCGAAAAGCTCGATGCTCGCTCGCGGGCGATCATCGAGCGGCGCTGGCTGAAGGAACCGAAAGCCACGCTGCACGAGCTCGCTGCCGAGTACGGCGTCTCGGCCGAACGCATCCGCCAGATCGAGGCGGCGGCCTTCAAGAAGCTCCGCGCTGCGATCGAGGCGTGAGAGGTCCCCTCGCCGCTTAGGCGGCGCGGCGCAGCGCCTCCCCCGTCTGAGCTTCCCGCCACTGCAAGAGCAAGGCGTCCCAGCGAGGTTCGACCTCGGCGAGGTGCCGCTCCTTGACGTGGCCGAACCCACGGATGCGCTCGGGCAGCGAGGCGATCGTCAGCGCCAGGGGCAGACGCTCCGGGCTGAGTCCCGCAAGGAGTTCCTCCACGGTCGCCCGATAGCGCTCGATCAGCGCCCGCTCCTTGCGCCGCTCGGCGGTCCAGCCGAAGGGATCGAAAGCCGTGCCGCGCAGGAAGCGAAGCTTGGCGAGCAACTTGAAAGCATGGCGCATCCAACCGCCGTAGCGGCGCTTGATCAGATGCCCTTCGGCGTCGCGGCGGGCGAAGAGCGGCGGCGCGAGGTGGAAGGAGAAGCGCACGGGCCCATCGAAACGCGCGCGCAGCCGATCGAAGAAGCCAGTTTCTGCGTAGAGCCGCGCCACCTCGTACTCGTCCTTATAGGCCATCAACTTGAACAGATACCGCGCGACCGCCTCGCTCAGCGCCTGGCTGCCCGGTACCCGCTCCTGCTCGATGCGCCGCACTTTTTCGACCAGCTCACGGTAGCGGCGGGCATACGCTTCGTTCTGATAGTCGCTCAGGAAGCGGTAGCGGCGCTCGATCTGCTCTTGCAAGGATCCCGAGATGCGCTCGTCCTCGTAGGGCGATGGCGGCGCCTTGGGCGCCTCGCCGAAAGCAGCCTTCCTCACCGTTTCCGGCTCGATGGCGGCGAGCCGGCCCCAGGCGAAGGCCTTTTTGTTCATGCTGACCGCCGCGCCGTTGAGCTCGATCGCGCGCTCGATGGCCTTGAGGGAAAGCGGCACGAGGCCGAGCTGCCAGGCGTAGCCGAGCATGAAGCTGTTGGCGGCGATGGCATCGCCGAGCAACGCAGTGGCGAGCTCGGTGGCATCGACGAGGTAGGGCATCCGCCCGGCCAGCGCCAGGCGCACGGCGTTGACGATCTCCTCCTTGGGAAAGACGAGGTCGGGCTTGGTGGTGAAGCTGCCGGGCATCGACTCGTAGGTGTTGAGCACGACCTCGGAGCGGTCGGCGCGGATCTTGGAAAGCGCCCAATAGTCGTTGACCACCACCATGTCGCAGCCGAGGACTAAATCGGCCTCCCCGGCGGCAATGCGCACGGCATGGATGTCCTCGGGCCGGCGGGCGATGCGCACATGGGTCGTGACCGCCCCACCCTTCTGCGCAAGCCCGGTCTGGTCGAGCACCGTGGCGCCCTTGCCCTCGAGATGCGCCGCCATGCCGAGGATCTGGCCGATGGTCACCACGCCCGTGCCGCCCACACCGGTGACCAGGATGTTCCACGTCCGGGAGAGATCGCTGCGGAAGGCCGGCTCGGGAATCCCCGCCAGAAACCGCTCATCCACCGCCGGCTTGGGCTTGGCCAATTCCGCCCCCTCGACGGTGACGAAGCTCGGGCAGAAGCCCTTGAGGCAGGAAAAATCCTTGTTGCAATTGCTCTGATCGATCTCGCGCTTGCGCCCGTACTCGGTTTCCTTGGGCAGCACCGCCACGCAGAAGCTCTGAACGCCGCAGTCGCCGCAGCCCTCGCAGACCAGGCTGTTGATGAACACGCGCTTCTTCGGGTCGGGCAGCTTGCCGCGCTTGCGCCGGCGGCGTTTCTCGGTGGCGCAGGTCTGGTCGTAGATCAGGATCGAGACGCCTGGGGTCTCGCGCAGGCGCTTTTGCACCTCCTCAAGCCGGTCGCGGTGGAAGAACTCCACCCCCTCCGGGAACCACTCCGGATGCGCCGACCACTTCTCCGGCTCGTCGGAGACCACGACGATGGTCTTGACCCCCTCGGCGCGCATCTGTTTGGCGATGTCGGGGACAGTGAGCACCCCATCCACCGGCTGGCCGCCGGTCATCGCGACGGCGTCGTTGTAGAGGATCTTGTAGGTGATGTTGACGCCGGCGGCGATCGCTTGGCGGATGGCGAGCGACCCGGAGTGGAAATAGGTGCCATCGCCGAGGTTCTGGAAAACGTGCTTCTCCTCGGTGAAAGGCGCTTGCCCAGCCCAAGTCACCCCTTCGCCCCCCATGTGGGTGAAGGTGTCGGTGCGCCGGTCCATCCAGGTGACCATGTAGTGGCAGCCGATGCCGCCGAGGGCGCGGCTGCCTTCCGGGACCTTGGTCGAGGTGTTGTGCGGACAGCCGGCGCAGTAGTGCGGAACGCGCGGGAAGTTGGCGCGCGGCAAGGCGAGCTCGCGCTCCTTCGCTTTGAGGAACTCGAGCACCCCCTCGATCCGCTCGGAGGTATAGAAGGGCTTCAGGCGCCTGGCGATGATCCGGGCGATGCGGGCCGGCGTGAGCTCGGCGGTGGAGGGCAGGATCCACTCGCCCTGCTCGTCGTACTTGCCGACCACCGTCGGCCGGCCTTCGAGGTTGTAGAGATACTCCTTGAGCTGGCTTTCGATGAAACTGCGCTTCTCCTCGACGACGAGGATGTCGGAGAGACCGCGCACGAAGCGGCGCACGCCTTCAGGCTCGAGCGGCCAGGTCATCCCGACCTTGTACACGCGGATGCCGATCTCGCGGCACAAGCGCTCGTCGATGCCGAGGTACTCAAGCGCCTGCAGCACGTCGAGGTAGCTCTTGCCGGTGGTGATGATCCCGAAGCGGGCATGGGGCGAGTCGAAGACGATGCGATCGAGCCCGTTGGCCCGGGCGAAGGCTTGCGCCGCCTGCATCGCGTACTGATGGAGCCTGAGCTCCTGTTCGAGCGGCGGGTCCGGCCAGCGGATGTTGAGCCCACCTGGCGGCAGCTCGAAGTCCTCGGGGATGCGGATCTGGATCCGGTCGGGATCGACCTCGATCGAGGCGGAGGACTCGACGGTTTCGGCGATGACCTTGAAGCCCACCCAGCGGCCGGTGTAGCGCGAGAGCGCGAAGCCGAGCACCCCGAAGTCGAGGATCTCCTGCACCCCGGCGGGGTTGAGGATCGGCATCAAGGCCGAGACGAACTCGTGCTCCGAGGCGTGCGGCAGGGTCGAGCTGCGACAGGCATGGTCATCGGCGGCAAGCGCCAAGACCCCGCCATGGCGCGAGGTGCCCGCGGCATTGGCGTGCTTGAACACATCGCCGCAGCGATCGACGCCGGGGCCTTTGCCGTACCAGATCGCGAACACCCCATCGTACTTCGCGCCGGGAAAGAGATTGACCTGCTGCGTGCCCCACACCATCGTGGCGGCGAGGTCCTCGTTGAGGCCCGCCTGGAAGCGGACGTTCGCCTTCTCGAGGTGCTTGCGCGCCCGCCAGAGTTCCTGGTCGTAACCGCCGAGCGGGCTTCCGCGGTAGCCGGAGACGAAGCCTGCGGTATTGAGCCCCGCTTTCCGGTCGCGCCAGGCCTGCACCAACGGCAAGCGCACGAGCGCCTGCACGCCGGAAAGATAGATCCGCCCGCGCTCGCGGGCGTACTTGTCCTCGAGGGTATAGGAGAGATCGACCGTCTCGGGAGCGAGGGCCATCACGCGCGGGTCCTGCGAAAAGACGCGATTTTACCGCGAGCGATGCAGGCCGGCGTTCGCTGCGCCTCAGCTCGGTGCGAGCGAGGGAACGAGGACCGAGGGTGCTCGCTGACGTCGTCTGGCCTTGGGTTGGCGCCGCTCGCCCGCGGCGACGGGATGCGGGGCGAGGAATTGCTCGATCAGAAGCCCTTCCGCGAGCAGGGTCCGGAGGATCCGGTTGTTGAGGGCATGGCCGGGGCGGTGCGCGATCACATGGGCCATGATCGGCGCGCCGATGAGCGCGAGGTCGCCGATCAGATCGAGCAGCTTGTGGCGCACGAACTCATCGGGGAAGCGCAGACCCTCCGGATTGAGGACCCGTTCGCCGTCCACCACCACGGCATTCTCCAGCGAGCCGCCGCGCGCCAAGCCCTCGGCGAGCAGGCGCTCGATGTCGCGCAGGAAACCGAAGGTGCGGGCCGGGGCGATCTCCCGGCGAAAGCCCTCGGCGCTCATCTCGAAGTCGAGGTGCTGACGCCCGATCAGCGGCTCGGGAAACTCGATGCTCAGCGAATAGCGCGGACGCTCCGAGGGGATGAGGATGGCCGAACTTTCGCCCAGTCGCACGCGCAACGGCCGGCGGAGCACGAAAGAGCGGCGCGGCGCCGACTGCACGGCGAGACCCGCGGCTTCGATGAGCGCAACCCACTCCCTGGCGCTGCCATCGAGGATGGGGACTTCCGGACCCTCGATGTCGATCCGCACGTTGTCCACGCCGAGCGCGGCGAGCGCCGCGGCGAGGTGCTCGACGGTGGCCACCCGCACGCCATCGGCATTGGCCAGGACCGTCGAGAGCCGCGTGTCCACCACCGCCTCCGGGCACGCTCGCACCCACGGGTCGCATCCACTGAGATCGCGGCGCAGGAAGCGCCAACCGGTGCCGGGTGGCGCCGGGTGCAGTTCGATCCGCGAGCGGGTTCCCGAATGGATACCCACGCCTTCGACGCTCACGCTTCGCGCGAGGGTGTGCTGGAATGCCTGACCGAGATGGGGCGCCACGCCGTAACACTCTGGACCGAAGGAGGAGCGGCCAGATTCCGGCCGCCGGGTTGCCATTTTGTCGCCAGAAAGCTGAACCGAACAGTGCCGAGCGGTGCCTTTTCGATTGATTTTTTCGATCGTTTTAGCGCGCGACGGCTGAGAAGCCGATGCTTCCTTGGCGATCGGCGCGCTTGGCGGGCGGCGGGGCCGTGAACGCGGCCGCCTTCGCCACGGTGGCGCTCATGCCGATCCTGCTCGCGGCAGGCGCATTGCTCGGACGTTCGCAACCGGCCCGCGACGCGGCGGCCGACGTGCTCAATGCCATCGTCGTCCGCCTGTGCCTGCCCGCAGCGGTGCTGCTCAACGTGCCGGGTCTCACCCTCGATTGGCACCTGATCGCGGTGGCGGGCGTTCCTTGGTGCCTGCTCCTCGCCACGGTGATCGCGGTTCGGGCGCTTTGCCGGCTGCTGCCCGTGCTCGCTCCCGCTCGGCCGGTGCTGCTCCTTTTGGTCCCGCTCGGCAACACGTCGTTCCTCGGTTATCCCCTGGTCGAGACGCTGCTCGGGCGCGAGGCGCTGCCTTACGCCGTCATCTACGACCAGTTCGGTTCCTTCCTGATCGTCTCCACCTACGGCCTCTGGATCCTCGCCCGCGCCGGCGGTGCGAGCCCCTCTTGGTTGGGGCTTTTTCGCAGGATCCTGACCTTCCCTCCGTTCCCCGCGCTGCTCCTGGCCCTCGTCCTGCCTGGACCCCTGCCTTCCTGGATGCACCCTGCGCTCGGCATGCTGAGCGCGTGCATCCTGCCGCTCGCGCTGATCGCGGTGGGACTTCGCCTGCGCCTTCGCCTTCCGGCAGAGGATCGACTGGCCTTGATCGTGGGGCTGCTGCTCAAACTGCTGGGGCTGCCGGTCCTGGCCTGGGGCCTTGGCTGCGCATTCGGGCTCGGCGGGGCGGCGCTCGCGGCGACGGTCCTCGAGTCGGCGATGCCGCCGATGATCACGGCGGCGGCGCTCGCCGCGGAGGCGAGGCTCAGACCCGAGCTCGCGGCGGCCATGGTCGCGTACGGGCTGTTCGCCTCGCTTTTCACCCTGCCGCTGTGGGCGGCGCTTCTCCGCTAGGTCCTCAGGAGTCGGCCACCATCCACGGGCAGCAAGGCGCCGGTGGTGTAGCTCGCCTCGAAGAGCAGGAAGCGGACCGCGGCGGCGACCTCCACAGGGGTGCCGAGGCGTGCGAGAGGGGCGCGCGCCGCGACGATCTCCGCGCTTTCGGCCTTCTCGGGAAGCTCCGAGGGCAGCACCGTGCCCGGTAGGATCGCGTTCACGCGCACCGCGGGAGCGAGCTCGCGGGCGAGCGCCTGGGTGATCATCAAAAGCGCCGCCTTGCTCGCCGAGTAAGCGAGAAACTTCGGCAGCGGCTTGATGCCGAACACATCCCCGATGTTGACCACCGCGCCCGATGCTCGTGCGAGCGCGGGGGCAGCGGCGAGGGTCAGCATGAGCGGCGCTCGGGCATTGACGGCCATCAAGTGATCGAAATCGGCGGCCGTGAGCTCCTTGACCGGCGTCGGAAAGAAGGCGGAGGCGCTGTTGACCAAACCATCGAGGCGTCCGAAGCGCTCGATCACCGCTTCCGCCAGTCGCTGGCAGGCCCCGGGATCGGCGAGATCGGCGGCGAAGAGGGCCACGGGCGGCGACCCCGGCGTCTCGAGTTCCGCGGCGAGCGCTTCGGCTTCGGCCCGAGAGCGCCGATGGTGGAGGGCGATGGCGCAGCCCTCTCGGTGCAGCTCGCGCACGATCGCGGCACCCACCCGTCGGGCTCCGCCAGTGACCAGCACCACCGGGGCGCTCTTGGCAGCCTCGCTCATGAACGGCATCCTCGCGCGCGATGCCCCCCATGATGCCGCAAGCCGATCGCCGAGGGCTCGCCGTCCGGCTGGCGGAGCGGATCGCCCGCGAGGGTCCGCTCGACTTCGCCGAGTTCATGCGCGCCTGCCTCTACGATCCCGATGCGGGTTACTACGCCGCGGGATCCTCGCCTTTCGGCGCAGGGGGCGATTTCATCACCGCCCCCGAGCTCACGCCCCTGTTCGGGCGAAGCCTCGCACGTCTGCTCGCGCCTGCCCTCAAGCGGCTTCGGCGGCCGCTGTTGCGCGAACTCGGCCCGGGTAGCGGGGCGCTGATCGCCGCGCTCCTGCCCGCGCTCGAGGCGCTGGAGGCGCTGCCCGAACGCGTCGAGCTGGTCGAGCCGAGCCGCGCGCGGCGCGAGGAGCAGCGTGCGCGTCTGGCGGCCTTGCCCGCCTCGCTGGCCGCGCGCCTGGTCTGGACGGAGCGGCCAGAGCTCACGACGGCGGAAGGGGTGGTCGTCGCCAACGAGGTGCTCGACGCTCTGCCGGTGCGGCGCTTCCTGCTCTCGGAAGAGGGCCTCTTCGCCCTGGCCGTCGATTTCGACGGACGGCGTTTCCGCTGGCGGCCGGTGCCGGCCGACAGCGCCCTCGCGCGCGCCGTCGAGGATTTGCTCGCGCGGCTGCCCGAGCCGTTGCCGCGGCCCTACACCTCCGAGCTCTGTCCCGGCCTCGCGGATTTCCTGAGGATCGCGCTCGCCGGCATCGAAAAGGGCGCTGCCCTGTTCATCGACTATGGCTATCCGCGCCGGGAGTACTACCACCCGCTGCGGCGGATGGGGACCTTGGTGGCGCATCGCGGGCACCGGCCTTCTCCCGATCCCTTGAGCGATCCCGGAGCGCAGGACTTGAGCGCCTTCGTCGATTTCAGCGCCCTCGCCGAGGCGCTTGAGGCGCTGGACTGGGCTCCGGTGGGCTTCCTCAGCCAGGCCGAGTGCCTGATCGGCGCGGGACTGCTCGAGGAGCTCGCGGCCCTACCGGCTCGCGGCGGCGAGTATCACGCGGCTGCCGCGGCGGTCAAGCGCCTGATCCTGCCGGGGGAGATGGGCGAGCGCTTCCGGGTTTTGCTCGCCGCGCGCGAAATGAGCGCGCCGTTTCCCCAATGGCCGGGCGCGGCGGCGGGCTTAGAGCGGCTGTGAGCACCGTCCAACTCAGCGACAGCGGTAGGCGCGGAAGCTCTGGCGACCCCGCTCCGGTTCGCCGACCGGCTCGATCGTGTCCGCCCCGAGCTCGGCGGCCTCGTTGCGGGCGAGCGATTCGAGCTCATCGCGCACTCGGATCTCGCTGCGCTCGATCCCCGCAATGCGGTGCGGGACGTGCGCGCTGACCTCTCCCAACAGCTGGCACTGGCCTTGCACGCCGAAATAGGCGACCTCCACCTCGCGCCCGCGCTCGTCGGGATTCACGAAGGCGCAGGCGCAGAGGAGCACGGAGGAGAGCGCGGGCCAGAGCAGACGCATTCGCAAAGTGTAGCGCCACCGGCGCGGAGATTCGCGTGGCGGTCGGCGACGTAGAATCGCGTCGGTGTCCGGTCGCATTCCTCAAGGGTTCCTCGACGAGCTGCTCGCGCGGGTGGATATCGTCGAACTGATCGGGCAGCGCCTGCCGCTCAAGCGCGCCGGGCGTGAGTTCAAGGCCCTGTGTCCTTTCCATGACGAGCGCACGCCGAGTTTCACGGTGAGCCCGCGCAAGCAGTTCTATCACTGCTTCGGCTGCGGGGCGCATGGCGATGCCATCCGCTTCCTGATGGATTACGACCACCTCAGCTTTCGCGATGCCGTGGAGGAACTCGCCGCGCGGCTCGGGATGAGCCTGCCGGAGAGCGCGCGGGGGCAGGAGGAGAGCGGCGCCGAGCTCTATCGCATCCTCGCCCGCGCGGCCGCTTTCTACCGCGCTCAGCTGGAGGAAAGCCCCGAGGCGCGCCGCTACCTGGAATCGCGGGGGGTGGATCGGGCCCTCGCCGAGCGCTTCGGCCTCGGATACGCCCCGCCGAGCGGCGACCGGCTGATCCTCAGCTTCGGCAAGGAGACTGCGGTGGTCGAGGCGCTGATCGCGGCCGGGCTCGCGACCAAGACGGTCCATGGTCTGAGGGACCGTTTCCGCGCTCGGTTGATGTTCCCGATCCTCGACACCCGCGGACGCCCGATCGCCTTCGGCGGGCGGCTTCTCGGCCCCGGCGAACCGAAGTACCTGAACTCGCCGGAGACCGCCCTCTTCCACAAAGGCCGACAGCTCTATGGCCTGTGGCAGGCGCGTCAATCCGGCTCCCTGTCGCGGCTGATCGTGGTCGAAGGCTACATGGATGCGATCACGCTGCACGGCCACGGCTTTCCGGAGACCGTGGCGACGCTCGGCACGGCGGTCACCGGCGATCAGGTGGAGCTCTTGTTCCGTAACGCCTCCGATGCGATCTACTGCTTCGACGGTGACCGTGCCGGGCGTCAAGCGGCCTGGCGGGCGGCCGAGGCCACGCTCGCCAGGATGCGCGATGGCCGGCAGGCCAAGCTGCTGTTTCTGCCGGAGGGCGAGGATCCGGACAGCATTGTGCGCGCGCAGGGCGGAGAGGGCTTCGCGCGCCTGCTCGAGCAAGCCGTACCGCTCTCGGAGTACGTGCTGCAACGCCTCGCCGAAGGTGTGGATTTCTCGACCATCGAGGGCCGCGCGCGTTTCGCCGAGCGCGCCGAGGCGCTGCTCGCGCGGGTGCCGGAGGGTGCCTTCCGGGACCTCTTCGCCGCCGAGATCGAGCGCCGCAGCGGCCATCGGCGCTCCTTTCCGCGCCCGGCGGCGGCTGCCGAGGATCGCGGCCCGCGTCGGCGGCTCGCTCGCACCCCCATCCGCACGGCGATCGGACTTCTGCTTCAGCGGCCCAGTCTTGCCGAGGACGTCGATGCGGAGATGCTCGAGGAACTCGCGGCGAGCGATGTTCAGGGGGTCTCGGCGCTGATCGAGCTCATTTCGCTCGCGCGGGATCGACCTTCGCTGCCGGCGCGGGCGCTGCTTGCGCATTTCGAGGGACGCCCCGAGCATCGTGCGCTGCTTGCGATCGCGAGCCTGGAGTGGCCCGATTCCGAGGACGCCGAGCGCAAGGAGTTTCGCGACGCCCTGCTGCAGATCAGGAAGCAGTCGCTCACCAAGCGCCTCGCCCTCCTGCGCGAGCGTATGGATGCGGTCGCTGGCGAGACGCCGGAGGCCGATGCGCTCGAGGAGGATTTGCGTAAGACCCTACGCGCACTGGCGGCGCTCAGGGCTCAGCTCGGCTCCGGTTCCTGAGCGGAGTCGAGGGCGGCGAGGGCGGCGCGTCGGAGAGTTGAGGGGATCTCCCTGAGTCCACGCAGGGCGCGCGCGAGCAACAGGGCATCGCGCATTCGGCTGAGCGCATCGGCCGGATCCGGGCGAATGGCATGGCGCGCATGGGAGCGCCCGGTCGCCGCTTTGAGCAGGTTGATCTGCTGCCGCAGGCGGCGCAGACGGCGGCGATAGCGATGCAGTTCCTCCTCGCCCCCGTCTTCGGCACGCGCGCCGGCGCGTAGCGCCCTGCGGCGTTGGCGCAGGAGGGCGCGGCGGAGCTCATCCTCGTCGAGCTCGCTCCAAGGAAGGCGCGCGACCGCGCGGGTGATCGCCCGCAGGCGGGTCCTCAGCCCTGCCAAACCCGGATCGCGAGCGAGCCGGCGTGCCAGGATCCGATCCCTGCGCGCGAGCAGCGCCGTCCGGATCGGATCGGCGATCTCAGGTCGAAGCCGCCCTTCGCCGAGGAGGGCGTCGAGGCGTTCGATGACCGCTTGCGCATCGCGTTCGCGCGAGAGCGAACGCAGGATCCGGCGGAGGCGCCGATCCAAGCATTGCCCGCGCTCGCCGAAGCGCTCCCGCCCGAGCGCAAGCGCCGCTCGGCAGCGCCGGAGCGCCTTGCGTCCGAAATGGATGCCGTGGTGCAGCGCCTCGCCGGTACTCGCGAAGAGGCGTTCGGCTTCGGCGAGTTCGGCGAGCGCGCGTTCGCCGAGCCGTCTTCCGGGCCCGTCCTCGCGGATCGTTCTGCTGGGGGACATGGGTCGAGACTGCCAGAAGTCGCTACCCTCTTGTCACCGCGCCGCGTGAAACGGCGATGACGGGTGCCAGCCCTTTTTCGAGGCGACATGGAAATCTTCAAGATCTTCACCATCGAGGCGGCGCACCGCCTCCCTCATGTGCCGCCGGGGCACAAATGCTCGCGGCTGCACGGGCACTCCTTCCGCATCGAGGTCCACGTGCGCGGCGAACTCGATCCGACGCGCGGTTGGATCATGGACTTCGCCGACATCAAGGCCGCCTTCCGTCCGATCCACGAGGCGCTCGATCATCGCTATCTCAACGAGATCGAAGGTCTGGAAAACCCGACCAGCGAGGTCCTCGCACGCTGGATCTTCGAGCGTCTGCGGCCCAGCCTGCCCGGGCTTCGCCGAGTCGTGGTCCACGAGACCTGTACCTGCGGTGCCGTTTACGAAGGCGATGATGACGCATCGCACAACGGCATGATCAATCGATAGGCGTATGATTTTACTGACATAAAGTCGTCGAGAGGCGGAATCTCGGCAAGGGGATGTTGCATTGCACAAAAGCCTCTGCTAGCATTCCCTCTACCCAAGCAACCTCCGGCGAGGAATTGATCATGTACGAGCAGATGCACCAGCAGTTCACCCAGTTCAACAAGCAGTTCGCCGATGCCGCGCTCAAGGCTCACGCCATCGCCCTCGAGGGCATGGAGCGCGCGCTCGAGCTCCACATGAAGACCATCGAGGAGCAGATGAGCGCCGCCACCGCCTTCTTCAACGAGGCTGCCGAGGCGCGCAACCTCGAGGCGTGGAAGACGCTGTGGCCGAAGAGCGCGCAGCTCGTGAAGGAGTCCGCCGAGCGCGCCTTCGCGGCGGGCCAGGAGCTCTTCGGGCTCGCGATCAAGACCGGCGAGGCCTTCGGCGAGCTCGCCAAGGGCCAGATCGAGGCGGTCAACGGCCAGGTCAAGCAGGCTGCGAAGAAGGCGGCCCCCGCGAAGTGAGGGCCGCTTCCCCAAGGAGCGTGTGGTAAGCGCCGTCGCATTCGACCCCCCCTCCCCCCTCCCAAACGAGTCGACGGCGTACTCGCAAGCCGGTGGCGCAAGGCCACCGGCTTTTTTTTGATCGTGGAGCGGCGGAGGTTGCGATAGAGTCCGCGCTCATGTCCATCGCAGCCTCGTCCGCGACCGTCTCCCGCTCCGGCTGGTTCCGGCTGGGCTGGCGTGCGCCGCTGCTCATCCTGCACGTCCTCCTCGGCGTGCTGCTCGCGATCGGCTTTTTCCACCCCGTGGGCAGGCGAATCCGTCTGGCGGGCGAGCCGCTCACCGATCGGCTCCTCCGCTGGTGGTCGCGCGCGCTGCTCCGGTGCTTTGGCCTTCGCCTGATCGTGCGCGGATCGCCTCACGCCGGTCCCTGCCTGTTCGTGGCCAATCACCATTCGTGGCTCGACATCGAGGTCCTCCATGCCTGTCGGGCGGTGCGCTTCATCGCCAAGGCGGAGATCGCGCGCTGGCCGCTCGTGGGCTGGCTGGCCACTCGAGCCGGCACGCTCTACCACCGGCGAGGAAGCGCGCATTCCCTCGCCGAGGTCATGCGCGAGGCCGTCACGTGCCTCAAGCGCGGGGAGGCCGTGGCGGTCTTCCCCGAGGGCTCGACGGGTCCTTCGGATCGGGTCCGGGTCTTCCATCCACGGATTTTCCAGATCGCCATCGATGCGGGCGTGCCGGTGCAGCCCGTGGCCTTGCGCTTCGTCCGCGCGGGCGAAGTGGATCACGCCCTGCCGTTCCGACCGGGAGAATCCTTTCTTGCCAACGCCCTACGACTGCTGCGGCAGCCGCCGCTGACGGCCGAGCTCGACTTTCTCGCCCCGATCCCAAGCGACGAGCCGCGCGACCGCCTCGCCCAGCGGGCTCGGTTGGCGATCGCGCAGAGCCTCGGAGTCCCCCTTGTCCGCCGCTGAGTTCCTGCCCCCGCGTCTGATTCGTGGCCCTCATCTCCAATCCCTGCTCGGGAGCAGCGGCCTGCGCGCCTGGGCACTCGGGCAGCGGAGGCGGTGGCTCGAGGACTCGGCGCGGGCGCTGATCGTGGAGGCCGGCGATGGCGTTCGGCTGAGCGGTTTCCTGAATCTTCCCGCGGCCCAGGCACCGAGCGGGCTCGCGGTGTTGCTGCATGGCTGGGAAGGATCGGCGCGTTCGCTTTACTTGGTCGATGCCGCCTCGGTCCTGCTTTCCGCGGGGTGGGCGGTGTTCCGCCTCGAGTTCCGCGATCACGGGGACAGCCATCACCTCAATCCGGAGTTGTTCCACTCCTGCCGGCTGGCCGAGGTGGTCGGCGCCTTTCGCTGGATTGCCGCGAGCTACCCCTGGCGTCCGCTCGTCGCGGTCGGCTTCTCGCTCGGCGGCAACTTCGCGTTGCGCGTCGCCTTGCGCGCGCCCGAGGCTGGCATCCCGCTCGCTTCGGTGCAAGCGATCTGCCCGGTGATCGATCCGGCGCACGGGCTCGCCGCTATCGAGCGCGCGCCTTGGTTCTACGAGCGCTACTTTCTCACGAAGTGGCGCGCCAGTCTGAAACGCAAGCGCGAACGATTCCCCGAGCTCTACCGCTTCTCCGACCGCGCCCTGCGCAAAGGACTGAGGGAACTCACGGCCTGGCTGGTTCGGGAGTACACGGATTTTCCGTCCCTCGACGCCTACCTCGAGGGCTACTCGGTGGCCGGGTCGCGCCTCCTCGATCTCGAGGTGCCGACGCAGATCATCACCAGCGCGGACGATCCGATCATCCCGGTGGAGGATTTCCTCGCCCTGCGTTTGGGCAAGCACACCCGTCTGAGAATCCTCCCGCACGGCGGGCACTGCGCCTTCCTCGCCGACTTCGCCTTGCGCAGCTTCGCGCCGCGGGCGATCGCGGAGGCCCTGGATGCGGTTCGTCGGCGCGGGCCGGATCCGGAGGCGCCGTTGGCGGAAAATGGATCGCGAGGTTAACCTTTAGGATTTTCCGGAACCCGCCGATGGTGAAGCCGACACCGACCCTGCACGAGGTCGCCACCCTCGCGCGCCAGGGCCGCCACGCCGATGCGGAACGAGCCCTGCGCGAAAGGCTTCGCGCGCAGCCGGAGGACCACGAGGCGCTGGCCGAGCTCGGGCGTCTTCTGTTGCGGTCGGGGCGGGTGCCCGAGGCCGTGGTGCAGTTCGAACGGGCGAGCGCCCTCGCGCCGCAGCGGGCGGAGTATTTGATCCTGCTCGGGGCGGCGCAGTGGCAGAACGGTCGTCCGCAAGCGGCGAAGTCGAGTTTCGAGGCCGCCATCCGTCTCGATCCGAACGCCACCCCGGCCTACACGGCGCTCGCCCGGCTCGCGATGCTCGAGGGCGATCGCCGCGAGGCGGAGCTGAACGTCCGCCTGGCCCTCCGCGCCAACCCCGATTCCTCCGACGCGATCCTGCTCGCCGGGGTGCTGGCGAGTGAGCGTGGGGAGCACGACGAGGCGCTGCGCCTGCTCGCAGGCCTGCTCGGGCGCCATCCCGATCTCCTCCCCGCGCAGCTAGCCTATGGCGAGGCCCTGCTCGCCAAGGGAACGCCGAGCTTCGCCGAGCAGGCCTTCCGCCGAGCGCTCGAGCGATCGCCCGGCCATCCGGCAGCGCGGCACGGCCTGGCGCGGGCCCTGCTCGCGCTCGGACGCGCCGAGGAGGTCCCGGCGCTTTACGCGGCCGAGGGACCGCGCGATCGCGCCGAGGCGGAAACCCTGGCGCGGGCCTTGCTCAGCCTGGGTCGCTTCGAAGCGACGGTTGCCCTGCTCGAACCCATTCACCGCGAGCGCCCAGGCGGCTTCGCCAGCGAAGCGCTGGCCGCTGCCCTGATCGAGCTCGGCCGGTTCGAAGAGGCGCAAGCGGTGCTCCAGGCTTGGCACGATTCGATGCCCACCGATCGGGGCGTGTACACCGCGCTGGTCGAATTGGAGCGACGGCGCGGCAATGCCGCGGGGATGCGCGCCGCCCTCGAATACTGGCTCTCGCTCGACCCCGCCGATCGCGAGGCCGAGGATGAGCTGCTGCGCTTGCTCGAGGTCGAGGATCCCTCGGCTGCCGAGACGAGGCTCGCGGAGGCCCTCCGGCACCGTCCGGAGGATCCCTTCCTCGCCCTCCTCCAAGGCCGATTGCTGCTCGCTTCCGGCCGCGCCGCCGAGGCGGAGCAAAGACTGCTGCCCTTGCTCGACGCCGAGGCTTTCCGCCGACCGGAGGCGGCTTCCGCCCTGCACCGCGCCCTCGGTGCCTGCCGGCACCTCCTCGGACGGCGCACCGAGGCCGCGGCCCATTGGTTCGCCGCCCAGCGCCTCGGCGGAAGAGAAGCCTGGCTTCCCGCGCTCGGCGCCCTGGAGCGCCTGCCGAATCCATCGGCGAGCCTGTCCGTCGAATCCGCGGTGGAGGATCTCGCGCCCCTCTTCGTCGCCTTCTCGCCCGGCGTATCCTGGGAGCAGGCGCTGGCGGTACTGGCCGACCTCGGCATTGCCGGATACCTCGATCGCTTCTCCGCCTCGCCCCCCGAGGATGGGCTGCCCTTCTATCCGGAGGAGGCTGATCCGCGCGAGCTCGCGGCACGCCTCGCCAGGGAATACGGCAGGCGGCGCAGGGGCGGGGAGGATCGGTTCGCCGACCTGCTGCCGGTCCTCGATGCCCGCTGGCTGCCGGTGATCGGCGCGGCGCTGCCGCGCGCGCGCGTCCTGATCCTCACCCGCCGCGACCCGCGGGATGCCTTCCTCGGGTGGCTGGCTGCGGGCGAGCACCCCCACCCGCCGCCGATCGACGACCGCCTGGCCGCGGCCTGGCTCTACCAGGCCCTTGCCCACCTCGACTGCGCCTCGGCCTTCCCGAACGCATTCCGGCTCGACCTCGATGCGGTCTTCGAGACCGGTGCCTATCCGGAGGCGCTGAGCGCCTGGCTCGGGGGGCGCGAGGAGGCGGTGTCCGCGACGCGGCTCCGCGCCGCGGCGGCGCCGCTCGCCGGCATCCCCCGCTGGCTGTCGGCGGGGAGCTTCCGCGACTACGCCGAGCCGCTTGCCGCGGCTTTCTCCATCCTCGATCCTTCTGTCCCCGATGAAGTAACGGAGGGCACCCATGCGCATCCTCAGCGATAGCTTCGTGCATCTGGGGCGAATGCCCGAGCGGCTCGCCTTCGGCAAACCCGGACAGGTGGCGCCGGTGGAGCTTTCGGACAATCGCAATCCGCATCTCGCCTGGAGCGGCGCTCCCTCCGGAACGAAGTCCTTCGCCCTGCTGTGCATCGATACCGACGTCCCGAGCCGACCCGACGAGGTCAACAAGGACGGACTCGAGGTACCGATCGATCTGCCTCGCGTGGAGTTCGTCCACTGGCTGCTGGTGGACGTCCCCGCGGATGTGAGCGCCATCGAGGAGGGCAGCTGCTCGGCCGGCATCGTCAAGGGCGGCAAGAAGAATCCGCCGGGGCCGCCCGGGAGTCGGCAGGGCCTCAATGACTACGGCAAATGGTTCGCCGGCGACCCCGAAATGGGCGGCGACTGGTTCGGCTACGACGGCCCCTGCCCGCCTTGGAACGATCCGCGTCCGCACCATTACCACTTCCGCCTCTACGCCCTCGACTGCGAGCGCCTCGAGCTTCCCGAGCGCTTCGAACTCGCCGACGTGCGCCGGGCGATGGCGGGTCACGTCCTCGACGAGGCGGTGATCACCGGAGTCTACAGCCTTTATCGTGGCCGGCGCTGAGCCCGCGCCCTTGGAACTGGCCGAGCTCCTCCTGCTGGCGGTCGTCCAAGCGCTGACCGAGTTCCTGCCGGTTTCGAGCTCCGGCCATCTCGCCCTGGCCGGGTTGTTCTTCGGCTTCGCCTACCAGGGCCTGTTCGTCGACTTGATGCTGCATGCGGGCACGCTGCTCGCCGTTTTGGTCCATTACCGTCGCGATCTCCTCGGCTTCGCGAGGAGCGCCATCGCCTGGCGGCCCGGGGCCCGGGTGGACGCCGAGCTGCGGCTGCTGCTGCTCATCCTGCTCGCCACGCTGCCGGGCGGGATCCTCGGCCTGCTGCTGCTCGAGATCGCCGAGGATTTACGCCATCCGCTGTTCATCGCCGCCAATCTCGCGGGATTCGGCATCCTGCTGTGGCTTGCGGACCGGCGCAGCGGCCTCGGGCGGCTGGAGACGATGTCCTGGCGGCAGGCGCTCGTGGTGGGCGCGGCGCAGGCCCTTGCGCTGTTCCCCGGGGTCTCGCGCTCCGGCATCTGTCTCACGGCGGCGCTCTGGCTCGGATTCTCGCGCGCCGAGGGAGCTCGGCTGGCCTTCCTGCTCGCCGTGCCGATCACCGCCGCGGCCTGCCTCGGCGGGCTGATCGAGGCGTGGCGCAGCCCGCCCGACCTCCGCCCGCTACCCATGGTGCTCGGGGTGCTCGTCGCCGCCGGCGCCGGCCTGGTCGCCATCCGCGTCCTGATCGGCGTGCTCGAGCGTTTCGGCGCCCTGCCTTTCGCCGCCTACCGCGTGGCGCTCGCATTCGCGGTGGTGCTTCTCCATGTCTTCGGCGGCCACGGCTGAGCGCTTTGCACGGATCGCACTCTTCACCGAGGGCGACGAGCTCTATGCGGCGATGCTCGCCGACATCGCCGCGGCGGACCGGAGCATTCGCCTCGAGAGCTACATCTTCGCCGCCGACGAGGCGGGAATGCCCTTCGTCGAGGCGCTCGAGGCGGCGGCGTCCCGTGGGCTCGCGGTCGAGGTGAGGATCGACGCGATCGGTTCCTACGGACTTTTTCCGCGTGCGCTCGAGCAACGGCTGCGCGCCGCAGGCGTGCGCTTTCAACGCTGGCGGCGCTTCAGTCTGCGTGAGCCATTGCGCTTCCTCCACCGCCGCAACCATCGCAAGCTGCTGGTGCTGGACGAACGGGTCTGTTGGCTCGGCGGTTTCAACATCCACCGTGAATGCTCGCGTCGGGCCGTGGGCGACGGTCGCTGGCTCGACTACCACCTGCGCATCGAGGGACCGGTGGCGCGGCAGGCGGCGATGCTCTTCGACCATGACGGCAAGCTTCCTCGCGGCGCTCGGCTACGCGCGGAAGATGGCATCCTGCTGCTGCCCAACAAGACCCGGCGCCAGCGGGCCCTGCTCCACCGCGTGCTGCGCCAGGCGTTCGCGCGAGCGCGTCGGCGGGTATTGCTGGTGACGCCCTATTTCGTTCCCGACCGACGAACCCAGCGCAGCCTGTGCGCCGCGGCGAGCCGTGGGGTCGAGGTGACCGTGCTGGTGCCGGCGAAGAGCGACGTGAGGCTCGCGCAGTGGGCGAGCCGCGCCGCGTATTCGCGACTGCTCGCCGGCGGCGTGCGCATCGTCGAATACCAGCCCCGGGTGCTCCACGCCAAGGCTTTCCTGATCGACGAGGGACTGGCGAGCGTGGGCACCGCCAACCTCGACTACAGGAGCTTCTTCATCAACGACGAGATCAACGCCTTCCTGCGCGATCCGGGTTTCGCGGCGGTGCTCGCCGCGCGGATCGCAGGGGATCTGGCCGAGGGCCGGGAAGTGCGGCTGCGGCCGTGGCTTAGGCGCTCCTGGCTGAACTGGATTCCAGAGGCGATCGGCTGGCTCGCGCGGCGCTGGCTCTGAGCCGCTCAGACGCGGGCACCGGTATGGATCGCGGCGATGCCCCCCGCGAGATCGCGGACCTGCACCTTGGCGAATCCCGCCTCGCGCATCATCGAAGCGAGGGTCTCCTGGTCGGGATGGCGCCGGATCGACTCGGCGAGATAGCGGTAGGGCGCGGCATCGCCGACCACCAGGCGGCCCAGCAGGGGCAGCACGGCGAAGGAATGAAGCTCGTAGAGCGGGCGCAGGGACGCGATCCGCAGCGTCGAGAACTCGAGGATCCCGAGGATCCCGCCGATCCTGAGCACGCGGTGCATCTCGCGGAGCGCTCGCATCCGGTCGGCGACGTTGCGCAGGCCGAAGGCGATCGTCACTCGATCGAAGCTCCGCTCGGGGAAGGGCAGGGCCTCGGCATCCGCGGCGACGGCATCGCTCGCCTGCGGCCAGCCCTCATCGATCATGCGATCGCGCCCAAGGCCGAGCATGGGCAGGCTGCGGTCGGCGAGCACGATCCGACCGCCGGGCTGGATGCGGGGTGCGACGAGCGCGGCGATGTCGCCGCTGCCCGCGGCCAGATCGAGGACGCGCATCCCCGGGCGCAGGCCGAGGCCGGCGACGAAGAGGCGTTTCCAGAGCCGGTGCAGGCCGAGCGACATGAGGTCGTTCATCAGGTCGTAGCGCTCCGCGACCGCGGCGAAGACGCCATCGACCAAGCGCCGCTTCTCCGCGTGCCCGACCTCGCGGAAGCCGAAGTCGAAACGATCTCCGCTCATCGCCGCCCCTCGGCCGCCTTGGCCACCGCCTCACGGTGACGGGCGCGAAGCTCCTCTCGTCGCTCCCACAGTTCCAAGAGGTAATCGAAGCTGAAGAGGCCGGTGTCGTGACCGTCGTCGAAGACGATGCGCAGAGCGTAGAGCCCAACCGGTTCGAGGTGGATGATGCCGACCTGCGAGCAGTCGGCGGTCAGCGGCCTGAGACCGGGCAAGTGACCCTTCACCTCGGCGGAAGGCGAGTAGGCGCGAAGAAGCTCCGCGTCCAGGGCGATGCATCGACCGTCCTCGAAGCTTAGTTCGAGGCGCCGCTCGGCGCGCTTGAGACGGATCTCGACGGGGCGGACGGTCATGGGCGGGGCTAGAGCACGTAGCGGCTGAGGTCCTCATCCTGCACGAGCGCCGCGAGGCGCCGGTCCACGTATTCCGCGTCGATGAGATGGAGCTGGGAGCCCCCTCCCGGAGCCTCGAAGGCGATGTCCTCGAGCAGCCGTTCGAGCACCGTATGCAGGCGCCGCGCGCCGATGTTCTCCTGACGATCGTTGAGCCGATGCGCGAGTTCGGCGATGCGGCCGATGCCATCCTCGGTGAACCGCAGCTCGACGCCCTCGGTCGCGAGCAGGGCCTGATACTGGCGCACCAGCGAATACTCCGGCTCGGTGAGGATGCGCTTGAAGTCCTCGACGCCGAGTGGGGTGACCTCGACCCGGATCGGGAAGCGGCCCTGGAGCTCCGGGATCAGGTCGGAGGGGCGAGCGAGATGAAAGGCGCCGGAGGCGATGAACAGGATGTGGTCGGTGCGTACCGGTCCGTGACGGGTGCTGACCGTCATGCCTTCGACCAGGGGCAAGAGATCGCGCTGCACGCCCTCGCGGCTGACGTCCGCGCCGAGCACGGTTTCGCCGCGGCGCGCGATCTTGTCGATCTCGTCGATGAAGACGATGCCGTTCTGCTCGGCGTTGGCGATCGCTTGGGCGCGGATCTCGTCCTCGTTGATCAACCGGCCTGCCTCCTCCTCGATGAGCAAGGGGCGCGCCTGACGCACGCTCATTCGCCTGCGATTCGGGCGCTGGCTGCCGAGCGTCTGGAACAAGCCTTTGAGCTGCTGGGCCATCTCCTCAAGCCCCGGCGGGGTGAGGATATCGACCCCCAAGGTTTGCTGGACCTCGATCTCGATCTCGCGCTCCTCCAGCTCGCCGGCGCGCAGCATCCGGCGTAGGGTCTCGCGGCTTTCCGTGCTGGCGGGGGCGGGCGCCATCCCCCAGGTGCTGGCCGCGGGGCGCGGCAAGAGGGCGTCGAGCAGCCGTTCCTCGGCGCGCTCTTCGGCCCGAACCCGAACCCGCCTCATCGCCTCCTCACGCGCCATCTTGACCGCCACCTCCGCGAGGTCGCGGATGATCTGTTCGACGTCCTTGCCGACGTAGCCCACCTCGGTGAAACGCGTGGCCTCGACCTTGACGAAAGGCGCTCCGGCCAGAGCCGCGAGGCGGCGGGCGATCTCCGTCTTCCCCACGCCCGTGGGGCCGATCAAGAGGATGTTCTTGGGGGTGACCTCACGGCGTAGGTTCTCGGGAAGCTGCATCCGCCGCCAGCGATTGCGCAGGGCGATCGCCACCGCGCGCTTGGCGGCGTGCTGCCCGACGATGTAGCGGTCGAGCTCGTGGACGATCTCACGGGGGGTCATCGCGCTCATGTGGGATCCGGAGACGGTGTCCTCATGATTCGAGGATCTCGATCACCCGCTGGTGATTCGTGTAGATGCAGATGTCCGCGGCGATGGCGAGGGCGTGCTCGACGATCGCCGGCGCGGAGAGCGCGCTGTGGGTTGAGAGCGCCCGCGCCGCGGCCAGGGCATACGGACCGCCCGACCCGATCGCCAGGATGCCATCGTCTGGCTCGATGATCTCGCCCTGACCGCTCACGATCAGGGCGGTGTGGCGGTCGCCGACGGCGAGCAGCGCCTCGAGCCGCCCCAGGCGCCGGTCGGTGCGCCAATCCTTGGCCAGCTCCACGGCCGCGCGCAGCAGCTGGCCATGCTGCTCGAGCTTGCTTTCGAACAGCTCGAAGAGGGTGAAGGCATCGGCCGCGGCACCGGCGAAGCCGGCGAGCACCTGCCCCTTTCCCAGGCGGCGCACCTTGCGCGCCCGCGCCTTGACCACGGTCGGCCCGAGCGTGACTTGACCGTCGCCGCCCATGGCCAACACCCCGTCGCGGCGCACCGCCAGGATCGTGGTGCCGTGGAACGCGGGGGAGGAGGGGTTCACGGCGAGTTCTCGCGCAGGGCGATGCTGTCGATGCCGTGCTCGCGTAGGCGCTGGCGCGTGGCCTCGACTTCGCGAGCATCGCGGAACGGTCCGATGCGCACGCGGTGCCAGGTCGTGCCGTCGATCTCCACGGGGACGATGCGCGCGACTTGGCCCAGCAGGGCGATCCTGGCCTTGAGCGCCTCGGCATCGCGTGCATCGCGGAACGAGCCGACCTGCAGGCTCACCGCGCCGCCAGCGAAGGCTGCCCCCGGCGAGGGGGCGCTCTCCGAGGCGCGCGCGAGCTCCTCGCTCGGCACTACCGATTCCTGTTCGGGAAGGATGGTGTAGAAGTCGTAGCGCGGGCGCCGCTCCGGTGTGGGGGGTGCCTTTTCGCTGGGCATGGCGGGGGAGACCGGCGCCGACACGCTTGCCGCCCGGTCGCGCCAGATCACTACCCCGCCGAGCAGGACGCCGAGGCCGACCCCGCTGAGAAGCCAGACCCAGGCCGGCAAGGGCGCACGCTCACGGTGCGCCTGGGAGCCATGGCGATTCATGCTCACATGCTACATCCGTTCCGGCGCCGAGACCCCGAGCAAGCCCAGGCCGGAGGCGATCACCTGGCCGGTGGCCTGCGCCAGCGCGAGGCGTGCGTTGCGCAGCTCCGCCTCCTCGACCAGGATCGCCTCGGCGTTGTACCAGGCATGGAAGGCCTGGGCCAGCTCGCGCAGGGCATTGACCAGAAGCTGCGGCGCGCGGCGCTCGGCCGCCGCCCCCAGCGCTTCCGGATACTGCAGGAGCCGCAGCAGCAGCGCCCGCTCGTGGGGGCTCGTGAGGCGCTCGCGCGCTGCCTCACCGGCCGCTCGCTGCCACGTGAGCCCGCGCTCGGCGAGCTGGCGGAACAGGCTCGCCACGCGCGCGTGCGCGTACTGCACGTAGTAAACCGGGTTGTCGTTCGATTGCTTGCGGGCGAGGTCGAGGTCGAACTCGAGGTGCTGGTCGTGGCCGCGCATCACGTAGAAGAAGCGCGCCGCATCGCTGCCCACTTCCTCCCTGAGCTCGCGCAGGGTGACGAACTCGCCCGAGCGGGTGGACATCTGCACTTTCTCTCCACCGCGATAGAGCACCGCGAACTGCACCAGCTCGAACTCGATGCGGGAGGGATCGAGATCGAGGCCGCGGGCGGCCGCGATCAGCCGGGGCACGTAGCCGTGGTGATCGGCTCCGAACACATAGATCGCCCGCTCGAAGCCGCGTTCGAACTTGCTCAAGAGATAGCCGAGGTCGGAGGCGAAATAGGTCGGCTGGCCGTTCTCGCGGATCACCACCCGGTCCTTCTCATCGCCGAGTCGGCTGGCGGCGAACCAGGTGGCGCCATCGCGCTCGTAGAGCAGCCCGCGCTCGCGCAGGCGCTTGAGCGCCCGCTCGACGTAGCCCTCGCGCGCGAGCGAGCGCTCGGAGAACCAGCGGTCGAAGCGCACCCGGAAGGCGGCGAGGTCCTCGCGGATGTCCTCCAGGATGATGGTGAGCCCGCGCTCGAAAACCTTCTCGTAGTCCGCGCCGAGCAGCGCCTTGATGCGGGCGATCAGGGCGTCGATGTACCGTTCCCGGTCGCCGCCCTCGGCTTCGTCCGGCGGCAGCCCGGCGAGCAGCTCGCGCACCGGCCGACGCAGGGCATCGCCGACCTCGCTGCGCAGGACGCGGGCGATGTCGATGACGTAGTCCCCGCGGTAAGCGTTGGCCGGGAAGGGCACCTCGCTGCCGCAGAGCTCGAGGTACCGCAGATAGACGCTCGCCGCCAGGATGTCCATCTGCCGGCCGGCGTCGTTGACGTAGTACTCGCGGTGGACGCGGTGACCATGGGCCTCGAGCAGGTTGGCGAGGCTGTCTCCGTAGGCGGCGCCGCGTCCGTGGCCGACGTGAAGCGGACCGGTGGGATTCGCCGAGACGTACTCAAGGATCACCGACTCGCGCGAGCCGGCTTCGCCGTGCCCGTAACGCTCGCCGAGTTCGAGCACCCGGCGCACGACGCCCTTGATGCACAGATCGGAGAGGGTGAAGTTGATGAAACCCGCGCCGGCCACCTCGACTCGGGCGAGGTGGTGGGAAGCGGGAATCTGCGCGGCGATGCGCTCGGCGAGCGCGCGCGGGGACGTCCCCAGCCGACGAGCGAGGAGGAGCGCGACGTTGCAGGCGTAATCGCCATGCTCGGGCTGGCGTCCGGGCTCGACCGCGAACTCGATCTCGAGATCGGCGGGGAGCAGACCATCGCGACGAAGATCGAGGAGCGCCTGCTGGATTAGCTCGCGAAGATGCTCTTTCACGGACGACCGCGGAGGAGGGAAAAGACTTTCTAGTGTATGCCGAAGCGCCGCCGGCGGTCGCGGGAGGCCGTCATCGTTCTGTCATCTGAGCTTCATACGCTCTTCGGCTCTCGTGCGCCGACGCGCCGTCTCCCAGGGTCTTCATCCGATGTCCCTCCGCGTTCTCGCCGCCATCGGCCTCCTCTGGCTCGCGGTTCCGTTCCCGCGGGCTCTCGCCGAGGATCCCACTGCGGAGCTCGCCGAACGCCTGATCGCCATGCGCGGGGAGGTCGAGGCGCTCAATCGGGAGCTCGAGCTCTTGCGCGAGGAAAGCCGCACGACGCTCGCCGGGCTGGCCGCTCAGCGGGCCGAGCTCGAAGCGGCGCTGGGACGACAGGAGCTCGCGCTGCGCGAGCAGCGTGAGCGGCTCGAACGGGCGAAGGCCGCGGCTGCCGAGTCCGGTGTCGGTGCCGAGGCGCTGGTTCCCGTGCTGATCGAGGTCCTCGAGCGGCTGGAAGGGTTCGTCCGTCGCGCGTTGCCCTTCCGCATCGAGGATCGGCTACAGGCGGTGGTGGATCTGAGGCAGCAGCTCGAGGCCGGCCTGATTCCGCCCCCACGCGCCGCCAACCGCCTCTGGGCCCTGATCGAAGACGAACTGCGGATCGCCCGCGAAAACGGTATCTACAGCCAGACCATCCCGCTCGGCGGTGAGCGCGTCTTGGCCGACGTGGCCAAGCTCGGCAGCGTGATGCTGTTCTTCCGCACCTCGGATCGTCGGGTGGGACGCGCGGTGCCCACGGAGGAAGGTTGGCGCTTCGAGCTTCTTCAGGACGGCGAGGACCGGGAGCGGGTGCTCGCCCTCTTCGATGCTTTGCGCAAGCAGATCCGCCAGGGCTTCTTCGTCCTGCCCGGCGGGATGCGGTTCGCGGAGTTCTCCGAATGATGCGGCGCGGATTGCCCTCGATCCTCCTTCTGCTCCTTTCGGCTTCGGCCGCGCATGCGCAGGATCAGCCTGCGCCCGCCGCTCCAGCGGCGAGTGCGGCGGTGAGTCTCGAACAGGCCTACCGGCGCGAGTTCGCGCTGCTCTCCGCGCAGAGGCGAGAGCTTCAGGCGCGCATCGCCGAGGCGCGAGACCAGCTCGCCAAGGAAAGCGAGCGCTTGCGGGGAGAGATCGCGGCCCTCGAGCGGCGCCTGTTGGCGGCTCGCCGCGAGCAGGGCGATCTCGAGGAGGCGATCGCGCAGGCGGAGCGGGAGGCGGCGGCCGCCGCCGAGATCGCCGATCTGCTGAAGGTGACTTTCCTCCAAGCCGAGGCCACCCTTTCCGGCTATGGGCTCGGCACGCCTGCGAGCGGGGACGAGGGCGAGCGCCTGCGCGCCGTCTTCGCCGAGGCGGTTTCCTTGCTCGGGCGCCTGAGCTCCCGCCGGGTCGAACGCGGGCGCTTCTTCCGCGCCGATGGCGCCGAGGTCGAGGGCGAGATCGTCCGGCTCGGACAGATCGCGGCCTACGGCATCGCCCCAGAGGTCGCCGGCGCGCTCGCACCGGCCGGGGCCGGCAGATTGCGGATCTGGCCGGAGCCCGCAGCCGAGGCGGCGCGCGCCCTGGCCCGCGGCCAGGTGGCTTCGCCGCTTCCGATCTTCCTGTTCGAGTCGCTCAACGCGGCAGTGGAGCCGGGCCGGCGTCTGGGACCGATCGAGCACATCCAGCAAGGCGGAGTGATCGGCTGGGTCATCGTCTTCCTCGGTTTTGCCGGGGCGGTGATGATCCTGTTGCGAATCGCCTTCCTGCACCGTTCGAGCGCTGATGTGGACCGCATCCTCGATCGGGTCGGCGCGCACGTGCGCGCGGGCCGGATTCAGGAGGCCATCGAGGCGGCGAAACAGATCAAGGGCTCGGCGGCGCGCGTCGTCACCGCCACCTTGCGCAACCTCGACCGTGAGCGCGAGCACCTGGAGGACATCATCTCCGAGGCGATCCTCAACGAGAACGGGCGCCTCAACCGCTTCGGGACGGTGATCCTGGTCATCGCTGGGGTCGCGCCGCTGCTCGGTCTGCTCGGCACCGTGACCGGCATGATCCAAACCTTTGACATCATCACCGAGTTCGGCACCTCCGATCCCAAGCTGCTCTCCGGCGGTATTGCGGTGGCCCTGGTCACCACCGAGCTCGGCCTGATCGTCGCGATTCCCACCTTGCTGATCGGTAGCCTGCTCTCCGGCTGGGCGGAGCGGATCAAGGACGAGATGGAGAAGGTGGCGCTTCGGGTGGTGAATCTCGGTCTCGAGGCGCGCGAGCGCGCCACGGCGTGATGCCCGATGCTCGGCGGAATCGGCGAGGCGTTTTCGGAGTACATTCGGGCGGGCAGTCCGGCGATCATGCTCAGCCTCACGGCGCTTGCCGCGCTGCTCTGGTACGGGCTCGGAATCCGCATGCTTCTGCTGCGTCGGGGCAGCGAGTCGAGCGTGCGCGTGCTGATCCGCCGGCATGAGGAGGGCCGCGGTTCGCGCCGCGGCGTGCTGGGCGAGGCGATCGCCCGCGCCATCGCTCTGCGCGATTCTGGAAAGACGCCTTTGAGAGCGCATCTCGATGATGCCTTCGCCGATCTCCGCCTCGGGCTCAAGCGCTACCGGGCGATGGTCAATGCCGCCGTGGTGACGGCTCCGCTGCTCGGCCTGCTCGGGACGGTGACCGGCATGATCGAGACCTTCCATTCGCTCGGGGACATGAGCCTGTTCGCCCAGTCCGGCGGCATCGCAGGCGGCATCGCCACGGCCTTGTTCACCACCCAGCTCGGCCTGGCGGTAGCGATTCCGGGTTACTTCGCGAAAAGCGTGCTCGACCGACGCCAGGCGCGTCTGGAGATGGACCTCGTCCAGATCCAGGACATCCTCGCGGCCTCCGCGAAGGGGAACGGTTCATGAGATTCCGCGAAGCCAAAAAGCCCCTGGAAGGCCAGGTCGATCTCACCCCGATGATCGACATGGTGTTCATCCTGCTGATCTTCTTCATGGTCTCGACCACCTTCGTGAAGGACATGAAGGTGGACATCGACCGCCCCGGCGCGCAATCGCACACCGTGGCCTCGACCAAGGCGATCCGGGTTTACATCGACAAGGCCGGCGAGGTCTATGTGGACGGGCAGCCGATCCGCATCTGGGTGCTCCAGAGCCGCTTACGGGATCTGCTCGCCGGTATGAGCCAGAAGGCGGTGCTGGTGGTCACCGACGAAGTCGTGCCTTCGGGAAGGCTGGTCGAGGTGGTCGATCAGGCGCGCCTGGCCGGCGCCCAGGAGGTGGGCGTGGCCACCCGTGCCGAGGCGGGGGAGGGTTGAGCGTGCCCCAGCGCTGGCGCGAACGCCTGGTCGGGCTCCTCTCGGGGCTGTTCGGCTTGGCGCTGGTGTTCACGATCATCCTCGTGCTCAATGGGCTCAGCCGTGGCCTCGAGCGCGAGCCGGGCCGGGCGGAGTCGGCTTTGCTCATCGAGCGCAAGGAGAAGCCGCCCGAGCGGCCGCCGATCCGGCGCGAGGAGCCGCCGCCGAGGCCGAGAAGGCAAGCGCCCGCGCCGCCATCGCTCGGCTTGGAGGCGGGCCTCCCGGGCCTGGACTTCGGTCTGCCCGGCTTCGACGACGCCGAGCTCGGAAGTCTCCGCGAGGCGCTCCTCGGTGCCGGCGAGGACGTGATCATGACCGATGATTCGGTCGATGTGCCGCCGAGGCCCGTGTTGCAGACGCCATTGCGTTATCCGGTACGCGCCAAGGCCCAAGGGATCACCGGCTACGTGGTGCTCTCCCTCCTCATCGGGCCGACCGGGCAGGTCGAGCAGGTCAGGGTGCTGGAGGCGCATCCCGAGGGAATCTTCGAGGAGGCGGCGGTTTCCGGCGTTCAAGGCTGGCGCTTCGAGCCGGCCAGCTACAAGGGCCAGAACGTGCGCGTCTGGGCCAGGCAGCGTATCCGCTTCGACCTCTCCTGATGGCCACGCTTCTGCTCCTGGTCGTGCTGCTCGCATCCGCCGACGGCGGCAAGCTTCCCGATGCGGATTACCTCAAGATCGCGGCGATCCTGGCCCGCGACGGGGAGTTCGAACGCGCCGAGGCGGCGCTCGCGCAGGTGGATCCGGCCCAGCCGGGACTCGATCTCGTGCAGTTTCACACCGTCGCCGGCACCATCGCCCTCCATCGCGACCGTGCGGAGGCGGCGATCGAACATTTCCGCGCGGCCTTGGCCGCGGGGTCCGAGGAGCCGCTCATCCGCCTCTACCTCGCTCAGGCGCTCTCGCTGCGCGAGCGCTGGCACGAGGCCGAGCTCGCGCTGGCCGAGGCCGGGGAGGCGCTCGCTGGAATCGCCTCGGCGCATCTGCTCAGGGCTCATGCGCAATGGATGAGCGGCAGGCGTCAGCAGGCCCTGGATACCCTCGCTGCGGCCGCGGAACGCTTCCCTGCCAACCGCGCCTTCGCGCGCCGCACCATCTTCTATCTCATCGAGGCGGGACTCTTCGCCGAGGCGGCGGCGCGGGGCGCGGAGTACCTATCGCAAGGGGAGGCGACGCTCGAGGATCATTTGGCGATCGGCAAGGCGCTCACCGCGGCCGGCAGCGCCGATCGGGCGATCGCCCTCCTCGAGCGAGCGAGATTGCGCCATCCCGATTCGCCTGCGGTCGATCAGGCGCTCGCTCAGGCTTACCTCAAGCGCGGAGCGGTCCGCACCGCGGCCGAGCTCACCGCCGCTCTGGCCGAACGCGATCCTCGGCTTCTGCCCGAGGCCGCCGAGCTGATGCGCCGCGCCGGGGAACGGGTGCGCGCGCTCGCCCTCAACGCGCGCATCGAGGATCCGGCCAAGCGGCTCAAACAGCGCGTGGGCCTTCTACTCGAACTGAAACGTTACGATCAAGTGGCCGCGCTCGAGCCGGCGCTTGCGCGCGCGGGGCTGCTCGCCGACGAGGACATCCGCTACGCACTCGCCTACGCCTTCTTCCAGGCGGGGGATTTCGCCGCCGCGGAACGTCACCTGAGCGCGATCACGCGTCCGGAGCTCTTCCGCAGGGCGACCGAGCTCAGGCGGATCATGGGCGAGTGCGAGCAGGCGCGTTGGACATGCGGCTGATCGGCCTTCTCTCGTGGCTCCTCGCCGTGGCCGCCTGGGCGGGGAGCGGGGCGCGCCTGGAAGTCCTCGTATTCGTCGAGGGTGCCCCTTGGGGCGGTGCGCCGATCAGCGCCGACGGCGAAACGCTGGGCGTGACCGCCGCCGATGGGAGCTTCGTCGCCGTCCTCGCCGAAGGCCGTCGTGAGCTGCGGATCGGGGAGGGAATGCGGGAGCTCCGCCGTGAGCTGGTTCTCGCCGAGGGCGATGATGTGGCCTTGATCGTCACCTTTCGACGGGACGGCTCGGTGGAGGTCTTGAGCGAGACCGCCTCGGGTCGTGCCGTGCTCGCGGAATCCAGCGAGGGGACGGCCTTGCCGCCGGGTCGTCTTCGCGGACGCATCCTCAACGCGCAAGACGGTCGCCCGGTTGCGGGCGCGCGCGTCTTCATCGCCGGCACCCCGCTCGATCTGACGAGCGACGGCGAAGGGCGCTTCGAAGTCGAGCTCTCCCCTGGTCGCTACACCCTCTCGGTGGTGGCCGGCGGCTTTGCCGCGGTCACCCGGGAAGGAGTGGAAGTGAGCAGCGAGCAGAGCGCTGAGCTCACGTTCGAACTGGTGCCGGCGGGGCTTGAGCTTCCCGAGTTCGTGGTGCTCGAACCCTATATCGAGGGTTCGCTCGCCGCCTTCGTCGAGGAGCGGCGAAGCTCATCGGCCGTGATGGAGATCCTCAGCGCCGCCCAGATCTCCCGCGCCGGCGATTCGGATGCGGCCGGCGCTCTGCGCCGGGTGACCGGTCTCACCCTGGTCGATGGCAAGTACATCTACGTGCGCGGCCTGGGCGAGCGCTATTCGAGCGTGCTCGTCAACGGCCATCCCATTCCGAGCCCCGATCCCTCGCGCCGAGTGGTGCCGCTCGACTTCTTCCCCACCGACATCATCGCCGGTGTCTTGGTGCAGAAGAGCTACTCTCCGGAAATGCCGGCTGAATTCGGAGGCGGCTCGATCCAGTTGAGGACCCGCTCTTTTCCCGACGGGCCTTTGTTCCGCATGGGGATGCGTCTTGCCGCCGCGGAAGGAACGACTGGGGGGAAGGGCCTTCGTTACCGCGGCGGTTCGCGCGACTGGACGGGGAGGGATCGCTCGGTGCGGGTCCTGCCGGCTTCGTTGGCCGCTGCCAGCCAGGGTGGTCGGCCGGTGAGCGGCTCGCCCGAGCAGATCGCCGCCTTGGGTCGCGATCTGGTGGCGGCGAGTAGCTACGGGGTCTTCGAGGACCGCCTCGGCCCCGACCTCGGCTTGAACATGGCCCTCGGCAACGCCTGGAGCTTCGCCGATGGGTGGAAAACCGGAGCGATCTTTGCGCTGCGTTTCCAGCATGGATGGGACGAGCGCTCGGGAGAGCTGTTTCGCAAATACCAGCTCACCCGCCAGGGCGCTTTCGTCGACGACGATCTGCGCGTCGATACCACCGATCGCGAGGTCGAGGCATCGGCTTTCCTCAACGCGGGCATGGAGCGCGATGGTTTCGGAAAGCTCAGCCTCACCTCGATGCTGCTCCGCCAGACTCAGGACCGGACCCAGGTTCGCGAAGGGCGGCAAGACAATCAGAACCTCAAGCGGGTGAAACTCGAGTGGGAGGAAAATGCCCTGCTCGCCCACCAGCTCTCCGGCGAGCACGACCTCGGCGAGCGCTGGCCTTGGCTGGGACTTCGCCTCGATTGGCAAGTGAGCAAGGCGCGGGCGAGCCGGTTCGCGCCCAACAATCGCGAATACCGCCTCGATGATGATGCCGGCATCGGCCGCTATCGCCTCTCCTCGCGCGCCGATTCCAACAGTCAGAGCTTCGCCTACTTGCGCGATGATTCCTGGATCCGCTCCCTCGACCTCAAGCGCAGCCTCGAGCCCTGGGCGGGACTGAGTCTCGAGGTGAGCGCTGGTCTTCTCAAAATCGACCGCGGCCGCGACTCCGACGTGCGCCGCTACAGCTTCCGCTTGCCGCGCTTGCCGGGTAACCAACTCGAGTTTTTCTTCCGTCCGATCGACGAACAGCTCCGCCCGGAGAACATCGGCCCGAATGGCTTCGTCTTGCGCGATGACACCCGCGGCACCGATGCCTATCGCGCCGATCAGGAGAACGACGCCCGCTATCTCAATTTCGACTTCAAGTTCGGCGAGGTGCTCAGGCTCGTGCTCGGGCTTCGCGAGGAAGACTTCGTCCAGGACGTCAATACCTTCAACATCTTCAACCCGAACATCCGCATCCGCTCGCTGCTTCAGCGCAAGGACCGGCTGCCGATGGCTGCGCTCACCTGGTGGTTCGCGGAGGACCAGCAGCTTCGGCTGAGCTATGGCCGTACCGTGTCGCGTCCCGATTTCCGCGAGGTGACTCAGGATTCGCCTTTCGTGGACCCGATCCTCGACATCATCACCATCGGCAATCCTGCGCTCGTCGATACCCAAATCCGCCACTACGACCTGCGCTGGGAGCGCTATTACTCGCCCACGGAGAGCCTCTCGCTTGCGTTCTTCCGCAAGGACTTCACCAACCCCATCGAAAAGGTGCAGCGCGCGGGTTCGGGAACCCTCCTCAGCTTCGAGAACGCGCTTTCGGCGGTGAGCCAGGGCGTGGAGTTCGACCTCTACAAACATCTCGGTTTCATCGGGCGTTTCGGCGAGCGCTGGGCGCCCTTTGCGCGCCTCAAGCTCGATCGCTTGCCCTGGGACGATCTTTTCGTCGGTCTCAACTACGCGCGAATCGAATCCAACATCCGTCTCGATCCGGTGCGCAACCAGTTCCAGACCAACGACGAGCGGCCGATGCAGGGGCAATCGCCCTACGTGGCCAATCTCCAGCTGGGCTACGCCGATGGCGAAGGCCACACGGAGGCGACCCTGCTCTACAACGTCTTCGGGCGGCGGATCGCGAACGTGGGTGTCCAGGGCGCCGAGGACGTGTACGAGGAGCCCTTCCATCAGCTCGACTTCGTCTTCAACCGTAAGCTCGGGCGCAGCCTCGCGCTCAAGCTGAGGCTGCGCAATCTGCTCGATGACGAGGTGCGCTACAACCAGCGCGACCCGGTCACGGGCGCCACCTTGCCGATCCGCCGCTACCGCAAGGGCCGCGAGCTTTCTCTGAGTCTGGACTGGTCGCCTTAGCCTGTCATCGCCCTGTCATCGCCAGGCCCTAGCCTTCGTGCTCCTAGGCCGGTGTGGCCGCTCGTCTTCTTTTTTTCCCTGCCTTCTGGAGGAGACCCACCGATGATCCCCTTCGCTTTTCGTGCGCTTGCCGTCGGCTGCACGCTGGCGCTTGGCGCCACCGCGAGCCATGCCGCAGTCCGGCTCTCGGAAGCCTTCAACGGCGGCTGGTTCAACCCCGAGCGCCCCAACAGCGGCGTGCTTCTCGATTTCATCCCTCAGCCCAACGCCGAGACGGGGAAGACGGGCACGCTGTTCATCGCGGGCTTCAGCTACGACGCGCAAGGCCGCGATCGCTGGGTGATCCTGCAAACCGAGGTTTTCGGCCAGGAGTTCGAGTTCAACAACGTGCCGGTACTGGCCTTCTCCGGCGGCCGCTTCTTCGGAACGCAGCAGCCCAGCAGTCAGCAGATCGGCACCGCGCGCATCACGATCCATTCCTGCGATGCGATCGAGATCCAGTTCTCGGGGATGCCGAGCGATTACGGCAACATCGCCACCGGTCGCATGGTCCGCCTCACCGGACCTGTGGATCCGGAAATCTGCCCCTACAAGCGTGAGTTCACCGCCGAGAGCTGCGGCAACCTGCCCGGCCAGGTGACCGCCGACCCCGCCCGCCGGACCTGCACCCTCAATGCGCCGCCGAGCAACCCGCTGCGCGGCGAGATCCTTTTCCGCAATGAGGCGACGTGGGTGCTGACTGGGCTGACCGTGGTCGGCGGCGATAACGTCGATACCGGCGTGCTACGCATCGAGCCGGGCACGGTGATCACCGGCGGGGGCGAGACTTCGGATTACCTCTACATCCGGCCCGGCTCGAAGATCTTTGCCCAGGGCACTCGGCGCCATCCGGTCATCATGACCTCCGACCGGGATGGCGTGCGCGGCCAGCGGCCGGCGCCGGGCGACTGGGGTGGGCTCGTGATCTCCGGCAACGCTCCGGCCAATCCCTGCCCGACGGCGCCGTTCAACTGCACGGATGAGTTCGGCAGCCTGCGCTATGGCGGCGACCGTCCGAACGAGAGCTCGGGTATCGTCCGCTTCGTCCAGATCCGCTATGCGGGATACCAGTTCGCCGCGAACCGCGAGGTGAACTCGCTCACCCTGCAGGGCGTGGGCAAGGGTACGGTGATCGAGTACGTTCAGGCTTTCCGCGGCTCGGATGATGCCTTCGAATGGTTCGGCGGCGGCGCGAATGCTCGCTACATCGTGGCCACCGAATGCGAGGACGACATCCTCGACACCGATTTCGGCGCCAATCCCAACATCCAGTTCGCGATCATCAAGCAGGGCCCGCTCGCCGACCACGGCATCGAGGCGGATAACAACGAACAGAACAACGATGCCGCGCCCCGCTCGCGGCCGACGATCGCCAACGTCACCTTCCTTGGCTCCGCCGCGGGACAGGATGGCGCGCGGCTGCGCCGCGGCACGGGTTTCCGTATCTACAACACCGTGTTCACCGGCTTCAGCCGGAGCTGTCTCAACATCGATGGCGCGGCCACCTTCGCGGTGGCAGGTACGCCGAGCAATCTGAGCGGGAATCTCATCATCGAGCATTCGCTCGTGCACTGCCCGACCGCGGCGCGCGGCAACTTCAGCGACGACTCCGGGCAGCCCTGGCTCGAGTCGGCGTGGTTCCAGGCCCAGCCGGGCAACCTCACGGGCGATCCGCGCTTCGCCGCGGATGGCATCACCCCGCGCGCCGACTCGCCGCTTCGCGGCGCCGGGAAGAACGTCGCGACCGTGGATCCTTGGTTCATCCCGACCGATCACATCGGTGCGGTGCGCGATGAGAACGACACCTGGTGGAAGGGCTGGACCTACTTCCCACTGGGCAACTGATGCGGGATCGCTGGCTTGATCGGGGGCGCCTTTGCGCCCCCGTTCTTTTGCTGCTTCTTTCTGGCTGCGCGACCTCCGAGCCAAGCGCCTCACCCAAGCCCTTGCGCGAAATCCCCTTCCCCGGTCGAGAGGTGGTCGATCTGGCGATCGTCAGGGCCGAGGATGGCCAAGACCGGCTCTACCTCGCCGATGCGAGCGGGCCGGAAATCCTGGTGCTAGCGGCGCATCAGGGCCGCGAGCTCATGCGCTGGCCGTTGGCGGCCGAGGCGGAAACGCCGCCTCGGCCCGTTGCTTTGGCGGCAGGCGAGAATGGGCTCTTGCTCGCGACCCGCGCGCCGGCCGCGGTTTTCGTCTTGCAGCCGCTGAACGGCGAGCGCCTCGCTGAGCTTCCCGAGCGCCTCGGGCTTCGCGCACCTACTGCCCTTGCGGCTTGGCCCCTTCGTCGCGGCTGGCATACGGTGCTGGTCGGCGACATCGAGGGCGTACCCGGGCAGGTGGCGCCGGCGGGCGTGGTGGGGGTGTGGCAGATGCGCCGGCGCTCCGATGGCCGCACCGCAGCGTGGCGGGCGCGACAACTCAAGGAGGATGCCTCCGGCGCCCCGCTGACCCCGATCCGCGCGCTGGCAGAGGACCCGGTGGCGGATCTCACCCTGGTGCTCACCGAACCGGATGGGCGTTTGCACCGCTTTCGCAGCGATGGCACCCCGCTTGGCTTCGCCCCTCCGGGGCTCGAGCCCAGCGGCTGGAGACGGATCGCGGCGGTCGTCTGCGCCAGCGGAGAGGGCTTTTGGCTCGCTCTGCACGAGGATGGTCGGGTGGAGCGCTGGCAGCGGCAGGATCTCGCCCTCGCCGGGCGAAGCCCGCCGCTTGCGCGGGCGCGCGCGCTCGCCTGGGCCGCGCAGGACGCCGATGAACGGCTGATCGTTCTGTTCGCGGATCGAGTGGCTTGGTTTCGGCCGGAGGCGCTCGGCCTAGGGCGTTGCGCCGGCGAGGGTTCTCAAGCGCGATGAGGCGAGCCCGGCCCCTTCGAGGAAGGCGGTGAGCACCGCCTCGCCGGTGCCCCGGCCATCGGCGAAGCGCTCCCGCAGGGCCGCGGCGAGCGCCCGCACCCGCGGCGCATTGGCCGCCTTCGCGGCGGCGAAGGCCCGCTCGCCCAGGGGATCGGAGAAGCGATGAAGGTCGAAGAAGAAATGCTCCTGTCCGTCGGTGAGGAAACGCAGGACCGGCTCGAAGGATGCCTCGTCCGAAAGCGAACGGCCAGCCAGATGCTCGCGCTCGATGCATAGGCGCGCGCTGCTCTCGCAGAAGCGGGGAAAACTTTCGGCGACGTTGCCGATGTCCAGATCCGAGGCGATGCAAGCCAGGCGCAGGGCCTGCGCCAGGCCGTCTTCGCGCGCCGGATCGAGGCCGACCGAGCGCAAGAGCTCAGGCAGCTGCGGGGCCAGCGCGCCCGCGGCGATCAGCGCTTCGGCAGGGTTGGGGGGCGGGGGCGAGGCATCGAAGCTGCTGCCGGCGATCATGAGCTCGAGGGTGCGATACACCTCGCGATCGTGGCCTTCGTCGAAACCGCAGCTTTTCAGGATGCGGAAGCTCTCGGCGATGCTGGCCAGCTCGTTGGCGCCCACACCGCGGTACCGGGCCGGCGGTTCGCGCTGGCGCAAGTCGTGACAAGCGGCGAAGAGGCCGAGGAGAGCCCAGTCCGCCGCGCCCAGGGAACCCTCGCGATCGGCTTCGACGAGACGAGGAAGCCGGCTCTCGAGCAGCTCCAGCACGTGCTCCTCGTTGTGATAGGCGTGATAGTCCGCGCCGAGACTGCCATGCCGCACCCCGAGTCGGACGGTCGCGAGCAGGATCGCTGCCTCGTAGCGCGCCGCGTCCGCGGACTGAAGCCTCTCGAGCAAGGGAGCGCTCGAGCGCTGAAGGCGCAGGAGGAGCGCCGGATGGTGACGCGAGAGGAATGCCTTGGCCGCCGCCGAATCCGGAATCTCGCGCTCGAGGCGGTCCGGTCCTGAAGACTGGGCGGAAACCAGCAAGAGTCGAGCTACCCAGACGGATTTCGGCCAGTATAGCCGCCCTCCTGCGAGCGGGATGGGGGATCAGATCAGCCCGCGACGAGCGAGGGAAACGGGCTCGCCCTCCCCGATCACCAAGTGGTCGAGCAGGCGGACGTCCACGAAAGCGAGGCACTCCTTGAGCCTTCGCGTGAGAGCGAGGTCCGCGGCACTCGGTTCGGCGACCCCCGAGGGGTGGTTGTGGGCCACGATCAGGGCGGCGGCATTGTGACGGATGCAGGCGCGCACCACCTCGCGGGGATGCACCACCGCCTCGTGCACGGTGCCGAGAGCCAGCTCCTCGCAGGCGATCACTCGATGGCGCTGATCGAGGAAGAGGCCGACGAAGACCTCTCGCGGCTGCCCGCGCAGGCGCAGGGCGAGCAGCCGCGCCGCGTCCTCGGGATGCGCGATGACCCCCTGGCGCTTGAGCCCTTCCTCGAGACAGCGCTGCACCAAGGCGAAGGCGGCGAGGATGCGGGCCGCCTTGGCCGGCCCGACGCCGCGGCGGGCCAGGAGCTCGCGGGGCTCGGCTTCGCAGAGGCCGCGCAGCCCTCCGAATTCCTGCAACAGCCCCGCGGCGAGCGCGAGCACCGGCTCGCCGGCCGAGCCCGTGTCGAGCAGCACGGCGATGAGTTCGACCGCGGAGAGCGCCGTGGCACCCTCGCGTAAGAGCCGCTCCCGCGGCCGGGAAGGGTCGGGCAGGTCCTGGACGCGCATCGGAAATGCATCCCTTCGAGCGTGTCTCTCATCCTCGCGGGTCTTGATGCGCTCGGCACGGGGAGAGGAACCATCCTTCGGGTAAGCTATCGTCGCATTTCGTAGTGGGCCTTTTCCGACGTGTCGCCGCCGCAAAGGATCCTTCTCGGGGTCGGGGCCGGGATCGCCGCTTACAAGAGCCTCGAGCTCGCGCGCCGGCTTCGCGAGCGCGGCGCGGAAGTGCGCGCCGTCCTCAGCCCGCGGGCGAGGCGATTGATCGCGCCCTTGGCCTTCCAAGCGGTGACCGGGCAGCGGGCGCGGTTCGAGCTTTGGGACGAGGAGGGCGAGGCGGGGATGAGCCACATCGAGCTCGCGCGTTGGGCCGAGGCGATCCTCCTGGCCCCGGCGACGGCCGACCTGATCGCGCGCCTGGCGCATGGCCTGGCCGACGATTTGCTGACCACCGTTTGTCTCGCGAGCGAGGCGCCGCTGTGGATCGCCCCGGCGATGAATCGCACGATGTGGGCCCATCCGGCCACCCAGAACAATGTGCGGCTGCTGCAGACGCGCGGTGCCCGGCTGCTCGGACCGGCGAGTGGGGCTCAGGCCTGCGGCGAAGAGGGGCCGGGGCGGATGCTCGAACCCGATGAGATCGTCGCGGCGCTGTGCGCGCCGCAAGCGCTCGCCGGTTTGCGCTTGTTGGTGACGGCCGGCCCGACCTTCGAGGACATCGATCCCGTCCGCTTCATCGGCAATCGCAGCTCGGGGCGAATGGGCTTCGCGATTGCCGCCGAGGCGGCTCGGCAAGGCGCGCGGGTGACCTTGATTTCCGGACCGGTGGCACTTCAGACGCCGATCGGGGTCCGTCGGATCGATGTGCGCAGCGCCCGAGAGATGCTCGCCGCCGTGCTCGCCGAAATCGACGATCAGGACGTCTTCGTCGCCGCAGCGGCGGTCGCCGATTACCGACCGCGCGAGCTTGCCGAGCAGAAAATCAAGAAGGGCATGGCGGGAATGAATCTGGAGCTCGAGGCCAATCCCGACATTCTCGCCACCGTAGCCGATCTTCCCCGGCGGCCTTTCCTGGTCGGCTTCGCCGCCGAAACGGAAAACTTGCGCGCCAACGCAATGGCCAAGCTCGCGGCGAAGAAGCTCGATCTGATCGCCGCCAACTGGGTAGGTCGCCCGGGACAGGGCTTCGATGCCGAGGAAAACGCCCTTCTCCTGCTGTGGCCTGGGGGCGAGCGGGAAATCCCGCGGATGGACAAAGCGGAGGTGGCACGAGCCTTGCTCGCCACGATGGTCGAACGTCTCGAGTCGAGAGCATCGGCGTGAGAGCGGTGGAGGTGCGCATTCTCGATCCGCGGCTCGGTCGCGAGTTTCCGTTGCCGGACTACGCCACGGCGATGTCCGCCGGCCTCGATCTGCGCGCTTGTCTCGATGGGCCCTTGTGCCTTGCACCGGGGGAATCGGCGCTGGTCTCGACCGGCATCGCTTTGTACCTGAAGGACCCCGAACTGGTGGGTCTGATCGCACCGCGTTCCGGGCTCGGACACCGCCACGGGATCGTGCTCGGCAATCTGGTCGGCATCATCGACGCCGACTACCAAGGGCCGCTCATGGTCTCGTGCTGGAACCGTTCGAGGGATCCTTACACCATCCAGCCCGGCGAGCGCATCGCGCAACTTTTGGTCTTGCGTCTGGAGCGCGTATCGCTCCGGCCGGTGGAGGCTTTCTCTCCGAGCGAACGCGGCGAAGGCGGCTTCGGACACTCTGGACGATGGTGAGGTGGGAACCGAATTGAAGGCGCTGCCGTCCATGCTGCTGGAAAAGACGACGCCATCGCTGAGGGCGGCGCTGGCGGCGATCCTCCTGCTCCTGCTCGCGGGCTTCGGCCTGGGGCAGTGGTGGCTCGATCGGACTCGGGTCGCTTTTGCCGATGCACTGCGGGTGGAGCGCACGGTGATCGCCGCCCGTCTTTCGCGCCAGATCGAGATGCTACGGGGCGAGCTTGCCACCGCGGGCGAGCAGGCCCTTGCGGAACTCGGCGAGGCTCCGGCGCTTCCAGCGCTCGCGGAGGGTGTGCGCCGGCGTCTCAGCAACGCTTTGCGAGTGGAGGCCTTCACCCCGGAGCTGCGCGAGGTGCTCGATGGCGACCTCGCCGCCTTCGGTTTCGCTCGCGCCAACCTCTTGCTCGAAGCGCGGCAGGATCGCGCCACGGTGCAGCTCCTCGAGCGCGATGGCCGCAAAGCGCTCGGTCTGGCCGCGCGGGTACCCTCGGCGGGGGAGCCCTCGGCGCTGATCCTCGCCGAGCTGCCGCTCGAATCCCTCACGCGAATCCTGCGCGAGGGATACCGGGGCGGTTACCTCAGCCTGCGCGCCGGGGATCAGGCGCAGATCGTGATCGCGGAGGTCGGTGAGGAGCATCTGGCGGAGCGCATCCTCTCGGAGGCCTCGCCCGTGCCGGGCACTTCACTCAGGCTCTTCCTCGTCCCGCCGCCCTCGCCCGCCTGGCTCAAGGGGACGAGTGGACTGTGGCTTGGCATTCCGGCCTTGCTCGGCGCCGTTCTCGTCCCCCTTGCGCTGCTCGGCAAGCTTCGGTTGCCGGGGCAAAGCACCGCCGAGGCGGAGGTCACGCTGGAGCAGGCGATCGCCCGCGAAACGCCCGAGGAGGCGCCCGTCCGCGTCGCTCGGACGGTCGGCGAGCAGGCGCCAGGCGGTGATGAGGCCCTCGGCGCTGGGCCTCCCGCCCCGGCCCGAGAGCGGCGCGGCGAGGCGCTTCAGCGCTCGATCTTCCGCGCCTACGACATTCGCGGCGTGGTCGGGCAGACCCTCACTGAGAGCATCGCGCGATCGATCGGTCAAGCGATCGGAACGGTGGTCCGGGAGCGGGGTCTGCGCGAGGTGGTGGTCGGGCGCGACGGCCGACTGTCCTCGCCGCGCCTATCCTCGGCGCTGATCAGCGGGCTGCGGCGCGCCGGCTGCGACGTGATCGACATCGGGGCGGTGCCCTCGCCGGTGGTCTATTTTGCGACCCATCACCTGCAGACCGGCTGCGGTGTGGCGGTCACCGGCAGTCACAATCCGCCCGAGTACAACGGCTTCAAGATCATGGTCGGTGGCGACACGCTGGCGGAGGAGGGGATTCAGGAGCTTTATCGCCGCATCGTCGAGCACGACCTCGCGGAAGCGACGGAGCCGGGCGGGCTTCAGGCGATCGACTTGCGATCGGATTACATCGAGCGCATCACTTCGGACATCCAGACCGAGCGTAGCCTCAAGGTGGTCGTCGATGCCGGGAACGGGATCGCTGGGGACCTCGCGACCCAACTGATCGCCGGAATCGGCTGTGATCCGATTCCGCTCAATTGCGAGGTCGACGGCACCTTCCCCCACCATCATCCCGACCCGAGCGATCCCGAGAACCTGATCGATCTGATCACCACGGTGAAACAGCTCGGCGCCGACCTCGGCATCGCCTTCGATGGGGACGGCGACCGGCTCGGCGTGGTCACGGGGCGGGGTGACATCGTCCATCCCGATCGTCTGCTAATGCTTTTCGCCCGGGATCTGCTCATCCGCAATCCCGGCGCGGTGGTGATCTACGACGTGAAGTGCACCGGCCGACTGGCCAGCGAAATCCTCCGTTACGGCGGCAGCCCGGTCATGTGGCGGACCGGGCACTCGCTGATCAAGGCGAAGATGAAGGAGCTCGATGCCGAGCTCGCTGGCGAAATGAGCGGGCATTTCTTCTTCAAGGAGCGCTGGTTCGGCTTCGACGACGCGCTCTACGCTGCGGCCCGCTTGCTCGAGATCCTGGCCAGTGAGACCGCCAGTCTCGACGAGCTCCTCGCGGAGCTGCCGGCGGGGGTGAGTACGCCGGAGCTCCGAGTTCCCTTGCCCGAGGGCGAGCAATATGCCTTCGTGGAGCGTTTCCAGCGCGAGGCGCGTTTCGAGGGTGCGCGGATCAGCCAGATCGACGGCTTGCGCGCCGATTGGGACGACGGGTGGGGCTTGGTCCGTGCCTCGAACACCACGCCGATGCTGGTGCTGCGCTTCGAGGGCGACGATGCCGAGGCCTTGGCCCGTATCCAAGGGGAGTTCCGCCGCGCACTGCTCGCCGTTCGCCCGGATCTCGCGCTGCCCTTCTGAGCGCTTTCAGCGGCGCCGCAGCCGTTCCTCCAGCTCGGCGCGCACGTTCCGGTAACGCTCAAGCTCGCTCTGCTGCTTCTCCTGAGTGATTTGCTTCTCGCGCTCCAGACGGTCGACCTCTGCTCGACTGGCGGCCACGCGCCCGCGCATTTCCTGGATGCGCGCGCTCAGGGCGGGAGGGATGGGTTTGCCCAAACCGTCGGCCTCCGCCGCTTGCGCGAGCAGCTGAGCGAGCACGCTTTCTTCGCTCTCGAGCATCACCCGCGCGGTGTTGAGCTGCCGATCCAGCACGCGCAGCTGGTCCTGGTGCGCGCGCACCAAGAGTTCCTCGCTGGGATACATCTGCAGGAGCTTGCGCTTTTCCGCCTCCTCCGCTTCCTTCCGCTTTCGCTCCTCCTCGGCCGCGAGTGCGGCAAGTCGCATCGCTTCCCGTTCCTCGGGGGTCAGCGCGCGCTCCACGGTGCGCAGTTTGGTGCCCCGCTCACTGTATTCCTCGCGCGCGCGCTGCACCTCGCTCGGCGGCAGCTGATCGCTGACGTGGACGCGCCCGTGCTCATCCACCCAACGGTAGAGCCGCTTTTGCTGCGCAGAAGCCGGTTCGAACGCGAGCAGAATCAGGCTCGCCGCCAGCAGGATGGCGATCGCGTTGGTGGGGCGTCGGCGCATGAGAGCGTTCATCGAGGGAAGGCCTCGCCTTGCCGTTGTCGCAGCAGGGCGGCGATACCGGGATCGGCCTCGCCGCGTGACTGCATGAGGGACACGAGATCGTTCAGACGAGCCGCCGCGAGAACCGATGCCGCGAGCTCGGCCTCGAGGCGCCGTGCCACGACCCCGTATTCCGGATCGTGCTCCTCACGATCGAGGGCGACGATCAGTCCCGCGACCTCCGCCCCGGAAGAGCGGATGCGCGCGGCGGCTTCGCGGGCGGCGGTGCCCGCCGTGAGAACATCGTCCACGATCAGCACCCGACCCCGAGGCGGCGCGCCGTAAAGCCATCCGCCTTCGCCATGCGTCTTGAGTTCCTTGCGCGAAAAGCCCACCGGCAGGTCGCGCCCCGACTCCGCGAATGCGATCGCGGTTGCCGTTGCCAGTGCGATGCCCTTGTAGGCGGGACCGAAGAGCATGTCGAAGCCGATCCCCGCGGTTTCGATCGTGTGACGGTAGAGGCGACCGAGCAACGCGAGGGCTTGGCCGCTCGAGAGCCGTGCGATGTCGAAAAAGAAGGCGCTTTCCCGTCCGGACTTGAGCGTGAATCGTCCGAAGCGCAGGGCCCCCCTTTCGAGTGCGAGCTCGAGGAAATCGCGCGTCAGCGGGGACATCGGACGAGCCGAAAGCATCCTGCGGCATGATACGCCGAACGCGTCCGAATGCGATCGTCGCGGGGCTTGGGCTAGGCTGGAAACTCGAAGTCGCCTGAGGGGTGCATGCGCGTCACCACTTTCAACGCCAACGGACTGCGGTCCGCCGCCGCCAAGGGCTTCTTCGCGTGGTGGCGGAAGCTCGACGCGGAGCTGCTCTGCCTCCAGGAAACGCGCGCCAGCACCGCCGAAGTCGAGGCGCTCGTGACCCATCATCTGCCCGGTTACCGGGTCTTTCACCGGCCCGCCGAGACGCGCACGGGCTACAGCGGCGTCGCCATTGCCTGTCGCAGGGAGCCGGATCGGGTCATCGGCGAGTTGGGATGGCCGGAGTTCGACCGCGAGGGACGCTACCTCGAGCTTTGCTTCGGTGCACTCCGCGTGATCTCCCTGTATCTGCCCTCGGGTTCCTCCTCGCCCGAGCGCCAGGCATTCAAGTTTCAGGTGATGCATTTCCTCGAATCGGTCTGGTCGGAGTGGCTCGCGAGCGGCCGGCCGATGATCGTGGCGGGCGATTTGAACATCGTGCGCGGACCCAAAGATATCCGCAATTTCCGTGCCAATCAGAAGCATTCGGGCTGTTTGCCCGAGGAACGAGCCTGGCTGAATGCGCGTATCGAAGAGGGATGGATCGACACCTACCGCGCCTTGCGGCCCGAAGGGGAAGAGTACACCTGGTGGAGCCAGCGCGGGCAGGCGCGGAGCAAGGACGTGGGCTGGCGCATCGATTATCAACTGGTTTCGCCGAAGCTGAGCGGACGCCTCCTCGATTGTTCGATCGCGCCTCGCGAGCTTCGTTTTTCGGACCACGCGCCCTATACCGTCGATTACCGTGACGATGGCTGATCCGAAGGCATCCCGCTCCGCGTGGAGGGGCCTGGGCCCGGCGGGGTTGCGAATGTTGCTTCTCGGCTTTGGCTGCGGTTTGCCCTTCATCCTCGCGGGAAGCACGCTCGGGATCTGGCTCAGGCGAAGCGGCTATGACCTCACGATCATCGGTTATCTGAGTTGGGCCACGTTGTTCTATACGCTCAAGTTCCTGTGGGCGCCGTGGCTCGACCGCCGGCCGCTCCCTTGGCTATCGCGGCTCGGGCTGCGGCGCAGCTGGCTGCTCTGCGCGCAGTCTTCGGTCGCCGCGGCCCTGCTCCTCCTCGCCATGCTCGGACCCGAGGCAGGCCCGGTGCTGCTGGCCGTGGCCCTCGCCTTCCTCGCCTTTGCCGGGGCGACGCAGGATGTGGTGGTCGATGCCTACCGGATCGAGGCGGCACCGGTGGAGGCTCAGGGGACGCTCGCGGCGGCCTATACGCTGGGTTACCGCCTCGCGCTCCTGACCGGCGGGGCTGGGACCCTCTACCTCGCCGCTGTGGCGGGATGGCCAGAGGCCTATGGCGCCATGGCTGCGCTCATGCTGCTGCCGATGGTGGCGACCCTCCTCGCGCGCGAGCCTGAACGCCCGAGGATGCTCTCCGCGGAGGAGGCGCGAAGCTACATCCGGCCTTTTGCCGCCTTCGTCGGCGAGCGCGGCCTGGGGCTGGTCATCGCGCTGATCGCTTTCATCGGCCTCTATAAGCTTCCCGATCAGGTGCTCGGGGTGGTCGCGGGGCCGTTTTACGTGGACATGGGGTTCTCGGATCCCGAAATCGCGACCGTCTCCAAGGTCTACGGCGTGTGGATCGGCATCGCCGGGGCCTTCCTCGGCGGCTTCGCGGTCCAGTTTCTCGGCTTGCGCTCGAGTCTGATCACGGCCGCGCTCGCCATCGCCGTCTCCAATCTCCTGTTCCTGGTCATGAGCGCGTACCCGGGGGCGCTGTGGACCTTCGTGTTGGCCATTTCCGGCGACAATCTGGCGCAGGGATTCGGGGGCACGGTGCTGGTTGCTTTCCTCTCGGCGTTGGTCGATCGCCGCTACAGTGCGACTCACTATGCCTTGCTGAGCGCATTGGCGAACCTGCCGGGCAAGCTCGTGGGCGGTTTTTCCGGGCGGATCGTCGAGGCGAGCTCTTTCGGATTCTTCTTCGCCGCGAGCAGCCTGGCCGTCGTTCCCGCCCTGCTGTTGCTCGCCTGGCTGTGGCCGCGGCTGTTCCGGAGCGCTTAGGCGGGATAGATGGCGCCGAGGATCCGCGGCCCGCGGGCGCCCGTGACTTCGGGCAGATTTCCGGGGCGCCCGGCGAGCGTGGCTGCGGCCAGCCACGCGAAGGCTGCTGCCTCGACGAAATCGGGATCGATTCCGTGCAGCGCGGTGCTCTCGACGGGCCGCGGGGCGAGAAGGGTCCGGAGGCGCTCGATTAGCCGCGCGTTGTGCACGCCCCCGCCGCACACGAGCACCCGCTGGCAGAAGGGGGCATGGCTGGCAATGGCGGAGGCGACCGAGCGAGCCGTGAGCTCGAGCAGCGTCGCCTGCACGTCGGCCGGTTCGAGGTCGGACAGTGCGGGGCATCGCCTCACGAGCCAGTGCAGGTTGAACTGTTCGCGACCGGTGCTCTTCGGCGGAGAGCGGGCGAAGTAAGGTTCGGCGAGGAGGCTTGAGAGCAAAGCCGGATCGGGGCGCCCGCTCGCCGCCCAATCGCCGCTTCGGTCGAAGGGTTCCCCCCGATGGAGACGGATCCAGTCGTCCATGAGCGCATTCCCGGGGCCACAGTCGAAGCCGAGCACGGGCGCCTCGGGGTCGGACGGCAGCACCGTGAGGTTGGCGATGCCGCCCAAGTTGAGCACCACGCGATCTTCCGTGGCGCTTCGGAAGCAGGCGGCGTGAAAGGCCGGCACCAAGGGTGCACCTTGGCCTCCGGCCGCGATGTCGCGTCGTCGGAAATCGGCCACGGTGAGGATGCCGGTCTGCTCGGCGATGCGCGCCGGATCCCCGATTTGCCAAGTATGCGCGAGTTCGCCCTCGGGGCGATGGCTGATCGTCTGACCGTGCGATCCGATCGCGCGCACCGCGGCGGGCGGGACCCCGGCCTGAGCGAGGAGCGTGAGCGCGGCCTCGGCGAAGCAGCGACCCACCCTTGCGTCGAGTTCGCCCAGTTCCTCGAGGCTGGAGGGCGCGCGACGGCGGGCGATGAGCGGTAGCAGCGCTTCGCGAAGCGGCTCCGGATAAGGGTGAGTCCTTGCCGAGAGGACGCGTGGCTTGTCCTCGCAGGCGAGCAAGGCGGAATCAATGCCGTCGGCGCTGGTGCCGGAGATCAGCCCGAGGTAGAGCGCACTCACGCGCCAGAGCGATCGCTCGCTCGGGCGCCGATGCCACCGAGACGCTCGATGTGCGAGAGCCGCGCCCCGGCCTGTCGGCGGAACTCGGCGAGCTCGGCGGCGGGAAGCGGCTCCGCCCGAGGCAGCGGGATCCTCAGGGGATCGCGGTGGACTCCCGCGACGCGGAATTCGTAGTGGAGGTGCGGACCCGTCGCCAAGCCGGTCATGCCGACGAAGCCGATCGTTTGCCCTTGGCGAACGCGGCTGCCCTGGCGAAGACCGGGCGCGAAGCGGCTGAGATGCGCATAAAGCGTGGTGATGCGGCGCCCGTGATCGAGCACGATCGTCTTGCCGTAACCCCCTTGGACGCCGATGCTCACGACACGGCCGTCGCCGGCCGCACGCACCGGAGTGCCAATCGGTGCGGCGTAGTCCACGCCGCGATGCGCGCGCATCCTCCCCAGGATCGGATGCTTGCGAGCGAGGCTGAAGCGCGAGCTGATACGAGTGAACTCGACCGGCGTGCGCAGGAAGGCCTTGCGCAGAGGCCTTCCCTCGGCGTCGTAGAAACCAACGCTCCCGTCCCGGCGCTGGAAACGAAGGGCGTCGTAGCGCTTGCCGCGATTGACGAAGCTCACCGCCACGAGCTCGGCGCGGCCGACCGGTTCGCCGTCGCGATAAGTCTGCTCGAAGAACAAAGCGAAGCGATCCCCGGTCCTGAGGTCAAGCGCGAAATCGATGTCGTAACCGAGGGCTTCCGCCATCTGCAGGATGAGCGCGTCGGAGAGCCCGGCTTGCTGCCCGGCATCGAAGAGGCTGCGCTCGATCGTTCCGGCGGCGAAGCCCACGCGCGTTTCCACCGGCAGCCGCTCGCTGCGTTCGGTGAGGCCCTCACCGGTGAGTTCGAAGACGATCCGCAGCGCAGGTTCGGGCTCGATCGCGAGCGCACGGAGTCGGCCTTCGGCATCGATTCGATAACGAATCGTTTCCCCGGGTCGAAGTCGGGCGAGCCGCTGCGCATGGGATCGGCTCGCGAGGATGCGCGCGAGATCGCGGCGGTCCAGCCCCGAAGCATCGAAGAGGCGGGCCAGGGTATCGCCGGGCTTGACGGTCCACTGCCGCCACGCGTCGCCTTCCGGTTCCTCCGGGATGCCCCCGAAGACGCGTGGTACCGGCGTTTGCAGCGAGATGCGCAAAGGCGCGGATCCGGGAGGCGGCGTCCAGGCGGCGAGGGCGGCGAGCGGCGCGAAGGCGACGAGCGTCGCCACGCCCGCCGCGAGAAAAGCGATGCGCGCGACGCCGCGAGCGTGTCGCAGCCATTCACCAGGCGGCGCTTGGCGCACCGACGGATTGCGGACCGTCATCACCCTCCCCGGTTGCAAGACCGTGCCTAACTTAGCCGCTGTCCGTCCGTCGGTCAAATACGGCCGTTCGCCGCGGCAGGCGTTCGCACCGGCCTGCGGGAACGCCCAGCCGGCCCCCTCGGCGCCTGCCGACGCCGAGGTGTTGACATCCATCCGTCTCGTGGTACTCTATGGGGCTCCCCTAGCGAGATGCTGGGTGGGTTTGCGATGGTGAGTCGCGGTGTTGTTTGAGAAGTTGCGCAGGTGTTTTGTGTGGGTGCCTATGGGCTGGGAGGCCCTGAGAGAGCCTGGAAGTTGTTCTGGGTTGAGCTCTGAGTTTTGAACTGAAGAGTTTGATCCTGGCTCAGATTGAACGCTGGCGGCATGCCTAACACATGCAAGTCGGACGGCAGCGCAGCCGTGGTGACACGGTGGGCGGCGAGTGGCGGACGGGTGAGTAATGCATCGGAATCTGCCCTCAAGTGGGGGATAACCTGGGGAAACTCAGGCTAATACCGCATGGTGCCTTGAGGTGGGAGCCTTGAGGTGAAAGCGGGGGACCGTAAGGCCTCGCGCTTGGGGATGAGCCGATGTCCGATTAGCTAGTTGGTGGGGTAATGGCCTACCAAGGCGACGATCGGTAGCCGGCCTGAGAGGGTGGTCGGCCACACTGGGACTGAGACACGGCCCAGACTCCTACGGGAGGCAGCAGTGGGGAATTTTGGACAATGGGCGAAAGCCTGATCCAGCAATGCCGCGTGTGTGAAGAAGGCCTTCGGGTTGTAAAGCACTTTTCCTGGGGAAGAAATCGCTAGGGTGAACAATCTTAGCGGATGACGGTACCTGGGGAATAAGCACCGGCTAACTCCGTGCCAGCAGCCGCGGTAATACGGAGGGTGCGAGCGTTAATCGGAATTACTGGGCGTAAAGGGTGCGTAGGTGGCCTGCTGAGTCCGATGTGAAAGCCCTGGGCTTAACCTGGGAATGGCATTGGATACTGGTGGGCTGGAGTGTGGCAGAGGGTCGTGGAATTCCCGGTGTAGCGGTGAAATGCGTAGAGATCGGGAGGAACACCCGTGGCGAAGGCGGCGACCTGGGCCAACACTGACGCTGAGGCACGAAAGCGTGGGGAGCAAACAGGATTAGATACCCTGGTAGTCCACGCCCTAAACGATGCCGACTGGATGTTGGGTGCGTTTGACGCGCTCAGTATCGAAGCTAACGCGTGAAGTCGGCCGCCTGGGGAGTACGGTCGCAAGACTGAAACTCAAAGGAATTGACGGGGGCCCGCACAAGCGGTGGAGTATGTGGTTTAATTCGATGCAACGCGAAGAACCTTACCTGGCCTTGACATGCCCGGAACCCTGCAGAGATGTGGGGGTGCCCGCGAGGGAGCCGGGACACAGGTGCTGCATGGCTGTCGTCAGCTCGTGTCGTGAGATGTTGGGTTAAGTCCCGCAACGAGCGCAACCCTTGCTCCTAGTTGCCAGCGGTTTGGCCGGGAACTCTAGGAGGACTGCCGTCGACAAGACGGAGGAAGGTGGGGACGACGTCAAGTCATCATGGCCCTTACGGCCAGGGCTACACACGTACTACAATGGCCGGTACAGAGGGTTGCGAAGCCGTGAGGTGGAGCCAATCCCAGAAAGCCGGTCTCAGTCCGGATTGCAGTCTGCAACTCGACTGCATGAAGTCGGAATCGCTAGTAATCGCAGATCAGCATTGCTGCGGTGAATACGTTCCCGGGCCTTGTACACACCGCCCGTCACACCATGGGAGTCGGCTGCACCAGAAGCAGGTGGCCTAACCGCGAGGGGGGCGCTTTCCACGGTGTGGTCGATGACTGGGGTGAAGTCGTAACAAGGTAGCCGTACCGGAAGGTGCGGCTGGATCACCTCCTTTCGAGCGAAGGGGTGCCTGGTTCATGGGCGCCCGCACAAGGCACCTGCGTGGTCCTGGCCGGTTGGGGCTGTAGCTCAGCTGGGAGAGCACCTGCTTTGCAAGCAGGGGGTCGTCGGTTCGACTCCGATCAGCTCCACCAGGGGTGGCGCGGAGGGTGTGGCCTGCTGAGGGTTGGGTCTGTAGCTCAGGTGGTCAGAGCGCACCCCTGATAAGGGTGAGGTCGGTGGTTCGAGTCCACCCAGACCCACCAGGGCGAGGTGACGTTTTTGAGGTGGTCGCGTTGAGGCGGCTGCTGGTTGTTTGACAAGATGGGATGGAGAGCGCGTTGGGGTTGTAGCCAACGTGTGATGAAGAGGCAAGAGGCGTGGAAGGCTTGTCGTGTCGTCTTGAGGAGGTTTGAGGCGGCAGGGTCAAGCGAAGAAGCGCATACGGTGGATGCCTTGGCGGTCAGAGGCGATGAAGGACGTGGCAGCCTGCGAAAAGCGTCGGGGAGCTGGCAGCGAGCGTTGATCCGGCGATGTCCGAATGGGGAAACCCGGCCCGTGAGGGTCATCCCGTTCTGAATTCATAGGGGCGGGAGGCGAACCCAGGGAACTGAAATATCTCAGTACCTGGAGGAAAAGAAATCAACCGAGATTCCCGGAGTAGTGACGAGCGAAACGGGAGGAGCCCAGAAGCGCATCGTGTTTTAGTGGAACGGTCTGGGAAGGCCGGCCATAGAGGGTGAGAGCCCCGTACACGAAAGGGCGCGGTGCGTGATGATGAGTAGGGCGGGGCACGTGGAACCCTGTCCGAAGATGGGGGGACCATCCTCCAAGGCTCAATACTCCTGACCGACCGATAGTGGACCAGTACCGTGAGGGAAAGGTGAAAAGAACCCCGGTGAGGGGAGTGAAATAGACCTGAAACCGTATGCGTACAAGCAGTCGGAGCCCCGCGAGGGGTGACGGCGTACCTTTTGTATAATGGGTCAGCGAGTTGCTGTCCGTGGCGAGCTTAACCGAGTAGGGGAGGCGAAGGGAAACCGAGTCCGAACAGGGCGTAGAGTCGCGGGCAGCAGACCCGAAACCGGGCGATCTAGCCATGACCAGGGTGAAGGCCGGGTAACGCCGGCTGGAGGCCCGAACCCACTCCCGTTGAAAAGGTAGGGGATGAGTTGTGGCTAGGAGTGAAAAGCTAAACGAGCTCGGAGATAGCTGGTTCTCCTCGAAAGCTATTGAGGTAGCGCCTCGTGTGAACCCTCCCGGGGGTAGAGCACTGTTATGGCTAGGGGGTCATGGCGACTTACCAAACCATGGCAAACTCCGAATACCGGGAAGGGATGCACGGGAGACACACGGCGGGTGCGAACATCCGTCGTGGAGAGGGAAACAACCCAGACCGCCAGCTAAGGTCCCCAATCACGGCTCAGTGGAAAACGATGTGGGAAGGCTTAGACAGCCAGGAGGTTGGCTTAGAAGCAGCCACCCTTTAAAGAAAGCGTAATAGCTCACTGGTCGAGTCGGCCTGCGCGGAAGATTTAACGGGGCTCAAGCCGTGAACCGAAGCTGCGGATCCGCTGTTGAAGCGGGTGGTAGAGGAGCGTTCCGTAAGCCGGTGAAGGTAGGTCGAGAGGCCTGCTGGAGGTATCGGAAGTGCGAATGCTGACATGAGTAACGATCATGCGGGTGAAAAGCCCGCACGCCGAATGCCCAAGGGTTCCTTGCGCAACGGTCATCGGCGCAGGGTGAGTCGGTCCCTAAGGCGAGGCCGAAAGGCGTAGTCGATGGGAAGCCGGTTGATATTCCGGCACCTTGTGTGACTGCGAAGGGGGGACGGAGAAGGGTAGGTGTACCGGGCGTTGGTGGTCCCGGGGAAAGCCGGTAGGCGGATCCTCTAGGCAAATCCGGAGGGTCATACGCCGAGCAGCGAGACCAGGGTCTTCGGACCTGAAGTCACTGATCCCAAGCTCCCAGGAAAAGCCTCTAAGCATCAGGTCACGCAAGACCGTACCGTAATCCGACACAGGTCGGCAGGGTGAGAAACCCCAGGCGCTTGAGAGAACTCGGGTGAAGGAACTAGGCAAAATGGTACCGTAACTTCGGGAGAAGGTACGCCCCTGGAGGTGGTGGCGTGCGCCACAAAGCTTCCGGGGGTCGCAGTGAAGAGGCCGCTGCGACTGTTTATCAAAAACACAGCACTCTGCCAACACGAAAGTGGACGTATAGGGTGTGACGCCTGCCCGGTGCCGGAAGGTTAAGTGATGGGGTCAGCCGCAAGGCGAAGCTCCTGATCGAAGCCCCGGTAAACGGCGGCCGTAACTATAACGGTCCTAAGGTAGCGAAATTCCTTGTCGGGTAAGTTCCGACCTGCACGAATGGCGTAACGACAGCGGCACTGTCTCCACCCGAGACTCAGTGAAATTGAAATCGCTGTGAAGATGCAGCGTTCCCGCGGCAAGACGGAAAGACCCCGTGAACCTTTACTACAGCTTCACACTGGACGTTGAGTTCGCTTGTGTAGGATAGGTGGGAGCCTAAGAAGCCCGGACGCCAGTTCGGGTGGAGGCGACCTTGAAATACCACCCTGGTGTGCTCGACGTTCTAACCCAGGCCCGTGATCCGGGTCGGGGACCGTGTGTGGTGGGTAGTTTGACTGGGGCGGTCTCCTCCTAAAAGGTAACGGAGGAGCACGAAGGTGCGCTCAGCACGGTCGGACATCGTGCGGTGTGTGCAAGGGCAGAAGCGCGCCTGACTGCGAGACCGACGGGTCGAGCAGGTGCGAAAGCAGGTCCTAGTGATCCGGTGGTTCCGTATGGAAGGGCCATCGCTCAACGGATAAAAGGTACTCCGGGGATAACAGGCTGATACCGCCCAAGAGTTCATATCGACGGCGGTGTTTGGCACCTCGATGTCGGCTCATCACATCCTGGGGCTGTAGCCGGTCCCAAGGGTATGGCTGTTCGCCATTTAAAGTGGTACGCGAGCTGGGTTCAGAACGTCGTGAGACAGTTCGGTCCCTATCTGCCGTGGGCGTTGGAGATTTGAGGGGGGCTGCTCCTAGTACGAGAGGACCGGAGTGGACGAACCTCTGGTGTTCCGGTTGTCACGCCCGTGGCATCGCCGGGTAGCTACGTTCGGAAGCGATAACCGCTGAACGCATCTAAGCGGGAAGCGCGCCCCAAGATGAGATCTCCCGCGAGCATCAAGCTCCCTGAAGGGCCCAGGTAGACCACCTGGTCGATAGGCGCGATGTGCAAGCGCAGCAATGCGCGCAGCTGACGCGTACTAATCGCCCGTGCGGCTTGACCCTACCGCCTCAAGCCCCCTCACACACACACAAACCCAACGCCCTCCATCCCATCCCCCCTTTCCTGGCGGCCATGGCGGCGTGGAACCACCCGACCCCATCCCGAACTCGGAAGTGAAACACGCCAGCGCCGATGGTAGTGCGGCCCAAGCCGTGCAAGAGTAGGTCACCGCCAGGATCCACCCACCCACCCACGCCCCGCCTCTACAAGCGGGGCGTGGTTTTTTTTGACCACCGCAAAAGGCTCATCCGCGCCAAATGCCTTCTCCCTGAGCGCTCGTTCTTGGCAACGAGAAGGCAAGGGGCCGGCATCGACGACGCATCATCCTTCGGGTTCCGCACGAGGGCGCGCCCCGAGCCTTCGGGCGAAGGGGCCCTCTCCAGCGTGAGGCACACCGCTCACGAAGAGGAGCCCCGCTTTGCCGCTCAAGGTAAGCTCAGAGCGATCCCGAAAGCTTCCCGGAAGCGCTTTTCGAAAGTCTCGCGCTCGAAGCGGTGATTCTGCGTACCGGGGTGGGCGATTTTGATCGCGCCCATCAAGGAGGCCATCCGACCCGCGAGCTCCAGAGGCAGCTCGTGCAACAGGGCATAGAGGAGTCCCGCGCGGTAGGCGTCGCCGCAACCGGTCGGGTCGACGATCCGTTCGGCAGGAACGGCGGGGATTTCGAGCGTGCCGACGGAGGTGTGGATCAGGGAGCCCACCCCACCGCGAGTGACGATGAAGGCGCGCACCCGCTCGGCGATGTCGCGCTCGCTCCAGCCGGTGCGCTCCTTGAGCAGCTGGCACTCGTAGTCGTTGACCGTGACCCATTGCGCGAGTTCGATCAGGTGGCGGAACTCCTCGCCGCTGAACAGCGGCATGGCCTGCCCCGGATCGAACACGAAGGGGATGCCAGCCTCGGCGAGCTCCCGAGCATGACGGAGCATGGCCTCGCGACTGTCGGGGGCGACGATGCCGATGCGGACGTCCTTGGCATCGAAGACGCTCAGTTCGTGCGAGCGCATCATCGCGCCGGGGTGGAAGGCGGTGATCTGGTTGTCGGCGAGGTCGGTGGTGATGAAGGCCTGAGCGGTGTAGCTGCCTTTGATCGTGTGTACGTGGGAGAGATCGATCCCATGTCGCTCGAGGTGCTCGCGATACGGACCGAAGTCCTCGCCGACGGTGGCCATCGGGACGGGATCGCCGCCGAGGAGCTTGAGGTTATAGGCGATGTTGCCGGCGCAGCCGCCGAACTCGCGCCTCATTTCGGGGACGAGGAAGGCGACGTTGAGCAGGTGCACCTGCTCGGGCAGGATGTGATTCCGGAAGTAGTCCGGAAAAACCATGATCGTGTCGTAGGCGAGGGAGCCGCAGATCAGCGCGCGCATGCGAGAAAGGACCGCGATCGATCGGCCGGCAAGGTTAGCCGCTCCCGTTCTCGGGCGCCATGCGAGGGCTGGCGGTCCGCCCGCGGCTTGCCGCGCTTCCGGCGCATTGCTACCGTAAGCGATTCGCCCGGGACCGCCGCAAGCACAGTCCATGTTCAAGGCACTGCGCGGATTCTTCTCCAACGACCTTTCGATCGATCTCGGCACGGCCAATACCCTGATCTACGTCCGCGGTCAGGGGATCGTGCTCAACGAACCCTCGGTGGTGGCGGTCCGCCAGGACCGGGTACCCGGAAGCTCGCGGTCGGTGGCGGCCGTGGGCCTCGAGGCCAAGCGCATGCTCGGGCGCACACCGGGCAACATCCTCACGATCCGGCCGATGAAGGACGGCGTGATCGCCGACTTCACGATGACCGAGGCGATGCTCCAGCACTTCATCCGCAAAGTGCATCGAAGCCGTTTCCTGCGACCCTCGCCGCGGGTTCTGGTCTGCGTGCCCTGCGGCTCGACTCAGGTCGAGCGTCGTGCCATCCGCGAGTCGGCGGAGCATGCCGGCGCGCGCGAGGTCTTCCTCATCGAGGAGCCGATGGCGGCCGCGATCGGCGCCGGGATCCCCGTGCACGAGGCGCGCGGCTCGATGGTGATCGACATCGGGGGCGGAACCTCGGAGGTCGCGGTCATCTCGCTCAACGGCATCGTGTACTCCCAGTCGGTGCGGGTCGGGGGCGATCGCTTCGACGAGGCGATCATCAACTACGTTCGCCGCAACCACGGCACCCTCATCGGCGAGGTCACGGCCGAGCGGATCAAGATCGAGATCGGCTGCGCCTACCCGCTGCCCGAACCGAAGAGCATGGAGGTCTCCGGGCGCAATCTGGCCGAGGGGGTCCCGCGGATGTTCACCATCACCTCGAACGAGGTCCTCGAAGCGCTCCAGGAACCCCTCTCGGGCATCGTGAGCGCCGTCAAGACCGCGCTCGAGCAGACGCCGCCTGAACTTTGCGCCGACGTCGCCGAGCGCGGTATCGTGCTCACCGGTGGCGGTGCGCTGCTGCGCGGGCTCGATCGCCTGCTCTCGGAGGAGACCGGCATCGCCGTGCAGGTCGCCGAAGACCCCCTCACCTGTGTGGCCCGCGGTGGCGGTCGGGCGCTCGAGATGATGGATCTGCACGGTCACGACTTCTTCCGTTTCGAATGATCCCGACGGGGTGCCCGCGCGAGGCGTCCCCGAACCATGCGCGAACCTCGCAGCGAGCCGCAAACGCCATTCGAGCAAGAGGGGGCGGGTGCGCTCCGGATGCTCGTCTTGATGCTGCTTGCCCTCGTCCTCATGCTCGCCGATCGACGCGTCGGCGTGCTCCAGGGTCTTCGGGATACCGCTTCCCTGCTGTTCCATCCCGTCTTCGTCGCCGCGAGCGCTCCCGGCCGCTGGGCCGAAGCCCTTCGCGAGCGTCTGCGCGAACGTGAACGGCTCATCGCCGAGCGCACCGCCATCGAGCGCGAGCTGCGTTTGCTGCGCGCGCGCTTGGCCCGCGCCGAGGCGATCCAGCAGCAGAACCGCCGGCTGCGCGCCCTCCTCGGAGCGCGCGATGCCTTGGCGCTCAAGGTTCAGTTCGCGGAACTCATGGACCTCGATCTCGGGCCTGAGCGCCACATCGTGATGCTGCGCGCGGGCGCGGTGGACGGCGTCAAGGAGGGCCAGGTCCTGATCGACGAGCATGGGGTGCTGGGTCAGGTGGTCAGTGTCCGACCCCTCTCGAGCGAGGCCGTCCTCATCACCGACGTGCGGCATGCCGTGCCCGTCCAGGCGGAGCGCAACGGCCTGCGTGCCATCGCCTACGGCACCGGCCGATTCGGGGAGCTCAGGATCCGCCATCTCCCGCCGGGAGCGGACCTGCGCGCAGGCGACCGCCTGCTCACCTCGGGATTGGGCGGCGTCTTCCCGGCCGGTCTCGTGGTGGGCACGGTGGTCGAGATCGAGTCCGGCGAGCGTGGAGACTTCCTGGCCGCCATCGTCCGCCCAGCCGCCAACTTCGAACGCGGCACGGAAGTGCTGTTGGTCCGCGAGGAGCGCTTGCCGCTGGACGGGGAAACGCCGTGAGCACGCATCGCTCGGGGCGCGCCCTGCTGCTGGGGGCCGTGGCCGTCGCCTACGCGCTGATGTTGCTTCCCTGGCCGGGTGCCTCGTCCTGGCTCAAACCCTACTGGCCGGCGTTGGTGCTGCTTTATTTCGCGATCGAGACGCCGGAGCGAATCGGGCCGGTGAGCGCCTTCGTGATCGGGCTGATCGGCGATCTGCTCTATGGCACCCTGCTCGGCGAGCAGGCGCTCAGACTTTCGGCGGCCGTGTTCATCGCCCAGCGTTTCCGCGCCCGACTGCGCTTTTTCCCGATCGCGCAGCAGTCGCTCGCGATCGGCGCGATCCTCCTCAACGACCGCATTCTCGCCTTCCTGATCCGCGTTTTCGGGGGCGATGGCACGCCGCCGCCGCCCTTCTGGCTCGCGCCACTGAGCGGCGCGCTGCTCTGGCCTTGGTGTTTCCTCGTCCTCGATCTCCTCGCCCATCGCGAACGGAGGGCCGCGTGATGGCGGTGAGGATGTTCGACGGTGCGATCCCCAACCGACGCATCGAGCTCGAGACGGTGCGAAGGCGGCTGCTCCTCACCGCCTTCCTCGCCCTCATTGCCTTGCTCGTGCTGGCCCTCCGTTATGCCTGGCTGCAGCTGGTCGAGGAGGAGGCGCATCGCGCCCGCGCTGAGAACAATCGCCTTCGCTTCCAGCCGCTGCCGCCGCCGCGGGGTCTGATCTATGACCGGCGTGGGCGTCTCCTCGCCGACAACACCTTGGCCTATCGCCTGGAAATCATTCCCGAGCGAGTTCCCGATCTCGAGAGGACCTTGGCCGAGCTGCGATCCTTCCTCCCGATCGGGGAGGAGGAGATCGAGCGATTCCGCCATGAGCGCGCCTTGCGACGCGCCTTCCAGAGCGTGCCGATCCTGTTCCGGCTGAGCGAGGAAGAGGTCGCCGCCTTCGCCGTCCGCCGTCATCGTCTGCCCGGCGTCGAGCTCGTGCCCTACCTGACTCGCAACTACCCCTATGGCGCCACGCTCTCCCATGCGGTCGGTTACGTGGGTCGGATCGACGAGCGCGACCTCGAACGCCTCGACCGCCGGCGCTACATCGCCAGCACCCACGTCGGCAAGGCGGGCCTGGAGCGGCACTACGAGGATTGGCTCCATGGCGAGACCGGTTACGAGCGCGTGGAAGTCAACGCCGTGGGGCGCATCCTCCGCGTGCTCGAGCGCCGCCCCGCCGTGCCTGGGCGCTCCCTGGTCCTCTCGCTCGATGCAGCCCTGCAGGAGGCGGCAGTGGCGGCTTTCGCCGGTGCGCGCGGAGCGGCGATCGCGCTGGATCCGCGCTCGGGCGAAGTGTTGCTGCTGCTCAGCCTGCCGGGCTACGACCCGAACGATTTCGTGCGCGGGATGCGAGTCGGCGAGTACCGCCGTCTGCTCGAGCATCCCGACCGCCCGCTCTACAACCGTGCCGTGCAGGGACTTTATGAGCCAGGATCGACGATCAAGCCCTTCTTGGCGCTCGCTGCGCTCGCGCACGGTATGCGCGATCCGAGCCGACGCTACCTCTCCACCGGCGAGTTCCGCCTCCCAGGCCAATCCCAGGGTTATCGCGACTGGCGCAAGGGCGGCCACGGCTGGGTGGACATGAACGATGCCATCGCCGAATCGGTGAACAGCTATTTCTACGCGCTGGCCTCGGACCTCGGTATCGACCGGATGAGCGATTATCTGGGACGCTTCGGATTCGGCCAGCCCACGGGCATCGACGTGCCGGGGGAAAGCGCGGGCGTCTTGCCCTCGCGCGCCTGGAAGCGCGAACGATCCCGCGAACCCTGGTACCCCGGCGAGACGGTGATCGCGGGCATCGGTCAAGGCTATTGGCAGGTCACCCCGATCCAGCTCGCCCACGCCACGGCCCTGCTGGCGGCCCGCGGCCAGGGCTTCCGCCCGCACCTCGTGCGCAGCCATCGCGATGCCTTCGGGAGAGGCGAGCGCGTCGCGGCCGAACCGTGGCCGTCCTGGGACATCGACGAGAACGACTGGCGGGTAGTCGCCGAGGGCATGGTCGCGGTGGTTCATGGTCCCCGCGGCACTGCCCGCGCGATCGCGGCCGAACTGCCCTTCCGGGTCGCCGGCAAGACCGGGACCGCCCAGCGCGTGCGCAGCCCGCGCCGCGAGGAGGAGCGTCGCGACATGCCCGAGCGCTTGCGCCACAACGCGCTGTTCGTCGCCTTCGCTCCCGCCGAACGACCCGAGATCGCTTTGGCGGTATTGGTCGAGGCCGGAGAAAGCGGCGCCCGAGCGGCGGCCCCGGTCGCGCGGGAGATTCTGCGTGCTTGGTGGGATCTGCGCGAGCGATGAAAGGCGCCCCTCTTTCCGCGCTCATGCCGATCCTCGCCTCCTCGCTCCGCCTCGGTCGGCTGGATCCCGGCGTACTGATCCTCTGCCTCTCGATCGCCACGATCGGCCTGGTGATCCTCAATTCCGCGAGCGAGGGCAACGACGGGCTGGTGCTGCGCCAGGCTTCGCGACTCGCGATCGGTTTCCTTGCACTTTGGGTCTGTGCCCAGATTCCGCCTTCCTGGCTCGAGCGCTTCGCACCCCATCTCTATCTCCTCTCCTTGTTTCCCCTGGTCCTGGTCCTGCTGGTCGGCGAGGGGCGTGGGGCGGAACGCTGGCTCGATCTCGGGCTTCTGCGCTTTCAGCCCTCGGAGTTGGCCAAGTTCACCGTACCCTTGGCCTGCGCCTGGCTGCTCGCTCGCGCGGGTATCCCGCCCGGCTGGGGGGCCTTGCTCGGCTGCTTTGCCATGATCCTCCCGCCGGTGCTCATGATCCAACTGCAGCCCGATCTGGGCACGGCGATTCTGGTCGGGCTCGCCGGTCTCGCAGTGGTCTTCCTCGCCGGCCTCTCCTGGCGGCGGATCCTCCTCCTCGCCGCTCTGGGGCTCGCTGCGATCCCGGCCTCGTGGCCTTTCTTGCATGAATACCAAAAGATGCGGATCCGCACCCTTTTCGCGCCCGATGCTGATCCGCTCGGCCATGGCTGGAACACCATCCAGGCGCTGACGGCAGTAGGTTCCGGCGGCCTCACCGGCAAAGGTTTCGGCCAGGGTACGCAGGCGCATCTCGCGTTCCTGCCCGAGCACACCACGGATTTCGCCTTCGCGGTACTGGCCGAGGAATTCGGTTTCGTCGGGGTCGCCCTCAGCCTACTCCTCTATTTCGCGCTCGGCCTGAGGATCCTGTGGCTGGCGATGGGGGCGCCGAGCCCGTTCGGTCGGTTACTCGTAGGCGCTTTGGGGGTCTCCTTCCTGCTCCACGTCTCGGTGAACGCGGCGATGGTCGCCGGTCTGATCCCCGTGGTGGGCGTGCCCATGCCCCTTTTGAGCTATGGCGGCACCATCGCGGTCACGATGATGGCAAGCTTCGGCGTGGCGATGAGCCTCAGCGTACGAGCGCGCCGCCCTCGTGTACCATGAGACGCGTTTGAAACAGGCTCGGGAACATTGGTGAAGATCTTGAGTTTTCTCGTGCTTCTCGCAGCGCTCGCGGCCGCGGCGAGGGCGTCGCACCCGGGTCAGGAGGCCTTTGCCCAGAGCGTGGCCGCCGAATTCGGTGTGGATGCCGGCGAGGTGCTTCGCTGGCTCGGGGAGGCTCGATATCGCCAGGAGATCATCGATCTCATCAATCGCCCGGCGGAGTCCAAGCCTTGGCACAGCTATCGTCCGATTTTCCTCAACGAGCGGCGGATCGCCGACGGCGCAGCCTTCCTCGCTCGTCACCGCGCGCTGCTTGAGCGGACGGAGGAGCGCTTCGGGGTGCCGTCGGAGCTCATCGTCGCCATCCTGGGGGTGGAAACCAGCTACGGTGCCAATCTCGGCCGGCACCGGGTGCTCGATGCGCTGGTTACGCTCGGGTTCTACCACCCTCCGCGGCAGGCTTTCTTCTCGCGCGAGCTCAAGCAACTCTTCGCCCTCGCCGCGGAGCAGCGGCTCGACCTCGCCGCTTTGAAGGGCTCCTACGCCGGGGCCATGGGCTACGGACAGTTCATGCCTTCGAGCTACCGGAGCTACGCAGTCGATGCCGATGGCGATGGCCGCATCGACCTTTGGAACTCGATGCCCGATGTGTTCGCGAGCGTCGCCAACTACCTCGCGCGGCATGGCTGGCAGCGGGGCGAGCCGGTGGCGGTGCCGGCCGAGGCGCTCGCCGGGGCACGCGATCCCGGTCCTCTGCGGCTGGAGGCGAATCGAAGGGCGAAGGATCTCGCCGCTCTCGGCTTCCGTAGCCCTCAGGTCGCGGAAGACGATCCGCGGCCGCTCAATCTGGTGCGGCTCGAAGGCGAGGAGGGCCCGGAGTACTGGCTCGCCTTCCCCAACTTCTACGTGATCACCCGCTACAACCGCAGCGCGCTCTATGCGATGGCGGTGTATCAGCTCGCCCAGGCCATCCTCGAGCGCGACCGCACCGCGCCATGAGCGCGGCATGGTGGCTGAGCCTCATGGGCGCGGCCTTGCTGATCGCCGCCTGCGCGACGCCTCCGCCGACGCGCCAACCTCATCCGGTGGCCGAGCCGCGTCGCGTGCAGAAGGCCGCACCTGCGGCCGAAACGGAACCCGTCGACGGGCCGCCAGTCGGGGTGGAAATCGACCTCGAGAAGATTCCCGAACCGGTTCCACGGGCGGAGCCGCGCAGCCGCTATGGGAATCACTCCCCCTATACCGTCCATGGTCGCACCTATCATGTGCTCGAGAGCGCAAAGGGCTACGTCGAGCGCGGGCTCGCCTCCTGGTACGGAACGAAGTTTCACGGTCGCCCGACCTCGAGCTTCGAGCCCTATGACATGTTCCAATACACCGCCGCCCACCGCACCTTGCCGCTGCCCACTTATGCGCGGGTGACCAATCTCGAGAATGGGGCGAGCGTGGTGGTGCGGATCAACGACCGCGGGCCGTTCAAACCGGATCGGATCATCGATTTGTCCTATGTGGCGGCGCTGCGTCTTGGCATCGTCGCGCGGGGTACTGCGATGGTCGAGGTGCGGGCGCTCGATCCCGAGGAAGCCGAGCCGGGTCCGGTGGGCAGCAGTCGCTCGCTCCAGGGATCGGCCTTGTTCGTCCAGGTCGGGGCCTTCCTGGAGCGCGAGAACGCCCGGCGCGCCCGCAACCGTCTTCAGGAGGCTGGTCTGAGCGGCGTGCGTCTGACCCGCGTGCGAGCGAACGGGCGCACCTTCTGGCGGGTGCGCCTGGGCCCCTTCCGTGAGGCGGCGGAGGCCGCGCGGGTGCTCGCCGAAGTCCGACGCCTCGGTTTTCCCGCCGCCCAAATGCTTCGATCCTCGACCTGAAGCCGATGAGTCTCCTGCCGATCTCGTTCCTGCTCGCCTTGGCGCTCGCGCCGCCGCCTCCCGAGCTGCCGGTGCGCAGCTACGTGCTCATCGAGGCGGAATCCGGAGAAGTGCTGGCCGAGCGCGATGCCGATCAGCCGCTTCCGCCGGCGAGCCTCACCAAGATCATGGCCGCCTACGTGATCTTCGGGGAGCTCGCCGCAGGACGGCTCGGGCTCGAAGATCCCGTCACGATCAGCGAGAAGGCGTGGCGGCGGCCGGGTTCGCGCATGTTCGTCGAGGTCGGCCGTCAGGTTCCGGTCGAGCAGTTGCTCAAGGGGATGATCATCCAGTCGGGCAACGACGCGACCATCGCCCTCGCCGAGCACGTGGCCGGCAGCGAGGAGGCCTTCGTTGCGAGGATGAACGAGGAGGCGGCACGGCTCGGGATGAGGAATACCCGCTTCGTGACTGCAGACGGCCTGCCCGCGGAGGGCCATGTCTCCTCCGCGCGCGATCTCGCGCGTTTGGCTCGCGCCGTCATCCTCACTCATCCCGATTACTACCGCTGGTATTCGGAGCGGGAATTCGAGTATGCAGGCATCCGCCAGAACAACCGCAATCTGCTGCTCTGGCGGGATGCGAGCGTGGACGGGATGAAAACGGGCCATACCCAGGAGGCCGGTTACTGCCTGATCGCCTCGGCCAAGCGCGAGGGAATGCGCCTGATCAGCGTCGTCCTCGGTTCGCAGAGCGAGAGGGCGCGTGCCGATCAGAGCCATGCGCTGCTTCAGTACGGCTTTCGTCATTTCGAGGCGGTGGAGCTCTACCCGCCCGGAGCCGAGCTCGCGCGTGTCCCGCTGTGGAAAGGAGAGGCCGATGAGGCCGTGGTCGGCGTCGGCGAGAGGGTCTACCTGGTGCTGCCGCGCGGCTCGGCGGCGCGCCTGAGCGCCGAGCTCGAGCTCGCCGGACCGCTCGTCGCCCCGATCGCGGCGCGCGAGCCGATCGGCCGTGTGTTCGTGCGACTCGATGGACGACTGGTCGCCGAACGCCCGGCCGTGCTCCTCGAGGAGGCGCGAGCCGGCGGATTCTTTCGCCGCATGCGGCATGGTCTCGTCCTGTGGTGGTCCGGTGGTTGAACCCGAGCCGGTGATCGCCGCGCGGTTCCCTGCGGCCGTGCCGCGGCCCTGCCTGGTGCGGGCCCTGGGGCGCCAGCCTTACGAGCCCGTGTGGCGGGCGATGCAGGCGATGACGGCGGCGCGCGACGCAGAGACCCCCGATGAGATCTGGTGGCTCGAGCACGATCCGGTGTTCACCCTCGGGCAGGCGGGGCGCTGGGAGCACGTGCTCCTGCCCGGCTCGATCCCGGTCGTTCCGGTGGACCGAGGCGGACAAGTGACCTACCACGGCCCCGGGCAGTTGGTCCTCTACCCGCTCATCGATTTGCGCCGTCTCGGGATCGGCCCTCGCGAGCTGGTCTTCAGGCTCGAGGAGGCCGTGATCGCGCTGCTTCGAGATTTCGGCATCACCGGCGAGCGCAAGGAAGGTGCACCGGGCGTTTACGTCCAGGGCGCGAAGATCATGGCGCTGGGACTGCGCATCCGACGCGGGGCCAGCTATCACGGCATCGCGCTCAACGTGAACATGGACCTCGAGCCGTTTTCGCGCATCAATCCCTGCGGATTCCGCGGCCTCAGGGTCACGCAGGTGCTAGACTGGGGCGGACCGGGCGATGTTGCCGACGTGGCCCGAATCCTGCTTCCGAAACTCGCCGACCTCTTCGGGTTCCAACTCGAGGAGGCGCCGCCCCCTCGATTCCCCCGATGAGTATCAAGCCCTCCGATTCTCGCCACATTCCCCTCCTCGTCGAAGGCGAGCGGCAGACCGGCGCGGACAAGATGTCCCGCAATCCCGTTCGTTTCGATCCTTCCGCTCAGGCTCGGCTGCGCAAGCCCGATTGGATTCGCATCCGGATCCCGGCCTCCGGAGCGGTGGCGGCGCTCAAGGCAAAGCTGCGCCAGAACCGGCTGGTGACGGTGTGCGAGGAAGCCTCTTGCCCGAACATCCACGAGTGCTTCAGCCACGGCACCGCCACCTTCATGATCCTCGGCGACCTCTGCACGCGACGCTGCGCCTTCTGCGACGTCGCGCATGGGCGGCCCATGCCGCCGGATCCCGACGAGCCCCGGCGCCTGGCCGAGACCGTGCGCGAGATGGGGCTTCGTTACGTCGTGATCACCTCGGTCGATCGCGATGATCTGCGCGATGGAGGGGCGAGCCATTTCGTGGCCTGTATTCGGGCGGTACGCGAGGCGGTGCCGGGGATCAAGGTCGAGATCCTGACGCCGGACTTCCGCGGCAAGGGCCGCCTCGAGCGGGCGCTCGATCTGCTCGGTCAGGCGCCGCCTGATGTCTTCAATCACAACGTGGAGACCGTGCCTCGGCTCTATCCCGCGGTTCGTCCCGGCGCCGATTACCGCGCTTCTCTCGCCCTCCTCGCGCGCTTCGGCGAGCGTCATCCCGAGGTCCCGACCAAGTCCGGGATCATGCTCGGGCTGGGCGAGGGTCGGGAGGAGGTGCTCGAAGTCCTCGCCGACCTCCGTGCGCACGGTGTCTCGCTGGTGACCATCGGTCAGTACCTGCAACCGAGCGCTCATCATCATCCGGTTCTTCGCTACTGGACTCCCGAGGAGTTCGCCGAGCTCGGTCGAGAGGCGCGGAGCATGGGCTTCCGCGACGTCGCCGCCGGGCCGTTCGTTCGCTCGTCCTATCACGCGGACCGGATGGCGGTTCGCTCCGGTGTGGTCGAGGAGGCGACATGATCGCGCGCGTCCTGGGATCGCTTCTCGCGCTGTTCCTCGCCCCATGCGCCGCTGCCTCCGCCGCAGCGGAGAACGGGCCGCGCCTCGCGCCGGCCGCGGAACACGCCCAAGCGGCGCTGTGGGCGAGTCGCTTCTTCTCCCGTTTCCACTATGCGGCGCGGCCGCTCGACGATGCGATGTCCGAGCGCATCCTCGAGCGCTACCTGCAAAGCCTCGATGGCGAGCGGCTCTTTTTCACCCAGGAGGATCTCGCGAGCTTCGAGCGTTGGCGGCACGCCCTCGACGACGCCATCCGCGGGCAGGATCTGTCGCCGGCCTTCGAGATCTACGAACGCTATCTCGCGCGGGTACGCGAGCGCACCGCCTTCGCTCGCGCCTTTCTCGGCGGTGAGATTCCGCTCGACCGTGACGAGAGCTATCGAGTGGCTCGCGCCAAGGCACCATGGGCGAAGGACGAGGAGGCGCTCGATGAGCTGTGGCGACGCCGCGTCACCAACGACGTGATCAGGCTTCTGCTCGCCGGGCGCGAACTGTCCGATGCGAAGAAGACCCTGGACCGCCGTTACCTGAGCTTCGAGAAGCGCATCCTCGAGCTCAAGGCGGACGACGTGTTCCAGGTCTTCCTTAATGCCTACGCGGCGGCGATGGATCCGCACACTGGCTACATGGGTCCGCGGGCCTCAGAGAATTTCCAGATTTCGATGCGTCTGTCGCTCGAGGGCATCGGCGCGGTACTCCAGCGGCAGGAGGAGTACACCGTGGTGCGTTCGGTGGTGGCCGGCGGTCCCGCTGCAGTCTCGGGGCAGATCAGGCCCGGTGATCGCATCGTCGGCGTGGCGCAGGGCGACGATGGCCCGATGCAGGACGTGGTGGGCTGGCGGCTCGACGACGTGGTCGACCTGATCCGTGGTCCGAAGGGCACGGTGGTCCGCCTCGACATCTTGCCCGCCGACGCCGGCCCCGACGGCCCGCACCGGATCGTGAGGCTGGTGCGCGATCGGGTGAAGCTCGAAGATCAGGCCGCCAAGCGCGCGATCATCGAGCTGCCCGGTGAGCAGAGCCCGCGGCGCGTGGGCGTCATCGCCCTACCCGCCTTCTATCAGGACTTCGAGGCGCGCCGCAACGGCGATCCCGATTATCGCAGCACGACCAGGGACGTGGCCCGGCTCCTGCGCGAGCTCTCCGCCGAGGGCGTGGATGGCATCGTGCTCGACCTTCGCGACAACGGCGGCGGCTCCCTCAATGAGGCCACCGAGCTCACGGGCTTGTTCGTCGAGAAGGGGCCGGTGGTACAGGTGCGCAATGCCCACGGCCGCATCGACATCGAGCAAATCCCCGAGAACCAGTCGGTCTATCGCGGGCCGCTGGCGATTCTGGTCAACCGTGCCTCCGCCTCGGCCTCCGAGATCGTCGCCGCCGCCTTGCAGGACTATGGTCGGGCGCTGATCATCGGCGAACCCACCTACGGCAAGGGCACGGTGCAGAACCTCATCGACCTCGATCGCATCGTCAACAACGAGCGGCCGAAGCTCGGACAGCTCAGGCTTACCGTGGCCCAGTTCTACCGGATCAGCGGCGGCTCCACCCAAAATCGCGGCGTCGAGCCGGATATCGGCTTTCCGATCACGCTGGATCCCACCGAGTTTGGCGAGTCGGCGCTGGACAACGCCCTGCCCTACAACACGATCGACCCCGTGGCCTATCAGCGCTTCGGGGAGCCGGAGCGCATCGAGGATCGTCTTCGCCGGCAGCACGAGCGGCGTGTGGCCGAGGACTTGGAATTTCGTCTGCTGCGCGAGGAGCAGGAGGAGTATCGCGCGCTGAGGCGGCAGGAGGAGGTCTCGCTCAATCTCGAGAAGCGAAGAGCAGAGCGCGATGCCCAGCAGGCCCGGCGCGAGGCTCGGCGGCAGGCGCGGATCGCTGCAGGTCTGATCCAGGCCAGCGAGGACGAGTCCCCCGTGGACGATGGGCTGCTCGCCGATGAACGGCCGGTGCCCACCACCGATGAAGAGGAGTCGCCGGAGCAGCTCCTCACTCGCGACCCCCTGCTCCACGAAGCGGCGCGCATCCTGCTCGATGCCGTGGATCTCCTGCGCCAGGATCCTGCGCTCGCCGAAGCCTTGCCCTTCGAGCTGCCCGGCAAGGCCGAGAAGGGAGAACTCGCCGTCGCCAAGGAGCAGCCCTGACCACTAAATCTAGGGTTGACAGAGCCTTTCTGACCAAATATCTTGGGTTCGCTGGTTCCCGGTGGCCATGGGTCCCGGGATGAAAAGGGAATCCGGTGCGAATCCGGAGCTGCCCCGCAGCGGTATGGGGAAACGAAAGCCAAGACGAGGCACTGGGGTGTCCTGCCCTGGGAAGCCTGGCGAGTAGGTGGGGTTTCGCCCCGCGTCCCTGAGCCCGAAGACCTGCCAGCCCCCGCACCGAGTGATGGGTGCGGGTCGCTTTCCGGGGACTCTCGCGGGTGGGGTCCAGGGTCGTTCGGAGCGCGGCTTCGCGCCGCCATCGCTCGTGCCCTTTCCCCGAGCGGACCCGGGTTGAACGAGACCCTCGCCGGGGGCCGGAGGGTGCGCGATCAGGCAAGAGGCAAAGACGATGGCGGAAGGGGAAGGGCTTTTCGATTCGGCTTTGGTGCTGCGCTCGCAAGAGCTGCCGAGCGTGTCGTGGCTGGTCGGGCGCGAGGGTCGGCGGGAGCCGGTGGACCTCGAAAAGATCCACCAGCGGATTGCCTCTCTTGCGCGCGATCTCGTCGCTGTCGATCCCTTGCGGGTGGCGTTGCCCACGATTGCGGGCCTGCGCCCTGGGATGCACTTGCGCGAGCTCGATGAGCTTGCGATCCACAACGCGGCCATGCTGATCGTCGAAGACCCCGAGTACGCGGCGCTCGCGGCGCGGATGCTCGCCCGACTCATCACCGAGGATTTGGCGGCGCTCGGGGTGCGATGCTTTTCCGAGGCGGTGGCCCTCGGCCATCGGCTGGGCTTGATCAATGAGAGGCTTCACGACTTCGTCGCTGGCCACGCCGAAGTGCTCGATGCGCTGGCCGATCCTGCCGCCGATGGGTTCTTCAGTTACTTCGGACTCAAGACAGTCTACGACCGCTACCTGCTCAGGCACCCCGAGCAGCGCGTCCCGATCGAGGGTCCGCAGCACTTTTTCCTGCGCATCGCCTGCGCCCTGGCCGAGGACCTCGAGGAAGCGGCGCGCCTTTATCGCGCGTTTTCGCGGCTTGAGTACCTGCCGAGCTCGCCGACGCTTTTCAACGCGGGAACCCGGCACGAGCAAATGTCCTCCTGCTTTCTGCTCGATTCGCCAGAGGATTCGCTTGCAGGGATTTACCAGCGCTACACGGAAATCGCCAAGCTCTCCAAATTTTCCGGCGGCATCGGCATCCCCTTCACCCGCGTGCGTGCTCGCGGCAGCCTGATCCGCGGCACGAATGGGCGTTCGAGCGGCATCGTGCCCTGGCTGAAGACGCTCGATTGCTCGGTGGCCGCGGTCAATCAGGGCGGTCGGCGCAAGGGGGCCTGCTGCGTGTACCTCGAGACCTGGCATGCCGACATCGAGGAGTTTCTCGAGCTTCGCGACAACGTCGGCGATGAGATGCGGCGGACCCATCACCTCAACATCGCCCACTGGATCCCCGATCTGTTCATGCGCCGAGTCGAGGCCGATGAGCCTTGGTCGCTGTTCGATCCCAACGATGTGCCGGAGCTGCCCGATCTTTACGGCGAGGCCTTCGAGCAGGCTTACCGGCAAGCCGAAGCCCGAGGGCTTGCCCGCAAGGTGTTGCCGGCGCGCGAGCTCTATGGACGGATGATGCGCACCCTCGCCGAGACCGGCAACGGCTGGATCTGCTTCAAGGACCGGGCCAATGCGCTTTGCAACCAGACCGCGCTGCCCGGTCGGGTGGTCCACAGCTCCAATCTTTGCACCGAGATCCTCGAGATCACGTCGGAGGAGGAGACGGCGGTCTGCAACCTCGGCTCGATCAACCTCGCCCGCCACTGCGACGAGCAGGGTCGTTTCGACTTCGCCAAGCTCGCTCGGACGGTGCGGCTTGCGGTTCGGCAGCTCGATCGGGTGATCGATCTCAACGATTACCCGATCGAGAGCGCGCGCCGCGCGAATCTGCGCTGGCGGCCGATCGGCCTCGGGGTGATGGGCCTGCAAGACGTTTTCTTCCGCCTGCGCCTGCCCTTCGACAGCGAAGAGGCCTTGCGCCTCGCTCGCCGGATCGCCGAGGAGGTTTATTACCATGCCCTCGATACCTCCTGCGACCTCGCCATCGAGAAAGGTCCGCATCCGGCTTTCCCCGAGACCCGTACCGCGCGCGGCGCTCTCCACCATGAGCTGTGGGGCGCTCGGCCCGAGTGCCCGGAGCGCTTCGACCACCTCAAGGCGCGCATCGCCGCCCATGGTCTTCGCAACAGCTTGCTGATCGCCATCGCGCCCACCGCCACGATCGCCTCGATCGCCGGCTGCTACGAGTCGGTCGAGCCACAGCTGAGCAATCTGTTCAAGCGCGAGACGCTCTCCGGCGAGTTCTTGCAGATCAATGCTGAGCTGGTGGCCGAGCTCAAGCGGCTTGGGCTGTGGACGCCGGCGATGCGGGAACGGATCATCCTCGCCGATGGCTCCGTGCAAGGGATCGAGCAGATCCCGGAGATTCTCCGGCGGGTGTACCGCACCGCCTGGGAGCTGCCGATGCGGGCCTTGATCGATCTCGCCGCCGCGCGTGCCCCCTTCGTCGATCAAGGGCAGTCGCTCAATCTCTTCCTGGCCAGGCCCACCATCGGGGCCTTGTCCTCGATGTACATGTACGCCTGGAAGCAGGGGCTCAAGACCACCTATTACCTGCGCTCGCGGCCGGCGAGCTCGATCGCCAAAGCGACCGTTTCCGCGCAGGCGGCGGTGAGCTGCTCGCTGGCCCAGCCCGAGACCTGCGAGGCTTGCCAATGAGTGCCGTGGAATCCTCTCTTCGCGGTTCGAGCCGCTTGCTCGATCCGGGTTTTTTCCTCAGCTTGCGGCCGATGCGCTATCCGCGCTTTTACGAGATGTATCGCCAGGCGGTGCGCAACACCTGGACGGTGGAAGAGGTGGATTTCTCCACGGATCTCGATGACCTCAGGCTTCGCATCGGCCCTGGCGAACGCCATCTGATCGAGCGCTTGGTCGCGTTTTTCGCGACCGGCGATTCGATCGTCGCCAACAACCTGGTGCTCAATCTCTACCGTCACATCAACGCGCCCGAAGCGCGCTTGTTCCTGTCGCGGCAACTGTTCGAGGAGGCGCTGCACGTCCAGTTCTACCTCACCCTGCTCGACGCCTATCTGCCCGATCCCAAGGCGCGACAGCGGGCCTTCGCGGCGGTGGAGCATATCCCCTCCATCCGCCGCAAAGCGGAGTTCTGCTTCCGCTGGATCGATTCGATCCATGAGCTCAAGACCTTGCGCTCGGCGGAGGATCGGCGCCGTTTCCTGCTCAACTTGATCGGCTTCGCCGCTTGCGTGGAGGGCTTGTTCTTCTTTGCCGCTTTCGCATACGTGTATTTCCTGCGCTCGCGCGGGTTGCTCCATGGGCTGGCGAGCGGCACCAACTGGGTCTTCCGCGACGAAAGCGGGCACATGGCCTTCGGCTTCGCGGTGGTGGATACGGTGCGGGAAGAGGAGCCATCGCTCTTCGATCGGGCGCTCGGCCACCAGGTCGTGGCCATGCTCGAGGAGGCGGTGGATTGCGAAACCCAGTTTGCGGCCGATGTGCTCGCCGAGGGGGTCGCCGGCCTCAGCTTGCGCGATATGCGCCGATACCTCGAGTACGTCGCCGATCAGCGCCTGCTTCAGCTCGGCCTCGAACCCCGCTTCGGGGCGCGCAATCCGTTCCCCTTCATGAGCCTGCAGGACGTGCAGGAGCTCACCAACTTCTTCGAGCGGCGGGTGAGCGCGTATCAGGTGGCCGTGGAGGGCGAGGTGCGCTTCGACGAGCCGTTTTAGGACGCTTGGCGGTAGCGGCGGCGCAGCACCTCGATCATGGCGCGCAGGCACTGCGCCTCGCCGCCGCGCGGCCGTCCGGGCCGGTCCTTGTCGTTCCAGGCGTAGAGGTCGAAGTGCGCGAAGGGCCGGTCGGGCCTGAGGAAGCGGGCGAGGAACAACGCCGCCACGATGCTTCCGGCCATCTTGCCGCCGCCAGCGTTGGCGAGATCCGCGATCGGGCTCTCGAGGTACTCAAGATACGGGCGCCACAGCGGCATCCGCCAGCAGGGATCCTCGCAGCTTCGCGCCGCCTCTTCGATCGCCGCGGCGAGCGCGTCATCGTCGGTGTAGAAAGCGGGAAGCTCCGGCCCGAGCGCGATGCGCGCGGCGCCGGTGAGGGTGGCGAAGATCAGGCAGAGATCGTAGGCGCGCTCGCCGGCGTAGCTGATCGCATCGCAGAGGATCAGCCGGCCCTCGGCGTCGGTGTTGTCGATCTCGACCGTCAATCCTGAGCGCGTGCGGATGACATCCCCAGGCTTGAAGGCGCGGCCGTCGATCATGTTGTCCACGGCGGGAATGAGCACCCGCAGATGGACGGGCAGGCCCTCCTCCATCACCACGCGCGCCAAGGCCAGGGCATGGGCGGCCCCACCCATGTCCTTCTTCATCCAGCGCATGCCCTCGGCCGGCTTGAGATCGAGCCCGCCCGAATCGAAGCAGACGCCCTTGCCGATGAGCACGAGCTCAGGCGCCTCGGGATCGCCCCAGAGGAGCTCGATCAAGCGGGGGGCGCGGGCGCTGGCGCGGCCCACGGCGTGGATGGTGGGGAAACCCGCAGAAAGCAGCTCCTCGCCCACCCAGGTGCGCAAGGTCGCACCCGCGTGACGGGCGAGTTCGCCCGCGACCTCGGCGAGTTCCGCGGGGCCGAGCTCTTCCGCCGGCGTGTTGATGAGATCGCGCAGCCACCAGATCGCGCGAAGCGCCCTCGCCTGTTCGGGAAAGTCCTGTTCGCTTGCCGCCAAGCGCGCGGGCATCCTCGGCGGCTTGCGGTAGCGGGCGTAGCGATAAGCCCCGAGGCCCCAGGCGAGGACAGCGCGTTCGGGATCGGCTCCGCCCGCGAGCCGATAGTCGCCTGGCGGCAGCAGCCACGGCAAAGCGCCGAGCGCTTGGCAGCTCCGATACGACTCGACGCCTGCGAGCACGGTCCTGGGTGCCCCATCCGGACCTGGCAGGATCAGGAAACTCCCCGGCTCGGCGCGGAAGCCGGCCCCCTCCGCGAAGCGCGCTTCGAGCGGGGAAAGGCTGGCCGCCACCTTCGGCCATTCGGCTAGGGAGACGGCGAGCAGCGGCAGGGCGTTCGCATCGGGGGCTGCGAAACAGTTCGAAAAGGCTTTGGACATGGGCAGGCGAGGGGACTCAGAGCGGGACGCGGAGCAGGGTGCGGCCCCGGCGGATGATGAGATCGAGCGACTCGGGGCTACGCCGAAGCACGCGGGCAAGCGTGGCCAAGTCCGGAATTTCGACCTCGCCGAGCGCGAGGAGCAGGTCGCCCTCGCGCAGTCCCGCCCTGAGCGCAGCGCTTCCCGGGTCCACCCGCTCGATCCGCACGCCGCGAAGGCCGCGCCGGCGCTCTTGGGGGGTGAGCTCGGCGAACCAGGCCCCTTCGAGGCGCCGGTCGAGATGTAATCCCGCCACCCGCAGCGGACCGCTTTCGGTCAAGGTGACCTCAAGACGCCGCTCGCGGCCTTCGCGCAGTAGCTTGAGCTCGAGAGGGCTGCCCACCGGCGCGAGACCTTCGGCGACGCGCAGGTCGGCGGGTTGGCGGATGCTCCGGCCATCGAGGCTCAGGATGACATCGCCGGGGGCGAGTCCTGCCGCCTCCGCCGGAGAGCCGGGTCGGATGCGGGTCACCACCGCCCCCTGGCCGGGCTCGATGCCGAGCGCTTCGGCGAGCGCCTCATCGATCGCTTGGACCTCGACCCCGAGCGAGCCGCGCCGCACGCGGCCATGTTCGAGCAGCTGGCTCATCACCGAGCGCGCGAGATTGGAGGGAATGGCGAAACCGATGCCGACATTCCCGCCGGAGGGGGTATAGATCGCGGTGTTGATCCCGACCAGCTCGCCGCGGAGATTGACCAGGGCACCACCGGAGTTGCCGGGGTTGATGCTCGCGTCGGTCTGGATGAAGTTCTGGATGCCGATCCCGGTCAGCCCGCTTCGCCCGAGCGCCGAGACGATGCCGGAGGTCACGGTCTGGCCGAGGCCAAAGGGGTTACCGACCGCCACCACGAAATCGCCGACCCGCAGCCGGTCGGAATCGGCCAAGGGAAGTTCCTTGAGGTTCTCTGCCGCCACTCGAATCAGCGCAAGATCGGTCTCGGGATCCGAGCCGACGAAGCGGGCCGGGAGCGTCCGGCCGTCCTGGAGGGTGACCAAGATGTCTTCAGCGCCGGCGATGACGTGATGATTGGTCAGGACCAAACCCCGTTCGCCATCCACGATCACTCCGGAGCCGAGGGATTGCTGGATGCGCTCGCGCGGAACGTCGGGCAGACCGAAGAAGTAGCGGAAGACCGGGTCCTCGAGGAAGGGATCGCGAAGGCGCACCCGGTTTCGCGTATGAACGTTGACCACGGAGGGCAGCACCCTCTCGAGCATCGGCGCCAGCGAGGGCAGGGCCTGGCCATCGACCGCTGCCGGCAAGGCGCCCGCCATGGACGGCAGCATCGCCGCCCAGAGCATAAGGGCACATCGCAGTCGCAGGCTCCTCAGGCGTCTCATCGAAGGCGGGTAAGGGGAATGGATCGCAAGACTGCGCCGCGGGAGGAGCCGGGTCAAGCCTCGCCCTGGCGGGCCGTGGCGTTCGGTTGACGTCGCCCGAACGGCATCCTAAGCTCGTGCGATACAAGATCTAGTTGCCAGCCTGCCAGAAAGACACAACATTTCGGTTTGATCGTGGGGGAGGGTCGATGCTGCGGCGTCTCGCGTCGGAGCGGGTCCTTCCCCGCCGGGTGAGCTCCGTATCACGCCAAGGTGTCAGCCGTCATGAGCATGCCAGCAGAGTCTCTCGCCGGGCGCGGCGAGGTGCCCCTGATCCCGCTTCAGCCCGCCTCCCGGGACATCTGGGACAAGAAGTACCGCCTGCGCACCCTCAAGGGCGAGCCGGTCGATGAGGACATCGATGCCACCTGGCAGCGGGTGGCGCGTGCGCTGGCCGAGGTCGAGGCGACCGAGGCGAAGCGCCGGTATTGGTACGAGCGCTTCCTTTGGGCGCTCCGACAGGGGGCCATCCCTGCAGGACGGATCGTGTCCAATGCCGGTGCGCGCGAGCACAAGCCCAACACCTCCACGATCAACTGCACCGTCTCGGGGCCGATCCATGACTCGATGGACGACATCCTGAGCAAGGTGCACGAGGCCGGGCTCACGCTCAAAGCCGGTTGCGGCATCGGCTATGAGTTCTCCACGCTCAGGCCGCGCGGGGCTTTCGTCGCCGGTGCCGGGGCTTACACCTCGGGGCCGCTGTCGTTCATGGACATCTACGACAAGATGTGCTTCACCGTCTCCTCCGCCGGTGGTCGCCGCGGGGCGCAGATGGGCACCTTCGACGTTTCGCACCCGGACGTGCGCGAGTTCATCCGCGCCAAGCGCGAGGATGGGCGGCTTCGGCAGTTCAATCTCTCGCTGCTCATCACCGATGACTTCCTGCGCGCGGTGGAGAACGACGAGGAATGGCCCCTGGTCTTCCCGGTCCATTCCAAGGAAGCAAGCGAGCTCGATCTCGACGACCCCGCGCAGGTGCTATGGCGCGACTGGCCGATCCAGGAAGGCTACATCGTGCGCGAGGACGGCAAGGTCGCGTGCAAGGTGTACCGCCGGATCAAGGCCCGGCACCTGTGGGACCAGATCATGGCCTCCACCTATGACTATGCCGAGCCTGGGTTCATCCTCATCGACCGGATGAACGAGATGAACAACAACTGGTGGTGCGAGAACATCCGCGCCACGAATCCGTGCGGGGAGCAGGGCCTGCCGCCCTATGGTGCCTGCCTGCTCGGTTCGGTCAATCTCACCCGCTTCGTCGAGGCCCCCTTCACCGAGAAGGCGCGCTTCGATTGGGAAAGCTACCGCGAGGTGGTCAAGGTCTTTACCCGGATGCTCGACAACGTGGTCGAAATCCACGGTCTGCCGCTTGCCAAGCAGGCGGAGGAAATCCGCCGCAAGCGGCGGCATGGCATGGGCTTTCTGGGTCTGGGCTCGACCCTGACCATGCTCAGGATGCGCTACGGCAGCCCCGAGTCGCTCGCCTTCACCGAGGCGGTGACCCGGGAGATGGCGATCGCGGGTTGGGAGGTCGGTGTGGAGCTCGCCAAGGAGAAAGGTCCCGCGCCGATCATGGAGGAGCGCTTCGAGGTGACGGCAGCGATGCTCGCCAAGCGTCCGGAGATGGCCCGCGACGGGATCAAGGTGGGGGATCGGCTTCCCGGCAAGGTGCTGCACGCGCGCTACTCGCGCTACATGCAACGGATCGGTGAAGTGCGGCCCGATCTGATCGAAGCGATCGCCGAGCATGGCGCGCGCTTCACCCACCACACCTCGATCGCGCCCACCGGCACGATCTCGCTCTCGCTTGCCAACAACGCCTCGAACGGCATCGAGCCTTCCTTCGCGCATCAGTACTTCCGCAACGTGATCCGCGAAGGCAAGAAGACCAAGGAGCAGGTCGAGGTGCTCTCCTACGAGCTCCTCGCCTACCGCACCTTGGTCAATCCCAAGGCCAAGCCCTACGCCGAGCGGGAAGAGGAGAAGCTACCCGAGTACTTCGTGACCGCCGAGGACATCACGCCCATCGATCACGTGAACGTCCAGGCGGCGGCGCAGAAGTGGGTGGACTCCTCGATCTCGAAGACGGTCAACGTCCCGACCGACTTCCCCTACGAGCGCTTCAAGGACGTGTATCTGCACGCCTGGAAAGCGGGGCTCAAGGGCTGCACCACTTTCCGCTTCAACCCGGAGGCGTTCCAGGGGGTGCTGGTCAAGGAGAAGGACCTCGAGAACACCACCTACCGCTTCATCCTCGAGGATGGTTCGGTGGTCGAGGTCAAGGGCAACGAAGAGATCGAGTACGACGGCGAGACGCACACCGCCGCCAACCTCTTCGATGCGCTCAAAGAGGGCTACTACGGGAAGTTCTGAACATGGCGATCCGCATCGACAAGAAGATCGTGGGTTATGAAGTCGTCAAACCGACCAGCGATGAGCCTGGGGCAAGCAACGCTCCGCCGACCTCCGGGGGCGAAGTCATCCAGATGCACGAGCGCCTGGAGCGGCCAGAAGTGCTGCTGGGCGCGACCTACAAGATCAAGAGCCCGCTGTTCGAGCATGCGCTTTACGTGACCATCAACGACATCGTGCTCAACGCCGGCACCCCGCACGAGCAGCGCCGCCCCTTCGAGATCTTCATCAACTCGAAGAACATGGATCATTTCCAGTGGATCGTGGCGCTGACGAGGATCATCAGCGCGGTGTTCCGCAAGGGCGGCGACGTCACCTTCCTGGTCGAGGAGATGAAGGCGGTCTTCGATCCGCGCGGCGGCTACTTCAAGCCGGGCGGCAAGTACATGCCCTCGATCGTGGCCGAGATCGGGGCGGTGATCGAGGATCACCTCAAGGCCATCGGCCTGATCCATGATCCTGGTCTCAGCCCGGAACGACGGCGGCTGATCGAGGAAAAACGCCGCGAGCTCCGGCAACGGTCGAAGCGCCAGGATCTGGCCACCGCTGGTGAAGAGCAGGACATCGGCACGGAGGTCTCCTATCCGCCCCATGCCACGCTCTGCGAGCGCTGTCACACCAAGGCCGTGGTCGTGCTCGAGGGTTGCGCGGTTTGCCTGCATTGCGGACATTCGAAGTGCGGCTAGGCCGCATTGCGTCGCGTTGAACCGCACCCGCGCGGGGGAACGCTGGGGCGCTTGCGCTACAATTCCCGCTCCACGACTCATCGACCGGCGGCCGCGGCATCGTTCCCGAAGGTCCGCTCAGGGGTTGCGCTCTCATGAAGATCCTGGTCGCCTACAAACGCGTCGTCGATTACAACGTCCGGATCCAGGTCAAGCCCGACGGCTCCGGGGTGGTCACCGAGGGCGTCAAGCTCTCGGCGAATCCCTTCGACGAGATTGCCCTGGAGGAGGCGCTGCGCCTGCGCGAGCGGGGGCTCGCCTCCGAGGTGGTGGTGGCCACGATCGCCCCGGCCGATGCCGCCGCCCATCTACGCAACGGGCTCGCGATGGGTGCCAATCGCGCGATCCATGTGGTTGCCGACCGCTCGCTCGAACCGCTCGCCGCCGCGCGCGTCCTCCTCGAGCTGGTGCGCCGCGAGCAGCCGGGAATCGTGCTCCTCGGCAAGCAGGCGATCGACGATGATTGCAACCAGACCGGTCAGATGCTGGCCGCCCTCTGGGGTCGCCCGCAAGCGACCTTCGCGAGCAAAGTCGAGGTCGAGGGAGGGTGGGCGCGCGTGACGCGCGAGGTCGATGCCGGGCTCGAGGTGCTCGAGGTCGAGCTGCCTTGCGTGATCACCACCGACCTCCGCCTCAATGAGCCGCGTTTCATCAAGCTCCCCGAGATCATGAAGGCCAAGACCAAGCCCCTTCAGACCCTTGCCCTCGCCGATCTCGGTCTCGAGCTCGGTCCGGAGCTGAAGGTCCTGCACTACGAGCCGCCGTCCAAGCGGCAGAAGGGGATCATGGTCAAGGATGCTGCCGAACTCGTCGCCGCGCTTCGCGCGCGCGGCCTGCTGTGAGGGCTGGTGCCATGAGCAGAGTGCTGATCGTTGCCGAACATCTCTCGGGGCGCTTGAATCGCAACGCCACCGCCAAGTGCGTGAGCGCGGCGCGGGCGCTGTCGCCGGAGGAGGTGGCGGTCGCGGTTCTTGCCGCCGAGCCGGGGCCGATCGCCGAGGAGGCAGCGCGGATCGAAGGGGTGGATCGCGTCCTCACGGTGTCGCGCCCCGAAAATGCCCACCCCCTGGGGCAGGTGCTCGCTCCGCAGATCGTCGAACTGGCGGCGGGTTACCACTACGTGTTCGGCCCCGCAACGACCTTCGGCAAGGACCTGATGCCCTGTGTCGCGGCATTGCTCGGCGTTCCTCAGGTGAGCGATCTCATGGCCGTACTCGGCCCGCGCCGCTTCAAGCGGCCGATCTACGCGGGGAATGCGATCCTCACCGTGGAGGTGCCTGAGGGTATTCCGGTGGTGGCGACGGTGCGCATCGCATCATGGCCGGCGGCGGGAACCCGCGTCGAGTCGGCGCCAATCGAGGCGAGGGAAGTCGCGGTCGAACTGCCGGCGCACACCCGTTTCGTCGAGCTGCGCCAGGGCAAGAGCGACCGCCCCGATCTCCAGAGCGCGACCCGTGTCGTCTCCGGAGGGCGTGCCCTCGGCTCGGCCGAGAACTTCCAGATCATCTACCGGCTCGCCGACAAACTGGGGGCGGCGGTGGGCGCCTCGCGAGCGGCGGTGGATGCCGGCTATGCGCCCAACGATCTGCAAGTGGGACAGACGGGCAAGATCATTGCCCCGGAGCTCTATATCGCCGTGGGCATTTCGGGCGCGATCCAGCACCTGACCGGCATCAAGGATGCGGGCACGATCGTGGCGATCAACAAGGACCCGGAAGCGCCGATCTTCGAGATCGCCGACATCGGCCTGGTCGGTGATCTGTTCAAGGTGCTGCCCGAACTGGAAGCCGCCCTCGGCTGACGAATCACGGGCGTCCGCCGCGGCGTCGGTCGGCCTGAAAGCGCTGCTTGGAAATGGAACAGGGGGAAGCGAGATGACCGAAGCCTTGTGGCGACCCAGTCCGGAGCGGATCGAGCGTGCCAATCTCAGCCGCTTCATCCGCTTCGTCCAGCAGGAATACGAGCCCGACGTGCTCGACTGGTACGGGCTCTATGAGTTCTCGATCCGCCAACCACAGCGTTTCTGGGTGGCGGTATGGGAGTTTTGCGGCATCCGCGCGAGCGGATCCTTCGGTGAGGTCCTGCTGGACGGGGATCGGATGCCCGGGGCCCGCTGGTTCCCCGGCGTCCGACTCAACTTCGCGCAGAACCTCCTACGCCATCACGACGATCGTCCGGCACTAATCGCGCGCGGCGAGACCGTCGCGCCGCGCGAAATCAGCTATGCCGAGCTCCATCGCGAGGTTGCGAGCCTCGCTGCGGCACTCAGGGCCGCCGGGGTGGGAGCGGGGGATCGGGTGGCCGGCTACATGCCGAACATTCCCGAGACCGTGATCGCGATGCTGGCGGCCACGAGTCTCGGGGCGATCTGGTCCTCCACCTCGCCCGATTTCGGGGTGAGCGGCGTGGTCGACCGATTCGGGCAAATCGAGCCCAAGATCCTCTTCTCGGCCAACGCCTACCGTTATGGCGGCAAGCGTTTCGAGCTGCTTTCGAAGATCGGCGAGGTGCTGAGTCGCATTCCCTCGATCGAGCGGGTGGTGATGGTCTCCACCGACGGCGAACGACCTTCGCTTTCGGCTTTGGGCAAGGCCGTGTGGTGGGACGCTTTTCGGATCCCCGATCCGCCGCCGCTCGAGTTCGAGCATTTCCCCTTCGACCATCCGCTCTACGTCCTCTATAGCTCGGGGACGACCGGCGTGCCCAAGTGCATCGTGCACGGTGCCGGCGGCACCCTCATCCAGCACTTGAAGGAGCTCGTGCTCCATACCGATCTTCGCCGCGAGGATCGGATCGTCTACTACACCACCTGCGGGTGGATGATGTGGAACTGGCTGGTCTCCTCCCTCGCCGTCGGGGCGACAGTCGTGCTTTACGACGGCTCGCCCTTCTACCCCGATGGCAAGGTCCTATGGGATCTCGTAGATGCCGATGGCATCACGGTCTTCGGAACCAGCGCCAAGTACCTCGCGGCGCTCGAAAAGGCTGGGGTCAAACCGCGCGAGAGCCATCGCCTGAGCACGCTCAAGACGATCCTCTCCACCGGCTCGCCGCTCTTGCCCGAGAGCTTCGATTACGTCTACCGCGACATCAAGGAGCGGGTGCTGCTCTCCTCGATTTCGGGAGGCACGGACATCATCTCGTGTTTCGCCCTCGGCAATCCGCTGCTTCCGGTGTGGCGGGGCGAACTCCAGTGCCGTGGGCTTGGCATGAAAGTCGAAATCTTCGACGAAGAAGGCCGCTCCATCCGCGGCGCGCCGGGCGAACTCGTCTGCACCGCACCCTTCCCCTCGATGCCGATCGGCTTCTGGAACGACCCGGAGGGCCGCAAGTACCGCGCCGCCTACTTCGAGCGCTTTCCCGGCGTATGGCATCACGGGGATTACGCCATCCTCACCGAGCACGACGGACTGATCATCCTCGGCCGCTCGGACGCCACCTTGAACCCTGGCGGCGTGCGGATCGGTACTGCCGAGATCTATCGGCAGGTCGAGCAAATCCCCGAGGTGCTCGAGGCGGTGGCGGTCGGGCAGGAACGGGAGGGCGACGTCCGGGTGGTCCTCTTCGTCCGGCTGCGCGAGGGGGTGGTGTTGGACGAGGCCTTGCGCGAACGCATTCGCCGGCAGATCCGCGAAAACACCACGCCGCGCCATGTCCCGGCCAAGATCCTCGCCGTTCCCGACGTACCCCGCACCAAGTCCGGCAAAGTGAGCGAGATCGCCGTCCGCGAGGTGATCCACGCTCGTCCGGTCAGGAACACCGAGGCCCTGGCCAATCCCGAGGCGCTCGACTTCTTCCGCGATCTCCCCGAGCTCGCCCAGCCTTAGCCGCCTGGATGATTCCGCCTCGAACACGGGCAGGGGCAGGCTGCGCGCCGTTGTGCGCGGACGATCGCGAGCGAAGCTCGTCGCAGGCGCGCGTCCCTCGTTCGCTTCGAGCTGGGAGAGGCGGTTAGATGGCCGCGAGGGCCTGCGCGAGGTCTTCGATCAGGTCTTCCACCGCCTCGATGCCGACGCTCAGGCGGATGAGGTCTTCGCCGATGCCGAGTCTCGCTCGGACTTCAGGCGGAATCGAAGCGTGGGTCATGCGCGCGGGCAAATTGGCCAGGCTTTCGACCCCGCCGAGGCTTTCGGCGAGCGTGAACAGGCGCAGGCGCTCGAGCAGTCGAACCGCGGCCTCGGCGCCGCCCCGCGGCACGAAGGAGACGATGCCGCCGAAAGCCCGCATCTGCACCGTGGCCAGCGCATGCTGCGGATGGCTGGCAAGGCCAGGGTAGAGCACGCGCTCGACCTTGGGGTGTTTTGTCAGCCATTCGGCGATGGCGAGAGCATTCTCGCAATGGGCGCGCATGCGCAACGCGAGGGTTTTCAGCCCTCGCAGCGCCAGAAAGCTGTCGAAAGGCCCTTGGATCGCGCCCACCGCGTTTTGCAGGAAAGCAAGGCGCTCGGCGAGCTCGGCATCCTCCCCGACCACCACGGCACCTCCCACCAGGTCGGAATGGCCGCCGAGATACTTGGTCGCGGAGTGGACGACGATGTGCGCACCGAGGGCGAGCGGGCGCTGAAGCATCGGCGAGGCGAAGGTGTTGTCCACGACGAGCAGCAGGCCGCGGCGGCGTGCGAGTTCGGCGAGCGCTGCCAGCGGCGCGAGCTTGAGCAGCGGATTGCTCGGCGTCTCGATCCAGATCAGCCGCGTCTCTGGGCGGATCGCCGCCTCCACCTCGCGCGGATCGCTCGCATCCACGAAGCTGAAGGAAAGCCCTGCACTCTGCCGCCTGACTCGCTCGAAGAGCCGGTAGGTGCCGCCATAGACATCGTCCATGCACACCACGTGGCTGCCGCTTGGCAAAAGCTCGAGGACGGTCGCGATCGCTGCCATTCCCGAGGCGAAGGCGAAGCCGCGGGTGCCGCCCTCGAGCGCCGCGAGGCAGCGCTCGTAGGCGAAGCGGGTGGGATTCTGGGTGCGCGAATACTCGAAGCCTTTGTGGACGCCGGGGCTTTCTTGGGCGTAGGTGCTGGTGAGGAAAACAGGCGGCATCACCGCGCCGGTCATCGGCTCGGGGCTCTGGCCACCATGGATGCAAAGCGAAGCGAGGGCGAGCGAGTCGTGGCTCATGAGCGGATTCTCACTGCACCCGTCGGCGCAGGTAGTTGAGGAGGTCGATGCGCGTGATGAGACCGAGGAAGCGCTCTTGATCCATCACGATCGCCACGTGGCCGCGATCGAAGATCGGGAGCAACGCTTCGATCGGCGCCTTGACGTCGATCAGATCAAGCTTGGAGACCATCGCCGTGGCGACCGGATCCAAGAATCGGCGTTCGTCGCCGTAGACGTGCATGAGCACGTCGGACTCGTCGATGATGCCGACGATGCGCTCACCGGCCATCACCGGCAGCTGGCTGACGTCGTAGAGCTTCATGCGCTGGTAGGCCACGGTGAGTCGGTCGTCGGGCGCCACCACCACCGTGTCGCGCGCGGCGTAGGGGCGCATGATCAGATCGCGCAGATCGCCGTATCGCGGACGCTCGAGGAAGCCGTTGTCGAGCATCCAGTAGTCGTTGTACATCTTCGAGAGGTACTTGTTGCCGGTGTCGCACACGAAGGCGAGCACCCGCTTCGGCTCGGTCTGCTCGCGGCAGTAACGCAGGGCGGCGGCGACCAAGGTGCCGGTGGAGGAGCCGCCGAGGATGCCTTCCTCGCGGAGCAACATGCGCGCGGTGTGGAAGCTCTCCGAATCCGGGATCGAATAGGCCTTCTTCACCCGGCTGAGATCCGCGATCGAGGGGATGAAATCCTCCCCGATGCCCTCCACCAGCCAGGAGCCGGCTTTCTCCGGCATCCGGCCTTCGTTGATCCATTGGGCGAGGATCGACCCCACCGGATCGGCGAGGATGATCTCGAGCTCCGGAGCTACCCGCGCGAAGAAGCGCGAAAGCCCGGTGACCGTGCCCGCGGAGCCGCAGCCGACGACGATCGCATCGAGCCGCTCTCCCACCTGGCGCCAGATCTCGGGTCCAGTGCTCTCCTCGTGCGCGCGCGGATTGTCGGGGTTGCCGAACTGATTGACGAAGAAGCCGCCGGGCGTCTCCCGGGCGATGCGCGCGGCCAAGTCCTGATAGTACTCGGGATGCCCTTTTTGCACGTCCGAGCGGGTGAGCACCACCTCGGCACCCATCGCCTTGAGGTTGAAGATCTTCTCCCGGCTCATCTTGTCCGGCACGACGAGGATGAGGCGGTAGCCTTTCTGGCGTGCGACCAGGGCCAGTGCCAGTCCCGTATTGCCGGCGGTGCCTTCGACCAGCGTCGCGCCTGGCTTCAGCCGCCCATCACGCTCGGCGGCCTCGATCATCGCAAGACCGATGCGGTCCTTAATCGAGCCGCCGGGATTCTGCGATTCGAGCTTGAGGAGAAGCTCGCAAGGGCCGCAATCGAGGCGTCGTACCCTGATGATCGGCGTCTCGCCGATCAGTTGGAGGATCGATTCGTGAATCATCCGCTCCCCGGAGAACGATGGGCAAAACACCATAATAAAACGCCCTCGCTGTCGGCGAGGGCGCGGGGGCGGAAGCGGGGATCAGAGGCCTCAGCCTCTGGCCGATGGGAAATGGCTCGAAAAGATCTGCAGCAAGCGGTCCTTCGCGCGTAGCTTCTCGCGCTTCATTCGGCTGAGCGTCGCATCATCGATCGGCAGGCAACCGATCTCGGCATCGTGCACCTGCTTGTCCAGTTCGCGGTGGCGCTGATACAGGCTCCGGAACTCGGGGTCGCGCTGCATCAGCGCCTCGACTTCGTGTGGATGATTCTCGAACATGGGTGAACTCCTTCGCGATCGTGTCGTGGAACGCCCACGCGGTCACGCCGGCGGGCGAACTTGAGTGGAAAAAGGGTGGGGAGGGCCGCAGCGGCTCAGAGGCCGCGCTCACACGGGCGCGCCCGCAAAGGCGGACGGGCGAGGTCACACCATGTGCCACAACGATCGACCCTTCGAGCTCAAGACCGCAGACCTGGCCGGACGAACCGCTCGACCGACACTACTCCCGCGGCGAGCTCTTGGCAAGCCGATTGCCGCTCGACCGCGCTCGAGCCGGCCACAGCTTCCGGGAACCAATCGGAAAAACGCGACTTTTCAACGAGATTCGATGACGATCTCGACTCTTCGGTTCTTTGCCCGACCCTCTGCGGTGTCGTTCGGGGCGACCGGATGCTCCTGACCGAGTCCCACGGCCTCGAGCCGTTCGGGTTCGATGCCTTCCTCCACGAGCGCCCGGCGCACGGATTCGGCTCGACGGCGGCTGAGCACGAGGTTGGCGTTGCGGTTGCCGGTCGCATCGGTATGGCCCTCGATGCGCACGAGCTTGCCTGGGTGCTGGCGGATGAACTCGACGACCTTGTGCAAGTTGGCGCGGGCCTCCGGTTTCAGCTCCGCCGCGCCGGGGGCGAAGACGTTCTCTCCCAGCGTCATGACCAGACCGCGCGCCTCTTCCCGCGCCACGAGGCTTTGCAACTGCTGGCGGAGCGCTTCGGCGGCGGCCTGCGCCAGCTCGGCCTCCCGCCGTGCCGCCTGCGCCTCGCGCTGCCTGAGTTCGGCAAGTCGCTGGGCGCGCTCGGCTTCCTCGCGGGCGCGGGCGGCCGCCGCGCTGAGTTCCTCTTGCCGTCGGCGCTCGGCTTCGGCGAGCTCGCGCAGGCGCTCGGCCTCTTCGGCGCGAGCGAGGCTCTGAAGCCTCAGCTTCTCGGCCTCGAGCCGCGCAAGCTCGGCATCGCGGCGGCTGGCCTCGAGCAGGATGCGATCGCGTTCCCGCGCGAGCTCGGCGAGCTCCCGCTCGAGACGTTCCGCTTCCAGAGTTGCCTGAGCGATTTCGATACGGCGTTGCGCGAGGCGAAGCAGGTGGGCTCGTTCTCGCCCCGTGGCCTCACGGGCCCGCCTGATGGCGAGCTCGGCGAGGGCGCGCTCACGCCCGGCCAGCTCCGGCGCCTCGGCTTCGAGCGCACGCAGGGCCATCGCGAGACGCTCGATCTCGGGATCACGTTTCGGCGCGGCGGCACAGCCGGCGAGCGTCAATCCCACGCCGAGCAGCAAGAAGAACCTGTTCATCGGCGCTCACCCTCGCCGAGGAGCTCGCGGCGGAGAAGCTGATTCTCCCGCTGCTTCGATTGCAGGGCGGCACGGGCCAGTGCTGCCCGCGTCCTGGCTTTGGCGAGTTCCGCGGCGAGCATGGCTTCGGCCAGCGCTTCCTCGCTCGCGCGCCGCTCGCCGGCGGCGAGCGCTCGCCGCGCCATTTCCAAACGCTCTTCGGCGGCCCGCAGATCGATCGGGGCCTGTTCCTCGGCGCCGGCCGCACGCGCATCGGCGATCGCCCGCTCCGCCTCGAGAAAGGCCTCGCGCTCGGGCAGACGCGCCGCGGCGCAGGAGGAGAGCAGGAGCGCGAGGAGGATGAGCGCCCTCGGTTGGCAAAAGCACTGGCGAGCTGTCATAAGATGAAGGGCCATCGTTCCAGCCGGCGGATCCTATCCGTCGTGACCACGAAGCTCGGAACATTCTAGCCCGCCCGCACTCCTCTCTTTCCTGCACGCGAAGCGCATGCCATGGACATCGGATATTTCCTCAAGTTGATGACCGAGAAGAACGCCTCGGACATGTTCCTGACCACGGGCGCGCCGGTGAACATCAAGGTCGAGGGGAAGTTGTATCCGATGGGTAACACCGGCCTTCCGCCGGGCCTGGTGAAGAAGATCGCTTACTCCCTGATGGACGAAGGCCAAGTCCCGGTCTTCGAACGCGATCTCGAGCTCAATCTTTCCATCTCGGTCAAGGATGCCGGCCGTTTCCGGGTGAACGTGTTCAAGCAGCGGGGCGAGGTGGGGATGGTGATCCGTGCGATCAAGAGCGAGATTCCCACCATCGACGATCTCAAGCTCCCTCCGCTGCTCAAGGACATCATCAACGAACCGCGCGGACTGGTGCTGGTGGTGGGCTCGACCGGCTCGGGCAAGTCCACCACGCTCGCGGCGATGATCGATCATCGCAACTCGACCAAGACCGGCCACATCCTCACGGTCGAGGACCCGATCGAGTTTCTCCACCGGCACAAGAAGTCGATTATCAATCAGCGTGAGGTGGGGATCGACACCAAGAGCTACCACAGCGCGCTCAAGAACGCGATGCGCGAGGCGCCGGACGTGATCATGATCGGCGAGATCCTCGATGCCGAGACCATGGAGGCGGCCATCTCCTTCGCCGAGACCGGGCATCTGTGCCTATCGACCCTGCACTCCAACAACGCCGACCAGACCCTGGAACGGATCCTCAACTTCTTCCCGGAGTCGGCGCATCGCAACGTCTTGATGAATCTCAGCCTCAACTTGAAGGCGGTGATCTCGCTGCGTCTGGTGGTCGGCAAGGATGGTCGCCGCCTTCCCGCCGTGGAGGTGCTCATCAACACCCCGCTCATCCGGGACATGATCCGCCGCGGGCAGATCCACGAGATCAAGGAGGCGATGGAGCGTTCGCTCCAGGAAGGCATGCAGACCTTCGATCAGGCTTTGTTCCAGCTCTACAAGGAGGGCAAGATCGAGCTCGACGAAGCCTTGCGCCACGCCGACAGCCGCGACGCGCTAGCGCTCAAGATCCGCCTGTCGGAAGGCGCGGGGGCCGATCACGACCCCTACGACGTCTCGCAATACTGACAATACTGAGCGCGCGTTTCAGGCTGCCGGAGCGTCGGGCTGTCGCTCGGGCGCGGCCTCGCGGAAAGCCTCGAGCTCCAGACAGGCTTGCTCGATCCGGGTGAGGGTGGGGAAGCGCGCCAGATCGACCCCGTAGCGGCGGGCGTTGTAAAGCTGCGGCACGAGGCAGCAGTCGGCGATCGTGGGTTCGTCGCCTTCGCAGAAGCTACCGGTGGAGGGGTTGTCCTCGAGCAGGGTCTCGAGGGCCGAGAGTCCCTCGGCGATCCAGTGCCGGCACCACTTCGCTTTTTGCTCCTCGTCCGCGCCGAACTCCCTCTCCAGGTACTTCAATACCCTGAGGTTGGCGATCGGATGGATGTCGCAGGCGATGAGCTGAGCCAGGGCCTGAGCCCGCGCGCGCTCGCGAGGTGACTGGGGAAGCAATGGCGGCTCGAACCGGATGCTCTCCAGATACTCGATGATCGCAAGCGACTGGCGAAAGACGCGCTCGCCGTGGACGAGCACCGGCACCAGCCGCTGGGGATTGAGCTCGCGGAAGGCCGCGCGGTGCTGCTCGCCGCCGTCGGCGAGCAGGTTCACGGGCACGATCCGATAGGGAAGGCCCTTGAGATTGAGCGCGATGCGCACGCGGTAGGCGGCGCTCGAGCGCCAATAGCTATAGAGGACGAGATCGTGGGCATCGCCCATGATGACACCCCTCCCGCATGGAACGGTTGGGTCGCAGACTACGCCATAGGCCGACGCGCTGCCAAGGGCGATTCACCTCCGGTCGAATCAGCCGCCGGACGGCGCGACCCGCTGTTCGATGGCGCCAAACAAATCGCCTCCCTGGCGATCGCGCATTTCGATCCGGACCACGTCGCCGAACTTGAGGAATGGAGTCCGCGGCGCGCCTTCGCGAATCGTCTCGAGCATTCGGAGCTCGGCGAGGCAGGAGGCGCCCCGGCTCTCATCGTGGTTGGCCACCGTCCCCGAACCGATGATCGTGCCTGCCACCAAGGGCCTGGTCTTGGCCGCGTGGGCGATCAGCTCAGGGAAGGAAAACTGCATGTCCTCGCCGGCTTCCGGGTGACCGAGCGGTCGGCCGTTGACAAAGCTGAGCAGGGGGAGGTGCACCTTGCCGTCGCGCCATGCCTCCCCGAGCTCGTCGGGCGTGAGGAATACCGGCGAGAGGGCAGAGCGGGGCTTGGAGACCAGGAAGCCGAAACCCTTCGCCAGCTCGGCCGGGATCAGGTTGCGCAGAGAGACGTCGTTGACCAGCCCGATGAGCTGGATGTGCTGCTCGGCCTGATCGGGCGAGACGCCCATGGGCACGTCGTCGGTGATCACCACCACCTCGGCCTCGAGGTCGATGCCGAAGTCCTCGCTCGGCACGACGATCGGATCGCGCGGCCCGTAGAAGCCCGCGCTCGTGGCCTGATACATGAGCGGATCGGTGTAGAAGCTCTCCGGCACCGTCGCCCCGCGGGCGCGTCGTACCCGTTCGACATGCGGCAGGTAGGCACTGCCATCGAGGAACTCATAGGCACGCGGCAGCGGGGCCGCAAGCCTCTCCATCTCGAGTGGAAACATCCCCTCGGCCTGGCCTTGCTCGAGCGCTTCGGCGAGGGCGGCAAGCCGCGGCGCGGCGTTCTGCCAATCCTCGAGCGCGGCTTGCAGGGTCGAAGCGATACCGGATGCGCGCACGGCGCGGCTGAGATCCCGGCTGACCACGATCAGCGTGCCGTCGCGGCCGCCTTCTTTGAGACTTGCGAGTTTCATCGGGTTCGCACTCGGAAGGCGCCGATTTGAGCGGCCTCAGCCCGGAAGCCGGAAATGCTTGCGAAGCCCTCGCCAGCAGTGGAGATAATCCGGCTGGCGGAAGGGGCTTTCGAGCGCCTGCCGGGTGGGGCGGATGACGAAGCGCGATTCGAACATGAAGGCCATGGTGTCTCGGATGATATCGGGCTTGGAGAGATCGGCCTCGCTTGCGCGGCGGAAGGTTTCGGCATCGGGCCCATGCCCGCTCATGCCGTTGTGCAGCGAGGCGCCGCCAGGGACAAATCCCTCGGCCTTCGCATCGTAGACGCCCCGGATCAGGCCCATGAACTCGCTCGCCACGTTGCGATGAAACCAGGGAGGTCGGAAAGTGTCCTGCATGTAGAGGATGCGCGGGCCGAAGATCACGAAATCGAGATTGCTCACCCCGGGCGTGTCCGAGGGTGAATGCAATACGAGGAAAATCGAAGGATCGGGGTGGTCGAAGCTGATCGAGCCGATGGTATTGAAACGCCGAAGATCGTAGCGATAGGGCGCGTAGTTGCCGTGCCAGGCGACCACATCGAGCGGCGAGTGATCGATCGGTGCCCGCCACAGCGCCCCCTGGAACTTGGCGATCAGCTCGAACTCCCCTTCGCGGTCCTCGTAGCTTGCTTGCGGGGTTTCGAAGTCGCGAGGATTGGCGAGGCCATTGGCGCCGATCGGCCCGAGATCAGGTAGCTTCAGGAGCTGGCCAAAGTTCTCGCACACGTACCCGCGGGCATGGCCATCGGGGAGCAAGACCCGAAAGCGCACACCGCGAGGAATGACCGCAATCTGTTCCGGTTCGACCTCGAGGACGCCGAACTCGGTGTCGAGCTTGAGGCGCCCTTCCTGGGGCACGATCAGCAGCTCGCCATCGGCATCGTAGAAAAAGCGAGCTTGCATGTCGGCCGTGGCGGCATAGACGTGGATCGCCAAGCCGAATCCCGCCTCCGGGCCCCCGTTGCCACCCATGGTGAACAAGCCATCGACGAAGTCGGTGGGCAAGGCGGGATAGGGCATCGGATCCCAGCGCAGCTGTTCGGGGGTGGGGTGGCGCTCGAAATCGTGGTGAAGCGCCGCTTGTCGGTAGGAGACGAAGGAGCCGTGCACCACCGAAGGCCGGATGCGATAGAGCCAGCTGCGCCGGTTGGCGTGGCGCGGCGCGGTGAATGCGGTTCCCGAAAGCTGCTCCGCGTAGAGACCGTAAGGGGGCTTTTGTGGCGAATTGCGCCCGACCGGCAATGCCCCCGGGACCGCCTCGCTCTGAAATTCGTTGCCAAAGCCCGTTTGATAGCCCCGGGCGGGCAAGCCGTTGTCAGTGCAGGCGAGGGTGGTTAGATTACTGCTGCTGCCCGTCTGCGGGAGGCGGGTGGCGGAATCAGTCGTCTTGGGGAGGTTTTCCATCATGGCAACTCGCAATACGGAACTCGTGGCGTCCGGTGTCAACGTGCTGCTTGGCGCCGGCATCGTACTCGTCGCTCTGATCAATCTCGGCAAGTTCTTCGAGGGATTTAGTACCGCTGGCGAGATGAAGGGCATGATCCTGACCGCTTACCTCGGCGTCTGGGCGCTCGCCGTCGGCGCGATCTGGTCGGGTGTGCGCGGGGCCATGGCGGCGATGGCGGATCGGCCGACGGCAGAGACGGCCCAGATTGGGCTTCTCCAGCTGATCGCGGCGATCGCGCTCGCGGTTGCTTTCCTCGCCGGTTACGCGGCGTTCTGATCTTCGCGGGAGGTTTGCATCCATGATCACCGCCACGATTTTCCTCCAGCTTTTGAGCGCCGCGCTGCTCGGCTTCTGCTGGATCATGTACCTCGATAACTTCTGGGGCATGATCAAAGACTCGCTCGCCTTCGCCTTGACCTATCTCGCCACCGGGGTCTTCGCGGTGTGCTGGTTCCTGATCGGGCTGAAGCGCTTCCAGCGCTGGCGGGCGGGCGAGTCGGTGGCCGCCGGCCGCGAACCCATCGCCGAACTGATCATGGCCATCGGTATTGCGCTGGCGATCATCGGCGCCGTCCAGATCGCAGGGCCTTTTTCCTTCGTTTTCGGCGGCGGTTTTGGCCGCATGCGCTTCTTCTGAGCTTCGCGGTGGGCCGGGGGGTCAGAGCACCCCCCGGCGCATTTGATCGCGCTCGATCGATTCGAAGAGGGCCTGGAAGTTGCCCTCGCCGAATCCCTCGTTGCCCTTGCGCTGGATGATCTCGAAGAAGATCGGCCCGATCACGTTCTGAGTGAAGATCTGCAAGAGGAGCTTTTTCTTGGTCTCCGGATCGGCGTCGATGAGAATCCGGTTGCGATGGAGCCGCTCGAGGTCTTCGCCGTGGCCAGGGATGCGCTCGTCGATCATTTCGTAATAGGTGTCGGGGGTGTCGAGGAACGCGATACCCGCCGCGCGCATCTGCTCGACGGTGGCGTAGATGTCCTCGGTGAAGCAGGCGATGTGCTGGATGCCTTCGCCTTTGTACTGCTCCAGGTACTCGTTGATCTGGCTCTTGGGATCGGAGGACTGGTTGAGAGGGATGCGCACGATCCCGTCCGGCGCGGTCATCGCCTTGGAGACCAGCCCGGTCTTGACCCCCTTGATGTCGAAGTAGCGGATTTCGCGGAAGTTGAAGAGCTTTTCGTAGTACTCCGCCCACTTCTCCATGTTGCCGAAGTAGAGATTGTGGGTGAGGTGGTCGATGAAGGTCAGGCCGAAACCTTTGGGGTGGAGCTCGGAGCCGGGGACTCGCTCGAAGCCGCGGTAGATCGAGGCATCCTCGAGGTAGTCATCCACCAGGTAGAGCATCGCCCCGCCGATCGCCTCGATCACCGGCCGGTCCACGGCCCGCGTCGCTTCCCCGGGGTGTGCCTTGCCGCCCTTGCTCAACACCTGCTCGCGCACCCAGGCGGCCGGTTTCTGGAAGCGAATGGCGAAACCGCAGGCGCAAGGACCATGCTCGCGCGCGAACTCGGCGGCGAAGCTCTCAGGATCCTCGTTGATGAGGAAATCCACCCGGCCTTGACGATAGACCGTGATCGGACGCTCGCGGTGGCGATAGACGGCCTCAAAGCCCATCTGCCGGAACAGCCGGTGCAGCGATTCCGGCTCGGGGGAGGCGAACTCGACGAACTGAAAGCCGTCGATGCCCATCGGGTTCTCGAAGGTGGTCGGCTGCATGCCGAGCTGCGGCTGTGCGCTCATCGCTCGCTCCTGGGAGAAGAGGATTGCCGGTAGTATAGTTTCAAATGAAACCATTTGCACTGCGCGCCGCAACATGAGCGATTCCGGCGAGCTTGTGCTCGAGCGCTTCCTGCCCTACCGCCTGTCGGTGCTTTCCAACCGGATGTCCCAGGCGCTTGCTCGCTTCTACGCCGAGCGTTTCGACCTTTCCATCACCGAGTGGCGAGTGCTCGCGGTGCTCGCTCGGCATCCCGGTATCTCGGCCAACGAGGTCGCTGAGCGCACCGCGATGGACAAGGTGGCGGTCAGCCGAGCGGTGCGCAGGCTGCTGACCTCAGGGCGGCTGCTTCGCGATGTCGACGATGGCGACCGGCGCCGCTCGCGCCTGCGGCTGAGCGAGAAAGGCGCCGCGATCTACCGCCTGATCGCACCGCTCGCACTCGACTTCGAGCGGCGACTGCTCGCGCTGCTCTCGCCGGAAGACCAGCGGCGGCTCGATCGCGCGCTCGAGCGACTCGCTGCCCAGGACCTCGAAGCCCTGGTGGCCTCCTGTGCCGAGGACGCCAAGCTCAGCGAACGCCGTGCATCAGGCGGTTGATCAGCGGCGCGGCGAGGAAAAAGAGCGCGGCAAAAGCGATCCCCACCAGGAACAGGCTATGGAAAGCCTCGTTGTACTGGGCGAGGGTTCCGGCCTGCTCGCCGACGCCGCCGACGGTGTAGGCGGCGATGCGCCCGGCGAGGAAATTGGCCATGGCGATCGAGAGGAACCAGCCGCCCATGGCCAGGCCCGTCTCTTCGGGCTTGGCGAGCTTCGTCACCATCGCAAGTCCGATCGGCGAGAGGCAGAGCTCGCCCATGGTGTGGAGCAGATAGGCGAGGGTCAGCCACTCCCAGCCGACCCGGCCATCCTCACCCACGAAATGGGTCCCCGCCAGGACCAGCGCGTAGAAGCCCAGGGCCGCCCCGGCCAGTCCGAGCGCGAACTTGCGCGGGATCGAAGGATTCCAGCCGCTGCGGTCAAGCCGCACCCACAGGCTCGCGAAGATCGGCGCGAGCAGAATGATGAAGATCGGGTTGACCGCCTGGAAGGTCTCGAAGGTCGGCTGCCAGCCGAAGATCGCCACATCGGGCATGCGCACGTGGTCGCGGGCGAGGAAGTTGAGGGAGCTTCCCGCCTGCTCGAACAGCGACCAGAACAGCACGTTGGCGAGGAAGAGGATCAGCATCGCGAGGTAGCGATCGCGCTGCTCGGGCGAGGTGCGGATCCCGCTCCAGAGGAAATAGCCGATGAGCGCGAGCATGAGCGCGATGAGGAGCGCTCCGAGCAAATCGGAGTTGCCAAGGAGCACATAGACCGGCACCGTGAGCGCGGCCATGCCGAGCGTCACCAAGAGGAGGTCGCTCAGCGGCTTCTGGCGACTTCCCGGCACCGCGCCGACCCGACCGAGCCAGGCCTTGAAGACCTGGAACATCATCAGGCCGAAGAGCATCCCGATCGCCGCGGTGAAGAAGCCCCAACGGTAGCCGAACATCTGCCCGACGATCGAGGCGCAGACGATGGGCGCGAGGAAGGCGCCGGCGTTGATGCCCATGTAGAAGATGGTGAAGCCGGCATCGCGCCGCGGATCTCCGGGGGCGTAGAGCTGGCCGACCATCGTCGAGATGTTGGGTTTGAACAGCCCGTTGCCGACGACGATGAAGGCCAGGCCGAAAAGGAAGGTGGTGAGGTCGGGCGCCATCAGCATGAACAGCCCGATGGCCATCAGCACCCCGCCGAGCAGGATGGCGCGCTGGTAGCCGAGGATGCGATCGGCGATGAAGCCGCCGAGGATGCCGGTCATGTACACCATCGCGGTGTAGCCGCCGTAGGTGAGCGAGGCCTGCTCATAGGCTTTGTCCGGCGCGAGCTGAGCGAAGAAGGCGCTCGCCACGTGCACCGCGAGCATCGCCCGCATGCCGTAGTAGCTGAAGCGCTCCCAGAACTCGGTGCCGAACAGGTTCCACAACGCACGCGGGTGGCCGAGGAACTCACCCGGCGGCGGTGGGACGAAGCCATTGCGCTCGGCGATCGAGATTTCCGGCGGCTCCGGTTCGGCGAGAGCAGGCGATTGCGGCGGACGGCTGGAAGACATGTCACCCCCTCGATGTCATGGCGTTCGTGGATGGACCGCCCCGGCCCCCGAAGCCGCAGGCGGGCCAAAGGCTCGCAGGGTCGGGATGGTTTCGCAAGTCCTCATAGCTCGGTCCGGACCGCGATGAGCTCGGGAAAGAAGCGAAGCTCGAGGGCCTGCTTGAGGAAGGCATAACCCGAAGACCCGCCCGTGCCCTTCTTGTGCCCGATGATGCGCTCGACGATCTTGAGGTGCCGGAAACGCCAAAGCTGAAAGTTCTCCTCGAGATCGACCAGCGATTCGCTGACGTGGTACGCATCCCAGTGCCGTTCGCGTTCGCGATAGATGCGAACGAGCACGGGGACGAGCTCGGGGCAGAAGGTATGCGGCTCGCGCAGATCGCGTTCGAGCAGAGCGCTTGGCACGGGATGCCCGAGGCGGTGGAGCCAGCGCAGGAAGGCATCGTAGAGGGTCGGCGCCTCGAGGGCCTCGCGCAGCCGCGCCTGAGCGCGCGGATCGTAAGCGAAGACCTCGAGCATCGCCTCGTCCTTGTTGCCGAGGAGGAACTCGAAGAGCCGGTACTGCAGGGACTGAAAGCCGGAAGCGGGGCCGAGCACGTGGCGAAACTCCATGTACTCCGCAGGCGTGAGCGTTTCGAGCACCGCCCACATCTCGAAAAGCTGCCGCTGCACCTGCTTGATCCGCGCCAGCGCCTTGGTGGCGGGGCCAGGCAGATCGCGGTCCAGCCACGCGATCGCCGCCTCGAGTTCATGCAGGATCAGCTTGAACCATAGTTCCGCCACCTGGTGTTGGATGATGAACAACAGCTCGTCGTGGTGCGGCGGCTGCGAACGCGGATGCTGGGCCGAGAGCAGAGTGGCGAGATCGAGATAGCGATCGTAGGTCAGACGCTCGGCGAGATCGCGGGCGATGCCGCCTTCGAGGGGGCGGCGGCCAGAGAGGTCCTGCATGGGTCCCCTTCGACGGAAGTGAACGGAGGATACTACCAGCGCCGCCGAGGCTGTCACGGCACCGCCAAGCGCCTGGGCTAAACTCTTTCGACCTTCCGAATAGACCTCGCCCAGGGGATCTCATGCCCTTCGCCTTGCGACTACTTCTCCTCCTCGGTTCCCTCGTCTTCGCCTCCGGCCTCGCCGCCCAGACTTCGCTCTCTGCGGTCGGCTCGTCGGTGCACCAAAACTTCGACGGCCTGGCGAGCAGCGGCACCGGCATCCCATGGACGGACAATGCGACCGTACCCGGCTGGTACAGCAACCTCGCCACCTACAGCACCAGCAACGGCAGTTCCACGGCTGGGGCGCTTTATAGCTTCGGTTCCACCGGCAACGGCGAACGCGCGCTCGGCTCGCTCGCCTCTGGCAGCACCGGCACGATCATCTATGCCTGGCGGCTGGTCAACAACACCGGCCAGCCCCTCGATGCCTTGCGCATCGCCTATGTCGGCGAACAGTGGCGCGCGGCCAACACCAGTTCCCAGACGCTGTTCTTCGAGTATCAAGTGGCCGCCCCTGGGGTGATCACCGATGCGGATTCGCCTTCGACCGGCTGGCTGCCGCTGGCGGCACTCGATTTTCCGAGCGTGCTGAACGCCACGTCGGGCACGCTGAACGGCAATCTCGATGCCAACCGGCGGATGCTGGTCGCGCTGCTTTCGGTGAACGTCCCGGCGGGACATGAGATCTGGCTGCGCTGGCGCGATGCGGATGATTCCGGCAGCGATCATGGCTTCGCCATCGATCACGTGACGGTCACCCCGCTCATCGCGCCGGCCAGCGCCCTCGATTCGCTTTGCGAGGTACAGTCCTCGGGATTCCTGCCCTCGCCCCGCCTTGGCCACACCGTTCAGGTGGAGGGCATCGTCACCGCGATCATCGGTAACGGCTTCTTCGTCCAATACGCCGATGCGGAGCGCGCCGGGGATCCGGCCTGCACCGCGAGCGCTTCGAGCGGCGTTTTTTCGTTCCGGGGTAGCGGCTATTCGAATGCCCCCACGGTCACCGTCGGCGATCGCGTTCGGTTGCGCGGGGTGGTCACCGAGTTCCTGCCGGCCTCGGCACAGGATCAGTTCGTGCTCCGCCAGCTCACGGCGACCGGAGCCTCCGGCGGCCAGCAGGTCTTGGCCTCGTCGCAGCCGTTGCCGACGCCGGTGGCGCTTTCTGCGACGAGCGATCTTGCGCCTGGCATCGCCCCCGATCACCTCTATCGCTACCTCGGCATGCGGGTGGCCTTGCCTTCGATGCGGGTGGGCGGTCCGGGACTTGGCAGCATCGATCAGGCCAATGCGACGGCGACCGCGACGGGTGTGTTCTTTGCCTATCCGAGCGTGCATCCGCGGCCCTTCCGCGAACTCGGTCACGATGCGGTCGATGCCCTGATCAACGTGGTGCCCTTCCCGCCTGCGGTGAATCCGCCGCTGTTCGACGGCAATGCGGAGGTGCTCCGCATCGAAAGCGCCGCCCAGGTCGGTGCGCAGCTGCTCGATCCGGAGGTCGGTACGACCATCGACGGGCTGGCCGGGGTCCTGCACTACGGTTTCAAGCGCTTCACCCTCGCGCCCGATCCGGGGCTCAGTCTCACCATCGGTACCTCCGGGACGGTACAGCCTCAGGGGGTACCGCCGCGCGCGTACGAACAGTTCACCATCGCGAGCTTCAACGTCCTGAACCTCGAGGATGCCCCGCCCCTGACCGCGACCGCCCTCGGCCGTCGCCTCGACACGCTCTCGCGTGCGATCTGCGAGCGTTTGGGCACGCCCGACCTCGTCGGTTTGATCGAGGTCGGCAATCTGGCGGTGCTCGAGAAGCTGCGCGATGCGATCAACAACAATCAGTTCGGGCATTGCCCGAACAACCCCCAGTACAGCGCCCACTTCACACCGCCGACTTTCGCCGGCATGGGAACGGGCTATCTCATCGCGCGCTACGACGTCGATCCCGGACCGGGCACCCAGCCGCGGGTCAGCGGCACCCCCACCCCGATCGGTGAAACCGTGCCCTTCGCCACCCCGGTGACGCCGCCGACCGTGGCCGCCCTGTTCGACCGCCCGCCGTTCCTCCTCGAGGCCACGGTTCATCAGGACAACGGTGCGAGCTTCCCCCTCACCGTGCTGCTCAATCACCTGCGCTCGCTCTCGGGCATCGCCGATCCGACTCCGCCAAGCCCCACCAGCCAGACCGGTCAGGAGGGCTGGCCGACCAACGGCCACCGGGTGCGCGAGAAGCGGGTGCAGGCCGCGGCCTGGCTCTCCGGCTGGATTCAGAACCGCCAGCAGAGCTTCCCGACGGTGCCGATCGTGGTGATGGGCGACCTCAATGCCTACGAGTTCTCCGACGGTTACGTGGACGTGGTGGGGATCATCAGCGGCAACCCAGCGCCCGCCAATCAGGTGCTGCTGCCGGCCTCGCAGATCGCGAGTGCCCCGCCGGTGGTGCCGGTGGTCCCCCCGCTTTCCAACCTGGTGGATGCCTTGCCCGCGAGCCAGCGCTATAGCTTCAACTTCGCGGGCAACGCGCAAACCCTGGACCACATCCTGGTGAGCGCCGCCACCTTCTCGGCGGTGGATACGCTCGGCGTGGCCTTCGCACGGATCAACTCAGATTTCGCCGTATCCAACTTCGCTACGCCGGCCGCCGGGCGGCGTGTCGCCGACCATGATCCGATCATCGCCTACTTCGGCCCGCCCGGTTTCCGCTCGGCGGATCTGGCGGTGAGCGTGAGTGCCTTGGCCTCGCCGGTGCCGCCCTCGGCGGGCGCCCAGTACCAGGTGACGGTGAACAATCCGGGCCCGAACGCGGCCGAGAACGCGCAACTGACCCTCACCCTCTCGGGGCTGTGCGGCGGCTGCACCGCGAGCGTCACACCGCCTTCGGGCTGGAGCTGCTCCGCTTTCGCGCCGCAGGCGGGAAATCTGGTCGCGACCTGTACGCGCGCGGCGCTCCCCCTGGGTAGCGGCAACTTCACGGTGAGTGCCCAGCCGGCGTTCTCGCAGCACGGCGACACGATCACCCTGACCGGTCAAATCGCGAGTGCGACCGCGGACCGCACCTCGGGTGACAACCAAGCCAGCGCAGGGGTGCAGCTGCTGGGGGAAGCCGTCTTCGCCGATGGCTTCGAGTGATCCTCGAGGCCATCGGCGGGCGACGCGGCTAGAGCTTCCTCGGCCATCGGCCCGGTCCGGCTCATCCAGGCATGTGCGCCTCGGGCGGTGACTCCAGACGCCTTTGGGCATGGGTAGATCAGGCTCACAGGCTCGAGGCGCGCCCTGGAACTTGGCTTGGCGATGGCTGGCGGGTCAGGCTTGCGCGCACGACGCCACGTGGAGCCGAATCACGGGCCGATGCCGGCGCCAATCGCCTTTCCGAAGAGGCTGAATGCCAGGCCCCGGGGGCTTTGGACCCACTCGCAGAAGCAGCTTCCATCCACCCGTAGGACGCTTCGGCTCATGCAGCGCGGGGCATGGGGGGCCTAGCGCGCGTGCACTCGGAGGTACTGGAAGAAGGCGCACGCGGCGGGGCCTCGGGGGGCGATGCACCGAAGCTTCGCCTTGACGCCCGCGAGCGATTCCTGGCGGGCGCGGCGCGGATGACGAGGATTTGATCCGACGGAGCTGAAGGCGTCCTCGGCGAGGGGGTGCGGCTGACACCGCAAGAAGAATCGGCCATGGATGCTGCGGTGCATCACAAGATCTGCTTGACAGCGTCGTTTGCCGTCGTAAAAGAGTGAGCTTCATCACGGAGGGGTCGGCTTGAGTCCGATCGAACCGCCGCGGGCGAAGGGAGGTCCGCGGCAAGCCATCGCATCGAGTGTCCATATTCGTTTCTTCCGGGGGTCAACGATCGTGCTTTCCACACGCCTTCTCGCGCTCATCGCAACGCTTGTCCTTGCCTGCTCGGCGCTTGCGAGCGAGTTGCGCCTCGCTCAGCTCCCCGTGCCAGGCCGTTACATCGTGGTACTCAAGGATGTCCAGGACTTTCCGGCGCAGTACCAGCGCGGCAACGGCACATCGGTGCAGGTCGCCGCTGCCGAGCTCGCCGCCACCTTCGGCGTGAAGGTGGAGAGGACCTATGAGCATGCCTTGCGCGGCTTCGTGGTGGATGGGGCCAAACGCTCCACCATCGAAGCGCTGATGAAGGATCCGCGCGTCGCCTACGTGGAGGAGGATGGCGAGGTTTGGGCGCTTCAAACCACCCAGCCCAACGCCACCTGGGGCTTGGATCGAATCGACCAGCGCGACCTGCCCCTGAACGGCACCTACACCTATTCGACCACCGCCTCGAACGTCCGCGCCTACATCATCGACACCGGTATCCGTTCCACCCATAGCGAGTTCGGCGGTCGGGTGCTTTCCGGCTACACCGCGATCAACGACGGCCGCGGCTCCGAAGACTGCAACGGCCATGGCACGCACGTCGCGGGCACGGTGGGCGGTGCGACCTACGGGGTGGCGAAGCAGGTTCGTCTGGTGCCGGTGCGGGTCCTCAACTGCCAGGGCTCGGGCACCAACTCCGGCGTGATCGCGGGCATCGACTGGGTCACCGCCAATCATGTCAAGCCGGCGGTGGCGAACATGAGCCTCGGCGGCGGCGCCTCGAGCGCGGTGGACACCGCGGTCAACAACCTGATCAACGCCGGGGTCACGGTGGTGGTGGCCGCTGGCAACGAAAACCAGGATGCTTGCAACGTCTCGCCCGCGCGGGTGGCCAATGCCATCACCGTCGGCTCCACCACCAACACCGACGCCCGCTCCTCCTTCTCCAACTGGGGGAGCTGCGTGAACATCTTCGCGCCGGGTTCCAACATCACGGCGGCCTGGCACACGAGCGACAGCGCGACCAACACCATCTCGGGAACCTCGATGGCCTCGCCGCACGTGGCCGGCGTGGCCGCGCTTTATCTCGCGGCCAATCCGAGTGCGACCCCGGCGACCGCGCGCAACGCGATTTATTCCACCGCCTCGCAAGGCAAGCTCTCCGGCATCGGCACGGGTTCGCCGAACCTCCTCGTGTATTCGCTGCTTACTAGTAACGGCGGCGGTGGCGGCGGCGGCGGTGGCGGTGGTACCGGCAGCACGCCGCTCAACAAGGGTCAAACCGTCACCATCTCGGGCGCGGCGGGCAGCGAGACGCGCTTCCACTTCACCGTTCCCTCGGGTGCGACCAACCTGGTGGTCAATATGTCCGGCGGCACCGGCGATGCCGACCTCTATGTCCGCTTCGGTCAGGCGCCCACGACCAGCGCTTACGACTGCCGTCCCTATCGCAGCGACAGTAACGAAAGCTGCAGCTTCGCAAGCCCGCAGGCGGGTACCTGGCACATCATGGTCCGCGGCTACAGCGCCTACAGCAACGTCAGCCTGAGCGTGAACTGGACCGATCCCTCGGGCGGTGGCGGCGGTGGCGATCCGTGCACGGGCTGCACCAAGTATTCCGGCTCGCTCGCCGGCACGGGCTCGGCGCAGATTCAGCCCAACGGTAGCTATTACCAGTCCACCACCAGCGGCCGTCACGAGGCCTGGCTGCGCGGCCCGAGCAATGCCGACTTCGACCTCGAGCTCTATCGTTGGAATGGCAGCAGCTGGACGCGGGTCGCGCGCAGCGCGGGTACCACCTCGAACGAATACATCTCCTACAACGGAACCGCGGGCTACTACTACTGGCGTGTGATCTCCTATCAGGGCAGCGGCGCCTACGATCTCTGGATCAAGCGTCCGCAATAAGCCCTTCGCCGGCGCTTCACTCGCGATCCCCGGCCTTGGCCGGGGATCTTTTTTGCGGAGCGACTCGAGGTGGCGGGAGATCCGGCTCGGGCTATCATGGCGCGGTTGGCTGCGGGGAGGAGGGCAAATGTGAGCGTGGTCGCGCGCTTTGAAATCGCGATGCTCCGCCGGCTCGATGAGGAGGGGCGGCCGCTTGGGGAGTTGCCCTCCTTTTGCGCCGATTCGGAGCATCTCCGCGCGCTCTACCGGGCGATGGCCTTCGTCCGAGTCTTCGATCAGAAAGCCGTGGCCTTGCAGCGCACCGGCAAACTCGGCACCTATGCCTCCTGCCTCGGGCACGAGGCCGCGCATGTCGCCATTGGCGCGGCCATGAAACCGGAGGATTGCCTCGCGCCGATGTATCGCGAATACGGCGCGCAGTTCTGGCGCGGGGTGAAGCCGCGCGAGGTGCTGCTCTACTGGGGCGGGGATGAGCGCGGGAACGATTTCTCCGGTCCGAAACACGATTTTCCCTGGTGCGTGCCGATCGCCACCCAATGCCTGCATGCGGCCGGTGCGGCTTTGGCTTTCAAACTGCGCGGCGAGCCGAGGGTGGCGGTGGCGGTGGTCGGCGATGGCGGCACCAGCAAAGGCGATTTCTACGGCGCGGTGAATGCCGCGGGCGCCTTCCGCCTGCCGCTGGTGATCGTCGTGGTCAACAATCAGTGGGCGATCTCGGTGCCGCGCCGCGCCCAGACCGGCGCCGAGACCCTCGCGCAGAAAGCGATCGCCGGCGGTATCCGCGGGCTTCAGGTCGATGGCAACGACGTGATCGCCATGCGGGAGGCGATGGAAGAGGCGCTTGAACGCGCCCGCGCCGGCGAGGGCGCGAGCCTGATCGAGGCGATCACCTACCGGCTCTCGGATCACACCACCGCCGATGACGCGCGCCGTTACCGCAGCGAAGAGGAGGTGAAAGCCGCCTGGGCGCGGGAGCCGATCCGCCGCTTCCGCGCCTTTCTCGAGCAGCGGGCGCTGTGGAACGAAACGGAAGAAGCGGCTTGGCTCGCCGAATGCGCCAAGAAGGTCGATGAGGAGATCGAAGCTTACCTCGCCACGCGCACGCAGCCGGTGAGCGCGATGTTCGATCACCTCTACGCCGAGCTCCCGGAGGATCTCCGTGAGCAGAGGCGCGAAGCGATGAGCTGGGAGCGGCGCTGATGCCGGCGGTGACTTTGGTGGAAGCGGTGACCATGGCCCTCGCCCACGAGATGGCGCGAGACCCCTCGGTCATCGTGCTCGGGGAAGACGTCGGCGTGAATGGCGGGGTGTTCCGCGCCACGCTCGGGCTCTACGAGCGCTTTGGAGCGAAGCGGGTGATCGATACACCGCTCGATGAGACCACCATCGCCGGCCTCGCGGTGGGGCTCGCGGCGATGGGGATGCGGCCGGTGGCCGAAGCCCAGTTCGAGGGTTTCATCTTTCCGATGATCGATCACGTGGTGAACCACGCGGCGCGGCTTCGCACGCGCACCCGCGGCCGGATGAGCTGCCCTTTGGTCATCCGCGCGCCGTGGGGCGGCGGCATCCGCGCGCCTGAGCATCATTCCGATGCGCCCGAGGCGATGTTCGCCCACATCCCGGGGCTTCGCGTGGTCATTCCCTCCTCGCCTTCGCGCGCCTATGGGCTTTTGCTCGCGGCCATCCGCGACCCCGATCCGGTGATCTTCTTCGAGCCCAAGCGCATCTACCGCCAGTACAAAGAAGAGGTGCCGGACGATGGCGAGGCGCTGCCCCTCGATACGTGCTTCGTGCTGCGCGATGGCAGCGATCTCACCCTGTTGACTTGGGGGGCGCACGTCAAGGAATGCTTGGAGGCGGCGGAACGGCTCGAAGAGGAGGGGATTAGCGCCGAGGTGATCGACGTGGCGACGCTCAAGCCGCTCGATTTCGCCACCATCCACGAATCGGTGCGCAAGACCGGACGCTGCGTGATCGTGCACGAAGCCCCGCGCCATTGCGGGGTGGGCGCGGAGATCGCGGCGCGGCTGGCCGAGGAAGCGATTTACGACCTTCAGGCCCCGGTCGCCCGCGTCACTGGCTACGACGTGCCGATTCCCCTGTTTCGCCTGGAAATGAAGTATCTCCCGAGCGTGGAACGCATCGTGGCCGCGGCCAAGCGGGTTCTCGCAGTGAGCTGAGATGAGCGAGCGTCCGATCAAGACCTTCTTTTTGCCCGATCTGGGCGAAGGGCTTCCTGATGCCGAAATCGTCGAGTGGCTGGTCGAGCTTGGGGCGGAAGTGCTGCTCGATCAGCCCTTGGTGGCGATGGAGACGGCCAAGGCGGTGGTCGAGGTGCCCTCTCCCTTCAGCGGCAGGCTGATTCGCCGCTACGGCGAGAAAGGCGATGTGATCGCCACCGGCGCGCCGCTTGCCGACTTCGAGCTCGACTTGAGCAAGCCGCAGCGCGCCGAGGCCGAGGCCACCGGGCACCATGCCCACCCAACCGCGCCCCCTCCCAAGGCTTCCGCCGCCGGTGCGGATGCCGGCAGCGTGGTCGGGAGCGTCACCGCAAGCGACGAGCTTCGCCGCGAGCGGCCGGTGGAAGTGGGCGGGGTGAAGGCGGTCCCCGCCGTGCGCGCCTTGGCACGCAAGCTGGGGGTGGATCTTAGCGAGGTCAAAGGCAGCGGCGAGGGCGGGGTGATCACCCTGCGCGATGTGCGCGAACACGCCGAACGCATGCGCCAGCGTCAGGCCGTGGCCGTGCCCGATAGGCCGGCTGCGCCGGAGGCCGCCCAATCCCTGGCGGCAAGCGATCGCGAGGCCGCCGCGCGGGTTCATCTGACGCCCGCGCAGCGCCGGGGCATCGCGCATACGACGGCGCCCGTCGCGGCTGTGCCACTGCCCGAGCCTTGGCCTTATGCCGAAGATCGGATCGAGCCGCTGCGCGGGGTGCGGCGGCAGATGGCCCGCAGCATGGCCGAAGCCCATGCGCAGGTGGTGCCCACCACGATCTTCGATGATGCCGATCTCGGCGATTGGGGTCCTGATCAGGACCTCACCGCGCGTCTGCTTCGCGCGATCGTGGCCGGCTGTCGCGCCGAGCCCGGGCTCAATGCCTGGTTCGACGGCGAGCGTGGCGAGCGGCGCTTGCATGCGCGGGTGGACGTGGGCGTGGCGGTGGACACGCCCGAGGGGCTGTTCGTGGTCGCGCTTCGCCATTGCGAAAGGCGAAACCTCATCGAGCTTCGCGCCGAGCTCGATCGGCTGCGCCATGCGGTGGCCGCCCGCCAGCTTCCGCCTGCCGATCTCAGCGGCTACACGATCATGCTCTCCAACTTCGGCAAGTTCGCGGGCCGCTATGCAACGCCGGTGATCGTGCCGCCTTGCGTGGCCATCCTCGCCGCCGGGAGGCTCCGCCACGAGGCGGTGCCGGTGCTCGGCGGTTTCGCGGCGCGGAAGCGACTGCCACTCTCCCTCACCTTCGATCATCGCGCCGTCACCGGCGGCGAGGCCGCCCGCTTCCTCGCCGCGGTCCTCGAGGATCTCGCCCGCCCGCGGTGAGCTCTTGGGCTGCAGGGCGCGATGTTCGTGGCTCGGCGCGGGCGTGTGGGGCGGTCGCTCTCCCCGCCGATCGCGCGCTCGCCTCGGCCTTGCTCCTGCGCATCCCCTTTCGCCGACGAGCGTTCCCGGCGAGGTGGGCGACCGCGAACCCGCGCGAGCGGGTCCGAGTGGCAGGGTGCGATCTCGCGCCGCTCGACCAATCGACCTCAGGCGTCTCAAGCATTGCCCATACCTGATCGCGAGCGACTCGCCGCAGTGACCTCCCATATCGCAAGCAGGAGATCTCATGAAGGTCAAGTTCATTCGGATGATTCTTGGCGTCGATGCCAGCGAAGCCTCTACCCCCGAGCGGATCGAGCGCGCGGCTCGAGCCGCAGCGGCGGAGCTCGGCACGAGCCTGTTCTTCGTCGAGACCGGGGCATCGGAAAGTCCGAGCGGCTCGCCAAGCGGAGGAGGAAGTGCATCGTATGGCGTCCAATTAATCGTGGCTCCGCATGGCGTCCGCTCAGGCAGGGAGCCCACAAGTTCGATCCTCGACGAGCCGCGGCGCGAGGAAGGCATCGCTTCGGTTTTCGAGGCGAAGACGCTGTGGGTGCTCGATCGCGATCTCTTGCGTCCGGGCTACGACCCGGAGGCTTATGCGCGCGAGCTCGCCGCGTGGCTTCATCTCTCTCCAGGAAAGACGGTCAACATCGTGGCCGAGGTCGACGATCGCCACGAAAGCGGGCGGCTGCTCAAGCGTTTGCAGCAAGAGGGAAGGGCGAAGGGCGCGCGGATTCGGATCGCCGACGCAAGGGATCTCAAGTGGCTTCATGACCGATTTTGGCTCGACGAGGATCAACGCCGTGCGTTTTGCGTGGGCACCTCGCTCAATGGACTGTGGAAGCACCTCTCGGTGGTGATGCCCTTGACCCCAGCGGATTCCGAGCGCCTCTTCGATTTTCTCTTCCGGATCCAGGACATCGGCCAGCGCCTTCGCGAGCTCGACGACTTTCTGAAGGATCACTGACGGGGGTCTTTCGCTTCTGCGCGCGGACCGACCGACATTCGGAGCGAGGCGGGTGCTCGCGGTTCCTCCCCTCGCCCCGAAGAATGCCGGACCCCGAGACCGCTGTCGCCAACGAACTTCCGCGGCGGAAGCGGCGAGAGCGGCGCGCCGACGCGGAGGGGAGGTCTCACAAGCCCCGGGCCACCGAGCCTGCGCAGGCTTCGTCCCGATGCGCCGCGCGCGAGAGAAGGGTCAACCTGTCCTCGCCCCGCCGCTTTGAGCGGATCGCCAAAGCGCCTCGCGTTTAGAGCCTGAACTCGAGGGCGATCCAGAACTTGCGGGTATCGGTGGCGAAGCTGCGGGCGCGATAATCCGCGTATTTGACGAGCGCGTTCAGCTTCTTGCCGAAGGGCACGGCGAGTTGGGCGTTCCACTCATCGCCATAGCGCCCGCCGCCCTGATCGGGGCGGAAATCGTGATAGCCGAGCGTCCAGCGGCTGCCTTCGGGGAGGAAACCGACCGGCCCTTCGAGCCAGAGGTAGGGGCTGATCAGGCCGCGCGGGGGCACGGTGACGAAGCGGTCGGCCCAGCCGAAGAAGGGATGACCCGCCCCGAGCGGGAACTGGAAGGCATAGGTGCCGTTGCCGCCGGCGACTTCGTAGCCGAGGCGGGCGCGGTAGCCGGCGCGGGCGAAGACCACTTCGAGCAGGCTGTAATCGGCATCGATGGTGGCGGCCCCATCGGCGTAGTCGTCCTGTTTGGCGTATTCCGCGCTCCATTGCAGCGTATCGAGCGCGGCATCGGTGAACTTCACTTCGCCGGTGTAGCGCAGCCCCAGATTGCGGTGCGAAGAGAGGGGCAGGGTGTCGTTCTCGATGAAGTGCGCGTAGAGCGCGAGCCGACCCGGGCCGAGGGCGAAGGAGCCGTGCAGCAAATGGGTGTTCAAATCCCAGCGCGCGAAGTTGCGGTTGGGATGACGCTGGCCGAAGATGCGCTGCACCCGGTCGGCGTAGCTATAGCGCAGGCGGAAGGCGCCGATCTCGTGCTCGATGTCGAGCGCGTCGAAGGTCTGCTCGTTCTGCCGCCAGCCGTTCGCGGAAACGAAGCGGTTGTTGTCATAGACCAGGCGCTGGCGGCCGACGATCACCCGCGTCTTTTCGCCTGGCTTCCATTCGAGCTGGGCGCGGTTGATCTCGAAGTTCTCCGGATCGGCGACGGTGGGCCGGTCGGTACGACCATTGCGGGTGCTGTTGTAGTCATCGAGCAGCGAGGCGGTGCCCTCGCCTTCGATCAAAAGCCGCAGGCTCTCATTCAACTCGGCGAGATAGCCGGCGCGCAGGCGAAGCGTGATGGCATCGGCATCCTTGCGGAAGGCGTCGTCCTCCACCATCTCGTGGCGCAGCCGGCCTTCGAGGAACCAGCCGGGTGGCTAAGGAGGCGTTTGAGCGAGCGAGCCGGCGCTTGCGACGCAGAGCATGCATGAGTAGAGAAAGCGCATCGTGGAGGACTCCTACCAAGAGGGCTGATGAGAAGAACCGCTCCCCGCGGCTTCGCGAGGATCGCGAGGCCGAATCGCATGAGCGATGCCTAATATAACGCAAACGCGCCGGCGGAGGGAAAGCCCCCTCCGCCGGGCTCCTCGGGATCAGCGCTTGCTCTGCGCGCGGTGCTCGACGAATAGGCGCACGAGCTCGATCTGCACCTTGCTCGAGAGATCGTTTGCACGACGCTCGGCGGCCTCCGCCGCCTTGTGGTCTCCACACTGGTGGGCGCTCAGGGTCTCGGCCGCGGCCAAGTGGAACTGGGCGTGGACGTCACGCAACTTGTGATACTGTTCAGTCGTCGGCCCGCCGTGGTTGAACATGCGGTTGGCCTCACCGTGCAGCCATTGCCCGAGGGCACAGAGGTCGTCGCGGGCGACCTTGCTTACCTCCGGAATCTCCTTGGTCTTGCCCTCGATGACGTCGCGCAACCGCTTCTTCCACGCAGCGTGCGCATCCAGCGCCGCCTTCATGTCGAGCGAGCCGAAGAAGTTGGAGACTTCGCCGAAGGTGAGCTTCTCCTTCGGCATCGAGCGAGCGAGTTGCTCGGCTTCTTCGACGCCGAGCCAGCGTCGGAACCATTCGCGCAACATGACACGTCTCCCGGTGATTTAGAAGGGTGCGAAAAACTAAGTGATCGACGACGCATCAGCAAGACTGGACTTTTCGCCGATTCGCAACGCCTCGTAAATTTGCCGCAGGCAGCGACACGGGCTTTGCAAGTGCCTGTATCAGATGGAAAACCCTGAGAATGATCCCGGGGTGTGGGGCTTGGGTGCCGCCGCCTCAGGGCCCGGGTAGGGCCCATTCGAGGCTCATCCAGAACTTGGCGAGGTCTTCGCTCGGCGGCTCGGCTCGGTGATCGGCGAGCTTGAATCGAAGCCGCGCCTCCGCGAATGGCACCACCAGTTCGGCGTTCCACTCCCGTCCCAGGGAACGTCCGTCGCGGGTCGTGCGGAACCAGTGCCGGCGCAGGATCCATTGCGCCTCGCCCAGCGCCCGTCCGCTCAAGCCGAGGTAGCGGTCGAGCAAACCATCTGGCGGGGTCGTACCGAAGCGATCGGCCCAGCCATTGAAGGAATGGCCCGAACCGAAAGGCGTCTGAAAAGCCCGCTGTCCATCACCGCCCTCGTACTCGAGGCCAAGCCTCAGCTCGATGCCGCGCGCGGTGAGGCCAAGCTCCGCGGCGCGATAGGCGAGCCAGGTCGGCCTCTCTTCCTGCCGTTGGCGCGCCGCCTCGAGGAGCAGATCGACCTGACCGGTGTTGGACAGGGGGTATTCCCAGCGCCAGCGCAGACCTTGGTTGCGATGCCTTAGGACTCGCGGCTCCTCCCCTTCGATCGCATGCAGGAAGGCTTCAAGGCGGCCCCCAAGCAGGTCGAGGGTGCCGTTGGCAAGCCAGGCATCGAGGCGCTGACTACGCTCGGCCGGGTCGGGGTGGAAGCGCCCAGTGGAGCGCCAGACCCGATCGAGGTAGGCGAGCTCGAGGCGAAAATCCGGACCGATCTCGCCCCGAATCGCGAGCGCATCGAAGCTTTGCCGGCTCTGGCGCCAGCCGCTGCGCCCGAAGTAGCGCTGGCGCGAGTCGGTGAGATACTGGCGTCCGAGGACGAAAGACCATCCGGGCCACGCATCGCCGCTCAGCAAAAGCCGGTTGAGCTCGGCATTCGGCGGATCGGGGATGCGCGGCCGGTCGCGGCCCTGCCCCCGCCCGTCATCGAAGGCGCCGGCGAGCGTGGCCGCGCCTTCGAGCTCGGCGAGCAGACGAAGCCTCGGCGCGAGGTCGAACTCTGCGCCGCCGCGAGCCGAGAAGGTGAGCGCCTCTGCGGCCTTCGGCTGGCGCCGATCCTTCACGAGCTCGAGGCGCAAATTCGTATCGGCGAAGAATTGTACGCGCGGCGTCTCGGCATCGCCGAACAGAGGGAAGACAAGCAGGCCGAGCGCCACGAACGGCGCCCGGAGCGTGCATCGGCGCGAGCGCACCGGATTCATCCGTCATGCAGCGAGGCGAGCGCCTGCTCGGCTTCGGCCGCGCTCACCCCCTCGGCGAGCAGACGGAGGCTCTCGGCGTCCAAGTGCCGAGTGGCCTTGAGCCTTGCAAGCACGCTCGCTGCCTGCCGAGGATCCGCGAAAGGACCGCCGCGCAACAGGACCCGGCCGGCGCCATCCTCGAGCTTGAAGAAAAAGCCATCGGCCTCGCGGTACTGCTTGAGACGAGGTCCGGTCTGCGCCTGCTTCTTCGCAAGCGGCGCCGGGGCGAGCCGGGGTGCGCGAAGCCCCGCCGCCGCCTCCGCCGCCGCCACCTGTGGGGCGGCGATGGAGCGCGCCTTGCGCGCGCCTTCGGCGAGGACTTCCTCGATGCGCTCAGGCCTCGACATCCACTCGGCGTAGCGGGCGCGAAGCGGCGCGAGCTCGGCTTCGATCTTCGCGATCAGGTGCACCTTGGCCGCGCCCCAGGAAAGCCCTTCGCGCAGCGCCTCGGCAAACTCATCGGCTTCCTCTTCGCTCGCGAAGGCGCGGAAGATCGGATACAGGGCGTTGCTCTCGGGGTCCTTGGGCTCGCCGGGCGAGCGGCTGTCGGTGACGATGCGCAAGACGGCCTCCCGCAGGGCCCGTTCGCCGCCGGCGAAGAGCGGGATGATGTTGTCGTAGCTCTTCGACATCTTGCGCCCATCGAGCCCCGGCAGCGTCGCCACCCGCTCGTCGATCACCGCCTCGGGTAAGCTGAGCAGCGTCTCGCCGCCGCCGTAGAGGTGATTGAAGCGCTGGGCGAGATCGCGAGCGATCTCGATGTGCTGAACCTGATCGCGCCCCACCGGCACTTTCTCCGCGGCGAAGGCGAGGATGTCGGCGGCCATCAGCACGGGATAGGAGAAGAGCCCCATGCTGATCCCGGCATCGGGATCGAGCCCGCGCTCGCGGTTGGCATCGACCGCCGCCTTGTAGGCGTGGGCACGGTCGAGCAGGCCCTTGGCGGCGACGCAGGCGAGCAGCCACATCAGGCGCAGGATCTCAGGCACGTCGGATTGGCGGTAGAACACCACCCGCTCAGGGTCGAGTCCACAGGCGAGCCAGGTCGCCGCGATCTCGAGCCGCGAGCGGGCCAGCCGCTCCGGATCCTCGCATTTGATCAGGGCGTGCAGATCGGCGAGGAAGTAGAAGCACTCGTTGCCCGCCTCGCGCGAGAGGGCGATGGCCGGACGAATCGCCCCGACGTAGTTGCCGAGGTGCGGGGTACCGGTGGTGGTGATGCCGGTGAGGACGCGGCTCATCGCGGGCGGGCGCGGTGATCGCGCATCAGCGTGGACTTGCCGAACAAGCTCTCGACCAGGTCCACCGCCAGGCGCGCGGTCTTGTTGTGCTCATCGAAAGCGGGGTTGAGCTCGACGATCTCGAGCGAGCCCAAACGGCCGGTGTCGGCGATCATCTCCATGCACAGCTGCGCCTCGCGGTAGTTGGGTCCACCGGGGACGGTGGTGCCCACGCCGGGAGCGATTTCGGGATCGAGGAAATCGACGTCGAAGGAGACGTGGAGGTGCGTGTTCTCATCGAGCCCCGAGAGCGCCTCCTCCATCACGCGCCGCATCCCGATCTCGTCCACGTAGCGCATGTCGTAGATCTCAAGCCCGACCTCGTGCACCAGCCGCCGTTCCCCCTCGTCCACCGAGCGCACGCCGATCTGGCGGATGTCATCGGGGTAAAGCACCGGCGCGAAGCCCGCCAAGTGGGTGAGCTCGCGCGGGCCGATGCCGCAAAGACAGGCGACCGGCATCCCGTGCAGGTTCCCCGAGGGCGTGATCTCGTGGGTGTTGAAATCGGCATGGGCATCGAGCCAAAGCACCCGCAGCCGCTTTCCGCGCTCGCGGCAGAAACGCGCCACCGCCGAGATGCTGCCCACGGCGAGGCTATGGTCGCCGCCGAGCAGGATCGGCAGACGTCCGTCGGCAAGCGCCCGGTAGTAGGCATCGTGCACCACCGCATTCCAGGTGGCCACTTCGCTCAGGTGCCGGTAACCGTTGACCGGCGGCTGCCAGGGATTGAGGGGCCCTGTGAGATTGCCGCGGTCCTCGACCTTGAGGCCACGGGCGGCCAGCGCACTCACGATCCCGGCCACACGCAGCGCCTCCGGCCCCATCGAGGCGCCGCGGTGCCCGGCACCGATGTCGGTGGGCGCGCCGATCAGGGCGACCGGCGGAAAGCGATCGGTGCCGCTCGAAGGGGCGCTCATGCCCGTTTCCACTTGATCGAACAGCCCATCGAAGGCACTTGGGCGAGGGTCGTGCGGCCGCTCTGAGCGATCTCGAGCATGGCCTCGACCAGCTCGCGGCGCATCCCCGGCTTGCGCGGGCCGCGGTGGGCCTCATCGAGCCGGCCGCGGTAAGCGAGGCGAAGCTCGCGGTCGTAGCCGAAGAAATCGGGCGTACACACCGCGCCGAAAGCGCGCGCCACCTCCTGCGTTTCATCGATCAGATAAGGGAAGTCGAAGCCGGCGCGTGCCGCCTGCCTGCGCAGGCCCTCTGGCGCATCCTCCGGATACTGCTCGGGGTCGTTGCTGCAGATCGCGACGACGCCGATGCCGGCCGCGCGCAGCTCGCGCAGGTCGCCGGCAAGGCGATCCTCGATCGCCTGCACATAGGGGCAATGCGCGCAGATGAAGGCGACGAGCAGACCATGCGGCCCCTTGAGCTCATCGCGGCTGAACAGGCGACCCTCGAGGTCGGGAAGGCGAAAATCCGGACAGGGGGTGCCGATTTCCGCCTCAGGCGTATGGAGCAACACCATCGCGCTTTCTCCGCAGCAGAGAACGAAGATTCTAACTGCGCCTCTGCAGCGCGTTCGCCTGGACGGGGATAAGCTGGAAGGCCATGGGCCACGCGCATCCCCATCAAGCCGACCGCGCGCGCGAGCGCGGTCTTCGCCTCGCTCTGGCCATCACCCTCGGTTTCGCCGCGGTGGAGGCGGTCGGCGGCTGGCTGGCCGGCTCGCTGGCGCTCCTCGCCGATGCGGCGCACATGCTGAGCGATGGCTTCGCTCTGGGACTCGCGTGGACGGCCGCGCGGCTCTCCTTGCGTCCGCCTTCGCCGCGGATGAGCTACGGCTGGCGGCGCGCGGAGGCGCTCGCGGCGCTCATCAACGTCTCGCTGATGCTGGCGCTCGTCGTCGGGATCGTCTGGGCCGCCGTCGTGCGCTTGGCTTCCCCGCGGGCGGTGCTGGGCGAGGCGGTGATGGCCGTCGCGCTGGTCGGGCTGTTCGTCAATCTCGCCGTGTTGCGCATCCTGCACGGCGCCGATCGCGGGGCCCTCAATACCCGCGCCGCCAGGCTGCACGTGCTCGGGGATCTGATGGGCTCGCTCGCGGCGCTTGCCGCCGGCGCCATCGTCTGGCTCACCGGCTGGCTGCTCGCCGACCCGCTGCTGAGCCTTCTGATCGCCGGGCTGATCGGGGTCTCGGCCCTGAGGCTTCTTCGCGAAGTCGTGGCCGTCCTGCTCGACGCGGTACCCTCCGGAGTGGATCTGAAAGCCGTCGCCCAGGCCCTGTGCGAAGTGCCGGGGGTCAAGGCGGTGCACGATCTCCACGTCTGGTCGCTGGCCGGCGACCGTCGGCTGCTCTCGGCGCATGTGGAGCTCGAGCGCGAGGAGGGCTGGTCGGCGATTCTTGCCGAGCTTCAGAGCCGCTTGGCGGAACGCTTCGGGATCCGCCATGCCACCCTTCAGGCCGAGCCGCCCCGGTATCGCGAGGCGGCGCTCAGCGCCTGCCGGCGCGCCGGCTGCGAGCTCGATGATCATGCCCACTGAGCAGCGAAAGCCCCGCGAACCCCGGCGGGTGCTCTTCCTGTGCACCCACAACTCGGCGCGAAGCATCATCGCCGAGGCGTTGTTCAACCACTTGGCGGCCGCGCGCGGGGTTTCGGCGCGGGCGGAAAGCGCGGGCAGCGCACCGAGCGGGCGCGTGCAACCCTTGGCCATGGCGGTGCTCGAGGAGGCCGGAATCGCCTTCGAGGGGCTTCACAGCAAGACGTGGGATCCCTTCCTTTCTCAGCCGGAGAAGCATCCTGATCTGCTGATCACGGTGTGCGATTCGGCGGCTGCCGAGGTCTGCCCGGTGTTTCTGGCGGCTGCGTCGCCTCCTGAGCATCGGCACTGGCCGCTGCCCGATCCCTCGCGCATCGGCACACCCGAGGCCTATCGCGCGACCCTCGCGGGCTTGCGCGAGCGCATCGAGTCGCTGCTCGATGAGCTTTCGCGCCGCGATCGCGCTCGGTCCTCTTCCGAGTCCATCTGAGCTTCGGGCGCCTCGGGCTCGCTCGCAGGCGCATCCTCCGCGGGTGTGGCGTCTTCCGACCACTCCGGCGGGAGCGGCAGAAGGCGACCGGCGCCGCGAAGAACGGGGTCGCTCTTGCCGAAGCGGGCCTCGCAGCGCGCGCGATCGGCTTGCCGCTCCGGTGCGGGTCTTTTCAGAAGGTTGCGAAGGCCGGTGTCGCGCAGGAAGTCCGCCGGAAACCGGGAAGCGAGCTGCCAGGCGTCGGCGATCGGCGAGAGGCGGGCGTTCTCGCGCAGGGAGTTGGCTCCGCGCGACCAGGCATAGAGCACGAGGGGTCTGCCCTCCTCGAGCAGGCGAAGCCGCACGGAAAGACCGCCCAGACCCACCGGTAAGCGAGCCGGGCCGGGGACGGCGAGATCGACCAGCGCCGAGACCGCATTGCCCTCGCTCTTGCGCAGGGCCACGACCTCGACGGCCAGTACAGCGCCCGAATTTTCCCCGAGCGGCAGGCGTTCGCTCAGCGCGAAACAAAAACTGCGGCCAAGCTCGCGGAGCACCGGGGCCACGGTCTTCGGATCGAGCCCATCGAGCATTGCCCCCTCGGCCAGACCCACTTGCGGCAACGGCGACGACTTCCACGCGAAATCTGTCGCGGTCCACAAAGCGGCCGAGCGCTCGCGATTCTCGATCCGGATCACGCCCTCGAGGCTCTCTTCGAGTGCGGCGGGCATCGGTGGCCGGCTGGCGCAGGCGGCGAGGAGCAGACAGCCGAGGATCAGGGTGTGACGCATGCGATCACGATAGGACCTCGGCGGTGATGGCGCCGTGGGCAAAATCCCCGCGCCAACGATCCTTGCACTGAAGGATTGGCCCGTGGCGATGGCTTGCGCTCGATGAAAGAGCGGCCGGTGCCTGGGAGACCGGTGGTCGAGGGACAGGCCTCCGCCGGGCGGTGGAGGGGCTCGCCTGCTCCCAAGTCAGGCGGGCGATGGGCTGCGTGTCCCGATCGCTCCTGGCCGATGCCTGCGGATAGAAAAAAAAGACGGCCCGCCAGGGGCGGGCCGTCCTAGTGGAGGAAGGGAAGTGACTGGTGAAGCCTACTCACCGCTTCATGCGGTACAGGCAGTCCAAGAACCTATTGTAGGCGTACTGAAGGGCTTGGAGCGCCGAACTGCAGTCCGGGCTGAGTCGGTCGATTCGGCACGCGCGGACGGCGGTCTGAGCCGTGCTGATCAGCAATTCGAGCTCAGCTTCGCAGGCCCCGAAAAGCACCTCCCCTCCCACCTTCACCACATCGCCGAAAGCCCACCAGGGGGTGTCGAATGCGACCTTAGACGGCTTGGGGTCGAAGCTTGCGAGCTCGACCGACTTACCGCCGCTTGAAGAGGAGGCTTGCAGCAAGCGGCCAGCGCGCAGATCGAGGGTGATCACCTCACCCTCCGCGATCAGGCGGAGCACGCCATTTTCGTAATGGACAAGCGCTTTGGCTTCGCTGGGATTGGCCTGCTCGCATAGCTCTTGCAGCGCCTTCGGACTGGCCTTGCCCTCGCTGCTCCCGCCGAAGGCGAGGACGAGGCCCAACAGAAAAGAAACGGTCGCACCCGAATGCACGTTCATGTTTCTCTCCTTACCAGTGGACGGTTTCCGATCGCGCCCTTCAGGCGCGGGGCGCAGACTAAGCCGGTTTGTTTTTTTGTCAAGCATGCGGCTTGCGGGCGCGCCCGGCCTAGGGCGAGGGGCTGGCGCGAGGGGTCCTGGGCGAGAGGGCTTGCTCGATCTCCCGTGCGGTGCGGGTGATTCGCAGAACGGGGGAAAGCTTCCGAAAGCCTTTGGGGCCGCTACGTCTCCGGCATCCCCATAAAGACATCTCGCCGTTGGGCGAAGGGTCGTGAGCGAACCCTCCTGCCCGAGGACCGATCGGGGTGCTCGGCGGCACGAGCGCTCGCCATCGAGCATCCGGAACACACCATTCATCGCCCTGTGGAGCGCCGCTTGACATGGGTCGGATCCGGGCATCCGATCGCAGACCGAAGCCGCGCGCCGACCTCGGCGGAGGTCTTCGAGAGCTCGTTTTCGCAGACGCCGACATTCCCCTTGAGTTCCACGGCCCGCCGGTGGCGAGGGAGCTCGCGGGTAGCGGCGCCAACGCGACCGACGCGGCCTGCGGCCAGAGCACAAGCAGCTGGCCCTGTTCAGGCATCGCCCACCCGCGGACTTGCACTCCCCGGCTGGGCGATCGCTCGAAGGAGCGCGATCGAAAGCGCGCTTCGGGCCACATCCTTGCAAGCGAGCACAACTCTCGCCGCGAGCGGCAACCGCGGGCGCGCGCGAGGAGCGCATGGTCGAGGCGGCCTCGCGCACCGACCGAGCGTGTCGCCTTCGGCCGATCGTCGGGAAATCGTCGGGAAGAAGGATGCTTCGCCCTGCGCCATGGCGAGGCTGAACGACACGGCAATGGTCGAATGCGCTCCGATGCGCATCGCCCCCCCTTTTCGTCGAGGAATGGCGGCGAACGCGCCGTGCGGGCGCGTGGCCTAGGCGAGCGCCGGCTCTTCGGGCCACGAGCCCGGCGCCGGCGAGGCCGCCAAAGCTGCGAGGCCAGGCCTTTGACAAAGCCTCGACGGCTCGGTCATCATCATCGCTGACCGTCCGGTCAGTCAGTTTTCCCTCATGTCCCTCGCCGAGCCCACCCCGCCCGGCGCGCGTTCGGCGCCGGATTCCGGCGCCGAACGCATCCTTCAAGCGGCAGCCCGCTTGTTCGCCGAACGCGGCTATGCCGGCACTTCCATGCAGGCGATCGCGGAAGAGGCCGGTGTCTGCAAGTCCAATGTCTTCCATCACTTCGCGAGCAAGCAGGCGCTGTTCGAGGCGGTGCTCGATCAGGCGAGCCGCGATTTCCGCGCCGAGCTCTCGGCGCTCGCCTCGGCCGGCGGCACGCTCGAGGAGCGCCTGCTCGCTTTCCTCGCCGGCCACCTCAGGGTGCTCAACCGCCATGCGGCGGCGGCGCGGCTTCTGCTGCGCGAGATCCGCTCCGCCGATGAGGCGAGGGGGCGCGAGCTTGCCGAGCGAATCATCGCCCCGAGCTTCGTGCAAGTCGTGGAGCTCTTGCGCCGGGCGCGGGAGGAGGGCCTCATTCGGCCCGATGCCGAGCTCGCGCTCGCGGCTTTGCTGCTGCTCAAGATCAATCTCTTCCGCTTCGAATCGGCGATGGTGCTCAAGCACCTGCCGGAGGTGGGGCTCGGCGAGGATCCGCTGCCGTTCCAGCGCCGCATGGTGGCGCTTCTGGTGCGCGGCTTGTGCGCTGCGGGCGAGGAGGGTGGACGATGAAGCGGGTCTTGATTCTGCTGCTGCTCCCTCTCGTGGGCTGCGGCCGCGGCGGCGAGCGCGCGGAGGGCGAGGGTCCGGCGCTGCCGGTGACGGTGACCGTGGCCACCCGCCAGCCGGTGGAGGAGCGCCTGCGCCTGCTCGCGCGCATCGAAGCGAGCGAGGAACCGTTGATCGTCGCCGAAACCTCGGGGCGGGTCGTGGCCGTGCACGTCGAGCCCGGGCAGCCGGTAGAAGTCGGCACGGTGCTCGTGGAATTGGACGATCGCGACCAGCGGCTTGCGCTCGAACGCGCCGAGGCGCAGCTTGAGCGGGTCGAGGCCCTGATCCGCGCCGGGCAGCGGCAGGTGGAGCGCTTGAAGAATCTCGCCCGCCGCGATGCCGCGAGCGTCCAGGCGCTCGAGGGCGCCGAGGCCGAGCTCGCCGCGCTTCAGGCCCAGCGCCGTGAACTACAAGCGCTGATCGAAAGCAGCAAGCTTCAACTCGAGCGCACGCGGATCACGAGCCCGATCGCAGGCACCATCGACCGGCGCTTGGTGAGCGTGGGCGATTTCCTGAGCCCCGGTAAGCCCGTCGCGGCGATCATCGGGCGCGAGACGCGGCGGGTGGTGGTGGCTTTGCCGGAGAACGAGGCGCCGCGCCTGCGGCCGGGTCTTCTGCTGCGCCTCTTCCCGAGCGAGGGGCCGCCGATCGCGCTCAAGCTCGCCAGCCTGCGCCCGGCGGTCACACCCGCCGGGCGGGCGCTCGAGGCCATCGCCTTCGTGGCGGGTGAGGAAGGCGCGCGGCTGCTTCCGGGGGCGCGCGTGCCTGCGGAGTTGGTGCTCGAGGAGCGCGAGAGCTTCTGGTTGCCGGCGCTCGCGGTGGTCGAGCGGCAGCAGGGCCGTGCCGTCTATGTCCTCGATGGCGAGCGCGCCCGCGCGGTGCTGGTGGAAACCGGCGTGCGCCGCGAAGGCTTCATCGAGGTGCGCTCGGGGCTTTCCGAGGGTGAGAAGGTGATCGTCGAGGGCGCGGGCTTTTTGAGCGACGGTCTGCGCGTACTCGTGCGCGAAGGCGCTTCATGAGCATCGCCGAGCTCTCGGTGCGCCGCCATGTGCTGGCGCTCATGGCGAGCGTGAGCATCGTGCTCTTCGGCTGGATCGCGCTCGGCCGGATCGGGGTGGATCGCTACCCGCCGATCGAGTTTCCGATCATCTCGGTGACCACGGTGCTGCCCGGGGCCAATCCCGACATCGTCGATGCCAGCATCACCGGGATCATCGAGTCGGCGGTCAATGCCATCCCCGGCATCGACTTCGTGCAATCGACCTCCTCGCCCGGGGTCTCGACGGTGATCATCACCTTCGAGCTCGATCGCGACATCGACGCCGCCTTCACCGAGGTGCAGGCGCGGGTCAACCAGGTGCTGCGGCTCTTGCCGCGCGATGCCGAGACGCCGGTGGTGCAGAAAGTCGAGTTCGGGGTGGCGCCGGTGGTGTGGCTTTCGCTCTCGGGCGATCGTTCGCTAAAGGAGCTCAATCGCTACGCCCGCAACATCATCAAGAAGCGTCTCGAGACCATCGACGGGGTGGGGCAGGTGATCATCGGCGGCGAGCGCCGCCGCACCATTCGCGTCGAGCTCGATCCCGCGGCGATGTTCGCTCTGGGCGTCTCGGTGAGCGATCTGCGCGAGGCTTTCGCTCGCGAACATGTGTCGTTCCCCGGCGGCTTTCTGGTCGATGGCGATCGCGAGCGGCTGATCAAGCTCGATCTCGAGTTCCATAGTGCCGAGGCGCTCGCCGAAATGCCGATCCGCCACCGCGAGGGGGCGACGATCCGGCTCAAGGATTTCGCCACGGTGATCGACGGCCTGGCCGATCTTCGCCAGATCGCGCGCTTCAACGGCCGCCCGACGGTGGGCATCGGCGTCGTCAAGATCGCCAACGCCAATACCGTCGCCGTGGTCGAGGCGGTGCGCGAGCGCATCGAGCGCGAGATCCGGCCGCAGCTTCCTGCGGGCATGCAGATCGAATACGCGGTGGACGAGGCGGGGCCGATTCGCGAGATCGTGCGCGCGCTCTATGAGCACCTCATCGAAGGCACCTTGCTCGCCGCTTTGGTCGTGTTCCTCTTCCTGCGCGATCTGCGCTCCACCCTGATCATCGACATCTCCATCCCGGTCTCGCTGCTCGGGGCGATCGCCGCGCTTTACTTCGGCGGCTACACCTTCAACACCATGACCTTGCTCGCCCTGCTCCTGCTCATCGGGGTGGTGGTGGACGATTCGATCGTGGTGCTCGAGAACGTCTTTCACAAGCTCGAAGGGGGCGAGCGCGATCGCGAGCACGCCGCGATCCGCGGCACCGAGGAAGTGTTTTTCGCGGTTTCCGCGGCTTCCCTGACCCTGGTCTCGATCTTCGCCGCGGTGCTCTTCCTCGGCGGGATCATCGGCCGCTTCTTCGAGTCCTTCGCGGTGGTGGTGACCGTGGGCGTGCTGGTGAGCTGGTTCGTCTCGCTCACCCTGACCCCGATGCTCGCCTCGCGCGTGCTCCGCCTGCCCGAGCGGCACGGTCGGCTCTATCTCGCGCTCGAGCGCGGTTTCGCCGCCACCGAAGCGCTCTATCGCCGACTACTCGACTGGGGGCTTGGCCATCGCGGCAAAGTCGTGCTCCTGACTCTGCTTGCGCTGGGAAGCGCGGTGCCGATGTTTGCGATCATCCCGAAGGAATTCGCCTCGCCGCCGGATGATGGCCGCTTCGTGATCAATTTCCGCACCCCGCTTGGCACCTCGATCGAGGCGAGCAGCCGCGCGCTCGACCGGATCGAGGCGGAGCTCCGCCGGATTCCCGAGGTGCAGGGCTATTTCTCGGCGATCGGGCTGGGCTCGGTGGGACAGGTCAGCCGCGGCATCGTCTTCGTCACCTTAAGCCCGCGCGAGGCGCGACACCGAAGCCAAAATGAGGTCATCGAGGAGGTGCGCGAGCGCTTGTCGGGCTTGCCTGGTGTGCTCGGCTTCGTCTCGCCGCCTTCGGTGGTGGCGGGTCAGCGCGGCGAGCCTTTGCAGTTCGCCTTGGTGGGACCCGAGCTCTCCGGAGTGGGCGCGCAAGCCGCGGCGCTGCGAAAGCGGCTTGCGGCCGAGCCGGGCTTCGAGCGGCTCGACCTCGACCTTCAGCTCGAGCTGCCGCAGCTCGACTTCGTCTTCGACCGGGCGCGCGCCGCTGAGCTTGGCGTCTCCGCGGCCGACCTCGCCTTCGCCGTGAATCTGCTCGCGGGCGGGGTGGACATCGCCAAGTTCAACGACGATCCCGGCGACGGCGAGCGCTACGAGATCCGCGCCAAGGCGCGCGAGGGGACGATGAGCAATCCGAGCGAGCTCGGCTTCATCTTGCTGCGCGGGCGCGACGGCGAATTCGTGCGCTTGGATGCCCTCGCGCGGCCGCGCGAAATCCTGGGGCCGGCGGTGATCCAGCGCTTCGAGCTGCGCTATGCCGCCTTGTTCTATGTGAACCCTTCGGTGCCGCTCGAGGTGGCGGTCGAGCGCCTCTTCGCGATCGCCGCCGAGACCCTGCCGCCGGGCTACGAGGTCCGCCTGATCGGCCAGGCGCGGGAGTTCCAGGCCACCGCCGCTTACGTGCAATTCGCCTTTTTGCTCGCGCTGGCGCTCGTTTACATCGTGCTCTCGAGCCAGTTCAACTCGCTCAGGCAGCCTTTGGTGGTCATGCTCGCCCAGCCGCTTGCGGTGATCGGCGGCCTCGCGCTGCTTTTGCTCACCGGCACCAGCCTCAACATCTTCTCGATGATCGGGATGGTGCTGCTCGTCGGCCTGGTCGCCAAGAACTCGATCCTGCTCATCGATCTCACGAATCAGCTGCGCGCGCAGGGTCTCTCGGTGGACGAGGCCCTGCGCAGTGCCTGTCCGCGCCGGCTGCGGCCGGTGCTGATGACCTCGGTCACCGTGATCCTGGCGCTGTTGCCAGCCGCGATCGGCGCCGGCGCGGGGGCGGATGTCAACGCTCCGCTCGCGATCGCCGTGATCGGCGGCATGGTGAGCTCGACCCTGCTCACCCTGGTGGTGGTGCCGGCGGTCTATTCCTTGGTCGAGGGTGCGCTCGAGCGGCGCTTCCGGCGCGCAGGCCGAGGCTCAGGCTGAGCCCGGCGCGGGCGTAAGCCCAGGCGGCCAGCAGGAACCAGCCGGTGAGCAGCACGCCGAGGTTCCACTCCAAGGCATTCTCGATGGCATCGCGCAGCGCGCGGTCGCTCACGGTGTAGCGGGCGATGAGATTGCCAAGGCCGAGGGCGAGCATCCCCAGGCTCAAACCGACCGCCGGAGGCGAAAGGCCCGCCGCGCCGAGGGCGGGAAGCTGGCGGATCAACAAGAGCTGCGCGATGAAGCCGAGGCCGAAGTAAAAGTTGATGCCGTAGCGGCGCATCCATTCGTAGGCCTCTCCCTCGGTGCCGAGAAAGGTGGCATAGACCGCAAGGGCCAAGGCCGAGCCGGAACCGAGCGCGGCGATGGCCAGGGCCCCGGCGCGCTTGGCGGTCTGTCCATGCACCCAGGCGGCTGCGCTCCACCAGAAGAGCGCTTGGAGCAGGGCGCAGGGAAGCATGAACATGCGAAAGAGCTGATTGCCGAGGCCATGGCGGGCGGCGCGGCTGATCGAGGTGCAACCCTCGAGATAAGGGATGCAAAAGGGAATGTAGCCGGCCTGAAGCGACAGCCACCAGGCGAGGTGCGTGGCGAGAAAGGGAATGGCGGCGCAAAGAAAAGGCAGCCACCAGAGCGGGAGGGAGTTCGCGCGCATGGCCGCGATGGTAGCCGAGCGCCGCGGCCAGAAAGAAAGCGGCGCGCCCGCAAGGCGCGCCGCGCGGACCTCGAGAGGATGGCTCAGAAGAAGCTATAGCGAAGGCTGAGGTAATAGTGCCTCGGCCAGCCGTAGTAGGCGGTTTGGATGTTGCCCACGCTCGAGAATTCCTGGGCATCCACCTTGTACACCTCATCGGTGAGGTTGCGCACGCCGAGCTGAACCTTAAGCGAGCGCTCGGCATTCTCGTAAACCCCGAAGAGCCCGAACAGGGTGAAGGCTTTCTGGGTGAGCACCTCGCGATTGTCCACCGACAGCCAGGTCTTGTCGCGATAGACCGCATCGCCGCCGAGCGTGAGGGCACCGCCGCCACCCAGGGCGAAGGTGTGGGTGAGGGCGAGGCGGGCGTTCCATTTCGGACTGAAGGGCACTTTGTCGCCGGAGCGGTCGGCGTTGGGGAAGCGCTCGTCGCGGAACTCGCGGTAGCGCGCATCCTGATGACCGAGATTGGCCGAGAGCCTGGTCGCCTCCCCGATCAACCAAGCACCCTCGAATTCGACGCCCTGGATGCGGAGCTTGGCGGCGTTGAGCACCGGGAAGGCGAAGGTCGGCACCGGCGCGTTGGGATTGACGATCTCCGCCACCCGAGCCTGGAAATCCTTGTAGTCGGAATGGAACAAGGCGACGTTCGCGAGCAGTCGGCCGTCCTCGGAGCTCGTCTTCAGACCGAGCTCGTAGGTCCACACGTACTCCGGCTTGAAGACGCTCACCTCGGCGGCGGAGTTGGCGCGCCCGTTGAAGCCGCCCGACTTGAAGCCGCGGTTGGCCGAGAGGTAGAGCATGCGCCGCTCGCCGAGCTTGCGCTCGAGCGAGAGACTCGGGGTGAGGGCGCGGAAGTTGGCGGCATCCTCGAAGGCGAAAGTGCCCACGAGCGGGGGCAGATTCGAGAAGGTGCTGGTGGTGCGGAAGTAGCGCTTGCGGTCTTCGGTGTAGCGCAAGCCCGCGGAGAGCGACCACTCGGGCGAGAAGGCATAGCTCAGGTTGCCGAAGACCGCGTGGCTTCGGTTGCGCAGGCGATCATCGATGGTGCGGCGGAAGGGAATGGGCGCTCCATTGAGCGCGAGGAAATCATTCGCCAGCGCCTCCTGGTGGCTCGGCACCTTCTCATCGAGGTAGTAAAGCCCGAAAACCCCGCTCAAGCCCTCGCGATCGTCGAAGAGCAGCTGCAGCTCCTGGCTCCACTGCTCCTGATCGAGGGCGACCAAGGCCGAGGTGATCTGCCGCGCGGTGGCGTCGAAGTCGATCCAGAAGTTCGTGTCGAGCTCGCGGAAGGCGCTGATGCTCTTCAGGGTGAAGCCATCGGCGAACTCCCATTCCACGGTGGCCGACAGGCCCGAGTGATCGAGGTCCTGGCCGCGGTCGGGCGGAAGCTCGGTTCGGGCGCGATAGTCGAAGCGGCCGGTGGGCGCGGGCACGAGCACCCGCGGCCCGGTGACGAGATCGAGCTGGGTCAAGGGCGCCTCTGCCCGTCCGAGCGAGAGCTCGTTGCGCTGCCGGGTATAGTCGCCGCTCAGGGTGATGCTCAGCCGGTCGGTCGGCCTGAGCACCAGCTTGGCGCGCAGTGCCCTCGCGCCGTTGTCGTTGAAGCGTCGGCCGCTCACCGGATCGCGCACGAAGCCGTCGTTCTCCGAATAAAGCCCTGCGAGGCTGAAGGCGGCGGCCTCGCCGATGGCGCCGGCGCCGTAAAAGCGGCCCTCGGCGCGGCCGTAGTCGCCGGCGGTGAGCTCGGCATCGAGCCGAGGCTCGCCGAAGGGGCTGCGGGTGATCAGCTTGAGCGCGCCGCCGGCGGTGTTGCGGCCATAGAGCGTGCCCTGCGGCCCGCGCAGCACCTCGACCCGCTCGACGTCGAAGAGGCTGAGCAAGGCGCCTTGGATGCGCGAGAGATAGACGTCATCCACGTAAACCCCGACCGCGGGGTCGAAGGTCTGCAAAGCATCCGGCTGGCCCACGCCGCGAATGAAGACGTTGATGCTCGAGGCCGAGGCCCGACCCTGGACGATGTTGACGTTCGGGATGGCGCCTTGCAGGCCCGAGAGATCGCTCGCCTGAAGCTCCCTCAGCTGCTCGGCGTCGAAGGCCGAGACCGACATCGGGACGTCTTGCAAGCCCTCGGCGCGGCGCCGCGCCGTGACCTGGACGGTATCGAGACGAGCGGCGTCGTCCTCCTCGGAGGTGGTCTGCGCGGGCAGCGGTGCCGCCACAATCAGGGCGATCGCCAGGGACAAGGGACGAAGCGGCTGAACGTACATCGTGATCCCCCTCGGTGACTGGAAACCCGCATCAGCCTAGGACTTGCTCGCCCCCCGAGCGTCGTACCTTGGTCCGATGCCCGTCAAGGCGGGCGGCGGCAGGATGCTGGCATCAGCCCGGTGCCCCATGCTCAGCCTGCTCGCGCTTCTCCTCGCCCTCGCGCTGCTCGTGTACCTCACCATGCGCGGGGCGAGCCTGTTCATCGCAACGCCCCTCTGCGCCCTGCTGGTCGCGCTCGGCGCGGGAATGCCGCTCCTTCCGCCTTATGCCACCGAAAGCGGCACGGATCTGCTTTCGCGCTACATGGGTGGCTTCACCAAGTTCCTCGGCGATTGGTTCTTCGTGTTCCTGCTCGGGGCGGTGTTCGGCAAGTTGATGGAGGCCTCGGGCGCGGCGGCGAGCGTGGCGCACTTCGTGCTCGAGCGTCTCGGCCGCGAGCGCGCGGCGCTTGCGGTGGTGCTCGCCTGCGCGGTGCTCACCTACGGCGGCGTGAGCCTGTTCGTGGTCGCCTTTTCGGTCTATCCGCTGGCGCTGTCGCTGTTCCGCGAGGCCGACCTGCCCAGGCGTTTCATTCCCGCGGCGCTGGCCTTCGGCTCGGTCACCTTCACCATGACCTCGGCCGGCTCGCCGGAGATCCAGAACTGGATCCCGATGCAACACCTGGGGACCGGGCCATTCGCGGCGTGGCAGGCAAGCCTCATCACCGCGCTGTTCATGGCCGTCCTCGGGCAACTCTGGCTGGAATGGATGATCCGGCGCGCTCGGGCTCGCGGCGAGCGTTTCGAGCCTCGCCCTGATGATCCAGCGCCGCGTCTGCACCACCTTCCCCATCCCGCGCTCGCCGCCCTGCCGCTCATCGCGGTGCTGGCGGTGGCCTTCGCTCTCCACGATTCGCACGGCACTTCAGCCCTGGTCCTGGCTTTGCTGGCTGGGTCGCTTGCCGCCGCCCTGATCAATCCCCGAGGTCTCCAGCACCCCGCGCAGGCCCTGTCGGAGGCCGGTACGGGCGCCTTGATCGCGATCGGCAACACCGCCGCGGTGGTCGGCTTCGGAGCCGTGGCGCGCGCTTCTCCCGCCTTCGAGAATGCGGTGGCATGGCTCACCGCGATGCCCGATGCCGGCCTGGTCTCGGCGGCGGTGGCGGTGAGTCTGATCGCGGGCATGACCGGCTCGGCCTCGGGCGGGCAGGCCATCGCCCTACCGATCCTCGCCCCGCATTACCTCGCCCAAGGGGTTTCCCCCGAGCAGCTGCATCGCATCGTCGCGCTTTCCTCGGGCGCGCTCGACTCACTGCCGCACAACGGCTACGTGGTCACCACCATCCGCGCCATCTGCCGCGAGACCCATCGCGCCGCCTACCCGGCGGTGGGGGCGCTCACCGTGATCGTCCCCACCCTCGGGCTGCATTTGTGTCTCCTGCTCTTCGCGCTCGGGCTGTGAGCACCTCGCGGCTTGACCGGGCCGGAGCGCAGCATGCACTCGCCTCGACCCCTGGGGATGACCGGTCGTGCGCGCAGCGAGTTGTTTTTTTTCCGGGGGCTGTAAGGTTTTTCGGCCCCCAGGGGATGCTCGCGGAAATGCGGCTGGGGCGTTGTTTGGCAGGAAAACCTCAGGAGTAGATCATGAGAAGCGCAGCACCCGTTGCCGTCGTACTCGCCGCCCTCGCGGTCGCTCGGATCGAGGCCGCGGTTCTTCCCTGTCACGGCTGCAACGCCGACCAGTATCAGCTGATGGCGATGGGTCATGGCGTGGGTCAGCATCTCGTGTTCGATTTTCCGAACCAAAGGCTCTCCGCCTTCACGGTACGGTGCGAAGACCAGCAGCCGGCGGGCGAGGGGAGCCTGAAGCCCGCCGAGGGGTGGCGGATGCCCTGTGCGCTGGGACTCGTGGTCGAGTCGCTGCCGCTCGATCCGGAAGCCGAGGAAGCCTTCCGCATGGCGCGGCAACTGTGGCTGGAAACGGGCGGGACGTTCCGCAAGCACGTGGTGGTCGCTGCCGGCGAGGTCGATGCAGGACCGAGCGCCCTCCTGCTGACCCGGGATGCCACCCGGCGCAGCCAGGTCGCGGATCGGCTGTACGACCACTGGCCTCTGGGTCGTGAGCTGAGCTCCGTGATCAGGACGTTTCTGGCGCTTTTCGCCTCGGATCCGGTGGTCGAAGTGTTCGAGGTCGTCTTCGAGGATGGCAGCCGAATGCGCGTCGAATGTCAGCTCTCGCGGCAACGTTGCGCCTATGAGCGTGGTTCGGCGCGGGATCCTTTCGACCAGCCCATCTTCGACGGGGGTGCACCTGAACCCTCGGAATACCGTTTGGGGGAGCGTTGGGCCGGACTGTGGGCGCTCAATGCCAAGGCGCATGGTATCGCGGTGCAGGGTGTGGACGGCGGCGGGAGGGGGGAAGTGTGCGCGCGCTGCGAGGTCGATCCGGCGACCGGACGTCTCGTTTGCGCGGGCCGCCGCTGCGGCGACTGAGCAGGCGGCGCAAACTCGGGCGCTGCGGCTGAAGCGCGCGAGCCGCTAAACTCCGGGCATGGAGCGCCTCGAGCGGATCGTTCGCCTGCACAGTCTTCTCAAGAGCGCGCGCTATCCGCTTTCGCTGCGCTCGCTCATGGAAGAGCTTCGCTGCTCGCGGGCGACGCTCTATCGCGACATCGCCTTCCTGCGTGACGTGCTGCGGGCTCCGATCGAGAACCTCACGATCGATGAGGCGGCGCACATCCGCTACGGCGACGAGGGCGCGGCCTACGAGTTGCCCGGACTGTGGCTGAGTCCCGAGGAACTGAGGGCGCTCATCGTCCTCGAGCGGCTGCTGCCGCGGCAGGAGTCGGAACTGATCGGCAGCGCGCTCGAGCCTCTGCGCGAGGCGATCGGCGAGCTCCTGCGCAAGCAAGCGGGCGGACGCGAGCTTCCCTATCACCGCATCCGCATCGTCGAGATCGGTCAGCGCCGGGTGGATGCGCAGGTCTTCGGGGTGGTGGCGAATGCGCTGCTCGAGCGCAAACGGCTGCGCTTCCGCTACAAAGCCCGCTCCACCAATCAGGAGAGCGAGCGCGACGTCTCGCCGCAGCGCCTGGTGCATTACCGGGACAACTGGTATCTCGACGCCTACGACCACGATCGCGAGGCGCTGCGCAGCTTTTCCGTCGATCGCATCCGCGAGCCTGTGCCGGTGGCCGGGGAGAGCTGCCGCGACATCCCCGATGCCGAACTGGACGAGCACTACCGCTCGAGCTACGGCATCTTCGCGGGACCGGCGCGGGAACGCGCGGTGATCCGCTTCTCGGCCCGCGCCGCGCGTTGGGTCGCCGAGGAGCGCTGGCACGGGCAGCAAGAAGGGCGGTTCCTCGCCGATGGGCGCTATGAGCTCAGCGTGCCCTACGGCCATCCGCGCGAGCTGCTCATGGACGTGCTCCGCTACGGGCCGGAGGCGGAGGTCGTGTCGCCCGTGTCGTTGCGCGAGCAGGCCAAGGCCTTGCTCGAGGCGACGCTCGCGGGCTACGAGCGTCCGCCCGAGGCCTAGACCAGCGCCGCGCGTCGGCTGGTGCTGCGCTCGCCGGCCATGCGCACGAGCAAGGCTTCGATGCGAGCGAAGACCTCGCGGAGCGTTTCCGCCTCGGGCAGCAGCGTGATGCGGAAGTGATCCTTGCGCGGGAAGTTGAAGCTCGTCCCCGGCACGAGGAGCACGCCTTCCTCTTCGAGCAGGCGCAAGGCGAAGGCGTGATCGTCGAAATCGGCGAAGCGCTCGCTTCGCACCCGCGGGAAGGCATAAAGCGCGCCCATCGGCCTCACCAACTCGAGGAAGGCGCTTTTCTCCACCGCCTCGAGCACCGCCTGCCTCGAGGCGTAAAGGCGGCCGCCGGGGGCGGTGAGGGCGCTTGCGGTATCAGGACCGCGAAGCGCGGGCGCGACCGCCCACTGCGCCGGCACGTTGCTGCACAGACGAAGCGCTGCGAGCAGGTCGAGGGCGCGGTCGTAATCCCGCGCCAAGGCCTCGGGCCCGCCCAGAACGAGCCAGCCGACGCGGTAGCCGCAGGCGCGGTGGACCTTGGAGAGACCGCCGAGGCTGACCGTGACCAGATCGGGGGCGAGGGAGGCGGCGGGAACGAAGCTCGCGCCGTCGAAGAGCAGGCCGTCGTAGATCTCATCGCTCATCAGCACCAGGCGGTGGCGGCGAGCGATGGCGACGAGCGCGGCGAGCAGCTCGCGCGGATAGACCGCTCCGGTCGGATTGTTGGGCTGAATCAGCACGAGCGCCCGGGTGCGCGGGCTAACGAGGCGCTCGACTTCTTCCGGGTCGGGCAGGAAGGCGTTTTCCGGGCGGCAGGGGTAATGCACGGCGCGCCCGCCATTGAGCCCCACCGCCGCCGTCCACAACGGATAGTCGGGGCTTGGGACCAGCACCTCATCGCCGAAATCGAGCAGGGCGCGCAGGGCGAGGTCGATCAATTCGCTCACCCCGTTGCCGATGAACACCCGCTCCGGCGAGACCTCCGCGATGCCGCGAGCGCGCGCCTGCTCGGCCACTGCCTCGCGCGCCTCCATCAGCCCTTGCTCGTGGCAGTACGCCTCGCTTTCGCCGAGATGGCGCTCCACCGCTTCGCGCAGATGCGCCGGCGTGCGAAAGCCATAAAGCCCCGGATTGCCGATGTTGAGGCGGATGATGCGGCGTCCCTCCGCTTCCAGAGCCCGCGCTCGGTGCGCCAGTTCACCGCGGATCTCGTAGCGGATGCCGGAGAGGCGTGGACTCGGCGTGAGGTTCATCCTGATGTTGCGCTGCGGAAAGGCGCCGATGCTAACAAAAAGGTCCGCTGCCGGGCAGGGCGGCAGCAGACCGATATCTCGGCGCTCAGCGGCGCAACAGGAAGAAGGCGATGGCTGAAAGCCCGAGCGAGAGCGCGAGGAGGCTCAGCAAGCCCAAGAAGGGCACGGCCCGCGGCGGAATACCCGCGACCGCGCTCACCACCACCACGGTCGAACCCGGCACGGCCGGCCGAGGATCAATCGTTGCCTCGTTGCGTACGAAGGCGGAGCCTGAGCCAAGGACAGCGGTGATGGTGTAGGTGAGCGAACCGCCCGGCGGAAAGACGCTCACGGTGTGCGCGATCGCGCCGATCCCGGAGGCCGCCGGGCACACCGCGCCGCCGCTCGCTGCGCAGGTCCAAGAAAAGCTGGTGATTCCGGCGGGCACGGGATCGCTGATGGTCGTGCCAGAGCCGTCCGCTGGGCCTGCGTTGGTCACGGTAAGGGTCCAGGTGAAGGGCACGCCCGGCGTGACCGTCGCTGGGCCGGTCTTGCTGGCGTTGATGGTGATCGTCGGGCCCGTGGCGGGGCAGGCGAAGTCGGTGTCATTGATGGCATGGGGGCTCACCACATCGCCAGGCGAGGTGAGCGCGGGATTGGCCCCGCCGAGTCCGGGTCCTTGCGCCGAGCCCCACCAGTTGCATGGCAGCTGCGCCAGCCCTTCATCCGGTTGATTGTCCAGGCCAACCCCGTTGCCGACGAAGCGGTTGGCGCTGCCGCTGACCTGCGCCTCGCCGGCGATCGGCCCGGGCGGCGCACAGGTGCCGCCGAGCGACCCAGTGAAAGTGCGCAGCCAAATCCCGACCACCGAAGCAGATTGAATGGTGTTGGCGTCTGCGGGTGCGGTCGCCGGATTGAGCACAGCCTGGGCATGCGCGCAGTTCTGGGCGCCGTAGACCAGCAGACCCTCGTTGGCGCCGCTCAAGGTATTACCGCGGAATACCGTGGTTCCCGGAAAGACGAGCGCGTTGCGCCAACGATTGGTCCGCATCGTGTTGTTGCGCACGTCGACCGGAGAACCGCCCACGTCCGGGTAGGAACAGAGACCGCCGTCGGAGGTTTCGATCAGGTTTCCGAGCACTTGCGTCGGTGCGGCGCTGAGGTAGAGGAGGATGCCGCAGCCGAAGAAACTGTCGCTGTCGATGCTCGGCCCGCAAGTAGGCGAGGCGAGCTCACACTGGAAGCGCCGAATGGTGTTGTTGCGGATCGTCCCCCTCGCGCCGAAACCGAACTGGATGCCGTTCGGCGCAATCACCGTCTGGGTGCGTGGCGGATTGGGCGGGTTTTGCTCCCCCAGACCGCCGTCGCGAATGAGTGAGTTTTCGATGGTGCAAATGGTTCCCGCTTCGTTACAAACGATTCCGGTCTTCTGACAAAAGCGCACCTCGCTGTCGCGGACGGTAAGGTTTCCGCCGGCATAGGAAACCGAGGAGAAAAAACGGCCCGCGCGGATACAGTTCCCGGCTTGGGTTCCGGAGACGGTCGCGTCATGGATTTCCTGGACCAGGACGCGCTCAATGAGAACCGTCGGATTCCGGATGGTCAGGATACCCTCGACCGGCGCTGTCGACGTAGGCGGATACTGTGCCGAAGGGAAACGGACCTGCAGGTCGCGAATGCTCACTGTGACCGGACCATCCACGGCCAGGATCACCGCCCCCGTGCCGATGATCGGGTCCGGGAGCTGGGCGGAGAGCTGCGGGGCAATGATCGTCGAGGTCTGCCCTGCGCCCTGCAGCGACACACTCTTGGTGATGCGCGGAGATTCGCTGTAGGTCCCGGCGGCGATCTGGATGGTGTCGCCGGCGGCGGCCTGGTTATGCGCGTGCTGAATCGTCGCGCAGGGGGTGATGATGTTGGTGCACGGATTCGGGCCCGCATCGGAGCCACTGGGCGCGACGTAACGCGTTTGTGCTAGAACCGGGAAAAGCGGACACAGCCCGAATAGAAGAATGACGAGCCTTCCAAACCAAGACATCCTAGGATCCCCTGCCCGAGTCGAAGAAAGAGTAGGTCCTTGCGTGGAGTAGGTGCATAAAAACCGATGCGCGGCCGCATTCCGGGCACCAACGGTGAAATCACGTGCACGAGCGGAGGGCTCGTCCGCATCGGCTGGTGTGTGGAGCGCTTCGGTGAGCACCCGCCGGGTGCCCTTGCGCGGGTGGCGGTGGTCGAAAGGACGAGACTTCGCCTCCACGACGGAGAGCGCGTCTTCCCTGCCGTTTTGCCGACGCTGCTTCGCCGCGCGCGACCCGAGGCGCGGCCGGTGGTGGGTGATTGGGTCCGCTACGTGGAGGAAGGCGGTCAGCGTTTGGTCAAAGATTGCCTGGCGCGCCGTAACTTGCTCGTCCGCGCCGACTCCGAGACCGGGCGGCCGAAGCCCATGGTCGCGAATGTGGACGAGGCCTTCATCCTGTCGGCGCTCGATGGCGATTTCCATCCGCGTCGTATCGAGCGATACCTCAACCTCGTGCTGGCCGCCGGCATCGCGCCGTTAGTGCTGCTCACTCGCGCCGATCGCGCTGGCGCCGGGGCTGCGGATGCGGCGCTTGCGCGTTTGGCGGAGATCGCGCCGGGATGTCCTGCCCAAGTGCTCGATCCGCGTGCGCCCGAGAGCGCCGCGCTGCTCGCTCCGTATCTCCGTCCAGGCACGACGGTGGTGTTGCTCGGCTCTTCGGGCGTCGGTAAATCCACCCTGCTCAATACGCTGCTCGGCGAGGAGCGCCGTCGCACCGGCGCCTTTCGCGAGCGGGACGGCAAGGGTCGACACACCACGACCGAGCGCGCCCTGTTCCCGCTGCCGAGCGGCGCCTGCGTGATCGATACGCCTGGTCTTCGCGCCCTGGCGTTCACGCCGGAGACCGAGCTCGCCGCCTTCGCCGATATCGAGGCGCTCGCTGAAAGCTGCCGTTTCCGCGACTGCCGCCACGAGCGCGAGCCCGGATGCGCGGTCCGCGAGGCGGTCGCAGAGGGTCGGCTCGCCGCCGAGCGCCTGGCGCATTACCGCAAGCTCCTGGCCGAGCTCGAGGCGCGTCGGCGGCCGCGGTGAGCCTCGCGTCGCGGCTACACTGGAAGGATTCCACGAGGCTTTGCGACGCCATGGCCGATGACACCCTGAGGCAAGCCGCACTCGACTACCACCGTTACCCGCCCGCCGGAAAGATCAAGGTCGTCCCCACCAAGCCCCTGGTCACGCAGCGCGATCTCTCGCTCGCTTATTCGCCGGGGGTGGCGGCGGCCTGCGAGGCGATCGTCGCCGATCCTCAGGAAGCGGCGCGGGTCACCGCCCGCGGCAACCTCGTGGCCGTGATCAGCAACGGCACGGCGGTGCTCGGGCTTGGGGACATCGGGCCGTTGGCGGCCAAGCCGGTGATGGAAGGCAAGGGGGTGCTTTTTAAGAAGTTCGCCGGCATCGATGTTTTCGATATCGAGATCGCGGAGAAGGACCCGGATAGGCTCGTTGAGATCATCGCCGCCCTGGAGCCCACTTTCGGCGGCATCAACCTCGAGGACATCAAGGCGCCGGAGTGCTTCTACATCGAGCGAAAACTGAGGGAGCGGCTCAAGATTCCGGTGTTCCACGACGACCAGCACGGCACCGCGATCATCGTCGGGGCGGCCGTGCTCAATGCCCTGCTGCTGGTGGGCAAGAAAATCGGCGAGGTCAAGCTCGTGACCACCGGCGCCGGGGCGGCGGGCATCGCCTGCCTGGACATGTTGGTCGCGCTCGGGCTGAATCCGGCCAACGTGATCGCCCTCGATCGCAAAGGTGTGATCCACGCCGACCGCGACGATTTGGACAGCGAAAAACGGCGTTACGCGCGCGCGCTTCGCGAGCGCACCCTGGCCGAGGCGATCGAGGGTGCCGACATTTTTCTGGGGCTGTCGGCGGCTGGCGTGCTCAAGCCGGAGATGGTGGCGCGCATGGCCGAGAAGCCGATCATCCTCGCGCTCGCCAACCCCGTGCCCGAGATCATGCCCGAGGAGGCGAAAGCGGTGCGCCCGGATGCGATCATCGCTACCGGCCGCTCGGACTATCCCAACCAAGTCAACAATGCGCTGTGCTTCCCCTACATCTTCCGCGGCGCACTCGATGTGGGGGCCACCACCATCAACGAGCCGATGAAGCTCGCCTGTGTGCGCGCGATCGCCGAGCTGGCGCGCATCGAGGCCAGCGACCTGGGACCGGCCTACGCCGGCGAGACGCCGACCTTCGGCCCGGATTACATCATCCCGCGCCCCTTCGATCCTCGGCTTTTCACCCATCTCCCGGCGGCGGTCGCCGAGGCGGCGATGGAATCGGGCGTGGCGACGCGACCGATCGCCGACATGGCCGCTTACCGCGAGCGGCTCCAGCAGTTCGTCTTCCGCACCGGACTCCTGATGAAGCCGGTCTTCGAGCGCGCCCGTGCTGAGCCCAGGCGGGTGGCTTTCGCCGAGGGCGAGGAGGAGATCGTGCTTCGGGCGGTGCAGACGATCGTGGACGAGGGATTAGCTTGGCCGATCCTCATCGGGCGTCCGGCGGTGATCGAGGCGCGGATCAAGCGCTGCGGGCTGAGGCTCAAGCCCGGGGAGAACGTGGAACTCGTCAATCAGGACGACGACCCGCGTTTCAACGAATACTGGCAGCTCTATCACTCGATCATGCAGCGCCGCGGCATCACCCCGCCTGCCGCCAAGGCGATCGTGCGCACCCGGACCACGGTGATCGCCGCGCTGATGGTCAAGCGCGGCGAGGCCGATGCGATGATTTGCGGGCTGATCGGGCGCTACCACAACAAGCTCAAGTACGTGCTCGACGTGCTCGGTCTCGATCAGGGGGCCCATCTCGCCGCCGCGATGAGCGCGGTGATCGCCGAGCGAGGGACCTTCTTCTTCTGCGATACCCACGTCAATCCCGACCCCACCGCCGAGCAGATCGCCGAGATCACCCTTGCCGCCACTTGGCGGCTCAAGCTCTTCGGCATCGAGCCCAAGGTGGCGCTGCTCTCGCACAGCAATTTCGGCAGCCACGACACCCCCTCCTCGCTCAAGATGCGTCGCGCCCGAGAGCTCATCCTCGAGCGCGTGCCGAGCCTCGAGGTGGAAGGGGAGATGCAGGCCGACTCGGCGCTCGATGAACAAGTGCGGCAGCGGCTGTTCCCCAATTCGCGGCTCTCGGGCACGGCCAATCTGCTGGTCATGCCCAATCTGGATGCCGCCAACATCGCGCTCAATCTGGCGCGTCAGCTGACCGGCGGGGTCGTGCTCGGACCGATCCTGATGGGGGTGGCCAAACCAGCGCATGTGCTCACGCAGGCGGCCACGGCGCGACGGGTGGTCAACATGACCGCGCTCGCCGTGGTCGAGGCGCAGATCCGCGACCAGCTCGCGCGCGAGAACGGCTGAGGAGGCTCTGAATCGTCTCCGCGCTTCCGCCGGTCATGGGCGGCCGCTCCTCGCATCGATCGCGGAAGCGACTGCTTGATCGACGCCGTGCCCGGACGTGGGCCCGAGGCGGTGTGGGCCAGCGAGGCGAGGAAGCCCTCCTCCGGACCTCCCCGACGACGGGCTTCAGTCGCGTTCGCCGATCAGGCGGCGCAGCCAGCGGATGAAGGGATGCCTTTTCTTCGCCGGAGGTCGTCGCATGAGGATCGAAGGCCGCTCGGTCACCCAAGTGGCGCGAGGCGGCTCATCGCGCGATCCGGCCTCGGCGGGTGCCGTGGGCCCTCGGCCCGCCGCCACTCCGAGCAATCGCGCGGCTTGGTCGATCCGCTCATCCGAGACGGCGGCGGCAGGGACCGGCGGCGGACGCAGGATCGCGGTGACCGCATCGACGAGCGCGAGCTCCTGCTTGAGCCGCTGGGTGGAGAGCGCTTCCTCCCGAGACGGCAATATGGGAAGGCGCAGCTGGGCGGCCTCGAGCACGGTCTTGATCTCGGCGCGCAAGCCGCACAGACGCACGGAGGCGCTCTGAGGCAGACGGGACAGCCCCTCGCGCAGTTTTTCGACACCGGCAGCGCTTGCATAAAGGAGTTCGGCGCCGTCGATCAGGAGCGTCGAAGGAGGCGCCAGCGCCACCTCGTGGAGAGCGAGCTCGAGATCCTCGGCGCCCTCGGCATCGAGCCGGCCCTCGAGGGCCAGAATCAAAGTCTCGCCGCGAAGCTCGCGGTGAACGCGCAGTCCCACGCTCGCTCAGACCTCGCGAAACAGGAAACGTGCCTTGCCGAACTCGATGGCATCGCCGTCGCGGAGGAGTTTACGCTCGACGTGCTCGCCATTGACTCGGGTTCGACCATTGCCTGCGTGGTCGGTCAGAGTAAACCCGTCGGTGCCGACGAGGATATCGGCCTGGTGTGCCGACACGTCGGCGTCGCCGATGCGGATGTCGCAGTCCTCGCCGCTGCCCACGCGATAGTTGCGAAACACCAATGGCACCGGGACGCGCCCGGCCTCACGGGTCTGCGGAACCAGGCGAGCCGGCTTGAGGGCGACCGTTGCCCCACCCGTCGCTGGACGATTCTCGCGCTCCGACACCGGTATCGGACGGGTCGGCGCGAGCGCGGGATCCGGGGGCGAGGGCGGGCGGATGGGCTGGGTCGAGGACACGCCCGGCCAGCTCGCCTGAGCGGGCGCGGCGATGGAAGCCGCGCTGGGTGCCTCGGTCGGCGCGGCGGCCGGCGCATTGGGGGGTGCGGCGACGGAAGCAGGAATGGGCCTGGAGACTGGCGCTGTGATGGGTCCGGCGACCCCGGCGGCCGTGGGCCCGGCGGCCGGGATCGCTCCGAGGAGCTCGGCTTCGGCGTCCACCGCCGCCAGGAAACGCTCCCGGATGGCTTCGCCCTCGCTTCGTTGAGCCTGCACCTCGGCGAGGCTTTCCTCGATCGCAGCGAGACGCTGGCCCCGTTGTTGATCGTCGTACTCACCGAGACGGTGGCGGAGCTCGATCTCCTCACGATCGAGGCGGATCGCTTCGTGGCGCTCGTTCAGCTCGTCGAGGCGTTTCCTCAGTGCCGCGTAGGCTTGCCGCGCGCGCTGGAGCAAGGGGGCGGCCTTTTCGTCGACAGCCGTCAGCCGCTTTCGGTAGTCCTCCGCCACCCGTCGGGCGACGCGCGGGTCCACTCCTTCCTGCAGCGATTCCAAGCGCGCCAGTCGATCGCGCAGCTGGTCGCGTTCGACCTTGAGCCGCGTCAACTCCTCGACCGCCCCTGCTTCGATCAGCTCTTTCACCTCTTCGTTCCTCCCGAGACATGGCGGAGCACGATCTCCACCGCTCCGAATCGCAGCCGGTCGCCGTCGTGGACCTCGGCGGCCTCCCCCGGGGCGAGCCGCCGGTCGTTGACGAAGGTACCGTTGACCACCCCGGGCTCCTCGCGCAGCAGCCAGCCGGCTCCATGGCGTAGCAGGCGGGCGTGCCGGCGGGAGAGGCTTCGATACGGGTCGTGCGCGCCGAGATCGATCTGCGGCGTGATACCGCTCGCCGGATCGGGCCGCCCGATGAGGAGATCCGAGGCCGTTTCGGGGAGCGGCAAGGTGGAGCCATCCGGCAACTCGATGCGCCAAGCCGAGGGTGCAGGGGCGGGTGTGTCGCGCACGATGTGGTGTTCTTCCGTCACCGGTCGCGGCATCGCCGCGCCGGCAGGTGCAGAGGACCTGTCGATCTGGACCACGAGCGCCTGCACGATCGCTTCCGCGAGGCGTCCGAGGAGGGCGAGGCCGCTTTCCGGATGGCGCTTGAACAGCGTCACCAATGCGGCGCGGTCGAGGGGAAGCAGCTGCACTTCGGTCTCGGCGACGGCGTCGTAGGGGCTCAGGGCGTCGCTGGTGAGCGCCGACTCCCCGAAGGCCGATCCGGGACCGAGCCGGCGCCACGGTTCCAGGAAACCGGCCGGAATCAACGCGACCTTACCCTCGGCAAGCAGATAGAGCCGTTCGTTACGCTCGCCGGCCGCGACGATCCGCTGGCCCGCGGGCACGACGAAAAGCCTCTCATCGCGCGCAGTGGTCATGACTGCCGTCTCTTCCGGCTTGGGGGCCGGTTCGCATTATGGGCAGCGGTGTGGAGAGCGGCAACCGCCGGACGGGGTCCGCCTTGCATCATCGAGAAGCGGCACCTATACTCGTCCGGCTTTACGACAGCGTTCCGGGCTTGACTCGACCATCTGGTTCAGGGGCTCGCCCCGGCGTCTGGCGGTGGCAGGCGGTGGCTGGTTCGGCGATCGCGCTGCTCGCTTGGCCGTGGGCGGGAACGGTGTCGGCCCTCTCGGTGCTATGCGGCGCGGCGGCGGTGGCCGCCGGCTTCGCGCTGTATGGCGGGTGGGTCGGCGGTCCTCGGGTGGAGTCGGCTGGACAGGCGCTCGCTCGGCTCGTCGTCGGTACCGTGCTCAAGTGGCTGGCGATCGCCGCCCTGCTCGGTGCCGCCATGGCGGCGAGCTGGAGCGACGCGCGCTTCGTCCTTGCGGGTGCGCTGATCGCAATCTTCGCTCACCTGGCATACCTGGCACGATGGCTGCGATGAGTATCGGATGGTTGGCTGCAGGGGAGACGCCTGCCGAATACGTCGGGCATCACCTCAAGCATCTTTCCGTCCGCATCGGCGAGGGCCCGTTCTGGGTGGTGCACCTCGACAGCCTCTTGATGAGCGCGCTCATCGGGCTTCTCGGGCTCGGCACCTTCTTCTTCATGGCGCGCCGTGCCACGCCTGGGGTGCCTGGCAAATTCCAGGCCTTCATCGAGCTCGCCGTCGAGTTCATCGACACCCAGGTCAAGGACGTCTTCCACGGCGACCGCCGCTTCGTGGCACCGCTGGCGCTGACCATCTTCGTGTGGGTGTTCCTGATGAACGCCCTCAAGCTCCTGCCGCTCGATCTGATGCCGATGATCGCGCACGGACTCGGTGCCGAATACTTTCGGGCCGTGCCGACCACCGATCTCAACATCACGCTGGCGATGTCGAGCACGGTGCTGCTTTTGATGTTCGCCTTCGCGATCAAGGCCAAGGGTGCTGCCGGTTTCGGCGTGGAGTTGTTCACGGCGCCTTTTCACGCGCATTCGCCCTTCGTCAAGCTCCTCCTCGCTCCGGCGAATTTCGCGCTCAATCTCATCGAGTACCTCTCCAAGCCGGTGAGCTTGGCGATGCGACTGTTCGGCAACATGTACGCGGGCGAGCTCGTCTTCATCCTCATCGCGCTGCTGGCGATGGCCGGGGGCAATCTGCTCGCGCTCGACGGTCTCGGCGCCAAAGCGGGCGGGCTGCTCGCCTTTCTCGGTGCGGTGCTCGCCGGTGCCGCTTGGTCGATCTTCCACATCCTGGTGATCACCCTCCAGGCCTTCATCTTCATGATTCTCACCGTGGTCTATCTCTCCATGGTCACCGAGCATCATTGAAGCCCTTCCCCAAAACGAACGCACGAGGATACCGACATGGATCTCTCCCTGATCTCCGCTATCCAAAGCAGCACGGCGCTCGCCATCGGCATCATCATCGGGCTCGGCGCACTCGGCGCCTGCATCGGCATCGGCGTGATGGGTTCGAAGTTCCTGGAGAGCGCCGCGCGTCAGCCCGAGCTCGTCCCGATGCTCTCCGGACGCATGTTCCTGCTCGCCGGCCTGATCGACGCGGCCTTCATCATCGGTCTTGCGATCGCGCTGTTCTTCGCCTTCGCCAACCCGCTGCTCGGCGCCTTGCAAGGCGGCTGAGGCGATCGGGCGAATGCCCGCCCTTGGGAGCCTTCCTCGCGAGTCTCGAACATGAGCATCAACGCCACCTTCCTCGGTCAGCTGATCTTCTTCGCGATCCTGATCTGGTTCTCCTGGAAGTTCATCTGGCCGCCTCTGATGAACGCCATCGAGGAGCGGCAGAAGCGGATCGCGGAGGGTTTGGCTGCCTCCGAGCGAAGCAAGAAGGCGCTTCAGGAGAGCGAGGCCGAGGCGCAGGCGATGCTCCGTGAGGCTCGGGCGAAGGCCAGCGAAATCCTGGAGCAGGCGCATCAACGGGCTCGCCAGATCGTCGAGCAGGCGCGCGAGGAGGCGCTCGCCGAGGCCGCGCGTCAGCGCGCTGCCGCCGAGGCGGAGCTCGAACAGGCCGTCCATCGGGCACGCGAGCGGTTGCGGCAGGAATTGGCCGAGTTGGTCGTGCTCGGCGCGGGCCGCGTGCTGGGCCGTGAGATCGACCCGATGAGGCATCGCGAGCTGTTGGCGCAGCTGGCGGGTGAGTTCCGCGCATGATGGCGCAGTCCACACTCGCCCGGCCTTACGCGCGTGCCGCATTCAGCGCGGCGCGCGAGAGTGGCACGCTCGGCGAATGGTCGGCGCAGCTTCGTTTTTCGGCCGAAGTCGCCCGCCGTCCGGAAGTGCTCGCGCTGCTCGACCATCCGCGGCTTTCCGGAGCCGCCAAGGTCCGGCTGTTCATGCCCGAGGGCCTGCCGCAGCTCGGTTCTCCGTACGGCAACTTCCTGGCGCTGCTCGCCGAGCGCGGGCGCTTGCGCCTGCTGCCGGAGATCCATCGCCAGTTCGAGCTCTTGCGGGCCGAGGCCGAGGGCAGGGTTCGAGGGCGGATCAAAAGCGCTCATCCCATGGCCGAGGAGGAGGTGAAAGCCGTCGCCGCCGCGCTCGGCAACCGGGTGGGCCGCCGGGTGGAGCTCGAGCCATCGGTCGATCCGACGCTGATCGGCGGCTTCATCGTCGAGCTCGGCGATCGGGTGATCGACGCCTCGATCCGTGGCGGCCTCGAGCGCCTGCGCCGCAGTCTGGGCTGAGCCGTTCGCCATGAGGCCGATTTCTGTCCCATCACTTCCGTCATCACGCCACGGGCGTGGTTAGCGAAGGGATCCATCCCATGCACAGCACACTCGACCCCTCCGAGATCAGCGACATCATTCGGGCGCGCATCGAGAGCTTCAAGCTCGCCGCCGAGACGCGCACGGAAGGCACGGTGCTCAGTCTCTCCGACGGCATCGCCCGCATCCATGGCCTCGCCGACGTGATGCAGGGCGAGATGATCGAGTTTCCGGGCAAGACTTACGGACTTGCGCTCAATCTCGAGCGCGATTCGGTCGGTGCGGTGATCCTCGGCGAATACGGTCACATCCGCGAGGGCGATACGGTGCGCACGACCGGGCGCATCCTCGAGGTGCCGACGGGTCCGGAACTGCTCGGCCGGGTGGTGGATGCGCTCGGCAATCCCATTGATGGGCGCGGTCCGATCGAGGCCAAGGTCTTCTCCCCGATCGAAAAGGTCGCGCCCGGCGTGATCTGGCGGCAGTCCGTTTCGCAGCCAGTGCAGACCGGCTACAAGGCGATCGATTCGATGATCCCGATCGGTCGCGGCCAGCGCGAGCTGATCATCGGCGACCGCCAGACCGGCAAGACTGCGCTCGCGGTGGATACGATCATCAACCAGCGCGGCACCGGCATCAAATGCATCTACGTCGCCATCGGTCAGAAGGCCTCGACCATCGCCAACATCGTGCGCAAGTTCGAGGAATTCGGGGCGATGGAGTACACCACGGTGGTGGCCGCCTCGGCCTCGGAGTCGGCGGCGATGCAGTTCATCGCCCCCTATGCCGGCTGCGCGATGGGCGAATATTTCCGCGACCGGGGCGAGGACGCGCTCATCATCTATGACGATCTCACCAAGCAGGCCTGGGCCTACCGCCAGGTCTCTCTGCTGCTCAGGCGTCCGCCGGGCCGCGAGGCCTACCCGGGAGACATCTTCTATCTCCACTCGCGGCTGCTCGAGCGCGCCGCCCGGGTCAATGCCGACTACGTCGAGCGCTTCACCAACGGCGCCGTGAAGGGTCGAACGGGCTCCCTCACCGCGCTGCCGATCATCGAGACCCAGGCGGGCGACGTCTCGGCCTTCGTGCCCACCAACGTGATTTCCATCACCGACGGGCAGATCTTCCTCGAGACCGACCTGTTCAACGCCGGCATCCGTCCGGCGGTGAACGCGGGCATCTCGGTCTCGCGCGTGGGCGGCGCCGCCCAGACCAAGATCATGAAGAAGCTCTCCGGCGGCATCCGCATCGCGCTCGCCCAGTACCGCGAGCTCGCGGCTTTTGCGCAGTTCGCCTCCGACCTCGACGAGGCCACGCGCAAGCAGCTCGACCGTGGCCAGCGCGTCACCGAGCTGATGAAGCAGAAGCAGTACGCGCCGATGACCATCGCCCAGATGGCCTTGTCGATCTTCGCGGTCAACGAGGGCTACGTCGACGACATCCCGATCCAGAAGGTCGCGGCCTTCGAAGAGGCGCTTCATCGGCACTTCGCCGACACCCAGCCGGAGCTCATGAAGCGGATCACCGAGACCGGCGACTGGAACGAGGAGATCGAGGCCGCCTTCCGCCGCGGCATCGAGGAACTGAAGACCACCGGCAGCTGGTGAAGTCCCCATGCCTGGCGCACGCGAAATCCGCTCCAAGATCCGAAGCGTCCAGAACACCCGCAAGGTGACGCGGGCGCTCGAAATGGTCTCGGCGAGCAAGATCCGCCGCGCCCAGGATCTGATGAAGGCCTCGCGCCCCTACGCGCGGATGATGCGCCAGGTGATCGGTCACATCGCGCGCGCCAACAGCGAATACCGTCACCCGTTTCTCAGCGAGCGCGAGGCGGTCCGGCGGGTGGGCTACGTGGTGATCTCCACCGACCGCGGGCTGTGCGGGGGGCTCAACAGCAATCTGTTCCGCAAGCTGCTCGCCGAGATTCGCGAGTGGCAGCGGCGAGACGTGGGGGTGGAGCTGGTGGCCATCGGCCAGAAGGCGGCGAGTTTCTTCCGTCGCCTCAAGATCGAGATGGTCGGTTCGGTCAGCCATCTCGGGGAGAAGCCCCAGATCGCGAAGCTGATCGGCGTGCTCAAGGTGATGCTCGATGCCTTCGCCGAGGGGCGCATCGACCGCGTGTTCCTCGCCTACAACGACTTCGTGAACACCATGACCCAGCGGCCGACGGTGACCCAGCTCCTGCCGCTGCCGCCGAGCGAGGACATCCAGACCACGCACGACTGGGATTACATCTACGAGCCCGATCCGCAGACCGTGCTCGACCAGGTGCTCACCCGTTACATCGAGTCGTTGGTCTATCAGGGTGTGCTCGAGAACCTGGCGAGCGAGCACGCGGCGCGCATGGTGGCGATGAAAGCGGCGTCGGACAATGCCACCAAGCTGATCGGCGAGCTACAACTGGTTTACAACAAGGCCCGCCAGGCGGCGATCACCCGCGAGATCGCGGAGATCGTCGGCGGCGCGTCGGCCGTATGAGGACGGCGCGATGAGGCGCGGTTCCGATTTCCGATCCATCCACCCTTCGAGGAGGCAGAGCGTGGGCGGCGCTGCGCGCATCGGTGCGCGGCGAGCCGCCACCGCCTGATCGCAGACGATGACTCAAGGCAAGATCGTGCAAATCATCGGTGCCGTCGTGGACGTGGAGTTCCCGCGCGAGGCGGTGCCCAAGGTCTACGACGCGCTCAAGGTCGAGGGGACCGACATCACCCTCGAGGTCCAACAGCAGCTGGGCGATGGCGTGGTGCGCACCATCGCGCTCGGTTCGACCGACGGACTCAAACGCGGGCTTCTTGCGCGCAACACCGGCGAGGCGATCAAGGTGCCGGTCGGGCGCGAGACGCTGGGCCGGATCATGGACGTGCTCGGAAACCCGATCGACGAGAAGGGGCCGATCGGCGAGAAGGAGCGCTGGCCCATTCACCGTCCCGCACCCTCCTTCGCCGAACAGGCCGCCAGCCGCGAGCTGCTCGAGACCGGGATCAAGGTCATCGATCTCATCTGCCCCTTCGCCAAGGGCGGCAAGGTGGGGCTGTTCGGCGGCGCGGGCGTGGGCAAGACCGTCAACATGATGGAGCTCATCCGTAACATCGCCATCGAGCACCAGGGCTACTCGGTGTTCGCGGGCGTGGGCGAGCGCACGCGCGAGGGCAACGACTTCTACCACGAGATGATCCAGTCGAACGTGCTGGACAAGGTGGCCCTCGTCTATGGCCAGATGAACGAGCCGCCGGGCAACCGACTGCGCGTGGCCCTCACCGGCATGACCATCGCCGAGTACTTCCGCGACGAAGGTCGCGACGTGCTCCTGTTCATCGACAACATCTACCGTTTCACCCTCGCCGGTACCGAGGTCTCGGCGCTGCTCGGGCGGATGCCTTCGGCCGTGGGTTATCAGCCGACGCTGGCCGAGGAGATGGGCAAGCTTCAGGAGCGCATCACCTCCACCAAGAAGGGCTCGATCACCTCGATTCAGGCGGTGTACGTGCCCGCCGACGACCTCACCGACCCCTCACCGGCCACGACCTTCGCGCACCTCGATGCCACCGTCGTGCTTTCGCGCCAAATCGCCGCGCTCGGCATCTACCCGGCGGTCGATCCGCTCGATTCCACCAGCCGTCAGCTCGACCCCAACGTGATCGGCGTGGAGCATTACGAGACCGCGCGGCGGGTGCAGGCGACGCTCCAGCGCTACAAGGAGCTCAAGGACATCATCGCCATCCTCGGCATGGACGAGCTTTCGGAGGAAGACAAGCTCACCGTCGCGCGCGCGCGCAAGATCGAGCGCTTCTTCAGTCAGCCCTTCTTCGTGGCCGAAGTGTTCACCGGCCAGCCCGGCAAATACGTGCCGCTCAAGGAGACCATCCGCGGCTTCAAGATGATCGTGGATGGGGAGCTCGATCACATCCCCGAGCAGGCCTTCTACATGGTCGGCGGGGTGGATGAGGTGATCGAGAAGGCGCGCAAGCTGGGTGTGGCGGCCTGAGGTCTTGGCGATGGCGCGGCTTCGTTGCGACATCGTGAGCGCCGAGGAGGAGATCTTCCACGGCGAGGTCGAGTTCGTGGTCGCCACCGGCGAGATGGGCGAGCTCGGCATCGCGCCCCGCCATGCGCCGCTCATCACCCGGCTCAAACCCGGCCAGGTACGGGTGATCCTGCCTGGCGGCGAGGAGCAGAGCTTTTACGTCTCGGGCGGCATCCTCGAGGTGCAGCCGCAGGTCGTCACGGTGCTCGCCGATACCGCGATCCGCGCCAAAGACCTCGACGAGGCAGCGGCGCTCGAGGCCAAACGGGAAGCCGAGCGCATCCTTGCGAACCGCACGGATGCCATGGAGATCGCCGAGGCCCAGGCCAAGCTCGCCGAGGCGGTCGCGCAGCTTCAGGCGCTCGAGCGCCTCAGGCGCAACCTCAAGCGCTGATCATTCCGGAGGATCTGGGCTGCGCCGCTCGGCGCTGCTCTCGAGCAGAGGATGCACCGGCTGCCTGGGCTCGGCGGCCACGTCGAAGTGCAGCCAAGAGAGCAAAAACTGCACCCCGAGCAGGATTGGCAGGGCGGCGAGCATCACCTGGCCGGCCGTGGCCGGCACTCCGCTCGCCATCGAATCGCGCCAGGCGGCGATGCCGTAGAACAGGCCGAAGAGGAGGAGAAAAGGGGCGAGCACGAGCTCCACCGAGGCCGGGGAGAAACCCCTCAGGAAGTAGTGATAGAGGAGCCGGCGGAGGGTGTTGCGGAGGTGCCCGGCGAAGAAGGGGACGATGGTCCTCAGCGGTCGGAGACTCGATGGCGCCTCGCCATAGACCGCCCGCATCGGCATCTCGCAGACGGCGGCGCGAAGCTGTCCCAAGTGATGCAGCATGTCGGATTCGAAGAAGTAGCGTTTCGCGATCCGCTCGAGGGGAATCTCGGCCAGCACGGCGCGGTGGATCGCGGTGAAGCCGTTGTTCGGATCGAAGAGCTGCCAGTAGCCGGTGGAGAGCTTGGCGAGGAAGGACAGGGCGGCATTGCCGATCAGGCGCAGCCGGGGCATCGCCGCCACGTCGCTCAGCCGGTGGAAGCGGTTGCCCTTGACGTAATCGGCGCGGCCCTCGCGGATCGGACGCACGAGCCGCGGGATGAGCGCAGGGTCCATCTGCCCATCGCCGTCGAGCTTGACGATGATATCGGCGCCAGCGGCGAGCGCGGCCTTGTAGCCGGTGATGGTCGCGCCGCCCACCCCGAGATTCTTTTCATGGCGTAACACGCGCACGCGAGGATCGCGGCATTCGCGCTCGATCGCATCGCCCGCGCCTTCGGGACAGGCATCGTCGACCGCAAAGATCCAATCGACCTCAGGACCGATCCGGGCGATCACCCCGAGGACCTGCCGCGCGACGCGATAGCAGGGAATGACCACGGCGATTCCGCTCATCGGCGAAAGACCCAGCGACGCATGAGGAGAAAGCTTGCCACCGCGAGCAGCGCTTCGAGCGGAGCCTTCGCCGCCCAGGCGGCGCGCAGCCCCATGGCATGGGCGATGGCTCCGAGGGTGAGCGCACCGAAGGCGGTGAGCCCGAGCCAGAGGATGGCATAGCGTAGAAAGGCCCGGCTCCATAGCGGCGGATCCTGCTCATCGGCGAAGGTGAATCCCCCGTGCAGCAGGAAACCGAGCGCCGCCCCACAGAGCCGCGAGACGAGATTGGCCAGGCGCGCATCGATCGTGAGCGCCGTGAGCCCGATGAAGAGGAGCGTATCCACCGCGATCAGCAACGCGCCGACCAGCAAAAAACGCAGCCCTTGCGCGATCAGCGCCATGCGCGGCGCAGATTCTTGGCCCGGTCGCGCTCCTTGCGCAGGTCGCGGCGGGGATGATCGGGGGCGAGCGGTAGTGCCCAAAGCTGGCTGTCGTAAACCCAGCTGACGGGTTTGCCGCCCTGCGCGCGGATCCTCTCGCCGAGCGCCGCAGGATCGGGGTGTCCCGCGAGCAGCAGATGGGTGATGCCATGATCCCAGGCCGCCTCGATCAGCGGGTCGCGGCCCGAGGCGGGAGGCTCATTCCAGCGCGGATCCGCCCTCAGCTTCGGATCGTAGTGGCCGAGCGTGAAGCCGCGACCGGCAAGCTCCGCGTGGCTTGGCCGGCCGAGGTAAAGCACCCGGTGCCGCGGATCCAAATGCGGCACCAGAAGCCTTTCCGAGGCGAAGCGCGCGAGCACCTCCCCTCCACCGGGATCATCGCGCAGCTTGCCGAGCGCATCGTGCTGGAACACCCACCAGCTCGAACCTTGGAAGAGCAACTGAAGCGCGACCAACACGCCGAGGGCCGAGGCGGCAGCCTTGCCCGTCAGGCGGCGAAGGGCGGCGAGATTCGTCGCAAGCAGCAGCGCGAGCGCGGGCAGCAGGTAGCGGAGATAGTTCATCGGCCAGAAGGTGAGAAGGATGATGGCAAACGCGACGAACGCCGCCGCGCGCGTTCGGCGCCGGATGAGGGCGAGCGGCAAGAGTCCGATCAGCCCCAAGAGCGCGAAGCCGGCCGCACCCGCCTCGCCCTCGAAGAATCGTCCCGTATCGAAAGTGAGCGCCCAAGGCTGGCTCAGGGCAAGGCCGCGGTCGTAGCGAAGATCGCGGAAGTTCTCCGGCGGAAAGTCCGGAGAGCGGAAAAACGCGTTGAACAGCGGGAACACCGGATTGCCCGTCAGCCAGGTGGCATAGGCGTAGCTCGAGCCGCCGCAAAGCACCAGGAGCAGCAAGGGCTTGAGCGTCTCGCCCCAGGGGATATGGCCGCGCAGCCTCGCCATCAGCCAAAGCCCGAGCACCGCCACCGTGATCATGTGGCTTGCCTTGAGACCCAGCAGAAATCCGCCGAGGATGGCGAGCACCGCGAGGGTGTCGCGCGAGCGCAGGCGATCGGGCGGGCCAATGAGGATGCCGGAAGCGGCCAGGAGCGCCGCCATCGCGGGAAGCTCGGTCTGCATCCCACCGGTGAGGAAGGCAAGAAGCGGCTGACTCGCCCAAAGCGCGACCGCCCACCACGCCAAAGCCGAACTTCCGCCCAAGCGGCGAACCAGTACGGCGAGAAACCAGGCCCCGAGGAAAAGCCAGAGGAGATTCAGGCTGCCGCGCGCCTCGGTCTCTGCGAGGAGCTGCGCGATGCCCTGGAGCACATCCGCCGACCAGGGCGCGAGCGCCCAGATTTGACTGGTCGCATCCATGCGGTAGTAGCCGAGCTCGGAAAGCTCATGCGGCAAGCCGAGGTGATAGGCGAGATCATCGTGCTGCATCGTGGGCAGCCAGCTGCCCACGCTCGCCGCGAACAAGGCCAACATCGCCGATGCCGAAGCGCCGGGCGCCTTCGCCACCTGCCGGCGAAAGCCGGCGAGCAGCCGCCCGAGCGCATCGGGAAGCATCCCGCGCGCGCGCCAGACCAAAAAAGCGAGCAAGGCCAAGTAGAGGGTGCTCAGGTGCAGGCGTATCGGCAGAAGCCAGCCGCTCAGTCCGGCGAGCAGCACGAGGCCGATCAAGAGGGCGAGCGCGGGATCGCGAGCACCGGCCTGCCAACGCAAGCCCAAGGCGAGCGCGCCTGAGGCGAGCGCGAGGGTCGCGAGGAAAGCGGCGCTGCCCACGAAAAGCAGATGGAAAAGAAGCAGCGCGAGCAACAGGCCCTCGGCGAGCCGAAGCCGGGCGAGTTTGGCGAGGCCGATCCCCAGCAGCCCCGCGCCGGCCGCGAACCCTACGAGCTCCTCGAAGTGGCGAAGCGGCATCGCCGCCGCGATCGGCGTGAGCCAGAAGCCGAAAGCGAGCAGGACGAGACCGGGCAGGAAAAGGGCATGGGCCAGCATGATCGCCGCTCCGCGTGGCTGAAGCGCGCATCCTAAAAGGAACGAGCATCGACTGCGGATCGAGTGCTCGCGCTTCGAGAGCCAAGCCCGAAGACGCCCCTCGGCGCTTGCGCGAAAGCATCGCTCCTGCCTGATCGGCCTGGGGGAGCCATCCAGGCTTCACTCCGCAAAGCTCGATTCGAGAACAGCGCTGGCCTTCCGTTTCGGCTCCGGCAAACTAGGTGGGTCGGTACGGCATGGCGGGCATGAAAGCGGCGAGCAGTCCTCTGCCTCAAGACGCGCGCGGGCTTTGGGCGCGGCTCGTCGATCGTGCCCCTGCTTGGCTGAGGCCCTATCTCTTGCTCGCGCGCGTGGACCGGCCGGTGGGGACGATGCTTCTGCTCTGGCCGACCTGGTGGGGGCTTTGGCTCGCGGCTGAGGGACTGCCGCCGGCGCGGATCCTCATCATCTTCACCCTCGGGGTAATCCTGATGCGGGCGGCCGGATGTGCGATCAACGATTACGCCGATCGCTGGCTCGATCCGAAGGTGGCCCGCACCCGCAACCGCCCGCTCGCAGCAGGGATGCTCTCGCCGAGGGCAGCGCTCGTGTTCTTCGCGGGGTGCGCGCTCCTGGCCTTCGCTCTGGTCCTTTTCACCAATCGCTTGACGGTGCTGCTCAGCGTGCCGGCGGTGCTCTTGGCCGCCGGCTATCCCTACCTCAAGCGCATCACCCATCTCGCGCAAGTGGGCTTGGGCGCGGCCTTCGCCTGGGCGGTGCCGATGGGCTTTGCCGCGGTGCTCGGCCAGGTGCCGCAGCTTGCGTGGCTTTGCTTCATCGCGGTGCTGTTCTGGGTGGTGGCCTACGACACCCTCTACGCGATGGCCGATCGCAAGGACGATCTGAAGGCAGGAGCCAAATCCACCGCCATCCTCTTCGGCGAGCTCGATCTCGTGGCCGTGGGTATTTGCCATGCCGCTTTTCTCCTCGGCATGGTCCTCGTGGGTCGGCAGGCTGAACTCGGCTGGCCGTACGTCAGCGCCCTGCTGATTGCGGCGGCGCTCGCCGGCTGGCAGCTCTGGTATGCCCGTCCACGCACCCCCGAGCGCTGCCTGAGCGCCTTCCGCAGCAACCAATGGCTCGGCGCCGTACTGTGGACAGGAATCGCCGCGGCCTATCTCCTCCGGCACGCCTAGGAGGCGGGCGCGAGTTTTTGCCTTGGGCTGATGCGCGCTTGGAGCGATGTCGGCGCGCGTTCCCCGCTCAAGCTCAGCTTCGAGCCTGAGCCGCGCCTCTTGTTCGCGGGCTCGAAGCTTTGCTGCTCAGGAAGGCTCGCTGCCAGCGCGGGCGATGGCCCAGACTTCGATCGTGGTGGCTCCTGCGCGGCGCAGCACTTTGGCGCATTCGCGCAAGGTGGCGCCGGTGGTGAGCACATCATCGAACAGGGCGAGGTGAGGCGGAGGCTTCCGCCCCGGTGCGAGGGCAAAGGCGCCCTGCACGTTGCGAAGCCGCTCTTTGCGTCGCAAGCTGCTTTGCGCGAGCGTGTGGCGCGTGCGGATGAGCAGGCGCGGAAGCAGGGGCCGCTTGAGGGCGCGGGCGATCGGGCGGGCGAGCTCGAGGGCTTGGTTGAAGCCGCGTTCGCGCAAGCGCTCGCGCGAAAGAGGGACGGGTACGATCGCCTCGGGCAGCGGATCGCGTGTAACGGCCCGAAGCCACAAGGCGGAGAGCAGGGCGCCGACGGCGAGATCGCCTCGGAACTTGAAACGGCTCTCCAATCGGTCGAGGGGGAAGGCGTAGCGAAAGGGCACGCGGGCGAGCGTCCACGGCGGAGGGCGCCGTTGGCAGCGGCCGCACAGCGGGGCGGGGGCTGGAAGCGGAAGGGCGCAGCGCGGGCAGCAGGGCCGATTGAGCGGAAGCTCGGCCCGGCAATCGGCACAGAGGTCGAGCCCCTCTTCGCCTGGCGCCCCGCAGAGAGCGCATCGCCGAGGCAGCAGGGCGTCGAGAAGCAGCCCGCCGAGCCGGCGAAGCCCTGCGATTGACAGCAGCGCTGAGCGTTTCCACACTCCCCGCAACTTACCGGAAACCCAGGCCATGAGCGAAGCGGGAATCCGTCACGATTGGACCCGCGAGGAAGTCCTCGCCCTCTTCGATTTGCCCTTTTCCGAGCTGCTATGGAGGGCGCATGGGGTGCATCGCCAATATCACGACCCGCGCCGGGTTCAGCTTTCCACTTTGCTCTCGATCAAGACCGGCGGTTGCCCCGAGGACTGCGCTTATTGTCCGCAGAGCGCGCACTACGATACCGGCCTTCGCCCGCATAAGCTGCTCGATCGCGAGACCGTCTTGGCGCGCGCCGAGGCGGCGAAGGCGGCAGGCGCCACCCGCTTTTGCATGGGCGCCGCCTGGCGCAGCCCGAAGGATCGCGACCTCGAGAAAGTCTGCGAGCTGGTGCGGGCGGTGAAGGCCCTCGGCTTGGAGACCTGCGTCACCTTGGGGATGCTCACCGGCGCGCAGGCGCAGGCGCTCAAGGCGGCGGGGCTCGACTACTACAACCACAACCTCGACACCAGCCGCGAGCACTACGCTCAGATCATCACCACCCGCCGCTACGAGGACCGGCTCGAAACGCTCGCCCACGTGCGCGCGGCAGGGATCAAGATCTGCTGTGGCGGCATCGTCGGCATGGGAGAGTCGCGAGCCGACCGCGCGGGTTTGCTGATGGAGCTCGCCAATCTCCCCGAGCATCCGGAGAGCGTGCCGATCAACCTGCTGGTCAAAGTGCCGGGAACCCCGCTCGCCGATGCACCTGCCCTCGATCCCATCGAGTTCGTGCGCACCATCGCCGTCGCCCGCATCCTGATGCCGCGCTCGGTGGTGAGGCTTTCCGCTGGACGCGAGAACATGGACGAGGCTTTGCAGGCCCTCTGTTTCTTCGCCGGCGCGAACAGCATCTTTTACGGCGAGAAACTCCTGACCACCGGAAATCCTGAAAGCGGACGGGATCGCCGTCTCTTCGAGCGCCTGGGTTTGCTGCCGGAATCGGCCGTCGAGGCGCGCTCATGAGCGTGAAAGTCGGCTTCATCGGCCTCGGGGCCATGGGCTGGCCGATGGCCGCCCATCTCGCTCGCCGAGGGGTGCTCGCGACGGTGTACAACCGCACGCGGACCCGGGCGGTTCGTTTTGCCAGCGAATTCGGCATTCGCGCGGCGGAAACATTGATCGAACTCGGTCACCGGACGGAGGTGGCGATCCTTTGCGTGAGCGCGGATGAGGACGTGCTTGAGCTCTGCCGCGAACTGAGGCTTTATCTTCGCCCCGGCAGCTTGGTGATCGATTGCTCCACCGTGGCGCCGGCGACGGCGCGCGAGGCGGCGCGGATCCTCGCCACCGAGACGATCGGCTTCTGCGATGCGCCGGTGACGGGCGGGGTGGAGGGCGCCCGCGAGGGCCGGCTGTCCGTATTGCTCGGAGGTAGCGAAGACGATGCGGCGCGCGCTCGGCCGATCCTGGAATGCTTCGCCAAGCGCATCACTCATCTCGGCCCGGTGGGCAGCGGCCAGGCGGCGAAGGCGGTGAACCAAGTGATGGTGGCCGGCATCGCCGAGGCGGTTTGCGAGGCTTTGGCGCTGGCCGAACGCCTGGGCTTGCCCGCCGAACAGCTGCTGCCCGCGCTCTCAGCCGGCGCCGCGCAGAGCTGGTTTCTCGAGAAGCGCGGCGAGAGCATGCTGCGCCGTGAGTTTGCGCAGGGTTTCAAGGCGGCGCTCCTCGCCAAGGACCTCGCCATCGTCGAGCGCCTCGGGCAAGAGCTCGGGATCCGTCTTTCGCTCGTCGAACAGGCGATCGCCGACTATCGGCGGCTGATCGCGCTCGGCCATGGCGAGGAGGACATCTCGGCGCTCATCCGCCTGAAAGCGGGTGAGGCGGCTTCGCCCTGAGCCCGGCCTTCACGTCCGCGCTCCCGCCTTCGGTTAGCATCGAGGCAGTTTCCGCCGAGTGCCTGCGACATGCGCGCCGTCTTTCTGGGCATGGTGCTTCCCCTCACGGCGGCGGCACAACTTCCACCCGACCTGACGCTCGAAAGCTTTGCCAGCGGTTTTTCCGGCATCACCGCGATCCGCGGGCCGCACGATGGCAGCGGGCGCGTGTTCGTGCTCGAGCAAGGCGGGACGATCCGGATCGTGCTTGCCGATGGGACCGTGCTTCCGACGCCCTTCTTCCGACTCTGCGCGAGCGCAGGCCCCGGCTGCTTCGTACCGCCGGGCGGATTCTCCGGTGCCTCGGGCGAACGCGGGCTCTTGGGCCTTGCTTTTCATCCGCTCTACGCCGCGAACCGACGCCTGTTCATCAACTACACCGATGGCGCCGGCCATACCGTGATCGCGAGGCTTCAGGCGCAGGCAGGCAATCCCGACCTCGCCGATCCGGCGAGCTTCGCGATCCTCCTGCGCATCGAACAGGATTTCTCCAACCACAACGGCGGCGATCTGGCCTTCGGACCGGATGGTTATCTCTACATCGCCATGGGCGATGGCGGCTCGGCGGGCGATCCCTGCTCGCGCGCGCAGACGCTAAGACCCGCGGATCTGGTGACCGGCGGGTCTTGCGGCAGCCATCTCAGCAGGACGCTGCTCGGCAAGATGCTGCGCATCGATGTCGATGCCTCGACCCCGGCCGGCCTCAACACCCTCTGCGGCGCGGCACCGGATGGTTCGGCGCCTTACGGCATTCCGCCGGGCAATCCCTTCCCCTCACCGGATCCGCAAGGCCGCTGCGCCGAGATCTGGTCCTGGGGCCTGCGCAATCCCTGGCGATTTTCCTTCGACCGGGCCACCGGCGAGCTCTGGATCGCCGATGTGGGGCAGAACACGCGCGAGGAGGTGAACCTGGAGCCGGCGAACACGCCGGGCAGGAACTATGGCTGGCGCTGCCGCGAGGGCACCCATGTGTTCAACACGAGTGCCCCCTTCTGCAACGATCCCGGCAACATCGCGAGCTTCGTTCCGCCCCTCATCGAGTACAACCGCACATCGCCCCGTTGCTCGGTGACCGGCGGCTATCGCTATCGCGGTCCCGCCTTCAATCTGCGCGGGCTCTATTTCTTCGGCGATTACTGCGAGGGCCGGGTGCTGGTCGCTTCTCCGGGGCCGAGCGGCTGGTCCTTCGTCACCTGGAGCCCATCGAGTATCGGCAACATCCGCACTTTCGGCGAGGATGAGGCAGGGCGCCTCTACGTGGGCACGAACAACACCGTCTTTCGCATCAGCGGCGACCTCACGGTGATCTTCCGCGACGGCTTCGAGGGCTGAGGCTCAGAGGCTCGCCTTGAAGAAATCGGCGACCGCCTGCGGGTTCTCCATGTGCAGGTGATGGCTTCCCGGAAGCTTGAGCAGGCGAAGGCGACGGATGGCGGCGAGACGCCGCTCCATGTCGGTCTGGCGGGTGATCGCGCTCGGAGGATCGGCGAGCACGAGCGCCACGGGGCATTGGATCGCGGCGAGTAACGCGATCACCGTCTCCTCGCAGAGCCTGAACGGGCTTGGGACGGTGAGCCTCGAGTCGGAGCGCCAGCGCCAGCCTTCCGAATCGCGTTCGAGCGAGCGCTCGATGAGGAGCCGCGCCGCCTCCGGGGCGAAAGCGCCGGCGCGCGCGCGGGCGATGATCAAGGGCTCGGGATCGGGGTAGGTGGGCGTCTCCGCTCGCTCGCGCAGCCGATGGCGGGCGGCGAGCGCCTCGGCGAGGGCGGTGGCGGCATGCTCGGACGGATGGCTCAAAGGGCCGAGACCCTCGATCAGCCAAAGGCGCTCGACCCGCTCCGGTCGCACGGCGGCATAGAGGCTGGCGACGGCGCCGCCGAGGGAATGCCCGAGCAGAAGGGCCTGTTCCATGTCCAAGGCGTCGAGGAGAAGCTCGAGATCCTCCAGGTAATCGGCGAAGTGGTACCAGACGCCCGACGGACGATGATCGGAATGACCATGCCCCGGCCATTCGATGGAAAGAAGCCGCCATTCGCACATCGCCCCCGCCAAAGGGGCGAAGCTCATGGCGTTGTCGAGCCAGCCGTGCAAGGCCACGATCGGCGGGGCATCGGCCGGGCCGAAGGCGAGGCCGCGCAGGGTCAGGCCCGAGGCGAGGGGAAGTTCGATCGGCTCGGCATGCATCAGCGGGGGGCAAAGGCGCGCTGCCTCTGGGCGCGCGCCTCATCGGCAAAGGCTAAAGCCGCGGGATCATCCGCTTCGGGCCACCCTTGCAGATGCTTCCGGATCAGCGAAGCGAGCATCGCAGCGTGGCTTGCGCCATCGTTGAGGCAAGGGATGTAGCGAAAGCGCTCGCCGCCGGCGGCGAGGAAGCGCTCTCTGCCCTGGATCGCAATTTCCTCCAGCGTCTCCAGGCAATCGACCGCGAAACCAGGACAGAGCACGGCCAGATCGCGGATGCCGCGTCGCGGCAGGTCCGCGAGCAGCTCGTCGGTGTAGGGTCGAAGCCACGGCTCGCGCCCGAAGCGCGACTGAAAGGCCACGTAAAGGCGTTCGACGGGCCATGGTAGGCGCTCGCCGAGCTCGCGCGCGGTGCGCTGGCAGTGGCAGAAGTAGGGGTCGCCGGCGCGGAAGTAGCGCTCGGGAATCCCGTGGAAGGAACAGAGGAGGGCTTGCGGGGGGTCGTCGGCCAGGATCGGCCGCACGCTCTCGGCGAGCGCTTCGATGTAGCCGGGCTCCTGGTGGTAGCCGGTGAGGAAACGAAGCTCTGGCAGCCAGCGCCAGCGCATGAGTTCCTCCGCCACCGCATCGAAGACCGAAGCGGTGGTGGTGGCCGAGTACTGCGGATAAAGCGGTAGCACCAGCAGCCGGCGTACGCCGGCTTCGGCGAGCTCGCGCAGCCGGCGCGGGATCGAGGGCTCGCCGTAGCGCATCGCCAGCGCGAGGAGGAGTCGCGAATTCGGGCGGAGGGCGAGCGCATCGGCGATGCGGGCACGGAGCGCTTCGCTCAGCACCGCGAGCGGCGATCCCTCGGGGCGCCAGATCGAGGCGTAGGCCGCGGCGGAACGGCGCGGGCGGATGCGCAGCACGATCCCGTGCAGGATCAGCCGCCACAGCCAGCGCGGCAGCTCGACGACGCGGGGATCGGCCAAGAACTCGCCGAGGTAACGGCGCAGCGCCTTGGCGGTGGGCGCCAGCGGGGTTCCGAGGTTGACGAGCAGGACTCCGGCCCGCTCCGCTTCATCATGCCGAAATCCGGGCCGATCGAAGTTGCGGGAGGAGGGCATGGGCTAGGCCGTTGAACCAGAGGGAGCGGGCTTCACGGGCTTCCGGGGCTCGGGCGGGGCTGCTATATTGCCTCAAACCGGCATCCAGACCGGAAACCTCTACGCCGCTGCGTCCGACCGTGCACATCCTGCCGATCATTCTCCTCGGCCTCGCTTTATTCGCCGACCCGGCCGCGGCGACGGAGGCGATCGCGCCGCCGGCGCACGAGAGCGATGTGTATTTCGCCAAGCAGCTCGGCGCCCCGGCGGGAAGCGCTTATACGGTGGGCTTCGACCGGCTTTATCGGATCAACCTCTCGACGGGCGAGCGCACCCTGATCGGGCAGGTGCGCGACGATAGCTTGGTCTACAACGACATCGAGGGGCTGGCGTTCTCTCCCGACGGGGTCCTCTACGGAGTGACGGATTACGCGCTCAAGGTGCTGTTGCGCATCGATCCGGCCACCGGACGCGCGCAGCCCATCGGAAACCTCGGGCTCAACGGCCAGGGCGTGGGGCCCAACGATCAGCTCGATTTTGGACTCGCTTTCACCTGCGATGGCAAGCTCTGGCTCAGTTCCGATGCGACCCGCCGGCTGTGGGAGGTCGATCCGAACAGTGGCCAGGCGCGGCTGGTGGGCGAGCTCGGCGTGCCGATCACCGGACTGGCGGGCCGCGACAAGGAGCTCTATGGCCTCGGCGGAAAGGGGGACCGGAATCTTTACCGGATCGACCGCGAGACTGCGCGCGTGGAGCCGATCGGTCCGGTCAAACCCGCCGAGGGAGTGGCCTGGTCCCAAGGGGGCCTCGACTTCGATGCCCAAGGCGTTCTCTGGGCTTCGCTCGACTACGTCCCGAACGCGCTTCGTCCTGCCGATCTGCTCCGCGTGGATCCCGAAAGCGGGCGAGGCACCTTGGTCGCGACCCTCGCGCTCGTCGACAACACCGGCGCGCGGTCTCTCGCCATGGCGCCCCCGCCCTGTGCCTCACCGGCCGGGGTTCTGCCTCCGCCCCGGCCGGTGCCAGCGATTTCGCAACCTTTCCTTCTGCTGACCTTGGGCCTCGTGCTCGCGCTTTTGGCGGGGCGTCGGCTGAGTTGAATCCCGGCTGCACCCCCCCTCGCGGTTGCACCCATCGTACAATGGCGCTTCCGCTCGTCCAAGGTTGCAGCCCAATGCGTCTTCTCTCGCTGCTGATTGCTCTCTTGGCGGTCTGGGCGCCTTCCAGCGAAGGGCGCGAGCGCGAGCTCGAACGCGCCCGCGAGGCGGTGACGGTGCTCAACGAGATCATGTCGGTGCCGGAGAGCGCCATTCCGGAGTCGCTGCTTCAGGACGCGCGCGCCATTGCCGTGATCCCCAATACGGTCAAGGCGGGATTGACGATCGGTGCGCGTCACGGTCGCGGCTTGCTCGCGGTGCGCGGGCGTGACAACACGTGGAGCAATCCGGTTTTCATCCGCTTGACCGGAGCCTCGGTGGGTTTCCAGGTGGGGGTGCAGTCGGCCGACATCGTGCTCGTGTTCCGAACGGATCGCGGCGTTGATTCGGTGGTCAACGGCAAGTTCACTCTCGGTGCCGATGCCTCGGTCGCCGCCGGGCCAGTCGGACGCAATGCCTCCGCAGCCACCGACGCCCAGTTGCGGGCGGAGATCTACTCCTACTCCCGCGCCCGCGGCTTGTTCGCTGGGGTGGCGTTGGATGGCGCCGCCCTCACCATCGATCACCGCGCCAACCAGCGCGCCTACGGGCGCGCCGTCACGCCGCGCCAGATCTTCGCCGGGGGTGTGAACAACGTTCCAGCGCCGATCGTGGATTTCCGTGATGCGCTGGAGGAGTACACTTCCCGCTGAGTCACGAAGACGGGAAGCCTGATGGGCATCTCCGGCATCAGCGTCTGGCAGCTCCTGATCATTCTCCTGATCGTCGTGCTTCTATTCGGCACCAAGCGCCTGCGCGACGTCGGCGGCGATTTGGGCGCCTTCATCCGCAGTTTCCGCAAAGGTCTGCGCGAGGAGGAAGGGCCCCAGACTGCCGCCGACAAGTCGGCGGGCGGAGAGGGCGGTGCGGAGCCGAGCAAACAATCGCCGCCCGCCCAGCCCTCCTGAGGCGTGTTCGACGTCGGCTTCTTCGAACTACTGCTGGTCGGGGCAGTGGCGCTGATCGTGCTCGGTCCTGAGCGGCTGCCGCACGCGGCGAGGCTGCTCGCCGGGCTGATTCGGCGGGCGCGTGCGAGCTGGTACGCGCTCAAGGCGGAGATCGAGCGCGAACTCGAGGAGGAGGCGAGGCAGCGCATCGCGGAGGAAGCGAAGCGCAGCTCACCTGAAACGGCGAAGAAGGGCGAGGATGAGCGAAGCGACTGAGCCGGAACAGGGTTTCCTCTCTCATCTGGTGGAGCTCCGCAGTCGGCTGCTGCGCGCCATGCTCGCGGTGCTCCTCGTGTTCCTCGCTCTGCTGCCCTTCGCGCGCTCCCTGTACGGCTGGTTCGCTCAACCGCTCCTCTCGGTTCTGCCCGAAGGAGCCCAGATGGTTGCCATCGAGGTCGCCTCTCCGCTGCTCGCGCCGCTCAAGCTCAGCCTCTTCGTGGCTTTCGCGCTGGCGCTGCCTTATGTGCTCTACCAGCTCTGGGCCTTCGTTGCGCCGGGGCTCTACCGGCACGAGCGCCGCCTCGCGCTGCCGATTCTGGTTTCGAGCGTGCTGCTGTTCTATCTCGGCTGCGCCTTCGCCTACTTCGTCGTCTTCCCGCTGATCTTCGCGTTTTTCGCAGCGATGGCGCCCGAGGGCGTGGCGGTGGCCACCGACATCGGCCGTTACCTCGATTTCGTGCTCGCGCTTTTTCTGGCCTTCGGGCTGTCTTTCGAGGTGCCAGTGGCGATCGTGATCCTGGTCATGCTGGGCTGGGTGAGCGTGGATCAGCTGAGGCGGGCACGTCCCTACGTGATCGTCGCCGCCTTCGTCGTCGGGATGCTGCTTACGCCGCCGGACGTGTTCTCCCAGACCTTGCTCGCGGTCCCCATCTGTCTGCTCTACGAAGCGGGCATCCTGGCTGCGCGCTGGCTGAGCCACGGAGCGAAGAACTCCGCTTGAGGCGGCATTCGCTCGCAACGGAACGAAGTTGCGAATCTTTTCGGGTGACCGCCTGCTCGGGCGCTGCGGATCGTCGGGCACTGGGTCGCGGAAAGACGTTTTTTTGCGAGACCTCACGCATTTTCACCATTGCAAATTGCCCTCGATCCGGCGGAGGATCGGATCGATCCGCGTGAGGGGGCGCGGGTCTTACTCGGTCGCTCGATCCATTCGAACGGGGGTTGAATCATGTCCTTGCATCCGCGCTTTCTCCTTCTCCTGCTCGTCGGCATCGCCTCGCTCCCTCTTGATGCGGCGCGAGCGCAGAACTGCGCCGGGCCCTTCGCCATCGGCGAGATCCAACGCACCTATCGCGATCCGGCGCGCGGGAACCGCGCCGTCGGGGCGCTCATCCGCTACCCGGCCACACGTGCCGGCAGCAATGCGCCGCCGGTCACCGGCTGTGCCTTTCCGGCCGTGGTCTTCGGCCACGGTTTCACGATCGGCCATACGGCCTATCGTTTCATCAGCGACGGTTTGGTGCCGGCAGGCTACGTGCTCGCCTTTCCGAGCACCGAGGGCGGATTGAGCCCCAGCCATGCGCGCTTCGCCGCCGATCTGGCCTTCGTCGCTCGTGCCCTCGCCACGGATTCGCTGCTCGGACCGGCGCTCGGTAGCGGCCGCGCCATCGGCGGCCATTCGATGGGCGGCGGCTCGGCGGTACTCGCCGCGTCGGGGAATGCAGGCATCCACGCCCTTTTCGCGCTGGCACCGGCCGAGACCAATCCTTCGGCGGCCGCGGCGGCAACCGGTGTCAACGTGCCGACGCAGTTCGTACTCGGCAGCCGTGACTGCGTGACACCTCGCGCCCGCCACGCCCAGCCCATCTTCGATCGTCTAGGAACGCCCTCGGGGCTGAAGTTCATTGAGGAGATCGCCGGAGGAAGCCACTGCCAGTTCAGCAACGGCGCGTGGACCTGCTCCTTCGGTGAGAGCTCTTGCGGCGGCAGCGCCACGATCAGCGCCAGCGCGCAACATGCGCAGACCATCGCCATCCTGCGCGGCTTTCTCGATGGCGTGTTCGGGCGCTGAGGAAGCCTCTCCGCTCTCTCTTGCCCCGCGCGCCGACCGGGCGCGCGGGGTTTTTATTCTTGTTCGCCGGCGTCCTCGCGATCGAGTTTTCGGTCAAAGGCGTCTTTGCGTTCGAGGCCGATCTTTTCCACGGCCTTCGCCCGTCCGATGGCCTTGATCTGGGCCTCGAAGACGGTTTTTTCCGGTGGCGGTTCTGGCTCGCGCGAACAGGCGCCGATGAAGGCGCTCAGGAGGAGGACAGCGCAGACTCGATGGATCATGGAAGGACTCCCCGTCGAGAGCCTTGCCAGTGTCCTCGCTCGGGCCAGGCATCGCAAGCGCGCGATCATCCGCGATCGGTGGTCGGGGGTATCATCGCCTGCCGCTTCCGCTGGCATGGGCTTGCAGCATGCACGACAAGGTTGAGATCGTCCGCAACTGGTTACCGCGCTACACGGGCACCGAGCTCTCCGAGTTCGGGAGATACGTGTTGTTGACCAACTTCAACAACTACCTCGAGATCTTCCGCGAGCAGGTGGGTGGCGAGATCAAGGGCCGGGATCGGCCCATGCCCAACATCACCGCCGATGGGATCACCATGATCAACTTCGGCATGGGCAGCGCCAATGCCGCGACGGTCATGGATCTGCTCAGCGCCATCCAGCCCGAGGCGGTGCTCTTCCTCGGCAAGTGCGGCGGACTCAAGAAGAAAAATCAGCTCGGCGACTTGATCCTGCCGATCGCCGCCATTCGCGGCGAGGGCACCTCGAATGATTACCTGCTGCCTGAAGTGCCGGCGCTCCCCGCATTCCAGCTCCAGCGCGCGGTCTCGACCACCATCCGCGACCTCGATTTCGACTACTGGACGGGCACGGTTTACACGACCAATCGGCGGGTGTGGGAGCACGACGAAGAGTTCAAGAACTATCTCCGCAAGACCCGGGCGATGGCGATCGACATGGAGACCGCGACGATCTTCGCCGCCGGCTTCGCCAACCGCATCCCGAGCGGCGCCTTGCTGCTGGTCACCGATCAGCCGATGGTTCCCGAGGGTGTGAAGACCGAAACGAGCGATCGCCTGGTCACCGAGCGCTTCGTCGATCGTCACATCCGTATCGGCGTCGAGGCGCTGCGGCTCATCCGACGCCGCGGTAAGAGCGTGCGCCACTTGCGCTTCGAGGATTGAATCGCATCACCACTGGAACTGAAGGAAGGTCACCACGCCCTGGCCGTTCTCGAGCCGCGCCCGACACTCGAATTTCTGCCGGTACTCGTTCGGCAGCCCGGGAGAGAACACCACGGTCGATCGGACGCGGTATTGGCCATCCTGCTCCTCGACGTTGGCGCGCATGTCGCGTCGATCGAGGGTATGGCTGCGGTCGCCAATCCGCTCCTCGATCGCCTTCACGCAGGCGTCGATGATCCGTTCCGTTGGCTTTCCGCAGGCGGAGAGCAACGCGGCGATCAGGATCAGCAAGCGATGAACGCGCATCTCACCCTCCCATGCACCGCCGGGGAAGGACCCCGTCGTGCCCACGGCTGAAAACTTACTCCTCGCGCCCGCCGTTGTCATCCGCCGCCTGCAGCGGCGGATGCGGCGGGAACTCGGCGTAGAGCCGATAGCCCATGCGCGCAAGCAGACGCCTGGCACCCGGCGAGGCTCTGCCGGCGAGGAGTGCCCGGACCGCCCCGGTGGCCGCTTCGGGCAGTACGAGCAGGGCTTCGAGCTCGGCTTTGTGCGAGAGGTAATCGAAAGGCAGCAGGAGGCTCAGGCTCCCATCGACGTGTCGCACCCAGCTGCCTTCTTCGCTGATGCGCAGCCCGTCGAGGGGGCCGAAGCGTTCGCGGGCGATCAGAGCCATTCCGGCGAGACGGATCAGCGTGCGCGCCTCGAGCTCGTCTTGAGCCCGGCCGGCCAGCTCGAGCAAGTTCTCGCTCCCGGCGACGGGGGCGAGCGCTTCGAGGCGATCGGTGAAAGCGATCTGCAATCCGGGGCTAAAGGCGCCGTTGCGGAGGAAGCGGCGGACCGCCGGACCGGGAAAGCCTGCTCCGAGCAGCAAGCTCTCGTTGCGGTGACGGATGTCTGCGGGTGGAAGCTCCCAGACCAGCCGGTCGAGCCGCTGGCTCACCGAGACGGCTTCCGCCAGCGCGCCGGTCGCGCCGAGTGCGGCGCGAAAGCCGACTTGTCCGCCGAGTTCCGCCCACGCGAGCTCGTCGAGCTGGGCATTGAGCAAGGGATTGGTGGTGTAAGGATCCACGCCCAGGCGGGCAGCGAGTTCGCGCCGCGCCCGGTTGTAGCCGATGTAGCGGAGCAGCAGCCGCTGGCCTTGCTGGCTCGCGGCCGAAAGCGTCTGTTCCGCATCGCTTTCTTCCTCGTTCTCCGAAGCGGTTCGTTCCCGCCGCTCGCGGATGGCATCGCCCAGATCGAGCGCCACCTGCCGGACCACGCGCAACGTGCGGCGAACCAGCCGGGCGATGCCCGAAGGCAGACCGCTGACCGTGCCGACCGGATCGCCGAGTACCTTGGCGAGCGCCTCTGCGGCACGTCGGCCCGATTCCGCGGTCGCATCGACGAAGGTTTCGAAGGAGCTGACCGTAGCGAGCGCGGCGATCGCCGGCAGCTCGCCGATGCGAATCTCGAGCAGCTCGACGCTCTCCACCACCAGTTCCCCGAAATCGCTTTCGAGGACGAAGACCCCGAAGCCGCCATTCACGGGCACGCGGTCGCGGATGCGGTGGTAAGGCCCCTTCAGCCACGCCTCGGGAACCAGCTCGGTGGCGCTCAAGATCGGGGTTTCCTCGCTCGGCTGCCAATCGGGGAAGGGTTCGAGGGCGGTGCTGGAGGCCGTGGAAGCGGATGCAGGGGCCGGCGCGCGGCTGGCGCAGCCGGCGAGCAGAAGCAGGAAAGCACTACTGAGAAGGCGCCGCGCGGAAAGCATCACGCCTTGCAGTATGCCTTCCTCCGAGCGTCCCTGTCTTTCTCGATTCCCTAAGCGGCGAGGTCGAGTTCCGAGAGCCGCTCCATGGCGGCGAAGGCGGTCAGGGCCGTGGCCTGAAGACTCGGCTGCGCGCGCAAGCTCTCTTCGGCGAGCACCGCCTTGCGTTCGGTCCAATGGAGCAGCTCGAAGCCTCCGTCGGCGTTCTCGGCGAGGGCAGTGCAATGCTCTACGAAGTCGCCGCAGTTGAGATAGAGGCGAGAACCGATCGTGCGGATGGCGGCGAAGTGGATGTGGCCGCAGATCTGGCCATCCAGCCCCTCGGCTTCGGCGCGCGCGGCCGCCCGCTGCTCGAAGTCTTGGATGAAGGCGAGCGCCCGCCCGATTCTCGATTTGGCGTGGACGGACAGCGGGAAGTAGGGCAATCCGGCGCGGCGTCGCAGGCGATTGAAATGACGATTCAGAAAGCAAAGCAGGCGATGTCCGGAGTCGCCGATGCGGGTGAGCCAGCTCCGGCCGATCCCCTCTTGGTCGAACTCATCGCCGTGGCTCACCCGGAAGCGCCGACCGTCGGCCCCCACGTGGATCGTTTCGCGGCAGACCTCGATCGCTCCGATACGCGATCCCGCGAGTGCACGGAAGGCGTGATCGTGGTTGCCGGGGACGTAGCAAACTCGGATGCCGCGTCCGGGGAGCTCGAGCAAACGCGCGAGCACTTCGCCATGCGTCCTCGGCCAGAAAGGACGACGGGCGAGCGCCTGGAGATCGAGGATGTCACCGACCAGGTAGAGTTGGCGGCAGCGCAGGTGCCTCAAAAAGTCGAGCAGATAGTCGGCTTGGCAGTCGGGACTGCCGAGATGGAGATCGCTGAGGAAGATGCTGCGATAGCCGGAAAGCGCCGCCATGCAGGGGGTTCGAGACCTTGGCGAACCGCTTCAGTGTGCCGACCCGCCAAGACAGCCGGCTGACGCCGGCATGGCGTTTTCATGAAAGCGCGCCGCCGCTCATGGCGCCCCAGGCGCTCAAAGGAAGAACATGGCGACCGGGCATAAGGTGGCGGCGAGCCACACCAGGCTGCGCAAGGTCGCTTGGTCGGCAATGTAAAGCGCGCCATAGACCAAGCGCAGGACGATGAAACAGGCGGCGAGCGCATCGACATGCGCCTGCGGCTTGCCGGTGAGATGCGCGATGATCACCGCCGAGGCGAACAAAGGCAGCGCCTCGAAACCGTTGAGATGAGCCGCGTGGGCCCGCGCCCTCCAGCCGCTCAAGCTCGCCTGGAAATCGCGCGTGCGGCGATTGTCGAAGCCCTCGGCGCCCGCCTTGGCGATGCCGGTGAAGAGATAGGGCAGAAGTGCGGCGATGAGCACGCACCAGAACGCGATCGTCATGGCGTTGTCTCGAGGCGAGTGGATTCGGCTTCGCTGATCCTAGCCGAGGCGCTTCCGTTGCGCAGCCACGCATGCATCGTTACGCTGAGGTCGGCATCGACGCAGGCGGCGATTTGCGAGCCGGACCTCGCCGTCGGGATTCGGACTGTGCATCGTCGGCGAAGCGAGCCATGCGAGCCCTGCTCACCCTCCATCAGGAAGGTGCCGAGCGCACCATCGAGATCCGAGGGGTCGCCACCCTCGGACGCGGATTGCATGCGGACATCCGGGTCGAGGAACCGACCGTATCGCGGCGTCATGCCGAACTCCGTTTCGATGAGCGGAGCTGGTGGCTGCGCGATCTCGGCAGCCGCAACGGCACCCTGCGCAACGGCGAGCCGGTGACCGCCATCGCGGTCCCCTTGGAAAGCGGTGATCGACTGCAGTTCGGGCGCCTGCAGGCCTCGTTCCATCTCGTGGAGGAGCCGGTTGCGAAGGCCCCGACGTTGCCGCCCCGCGCCTCGCGGCTCTATCAGCGCATGCTCGGCACCACCCGCTTGCTCTGCGACCTCAGCATGCTCGCCGCCCAATGCGGCGGGGACGCCGAAGAGTTCGCGGAGCGCTGCGGCGAACGGCTGCATCGCAGCCTCCCCGGACTGAGCCGCATCGCGATCCTGCAGCCGGTGAGGATCGGCGGCGCGTGGGTGGAACGCTTCCGGCATCCGGCCGAGGCCGAGCCGCTCTCGCCTTCCCTCCGTCGGGCGATCGCCGCCGAGGCCGCCGAGCAACCTCACGGATTCCTCGCCCTCGACGCCGAGACGCGGCAGGCCTTTCGCGATCGCCATCGTCTGACGGAGGCGACGGATGGGCCTGCGTGGTCGGCGTTCCCGATGCGGCTTGCGGGCGAAATGCTGGGCGCGCTGTATGTGGAAGGTGCATCGGGCGAACAGGGGCTCGATCCAGCGGATCGCGACGTCTGGCTGGCGATCGCCGCCTTGTTCGCTGCGGCCTTCGCGCTGCGGGAGCCGCCGGCGCAGGCGCATGAATGGCGTCGTGCCCGGCGCATTCAGGAGAGCTTCCTCCCCTCGGCGTTGCCGTCGATTCCCGGCTACCGGATCGCCGAACTCATCCAACCGGCGGGCGGCCTCTCCCACGAACTCTACGACCAGCTCAGCCTCGGCGATGGCCGTCCGCTCACCGTTCTCGCCCGAGTCCAGGCGGAGGGCATCGGCGGTGCCCTGCTCGCCGCCCGCCTTGGCGCGTATCTCCGGCGCGAGGCCGTGGCCTCGCGGTCCCCGGGCGATCTGCTCGCCACCCTCAACCGCCTGAGCCTGCGCGAGCTCGAGCCGGAGGCCTCCGTGGCGATGCTCGCCTTCGCTCTCGATCCGGCGCGCGGTGCCTTCGAGATCGCCGCTGCGGGCCACGTGCCGCCCTTCGTTCGGCGTGCGCTCGACGGTGAGGTCGAGACGCTCGATTATCCGCCGAAACCGCCGCTCGGTCTGGACGCGACGGCGCGCTTTCCAAGCCTCGGCGGCACATTACGGGAAGGCGACCTGCTGCTGCTTTACTCAGCGGGGCTGATCGAGGGGGCGAGCGCGGAGGGCGAACGCTTCGGTCCTGCGCGAGTACTCGGCTTGCTCGCCCAGCATCCGCATGCCCCGGCACTGGTCGAGGCTTTACGCGCGGCGCTCGCGGCGCATCTCGGGGACTCGCCTCGGGCGACCGATGTATCGCTCGTCGCCATCGAGCGCGAGTACTAGGGTTACACTGGCGTCTTCCCAACCCACCCCTTGGCGACCATGAAGCTCTACTACTCCCCGGGTGCCTGCTCGCTTTCACCGCACATCGCCCTGCGCGAGGCGGGGCTTTCCTTCACCCCGGTGCGGGTGGACTTGAGGCGGCGGCAGACCGCCGATGGCCAGCCGCTCGAGGCGATCAACCCCAAAGGCTACGTGCCCGTCCTCGAGTTCGACGACGGGCAGCGCTTGACCGAGGGCATCGCGATCGTGCTCTGGATCGCCGATCAGGTGCCGGAGCGTCGGCTCGCGCCGCCGCCAGGCGAGTTCGCACGGTATCGCTTGCTCGAGTGGCTGAGCTTCATTTCGACCGAGCTGCACAAAGCCTTCTCGCCGCTCTTCGACCCGCAGGCGCCGGAGGCGACCAAGGAACGCCAGCGCCAGCGCATCGCGCAGCGCTTGGACTTCGTGGCGCAGGCGCTCGCGGATCGCCCCTACCTGCTCGAACAGGGCTTCACCGTGGCCGACGGCTATCTCTTCACCGTCCTCGGCTGGGGGCAATACGTGGGCTTCGATCTTTCGCCCTGGCCGGTGCTCACCGCCTACCGCGTCCGGATCGCCGAGCGGCCGGCGGTGCGCGAGGCGCTCAAGGCCGAAGGCCTGCTCAAGGAGGCCGCCTAAAGGCTTGCCAGGGCCTGGTGCAGGTCCTAAGCTTCGCGCCGCCAGGTGTCCGCCGTCCGCTCGGGCGGCGGGTGAAACGGGAAGCCCGTGCAAATCGGGCACTGCCCCCGCAACGGTGAGCCCGGCAGCGCCGCATCGAAGGCCACTGCGCGAAAGCGCGGGAAGGTGATGCGGCCGGGGTGCGCAAGCGCCCCTCCGGGGAGTCCGGAGACCGGCCTGGCCTCGATCCGGGACGTTCCGCACCGGATCGCCGGGGTGCCGCGGTGGGCGGTGCCGGCCGGTAAGGGGCGGGTGTCTTTGCGCCTCCGCCGCGACCGCCAGCGTGCCTCCGGAAGTCTGCGCGGGATGGCGTTCACGTCGGAGGCTTTCCCATGTCCCTCATGTTTCTTGCCGCCCTCGCGGCGGCCCTGCCCGCGGCCAGCGAAGAAAGCGCTCGCCGTCTCGATCGCTTGCAGGTGGTGGCCAATCGCATCGAGCAACCGGTCGCTGAGGCGTTGGCCGCGGTGGTGGTGCTCGACCGCGAGGCGATCGAGCGCAGCCAGGCGAGCGATATTCTCGAGCTGCTTCGTCGCTTGCCCGGGCTCGATGTGGCCCGTACCGGCGGCAGCGGCCAAAGCACCAGCCTGTTCGTGCGCGGCGGCAACTCCAACCATGTCCTCGTCCTGATCGATGGGGTGCGGGTGGCGAGCGTCAACACCGGCGGCTTCGCCTGGGAGCAGCTCGCGCTGGAAGAGATCGAGCGGATCGAATACTTGCGCGGCCCGCGCGCCAGCCACTATGGCTCGGATGCGATCGGCGGCGTGCTTTTGATCACCACCCGCAAGGGCCTGAAGCCCACCGCGGCGCTGCGCGCCGGCCGCTATGGCCGCGGCATCGTCGCTGCCGGCTTGGGTCTTGGCGATGAGGAGGCGGGGTTGCGTTTGAGCGCCGGCGCCGAAACCTACGACGGCTTCTCGGCGCAGAATCGGCAGGGCTTCAGCTTCGATCCCGACCGCGATGGCTTCGAGCAGAAGCATCTCGGGGCGCGGCTCGGTTTCGCCCTGGGCGCGCAGAACCTCGAGTTTTCCCTGCGCGCCGCCCGCGGCGACACCGAGTTCGACCGGGGCGAAAGCGAGGCACGTCAGAATCACTTCGCGGGAAAGCTCGAGGGCAGCCTGAGCGAGGGCTGGACGCATGGCGTCTCGCTCGCGCAGGCGCGGGATTCATTGTTCAGCGAGCCCTCAGGCTCCCGTTTCGAGACCCGGCGCGCCGCTTTCGATTGGCTCCATCAGGTCGAGCTCGGCGAAAGCGCGCAGCTTGGCCTCGGCCTGCATTGGCTGCGCGAACGGGGCGGGCAGCTTCGCCGCGATGGCAGCGCAGTCTTCGCCGGCCGCCGCGAGCGCTTGGGCGGCTCGCTCGCGCTGACCGGTGCCATCGCGCCTTGGCGCTATGAGTTTTCGCTGCGCCATGAGGACAGCGACGGCTATGGCACCCACACCACCGGCCAGGCGGCCCTCGGCTATGACTTCGGTAGCGGGCGGGTGTATCTGAGCGCCGGCGAAGGCTTCCGCGCCCCGAACTTCAATGAGCTGTTCTCCCCCGGCTTCTCGGGGCTGTTCGCGGGGAATCCGGCGCTCGAACCGGAGCGCTCGCGCAGCGTGGAACTCGGGGTGGATGCCGAAGTGGGTGCCTTCGATGTGGGTCTGAGGTTCCATCGAAGCCGTTTGCGCGATCTCATCGCCTTTCAGGGCCCAAACTTCCAGGCGGTCAACATCGCCCGGGCCAAGACCGAGGGGGTGGAGCTCGAGGCTTCGACCACGCTTGCAGATTGGCGCTTGAGCGGCCGCGCGCAGTATCTCGAAGCCGTGGATGAGGCCACGGGGCTACAGTTGCTCAGGCGGGCGCGCCGGCAGGCGGGCCTCGGCGTCGAGCGCGCTTTCGGTGCCTGGAGCGTGGGCCTCGATGGTCAGTACATCGGCCGCCGGCGCGACTTCGGAGGCGATCTCAAGAGCTTCGCCCTCTGGGAGGCGCGCGCGGAATGGGCGATCGCCGAGGGCTACCGGCTTCAGGCCAAGCTCGGGAATCTCTTCGATCGCGAGTACACGCTGGCCCGCGGTTTCAACACCCCGGGCCGCGAGTGGCTGATCGGGCTTCGCTACGGCGGCGAGTGAGGCGGAGGCGGCAGCGCGAGCGCTTGCCGCGCAGCCGGCAGGATCGCCTGCTCGAGCCAGACGCGATGTTGCTCGGCCGAGGGGTGCAGGCGATCGGGCGCAAGCGCTGAGGCGCCGAGCCTGCGGCTTATGGCCGTGAGCTCGACGAAGCGTGCTCCCTGCGCTGCTGCCGCTTTCCGCGCGACCTCGTTGAAGGCATCGATCTCGGCCGCGATCCGCGCCGGATCGCGGCCGCTTTCTCGGGCGAAAGGGGTCACGCCCCAGTCCGGGATGGAAAGCACCAGGACCCGTTCGGGGCGATTGCCGGCCAATGCGATCGCCCGGCGCAGCAAGGCGGTGAAGTGAGCCTCGTATTCGGCGAGGGGCAGGCCGCGATACTGGTCGTTCACCCCTATGCCTAAGGTCACGAGCGCGTAAGGCGGGGTGAAAGCATGGCCTGACACCGCTTCGGCGAGCTCGCCGCTGCTCCAGCCGGTCTTCGCCAGGACCTCGAGCTCGAACTCGAGACCCTCCTCCCTCAGGGCGGAAACGAGGCGTGCGGGCCAGGCTTCGGCGGGCGCGATCCCCTCGCCCACGGTGTAGGAATCGCCGAGCGCGAGGATGCGATGAACGCCGTTTGCCGCGAGAACGAGGCTCATGATTGCCGCCGAAATCATGGGGAGGGCGCTTGAGGCCGGAGGCTTTCGCGATGGTAGCGGGAGCGGTCGGCGCGCGCGAGCCTCTCCTGCAGGCGGGGCACTGCTTGGGGTCCGTCAGAAACCCTTCGGCACGAGCCCATGGCTTCGCGTTAGCATCGAAGGCCCTCACTCGCGAGCGGTCGATGCCCTCTTCCAACTTGAGTCTTTCCCTCGTTCTCGGTGCGGGCGGCGCGCGCGGGCTCGCCCACATCGGGGTGATCGAGGAGCTAATCGCTCGCGGTTACCGCATCGTCTCGATCGCTGGCAGCTCGATGGGCGCCTTGGTCGGCGGCATCTACGCCGCCGGCAAGCTCGAGGAGTACCGAGATTGGGTGATCAAGCTGCAGAGGCTCGATGTGCTGCGCCTTTTGGACTTCACCTGGCGCGGCGGCGGAATGATCCGCGGCGAGCGGGTCATCGGCGTCCTGCGCGAGCTCGTCGGCGAGCATCAGATCGAGTCGCTGCCTGTGTCTTACACCGCAGTCGCGGTGGACATCGACGCCGAGCGCGAGGTCTGGCTGAGCCGCGGCTCGCTTTTCTCGGCGATCCGGGCTTCCATCGCGATCCCGGGAATCTTCACCCCCCTCGAGCTTCACGGCCGCCGGCTGGTGGATGGGGGACTGCTCAATCCCGTCCCGGTGGCGCCGACGCTGCGCGACCTGAGCGATCTGACGGTCGTGGTGAACGTCAATGCGGTCAACGGCCAAATCCTCCCGTCGAGCGCGTCTCGTGCACCGGAGGCCGGCGAGGAAGACGCGAACGACGATGCCTCGATCGGCTGGTGGGGGCGCATCCGGAGAGGGCGGCGACTCAGACGACAGAGCACGATGGAGCTCCTCGCCCGATCTTTGGATCTCATGATGCAAAGCATCACCCGCCATCGGCTCGCCGGCCATCACCCTCATTTGCTGATCGAGGTCTCGCGCGATGCCGCGAGCTTTTACGAGTTCTGGCGCGCCCAGGAGCTCATCGAGCTGGGTCGGCGTTGCGCCGTGCAAGCGCTCGACCGTCTCGCCGCGCAGCGATAAAAAACCCCGGAGGCCAGGGGGAACCTCCGGGGCCGGGGTTTGCGGCCTGCCGGTGGGGAGGGCCGGGAGGCCGCGCGGGGTTCACTCGTCTCGAGTGATCCGGGAAGGCATTGCACCTTCCGAGCGATTGGAAAACGGCCTGCGGCGGAAGTTCCCGGAGCAGATCGGTGACAGCGGAGCGCACCGGATCCGTTCAGCTCCCGTTCGGTTTGCCCCCAGGGTGCTCAGTGGGCGGCGTCCCAGTCGCGTCCGAAGCCAACATCGACGATCAGGGGAACGGCGAGTTCCGCAGCTTCGGTCATCGCTCCTCGCACCTTGTCGGCGAGGGGCTCGGCGAAGGCCTCGCGCACCTCAAAGACGAGCTCATCGTGAACCTGGAGGATCATGGCCGCGCGCTCGCCATCGAGCAGCGGATCGCGGGCGATGGCGACCATTGCACGCTTGATGATGTCGGCAGCGCTCCCCTGCATCGGCGCGTTGATCGCCGCTCGCTCCGCCGCTTGCCGGCGTTGCGGCTGGCGGGCCTTGAGGTCGGGAAGATACAGGCGCCGACCGAAAAGGGTCTCGACATAGCCCCGCTCGTGCGCGCTCCGGCGGGTTTCTTCCATGTATCGGCGCACGCCGGGATAACGCTCGAAGTAGCGTTCGATGTAGCGCTCGGCCTCCTCGCGGGGGATCGAAAGCTGGCGAGAAAGGCCGAAGGCGCTCATCCCGTAAATGAGGCCAAAGTTGATCGCTTTGGCGGCGCGGCGTTGCTCTGGGCTGACCTCGCCGAGCGGCACGCCGAAGATTTCAGCGGCGGTGGCGCGGTGCACGTCCTGGCCCTCGCGGAAGGCGGCGAGCAAGCCCTCATCGCGCGAGAGGTGGGCCATGATCCTCAGTTCGATCTGCGAATAATCCGCCGAGAGCAACAGATAGCCTGGGGGCGCGATGAAGGCGCGGCGGATGCGGCGGCCCTCCTCGGTGCGCACCGGGATGTTCTGAAGGTTCGGATCCGAGCTCGAGAGCCGGCCCGTGCCCGCGACCGCCTGGTGGAACTGGGTGTGGACGCGACCGGTGTGCGGATCGATGAGCTCGACCAGGCGGTCGGTGTAGGTGCTCTTGAGCTTGGCGAGCTGCCGGTATTCGAGCACGATGCGCGGAAGCTCATGGTGCTCGGCGAGCTGTAGCAGCGCTTCCTCGTCCGTGGAGGGCTGGCGGGTGGGCGTGCGGCGCGTGACCGGCAGGCCCAGCTCGCGAAAGAGCACCTCGGCGAGCTGCTTGGGGGAATCGAGATTGAGCGGCCGCCGAATGAGCGCTTCGGCCTGGGCGCGCAAAGCATCGAGGCGTTTTCCAAGCTCCCGGCCGTGGCTCTTGAGCTGCTCGACGTCGAGCAGGACCCCGCGCCGCTCCATCGCCGCAAGCACCGGCAGCAGGGGCATTTCAATCTCCTCGTAGATGCGGCGGAGGGAGGCTTCGGCCTCGAGCCGAGGCCAGAGCCGCTGATGCACGCGCAAGGCGATGTCGGCATCCTCCGCGGCGTACTCGCAGGCCGCCTCCACCGGCACTTCCGCGAAGGGAATCTGGCGCGCGCCCTTGCCGGCGACCTCTTCGTAGCGGATGGTGCGGTAGGAAAGCTCGCGCTCGGCCAAGCCATCGAGATCGTGGCGGCCGCTTCCGGGGTCGAGGACGTAGCTTTCGAGCATCGTGTCATGAGCGATGCCGCGCAGCGCAATCCCGTGATGGGCGAGCACGTGCAAGTCGTATTTGAGGTTTTGCCCTACTTTCGGCCGGTCCGGGTCCTCGAGCAGGGGCTTGAGGCGCGCGAGCGTCTCGGCGAGGGGGAGCTGAGGCGGTGCACCGGGATAGCGATGAGCAAGGGGCAGATACCAGCCTTCGCCGGCTTCGACGGCGAAAGCGAGGCCGACCAGCCTTGCACGCATCGGATCGAGGCTCGTGGTTTCGGTGTCGATGGCGATCAAGGGCGCCTGCGCCAGCGCGGAAAGCAGGCTTTCGAGGCTCTTTTCCTCGAGGATCAGACGGTACTGTCCGCGTTGAGCCGAGGGTTGAGGCTCAGGCTTGCCCGAGAGCGGATCGAGCTCGCGCAGCCAGCTCGCGAACTCGAAGCGCTCGAAAAGCTTGCGCAGGGCCTCGCGTTCGGGAGGCTTGCGCACGAGATCGCGGGGGGCGATGCCGAGGGCAAGATCGTCCTTGAGGGTGACGAGCTCCTTCGAGCGCGGCAGCCATTCGGTGGCTTGGCGAAGGTTCTCGCCGAGTTTTCCTGGGATGTCCTCTGCGTGCGCGATGAGGTTTTCGAGGGTGCCGTAGGCTTGGAGCCATTTCGCGGCGGTCTTCTCGCCGCATTTTTCGACGCCCTGGATGTTGTCGATCTTGTCGCCGACGAGGGCGAGGAAATCGGTTATCTGGCTCGGCTTGACTCCGAATTTGGCCTCCACCCCGGCCTCGTCGAGCTCGGTGCCGCTCATCGTGTTCACCAGCCGGATACGGGGGCCGACGAGCTGCGCGAGATCCTTGTCGCCGGTCGAGATCACGACCTCGATGCCCTCGGCGGCCGCCCGGCGGGCGAGGGTGGCGATCACATCATCGGCTTCGACATTCGGGATCCGCAGCACCGGCACGCCGAGCTTCTCGACGATCTCGATCAAAGGTTCGATCTGGCGGGCGAGATCATCGGGCATCGGCGGCCGGTTGGCCTTGTACTCGGGGTAGCGCTCATGCCGGAAATTGCGACCGCCGGCATCGAGGACGAAGGCGATGTAATCAGGGTTTTCCCGCAGCGCCGCCCGCACCATGTTGAGGGTGCCGAACATCGCGTGGGTGGGTTCGCCGGCGCGATTGCTGAGCGGCGGCAGGGCGTGGTAAGCGCGGAAGAGATATCCCGAGCCGTCGATCAGGTAGAGTTTCGGGGTCGGCATGCGCGGCGCCTCTGCGCAGCGATTGTAGCGAGGGAGGGCGCCGCCAGCTGCGAGGAGGTGATCATCGTGTTGCGCTGGTTCCTGGTGGGGTTGCTGGGTTTCGCCTCGACCGAGGCGCCTTCATCCGACCCTCCGGACTGGCCGGAGAAAGTGCCGCCGCCGGATGAGCCGCCCCCCACGGTGCGCATCCGGCGGGTCAAGGACGATGTGGTCATCGAGTACCGCCGCGGTGGCAGGCTGTGGATGGTGCGGATCGAGCCGAAAAACGGGGTGCCTTATCACCTGATCGACACCAATGGCGATGGCCGCCTCGATCGCGCGGACAGCGACCTGCCGATTCGGCCGATCTACTACACGATTTATGCCTGGGATTGAGCTCATGCGGCGGCTCGCGCTTGCCCTCGATGGCCTCGAAGATGTGCTTTCCGGGCTTCTCGCCTTTCTTGCCTCGGCCATGGTGTTGCTCGTCTTCGCCGTCGTGGTCTTACGTTACGGCTTCGGGCTCGGCTCGGTCGCGCTTCAGGAGCTCGCGCAGCACCTCCATGCCGCGATCTTCTTGCTCGCGGCGAGCATCGCCTTGCGCTGTGGCCGCCACGTGCGGGTGGATTTGTTCTACGGGAGGCTCGCTGAGCGCGCGCAGAGGAAGCTCGATGCCTTCGCCAACCTGGCGGTGGTCCTGCCCTTTGCGGTCTTTGCTTTCCTCGTGAGCCTGGATTACGTCTCCGCTTCTTTCGCCATCCGCGAGGCTTCGCGCGAACCGGGCGGTCTTCCCGCGCTGTGGCTGGTCAAGGGGCTGATTCCGGCCTTCGCCTTGCTGCTTGGGCTGCGCGCTTTGACCGAGGGTCTGAGGGCGCTGGCTTCGCTTCGCCGCTGATGCTCCTGACCCTGCTCGTGCTGCTCGCGCTCTTGCTCGCCTTGGGCGTGCCCGTGGCCTTCGCCCTCGCGGGAGCGGCGCTCGCCGCTGCCCTCCTCGGCGCGGGGCTCGGGGCTTTCGACCTCGTTTATCTCCAAGCCTTCCCCAACCGGCTCTTCGGGATCATGGGCAACGAGACCCTGCTCGCGGTGCCGCTTTTCGTCTTTATGGGGGTGATGCTCGAGCGGGCGCGGATCGCCGAGGAGCTGCTGAGCAGCATGGCGCGACTTTTCGGGGGCTTGCGCGGCGGGATGGCGCTGTCGGTGCTCGCGGTCGGGGCGCTGATGGCGGCCTCGACCGGCATCGTGGGGGCCACGGTGGTGACCATGGGCTTGATCTCTCTGCCTGCGATGCTCGCTCGCGGCTACGACCCGAAGCTTGCCGCAGGCACGGTCGCTGCGGCCGGCACCCTTGGGCAGATCATCCCCCCCTCGATCGTGCTGGTCTTGCTCGGCGATCAGCTGAGCGCGGCCTACCAGCAGGCGCAGCTGCGGCAGGGCGTGTTCGCGCCGGAGACGGTCTCGATCGGTGATCTCTTCGCTGGCGCGCTCCTACCCGGTCTGATGCTCGTCGTGCTTTATGCCCTCTACGTCGGGATGGTCGCTTGGTTCAGGCCGCAGCGCGCCCCCGCCGAAAGCGGACGGGCGGGCTGGCGCGCGTGGCTGGAGGCGCTGCGCCTCGCGCTCACGCCCATCGCCCTGATCGTGGCGGTGCTCGGCTCGATCATCCTGGGTCTGGCCACGCCCACGGAGGCTGCGGCCGTCGGCGCGGTGGGCGCGACGCTCGCCGGGTGGCTGCGCGGGCGGTTTTCCTTGGCGGTGCTCAAGGCGGTGGCCGAGGAAACGGTGATGGTGTCGGCGATGGTCTTCGCCATCCTCATCGGCGCGACTTTGTTCAGCCTCGTGTTCCGGGGCTTCGGCGGCGATGAGACGGTGCATACGCTCTTGAGCGCCTTGCCGGGAGGCGCGATCGGGGCGCTGATCGCAGTCATGTTGCTCATGTTCCTGCTCGGCTTCGTGCTCGATTTCATCGAGATCGTCTTCGTGGTCGTGCCGGTCGCGGCGCCGGTGCTGCTCGCGATGGGGGTGGATCCGATCTGGCTCGGGGTGCTGATGGCGGTCAATCTCCAGACCTCTTTCCTCACCCCGCCTTTCGGCTTCGCACTCTTCTACCTGCGCGGGGTGGCGCCGGCTGAGCTGGCCACCGCCGCGATCTGGCGCGGGGCGATGCCCTACGTGGGGCTCCAGCTCTTGCTCCTCTGTCTCCTGATCCTTTTCCCGCCGCTCGTCACCTTCCTGCCTTCGTTGCTGCGCTGATCCGTGCTCCGCTCGCGCGCCTGGAGTAAGATCGCCGGGTGTTTCTTCACCGAGGAGCGTGTTCCATGCTTCGCATCGGCCTTATCGCCCTCTCGCTGATCGCGCTCTCTGCTACCGAAGCCCGCGAGGTGCCGCGCGAGCGCGGTATCAAGCCGTCGCCGGCGGAGACGCAAGTCGTTCTCGACTTCGACCGCCTCTTCGCGGTCGGTCCCGCGGGGCTCCTGATCCTCGATCTCGCGGCCGAGACCTATGAGCTCGAGACGATCTCGGGTCTTCGCTTCGCCGGTTCCTTGCCCGAGCGCCCGATCGAGAAGAACCTGCGCGCGGCTCTTCCGGGAACGCTGTGGGTGAACCGGGTCGGTGCCCAGGCCAATCCGGGCGGAGCGATCGCCAACTGCCGCAGCGAGGCGCAGAGCTTGGTCCAGGCGGTCACCCAGGCCGCGGCCACTTGCGCCGCCGCCCAAGGCAACGCCGAGACCTGCCGCCGCGCCTTCGAGCCGGTGCGGCAAGCGATCGTCGCCCTCGTCCAGTGCCTGCGGCCGCGCGGCTGAGGCACCCGCGGCGGAAGCACGAAGCGATTCTTTCCTCGGCCTTGCCGAGGCCATGGTGACTCTTCGCGAGCAGGGCCGCGACAGGGTTGGGATCTCGTCCGCGTCGCGGTCGCTTCTTTCTGATCGCGCGCCGCTTGCGGCGAGGGATCGGTTGGGGGCCTCTCTGCGGCCGTCGCGGTCGAGGCGGTTTGTGCTCGGGGCTTCGCTCGAGAGCGGCTAGAATCTCGCGATTCTCCGAAGCGAAACGAGGCGCTCATGCGCGAGAGGCCGCTGCACGTCGTAGTGCTCGCCGCCGGCCAGGGCCGGCGGATGCGCTCCGCGCTGCCCAAGCCGCTCCTGCCGCTCGCTGGTCGGCCGCTGTTGCTTCACGTCCTCGAGGCGGCCGAGGCCCTCTCTCCCTCGGCGATCCACTTGGTCCACGGCCGGGCCGGGGGGGCGCCTCTTCAGGTGGTCGTGGGCGATCGGCCAGGACTGTTCTGGGTGCTCCAGGACCCCCCGCTCGGCACGGGCCATGCCGTGCAGGCGGCTTTGCCCTCGATCCCCGGGAACGCGCGGGTACTGGTCTTGCTCGGCGACGTGCCGACGGTCTGGCCCGAGCTCCTCAGGCCTCTGGTCGAGGCAGAGGACCCGCTCGCCGTCCTGATCGCCCGTCCGGCGGATCCCGGGGGCTATGGGCGTGTGTTGCTCGATGGCGAAGGGCGGGTGCGGGCGGTGGTCGAGGCGCGCGATGCAGGTCCGGAGGCGCTTGCCAGCCCTTGGGTGAACACCGGCATCATCGCCGCCTCGGCGGGAGAGCTCTCGCGCTGGCTCACCCGATTGGAGCCCAGGAATGCGCAAGGCGAGTACTACCTGACGGATGTCTTCGCGATGGCCTGGGCCGAGGGCAGGCCAGCGCGCGCCTTCACCACTGAGGATCCGATCGCCGGGCTCGGCGTCAACGATGCCGCAGAGCTCGCCAGCCTGGAACGGGCCTGGCAGAGGCGGCAGGCCGAGCATCTGCTTCAACAGGGCGTGCGCCTGGCGGATCCCTCGCGCTTCGATCTTCGCGGAAGGCTGAAGGCGGGGCGGGACGTTGAGATCGACGTGGACGTCATCCTGGAAGGGGAGGTCGAGCTTGGCGATGGCGTACGGATCGGCCCGTTTTCCCGGCTGCGCGATTGCCGATTGGCCGCCGGCAGTGAGGTGCTCGCCCACTGCGACCTCGAGGGGGTGGTAAGCGAGGGGGCGTGTCGGATCGGTCCCTTCGCGCGCTTGCGGCCGGGCACGCGTCTCGCCGCGGCCGTTCAGGTCGGCAACTTCGTCGAGATCAAGAACAGCGCGCTCGCTGCCGGCGTCAAGGCGAATCATCTGTCCTATCTCGGCGATGCCTCCATCGGGGAGGGCAGCAACATCGGCGCCGGGACCATCACTTGCAACTACGATGGGCTCAGCAAGCACCGCACCGTGATCGGAGCGCGCGCCTTCGTCGGTTCCAACTGCTCGCTGGTGGCGCCGATCACGATCGGCGAGGAGGCCACCATCGGGGCGGGGTCGGTGCTCACCAAGGACGCGCCCGCGCACGCGCTGACCTTGGCCCGAGCCCCGCAAAGGAGTATCCCCGGCTGGCGTCGCGCCGCGCGTCCGCGCCGGAAGCCGCTTGAGCAGCGCGAGCCCCGCAGCGAGAATGCGGAGGCGGGAAAGCTTGGCGATGAGCAATCGGCATGATCGATCCCGACGGCTATCGGCCCAACGTTGGAATCGTCCTGGTGCGCGACGACGCCTCGGTGCTTTGGGCGCGGCGCATCCGCCGCGATGGGTGGCAGTTCCCGCAAGGTGGAATGCGAAGCGACGAGACTCCGCTCGAGGCGATGTTTCGGGAGCTCGAAGAGGAGCTTGGCCTTCGTCCCGAGCATGTCGAGGTCCTGGGCGCCACGCCGGGCTGGCTGCGCTATCGCCTGCCGCCTGCGCTCAGGCGGCGTCGGCAAGGACTTCTGTGCATCGGCCAGAAGCAGGTGTGGTTCCTGATACGGCTTCTCGCCGGGGAAAGCGCGCTCAGGCTGGATGCGAGCGAGGAGCCTGAGTTCGACGCCTACCGCTGGGTGGACTTCTGGTATCCCCTCGACCACGTCGTGCCCTTCAAGCGCGGTGTTTACCGGCAGGCACTCGCGATGCTCGCCCCGTTGCTCGGCCGCCTCGGACACGTCGGCGAAGAAGTGGGCCGGCGCATCCCGCCCGGGTTGATGCGCGGACGGCCCCTCGCGGCGCGCGCAGCGCGGTCCTATTGACAATCATTCGCATTTTGGATGCACTTGAGCGGCCCTGAATCCGCTCTCGCATTTCCGAGTTCGTGTACGTCTGCCTTTGTCATGGTCTGAGCGAGCGCGACATCCGCGCGGCGGTGGCCTGCGGAGCGAGAACGCTCGAAGAAGTCTCGGCGCTGACCGGTTGCGGGACCTGCTGCGGTTGCTGCCGGGAAATGGCGGCGGCGCTCGTCGCCGACGCCGCCGCAACAGCGATGGCGGAGCCCCGTCTCGCGCGGGCCGCTTAAGCGGCAGCGGCGACGCGAGTCCTTTTCATTTCGACCTTCGCCTCGGCTCTCGCGTAAAGTGGCCCTCGTCTAGTCCGTGCGAGGCGAACCCCGATGAAAGGCGACGCGCAATTGCTTGCGCATCTCAACAAGATCCTCTTCAACGAGCTGACGGCGATCAACCAGTATTTCCTCCATGCCCGCATGTTCGGCAACTGGGGGCTCAAGAAGCTCGAGGTCAAGGAATACGAGGAGTCGATCGACGAGATGAAACACGCCGATCGGCTGGTGCAACGCATTCTGTTCCTCGAAGGTCTGCCCAATCTGCAGAACCTCGGCAAGCTGCGGATCGGCGAGACGCCCGAGGAGGCCCTGCGTTGCGATCTCGAGCTCGAGCGCGTGGCGCATCCCGACCTCAAGGCGGCGATCGCCCATTGCGAGTCGGTCGGAGACTACGTGAGCCGGGATTTGCTCGAGTCCATCCTCGAGAGCGAGGAAGAGCACATCGACTGGCTCGAGACCCAGCTCGATCTGATACAGCGGGTGGGGCTCCAGAACTACCTGCAATCGCAAATGTGAAGGCGCGGCAGGGATTCGCCTCAGCCGTGTCCGGCCTGGCGAATGCCGAGCAGCGCCTCGAGCTCGGTCGCGGCGCGCCGGAGCTCCCGCGCGAGCTCGGCGATCAGCAGCTGCGGCGCCTTGAGATCCCGGCGGCGCGCCCCGTGCTCGATCAGGCGAGCGATTTCGGACACCCGTAGCGCCCCAAGGTTGGCGCTGCTCGACTTGAGCGAGTGGGCCGGGCCGACCAGCGCCTCGAGGTCGCCGCGCCCCATTGCCTGCTGCAGCGCGAGGAGGTGCTTGGGCGCATCTTCGAGATAGCTGCGGACCAGCGCCGCGAAGTCGCCGCGCATCACCTCGCGCAGATCGCGGATGACCTCCGGATCGATCGCCGGCTCGGATGCGGGCGCCGCGGCCGTCGGAACGGGCTCGCGTGTCGCCGTCTCACGAGGGGCGGAGGGACCCGGCGCGAGCCTACGGGGCGGCGGCACGGAAGGCGACGCTCGCGACGCTTCGGCCGGGCTTGGCGCCGCGAGCCAATGAGCGAGGACGCGCGCGAGCTGATCGCGGTCGATCGGCTTGGAGAGGTAGTCATCCATGCCGGCGGCGAGGCATTTCTCGCGATCCCCGAGCATGGCGTTGGCGGTCATCGCGATGATCGGGAGGCGTTTTCTTCCACCCTGCGCTTCGAGCTGACGCCAACGGCGGGTCGCCTGGTAGCCGTCGAGCACCGGCATCTGGCAATCCATGAGCACGAGATCGATTCCACCGCGAGCGAGCCGCTCGATCGCTTGCTGACCGTTTTCGGCATGCTCGAAGCCGAGACCGAGACGCTCGAGCAATTTTTCGGCGACTCGCCGGTTGACCGGGTTGTCCTCCACCAAGAGGACCCGACCCGAAAGTTGTGGAGGCGTGCTCGCCTCGGCCGCCGGAGCGGGCGGCGGGGGCTGCGGCGCGGATGGCTCGCTGCTCGTCCCGCTCTGCAAGCGGCGGATGGCGGCGAGCAGCTCTGTCTCGTTGGCCTGACGGCTCAGCGAAAGTCCGCGTTCGATGCGCTTGATTTCCTCATGGATCGGCTCGCTGCCTGAGAGAAACAGCATGCGCAGCCCGTCGAGGTCGGGTATCCGCAGCACGTTGCGCACGAGGCCCACGGCGGTGGTGCGCAGGGTGGCGAGGTCCACGATCAGCAGATCGAAGCTGCCGCGTTCGCGCAGTGCGGCGTGACGTTTGAGCATCTCGAGGCCGTCCACGACCGTCCTCGCCTGGCGAAGCTCGATGCCGTGCGGGGTGAGCTGAGACTGTAGGCGCGCCAACAGCCCCTCGTCCTGACTCACCGCGAGGGCGCGACGGATGGCAGGCTCGACCGCGTTCTCCCGAGCGAGGTCGCCTGCTGCCTTGAGCAGGGGCAAGCGGAACCAGAAAAGCGAGCCTTTGCCGGGCGTGGAATCGAATCCGATCTCCCCGCCCATGAGATCAACCAGGCGTTTGCAGATCGCAAGCCCAAGACCGGTGCCGCCGCGCAGCCGCGTGGTCGAGGCATCCGCCTGCGAGAAAGGCTTGAACAGTTTCGGCGCGATCTCCGGCGCGATGCCGATTCCGGTGTCGCGGACCTCGAACAGCACCTCGTAGTGGGTCGCGGTCTCCCCTTTCTTCGATACCGTGACGCTCACCCCTCCGCGATCGGTGAACTTGACCGCGTTGCTCACGAGATTGGTCAAGACTTGCCGCAGCCGGACCGGATCGCCGCGCATCACGGGGCGCAGCTTCTCATCGAAGCGGTATTCGAGGCGGATGCCCTTGCGCTGGGCATTGCTCTCCATCAGACGCACCACCGAACGGGCGAGCTCGCGCAGATCGAGGGTGGTGGACTCCAGACTGAGCTGTTTCGCCTCGATCTTCGAATAATCGAGGATGTCGTCCACGATCCGCAGCAGCTCACGCGCCGATTCGTGGGCGGTCCGGGCATATTCCTGCTGATCCGGTTTGAGCTCGGTCGAGAGCAGGATCTCGAGCAGGGGGATGATGCCGTTGAGCGGCGTGCGGATTTCGTGGCTCATCGTGGCCAGGAACTCGTCCTTGGCGAGCATGGCCGCTTCGGCTGCCTGTTTGGCCGCGCGCAGCTCCTGCTCGAGACGGCGAAGCTCCCGCAGTTCGGCGAGCAAGTTCGCATGTTCCGCTGCGCGTGGCTCGTCTCGGCGGATGCCCGCGGAGCGTGCCGGCGCGGTCTCCGGCGCCGCCCGCCCCTGCGCTTCCGTCGGCGAGAGCAGCCGCCAGGCTGCGGGCGATGCCGCCAGCAGGAGCAAGGGCATCGCGATCCAACCGAGGCTCCACAGCCCGGGCGCGAGCGGAAGCAGCAGGGCGAGCGCGGCGCTGGCGAGAAGCGGTGGGCGACGGGCCAGCCGATCGGCGAGCAAGGCGCCGAGGGCGCTCGAGCCGAGCAGCGCCGTGAACACGGCGAGGCCCTCGCGAGCGAGGAGCAGCACGGCGCCGCCCCAGGCCAGCGCGATCAGCAGCGGCAGGAGCTCGGCCTCCAGGTGCTCGCGCCATGCGGGCCGCAGGCGCCCCAGGCTCAGGCCGACGAGGGCGAGGGCCGTGGGCGCGAGGGCGAGGGCGAGGCCGCGCGTCGCGGCGGCCTCCGCGTTCGCCGCGAGGATGGCGATCGCCGCCGTGACCAGGAGCGAGAAGCTGATGATGGGCAGGATACGACCCCCGTGACGAGATCTCAGCCGAGATGGTGGAAGTCGAAGTCCGGCTCGCCGCTGCCGGCGTGGACGAAATGGCCTTGGATGTAATCCACGCCACCCGACCAGGCACGGGCCGCGGCCTCGGCCCCCTCGACCTGCGGCGCGACGATCTCGAGGCCGAGCTCATGCCCGCGCTCCACGATCTGCTCCAAGGCCTTCCTGGCGGCGGGCGAGTCTTCCGAGACCAAGCGCGGATCGAGGCGGATCCATGCGGGACGGAAGGCGGCGACGTTTGCGAAGGCACCCTCCGAGCCGTCGAAGCCCGAAACGCAGAAGCGCACCCCCCGGCGGGCCAGATGCTCCCGGAGGCGTTGCGCGTGCGCCAAGGCCTCGAGGAGGATTTCCTGACGGAGGTCGATGATCAGCCGTTCTCCGGGCACGCCGCGAGTCTCGAGCAGGCTCTGGATCCACGGTCCATGCTCGGGCCGGGTCAGCGAGGCGCGCGATTGGCTGACGACCAGGGTGATCGGCTGCCCTTGCTGCACCCTTTCCGAGAGCGTGCGCAGGGCGCGAGCCAGGACCGTCCGGTCGAGATCGGGAAGACGGCCGAGGCGCTCGGCGACCGGCAACAGTTCCGCGGCGGTGCGCAGCCTTCCCTGCTCGTCCCGGAGCCGCAGCAAGACTTGGTAGATCTGTTCGCCGCGATCGACCACGGGCAGGATCGGCTGATACAGGAAATCGAAGGTGTCGCCCTGGATGGCGGCTTCGACGGCTTCGGCGAGCGGGTCCCGATCGGCCTCGAGCGGCATGGGCGCAGCCGATGGGCGCACCAGGAAGAGGCGCTCGGGCTGCTCCCGAGCGGCGCGGGCGGCTCGCTCGGCGGCGGCGAGCAGGGCGCCGGCATCGGCGAAACCGAGGCCGAGCGGGCAGGCGCCGATGTTCACCTCGATCCTCACCGATTGCCGCTCGAGCTCGAATGGCTGGTTTTGGATCGCGGCGAGCAGCTGGCGGGAGCGCTCGATCAGCGCCTCGGCATTGGCCTCCGGAAAGAAGACCAAGAAAGCGCGATCGTTGAACCGTGCGCAGAGGGCCTGATCCCCGACCGTGGAGGCGAGCAGGGCGCCGAGCTGACCGGAGAGCGTTTCGAAACCGGAGAGCGTGATCCGCTCGCGCAGCCCCGGCGCGTCCTCGATCTCCACGAAGAGCAGACCGCCCGCGGTGGGTTCGGCAGCGAGCACGGCGCTGATGCGATCGATGACGTAGGGGCGCTGGTAGAGTCCCGTTGCCGGATCGCGTCGAGCGGGATCGCGTTGGGCGCGGCGGCTGACCCTCGCCCTGCGGATGCGGTTGGTCACCGCGGCGATGAGGTGCTTCGGCCGGATCGGCTTGGCGAGGAAGTCGTCGCCGCCGGCGTCGAGCGCCGCGAAATGCTTTTCTTCGTCCTGTTCGCCCGAGAGGAAGACGATCGGTACGCCGATGAAGCGTTCCCGCTCGCGGATGATCGCCGTGAGCTCCATACCGTCCACGTTGGGCATGTAAAGGTCCATCAGGATCAAATCGGGCTCGAACTCGTCGAGTACCGCGAGCACCCGCAGGGGATCGGTCTCGGAGCGCGTCTCGAACCCGGCGTTGCGCAGGATCGACTCCGCGAAGAGAGCCTGGGAGCGATCGTCTTCGACCACCAGCACACGGTAGGCGTCGGCGGGCTCCGTTCGCAGATGCTCGCGCACGTCACCCACCAGCGCTGCGGCGCTGAGGGGCGGGGCGTGGAAGGCGTCGGCGCCCGCGCGCAAGGCGGCGAGGCGCTGGGTGAGATCGTCTCGCGCTCCGAGGACGACGAACAGGATGCGTGCGCCGCCCCGCTGCCGGGATTGACGGATGCGCTCCCCCACCGACTGCAGTTCGGCCTCGGCGAGGTTGCCGACGATGGCCACGTCCGGGGTGAGCGCGCTCAAGACCTCGTTGAACTCCTCCACGCTGTCGAAGCGCTCGACGTCGTGGCCCTCGCGACGCAGGAGCTCGGCGGCGTCGGCGAGCAGCGGATCGCCGGGATCGAGGAGGTAGATGCGCCGTGCCGAGGGCGCGGGACGCGGCGCCGGGGAGGGTTTTGCCGAGGTGGGTTCCGGCGCGGCCGCTTTTTCCGATGGCGGTGCCGCCGCGGGTGCGGGAGGCGAGGCGAGGTCGGCGACGCCGAGGCGCCGCCAGTAATAGGGCGGTGCCGGCCGATGCAAGGGACTCAGGACGGTGAAAGGATCCTCGGCTTTCGCGGCCGATCGCAGCGCTGGACCTTCCTGCGCGCGCATCGCGATCTCGTTCGCGACTTTGGCCAGCCGCTGCACCAGGGCCCCGATGCGCTCTCCCTGAGCGGCGTCGGGAAGCGCGGTTCCCTCGACGAAGGGTTGCAGCGCAAGCTCAAGGGCATAGAGCGTTTCGCTGGCCTCGAGCGCGCCGTAGCGACCGGCGGCGCCGGCGAGCGCCTGCGCGTCGCGATGGAGGAGAGAAAGCGCATTGATGTCCCAGCCGACGCTCAGGAGCTGCCGACCGCGCCGCGACATCCGTTCGACGCGCGTCGGAAGGTGACGCAGAAAGGCCTGACGCAGCTCGGCCGATTGTTGCTGGGATTCCCCGGCCTGCATGAGCGGAGACGATTGTTACAAAGCGATCATCTTAACCTTTTTACGGCGAAACTTCGTGATCTCAGAAGGGTTTGAGCACCACGAGGAGAACGGTCGCGATCAGAACGAGGGCAGGAAGCTCGTTGAACCAGCGCAAGAATCGTGCCCCATGCGGTCGTTCTCCGCGGCCGAAGCGGACGCTCAGGCGCGCGCAGTAGAGATGGAAGCCGATCAAAAGTGCGATCAAGGTGAGTTTGGCGTGCAGCCATCCCTGGGCGAGATAACCCGGGGTCTGCGCCAGCAGGAGGAGCAAGAGGAGGCCGAAGAGCACGGCGAGACTGCCGCCGATGTGGGTGATCGCCAACAGCCGACGCTCCATCGTCGCGAAGCGCTGGTGGCTGGTCTCATCGTGCGCCTCGAGGTGATAGATGAACAGGCGCGGCAGGTAGAAAAGCCCGGCGAACCAGGTCACCACGAAGATGATGTGGAAAGCCTTGAGCCAGAGGATGGCCATCGGAAGGCGTGGGAAGCGGCGTTGGCCTCAGTGTAGCCTTGCCGCACTTCCTTGACGCCGTCTCGACGATGCGCCATAAGTCCCGTCCGCTCTCGTAAAGCTCGCCGATGAGGAGATTCGGAATCGGTCACGGATGGATCCTTCAGCGCCATGACCCGCGGCGGCGTCTGCTCATCCGCGGAGGCCTGCTGCTGCTTTGGCTGTTCACCCTCTATCTCGGGGTCGAGGCTGGCCGACGCTGGTGGCCGGCGGAGGGCGGGGACGTCCAGGAGGAGCTGCGACGGCTTCGGGCTCAGGTGGCCGAACGCGACGAGCGCATCGACCGACTCGAGAGCCGCTTGCGTCTGGCCGAGCGCGGCGAAGAGATCGCCCGCGGCGCGGTGGCGCGGCTCCAGGGCTTGCTCGCCGAACGCGAGGGGGAGGTCGCGGGACTGCGCGCCGACCTCGCCTTCTTCGAACGCCTGACCGCCCCCGAAGGCGAACGACGCGGCATGGCCATCCACGGCTTGGTGCTGCGTCCCCGCGGCGGCGATCGCTTCCAGGTCCGTTTCGCCTTGGCCCAGAATCTGGAGACGGCACGAGCGGTGCGGGGGCGGGTCTGGCTGGAGGTCGAGGGCATGACCGAACAGCAGCGTCGGCGCCTGGGCTGGGCCGTGCTCCGGAGGGATCCAAACGCCTCACCGTTGCCCTACGCCTTCCGTTATTTCCAGCAGTTCGAGGAAGATATCGTGCTCCCGCCGCGTTTCCTCCCCTTGCGTCTGATCGTCCGCTGGTCGCCGGAGGGCGGTCGGGAGGCGGAGGAGAGCTTCGCCTGGGAGAAACTCCTACAGTCGTCGTGAGAGGCTTGTCGTGTTCGGAAGTGGCCGAAAGACTCAGAAAGTCGCGCACCACGTGGATACCTGGATCGGTCCGGAGGTGACGATCCGCGGGGACGTGCTGTTCTCGGGGGGGCTTCATGTGGAGGGTCGGGTCATCGGCTCGGTGATCGCCGAGCCCGGCAGCGAAAGCGTGCTCACCGTGAGCGAAAGGGGCTCGATCGAAGGCGAGGTGCGGGTACCGCAGGTCATCATCGATGGCACGCTCAAGGGCGATGTGGTGGCCAGCGAGCGGGTCGAGCTCGCTGCGCGGGCGCGCATCGAGGGCAACATCTATTACAAAGTCGTGCAGATGGCGGCGGGGGCCACGGTCACCGGACAGCTGGTCCACGGCGCCGAGCCACCCAAGAGCCTGCCGGCGCCAGAGGGGCTCGCCGCCTCCAAGGCCTGAGAGGGCGGGGCGCGAGCCTCGCGCTGGCTTGAAAAGCGTGGGCCCCTGCTTCATGCTGGTCCCATGCGTGCCACCGAAGTTCCGAGTTACCAAGACATCGCCGAAGCGCCTCTGAGAATCACCCCCGCGGCGGCGCGCAAGGTCCTGAGTCTGCTCGAGGCAGAAGGCGAACAGGGCCTTTCGCTCCGCGTTTACATCAGCGGCGGCGGTTGTTCAGGCTTCCAATACGGCTTCGCCTTCGAGCGAGAGGGTGAGGCGGATGATCTGGTCTTCGAGCAGAACGGTGTGCGCCTTCTCGTGGATCCCCTGAGTCTTCAGTACCTGGCGGGCGCGGAGATCGACTACCGCGAGGACCTGATGGGCGCGCAGTTCGTGGTGCGCAATCCGAACGCCAGGACCACGTGCGGCTGTGGGTCCTCGTTCACGGTCTGAGGCTGACTCGGAGCGTTCCAGTCGCAACGGCTACGCTCGGCTCGAGCTTCTCCGCCCTGGAGAGGCGGCGGATGATCTGGCCTTGTGGAACGCCGCCCGCAGCGATCGGCGCGCGCGGGCGATTCTCTTGGACGAGGAGGGCAGGGCCCTGTGCGAGGATGAAGCGCTGAGCACCGTGCCCCTGTCGGAAGCCGACGCCGAGGAGCTGATTCTGCTCGGCTTCCGACCCGCCGATCGGGCTCCCTTGTTCTTAGCGGCGGATCGTGGTTCGCGAGGCGGGACTTGGCGGGACCTTCGCGCAGCGAGCGCATTCCTCGCGGCGGAGGAAGCGAGCCTGCTCGCCTTCGCGCGCGCCCTTCATCTCTGGCATCGTTCCTACCGCCACTGTCCTGCCTGCGGCGCCCCGACCCGTCTCGCTCGGGCGGGCCACGCCCGGGAATGCACTTCGGCGTCCTGCGGAAAGCGCCATTTCCCGCGGGTGGATCCCTGCATCATCGTGCTCGCCTCTCGCGGCGGGCGGTGTCTCCTGGTGCGTCAGCCGCAGTGGGCGCCCCGGCGTTTCTCGGCGATCGCCGGCTTCGTGGAGCCGGGCGAGACCCTGGAACAGGCCGTGCGGCGCGAGATTCGCGAGGAAGTGGGGCTCGAGGCGGGTGCCGTGGTGTATCACTCCTCCCAACCGTGGCCCTTTCCGAGTTCCCTGATGATCGCATTCCGGGCGGAGCTCCTCGATGGCGAGCCCACCGTCTCGGCCGAGATCGCGGAGTTCGGCTGGTGGTCGCCGCGCGAACTGCTCGCGGGGCTGGATGCGGGGACTCTCGAGATGGCTCCGCCCTGGTCGGTCGCCCATCGTCTGATCCGCGATTTCGTCGAGGAATCGGGGCTGAGCTGGCCGGAGCCGGGGAATCGCTCCGCGCTCCGATAGAATCGGCCCATCGTCCCTCGATGGAGAGCTGCCGTCCTTGGCGATCGCCCTACTCGCCGCCGTGGTTGCCCTCGCGCTCGGACATCTCGCGCCCGAGCTCGCCCGCTTGCGGCGCTACGACTGGTTTTCGGCCTGGCTCGGCTTGCTCGCTCGCGCCAAGGGGTTCGGCGAGCCGCGGCTCGCCGAGCTCGCGCTCCTCGGTCTGCTGCTGCCCCCGCTGCTGATCCTCGGCCTCCTGCTCTGGCTCTTGGCCCAGCCTTTCCACGGGGCGCTCGCTTTCCTCGCGGCCATCGCCCTGCTCTTCTACGCCTGGGGACCGCGAGACCTCGATCGCGAGCTCGAGGCCATCCTCGCCGCCGACGGCGAGCAGGCTCGCGAAGCGGCGCTACGGGCGCTGTTGCCCCATCCGGCCCAGGGCGAGGTGACGGCGAAGCGCGAGGCGGTGCTCGCGGCGCTGGCCGCGGCGGGGCTTCGGCGCTGGTTCGCGGTGCTGTTCTGGTTTTTCGTCCTCGGGCCGCTGGGAGCGCTCGGCTACCGGCTGACCCAGATCCTCGCCGAAGTGGAGCACCCCGACCGTGTACCCACCGGGGTGCGCGCCGCCGCTTCCCGCCTGCTCGCCCTCCTCGATTGGCTGCCGGCGCGGCTGGTGGCTTTTTCCCTCGCCCTGGTCGGGGATTTCGATGCGGTGGTCGGGACCTTGCGCCGTCGCTTCGCCGAGGCGGGTTTCCTTACCCTCGAGCGGGGCTTCCTCTGGGCGGCGATGGATGCCGCCGTGCCCCGCGAGTCCGAGGAGGAGGCGGGCGATCCCATCTCGCGCGTGCTCGTCGATGGACAACGCCGCCACTGGCGGGTGCTGCTGCTCTGGTTCGCGGTGGTCGCGCTGCTCGCACTGGGCGGGGCGACCGGCTGAGTGGCTCAGGGACGCTCGCCTCGCAGTGCGCGCACCGCCGCTTCGAGGATGGGCGCACGGGCCTCGGTGCCCGGCACGGGCTCGCCCACGGCGAGGCCGATGCGAGCGCGGAAGCGCCTCGGCAACCGCATTCGCCCGAGCATCCGGTCGCGTCGGCTCCACATGCTCTCCCACAGGCCGCTCAGGGCGATTGGCACCACCGGCACGGGTCGACGTTCGAGGATCCGCTCGAGTCCTCGGCGGAAGGGCTGAATCTCACCGTCGGGGGTGAGCCGTCCCTCGGGGAAGATGCCGACCAGTTCCCCCGCCGCCAGCGCACGGTCCACGGCTTCGAAGGCCCGCTCGAGGCACTCGGGGTCTTCCTTGGCGGAGGCGATGGGGATGGCGCCCGCGGTGCGGAAGGCGAAGGAGAGCAGAGGGATGCGGAAGATGCGGTGGTCCATGACGAAGCGGATGGGCCGCCGGATCGTTCCCATGAGGATCAAGGCATCGACATAGCTCACGTGGTTGCAGACGAGCAGCGCAGGCCCCTCCTTGGGGATGCGCTCGAGGCCCTCGGCTCGGATGCGGTAAAGCAGGCTCACGATCAGCCAGACCAGGAATCGCAGCAAGAACTCGGGAACGAGCGCGAAGATGATCCCGGTCACCACCAGGTTGAGCAGAGCCATGACCAGGAACAGTTCCGGGACCGACAGGCCGACGGCGGTGAGCCCGGCGGCCAGGCCGGCGGCGGCGACGATGAAGGCGGCGTTGAGGATGTTGTTGGCGGCGATGACCCGTGCGCGTTCAGCGGCTTCGCTGCGTTGTTGGATCAGCGCATAGAGCGGAACGATGTAGAAACCGGCGAAGACCCCGATCAGCAGGAGGTCGAGGCTCAGCCACAGGCTGCCTTCGGCAGCGAGGAACGCGGAAAGCGACTGACCGAGCGCGCCGACTTCCTCGGGCCGCGCGCGGTACACGTCGAGGGCGAAGAGGGTCATGCCGGCGGCGCCGAAGGGCACCAGGCCGATCTCGATGCGCTGGCCGGAGAGCCGCTCGCAGGCGAGCGAGCCGATGGCGATGCCCACCGCGAAGAGGGCGAGCACGAACAGGGTGAGCGATTCCTCTCCGCCGAGCGCGTATTTCACCCAAGCCGGAGCTTGCGCGGTGAACACGGCGCCATACATCCAGAACCAGGAGATGCCAAGCACCGACAGCAGCACCGCCCGTTTGCCCCGGAGGATGCGCAGGCAGTCGCGAGTCGCGCGCCAGGGATCGAAGGTCAAGGAGAGACCCGGGTCGGTCGCTGGAAGGGGCGGAATCCAGCGGCTGGCGAGATAGCCGAGGAGCGCAAGGAGGAGAACGGCGATCCCGGTGACGAGCGGTCCTGCGCCCTCGATCGACATCAGTCCGCCGCCGGCGATCAGGCCGAGGAGGATGGCGAGCGAAGTGGCGGTCTCCACCAGCCCGTTGCCGCCCGTGAGCTCGCGTTCGTCGAGCACCTGCGGCAGCAGCGAATATTTGATCGGCCCGAACAGGGTCGATTGCAGCCCCATCAGGAACATCACGGCGAGGAGAAGGCTCGGCGAGCCGATGAGGAAGCCGAGCGCCGCGAGGCCCATGATCGGGATCTCGGCGAGCTTGATCCACCGGATGAGCTGCGACTTCTCGTATTTGTCGGCGAGCTCCCCGGCAAGCGCCGAGAACAGGAAGAAGGGCAAGATGAAAAGGGCGAGCGCCAGGTTGGCGTAAAAGAGTTCCTGCTCGCGCGGCAGGGCGAGCTGGTAAGCGAGGAGGAAGGCCACCCCGTTGCGAAAGACGTTGTCGTTGAGGGCGCCCGCGAGCTGGGTGAGGAAGTACGGAAGGAAGCGGCGTTCACGCAGCAGGGCGAACTGCGACTCGGCGGACATGGCCCTCTCGATGCAGGGGCGTCGCGGACAGGTTAGCGCAAGCACGACGCCACGCTCGGCTTGCAGCGGCCGGCGTTCTTCCGGATCATGGCCGATTCCCGTGGAATCGGCGCCCGCTCCATGCCCCATCCCTGGCTTGCCTCATTCCTCCTGGCCTTGGCCGTCGCTGCCCGCGCTGAGCCTTTGCTCAAGCCGCTTCCGAGGCCGGATCTCTCCACTTTGCCGCGCGAGCAGGCGGAGGAAATCGCCCGGCGCCGCGCCGAGTTCGACGAGCTTCGCGGCAAGCTGGTCGGCCCGCCGCTGGCCGCCGCCTACGGGGCGATCGGCGCCTTTTACGCCCGCGCCGGGCTCTTCGATGCCGCCGAGGTGGCTTTTGCCAACGCCCTCGTGCTTCTGCCGAAGGACTTCGAACTGCGCTATCTCGCCGGATTGAGCGCCCTGCTCGGCGGGAGGCCGGCCGCCGCCGAACCGCATTTGCGCGAGTGCCTCGAGATAGATCCACGCTATCCGGCCACTCGCATCCACCTGGCCGACGTTCTGCTGGCCCTGAAGCGACCGGCGGAGGCCAAGCGGCTGCTCGAGGAGGCCCTCGCACAACGCCAGAACCTCGCCGCCGCCCATCTCCGTCTCGGTCGGCTGGCACGGCAGGAGCGGCGCTTCGACGAGGCCGAGCGGCATTTCCGCGCTGCGCTCGAGCGCGAACCGGGGGCGACCGTGCTCTACCGCGAGCTCGCCGAGCTCGCCCGCGCCGCCGGGCAGGGCGAGGCGGCGGAGGCGCTTCAGAAGCTGGCGGGCGATGGACCCGTGCCGCTGGTCGATCCGCTGGCGAAGACGCTGTTCGGGCCGCCGCCGACCGCCGTCGAGCGGGCGATGCCGTTGATCATCGCCGGCGAACTCGATCCGGCCCGCGAACTGCTTCGCCAGCATCTCGGCCGCGAGAGCGGCGACGTGGCCGCCATGGCCCTGCTCGCGCGGGTCGAAGCGGGGCGCGGGGACTTCGAGGAGGCTCGCCGTTGGGCTGGCTTCGCCCTGCGGGATGCACCGGGGCGCGCCCTCGGCCATGTCGCCGCGGGCGTGGTCGAGGAACTGGCCGGCAACGAGGACAAGGCGATCGAGCACTATCAGGCGGCGGTGGAAGCGGAACCGGAGGATCTTGAGGCACGGCGGATGCTCGGAGACCTCCTGCTGCGCCGCGGCCGACCGGAGGAGGCGCTCGAGCACTATCGAGCGCTGACGGCGCAAGATGGCGAGCGGGCGCTCGGTCTGCCCCATCTCGTCGCCGCCGCTTTCCGAGCGGGCCGTTGCGACGAGGCGCTGGCGGCGGCGCGAGCGGCGCGCGCCCGCCATCCGACCGACGGCGTCCGGGCGGAAATCTGGGTGCGGGCGGCGGCCACCTGTCCGGCCGCGAGCGAGGAGGAGCGCAAGGAGGCGCTCGCGGTGGCGGAGGATCTTTACCGTCAGCACCCGGATGCGGAAAGCAGCGAAGCGCTGGCGCTGATCGTCGCCCGCCACGGGCGCTTCGCCGAAGCCCTCGATTACCAGCGGCAGAGCCTGTTCGAGCGGGCGAAGACGAACGATCGCGCTTCCATCGACCGAAGCCGGACGTGGCTTCAGCTCTTTCAGAGCGAGAAGCTGCCGGCCCTGCCCTGGCCCGAGGGCCATCCCTTGCTCGATCCGCCGCCCCTGCGCGCGGAAAAGGCGATGGCGCGGGAGACTCGGCGGTGATCGCGAGCGCTGCCTCGGCCGCTGTGCTGGCCGGGCTTCTCGCCGCGGCGGGTCCAGGGCCCTTGGCCGAGCGCCTCGACCGAATGGTGGTGACCGCCTCCCGCCGGGCTCAACCCCTGCGCGAGAGCTCCTCCCCGGTCTCGGTCGTGACCGAGGAGGAGGTGGAGGCCTCCTCGGCGCAGACGCTGGCCGAGCTCGGGCGCGGCGCGGTGGGCGCCTTCCTCCAGCAGACCACACCGGGGCAGGGCAACATCATCCTGCGCGGGCTCAAAGGTTCGGAGGTGCTGCACCTGGTCGACGGGGTCAGGCTCAACAACGCCTTTTTCCGCAACGCTCCGAATCAGTACATCGCCTTGATCGACGCCCAGAACGTCGAGCGCCTGGAGATCCTGCGCGGGCCGGCGGGCGCGCTCTACGGCGGCGATGCGATGGGCGGGGTGATCCAGGTCTTCACGCCCGAGCCGGTCTTTTCGGGGACGGCCATGCGCTCGCGGGGCGGGCTTCGCGGGTTTTACCTGACAGCCGACGGCAGCCTGCTCCTGCGCGGGCGGCACGAGATCGGTCGCGAGGGTTTCGGGATGTCGCTCGGTCTCACCGATCAGACGGTCCGCGAGCGGCGAATCGGCGGTGGCATCGAGCTTCCGTTCACCGCCTTCCGCGCCGAGGCCGTCGACTTCCGTCTGCGCCTGGGCGAGCCGCAGCTCGGGGAATGGCTCCTCGCCTACGACCGGCTCATCCAGCCTTCGACCCCGAGGCACGATGCGATGGTGCCCGGCTTCGGCCAGAGCCAGCCGGAAAACGCCGAGTTCTTCTTCGAGCCCAACAGCCGCGAACTCGCCCGCCTGCGCTTCCGCCGGGAATTCGGGTTGCCGTGGTTGGCGCGGTTCACCGTGCAGCTCGCCCGGCAGCAGATCGTCGATGATCGGCGCAGCCGGGCTTTCGGTTCAGCGATCGAGGAGCGCGAGCACAACGAGAGCCGGCTCGATTCGCTCAGCCTCACCGTCGAATCCGAGCGGGTCGGAGGACTCGCTCTGGTCTATGGCGCCGAGCTCCTTCGCGATCGCATCGCTTCCGAGCGCTTCCGCCGCGACCTGCTCCGCGGCACGGGGCCTGCCCGCGCGAGCTCGCGCTTTCCCGACGGCTCGCGCATGGCCAGCGAATCCTTCTTCGCCGGTGCCGACTGGTCGCTGGATGAGGCCACCCGCTTGCAAGGCGGGCTTCGCTTAAGCCGCCATCGGGTCGAGCTGCCTCCCGCCGATCGCGGTGTCGGGGTGCGGCTACGCTTCACCGAGGCCACGGGTGACCTCGGGCTGCTGAAGCAACTAAGCGAGGGTTTTGAGCTCGTGGCGCGCATCGCCCAGGGTTTTCGCCCGCCCAACGTCTTCGACCTGGGCACTTTGGGGCCGCGTCCGGGCAATCGTTTCAACTTGCCCAACCCGGAACTCGGTCCCGAGCGCATCCTCTCGGCCGATCTCGGGCTGCGCTTCGGCGATGATGCGCTGAGCGGGGAGCTGTTCCTCTATCGCGCCCGCTACGAGGACAAGATCGTCTCGGTGCTCACCGGCGGGCGTGATGCGCAGGGACGGCTCCTCGTTCGCAATGAGAATCTCCTGCGCCAGGATCTGAGGGGGATCGAAGCCGGGTTTCGCTATCGCCTGGGCGAGCGCCTCGCGTTGAAGGGAAGCCTGCTCCATACCCGCGGCGATGAACGCACGCCCGAGCGCCTCGATCCCGCCGACCGCATCCCCCCGCTTTCCGGACAGCTCGCCGTGACTGCGCGGTTCGGCGCTGGCGAGCTTGAGCTCTTCAGCCGTTTCGCGCGCCGCCAGGATCGGCTCTCTCCGCGAGATCGCACCGACCCGCGCATCGACCCGCGCGGCACGGCGGGCTTTGCAGTTTTCGATCTGCAATGGTCGCAGCCGCTCTCGGATCGAGCGAGCTTGCGGCTGTGTTTGGACAATGTCTTCGACAAACGCTACCGGGAGCACGGCTCGGGGCTCGATGCCGCAGGGCGTTCCTTGGGGCTCGTGCTCGACATCGGCTACGGCGAGCCGCGGCTCTAGGCCCGAGCCACCGTGGACAAAAGCGGCCCCGTCGGGCAAACTCGGCGACCCTGAGTCATGCGCGCATACGGCGCATTGGCTGCATGATCGCGGCAGATTCCGGAACGTTCCCGTGGCCCGCATCCTCGTCCTCAACGGTCCCAATCTCGCCCGACTCGGCGAACGCGAGCCCGAGCTCTACGGGTTGCGCGATCTCGCCTCGATCGAGGCGGAGCTTCGGATGCTGGCCGCGTCCCGAGGTCACGAACTCTTCGCCTTTCAGAGCGAGGAAGAGGCCGCGCTGGTCGGAGAAGTGTGGAAGGCCAAGCGCGCCGGCACGGGCCTCATCCTGCTCAATCCGGCCGCCTTCACCCACACCAGCATCGCCCTGCGCGATGCCTTGGCCGGGTCGAGGCTTCCTTTCATCGAGGTGCATCTCAGCAATCCCCATCGTCGCGAGCCTTTCCGCCGCCGCTCCCTGTTCAGCGACCTCGCCCTCGGGGTGGTGGCGGGTTTCGGGCCCGCCAGCTATCGCTTGGCGCTCGAGGCCGGCTGTGCCTGGCTCGAGGACGAACGGACCCCATCCCGGCTGCATCGCTGATCCGGCCGGCGGAGGACACATCGTGGACCTGCGCAAGATCAAGAAACTCATCGAGCTGCTCGAGGAATCCAACCTCGCCGAGATCGAGATTCGGGTCGGCGAGGAATCGGTCAGGTTGTCGCGCTTTCCCCAGGGAGCGGCCGTGTCGCTCCCGCAGGTGGTCCTCCCGCAGCCCGCGTCCAGCCCATCTCCGGCGACGGTCGCCGCCGCGCCTCAGGCAGAGGAGCTCAAGTCTTTGCCGGAGGGTCGCATCCAGCGTTCGCCGATGGTCGGAACCTTCTACGCGGCCTCCGCCCCCGGGGCGGCGCCGTTCGTTCAGGTCGGGCAGACCGTCAAGAAGGGGGATACCCTCGGCATCATCGAAGCGATGAAGATGTTCAATCCGATCGCGGCGGAGTTCGACGGCACGATAGTGGCGATCCTGGTGGAGAACGGCCAGCCCGTCGAGTACGACCAGCCGCTGTTCGTGATCCGTTGATCCATGCTGGACAAGGTCGTCATCGCCAATCGCGGCGAGATCGCGCTGCGCATCTTGAGGGCCTGCCACAGCCTCGGGATCAAGACGGTCGCGGTGCATTCCACCGTGGACCGCAACCTCAAGCACGTGGGCATGGCCGACGAGTCGGTGTGCATCGGGCCGGCCCCGCCCTTGGAAAGCTACCTCAACATCCCGGCGATCATCGCCGCGGCCGAGGTCACCGATGCCCAGGCGATCCATCCCGGCTACGGCTTCCTCAGCGAGAACGCGGATTTCGCCGAACGGGTGGAGCGTTCCGGCTTCATCTTCATCGGTCCGCGTCCGGAGACGATCCGGCTGATGGGCGACAAGGTGAGCGCGATCGCGGCGATGCGGGCCGCCGGCGTGCCCTGCGTGCCCGGCTCCGGCAAGGCGCTCGGGCAGGATGCGGCGGAGAACGCCGAGATCGCCCGGCGGCTCGGCTATCCGATCCTGATCAAGGCCGCCGGCGGTGGTGGCGGACGCGGCATGCGGGTCGTGCACACCGAGGCGGCCTTGCACAACGCCATTCACCTCACCCGCCAGGAGGCGCGCGCTGCCTTCGGCAACGATCAGGTGTACATGGAAAAGTACCTCGAGCGCCCGCGCCACATCGAGATCCAGGTTCTCGCCGACGGTCAGGGCAACGCGGTGCATCTGGGGGAGCGCGATTGCTCCATGCAGCGGCGGCACCAGAAGGTGCTCGAGGAGTGCCCCGCCCCGTTCATCACCCCGGAACAGCGAGAGGCGATCGGACGCGTCTGCGTCAAGGCCTGCCTCGACATTGGCTATCGCGGCGCCGGCACTTTCGAGTTCCTCTACCAGGACGGGGCGTTCTATTTCATCGAGATGAACACCCGCATCCAGGTCGAGCACCCCGTGACCGAGATGGTCACGGGCATCGACATCGTCTATCACCAGCTGCGCATCGCCGCCGGCAAGCCGCTCAAGCTCCGCCAGGAGGACATCGAGTGGCGGGGGCACGCGATCGAGTGCCGGATCAATGCCGAGGACCCGGATAGCTTCATCCCGAGCCCGGGCATCGTGCGCCGTTTCCACGGGCCAGGCGGACCCGGCATTCGCTTGGACTCACATCTCTACGATGGCTACCGGATCCCGCCGCACTACGATTCGCTGATCGGCAAGCTCATCGCCCATGGCCCCGATCGGGAATCCGCGATCGCCCGCATGCGCGTCGCGCTCAATGAGCTGGTCATCGAAGGGGTGAAGACCAACGTGCCGCTCCACCAGCGCATCCTCGCCGATCCGGGCTTTCGCGAGGGCGGCACGAGCATCCACTATCTGGAGCAGCGTCTGGCGGAACGGCGCGCGGAGCGGGGTGCTTGAGGGTGGCCGAGGATTGGCTGCAGATATCGCTGGTGGTGGAGGGTGCCGACACGATGGCCATGGTCGAGGCGGTGTTCGAGCGCTTCGGCGCGCAGGCGATCTGCCTCGATGAGCCCGGCGAGGACCTGTTCGAGCCTCTTCCGGGCGCGATGCCGCTGGCCGCGAGCATGCGCGTGAGCGCTTTGTTCCCGGCCGGCCTCGACTTCGATTCGCTCGCCCGGGCGATCGCGAAGGAGATACCGGGCGTTGGACCGCCCTCGGTGGAGACGGTCGGAGAGGGCTGGAGAGCGGCCCTCGCCGAGCGTCCGGTGCCGCTGCGCTTCGGGCGTCTCGAGATCCTCCCCGCTCTGGAGGCGACCGCGGTGCCTCGGGCGGGGGAGACGGCGCGCGTCGTGCTCACCCCCGGCCTCGGCTTCGGCAGTGGCCGGCATCCGAGCACCGCGCTTTGCCTCGAGGCGCTCGCCCGGCATCGGCTCGAAGGGAAGCGGGTGCTCGACTACGGCTGCGGTTCGGGGATTCTCGCCATCGCCGCCCTCAAGCTCGGTGCCGCGCGCGCGGTCGCCGTGGATCACGATCCCCAGGCGCTCCTCGCCGCCGCCGACAATGCCCGCCGTAACCGGGTGAAGAGCCGCATCTCGGTCCTCTCGCCCGAGCGTCTTCGGGCGCGACCCCTCTTCGATCTGGTCATCGCCAACATCCTCGCGGGGACCCTGATCGATCTCGCGCCGCGACTCTCGGCCTCCCTGGCTCCTTCCGGGCGCTTGATCCTCTCGGGCATTCTGGCGGGACAAGAAGAGGAGGTCGCGCGCGCCTACGCGCCGGCTCTGAGCCTGCGAGCGCGGCATGAGCGGGACGGCTGGGTCAGCCTCGAGCTCGGCGCGGGAATGGGCCGATGAGTTCCGAGCTTCCCCACCAGCCCGATCTCTTCGAGGCCGTGCACCGCCCCTCCTTCCTGGCAGGGAGCGGGCGCCGCCGCGCCTCGGAGCGCACGACGGCGATTCTCATTCCGGTCGCGCTGCTCGCGCTCCTCGCGCAACTGTTTCTCGCCTGGCACCGCGGGGTTCTCCTCGATCCGCGGATGGATGCCTTCATGCTCGCGGTCTGCGCCCGGATCGGTTGCGTGCCGCCTCCGCGACCCGCGCCGGAGGCGTTCAATCTCCTCGCCCGCGACGTGCGGCGCCATCCCGACGTGGACGACGCCTTGCTCATCACCCTGACCCTGGCCAACCGCGCCGACTACGCCGCCATGCCGCCGGTGATCGAGGTGAAACTGACCGATCTGTCCGATCGCCCGATCGCCCTGCGCCGTTTCCGTCCGGAGGAATACCTCTCCGATCGGGAGCTCTTACGTCACGGGGTGGCACCAGGATCGCTGCTGCCGGTGGCCATCGAAGTCGAGGATCCGGGACGCGGCGCGCTGGCGTTCCAGTTCGCCTTCCACTGATCGCCGAGAGTTGGTCCCTCCCGCCCGCTTCGCGCTAAACTCGTAGTCCTTTTCCCTGCACGATGCGCGCGGAACTGCGCCGCCCGCCTCTCCGTGGACAAGCGCCCTGCAAGTGAATCGGATCCGGCATCCGCGGCGGATGCGACCTCTCGCCATCGACTGCGCGAGTCGGTGCGCATCGCCACCGAGCGCTACTTGCGCGCGCTCGGCGAGGAGCCCCCGGGCGATCTCTATCGCTTGCTCCTGGCGGAGGTCGAGCCCCCCTTGATCGAGGCGGTCTTGCGCCACTACCGCGGCAACCAGACCCGCGCCGCACAGGCGCTCGGCATCTCGCGGGTGACGCTGCGCAAGAAGCTCAAGCAATTCAACGGCGACGGCCGATGAGCCTCGACCTGATCGCACCGCGCCGTGCCCTGCTCTCGGTGGCCGACAAGGAGGGTCTGCCGGAGCTCGCCCGCGCCCTCTGTGAGCGGGGTGTGGAGCTGGTCTCGACCGGAGGCACGGCCCGGGTGCTCGCCGAGGCCGGACTGCCGGTGCGCCAGGTGAGCGAGCTCACCGGCTTTCCCGAAATCCTCGACGGCCGGGTGAAGACCTTGCATCCGGCGATCCATGCCGCTCTGCTCGCCCGCGCCGGGCAGGACGAGGAGGTCCTCACCGCTCACGGCATCGAGCCCATCGACCTCGTCGTGGCCAATCTCTATCCCTTCGAGCGTTGCATCGCGCGCCCTGGGGTGAGCGAGGCGGAGGCCGTAGAGGAGATCGACATCGGCGGGCCGGCGATGCTGAGGGCGGCCGCCAAGAACTTCGAGCGCGTGGCGGTGCTGTGCGATCCGCAGCAGTACCCGCTTCTGCTCGAGAGCTTGGCCGAATGCGGGGGAACCCGCCTTGCGCTGCGCCGCCGTCTCGCGGAGGCGGTCTTCCGCCGCACCGCCGCCTACGACGCGGCGATCGCCGGCTGGTTCGGTTCCGACGGAGGAGAGGAATGGCCGGCGCGGCTGATGCTTCTCCTCGAACGGGTGGCCCGCTTGCGCTACGGGGAGAATCCGCACCAAAGCGCGGCCCTCTATCGCGAGCCCGGGCGCGGGGAGGGGCTTGCGGGTTTACGCCAGGTAGCCGGCATCGAGCCGAGCTACAACAACCTGCTCGACGCCGAATCCGCCTGGCGGGCCGTGGCGCTCTTTCAGGCCCCGGCCTGCGTCATCGTCAAGCACGCGAGCCCCTGCGGGATCGCGCTCGGCGAGGATCCGCTCGCGGCTTATGAGCGGGCCCATGCCGCCGATCCGCTCTCGGCCTATGGCGGCGTGATCGCCTTCAACCGCCCGCTCGACGGGCGGACGATCGAACGCATCCTCGAGCGCCAGTTCGCGGAGGCGCTGCTCGCCCCCGCTTTCTCGGAGGAGGCGCTCGCGGTCTTGGCGCGAAAACCGAAACTGAGGGCCTTCGCGGTTCCTCCCGATCCCGTGGGGACTCGAGAGTGGCGCTCGCTGGCTGGATTCTGGCTCGGGCAGCAGGCCGACCCCGGCGGAGCCCCCGGGGAGGCGACGAGGGTGGTCACGAAGCGCGAACCCGAAGCCGCGGAATGGGAAGATCTTCGCTTCGCCTGGTGCTGCGTGCAGCCGGTGCGCTCCAATGCCATCGTCATCGCCCGCGATGGGCAGACGCTGGGCATCGGCGGTGGACAGCCGAGCCGGGTGTGGAGCGTGCGCATTGCCATCATGAAGGCACGCGAGGCCGGTTTCGATCTTCAGGGCGCGGTGATGGCCTCCGATGCCTTCCTGCCTTTCCGCGACGGTCTGGAGGAGGCGGCGCAGGTCGGCGTCCGGGCGGTGATTCAGCCCGGAGGCTCGGTGCGCGATGCCGAGCTCATCGCGGCCGCGGACGCGCACGGGATGGCGATGGTCTTCACCGGAAGGCGTCATTTCCGGCACTGAGACGAACGGTGATGAATGCAGCTGATGCACTAAAGGTGCTCGTGATCGGCGGCGGCGGCCGCGAGCACGCCATCGCCTGGAAGCTCGCCGCCAGCCCCCGCGTGGCCGAGGTGTTCTTGGCTCCGGGCAATGCGGGCACCGCCTCGGAACCCAAGTGCCGAAACCTCCCGATCGCGGCCGAGGATCTGGATGCGCTTCTCGATTTCGCGGAGGAGCAGGATGTGGATCTCACCGTGGTCGGCCCCGAGGCGCCGCTCGCGCTCGGCATCGCCGACATGTTCGAGGCCGCGGGCCGGCGCATCGTCGGACCGCGCCGGCGCGCGGCGGAAATCGAAAGCTCCAAGGTCTATGCCAAGACCTTCATGGAGCGGCACCGCATCCCCACGGCGCGCTTCGAGATCGCCTCGAGCGAGGAGCGGGCGCTGTCGGTGCTGGCCGCCTGGCAAGGCGCTCCGATCGTGATCAAGGCCGATGGTCTGGCCGCGGGCAAGGGGGTGATCATCGCCCACGATCGCGCCGAGGCCGAGATGGCGGTGCGACACCTGTTCGGCGGGGGGCTCGGCGTGCCGGTGCAGCGCGTGGTGATCGAAGAGTTCCTCGAAGGGGAGGAGGCCAGCGTGATCGTCCTCGCTGCCGAGGAGCGGTTTCTCGTGCTGCCGAGCAGCCAGGATCACAAGCGGCGCGACGAGGCCGATCACGGCCCCAACACCGGCGGGATGGGGGCTTACTCGCCAGCGCCGGTGATCACGCCCGAAATCGAGGCCAAGATCCGCGAGCGGATCATCGCCCCGACCCTCGCGGGGTTGAACGCGGGCCGTCGTCGCTTCCGCGGGTTTCTCTACGCCGGGCTGATGATCACCCCAAGTGGCGAGCCCTACGTGCTCGAGTTCAACGCAAGACTCGGCGATCCCGAGGCGCAGGCGCTGATGCTGCGTTTGAAGAGCGATCTCGCCGAGGCGCTGCTCGCGCTTTGCGACGATCGACTGGAGGGGCTCGAGCTGGCCTGGGACGAGCGGGCGAGCGTGGCCGTCGTCCTCGCCGCCCAAGGGTATCCTGGCACGCCGCGCAAGGGCGATGCGATCGAGGGCCTCGAAGGCGTCGAAGAGGAAGGTCTCAAGATTTTCCATGCCGGTACGATCCGCAGCGAGGACGGGCGGGTGCTCAGCAATGGCGGCCGCATCCTGAGCGTGGCTGCGCTTGGCGAGAACATCACCGCGGCGCGCGAGCGCGCTTACCGGCGGCTTGCCCAGATCCGCTGCGAGGGCGCCTTCTATCGCCGCGACATCGGCTGGCGCGCGCTCGTGCGCGAGACCGCCGTGCCGTTGGCCGGGAGCGCCGAGTGAGGGCGGTGCTCATCGCGCTCGCGGCGCTCGGCGTGGCGGCCTGCGCGGCCCGGCCGCCATCGGTCGCCCCCGAGCCCGTTCCCTATGAAATCCTCCGTCACCAAGAGGAGCACAAGCTCGGCGACGGCGTCGAGCGCATCCTCATCGACAATCCCTACGGCGAGATCCAGGTGCGGCAGACGCGAGCCGCCGCCATCGCGATGAGCGCCGTCGAGCAGCGGATCGGCAAGAAGCCGCGCGCGGCGCGGATCGAGTGGTTCCAGGAGGGCAAGCAGCAAGGGCTGCGCATCCGCTATCCCGGCCTCGACCCGCGGCGGCCTGCGGATCCGCGGCGAGGACGGGTCGATCTCGTCGTCTTCGTACCCGCAGGACCGAAGCTCGAGCTAATCGGCGGCTTCGGGGACATCGTGGTGCGACGCGTGGCCAACGAGGTGCTGGCGATGAGCGAGAGCGGACGGATCACCATCGCCGCGCGCGGGGGGATTAGGGCACGCTCGAAGCGGGGGGCGATTCGCATCTTCCCGATGGAGGTTCGCGCCGAGGCCCGCTACGAGATCATCACCGGCGGCGAGATTTACGCCGAACTTCCGGTCTATGCGCCGCTTGCGCTCGAGGTCGAGGCGCGTTCGGCGCCGATCTTCGCCGATCTTTCCTTTTCCGAGCGGCAGCGTGCGGGGCGGGGCGAGCGGGCCACGCTGCGTTTGGGAAGCGGCGAGGTATCGTTCCGGCTGCGCGGAAGCAAGGTGGCGCTCGTCCCGGTGCAGGCGGCGGTGCCGTGATGCCGCGATGCAGCATGCGCGAAGGCGCAGGCATGACATAACATCATTCGATCACGTTTCTTGAACTCGTGCTCGGGGAATCCAAATGTTCAAAAGCGCTTCGCGGGGCGCGAAAGTTGTCGCGGCCTTGAGTGTTCTGTTTTCGTTCTCCATCGCGGCGAGCGAGACGGAGGATCCGAAATCGGTCGCCCTCAGCACGGAGACCTGGGGCATCGCCTACCCGAGGCTCGTCACCTTCGAGATCCGCAACGACACCGGGCCGCTGTGGCAGCCGGGCGATCCGATCCGCGAGATCCCGCGCCAGCACTGGAACGATCCAACGCTGTTCAAGCCGGTGCCGCCGCCGGTCAATGCGCCGCGGCCGGATTGGCTTGCAGAGTTGCAGCAAAGCTTCGACCGGATGGCCGGCCGGGCGCCCAGCAACTTCACCACCCCGATCCGGAACTACGAAGGTCCGCCGGGCACGACCTTTCCGCCGGATCCCACCCTCGATGTCGGGCCCAACCACGTGGTGGTGGCGATCAATGCCTCCGGCGGCAGCCGGATCGTGATCTACGACAAGGCGGGCACCCAGCTCGCGAGCTTCGTGCTCGCCCCCACCCTCAGCGGCCCGAGCCCCTGCAACCAAGGCTTGGGTGACCCCATCGTCATTTACGATCAGCTCGCCGATCGCTGGTTGCTCACCGAGTTCTCGCCGCAGTCGGGCCGGGCGCTTTGCATCTATGTGAGCCCGGGTAACGACCCCACGGTCGCGACCTGGTACGAATACGCCTTCGTCATGCCCACCTTCCCCGACTACCCGAAGTACGGGGTGTGGTCGGATGCCTACTACGTCGCCGCCAACGAAAACACCAACCCGAACCGGCCGGTGTATGCCCTCGAGCGGCAGCAGATGCTCGCCGGCAACCCGGCCCGCTTCGTGCGCTTGCTCCTGCCCAAGCGCGCCGGCTTCGGCTTCGACCTCTTGACCCCGGTGCATTTGCTCGGCGACCAGCCGCCGCCTGCGGGCGCACCCGGGATCTTCATGCGCCATTTCGACGACGAGGCGCATGCCCCCAGCAGCAATAACCCCGCCCAGGACTTTTTGCAGCTGTGGCAGCTCACCATGGATTGGTCGCAGACGCCCAATCCCGGCGCGAACCTGAGCTCGATGGTGAGCATCCCGATCACCGAGTTCAACTCGAGCATGAACGGGCTGACCGCCTTCAACGCTTTCCCGCAGCCGAGCGGCCAGCGCCTCGACCCGCTGCGGGAGCCGATCATGAACCAGCTCGTTTACCGCAACTTCGGCACGCATGAATCCATCTTCGGCAACTTCGTGACCAATCTGCTCTCCGACGTGCCGCAGGGCACGGTGCATGGGGCGATCCGCTGGTTCGAGCTCAGGCGCACGGGCGGGCCGAGCAACCCGTGGCAGCTTCACATGGAGGGCACCTACGCCCCGACCGATCCGGGCGGGGTCATCCACCGCTGGATGGGCGCGAGCGCCATCGACCGCGTGGGCAACGCCGCGCTCGCCTTCTCCGTCACCCGAGAGACCCCGCCCGTGCACCCCGGCCTTCGCTACGTGGGGCGGCTTGAGAGCGATCCGGCCGGCGTCATGAGCACCGCGGAAACCGAGATCGTGGCCGGCACGCGGAGCAAAGCGAATGAGCGCTGGGGCGACTATTTCCACATGGCCGTGGATCCCGCCGATGACTGCACCTTTTGGTTCTTCGGCGAGTACATGGGCCCTGGAAGCTCGGCGAGCAACACCCGGGTCGCGAGCTTCGCCCACGACGCCTGCTTCGATCCGAGCTTCTCGCTCTCGCTGCCGCAGACCAACATCACCGTCTGCGCGGCCAATCCGCCGGTCACCCTGCCCACCCAGACCCTGACCGTGGGCAGCATCAACGGCTACACGACGCCGGTGAACCTCGGCTTCAATCCGGCGCCGCCCGTGGGTTTCACGGTGAACCTGAGCCCGACCACCGTCACCCCGCCCGGCACCGCCAGCTACGACGTGACCATCGGTGCCGGCGTCAGCGCCGGTTTGAACACGGTGGTGATCGAGGGCGTCTCGGGCACGATCACCAAGACCCGAAGCGTCGATTACCAGGTCTTCACCCAGATTCCGCCGGCGACCACCCTCGTCTCACCGGCCGACAACGCCACCGGCCAGCCGGTGCAGCCGACCCTGTCGTGGAATGCCGCCACCCAGGCGCAGAGCTATGTGGTCGAGGTGGCCACGGATGCGGCCTTCAGCACCATCGTCTGGAGCGGGACTGCGAATAACGCGACCAGCATCCAGGTGGGCATCCCGCTCAATACCTCGACCTGGTACTGGTGGCGGGTGCGTCCGGCCAACGTCTGCGGCACGGGCGCGAACTCCCCTGCCTTCCGTTTCCGCACCCAGGTCGCGCCTGGCGATTGCGACGCCGATCTCGGGCTGTCGCCGGTCAACATCTTCCAGGAGAACTTCACCGGCGGCCCTGGCGGCTTCACGACCGACACGCCGAGCGGCACGCCCTGGACCCTTTCCACCGCGCGGCCGAGTCCGCTTTCGGGCGGAAACGCTTTCTTCGCCCCGAGCCAGGCCACGGTTTCGGACAAGCGGCTGGTCTCGCCGGCGATCAGCCTGCCGGTGGGCCAGAATCCGCTCACGCTCAAGTACCAGAATTGGCGGCACCTCGAGCAGAACGGCGCATCCGGCTGCTACGACGGCGCGATTCTCGAGCTCGCGGTCGGAAGTGGCCCCTTCACCCAGCTCACCGGCGCCGCCCTGCTCAACGATCCTTATCGCGGACCGGTTTCCACCTCCTACAGCAATCCGATCGGCGGCCAGCCGGCGTGGTGCGATGATCCTGCCCGAAACTACGCCGATACCCTGGTCGATCTCACACCCTACGCCGGCCAGACGGTGCGTCTGCGCTGGCGGCTGGCCACGGATAGCTCGGTGACCCGAGAGGGCTGGTACGTGGATGACATCCGCATCCAGGGCTGTAGCGCGACGATCTTCAGCAACGGCTTCGAGGGGCCCTGAGGGTGCAAGCCGCGCGCACGATGCGAGGGGCGCTTCGGGCGCCCCTCGTTTTTTCCAGGGTGCACAGCCCGTCTCAGGGCGCCGGATGGTGCGGCGCGGCGCTGCGATCGGCGAGGATCCATCCGTCCACGAGCTCGATGATCCGGTCGGTGCGGGCGGCGAGCCTGGGATCGTGCGTCACCACGAGCACGGTGAGGCCGCGCTCCTCGTTGAAGCGGCGAAACAGGGCGAATACCTGATCGGCGGTTTGGGTATCGAGGTTGCCGGTGGGCTCATCGGCGAGCAGCAGCACCGGCCGGTGAAACAACGCGCGGGCGATCGCCACCCGCTGCTGCTGCCCTCCCGAAAGCTCGGCGGGCTTGCGCCGCCATTGCTCGGGCTTGAGCCCGACGGAAGCGAGCAGGGCCTCGGCCTCGACGCGAAGCGTCGGCGTCAGGCGCCCCCCGTTACGGGCGAGGCTCGGCAGCAGCACGTTCTCGAGGGCGCTGAAGGCGGCGAGGAGGTGATGGAACTGGAACACGAAGCCGAGCGCCTCGCCGCGAAGCCGCGTGCGCTCGGCCTCCTCCATCTCGCTCGTCGGCCGCTCGAGCAGGAACACTTCGCCGGCGCTTGGCCGATCGAGCAGCCCGAGCAGGTTGAGGAGGGTGCTCTTGCCCGAGCCGGAAGGCCCGATCAGCGCGGCGAACTCCCCGCGCGCGAGGGTGAGATCGATACCATGCAGCACCTCCTGAGCCACCGCGCCCTGGCCGTAGGTCTTGCGTACGCCCTGAAGCCGAATGACCGCGCTCATGCGCGAAGCGCCTCCACCGGATCGAGCCGGGCGGCGCGCCGCGCCGGAAAGGCGGCGGCGAGCATCCCCACCAGCGTGGCGAGGAGGATGGCGGCAAGGAAAAGCTCGGTTGAAACATAAAGCTCGAAAGCCCCGCGCGCCGAGCGGTTCATCCCCGCACCTTGCCAGAGGGCGATCAAGGCGCCGGCCAATGCCGAGCCGAGCAGCGAACCCAAAAGCCCCACGAGTGCCCCCATCAGCAGGAACACCCGCCGCACTTGGGCGCGGCTCACCCCCACCGCGCGCAGGATGCCGATCTCGCGCGTCTTCTGCACCACGCTCACGGCGAGCACGCTCGCGATCCCGAAGGCCGCGGAGATGGCGACGAAAAAGGAGATCAGCCGGGTGGAGCTCGATTGGGCGGCGAGGGCATCGAGCAGGTTGCGGTTGGTCTGCATCCACGATTCGGCCTGCACCCCGAGCGCCGCCTGAAGCCGACGGGCGATCCGCTCGGCGGCGAAAATCTCCTGCACCTTGAGATCGATGCCGGTGATGCCGGCGGGCAGATCGAGCAGGCTTTGCGCCGGCTTCAGGCCGAGGTACACGAGACGCTGGTCGAGATCGCGCACCCCGAGCTCGAAGATGCCGGCCACGGTCACCGTGCGCGCGCGCTCGCCGCTCGTTTCCAGGCGCAAACGTTCGCCCGGCTTGGCCCCGAGATCGGCAGCGAGCAGGCTGCCGATCAGCACCTGATCGCCGCTGAGATCGAAGCGACCGGCTTGCAGCTTTTCGTGGGTGGGCACGATGCGAAGGTAGCTCTCCGGCTCGATCCCGAGCAGCGCCACCGCCCGGCTCGCCGCCCCGCGCCGCGCGAGCGCCGGACCCGACACGATCGGCGCAGCGGCGAGAATATCGCGGTCTTGGCGTAGCGCCGCCAGCAGCGCCGGCCAGTTGCCGATGCTACGAAGCCGCTGCGCTCGCTGCTCGATGGCGATGGCCTCGGCCTCGCCGGCGGCAAGGGCGCGAAGCGCCCGCTCTTCGGGCGGGACGATCTTGATGTGCGCCTGAGTGCCGAGGGTGCGCTCGATGATGCTCGCCTGAAGGCCGGCGATGAGCGCGGTGACGAAGACGATCACCGCCACGCCCACGGCGATGCCCGCGAGGATCAGCCAAGTCTGAACGCGGCCCTCGCGAAGCAGCCTGAGCGCGAGCAGAGCCTCGAAACGAAGCGGCATCAGCGCCCCTCGCGCAGCCGCACCCGTTGCCCGGGCGGCGGCGCCTCGGCATAGACGAGCACGCGCTCGCCGGAGCTCAGCGGGCCTGCGATCGCGCTGCGCTCGAGACCGCGTGCCAAGACCTCGACCGTAAGCTCCTCCACTCGCCCCTCGCGCACCACGCGGATTCGCCGTCCATCAGGCCCGCCCAAGGCCTCGTTGGGCACCACCAGCGCTTGCTCCAAGCGCGCCGTCTCCACCTCCACGGAGACGGTCATGTCTTGGCGCAGCGCCGCCGGCGGATCGAGCAGGCGAAAGCGGAGCTCGATCGCGCCCGTGGTCGGATCCACGGCTGGGGCGATGAAGCTGAGCACCGCCTCGGCGCGAAGCTCAGGCAGCGCATCGGGCACCACCCAGGCCGGCTGAGCGAGCGAAAGCCTCGCCAGTTGCCGCTCCTCCGCTTGGCAGATCGCCTCCACCGGCCCATCGGCCGCGATCTCGAGGAGCGCCCGCCCCGGCTGGGCCACATCCCCAGGCTCGATGAAGCGCCGCAATACAGTGCCCGCGACCTGGCTACGCACGAGATAGCGCTCGCGCTCGGCCCTGAGCGTCTCGAGCCGAGCGCGCAGCAGGCGCTCTTCCGGGCCATCGGGGGCATAAGCGCGGGCGAGCGTCGCCAACCGCCGCTCCTGCGCTTGCGCGACCGCGAGCGCCTCCTCGGCGCGTTCGCTTTCGCTTTCCGGGATCAGCCCCCCGCGGGCGAGCTCTCGCGCCCGACGCGCGTCGCGCTCGGCCTGCCGCCTCCGCGCCACGGCCTCGCTCAGGCTCGCCTCCGTCTCCGGCCGCAGGCGCTCGCGCAGTTGCAGAAGCTGCGCCTCGACTTCCTCCATCCTGGCGCGAAGCGGCGCATCATCGAGCACGAGAAGCACCTGCCCGGGTTCCACCCGGTCCCCCTCGCTGACCCGCCGCTCCCTCACCGTGGCCAAGACTTCCGAGGCCACCAACACCCGCGAGGGCGTTGCGATCCGCCCCGACACCACCACCGTCGCGACGAAGGGCTGCGCCTGCACCGGAAAACCTTGCACCGCGGGCGGCGAGAGGAGCGAACGGAGAAGCAAGGGGAGGGCGATCAGCAGGACGATCCCGCCGAACAAGAGACGGCTTCTGCGCATGAAGGCTCACCATGAACTCATGTTGATTGTCGCAAGATGGCGTGGATGAGGAGCGAAGACATCCACCGCCCTAGCGAAGCCGCTGCATTCGGAGGCCGCTGGCTCAACCGCTTCGCGCGGCTGCCGGAGGGCTTTCTGGAACGGCGAAGCGCCGTCCCCGTCGCGGCGCCGGCGCTGGTGATGCTGAACGAGCCTTTGGCGCATTTTCTCGGCCTCGATCCCGAGGCGATGCGAAGCCGCGAGGGGGTCGAGGCCCTTGCCGGAAACCGGCCGATCGCGGGCAGCGAGCCGCTGGCCATGGCCTACGCCGGGCACCAGTTCGGGGTGTTCGTGCCCTCGCTCGGCGATGGCCGCGCCCTATGGCTCGGCGAAGTGGAAGCTCGCGATGGACTGGGTTACGAGCTCCATGCCAAGGGCACGGGCCCGACGCGCTTCGCCCGCGGCGGGGATGGGCGGGCCTCGCTCGGGCCGATGGTGCGGGAGTACCTCGGCTGCGAGGCGATGGCGGCGCTCGGGATACCGAGCACCCGGGCGCTGGCCGTGCTTCAGACCGGCGAGGCAGTCAGGCGCATGCGCGGCTTCGAGGCGGGCGGCATCCTCATCCGCGTCGCGCGCTCGCATCTTCGCATCGGAAGCTTCGAGTATTTCGCCTACCGCGGCGATGAGCGGGCGTTGGCCGTTCTCCTCGAGCATGCGCTGGCCTGTTTGGATCCCGATCTCATCGAGGCGCCGGACCGCGCACTGCGCTTCTTCGAGCGCGTGATGGAACGGACCGCGGCCTTGGTGGCGCAGTGGATGGCCGTGGGCTTCATCCATGGGGTGATGAACACCGACAACACCGCGCTTTCCGGGGAGACGATCGACTTCGGGCCTTTCGGCTGGCTCGAGGCCTACGATCCGGCGACCTGCTACAGCTCGATCGACCAGCATGGGCGCTATGCCTACGGCATGCAGCCCACGATCGCGCAGTGGAACCTCGCCCGCCTAGGGGAATGCCTGCTGCCGCTGCTCTCGCCGATTCCGGAGGCGGCGGTCGAGCGCGCCAATGCGGTGATTGCTGCCTTTCCCGAGCGCTATCGGCAGCACTGGCGGGAGCGCTTGTGCGCCAAGATCGGCCTTCCGCCCGATCCGACGCATGAAGCGCTGGGCGAGCGGCTGCTTGCCGTGCTCCGCGCGCAGGAAGTGGACTTCACTCTCGCCTTTCGGCGCCTGAGCCGCTTGGGCCGAGAGGCGAGCGAGGCCGATGCCGCCTGGCTGGCTTTGTTTCGCGAGCAGGAGGCGGCCTTCGCGTGGCTTTGCGACTGGCGGCAGCGGCTTTCGGCGATCGAAAGCGCCGATCCGCCGCGGCAGATGGCGATGCTTGCGGTCAATCCTGCTTTCGTGCTGCGCAATCACCTGGCCGAGCGGGCGGCGCGGGAGGCGGCCGAGCAGCTCGAGTTTGGCTTCTTCGAGCGCCTTTTGCGCGTGCTCGCCAGACCCTACGAAGAGCTTCCCGGCGAAGAAGACCTCTACCGGCCCGCCGCTCCTCAGGAGCGGGTCACGGTGACCTTCTGCGGGACCTGAGGACAAGGGCCGGGCCCTTGTCCGAGGCGTGGGCGGGGCCGGCCGGACCGGTGCGGCGCGAGGGGGTGCATTCGCGGCTTCCGCTCTTCGCCCGCCTGCCGGATGCGCGAGGCGGGACCGGTGCGGCGCGCGGGCCGCGCTCAGCGCAAGGCCGGATCGAGACCAAGTGGCAAGCCGCAGCGGGCGGTGCCGGCGAGGCCTGAGCGCGGCGCTACACTGCGCCATCGCCCTCGCCCGGAGCTTGCGATGATTTTCATCACCCTGCTGCTTCCGACCTTCCTCGTCGCCTTGCTCACGAGCTTCATCGTCGCCAGGCTGTTTAATCGCCCCGTCGGCGTCGTGCTTCAGCGCCTCGTCGGCGATCCCCTGCACCTGGCCTGGCAACGCTACGTGATCTTCGCGATCTTCGTCGTGGGCCTCTCAAGCGGCGTCGAGCTTCACAAGATCGAGGCCTATCTACAGCCGATCGCACCCGCGGCCGAAGCCCCGCCGCTTCCGCCGCTCAATGCCGATCGAATCGCGCTCGAGATCTACCGCACGGTGATCGCGACGGTGCAAGGCATCGCCTGGATGCTGCTGCTCGTGTTCTTGGTGCTGCTCATCGCTTATGCGATCGTGCGTAGCTCCGAGCTCAAGGCGGCGGCGATGCGGCCGCGCGAGAGCTCGAGCGAGACCGCGGCGGGAGAGCGGCCGCCCGCAGCCTGAGTCTGCCGGGCTTTGCTAGGTCGCTCCGGTTTCGGCTGTGGGCGGAGACGCCTTGGGCGCGCCTGGGGATGATCCGGCTGCGGGCGAGGAGCGAGACGAGGCGGAGGGATCCGTCCACTCGCGGCAGAGCTTTTCGCTGTCCGCTAGAGAAAGCGCATCGCCGGTCAGCCCGCAGCGCCCCGCGCCCTCGCCGATCGGCTGAAAGTGAGCGCAGCTTCGGCAAATGCCGAAGGCCTGATGCCTGTTGAGCTGCTGCATCTCGGCGAGCAAGAGCGCAAGGCCCTGTTCGAGTGCGGCGGCCTGAGGCAGCCCTTGAAGCGCCATGCTCAGGCGCGCAAGCCAGCTCTCCCTCAGAAGCTCGCGCGCGGGGTCGCGGAGGCGGATGTGCTGGATGCGGCCGTCCTTGGCATCGGGCTCGCGTTCGATGAGCCCTTTCGCTTCGAGCACCGCAAGGCTTTGGGAAAGGGGGCCGCGGGTGATGCCGAGGTATTCGGCGATGGCGATCGGGATGTCGCTATAGCGGTTCGCCCGCTCGAGGTAGGCCAGGATCAGCAGGTGCACCGGCTGAAGGCCGTGCTGCCCGGCGCTTTCCCTGAGCCCCTGCTGGATGAGGGCGGCGAGCCTTTCGAGAAGCAGAAGCAGCCGCGTCATGACGCATTGCCTCGAAACAAACTCTGCGCTACTGTAAAGAAGGCATCGCCTCGATACAGTTTTCTCGGAGCCAACGACTGGGAGGTGTGCAATGGGCCGCTCACGTTCAGTTCTCGTCTTCGCGGTGGCAACGGCCCTTGCCGGCGTCTCGATGGGGGGCGTCGGGAGGAGTGCGGAGCCGCTGGCCTTCCCCGAAGGTTATCGCAACTGGTACCACGTCAAGAGCCTGCTGCTCGAAGAGGGGCATCCCCTTTATGCCTCGTTTGGGGGTTTGCACCACGTCTACGCCAACGAGAAGGCGGTAGAGGGCTATCGCGCCGGCAAGTTTCCCGATGGATCGATGATCGTCTTCGATCTCTTCGAGGTGAAGCGCGAAGGCGGCGCGGTCGCCGAGAGCGAGCGCAAAGTGCTCGCGATCATGGTCAAGGACAGCCAGCGCTTCGCCGAGACCGGCGGCTGGGGCTTCGAGGGCTTCGCCAAAGGTGATCCCGAGCAGCGGGTGGTGGGCGCGAATGCCAAAGAGGCATGCTTCGCCTGCCACGCCAGCGAAGCCGCGCACGATTACGTGTTCAGCCGGATGCGGCCTTGAGCGCAGGCGGGGTACGAGCCCTGCCGCAGCGCTATCGTGGGGCGTCGCCGCGCGGGCGTCGCCGACTCCTCAAGGGCGAAGGGAATGCGGCATTCGCGGCACCGACGCGGCGAGACGAACGAGCGCGCGCGGCGCCATGCTTGCGATCCCTGCTTGCGCGGCGCCGCGAGCGCGCGGGCGTCTTGGCTTCGGATCGCGATGAGCAGCGCGCCTTGCCTCCCGCCACGAGCCCTAAGGAAGCGCTTAGCTCATGGCCCGGCTCAGGCGGCGTTGCGTAGCCGGTGCCGCTCGCGATAGCGCGCTGCCGACTCGAGATCGGCCGGATCGAGCTCGTCCACGGCGATCGCCTCGGCGGTGAGCCGGCGCGCCTTGGCCAAAAGCTTCCGCTCGGCCTCGTCGAGCACGCCCTTGGCCACGGCCTCGGCAAGCTGCTCCTCCGGATCGAGGGCGCGAATCTCGCCGCTCTTGAGCGCCTTCTGAAACTTGCGCTCTACCGGCTCGGCGGCGATCACGTCGGCGAGCATGGCGTGGATCCGCCCGCCGGGGTTGTTCTCGCTCGGGGTGAGGAAAGCGCCGGCGATCAGCCGGTCGCGGGCCTCCGAGGGGCTGAGCAGCAGGTTGGCGACGCGCTGAACGAGGCGATCGGAAGGCGGACGCAGGCGGCGGCCGAGGGGGAAGACCAGCACGCGAAGCAACCACGCCAGCGGCCGCGGCCGGAAGTTCATGAGAAACCCATCGAGCGCCTCCCGCATGCGATGGAGGCTGCGGGCAAGGGTGAACTGCACGAAGGGCCGGTCGGCTGCCGGATAACCCTCGTCGTGGTAGCGCTTGAGCACAGCCGAGGCGATATAGAGCTCGCTTAGCACATCGCCGAGCCTGGCCGAGAGCGATTCCTTCTGCTTCAGGCGGCCGCCGAGGACGAGCATGGCGGTGTCGGCGCAAAGCGCGAGCGCGGCGCTCATGCGATCGAGCTGCGCGACCAGCCGCCGCAGCCAGGGCTCGCCCGGCCGATTGAGGAGAAGGGCGCCGCCGAGGCCGAGGAGAGAAGCGCGCGCGGCATTGCTGATCGCGAAACCGATGTGGGCGAAAAGGAGCCGGTCGAAGACCTTTAGCCGCTCCTCCCGGTCCTCGATCTCGAGCGCCTGCATCTCCTTGAGCACGAAGGGATGGCAGCGGATCGCGCCCTGGCCGAAGATCATCATGCTGCGGGTGAGGATGTTGGCGCCCTCGACGGTGATCGTGATCGGCACCACCTGCCAACCGCGGCCGAGGAAGTTCTTGGGCCCGAGGATGATGCCCTTGCCGCCGGCCACGTCCATCGCGTCGGCGGAGGTCTCGCGTCCCATCTCGGTAACGTGGTACTTGGCGATCGCCGAGGGCACCGAGGGCTTCTCGCCGAGGTCCACGGCTGCGGCGGTCATGCGCGAGACCGCGCCCGAGGCGTAGGCGTTGCCGGCGATGCGGGCGAGCGCTTCCTGAACGCCCTCGAAGCGCCCGATCGGCAGGCCGAACTGCTTGCGGATGCGGGCATAAGCCCCGACGGCAGCAGCCGCCATCTTCATCGCGCCGGTGGTGCTCGAGGGCAGGGAAATGGCGCGCCCGACCGAGAGGCATTCGATCAGCATCCGCCAGCCCTGGCCGGCCATCGTCGGCCCGCCGATGATCGCATCGATCGGCACGAAGACGTCCTTGCCGCGGATCGGGCCGTTCTGGAAGGGGATGTTGAGCGGGAAGTGGCGGCGCCCGATCTCGATGCCAGGGGTGTTGCGGGGCACGAGAGCGAGGGTGATGCCGAGATCCTCCTCGCCGCCGAGCAGCCGCTCGGGGTCATAGAGACGGAAGGCCAGGCCGATGACCGTGGCCACGGGTGCCAGGGTGATGTACCGCTTGTCGAAGCTGAGCCGGATACCGACCACCTCGCGGCCGTCGACCACCCGCTTGCAGACGATCCCGTAATCGGGGATCGAAGTGGCATCCGAGCCGGCGTAGGGGCCGGTCAGGGCGAAGCAGGGGATCTCCTCGCCCACCGCCAGCCGCGGCAGGTAGTGGTTCTTCTGCTCCTCGGTGCCGTAGTGGAGAAGAAGCTCGGCAGGCCCGAGCGAGTTGGGCACGGCCACGGTCGAGGAGACCGTCGGCGAGATGCTCGCGATCTTTTGAAGCACCGCCGAATGCGCCTGGGCGGAGAAACCAAGGCCGCCGTACTTCTTCGGGATGATCATTCCGAAGAAGCGCTCTTTCTTGAGGAACTCCCAGATCTCCGGGGTGAGGTCGGCGTAGTGATGGGTGATCTCGAAGTCCTCGATCATCCGGCACAGCGTCTCGCACGGGCCATCGAGGAAGGCCTTTTCCTCGACCGAGAGCTCGGGGAATTCCGCCTTGAGCAGCCGCCGCCAATCGGGCTTGCCCGAGAAGAGCTCGCCCTCGAAGCCGACCGTGCCCGCCTCGAGGGCGATGCGCTCGGTCGCCGAGAGCTGCGGCCGGATGCGCTCGTAAAGCCGAAGCAACGGCGCGGTGAGGTAGCGTCGGCGAATCGGCAGGTGATTGAGCGGGATGGCGATAGCCAGAAAGATCAGCCACGCGAGCAGCGATGCCGCCCAGTGCGCGCCGGAGAACAGGGTGGTGGTCATCAGCACCAAGCCGACAACGACCGTTCCTGGCACGAGCGCCATGCGGAAGAAAGCCGCGAGCATCAGCGCGGCGAGAGGAGCGAGGAAGGGGAGCAGGTTGATCATGACCATGGGTCTCAGGCAGCGCGTCGCCGAGCGACGCGGGAGAGGAAATCGAGCACCGCCTCGGCGAAGGCGTCGTTGGCATCGCCCGCGACGAGATGGGTGGCCTCGGGGATTTGCACGTGCTCGGCGTGCGGCACCAGGGCGCGGAAATCGGCGATGCCATCCGCGGAGAGCACATCGGAGCGCCCGCCCGAGACCAGCAGCGTGGGAATGCGAATGCGGCGTGCGGCCTCGCAAAGCCACGGGCGATAGGCCGCCTGGTCGCGGGGAAGCTCGCTCAAAAGCCGAGGATCCCAGTGCCAGCGCCAGCGGCCGTCGGCATGCTCGCGCAAGAGCGGGCGCAGCCGCTCGGGGTCCCTGTCAGCCTGGCGGTGCGGAAGGTAGCGCGCGATCGCCTGCTGCGCTTCGGTGAGGGAGGCGAAGCCCTCGGGATGGGCGGCCATGAAGGCGAGAATCCGCGCCACGCCTTGCTCTTCCCATCGCGGCGCGATGTCCACGAGGACCAACGCCGAAAACAGGCCCTCGGGCGAGGATCCCTCGGCGAGAAGACCCAGAAGCCCGCCCATTGAGGCCCCCACCAGCGCCGGCCGACCGGGAAGCATTTGCGCGAGCGCGCGGAGATCGGCGACGAAGTCGGTCACCTGATAGGGCCGGTGCGAGGGATTACGCCCGCTGTCGCCGTGGCCGCGTCCATCGGCGGCCACCGCGAAAAAGCCGGCGCGCGCGGCGCTGAGCGCCGTGGTCTTCCAGGAATGCCGCGTCTGCCCGAAGCCGTGGGCGAACAGCACCGCCGGCGGCTTGGGGCTGCCGTAGCAGTCGGCCGCCAGGGGCAGCCCTCCGCTGCCGGCGAAGACGCGGGTCGCGACGGGCGGGGTAGTGACCATACGGTGGAGTATGGAACCGGCGCAGTCGGGGGTCAAGCGCTGCCGCAGGTGGGGGAATGGACGGCGAAGTCGCATGGGCAACGGGCCGTGCACTCCGGCGACCCACCGCCCCAGGCCTTCGCGGGAAGAGGGAGACCGTCTTCGGCAGAACCAGCAGGCGGAAAAGCGCTGCTAGCGAGCGGGGAAATGGCGCGTGCTCGGTTGGCCCGGCTTCCTTCGACCGATGTCGAGGACTCGCCTCGGCGTGACCCGAAATCGAGGCGAGGGCGCTTTCGGCGAAGCTTGGCCCTAAGGGACTGGACTCATCGCACACGCACCTTCATCCGCCTGCAAAGGGTGGATCGGGTCGCTAGCCACGCGCGAGCGCGCCTCGGATTGCGCTGAGCCTCAGAACAAGGGGATTCGGATTTCGCCCGCATTGGGCGCACGGCTAAGCCCCTGCACGCATCGAAGCGCTGGGAAGCGCTCCACAGCGAGGGGTGCGGCGCCCCCCAACACGGTGCCTTGAGGCGATCAACCCGAAGCGCGCCGGCTTCCTCGCGCGCAAGCGCTGCGCGAACGAAGTCCCGAGATGCGCCAATTTCCGCACCGACCTGAGTGGCTCCTCAGCGGCGCGGATGAGCGAGACGAGCAATATCCTGCGGGGTTGCGCCGTGGAACTCTTTCGCAACACCTCAAGGGTTCGTCTGGAGATGGGGGCTTAACGTCGCTGGTGACGGTCTAAACTCGAGGAACCTTGGTTCCTACCGCTCGTCGTCGTGAACAAAAAGCGCATGCGCCCGGCGTGGCGGGCATCGTCTTCGGGATCGCTGAAGCAGTCCACACTTCGCCGGCGGTTCAGTGGGCATGCCTCGTGATGCTCGAGCCTCGATAAGTGTCCGCCGAAGTTTCGGTGTGGGCGCTTATGGCAGAAAAAAACAGCTCCCCGGCCGATGGCGAGCGTAAAGGATGGCGGAATCGAAAAGCCCAGCGGCCGTTGATGGGTTGCCGCTGGGCTTGGAGCTGGCGCATGCCGACCAACGATCGGCGCTTTTAGGACCCTTCACGCGCCTCGGCGGGCGTTTCCGGGTGCGGCGTTTTTCCTCACTTGCCGAGTCTCGCAAAGTAATCGTGCAGCCGTTTCAGGGCCTCGCAAAGCGCATCGCGCATCTCCGCGTAAGGCACCTCGTTAGGCACGCCCTGCTTCTTCAACTGAGCAAGAATGAAGGCTTGGAGCATGTCGAACCAAGGTTTGACGCGCTGCTCGAGAGCCCACCGCGCCTCTTCTTCGGCCAAGAAGACAGCCCGCGCCTTGAGGTAGTTCTCTAGACCCAAGGACGCGACTCGCGCTTCGATGCAGCGCCAGCGTAGATGAAAATAGGGCTCGGCATCGGGCGGCGGCTGCAGGTGGGGCATCGGCAGGTCGCGCCCGGTCAGGATTCGAAGCAATTCCCAGGCCTCCAGTTTGCGTTCCTGCTCCGCGTACAGAGCACGCAGCAGGCTGTCCGCCTTGGCTCTTTCATCTTCAGAGAGCTCGTGATCGAGCTCGCGAAGCCATTTCTGGGCCTCTGCCGAGCACCTCCTGAGCTCTTCATCCACGGCCCGCCAGCTCGCCTCGGGATCACCGAGGTCCTCGATCCCGTAGCTCCTGACGATCGCACGGTAGACCTCGAAAATCGGGTGTCCCGGTCCCAGTCGCTCATGCGACGAGCCCCGATGACCGTGCCCGTTGGCCGTGGCACCCTTCCGGTCGTTGTCGAGATGCTTTGCATTCATGACTCCCTCCTTCATGGTCTTTGACCATCATTCTCCAGGATCAGCTGTCGCGATCCTTCCATCGAAGCCTTGACACCCCCCGATTCGAGTTTCTCGGCGCCACGCCGGGCATGAACCCTCGCCAAAAGCGTCGTGCGTCCCAGAAATTCTTTTGTCATCAGCGGGGTCGTAGCAGGGTGATGGACGTGGGGCGCTTTTACCGCCGCCCATCCACCTCGAGCAAATCCACGATCAAACGAACCGACCTCGATCGCGGGGAAGCGAAGTCTGTTCGAAATCCAACCTCCTTATAGACTGCTGTCCGGCCGCGCACAGGACGGGGACGTTCTGTGGCCAGACAGTTCTTTGCACGCGGCTTTTCGCGATGGATCTTCTCAACCGTCCTGAACGCCTGCCTCCGGACGACGACTGTCGAGGGCTTCCTGTAACCGCTTCAGCCTGCGATCGCGCGCTGCACGCCGCTTCGGAGCGACCGCACGACGACCGTCGAGCTTCACGAGGACTTCGCGAAGCTCTTCAACCGTGCCATGAAAGAGCGCCCATTCCATTTCTTCGGTGAGGGCACGGCGTTCGGCCATGAGGTCGTAGAAGTTGACCTTCTCGCGGCTTCGTGTCGTTTTGGCCATCAAAAGCTCCGACAAGGTTCCCACAATATGATACCACACGCGGACCACGCTGTTGCGAAAACGCAACAAAAAGATCGCGGTGCAGGAGGTGGGCTACGGCTCCGGGGATCGCAAGCATCGCCTGCGCATGCTCAAGGGCGAGCCGGTGGATGAGAACCGCGCTGGCTCTCAGAGAGAGGCAAGGCGCTCGTCGGGCGCGAGCGGACCGCGGGGCATGAGCGGCTTGGTGACGAGGGCTTCCCCTGCGCCCATCGCTACCGTGCGATTGCCAGTGGGCCCGCGAAGCTTCACACCGCCTTGCACGAGCGGGGCATCTGGACCAGCGGGAGAATCAGAGCTTGCATGCGCGGCGCTAATCGCAGCGCTGCGATGGGGCCGCGGCATGGCGAGCAAGCATCGCTCCTTTGAAAGCGGGTCTCAGGCGCACCGTCTTTCCCCTAAGATAAGCCGAGGATCCCCCCGCGGACGGAACGATGACCCTGACCTCCTGCCTTCATCTTCTGCTGAGCGCTGTTCTCGCTGCCGATCCTGGCGCAAGCGAGGCGGCCAAGATTTACCCCTATCCCGATGGCGTCATCCAGAACATCTGGCACTTCAATCCGGAGCCTGGCTGGTGGGTGCTCAAGGACCGTCCGGGCACCGGTTTCGCGCTCGAGCGGCAGGGCAGCGACACGGTATCGGACACCTATTTCCTGGCGATGTTCACCTACGATCCGGATGGGCGTCCGACCTTCTACACGATGACCGGGCGTTACGACTATGCGACCAAGCGTCTCACGGGCACCTTCGATCGCGCAGAGGGGGGGGAGGTGTTCGGCTCGGGGGTGTACCGTCCGCCGACGGTGACGGTCGAAGCGGGCGGGCGTGCCGAGTTCGAGTTCATCAATGAGAAGGAGGGCATCTGGCACAGCCCGCGCGGGCCCATCCCGATCGAGCGTTTCGATTTTGCCTTTGGCCGGAGAACGGCGAAGACCTTTCTCGGGCGCTGGCTGATCATCAACGTCCAGAAAAGCCCGATCGGCATTCGCACCTACATCGTGGACTTCACGGAGATCGATTCCGATAACGGAGGCGCGCCGCCCGAAGACCCGGGTATCGCAATGGGCCGCATCGCGCCCGTTTTCCACGGTGCCCTGCCGGGCGCGCAGCAGGCGCTGTTCGCTGGATGGAACACAAAAGAGATTTTCTACGGCGAGAACAATCCGTATCGTGTCTTCGATTACGCCATCGAAATCTTCGACCCCATGGCAGAAGCTGAAGGTTATGGGATTCATGACTGTAGGCTGCATCGCGGCCTCCATCTCGCGGTCGGAATGCTTAGGATGGTTCGTCAGAACAGCAACTTTTATGTTCCCGGCAACTGCATCGCAATCCGCTTGATGACCCTGGAGGAGCTTCGGGTCTATGGGCAGCCGCCGAGTCCGCAGGGAATGCTCGCCGGTTTGGGCAAGCTGCTGGCGGCGGGCCGCGAGCTTGCCTCGCTGCCGGTGTCGGGGTCTCCTCTGCCGGAAGAGGTCCGCGAGGTAAGCCCACAGGAGATCGCCGCACGCGAGCGCATGATCGCCAAAGCCATCGCTTGGGCGCAGGAGCGGGGCTTCTGGAAGTGAGCTTGCGTTGAAGAGGGGTTGGTGGACTGCGGCGGTCGGGGAGCTGCGTTGGCGGAGAAAGCGCTAGGGCGCCGTGGCGCGGCTTCCCGGGTGCACGCGGTCGAGGGGCGGTCGCCGCATCGCGTCCTCGGGAGGTCGACTCCCGCGATCGCGTCGAGATCTAGCCCGCTATCGCTCAACGCCAACGGGATTTGTCGCGGAGGTAGCGGGCGGCGTCCTGGAGGTCGGTCGGGAGGTAGGCGCTGAACAGGTTCGGGCCGAACTGGTTCCGGTAGGCGTTGAAGACCGGCAGGTAAAGCTCCATGTGCACGACCGGCTGGCGGTGGCGCTGGCGGAACTCGGCGATCGGGATCCGGGCGGTGATGAGCTGCTCGAAAGCGCTTCTCGCTTCGGCGATCGGCCGCCCATCAGGGCCGTAGATCGCCGAGCCGCCGCTTCCCGCGTCGTCGAAGAAGCCAGGGTTGTCAGGGCTGACGGCGTTGTTGCAGATGGCCGTATAGACCTGGTTGTAGAGGCTGGTGGCGGCGATGTCCATGGGCGTGAAGCCGCCGGAGGCGGTGCGGAGGATGATCTCCGCGCCCTTGATCGCCATCGCCCGGAAAAGCTCGGGTTCGCGCTGGATCGAGCTCGTGGCGATGTTGCCGAGGGGGGTGCGGGTGATAGGGATCACGGCATCGAGCCCGTACATCTCGATGTAGCGGTCGAGCACGTCATAGATGGTGGTGGTAAAGAGCTCGAAGCCCGGGAAAACGCCTTTGATGTTCCGCGCCTTCCAGTGCTTGTCCACGATCTCGCCCTTGTCGTTCATGATCGTGGTGATGCTGAGCACGTGATTGGGCCAATCGCGGTCGCGGGCGTAAGCGCCGAAGACGATCCAGCAGCCGTATTCGCGCGCTTTCTTGGCGATGGCCTCGGTCTCCTCGCCCGGGATCTCGATGCAGAAGCGCAGCACTTGCTCGCGCGTCCACGGCGCCCAGCCGGTCAGCGGAAACTCGTGGAAGAAGAGCAGATCCGGCCGCGGCCCGTAATAGAAGGCGTTGTCGATGAGCTCGAGCATGTGCGCGAGGTTCGCGGCGAGGTCCTTCTTCCAACGCTCGACCCGCAAGGCGCGCACCCGCGATTGCACGACGCCGAGCGTGATGCTCGGTTTGGCGAGCTCCACCACCGGATAGGTGCCATCGTCACGCATTTGGTGCGTATCAGGGCCTTTGCCCATGGCCGCGTTGGCCGTGCGCGAGGCAGGCAGCGCGCCGAGCGCACCGAGGGCGGCGAGCAAGGAGGCGGAGCGAAGGAAGTCGCGGCGATCGGTCATGGTGGGGATCTCCTCGGCGGGGGTGGGACGGCCTGCTGCGCGGCGTGCCTGCGGGCGAGGCGCATGAAGAATGGTAGGGCGATGAGGTGCGTTTGCCGCTCGCCGCAGGCGCTCACGGGCCTGAACCCTCGGCGAGCTCCTTCATGATCCGCTCGATCGATTCGGCCGGCGTGCGTTCCCGCTGAGCGTCCTGCAGGAAAATGCGAAGCAGCCGGATTTGGAATTCGCGCAGCATGAGCTGCCGCTCGCGTTCGGCTTCGGGGGAGGGGGCGAAGCCTTCGATCGCCTCCCGCGGCAAAAGGGCGCGGGCCTCGAGCAGCCGTTCGAGCGCATCCAGGCGCTGCCGGGTGACGGCGAGCTCCATGGCAAGGGCCATGACCACGTTGAGCAGCCGTTCGACGTCGGGGTCGGAGAAGAACCACGGGCGCTTGCCCTTGGCGGGCGCGGCGCCGAGAAGGAGAGGGTCGAGATCCATCGCTCAGCCTCGCTTCCAGGCGCCGAAGGCGATCCACATCGGGGTTCGGCCATAGTCCTCCTGGCCTTGTCCGGCCTCGGGGAAGAGCTCGCGATCCACCAGAGCGCGGATCGTGGTCTCGAAGTAGTCCTCGCCGCGGAAGCCCGCTTCGAGTAGCATCCGCTTGAGATCGAGCTCGTGCATCACGCTCCAGAAGGGCTCGTTGTTGTAGTACGCATCCCAATCCCGCATCGCCTGCTCGAACAGCGGCATCTCCGGCGTGTACTGAGGCTGCTCGAGATGCAGGGTGAGCCCGCCCGGGGCGAGCACCCGGCCGATTTCCTTGAGAATCCGCGGAAGCGCCTTGGCCGAGGTCTCGTGCCAGAACATGGCGCTCGTCACCAGATCGAAATACTGATCCGGGAAAGGCAGCGCTTCCGCATTCGCTTGCATGAAGGTGAGGTTGTGGACGCCGAGCGAGCGCGCGCGGGCATGGCCATAACGCAGCACGGGCGCGGCGGTGTCCACCGCGATCACCTCGGCCTCCGGGAAAGCCTGGGCCAGGGGAACCACGTTGTGCCCGATCGTGCATCCCACATCGAGGATCCGCCGCGGCCGGAAGTCGGGATATTCGCGCTTGAGCCAGGCGGCGACGGCGCGCCCGCCGCCGTCGGAAAAGCGCCCGAGCATGCCGGCGGTGGTCGCGAACAGCCCGCTGTCGTAGTTGGCGCCGGCCGAAACATCATCCGGCACGAGCTCGGCGTGGTAGCCGCCCGGCATGCAGTGGATGTCCACGGCGCTTGCATAGCGCGGCTGCTCGATCGTGGGATCGAGCTTGAGGGTGGATGCGCCTTCGTTGTAGGCGTGCGCCTTGGCGATGAGTTCGGGCAGCTGCTTGAGGACCAGGGTGCGGCCGGTCTGCTGGCGCATCTCCATGGAACAGCGCCGAAGGGCGCTGAAGGTCTGCCACAGGCGCTCGCCCTTGAGCGCTTCGTGCGCCTCGCGCCGATCGCGGGGCGGGTGACCGTGTGCCTCAGTGTAGGCTGGCACCGCCCGCCGCTCGTAGGCGTCCCGGACACGCGGCAGCACCTCGCTTGCGAGCAGCGAGTTCAGATTAGCGAGAAAATCGAAGCGCGCCGTATCATCATGGCCGGCGGCGGGAAACACGCCGTGACGCCCGACATGGCGCCAACTCGGGGGTGGAGGGGGGATGCTCACCGATGAAAGATCGCTCATATTGCGTCGCAGCATGACACGCTCGCGCCAACGATGCTAAAAGTCCGGACAAATGATCGCGCGGAAAGCCGGCGTGGTCAACTTGGAGAGCCTGCTCAGGACCGCATGAGAAGCCTCGTCGCCGATGGCGGGCGCCGGAGATGGCGGATACGCCATGGTGCAGGGCGTGGAGCTGCGGTCGGGCGGGAGGGGGAAAGATCCTTGAAGTCTAACGATCGACCTGGGGAAGTCTCATGAAGCCACTGAAGCCCAATTTCCTAGCAATCGCCATCGCCGTCGCGCTGATCCAAGGCGCGCCCGCGCTCGCGCAGCAGCAGCAGGGAGCGTCCGAGGAAAGCGACGCTGCCGAACTCGACAAGGTCACGGTGACCGCCCGCCGCGTTCGCGAAGCGGAGCAAGAGGTGCCGCTTTCGATCACGGCCATCACCGAGCAGCAGATCGAGCAGCGCGGCATGTTCGACGTTCGCGACGTGGCGCGCTATTCCGCTGCTTTTTCCTTCCGCTCGGCCTTCGGCCGCATCGGTGACCGGCCGGTCATCCGCGGCATGTCGAACATCCAGGGCCAGCCGAATGCCTCCTTCTTCATCGACGGCATCTTCGTGCCGGGCTCGATCAGCGGCTACAACCTCGACAACCTCGAGCGGGTCGAGGTGATCCGCGGCCCGCAGTCGGCGCTCTTTGGTCGCCGCACCTTCTCCGGTGCGGTGAATTTCGTCACGCGCGCACCGACCGACGAGTTCCGCTCGAAAGTTTCGGTGAGCGGTGGCAACGATAACTACGGCGAGGTGCGCAGCTACATCTCCGGTCCGCTCGTCGAGGGACTGCTCGGCGCGGAGGTCAACGCCAGCCACCGCGAGATCGGGAGCCGCTTCTACAACAACCAGACCCAGCGCCGCGACGTCGGCGGGGAAAAGACGACGACCGTGGGCGGCGTTCTCGCTTTGCGGACCGACACGGTGGACGCACGGCTGCGCTATCACTATCTGCGCAACAACGACGAGCATGCCGCGATCTTCCGCCAGGGCTCGGACCTCAACAACTGCTTCCTGCCGACCCTCACCGGCCAGAACATCGGGCCGTTCCCGGCCGCCGACAGCCGCCGCCGCGGCTACTTCTGCGGGGTGGCGCGCCTGCGCCCCGAGCGCTTCGCGATCAATACCGATCAGTTCGCGCTGGCCGGCGTTCCGGCGGGGCTGTTCCGCGAAGCCAGCCGAGCGAGTCTGTCCTTCGACTGGACGCTGCCCAACAACTGGCTGTTCAGTTCGATCAGCGCCTACAACGACACCGAGCTTTATAGCGCCATCGACCAGGACTACAGCGGTATTCGCGGCTTCAACGGCGCCTTCGAGACCTTCGACAAGACCCGCACCTACGATCTCTCGCAGGAGTTTCGGATCACCACGGACACGGCCCGGGACGTCTATGCGATGCTCGGGGTTTACTACTACCGCGAGACGCAGGGTCCGGGGTACACGGGTTCGCTGTCGGGCTTCAACATCCCGCCGGCGAACAACCGCACCCCGCCGATCGCCAACCCCACTCGCCCGGACGACAAGACGGAGAACTACGCCCTTTTCGGGCTGCTCGAGTGGCGCTTCAGCCCGCAGTGGCGGGCGACTTTCGAGGCGCGTTATGCCGAGGACAAAATCCTGACGGCGGGCACCCGCTCGACCGTGCTCACGGTGGGTGGTCAGCCGCGCACCTTCACCCGCACTTACCGCCTCTCCGAGACCTTCACCAACTTCCTGCCGCGCGTCACGCTCTCCTATTTCCCGAGCGATGAGTGGATGTGGTACGGGCTCGTCTCCAAGGGCAACAAGCCGGGCGGCTTCAACCTCGACGTGCAGAATCCGGTGCTCACCGAGCAGGCGCGCAATGAGCTGATCGCCGCCGGTTTCGAGAGCTTCGACGAAGAGGAGGCCTGGAACTACGAAATCGGCTTCAAGTCGGACTGGCCGGATCAGCGTTTGCGCTTCAATACGGCGCTGTTCTACATCGACTGGACGAACCAGCAGCTCACCGAAACCCGGCCGGTCTCGCGGGTGGATGGACAGCTGTTCATCACCAGCTTCACCACCAATCTGGGTAAGTCGCGGGTGCAGGGTCTTGAGTTCGAGACCATCTGGTTGCCCTGGGAAGGCTGGCGGATCAACGCCAACTACGCCTACCTCGACGCCAAGATCAAGCGCTATTTCAGCCAGGACCAGGCGGATCTCTTCGGCGATCCCTCGGCGGCGGGCAATCGCTTGCCGCGCGTGCCGCGCCATGCCTTCAACGTGGGTGCGCTCTACGAGGGCATCTTCGGTGGCGGCTGGAGCTGGTTCGCGGGCGCGGATGTGTTTTACGAGAGCTCGCGCTACGACCAGATCCACAACCTCGCGGAGACGGGAAGCTCGACGCGCTTGGATCTGCGCATCGGTCTGAGGCCCAACGATCGGCTCTCGCTCACCGCATGGGTGCGCAACGCCACCGACGATGACACGGTGGAGGACATCCTGCGTTACGTGGATCCGGCCCGGTTCATCAACGTGCCGGGCATCCCGGGAGGTCCCGCGCGTCAGGTCACCAACGTCCGCGACTTCGCGCTCACTGCGCCCGAGCCGAGGAGTTACGGGCTCACCGTGACCTGGCAATACTGAGGCGCGTCGCCGCCTCGGCGCCCTGGCGGGGCGGCTTTTTCGAATATGGAAGTGACCGATCCACGCCGGCGGCTTTTCCTCAAAGCCGCCGGCTTTTTCTTGCTCGCCCCCCGCGGCCTGCACGCGCGGCCTCCGCTCGAGGTCGCGGTGGTGGGTGCCGGCCTGGCCGGGCTCCAGGCGGCGCTCGATCTCGAGGCGGCGGGGGCGCGAGTGCAGCTTTTCGAGGCCGGAACTCGAGTCGGCGGACGCCTGATGACGATCGAGCGCGGGGGCTTGCGCTTCGAAGTCGGGGGAGTCGAGATCGGCGCGGGCTACCGCCGGGTGCGCGGCTTGGCCGAGCGCTTCGGCCTCTCGCTCGAGCCGCTTCCGCGCCAGGCGACGGACGCGCTGCTCGTCCTCTCGGATCGACAACTGCTCGCCTCTGCCTGGCCAGGAACCGCGGCTTTGAGCGGCAGTCCCCTCGAGCGAGTGCCGCCGCCACAGCTCCTCGCCCGCGCGCTCGCAAGCGAAGAGAGCCTACCTCGGGCGGCCGATTGGCTCGATCCGAAGCATGCGGCGTTGGATCGGCCCCTCGCCGAGCACTTGATCGAGCGCGGCATCCCCGACTGCGTGCTCTCGTGGTTGGAAGTGGGCGCCAACTACAACAGCCTGCGCCGAGTCTCGACCCTCGATGTGCTGCGGCGCGAGCGGCTGCGCCGGGAGACCGATCCCGAGGTCCTCAGGCTCGTGGGCGGGAACGGCCTTCTGCCCGAGGCGATGGCGGGGGCGCTGCGCGAGCCGGTGCGCTTCGGCCACCGCTTGCTCGAGGTGCGGCAGGAGAAAGGCCTCGTGGAGCTGATTTTCGCTCGCGGCGAAAGGGTGCGGGCCAAGCGGGCGGTGCTAGCGCTGCCGCCCTCCGCCTTGGCAGGCCTTCGTTTTTCGCCCCCGCTGCCGGCGCCGCTCGCCGAGGCGATCGCCTGGCGCGAGATGACGGCGATCACCACGGTTCACTTCCGCCCGCTCGAGGCCTTTTGGGAGAAAGATGGTCTTCCGCCCTCGATGTGGGTGGAGGGACCTCTGGAGCGCGTCTTCGCGGTGGCAGGGGAGGGTCCAGGCGGCATCGAGCGGCTCATCGTGTGGATCAACGGCGAGGCCGCGCGGCGAGCGGATCGGCTCGAAGAGGAGGCCATCGGCCGTTGGGCAGAACTCGAGCTCGCGCGCCTGCGCCCCGCCTCGCGCGGCGCCTTGCGTCTGCTCGCGGTTCGCAGCTGGGCTCGCGATCCCTTCTTTGGCGGTGCCTACGCCGAGATCCGCGCCGGCGGCTGCGCAGCGGTGGCCGAGGCGGCGGCCACGCCCCATGGCCTCGTCCATTTCGCCGGCGAGCACACCGAGTTTATGCACCTCGGCATGGAGGCCGCGCTCGCCTCGGGTGAACGTGCGGCCAAGGAAGTTCTCGCGGCGATGTGATTCAGCCGAGGGCCGGGTCGCCGCCGGATGGCGCGGCCTCACTCGCTTCGTGACGGTGAGCGAGAAGGATCGGCAACGGAATGACCGCCAATGCGTGGACGTGTGTCGCCTCGAGGATCACCGGCGGCGCTACCCCGGCGTGATACGCCTCCAGCCAGCGGGGCGCGCATAAGCACCAGCGATCGCCGGGTTTGAGGCCCGGGAAGTCGAACTCGGGGCGAGGTGTGATCAGATCGTTCCCCTGGGCGCGGCTGAACTCGAGGAACTCCCGCGTGACCACGGCGCAGACCCAGTGCATGCCGCGATCGGAAGGGTCGCTGCGGCAACAGCCGTCGCGAAACCAGCCCGTCCGCGGGGCGAGGCTGCAAGGCTTGAGAACACCGCCGAGGACGTGGAGCGCTTCGCTCACCGATCGTGCAGTTCGGGGTCGGGATGAGGCTCGTTCGCCGCCTGAGGGGGGTGCGTCGCCCCGCAAAAGATGCCATGCAGCGTCTGAATGATCCGATGCACGGGTCCTTCACGGAGGCGATAGAAGATCAGCTGCCCGTCGCGGCGCGTACTCACCAACTGATTGCGCCTGAGCACCGCGAGATGCTGCGAGAGCGCCGACTGGCTGATCGGGATGCGCTCGTTGATCTCGCCGACGCTGAGCTCTCCCTCGGTGAGGACGCAGAGGATCATCAGACGCTTCTCGTTGGCGATCGCCTTGAGCAGGCGCGCCGCCGCGCCCGCATGGGCACGCATTTCCTCGGCCTGGATGGTCTGGATCTCGGTCATGGGATCGGGACCGGGCACGAAGCCACTAGTGTAACACCGCCGCCGATCGCCTCCGTCGGATCCGCTCCGGCACATACACTTGTGTTTTGTTTCAGTTGTCACTAATATTAGCAAAGCCTGAGATTCGATCCCATCCACTCCTCTTCGACCGTTTCGGGAGATCCGCCATGAACATCGACCGCATCGTCTTGGCCTTCGCTGGCACTTTCGTGTTGCTCGGCGTCTTGCTCGCGCACCTCGTCTCGCCGTGGTGGCTGCTGCTGCCGGCCTTCGTCGGGCTGAACATGCTTCAGTCCGCCTTCACCGGCTTCTGTCCGCTGGCGATCATCCTCAAGCGCCTCGGTGTAGCCCCCGGCTGCGCCTTCTGCTGACCGTCGCGCATCATGGAGACTTTCTCATCCCTGCGCCGGCTGGCGCCGGCGCTGATCATGGCCTTCGTCGCCGGCTGCAGCGGGGCAGATCCAGGCCCCGCCGCGAGCGGCCCCACGCCGCCGTCTCTGCCCACGCTCCTCATCGAGCGCGAACGCTCACCGCGCGAGCGGGTCTGGGATGGGGTGGTGGAGGCGGTCAATCAGGCGACGCTCTCCGCGCAGACCGCCGGCCGGGTGGTCGAGCTGCCCTTCGATGTGGACGACTACGTGCCCGCTGGCGCGGTGGTGGTGCGTTTCACCGATACCGAGCAGCAGGCGGCGGTGCGCCGCGCCCGAGCCCAGGTCGAGGCGGCGCAGGCGCAAGCCGCCGAGGCCGAGGCCGAGTTCGAACGGGTGCGCGGGATCTTCGAGCGCGGGTTGGTGGCAAGAAGCCAGTTCGATCAGGCCACGGCTCGGCGTGACGCCGCCCGCGCCCAGCTCGCGGCGGCGCAGGCGCAGCTGCGCGAGGCCGAGCAACAGCTCGAGTACACGGTGGTGCGTGCGCCTTATTCCGGCATCGTCACCCGCCGCCACGTCGAGATCGGAGAATCGGTCAGGCCCGGTCAGCCGCTCATTTCGGGGCTTTCGTTGGGTCGCCTGCGGGTGCAGGTGAGCGTGCCGCAATCGGAGGTCTTCGCCATCCGCGAGCACCGCAAGGCGCGCGTGCTCCTGCCCGATGCTCGGGCGATCGACGCGGAGTCGGTCACCGTGTTTCCTTACGCCGATCCAGAAACCCACGCCTTCCGGGTGCGAGTCGAGCTGCCGGAAGAGGAGACGGGACTCCATCCGGGCATGACGGTCAAGGTGGCCTTCACGGTGGGCGAGGGCGAGCGCATCCTCGTGCCCGAATCGGCTCTCGTCCGGCGCAGCGAGATGCAGGGCGTCTTCGTGCGCCGCGGCGATCGCATTGCGCTGCGTCAACTGCGGCTCGGGCATCGTTTCGGTGATCGGTATGAAGTGCTCGCCGGGCTTGCCGAGGGCGAGGAGATCGTGCTCGACCCGATTGCGGCGGCGGCTTGGCTACGCAACCGGGGACGCTCATGAACGAGGAGCGGTTGGGCTTTTCCGGGCGCATCGCCCGCGCCTTTCAAGCCTCCGAACTCACCCCACTGCTCATGCTCGCCGGCCTGCTCGCCGGCCTGGCGGCGGTCCTGATCACCCCGCGCGAGGAGGAGCCGCAGATCGAGGTGACCTTCGCCAACGTGTTCGTGCCCTTCCCGGGGGCGCCGGTGGCGGATGTGGAAAACCTCGTGGTCGTGCCCCTGAGCCAAAGCCTGCTCGAGCTCGAGGGGGTCAAGCACGTCTACGCGATGGCCCGCCCCGGGATGGCGGTGATCACCGTCGAGTTCGAGGTCGGTGAGCCGCGCCGGGACGTCATCGTCCGCCTCTACAACCAGGTCTATTCGCGCCAGGATTGGGTGCCGCCGGGACTGGGCGTCGGCCCGCCGCTGATCCGGCCGATGGGCATCGACGACGTGCCGGTGATGGCCTTGACCCTCTGGACCGAAGACCCGGCACGCGGGGCGACCGAGCTCGCCGAGGTGGCGCGCATGCTCGAGGCCGAGCTCAAGCGCGTGCCCGGCACTCGCGATGTCTATACCATCGGCGCACCGCGCCGGGCGGTGGTGCTCGAGCTCGATGCGGCGAGGCTCGCGGCCTATGGGCTGACGGTGAGCGACCTCGTCGGAGCGCTGAAGGCGGCCAACATCGCCCGCCAGGTGGGCGAGATGGTCGGCGGCGATCGGGCCATTCCCCTTACCGCCGGCACGCTGCTCGCCGATGCCGATGAGGTCGCGAGTTTGGTCATCGGCTTGTCGCGCGGCGAGCCGGTGTACCTCTCCGACGTCGCCCGCATCGTACGGGGCGCCGATCTGCCCGAGAGCTACGTCTGGCATGGGGTGCCGGCGCATCGCGACGGCCCCCGCTACGCGCCTGCCGTCACCATCGCGATCGCCAAGCAGCCGGGAACCAATGCCGCCGACATCACCCGCGAGATCACGCGCCGCCTGGAGCAGATGCGGGAGCGGCTGATCCCCGAGGGGGTCGAGCTCACCGTCACCCGCGACTACGGCCACACCGCCACCGATAAAGCCCTCACCCTGATCCAAAAGCTGCTTTTCGCCACCTTTTCGGTGGTGCTGCTCGTGCTTTTCACCCTGGGTCGGCGGGAAGCGATCGTGGTCGGCACGGCAGTGGTGGTGACGCTGGCGCTGACCCTGTTCGCTTCCTGGCTGATCGGCTTCACCCTCAACCGCGTCTCGCTGTTTGCCCTGATCTTCTCGATCGGCATCCTCGTGGACGATGCGATCGTGGTGGTGGAGAACATCCATCGCCACATGCGCTTGAGCGGCGAATCGCTGCTTCGGGTGATCCCGCGGGCGGTGGATGAAGTCGGTGCGCCGACGATCCTGGCGACCTTCACCGTGATCGCGGCCTTGTTGCCGATGGCCTTCGTCACCGGCCTGATGGGGCCTTATATGCGGCCGATTCCGATCAATGCCTCGGTGGGGATGCTGCTTTCGCTCGCCGTGGCCTTGATCGCCACACCCTGGCTCTCGCTCAAGCTCCTCAGGCGGCATCAGGATCATGGCCATGCCGAGGGCGGAAGCTCGCTTCGGCCCTTGTTCGACCGCCTGATGAGGCCCTTCCTGAGCGGCGCCCGCGCCGCCCGCGCTCGGCTCGCCCTCTTCGGCGCGATGGCCCTGCTCGTCTTGGCCGCGTCGGCGATGGTGCTCGTCGAGCTGGTGGTGCTCAAGATGCTGCCCTTCGACAACAAGAGCGAGTTCCAGGTCGTGGTGGACATGCCCGAGGGCACGTCGCTCGAGCGCACCGCCGCCCTGCTCGAAGAGCTCGCCGCCGCCCTCGATGAAGTCCCCGAGGTGGCGCACTATCAGGCCTATGCCGGCACTTCCGCGCCGGTCAACTTCAACGGCTTGGTGCGGCAGTACTACCTCCGCCGCGGTCCGCATCTCGGGGATCTGCAGGTGAATCTGGTCGATCGCCGCGAGCGCAGCCGCAAGAGCCACGACATCGCGCTCGCGCTGAGGCCCCGGCTTGCCGAGATCGCCGAGCGTCATGGCGCGGCGCTCAAGCTGGTCGAGGTGCCGCCGGGGCCGCCGGTGCTCGCCCCGCTCGTGGCCGAGGTCTATGGGCCGGACTACGACGAGGTGCGGCGGATCGCCAGGGGCCTCGCCGCTCGCTTCAGAAAGCACCCCGACTTGGTCGACGTGGATACCACGGTCGAGGACGAGAACGCGCGCGCCCGTTGGCTGATCGTGGATCGCGACCGCGCCGCGCGGCTCGGCGTCACCCAGGCGGCGGTGGTCGAGGCGGTGCAGGCGGCGGTGGGCGGCTTCGATGCCACCTATCTCTTCGATGGTGCCTCGAAATACGCCTACCCGGTGCGCTTGCGCCTGCCCGCGGGCGATCAAGCGAGCGTAGAGCTCCTCTCGAGCCTGCGCGTGCGCGGTGCAGGCGGAAACCTGGTGCCCCTATCGGAGATCGCCCGCTTCGAGGAGCGGGGGCTCGAGCAGCTCATCGTGCACAAGGACCTCCAGCCGGTGGCCTTCGTCATGGCCGATGCGGTGGGCCGCACCGACAGCCCGCTCTATGGCATGTTCTCCATGGCCTTCGCGCTCAAGGAGGAGGAGATCGCGGGCCATCGCCTCGAGCAGCGTTTCGTCTCGCCCCCCGATGGCTCGGAAGGCTTCGCCATCCTCTGGGATGGGGAATGGCGCATCACCTACGAAACCTTCCGCGACATGGGCATCGCCTACGCGGTCGGCTTGGTGCTGATCTATCTCCTGGTCGTCGGCCAGTTCAAGAGCTACCTCGTGCCTTTGATCATCATGGCGCCGATCCCGCTCACCGTGATCGGGGTCATGCCCGGCCACGCGCTGCTCGGCGCCCAGTTCACCGCGACCAGCATGATCGGGATGATCGCGCTTGCGGGGATCATCGTGCGCAACTCGATCCTGCTCGTCGATTTCATCAACGACGCCCTCGCTCGCGGGGCGGCGCTCGAGGAGGCGATCGTCGAATCGGCGGCGGTGCGGGCCAAGCCGATCGCGCTCACCGCGCTGGCGGCGATGCTCGGGGCGATGTTCATCCTCGATGATCCGATCTTCAACGGGCTTGCGATTTCCCTGATCTTCGGAATCTTCGTCTCCACCGTGCTCACCCTGCTCGTCATCCCCTTGCTCTACTACGTCTGGCTCAAGCGGCGCGCCCACCCCGCCCGCGCGGCCAAAGGGGAGGAGCAGGGTTCCGCTTGAGGGTCTCGGCCATGAGTGAATCCGAATCCATCGCCCTCGAACTTAAGCACCTCGGCGGCTACGAGTTCCGCTTGCGTTTCCTCAAGCCGCCCGCCGGGGAAATGCTCAGCGATGAGCCTTCGCCGCTCGGGCGGGGCGCGGGGCCCAACCCCGCCCAGCTCCTTGCCGGAGCGGTGGGCAATTGCCTCGCGTCGAGCCTGCTCTTCGCCCTGCGCAAGTTCAAGAACGAGCCAGGGCCGCTCTGGGCCGAGGTCAAGGCCGAGAGGGTGCGCAACAGCGAGGGGCGCTGGCGCATCGGCCGGATCCAGGTGCAACTGAGGCTCAATGAGCGCGGCGAGGCGATCGCCCAGCGCGAGCGCATCCTCGAGCAGTTCGAGCGATTCTGCATCGTCACCGAGAGCGTGCGCTCGGGGATTCCGGTCGAGGTCGAGGTGCGCGATGCCGAGGGCATGCTGCTCCATCGCTCGCAGGCAGGAGGCAGACATGAATGAGCGAAGCCTGATCATCGCCTGCCCGCATTGCCTGACCCTCAATCGCGTGCCGCGCGCGCGGCTCGGCGACAAGCCCTCCTGCGGCTACTGTCACCGGCCGCTGTTCACCGGCGAGCCGCTCGAACTGGACGAAGAAGGCTTTCGCCGCCATGTGCTCGAATCCGAGCTCCCGGTGCTCGTGGATTTCTGGGCGCCCTGGTGCGGCCCCTGCCGGATGATGGCGCCGGCCTTCGCCGCTGCCGCACCCCTGCTCGAACCGCGGCTGCGCCTGGCCAAGATCGACACCGAGGCCGAGCCCGGGCTCGCCCAGCGCTGGGGTATCCGCGCCGTACCCACGCTCATCCTCTTCGCCCAAGGCCGCGAGCTCGCGCGCACGAGCGGCGCGCAAAGCACGGCGAGGATCGTGGAGTTCGCCGAACGCGGGCTTGCGCAGGCGTTTTGAACCATCTTGGTTCAGATCTGGGCGATGCGTTGCCCATTTCTGGTGCAACCGGTCACCGCACGGCGTCTCGATATTCCTTCAAAGCCCTGAATCAACAGGAAAATCGAGTTTTGGCATGGTCTCTGCCAAAAGAGCGGCGTCTTCACCCGACCCGGAGTCAGCCCGATGAATGCCGAGACCCTGCTCAAGCGCATCCGCGACGAGTCGATCGAGTTCGTGGACCTTCGCTTCGTGGACGTGCTGGGCAAGCAGCACCATACGACCTTCCCAGCCGAGCGCGTCGAGGAGAGCTTTTTCGAGGACGGCAAGATGTTCGACGGCTCCTCGATCGCCGGCTGGAAGGGGATCAACGAGTCGGACATGATCCTCATGCCCGATCCGACCACCGCCTTTCTCGATCCCTTCAGCGAGCATCGCACCCTGGTGCTCTATTGCGACGTGCTCGAGCCTTCCACGCTACAGCCTTACACCCGCTGTCCGCGGGGAGTGGCGCGGCGTGCCGAGGCGTATTTGAAGGCGAGCGGGATCGCTGACGAGGCCTTCTTCGGTCCCGAGCCGGAGTTCTTCGTCTTCGATGGGGTGCGCTATGAAGTCTCGATGGGCAAGACCTTTTTCGAGATCGACTCGATCGAGGCGCCTTGGAGCTCGGGAAGGCGCTTCGAAGGCGGCAACCCCGGTCATCGCGGCGGGGTGAAAGGGGGCTACTTCCCGGTCCCGCCCGTGGATACCCTCGCCGATCTGCGCGGCGAGATCTGCAAGGTGCTCGCCTCGATCGGTCTGATCGTCGAGGTGCACCACCATGAAGTCGCTGGGGCCGGTCAGTGCGAGGTGGGGACGCGCTTCAACACCCTGCTGCGCAAGGCGGATGAGCTGATCACGCTCAAATACGTGGTCAAGAACGTCGCCCACCGCAACGGCCATACCGCGACCTTCATGCCCAAGCCGATCGTGGGCGACAACGGCTCGGGCATGCACGTCCACCAGTCCCTCGCGAAGGGGGGCGAGAACCTGTTCGCGGGCGATGGCTATGGCGGGTTGTCGCAGCTCGCGCTTTGGTACATCGGCGGCATCTTCAAGCACGCGAAGGCGATCAACGCCTTCGCCAACTCGACCACGAACAGCTACAAGCGCCTCGTGCCCGGCTTCGAAGCGCCGATCATGCTCGCCTATTCGGCGCGCAACCGTTCGGCCTCCTGCCGTATTCCGTGGGTCGCCAGCCCGAAGGCCCGTCGCATCGAGATCCGCTTCCCCGATCCGGTCAACAGCGGCTACCTCGTCTTCTCCGCGCTGCTCATGGCCGGACTCGACGGAATCCGCAACCGGATCGATCCCGGCCCGCCCATGGACAAGGATCTTTACGACCTCCCGCCGGAGGAAGAGCGCAACCTCCCCAAAGTTGCCGCGAGTCTGGACGAGGCCCTTGCCGCCCTCGACGCCGACCGCGAGTTCCTGAAGGCGGGCGGGGTTTTCTCCGACGATTTCATCGACGGCTACATCGCGCTCAAGGAAAAGGAGGTGCAGGCCTACCGCGCCGCCACGCATCCGATCGAGTACCAGATGTACTACGCGATCTAAGCCCCTCAGGCGCTCGTTGCACTAGGATGGTGCAGATGTCGATCAAGGATGCGCCTCGCTGTGGGCCGGTGGTCTGGATGCAGGCCTCCACGGGGTTTTTGTTGCTCGATGCCGAGCTTCTCCCGTGTGAGGCCAGCCCCGCCGTCGCCGACGGCTTTGCCGATCTCTTGCGGCAATGGATGGAGGGCGGATTGCAGGCGCTGGGCGATGAGGCGCTGGCCTTCGCCGCTCGCCAGGCGCGGGACGAAGGGCGCACGACGCATCTGCGCGACTGGCGTCCCCCGGGGCGGGCGGAGCGCTTCGATCTCGCCGTGGGGCCGATCGGCGACTTGCCCGGGCGCGCCGTGCTCCTCGAGTTCTGGCCTCTGCCGGCCTTCGCGCTCGGGGCGGGTGCAGACGAGCTCAAGGTCCTGCTCCATGAGTTGCGCAACCCGCTCGCGGGGCTGCGGGGTGCGGCTCAGCTCCTGGCCCGCATGACGCTGGCGCCCGAGGCGCGCGAACTCGCCGAGCTGGTGATCGGCGAGGCCGATCGGATGGCCGAGTTGCTGCAATCGCGGACCCGTCCGGCGCGGGCGCTGAGGGCACACAATCCGCACGAGCTGCTCGAGCGTCTCTGCGTCCTGCTGTCCGCGGAGGCGCCGGGGGTCAGGGTCGAACGCGACTACGACCCGAGCCTTCCTGCCGGGCTCGCGGACGGCGAGGCGCTTTTCGCGGCGCTCCTCAACCTCGGCCGCAACGCGATCGCGGCCGGCGCCCGCCTGATCGTGCTTCGCTCGCGTGCGGAGGCTGGCCGCGTGCTCGCCGGACGCCGGCATCGCCTGGTCCTGCGGATCGACGTGGAGGACGATGGCGAAGGCATTCCGCCGGAGCTCGGCGAGCGGATCTTCGAGCCGATGGTCAGCGGCCGGCCGGGAGGGTCGGGCCTCGGCCTCGCCGTGGTGCGGGAGACGGTATGCGCGCACGGCGGTGAGATCGGCTTTCGCTCCAAGCCGGGTGCGACCTGCTTCTCGCTGCTCCTCCCCTGGGAGGCGAAGCCAGATGGATGAGTTGTGGCTGGTCGAAGACGAGGCCGCGCTCTCCCGGGTGCTCGCGCGTGCGCTCGGCGAGGCGGGTTTTCGGGTTCGCCACTTCTCGCGCGCCGAGGAAGCGCTCGAGGCCTTGTCCGCCCGCGTGCCCGGACTTCTCCTCACCGACATCCGCCTCCCCGGTCGGGACGGGCTCTCGCTGCTCGTAGAGGCCCGGCGCAGAGCGCCCTCGCTGCCGGTGATCGTGATGAGCGCCTACGCGGATCTTCCGGAGACCGTTCGCGCCTTCGAGGCGGGGGCTTTCGAGGTCTTGCCCAAGCCCTTCGATCTCGATCGCGCGGTCGAGCTCGCACGACGCGCGCTGACATCGGAGCGGGGCTCGGCGGCGCCGCAGCCGGTCGGTGAGCTTCGGGAAGGCTTGATCGGGGAGTCGGCCGCGATGCGGGAGGTTTTCCGGATCATCGGCCGGGTGGCACCCACCGATCTCACCGTCCTGCTGACCGGCGAGACCGGGACGGGTAAGGAGCTCGCCGCGCGCGCGCTGCACCGCCATAGTCGGCGTGCCGCCGGCCCCTTCGTCGCCCTCAATGCCGCCGCGATTCCCGCCGATCTGCTCGAGTCGGAACTCTTCGGGCACGAGGCCGGCGCCTTCACCGGGGCGCGGGGCCGACATCTCGGCCGCTTCGAACAGGCCCACGGCGGGACCCTGTTCCTCGACGAGATCGGCGACATGCCGCCGCCGCTGCAGACCCGGCTGCTGCGGGTGCTGGCCGAGGGCGAGTTCTATCGGGTCGGCGGGCGCGAGCTGATCAAGGTCGACGTGCGTCTGATCGCGGCCACGCACCAAGACCTCGACCGCCTGGTGGCGGAAGGCCGCTTCCGCGCCGACCTGCTGCATCGCTTGGCGGTGGTGCGCATTCACCTGCCACCGCTGCGCGAGCGCCTCGGTGACCTGCCGCGACTGGCCGGCCATCTGCTGGCTCGCGCCGCCCGCGAGCTCCGCCTCGAACCCAAGCGCTTCAGCGCCGAGGCCTTGGCCGCGCTCGCCGCTTACCACTGGCCGGGCAACGTGCGCGAGCTCGACAATCTTTGCCGACGCCTCGCAGTGCTCGCACCGGGAGCCGTGATCGAGGCGGCGGATCTCGCTCTACCCCGGTCGGAGCGCGGGCAAACGGCGTCCTGGGAGCAGGACCTGGCGTTTTGGGCGAGGCGTCGGCTTGCCGAGGGCGTAGACGGGGTCTACCGCGAGGCGCGCGAGACCCTCGATCGCGTACTCTTCGAGGAGGCGCTCGGCCGAGCCGGGGGATGCCGCAGCCGTGCGGCCAAGTTGCTCGGGCTCGGCCGCAACACCCTCGGTCGCAAGCTCGGCCCACGCCGCCTCCGCCGCTGAGGGTCCGCGCATCCAGGGAAGACTTCGCGTCGCCGCGAGCCTGCCGTGCTCGCGGCAACCGGCTCGCTCAGCGCGGTTCAGAGGGAATCTCCGGCATGCCGAAGGCGGTGCGCTTCTCGAGGTCGGGAGCCGGGGTGGGCGGCCGCCTGAGGCGGGCGACGGCCGCGAGATCCTGCCCATGGCGGAGCAGGACGATGGCGTTGCGGAAGCAGTTGATGGCCCCTTCCCGGTCCTCCAGGCCGAGGTGCAGCTCGGCGAGCTCGATCCAGGCATCCGCTCCCGCGCCGGCGGCGATGGCTCGCCGAAGATAATCCTCGCTCTTGCCCCAGAGTGAGGCCTCGCGGCAAAGGCGGCCCAAGGCGAGCAGCAGGCGCGGGCGCTCGGGGTGCTCGGCATGCCAAGCCTCGGCGAGACGCAGACGCCGTTCGAGCGGCACATCGGGGATCGCCGCATGGATCTCGGCGAGCATCTCGTCCCAGTCGCTTTGCAGCCGCGACTCGATCAACCGCGCCGCCTCGGAGCCGGCACCGAGGGCCAGCAATCGCCGCGTGTATGCGCGCAGCACCGCGGGATCGTTTCTCGCCGCAGCCGGCAGTCCATCCCAGGCGCGTGACAGTTCGTTGCGCTCGGCGGCACCGGCGAGGAGCGCTTCCGCGAGGCGACGACGCAGGGCCTCCAGCCGCGCCTGTGGGAGGGACTTCGCAAGTCCGGGCAGGAGTTTCAACGACTCGGCTGGCGCACCCGAGGCGGCCAGCGCCAGGGCGAGCAGCCGCCGCGTTGCCGGCGAAGCGGGCGGGCGTCCATCGGCCCTAAGTATCGCCACCGCCTCCTCCGCCCGCCCCGCTCGAATGAGGAAAGCCGCTCGTTCCGCGCTCGCCAGTTCGGCTCCGCCGGGCAGGCGCTTGGCGCGTTCGAGCAGAGCCTCGGCCCGCTCCCGGAGGCCGGCGGCGGCAGCGCTGCGCGCAGCGCCGACGTAGGCGGCGAGAGCCAGGGGAGAAGAGGGCGGGATGCGAGCAAGCATCCGCGTCGCCTCGCGGTGACGCTCCTCGAGCATGGCGCGGGCACCTGCGGCCGCCCGCTTCAGCGCGAGGCGGCGAGCCAAGGCGCGCGGCGCCCGCAAGAAGGCCCACAGCAGATGAGAGAGCACGATCGCGAGAACGATGAGGATCGCGGCGGTCACCGCGCTCATCTCGACCCGCCAGCCGCGCAGGAGGATGCGTACCGAGCCAGGATCCTCGATCAACCATTGACCGATGAAGGCGCCGAGGGCGCCCAGGGCGAGAAGCAGCAGCAGGGCGAGGAAGGCCTTCAAGGTGCCGATTCCCCTTCGGATGCGGGTGCCGGCGCGGCTGGTTCGGCGAGCAGGGAACGGACACGGGTGCGGGCGCGTTCCGGGAAGCTCGAAGCGGGCAGGAGACGCACCTCGGCGAGCTCGGCCAGGATGGCGAGCGCCCTGTCGCGCTCGGGACCGACGAACTGGCCGGTGAGCAGTTCGCTGAGGCGGCGCCGAGCCCGTTCGAAGCCTTCGGGGTCGGGCATGGACGCGGCGAGCTCAAGGAGGCGCAGTTCGAATGCGAACATCATCCGAGCCACCGGCTCGGGCAGCAGGGGCAGGGTCGGTTCGCCGATCCGCTCGATGCGGATCAGCCGCTCCAGCCCAGCCCGGCGTGCGCTGGCAGGCCTCGCGTCGTCGCGGTCACGCGCGATCAGCGCAGGCGTCAGCTCGGCGAGTTCGGACAGCCGCCGGAGAAGCGCTTCGCGCGCCGGATCCGGGTCATGGCGCTCGAGCCAGACGAGATCGGCCGCGATCGCTCGCTCGAGCTCGGCGAAGATCGGCTCTGGGCGCTCGCGGGCGAACTCGCGTGCCGCGCGCAAGAGGGCGAGCGCGCCTCGCCGGTCGAGCAGCAGACGATCGCGCAGTTCGGCGGCCGCGAGCAGATGATCCAGTTCGGCGAGGGCCGCTTGCGCGGCGCTGCTCCGCTGGCGTTCGAGCAGGGACTCGAGGCTCCGATCCAGCGCGTCGATCCGCTCCCTCAGCGCGAGCAGCTCCTCGCGCAGCCCACGATGGACCCGCTCGAGGTCGGCGAGGCGGTCTTCACGCCGTCGCGCCGCCGCCTCCCACTCGGCCGCCTGGGCCTCGATCCTCTCGATGCGCCGCCGTAGCCGCTCGCCGAGCGCATCCTCGACCGTCGCAGCGCGCTCCTCTTTCCGGCTGCCGCCGAGGAACCACCAGCCGCCGAGCAGCAACGCCGCGCAGGCGAGGATCGTCATCGCGGCGAGCCGGAGGCCGCGATGGCTGGAGGGAGCGATTCCGGAGGGCTCGGGGGCGCTCATGCCAGATGGCACGGGGAAAGCAAGCATGTTAGCGCGGCGGGCTTGCCGGCCGGAGCACCTCGAGGAAATCGGCGGCGGCGGGACCGCGTGCCAAGGTCACCGCCGCGAAGCCGCACCCCCGGGCGAGGCGCGCGAGGCGGTCGCTGCTCACGACGGCGGTGCCGGCGAGGAGCCGAGCCCGTTCCGGACCGGCGAGGTCGAGCAGGGCGCGAAGGGCTTGTTCGCTCGACAGAAGGACCCACGGCCGCTCGAGCAGTGCCAGACGCTGCCGATGGCGCCGATCCCAGCGCGCGGGCTCGCGGCGGTAGACGGCGAGCAGCTCGACCTCGGCGCCACGGGCCTTCAGCGTATCCGCGAGCAGCATCCGCCCACCCGGGGCGCCGAGCAGACCGATCCTCAAGCCTTGCACTGCCACCAGCGCCGGCGCGGCAAGCAGACCCTCGCTCGTCGGCGTGAGCCCATGCTCGACCGGGCGTCCGCTCCAGCGCCTGAGGGCGGCCGCGCTCGCCGCGCCGATGGCATAAAGCCGAAGCCCCTTCGGGAGTGAGGGCTCGGGCAGGAGCGCACGGGCGAAGCGGACGCTCGCCGGGCTGAGGGCGATGAGGGCGTGCAGGGCGGCGATGCGCTTTGCGAGCGCCCGCGGCTCAAGCCCGGGCATCGGGCGCAGGGCCAGGGCGGGCAAGCGGATCGGCTCCATGCCGAGCCGCCGCAGGGAGCGCACGAGGCCCCGGCTCTCGCCCGAGGGACGAGTGATGACCACCTGATGGGGTCGAGGCGCCACGTGCGCAGTGTAGCGAGAGGCGCTTTCGCGTAGACTCGCCTCCCTCGAGCGATCGCAGCCATGAGCAAAGAGCGTGAACTGAGCGAGCGGATCCGGCGGCACATCCCGCTCGCGGAGACGATGCAGATCGCGGTGGAGCGCCTGGCACCGACCGAAGTGGTGCTCAGCGCGCCCTTGGCGCCGAACGTGAACGACAAGGGCTGTGCGTTCGGCGGGAGCATCGTCTCGCTGCTCACCCTCGCCGGATGGGCGCTGCTCAGGGAAGCGGTGGCCGGCGGCGAAGACGCCGAGATCTACGTGGTCGACAGCCGCATCGAGTATCTGCGACCGGTGTACGAGACCCTGCGTGCGCACGCCCGTTTCCCGGCGGAGCTCGATGGGGCGGCCGCCGCGCGTCGCTTCCGCGAGCAGGGACGGGTGAAGCTTTCGGTGCTGGCCGAGCTTCGCCTCGCCGATGGCACGACCGCCTGTCGCCTCGAGGGGCGCTTCGCCGCATTCGGCGCGGAGCGAGACCGTGGGCCGCGCTGAAAGCCGTTGGCTCTGCTTGCTCGTGGTGCTCCTCGCCTCGGCTTGCGGCGGGCAGCGGCGGGAGGGCGATCTGCTCGCGGAAACCCTCGAGCGCTACGGCCATGCCATTCGCTGGTATGGCTTCGAGCGGGCTGTGGACTTCCTCGACGAGGAGCGCCGTCGCGAGCTCGCCGAGCGCCCCCTCGTACTCGAGCGCCTGCGCCAATACCAGGTGGCGGGCTATCGCCTGCGCCAGCCGCCGGTGCTCGAAGGAGGGCGGGCAATTCAAGTGGTCGAGATCGATCTCATCCACCGCCACACCCAGACCCTGAGCCAGATTCTCGACCGCCAGGAATGGCGGTTCGATGCCGAGCAGAAGCGCTGGTTGCGCAGTAATCCGCTGCCGGAGCCGCGTCCCGTACCCTGATCGGCATCTTGGGCGATGAGCCTCAAGGCGAAATTCATCACCGTTCTGCGCGAGGGTCATCCCTTTGCGGATTTCAGGCGCGATGCGGTGGCGGGGCTGAGCATGGCCATCGTCGCCCAGCCGATTGCGATGGCGCTCGCGATCGCGAGAGGCACGACGCCGGAACAGGGCCTCTCCACCGCGATCGTCGCCGAGTTTCTCGTTCCCGCTCTCGGCGGCTCGCGTTCAGATCGGCGGGCCCACCGCCGCCTTCATCCCGGTCGTATTCAACGTCATCCAGCAGCACGGCGACGAGGGGCTGCTGATCGCCACGCTGATGGCGGCGGTGATGCTGGTGGCGGCGGGCCTTCTGCGCTTGGGCGCGCTCGTGCGCTGTATGCCCGAACCGGTGGTCACCGGCTTCACCGCCGGCATCGCGATCAGCATCGCCCTCAGCCAGGTCCGGGAGGCTCTGGGCCTGCGCATGGAGCGCCTGCCAGGCGAGTTCGCAGAGCGCATGGTGGCCTACGCCGAACACCCCCACACCTGGGATGGCGCGACCACCGCGCTCACGCTGATTTCCATCCTCGCCATCGCCCTGTTGCGGCGCTGGCGTCCGGGCTGGCCAGCCTTTTCTGCTCGTGGTGGCGATCGCGAGCCTTGTGACGGCGTGGTTTCAGCTGCCGGTGGCGACCTTCGGCAGCCGTTTCGGAGGGCTTTCGAGCAGCCTGCCTGAGCTCGCCGTGCCGGCGATGACCTGGGACAAGGTGCTGGCATGGCTCTCCCCAGCATTCGCCATCCCCTTTCTCGCGGGCGTGGAGTCGCTGCTCTCGGCGACCGTGGCCGATGGCATGATCGGCCCGCGGCACTGCTCGAACGCGGAGCTCATCGCTTGAGGGGTGGCGAATGCTGCTTCCGCGCTCACCGGCGGGTTGTCGGCGACGGGGGCGATCGCGCGCACCGCGACCAACGCGCGCGCGGGGGCGCGCCCGCCCGTGGCGGTCATGCTGCATGCGGTCTCCGTGCTCGCCATGCTGCTCTTCGCGCCTTGGGCGGCGGCCGTGCCGCTGGCGGCTTTGTCGGCGGTGTTGCTCGTGGTCGCTTGGAACATGAGCGAGTTCGAGCGCCTGAAGCCGCTTTGGCGCTTGCCGCGCGGCGACCGGGCAGTGCTCTTGATCACCCTCGTCCTCATCGTCGTGGTCGATCTCACGGTGGCGATGGAGGTCGGGGTGGTGCTCGCCGCCTTCCTGTTCATGGTCCGGATGTCGGGGGTCGTGGAGCTCGAAAGCGGGCTTCATGTGCTCGATGAGGACGAGCTGCCGGAAGAGAGCGGGGATCAGCGCCGTGCGCCGACGGCAGGCGTGGAGGCGTTTCGGGTTTCGGGGCCGCTCTTCTTCGCCGTGGCCAACCGCCTCGAAGACGCGTTTAGGCAGTATCCCGAGCCGCCCAAGGTCTGCATCCTTCGCATGCGCCGGGTGCCGCTCATCGATGCAAGCGGCACGGCGGTGATCGAACGGGCGCACGCCTGGCGTGCCCGCCACGGCGGGCAGCTCGTCATCTCGGGTCTCGGTACGCAGCCGCGCCGCGTGCTCGAGCGCTCCGGTCTACTCGCCAAGCCAGGAGTGCACGTGGCGCCGGATGACCCCGGGCGCGATCGCGCTTGCGGCGCGCCTGCTTCGCGAGCCGGGCCAGGCGGCGGGACGAGGCCTCGCCAGGCGGGGCCTGTGCCCTCAGCCTTCGAGAGCGGCCGATCTGGCCCCCGCGATCCATCTTCCCGCTCTGCGCTGCCGTGATCGCCCCGAGCTCCCCCGCTCCGCGCGGGCGGTGATCCGATGGCTGGGGCCGGTTCCCCCTGCCGAGCCGAGGCATGGTCGCTGCCTTGGCGCGGCAAGGCCGAGAGCGGATAATCCCGCGCGACTTCCTGCTTTCCTGCCACGCATGTCGGCCGAGCTGCTCGGCGAATTCATCGCCGCCCATCCCGTGCTCACGCTCATCTTCGCCGCGCTCACCGCGGCCTTGATCGCGAGTTTCCTCGCCCCGCTTTTCCGCGGTTACGCGGAGATCAGCCCGCAGCAGGCCGTGCAGCTCATCAATCGCGAGCAAGCTCAGGTGATTGACCTTTCTCCACCGGCCGATTTCGAGCGCGGCCACATCCTCGGCGCCCGGCACGTGCTGCCTTCGCAGCTCGATCCGACGGCGAAAGACTTCGCCAAGCTGGCCGAAAAACCGCTGATCCTCGTTTGCCGGACGGGGGTGAGCGCCGGACCCGTGGCGAAGCGGCTGGTGAAGGCGGGTTTCAAGCGCGTGCACGTGCTCGCGGGGGGGATGCAGAGCTGGCTCCAGGCCGAGCTGCCCGTGGTGCGGGCGCGGCGTTAGGCTGCGACGCGGCGCGTGCCGTGGGATAATCGTTTTTTCGTTTCCGCGCAAGCGAGGCTTCCATGTCCGAAATGCCCAGCAACGGGACGGCGCAGGTCGCCGGCCCCCAGCTCTTCCTGCAGAAGATTTACGTCAAGGATGCCTCTTTCGAGGCCCCTCATGCCCCGCAGATCTTCACCGAGCAGGGTCAGCCTCAGGTCGAGCTCAACATCGGCCAGCGGGTCAACCGTCTCGCCGAGACCGTCTTCGAAGTGGTGCTCACCGCCACCGTGACCTGCACCCTCAATGGCCGCAACGCGTATCTCACCGAAGTCCAGCAAGCCGGTGTCTTCGCTGCGCAGGGTTTTGCTCCGGAGCAGCTCGATGCGGTGCTCGGCTCGTACTGCCCGCACGTGCTCTTTCCCTACCTTCGGCAGGTGATCGATGCGCTGGTGCAAAGCGGTGGATTCCCGCCGCTGCTGCTACAACCGATCAACTTCGAGCAGGTCTATGCCGAGGCCCTGCGCCGCCGCGCGGCGGAGGCGGGTGCCGGGGCAGCGCTGTCGCAGGGCCGGCCGGAGGCCTGAGGAGAGGGGATGCCGGCCCAACGCCGGCCGCGGATCGCGGTTCTGGGCGCGGGCTCCTGGGGAACCGCGCTCGCCGTGCTCCTGGCCCGTCGCGAGGCCGATGTCGTTCTCTGGGGGCGGGATGCCGCACTGATCGCAGAGATCGAGCGGGTGCGGGAAAACCCGCGCTACCTGCCGGGAGTCGCGCTCCCTCCGGTAATCGCGGTCGGCAGCGCGATCGCGAATGCGGTCCGAGAAGCCGACCTGGTCGTGGTGGTGGTGCCCTCTCACGCCTTCCGCGCGGTGCTTAAGGAGCTCGCCGAGCACCTTCCGGCCTCCTGCGGAGTGGCATGGGCGACCAAGGGCTTCGATCCGGAGAGCGGACGGCTGCTGCATGAGGTGGCTCGGGAAATCCTGCCGGGCGGAACGCCGATCGCGGCGATCACCGGTCCCTCCTTCGCACGCGAGGTGGCGGAAGGCAAACCGGGTGCGGTCACGGTCCATTCCCCGGATCCTGCTTTCGCCGAGCGGGTGGCGGCACTGCTGCACACCGGATGGTTCCGCGCCTACACCGGCAGCGATTTGATCGGTGCCGGTCTGGGCGGGGCGATGAAGAACGTGCTCGCGGTAGCCACCGGGGTCTGCGATGGCATGGGGCTCGGGGCGAACGCCCGCGCCGGGCTGATCACCCGCGGCATGGCGGAGATGCTCAAGCTCAACGCCGCCCTCGGCGGCAGGCCCGAGACTCTGATGGGGCTGGCTGGCCTCGGCGATCTCGTGCTCACCTGCACGGGCGATCTCTCGCGCAATCGCCGCCTGGGGATTCTCCTCGGTCAGGGTGTGCCGCTTGCGGAGGCTTTGGCGCGCATCGGGCAGGTGGTCGAGGGCGTGCAAACGGCGCGGATCATCGTCCGGCACGTCGAGCGCGCGGGACTCGACTTGCCGATCACCGAGCACGTCCACCGGGTCCTGCAGGGCGAGCTGACCGCGGAGGAGGGGATGCGCCGATTGCTCGCGCGCGAGATGCGGGCGGAGTTCGACTGAGACCCGAGGGGTCCTGTCCTCTCGGCGCACGCGTCTGCGTAGTCCGACATCGAGCTTGGATTCCACCGCCGAGGTTGCCGCACCATGACGCTTCCCCGAATCTTTGGCCTTCTCGGACTCCTTTCGCCGACCTTGGCCATTTCGGCCAATCTGCTCGTCAATCCCGATTTCCGCACCGACTTGCGCGGCTGGCGCGACGATTTCAGCCGCCCCGCCATCTGGGTCGCGGAGGATGCGGGGGGCAACCCGGCCTCGGGCGCGATCCGCCTGACCCACGACGGGACTGGCAACAACGCCTACCGCTCCGCTCGCTCGCAATGCCTGTCGATGCCTGCAGGGCGCGAGCTTCTGGTGCGCGCCACGATGCGCGTTCCTGCCGGTCAGCCGGCGGGGACCCGGGCCGCCGTGGTTCTGGTCAGCCACGAGGGCGAGACCTGCGGCGGCGGGGGCGGCGTGATCGCGGTGATCGACACCGAGAGCGCCAGCTGGCAGACCGTCTCGGCCAGCGCCACCACCCTGCCCGGCACCCGCTCGCTGCACGTGATGCTCTCCGTGCATAAGGCGACCGGTGTCACCGATCCGGGATCGGCCTTGATCGACGATGTGTTCCTCGGACACAGCAATCCTTCCTTCACGCTGCGCCATCAGCTCTCCGGGGCCTGGTACAACCCGGCCTGGAACGGGCAGGGCTTCTTCATCGATGTCTCGCCCACGATCGATGTCTTCTTCGCAGGCTGGTACGCCTGGGGCGACAATTCGCAGTACCTTTGGCTCACTGCGCAAGGTGAGTTCGACGGCGACATCGCCAACGTCCTGCTCTTCCAGACCAGCGGTGGACGCATCTACGACCCGCAAGGGGTGCAGACCGTGCCGATCGGCACCGCTGCCTTCCGCTTCCGCAATTGCACCGAGGGCGAAGTGATCATCTCCCGCGACGGGCAGCCTCGTCGTGCCTTCCCGTTGGTGCGGCTCACCCCTCCGCCGCCGGACTGCGTGTTGCCGGTCGCCGGGGAATGAAACGAAATCGGCGGAGGGCACCGCGCGCCGGCGCGCGGCGCCCCTCGCTGCTCTCGGGTGCTCCTCAGACCTCAGCCATCGGCGAGGATGCCCTCGAGCCACGCGCAGATCGCGGCTGCGAGCTGGGAGGCGCTCTGCACCTTGCTCATCACCTCATCGCAGCCGGCGGCCAGGGCATCCAGCCGCACCCGGTCGCCGATGTCGGAGGTGAGGCAGAGCAAGGGCAGGCGCTCGCAGCCGGCGGTGGATCGGATCGCCCGCGCCAGATCCGCTCCGGTTTCGGCGCCCAGCCAATAGTCGAGCAGAATCGCGTCGGGCCGGTGCTGGGTCAGGCGATCGAAAAGGGCCTCGCCGTCCCGCAGCGGCGTGCTGCGGATCCCCAGCCGCTCGAGATTGAGGCCGAGGATGCGCGCCTGCTCGAGATCGTCCTCGATATGGAAGACCTCGCGCGCTTGCCCGGCGGCTTCGAGAGGGCCGTCGGCCGGCGTCGATGCTCCGCTTTCGGCGAAGGCATCGAGCAGCGCGGCGAAAGGGGCGGAGAGATCGGCGATCAGGCAAGCCTGCGGAGGTCTCAGCGCCGGGGCTGTGAAGAGCCAGGCCTTGAGCCGCTGATCCACCTCCCGCGCAGCCGCGCTCAGCCGGTCGAAACCGAAGGCGCCGGCCGATCCCGCGAGGCGATGCACCTGCAGCCGAAGCTCGGCGCAGACCCCGGCGCTCTCGTCGTCCTCGGGCAGTCGCTTCCACAAGGCGGCGAGCGCCCGTCGCCGCCGCGGGAGCTTCTCCCGATATTCGGCGAAGAGCGCCTCGAGAGGATCGGATGCTTCGCTCACCGCCAACTCTCGCCGAGAGCGGTGCTGGCGCCCGGACTCGAACCGAGGACCCTCTGCTTACAAGGCAGATGCTCTACCAACTGAGCTACGCCAGCCGGACCGCCGCCCCATTCTAACCCCCGACGCCGGCTCGTTCCGGACAGGCGAGGGGCTGCGCCGATCGTTTGAGCGCCGGCGAGACGAGGACTCGCCAGTCGACCGGGGCGCTCGGATCCTCGATCAGGTCGAGGAAATAGACGCGCGTCTGCTCGATGCGCTCGCGGACCAGCGGCGAGAAGCCGAGCGCCTCGAGCTGCCGGCTTCGCCGCTCGGCGGCCTCCGGGTCGCGGAAAAGACCGAGGGAAATCGTGTTCTCCTGTTCTCCGCTGGTCACCACGTAATAGTCCCGGATGCCTTGCTCGGCGAGGCGGCGTGCGGCGGCGAGCGCCTCGGCGCGCGAGGGGAATGCGGGCAGAAAGACCGCATGACCGCGCGTCTCGGTGCGGAGACGTTCGCGCACCTGGAGATCGGCGACCAGCGGGGAGAGAAGTTCGGCGATGCGCCGAAGCTCGGCCTGGGAGCCGATCGGACCGATCGTGAAACAGCGTGCCGGGGGGAATGCAGCGAGCGGTTCCGGCGGCGAGGCGAGCTCTGCGGCGGGTTGCTCGGGAGCCGGTGGAGGGGCTTCCCGCTGCCGCTCGGAGAGCAGCTTGAGGGCGGGAATGCCTGCCTCGGAGGGCGGCGGGGGAGGCCGAGTCGGCGCCCAGATCAGCCAGGCGGAGAGCGCCAGATTGGCCCCCAGGAGGACGAGCAAGAGCAGACGCCAGAACAAGGCCGGTCGGGAATCGCGCGAATCGCTCCCATTCTAGGCGCTGGCGACGGGCATCCCGGTGGACGGCCCGCTTTGCCGCGGCTTAGAGCCCAGCGTCGGCGCGAAGGGCCTCCGCCCGGTCGGTACGCTCCCAGCTGAACGCCACCGCCTCGCGCTCGACTCCCTGTGCGTCGCGGTAGCGGAAGGATTCCGGTTGGCGACCGAAGTGACCATAGGCCGCAGTCCGCCGGTACATCGGATGCAGTAGATCGAGCATCCGGATGATGCCGTAGGGACGAAGATCGAAGTGGCGGCGGATCAGCGCCTCGATCCGCTCGTCGGGGATGCGCCCGGTGCCGAAGGTGGTGACGGAGATCGAGGTCGGCTCGGCCACGCCGATCGCGTAGGAGAGCTGAATCTCGCAGCGCTCGGCGAGGCCGGCCGCCACGATGTTCTTGGCCACGTAGCGCGCGGCGTATGCCGCCGAGCGATCCACCTTGGAGGGGTCCTTGCCGGAGAAGGCGCCGCCGCCATGGCGGGCCCAGCCGCCGTAGGTATCGACGATGATCTTGCGCCCGGTGAGGCCACAATCCCCCATCGGTCCCCCGATCACGAACTTGCCGGTGGGGTTGATGTGGTAGCGGGTCTTGGCGCTCACCCACTCGCGCGGCAGGACGGGGTCGATGATGTGGCAGCGCACCGCCTCGACCAGGTCCTCGTAGCGGACGTCCGGATCGTGCTGGGTGGAAAGGACCACCGCCTCGACGCCGGCGACCTTGCCGTCCTGGTAGCGCAGCGTGACCTGGCTCTTGGCATCGGGCCTGAGCCACGGAAGCACCTTCTCCTTGCGCATCTTGGCCTGCTGCTCGACCAGGCGGTGGGCGAGGTGGATGGCCGCCGGCATGAGCGTCGGCGTCTCCGCGGTGGCGTAGCCGAACATCAGCCCCTGGTCGCCTGCGCCCTGATCTTCGGGATTGCCGCGATCCACGCCTTGCGCGATGTCCGGCGACTGCTTGCCGATCATGTTGATCACCGCGCAGGTGGCGCCGTCGAAGCCGAGCTTGGAGGAGTCATAGCCGATGTCGAGGATCACCCGCCGCACGAGCTCCTCGAGATCCACCCAGGCGCTCGTGGTCACCTCGCCGGCGATGATCGCCACCCCGGTCTTGACCAGCGTCTCGCAGGCGACGCGGGCCTTGGGATCCTGGGCGAGGATGGCATCGAGCACCGCATCGGAGATCTGGTCGGCGATCTTGTCGGGGTGGCCTTCGCTCACCGACTCGGAGGTGAAGAGGAAATTGCTCATCGGGATCGAATCCTGACTCGGGGCCGCACCAGGAAAGGCGAGGATGATACCCGGCTCAGTGCGGCGGAGAAAGCATGAGGGGCGGTGTCGGCACCGCCCCTCGGCCGCCGGGCCTGGCGCGCTCAGAGGAGCGGGACCAGGAGCAAGGCGACGATGTTGATGATCTTGATGAGCGGGTTGATCGCAGGCCCGGCGGTGTCTTTGTAAGGATCGCCCACTGTGTCGCCGGTGACCGCGGCCTTGTGCGCCTCCGACCCCTTGCCGCCGAAGTGGCCGTCTTCGATGTACTTCTTGGCGTTGTCCCAGGCGCCGCCGCCGGAGGTCATCGAGATCGCAACGAAGATGCCGGTCACGATCGTACCGATCAGCATTCCGCCGAGGGCCTTGATCCCCGCGCCCGGACCCATCAGCGCGTTCATCCCGAAGGCGAGCGCGATCGGCACCAGCACCGGCAGCAGCGAGGGGATCACCATCTCCTTGATCGCGGTCTTGGTGAGCATGTCCACCGCCCGCGAGTAGTCCGGCTTGGCCGTGCCCTCCATGATCCCCTTGATCTCGCGGAACTGACGGCGCACCTCGTTGACCACGCTGCCGCCGGCCCGGCCCACCGCCTCCATCGCCAGCGCGCCGAACAGATAGGGCACCAGGCCGCCGATGAAGAGCCCGATGATCACCGCCGGATCGTTGAGCAGGAACTGGGTCGCCTTGCCGTAGATGTCGAGGTTGGAGGTGTAGTCGGCGAAGAGCACGAGCGCCGCCAGGCCCGCCGAGCCGATGGCGTAGCCCTTGGTCACCGCCTTGGTGGTGTTGCCCACGGCATCGAGCGGGTCGGTGACGGCCCGCACCTTGGCGTCGAGCCCCGCCATCTCGGCGATGCCGCCGGCGTTGTCGGTGATCGGCCCGTAGGCATCGAGTGCCACGATCATCCCGGTCATCGACAGCATCGCGGTCGCAGCGATGGCGATGCCGTAGAGCCCGGCCAGGGAATAGGCACCCCAGATGGAGAGGCAGACGGCCAGCACCGGCAGCGCGGTGGCCTTCATCGACACGCCGAGCCCGGCGATGATGTTGGTGGCATGCCCGGTCTGGCTCGCCGCGGCGACCCGGCGTACCGGGGCGTACTGAGTGCCGGTGTAGTACTCGGTGATCCACACCATCGCCGCGGTGAGCGCGAGCCCGATCAGGGCGCACAGGTAGAGACCGAGGGGGCCGGCCGCCGCGTCCTTCATCAGGCCCTGGGTGATCGGCCAGAAGAAGATCGCGGCCAGCAGCCCGGAGACGATCACCCCCTTGTAGAGCGCCTTCATGATCCGGCCGTCCTCGCCCACCCGCACGAAGAAGGTTCCAATGATCGAGGCGACGATCGAGGCGCCGCCCAGGGCGAGCGGATACAGCACCGGATGGCCGCCGATGGTTTGCTGCATCAACACCCCGAGCAGCATGGTGGCGATTACCGTGACCGCATAGGTCTCGAACAGATCGGCCGCCATGCCGGCGCAGTCGCCGACGTTGTCGCCGACGTTGTCGGCGATCACCGCCGGATTGCGCGGATCGTCCTCCGGGATGCCCGCTTCCACCTTGCCCACGAGATCGGCGCCGACGTCGGCACCCTTGGTGAAGATGCCGCCGCCGAGCCGGGCGAAGATCGAGATCAGCGAGCCACCGAAGGCCAGCCCGACCAGCGCATGGACCGCATCGTAGCCGGTGATGCCGAAGGCGCCGAGCAGCGCGTAGTAGCCGGCGGTGCCGAGCAGACCGAGACCCACGACCAGCATCCCGGTGATCGCCCCGCCGCGGAAGGCCACCGCCAGCGCCGGCCGCATCCCTTCGTGCGCCGCCTGCGCGGTGCGCACGTTGGCGCGTACCGAGATGAACATGCCGATGTAGCCGGCGAGTCCGGAGAGCAGCGCGCCGATCAGGAAACCGATGGCGATCGCCCAGCCGAGCTTGGGCACCAGGCCGATGACCAGGAACAGCACGATGCCGACCAGGGCGATGGTCGAGTACTGCCGGTTCATGTAGGCCGCGGCACCCTCCTGGATCGCCGCCGCGATCTGCTGCATCCGCTCGCTGCCGGCGGGAAGCGAGAGGATCCAGCGCACCGACCAGGCGCCGTAGAGGATGGCGAGCACGGCGCAGCCGAGGGCGAGGTAGAGAGCATGTTCGTGCGACATCGCGTCAAACCCCGGAGGAGACAAGTCGAGAGGAACAGGCACCGCCGCCGGCGATGCAAAGCGCCCAAGTATAACCGCCACGTCGTGAGGACGCTTGGCGACTCAGGTGCGGGCGAGGATCCGGCGAATCCCGAGCAGCGCGGCGAGCAGGCCGATGCCGAGCAGGGTGGCGAGGGCGAGGGCAAGCTCCGCCCAGCTCATCTGCCGCCAGTAGGCGCCTTCGAGGGCGAGCACCGTCCACTTGACCGGGCTCACGTGCGAGAGGGTGGCGAGCCAGGCGGGAAGCAGGAATAGCGGCACCATCGCACCGCCGACCATGGCCAGCGGCAGCATCACCGCCCAGGTGGTGCCGTGCACGGCCTGCATCGAATCACCGGCCGAGGCGAAGAGCAGAGTGAGGCCGGTGAAGGCGAGCGATGCGGCCGCGGCGGCGGCGAGGAGCTTGAGCGGATCCGCGGGACGGATGCCGAGCAGGAGGGCGAGCAGGGCGAGCAGACCCAGCGCCAGCAGCATCAACAGCCAGGTGGAGAAGGCGCTGCTGAGCAGGATCTCGCCGGGCGAGGCCGGCGAGGCGCGCAGCCGCTCGAAGGTGCCGGTCATCCTCTCGCGCACCATTTCACTCAGCATGCTCATCATGGCGCCGAGCAGCGCCCAGAACATGGCCTGGATGAAACTCACCGCGAAGCTGCTCGGCGGGCGCATGCTGGTTCCGGCGATGGCCTCGGCGGCGAGTGGCGGGGTCGGGGCGAAGGACGCTGGCGTGCGCGACGCGGCGTCGCTGCGCGCGATCTCGGCGCGGAATGCGGCCAGCGCTTCGAGGAAGCGTTCGAAGGCGGCGGCCACCGGCGCGGGCATCCCCGCCTGCGCCTCACGCAACGCCGCGGATGGGACGGGTGCGGCGGCGAGCGCGCGTTCCGCCTCGGCGAAGGCGGTGGCGAAGGCGGCATGGAACAGCAGACCCTCGATCAGCCCGCGCTCGCTGCGGCGCGCCGGGTCGAACAGCAGTCTGAGCGCAGGAACGTCGCCATTGAAGAAACGCAGGATGCCGCGACCGAAGCCTTCCGGCACCACCAGCGCAAAAGGGCATCCGGCCGCGGCGAAGCCCCTCCTCCGCCTGGCTGAGGCTGATCGGCTCGATCAGGAGCCCCTCGTGCGCTGCCAGGCGTTCGGCGAAGGCACGTGCCGCCGGGTGTGCATCCTCGACGACGAGCCCCAGCCGCAGGGGTGCGCTGCGACCGCCGCCGCCACCGAAGACCACCCCGAAGAACAGCGCGATCACCACCGGCCAGGCCAGGGTGAAGAACACCGAGGCGCGGTTGCGCGACCAGATCACGAGATCCTTCCGCGTCAGCGCCAAGATGCGGCCGAGCCGCTCAGTCGCGGAAGGCATGGCCGGTCAGGCGCAGGAACACCTGGTCGAGCCGCGGCGGCTCGAGCCGAAAACGGCGGATGGTGGCGCGCGAAGCGATGGCGTTGAGCAACTCGAGCGGGCGGTCGGCCTCGTAGGTGGCCGATCCCGCCTCGGTCTCCACCACCAGCCGGGGCGCGCCGCCGAAGCGCTCGATCAGCGCTGCCACCGCATCGCAGGCGACCAGCCGACCATGATCGATGATCGCCACGCGATCGGCGAGGCGCTCGGCCTCCTCGAGGTAATGAGTCGAGAAGAGCACGGTGCGGCCCTCGGCCGCCAGCTCGCGGATCAGACCGAAGATCGCCTCGCGCGATTGAGGATCGACCCCGGCGGTGGGCTCGTCGAGCACCACCAGCTCGGGTTCGTGCACCAGCGCCGCAGCGAGGTTGAGACGCCGCTGCATCCCGCCGGAGAATGCGCGGACCGGCTCGTCGGCGCGCTCGGCAAGCCCCACCCGCGCCAGCAGCGCCTCGATCCGTGCGGCGAGCGGGCGGCCGCGGCAGCCGGCCAGGCGGCCGAAGAGGCAAAGGTTCTCGCGGGCGGAGAGCTCGCCATAGAGCGCGATGCCCTGCGGCGCGAGCCCGACGCGGCGGCGGACCAGGGGGTCGCTCGGGGTTCCCCCGAGTACCTCGATTCGCCCGCGATCGGGATGCAGCTGACCGAGCACGAGCCGGACGGTGGTGGTCTTGCCCGCGCCGTTGGGGCCGAGCAGGGCGAAGACGACGCCGCGCGGCACCTCGAGGTCGAGGCCGGTGAGCGCGGTGATGCTCCCGAAGCGCTTTTCGAGGCCGCGACAGCGCAGCGCGGGTGGAGAGACTTGGCTCGACATGAGCCGTGCACTGTAACGCAAGCCACGGGCGAGGCGCGAACCGAGGGTCCATCCCCCGCCGAAGGGGTCGAGGAGCGCCAGCTTCGCAACGCCTTCGCCGGTCCGATAGGCATGCCGCCCATGCCCGAGGGGTTTGATCCTGAAAATCGAGCGCCGCGGAGGCTCCTCGGTCCCGGCCTCGACTTCGCTTCCCGCGATGAGGGCATGATCCGCCGTCACGCCGCGGCCGGGCAGGCATCGAGCCACGTCCTTGTTCGAGCGGGCGTGCGGAGGCCGGCTGCCGATGAAACCCGAAGAGCGGCGCCACCCGCGAGCGGCCTGAGAAGAAAGCGTCCGATGCGCTCCGCTTTTCGGTGAGTTTCCCGCGAGCGCAGTCTGCGCCCGAGGATGGGCTCGAGGTTTCGCCGCTACCGTTCAGGCGATGAGCGAGCGCGGCCGCCCCCGGCGGTGCGGCATTGCACCGCTTCCCTCTCGCGGATGGGGACGCCGCCGGCGCGGGCCTTTGGGGCGCCTCGTCGAGGGTGGAATGCCGGATCGCGAACGGCACGCAATCGCAATCGCGCGCGCCGCAGCTGATGCTCACGCCTCATGCATGGTGGCATGCCCGATCGCGAACGGCCCTCGGTGAGCCTAAGCCTCCTCCCAGGCTTTCAGTTTTTTGCGAGCGAGCGGTAGCCGGAAGGAGCGGTAATCGGGCAAACCGTCGCGGAAGGGCGGATAGGCTTCGCCTTCGATCAGAGGGGCGAGGTAGGCGCGCGCTTTGGCGCTGATGCCGAAACCATCGCGCCGGAGGAATGCGGCCGGGAGCTTCTTCTCGCGATTGGCGACCTTCTCGAGCGGTACCGGCACGATCCGCCAGCGGTAGGGCCGATCGGAAAGGCGCTCGATTCCCGGCATCTGGCCATTCATGCCTGCGAGCGCGAAGCGCACCGCCGCCTCGCCGACGGCACGGGCCTGCTCAAGGTCGGTTCGCGAGGCGAGGTGGCGCGCAGAGCGCTGAAGATAATCGGGCAAGGCCCAATGCACCTTGAGGCCGAGGCGGCCGCGCACGAGCTCGGCGATGACCTGACCAGCGCCCCCGAGTTGGGCGTGGCCGAAAGCGTCTTTGTGCCCGGTCTCGGCGAGAAAACGGCCGTTGCCATCGCGCAGACCCTCGGAGACCACGACCACGCAATGGCCGAGGCGAGCGACGGTGCTTTTGACCGCCTCGAAAAACGCTTCCTCTGCAAAGGGGCGCTCGGGAAAGAGGATCAAGTGCGGCGCCTCATCCCGCCCATTCCCGGCCAGGCCGGCGGCCGCCGCGATCCAGCCGGTGTGCCGGCCCATGACCTCGATGACGAACACCTTGGTCGAGGTTTCGGCCATGGCCTGCACATCGAGCGCGGCCTCGCGCACCGAGGTGGCGATGTATTTGGCCACCGAGCCGAAACCCGGGCAACTGTCGGTGCCTTCGAGGTCGTTGTCCACCGTTTTGGGAATGGCTACGCACACCAAGGGGTAGCCGCTTTGCTTTGCAAAGCGGGCGATTTTGAGGGCGGTGTCGGCGGAATCGTTGCCGCCGTTGTAGAGGAAATACCCGATGTCGTGAGCGGCGAAGACCTGAAGAAGCCGCTCGTAGGTCGCGCGGTCCTGCTCGGGATCCTTGAGCTTCACCCGGCAGGAGCCGAAGACGCCGCCAGGCGTCCAGGCGAGCGCCTTGAGCTCGCCGCTTTGCAGCCTGGAGGTGTCGTGAAGCTCCTCGCGCAGAGCCCCGAGGATGCCGTTTCGGGCCCCGAAGATTTTGCCGATGCGGCGACTGCGCCGGGCGGCGGCGATGACCGCTGCGGCGGTCGCGTTGATCACGGCCGTGACGCCGCCGGACTGGGCATAGAGTAGGTTGCGCGGGCGCATGGGAGCGGTTTGACTTGTTCAGGGAAGCGCCGTTAGTTTTGCGTCTTTTCGGCCCTCGTCATGGTAAACAAAGGCCCGGCGGGGTGGCTTGATCAGCGGAGATGACCTGATGCGGATCGTTTTGCTCGGTGCGCCCGGTTCGGGCAAGGGCACCCAGGCGGCGAGGCTGAAGGAGGCCCTCGGCGTGCCTCACGTCTCGACCGGCGAAATGCTGCGCCAGGCGGTGGCGGCGGGCACGCCGCTCGGTCGGCAAGTCAAGGACGTGATGGCGCGCGGCGAGCTCGTCTCCGACGCGCTCATGCTCGATCTGCTCGAGGAACGACTCAGTCGGCCGGATGTGTCCAACGGCTTCATCCTCGATGGCTACCCCCGCAACCTCGTCCAATGCCAGGCCCTCGCAGCCCTTCTCGAGCGGCTCGGGCAGCCTCTCGATGCAGCGGTGCTGCTCGAGGTTCCGGTGGCGATGCTCATCGAGCGCCTGGCCGGTCGCGCCGCCCAGGAGGGGCGGAGCGACGACAGCCCCGAGGCGGTCAAGCAGCGTCTTCGGGTCTATGAGAGCCAGACGGCGCCGGTGGTGGAGTATTTCGCGGCCCAGAGTCGGCTGCGTCGCGTGGATGGGGTGGGCACGGTCGAGGAAGTCTCCGAGCGCCTGCTCGCCGCCCTGCGCTGAATGCCGAAAGCTCCGACGGTGATCGCGCTGGCCCGCGATCTGTTGCTGTTTCGGGCGAGGCCGCAGGACCTGCCATTCAGCCCGGCGCTGCTTTTCACGTTGATCGCGCTTTGCATCGGCTTCGACGTCCTCCTCCTTCTGGCGAGGGAAAAAAATGCAAGCGTGCTGTCGGCGGTGCTGGCCAGCCATGCGCTGCGCGTGTTGTTGTTCGCGATGTTCTTCGCCTGGCGCGGCATCCTGCCGCGGCTGATCAAGAGTCTCACCGCCTTGTGGCTGAGCGATCTCGCCTTCCGCGTGTTGCTCCTCCCGCTCGTGCTGATCATGGCCGGCGCGAGCGACGGGGTCGCACCGGCCGCACCTTCGGCATTGGTGGAGCTCGCGGTGCTTGCCGTCCTCGCGATGGGGATCTGGCAGCTCATGGTGCAAGGCCACATCTTGCGCCATGCGCTCGAGGTGTCGCTCGCGCTGGGCGCCCTCGCCGCGCTGCTCATCGGACTCATCCCAGGAATCGTGTTCCTCGTTCCCCTCGCCGCGCATTCCGGACCGAGCTGATGCGTATCCACATTCTCGGCGTCTGCGGCACCTTCATGGCTGGCGTGGCGGCGATTGCGCGCGAGCTCGGCCATGAAGTCACGGGCAGTGATACGGCCTTCTATCCGCCGATGAGCGAGCAGCTCCGTGCCCTCGGGATCGCCGTTCGCGAGGGCTATCGCGAGGAGCATCTCCGCGAACTCGAGCCGGATCTCGTGCTGATCGGCAACGCCCTTTCGCGCGGCAATCCCGCGGTCGAGGCGGTGCTCGATCGCGGCTTGCCCTATGCCTCAGGGCCGGAGTGGCTCGCGCGCGAGCTTTTGCACCAGCGTAAAGTCATCGCGATCGCGGGCACCCACGGCAAGACCACCACCACGGCGCTCACCGCCTTCCTGCTCGATCGTTTGGGGTTGGCGCCCGGTTTCCTGATCGGCGGTGTGGCGAGGGATTTTCCGCTTTCGGCGCGAGTCGGCTCGGGCGAGCTCTTCGTGATCGAGGCCGATGAGTACGACACCGCCTTCTTCGACAAACGCGCCAAGTTCCTGCATTACCGGCCGCGGATCGCGGTGCTCAACAACCTCGAGTACGACCACGCCGACATCTATCCCGACCTCGCCTCCATCGAGCGCCAGTTCCACCTTTTGGTACGCACGGTACCCCGCTCGGGCCGGCTCGTGGTCAAAGCGGGCGATGAGGCCTTGGAGCGGGTGCTGCAGATGGGCTGTTGGACTCCGGTCGAGCGCTTCGGTTTTGCGGACGGGGCGCGCTGGCGGGCGGAGGCGCTGTGCGCCGATGCCTCGCGTTTTCGGGTGTGGCACGACGGTCGGGAGCTCGGTAAAGCGAGTTGGGCGCTCGCTGGGGTTCACAACGTCGAGAATGCCCTCGCTGCCCTGGCCGCGGTGTCGGCGGCGGGTGTGATGGCGGAGGCGGCACTCGGCCATCTTCCGGATTTTCGCGGGGTGCGCCGGCGGCTTGAGTTTCTCGGCGAGGTTGGGGGGATCCGGGTCTTCGAAGACTTCGCCCATCATCCCACCGCGATCGCCAGAACCCTCGAGGCGCTCCGCGCGCGCTTGGGGCCAGGCAGCTCGCTTCGGCTCGCCCTCGAGCCGCGCAGCAACTCGATGCGCATGGGCGCGCACCTCGAGCGCCTCCCTGAGGCGCTCGCCCTGGCCGACCGGATCGAGCTGTTCATTCCCCCGGGCGTGGCGTGGCGGGGCGAGGTGCTGGCGGCGCGTCTCGGCGAACGCCTGCGCGTCCATTCGGAGATCGAGGGTTTGATCGAGGCGATCGCCCGCGATCGCCTCCCCGGGGAAGCGGTGTGCTTCATGTCGAACGGATCCTTCGGCGGTGCGCCGCAGCGGCTGCTTTCCCGTCTCGGACAGGCGACGCTGGCGGATGAGGCGGGTTAGACTGCCCTAGTGAGCGCCTCCGAGCTCCCGCTGTTTCCACTGCGCACGGTCCTCTTTCCCGGCGGCACGCTGCATCTGCGCATCTTCGAGCCGCGCTATCTTCAGTTGGTGCGAGAATGCACCCGGCTCGGCCGGCCTTTCGGGGTGTGCCTCATCCTCGCGGGCCGCGAGGCGGGTCGCCCGGCGATACCGGCGCGAGTGGGCACCGAGGCTCGGATCGTCGATTTCTACACCCTGCCCGATGGCCTCCTCGGTATCGCCTGTCGGGGTGAGGGACGTTTCCGGGTCCTCGGCCTGAGGGTCCGCGACAACGGCTTGCTGATCGGCGAGGTCGAGCCGTTCGCTCTCGAGGCACCCCGCGCCTTGCCGCCGGAGTTCGGCCTGCTCGCCGTTCTGCTCGAGCGGATGATCGAGCGCATCGGTGCTGCCTTCGGGAGTTTTTCGCGCGGCGATCTCGACGAGGCCGGCTGGGTCGGCATGCGCCTCGCGGAGCTGCTGCCGCTCGAGCTCGAGGAGCGGCAGGAGCTGCTCGAAAGCGAAGATGCCATCGCCCGCCTGCGGCGGATCGCCGAGCTTCTGCCTCGTTTTCAGCGGGATTGAGAACCCGATGACCGCCGAGGGGCCGAGGCGGGTAGAGCGGCAAGCGCGGGAGCACGCCGAGGGCGCGTCTCGGCCACCGCTCGTCCTGCCCCACATCCTCAAACGCGACGCGTTCGGCGAGATCCGACTGGAGCGTGAGGAACGGGGGCTGGTGGTGGTGCGCGAGGTCTCGGGGGTGCGCTGGTGGCTCAGGCCGCTCGCGCGCGCCTTGCTCAGGCGCGAGGCGAGGGCGCTCGCTGCGCTCGCGGGACTTGCCGGGATTCCTCGGCTGTTCGCCTGCGAACGCGATCGCCTCGTGCGCGAATATCTTTTCGGCGAACCGATGCAGCTCGCGCGGCCGAAGCGGCTCGACTACTTCCGGGCCGCTCGCCGCCTGCTGATCGCGATGCATCGCTTGGGCGTGACCCACAACGACCTCGCCAAGGAGCCCAACTGGCTGGTGCTCGCCGACGGTTCGCCGGGGCTCGTCGACTTTCAGCTCGCCCGGGTGGCGCCGCCGCGCGCGCGCTTTCAGCGCTTGCTCGCGCGCGAGGATTTGCGGCATTTGCTCAAGCACAAGCGCAGTTACTTGCGAGAAGCTCTGACGCCGATCGAGCGGCGTCTGCTCTCACGGCCCTCCTGGCTGCGACGGCTTTGGTTCGCCACCGGCAAGCGGCTTTATCGCTGTTACACTCGGCGCTTTGGTTCGCGCGATCGCGAGGGTTTGGGAGGATATGGCTGAGCTCAGCGGAAAGGTTCTCTTCATCACCGGTGCTTCCCGCGGCATCGGCCGCGCCATCGCCTTGGCAGCGGCGCGTCGCGGCGCGCGGGTGGCGATCGTCGCCAAGAGCGACGTGCCCAATCCCAAGCTTCCGGGCACGATCCACGAGGTGGCCAAGGAGGTCGAGGCGGCTGGCGGGGAGGCGCTGCCGATCCGCTGCGACATCCGCAACGAAGAGGACGTCGAGAACGCCGTGGCCGCGACCGTTGAGCGTTTCGGCGGGATCGACATCCTCATCAACAACGCGAGCGCCATCTGGCTCAAAGGCACGCTCGAGACGCCGATCAAGCGCTTCGACCTGATGATGCAGGTCAATGCCCGCGGCAGTTTCCTCTGCGCGCAGAAATGCCTGCCGCATCTGCTCCACGCCGAGGCAGCGCACATTCTCACGCTCGCGCCCCCGCCGAGCCTCAACCCGCGGTGGTGGGGACCGCACCTGGGCTACACCCTCGCCAAGATGGGCATGAGCTTCGTGAGCCTGGGGCTCCATGCCGAGTTCGGGAACAAAGTCGCGGTGAACGCGCTCTGGCCTAAGACGGTGATCGCCACCGACGCGCTGAAAATGATCCCCGGGGTGGATCCGCGTGCATGCCGCAAGCCCGAGATCGTGGCCGATGCGGCGATCGCCATCCTGAGCGCCGAGCCTGGCCGCTACCGCGGCCGCTTCCTCATCGATGAGGAGGTTCTGCGCGAGCAGGGCGTGAGCGATTTTTCCGCATACGCCGTCGAGCCGGGGCGGCCGCTGCTTCCCGATCTGTTCCTGGAATGAGCCCGGCGCAAAAGTTTTGGCTTGCGCTGGGGCTGCTTTTCGTGTTCATCGCCTTCGCCTGGCCCTGGCTCAAACGCCTGCCGCTTGGTCGCCTGCCCGGCGATGTGGTGATCCGCGGCGAAGGCTTCGCCGTCTACCTCCCCTTCACCACGATGCTGCTTCTCAGCCTGGTCTTGAGCCTGCTTTTGAGCGCGCTGGGGCGCTGGCTGGGTCGCGGCTGAGGCTCAGGCCTGTGCGAGTTCGGCGAAAGCCGCTGCCGCCGCCTCGATGGTGAAGGCGATTTCCTCTTCGCCGTGGGCGCTCGAGACGAAGCCGGCCTCGAAAGGCGAGGGCGCGAGGTACACACCGCGGGCGAGCATGGCATGGAAGAAGCGGCGAAAGCGCTCGCGGTCGCAGGCTTTGGCGCCGGCGAAATCCGCAGGCGGCTCGCCATCGGTGAAGAACAGCCCGAACATACCGGGGACGAAGACCGCGGCGAAGCCGATGCCGGCTTTCTTCGCCGCCGCCTCAAGGCCCCGGCAGAGCGCTTGCGTCTGCTCGCCGAGGCGCTGGTAGAAACCCTCGGCTTCGGTGAGCTTCAAGGTGGCAAGTCCTGCCGCCATCGCCACCGGATTGCCCGAAAGCGTGCCCGCCTGATAGACGGGTCCCTCGGGCGCGATCAAGCGCATCAAAGCCTCGCGGCCGCCGTAGGCCCCCACGGGCAGGCCGCCGCCGATGATCTTGCCGAAGGTGTAAAGGTCGGGGTGAATGCCGTAGAGCTCGGCGGCGCCGCCACGTGCGACCCGGAAGCCGGTCATCACCTCATCGAAGATGAGCAGCGCGCCATGGCGGTCGCAGAGCGCGCGAAGTCCGCTGAGAAAGCCCGGCCGCGGGAGGATGAGATTCATGTTGCCGGCGATGGGTTCGACGATCACCGCTGCGATCGCCTGGCCATGCTCGGCGAAAGCCTTCTCGACCGCCACGAGGTCGTTGTAGGGCACGGTGAGGGTGAGGCGAGCCAAAGCCTCGGGCACGCCGGGAGAGTCGGGGACGCCGAGCGTGGCGGCGCCGGAACCGGCGGCGACCAGGAAAGCATCGCCATGGCCGTGGTAGCAGCCTTCGAATTTGAGGATCAGCGGCCGTCCGGTCGCAGCGCGGGCGAGGCGAATCGCCGCCATCGTCGCCTCCGTGCCGGAGTTGACCATTCGCACCCGCTCGAGCCCGGGCACTCTCGCGCACAGGTGCTCGGCCATCTCCACCTCGAGCGCGGTCGGCGTGCCGTAGGAAAGCCCCTTGCGGACCGCCTCCTCGACCGCCGCGAGTACGGCGGGGTGAGCGTGACCTGCAATCATCGGTCCCCAGGAACCGATGTAGTCGAGATAGCGCTTGCCCTCGACATCCCAGAGATAGGGCCCGAAGGCACGGGCGGTGAAGAACGGCTCGCCGCCCACCGCGCGGAAGGCGCGGACGGGGGAGTTGACACCGCCGGGGATGAGGCGCTTGGCGCGCGTGAGCAGTTCTTGATTGCGCATGGCGTGCTCGCCGAGAGGAAAGCGGAGAAGCCTAGCGCAGTCGCCGCGGATGGATCGTGGATTCCGGTTCCCCCTTGCGGATCGGGGCGATCGAGACGGTCTTCGGCGGGCGTCTTGCCTACTCCTTCGCGGCTTCCGCGAAGGCGCGCTTGAGCGCGAGAAAGGCTGCGATCGGATCCTGGGCGGAAAAAACGGCGGAGATCACCGCCACGAGCTCCACCCCGATGGCGGCAAGGGTCCTCGCCTCGGCCAAGCCGATGCCGCCGATGGCGCAGATCGGCAAGGCGAACTCATGTTTGGCTTGGGCGAGCAAGCCGAGAGGCGCGCGCGTAGCCTCGGGCTTGGTGGGCGAGGGAAAGACGCTGCCGAAGGCGAGGTAGCTCGCCCCCTCGCGCGCACCCCTGCGCGCGCGTTCGAGATCGGCGTAGCAGGACCAACCGAGGATCGCATCCGGTCCGAGACGCTTTCTCGCCTCGGCGAGCGAGCCATCGTCTCGTCCGAGGTGTGCGCCGGCGGCGCCCACGGCGAGCGCGAGCTCCGGATCGTCGTTGATGATCAGCGGCACGCGATGGGCACGGCAGAGCTCGGAGAGCAGGGCTGCGCGCCGCCGGCGTTCGGCCGCGGGCGAGCGCTTGTCGCGGTACTGAAGGAGGGCCGGGCCGAGCGGCAGAAGTTCCGCCAGGAGGGCGCGCAGAGAAGCGAAAGGCCACTCCTCGGGCGTGATCAGATAGATGCCGCGAGAGAGGCTCGGACGCATACGCTCAACGGAACCGGTCGAATCGGTCACAATATCGCGCTTGATCACGAATCTTCCTGGCGAACGTCATGCAGCCTGCCGAGCGTCTCGATCCCCGTCCTTACCGAAAGTGGATGTGCGTGGTCTGCGGTTTCATCTACGACGAAGCGCAAGGCTGGCCGGAGGATGGCATTCCGCCGGGCACGCGCTGGGAAGACGTTCCCGAGACCTGGTGCTGCCCCGACTGCGGTGTCACCAAGGCCGACTTCGAGTTGATGGCCGAGGATTGAGCCCTTGGGGCTCGCGCGAGTGGCCCTGTGCCGCCTCGTTCTCAAGGCGCCAGCCACTCGAAGCGGTCGCCGATCCTGAGGCCGAGCGCCTTCGCCGTGCCGGCCGGCACCTCGAGCACGTATCGGGCGGGCCGGATACCGACGTAGCTCGGACAACGCTCGCTTGGGCAGGGCGGCACGGCGAGATGCATGTCCACCAGCCGGCGCTCGCCGTCGAAGTGGAGAATATCGAGCGGGATCCGGGTGTTCTTCATCCAGAAGCTTCGCAGAGCCTCGTCTTCCCAGACGAAGAGCATTCCCTCGCGCGGGCCGAGCTGCTCGCGGAACATCAGGCCGCGCTCGCGCTCGGCGTCCTCGTCGGCGATTTCGACGGCGAAGGTTTCCCCGCCGAGGCGAATGCTTCGAGGTTCCTCTCCGCCGCCGCAGGCCGCGAGCAGGGAGAGGAGAAGCGCGAAGAGGACCGAGCCGCGAGATCGGTGTGGAGCGCGCATCGCCGTGCGAAAGGCTCACTGACGATGCCGATCGTGCCACGCGCGGGCGCGCTCCGCGAGACGCACGTGTTCATGGAGGGGTTCGGGATCCGTCGGCGCGCAGCCTTGCGAGGGGGACCCAGGGGCAGCCGGCCGGGCGCGACGATGGGCACCGATGCTCTTGACAGTCATCTTTTTCGGGGTATAGTGGAGAGCTCCCCTAGCGAGATGCTGGGTGGGTTTGCGATGGTGAGTCGCGGTGTTGTTTGAGAAGTTGCGCAGGTGTTTTGTGTGGGTGCCTATGGGCTGGGAGGCCCTGAGAGAGCCTGGAAGTTGTTCTGGGTTGAGCTCTGAGTTTTGAACTGAAGAGTTTGATCCTGGCTCAGATTGAACGCTGGCGGCATGCCTAACACATGCAAGTCGGACGGCAGCGCAGCCGTGGTGACACGGTGGGCGGCGAGTGGCGGACGGGTGAGTAATGCATCGGAATCTGCCCTCAAGTGGGGGATAACCTGGGGAAACTCAGGCTAATACCGCATGGTGCCTTGAGGTGGGAGCCTTGAGGTGAAAGCGGGGGACCGTAAGGCCTCGCGCTTGGGGATGAGCCGATGTCCGATTAGCTAGTTGGTGGGGTAATGGCCTACCAAGGCGACGATCGGTAGCCGGCCTGAGAGGGTGGTCGGCCACACTGGGACTGAGACACGGCCCAGACTCCTACGGGAGGCAGCAGTGGGGAATTTTGGACAATGGGCGAAAGCCTGATCCAGCAATGCCGCGTGTGTGAAGAAGGCCTTCGGGTTGTAAAGCACTTTTCCTGGGGAAGAAATCGCTAGGGTGAACAATCTTAGCGGATGACGGTACCTGGGGAATAAGCACCGGCTAACTCCGTGCCAGCAGCCGCGGTAATACGGAGGGTGCGAGCGTTAATCGGAATTACTGGGCGTAAAGGGTGCGTAGGTGGCCTGCTGAGTCCGATGTGAAAGCCCTGGGCTTAACCTGGGAATGGCATTGGATACTGGTGGGCTGGAGTGTGGCAGAGGGTCGTGGAATTCCCGGTGTAGCGGTGAAATGCGTAGAGATCGGGAGGAACACCCGTGGCGAAGGCGGCGACCTGGGCCAACACTGACGCTGAGGCACGAAAGCGTGGGGAGCAAACAGGATTAGATACCCTGGTAGTCCACGCCCTAAACGATGCCGACTGGATGTTGGGTGCGTTTGACGCGCTCAGTATCGAAGCTAACGCGTGAAGTCGGCCGCCTGGGGAGTACGGTCGCAAGACTGAAACTCAAAGGAATTGACGGGGGCCCGCACAAGCGGTGGAGTATGTGGTTTAATTCGATGCAACGCGAAGAACCTTACCTGGCCTTGACATGCCCGGAACCCTGCAGAGATGTGGGGGTGCCCGCGAGGGAGCCGGGACACAGGTGCTGCATGGCTGTCGTCAGCTCGTGTCGTGAGATGTTGGGTTAAGTCCCGCAACGAGCGCAACCCTTGCTCCTAGTTGCCAGCGGTTTGGCCGGGAACTCTAGGAGGACTGCCGTCGACAAGACGGAGGAAGGTGGGGACGACGTCAAGTCATCATGGCCCTTACGGCCAGGGCTACACACGTACTACAATGGCCGGTACAGAGGGTTGCGAAGCCGTGAGGTGGAGCCAATCCCAGAAAGCCGGTCTCAGTCCGGATTGCAGTCTGCAACTCGACTGCATGAAGTCGGAATCGCTAGTAATCGCAGATCAGCATTGCTGCGGTGAATACGTTCCCGGGCCTTGTACACACCGCCCGTCACACCATGGGAGTCGGCTGCACCAGAAGCAGGTGGCCTAACCGCGAGGGGGGCGCTTTCCACGGTGTGGTCGATGACTGGGGTGAAGTCGTAACAAGGTAGCCGTACCGGAAGGTGCGGCTGGATCACCTCCTTTCGAGCGAAGGGGTGCCTGGTTCATGGGCGCCCGCACAAGGCACCTGCGTGGTCCTGGCCGGTTGGGGCTGTAGCTCAGCTGGGAGAGCACCTGCTTTGCAAGCAGGGGGTCGTCGGTTCGACTCCGATCAGCTCCACCAGGGGTGGCGCGGAGGGTGTGGCCTGCTGAGGGTTGGGTCTGTAGCTCAGGTGGTCAGAGCGCACCCCTGATAAGGGTGAGGTCGGTGGTTCGAGTCCACCCAGACCCACCAGGGCGAGGTGACGTTTTTGAGGTGGTCGCGTTGAGGCGGCTGCTGGTTGTTTGACAAGATGGGATGGAGAGCGCGTTGGGGTTGTAGCCAACGTGTGATGAAGAGGCAAGAGGCGTGGAAGGCTTGTCGTGTCGTCTTGAGGAGGTTTGAGGCGGCAGGGTCAAGCGAAGAAGCGCATACGGTGGATGCCTTGGCGGTCAGAGGCGATGAAGGACGTGGCAGCCTGCGAAAAGCGTCGGGGAGCTGGCAGCGAGCGTTGATCCGGCGATGTCCGAATGGGGAAACCCGGCCCGTGAGGGTCATCCCGTTCTGAATTCATAGGGGCGGGAGGCGAACCCAGGGAACTGAAATATCTCAGTACCTGGAGGAAAAGAAATCAACCGAGATTCCCGGAGTAGTGACGAGCGAAACGGGAGGAGCCCAGAAGCGCATCGTGTTTTAGTGGAACGGTCTGGGAAGGCCGGCCATAGAGGGTGAGAGCCCCGTACACGAAAGGGCGCGGTGCGTGATGATGAGTAGGGCGGGGCACGTGGAACCCTGTCCGAAGATGGGGGGACCATCCTCCAAGGCTCAATACTCCTGACCGACCGATAGTGGACCAGTACCGTGAGGGAAAGGTGAAAAGAACCCCGGTGAGGGGAGTGAAATAGACCTGAAACCGTATGCGTACAAGCAGTCGGAGCCCCGCGAGGGGTGACGGCGTACCTTTTGTATAATGGGTCAGCGAGTTGCTGTCCGTGGCGAGCTTAACCGAGTAGGGGAGGCGAAGGGAAACCGAGTCCGAACAGGGCGTAGAGTCGCGGGCAGCAGACCCGAAACCGGGCGATCTAGCCATGACCAGGGTGAAGGCCGGGTAACGCCGGCTGGAGGCCCGAACCCACTCCCGTTGAAAAGGTAGGGGATGAGTTGTGGCTAGGAGTGAAAAGCTAAACGAGCTCGGAGATAGCTGGTTCTCCTCGAAAGCTATTGAGGTAGCGCCTCGTGTGAACCCTCCCGGGGGTAGAGCACTGTTATGGCTAGGGGGTCATGGCGACTTACCAAACCATGGCAAACTCCGAATACCGGGAAGGGATGCACGGGAGACACACGGCGGGTGCGAACATCCGTCGTGGAGAGGGAAACAACCCAGACCGCCAGCTAAGGTCCCCAATCACGGCTCAGTGGAAAACGATGTGGGAAGGCTTAGACAGCCAGGAGGTTGGCTTAGAAGCAGCCACCCTTTAAAGAAAGCGTAATAGCTCACTGGTCGAGTCGGCCTGCGCGGAAGATTTAACGGGGCTCAAGCCGTGAACCGAAGCTGCGGATCCGCTGTTGAAGCGGGTGGTAGAGGAGCGTTCCGTAAGCCGGTGAAGGTAGGTCGAGAGGCCTGCTGGAGGTATCGGAAGTGCGAATGCTGACATGAGTAACGATCATGCGGGTGAAAAGCCCGCACGCCGAATGCCCAAGGGTTCCTTGCGCAACGGTCATCGGCGCAGGGTGAGTCGGTCCCTAAGGCGAGGCCGAAAGGCGTAGTCGATGGGAAGCCGGTTGATATTCCGGCACCTTGTGTGACTGCGAAGGGGGGACGGAGAAGGGTAGGTGTACCGGGCGTTGGTGGTCCCGGGGAAAGCCGGTAGGCGGATCCTCTAGGCAAATCCGGAGGGTCATACGCCGAGCAGCGAGACCAGGGTCTTCGGACCTGAAGTCACTGATCCCAAGCTCCCAGGAAAAGCCTCTAAGCATCAGGTCACGCAAGACCGTACCGTAATCCGACACAGGTCGGCAGGGTGAGAAACCCCAGGCGCTTGAGAGAACTCGGGTGAAGGAACTAGGCAAAATGGTACCGTAACTTCGGGAGAAGGTACGCCCCTGGAGGTGGTGGCGTGCGCCACAAAGCTTCCGGGGGTCGCAGTGAAGAGGCCGCTGCGACTGTTTATCAAAAACACAGCACTCTGCCAACACGAAAGTGGACGTATAGGGTGTGACGCCTGCCCGGTGCCGGAAGGTTAAGTGATGGGGTCAGCCGCAAGGCGAAGCTCCTGATCGAAGCCCCGGTAAACGGCGGCCGTAACTATAACGGTCCTAAGGTAGCGAAATTCCTTGTCGGGTAAGTTCCGACCTGCACGAATGGCGTAACGACAGCGGCACTGTCTCCACCCGAGACTCAGTGAAATTGAAATCGCTGTGAAGATGCAGCGTTCCCGCGGCAAGACGGAAAGACCCCGTGAACCTTTACTACAGCTTCACACTGGACGTTGAGTTCGCTTGTGTAGGATAGGTGGGAGCCTAAGAAGCCCGGACGCCAGTTCGGGTGGAGGCGACCTTGAAATACCACCCTGGTGTGCTCGACGTTCTAACCCAGGCCCGTGATCCGGGTCGGGGACCGTGTGTGGTGGGTAGTTTGACTGGGGCGGTCTCCTCCTAAAAGGTAACGGAGGAGCACGAAGGTGCGCTCAGCACGGTCGGACATCGTGCGGTGTGTGCAAGGGCAGAAGCGCGCCTGACTGCGAGACCGACGGGTCGAGCAGGTGCGAAAGCAGGTCCTAGTGATCCGGTGGTTCCGTATGGAAGGGCCATCGCTCAACGGATAAAAGGTACTCCGGGGATAACAGGCTGATACCGCCCAAGAGTTCATATCGACGGCGGTGTTTGGCACCTCGATGTCGGCTCATCACATCCTGGGGCTGTAGCCGGTCCCAAGGGTATGGCTGTTCGCCATTTAAAGTGGTACGCGAGCTGGGTTCAGAACGTCGTGAGACAGTTCGGTCCCTATCTGCCGTGGGCGTTGGAGATTTGAGGGGGGCTGCTCCTAGTACGAGAGGACCGGAGTGGACGAACCTCTGGTGTTCCGGTTGTCACGCCCGTGGCATCGCCGGGTAGCTACGTTCGGAAGCGATAACCGCTGAACGCATCTAAGCGGGAAGCGCGCCCCAAGATGAGATCTCCCGCGAGCATCAAGCTCCCTGAAGGGCCCAGGTAGACCACCTGGTCGATAGGCGCGATGTGCAAGCGCAGCAATGCGCGCAGCTGACGCGTACTAATCGCCCGTGCGGCTTGACCCTACCGCCTCAAGCCCCCTCACACACACACAAACCCAACGCCCTCCATCCCATCCCCCCTTTCCTGGCGGCCATGGCGGCGTGGAACCACCCGACCCCATCCCGAACTCGGAAGTGAAACACGCCAGCGCCGATGGTAGTGCGGCCCAAGCCGTGCAAGAGTAGGTCACCGCCAGGATCCACCCACCCACCCACGCCCCGCCTCTACAAGCGGGGCGTGGGCTTTTGGGGCACCCCCCTCAGTCGCTACGCTCCCACAACCACGACAGATCACCATCCCAAACTGCCGCCCCGTACCCCAAGCGACCCCGCCAGGGAACGGGAAGGAAGCGGCGAAGCTCGGCTTCGACTTCCTCGAGTAGCTGCTCGCCCTTCCGAACCTCGCTGCCGATCCAGCCAGCTACGCTCATCCCGTCCGCGCGCAAGGCACGCACGCTCAATCGTGCATGGTTGATGCAGCCTAGGCGCAAACCGACCACCAATAGCACCCGGCAGCCAAGCTCGCGGGCGAGGTCGGAATGATCGATGCGATCCCCGAGCGGGGAGAGCCATCCGCCCGCGCCCTCGACCAGGAGCACCTCCGGTGCGAGAGCGAGGAGGCGGTTGGCGGCTTCGCGCACTGCGCCGAGCTCGATCTGCACGCCGGCATGGCGCGCGGCCAAATGAGGCGAAACCGGCAGGGGCAAGGCGAAGGGATTGACCCACTCGTAAGGAACCGCGAGACCGCTCGCCTCGATGAGAGCGAGCGCATCCTCGTTTCGCCAGCCCTGCTCATTCAGGCTGCAGCCGCTTGCGATCGGCTTCATGACCGCCACGCGCAGCCCGCGCGCGACTAGCGCTCTGGTCAAGGCGACGGCGACCTGGGTCTTGCCGACCCCGGTGTCGGTGCCGGTCAGCAAAAGGCGGACGCACGGGCGGACCACGCTCATCACCGCTTATGCTGGTCGAAGCGACGGCTCCGGTACAATCAGCCATCCCGTATGCTGATTTCGCTCATGTTTCAGCTGGCCCCCTCCCCGCAAACGGCAGACAAGAGCGACCTTTATCGGCTCCTCGTCGCGCAGAGCAGGGCGCTGCTGGAGGATGAGCGCGATCCGATCGCGCGCGCCGCCAATCTCGCTTCGCTTTTGTACCATCAGCTACCGGGACTCAACTGGGCGGGATTTTACTTTTGGAACGGGTCGGAACTGGTGTTGGGTCCTTTTCAGGGGAAACCGGCGTGCACCCGTATCGCCTGGGGCCGGGGTGTGTGCGGGCGGGCCCTGGCCTCGGGGCGGACGCTGATCGTCCCCGACGTCCATGCCTTCCCCGATCACATCGCCTGCGATCCCGAATCCCGTTCGGAGATCGTCGTGCCGCTCGCCCATCCATCGGGTGCGCCTTTTGGCGTCCTCGATCTGGACAGCCCGATCCCGGGCCGATTCGATGAGGAGGATGGGCGAGGATTAGAGGCCATCGTCGCGATTTACCTGGAAGCGCTCGCACCATGAGCGACGGCCTGCCGCAAGTCGGTACGAAATCCGCCGCCTGGCTGCGCCAGGTCGGCGTCCGTAGCCGTGCCGACCTCGAGAAGATCGGCTCCGTCGAGGCTTTTCTCCGGGTCAAGCGCGCGGGCTTCAAGCCGACGCTCAATCTACTCTGGTCGCTGGAGGCGGCGCTGCTCGGCTGCCATTGGACGGCCATCCCTCATGCGCGTCGGGAGGCGCTCAAAGCGGCGCTCAATGAGGCCGAGGCGCGTCTTCTCGCGGCACGCGCAGCGGGCATTCCGGCCCATGCTCAGCCGCTCGATCGTTCTTTCGAGGCATCGGAGGACGGCTTCTCGGCCGAGTCGGGCTTCGCCGAACCGTTCCACCTTGAGGACCAGGAAAGCGGAGACGAGACCCCCTCGCCCTAGCCACCCCGCCGCCGAGATGCCCGGTGCCGTCGGGGTCAATCAATGCAGCGAGCTCGCCGGCTCGATCCAATGCGCTGCTCGCGGGAGGGATTGCGACTGACGGACACCGGCGAGCACCCGAACGAGGCGGGCGAAGCCGACCGCCAGGCGCGAGAAGAGTTCGCCATAGGCAGCGGAAGCGTTCTCGGCCGCGGCTAGGTAAGCACTGCGTCCGAGTCGGACGAAGTAATCTCGTGCGACCCGCCGACGGAGCGCTTGCGCCGGGTACCAGCCGCTCAGCAGCAAGCAGCGATCCCCGACGTCGCGAAGCTCCTCCAACCGGCGCCGCCCCAGTTCCCCGCAGGCGCGAAAGAGTTCGAGCGCCATCACCCGCGCCAACAGGGTGGCGTCCCGCGCATGGCGCATGAGCACGAAGACGAGGTAGGCCTCGAGTTCCTCATCGAGGCGGATGCCGGTGTGTTGTTCGCTCTCCGCGACCAACGACTGCCACAGGGCTTCCTGAGATCCGGTGCGAAGTTCTGCGCCCATGGTTCGGACAGCGCGAAAAAAGAGTTTCGGTGCCTTTTGGTATAGCAGCATCGCCGCCCGCGGCCAAACCAGCAGCAAGCGGCAGTGGCTGCCAATCACTCGACCGTGACCGACTTCGCGAGATTCCGCGGGCGATCGACGTCGGTGCCGCGAAGCACCGCGACGTGGTAGGCGAGCAGCTGCAGTGGCACGGTGAAGAGAACCGGCGAACCGAAGTCACCGCCGCCAGGCAGATGGATCAGGCGATCGCGCGGACCCAGCGGGACGTCCTCGACGCCCTCCTCGAGAAACACGAACAGCTGGCCTCCCCGGGCGCGCACTTCCTCGAGGTTGGAGCGAAGTTTCTTGAGCAGACGATCGTTGGGCGCCACCGCCACCACCGGCATGTTCTCATCCACCAAGGCCAGCGGACCATGCTTGAGCTCCCCGGCGGCATACGCCTCCGCGTGGATGTAGGAAATCTCCTTGAGCTTCAGCGCACCTTCCTGCGCGATCGGGTAGTGCACGCCGCGTCCGAGGAACAGGGCGTGCTCGCGGCGCACGAAATGCTCGGCCAAGCTCCGGATCTCCGCCTCGCGGGCGAGCACGCGCCGAATCAGTCCCGGCAGCCTCAGGAGTTCTTGGGCATAGGCAGCGGCCGGGAGGCTCGCACCGCGGCGGTGCTCGGCGATCCGCAAGGTCAGCAGCGCCAGGGCGGCGAGCTGGGTGGTGAAGGCCTTGGTGCTCGCCACCCCGATTTCCGGTCCGGCGCGGGTGAGAAGGCGTAGTTCGCTGCCGCGGAGCAGGCTGCTTTCGGGAACGTTGCAGATGGCGAGGCGGGCGAGATAGGGCAGCTCCCGCGATTTCTGCAACGCCGCGAGCGTATCGGCCGTTTCCCCCGACTGGGAAATGGCCACGAACAGGGTGTGTTCGGGGAGCACCAGCTCGCGGTAGCGGTATTCGCTGGCGATCTCGGCCTGCGCGCTTACCCGTGCGATCGCCTCGAGCCAATAGCGCGCCACGGCAGCGGCATGGTGGCTGGTGCCGCAGGCCACCAGATGAACTGCCCGCACCTGGGCGAGGATCTCCTCGCTCCCGGGCCCGAAAATCCCAGGCAGCGCACCGCGTTCGTGGATCCGGCCCTCCAGGGTGTCGGCGAGGGCTTGCGGCTGCTCGTGGATCTCCTTCTGCATGTAGTGGCGGTATTCGCCGCGCTCCACCGCATCGAGGGTGATGCCGCTCGTGCGCGGCTCGCGCGGTCGGGGCCGACCATCGAGCCCGAGGATGCGCCAGCCTTTCCCGTCGAGAACGACGAGCTCCCCATCCTCGAGATCCACGAGCAGCGAGGCGACGCCGAGCAAGGCGTGCGCGTCCGAGGCGAGGTAAAGCGCATCCTCGCCGAGACCGACGAGCAGCGGACTGCCGAGCCGCGCCCCGACCACGAGCCCCGGGGCGAGGGGGGAGATCACGCCGATGGCAAAGGCGCCCTCGAGCCGCCTCGCCGCGAGGCGCACTGCCTCCGGCAGGGGCAGACCGTCGCGAAGATGGTGCGCGATGAGGTGGGCGATGACCTCGGTATCGGTGTCGGTCTCGAAACGAAAGCCGCGGGCTTCGAGTTCGCGCCGGAGCGCCTGATGATTTTCGATGATCCCGTTGTGCACGACCGCGACCAGCTCACCCGAGCGCACCGGATGCGCATTGCGTTCGCTCGGCGCGCCATGGGTGGCCCAGCGGGTGTGAGCGATGCCCGTTGCCCCGGCGATGGGATCGCGGGCGAGCGCAGCGCTCAGGGCATCGACCCTCCCGAGCACACGGCGCAGGAGGAGCCGTTCCCCGGCGACCACGCAAACCCCCGCCGAGTCGTAACCCCGATACTCGAGCGCGCGCAGGCCGGCGAGCAGCTCGGCGACGACGTCGCGCCCGGCCGTGCCGGCGATGATTCCGCACATGCCAAAAATGCCTCGATGGAAACCCGTCTATCTTAGCCCTGGGGGCAGGCGGCCTTCGGCGACTGAGCTCAGACCACTCGGGCGACCATGGCCTGCGAAGATACTGCGCGCCAAAGAGGGCGTTCGCGGGCCACCAGCCTTGACCGGCGCCTGAGCCGACGAGGAAAATGGTGGTTCGCCGTGGCTATGTAGCTCAGCTGGTCAGAGCGCGGCACTCATAATGCTGAGGTCGGTGGTTCGAGCCCACCCATAGCCACCATTCCATTCTCCCGAGGACGATGCCTGCTGCATGAGGCGCGAGCCGAGGGTGGAGGGATTCGCGATGCTCGCCTCGAGGCGTCGCATCCTCGCGCAGTCCCTCGGCGCGAGGCTTGATGTCGGCCTTCCCCGATGCGAGGGAGCACGCCGTCGCGCATCGATCGGTGAAGCGCGCGGATAGTTGAGCGTTTCCCGTCTCCAGAGCGCCCGTCACGCGCTGAGTCGAGCAACAAGCCCCCGCCTCGCCGGGGCGCGGCTTTCTCCTCGGCACGAGCCCAAAAACTTGACAGGTACCGGCAAGCGACGCGAGGATAGCGGCGCCGTCGGCTCGGCTTTGCTCCACCTGCCTCCTGCGGCTTCCTTTTGATTTCGGGAGACTGACGATGACGAACCATGAGCAGGGCGGAGCGCGGCGGCTCGCTCTCGCCCTTTGTTTGCTTTTCGCCGTCCCGGCCGGAGCCGGTGCGGAAAGTGTCAGCTGGACCTCGCCCGATCGAGGTGCGAAGCCCGAGGCGCCGCCGACGATGGAGGCTTCGCCCAAGGTCACGTGCTCGAGCGCCAACCTCCAGATCACGTGTACGGGTGCCATCGATCTCGGTTCGAGCTGCACCGCCGATCGGAACAACACCGGCGCAAGCCTGGAGGCCTATCAATTCATCGCCATCGACGGCGCAGGCAACGTCATTTACAACTTCACGAGCTCCGTTCCCGTCGGCTTCACCGCGCCGATCGGGTCGATTACATGGAGCAGCCCGCCCTTGTTCAATCCGATTCGGCTGCGCTTCATCAGTCTGGCGGGCAACGGCTTTCCCGAGCAGGTGGTGCTCGACATCACGGGGACCTGTCCGGGACTGCCGATCGGACCGCTCGGCTTGCCCCCGGCGCGTCCCGTCGACGCCTACGCGTGGCCGGCGCTCGCACTCTTGCTGGCCTTGGTCGGGCTGACCGCGCTCGTGGTCATCCGCCGGCATTGAGCGGAGAAGCGGCAGGCTCGACGCGCGGCGAGCCGGGCGATCCCTGGACTCGACTCTCTCGCGCGAAGCGCGCTCTGCCCGCTTGCGCTCGTAAGCGCATGGTTTCAGAGCGGCGCACGCTCCTTCGCGGCGCCGCAAGAGAGGGATGAGGGCCCATTTCGGTTTGGGCGCGGCGTGTGCGCCCAAGGGTGCGCACGCCGCGTTCACCTCCGGCGCGGGAATCTTCTTCCTCGCCGAGCGGTCTCTGGGCAACCATGCGTTCCTTCCTCGCTCTCCTCGCTTGCATCGCCCCCCTCGCCCCGCCATCGGCATCGGCCGGGCCGGTGCGCACGGCTCAAGCCGAGGCCGAGCTCCTCGCTTCGCGCTCGGCCTGGGTGCCAGGGCAGGCGCAGTGGGTGGCGCTTCGCATCCAGCACGATCCCGGCTGGCATAGCTACTGGATCAACCCCGGCGACTCGGGGCTTGCGACGCGGCTACAGTGGACCTTGCCCGAGGGTTTCACCGTCTCGGCGGCGGAGTGGCCGCGGCCGGTGCGCATCCAGTTCGGGCCTCTCGTCAACTTCGGTTACGAGGGCGAACTCATCGTGCCGATCCGGGTCGCGGTCGCCAAGGAGGTGCCGCGCGGCGGCGAGCAAAGTCTTCGGCTGAGCGCGAAGTGGTTGATCTGCGAAGAAATCTGCATTCCCGACGGGGCGGAGCTCGAGCTTCGCCTGCCGGTGGCCGAGCAAGCCGAGCCCACCGCCGCCGCGGCGCGCATCGAGCGAGCATGGGCCGGATTGCCGCGGTCTTGGCCGCAGCCGGCGCGGCTCGCGCAGACGGGCGAGGGGGATTTCGTCCTCGAGCTTGCGGCATCGCCCAGCTTGCTTCCCGATCCCGAGGTCTTTCCCGCCGATGCCGCTTTCGTCGAGCATGGTCGCGGAGCAGCGGCTGTGGGAGGGTGAGAAGCTCATCTTTCGCCTCGCCCGAAGCCCCTTCTTCGAGCGCCTGCCCGACGCATCCGCGCTTCTCTGCTCGCCGCCGGGCCCGCGCGCCGAGGATCCGGCGTGGTGGCTCGAGGCGGTGCCTGCACCTGCGGCCGAGTCTTCTGCAACGGCGGCGAAGGAGCAATGCAGCGCCAGCGCGTCGCAGCCGGCGGCTCCCGGCTTGGACCTTGTGGGCTTCTGGCGCTGCTCGGCGCTTTTACAGGCGGCGTGTTGCTCAATCTCATGCCTTGCGTGTTCCCGGTGCTCTCGCTCAAGGCGCTGGCCATCGCCGAGAGCGCTGGGCGAACCGGCGCCGACTGCGCCGGCACGGGCTGCTTTACACCGCTCGGCGTGCTCATCGGTTTTGCCTTCGCTCGGCGCCGGGCTTGCTGCTCTTACGCGCCGCTCGGGCGAGGCCGTCGGCTGGGGGTTTCCAGCTCCAGCAGCAGCTGGTTCGTCGGGCTTCCTCGCCCTGGCTGATGTTCCTGCTCGGCCTCAGCCTGCAGGGCGTATTTCGCGATCGGCACGCGGCTGATGGGCATCGGCTCGGCGGCTTGCCAGCGCATGGCGATCGCGGCGCCTTTCTTCACCGGGTTTGCTCGCCTGTGTGGTGGCCAGTCCCTGCACGGCGCCTTTCATGGGCGCGGCGCTCGGCCTGGCGGCGACTTTGCCCGCGGCATCCCGCGATGGCGGTGTTCCTGGCGCTCGGTTTCGGCATGGCCTTCCCCCTGCTCGCGCTCAGCATGACGCCCGCGCTCGCGCGTCGCCTGCCGCGACCTGGGGCCTGGATGGAAAGCTTCAAGCAAGCGATGGCTTTTCCGCTTTACGCCACCGCGCTGTGGCTTTCTGTGGGTGCTCTGCTCATCAGGCCGGTCCGGACCGGATGATCCTGGTGCTTGCCGCGGCGCTGCTTGCCGTGTTCCTGATTTGGCTTGGCCGCATCGCGCCGAAGTGGCGCGGCGCTTCGTCTCGCCGGCTGGCCTTTGGCGGTGCTCCTTGCCGCTTGGCCCGGTGGGGAGCAGCGTTCAGGCGCCGCGATCTCGGCGCTCGGTGAGCCGTTCAGCCGAGACGCGATTGGCCGAGCTCCTCGCCCAGGGTCGCCCGGTTTTGGTCAACATGACCGCGGATTGGTGCATTACGTGCAAAGTCAATGAGCGCGTGGCGCTCAGCGGCGAGCGCTTCGCTTCGGCGCTGCAGCCAGCATGGCGTCCATTATCTCGTGGGCGATTTCACCCGCGAGGACCCGGCGATCGCGCGCTACCTCGCCCGCTTTGGACGAAACGGCGTACCGCTTTATGTGCTCTATCCCGGCTGGCGGCGGTGAGCCCGCGCTGCTTGCCGCAGCTGCTCACGCCGCGGCTGGTGGAGGAGGCGCTCCTAAGGGCCTCCTCATCTTCTCCCGGTCGACCCACCCTTGAACAGGAGGACATTCCATGCGCAACGCAAGCACTCGCGTTTGCCATCGCCACTCTGCTCGCACCGGCGCTGCGCTTTCGGCCAAGCCGGAAATCGGTCAGCCGGCGCCCTCCTTCCCGCGCCGTCGATTGGGATGGCCAGGTCCGCACGTCTCGAAGAGTTCCGCGGCAAGACCGTGGTACTCGAATGGACCAACCACGAATGCCCCTTCGTGGTCAAGCACTACAAGGGCGAAGAACATGCAGGCCCAGCAGCGCGAGGCGCACGGAGCATGCGGCGTGGTGTGGATCACGGTGAACTCCTCGGCGCCGGGCAAGCAGGGGCATGTGGATGCCGCTCGCGCTCAAGGCGATCATGGCCGAGCAGGGTGCCGCCCAGCAGCACTTATCTGCTCGATCCAGACGGCACTGTCGGGCGCGCTTACGGCGCCTTAGTGACGCCGCACATGTACATCATCGACGGCGAGGGCATCCTGCGCTACAACGGCGCCATCGATTCGATCCGCAGCACCGATCCGGCCGACATTCCGAAGGCGGTGCAGTACGTGCGCGAAGGGCTGGCGAGGCTTGCCGCCGGACAGTCGCCCGAGCCGGCGGTGACCCAGCCTTATGGCTGCACGATCAAGTACGCCGACTGAGGCAAACCTCGCGCAGGCGGGCGAGCAGGCTCGGGCGGTCGAGCGGCTCGCTCGCCTCGGCGCGCCGGTGGCGGTATTCGAAAGTGCCCGAGGCGAGTCCGCGCTCGGAAACCACCACCCGGTGCGGGATGCCGATGAGCTCGATGTCGGCGAACATCGGCCCCGGCCTCAGCCCGCGGTCATCGAGCACGGTCTCGATGCCGAGTGCCCAAAGCTCGGCGTAAAGGCTTTCCGCGGCCTCGCGGATGCTGGCCTCGTCCCTGGGGTTGATCGGGCAGATCGCCACCTGCCAGGGAGCGATCGCCTCTGGCCAAATGATCCCGCGCTCATCGTGGTGCTGTTCGATGGCCGCCGCCACCAGCCGGGAAACGCCGATCCCATAGCAGCCCATCTCGAGCACCCGCGACCGTCCCTCGGCATCGAGCACGGTCGCACCCATCGCCGCGCTGTACTTGGTGCCGAGCTGAAACACATGGCCGACTTCGATGCCGCGGGTGATGCGTAGGCGTCCTTGGCCATCGGGCGCGAGGTCGCCCTCGACCACCTCGCGGATGTCGGCGATCTCTTCCGGTTCGGGCAAGTCGCGCCCGAAGTTCACGCCGGCGAGGTGATAACCCGTCTCATTGGCGCCGACCACGAAATCAGCCATCACCGCGACCTCGCGGTCCACGATGAGGCGAATGTCGGGGGCAATCCCGACGGGACCGAGGAAGCCCGGTTCGGCACCGAGGCGCGTCCGGATCTCCTCCTCGCTGGCGAGGCGATACTCGGCCATCTTCGGCAGCTTGGCGAGCTTGATCGGATTGGCGTCGTGATCGCCACGCAACAGGGCGAGCGTGAAGCGTCCCTCGCCGTCGATGAGCGCGATGGTCTTGACCGTGCGCTCGAGCGGGATGCCAAGCAGCTCGGCGACCTCGGGACAGGTCCGCTGGCTCGGGGTCGGGACCTTGCGCAGGCTCTCCTTCGGCGGCGGGCGAGGGCCTTGGGGCGGGGCGGCCTCGGCGAGCTCGACGTTCGCCGCGTAGTCTGAGGCATCGGAGTAAGCGATCCGATCCTCGCCGGAATCGGCGAGCACATGAAACTCGTGGCTCAACGCGCCGCCGATGGCGCCGGTATCGGCGAGCACGGCCCGATATTTGAGGCCGATCCGTTCGAGGATGCGCGCGTAGGTCCGGTACATGTTCCAGTACTCGGCCTCGAGGCTCTCGCGGTCGAGGTGGAAGGAGTAGGCGTCCTTCATCAGGAACTCGCGCGCCCGCATCACCCCGAAGCGAGGGCGGATCTCGTCGCGGAACTTCCACTGGATCTGGAAAAAGTTCACCGGCAGCTGCTTGTAAGAGCGCAGTTCCGCGCGCGCGAAATCGGTGATGACTTCCTCGTGGGTGGGACCGAAACAGTACTCGGCGTCCTTGCGGTCGCGCATTTTGAGAAGCTGCGGCCCGAAGCGCTCCCAGCGGCCGGTCTCCTGCCAAAGCTCCTTCGGCTGCACCGCCGGCATCAAGACTTCGAGGGCACCGGCCCGCGCCATTTCTTCCCGCACGATCGCTTCGACCTTGCGGAGCACCCGGTAGCCGAGCGGCGCCCAGGTGTAGATGCCGGCAGCCAGCTTCCGGATCATGCCGGCGCGAAGCATGAGGCGGTGGCTGACCACCTCGGCCTCAGCCGGATCCTCGCGCAGGGTGAGGAGGTGGAACTTGGATAGGCGCATGGAAGCTCGCTCGCGAAAAACCGTGGATTCTACGCAGACCGAGCGGCTTCAGCGCGGCGGCGGAGGCGTGAGCGAGGGGACGATATTGCGCTCGGGGTGGTATTCGAGGGTTTCGTAGGGGCGGCCGTCGGCGGGTTTGCGATCGCTCACCACCACCCGCCCAGCGTCGTCGCGGTAGCGATAGACCACGGGCCTCGCCTTGGGTGAGCGGGGAAGCCACCCGGCCAGGCCCTCTGGCACGTGCTCCGGCTGCCAACGCCACAGGGCATAGGGGCCCGCCCCGAGCAGAAGGAGCGTCACGAGACCGAGCCCGAAGGCCAAGCGGGTGCGGCGGCTCAGGCGGCGGGCGAGCATCGACTCCGATCAGCCGCCGCAGTATTCGCCGACCCGCTTGCGGTAGAGCGCGATCTGCTCGCGGCGCTGCGCAGGTGAGAGCTGCTCGAGAACGCCGTCGCCGTTGGTGTCCATGCGCACGTTCTCGTTGGCCTCGAGCTGGGCGAGCACCGAGCGGCTGTTCTGGCAGTTCTGAAGCCGCGCCTCCTCGGCGCTGATCGAACTCGCTTGCCCCGCTTCCGGGGCGGTCTTGGCGTCCTCTGGCGCGGTGTTCGGCTCCGAATCGGACTTGTCGTCCTTGAACTCGATCTGTTCGAAGTTCTGGTGGGCGGGCGGACGATCCGCATAATGCGCCACTCCGCGCTCATCCACCCACCGATAGAGCTTGCCGCCGATGGCGGGCGTGGTGGTGGCCGCGAGCACGATGGCGATCAAGGACTGCAACTTCATGGGCTCTCCCTCGCATCGGACAGGACGCGACTCTCGTAGCAGCTCGCCCGATCGGGCGCAAGACCCGTGGGGTCATCGGGTACACTTCGCGCGATCAGCGGCGGCCACCCCGAGCGATGAACGAGACGCCCGCGCGCGCGAGCCGACCTCCGCGTGGCATCTATCTCCTGCCCAATCTCTTGACCACGGCGGCGCTTTTCGCCGGTTTCTACGCCATCGTCGCGGCGATGCAGGGGCGCTTCGTCGAGGCGGCGGTCGCGGTCTTCGTGGCCGCCGTGCTCGATGGCCTGGATGGGCGCATCGCCCGGCTGACGGGCACCCAATCGGCCTTCGGCGTCCAATACGACAGCCTCGCGGACATGGTGAGCTTCGGCATGGCCCCGGCCCTCGTCATGTACGCCTGGGCGCTTTCTGGTTTGCGCGAGCTCGGGCCCACTTTCGGCAAGCTCGGGTGGTCGGTGGCCTTTCTCTACGCCGCCTGCGCCGCGCTCAGGCTCGCTCGCTTCAACACCCAGGCGGGGGTGGCCGACAAGCGCTACTTCCAAGGCCTGGCGAGCCCGGCGGCGGCCGGTTTCCTGATGGCCTTCGTGTGGACGGTCGAGGAGCTCGGCTGGGCCGGCGATCAGGTCGTATGGGTCGCGGTGGCACTCACGGTGATCGCCTCCTTGCTCATGGTCAGCCGCATCCGCTATCTCAGCTTCAAGGCCCTGCCCATGGGCGAGAGGGTCCCGTTCGTCTGGGTGCTGCTGCTGGTCGGGCTGTTCGTGCTGATCGCAGTGGACCCGCCGCGTATCCTGCTTCTGATCGCATCGTTCTATCTCCTTTCCGGACCGGCGATGACGCTTTGGGGTCTTCAGCGTGCGCGGCAGCAGCGCGGAAGCGGGGAGGCCGCTCCATGAGCGCGCTGCCCGAAGCCGAAAGGCGACGCCTGCTCGCCCTCATGGGGCTCACGCTCTATGAGCGGCGCCTTTCGCCCGCGCCGCCTGCAAACGTCGTTCTGGTCCGTCTGGACCGTCCGAAGCAGGCGCTCACGGTGGAAGAGCGGCGGGTTCTCGCCCGCTTGCTCAAGGCGCTCGAATGGGAGGGTCCGTTTCGCGAGCGGGCGGAAGCCGGCGAGCGCCCCTTGCTCGAGCTCGCTCTCGGCGTTGCCGCGAGCGGCTGCGCCGAGCGCAGCGTGGAGGGCGATTCGGTGAGCGTCCTGGCGGCGAGCGCAGAGGCGCGCCGCGCGCTCTGGCGGCGCCTCGAGCCGCATCTGCCGCTTCTGCGGGGGCGATCGTGAGCGCGGTCGCGCGTCTCGGTCGGACGGGGGTGAGGCCGATGCGCGAGTCGGACGTACCCGCGGTGGCCGAGATCGAGCGGCGCGCGTACGCCTTTCCCTGGCGCGAGACGACCTTTCGCGACTGTCTGCGCGTCGGCCACCGCTGCTTCGTCATCGAGCTCGATGGGATGATCGTCGGCTACGGGCTCTTCTCGCTCGTGTTCGAGGAGTGCCATCTGCTCAATCTCTGCATCGATCCCGATTACCAGGGACGCGGCCTGGGCCGACTTCTGCTCAGGCGGCTTTGCCGGATCGCCAGCGGCGGCGGGGCCGAGCGCGTCTATCTCGAGGTCCGACCGAGCAACGAGGTGGCGCTCGGCCTTTATCGCAGCGAGGGCTTCCGCGAGATCGGCCGAAGGCCGCGGTACTACCCCGCGGCAGAGGGACGCGAGGATGCCATCGTCATGGAGAAGCGGCTCAAGCCGGAGCGACCGGCGACGGGCTAGGCCGCCTCTCCTTGCAAGCGGGCGCGGCGTTCGCGCAAGGCCGCCAAGCGATCCCGGAACTCGGCGAGGCGCGCTTCCTCCTGGGCGACCACTGCGGCGGGCGCTCGCTCGCGGAAGTCCGAGCGCGCGAGCTTGCCTTCGCTGCGTTCGATCTCCCGCTGAAGACGCGCGAGCTCGCGCTCCAAGCGCTCGCGTTCCGCATCGAGATCGATCAAGCCGGCAAGCGGCAGGAAGATGCGGCAATCGCCCTCGATGGCAACGGCGGCCACGCGCGGCTCCTCATCCTCGACAAGCCAGCGCCACGCCGAAAGCCGGGCGAGGCTGGCGATGGCGCGGTGATGCGCGGCCACGAAGTCGGGAAGAGCCGGATTGGCGGTGGCGGCGAGCACCTCCACCTGGCGCGTCGGCGGCACGCCGTACTCGCTGCGCAGGCGGCGAACGGCCACCACCAGACCCTTGAGCAGCCGCATCGCCTCCTCGGCTTCAGCCTCACTGCGGCCAGCGGGCTGTGGGTAGGACATCGCGCCGATAGTCACCGCGCGAAGGCCAAGGCGGGGGGCGAGCTGCTGCCAAAGCTCCTCGGTGATGAAGGGAATGAGAGGATGCAGCAGCCTCAGCGTGCGTTCGAGGACGAAGGCGAGGGTGTGGCGCATCGAGGCGCGCTCGGAGGCATCGCCCTCCTGAAGCACGGGCTTGGCGAGCTCGAGGAACCAGTCGCAGTACTCGTCCCAGACGAAGGCATAGAGGCTCTGCGCGAAGAGGTCGAAGCGATAGGCGGAAAGATGCGCGTGGGCCTCGCCGGTGACCCGATCGAGCAGGCCGAGAATCCAGCGCTCGTAGATCGAGCGCGCGCTCGGCTCTCCCGATGGGACCTCCTCTCCGTCGAGCTGCAGCAGCACGAAGCGGGTCGCGTTCCAGAGCTTGTTGCAGAAGTTGCGGTAGCCCTCACAGCGGCCGAGATCGAACTTGATGTCGCGCCCGTGGCTGGCCAGGCTCGCGAACGTGAAGCGCAGCGCATCCGCTCCGAAGGCCGGGATGCCCTCCGGGAACTCCTTGCGGGTGGCCGAGGCGATTTTTTCGGCGAGTCGCGGCTGCATCAGCCCGCTCGTGCGCTTGGCCACCAGCGCTTCGAGCTCGATCCCATCGATCAGATCCAGCGGATCGAGGATGTTGCCCTTCGACTTGGACATCTTCTGACCGTCCTTGTCGCGCACCAGGCCGGTGACGAAGACCTCGCGGAAGGGGACGCGGCCGGTGAAGTGATCGGTCATCATCACCATCCGCGCCACCCAGAAGAACAGAATGTCGAAGCCGGTGACGAGCACCGCGCTTGGCAGGTAGCGGTCGAAGCCGCGCTCGCGCATGCGCTCGGGATCAGGCCAGCCCATGGTCGAAAAAGGCCAGATCGCCGAGCTGAACCAGGTCTCGAGGACGTCGGGGTCCTGCTGCAGCGGAAGCTCGGGCGGCAGCCCATGCTTGGCCCGGGCTTCGGCCTCGTCGCGGCCGACGTACACCGCTCCATCCGGGCCGTACCAGGCGGGGATGCGGTGGCCCCACCAGAGCTGGCGGCTGATGCACCAATCCTGGATGTTCTCGAGCCAATGCCGGTAGGTGGCGCTCCAGTTTTCCGGCACGAAGCGCACCGCGCCGGAGTCGGCCAGGGCCAGGGCGCGTTCGGCCATGCCCTTCATGCGCACGAACCACTGGTCGGTGAGCCAGGGCTCGATGATCTGGCCGCTGCGATCCCCGCGCGGCACCATCAGCCGATGCGCTCGCTCCTCGACGAGGAGTCCGCGTTCGCCAAGCTCGGCGACGACGGCTCGGCGCGCGGCGAAGCGCTCGAGCCCGCGGAAACGAGCCGGGGCGTTGTCGTTGACTCGCGCCTCGGCGTCGAAGATGTTGAGCAAGGGCAAGCCATGCTGCTTTGCGACCTCGTAGTCGTTGAAGTCGTGCGCGGGCGTGACCTTGACGCAGCCGGTGCCGAAAGCGGGATCGACGATCGGATCGGCGATGATCGGAATCTCCCGCTCGGCCAAGGGCAGGCGCACCCGGCGCCCGATGAGGTGGCGATAGCGCTCATCCTCAGGATGCACCATGACCGCGGTATCCCCGAGCATCGTCTCCGGCCGGGTCGTGGCCACCACCACCGAACCCTCGGCATCGGCGAGCGGATAGCGGATCAGCCACAGCCGCCCCTCTTCTTCCTCGCTGATCACCTCGAGGTCGGAGATCGCGGTCTTGAGCACCGGATCCCAGTTGACCAGCTTCTGGCCGCGATAGATCAAGCCCTCCTCATAAAGCCGCACGAAGCACTCGATCACCGCCCGCGAGGGCATGGGATCCATGGTGAAGACGCTGCGCGACCAGTCTCCCGATGCGCCGAGCCTGCGCATCTGTCGCTCGATGGTGCCGCCCGATTCCCGCTTCCACGCCCACACCCGCGCGAGGAAAGCCTCGCGACCGAGCTGCTCGCGGGTCTTGCCCTCCTGTTCGAGCAAGCGCGACACGACCATTTCGGTGGCAATGCCGGCATGGTCGGTGCCCATTTGCCAGAGCACGTCATCGCCCGACATCCGCCGGTAGCGCACCAGCGTATCCATGAGCGTGTGCTGAAAGGCGTGGCCCATGTGCAGGGTGCCGGTGACATTCGGCGGCGGCAGCAGGATGCAGTAGGGGCGGCCTTCACCGCGCGGACGGAAGAGGCCGATTGCCTCCCAATGCGCATACCAGCGCGATTCGACCGCTTTGGGATCGAAGCCTTTCTCGAGCATGGCCCTGTTCAGGAGGCGGCGCGGCGACGAAGCCAGGAGAGCAGCAGCGAGACCGGGCGGCCGGTGGCCAAGCCCTTGCGCCCCTCCTCCCAGGCGGTGCCGGCGATGTCCAGGTGTGCCCAAGGCACACCTTCGGCGAAGCGGGCGAGGAAGCAGCCGGCGGTGATCGCCCCCGCCCACTTGCCGCCGATGTTGGCGATGTCGGCGAAAGCGGATTCGAGCTGCTTGTCGTAGTCCTTCCACAGGGGCAGGCGCCAGGCGCGATCGAGGCTTTCCTCGCTTGCTGCGAGCAGCTCGGCGGCGAGCGCCTCATCGCGGCTCATCAGCCCGCTGGCGTGTTTGCCGAGGGCCACCACGCACGCACCGGTCAGCGTGGCCACATCCACCATCGCCTGCGGCTTGAAGCGCTTGGCGTAGAGCATGGCATCGCAGAGGATGAGGCGGCCTTCGGCGTCGGTGTTGAGGACCTCGATGGTGGTGCCATCCATCGCCGTGATCACGTCGGAAGGCCGGTAAGCGGCGCCATCGGGCATGTTCTCGACGGCGGCGGCGATGGCGATGAGGTTGATCGGAAGCCTGAGCTCCCGCACCGCCTGAAAGACGGCGATCACCGCCGCCGCTCCGCACATGTCGAATTTCATCTCCTCGATGCCGTTGCTCGGCTTGAGGTTGATGCCGCCGGTATCGAAGGTGATCCCCTTGCCGACCAAAGCGATGGGCGCTTGCTCGCTCGGCCCGCCTTTCCAGGAGAGCACGATCAGGCGCGGCTCGTTCGCGCTGCCCTTGGCCACGGCGAGCAACGCGCCCATCCCGAGCTGCTCCATCGCCGCGCGGTCGAGGATCTCGACCGAGGCCAGGGTCTCGCCCTCGGCCAGCGCGCGCGCCCGTTCGGCGAGGTAGGCGGGGGTGCAGATGTTGGGGGGAAGATTGCCGAGCTCACGGGCGAGCGCTACCGCGCGCGCCTCGGCCGCGGCCTCGTTCAAGGCTTGCACGGGCCGTTCGACCCCGAACAGCAGCACTTCCTCTGGACCCTGTCCCTCGTCGTTCTTCGGCCTCTTCGTGGCGGAATAGCGGTAGGCCGCCTGCGCGGCCGAGAGGACCGCCTGGCGGGTGCGCCAGGATTCGTCGCGATGCGGAATCTCGATTTGCAAGAGGGTGTTGCCCCAGCGTCGCGCGGGCAGATCGCGCAGCGCGCGGTGGGCCGAATCGAGCGCGCTACGGAATGCGAGAGCGTCGAACTCCGCTCGTTTTCCGAGACCGACCAGGAGAATTCGCTCCGCCGGAACACCGGATGGGTAGCGCAGCAAGGCGGTGTAGCCCAGGCGAGTCCGCGCGTCGCCTCGAGCGCGGGCGCGTCCGATCAATCCCTCGGTGGCACGGTCGATCGCCGCGGTCGCCTCGGGGAGGGCGTCGTCCTCGAAGTGCCCGAGAACGAGCACATCGACGGGGGCCAGCTCGGGTGCCTGCTCGGCGAAGGAAAAATGCGGCAACATCAGGATTTCCTCGAATCGCGCGAGGCTCTGGAAAGTGGCGGATAAACTTCGAAGTGTAACGCAAGCCCTGCTCGCGCGTGGCGGGCAGTGGGCTCGGACGGCCGCCGACCGGTCCTGATGCGGTTACCCGTTCTCGATCGTTACCTGCTGCGCGAGCTCACCCTGTCGTTGGGCGCGATCACGCTGGTCTTGCTCCTGATCACGGTCGGCGGTGCCTTCACCGATACCCTGAACAAGATCGCCCGGGGCAAGGTGGCCGGCTCCCTGCTCCTCACGCTCGTGGGGCTGAGGGTGGTGGAGGCATTGGCCCTGCTGTTGCCTCTGTCCGCTTTCCTCGCGGTGCTGAGTACCGTCGGACGGCTCTACCGGGACAGCGAGATGGCGGTGCTTCACGCCGCGGGGGTGGGGCCGCTGCGCCTGCTCCGACCGATTCTCGGCTTCGCCGCGGCGCTCGCTGCGGTGTTGTTGCTGCTCGCCTTCGAGCTCACGCCGGCGGCATCGCGTACCGCCAATCGGCTGATCGAGGAAGCGAACCGCTCGCTGCTCGTGGCCGGCTTGGATTCCGGTCGCTTCGTCGAGCTGAGCGAGCTACCAGGGGTGATCTACGTCGCCGAGCTGGCACGCGACGGAAGCGAGTTTCGCCGCCTCTTCGTCTTCGCCGAGCGCGAGGGGCGCTTCGATCTGGTCACGGCAAAGCGCGGTTGGTTGCGGATCGAGGATGGTTCGCGGGTGCTCACCCTCGAGAGCGGCTACCGGGTCGAGGGTGACCCGGGAAGCTTGGCGTTCCGAACCGTGCGTTTCGCACGCAACGAAGTGCTGCTTCCCGAGCTCGCTCAGGAGCGCCGCGATCCGCGGGCGCTCGCGGATTGGCGCGAGCTTCTCCGATCCGATCTCCCCCTCGACCGCGCCGAGTTGCATTGGCGCTTGTCGGCCGCCATCGCCGTGCTCACTCTGGCCGTGCTCGCCTTGCCGCTCGCCCGCGCCCCGCCGCGGCAGGGTCGGCACGGGCGATTCCTGCTCGGCGTGCTGGTCTATCTGCTCTATGCCAATGGTCTGGCCATCGGGCGACAGCTGATCGGGGAAGGCGTGCTGTCGCCGAGCTGGGGACTGTGGCCGCTTCATGGCGCCGTGGCGCTGCTCGCCTGGTGGCTGCTCCGCCGCGGCGAGCGAATCGGCGCTCGAAGGTTGGTGGGATGAGAATCCTGGACCTGCTGATCGCTCGCCAGGTGCTCGGAGCGCTCGCGCTCGCCTGGTTCGTGCTGGTGGGAATCGATCTGGTGATCTACGCGAGCGCTCAGCTGCTTCGGTTGGATCGTCTCGGCATCGGCTTGGGCGCTCTTCTGGAGCACCTCGCCTGGACGATCCCGCGCCGGGCCTACGAACTCTTCCCCACGGCCGCGTTGCTCGGCAGCGTGCTCGGGCTCGGGCAGCTCGCGAGCCGCTCGGAACTGATCGCGATGCGAGCCGCCGGGGCATCGAAGCTCAGGATCGCAGGCGCCGTCCTGTTCACGCTGTCGGCCTTGCTCGCGGTGGTCGTGCTCGGGGGAGAGACGGTGGCGGTCTCCGGAGAGAGGCGAGCGCAGGCGGCGATGGTGAGGTCCGGCGGTGGCGGCGTGGAGCTGATCGGCAGCGGGCTGTGGGCGCGCGAGGGGCGCGATGTGCTGCATGCTCGGACCGCGCTGCTGGATGCGGACGAAGGTCTTCGCCTGCGCGATCTGAGGCTGTTTCGGCTCGATGAAGATGCCCGTTTGCGCGAACTGTGGACCGCTCAGGCCGCCATCTGGCGGGAAGGCTCCTGGACCCTCCTCGAGGTCCGGCGGCTCGTGTTTTCCGAGGACCGGATCGAGGATGTGCGCCATCCAAAGCTCGTCTGGGCGAGCGAGCTCGATCCTCAGCTGCTCCGGCTCGGGGCGATCCGGCCGAGATACATGCCGGTCAGAGAGCTGCGCGCGCAGATCGACTACTTCGAGCGCAACGAGCTCGACGCCACGGAATACCGTATCGCCTTGTGGGCGCGCGTGTTCTATCCGCTCAACGTGTTGGCCATGTGCCTTTGCGGGCTGCCCTTCGCCTTCGGATCGCCTCGCGGAGCGGGATTCGGAAGGAACCTTTTCTTCGGCGTGATGCTCGGAATCGGCTTCTGGCTCGCTCAGCGCGCCCTGGTCAATCTCGCTCAGGTCTACGGTCTCGATCTGTTGGCGGTGAGCGGATTGCCCGCCCTGGCATTCGGCGCCGCCGGGATCGCTTGGCTCCGCCGCACGCGCTAGTGGCGGCGTGCAGGCACTAGCACCACCCGGGTTCCGCAGAGCCGATCGGCGAGGCTTCGGCGCTCTCGATCGAGGTAAGCCCACCACAGGCCAATGGCGAACGGCAGAACTTGGGCGATTCCGGCGGCGGCTCGCGCGTATGCGCGCAGCGGACGGGGAAAGGCTCCCCCTTCGTCCTCGAGACGGATGCGCCAGGCCCGCATGCCCAGTGTTTGTCCGCCGCGCGCAAAGGAGCTTCCGAGGTAAAGGACGGTGAGCAGGATCGCTCCCACGAAGAGAAGGCTGCTCCCCGCGCCCGTGACGGCCTGGCCTCGGTTGAGTGCGACCGCGATGGCCGCCAGCAGGAACCACAGGGCGGTGAGCGGAAACAGGTCGTAGAGGCCTGCGGCGAAGCGCCTCCAGAGCGGTGCTGGACATGGAAAAAACTGGCGATCGAGCACGCGCGGATGCTTTCCAATATGCCCGGGAGAGGCCGGCGCACTTCGTCGAAGTGCGATGCCGGCCGGACTGTCGTCTTCTTCAGTTTTGCCGAGGCTGAGGTTATCCTGTCCGTCGCTCCCGCGCGGTCGCCGCTTTCGCGGCGCGCTTCGCGGGGCGACGGGGAGGGTCGCCGCGCCGACACTCGGGCGGTAATCTTCGCAATCTCATCGACAAGCGGAAGGGCTCATGTCGTCTTTCACCGTGTCACTCCAACGAGCTTCGATCATGGCGCTCGGCCTCTGCGCCTGGCTCACGGCCGGGGCGCAGTCGGCGGTCTTCAACAGCGCGCTCCAGGCTCAGACGCAGATCAATCGCGAGGCGCAGCAGTCGCAGGCCAACATCAACCGCCTGAGCGACGAAACCGACGAGCTCCTCGCGGAGTATCGGCGTGTGGTCGTCGAAACCGAGTCGCTGCGTACCTACAACGCGCAAGTCGAGCGCTTGGTGGCCTCGCAGCGCGAGGAGCTCGAGGCCATGCAGCGCAACCTGGTCGAGCTCGAGAACACGAACCGCGGCATCATCCCGCTGATCATCGAGATGGTGGACATGCTCGAGCAGGTCGTGAAAGCCGATGTGCCCTTCCGCCAGCAGGAACGCCTGGATCGCGTGAATCGTCTGCGGGCGATCCTCGATCGCTCCGACGTCACCACCTCCGAGAAATATCGCCAGGTCATGGAGGCCTATCAGATCGAGATGGAGTACGGACGTTCCGTCGAGGCCTACGAGGGCCTGCTTCCGGGGACGGACCGTAACGTCGATTTCCTGCGCGTCGGTCGCACCCTGCTCATCTGGCAGAGCCGGGATGGGCGGGAGCAGGGTTGGTTCAACCCCACGACCCGGCAATGGGAGCCTCTGGACTCCGGCTATCGCAGCGCGATCCGAGATGGGCTGCGGATCGCCCGTAACCAAGCCGCTCCCGATCTCGTCATCCTTCCCGTTCCCGCTCCGGTGAGGCCGTGATGTTCGCCCGTTTTCTGTCCATCGCCTTCATTTCCGCCGTCATGGTGGTGCTGGCGCCCGTCGCCAGCGGGCAACAGGTTCGTTCGCTCGACGAGTTGCTGCGGCAGACCGAGCGCGCGATTCAGGCGGAGCGCCGGATCAACGAGCAGCGCGAGCGGGAGTTCCGCGAGCAGCGCAACCGCCAGCGCGAACTCCTGGATCGCGCTCGCGCCGAGCTGCGTGCGGAGCAGGAGCGCAGCGATCGTCTGCAACGCGAGTTCGACGCGAATGAACGTGCGCTGCAGGAGCTCGAGACGCAGCTTTCCGAGCGGCAGGGCAATCTTGGCGAGATGTTCGGCGTGGTCCGTCAGGTCGCCGCCGACGTCAAGAGCCAGTTCGAGAACTCGATGATCTCGGCGCAGATTCCCGGGCGCACCCGTTTCCTCTCGACGATCGCTCAGCGCAAAGAGCTTCCCACGCTCACCGAGCTGCGTCGGCTGTGGTTCGAGATGCAGCGCGAGATCACCGAATCGGGTAAGTCGGTGAGCTTTACGGCGGACATCCGCGACGCCAACGGCCAGCTCCTGCGCGGGCAGACGGTCAGCCGACTCGGTCTGTTCAACGCGGTGGCCAATGGGAAATTCCTGACCTGGAACCCCGGCGACGGGCCTGCCGAGGGGCTGCTTTCCGAGCTGCGCAAGCAGCCCTCGCCTCGCTTCACCGGTACTATCGCCGGCTTCGAGCGCGCCGCGCCGGGCTCGACGGTGCCGTTGGCGGTGGATTTCTCGCGTGGCGCGATCCTCTCCGTCGTGGTGGACACGCCGGCGCTCAGCGAACGACTCGAGCAGGGCGGGGTCGTCGGTTACGTCACCCTCGCGCTCGGCGCGCTCGGCCTGCTCATCGCGCTCATCCAGGGGCTTAGGCTCTACTTCGAGGGCGCGAAGATCAAGCGTCAGCTCGCCTCAGAGGAGCCCGACCCCAACAATGCCCTCGGCCGGGTCATGGCGGTTTACACCGAGAATCCGACCATCGACGTCGAGACCCTTGAGCTCAAGATGGACGAGGTCATCCTTCGGGAGACCGGGCGCTTCGAGTGGGGGCTTCAGCTGATCAAGGTGCTCTACGTGGTCGCGCCGCTGCTCGGTCTGCTCGGCACCGTCGTCGGTATGATCCAGACGTTCCAGCAGATCACCCTCTTCGGAACCGGCGATCCGAAGATGATGGCAGGCGGCATCTCGATGGCGCTCGTGACCACGGTGATCGGTCTGACCGTGGCCATTCCGCTGACCATCCTCCACTCCATCCTCGCGTCGAAGTCCAAGGCGTTGGTGCGCACCCTCGAGGAACAGAGCGCGGGGCTCGTGGCCCTGCTCGCGGAGCGGCGTCATGGTGTTCGTGCGTGAGTTCCTGGACACCATCCGCGAGTTCATCGAGCTCGGTGGTCCCGTGCTCTATGCCGTGATGGCGGTCCTGTTTCTGATGTGGACCTTCATCATCGAGCGCTTCTGGTACGTGTACTTCGTCTATCCTCGCGAGCGGGATCGGGTGCTCGCGGCGTGGCGGGATCGCTTCGATCAGGAGTCCTGGTATGCGCGTCGCATCCGTGAACTGTGGATCTCCCAGACCGCGATCGAGCTCGGCCGGGGCCTGTCCTTCATCCGGACTTGCGTGGCGGTTTGCCCCTTGCTCGGATTGCTCGGGACGGTCACCGGCATGATCCTGGTTTTCGACGTGATGGCGATCGTCGGCACCGGCAACGCCCGGGCGATGGCCGACGGTGTCTCGCAGGCGACGGTGCCCACCATGTCGGGCATGGTGGCGGCGCTCTCGGGAATCTACTTCGCCGATCGCCTGGAGCGCCTCTATCGCGAGGAGACCGAGTTCCTGGAAGACGAGCTACAGCACGCCTGATGAAGCCGCGTTTCGGGAACTTTCACAGCGCAATCCCCATCAACGATCCTGAGCGGGTCGAGAGGCCCGCTCGAGGGCCTTCGAGGTGACATCCATGGCCAGACGTCACAGCCAAGTCGATGAGGCCGAGATCAACCTGACACCCATGCTCGACGTGGTGTTCATCATGTTGATCTTCTTCATCGTGACCACCTCCTTCGTCAAGGAGGCGGGTATCGACGTGAGTCGCCCGCAGGCCGCCACCGCCGAGCAGAAGCCGAAGGCGAACATCATGATCGCCATCACCGAGTCCGGGCAGATCTACATGCAGAAGCGCGAGATCGATCTGCGGGCGGTGCGCGCCAACGTGGAGCGCGCGCGCGCGGAGAATCCCGAAGGCAGCGTCGTGATCATCGCCGACAAGGGCTCCAAGACGGGAATCCTGGTCGAGGTGATGGACCAGGTGAAGCTCGCCGGAGTCGACGAAATCTCGGTGGCGGCGCAGAAGCCGCCGCAGTAAGGGCTCGAGGGCCGCGCGATGAGCTTTCCCATCCGTCTCGTCTCCTCGATGGTCTTTGCCCTGGTGGTCACGCTCGGCCTGTTCTGGTTCATGCACTACCTCATCGCCGGTCATGGCCGGGATGTCGAGCGCGGTCCGGCCGGCCCGGCAATCCGGTTCGGGCAAGTGAAGGTGGACGAGAATCTGCAGCTTCGCGAGCGGCGCATCCCGCCGAAGCCCCCGCCGCCGAAGCAGCCACCGCCGCCCCCGAAAATGCAGATCCAGCGCACCGAGACCGTGCAGTCGCCGTTGCCGAAGCTCGACATGCCCAATCTCGATCTCCGCTTCAGCGGCGGCGGGGGTCCATTCCTCGGAAGCTTTGCGACCGCCGACATGGGTGCCGAGGGCGACATCATCCCGCTCGTCCGCATCGAGCCGCAGTACCCGCGTCAGGCGGCGCTTGCGCGGATCGAGGGTTGGGTGGAGGTGGAGTTCACGATCACCGAGACCGGCTCGGTGATCGATCCCGTGGTGGTCCGCGCGCGTCCGCCGCGGGTTTTCGACCGCGAGGCCATCCGCGCCATCCAACGCTGGAAGTTCAAGCCGCGGGTGGTCAACGGCCAGCCAGTGGCGCGCCGCGCCACCCAGGTCATCGAGTTCAAGCTCGCCGACGAGTGAGGGGTCCCGAGCCATGTCCGCGCCTCGCCTGAGCGCATTCCTCCTCGCCCTGCTCGCGGCCTTCGCGGCGCCGCTGGCGGTAACGGGCTCCCATGCCGCGGCTCAAGAGATCAAGCAGACGCCGGCGAAAAAGCGCGAGGTCAAGGCGGGGCTGCTCAGCGAGCGCGTGCATCGCGACCTGACGCGCGCTTACGACGCGATCGGCGCTGAGCGCTGGCAGGACGCGATGGCTGCGGTCAATGCCGTGCTCGCGCGCGGCAATCTCAACGACTACGAGCGCGCCGTGGCCGTTCAGCTTCGCGGTCACGTGCACGCGGCGCAGGGGCGCTACAACGAGGCGCTGCGAGACTTCGAGGAGGTGATCCGGCTGGATCAGCTCCCCAATCCGCAGCACTTCCAGCTCATGTACCAGACTGCGCAGATCTACATCATGCAGGAGCAGTTCGAACGCGGTCTGAGACGGCTGGACGAGTGGCTGCAATACACCGATACGATACCTGCGGGCGCTTTCGAGCTGCAGGCGGTGGCCTATTCGCAGCTCGGCCGCTATCGCGAGGCGATCCAGGCCATCGACCGAGCGATCGCGCTCAGCGACAAGCCGAAGGAGACCTGGTATCAGCTCAAGGTGGCGATGCACTTCGAGCTGAAGGAATACGCTCAGGCGGCGCGGGTGCTGGAGCTTCTCATCGAGCGCGATCCCACGCGCAAGAACTACTGGATCCAGCTCGCCTCGAGCTATCTCGCGCAGGAGGGCAGCGAGCAGCAGAAGAAACAAAACGAAGCGCGTGCGCTCGCGATCATGGCGCTCGCCCACCGGATGGGGCTGCTCGACCGAGAAAGCGAATGGGTCCAGCTCTATCAGCTCTACGCTGCCAACGACATCCCCTACAAAGCGGCGCAGATTCTTGAGGAAGCGATCGGGAAGCGGATCGTCGAGCCCAATCGCAAGCGCTGGGAGGACCTCGCCAACAGCTGGACGGCGGCCCGCGAGCTGAACAAGGCGCTCGAAGCCTACGGACGGGCGGCGGCCTTGGCCAGCGACGGCAAGCTCGACCTGCAGCGCGGGTTCATCCTCGTCGATCTGGAGCGCTGGGCAGAGGCCGAGGAGGCGCTCGCCGCAGCAGTGCGAAAGGGCGGCATCGACCGGCCGTGCAACGCTTATCTGCTGCTCGGCATGGCGCAGTTCGAGCAGGGGAAGGTGGCGGCTGCCCAGCGCAGCTTCACCGAGGCGGCGGGAGACGAGCGCTGCCGTAGCGCTGCTTCGCAGTGGTTGCGCCACCTCGAGGAAGCTCGGGAGGGCCGGGCGCGAGTGGCGCAGGCCGGCGCGGCGAACTGAGGCCTCGCCGAATCGCGAGAGGGACAGGTGGGTGGCCCGACTCGGCTTCGATCGCGCTTGCCGAAGCTGCCCGAGGATCAAGCGCGGCTGATCGAAGGCTTCCTCGAGCGTTCCTGGGCGGAGGAGGGTCTTTCGCGAAACACGCTCGCCGCCTACCGGCGGGACCTGGTGCACGCTGCTGCCGGTCTCGCTGCGGTCGGCGGTTTGCTCCGCGCCAGCCGCGCCGACCTGTTTCGTCTGGTAGCCGCTCGCACCTCGAGCGGCTACGCGGCGCGCAGCAATGCGCGTTTCCTGGCGGCCCTCCGGCGCTTCTACGCCTATGCCGTGCGCGAGGGGATGGTGGCCGAAGACCCCGCCGCCGAGCTCGATACGCCGCGCCGCGGACCGCCGGTCCCGAAGGCCCTGTCGGAAACTGAGGTCGAGCGGCTTCTGTCGGCACCCGACCCGGCCGATCCCATCGGCCTCCGCGACAAGGCGATGCTCGAGCTCATGTATGCCACGGGATTGCGCGTCGGAGAGCTGGTGGCGCTGGGGCTTGGTGCGGTCAATCTGCGCCAGGGCGTATTGCGAGTGCTGGGCAAAGGCGGTCGCGAGCGACTGGTTCCGATCGGCGAAGAGGCTCTCGGCTGGATCCAGCGCTATCTGGCGGAGGGCCGACCTCGGCTTCGCTTCGCCTCCGGAAGCGATCGGCTCTTTCCCGGCGAACGAGGGCCTCTGCTCTCGCGTCAGAGCTTCTGGGCGGCGCTGCGCCGATACGCTCGCAAAGCCGGTATCGCCGGGGCAGTCGCACCGCACGTGCTCAGGCACAGCTTTGCGACCCATCTCCTCAACCACGGTGCCGACTTGCGCGCCGTGCAGATGATGCTCGGTCATGCGAGCCTCTCGACCACCCAGATCTATCTGCTGGTGGCCCGGGAGGGCCTCAAACGCCTGCACGAGCGCCACCATCCGCGCGGTTGAGGCGCTCAGTGGCCCAGGCGGAGGGCGGCGTCCGTCCTTGCTTGCAAGCGGGCGCCCGTGGGACAATCCGCTTCTTTCCGGTTCGGTTCGCCCCGGGAACCTCGCGCGCGCGGCGTGGTCCGCGGCAGTCAGGCGCCCGACGCGAATCGCACGTCCACCTTCGAGGTCTCTCCATGCATTGCGCTCTCCGCCCGACCGTCCTGCTCCTCGCCCTCCTCGCCAAGCCCCTGTCGGCCGAGGAAGACCGGGTCCGCCAGGGGATTCGTGCCCTCGTGCCCGATGCCAACATCGAGAGCGTGAAGCCCTCGCCGGTCCCGGGTCTCTACGAAGTGATCGTCAGCGGGCAGATCGTTTACGTCTCCGCCGACGGCCGCTATCTGATCCAGGGCGGGATGTTCGACATGGAGAAGCGCGAGGACCTCACCGAGCTGGCCCGCGCTCGCATCCGCAAGGAGGCGCTCGCCAAGGTACCGCCGGAGAAGCGCATCGTCTTCGCGCCCAAGGAGCGCAAGCACACGCTCACCGTCTTCACCGACATCGATTGCGGCTATTGTCGGCGCCTGCATCAACACATGGCCGAATACAACGCGGCCGGTATCGCCATCGAATACCTCTTCTTCCCCCGCGCCGGCATCGGCTCGCCCTCCTATGAAAAGGCGGTGAGCGTTTGGTGCAGCGCCGATCCCCGCGATGCCCTCACCCGCGCCAAAGCGGGGGAGGAAATCCCGAGCCGGAGCTGTGACAATCCGGTCATGGAGGACTTCGAGCTCGGCAAGCGCATTGGCATCACGGGAACCCCCGCGGTCATCACCGAGGAAGGCATCCTCATCGGCGGCTATCTCACGCCGGAACAGCTGCAGGAGCGCTTGGCCCAGCTCGGCAAGCGCTGAAAGGGGGACGCCGGCGGCACGGCGCGGCCATGGTCTGGCTCGCCCTCGGCGGAAACGCCCTCTCCGATTTCCGTATCGCCCGGCTGGAGGCGCGATGCCCGGGCCTTCAGATCGCCGAGGTACGCCAGCTCTATCTGCTCGATCTCAAGCGACCCCTGCACCCTCGCGAGCGGGAAGAGCTCGCCGCGATCCTGGCCTTGGAGGAGCACGATGCATCCGCCGGCGGCCTGCACGAGGCCTATGTGCTGCCGCGGCGCGGGACGCGTTCGCCCTGGTCGAGCAAGGCGATGGAAATCCTCGCCGCGATCGAACTGCCGGTGCGAGGCATCGAGCGGGCGCTGCGTTACCGCTGGCGCGGGGCTCATCCCTCGGAGCTCGAGGCGCTCGCGGTGCTGCACGACCCCCTGGTCGAGACGCTGAGTTTTCGGCTCGCAGACCTCGAGGCGCACTTCGACGCTCCGCCCCCCGGGCCGCTCGTTCTCCTCGCCACCGACGACGCATCGCTGCGAAGCGCCGACCGTTCGCTCGGTCTCTCTCTCGGAGAAGCCGAGCGTCGCCACCTCGAGCGGCTCTACGCCGAACTGGGACGGCCGGCGACCGATGCCGAGCTCGTGATGTTCGCGCAGGTCAACTCCGAGCACTGCCGACACAAAGTGTTCAAGTCGCTCTGGGTGGTCGATGGGGTGCCGGATCCGCGCTCCCTCTTCGATCGCATCCGAGCGACGCACGAGGCCCATCCCGGCGGCACCCTCCTCGCCTACCGCGACAATGCGGCAGTGCTCGAGGGCACGCATGGCAAGCGCCTGCTGGTCGCCCCCGGCGATGGCCGCTACCAATTCGTCGAGGAGGACCGCCCATACACGGCCAAGGTCGAGACCCACAACCACCCGACGGCGATCGCGCCCTTCCCGGGCGCCGCCACCGGTGCCGGCGGCGAGATCCGCGATGAAAGCGCCTGCGGTCGCGGCGGCAGACCGAAGGCGGGGCTGACCGGATTCGCCACCTCGCACCTGCGGATCCCCGCTCTTCCGCGGCCTTGGGAAGAGGATCGACCCTTGCCGAGCCGCCTCGCCTCGCCGCTTCGCATCATGCTCGAGGGTCCGATCGGAGCGGCTTCGTTCAACAACGAATTCGGCCGGCCGGTGCTCGGCGGATTCTTTCGCACCTTCGAGGCTCGCGACCGCGAGGGCACGCGGCGTAACTTCGACAAGCCGATCATGATCGCCGGCGGCATCGGCACTATCCGGCCGATGCTTCTCGGCAAGCGGCCGCTCTCGCCCGGCGATCTCGTGGTCGTGCTCGGTGGGCCGGCGATGCGGATCGGCCTCGGCGGAGGAGCCGCCTCCTCGCGCACGGGCGGGGTGGGTGGCGAGGCGCTCGATTTCGCCTCGGTGCAGCGCGACAACCCGGAGATGCAGCGGCGCTGCCAAGAGGTGATCGACCGGCTCGCGGCCCTGGGCGAGGGCAATCCTCTGCTGAGCCTGCACGACGTGGGGGCCGGCGGGCTTTCCAACGCCGTGCCCGAGCTCCTCGAGGAGGCGGGCGTGGGCGGGGAGTTCGACCTCGCCGCGATCCCGAGCGATGATCCGTCGCTCTCGCCGATGGAACTGTGGTGCAACGAGGCGCAGGAGCGCTATGTGCTCGCGATCGCCCCGAAGGATCTGCCGCTGCTCGAGCGGATTTGCCGGCGCGAGCGCTGCCCCTTTGCCGTGATCGGCCAGGTGACGGCCCAGCAGTGGTTGCGGGTCAAGGATTCACGCGATGGCACGGTGGCCGTCGATCTGCCGATGAGAGCGCTTTTCGAGGGGCTGCCGAGGATGCGGCGCGAAATCGGCTCGCGGTTCCTCCTTCCGCCCCAGCTTGATCGCGCTCTGCTTGAGCTTGCACTCCCCGAGGCGATCCGGGCGGTGTTGCGCTTCCCGGCGGTCGCCGCCAAACAGTTTCTGATCACCATCGGCGATCGCACCGTCGGCGGGCTGTCGGCGCGCGATCCCCTGGTCGGGCCCTGGCAGCTGCCGGTGGCCGACTGCGCCGTCACCCTCGCCGGCTTCGCCGGGGGGGAAGGCGAGGCCATGGCGATGGGCGAGCGCCCGCCGCTGTCGCTGGTTTCGCCGGCGGCGGCCGCCCGGATCGCCCTCGGCGAGGCGCTGACCAATCTCGCCGCCGCCGATGTCCGGTTGAGCGAGATCCGACTCTCCGCTAACTGGATGGCCGCGGTGGACCATCCCGGAGAGGATGCGGCTTTGCGCAGCGCGGTGGAGGCGATGTGCGAGCTCGCACTCGCCCTGGGGCTCAGCATTCCGGTGGGGAAGGATTCTTTGTCCATGCGGGTTCGTTTCGACGCCGGCGGGCAGCCTTGCGATTCGATCGCGCCGCTCTCGCCGGTGGTGACGGCCTTCGCCCGGGTGCGCGAGGTCGAACGCACGCTGACGCCGGTGCTGGGCGCGCGCGAGGGACTGGTGGTGCTGGTCGACCTCGGTGGCGGCGCCGACCGCCTCGGGCAGTCGGCGCTCGCCCAATGTTTCGGACTGGAGGGCGGGGACGTTCCCGATCTAGACGATCCGCTGAGACTCGCAGCTTTCTTCGCCTTCCTCGCGGAGGCCCGCGAGGCGGACCTGATCCGCGCCTATCACGACCGGTCCGATGGCGGTCTGATCGCGGCCTTGCTCGAGATGGGCTTCGCATCGCGTCGCGGCTTCGTGCTCGCCGTGCCGCCTTCTCGCGATCCGATTCCCTTCCTCTTCACCGAGGAGCTCGGGGTCTTGCTCGAGATCGAGGCCTCCGATTGGCCGCGTCTGAACGCGCTCGCCGCGCGGCATGGCCTCGCGGAGGCGCTCTGGCCGCTCGCTCGCGTGCGCGCCGGGGAGATGCTTCGCATCGAACAGGGGGAAACGCTGCTCGCGGAGCTGTCCATGCCCGAGCTGCTCTCGGCGTGGTGGGAGACCACCCACGCGATGCAGCGCCTGCGTGATGATCCCGCTTGCGCCGAGGAGGAACGGGCGAGCGCGGTCGCCTGGGATGCGCCGCCCATGTTCGCGCGGCTCAGCTTCGATCCCGGCGAGAACCCGGCGGGGCCCTTCCTCGGGCGCGGGCGCGCCCCCAAGGTCGCCATCCTGCGAGAGCAGGGGAGCAACGGCCAGATCGAGATGGCCGCCGCCTTCATGGCCGCGGGCTTCGAGGTCTTCGACGTTCACATGAGCGATCTCCTCGAAGACGCCGTTCGCCTGGACCGCTTCGACGGACTCGCGGCCTGCGGTGGCTTTTCCTTCGGCGACGTGCTCGGTGCGGGGCGCGGCTGGGCGACGGTGATCGCCCATCATCCGCGGCTCAGAGACGCCTTCGCCGATTTTTTCTCCGATCCCAGGCGCTTCGTGCTCGGCGTCTGCAACGGCTGCCAGATGCTCTCGGAGCTCGCTGCGCTCGTGCCCGGCGCCGAGCACTGGCCGAGGCTTCGACGAAATCGCTCCGAGCAGTTCGAAGCTCGTCTGGCGCTGGTCGAGGTGATCGACTCCCCCTCCCTGTTCTTTCGGGGCATGGCCGGCTCCGTGCTGCCGGTCGCGGTCGCCCACGGCGAGGGAAGGATGGTCTTCGCAAGCGAGGAGGACCGCCGCGCGGTTCCGGTCTGCTTGCGTTACGTGGATGGCGAGGGGCGGCCGACGGAACGCTATCCGGCCAATCCGAACGGTTCCCCGGGCGGCATCACCGGCGTTTGCAACGCCGACGGCCGGATCACCATCCTGATGCCGCATCCGGAGCGCGTCTTCCTCACCCGACAGCTCTCCTGGCACCCTCCGGGGTGGCCGGAGGAGAGCCCTTGGCTCCGACTTTTCCGCAACGCCCGTCACTGGTTGGGCTAGGCTTGGACCATGAACGCGAACGAGGCAACCGGCGTCCAGGGGCCGCCCGAGGAAGAGCAGGTCTCGCTCAAGCAGTTCTTCCTGCTCGGCCTTCTGTGGCTGCCGATGATGTTTTTCCTCTGGTTCAGCTTGCGGACGGCCGTGGTCTATCCAGTGACCCGGGGCGTGGCCTGGTTGAGCAGCCTGTTGCTGCCGGGTCTGGTGACCGACGTCGCTCAGGATTACCACCGGATCACTTACGCCTTCCTCGTGCCGATCCAGGGCGTGCCCGGCTTGCCGCAGGGGCCGCTGCTGATCGAGGCGCAATACACCAACGTGCTGATGTATTGCTACGGGCTTCCGCTGCTCTTCGGCTTGATCATGGCCACACCCCTCAATTGGCGGCGCACCTTCCTGCAGATGGGGATCGGCCTTCTGGTGCTCTGGCCGGTGCAGATCTTCGGGGTGATGGGCGACATCCTGAAGTCGTTGGCCTTCGGTGTCGGCCAGGCGGTGGAGGCGGGCTTGGCCGATGCGGGCTTCGCCGCGCTCGCGCCGCAAGCGGCAGCTGCGGGCCAGGCCGCCGTCCACGCCGAGCTCACGGCTCGCTTCGGAAGCCTGGAAGTCATCGCCTTGGTCTACCAGTTCGGCTATCTCATCCTGCCGGCGGTGGTTCCGGTGGCTTTGTGGCTGGCGATGAATCGCCGCTTCATCGAGGAGCTGGTCGGTTGGAGGGAACCTGAGCCCTCCTTTCCGAGTCCCAGGACGCACTCCGACGCGGCGTCCGGGCGGAGCGCCGGGGATTGATGGCGATGGCGGCGAGCGTGCGCGAATCGAGTTACCGGCTGAGCGAGCGCGAGGAGGCGCTCGGTCGCCACTTGGTGGCGAGCGGCCGGATGAAGGAAGGGGACCTGGCCCGCGCCCGGCGCCTGCACGAGGAATCCGGCGGCAGCTTCGCCGCCCTGATCGCCCGTCTGGGTCTGGCCTCCGAGCGTGACGTCGCCGAGTCCTGCGCCGAGCTGCTCGGCCTGCCCTTGGTGCTGGCCCGCGATTGCCCCGAGCAGCCGCCGCCGCTTCAGATACCGACGCGCTTCCTGCGCCAGTTCCACGTCGTTCCCTTCCGCGAGCACGAGCACGAGGTCGAGGCTCTGGTCGCCGATCCGCTCGATCCCTATCCGGTGCACGCGCTGGCGCTGGCCCTGGGCAAACCGGTGGCCGTTCGCGTCGGACTGCCGAGCGAGATCGACGACCTCATCGAGCGTTACTTCGGAAGCGGCCGCAGCGCGATGGGCACGATCGTCGAGAGCCTCGGCGATGAGGGCGGTGCCGACGAGGACGACGTCGAGCACCTGCGCGATCTGGCGAGCGAGGCCCCGGTCATTCGCCTGGTAAACCTGATCATCCAAAGAGCGGTCGAGCAGCGCGCCTCGGACATCCACATCGAGCCCTTCGAGAACCGGCTCAAGGTGCGCTATCGGATCGATGGGGTATTGCAGGAGGTCGAGGCGCCGCCGGCGAGCTCCACGGCGGCCGTGATCTCCCGGGTCAAGATCATGGCCAAACTCAACATCGCCGAGCGCAGACTGCCGCAGGATGGGCGGATCATGGTCCGGGTCCAGGGCAAGGAGCTCGATCTACGCGTGTCCACCGTGCCCACCGCCCACGGCGAGAGCGTGGTCATGCGCCTGCTCGATCGCGAGTCGGTGGTCTTCGATTTCCATCGCCTCGGTTTCACCGACGATCTGCTCGAGCGCTTCCTCGCCGTGCTCGATCGCCCCCATGGGATCCTGCTGGTCACGGGCCCGACGGGCTCGGGCAAGACCACGACCCTTTACACCGCGCTCTCCCGGCTCAACACTCCCGACGTCAAGATCATCACCGTCGAGGATCCGGTCGAGTACCAGATCGAGGGGATCAACCAGATCCAGGTCAAGCCGCAGATCGGGCTCGATTTCGCGCACGCGCTGCGCTCGATCGTCCGCCAGGACCCGGACATCATCATGATCGGCGAGATGCGCGATCTCGAGACCGCGCGCATCGCGATCCAGTCCGCGCTCACCGGCCACTTGGTGCTTTCCACGCTGCACACCAACGATGCCGCCGGCGGGGTGACGCGGCTGCTCGACATGGGGGTGGAGGATTACCTCTTGAGCTCGACGGTCAACGGCATTCTCGCGCAGCGCCTGGTGCGCAAGATTGAGCCGAGCCATGCCGAACGTTACGAGGCTTTGCCGGAGGTCATCGAGGAATTCGCACTGCGCCGCTTCCAGCCGAACGGACCCATCCACCTCTTCCGGCCCGTCCCCTCGGAGCTCACCTCCACCGGTTATCTCGGTCGCACCATCATCGCCGAGTTCCTGGTGATGTCCGATGCGATCCGAAGGCTGATCATGCAGCATGCCGAGGCGGGCAAGATCGCCGAGCAGGCGCGCGCGGAGGGGATGCTGACGATGTACGAGGACGGGTTGCGCAAGGCGCTTTCGGGCATCACTACGATCGAGGAAGTGCTTCGCGTCACCCAGGAGGGCTGAGCGAGGGTGGCGCTGTTCCACTACCAAGTGCTCACCGCCGCAGGCGAACCGCAGGCCGGCCAGCTCGAGGCCGGGAGCCTCGAGGAGGCGGTCGCTCGGCTACAGGATCAGGGCCATGTGGTGCTGAAGGCCGTTCCGGCCGATTCCGCCCCTGCGCGCGGTGCCCTCGGACGGCTCTTCGAGCGTCGGGCGCTGTCGGGGGATGAGATCCTCCGGTTCACCGAACAGCTCGCCGTCCTGCTCTCCGCCGGACAGCCACTCGACCGGGCCCTCGGCATCCTGCTCGACTTACCCGAGAGCGAGCGGGCGCGCCGCGTGATCGAAAAGATCCGCGAGGCGGTGCGCGGTGGGGCGAGCCTGTCCGAGGCGCTCGAGCGGCAGCATGGCGTCTTCTCGCGGCTTTATGTGAACATGGTGCGGGCCGGCGAGGTGGGGGGAGCCCTCGATCAGACGCTGCGCAAGCTGGCGGCGTATCTCGAGCGCCAGGCCGAGCTCAAGCAGCAGGTGATCAGCGCCTCGATCTATCCGGCCATTCTCCTCGTCCTGGTCTTCGCCGCGGTGGGCGTGCTCGTCGGTTACGTCGTGCCGCGCTTCATCCCGATCTTCCAGGGCATGGGTCAGGAGTTACCCTTCGTCACCCGGCTGGTCCTCGGTTTCGGCCTCTTCGTCCAGCGGTGGTGGTGGTTGGGCCTGCTCGCGGTCGGGGCGGCGTTCTACCTGCTGTCCAGGAGCTTGCGCGATCCCGAGCGTCGGCTCGCCTTCGACACGTGGCTGCTCGCCCGCGGCCGCCTCGGCGCCCTGATCGCGCGTCTCGAGACGGCTCGTCTCGCCCACACCCTGGGAACTCTCATCCACAGCGGCGTTCCATTGCTGGCAGCCCTGTCGGTGGCCAAGAACGTGACCAGGAACAGTGCTCTTGCCGAGGCGATCGGGAAGGCGGCGGCGGAGGTGAAGGAGGGCGCGAGCCTGTCCTGGGCGCTGGCCCGTTCGCAGCGCTTCCCCCGGCTCGCCGTGCAGATGATCCAGGTGGGCGAGGAATCGGGGGATCTGGCGCCGATGCTCGAGCGTCTGGCCGACACCTTCGAGCAGCAGACGCGCACCGAGATCGACCGGCTCATCGCCGCCTTGGTGCCGGCGCTCACGGTGGTGATGACCCTGATCGTCGCGCTGATCATGATGGCCATCCTGATCCCGATCCTGAACCTTTCCGCGACTTTCGGATGAGGACGACCATGAGAAATCCCTTGCCGATGCCGGCCCGCGTCGCCGGCATGACCCTGATCGAAATCCTCGCCGTGATCGTTCTGATCGGCATCGTCATGGCGGTGGTGGCGCAGCAGGTCTTCCAGCGGGTGGAGACGGGCAAGTTCAACGCCGCCAAGGCGCAGCTCCAATCCCTCAGCATGAAGATCGAGGCCTATGCCCTGGACAACGGCCGACCGCCGCAGCGGCTCGAGGACTTGGTGCAGCGGCCGGGGGATGCACGCAACTGGAACGGCCCTTATGCCCGCGAATCCGATCTGCGCGATCCCTGGGGCAACGCCTTCGTCTATCGGGTGCCCGGGGAACGCGGGCCCTTCGATCTCATCTCCCTTGGCGCCGATGGACGCCCCGGCGGAGAGGGCAATGCGCGCGACCTCGGCAACTGGGAGTAACCGCGGTTTCACGCTCATCGAGCTGACCGCGGTCCTGATGCTGGTGGCCATCGGTTTCGCGGCCTTGAGTTATGGACTGACGGCGCAGCTCGAGAACCAGCGGGTGAAAGCGGCGGCGCGCGAGCTGGTCGCGGCGCTGCGTCAGACCCGCGCCCAGGCCATCCTGAAAGGTGAATCCCAAGCGCTCGAACTCGATCTGCGCGAGCGCAGCTACCGGGTGCCTGGCCGGGAACCGGTATCGCTGCCGGAGGGCATGGAGCTTCGAATGCTCACCGCCCGCAGCGAGCAGATCGATCGGGAGCGCGGGCGCATCCGCTTTTACCGCGACGGCAGCTCGACCGGCGGCAACATCGGGCTGATCAAGGGCCAGCGCGAGTGGCGCATCGAGGTGGCATGGTTGACCGGCGAGGTCGTTCTGCGGGAGCGCGAGCGATGAGCGCGCGCCGCGGATTCACCCTGATCGAGGTGGTGGCGGCGCTTTTCCTGCTCGCGCTCGGCTTCGGCCTATTGATGCAGCTCCTCGGCTCGGCGCTTGCCCAGACGAGACGTGCGGCGTTGCAGACGGAGATGGCGCTCGCCGCGCAAAGCCTGATCGATCGCTTGGGCATGGATTTTCCGCTGGAACCGGGCGAACGGAGCGGCGAGCTGGGCGGCGGGCTGCGCTACCGTCTTTCGATCGAAGAGGATGCGGCGAGCTCCTCCTTGGCGGGAGGAGTACCGCATCCCTGGACCCTGCTGCGGGTACGGCTGAGGCTTTCGGCGGAAGCCGGGGCCGAAGCCGACTTCGAGACCCTCCGGGTGGGGGTGCGCCAGCCGTGATCAGGGCGCGGGGCTTCACCTTGGTCGAGCTCGTCGCGGCGCTCACGCTCTTCGCGCTGCTTACCGCCATCGCCTTCGGCATCATGGGCTCGGCCACCCGCGCCGCAGCCAGCGGGGAGCGCCTCGCCGATTCCGTGGAGCGGGTGCGGGTGGCCCAGGAGTTCTTGCGGCGTCAGATCGCGCTCGCCCTCCCGCTCGCCTTCGCGAGCGATCCTACGAGCGGAGCGCCGGTGATCTTCGAGGGGGATTCGCGCGAGCTCCGCTTCGTCGCGCAGATGCCGGGTCATCTCGGCGAAGGCGGGCCGCGCCGGCAGCTGATCAGGCTCGAGCAGGACGGCCGCGAGATGGCGCTCGTCTTCCGCCATCTCCCTCTGCACCCGGCGGAGGAAGACAGCCGAATCGAAGACACCGAGCCGGTGGTGCTGCTCGCTGGCATTCGTGACGGTGGCTTCCGCTACCGCGGGCTCGATGGGGCCGCCGAGCCGGGCGAATGGCGCGATCGCTGGGAGGAGAGCGCACAGCCGCCGGTGTGGGTGGAGCTTCAGTTGGAGCTCGACCCGGAAGTGCATCGCACGATCTGGCCTCCGCTGCTGATCGCGCTTCAGATCGACGGCGTTCCGGGCGGAGCGTTCCTGTTCGGACCGGCGCCGGGCGGTGTGGATTTCGGGCCGCGTCCTCCGACTGGAGGTGGGGAACGATGAGCGCATCCCCTCCTCTGGTGCGCCGCGGGATCGCGCTGGTTCTCGTCATCTGGGCCACGGCCTTGCTCACCGTGACGCTGGGCGGTTTCGTCCTGATCGCCCGTGCCGAAAGCTTGATTGCCCGTCACCACCTGGACGGCGTCAGGGCGCGGCTGGCTGCCGAAGCGGGGATCCATCACGCCGCGTACAAGCTCTCCGAGCTGGAACCGACGGCGCGCTGGATCGGGGATGGCCGGAGCTACCGTCTCCAGATCGGGGATGCCGAGGTCGAGGTCGCGCTCACCGACGAAAGCGGCAAGATCGATCTCAACGCCGCCGACGAGGCCGTTCTCAAGTCCCTGTTCGTTCAGACCGGCGGGCTGCCGGAGGAGGAGGCGGCCGCGCTTGCCGATGCGATTCTCGACTGGCGGGACGAGGATGATCTGGTGCGTGCCAATGGCGCCGAGCGCGAGGATTATCGCCGGGCGGGTTTCCCCTACGTGCCGAGCAATCGCGCCTTCGCGACGGTGGAGGAGCTGCTGCAGGTGATGGGGATGAGTTACCCCTTGTTCCAGCGTGTCGAGCCGGCCCTCACCGTGCATTCCGGAATGTCCCAGCCCAATCCCGCCTTCGCGCCGCTCGAGGCCTTGATGGTCTTTCCCGGAATGACCGAGGCCCTCGCCTCGAGCTTGATCCAGCAGCGGCAGCAGGTACCGCCCGAGATGATGGGCCAGCCCATCGGCCAGCTGCCCGATGGAACCCCCGTGATCTCGCAGTTCGGTGGGCTCGCGTATAGTATTCGGGTTCGCGCGGTTCTACCGACCGGCGCCTCCCGCGAGTTTCATTACACCATCCGGCTCGGCATGCAGGCTCGGGCCGGTCGTCCGTTTCACGTCCTTCGCTTCCGCGAAGGGGATCCGTCCTGAGCATGGCGATCGCCGCCGACACCGAACGCATCCTGGCGCGTCTGAAACTGCGCTACCAGCGTTCCTCCTTGCCGGCATTCTTTCGCTGGTGGGGGGGTGAGCTGAAAGCCCTCCTGCCGCGCGCCTGGCGGGAGGCGATCGCGCGGCGTCCTCGGGCGGTTTACGTGATCGGTGAGGGAAATCGGCTCCATCTCCGGCGTCCCGATGGCGAGGAGCTGACCGCGGTGGCGCTCGAGGATCCGCCTGCGGAGCGCAGGCTTCGCATCGTCGAGGCGCTCGCCGCCCTCGGCGAGGAGCGACCTCCCGTGATCCTCGCGGTTCCCGCCGATCGCGCGCTGCGTCGAAGGCTGAGGTTTCCCGAGGCGGTCGAGGAAAGCCTCGAGCAGGCGCTCGTCTACGAGATCGACCGGCAGACCCCCTTCCGCGCCGAGGAGGTCTATTTCGGTGTACGGCTCGTCGATCGAGACCGTGAAGCTCGCCAGGTCGAGGTCGAGCTGGTGGTGGTTCCGCGTGCGATCGCCGATCCGTGGCTGGCGGCGGCGCGCGAATCGGGTCTGCCGGTCTTCGGCTTGGATGCTTGCGACGAGGAAGGCAATCCCCTGGGGTTCAACCTGCTGCCGCGCGGCGAACGGGTGCGGCTGCCGGATCGTCGCCGCCGGCTCAACCTCATCCTCGCGGCGACGGCATCGGTCCTCGCATTGATCGCGATGCACCTTTGGCTCGCCAATCGCGAGCACGCGCTCTCACGGATGCGGGCGGAGGTCGAACGGCTGCGTGAGGAAGCGCGCACCGTCGCTGCGCTGCGCGAGGAACTCGAACGCGCGGTCGCCAGCGCGAGGTTCCTTTCCGAGCGGCGAAGCAAGCAGCCGCCGCTGATCCTCGTAATGGACGAACTCAGTCGGATCATTCCTGATGACACCTTCCTGGAGCAGCTCAACGTGAGCCAGGGACAGGCGGCCCTTCGCGGCCTCAGCCCCTCGGCGGCGAATCTCATCGGGCTCTTGCAGCAGTCGCGCTATCTCGCCGAGCCTTCGTTCCAGAGCGCCATCCAGCCCGACCCGCGCTACGGCAAGGAGCGCTTCGACCTCAAAGCGGTGCTCAAGGCGCATGTGGGAGAGCCTTCATCATGAGCCGAGATCGGCTTCTCGCCGTTGGGCTCCTGCTGGCGAGCGTGGCGCTCGCCTATTTCCTCGGCGTGCACTGGTGGTTCGTCGCCGGCCATCGGGCGATTGCCCGCGAGATGGCCGATCTCGCCGAGCAGGCCGCTCGCTTTCAAGCGATCATCGCCCAGCGTCCCGAGATCGAGGCGCGGCTCGAGCGGGTTCGCGCTTTCGAGGCGACGAATCCGGCCTTTTTGCAAGATCCCAACTTCGATCAGGCGAGCGCCACGCTCATCACGCGCTTGCGTCAGAGCGTCGAGATGCATGCCGGGCGCAGCCCGCAGGGCTGTCAGGTGCTGAGCAACCAGCCCCTTCGTTCGCGGGAGGCGGAGCCATTCCTCAGGGTCACGCTCAGTGTGCGCCTGCGCTGTGGCCTCGAGGCGCTGGTCGCGGTGCTCCATGATCTGGAGGGCGGGACGCCGATGCTGTTTGTGGATGAGTTGACTATCCTCAGTCGGCGTTTCGGGGTGCCTGGCGTGCGTCAAAACTTCCCAGGGGCGCCGCAGGACTACACCGACGTCAACTTCGCGCTTTACGGCTATCTGCGACAGGAGGGAGGCGCCAATGCCCGGTGATCCGAGGCAGGTCCTGACCCTCGCCCTGGCCGGGTTGAGCCTTCTCTCGGCGATCGTGGTCGCCCTCGAACTCGCCGGCCTGGGCCGAGGGTATCGTCTGCCTGATCCGGTCCCGCAGGCGTCACTGCCCGAGCTCACGGTGGAGGAGGGCCTCGCCCGGCTTCCGCCGCTCGAGACCTTCGCGGCGGCGATCGAGCGCCCGCTGTTCGAACCCGATCGCCGTCCGCCGCCCCCACTCGTGTCCGAAAATCCCGCGCCGGTGCCGGAGCCGAAGCCCGAGGCACCGCCGCTCGAGGTCAGAGTCACGGGGATCGTGGTCACGCCAGAGCTGCGGCTGGTGATGGTCCGCCCTCCTGGCGCGCCGGACTCGGTGGTGCTGCGCGAGGGAATGCCGCTACCGGGCGATTTCGCTGCTTGGAAAGTGGCGCGCGTCCTCCCGCGGCAGGTCGAGTTCGAGGGCGGCGGGCAGATGCGCAGTACCGTGACCTTGGAGGTCGACAAGTCGGTTCGTGAGGTTGCGCCGCTCACCGGCGAGATCCCGCAACCGGCCGCCTCGAATCCCGATCTCGAGGTCCAGCGCCGCGCTGAGGAGATCCGGCGTCGCATCGAAGAGCGTCGTCGGCAGCTTCGCGAGGAGGCCGCCCGACTGGGAGGACCTGAAAAACAATGAAAACACGACGTGCGACCCTTCCATCCGTATTCATGGCTGCCGCGTGCTCGCTTCTCGCGGCCGGCTGCGCGGTGCCGCGCCTGGCTGCGCCGGAGCCGCTTCAGAGCGGTCAGGCCGCGCAGAAAGCCTTCGAGGAATACACCGAGCGTCCTCAGGGTGCGGGGGAGCCGGTACCCCGAGAAGAGCCGTTGATCGAACGTGGGACCGGCAAGTTCCTCGACGAGCGTGCGGCCTCACGGCCCCTTCCGCCCCCGCCTCAGGACGGCGAGCTGGTGCTCAACTTCGAAAACGAATCCATCCAGGCGGTGGTCAAGGCGCTGCTTGGCGATCTCCTCCAGCAGAATTACGTGATCGCCCCCGGGGTGGGCGGAACGGTGACCTTTTCCACCGCGCGGCCCATCAAGATCGACCAGGCGATGCCCATCCTCGAGATGCTGCTCGCCTGGAACAACGCCACGCTGGTCTGGCAGGACGGGCGCTACGTGGTCCTGCCCATCGCGCAAGCCATCCCGGGCAATCTCTCGCCGCGGATTGGCCCCCCGGAGAACGCGAAAGGCTACGAGCTGCGGGCCGTTCCGTTGCGCTACATCTCGGCGAGCGAGATGGAGAAGCTGCTTCAGCCTTACATCCGTCCCGGTGCGATCGTGCGTACCGACAACCTGCGCAACATGATTGTGCTCGCCGGGACGGCGCGCGAGCTCACGACGTATCTCCGGACAATCGAGGTCTTCGACGTCGACTGGCTCGCCGGCATGTCGGTGGCGATCTTCCCCATCGAGTCGGTGGAGGTGAGCAAGCTCCTGCCCGAACTCGAGGCGGTGTTCGGCGAGGGTGCGAACACCCCGCTCGCCGGACTCTTCCGCTTCTTGCCCATCGAGCGGCTCAACGCGGTGCTGGTGATCACGACGCAGCCGAAGTATCTCGACGAGGCCGAGAAGTGGATCCGCCGCCTGGACCGGGGGGGCACCGCGAGCGGAGCGCGCCTTTACGTCTATGACGTCAAGAACGTCAAGGCCGCTGATCTCGCCGGGTACCTCAACGAGATCTTCGGTTCGGGCACGGGTGGGCGACGCGCATCCTCCGGGGGTGCGGTCGCGCCGGGGCTTCAGCCGGTCGAGATCCGCGCCATCAACGATCCGCGCGGCCCTGCGTCGCAGCCGGAGGTCAAGTCGGCCGATGTTCCTCCGCCGCCCTCCGCTGGTGGCACGGGGATCGCCATCGGCGATACCGAGGACGTGCGCATCACGGCGATCGAAGAATCGAACTCGCTGCTCATTCGCGCCACGCCGACCCAGTACGAAGCGGTGCTCGCCGCCATCCGCAGGCTCGATCGGGTGCCGCTTCAGGTGCACATCGAAACGCGCATCATCGAGGTCGCCCTCAACGATCAACTCCGCTTTGGAGTGCAGTGGTTCTTCGAAAACGCGCGCAATCAGCAGGGCGCGCCGCGCGCGCGCGCCGGGACGCTGAGCCAGCAGGGGCTTTCCTGGAGCTTCGTCACCAGCGACTGGTCCTCGATCCTCGAGACCCTCGACTCGATCTCCGAGACCCGGGTGATCTCGGCCCCCTCGGTGGTGGTGCTCAACAATAAGAGCGCGAACATCAACGTGGGCCGTCAGATTCCGGTGGTGAGCACCTTCATCGACCCGATCGGCGGCATCGGCGGTACCCCTGGGACCGGCTTCCAGCGCGGCCTCGTGCAATTCCGCGACACCGGCGTGATCCTCAACGTCACGCCCAGGGTCAACCCCGGAGGATTGGTGTTCATGGAGATCAAGCAGGAAGACTCCACGCCGGAGGAGTCGGTGGATGCCACCGGCAACGTACCGGTCAGCCGCCGCTCGATCGAGACCGAGGTGGCGGTGCAGAGCGGCCAGACTGTTTTGCTCGGCGGCCTCATCAAACAGACCGAAGGCCAGGCGCGGGCCGGTGCCCCGGGTCTAAGCCGCATCCCGGTGCTCGGCGGGCTCTTCGGTCGCCAGAACCGCACCGCCGATCGCCAGGAGCTCTTGGTAATGATCACCCCCACGGTGATCGGCTCGGTGGAGGATGCCGAGAACCTCACCGAGGAGTATCGCCGCCGCTTCGTCGGCTTGGAGCCGCTGCGCCCGCCGCGCCGAACCGATTCCGATGCTTCCACCAACGATCGAGGAGATCCCACCCCATGATGAGAACGCCTGTGCTTCTCGCCGCTGCTGTCCTGCTCGCCGCCTGCGCTCAGGGACTGCGCAAGCCCGATTCGCGCTCGCCCGAGGAGATCGTGGCCCAGCGCGCCAAGGAGCGCTGGGAACACCTCATGCAGGGCCGCCCGGAGCAGGCCTGGGAGTACATCGCCCCCGGATCGCGGGCGCTACTCGACCGGGCCTCCTATCTGGCCCAGAAGCGCAACGCGCCGGTGATGTACACCGGGGTCGAGCTCCTCGAGACGAGCTGCGAGGCCGAGGCCTGCACGGTGGAACTGAAGGTCCACACCCAAGCGCCGCTGCCATTCGCAGGGATGGTGCCTGGCTATTCGTTGCTGCGCGAGCGGTGGGTGCAGAGCGAGGGCATTTGGTATTTCGTTCCCAATCTGTGAGCGGCCATGCAGTGGCGGGGGATTGCAAGCCTCGCGGGCGCGCCGTATCATCCGAACACCGTCATGCTGGGAGCAGGGGGTTTCGCATCTGTATCCCGGTGGACGGAAGCCCTGTGATCGTTCCGTTAGGAGTGTTGCCATGAGAAGAAACAAGCTGAGCACGGCGATCTTCGCCGGCATCGCGGGCGGGGCGGGCATCGCCGCTACCGGCAACGCCGCGCTCTACCTCAATCCAGATGGCACCGGCCAGGTGCTCATCTATCCCTACTACACGGTCAACAACAACCTTCAGACCCTGATCTCGGTCGTCAACACGACCGACCAGGGCAAGGCAGTCAAGGTCCGCTTCCTCGAGGGCCGGAACAGTAAGGAAGTCCTCGACTTCAACCTGTACCTCTCCGAGTTCGACGTGTGGACGGCAGCGATCATCTCGGCCTCGTCGGATACCTCCGGGCCCGGCCGGCTGATCACGGCCGACCGTTCGTGCACGGCGCCGGCCATCCCCTCAGGCGGCGTGGATTTCCGTAACTTCGTGTACGCGGCGACCTCGGCCGACTCGGGTCCGGGCGCGCTCTCCCGTACGCGCGAAGGCCACATCGAAATGATCGAGATGGGTGTGGTTCGCAATGCGGCTCCGTTTACGCCGCTCACCTGGATTACCCACGTGAGTGGTACGCCGGCGAATTGCCCCCAGATTCGTGCGGCGTGGTCTCCCGGCGGGCAGTGGACGGTGAATCCGTTGACGGCGATCGATCCGCCTACGGGTGGGTTGTTCGGTGCCGCAGCGATCGTGGATGTGGCCAATGGCGTGATGTACACCTACAACGCCGAAGCGATCGATGCCTTCCGGGCTACGGCGAACCACACGGATCCGGGCAGCGTGTTCCCCTCGCTGGCGGATAACGACACGGCTCCGACTGCCCGCGCGAGCATCACGTTCTATAACGGCGTGGCGGTCAATGCGTCGTGGCCGGTTGGTCAAGCGATCGATGCCACCTCCTCGGTGTTCATGCATAGCGCTCTGGTCAACGAGTACGCGCTCGACACCGTGTTGCGGGCGGATACCGAGTGGGTGGTGACCTTCCCGACCAAGCGCTTCTACGTCGACCAGGCGACGCTCGGTGCCGCGGCGCCCATTCAGCCGTTCACTCGCCGCTTCCCGGCTGCGGGTGTTTCCACCCCAGCCGCGGGCCGTGCTTGCGTGGACATCGGAATCCAGATCTACGACCGCGAAGAGGGGCGTCCTGGTCCCGGTGGCATCGACTTCTCGCCGCCGCCTCCCGGTGCGACGGGTCCGCAGCTTTGCTGGGAGGCTCAAGTGATCTCCTTCAATCAGGGTGATCGTGTCACCGCTGGTCAGCCCTCGAAGCTGCTCGGTTCGACGCTCTACACCAACATCGATGCCGCTGCGTTCGGCTTCCAGAACGGCTGGGTGTCGCTGGACTTCGACACGGTTCCGGCGCATCAACTGCGTCCCTCGGTCGAAGGCTTCGACTTCGTCGGTCTTCCGGCGACGGGCTTCTCGATCTCGCGTTACATCAACGCTGCTGCCGCTCCGGGTGTCCTCGCGAACTACTCGGGTCTGTGGAAGCATCGTGGCGAGCGGACGATCCTGCCCTGATCGTTCGGTCATCCGGCCTTCGGAACCCCCGCTTCGGCGGGGGTTCTTTTTTTGTCTCACCGTCGGAGAATCTTCGGCGTAGCGACCGACCCGCCGCTAGGATCCGGCAAGAATGGCGGTGCTGCTTAGGATGGATTTCAGGTGAACGATCACGCCGTGCCCGCCGCGTTCCCCGGCCGGATGAATCGCCGCAAGGGCTCAGGCCGTGGGCAGGGTGCTCAGGAAGCGCGAGACCTTGATACCCAAGGACGACATGATTTCAGCAGCGGTGAGGACGTGCTCCGCGCTCGGGAGGGCCGGGTGACGAAGACGACCGTGGCTCACGTGCCACATGTCTTTTTGCCTCCAGTCGGAGCAATGACTCCGCAGATCGGAAGCGAGATTCCCTCTCAAGCCCGAACAACCTAGGGTGCGAGTGGCTTCTCCGGCGCGGCGAGGTGCATTATCCTTCCCCCGGTAACTATTCAATTTTCTCTCGTGTCGAGGTGGTGATCGTGGTGACGACTAAGATGCGTTCCGTGAAGCTGGCCGCTTTGAGCACGGCGCTGGTGCTCGCTGGCGGCAGCCAAGCGGTGGATTTGATCCTGAGCACGGCGAACGGACCTTGCACGTTGCCGCTCACCAGCGGAAGCAACGTCACCATCGATCCGAACACCGGCAACGTTCTCGCGAGCGTCGCCACGGGGGCGAGCTGTCCCCAGCTCGCGGGCAATGCGCCGTTGACCGTCACCAAGACGGGCGCTGGTTCGGGCACGGTCGTGAGCTCGCCTCCGGGGATCAACTGCGGTGCGAGCTGTTCGGCGCAGTTTCCTTCGGGATCGACCGTGAGTCTCACGGCCAGTGCCGGATCCGGTTCGATCTTCGCCGGTTGGTCCGGGGATTGCACGGGCACTGGATCGTGCACGGTGACCATGACCGCAGCTCGCAACGTCACGGCGACCTTCAACGTCGCACCGACCTATCAGCTCACCGTGAACAAGGCAGGCACCGGCAGCGGAACCGTGACGAGTAGTCCTTCGGGAATCAGCTGCGGCTCCACTTGTTCGGCCAACTTCAACCAGGGCTCCACCGTCACGTTGACCGCGACGCCCGATTCCGGCTCGACCTTCGCGGGATGGAGCGGAGGCGGATGCTCGGGTACGGGCTCCTGTTCGGTGACGATGAGCACCAACCAGACGGTGACGGCGACGTTCAACACGGGAAGCAGCACCCCACCCGGTTGCGATGGCGTGAACGCGCCTGCAGTGATCGCCAATCGGATGACCAGTACGACCGTGTTCGTGAATTTTGTTCCGCCCGAGATGACCGTGGATGCGACGTCCTACGCCGACATCTTCCGCCAGGCGATGACGGCTGGGGGTGCCCCCCCCGTACCTTGGCCGGGTCAAACGACACCGAGGGCGGTGCGGATCGCGAAGACGGGCCATATCGCGGCGCAATTCACCGTGCCCGCCGACACGACATACGTTCGTTGGGATCTGTCCTTCGAGGTTCAAGGCGATCCCGCCGGATCCGCCGTTCCTCAACTTTTGCCCTACGCGACCATCTCGCGTTGTCCTGGCAACTTCAACACCACCGGCCCGAATGCGGTCCACCCGAACTGCGTCTGGCCGGCAGCGCCGGGAAGTTGGAGCATGCAAGTCGTCGCGAATGCGAGCACTTACTCGGGTAGCCGCTGTCCGATCGAGAAGGGGCAGACCTATTACCTCAATTTGGCGCATTGGAGTCCGAGTGCGCCGACCGAGGCCGGCTGCACGGGTACGACGCAGTGCAGCATCGCTGTCCGCTCGCTCGCCTATGAGTGAGTGGCTTCGGTCTTCGAAAGGTCGTGTGGCGCGCCTGAGGTCGTTTGCTCGCCGCGCCTAGGCGGAGCTTGACGCGTGTGGGCCGTCCGAGACCGAAGCCGGGGCCCGAGGACAAGGCAGAATTCCAGTGCTGGCACAGTTCCCGTTTCTGCTCGGCCGTGCGCTGATGGCGGCGACGGTCGTGGTGTCTGGTGGAGGGCAGTCCGTTTCCCTCGAGGACGTGGACGCCCGTGTCGCCCGTATTCCTGCGCAGGACCGCGGCACCTTCATGGACAGCCCGCGGCGGATTGAGGAGCTTCTGCGTCAGCTGCTGACCCACAAGCAGCTGGCCGCTCGGGCGCGGGAAGCAGGCTTGGACCAGGGCGAGGACTTCGAGGCCGAGGTGCGGGTTGCGGTCAATGAAATCCTCGCCCGGCGGTATCTCGAGCATATCGAGCGCACGACGCCGCGGCCGGACTTCGAGAAGGCGGCACGTGAACGCTACCTGGCGGATGCCTCCCTCGGAACGATTCCCGAGAATCGCGAGGTGTCGCACATTCTGGTCTCGACGCAAGGCCGGTCGGAAGCGGAAGCGCTCGCCAAGGCGCGGCAGCTCCGTGCGCAGCTGCTCGCCGATCCCTCGCGCTTCGAGGCGCTCGCCGAGAGCGAGTCGGACGACCCCTCGGCCAAGCAGAATCGCGGTCGCCTCGGGCCTTTGCGGCCGGAGTTCGTCGAGGAGTTCAACGAGGCTGCTCGTCGGCTCGCCAAGGTGGGCGACATCAGCGAGCCGGTCCGGACGAGCTTCGGGTTTCATCTGATCCGCCTCGATCGTCTCGATCCGCCGCGCCGCCAAAGTTTCGAGGAGGCGCGTCCTGCGCTGGTGATGAGGCTCGAGCAGGAATGGTTGCAGAGCCTCCGCCGGCGGGTCTTGGACGAGGTCCAGGGGCAACCGATCGAGGCCGATCCCGACTTGGTGGCCTCTCTGCGCTGGCGTTACCTGCCGCCGGAGATCGCCAAACAACGGCAAGCCGAGTACGAAGCCTGGAAGAAGAGCTCGGCGACTCACTGATTTCCGTGGCACCGAGCGCCAAGCGTCAGCGGCAACGGGACGGAGGAACGGCGAACCGAAGCCGCGCGCGCCCCGCCCTGGCGCGATGCAGCCGGGCATTGCAGGAGCCGCCTCGGCCTGCCTGAGCGATGCCGAGCCTGTTGCCCACGCTTCGGGCCGATGGTCGCACGCCTCGGCTATACGGGTCGAGGAATGGCGTGCGTCGCGAAGCCTGGAAGGAACTTTGAGCGCACGGCATCTCGGGCGACGGGGGAAAGGCGGGAGCGGTGCGGGCATGCGCTAGACTCGCGCGGCGATGACGCCCCGCTGCGACCTCTTCCGCCATTTCGTCCGGCAGGAGCTCAAGCGCCGATACCTCGGGACCTTGGGCTCTGCGGCTTGGGCGCTCATTCATCCGCTCGTCCAGTTCGCGGTCTATGCGACCGTCTTCGCGGTGATCTTCGCTGCGCGGGTGCCCGAGCGGCCGGAGGTTCCTTTCGGCGCATGGCTTGCGATCGCGCTGTGGCCTTGGTTCGCCTTCTCCGAGGCGATCAGCCGGGCGGCTGCCATCGTTCCCGAACATGCCGCCCTGATCGGGAAAGTCGCCCTTCCGATCGAGCTGCTGCCACTAGCGGTGGTGGCGGCGAGTTTCTTCCTGCATGGCCTGGGTTACTCGGTCGTTCTCCTGGCGCTCGCGGTGATGGGCTACCCATTGAGCCCGTGGGGTTTGCTTCTGGCGCCTGCGCTGTTGGCGGTGCTCTTTGCGCTCGCGCTCGGTGTCGCGCTCGCGGTCGCGGCGCTCTCGGTCTTTCTGCGAGACGTGGCGCAGATCACGGCGCAGCTTCTGATGCTCGCTTTCTTCCTGACGCCGATTTTTTACTCCCGGGAGATGCTGCCGGAGCCTTGGCGGCCGATGCTCGATCTCAATCCGCTGACCGCCGTGGTCGAGGGATTGCGTTACGCTTGGCTCGACACGCCCCCTCCGACCGCGCAGGGGATCGCTCTCGCGCTGGCCTACGCGGCGTCGTTCCTGTTCGGCGGTTGGTGGCTTTTCCGCCGTACCGCGGGTCACTTCCACGATTACCTGTGAGCGAGCCCCTTCTTCTCGAAGCCCGGGGTTTGTGTAAGCGCTACCCTAGAACCGGTACCGGCCGCGAGCGCCTGCTCTCGCTGTGGAGCTTGCTGCGCGGCCGTGAGCGCTCCGATGCGATCGAGGTGCTCAAGCCGCTCGATCTCTTCGTCCGTCGTGGCGAGTCGCTCGGCATCATCGGCGAGAACGGCGCAGGAAAGTCCACCCTCCTCAAGCTGGTGACCGGGGTGATACGACCTTCCGCTGGCGTGGTGAGAATTCACGGTCGGGTCGGCGCCCTGCTCGAACTCGGTGCCGGTTTCCATCCCGAGCTGTCGGGGCGTGAAAACGTGCGTGCGAGCGCTTTGTTGAGCGGGATGAGCGCGGCCGAAGTGGAGGCACGCATGGAGGAGATTCTCGCCTTCGCCGACATCGGTCGGGCGGTGGACGAACCGGTCAAGCATTATTCGACCGGCATGGTCGTCCGCCTCGGTTTTGCGGTGATCGTCGCGCTTCGGCCCGAGCTTCTGATCACCGACGAAGTGCTCGCCGTTGGCGACGAATCGTTCCAGAAGAAGTGCATCGCCTGGCTCGAGGACTATCTTTCGGCCGGCGGCACGCTGTTGCTCGTGTCGCACAGCATGTACCACGTGCAGAAACTCTGCCGCCGCGCGCTGTGGCTGAAGGATGGGGCGGTCGCGGCCCAAGGCGACGTCTTCGAAGTGACCCAGGCCTACCTCGCGTACCATGAACGCAAGCAGGCCCGGAGTCGAGCCGAGACCGCACGCGGCTCCTCTGCGGAGGGGTATCGGATCATCTCCGCCGAGCTCAACGGGGAGACGGCGCGCGACGGCCTGATCCTGCTTCAAGGTGCGGAGCTCGAGATCCGCGCCGAGGTGGACTCGCCCGACGATCGGCCGCCGGTGCTCGCGGTCGGAATCGTGCGCCTGGATGGGACGCCGGTCTATGGGGTCAGCTCGGAAATGGACGGAGCCCGGCCGGAACGCATCGAAGCCCGCCGCTATCGCTTCCGCCTGCGCTTTCCGGAACTGCCTTTGCTGCCCGGGGGTTATGCCCTGCGGGTGCATCCGCTCGATCCCGAGGGGCTGAGGCTCTTCGACACGGCGGAGTGGGAGTTCTTCGTGCGAGGGGAGTCGCGCGAGTTCGGGATGGTGCGTCTGCCCCATCGCTGGGAATGATGTTCACCGTCATCATTCCCGTCTTCGACGCCCCAGAGGCGCTTGCGCGCTGCCTCGATAGCCTCGATGTCAGGGGGCTTGAGCAGGCGAGCGTGCTCATCGTCGATGATGCTTCGCGCGACCCGAGGACGGGACGGCTGATCGAAGCCTTCGTCGCGCGGGATCCCGCACGGCGCCGGAGCATCCGAAATCCGGAGAATCGCGGCTTCGTGCATTCGGTGAACCGCGGGTTCCGAGAGAGCGAGGGCGATGTGGTGCTGCTCAACTCGGACACGGTGGTGACCTCGGGTTGGCTTCAGGGTCTTCGCCGCTGCCTCGACAGCGATCCGCGCATCGCCACCGCCACGCCATGGTCGAACAACGCCACGATTTGCTCTTTGCCGCGCTTCCTCGAGGCGAACCCGGAGCCCGAAGACCCCGAGCGCTGGGCGAAAGCGGTGCGCGCCAAGGGCGCGCCGATCTATCCCGCGATCCCGACGGCGGTGGGCTTCTGCATGGCGATTCGCCGGCAGGCGCTTCGCGAGCTCGGCGACTTCGACGAGGCCACGTTCGGCCGCGGCTACGGCGAGGAAAACGACTTTTGCATGCGCGCCGCCGCCTTCGGTTGGCGCCACGTGCTCTGCGATGACGTCTATGTCGTGCACCAGGGAGGTGCCTCGTTTTCCCTCACCGGTGAGAAGCCAGGCGGACAGGCACTCGCCCGCCTTTCCGCCCGCTATCCGCACTACGAGCGGATGATTGCCGAATTCATCGCGGCCGACCCGCTCAGACCGCTTCGCGAGGCGGCGATCCTCGCCTTCGAACGCCTCGAGGATGCCTGAGCGCGGTCATCCCGAGGCTCGGCATCCCCCTTGGCATCAAGACGGCGATCGGAAGCTCGAGAGCGCCTCGCACCCCTGGGGGTCATCCGCATCGGCCCTCTCGTATCATCGATGCCTCGGCAAGCCGCTTGTGGCGAGGCAAGCCGGGAAAGGGCCAGGCGCTCGCAAGGGCGCACCGGAGCGGAGCGTGGACCTCGGTGGTACGGTTCGAGGCAGACGGCCTCGGCGCGAAGCGTGCTCGACCCGGTCGTGCCTTGTCGTGCCTCCACCGGCGCTTCGTGCCGGATCGCGAGGCCGCTGGATGAAGGAGCCCTTGCGCGAGAGAGCGCGCCGAATTGGCGCACACCCCGCATTCGTCCCCGCTTCGCGCTTAGACTGGGTGTCCCCTTGACCAGCCCATCCCGATGAGCGAGCTTCCGACGCTACCTTTCACCGGTGAGCGCTTCACGCCGGAGTGCGTGCGCGAGATTTGGTACGAGCACTGGCACCGCTACGCCTTTGCCAGTGTGTTCGCGCGCGGCAAGCGGGTGCTCGATGCCGCCTGCGGCGAGGGCTACGGCGCGGCGCTGCTCGCGCGTCAGGCCGCCAGTGTGGTGGGGGTGGATCTCTGCGCGGACACCATCGCCCATGCCCGGCGGCGTTATCAGGGCTTCCCGAACCTCTGCTTTCTGCGCGCGGATGTCACCGATCTGCCCGAGGGCCTCGGCCGATTCGACCTCATCGTGTCCTTCGAGACGCTCGAGCACGTGGCCGAGCAGGAGCGGATGCTCGCCGGCCTCGCGCGGCTGCTCGCCGAGGATGGCTTAGTGCTGATCTCCTCGCCGGAGCGGCGGGTCTATAGCGAGAAAAGCGGCTATCGCAATCCCTTCCACCATCGCGAGCTCACCCGCGAGGAGCTCGAGGCGCTGCTTCGCCGGTATTTCCCCGCCTTCCGGCTTTATGGGCAGAAACTGTTGTTCCAATCGGCGCTGTGGCGGCTCGATGGGCAGGAGCGCGAGTACCTGATGCAGACCATGGAGGAGAATGGGGAGCTCGTGCCGGAGCCGCGCTACGAGGCGGTTTATTACCTGGCCGTCTGCGCCCGCCATCCCGCGGCCTTGCCGCAGCTTCCGGGACTCGCGCTGTTCGGCGATCGGGCCGAGTCGGTGTATCGGCACTACAACGAGGAGGTCGGCAAACACATTCGGGCGGGGCTTCGCATCCAGGAGCTCGAGCGCGAGCTTGCGGCGCTCAAAGGCGGTGGGCGATGAGGCCTGAGGAGCTCTACGCCTCGGTCGGGGGTACGGCGGCGATCCTGAGGATCGGGGAGATTGGCTTTCTTCCTGAGCTTCAGACGCGTTCGGTGGTGCTGAGCGAGGTGTTGGTGGCCATCCTTCACCACGCCCGCCCGTTCCGCAGCCTGAGCGAGCACCTCGCCGAGATTCCGCCACGAATCGGCCTTCTGCCGCCGCAGGATCCACGCTGGCGCGAGATGCTCGATGCGCTCATCGCGCAGGGTCTGCTGCGCAGCCTCGATCGCTGGATTGCGGATGCGGCCGCGATCCGAAGCGAGCAGGCGGTACCGCGGGCGATCCTGCTCTGTGGCCCGCCGTCGCGAGCGCGCGCCTGGTGCGAGGCGATGGCGGTTTCCTTTCCGAGTTTGCCGATCGTGCTCGTGCACGACGAGGCGCCTGAGGGCGATTGGCCCGCTCAGCTTCGCTGGCTGAGCCCCGCCCAAATCGCCGATTTGCTGCCGGCGGCCGCACGCGTGATCGAGCCGCTCAGCGAGCCTGTGCTTCGTGCCCTCCAGGGGGCTCTTCTGCTCGCCGCTGGCGAGGTGGTGCTTCTCGCCGAAACGCGATTGCAGCCGCCGCTGCGCGCCTTTCCCATCGCCGCGACGGGCGTGGGCCTCGCGCCGCTGCGCACTCCCGAGGAGTGGGTCGAGCTTCCTGCGGCGGAGGCGGTCCAAGCCGGCGAGTCCGCCTCCGCCGAGGCCCTGGCCGCGATGCTCGTGCCGCTCGGACGTTCGATCGGGGAATGGCTGAGCGCACTCGACCCGATCGACCTCGCGGCGAGCGCCCATCGCTTTGCACCCAGCCTGGTGACGCCCGGCTATTTTTTCCACCGCCTCGCGACGGTCACCATCGGCCGCCGCGGCCGCATTCCTCCTGGGCTTTGGCAGTTCGAGCACGAGCCTGCTCCCGGGGCGATTCCCGATGCTGCCGCTTACGCCGAATGGTTGCGGGGTCCGAGCGGGGCAATCGGCGTGCAAAAGCCTCGGGTCAACCTCCCGCGCTTGGGGCGGTTGAACGCCCTCGATCTCAGGCACCTCTTCCCGGCCCCGCTGCTGGGCAGCGGGGCAGGCGCCGCCTCACTCTGGACGGAAACCGTCCATGTCCTCAACCCGGGTTTGCTCGGCTTGAGCTGGCCGCTGACCGCTCTCGGCGATCGCGCTTCCGAGGGCGGCTGGTTGCTGTCGGAACCGGTGGGCAGTGCTGAACAGCTCTTGGCCGACTGGGTCCGCCGCGCGGGCGACTCGGTGCGCGCTGCCCACCCGGCCGAGCGCTGCGCGAGCTTGCGTCGCTGGCTCGAGGACTACGCCTTATCCAGCGATGAACATCTCAAGCGGGACCTCGTCGAGTATCGGCTCATCGCCCTCTCCGAGCATCTGCGGACCATGAGCGAGCTGTTGCAAGGCCCGCTTCCGCCCGGCACGGCGCCGGAGTGGCGCGAGGGCCTGGCGATCGCTTTTCGAAGGATCGCGGCGGGCGTGACCGGCGGCGAGGATGCGCCCGTTCCCGATGCCTGGCGCAGCCCCGAGGCGGTGCGAGCCCTCGTCCGTGCCTATTCCCGGGCACTGGGGGATTTCTGCGAGGCCTACCTCGAAGCCTTGGACCGGCGGCCGCTCGAGCGAGTGCTCGCATAGGGATGAGCGAGGCGCCTGAGCTCGCCGCAGTGGTGGTGGCTTGCGACAGCGGCCCGTGGCTGGCCGAGTGCGTTCGCCGACTGCGGGCCAGCCAGCCGCCGGTCGAACTGGTGGTGGTGGACAATGCCTCTCGGGACGGGAGCACCAAGACCCTCGCCGAGCAGGGGGTGCGCGTGCTCCGCAACCCGCGCAATCTCGGTTTCGCCGCCGCCTGCAATCAAGGCGCGAGGGCGAGCACCGCCCCCTACCTCGCCTTCGTCAATCCCGACGTCCTCCTCGAGCCGGAGACGCTCGCCCGGCTGCTCGCGAAGATTCGTCCGCGGCGCGAGATCGGACTGATCGGTGCGTGCCTCTACGATGCCGAAGGTCGGCGCGATCCGGCTTGCCGCAGGCGCGATCCCACGCCCTGGCGCTCCTTGATGAGCATCACCGGGCTTTCGCGCTTGTCGCGCCGTTGGCCGGCGCTTTCCGGCATCGAAGCCGATCCGGTGCCGATGCCCGAGCACATCGAGTATCCCGATGCAGTCTCGGGGGCCCTGATCCTGATGCCGCGGGCAGCGTTCGAGAAAGTGGGCGGCTTCGACGAGGGCTATTTCCTGCACGGCGAGGACCTCGATCTCTGCCGGCGCGTGCGGCAAGCCGGCTTGCGGGTGGCCCTTGCCGCCGACGTCGAGGCCCTCCACCTGCGGGGAACCTCCAGCCGCAGACGGCCCGTGTTCGTCGCCTGGCACAAGCATCGCGGGATGGTGCGCTATTTCCGTCGGCACGAGCGTGCGCGCACGCCTTGGCCGTGGCGACACCTGGTGGTGCCTGCGATCTGGGCCTGGTTCGGCTTGCGCCTGCCCCTGCTCCTCGTGCGCGGGCTTGCGGAGCGACTCAGGCGAGCTTCTTGAAGCGGAAGCGCTTCGGTCGGGCTGCTTCCTCGCCCAGACGGCGTACCTTGTCCTCCTCGTACTCCGTGAAGTTGCCGGGGAAGAACACCACCCGGCCCTCGCCCTCGAAGGCGAGGATGTGGGTGGCGATGCGATCCAGAAACCAGCGGTCGTGGGAGATCACCAGGGCCGAGCCGGGGAAGGCGAGCAGAGCCTCTTCGAGCGCGCGCAGGGTCTCGACGTCGAGGTCGTTGGAGGGTTCGTCGAGCAAGAGCACGTTGCCGCCCTGCATCAGGGTCTTGGCCAGATGCAGGCGCCCGCGCTCGCCGCCGGAGAGCTGGCCGACGCGCTTTTGCTGATCGGGTCCCTTGAAGTTGAAGCGGCCCACGTAAGCGCGCGAGGGCGTTTGGTAGTTACCCACCGTGATGAAGTCGGCGCCCCCGGAAATCTCCTCCCAAACCGTCCGGTTCGGGTCAGAGAAGCTCCGCGTCTGATCGACGTAGGCGAGCTTCACCGTGGGACCGATCACGATTTCGCCGGCGTCGGGTTTGTCCTGGCCCACGATCATGCGGAACAGCGTGGACTTGCCCGCGCCGTTCGGGCCGATGATCCCCACGATCGCGCCCGGCGGCACCGAGAAGCTCAAGTTCTCGATCAATACCCGGTCGCCGAAGACCTTGGTGACGTTGTGAAACTCGATCACCTTGTCGCCGAGGCGCTCGCCCGGCGGGATGTAAATCTCGTTGGTCTCGTTGCGCCTCTGGAACTCCACGGAGTTGAGTTCCTCGAAGCGCGCGAGCCGGGCCTTGTTGCGCCCGCGCTTGCCTTTCTGCCGCACCCACTCGAGCTCGCGTTCGATCGCCTTGCGCCGTGCCTTCTCGGCTGCCTCCTCCTGCTTGAGGCGAAGCTCCTTCTGTTCCAGCCAGGAGCTGTAGTTGCCCTTCCAGGGAATGCCGTGGCCGCGGTCGAGCTCGAGGATCCACTCGGCGGCGTTGTCCAGAAAATAGCGATCGTGGGTGACTGCCACCACCGTGCCGGGGAACTGCTGGAGATAGTGTTCCAGCCAGGCCACCGATTCGGCGTCGAGGTGGTTGGTCGGCTCATCGAGGAGCAGCATGTCCGGCTTGCTGAGCAAGAGCCGGCAGAGTGCCACCCGGCGCTTCTCGCCGCCGGAGAGGTGGGCGATCTTGGCGTCCCAGGGCGGCAGATTGAGGGCATCGGCGGCGACCTCGAGCTGATGCTCGAGCGCATGGGCGTCGGTGCTCGCGAGCAAGGCCTCGAGCCGAGCCTGCTCCTCGGCCAGCTTGTCGAAATCGGCATCGGGCTCGGCGTAGGCGGCGTAGATCTCCTCGAGCCGTTTCCTGGCACCGAGCACCTCGGCCACGCCCTCCTCGACCACTTCGCGCACGGTCTTGTTCGGGTCGAGCTCGGGCTCCTGCGGCAGATAGCCGATCTTGATCCCCGGCTGCGGACGCGCCTCGCCGATGAAGTCCTTGTCCACGCCGGCCATGATCCGAAGTACGGTGGACTTGCCCGCGCCATTGAGGCCGAGCAATCCGATCTTGGCACCGGGAAAGAACGAGAGCGAGATGTCCTTGATGATCGTGCGGTTCGGCGGGACGACCTTGCTCACGCCGAGCATGGTGTAGATGTACTGCATCGCGATGCGGGCTTTTCGCTGGAAACCCTCCATTGTCGCAGAAGCCGGCGCAAGGGTCGTGGTCCTGCGGGAACGGGCTCGTTTGCGAGCCGCACGAAGGGATCAGACGGCCGAGCGTCGTGACCCCGCGCGGGCGGGGTAGGTCGCATTCCCTTCATGCGTTTTGGGGAGAATGAGCGATGAGCCGCCGGGGAGGTCGTGCGTGCAGACCAGCATCGAGCAGGCGATGGCCTTGGTCGTCGTAGGTAATAGGGTGCTTCGCGGCGAGCTCGATCCTGATCCGCGGCGTCTTTGCGCGTATTCCAACGGCCTGCTCGGCCGCGAGCACCGACCGACCTTCGTCGAGCCGGTCGCCAAAAGCGGGAGCTTTCGCCAGAGTCCTTACGCCACGAGCTCGGCCGGCTGGTTGCGGCGTCTGCGGGCGGAAGGGGTGAAGGCTTTGGCGCTCCGACACGGCGCGCGCAGGGCTTCTGCCCAGGCCGCAATGGAGCCGCCCGCGCAGGTGCGTTCAGCCTTCGCCGAAGGCGCCGAGGACTGGTGGATCGAAGCCTGGCGGGGCGACTCGCGCGATGCCTGGCTCCCACGATGGAGACTCGGCCGAGCCAGGCGCGGGGAGGGCCGAGCGCAGCGCTGGCGCATCGTCTATACCCGAATCCCGCTCGCACCCGAAAAGCCGCCGCGTTCCGGCCCGGAGGAGATCGAGGCTCTCCGCGCTGCCTTGCTCGCGCATCTGCCCGAGATCGGCGAGTTCGCCTTTCGCCGTCGGTTGGAGTCCTTCGGGGAGTGTTTCGAGGCGGCCTGGGAACGACTGCAGCGCCCCATCCCGGACCCCTCGGCGTTTACCTCGCCGACCGAGATCGAATCGCTGCTGCCGGAGGATGCGGTGCGGCTGCTCAAAGCGGCCCGCATCGCCTGGGTCTTCGGCGGCATGCATTCGTGGAACGACCTCGGCTTCGCAGGCGAGGCCGGCGAACGCTACGAGGCTCTTTCCGCCAGGCTTCACGCCCTCCTCACCGCCGCCATCACCGCGGCGGTCAATGCCAGCCTCCGGCAGGCGCCGCTTTGAAGATCGCGCTTCGAGGAAACGAGCCATGATGATTCGATCGAGTCTGTTCGCTGCGAGCCTCATCGTCGCGCCGTTCGCTTTCGCGCAGGAACAGCGCGTGTTCCGTGACTGGGTCGCCACTTGCGACAACACCCGGCACTGTTCGCTGATCGGCCTCAGCCTGGTCGACTCCGAACGATGGATCCATCTGCGCTTCGAACGGAGCGGCGAGCCGTCGGCGGGGATCGGGACGATGCACATCGAGTTCGGCGAGCCGCTGGTGGACGCAGGCGAGTGGTCGCTGTGGTCCGGCGAAAACCGCCTGTTCGTGGTCGCCGAGGGGGAGCGGCGCTGCGGCGAGCCCTATCCCGACGACCTGTGCGATGCGATCCTCATCGCCGACGAGGGCAGGAAGAAGCAGATCCTGCGGGAACTGCGCCGATCCGATGCGCTCACGCTGGTGGTGGACGATGAGGTGATGGCGGGGGTATCGCTCGATGGCGCGAGCGCCGCCCTGTTGTGGATGGACGACCGCCAGGGGCGAGTGGGCAGCGAGACCGCCTTGGTCCACCCGGGCGACAGGCCGACGAGCGCGCTGGCGCAGCCGCCGGCTCCCCCCGAGGTGCGAGTGCGGCCCGGGGTCTGGCTGGCCCTCGCCGAGGAGCGGGTTCGGACCATCGCCGAGGAGATCCTCCGCGGGATCGCGCCCGATCGCTGCGATCGCAGGCAGCCCCCCGATCCGGAAGAGGTGGGCAGCTACGCCGTGCAGAGCGATGCGGTGTGGCAAGACGGCGAGGGACGAATGCTCACGAGCGTCTCTTGCTATGGCGGCGCCTACAACTTCAGCAGCATTTGGTTCATCCGCTTCGGATCGGGCTCCTGGCAGGAGGTCGATTTCCCGCGGCCGGTCCGCGGCGCGACGGAAACCGGCGGCGAACTCATCAACGCCGGCTTCGATCCGGCGAGCGGTCTGCTCGAGAGTTTCAACAAGGGACGCGGTTACGGGGATTGCGGGACGAACGCCGTCTGGGGCTGGGACGGGGAGCGTTTCGTCCTGGTCGAGTGGCGTGCGATGGCGGAATGCCGCGGCGTCGGCCCGGAGCACTGGCCGGTGCTCTACCGCACCGCGCGCCCGTGAGCGCCTCGCGGGCGGGGAGGGCGGCGAGAACGTCTCTTGCCCTTCCGGGGGCGGATCTACGCCGCCTTGGCTGCCCTCCGGCTAAGATGCGCGGCGGAAGCTTCGGGTGCTGCCCATCATGCCTGCCTACGCTCGCATCGCCGATTTCGATCCGGAACTCGCCGCCGCGCTCGAGGGCGAGCTCAAGCGCCAAGAGGAACACGTCGAGCTGATTGCCTCGGAGAACTACGCGAGCCCCAGGGTGCTCGAGGCGCAAGGCTCGGTGCTCACGAACAAATACGCCGAGGGCTATCCCGGCAAGCGTTACTACGGCGGCTGCGAGTACGTGGACATCGCCGAGCGACTGGCGATCGAGCGCGCCAAACAGCTCTTCGGCGCCGACTACGCCAACGTCCAGCCGCATTCGGGTTCGCAGGCCAATGCCGCGGTCTATCTCGCCTTGCTCGAGCCGGGCGATACCATCCTCGGCATGAGCCTCGCGCACGGCGGGCACCTCACCCATGGCGCCAAAGTGAACTTCTCCGGCCGCCTGTTCCGCGCGGTTCATTACGGGGTCAACGCCGAGGGCTACCTCGACTACGAGGAAATCGAACGATTGGCCCGCGAACACCGGCCGAAGATGATCATCGGCGGCTTCTCGGCCTATTCGCGGATCGTCGATTGGGAACGCATGGCCGCGATCGCGCGCGAGGTCGGCGCCTATTTCGTGGTGGACATGGCGCACGTGGCCGGTCTCGTGGCCGCCGGGCTTTATCCCAATCCGGTGCCGCACGCCGACGTGGTCACATCCACCACCCACAAGACCCTGCGCGGGCCGCGCGGTGGCATCATCCTCGCCAAGGCCAATCCGGAGCTGGAGAAAAAACTCTCCTCGCTGGTCTTCCCGGGGATCCAGGGCGGTCCGCTGATGCACGTCATCGCCGCCAAGGCGGTGGCTTTCAAGGAGGCGCTCGAGCCCTCGTTCCGCGAGTATCAGCGGCAGGTGATCGCCAACGCCCGGGCGATGGCGGAAGTCTTCATCGAGCGCGGCTACAAGGTCGTCTCGGGCGGAACCGACAATCACCTGTTCCTCGTGGATCTCATCGGCAAGCCCTACACCGGCAAGGACGCCGAGGAAGCCCTCGGCCGCGCCCACATCACGGTCAACAAGAACACGGTGCCCGGCGATCCGCGCAGCCCCTTCCTCACCTCCGGGCTCAGGATCGGCACGCCGGCGATCACCACCCGCGGTTATCGCGAGCCCGAGGCCCAGGCGCTGGCCGGATGGATCTGCGATCTCCTCGACCGCTTCGGGGAACCGGCGGCGGAGGCCGAGGTGCGGGAGAAGGTCGTCGCGCAATGCCGGGCCTTCCCGGTCTATGGAACCCGCTGAGCGCCGATGCGCTGTCCCTACTGCGGCCACGAGGACACCCGGGTGATCGATACCCGCCTGGCCGACGAGGGCCTGGTCGTGCGGCGTCGCCGCGAATGCCCGGCCTGTCACGCCCGATTCAATACCTTCGAGAGCGCCGATCTCAAGCTTCCGCACGTGATCAAGCGGGACGGACGGAGGGAGCCCTTCGACGAGAACAAGCTGCGCGGCGGCATCGAGCGGGCCCTCGAGAAGCGGCCCTTCGGGGCGCGCGACATCGACCGCATCGTCGAGCAGGTCCGCCATCAGGTGCGGGCTTCGGGCGAGCGCGAGGTACCTGCCCGGCGAATCGGCGAGTGGGTGATGCAGGCGCTCAAGCGGGTGGACCAGGTGGCCTACGTGCGTTTCGCCTCGGTTTACCGACGCTTCGCCGACGTGCGCGATTTTCGGGAGGAGGTCGAGCGGCTCGAAAACGACCTGCCCGATCTGGGCGACCGCCAACTCTCCTTGCTCGACGACCACGAGCCATGAGCGAGCTCCGCTGGATGCGGCGAGCGCTCGAGCTCGCCGCGCGCGGCGAATACACCGCGAGGCCGAACCCCTGCGTGGGCTGCGTCCTCGTTCGTGACGGCGAGGTGGTGGGCGAGGGCTACCACGCCCGCGCCGGTGGCCCGCACGCCGAGGTGGAGGCGTTGCGCATGGCCGGGGACCGGGCGCGCGGGGCCACGGCCTACCTCAACCTCGAACCCTGTGCCCATCACGGCCGCACGCCGCCTTGCGCCGACGCCCTCATCGCAGCCGGCGTGCGCAAGGTGGTGGCGGCGCTTCGCGATCCGTTCCCGCAGGTTTCCGGTCGGGGCTTCGAGAAGCTGCGCGCAGCCGGGATCGAAGTCGAGGAAGGCTTGCTCGCCGCCGAGGCGCGCGCGCTCAATCGCGGTTTCCTCTCTCTGCACGAGCGGGGGCGTCCTTGGGTTCGCTTGAAGGTCGCCGCTACGCTGGATGGGCGCACGGCCATGCAGGATGGGCGCAGTCAGTGGATCACCGGCGAGGCGGCACGCGCCGACAACATGCGCTTCCGCGCCCGCAGCGGCGCCATCCTCACTGGCCGAGGAACGGTGCTCAAGGACGATCCCCGGCTGACGGTGCGCCTGGATCCGCCGGAGCCCTTCCTGCCGCCGGTTCGCGTGGTGCTCGACAGCGGGCTGCGCGTGCCGATCTCGGCGCGGGTGCTCGATGAGGAGGCACCGACCCTGCTGGTGGCCGACGAAGCGGTGGTGCGCGATCGACGGGTCGAACACGATCCGAACATCCTCGCCGTGCCGCGAGGGGAGAAGGGGCTCGACCTCGCCGCAGTTCTCGCAGGGTTGGCCGCGCGGCGCATCCATGAGGTCCAGGTCGAGGCCGGCCCACGCCTGACCGGAGCCTTCCTGGCTGCCGGCCTCGCCGACGAGTTGCTGCTCTACCTCAACCCTTCGCTGCTCGGCGATGCCGCTCTGCCGCTGGCTCGTCTCGCGGAGCCAAAGCGCCTCGAGGATCGACTGCGTTTCGCCATCGCCGACTTCAGACGGGTGGGCGAGGATTTGCGACTTCTTCTCTTACGGACCGAGGGATGTTCACTGGCATCGTGACCGCGATCGGCCGATTGGCCGGAATCGAAATGCTCGCCGGCGGGGAGCGGAGAGTGACCGTGAGCTTTCCCGAGGATTGGGGCGAAGGGCTGCGCGAGGGCGACAGCGTGGCCGTCGCCGGCGTCTGCCTCACGCTCGTCTCCTGCGCGGAGTCGCATTTCAGCGCCGACGTCTCTCGGGAGACGCTGGCTCGCACCACTCTGGGAATCCTCCGTACCGGGGATGCGGTGAACCTCGAGCGCGCCTTGGCGCTGGGCGCGCCGCTCGGCGGTCACTTGCTCACGGGCCACGTGGACGCGATCGGCAGGGTTTTGGCGGTCGAAGCCGAGGCCGCCTCGCAGCGCTGGCGCTTTTCGCTGCCGCCGGAGATCGCCCCGCTGGTCGCGGTCAAGGGTTCGATCGCGGTCGATGGCGTCAGCCTGACCGTGAACGCCGTGGACGCGGAGAGCTTCGATGTCCGGCTGATCCCGCACACGCTCGGGGCCACCACGTTCCGCTTCCGCCGGCCTGGCGATGCCGTGAACCTGGAGGCCGACTTGATCGCCCGCTACGTGGCGCGTTTCCTCGGTGCGGCGGGCGCTAAGATGCCCCCCGTCGAATGTGGAACGAACCGATGAGCTTCGCCTCGATTCCCGAGCTGCTGGAGGAGATCCGCCAGGGGCGGATGGTCATCCTCCTCGATGACGAGGACCGCGAGAACGAAGGGGACCTGATCATGGCCGCCAGCAAAGTGCGGCCGGAAGACATCAACTTCATGGCCACCCACGCCCGCGGCCTGATCTGCCTCGCGCTCACCCGCGAGCGCTGCCGGCAGCTCAAGCTGCCTCTGATGGTTCAGGACAACGCGAGCCGACTCGGCACCGCCTTCACCCTCTCGATCGAGGCCCGAGAGGGGGTGAGCACGGGCATCTCGGCCTATGACCGGGCGCACACCATCCGCACGGCCGTGGCGCCGGATGCCAAACCGGAGGACCTCGTGCAGCCTGGTCACGTCTTTCCGCTCATGGCGCAGCCCGGGGGCGTGCTGGTCCGTGCCGGACACACGGAGGCCGCGGTGGACTTGACCCGGCTGGCGGGGCTCGAGCCGGCCGGGGTGCTGTGCGAAATCATGGCCGAGGACGGGCGCATGGCCAGGCGCGAGGAGCTCGAGGCTTTCGCTGCGCGCCACGGGCTCAAGATCGGCACCATCGCAGACCTCATCCGCCACCGACTTGCCAACGAGAAGACGGTCGAGCGGGTGGCCGACTATCCCGTGATCACCCATCACGGTCCCTTCCGCCTGCTCGCCTACCGCGATCTGATCGCCGGCGAGCTTCATTTCGCGATGCTGCGCGGCGAACCGCGCCATGACCAGTCCACCCTGGTCCGAGTGCATGTGGTGCAGCCCTTGAGCGACCTGCTGCTCCTGCGCCGTCCCGACCTTCCGGCACCGCTCGCTGCGATGATCGAACGCCTCGCGAGGGAGGAGACCGCCGTGCTGGTACTCATCCGGGAGCGAATCGACCCGCACCGGCTCCTCGGTCTGCTCGCACAGCGCCACGAGCCGGCACCCGCCGGCGGGGAGTGGCGACGGCATGGCATCGGCGCCCAGATCCTGCGCGATCTCGGGGTGGGGCGGATCCGCCTGCTCGGCCATCCTCGCAGCTTCCCGGCGTTGGCCGGATTCGGGCTGGAAGTGATCGACTACGTGCCGAGCGAGGAGGGGGGGCATGGGGCCTGAGCGGCGCGAGGGCGCTTTGCGCTTGCCCTCGGGAAGGCGCATCGCCTTGGTCGCGGCTCGCTACAACGCCGAGATCGTCGAGGGCCTGCTCGAGGGGGCCTTGGCGGCCCTGAGGCGTCAGGGTATCGCGGATTCGGCCATGGTCATCGTGCGCGTTCCCGGCGCGTGGGAATTGCCGCTTGCGGTCCGCGCCATGCTCGAGCGCGCCGAATGCGCCGCGGCGGTGGCATTGGCCTGCGTCCTGCGCGGCGAGACCGAACACTTTCGCCTGGTCGTCGAGCAATCAAGCCACGGCTTGATGCGCGCATCGCTCGATACCGGCAAGCCGGTGGGCAACGGCATCCTCGCGGTGGAGCGGCGTGAGCAGGCGCTGGTCCGCAGTGCGCCGGGGCCCTCGAACCGGGGTGCCGAGGCGGCGCTGGCCGCGCTCGAGCTCGCCGATCTCTTGGAGAGGCTCGAATGAAGCGCGTTTCCGGCATCGATCCGGCGAGACGAACCCGCGCCCGTCGGCGTGCGTTGCAGGCGCTCTACGCCATCGAGCTCTCCGGCAATCCGCCGCGTCAGGTGCTCGCAGAATTCGCCGAGGAACGTGACCCCGACAAAGTCGATCTCGAGTATTTCGAGGAACTGGTGCTCGGGGTGGCGAGGGAACGCGAGGATCTCGATCGGATCCTGGCGACGGCCCTCGACCGTCCGGTGGAACGGCTCGATCCGATCGAGCGGGCGGTGCTGCGAATCGGCGTCTATGAGCTCACTCGCCGCCCCGAGCTGCCTTTCAAGGTGATCATCGACGAAGCGGTGCAGTCGGCGCGTCAGTTCGGAGCGGACTACGGCTATACCTACGTGAACGGGGTCCTCGACCGTCTGGCGCGCGAGCTTCGGCGGACCGAGACCCTCCCCCCGTCTGCCGATGGGGACTGAGCGTGAACTCATCGCGCGGATCGCGCGCCGCGTCCGAGGCGGGTCCGGCGTGGTCTTGGGCATCGGCGATGATGCCGCGCTGCTCGAAGCGCCCGCGGGCTGGCTCGTGGCGACCTGCGATGCGCTCCTCGCGGGCCGTCATTTCGCCCCGGAGGACGACCCCGCCGACGTGGGCTGGAAGGCGCTCGCGGTGAACCTTTCCGATCTCGCCGCGATGGGGGCGCGCCCCCGCCATGCGCTTCTCGCCCTGAATCTCCCCGAGGCCGATGTGGAATGGCTCGAGCGCTTTCTCGATGGCTTCCTTGCGATCGCGCACGAGCACGGGGTCGCTTTGGTCGGCGGCAACCTGGCGCGCGGTGATCTTTCCATCACCGTCACCTTGCTCGGGGAGGTCGCCGCGGGCCGAGCGCTGCGCCGCGACGGAGGACGCGCCGGCGATCGGCTCTGGGTGACGGGTGCGCTCGGCGCCGCGGCGGCCGCGCTCGCCTCGCTGCGGCGCGGCGAGAGGCCACCGCCGGATTGGCGGGCGAGACTGGATCGGCCGGTGCCGCGGGTGAGCGCCGGGCTTGCCCTCGCGGGGGTGGCCCACGCCGCGATCGATCTCTCCGACGGGCTGCTCGCCGATCTCGATCGCCTATGCACCGCGAGCGGAACGGGGGCCGAAATCGACCTATCGGCCTTGCCCTTCGCGCCCGGGTTGGAGGCGCTCGGGGACGATGATCGGCTCGCATTCGCCCTGGGCGGCGGAGAGGACTACGAGCTGCTCCTCGCCCTGCCACCGGGGCTCGATCCGCGGTCCCAACTGGCCGACCAGATTCCGATCACTGCGATTGGGACCCTCACCGCAGAGCCCGGGATCCGGCTTCGCGACCCGCGAGGGGCGCTTCGCCCCGTCGGCGCCATGGGCTTCGATCACTTCGCGGGCGCTGGGGATGCCTGAGACCGATCCGGCCCGGCGGCTCCTTCGCCATCCCCTCGGGCTGATCGCGCTCGGCTTCGGCACCGGCTTGTCTCCGCTCGCGCCGGGAACCGCCGCGAGTTTGGCGGCCTGGGCCGCTTGGAGCCTGCTCGTCCCCGCCGAACCGGGCCTGCGCCTGGCTTCGCTCCTCGGTTTCGGGCTCCTCGCCTGGGCGGCGGTGCGCTTCGCCTTGAGGCGACTGAGCGCTGCCGATCCCCGCGCGGTGGTGGCCGACGAATGGCTTGGGATGGGCTCGGCCCTCGTCGTCGCGCCTCCGGGCCTGGTGGGCGAAGGCGCCGCCTTCGCGCTTTACCGCCTGCTCGACGTCCTCAAGCCCTGGCCGATCTCACGCCTCGAGAGGCTTCCCGGAGCGGCAGGCGTGATCGCCGATGATCTGGCCGCGGGGCTGGCCGCGGGGGGCGCGGTCGCCGTGTTCGCAGCGTGGCTTCATGGGCTTCAGGGCGGCTGAAGCGCCGCCTCCACCGCCTCGCGCAGGGCCGGTAACACCTCGCGCTCGAACCAGGGGTGTCGCCGCAACCATCCGATATTGCGTGGGCTCGGATGGGGCAGCGGGAAAAACGTGGGAAGGTAATCGCGGAAGGCGCGGACGGTGGCGGTGAGATCGCGTTTGCGAAGCGGGCCGAGGTGGTAAGCCTGAGCGTGAGCGCCGACGAGCAGGGTGAGCCGCACCGTCTCGAGAAAGGGTTTCAGGCGTGGAAACCAGGTGGGGGCGCATTCTCGGCGTGGGGGAAGATCGCCGTTTCGGCCCCGGCCCGGGTAGCAGAGTCCGACCGGCACGATGGCGATGCGTCGCTCGTCGTAGAAGCTTTCCCGATCCATGGCGAGCCAGTCACGCAGCCGGTCGCCGGAGGGGTCGTTCCAGGGAATGCCGGTCGCGTGCACCCGCGTACCGGGAGCCTGGCCGACGATCAGAAGCCGGGCGCCGAGGCCGAGGCGGAGCACCGGCTTGGGGCCGAGCGGAAGGGCTGCCGCGCACAGGCGGCAGGCGCGGATCTCGGCGAGCAGCGCGCGAAGTGCCGCCTCAGTCGGGGAGGAGCTTGCCGGGATTGAGGATGCCATCCGGATCGAAAACGCGCTTGAGCTCCCGCCACAGGGTGGCCGTCATCGGATCCAGGGCGGCGGCGAGGAAGGGGCGCTTGCTCAGCCCAATGCCATGCTCGCCGGAGAGCGCACCGCCGAGGGCGAGCACCTGCTGCATCAGCGCCTCGGCGCAGCTTTCCGCGCGCATCCGCTCGTCGCGATCCTCGGCCTCGAACAGGATGTTGACATGGAGATTCCCATCGCCGATGTGGCCGAAGGAGAGGATCGGAAGCCGCCACTCGGCGGAGAGGGCCTCGAGCCGGTGCGCGAAGCCGACCAGTCGACCGATCGGCAACACCACGTCTTCGTTGATCTTGCCGCTCGCCGCCTGGCGTAGGGCGGGCGAGAGCTTGCGCCTGGCCTCCCATAGCCGGCCGCAGTCCGCTTCGGCCTGAAGCTCGAGCAGCCCCTCGCCGGTCAGCGCCTGCGACAATCGGGCAAGCGCCCGGGGTAGCTCCTCCTCATCGCCATCCGCTTCGACCAAAAGCAAGGCGCCTGGCGGGCCGGTCTCCGCCCCTCCCAAGCGGCGGGCGAGCGCCAGCGCCTGCGGGTCGAGGTACTCGATCGCCGTGGGCGTGACCGGCTGGCGCAACACCCTGACGACCGCTGCGACGGCGGCGCTCGCGTCGCCGTAGAGGGCTCGGACCGCGCCACGGGCCGGAGGTAGCGGTCGCAGCGCCAAGGTTGCCTCGGAGATCAGGGCAAGGGTGCCTTCGGAGCCCACCAGCAGTCCTACCAAGTCGTAACCTGCGGCGCGCTTGCGCACGTGAGCCCCGGTCCGGAAGGACCTTCCGCAGCCGTCCACCGCCGTGAGGGCGAGGGTGTTGAGGCGGGCTTGGCCGTACTTGAGCGTTCGCGGCCCGCCCGCGTTACAGGCGAGATTGCCGCCGATGGTGGCATAGCCCGCGCTGGTCGGATCGGGCGGCCAGAAAAGGCCGTGCGCGGCGGCGGCCGCTTGCAGATCGGCATTGAGCACCCCTGGCGCGACCCGGGCGATGCGGTCGGTGGGGTCGATCTCGAGGAGGCCGTTCATGCGCTCGAAGGACAGCACCAGCCCGCCCTCGCTCGGCACGGCCGCGCCGGTCGTGGCAGTGGCACGCCCGCGGGGGGTGATGGGGATGCGATGTCGGCGCGCGAGCTGGACGATTTCGGGTAACTCCTCGGCCTGCTCCGCAAAGGCGACGGCCAGCGGCAAGCCGAAGCGGCGCGAGTTGTCGCTTCCGTAGGCGATGCGGTCGGGCAGGTCGGTCAGGACTCGGCCCGGCCCGAGCAAGGCCTCGAGCGCTTTCAGGAAAGCCTCATTCACCAGGTGGATCGAGGTATTCGAAGATCGTCACTACGCGCTCGACCCCCCGGGTCCAGCGCGCCACCTCGACCACGGCCTCGGCCTCTTCCTGGCTCAGCAGTCCCTGGAGATAGACCACGCCCTTGGAGGTGGTGACGTTGACCCGGGTGGGGTCGAAGCCGGGCAGGGAGGTGATGTCGAGGAGTCCCGTCTTCACCCGGGCGGTGATCGCGCCGTCGCGAGCGAGACGCCAGCCATCGGCGGGAGGGGCGACCTCGAGGGCGTTGATCACCTGCCGCACCCCATCGATGCCCGCGACCACGGTCTCGGCATGAGCGGCGAGCGCCGGGCTCTCGACCTCGCCGTGGAGCAACACGATTCCGTTGTACGAGACGACGCCGATCCGGCGTTGCGTGGGGGCGATCTCGGGGTCGCGGGCGAGACGGCGCTGACCGGCGGATTCGATCCGGCCGTCGTCGAAGAACACCCGCGCGCCGCGGCGGTCGTGCACCGAGAGCGCGGTCACGGTCGCCGTGCCCACCACCACGGCGGCACAGGCGGAGAGAGCGAGACAGGCGGCGAGCAGGAGGAACCTCATGGGGCATCCTCGATCGCATTGCGGATCCAGTCCCAGCGCGGTCTGTGCCGATCGCCGCCGCCGGCGAGGAGGTCGAAGCGGATCGGGCGGTGCGCGTGCTCGGGATGCGCTTGCAGGTAGGTCGCGGCGGCCGCGCGCAGGCGGGCCTGTTTGCGCGCATCGAGCGAGGCGAGCGCCCCGCCGAATCCCTCATGCGCTCGGAAGCGGACCTCGATGAAGACCAGCGTGGTCTCCTCCAGCATCACCAGGTCGAGTTCGCCGCATCGGTAGCGCACGTTGCGCGCCAGGGTCACCAGCCCCCGATCGGCGAGGAAACGTTCGGCATCGCGTTCGAAGCCATCCCCATTCACGGCCAGGTCGCGGGCGAGCGCAGCAAAGACGGAAGGCTTTTGTCGAAGACGGCGCATTCGAGCCGACGATGCACCCGCCCGTCGGCACCGGCCGAGAGCAGCCCGCTGCCGCCCTCGAGACCGGTGGGCGGCGCGCCGCTCTTCAGCCAAGCGCGGGCGATCCGTTCGGCGTCCATCCCGAAGAGGAACAGGCGTTGCTCTGGACCATTCTCCAAAAGACTCGGCAGCTCGGCGCGCGAAGGCGGCGGGCCGCCGAGATCGAGCATCCAGGGTGCGTCGCAGAAGAACAGGCCGTCGAGATCGCGATCGTCGAGCGAGCGTCTGCCATCGTGGAGCATCGCCGTACCGGCCAAGGGGAGCTCGCCCTCGGTGAACAGCCGGACTTGGGTCGCCACCAGCCGAGCGAGATGGGGGCGGGCGATCAGCACTAGTGCATCGAGATCGGCACGATGTCGCTCGGACACGTGGATCTTGAAGCCCAGGGCGCGCTGGAGCGTTTCGGCCCGCCGCTTCGCGAGAGCGGCGTCCAGCGCCACACGGATCGGCTCTCGGTGGTCCGTGGCATGGGGATCGAGAGAGGCCTCAGCTCGCACCCGTCCGCCGCCATGTCGAAAGGTCTCGGCAAAAGCCATCGCAGCGCGGTCGGCGGCCTCCTCCTGGGCGAAGAGAAGGGCGACGTCGTCCACGCCTCGCGCCAGCAGCTCGACGCCGAGGAAGCTGCCGTCCTGCTCCGGCGGTAGCGCGAAGCTCAGGTGACCGGAGGGAGGCAAACCCGCATCGTTGAGCGCGAGCACGGGGACCGGCAGAAACGGCTCGGCCCAGAGCGCCCGCACGGCCTCGCGCGCGAGCGGGCCGACCACCAGCGCCGTGTCGGCAGGGCTGAGGCGGCGCACCGTGGCGAGTGCCTCGCTCGCCGTGGCCCCGACGGAAACGAGGCGGACCTTGCCTTGCCTGCCTGCCTGGAAGTGGGAGGCGAGGAAGCCGTCGGCGACGAGCTGGGAGGCCGACGACAAAGGACCGGCATCGTGCACCAGCAGGACGATCGTCTTCGAGGAGGGCTCCACTCGGGGCGCTTCGCCGACCACGAGCCGCAGCGGATCACCCGGCGGAAGCTCGGCCAAGAGCGCACGCCGTTCATCGAGCGGCATCCGCTCCAGCGCGGCGCGGATCTGCTCGCGCACGATCGCGCCATCCTCCTCGCGCGTCAGGGGCAGGAGACGCGCGCGCTCGCGCGCGGCCTGCGGCCAGTTTCGTTCGAGCTCGAAGGCGCGTGCACGAAGCTCGTGCAGGCGTGGACGCAGGGTCCGTGGAAATTGGGAAGCGGGAGCCGCGAGCAGCATCAGGGCGCGCGCGGCCTCGCCATCGGCCAGAGCGATTTCGGCGAGGAGCAGCTCCAGCCGCCGCTGCTCGGGATCGGTGAGCGGATCGCCCCGGGCGGCAGAGAGGGCTTCCAAGGCCGAACGCATCGCCTCGAGATCGCCTTCCTCGCGCCAAGCCTCGGCGGCGCGCAGCCAAAGCCGCTTGGCGCCGGCCCGATCTTGCCGGGCGCGGTCCGCGAAAAGTTCCGCAGCCCGTCGGAAATCGCCTGCGAGGAGCGACTGTTCGGGATCCTCGGTCGGGGGCGGCGGGGGGCGTGTCGTCTTGGTCTGACAGGCCGCGAGCAGGAGCGCCGCCATGCAGACGAAGACGATGAGACGCGGGGCTGAGGCGAGCGGCATTCGGATGCGGTACTTCGACCCTAAGATCATAGCGAAGCCTTGCGAAGACCCCGCACGATGGCCGGGACCCTGTGGGTGATCGCGACACCGATCGGAAATCTCGAGGATCTGAGCCCGCGGGCGCGGACGGTCTTGGCGGCGGTGGATGCGGTATTGGCCGAGGATACGCGCCGCACGCGAGCGCTGCTCGCGAGCGTCGGCATCGAGCGGCCTCTCCTGTCGCTGCACGAGCACAACGAACGAAAGCGAAGCAACGAGGCGCTCGCGCGACTGCAAGGGGGGGAGAGCCTCGCCCTGGTCAGCGATGCCGGTACTCCGCTGATCTCCGATCCCGGCTTCCGATTGGTGCGAGCCGCTCGCGAGGTCGGTGTGCCGGTGCGCCCGGTGCCCGGTCCGAGTGCGGCGATCGTCGCGCTCAGCGTCGCCGGCATCCCCTGCGAGCGCTTCTGCTTCGAGGGCTTCCTGCCCGCGGCGCCGATTCGGCGCAAGGCGCGGTTGTCCGAGCTCGCCCACGAAACGCGGACGATGGTGTTCTTCGAGGCGCCGCAGCGAATCGAGGCGATGCTTGAGGATGCGATGGCCGTCTTCGGCGAACGGCGGCGGGCTTGCCTCGCTCGCGAGCTTTGCAAACTGCACGAGACGCTGCTCGGTCCCGATCTCCTCGCGATCGCCGAACGCCTACGGCTGGATCCGGAGCAGCGTCTAGGAGAAATGACCTTGGTCGTGGCCGGTCTGGACGAGCCCGAGCCGCGGGCCATGGCCGAAGGCAAGAGGCTCTATCGGCTGTTGGCGACCGAGCTGCCGCCGGCGCGAGCGGCGAAGCTCGCGGCGAGTTTCACCGGTCTGCCCCGTGCCTGCTTCTACGGCGGGGATGGCGACGGGGATTAGTCGCAAGAAAGGCAACGCGCCGTTCGAACTTCCTGCCTGATCGACCATGCCGAACGGCACGTCGTAGGCGGACGGGGAGACGTTAAGCTTCCGCCTCGTGTCGGGTGTGGAGTCCCATCCATGAGCGAAAGCCAAGCAAGCGGCGAGGGGCCGGTGTGGGTCGCGCTGGAGGCCGGGAAGACCTATTGGTGGTGCAGTTGTGGTCGTTCGGCGCGGCAGCCTTTCTGCGACGGAAGCCATCGCGGCAGCGGATACCGGCCGCTGGCCTTCACGGCAGAGCGCGACGAGACGGTGGCCTTGTGTCGCTGCAAGCGAAGCGCTCAGCCGCCGCGCTGCGACGGCAGTCATCGCCGCTGATGCGGGCCGTTCTCCTTTTTCCGGCGGTGCTGCTCCTCGCCGCCTGCAGCTCGGAGGACCCGGCGGCGGCTCGGGGTGAATCGGCCGTTCCGGTGGTCGCTCGGCGGGTCGAGGCGATCGAGTGGCAGGACAGCGTCGAGGCGCTCGGCACCGCGCAAGCCAATGAATCGGTCACCATCACCGCCAAAGTCGCCGACGTCGTCACCCAGGTGGCCTTCGAAGATGGTCAGGAGGTGCAGGCGGGTCAGCTTCTGGTAGCGCTGAGCGATCGCGCCGAGGTGGCGCAGCTTCAGGAGGCCGAGGCCGCCTTGCTCGAAGCCGAGCGGCAGTTCGAACGCACCCGGGAACTGGTCGAGGCCGGGATGCTCAATCGCTCCGCGCTGGATCAGCAGCAGGCGCTCAGGGACGCCGCGCGCGCCCGTGTGGAGGCGCTCAGGGCTCGTCTGGCCGATCGCGTGATCACGGCCCCTTTTTCGGGAAGGCTCGGGCTGAGGCGGGTGTCGCCCGGCAGTCTGGTGACGCCTGGAACCGTGATCACCACCTTGGACGACATCTCCCGGATCAAGCTCGACTTCTCGGTACCGGAAACCTTTCTCGCCGCGGTCGCGGTCGGCCAGCGCATCAGGGCGCGCTCGGCTGCCTTTCCCGACCGGAATTTCGAGGGCATCGTGCGCGCCGTGGACTCGCGGGTCGATCCGGTGACCCGCACCTTCGTGGTGCGGGCGGAGCTGCCCAATCCCGAGGGCCTGCTCAAGCCCGGAATGCTGCTCGTGGTCGCTCTGCTCGGGCCGCCGAGGCGCGCCATCGTGGTACCGGAGCTCGCCGTCTTCCAGGTCGGTTCGCGCCATTACGCTTTCCGGATCGACGAGGAAACCATGCATGCCGAGCAGCGCGAGCTCGTCCTGGGCGGCCGCCGTCCAGGCTTGGTCGAGGTGGCGTCGGGTCTGGCCGAGGGTGAGCTGGTGGTGGTCGAGGGTGCGCTCAGGCTGCGGCACGGCAGCCGCGTGGCGCTGGTGGGGGGGGAGGAAACGCCGGAGGTGCCGGCTTCATGAGCCTTTCCGACATTTCGGTACGCCGACCGGTCTTCGCGGCCGTGCTCTCCCTGCTTCTGGTCGTGCTGGGCACGGTCTCTTTCGGGCGCTTGTCGGTCCGCGAGTTTCCGGACATCGACCGACCGGTGGTTTCGATCGACACGGAATACCGCGGTGCAGCCGCGGCCGTGGTCGAGAGCCGGATCACGCAACCGCTCGAGGATGCGGTGAGCGGGATCGAGGGGATCGTGCTGATCCGCTCGAGCAGCGAGGCCGGCCGCTCCTCGATCAGCATCGAGTTCGAACTCGGCCGCGACATCGATGGGGCGGCCAACGACGTGCGCGATGCGGTGGCCAGGGCGCGAGCGCTGCTCCCGACCGAGGCCGAGGCGCCACGGATCGCCAAGGCCCAAGCCGACGGGGAAGTGATCATGTGGCTCGGGCTGGCCTCCGATCGGCTGAGCACGCTCGAGCTGACCGATTATGCGGAGCGCTACATCATCGATCGGCTCGCCAACGTGCCCGGCGTGGCGCGGATTCAGCTCGGCGGCGCACAGCGCTACGCGATGCGCGTGTGGCTTGATCCGGTGGCCTTGGCCGCCCGCGGGCTCACGGTGAACGACGTCTTCGCCGCCCTCCGGCGCGAAAACGTCGAGCTTCCGGCCGGGCGCATCGAATCGACGACCCGCGATTTCCAGGTGCGTCTGCTCAGGCCCTATGGAACGCCCGAGGACTTCGCGGCCTTGCCCATCGCGCGCGGGGCCGATGGCCATGTCACCCGACTCGGCGAGGTGGCCAGAGTCGAGCTCGGCGCCGTCGAGCGGCGCAGTTTGTTCCGCGGCAACGGCCAAGGTTTTCTCGGGCTCGGCGTGATCAAGACCTCGACGGCCAATACGGTCGAGGTGGCGCGCGGCATCCGCGCCGAGGTGAGCCGTATCGAGCAGGGCTTGCCCCCGGGAATGCGCTTCCTGCCCGCCTTCGATAGCTCCGTCTTCATCGACACGGCGATCCGCGAGGTCTACAAGACGCTTTTCATCGCGATCGTGCTGGTGATCGCGGTGATCTGGCTTTTCCTCGGACGGCTGCGGGCGGCCTTGATTCCCGCGCTCACCGTTCCGATCTGCGTGGTCGCTGCCTTCAGCGCCCTGGACCTGTTCGGCTTCTCGATCAACCTACTCACCCTTCTGGCCTTGGTCCTCTCGATCGGGCTGGTGGTGGACGATGCCATCGTCGTGCTCGAGAACTGCCAGCGCCGGGTGGACAGCGGCGAGCCCAGGCTGCTCGCGGCCGATCGCGGCGCCCGTCAGGTGGCCTTCGCGGTGATTGCCACCACGGCGGTGCTGATCAGTGTCTTCGTCCCGATCGCCTTCTTGGAGGGGGATCTCGGACGCTTGTTCCGCGAGCTTGCCGTGACCGTGTCGGCGGCGGTGGCGATCTCCTCCGTCGTCGCCCTTTCGCTCGCGCCGATGCTTTGCTCGAAGCTGCTCGTCCCCCGCGTCGCCGAGCATGGTCTCGCCCGCGGCATGGGAAGCCTGTTCGAGCGCGTCTCGCGGCGCTACGAATCCTTCCTCGCGTCGGTGATCGCTCGGCCCGTCTGGATGGCGGTCGCACTCCTCGCCACGATGGGCCTGAGTGTATGGCTTTACCGTGCGGTGCCGCGAGAACTCACGCCCAACGAGGACCGGGGGGCCTTTTTCGTTCGGGTGGTGGCACCTGAGGGAGCCGGCTTCGACTACACGATGAGCAAGATGCTGGAGGTCGAAGCGCGTCTGCTCCCCCTGCTTGAGGAGGGCATCGTCCAGCGGGTGCTCGTGCGAGTGCCTGGCTTCGGAGGCGGGGTGAGCAGCGAACGCTTCAACAGCGGTACCGCGGTGGTCAATCTCGTTCCCTGGGAGCAGCGCAGTATCACCACCGACGAGCTCGTCGAGCGGGTTCGGCGCGATCTGGACCAGATCCCGGGAATCCGCGCGATCCCGACGGTGCGGCGGGGACTCGGTCGCGGAGGAGGGGCGCCGGTTCAGCTGGTGCTCGGTGGCCCCACCTATGAGCAGCTCGTTGAGTGGCGGGACCGGCTGATGCAGGCGATCGAGCAGCGACTGCCCGGGCTGACCAACCTCGACAGCGACTTCAAGGAGACGGAGCCGCAACTGCACGTCACCATCGATCGCGCGCGCGCAGCCGATCTCGGCGTTTCCGTCGAGGAGATCGGACTCACGCTCGATGCGCTGATGGGCGGCCGTCGCGCGACCCGCTTCGTGATGGATGGGGAGGAATACGACGTGATCGTCCAGGCGCCGGGTGAAACCCGGGCCACGCCTCAGGCTCTGGCTCGTTACTTCGTGCGCTCTCAGCGTTCAGGCGAGCTGGTTCCCCTGGCCAACTTGGTCAATGTCCGCGAGATCGCCGAGCCGAGCCAGTACAACCGTTTCAATCGCATGCGAGCGATCACGATCAGCGCCAATCTGGCGCCCGGTTACCGTCTGGGCGAGGCGATCGAGGATCTCACGGCCCTCGCCCGCGAGGTCTTGCCCGGGTCGGCGCAGCTCGACTGGGCCGGGGAGTCGCGGGAGTACTTGCGTGCGGGGCGCGAAGTGGTGTTCACCTTCGCGCTCGCCCTGCTGATCGTGTTCCTGGTGTTGGCGGCTCAGTTCGAGAGCTTCCTGCACCCGCTGACGATCATGCTCACCGTCCCCCTGGCCGTGCTCGGCGCCTTGCTCGGCCTCTACCTCGCCGGGGATACCCTGAACCTCTATAGCCAGATCGGAATCGTCATGCTGATCGGTCTGGCAGCGAAGAACGGCGTCTTGATCGTGGAGTTCGCCAACCAGCTGCGCGATCGGGGACTGTCGGTGCGAGCGGCGATCCTGCAAGCGAGCGCCATCCGTCTGCGGCCGATCGTGATGACCAGTCTCGCGACGGTGATGGGTGCTTTGCCGTTGCTCCTCGCGACCGGGGCCGGTTCCGCGAGCCGCGCGACGATCGGTCTGGTGATCGTCAGCGGCGTCCTGTTCTCGACGTTGCTCACCCTGTTCGTGGTTCCGACCTTCTACGCCGTGCTCGCGCCCTTCACCCGCTCGCCCGGTGCGGTGGCTCGCGAACTCGAGGAGGCCGCGCGTCGGCGACCCGAGGAAGTCGCGAAAGATCCCGCCTGAGCGAGCGTCAAGCGATTCCCTCGCCCTTGGCGTTCTCACGCAACCAGTCGGCCAGCTGAGCGCCTGGAAGGGGCCGGCCGATGAAGAAGCCTTGGGCCAGATCACAGCCCTGGCGCCGCAGATAGTCGAGCTGCTCGCGGTTCTCGACGCCTTCGGCGACCACTGCGAGCTCCAGGGTATGAGCCATGGCGATGATGGTGGCGGTGATGGCTTCGTCGTCGGGATCGACGATGAGGTCGCTGACGAAGGTCTTGTCGATCTTGAGGGTGTCGATCGGCAGTCGCTTGAGATAGGCGAGCGAGGAATAGCCGGTCCCGAAATCGTCGATCGCAAGACGCACCCCCGTCGCCTTGAGCGCACGCAAGGTGCGGATCGATTGTTCGGGATTGGCCATGACGATCGTTTCGGTGAGCTCGAGCTCGATGCGCTGCCCGGAGGTGCGGGTCTCGGCGAGGATGCGCGAGAGACGGTGGTCGAGGTCGCCGCGAAGGAGCTGCATGACCGAGACGTTGACCGCCATGCTCAGACGCAGCCCCGTGACCTCGTCGAGCTGGCGCAGTTGAGCGGTCGCTTCCCTCAGCACCCACTCCCCGATCGGGACGATCAGTCCCGATTCCTCGGCCAGCGGCACGAAGCTCGCCGGGGGCACCATCCCGAAATCCGCGCTATGCCACCTGAGCAGCGCCTCGACGCCGCAAATGCGGCCTCGCCTGAGGTCGAGCTTCGGCTGGTAAACGAGCCCGAGCTCGTTGCGTTCGAGGGCGCGCCGGAGAGCGGCGCCCATGGAGGCGCGGCGCCGGGCCTCGAGATCCATCGCCTCGACGTAGAACTGGTAGGTGTTGCGACCCCGCTCCTTGGCCTGATACATCGCCGCGTCGGCGCACTTGAGGAGATCGGCGGGCACGTCGCCGTGTTCCGGATAGAGGGCGATGCCGATGGAAGGCGAGATGACCACGTCCTGACCCCCATCGAGGGTGAGCGGCTCGCGAAAGGCGTCGAGCACGCGCTCGGCCGTTCGTTCCACTTCGGAGAGATCGCGGACGTCCTCGAGCACCAGCGTGAACTCGTCCCCGCCGAGGCGAGCGACGGTGTCGCGCTCTCCCGTGATCTGGCGCAGGCGCTCCCCTGCGGCGCGTAACAGGCGGTCCCCGACCGCGTGACCGAGCGAATCGTTGACGTGCTTGAAGCGGTCGAGATCGAGGAACAAGACCGCGACTCGGCTGCCCTGTCGGCGCGCTCGGGCGATGGCATGGGCCAGCCTCTCGCCGAGGAGGGTTCGGTTCGGCAGCCCGGTGAGGGTGTCGTAATTGGCGAGGTAGCGCAGCTCGTGCTCGACTCGCTTGCGATCGGTGATGTCGGAGAGAACGGTGACGAAGAAGGCGCGCTTTCCCTGAGCATCGAGGACCTCGTGCGCCTCGAGCTCGCAAAGGAACTCGCTCCCGTCCTTGCGCCGCTGCCAAATCTCGCCATGCCAGTGCCCGTCGGCGGCGAGGCGCTCGCGGAGCCGCCGGCGTTGCTCGGGAGGAAACAGGGGGCCGTCGAGCATCGCGGCGTCTTCGCCCAGCAGTTCCTCGGCCCCATAGCCCGTGATCCGGGTGAAGGCCGGATTCACCGACACGAAGCGGAAGGCCGGATCGAGAACCGCCACGCCCTCGCTCATGCAGCGGATCACCTCGGCTGCGATGCGCCGATCGCGCTCGATGCGACGCGCTTCGGTGACGTCGCGGGCGGTGCCGGCCATGCGCAGGGGCCGACCCTCCGCGTCTCGCTCGACCACCTTGCCGCGGGAGCGCACCCAGATCCAGCGCCCACTCGCGTGGCGGATTCGATGTTCGGACTCGAAAAACTCGCTCGCTCCAGCGAGATGCTCCGCGAGCAGCCGCTCGACCCTTTCCCGATCCTCGGGGTGGATGGCGTGATGACGCCAACTGTCGCTATCCATGGTTTGTTCGGATTCCCTGAAGCCAAGCAACAGATCGGCGCCGAGGCGGTAGAAGCGCCCGCGCGCGATGTCCCAGTCCCAGTATTCATCGCCGGAACCCCAAAGCGCCAAGCGAAGCCGCTGCTCCCGTTCGGCCAGCGCCCGCTCGTGGGCCGCACGCTGCAGTCGGCGACGTCGCTGCACGAGGAAAACCACGCTGGAAAGCAGGACGGCGCCGAGGGCGTAAAGCACCTTTGCAGGCCAGCTCGCCCACCACGCCGGCTCCACCGTGATCCCGATGCCCGCGCGGGTGATGCCGAAATCCGTACTCTCCGCGATCAGGTCGAAACGGTATTCTCCGGCGGGAAGGTGGCTGAAAGTCGCGGTACGGCCGCGGCCTGCCTCGGTCCAGACGCGATCGAAGCCGCTGAGCCGCCAGGCGATGCGGTGCTCGGAGAGCCGAGCCGGGTCGATGATTCCGAAATCGAACTGGATCACCGCGGAACTCGCCTTCAGTCGCAGATGATCCGGAGGCGGTTCGATCTCCACCGCCCGAGAACCCTCTTCCAAGATGCGCACCGCGCGGATCACCAGCGGCGGAGGCTGCTCGCGCCGATCCGGGCGGTCGCGCCCGATGACGACGCCGGTGATCCCGCCGAAAGCCAAGCGCCCGTCGCTGAGGCGAAGCGCTGCTCCTCCATTGAACTCGAGCTCCTCGAGGCCGTGGCGGCGGTCGAAGAGATGCCAGCGCCCCGCGGTGGGATCGAAGCGCAGGATACCGACATTGCTCGACAGCCAGAGCTTCCCTTCGGCCTCGAGCAGCGCGTAGACGGTGGTGTCGCCGCGGGAGGTCATGAGCGGAGGCAGCACGCGCTCGGCCCGAACGCGATCCTCCTCCATCTGGACGATCCGGAGGAGGCCGCCGTGCGTGGCCAGCCATCGCCGTCCCTCGCTGTCCTCGAGGAAATCCCGCACGAGCTCGGTGCTGGGCGTGGCGAGCGCCCCGTCCACCTCGAGGCTCACGAAGCGAAGCGTATCGCCCTCCCCGCGCCATCGCGCCAGTCCGGCTGCGGTGGCCACCCAGAGCTCGCCCTGGCGATCCTCATGGATCCTGAGCACCATCGGTTCCCGGCGTAGGTGGATCGCCGCCGGCGCGAAGCTGAGGCTCCGGATAGTGCCCCCGGGTCCATAGCCGCGCAGGCCGCCGTGCCGATAGCCGACCCACAGGGTTCCATCACGCGCGCGCAGGAGGGCGCGAGGCTCGCTGTACGGCGGCTCCTCCGGAACCCTCTCGAAGGTGCCCTCGGGCTGCCTGCGCAGCAGTCCTTGCGGTGTCGTGGTCCATAGCCGCCCCTCCTCATCGAAGGCGAGGGCGGTGACGCGCAAGGGATCGGCGGCCTTCAGCCCGAGCACCTCGCGCAAGGGGGCGTCGTGCACCTCCACCGTCTTGCGCGTGAAATCGACTCTCCAGAGGCCCTCGCCGTCGAATCCGATCCAAAGACCGCCCGCCCCATCCTCGGCGAGAGCGCGCGCGTTGCCCGCGCGCGGCCGGGATTCGGCGGCGCTTCGCCGACTCAGCCAAGAGAAGGTCGCGTCTCGGGTGTCGGTATGGGCGAGACCGCGGGCGAAGCCCCCGACCCACAGGGTTCCGCGGCGGTCGATCAGCAGGGCCTGGATCGAATCGTCGTGCAGCCCTCTTGGCACCTCTTCCCGCCGGAAAGCTCGCACCCCTTGCTCTTCGACCAGCCACAGTCCTTGGCCGAGCGTGCCGGCCCACAGGCGCCCTTGCGCGTCTTCCACGAGTTGGTTGACGGTGAGATCGCTGAGCGCGAGAGGCTCCCAGATCGACTCCCTGAGCCTCATGATCCCGCCGACGCCGGCGATGACCAGCGTGCCATCGCGCCGCTCGAGGACGGTGCGCACTGCCCGCTCGAGCACCTGGCCGAGGCGGCGGGCACGACCATCGCGATCGATCGCGAGCACCCCATCGGCGACGGCGAGGATTGCGCCCTCGGGCGTGGGAAAGAGATCGCGCACCGGGACCGAGCGGGGATGGCTGCGGTCGAGCCGCAGGAGGTCGCGCAATTGCTGGCTCTCCCGCTCGAAGCGCAGGATGCGGTCGGGAAGCGCGATCCACAGATCGCCGCGAGCGTCCTCGTAGAGTTTCACGACCGGCCCGGTCGCATCGGCTTCGAGCGCAGCGAGCGCAGGCGGCAGGGCCTGAATGCGTCCCGTACGGAGCTCGAGGGAGCTCAACGTCGCGGCACTGCCCCCGATCCACAACCGGTCGCCAGCGCCCAAGGCGAGCGCGGTGACGAAGGATTCGGGGAGGCCGTCGTCGGATCGCCATAGCCGCAGGTTTTCCCCGTCGTAGCGGTGCAGTCCGCCCTGCGTGCCGATCCACAGATAACCCTGAGGATCCTCGAGGAGCGCGGTGATCGTGTGCTGCAGGAGGGCACGCTCGGAGCCCTCCAAGGGCTCGAAGACGCGATCGCGCTCGATGAGCTCGTGGACCGAGGGCGTTCCGATCGCCGGCGCGCCCGGAGACGTGGTGGCGAGGAGGACCAGGCTCCATCCGAGCACGGCTGGAGCGATGGAAGTCATGGCGTCTGGAACGGTGCGTGGCCGCTCGAGCGGTGTTGAGTCCGAGTGTAGGGCGACCGATACGGAGGCACAAGCTCGCCGAGCGGGCGATCTACACTAGCGCCACAGCGGAGGCCGATGGCGAATGCGTTTCGATTTTCCGATCTTGGCACGCGATCTGGAGAGAGAAGGTCTGAGCATGGATGCGGCGGCCTTTCACGGCACGCTATGCGGTTGGCTTTGTGCGGGGCGCTCCGACGTCGCCGGCCTGCGCCGAGAGCTGCTTCCTTCCGAGGCGTCCTTCGAACGGTTGTCGAGCGAATGGTTCGAGCGCTCGCTGAGCATGGCGGCGGAGGATCTCGACGATGGGATGCTCGGTTTTCACCCGCTGCTGCCCGCGGACGAAAGGCCCTTGGCGGAGCGCGTGCGCGCGCTTGCCGCCTGGTGCGATGCCTTTCTCGGTGCCTATGGCCTCGGTGGGGGTGGCGAGAATGGCGATGCCGAGAAGATCGCGATCCTCGCCGACCTTGCGGCGATCGCCCGAGCCGACGATGCCAACGTGGACGATTCGGATGAGGAGTCCTTCATGGAGATCGTCGAATACGTGCGCGTGGCGGCGGTCTATTTGCGCATGAGCGCATTCGACGGTGCAGGGCGGCGATGAGCGTGCGATCGACGCTCCTCAGCGAGTATCAGCGCCGACGCCGCGTCCTCATGCGCACCTGCGGCGAGGCTTCGGCGATCGTGGTGCCAGCGGCGCACGAAAAGGTCCGCAGCAACGACACACACTATCCCTTTCGCCAGGACAGCGATTTTCTTTATCTCACCGGATTTCGCGAGCCCGATGCCGTTCTCGTCCTGGTTCCGGGGCGAGCTCGGGGCGAGGCCGTGATCTTCTGCCGCGAACGCGACGCGGAGCGAGAGCGCTGGGATGGGCCGCGCCTCGGGGTGGAGGCGGCTGCGGCGTCTTTGGGACTCGACGATGCTTTTCCGCTCGCCGACATCGACGAGATCCTCCCCGGTCTGATCGAGGGCCGAAGCAAGATTTATTACCCGCTGGGGCGCGATCCGGACTTCGACCGCCGGATCTTGGCCTGGCTCGAGCGGCTGCGCTCGCGCTCGCGGCAGGGCGCCACACCGCCGCAGGAATTGGTCGCCCTCTCTCATGTTCTCGCCGAGCAACGGCTGTTCAAGAGCCCCGCCGAGGTGGCCCTGATGCGCAAAGCGGTGGCGATCGCGGTGGCGGCGCATCGCCGGGCGATGGCGTCGGCCCGTCCGGGCATCCGGGAATACGAGCTCGAGGCCGAGCTGCTCTACGAGTTCAAACGCGAAGGCGCGGAACCGGCTTATGGCGCGATCGTGGCGAGCGGGCCGAATGCGTGCATCCTGCATCATCGCGCGGGCAGCCGCGCGGCCAAGCCGGGGGAGCTCGTGCTCATCGACGCCGGCGCCGAGTTCGAAGGCTATGCCTCGGACATCACCCGCACCTTTCCGGTGGACGGGCGTTTCAGCGCGCCGCAACGCGCGCTCTACGAGCTGGTCCTCGCCGCGCAGGAGGCGGCGATCGCCGCCGTCCGCCCCGGGGCGAGCTGGATCGCGCCCCATCAAGCAGCGGTCCGCGTGCTGACCGAAGGTCTGGTCCGATTGGGTCTGCTCGATGGAGCGCCCGAGAAGCACATCCGCGAGGAGAGCTACCGCCGCTTCTACATGCACAAGACCGGCCATTGGCTCGGTCTGGACGTGCACGACGTCGGCGACTATCGGGTGGACGGGGAATGGCGGGTGCTGGAGCCGGGCATGGTGCTCACGATCGAGCCCGGGCTTTACATCGCGGAGGACGATACGACCGTGGCGCCCGAATGGCGCGGGATCGGCATCCGCATCGAAGACGACGTTCTGGTCACCCGGCGCGGTGCGGAAGTCCTGAGCGCGGCCCTGCCCAAGGCACCGGAGGCGATCGAGGCCATGGTCGGCTGCGCCGCCAAAGGTGCCCCGAATCCGCTCAATGCGAAGCGCCCAGCCGCGCGAAAGCGTCGCGGGTGAGATTTTCGACGCCCTCGGAACGAACGACCACGTCGTCTTCGACGCGGATGCCCCCGAAGGGCGATAGGCGCTCGACCATCTGCCAGTCCACCAGGCGTCCCTCCGGCCGGGTGCGAAGCGGCTCGAGCAAGGCCGGGATGAAATAAAGACCCGGCTCGATCGTGAGCACCATGCCCGGCTCGAGCACCCGCGTCAGTCGCAGGAATGGGTGCTCCGGCGGTCGTTCGGTGGGCGTGCCGGCGGCATCGCGTTGATGGCCGGCGACGTCGTGGACCTGCAAGCCAAGCAGATGGCCGAGGCCGTGCGGGAAGAAAACGCGCGTGATGCCTTGCTCGGTCAGCGCTTCGCTGCTCGCCCCCCGCGCCAGACCGCAATCGAGCATGAGTTCGGCAATGGCGCGGTGGGCGCGCTCGTGCAGCTCCACGAAGGACGTGCCCGGCTGCGCGGCTGCCGCGAGACGGCGTTCGATGGCGTCCATCGCTGCGATCAAATCGGCGAAGAGCGTCTCGCCTGCGGCGGCGTGGGTGCGCGTGATATCGGCGGCATAAGCGAAACAGGTGGCGCCGGCATCGACGAGCAGACTCCGCGGCGGTCTGGGAGGCGTAGGATCTCGGTGCTGGTAATGCAGCACGGCCGCGTGTTCGCCGAGGGCGACGATGCTGTGGTAGGGAGGGTCCTGCTCGGACTGGGCGCTGGCCCGGAGGAAAGCCAGGGTGATCAGAAGTTCGCTCTCCCCCGCTGCGAAGGCGCTTTGCGCGGCGAGATGTCCGCGCGCTGCGCGCAGGCTGGCCTCGCGCATGCATGCGACCTCGTATTCGCTCTTGAAGGACCGCTGAAAGTCGAGCGCGGCGAGGATCGCGGGCGGGTTGTCGGGAACGAGATGTCCGAGCGCCCACTCCGGCTCCCCGATCACGGCCATGCGCGCGCCGCTCGGGGGGAGGAGGGCGAGCGCGTCCTCGGGACGGCGCACCACGTGGATGTCGAAATGTTCCGTCCAGAACCCCGCTGGGTCGCTGGGAGGAACGTGCCAGAAATCGATCGGCTGGTGGTAGATCAGGCGTGGCCGTCGTCCGATGCTCAGGACGAGCCAGCTATCGCTGAGCTCGGGCAGCGGTAGCCAAGCGAGGAAATGCGGATTGGCTCGGAAGGGAAAGCCCTGATCGTCGAGGAAGCGAAGACGCTGCCGTCCGGAGGGGATCACGAGGTGATCGAGCCGATGAGCGTCGAGCACGGCATCGCATTCGCTCTGGCGACGGGCGATGTGCGCGCCGTAGAGGAGGGCAGGATCCTGGTGGTTCATGGCGTATCGCGCCGACAGTCGCGACCTGCATCGTACAACGTGACGGCCTCGATTCCTTTGGGACGGTCGAGCCGGGCGTTCAGCGCGGTGGTGATCCAAAGCCCCAGTCCGGACTCGAAGTAGAGCGCGCAGCCCAGATCGAGCTCGCGAACGAGGTGGGGGAACTCCTCCGCACCGCCGATCAGCAGGGCGGTGGCGGCGCCATCGGCGAGGACCGGATCCTCGTGGAGGACGGCGGCGGTGGCGAGAGCCGAAAGCGCCCGCCCAGAGCGGGGGTCGAAGACGTGCGAGCGCCGCTTCCCGCCATCCTCGCGGTAGCGCGCATAGGTTCCTGCCGCGAACAATCCCTCCCGATCGTGAAGATCGAGCAGTCCCAAGATGCCGCCTTCGGGGTCGCGCAGCGCGACCCGCCAGGGTCGCCCCTCGGGATGCCGTCCCAGGGCGACTGCTTCCCCGCCGAGCACGAGCAGGCCGTGCCGAATCCCATGCCGGCGGAGCAGACGCGCACCCTCGGCCAGCGCCAGCCCCTCCGCGATCGCCGAGGGATCGAGCCGCAGGCGGGGATGGAGGCTGCGGAGGCGATCGCCGGACCTTTGGAGGTGGACCATCCTCGGGGGGTCGCTGAGCAGAGCGGCGAGTTCGGAATCCGCTCGAGGGTCGGCGGCGAGCGCTTCCCCCTCCGCCCGGAAGCGGGCGAAGAGCTCGCCCAGTGCGGGTGCGACCCGCGCGCCCGTAAGCCGCTCGATCCGCCGCGCTTGGTCCACGAGGAGGAGCAGCGAGGGCGGGAGCGGGTCCGACCATCCGCCCGAGGCGAGGGCATGGTTGAGGCGGGTGAGGGCGCCATCCTCCCAGGGATGCCAATCGCGGTGGAACGCGTTCCACAGCGCCGCGAGCTCGCTGAGCGCGCGCCGCGCGCGGGATTCCTCACCTTCAGGGACGATCTGCACCACGGCCTCGCTGCCGAAGAGGTGCCAACGGGCGGAGAGCAGCCGATCGCCGCCGCAGCCGGAGACGCACAGGCCGAGCGCGCAGGCGAGCAGCGTGGCGAGGAGGGAAGTTCGAGCCTCAGCCTCCACCGAGATGGCCGTGCTGGACCCAGTGCGCGATCCGGCGTTCGTCTTCAGGCGCGATGTCGATGATGCGAAAACCGATCAGTGTCGCGCCTCCCTGCAGGCTGGCCGACCACAGCTCGTGAACGCCGACTTCGATCGGACGCGATCGGCCAGCGGCATCGCGCAGCTCGAAGCGGAACTGGTAGAGCGCGTCCTCCCTGAGCGGGCGGTCAGCGATCAGCATCATGCCACCGACCGAGAGATCGCCGAGTCGTCCCACGCGGCGCTCTCGAAGGACGTCGGTGACGAACACCTCCTCATCCGCCCGGCGTCGTGGATGGCGCCGCTGCTCGACACCCGGGGGCATCAGCTTGCCTCGCTCGGTTGGGCCTTCGCGCGCCCGCCGACGAAACTGCGCAAAGCGTCCAGGACTTGGCGCCAAGCGCGGTCGATCATAGTCTCCGACTGCCCCTCGAGGATGCGGGCATTGCCGCGGACGAGTTCGCGGGCGAGGGAGACGAGCGAACGCTCATCGACCTTTTGGCCGCGCTGATTGACGAAGAGACAACGCCCGGTCAACGGGCTGAACCAAGACAGGCGGCGACGAACGCGATCGCCCTGCTGGTTGACGACGAATTCCACCCAGGTACCGAAAGGCAAGCGTTGGATCCTTTCGATCATCGCCTGCTCCTCCGCGTTGGGGGGGCGCTCCTCCCGTTTGGGACTCAAGCCATCTCCACCCATCCGTCCGTGGTTGGCGAGACGAAGCGACACCTCCGCGCGAGAGACGGAGGTGGCGCCATCCTCGGAGGCTTGCCGAGGGGTGCTGGCAAACAGCGCACTCGCGACTCTCTGCGCATCTGCGGGGGTCAGGCCGACCAAGGCCAGCCCCTGCTCGATCTCCCTGCGCAACTCGGAGAGGGCCTCGCCTCCGGCACGGGCAATTCCTTCGCTCGCGATGAGCGTGTCGGCGATCTCGAGCCGTCGGCGGTAGATCGGCGAATCCTCGCCGTGGCGGAGTTCGGTGAGAGCGAGAACGTCGGTCCAAGTCTGTTCGAGAACCTGCCTCAGGACCGGTGCGAGCGGTTTGCCTTCCGTACGCGCCGCGATCGCCGCCAGTGCCCTCTCGCGCGCCAGCTCGAGGCGCTCGCGGCCGCGTGCAGCCTCGACGTGACGCCGCTCGGCGACCTCGGCGCGGCGAGCGATCGTCTGCATGTACCCGCTCAAGTCCTCAAGCATGAGCTCGAAGATCCGAAGGTCGCCATCGAAGTCGGCGCTGATCCGATCGACCAGATGGTGCATCTTGTCGACCAGCTCGCGGTCCGCTTCCTCGGCGTCGAGCCAGTACATCCCCGTCTCGAGGATGCTGTTGAGGAGCCTGCGCGCCGGGTGGGAGCGTTCCACGAAAAAGCTGCGGTCCTTGAGCGCGGCGCGTAGAAGAGGGGCCTGCAGCTTTGCCAGGAGGAGCTGCGACATTCCGCTCGGCTTGAGATCACGCATGATCTGCTCGAACAGCATGCCGACCAAGTCGATGATGTCGGCATCCTCCTCGCTGAGCCGCGGAACCAGCCCTTCGGGAACCTGGGCGCGGAGTTGCGCGAGCAGGTCCTGCTTGAGATGCTGGACGTTCGGCGCCTGGATTCGGCCGCCGGCATAGACCGGTCCGAGAGGCCGTCGCTGGAGCGCGCGCAAGGCCTCGTCCACCTCGCTCGCGGACACGCGATGCCCACGGGCGGCGTCCTGGCGCGAAGCGAAGCGGTCGATGATTTGCCGCCGCGAGGCGAGCAATTCGCGGATTGCGTCGAAAAGCTCGCGGGCGGGCGCCGCACCCTCATCGATCGGCGCCGGTGCCGGAACTCCGATCCACGAGGGGGTGAACTCGGTCGGATGCGCCCTTCCCCTTGTCGTCCCGGGGCGATCAAGAGAGGGCGGGCTCGCAGAGGAGCTGCGAGTGGTCGGCGCTTCGCCGACCATCGGCTTCTGCCGGAGGCGCGCGCCCTCGCCGTCATCGCGTAGTGTGCGCGTGCGCGGCTCCTCGGGCTGGGGCGCGGCAGGACGGGGGCGCACCGGGGCGAAGCTCAAGTTCGGCAGGATGCGTTCGCCGACCAGGAAGGCATTGAGGGTCTCGTAAAGCGTCGGTGCCAGTGTGAGGAGCTGCCGCTCGAACTGCCGGAGGAGCAGGACGCGATGCTCGGAGGGCATCTCGATGTCGGCGACGGTCTCCAGGAACAGGCGAGAGAGCATTCGCGGGCCGACCGGCAGGCGATCGGCCTCGAAAGCCGGTGCGCCGGCGAGAACGCCGAAGCGCTGTCCGAGCAGGTAAAGCGGCACGCTGGCGCGCACTTCGGCCCGTCCACCGGTTTCGGCGATGGCGGTTGCGATCTCGATCTCGGACTCCGAGACGAGCGTCAGTTCCCCGCGGCGAGAGAGGCTCGCTTCGGCTTCCGGCCGAGAGGGGCCGAATGCGAAGAGAACCTTTTGAAGATTGGCGAGGAATCGTGGGAAGAGCTCTGCGCGCCGACTGCGGAATGCACGCAAAGTCTCGAAGCAGCGTGCCTGAGCGGTCGAGATCGTGGGCTGATCGGCCATCCGAGAGAGCTCGCGCTCGAAGTCCTCGATGCTCTGGGCGATGGCCGGCTCGAGACGGGCGACCATCCGCTCGAGGATGCCATCGAGCAGCGAGCGCACGCGGGGCGGAAGCTCATGGGCAGACGGCGACGAAGCGCTGCTCGCATCAGGGTTGCGAGGAAGGTCGGCAGGTGGTTTCACGAGCGCGTCCCCCTCCTGGGCGCAAAGCCGCATTTTAGCGAGAAGAGCCCGCGAGAAAACGACGCTCGGCCGCTGGCGCGGCCGTGCAAACGGCTCCGGCACCCCGAGTTCCCCAAGGAAAGGCAACTCCGAGGGTGCCGCCGTCCTCCTCCGGCCGGTGAAGGACTCCGGGTGGGCCGGCGCCATACTCCGAATTTCCTTGACAGGGGGGCGTCTCGGTTCTAAGGTGGTCGGCGGTGGGAAATCGTGGGTTTCTGTGGGTAGCCCGGCCATGTTCCAGGGCGAGACGATCGTCAGCATCGACGAGAAGGGCCGCATGGCCATTCCGGCGATGTATCGCGATGCGATCAGCTCGCTCTGTCGGAACCGCCTGGTGATCGCCTACAACCCCTTCGATGCCGGCTGCCTGTGGATCTTCCCGCACGGTGAATGGGAGCGGGTACGGGATCAGGTCAACGGGCTTTCAAGCTTCCAGGCCGGACACCGACTCCTGAAACGCAAGCTCGTCGGGGCGGCCTTCGAGGTCGAACCCGACGCGCAGTGGCGGATCCTGCTACCCGCGAGCGCTCGTCAGACCTGCGGTATCGAACGCCGCGCCGTGCTCATCGGTCTCGGAGCGAAGTTCGAGCTCTGGAGCGAGGCGGCGCATCGCGAGCAGATCGGGGCGCCCATCCCCGCGCCGCTGGTCACCGAGGAGATGCTGAGCCTTCGCTTCTGAGCGACGCCGATGCTGGCCATCCCTCACCGACCGGTGCTCTTGCATCAAGCCTTGGAAGGGCTATCGCTGCGCCCTGACGGCGTTTATCTCGACGCCACTTTCGGGCGCGGAGGGCATGCCCGCGCGATCCTGGCCAGGCTCGGTCCCAGCGGGCGCCTGTTGCTCAACGATCGCGATCCGGAGGCGGTGGCGGCGGCGCGGGCGGAGTTCGGGGAGGATCCGCGGGTCTCGATCCGTCATGGGAATTTCGCGAGCATTGCCGAATGGCCCGCCCTCGCGGAGGGACTGGACGGGGCCCTCTTCGATCTGGGCGTGTCCTCCCCGCAGCTCGAGGACCCCGGGCGCGGCTTCAGCTTCCTGCTCGATGGCCCGCTCGATATGCGTATGGATCCTCATCAGGGGGAGACCGCGGCCGATTTCCTCGCCCGTGCCAGCGAAGCCGAGATCGCGCGCGTGTTGCGGGATTATGGGGAGGAGCCCAGGGCGCGACGGATCGCTCGCGCGATCATCGCCGCACGCCAGCAGGCGCCCATTCTTCGCACACGGCAGCTCGCGGAGCTGATCGAGCGTCTGGGCGGGCCGCGAACCGCCGGCCGACATCCGGCGACGCGGAGCTTCCAAGCGCTCAGGATCCAGGTCAACGGGGAGCTCGAAGCGCTCTCTCAGGCGCTGAACGCCGTGATCGACCGTCTCCGTCCGGGTGGTCGCCTCGTCACCATCGCCTTTCATTCACTCGAGGACCGCATCTGCAAGCGAGCGATCGGAGGCACGAGACCGAGGCCGAACACGGTGCCGGGCCGCCGACTGCCCCCGGCTCCGACGCCGGAGCCGATGCTCCGTCCGGTGGGGCGCCCGCAGCGGCCCGATGCGGAGGAGATCGAACGCAATCCGCGCGCGCGCAGCGCGGTGATGCGCATCGGAGAGCGAATCCGGTGAAGGAGAGACTTGCCTGGGCCTTGTTCGCGGCGCTGCTGTTCGCCACCGCAGCGAGTGCGGTCACGGTCGCGTGGGCGCGGCATCAAACGCGCATCCTGTTCGTCGAGCTGCGTCGGCTCGAGCGTGAGCGCGATCAACTCGATATCGAGTTCACCAAGCTTCAGCTCGAGCGAGCGACGCTCGCCGACATCGCTCGCGTCGAACGCATCGCCCGCGAGCGCCTCCGCCTGCGTCCGATCGGGCCCGACCGCGTGGAGGTGATCGCGCCGTGAACGGGGGCGTTCGGGTGCGTGGCTATCGCATCGTGGCGCGAGCCTACCTCGTGCTGATGGTGCTCGCCTTCGCCGCGAGCGCGCTGATGGTCCGCGCCATCGACGTTCAGGTGCTGCGCAGCGATTTCTATCAGAGCCAAGGCGATGCCCGTCATCTTCGCGAGATCGCGATTCCCATCTCGCGCGGTGCCATCCTGGATCGCAATGGCGAGCCGCTGGCGATGTCGAGCCCTGTGGATTCGCTGTGGGTCAATCCCCGCGCGCTCATCGCCGATCCGACCGCGGTCGCCCGCCTCGCGGAGGCGATCGGCGCGCCGCTGACCGATCTGGACGAGCAGATCAGGTCGCGTGCGGACCGCGAGTTCCTGTGGATCAGGCGCCACCTTCCGCCGCACGAAGCCGAGGCGATCCTGGAACGCAAGATTCCTGGTGTGCATGTCCAGCGCGAGTTTCGCCGCTTCTACCCCGGCGGCGAGGCCTTCGCCCATGTGATCGGATCCACCGACATCGACGGTGTGGGGCGGGAGGGGCTGGAGCTGGTCTATGACGCATGGCTGAGCGGCAAACCAGGCTCGCAGCGCGTGCTGCGCGACCGCCTCGGTCGGGTGATCGAGGTCGTCGAGCGGGTGAGGGCGCCCGAGCCGGGCCGCGACCTCGTGCTCAGCCTCGACCGCCGCCTCCAATACCTCGCCTATCGTGAGCTCAAGCGTGCCCTCCTCGAACATGGCGCGGCCTCCGGTTCCATCGTGGTGCTCGACGTCGGCAACGGCGAGGTGTTGGCGATGGTCAATCTGCCGAGCTACAACCCCAATAGCCGCCAGGCGGTGGATGCCGCCTTTCGTCGCAACCGCGCCGTCACCGACGTCTTCGAGCCGGGCTCGGTGATCAAACCCTTCACCGTCCTCGCCGGACTCGAGAGCGGACGCTTCCAGCCGGACAGCGTCATCGACACCAGTCCGGGTCGCCTGCCGATCGCACGTCACGTGGTGCGCGACATCCGCAATTTCGGCAGGCTGGATCTCCCCGGACTCCTCGCCAAGTCGAGCAACGTCGGGGCGGTGAAGATCGCACAAGCGGTGCCCGACGAGGACTTCCATCATCTCCTTCGGCGTTTCGGCTTCGGACAGGCGACGGGCTCCGGCTTTCCGGGCGAGTCCGGGGGAATCCTCAATCCGCCGCGGCAGTGGCATGGGCTCGAGAAGGCGACGCTCTCCTATGGCTACGGGCTCTCGGCCACCGCCTTGCAGCTCGCGCAAGCCTACGCCGCGCTCGGTAATGAGGGGCGTCTGCGCGCGCCGACCTTCCTGCGCGGCGAGCACAACCCCGAGGTCAGCGTGATCGATCCCGCACTCGCGCGGCGGATGGTGGAGATGCTCGAAGGCGTCACTCGGCCCGGGGGAACCGCCCAGCTCGCAGGCATTCCGGGCTATCGGGTCGCGGGCAAGACCGGTACCTCGCGGCGCGCGGTGCCCGGCGGCTACGACTCGCGCTACATCAGCGTGTTCGCCGGCCTGGTTCCCGCATCGCGCCCGAGGTTGGCGGGGGTGATCGTCATCCACGATCCGCGCGGGGCCCACTACTACGCCGGGCTCGTCGCGGCTCCCGTCTTCGGCCGAGTGATGACGGAGGCGGTCAGGCTCTATGCCATCCCACCCGACGATCCCGGTCGTCTCGCGACGATCGCACCGGGCCGTTCGGAGGAATCCTCGCTCGAGAGCGTGGTCGAGGCACCGATCGAGGGTCCGCCGTGAGCATTGCACTCGCCGAATGGATTCCCGAAGCCGACTGGCCCCCATCGCTCGCCGGTCATCGGGCGAATCAGCTCGTCCTCGACAGCCGCCAGGTCGAGCCGGGCGCGGTGTTCCTCGCCGTTCCTGGTCGTCGCAGCCACGGGCTCGTTCACGCCGAGGAAGCCTTGGCCCGCGGAGCGCGCGTGGTCCTGGCCGATCCGCGGGGATATGGAGGAGCGATTCCGGCGACCGGTGTCGTGATCCTGCCCGGTCTCCTCGAGCGGCTGCCGGAGTTGGTGGACCGTTTCTTCGGTTCGCCCTCGGCTTCGCTCACCGTGATCGGCGTCACCGGGACCAATGGAAAGACCTCGGTGGTGCAGTGCCTCGCCCAGGCATGGCGAGCCCTGGGACACCGCAGTGCGACCTTGGGCACGCTCGGGGCGGGTGAGCCTGGTGCGCTGGTGTCACTGCCTCTCACCACCCCGGATCTGTGCACGGTGCAGAGTTGGCTCGCCCGCTTCCGGGCTCGGGGCGTCAGCCACGTCGCCATGGAGGTCTCCTCGCACGCACTCGAACAGGGACGAGTGGCGGGCGTGCGTTTCGAGGGTGCGGTGTTCACCAACCTCAGTCGCGACCATCTCGATTATCACGGCTCGATGGACGCCTACGGGGCGGCGAAAGCGCGGCTGTTCCGCTGGCCGGGACTGCGCTTCGCGGCGATCAATCTCGACGATGCCTTCGGCCGCGAGCTCGCCTTCGATCGTCATGGCCCGACCCTCGGGTTCGGCATCGAGAACGGGGGCGAGGTCTCGGCCCGAGCCCTCGACCTCTCCGCCGACGGGGTCGCCTTCGATCTCGTCTACGGGCCGTCGCAGGCCCGCGTCCGTTCCGCGTTGCTCGGGCGTTTCAACGTATCGAACCTGCTCGCCTGCGCCGCCGTCCTTCTCGCCCTGGGCGAGCCTCTGGAAGAGGTCGCGCGGGCGCTCGCCGCGATCGAGCCGGTACCTGGTCGGATGAACCGGCGTGGCGGGGGATCCGGCTTGCCGCTCGCGGTGGTGGACTATGCCCACACCCCCGATGCCCTGGCGCAGGCGCTCACCGCGCTGCGCGCCCATACCCGCGGGCGTCTGACCGTCGTGTTCGGCTGCGGCGGTGAGCGAGACCGCGGCAAGCGCCCCGAGATGGGCCGCATCGCCGAAGGCCTCGCCGATCGAGTGATCCTGACCGACGACAATCCGCGCTGCGAAGACGGCGCTTGCATCCTCGCCGACATCCTCGCGGGCATGGAGCGGCCGGAGGCCGTGAGCGTCGAACGCGATCGACGGGCGGCGATCGCGATGGCGATCGCCTCCGCCGGGCCCGAGGACACGGTGCTCATCGCCGGCAAGGGACACGAGCGTTACCAGGAAATGGGGGGTCGGCGCCTGCCTTTCGACGACCTCGAGGAGGTCGAGCGCGCGCTCTCGCAGCGGAGGGAGGCCTCATGCTGAAGGCGCGGGCAAGCGAGATCGCTCGCTGGATCGGCGGCGAGTTGAGCGGAACCGATGCCTGGGTCGAAGGTGTGGGCTGCGACAGCCGCACGATCCTTCCCGGACAGCTCTTTGTCGCCCTTGTCGGTGCGAAAAGCGACGGCCACGAGTTCGCGGCCGAGGCGAGCTCGCGCGGTGCAGCGGCGGTGCTCGCCGAACGCCGCGTGGGGGGCTGTGCAACGCTGATCCTGCATCGCCAGCCCAAGCTCGCCCTGGGCTTGCTGGCGCGAGCCTGGCGGGAGCGCATGGGCTGCGAGGTGATCGGGGTGGCCGGCTCCTCGGGCAAGACCACGGTCAAGGAGCTCATCGCCCGCATCCTCTCCATCCGCCATCCCACCCACGCGAGCCAGGGCAACCTCAATACCGAGGTGGGTCTTCCGCTGGTGATCTGCAACGCGCCCGCCGAGTGTCGTCTCCTCGTCCTCGAGATGGGCGAGAGACTCCCCGGAGACGTGGCCTGGCTGGCCTGGATCGGGAGGCCGCAGGTGGGGGTGATCACGAACATCGGGCCCGCGCATCTGCAATTCCTCGGCTCGATCGACGCCGTGGCCGACACGCTCGCCGCCTTGCCCGCAGCACTCCCGGCGGCGGGCGTGGCGGTCCTTCCCGCCGAGGACCCCTTCCTCGACCGACTCCTCCGCGACTGCGTGGCGCGCGAGCGCCTTCGCTTCGGGCTATCGAGCGATGCCGAGGTCCGTGCCGAGGTGCTGAGCCTCTCCGCGGAAGGCAGCCGATTCCGCTTGGTCTCGCCCTTCGGCACGACCGAGATCGGTCTGCCCCTCGCCGGTCTGCACAACGTGCGCAACGCCACGGCCGCTGCCGCGGCCGCACTCGCTGCCGGTGCGCGCATCGAGGACTGCGCCCAGGGTCTCGAGCGCGCCGAGCCGGTTTCCGGTCGGCTGCGTGCACACCGCCTGAGCGGCGGGGTCTTGCTGATCGACGACAGCTACAACGCCAACCCGGCCTCGGTCGCCGCCGCGATCGAAACGCTGGCGCTTTCGCCTCCGCCCCGGTTCCTGGTGCTCGGGGACATGGCCGAGCTCGGCGAAGCCTCGAGCGAGGCGCACCGGAGCGTCGGACGGCTGGCGCGCGATCGCGGCATCGAACAGCTCTTCGCCCTGGGGGCGAAGGCGGCGGACGCCGCCCGCGCCTTCGGACGCGGCGGGCGGGCCTTCAGCGATCTCGAGACCCTGGTGGAAGCGCTCAAGGCCGAGCTACGGACGGGATCGACGGTGCTGGTCAAGGGCTCGCGCGCGAGCGCGATGGAGCGGGTCATCGCGGCGCTCTCGGCGCCGGAGGAGGGCCGCCATGTTGCTTGAGCTGAGCCTGTGGCTGCGCGATCTGCACTCCGGCTTCAACGTCTTCCAATACATCACCGTGCGCGCGATCCTGGCCGCGCTGACCGCGCTCGCGGTGAGCCTGCTGCTCGGCCCGGCGATGATCCGGATGCTCAGCGAGCGGCAGATCGGCCAGACCATCCGGAACGATGGACCGAAGTCCCATCATGGCAAGGCGGGCACGCCGACGATGGGCGGCACGCTGATCATCCTGGCCGTGCTGCTCGCCACCGTCCTGTGGGCGGATCCGGGCAACCGTTACGTCTGGATCAGCCTCGGGGTCTTGGTGGCTTTCGCGGCGATCGGCTTCGTGGACGATTACCGCAAGCTGGTGCTCAGGGACGCGCGGGGCTTGCCCGCTCGCTGGAAATATTTCTGGCAGTCGGTGGCCGGTTTGGCCGCGGCGCTCGCCCTTTACGCCACCGCCGACGTCGCTGCCGCGACCCAGTTCTACGTGCCCTTCTTCAAATCGGTCGCCGTTCCCCTCGGGGCCACTTTCGTCCTTATCGCCTATCTCTGGATCGTGGGGTTCTCGAACGCCGTCAATTTGACCGACGGGCTGGATGGACTTGCGATCATGCCCGCCGTCTTGGTGGCCGGCGGTCTCGGCATCTTCGCCTATGCCGCCGGCCATGCCGTCTTCGCCCAGTACCTACAGATTCCCGCCGTGCCCGGTGCCGGCGAGCTCGCTGTGCTGTGTGCAGCGATGGTGGGTGCCGGCCTGGGGTTTCTCTGGTTCAACACCTATCCGGCCCAGGTGTTCATGGGCGACATCGGGGCGTTGGCGATCGGCGCAGCGCTCGGTTGCATCGCCGTCATCGTCCGTCAGGAGCTCGTGCTCGTGATCATGGGCGGAATCTTCGTGCTCGAGACGCTCTCGGTGATGTTGCAGGTGGCTTCCTTCAAGCTCACCGGAAAGCGGGTGTTCAGGATGGCGCCCTTGCACCACCACTTCGAGCTCAAGGGCTGGCCGGAGCCGCGGGTGATCGTTCGCTTCTGGATCATCAGCGTGGTGCTCGTGCTCATCGGGCTCGCCACCCTGAAGGTACGCTGAGATGGCCGCAGTCTCCGTCGAGGTCGTCGCGGATCCGGGCCCTGCGCCCGAGGTGGATCGTCTCCTGCTGGTTCCGGTGCTGCTGCTCGCGGCGATCGGCGTGGTGATGGTCGCGTCGGCCTCGCTGCCGATCGCCGAGGCGCGCGGCGTCGGATCGTTCCACTTCCTCGTCCGGCATCTCGGCTATCTCGCGCTGGGCGCGGCGCTCGCCGCGATCGCCGTCCGCCACTCGCTGTCCTCGCTCGAGCGATTCGGATCGCCGGCCCTGCTGGCGGCATTCGCGATGCTGCCGCTGGTCTTCGTGCCGGGTCTCGGCCACGAGGTCAACGGCGCGGCTCGCTGGATCCGCATCGGCCCCTTGCAAATGCAGGTGGTCGAGCCGGTGAAGCTGCTGCTGATCGTATTCCTGGCCGCTTATCTCGCTCGGCATCAGCAGGCGCTTCAGACGCGTTTCCTCGCCGCCCTCTTGCCTCTGCTCGTGGCCTCGATCCTGGCGGCGATGCTGCTTTTGCAGCCCGATTTCGGTTCGGCGGTGCTGATCGCGGCCATCGCTGGGGGAATGCTTTGGCTCGGCGGGGCGCGGGTGCGCTTCCTGATCGCTCCGGCTCTGCTCGCGCTTCCGGTGCTCGCATGGGCGGCGCTGAGCGAGGGTTATCGGCTCCGCCGACTCACCTCTTTCCTCGATCCCTGGTCCGATCCTTTCCGAGACGGCTTCCAGCTCACCCAGGCGCTCATCGCGGTGGGCCGAGGCGAATGGTTGGGGGTGGGGCTCGGCGCTTCGGTCCAGAAGCTTTACTACCTGCCGGAGGCGCACAACGACTTCATGGTCGCCGTGTTCGCCGAGGAATTCGGTCTGCTCGGACTCGCGGTGCTGATCGGCTTGTTTTCGCTCCTGGTCGGGCGGAGCTTCGTCTTGGCGATGAGATTGCATGCGGCAGGAAGAGGTTTCGCCGCCCATCTGATGTTCGGCATCGCGCTCTGGATCGGCTTGCAGGCGCTGGTCTCGATCGGCGTCAATCTCGGGGTTCTGCCCACGAAGGGACTCACGCTGCCCCTGATCAGCTCTGGAGGCTCCAGTCTGGTCGTGACGCTGATCGCCGTCGGCTTGCTGCTGGCGGGAAGCCGAGAGGCGGCCGCCGCGGCCGCTGGAATGCCGACGGAGGCGAAGCGATGAGCCAAGCGCCCGTCCTCATCCTCGCAGGCGGCACTGGCGGTCACGTGTTCCCTGCGCTGGCGGTGGCCGAGGCGCTTCGCGGCCTGGGCGCGAGCGTGCACTGGTTGGGCGCCGCCGATCGCCTGGAAAGCCGGGTGGCCATGCAAAACGGCATCCCCTTCACGGGTATCGAGGTGGCGGCTTTGCGCGGTCGGGGAATCGCTCGCTGGCTGGCGGCGCCCTGGCAGCTCTCGCGGGCGCTGGTCGAGGCGATGCGCCGCCTTCGCGCGATCGCGCCTCGTGTGGCCCTGGGCTTCGGCGGTTTCGCCGCCGGCCCCGGGGCGCTCGCGGCGCGTCTCCTCGGGATTCCGCTGCTGATCCATGAACAGAATCGCGTTCCCGGCTTGACCAACCGGGTTCTGGCGAGACTCGCGCGCCGCGTGCTGTGCGGCTTTCCGGATGCTTTCCCGAAATCGCGCTGCGGCGAGTGGACCGGCAACCCGGTGCGAGCGGAAATCGCGGCTCTGCCGCCCCCGGAGGCGAGGCTGGCTCGACGCGAGGGACGGCACCGTTTGCTGGTGCTCGGCGGCAGTCAGGGTGCCGCCTTCCTCAACCGCACCGTGCCGGTGGCGCTCGCGCGTCTCGCTCCGTCCCAGCGTCCCGAAGTCATCCACCAATGCGGGGCCGCGCATCGCGAAGACTGCCTGGCTGCTTACGCCAAGGCCGGGGTCGAGGCGCGAGTCGAGCCTTTCCTTGAGGACATGGCCGCGGCCTATGGCTGGGCCGATCTCGTGCTCGCCCGCGCCGGAGCCTCGACCCTGGCCGAAATCACCGCCGCTGGTCTCGCCTCAATCCTCGTCCCTTTCCCCTACGCGGTGGACGACCACCAGACGCGCAACGCGGATTTCCTGGTCGAGCACGGAGCGGCTGTGCGCATCCGCGAGGCGGAGCTCGATCCCGATGGACTGGCCGGCTGGTTCACGACGCTGCTCGGCGACGAACGGCGACGGCTCGCGATGGCGAAGGCGGCGCGTGCCCTCGCCCGCGCCGACGCGGCCGAGAAGGTGGCGCTCGCTTGTCTGGAGGAGGCGCGATGAGTCTCCGTCGCCTCGATCGCCGGGACGATTTCATGCAGGGATTCCGCCACATCCACTTCGTCGGCATCGGTGGCGCGGGGATGAGCGGCATCGCCGAAGTCCTGGTCCGGCTGGGCTACCGCGTGAGCGGTTCGGACCTGGTCCGTTCGGAAGCGGTGCGGCGGCTCGAGGCTTTGGGCGTGACGGTTTACCTCGGGCACCGACCCGAACAGATCGCCGATGCCGATGCCTTGGTCGTCAGCGCCGCGGTCGGCGAGGACAATCCGGAGTGGGCCGAGGCGCGGCGGCGGCGCATTCCCGTGGTGCCGCGCGCGGAGATGCTAGGCGAGCTGATGCGTTTCCGACGAGGAATCGCGGTGGCGGGAACGCATGGCAAGACCACCACCACCAGCCTGATCGCCAGCGTGCTCGCCGAGGGCGGACTGGATCCGACCTTCGTGGTCGGGGGGCGGCTGCTCGCGCATGGATCCCACGCCGCCCTCGGCGAGGGCGAATGGCTGGTGGCCGAGGCGGACGAGTCCGACGGGAGCTTCCTCAAGCTGATGCCGGTGATCGCGGTGGTCACCAACATCGACGCCGACCATCTGGGCAACTTCGGCGGCGATTTCCAGCGCCTCTTCGAAGCCTTCGAAGCCTTCCTGCATCGGCTGCCCTTTTACGGCCTGGCCGTGCTCTGCCGCGACGATCCCCATGCGGCCCGCCTGCTCGAGCATTGCCCCCGCCGTGCGCTCGCCTATGGGCTCGATCCGCGAGCCGATCTCTGGGCGAGCGACATTCGCCAGGAGGGAGCGCGGATGCGCTTCTCCATGCACCTGCCGGATCGGAGCGAAGCGCTGCCCGCGCTTCTCAACCTCCCCGGGGTACACAACGTTCAGAACGCGCTGGCGGCGACCGCGGTGGCCTGGCAGCTCGGGGTTCCTGCAGAGAGCATCCTGCGCGCCTTGGAGACTTTCCGCGGCGTCGGCCGGCGCTTCGAGCGGCTCGGGGAGCTCTCCTTCGCCAAGGGGCGTGCGCTGGTCGTCGACGACTACGCTCATCATCCTCGCGAACTGCAGGCCGTGATCCGCGCGGCCCGCGCCGGGTGGCCCGAGCGGCGACTGGTCCTCCTCTTCCAGCCGCATCGTTACACCCGCACCCGCGATCTCCTGGACGATTTCGCGGAAGTGCTGAGCGAGGTCGACGTCCTCCTGCTCACCGAGGTCTATCCCGCGGGCGAGGTGCCGATTGCGCACGCCGATGGGCGTGCCCTGGCCCGCGCCGTGCGCAGCCGCGGCAGGGTCGAGCCCGTGTTCCTCACCGAACTCGCCCAGGCGGAGGCCGCACTCGATGATCTGGTCGAGGCGGGCGATCTGGTCCTGGTCGCAGGAGCCGGGGACATCGGCGGATGGATCCGCGCCTTGGCTCAATCGGAGCGACGGCGATGAGGGGGGATCCGCGCGTTTACGGCCGGGTGGCGGTCGCCATGGGCGGGAGCGGCAGCGAACGGGAAGTTTCGCGGGCCGGCGGCAGCGCGGTGCTCGCCGCCTTGCGCGGCATGGGCGTCGATGCCCATGCGGTCGAGGGCGCATCGGCCGTGCTCCAGGGCGCCCTGGCCGGCGCCTTCGATCGCGTCTTCATCATGTTGCATGGTCGCGATGGCGAGGACGGGCGGCTGCAAGGTGCACTCGAGCTGATCGGGATTCCCTACACCGGCTCCGGCCCTCTGGCCTCCGCGCTCGCTCTGGACAAGCTCAGGGCGAAGCGGATCTGGCGCGATCTCGGCATTCCGACGGCCGACTTCCAGCCGGTGGACGCCGCGGAGGACGCCGCGGCGATCGCCGATCGCTTCGGTCTGCCTTGCGTGGTCAAGCCGGTTCACGAGGGCTCCACTGTCGGCATCGGCATCGCTCGCGACGTCGAGGGGCTGCGGCATGCGCTCGCCAAGGCGCGCCGACACGACCGAGAGGTCTTCGTCGAGCGCCTGCTGAGGGGTGGGGAGTACACGGTCGCCATTCTCGAGCGAGACGCGTTGCCCGCGATCCGCATCGTCCCCGCCTCGGGCTTTTACGACTACCACGCGAAATACCGCGCCGAGGATACCCGCTACCTCATCCCGAGCGGTCTATCGCCCAGCGAGGAGAGGCGCTTGGCCTCCGTGGCGCTCGCCGCCTTCGATGCGCTCGGGTGCCGGGGCTGGGGACGGGTGGATCTGATGCTCGATGAGCGGCGCGAGCCCTTCGTGCTGGAGGTCAATACCGTTCCCGGCATGACCGATCACAGCTTGGTGCCGAAAGCGGCCGCCGCGGTCGGTATCTCGTTCTCCGAGCTGGTCATGAGGATCCTCGAGACCAGTCTCGAATCGGGGGAAGGGCGATGAACGCGCCGCTGCCGCGGACCATGGCCTGGCTGCTGGCGCTGGCGCTGCTCGCCATGCCCAGTTACGCCTTGCTCATGGGCCATTTCGGCGCACAGCGTTGGCCCATTCGGCAACTCATCCTCCACGCCGAGTTTCAGCGGGTGAGCGCGACCCAGATCGAGCGCGCCGTCGCTCCGCAGCTCGCGGCCGGCTTCTTCGCCGTCGATCTGAGCGCCATGCGGGAGCGTCTGGAGGGCATTCCGTGGGTGGCGGCGGTCGAGCTGCGCAAGCGCTGGCCCGATGCCATCGAGATCAGCATCCGCGAGCACCGCGCCGTCGCCAGGGTCGGCGCGGGACGGCTGCTCGCCGAGGACGGATCGCTGTTCTCGACACCCGTCGCTGCCGAGGCCATGGACCTTCCTCTGCTATCGGCGGATGAACGGCACCTGCCGGAGCTCTACGAGACCTTGCGCTTCGCTGAACGCCTCTTCGGCGGCCCGGGCTCGGTTCGCGAGGTGGCGCTGGAGGTGCATGGGGGCATGCGCTTGGTGTTGGCGGACGGGTTCCGAATCACGCTCGGGCGGAATGCGCCGCGGCAGCGTCTCGCCCGCTTTGCCGCGCTCAGGGAGAGGCTCTCCGCGCATCCACTCGGTCCTTTCGAGGCGGCCGACCTCCGGTACAGCCACGGTTTCGCATTGCGCCGGGCCTCTCCTGCTGCCGCGAAGGAGGAGTCATGAACCGTCGCCAAGACAAGCGGCTGGTGGTCGGTCTCGACATTGGTACCAGCAAGGTGGTGGTCCTGGTCGGTGAGGTCTCGCCGGGCGAACCGATCGAGATCGTCGGGATCGGCACGCATGTCTCGAGGGGCCTGAAGCGGGGTGTGGTGGTGGACATCGATTCCACCGTCCAGTCGATCCAGCGTGCGGTCGAAGAAGCCGAGCAGATGGCCGGCTGCGAGATCCGCTCGGTTTACGCGGGGATTTCGGGGAGCCACCTGCGCTGCCACAACTCCGATGGCACCGTGGCGATCCGTGATCAAGAGGTGAGTGCCGGGGACGTCGAGCGGGTCCTCGAGGCGGCTCGCGCCTTGCCGATACCCGCCGATCAGCGCTTGCTTTACGTCGAACCTCAGGAATTCGTCATCGACGGTCAAGAAGGGATCCGCCATCCCGTCGGAATGAGCGGGGTGCGCCTCGAAGCGAAGGTGCACTTGGTCACCGGCGCCAGCTCGGCGGCGTTGAACATCGGCAAGTGCGTCGCGCGCTGCGGCCTTGCGGTGGACGATCTGGTGCCGCAGCCGGTGGCCTCCAGCCTGGCCGCCCTCACGCAGGACGAGCGCGATCTCGGCGTTTGCCTGGTCGACATCGGCGCCGGTACCACCGACGTCGCGATCTTCGCGCAGGGCGCGTTGCGGCACACGGCGAGCCTGCCCATCGCCGGCGACCAGGTCACGAACGACATCGCGGTCGCGCTGCGCACGCCGACGCCCCACGCCGAGGAGATCAAGATCCGTTATGCCTGCGCCCTGGCCCAGCTCGCCACCGCCGAGGAGACGATCCAGGTGGCGAGCGTCGGCGACCGTCCGCCGCGGCGCATGGCGCGTCAGACCCTGGCGCACGTCGTCCAGCCTCGTTACGAGGAGCTGCTCGGCATGGTGCAGGCGGAGTTGCGCCGCTCCGGTTACGAGAACCTGGTCGCCGCCGGTGTGGTGCTGACGGGCGGGGGCGCCAAGATGGAGGGTCTCGTCGAACTGGCCGAGGAGATCCTCCACATGCCGGTTCGGATCAGCCAGCCCCAGTTCGTGAAGGGTGCAGGCGAGGCGGTCGCCGATCCCGCCCATGCCACCGGCGTCGGCCTGCTCATCTACGGCGCGCGCGGCCATGCCGCACGCGGTGTCGCGACTCCGAGGATCGCGGGTTTCGGCCGCTTCCTCGACCGGCTGCGCGATTGGTGGCGGGGGAGCTTTTGAGACCGATGCCGACACGATGCGACAGCGAGAGCGCAGCGATTCCATCTCATCCATCCACCAGAAGAGGCGTGAAGGAGGTCCGGACATGATCTTCGAAATGGTCGAACAAGCGCCGCAAGGTGCCGTGATCAAGGTCATCGGCGTCGGCGGCGGCGGCGGTAACGCGGTGAGCTATATGGCGCAATCCGAGGTGCCTGGCGTGGAGTTCATCTGCGCCAACACCGATGCCCAGGCGCTCAAGCACTGCGGGGTCCGGAACACCCTGCAGATCGGTGCCAACGTCACCAAGGGCCTCGGGGCCGGTGCCAATCCCGAAGTCGGGCGTCAGGCCGCCTTGGAGGACCGCGAGCGCATCATCGAGCTGCTCAAAGGCGCAGACATGGTGTTCATCACCGCCGGGATGGGCGGTGGTACGGGAACAGGCGCGGCGCCCGTCTTCGCCCAGCTCGCCAAGGAGCTCGACATCCTCACCGTGGCGGTGGTGACCAAGCCGTTTCCCTTCGAGCTTCGGCGTCGGATGCAGGCGGCGATCAAGGGCATCGAGGAGCTTTCCAACCACTGCGATTCGCTGATCATCATCCCCAACGAGAAGCTGCTGACCGTGCTCGGGCGCGACGTGACCTTGCCTCAGGCCTTCCGAGCGGCCAACGAGGTGCTCTCCGGAGCGGTTCGCGGCATCGCCGATCTCATCGTTCGTCCGGGCCTGATCAACGTCGACTTCGCCGACGTGCGGACGGTGATGAGCGAAATGGGGATGGCGATCATCGGCACCGGTACCGCTCGGGGAGAGAATCGCGCCCAGCTGGCTGCCGAGGCCGCGATCAACAACCCGCTGCTCGAGGACGTCAATCTGGCGGGCGCGCTGGGCATCCTCGTCAACATCACCGCGGGGCCGGACTTCGCGATGCGTGAATTCGACGAGATCGGGAGCGCGATCGAGACCTTCGCGAACGAGGACGCGACCGTGGTGATCGGCACCGTGCTCGATCCCGACATCGGCGATGAGCTGCGGGTGACGGTCGTGGCCACCGGTCTCGATCGGGCGCAGATCCGCATGGGTGCCGTGCGCGGCCAGGAGCCCTCCTTCGGGAAAGTCGTGACGCGTCCGGTACGTGGGCCGACGGGGACAGTCGAACCCTCACCGGCACCCGCCGTCGAACGCCCGCGCGCCGCCGCGGCGGCACCCTCCGCCTCCAACCCGCGGGAGCGCCCCCCCCTGGACTACCTCGACATTCCCTCCTTCCTGCGGAAACAGGCGGACTAGGACGCAGCGTCGTGCCGAGCCGTCGCCTGGTGCTATCCTGAGCCGATTTCGCTCGGTTCGGGACCTCGGCGGAATGGGCTTTCAGCGGACTCTGCGTCAGGCGGTGCGGGCGGTGGGGATCGGACTCCATACCGGGGTTCGGGCTCGGCTGCGCATCCTTCCGGCCGACGTCGATACCGGCATCGTCTTCCGGCGCGAAGATCTCCCCGACCCCCGTCCGATTCCGGCACGGATCGAGCACGTCTGCGACGGGATGCTCGCGACCTCGCTCGAAGCCGAAGGGCAGCGGGTGGCGACCGTGGAGCACCTTTTGGCGGCCTTCGCCGGTCTTGGCATCGATAATGCCCTGGTCGAGATCGATGGGCCGGAGGTGCCGATTCTGGACGGTTCGGCGGCGCCCTTCGTGTTTTTGCTCCGCGCCGCCGGCATCCGCCAGCAGGATGCGCTCAGGCCCTGCCTCGAAATCCTCCGACCCGTGGAGGTCGTCGAAGAGGGCCGCCGGGCGCGGCTCGAACCGTGCGAGGACTTTGAGGTGAGTTTTACCATCGATTTCGATCATCCCCTCGGCCGCGGGGCCTGCGCTCACGCCAGCGTGCGCGTGGATCCCGAGACCTTCGCCGTCGAAATCGCCCGCGCGCGTACCTTCGGTTTCGCACGCGACCTCGAGACCCTGCGCCGCCAGCGCCTGATTCTCGGCGGTAGCCTGGACAATGCCATCCTGCTCGATGAGCGCTCGGTGGTGAATCCGGATGGGCTCCGCCGTCCCGATGAACTGGTCCGGCACAAGATCCTGGACGCCATCGGCGATCTCGCTCTGCTCGGAGCGGTGTTGCGTGCGCGCTACATCGGCGATCGGGCCGGACACCGCCTGAACCATCGCCTGTTGCGAAGCCTGCTTGCGCGGCCCGAGGCATTCCGCTGGGTCGTCCCGCCCGGGACGCCCGCGAGCGGCTGCGACGCCCCGCGACTTGCCAGCCGGGTCGGTTTTTGAGTTATCTTTGGGCCCACGCGGCCCTACGAGGCCGCTCAGGAAAATCGATCAGGCCAGGTCGGCCAAACGAAGGAACATCGCCCGGAGTTCCGGGTCCTCCAGGGATTGAGCCGCTGCCCGCAGGTGTTCGCGGGCGGCTTCCGGAAGGGGGATCCTGCTTGTCGAACCCTGGGGAAAGGTCGGCAAGGGGGCCACTTTCACGGCGAACCGGCCGGCGGGGATACCCGCTGAGCGCGCGGCAGCAAGGATCCTGCCTTGCTGTTGCCGCAGTCGGGAGGCCCAGGCCGGATGGTCCGCCAGAAAGACGAGGCACCCATCGTCGCTCACGTCGGCGAGCATGACGTGATCGGCGAGGGGAGCCGCGAGCTCGCGCCGAAGTCGCGCATCCAGTTCGCCGAGGCGCATTGCCTTGGCGAGCGTCGAGCAGGCCGACTCCGAGAGGAGTTCGCCAAGGGAGCGCGCATGACGGTTCGGGTCGGACATCCGAGAAACTCGCGGACGGGTTTGGAGCATGACCATCATCATCCTAGGGCAATCGCTTGCAGCGCCGAAGCGATTCCATCTCGACGATCGCCGAACCCGGGCGTTCGCGGTCGCGATCCTTCTCATTTTCTGCTCGGTCCTGCTTTTGGCCGGGGTGGCGCTGGGGCGGGTGTTGGGCGATCCTCGACGAGCCGCCCTCGGGGAGATCGCGGCGCTCGAGGCGGAGCTGAGCGATCTCCGCGAGGGCCTCGCCCGCGTGCGAGAGAGCGCGCGTCGCGATCTGGATGCGCTCGCGGTACGGCTCGCCGAGCTCCATGCCCACGCGGCGCGGCTGAATGCGCTGGGCGAGCGACTGGTCGAGAGCGCACGGCTCGATCCGAACGAGTTCGATTTCCGCGAATCGCCCGCCCTCGGCGGTCCCGGTGAGTCGGCCTCCTCGCTGGGCAGCGAGGCGCTCTCCGGCCAGATCGACCAGCTCGAACGGCTGCTCGACGAACGCCGACGTCAGTTGGAGCTCCTATCGGCCATCCTTCTCGATCGCGAGCTGAACGCCCAGACCGTGCCGACGGGGCTTCCGGTCAAGACCGGTTATCGCTCCTCCGGCTTCGGCCGACGCATCGACCCGATCACCGGGCACGAGGAGTTCCACGCCGGGATCGATTTCAACGGCCCGCGCGGATCGCCCATTCATGCCGTGGCCGACGGGGTGGTCGTGTTCTCCGGTCGGCGGCCCGGGTATGGGAATACCGTCGAGATCGATCACGGCAACGGTTATCGCACTCGCTACGCCCACAACGACCGCAATTTGGTGAAGGTCGGGGATCGGGTGCGGGTTGGCGACATGATCGCCACGATGGGCCGGTCCGGTCGGACGACGGGCGTGCATCTCCATTTCGAGGTCTGGCGGCACGGGCGTCCGGTCGATCCTGCACCTTATTTGCGCGGCGACCGGAGCCTGCGTTTGGCCGAGCGCGCGAATCGCTGAGCGGGTTCGGCAAGGCCAGGCGTTTTTCCGGATAATGCTCGGCTTGCTTCGCCGCGCCGGGGTGGCGCCCCTGCGCGCGAAGGCCGCTTCGCCCCTCTTCTATCCCCCCTCCATGATCAACGCACTCCTCACCCGAATCTTCGGAAGTCGAAATGAGAGAGTCCTGAAGAGGCTTCAGCCGACCGTCGCGCGGATCAATGCGCTCGAAGCCGAGTTTCAGCGCCTGGACGACACCGCCTTGCGTGCGAAGACCGATGAGTTTCGCAAGCGCCTGGCCGATGGCGCGACGCTCGACGAGCTCTTGCCGGAGGCCTTCGCGGCGGTTCGGGAAGCGGCACGGCGAACGATCGGCCTCAGGCACTTCGACGTGCAGCTGATCGGCGGGATCGTCCTGCACATGGGCAAGATCGCCGAGATGCGCACCGGCGAGGGCAAGACGCTGGTCGCGACCCTGCCCGTCTATCTCAATGCGCTCACCGGGCGCGGCGTCCACGTGGTTACGGTCAACGATTACCTCGCCAAGCGCGATGCGCGCTGGATGGGGCCGGTTTACGACGCGCTGGGCATGAGCGTCGGCGTGGTGGTGCCGGGACAGAGCCACGCCGAGAAGAAGGCGGCCTATGCCTGCGACGTCACGTACGGGACCAACAACGAATACGGCTTCGATTACCTCAGGGACAACATGGCGCTGGCCAAGTCGGACCGGGTCCAGCGCGGCCTCTACTACGCCATCGTCGACGAGGTGGATTCGATCCTGATCGACGAGGCCCGCACACCCCTGATCATCTCCGGGCCAGCCGAGGATACCGGGCCGCTCTACGTGAGGATCAATCGTCTGGTTCCGAAGCTCAAGCGTCAGGAGCGGGAGGACGGCGAGGGCGACTTCTGGGTGGATGAGAAGCAGAGGCAGGTCTACCTCTCCGAGCGCGGCATGGAGCACGCCGAGGAGCTCTTGCGCAAGGAAGGGCTGATCGCCCAAGGAGAGAGCCTCTACGACACCAAGCACCTCAACCTGGTGCATCACCTCAATGCCGCCTTGCGCGCGCACCACCTGTTCCAGCGCGACGTGCATTACTGGGTACGGGATGGCGAAGTCTTGATCATCGACGAGTTCACCGGGCGCGCCCTTCCGGGGCGGCGCTGGTCGGATGGGCTGCATCAGGCGATCGAGGCGAAGGAGGGCGTGCCGATCCAGCGCGAGAATCAGACGCTGGCCTCGATCACTTTCCAGAACTATTTCCGCCTCTACGAGAAGCTTGCCGGGATGACCGGCACGGCGGACACCGAAGCCTACGAGTTCCAGCAGATCTACGGCCTCGAAGTGATCGTCATCCCCACCCACCGGCCGATGATCCGCGTCGACCATCCGGATCTGGTGTTCCTCAACAAGCGGGCAAAATGGAATGCGATCATCGAGGACATCAAGGAACGACACGCCCGCGGGCAGCCGGTGCTGGTCGGCACCACCTCGATCGAGAACTCCGAGCTGCTCTCGCAGGAGCTCGCCAAACACGGCATTCCCCACCAGGTGCTCAATGCCAAGCACCACGAGCGCGAGGCCCAGATCGTCGCCCAGGCCGGACGACCCGGCGCGGTGACGATCGCGACCAACATGGCCGGGCGCGGGACCGACATCGTGCTCGGCGGCAATCTCGAGGCGGAGATCGCGGCGCTCGGGCCCAATCCCGATCCGGCCGCGGTGGAGGCCCTGCGCCGTGACTGGCAGGAACGCCACGACCGGGTGGTCGCGGCGGGTGGTCTTCACATCATCGGCACCGAGCGGCACGAGTCGCGGCGCATCGACAATCAGCTGCGCGGTCGCGCCGGGCGCCAGGGCGACCCAGGCTCGAGCCGTTTCTACCTCTCGCTCGAAGATCCGCTGATGCGCATCTTCGCGCCGGATTGGGTGGCGCGCTGGATGCAGATCTTCGGCATGAAGGAGGACGAGGCGATCGAAGACCGGCTGGTGACGCGCCAGATCGAGCGCGCCCAGCGGAAGGTCGAGGCGCACAACTTCGACATCCGCAAGCATTTGCTCGAGTACGACGACGTCGCCAACGATCAGCGCAAGGTGATTTATCAGCAGCGCAACGAGTTGCTGGAGGCGGAGTCCATCGCCGAGACCGTGCAGCGTATCCGCGACGACGTCCTCGCCGAGGCGCTGGCTCAGTACATTCCGCCGAACTCCATCGACGAACAGTGGGATCTCGAAGGTGCGGAGCGGATGCTGGCCGCCGATTTCGGGCTCGAATGCCCCCTCCGGAAGTGGGTCGAGGAAAACGAGTCGCTCTCCGCCGAAGACCTGGTGCGGCGGGTCCAGGAGGAGGCGGATCGGATGTTCCGCGCCAAGGAGGAGCAGTACGGCAGCGAGCTGATGCGGGCGATCGAGAAGCACCTCATGCTCACGGTGCTCGACAGCCACTGGAAGGACCACCTCGCCCAGATGGACTATCTCAGGCAGGGCATCCACCTGCGCGGCTACGCCCAGAAGCAGCCGAAGCAGGAATTCAAGCGCGAGGCGTTCGAGATGTTCAGCGCCCTGCTCGAGCGGATCAAGCGCGACTTCATCATGCTCCTCTCGCGGGTGCGGGTGCGAAGCGAGGAGGAGATCGCACAGATGGAAGCGGAGCAACGCCGGGCGCAGCAGCGCGCGCCGCTCGCCTTCCAGCATCAGGCGGTCGGCTTCGGCGGCGAGCCGGAGAGGGCCGAGGCTCCTAAGCCGCGCACGGTCGTTCGCAGCCAGCCGAAGGTGGGTCGCAATGAACCCTGCCCCTGTGGTTCGGGCAAGAAGTACAAGCATTGCTGCGGGAAGCTCGGCTGAGGGGGCTCATGCGCGATGAGGAGGCGTCGATCCGGGTCGTCGCCGGGGTGTTGCGCGACGCCCACGGTCGAGTCCTGCTGGCGCAGCGGGGCGAGGGTCGTCACCTCGCGGGTCTGTGGGAATTTCCCGGGGGCAAGGTCGATCCCGGTGAGACGCCGCAGGCGGCGCTCGCGCGCGAACTCTTCGAGGAGATCGGCGTCCGGGTCCGCGCGACCCGCCCATTGATCGCGGTCGAGCACGCCTATCCGGGGCGGCGGGTGCGTCTTCAGGTCTATGAGGTTCTCGACTACGAGGGCGATCCCTTCGGCCGAGAGGGTCAATCCTTGCGTTGGCTCAGCCCCGAGGCGATGTCCGCGATCCCCATGCCGCCCGCGGACCGGCCGGTCGTCCAGGCGCTGAGGCTTCCGCCGCTTCTGGCGATCAGTCCCGAACCGAGCGATCGCGAGCGTTTCCTCACCGAGCTCGAGGCCACCCTCGCCTCCGGCATCCGCTTCGTCGAGCTTCGGGTGAAAGCGCTCGCGGCCGCTGCGCTGCGCGCGCTCGCGCGCGAGGCCTTGCCGCTCTGCCGGCGCCACGGCGCCTTGCTGCTGCTCAACGGTCCGCCGGAGTGGGCGCTGGAGCTCGGCCTCGATGGCGCCCATCTCAACCGCGAGCGGCTCTATGCGACGAGGCAGCGTCCGCTTCCGCATGGAGTCTGGCTCGGCGTGTCCTGCCATGACCGCGCCTCCCTTGAGCGTGCAGCGGAAATCGGTGCCGATTTCGCGGTGCTCTCGCCAGTGAAGCCGACGGCTTCGCATCCTGGAGCCAAGGCGCTTGGGTGGGAGGCTTTCGCCGCGATACGCGAGGGGGTGCCCCTGTCGGTGTATGCCCTCGGAGGACTCGACCCCACCGATCTCGAGCAGGCGCGTCGCTTCGGCGCCCAGGGCGTCGCTGGGATTTCCGCTTTCTGGAAGCGCGTCCGAGACGATCTCCAAGACGCGGCTTTTCATCCCTCGGCCGAGCGATCACAATAGCCGGCCGCGCTCGCGCTGTCCCGTGCTTTCTGATTCGCCGCCGAGGATGCCTCGCCGATGAACTTCCACGAGTATCAGGCCAAGCTCCTGTTCGACCGCTACGGTATTCCGGTTCCTCGCGGCGAGGTCGCGGCCACGCCCGAGCAAGCCCAGGAGGTCGCCACGCGCCTGGGCGGAGATCGTTTCGTGGTGAAAGCGCAGATTCACGCCGGAGGCCGTGGCAAGGCCGGCGGGGTCAAGTTGGTGGATTCGCCCGCGGCGGCGCGCGATGCGGCTGCGGCGATGCTCGGCCGCAGGATGAGCACCTATCAGTCGGGCGGTCGGGCGCTTCCAGTCGAGCGAGTGCTGGTGGCCGAGGCCACCGCGATCGCTCGCGAGCTCTACCTCTCGCTGCTGCTCGACCGTGCGGAGAAGAAGCTTTGCTTCGTCGCCAGCGCCGAAGGCGGAATGGACATCGAGCAGGTCGCGGCGACGCGACCGGAGGCCATCCATCGAATCAATGTCGATCCCGTCGCCGGCCTGATGCCCTACCAATGCCGACGCCTCGGTTTCGCCTTTGGCTTGTCCCTCGCGCAGATCCAGGCGCTCACCCGGATCATGACCGGCATGCTCGCGCTGTTTCGCGATAAGGACCTCTCTCTGATCGAGCTCAATCCGCTCGCGATCGATGAGCAAGGGCGGCTGATCGCAGTGGATGGCAAGATCACCGCCGACGACAACGCCCTTTTCCGCCAGCCGGACTTGGTGGCCATGCGCGATCCCGGGCAAGAGGATCCGATCGAGCTTCAGGCCAGCGAGCATCATCTCAACTACGTGAGCATGGAGGGCGACATCGCCTGCATGGTCAATGGCGCAGGACTCGCGATGGCCACGATGGACGTGATCAAGCTCGCCGGCGGCGAGCCGGCGAACTTCCTCGACGTGGGTGGCGGTACCAATGCCGAGCGGGTCGCCGCCGCGTTCAAGCTCATTCTCGCCAATCCGCGCGTCAAGGCGATCCTGGTCAACATCTTCGGCGGGATCGTCCGGTGCGATCTGATCGCCGAGGGCATCATCCGCGCGGTGCGCGAAGTGGGCTGTCACTTGCCCGTGGTGGTGCGGCTCGAGGGTACCCATGCCGAAGAGGGTCGGCGGATGCTCGCGGAATCGGGTTTGCGCCTCACGCCCGCGACCGATCTCGACGACGCCGCCCGTAAGGTGGTCGCACTCGCCCGCGCCACGTCTTGAGGAGGAATGCCGGTGAGCATCCTGATCGACCACAACACCCGCGTCATCTGCCAGGGCTTCACGGGCCAGCAGGGCACTTTCCATTCTCGTCAGGCGCTCGAATACGGAACCCGGCTGGTCGGCGGCGTCACGCCCGGAAAGGGCGGGAGCGTCCATCTCGGGCTGCCGGTCTTCGATACCGTCCATGATGCGGTGGCGGCGACCGGTGCCGATGCGAGCATGATCTTCGTGCCGCCGGCATTCGCAGCCGATGCCATTCTCGAGGCGGCGGATGCGGGTATCCGCGTCATCGTGTGTATCACCGAGGGCATCCCCGTGCTCGACATGCTGGCGGTGAAGCACACCCTCGTGACCCGCTATCCCGGCATTCGCCTGATCGGCCCCAACTGTCCCGGCGTGATCACCCCCGGGGCGTGCAAGATCGGGATCATGCCGGGTCACATCCATGCGCCCGGCTGCGTGGGTATCGTCAGCCGCTCCGGAACCCTGACTTACGAAGCGGTCTATCAGACCACCCAGGCCGGCCTCGGTCAGAGCACTTGCGTGGGCATCGGTGGCGATCCGGTGCAGGGCATGAGCTTCGTGGACTGTCTCGAGCTGTTCGAGCAGGACCCGGCGACCGAAGCGGTCATCCTGGTCGGCGAGATCGGCGGGAGTGCCGAGGAGGAGGCTGCGGAGTTCATCCGTCTCCGAATGAGCAAGCCGGTGGTCGCCTACATCGCCGGCGCCACGGCGCCGCCCGGCAAGCGGATGGGACACGCAGGGGCCATCGTCGCCGGCGGTAAGGGAACGGCCGCCGCAAAGTTCGCAGCGCTCGAAGCCGCCGGCGCGACCACCGTTCGCTCTCCCGCGGAGCTCGGGCGGGCGGTCAAAGCGCGGCTCGGCCGCTAAACGCCCGAAACCGAGGGCCGTGCTCAGGATCGCGCTGGCCCAGAGCGATTTTCCGGTCGGCGATCCGCTCGCCAACGCCGAACGCGCGATCGAGTTGCTGCGCTGCGCCGGAAACGAAGGCGCCGGCCTCGTCCTCTTCCCCGAATTGGCGATCAGCGGCTACCTCGCGGAGGATCTTCTGCTCCGGCCCGATTACCTTGGGCTGTGCGAGGCGGCCCGCGAGCGGCTGTGCGAGGCCACCCGGGATGCTCCGGCGGCCTTGATCGGCGCTCCGGAACGAGACGGGAGCCATTTGCGGAACCTCGCCCTCCTCTTCGCCGAAGGGCGCCAGTGCCTGCGCCACGCCAAACAGCGGTTGCCCAACTACGGCGTTTTCGATGAGTGCCGCTACTTCGTGCCGGGCGATGCGGCACCCACGGTGGGGGAGTGGAAAGGGGTGCGGATCGGTCTGCTCGTCTGTGAGGATCTGTGGGCGGAAGAGCCGTTCGCGCGCCTGAGCGCCGAGGGCGCCGAGCTCGTGCTCGCGATCAATGCGTCCCCGTTCGAGCGCGAAAAAGCCATCGCCCGGGAAAGCCTCCTCTCGGGTCTTGCCGCCCGTCACGAAGCGGCGATCGCCTATGTCAATCTCGTGGGCGGTCAGGACGATCTCGTCTTCGATGGCGGCAGCTTGCTGGTCGATGCCGGCGGGGTCGTCGCCGGCCGCGCTCCGGTGTTCGCCGAGGCCCTGCTCCATGCCGAATTCCATCCCGAGGCCCGGCGTTTCCGTCCCCTCTGGCCGGAGTCCCCGGCTCAGCCTCAGGAGGCGCTGCTCTACAAAGCCGCGGTGCGCGCGCTCGCCGATTACGCCCGAAAAAATGGCTTCCGCGGCGCTCTGCTCGGACTTTCCGGAGGGATCGATTCGGCGCTCGTGCTTGTGATGGCCTGTGATGCGCTCGGGGCGGAGAACGTCTGGGCAGTGAGCCTGCCCTCCCGTCATACCTCGGCGCTCAGCCGTCGGCTCGCCGTCGAACAATGCCGTCGCCTCGGGGTCGAACTGCTCGAGTTTTCGATCGAACCGCCATTCGCCGGTTTTCTCGAAAGCCTCGCCGGACCGCTTTCGGGACGGCCTGCCGATGTGACCGAGGAGAATCTGCAGTCCCGCTGCCGAGGGACGATGCTGATGGCGCTGTCGAACCTCAGCGGTCGCTTGCTGCTCGCCACCGGCAACAAGAGCGAGTTCGCGGTCGGCTATGCCACGCTTTACGGCGATATGAGCGGCGGGTTCGCACCGCTCAAAGACCTCTACAAGACCGAGGTCTATGCCCTCGCCCGATGGCGAAACGCGCGCAGCGAGGTCATTCCGGAGGAAGTGCTCGAGCGCCCCCCGACGGCGGAGCTGAGGCCGGGACAGCGCGACCAGGACACCTTGCCGCCCTATCCCGAGCTCGATGCGGTGCTTCGCGCCTTCATCGACGAGGATCGCAGTCCGGCGGAGATCGTGGCTGCGGGCATCGCTCCGGCGGAGACGGTTCGGCGGGTGGTGCGAATGGTGCTCGCGAGCGAGTACAAGCGGCGGCAGGCACCGCCCGGACCGAAGCTCGGGCGCCGCGCCTTCGGCCGCGAGCGGCGCTACCCGATCGCCAATGCCTGGCGGCCTTGGCGCGATTCTTGAGCGCGGGAGAGCCGCTCTTGGGATCGCGCTCGGCTATGAAGCGATGAACCCCGGGAATGGATCGGGTCTCGATGCGCTCGCGGGGCGACTGCGCCGAGAGCACTACTTCTATGCCCTCTGGAGGCTCCTGCTCGCGGTCTTGCTGATCGCCTTGGCCTTCAGTCCGTTGCTCGCGGATCCGGTGGTGCCGAGGCGGAGCCTGCTGTTTCAGATTTCCGCCTTGCTCTATCTCGCGCTTGCGCTGTTCGGCCTCTGGCTGTCGCGGCGTGCGGCGGAACCTCACCGCGGGGCGGTGATCATCGCGGTGCTGAGCGATGTGGCCGCGGCCGTGCTCGCCCAGCACGTCGTGCCTTCGGCCGCCAACGGCATCGCCTTCCTGCTCCTGGTCAGCGTGGGAGCCGGCGCGGTCTTGCTACCGCCTCGGATCGCCTTGAGCCTGGCGGCCGCCGCGGCGGTGGCGCTGTTGCTGGAGCCGCTTCTGTGGAGCGATGGTCTGCAGGCGGAACGCAGTCTGTTCGAGGCCATCCTCCTCGGGGTGGCCTACGTCGGTTTGGCCGCGCTCGCCTACCTGCTCGCCGAGCGGCTGCGTCAGAGCCAAGCGCTCGCCGAACGCCGAGGCGAGGAGGCCGCCTCGCTGGCGCAGCTCAACGAACTGATCATCCGGAGGATGAGGACGGGCGTGGTGGCGGTCGATGGAGCCGAGCGGATCGTGCTCGCCAATGCCGTGGCGCGTCGTCTGCTCGGCCCGGAACGGCCGGATGGCGCGGAGCAGCGCTTGATGGACTGGTCTTCCGATCTCGCCCGCCTCTTCCGGCGCTGGCGCGCCGGGGGAGGAGAGGACGGCGCGACCGTGGTCTCGCCGAAGGGAACGAACGTCGCGGTGCATTTCAGCGCGGTCAATCCCGAGCGCGGACTCTATGCCATCTTTCTCGAGGATCAGAGCCAGCTCGCGAGGCGGGCGCAGGAACTGACGCTGAGCTCCCTCGGTCGGCTGTCGGCGGGAATCGCACACGAAATCCGCAATCCGCTCGCGGCGATCAGCCATGCTGCCCAGTTGATCGCGGAATCGCCGAGCCTGAGCGAGGGGGACCGGGCGCTGCTGGCCGTCGTGCTCAGTCAGAGCCAACGCATGAACGGCATCGTCGAGAGCGTGCTCCAGCTCGCGCGGCGGGGTCCTGCCGAACTGAGGGATCTCGAGCTCGTCCGTTTCGGACGCGAGCTGGTGGAGGAGTACGAGAGCCTTTACGACCTCGCCGGCGATGAGCTCAAGTTTCACGCGCCGGACCGGGAGCTCGTGGTGCGCGCCGATCCCGGTCATTTGCGGCAGGTGATCTGGAATCTACTCGACAACGCGCGACGCCACGGACGGCGCCCGGGCGAGCCGGCGAGGGTCAGCGTCAGCGTTCGCGAGGACGAGACCGGCTGCCCGGTGCTCGAGGTGCGCGATCGCGGGCCAGGCATCCCCCCTCAGATCGCCGCCCGCATCTTCGAGCCCTTCTTCACCACGAGCGAGTTCGGCACGGGGCTTGGCTTGTACATCGCCTCCGAGTTGTGTGCGGCCAGCGGAGCAGAACTCTCTCACGTGCCCGTCGCGGCGGGTGGAAGCTGCTTTCGGATTCGTTTCGCCCGTCGAAAGCCGCTTTCGGACTGAAGCGAGGATGGCGAGTGGCGAAGGGCCTACAATGAGCCGGGCCGTGCGCGACGCCTGCGATCGCGAACGGGCGCTGCCACGGCCTGGGAGGGTCCACCATCGATGAGCGCTCCAGTTGCCTTGATCGTCGATGACGAACGCGATATCCGCGAACTCATCGCGCTCACACTCAACCGAATGGACATCGCTGCCGATACCGCCGCCACTCTCGGCGAGGCGAAGGCCAAGCTCGCCTCGCGCCGCTATGACCTCTGCTTCACCGACATGAGGCTGCCCGATGGCAGCGGTCAGGAGCTGATCGTCCACATCGCCGAGAATCATCCCGACTTGCCGGTGGCGATGATCACCGCCTACGGCAACGTCGAGGCCGCCGTGGCCGCGCTCAAGGCCGGGGCCTTCGATTTCGTCAGCAAGCCCGTCGATCTGGCGGCGCTGCGGCGGATGGTGGAAACGGCGCTCAAGCTCTCCGCCGAGCGCCGGGCGGTCGCGAATCTCGCTGCCGAGCGTCTCCAGGGCGAGTCACTGGCCATCCGCCAGGTGCGCGAGACCATCGCGAAGCTGGCGCGTAGCCAGGCGCCCGTCCACATTACTGGCGAATCGGGCACCGGCAAGGAGCTGGCCGCCCGCCTCATCCACGAGCAGGGTCCACGGGCCGCCGGCCCCTTCGTGCCGGTCAATTGCGGTGCGATCCCGCCCGAGCTCATGGAAAGCGAGTTCTTCGGGCATCGCAAGGGCAGTTTCACGGGCGCCCACAGCGACAAGATCGGTCTGTTCCAGGCCGCTGATGGTGGCACTCTCTTCCTTGATGAGATCGCCGAGCTCCCGGTCCACATGCAGGTCAAGCTCTTGCGCGCGATCCAGGAGCGCAAGGTCCGGCCCGTCGGCGCGCAGAACGAGGTGCCCGTCGACGTTCGCATCCTTTCGGCCACCCACAAGGACCTCGCGGCGCTGGTGGCCCAAGGCGTCTTCCGTCACGACCTTTACTACCGGATCAATGTGATCGAACTACGGATGCCGGCGCTTCGGGAGCGCCGGGAGGACATCCCGCTACTTGCTCGCCACATTCTGGCGCGAGTGGCGCACCAGCACGGGATCGCGACCCCGGAACTCACCGGACACGCCATCGTGGCGCTGCAGCACTACGCTTTTCCTGGAAACGTGCGCGAGCTTGAGAACATCTTGGAGCGGGCGGTGGCATTGTGCGATGGCAAGCGGATCACCGCCGAGGATCTCAGGCTCACTTACACCGCCGTTCCGCTCGCTCCTCCCGCCACCGGGACGCCGGTGCGTGCGCCCGGTGAGGGCTCCTCAATAGCATTCCACCCTGGGGAGCAGCCGCTCGAGGACTACGTCGAGCGGATCGAGCGCGAGGCGATCCTCAAGGCGCTAGAGGAATGCCGCTACAACAAGACCAAAGCGGCGGCGAAGCTGGGTATCACCTTCCGAGCGCTGCGTTACCGGCTCAAGAAGCTCGGCATCGAATGAGGCCTCCTCCGCATCGGCCCGACGCCGCGCCCTTCGCATTCGAGCACGTGATTGATGGACTTTGGAGCGAGCGGATGAGGCGTGAACGCGGAGGTCCCGGAGAGCGGGCCTGGCGGCCTGGTTTCCATGCTCGCCGTCGGGGCGGCTGCGCGTGGTTCCGGCGCACCGGGGATCGGATCTGAGGCCTGCCACCCTCCTTCGCGCGGCGCGGCTCGCCTCGCGCTATCGCGGAGATTAATGCATTGCTGGATTCGGGCTGGAATGTGGTGCGCGGGGAGATTCCGGACGCGAGGCGCGCAAGTGCGGAGAGCGCTCCGAGCCTGGGCCGAGGCGATTCTGCGCCAGCTCTTTCGAAGCGAAAGAATGGGGCGGGAGGAAAGGTTCCCGCCCCATCCCGAGCCGATGGAAAGGGCCTCTCAACGCGAATAGAGCAGCAGATTGGGCGAACCAGTGCCGATGCCGCTCAGCCGATTCGGTGTCGCCCGGTTGTAGATCTGCGTGCGGACCTGCGAGGGTGACCAGGAGGGATAAACCGACAACCACAGGGCGGCGACCCCGGCCACGTGGGGCGAGGCCATCGAGGTTCCGCTGATGGTATTGGTCGCGGTATCGCTCGTGTACCAAGCCGAGGCGATCGAGCTGCCCGGGGCGAAGATGTTCACGCAGCTTCCCCAGTTGGAGAAGGAGGAGCGGGCATCGCTGCTGGTGGTGGCCCCGACGGTGATCGCCGCCGCGACCCGCGCCGGCGAGACGTTGCAGGCGTTCTGATTCTCGTTGCCGGCCGCCACCACCACGGTCACGCCGCGATTGATGAGGTTGTTGGTGGCGTTGTCGATGGTGGAAGAAGCGCCGCCGCCGAGACTCATGTTGGCGACCGCCGGGAGCACCCGATTCGCGGCCACCCAGTCGATGCCCGCCACGATGGTCGAGTTACTGCTGCCGCCGGTGCAACCGAAGACGCGAACAGGCACGAGGCGCGCCGCCTTGGCCACGCCGAAGGTCGATCCGCCGACCGTGCCGGCCACATGGGTGCCGTGTCCATTGCAGTCGGAGGTTCCGCGCCCGTCGTTGATGTAGCTCACCCCGGAGAGCACTCGTCCGCCGAACTGGGTGTGGCTGGCGCGGATGCCGCTGTCGATCACGTACACCCGCACGTTGCTCGCGGTATAGTCGTACACGTAGGTGCCATTGAGCGGCAGGTCACGCTGATCAATGCGATCGAGCCCCCAGGGCGCATTGCTCTGGGTCGCGCTCAGGAAGACCATGCCGTCCTCCTCGACGTAAGCGATGCGCGGATCTTTGAGCAGAGCCTCGATCGCGCCCTTGTTCTTCCCGACGGAGAAGGAGAAGCCCTGAACCGCGTATCCGTAGACGTGCTCCACTTGCAGCCCGAGACGAGCGGCGAGATCGACCGCGGTATCTTCGGCGAAGCGGGCACGCGCGTCATCGGCTTCCGCTCCGGATAGACGAGAAGAAAGGACCGGATCCTTGAAGACGGCAATGTAGCGGCCCTCGATCGGATACTCCGCGCGGCGGAGCTCCGAGGCTTGGGCAGAAAGCCCGAGGCTGGCCAAGATGGCGAGCGCGAGCGTGTGGTGACGGCTCATGTTTCGACCCCCGAAGGACATGGATGGAATCAGATGATGTGCGGACCGCCCCCTCCAGGCGGGACCCGCGCGAGAAGCAAAACGCGGCGTCCGAATCGCCGCGGCGCCTCCGAGAAACGCGCGTGAAAAGATCGATGTCAACGTTCAGAAAGATCAAATGACATTGTGTTATCACGCCATGACGAAAGCGTATGGTGCGACGCCGCAAATCAGCCCTCATTTCGGAGAAACCGGTTTGGCGGGCAGGAAGCAGGAGAGTGGGGCTCGTGCGGGCTGGGGATGGTCCGGTGCAAGCGGAACGGTCCTCCGATCCGGAACGGTCACCTTCCCGGTCGAGCGTTCTCGACCGGCGTGGGAGCTCGGCCGGAGCCGTGCGCATGCGCTCTTCCCCCGCTGAATGCCGGCGCCAGCGAGGTCGGGTTTTGAGATCGAGCGGAAAGCTCTCGAGGCGCTTATCGGCCGCCGACCCGGCACGCCCACCCTCGGTGCCAGGGACCGACGGCGTCATCCCCTCGAGGAGAGATTCCACGATGACGGGGGGTTGGGGGACGAAATGGCGCCGCCTTTGGCGGGGAAGCCTCCATTTCGCACCATTCGCGACGCTGAGGAGACGCGCAGGCGAGATACGGCCTCGGACAGGTTGGCCTGGCTCAAGCTCCTTCTGCGTCGCGCAGCTCGTCGTGACTGGCGCGGGCGCGGCTGAGGGGCTCCGGGCCGATGAGCACATGGGAAGTCGACATCTTCAGCGCCTGCTGGCTCCCGCTCGCCTCGACGATCGAGCTCTCGCGATTCCCTGGAAAAAACGTGGCGGGGGAGATGGCGGAGCTCAGCGAAGCGGAACCCCGAAAACCCGCGCGGCGGGATCTCGCCGCCCGTGGGCCTACCATCCGGCATCGATGCCTTGTCACCCGCACCGGCCGCTCGCGCGAAATCGGGGCTCGACACGTTGCGGCGGGGTCGGGCCTTCGCGGGGCTGATTTCGCGCATGATCGCCGGCCCCCTTAGCCGGGGGGCGTGGAAGCGGGGTGTCCCCTCTACTTCGGGTGCTCAGATGATTCGCGAATGGCGGGGGAGGGGCGCGACCCGCTGGTCTGCGAGGTAGGCATCGAAGCATCGGGCGATCGCGCGCAGGAGCAGACGTCCTCGCGGAAGGATGCGAAAGCCGGATGCTCCGAGCTCGATCAGTCCATCGCGCTCAAGCTCGGCCAAACGCTTCAGCTCCGCGCCGAAGCGCTCGGCGAACACGATGTCGAAGCGGCGTTCATAGGCCTCGAAACGGATCTCGTCGCGGCACATGATGTCCTGGATGATGGTTCGGCGAAGATGATCCTCCTCGGACAGGACCAGGCCGCGCTCGATCGCCAGCCGACCTTGATCGATCGCTTCGTAATATCGGCTCAGGGAGCGGGTGTTCTGCGCGTAGGCATCGCCCACGAAGCCGATGCTGCTGAGGCCGAGCCCCACCAGCGCGCACTCCGGGTGAGTCGAATAGCCGTTGAAGTTTCGGTGCAGGCGGCCTCCTTCGAATGCACGCGCGAGCTCGTCCTCGGGCAGGGCGAAATGATCCATGCCGATGTAGCGGTATCCTGCTTCGGTGAGACGCTCGACCGCGATCGCGAGCAAGGCGAGGCGGGTCTCCGGATCGGGTAAAGCCTCGGCCGGAATGTGGCGCTGGGCCGCAAAGCGCTGAGGCAGGTGGGCATAGCCATAAACCGCCAGTCGGTTGGGACGGAGCGCGACGACCTGCTCGAGGGTCCGCGCGAAGCTGTCGCGAGTCTGGTTCGGGAGACCGTAGATCAGGTCGAGATTGATGGAGACGAAGCCGACGGCCCGTGCCGTCGCGAGCAGGCTCGCGACCGTCTCCACCGGCTGGATCCGGTTGACGGCGAGCTGCACTTCGGGGTCGAAGTCCTGGACGCCGAGGCTCAAGCGATTGAAGCCCAGGTCGGCGAGGAGGGCGATCCTTTCGGGAGTGACCGTCCGAGGATCGACTTCGATCGAGAAGTCGCGGTCTTCCTCCCTGGCGAGCCGGAAGGCGCGGCCGATGCCCTCCACCAGGCGGGCGAGATTCGCATCGTCGAGAAAGGTGGGCGTGCCCCCGCCGAGATGGAGCTGGACGACTTCCCTGCCAGGGTCGAAAAGCGAAGCCTGCAGCTCGATTTCCCGGATGAGGCGTCGGAGATACTCGGCGCCCTCGGCGGTGGCGCGTTTGGGGTGGACGATCAGGCGGTGGCAGCCGCAATAGAAGCAGGGGCTGAAACAGAAGGGGATGTGGACATAAAGCGAGAGCGGCCGAGGAATCGGGTCCTCATTGCTCGACGCCACTTGCTCGCGGTAGCTCGTTTCCCGGAAGTCGTCGCGGAAATGAGTGGCCGTGGGATACGAGGTATAACGAGGCGCCGGCTGGTCGTAGCGGCGGATGAGCTCGGGATCGAACGCGATCATTCCCTATCGAGCGCTTTCTTCGCGGGAGCGGATCGCATTCTCCCGCGCCCTTCCTGCTCTGCCTTGACCTCGATCAAGGTGCAATCGAGGAGAGGGCTCGTTTTTCCCGAAGCCTCATCATCCGCTCGCGCCAGCGAGCCGCCTTCTCCGGCTGCATCAGGGCGGTAAAGGCTGCTGCCGCGCTTTCACACAGCTTTTGCCCGAATGCGGCCAAGCCCGAGGCCTCGGCTTCGGCGAAGAGCCGCTCGAGCGCCTCCTCGCCGAGATTCGGCTCCTTGCCGCGAATTTGCGCGAGCGCGGAGATTAGGCGGAGATCGAGCACGCGCGGCTCCTGTTCTCCCCAAAGACGCTTGGCGCGCTCGAGCACGGGCTCGAGATCTCGCGCCAGCAGGCGATCATCGCCGCGCGCATAGGCCAACCACAGAGCTTCGACTTCCAGTTTCAGCCGCTCGGGATGATCGGCGGCCATCTCGGCTTGAACGCGGGGCAGCAAGGCTTGCATGTGCCTTTCGGCTTCCTGAAGGCGCTCTCGAACCCGAAGGGCGGCGATCCACTCGCGCTCTGCGCGAAGCGCCGTGGGGCTGAGCGCGGGATAGGCCGAGCTCGCTGCGTGCCGCGCGCGCGCGATGACCGTCAAGGCCTCCTCCATCCGCCCGAGGCGTTCGAGTGTGTTCGCCCAGTTGAACATTTCCTCGAGGGTCTCCGGCGCGTCTTGGCCGAAGATGCGCTCGGCCAGCGCCACGGCGCGCTCGCGCTCGCGCGCCGCACTCTCGACCTCGCCCTCGAGGCTCAAGAGGTAAGCGCGCCGGTGGGCGAGCCAGAAATGCGCCTCCTCCTCAGGAGGAAAGCGCGCGAGCGCCCGCTCGATGCGCGCAAGCAGCACCTTCGCCTCGGTGAGCCGCGCCTGCTCGATCATCAGCGATGCGAGATTGTCGAGGGCGGACACGGTCGCGGGATGCTCAGGGCCGAGCGTGTGCTCGAGGATGGCGATGGCCTGACGATAAGCGTCCTCGGCCTTGGCGAGATTCCCCGCTTCCCAGGCATAAAAAGCGGCGTCCACGAGCGCACCGGCCGCGAGCGGGTGTCGTTCGCCGAGGCGCGCGCGCGCCGAGGCGAGCGCCGTTTCCGCCTCGCTTAAGGCCTTCGCCGCATCGCCTGTGCGGTAGGCGAGGCGCGCTCGGGAGCGAGACAGCGCGATCTCCTCGTGCGGTTCGAGCGGTCTTTCGACGGGTAAGCGAAGCCAGTTCGCGGCCTCCTCGAAGCGCGCGAGGTCGGCAGCGGCCTCCGCAGCCGAGAGGTGAGCCGGGACGATGATCGGATCGTTTGGAACGAGCTTCGCCAAGCGCGGCAGATCCGTGCGCAAGCGCGCGAGACCTTCCTCGCGGCGGCCTTCCAAGATCGAACTTCGGCCCTCGCGCACGGCGAGGCGCAGTCTCTTGCCTTCATCGCCTCCTGCGAGGGCTTCCGCTTTCTTGAGTGCTTGCCGCTGCTGCTCGTTCTCGCCGCGGGTGCCGTGAACCTCGGCGAGCAACAGCAGCAAATCGAAGCGGCTTTCTGAGTCGAGCGCTTGGTCCGCCTCGATTTCGGCGGCGAGGGTGCGGAGGAGCTCGCCGACGGTGCGCTCCCTGGCTTGGGTTTCGTAGGGGTTTCCTTCGATGATCGCCCGCTTGAGGATGTTCAGGCTCGCGCGGGCGCGGGCCGATTCCAGCTCGGCCAGCGCGCGTGCCTCGCTTTCCCGTTTGGCGAAGAGCAGGACGCCTGCGATCCCGCTCAGCACCGCAAGCACCGTCATCACGCTGAGCGCGCTCAGCAAGGGATTGCGCTGGATGAACCGCCGGCTGCGATAGAGCAGGGAGGGCGGCTTGGCGAGCACCGGTCGGGCTTCGAGAAATCTTTCGAGATCCTCGGCGAAGGCGCGGACCGAGGGATACCTGCGCTCGCGATCCTTGGCGAGCGCTTTGCTGAAGATCGCCTCGAGATCGCCCTTGAGCCGGCGGTCGAAGTGGCGCAGGGGGCGGGCGTCGGACTCGCGGATGACGGTGATCGCCGAGGAGTGATCCGCGGGTAGCTCGTAGGGCAGTCGGCCGGTGATGAGCTCGTAGCCGATCAGGGCGAGGGAATAGAGATCGCTTCGGGTATCGAGGTCGTCGCGGTCGGAATAGGTCTGCTCCGGGCTCATGTAGCGCAAGGTGCCGATGACGAAGCCAGCCTGCGTGAGCCTCGCGGAGCGTTCGGGATCCTCGCTGGTCGCTTTGAGCCGAGCGATGCCGAAGTCGAGGATCTTGGGTTTTCCCTCGGCCGTGACCAGGATGTTGTCGGGCTTGAGATCGCGATGGAGCACGCCGCGTTGATGCGCATGCTCGAGCGCGGCGCAGAGCTCGATCAGAAGCTTTAGCTTCGCGCGCAGCGATTTCCCTTGTGCCCAACTGAGCAACGGGTCCCCTTCGACGTACTCGAGGACGAGGAAGGGCTCGCCTGTCTCGGGGATCTGATCAAGGCCGTAAAGCCGCGCGATGCCCTCGTGGGAAAGGCGCGCTAAAGCCCTTGCTTCGATCGCGAGCCGCTCCGCCTGCCAGCCGGCCGCGCCTGCGCGCAGGAACTTGAGGGCCAGCGAACGCGGCGGCTCGCTTTCGTGGGCAAGCCAGACCGAGCCCATGCCGCCCTCGCCGAGCGGGCGAATGAGCATGTAGCGACCGATGAAGTCCCCGGGCCTGAAGACCCGACCGAAAGACCAGGGCGCTGCCGAGAAACCTGAGGAAGGGCTGTGCTCGCGAGTCACCACCGTTCCCTCCCTGGTGGTGCTTGAGATCATCGGCAGGCCGCCGTCGCGGTGCAAGAGCGCAGCCTTGCGGGGTGCGAAGCGAGGGCTTCTAATGGCGGGCGGCGAAACGAGGGATGTCTCGATGAACGTTCTCCGAATGAGCGAGGTGCCGCTGGCGGGGCGGCGGGTTCTCATCCGCGAGGATTTCAACGTGCCCATCGAGGATGGGCGCATTCGCTCGGCGGAGCGCCTGCGCGCGGCCCTGCCGACGATCGAGCAGGCGCTCGCTGCGGGGGCGAGCGTCCTCCTCATGTCGCACCTCGGGCGGCCGGAGGAGGGGCGTTTCGACCCGGGCTTGTCGCTCGCACCGGTGGCGGCCTGGCTCGCAGAGGCGCTTGCCCGCCCCGTGCCACTGCTGCCCGATCTCGAGCAGGCCAAGGCGCCCGCGCCGGGCGGTGTGGCCTTGCTCGAAAACGTGCGCTTCAACCGCGGTGAGAAGAAGGACGATCCGGCGCTCGCCCGCCGCTATGCCGCGCTCTGCGATGTCTTCGTGATGGATGCCTTCGCCACGGCGCATCGCGCCGAGGCCTCGACCCATGGGGTCATCCGCTTCGCGCCGATCGCCTGCGCCGGCCCGCTGCTCGTCGCCGAGCTTCAGGCTCTCGAGCGCGCGCTCACCCATCCGGCGAGGCCGCTGATCGCGGTGGTGGGCGGGGCCAAGGTGTCGACCAAGCTGGCGCTGCTCGAGCACCTCTTGGAGCGCGTGGACCGGCTGATCGTGGGCGGGGGCATCGCCAACACCTTCCTCGCGGCGGCGGGTGCACCGGTGGGCCGTTCGCTCTGCGAAGCGGCGCTCATCCCCACGGCGGCCCGCATCCTCGAGCGCGCTCGCGCGCTGGGCCGACCGATGCCGCTGCCCGTGGACGTGGTGGTGGCGCGGGACGCATCGCCGCAGGCCGAGGTGAAGACCGTGCCGGTGAAGGATGTGGGTGCGGATGAGATGATCCTCGACATCGGCCCGCAGACGGCCGCTCACTACGCGGAGACGGTCCGCTCAGCGGGCACGGTGGTCTGGAACGGCCCGCTCGGTCTGTTCGAACATCCGGCGTTCGCCGCGGGGACGCGGCGGGTGGCCGAAGCCATCGCCACGAGCCCGGCCTTCAGTCTGGCCGGCGGCGGCGATACGGTGGCGGCGATCGAAGCCTTTGGGCTCGATGGGCGTTTCGGCTACGTCTCGACCGGCGGCGGCGCTTTCCTCGAATACCTCGAGGGGAAAACCCTGCCGGCGGTGGCGGCTCTGGCCGAACGCGCGCGGGAGCATCCGAGCGTCCGACCGTGACGATAGAGTGGCCATGGCGGGGGAGCACCGCGCAGGCGATGAGATCACGGCGTGGCTCGAGCGCTGGGCGAGCGGCGATCGCCGTGCGCTCGATCGCCTGATTCCGGCCCTCTATGGGGAGCTTCGGAGGATGGCCCATGCCCTGATGGGGCAGGCGGCGGGCGTGACCCTGCCGCCGACGGCCCTGGTCCATGAGCTGTGGATCAAGTTGAGCCAAGGGCGGCCCTCGACGCCTCGCGATCGCAGCCATTTCCTCAAGATCGCGGCGCGAGCGATGCGCCAGTTGTTGGTGGATTTGGCGCGGGAACGGCAGGCGGCCAAACGCGGCGGCGGCGTGGAGCATCTCCCGCTTGATCCCGAGTTGCCGCTCGCCTTGCCCGACGGAACCGATCTTTTGGCCCTGGATCAGGCGCTCGCCCGGCTGGCCGCCGAGGACGAGCTCGCCGCCCAGACGGTCGAGCTTCGCTGCTTCGTGGGCTTGACCATCGAGGAGACCGCCGCGGTTCAGGCTCGCCATCCCTCCGCGGTGAATCGCGATTTCGCCTTCGCGAGCGCTTACCTCAAGGCCTTGTTGTCCGAGCGGTGAAGCTCAAGGCGCTGTTTCTCGAACTGAGGCAGCGCTCCGAGGCGGAGCGCGAAGAAGCACTCGCCCTCTTAGCCGAGGAGGACCCCGAGGCGGCGAAGCGGCTTCGCGCGCTGCTCGCGGCCGACGATCCTCGGTTCCTGACGCCGCTTTGTCCCGATGCGCCCGCTTGCTTCGGCGGGCGTTATCGCGTGCTGAGCGAGCTCGGCCGCGGTGGGATGGGCGTGGTCTATCTCGCCGAGCATCGCGGCGAGGATTTCTGCAAGCGCGTCGCGATCAAGTGCCTGCCATGGCGGAACGATCCCGCCGCGGAAGCGCGGCTTGCGCGCGAGCGGCGCATCCTCGCCCGCTTGCGCCATCCGCGCATCGCCCGCTTGCTCGATGGCGGCAGCGAGAACGGTCGGCCGTGGCTGGCGATGGAGTACGTCGAGGGGATTCCCTTCGATCGCGCGCTCGCCGGCAAGACCCTGCGCGATCGGCTGAAGCTGTGGCTCAAGGTCGCCGAAGCGGTCGCCTATGCCCACGCCGCGCTCGTCGTCCATCGCGACCTCAAGCCGAGCAACGTCTTGGTGGATGAAGCGGGGGAGCCTCATCTCCTAGACTTCGGTGTCGCCGGCTTGCTCGAAAGCGGCGGCGATCTCACCGGCTGGCATGGCCTTCCCTTCACCCCGCGCTACGCGAGCCCCGAGCAGATCCGCGGCGAGCCGGCGAGCACGGCCGCGGATGTGTTCGCCCTGGGGGTGCTCCTTTACGAGGCGGTGGCGGATGCCTGGCCCTTCGGCGAGGAACGGGATCCGGCTCTGCAGATGCGGGCGGTGCTCAGCGATTCGCTGAAGCCCTTCCCCAAGGGAGGATCGAAAGACCTCTTCGCCATCTGCGAGCGCGCGCTGGCCAAGGACCCCAAGGCGCGCTATCCCTCGGTCGAATCCCTGATCGCCGATGTCGAGGCCTTCCTCGCCGGGCGCCCGGTTGCGGCGCGGCGCGCAGGACTTCGCTATCGCCTGGGCAAGTGGCTGATCCGTCACCGGCTTGCCGCTTCGCTCGTGCTTCTCCTCGCTGCCATCGGCGCCGGCGCGGTGCTCTTCCATCTTCGCAGCCTCGGCGTTCAGCTCGAGCGGGTGCAGGCGGAGCGCGCGAAGGCCGAAGCGCTCGCCGGCTTCTTCGTCTCGCTCTTCGAGGAAGTCGATCCCGCCGAGATCGCATCCGGCGTCACCGCACGCGAGTTGCTCGCGCGCAGCGCAAAACGGCTGCTCGAAGACGCCGAGGGCGAGTTCCTGCCGTCCGCGCGCGCCGAGCTCTTGCAGGCGGTGGGGGCGATCTATGCGCGCTTGGACCTCAATGCCGAGGCCGAGCGCGTGTTCCGCGAGGCGGTGAGGCTGCGCCGGATGGAGCAGGAGGAGCCAGAGGGCTTGGCGCTCGCGCTCAACGGGCTCGCGGTCATGCTTCAGCGCCGGGGGGCGTATCGGGAGGCGGAGGCGCTGGTTGCGGAGGCCATCGCCTTGCGCCGGGCGATCGGCGATACGGAAAGCTTGCGTTTCGCCAACCTGCTGAACTCGCAGGCGATCCTGCTCGATCTCCTCGGCGAGCGCGAGCGGGCGAAGGAGAGCTTCGCCCAGGCCGAAGAGCGCTATCGCCGACTGTGGCCCGCGGGGCGGCGCGAGTTCGCGGGGCTTCTCGCCAATCGGGCGACGGAGGCGATGCACGCTGGCGACTTCGCGGCCTGCCTGGCGCGGGTCGAGGAGGCGCTTTCGGTGCTCGCGGAGGAGCACGATCCGCTCAGGCAGATCGCCCTGCTCGAACGCCGCGGGCGGTGCCGCATGGCGCTCGGCGAGCTCAAGGGCGCTGGGGATGATCTCGCCAAGGCCGTGGCTCTCGCCGAGAAGAGCCTTCCCCCCGTGCACCGCCGCTACGCCAGCGCGGCTGTGGCCGAGGCGCATTGGGCGGTGAGCGCGGGCGAGGCGAATCGCGCGCTCGCGCGGCTGCGAAGCCTCGCCCTCAGCGCCTTGCCCTCAGACCTCGCCGATGAAGCGGCGCTGGCGCGCGCCGCTGCCTTGCTCGCGGATGGGCGCTTCGAGGCGATCGAGGCGGTACTCGCCGAACGCGCGCCCCGCTTCGCCGACGAGCATGCCGAAGCGCGGGCCTTGCTCGCGCTCGCTCGCTTCTGTGCCAGCGGGGGAAATGAGGCGCGGGAAGCGGCGGAGAGGGCGCTTTCGGACTGGGAGACGCCGGTCTTCAACGCCTGGCGGCGAGAGCGGCTGAAGGCCGCCCTCGCCGCTTGCCGAGGCTCGAATCAACCGAACTGACCGGCGCGGCGGACGCTGAAACGGCCGACGCCGACCGTCAGGCCATCGACCACCACCTCGACCCGGTAACGCCCGACCGGGATCAGACGGTTGAACTGAAGCAGCGAGCGCAGGGTGTCGTAACTCGCATCCCACACCATGTCGAACTCGCGGATGAGCTGCTCGCCGCCGGCTTCCCCGCCTTCATAGATCCAACGCACCCGGACCTGGGCCCCAGGGCGGGCGGAAAGCGGCATCAAAGCCCACATGCCGGAGTCGGTGCTCTTGAACTCGCTCTGGGCGATGCCCGGGGAGCCATCGCCGCGGATCTCATGAAGGCTCACCTGGCGAAGATTCGCCGAGCTGCCCGGTGCCGGGGAACGCGCGGCGTAGCGCGCAGCGTCCTCGCGCGCCTCGGCGCCGAGGCGATCGAGTTCGGCGAGGAGCTCGTCTTGAGTGGCGTTCAGGCGGCGGATCGATTCGGAGGCGCTGCGCATGGCGGAAGCGGCCTCGGCGAGCGCGGGTGCGGAGCGGTCGCCTGCGCCGCGGATGAGAGCCGGGTCGGCTTCGGCGAGGCGACCATCGAGCAGGGTCGTCCAGCGCCGCCGAAGCTCGGGGCTCATCTGCGGCGAGTTGACGGCATAGGCCACGCGCAAGGCGCCGTTGGGCCGGCGGATGATGCGGCCGATCTCATGCTGCGAGGCATGACCGTAACTGGCGTTGCAGCCGGCGCTGCGGAACTCGTAGAGCACATCATCGGGCCGCTCGTGGTGGAACTCGAACTGGCTCTGCGGGCAGTTGGCGAGCAGGCGGTCGCGGATCTGATTCGCGATCACGCGCGGCAGATCCGAGCCCTTGAGCTCCATGAAAGTGAGCATCTCGTACCAGCTCGCCACGCTTTCCCCAGGGCGGAGCAAGATGGTCGTGCTCACCCGCTCGTTGTCGCTCTGCTCGGCGATCACCCATTCGTCGGGGTCGCCTTGCACCATGAGATTGCCCGAAGGGCTGGGCCCGATCTGGGCCCAGAGGAGGAGGGCGAGGATCATCGTGTTCATCGTCGGTTCTCCCGGGGATGGAAGGCTTCGAGGCGCCGATCGCGCCCTACCTTCCCTCTACGGAAAAAGGCGAGCTTTTCTCCGCCCGCGCCCTGGTCCTAGGGGGCTTCCCCCCGGAGCGCCCGCGCGCTTCGCTGCCAGCGAGCCGCCTCGGCGCTTCGTCCCTGCGCCTCGCTGAGCTCGGCGAGACTCTCCGCCACCCACGCGCGCCACTCGCGGCTCGCCTCGGCCTGCTCCAGGGTCTTCCACGCGCGGTCGAGGTGGCTTCGGGCTTCCCCCCAGCGACGAAGCCCCATCAGACTACGTGCGTGCCTCAGCGGTGCGAGCATCGCGACTGGATGACGGTCGCCGAGCACGGTCTCGGCGCGCTCGAGGAGCGCTGCGCTGATCGAAAGCGCCTCTTCGAAGCGCCCCGCCCTCTGCAAGGCGCCGGCGTATTGATAGAGGTTCATCAGAGTGCGCTCGTGGTCCTGGCCGAAGCGCTGCTCGACCCGCGGGCGGAGCTCCTCGAAGATGGCGATGGATTCCTCGAGTCGCCCGATGTCGCGCAGAAAGGCCGCATATTCGCCCGTCACCACGAGCGCCTCCGGATGATCGGGTCCATACCGTCGGCGCGTGGCCTTCATCAGTCTCGCGAACCACTCCGCCGCTTCCTCGTTGCGGTGGGCGGCGAGAAGGATGTTGGCGTGGTTGAGCATGCTTCGGATCGAGTCCTCGTGTTCATCGGGCTGTTCGGCAAGCGCCAACTCGAGCGACCTTTGGGAGTACCTCGCTGCCTCCTCGAGATTCCCCTGCACGTAGGCGATGGTGGCGGCCGTGCTCGACACCAGGCCGATCAGACGATCGCGAGGCGGCAATCGATCGAGCAGGGGGATGAGCGCGCGCACCCGCGCCTCCGCGCTGGCGAGCTCGCCTTGCTCGAGTTCCTGTGCGGCGAGGGAATTGAGGACGCGGATGGTGACCGGGTGCGCCGGACCCAGCCGTTCGCGCATCTGCTCGGCCAGGCCCTCGAGGAGCTCGGCAGCCCGGCGGCGCTCGCCGGCGCGCGCGTGGAGCGCGGCGAGGTTCTCGACGGCGAGCAGGGTCGGCATGGCCTCGGGGCCGAAGTAGGCTCGGGAGCGTTCGAGCTGCTGCGTGCGTAGCGCCAGCGCCTCGGCGAAATCGCCTTCCCGGATAGCCAAGGATGCGCGCAGGTTGTCGAGTTCCACGGCCAACTCGCGACCCGCCCGATCCCTGGGCGCTCCGAGGCGGGTGACCAGATCGGCGAGCTCCTCGCGCAGGCCCGCGGTCTGATCGAGGTCGAGCCGGAGCTTGACCATCGCCCGGCGCGCATCGAGCAAGGCCGGATCGTCGGGAGGGAGCCTCCGCATCATCTCTCGGACCACGGCCGAGAGTTCCTCCTCCGCCGCAGGAAGATCGCCGAGGATGGCGACCGCTTGGGCGCGTTCGGAGCGTGCCGTCAGGATTCGCGGATCGGCCGCACCGAGGACGCCCGTCGCCCGCGCGAGGGCGAGATCGAACTCGCGCATGGCTTCGCTCCACTGCGCGAGGCTGAGCCACACGTTGCCGAGCAGGATACGCAGTTCGACCTCGATTTCCGGCGTGTCGGCGTAGGCTTCCTCGATCATGCGAGAGGCGGCGCTGAGCGCCTCTCGCACCGTCACGTGGGCGGAGCCGGCCAGGGACGGATTCGCTTGCGAGAGTACGCCGCGAACGAAATCGAGGTGCGCGTTCGCCCGGCGACTGGCTTCCTCCGCGGCGAGGCGGGCGCGCTGCTCGCGCAGGGCGAAGGCGAAGACGGCCGCGACGCTGAGCAGGAGGGTCAGCAACGCGGCGGCGATGGCGGTGCTGGCCAGCGGATTGCGCTCGGTGAACTTGCGTAGGCGGTAGCCGATCGAGGCCGGCCGCGCGGCGATCGGCTCGCGCGCGAGGAAACGCTCGAGGTCGTCGGCAAAGGCGCCCGCGCTCGAATAGCGGCGTTCCTTGTCCTTGGCCAGCGCCTTGGCGAGGATCGTCGAGAGGTCGCGGGGCGCCTTCGCCAAGAAACGTTCGAGCGGTGCCGGCGGCTGCTCGCGGATGGTGCGCACGATCCCGAACTGGTCTCGAGGCAGCTCGTAGGGCAGGCGACCGGTCAGCATTTCGAAGCCGAGCAGCCCGAGCGCATACACGTCGCTGCGTGTGTCCACCTCGTCGCGGTCGGTGCGCGTCTGCTCGGGGCTCATGTAGGCGAGCGTCCCGACCATGAAGCCGGCGTGCGTGAGCTTCGAGTCGGGAGCAGGGGCACCCTCATCGGAGAGCACGCGGGCGACGCCGAAATCGAGGATCTTGGGTAGCCCCTCAGGGGTGACGAGGATGTTGGCGGGTTTCAGGTCGCGATGGATGACGCCACAGCGGTGGGCGTGCTCGACTGCGCGGGCGATGGCGGCAAGCAGTCGGACTCGGTCCGGAAGCGGCTTCGATTGGACCGCATCGAGCAGGGGAAGCCCCGCGACGTACTCCATGATCAGATAGGGCATCGGGCCGTCTGCGGTATCGGTCACACCCGCGCTGAAGATCTGGGCGATGCCTGGATGGCGCAGTCGGGCGAGTGCCCGGATCTCGAGATCGAAGCGTGCCCGCAGGTCGGGTGAGACGAAGCCTCCGGCGATGAGCTTGATCGCGACCTCGCGTTCCGGATTCTCCTGTCGAGCGAGGAACACCTTGCCCATGCCGCCCTGACCCAGCAGCCGGATCAGGATGCAATCGGCAATGCGCGCACCCGGTTCCGCGACCCGCCGCCCCGCCAAGTCCGTTTCTCCGCGCCGCTCGTCGAGGCGTCCTGCCGAGTCCGGGTTCGCGCATGCGGAACCATCGGCAATCGAGGTTTGTGCAGCCGTGCCATCAGGCGGGCCGGGAGGCGGGCTTGGAGGGGAAGGAACCATGAGAGGACTCCCCGAGACTGGCGGGATTGTATGACAGCGCTTCCCGCGCGGCTCTGCGCGCAGGGCTCCGGCACCAACTCTTGAAGCGCCGCGCTCGGAACGCCATCTTCGCCCAAGCCCTTTGGAGAGCTTCCATGCGCATCGATCGTCTCACGAGCCGTTTTCAACAGGCACTCGCCGACGCCCAGTCGCTGGCCGTCGGGCGCGACCACAACGTCATTGAGCCCGTCCATCTCCTTCTCGCGCTGCTCGACCAGCAAGGCGGCGGCACCGTCTCGCTGATCACCCGTGCCGGCGGCGATGTCGGGAAGCTGCGCCAAGGGCTGCTTGCGGCGCTCGAGCGCCTGCCCAAGGTGCGCGGTCAGGAGGGGCAGGTCAGCATCGGCAACGATCTCGCGAGGCTGCTCAACGTCGCCGACAAGCTTGCGCAGCAGCGTGGGGATCAATACATCGCAAGCGAGCTCTTCCTCCTCGCCTGCCTGGATGATCCAGGCCCCGCCGGCCAAGCGCTCAAGGCTGCGGGTATCACCAAGCCCAAGCTCGAGGAGGCGATCAAGGCCATGCGCGGCGGCGAGCGGGTGGCCGATCCGAACGCCGAGGAGCAGCGCCAGGCGCTCGAGAAATACACGGTGGATCTCACCGCCCGCGCCGAGGCCGGCAAGCTCGATCCGGTGATCGGCCGCGATGAGGAGATCCGCCGCCTCGTCCAGGTGCTCCAACGGCGCACCAAGAACAACCCCGTCCTGATCGGCGAGCCCGGGGTGGGCAAGACCGCGATCGTCGAGGGGCTGGCGCAGCGCATCGTCAAGGGCGAGGTCCCCGAGGGGCTCAAGGACAAGCGGGTGCTTGCGCTCGATCTAGGGGCGCTGATCGCAGGCGCCAAGTTCCGCGGCGAGTTCGAAGAGCGCTTGAAGGCGCTGCTCAACGAGGTGGCCAAGCAGGAAGGCCGGGTGATCCTGTTCATCGACGAGCTTCATACCCTGGTCGGCGCCGGCAAGGCGGAAGGGGCGATGGATGCCGGCAACATGCTCAAGCCGGCGCTTGCCCGCGGCGAGCTTCGATGCATCGGGGCCACGACCCTCGATGAGTACCGCAAGTACATCGAGAAGGATGCGGCGCTCGAGCGGCGCTTCCAGCCGGTTTACGTCGGCGAGCCTTCGGTGGAGGACACCATCGCCATCCTGCGCGGCCTCAAGGAGCGCTATGCGGTGCATCACGGGGTCGAAATCACCGATCCTGCGATCGTGGCCGCCGCCACCCTGAGCCATCGCTACATCAGCGACCGGCAGCTTCCCGATAAGGCCATCGACCTCATGGACGAGGCGGCGAGCCGCATCCGCATGGAGATCGACTCCAAGCCGGAGGAGCTCGATCGCCTCGAGCGCCGGCTCATCCAGCTCAAGATTCAGCGCGAGGCGCTGCGCAAGGAGAAAGACGAGGAATCGAAGAAGCGGCTCGCCGATCTCGAGCAGGAGATCGCCAAGCTCGAACGCGAATATGCCGACCTCGAAGAGGTGTGGAAGACCGAGAAGGCGGCGCTTCAGGGCGTGACCAAGATCAAGGAGGAGCTCGAGCAGGCGCAGCTTCAGCTCGATCGGGCCCTGCGCGAAGGAAACCTCCAGAAAGCCGGGGAGCTTCAGTACGCGCGCATTCCCGAGCTCAAGCGCAAGCTCGAGCAGGTGCAGAGCGCCGAGCAGAAGGGCTTCCGGCTGCTTCAGACCAAGGTCACGGCCGAGGAGATCGCCGAGGTCGTCTCGCGCTGGACCGGTATCCCGGTGGCCAAGATGCTCGAGGGCGAGCGCGAGAAGCTCTTGCGCATGGAGGAGGAGCTGCACAAGCGGGTGGTGGGCCAGGATGAAGCGGTGCGCGCCGTGGCCGATGCCATTCGCCGCTCGCGGGCGGGGCTTGCCGACCCCAACCGGCCCTATGGCTCCTTCCTCTTCCTCGGCCCCACCGGGGTCGGCAAGACCGAGCTGTGCAAGGCGCTCGCCGAGTTCCTCTTCGATACCGAAGAGGCGATGGTGCGCATCGACATGAGCGAGTTCATGGAGAAGCACTCGGTCTCGCGGCTGATCGGGGCGCCGCCTGGCTACGTCGGCTACGAGGAGGGTGGCTACCTCACCGAGGCCGTGCGCCGCAGGCCCTACAGCGTGGTGCTGCTCGATGAGGTCGAGAAAGCGCACCCGGAGGTTTTCAACGTGTTGCTCCAGGTGCTCGACGATGGCCGGCTCACCGACGGCCAAGGCCGCACCGTGGATTTCCGCAACACGATCATCGTGATGACGAGCAACCTCGGCTCGCAGCTCATCCAGGACATGACCGACGAGGCCGACTACCACAAGATGAAGGCGGCAGTGCTCGGCGTGGTCCAGGCCCATTTCCGGCCGGAGTTCATCAACCGCCTGGATGAGATCGTGGTTTTCCACGCCCTCGGCAAGCGCCAGATCCGCGAGATCGCGCGCATCCAGCTCGAGCGGGTGCGCAAGCGCCTGGCCGAGCGGCAGATCGGCCTCGAGGTGAGCGATGAGGCGATCGAGTTTCTCGCCAACGTCGGCTTCGATCCGGTCTATGGCGCCCGCCCGCTCAAGCGGGCGATCCAGCAGCACCTCGAAAATCCGCTGGCGAAAGAGATCCTCGCCGGCGTATTCGGGGCGGGTGATGTGATCCGGGTCGGAGTCGAGCGCGGGCAGCTGAGCTTTGCGCGCGTCGCGACCGCAAGCGAACGGGCGCGATCGGCGGCCGGTTCCTAAACCCCTTGCACCGACCGATCGCTCTCGCCCTTCTCTTCCGCCGCTGGCGCGAAATCGTGCGTCGGCTCGGAGGCTTCGCTCGCTTCTGGCGGAGGAGGCGGCTGGCCACCCTGGCGGCGCGGTAGACGTCCTTTCAGGATCAGCTGCTCGATCCGCGAGAAGACCTCCGCCCGCCCGAAGGGCTTCTTCATGAAGTCATCGGCACCGATGCGCTGGGCGTAGAACTGCTCCGTGGCTTGGGCATTGCCCGAGATCATGATCACCGGTACGTCGCGGGTCTCGGGCTCGCGCCTGAGCGCGCGCAGGGCGGCGAAGCCGTTCATGCCCGGGAGCACGATGTCGAGGAAGATCAGCGCCGGCCGCTCCCGCTTGGCGATCTCGATCCCGCTCTCCGCATCGCTCGCGCCGATCGGCTCATAGCCGTTCTGACGCATCATCTTGGAGAGCACGGCGACGATGGTCGCCGAGTCATCGATGATCAACACCTTGATGCCCGCAGGCGCGTAGATACGCTCCGCCTTGCGGCGGTCGCTGCTCTGCGGCTCGCGAGTGAACAGGCGGCGGAGGAAACCGAGGGGTTGCATGGGCGGATGACTCTGCTCGGAGCAATAGTGTGAGCCTGTTCACAAGCTTTACGCAATGCCGCCGCGGCGGGCGCGTGCGTCGCGGGCCCTGCTCTCCTCCGGGCGAGGATGCGCTACGCTGAGCGTTCGGGAGGTGTCAGCGATGCACGGTTCCTTTTCCTCCTTCCGTGAGTTCTATCCCTACTACCTTTCCGAGCATAGCGACGTGAACTGTCGCCGCCTACACGTGCTCGGCTCCGCGCTGGTGCTCCTCGTGCTCGGACTCGTTCTCGCACGGGCGCTCAGTCCCTGGTGGCTGCTTTCGCTGCCGGTCCTCGGCTACGGCTTCGCTTGGATCGGGCACTTCGCCTTCGAAAAGAACAAACCGGCCACCTTTCGCCATCCCTTGTGGTCCTTCATGGGCGACTGGGTGATGTTCAAGGACGTGTTGATCGGCCGGGTGAGCATCCGCCGCTAGTCCATGAAGATGAGGTAGGCGGCGGCGACGATCAGCAAGAAACCCGCGATGTGGTTCCACTTGATCGCCTCGCCGAGGTAGTGGATCGAGAAGACGAGGAACACCGAGAGGGTGATGATCTCCTGCATACCCTTCAGCTGGGCAGCGGAATAGACCTGATGGCCCAGGCGGTTGGCGGGGACGGCGAGGAAATACTCCGGCAGCGCGATCAGCCAGCTGATCAGGATCACCGCGAGCAGGGGCGCGCCTTTGTATTTGAGGTGCCCGTACCAGGCGAAGGTCATGAAGACGTTGGAGAGCGTGAGCAGCGCGATCGGCAGGGTGTAAGGATTCACGAATTGAGCGAGCTGCATCGGCGGCAGGCCAAGGACGACGGGAAAGCGCGATTGTAGAGGTCTCCGGATCGAGTTCAGCCTCGGCGGAGCGAGAGCGCGGGCGGGGCGGAGACGACTCCGCGCAGGGCGATCGTTCCCGCGAGGATGGTGATCACCATGCTTGCCGGAATCGCCATCAGGAGGACCGACCAGGGTGTGGCGAATGCAGGCAGCGAAAACGCGAAATGGGCGAGCAGCACGCCGGTGGCGGCGGCGCCGGCTGCGGCCACGATGGCGGCGATGAGTCCGATCGCGGCGTGTTCGACGAGGGCAGCGAGGGCGAGCTGGCGGCGCGAGGCGCCGAGGGTGCGCAGCAGCGCCGCCTCCTGGTGCCGCTCGCCTCGGGTGGCGGCGAGGGCCGCCAAGAGCACGGTGAAACCCGCGGCCAGTCCGAGGGCGAGGACGAGCTTCACCGCCTCGCCGATGCGCGAGACCGTCGCGCGCAGGCGCTCGAGAATGGCCTCGACGTCGATCAGCGTCAGGTTGGGGTAGGCGGCGCCGAGGGCGGCGAGCGCCGTCGTCTGCTCGCGCGGGAGGTGGAAACTCGCCACCCACTGATGCGGGGCATCGGCGGCCACCGAGGGATGCAGCAGGATGAAGAAATTCACCCGGAAGGAATCCCAATCCGCTTCCCGCAGGCTCGTCACTTCGAACTCGTATTCACGGTCGGCGATCGCCACCCGGTAGCGGTCGCCGAGGCGCGTCCCGAAGATCTCCGCCCAGGTCTTTTCCACCGAAGCCTCGGCGCGACGCTCGCCCTCCTCCCAGAAACGCCCCGAGAGCAGCCGATTGGCGGCCGGAAAGCTCTCACGCCACGAGAGATTCAGCGGACCGTGGATCCAGGTCGAGGCGCGCGGATCCTCGTAATCCTCTGCTCGGGGGGTGCGTCCGTTGATGCTGAGCAGGCGACCGGTCGCGAAAGGCTCGAGACTGAGCGAGGAAGCGCCGGCGGTGAGCAACGCAGACTCGATGGCATCGCGCTGGTGCGGCTGCACGTTGAGCAGGAACCAGTTCGGCGTCTCCGGCGGCAGCGCTTGCTGCCATTGCCGGAGCAGGGCGGGGCCGATGGCGGCGAGCAAAAGCAGAGCGAAAAGCGAGGAGGACAATCCGGCCAGTTGCGCGGCGAGCAGGCCAGGGCGGCGGCCGAGCGCGGCGAGGCCGAGGGCGAGGGGGCCCTTGGTGAGGCCGCTTACTGCGCGCGCGATGCGGGCGAGGAGGAGGCCGGAGCCCGAGGCGAGCGACAAGAGCACCGCCAAGGCGCCGCCTACTTGGAGGGCGAGTGGCGTCTCGCGGCTCGAATGGAGAACGATGAGGAAGGCGGCGAGAGTCGCTGCGAGCGAAAGACTTCGGGAAACTCGACGCGGGCTCGAGGACTCCGCCCGCAGCACCCGCTGCGGCGGCACCGCTGCCAGATCGAGCAAGGCCGGCAGCGCGAAACCGGAGAGCAAAAGCAGCGCGACCGTGCCCGCGGAGAGCATCGGCGCGAAAGCGGCCGAGAAAGGCGAGGGCGGCAGGAGTTCGCCCAAGAGCCGGTACAGTGCCGTCTCGAGCGCGATGCCGAGCAGCGTGCCTGCCAGCAGGGCCGGAAGGGCGAGTATGAGGAGTCGCGCGATGTAGATCGCAGCCGTCCGGCGCGGTCCCGCCCCCAAGCAGCGCAGGATCGCCGCCTCGTCCTTCCGTCTCGCGGCGTACTGGGAGGCAGCAAGAGCGATGGCGACGCCGGAGAAGAGGACGGCGAGCACCGCGGCCAAGGCGAGAAAGCGTTCGGCGCGCTCGCTTGCCGTCCGCGCGACGCGCTGGAGGTCGCCGGGGCCCAGTTCGCGGTGGCTTTGAAGCCGAGGCTTGAGCCATTCGCGAAAGACCCCTACCGCCTCCGGCGGGCCAGCTACCATCAGACGCCAGGCGGCGCGGCTGCCAGGGCCGAGCAGTCCCGAATCCTCGATGTCCTCCAAACGCAAGAGCAGACGCGGCGCGAGCTGGAACAGATCGCCACCGAAATCGGGCTCGGCGATCAGGACACCGGCGATCTCGAACGAAGCACCGGCGAAATCGAGGCGGTCGCCGATCTCGAGCGCGAGCGCCTCGAGCAGGCGACGCTCGGCGAAGACGGCGCCCCGCGGGGGTGCATCGCTCTCGCGCGCAGGCCCCTCGGGGCGATCGGCCACGAGCAGGGTGCCGCGCAGCGGATAACCCTCCTCCACGGCCTTGATTTCCGCCATCAGGCTGGACTCGTCGTGGAACAGCACCGAGGGGAACTGCGCGATGCGCGTGGCACTGAGTCCGCGGGCGCGGGCTTCCGCCCCCCAAGCAGGGTCCACCGGGCTGCGCCCGGCGACGCCGAAATCGCCGCCGATCCAGACCGCTGCGTCGCGCTCAAAGCCGGAGGCGATGCGTTCCCCGAGGAGCCGAACCGCGAGCATCGCCGCGGTGCCGAGGGCGAGAGCGGCGATGAGGGTGAGCACTTCGAGTCCCCCCAACTCGCGCCTCAGACCCATCAGCGAAAGTCGAAGCGTCCTCATCATGCCGGTGCCTCGCTGTGGAGGCGTCCCTCGCTCAGGGCCAGCACCCGGTCACAACGGCTCGCGAGCTCGCGGTCGTGGGTGACGAGCAGGAGCGTGGCGCCGCGCTCTCGATTGAGCCGGAACAGAAGCTCGCCCACGCGCCGGCCGGTCTTGCGATCCAAGTTTCCGGTCGGCTCGTCGGCGAACAGCAGCCGAGGGAGGGTGACGAAAGCGCGGGCGATCGCGGCGCGCTGCTGCTCGCCGCCGGAGAGCGTTCGCGGCAGATGACGGCGACGCTCTTCCAAGCCGACCGACGCGAGCGCCGCCCGCACTCGCTCGGGATCCCGCTCGCCGCGCAGCTCGAGCGGAAGTGCGATGTTCTCCTCGACGGTGAGATGGGGCAGCAGATGGAAGGACTGGAAGACGAAGCCGATTTGGGCGAGCCGGAGCGCCGCGAGCGCTTCCTCGTCGAGCTCGGCGAGACGGCGGCCGGCGAGGATGATCTCGCCCTCGCTCGGCCGGTCGAGTCCGGCGAGGAGGCCGAGGAGAGTGGTCTTTCCGGACCCCGAGGCGCCGACGATGGCGACGCTCTCGCCGGGGAACACCTGAAGGTCGATCCGGTCCAGAATGCGGATTTCTCCCTCCGGTCCTCGAACCCTCTTGCTGAGCCCGCGGACGACGATGAGCGCATGGTTGTCGTGCATCGTGAAATTCCTCTTCGCCGTATGGATCGGTCTTGCGACCCCCGTCGCCGGCGCTGGCGAGCGTACCATCCTCGTCCTCGGCGACAGCCTGAGCGCCGCTTACGGCATCTCGCTCGAGCAGGGGTGGGTCGCCCTTCTCGCCGAGCGGCTGGCACCGCGCGGATGGGGGGTGGTCAATGCCAGCATCAGCGGGGAAACCAGCGCAGGTGGCGTCCACCGCTTGCCGGACCTGCTCGACCGCTACCGGCCGGCGATCGTGATTCTTCAGCTCGGCGGCAACGACGGTCTTCGCGGGCTCTCACCAGCGGCGCTCGAAAGCAACTTGGAGCGGATGATCGCGAGTGCCCGTGAAGCCGGCGCCAAGGTCCTCCTGCTCGGCATCGAGCTTCCGCCCAATCTCGGCGAGCCCTACCGCGAGCGGATCCGCGCCGTCTATCGCGAACTCGCGCAGCGATACGGGCTGCCGTTCCACCCCTTCTTCCTCGAGGAGATCGCGCTGAAGCCGGGGATGATGCAGCCGGATGGCATCCATCCCACCGCCGCGGCGCAACCGGCGATGCTGGAGGCGGTGTGGCCGCTGCTCGAACCCTTGCTCGGCGATTAGCGGCGTTCACCGCGCCATCACCGGGTGCCGGCTTCACTATCGTGAAGACTTCGATCCCGGAGAGCCACCATGTCGCGCGACCATGCCGGACTCATTCTGCTGATCGAGGACAACCGCAACATTTCGGAGATGGTGGGGGAGTACCTCGAGCGGCGCGGCTACTCCCTCGATTACGCCGCCGATGGCCTGACGGGACTCCATCTCGCGGTGACCAACAGCTATGACGTCATCATCCTCGATCTGATGCTTCCCGGTCTCGACGGACTCGAGTTGTGTCGCAAGCTGAGGCAGGAAGGAAAGCGTGCCACGCCGGTGCTCATGCTCACCGCGCGCGATACCCTCGATGACAAGCTCAAGGGCCTGGATGCCGGCGCCGATGACTATCTGGTCAAACCCTTCGCCGTTCAGGAGCTCGAAGCGCGCATCCGCGCACTCATGCGCCGCGACCGGCGCCAGGTCAGCGCTGAAGTGCTCAAAGTGGGTGATCTGGTCCTGGATACGGCCACGTTGCGCGTGTCACGGGCTGGGAAAGAGCTTTCCCTATCCCCGATTGGGCTCAAGCTTCTCACGATCCTCATGCGCGAATCCCCGCGGGTGGTCTCGCGCCGCGACATCGAGCGGGAAATCTGGGGCGATGAGCTGCCTGATTCGGATACCTTGCGCAGCCATCTTTACAACTTGCGCAAAGTCGTCGACAAGCCTTTCGACAAGCCTTTGATTCACACCATCCATAGCGCCGGCTATCGCATTGCCGACCTCGACGCCGAGGTCGCCGGTAGCCAAGCGGTGGCCGACTGAACCATGGCCGGAAAGCGGCCTTCGCCCCGGCCGGAGCAGGGCCTACGACGCAAGATTTGGACGGCTTTCGTGCTCCAGGTGGTGGCCATCAGCTTGGCCACCGTGCTGGGGGTGCAGGCCGCTTCGATCATCCTCAAGGACGTGCTGATCCAACGCGCGCTCAAGGACGAAGCGAGCCATTTTTGGCAGCGGCTTGCGGCCAATCCCGGAGCGGAACTCCCCGACACCGCCAATATGAAGGGCTTTCTTCAGCCGGTTCCGCGGGGGGCAGAGCGCGTGCCTGAACACCTTGCCGATCTGCCGCCTGGTTTTCATGCGCTGCCGCGCCATCAAGGCGGCGATTTGGTCTACGTCGAGGACGGGCCCGCTGGCCGCCTGTGGCTGGTGTTCAAGCAGGACCAGGTGGACCGCCTGGCCTTTTTCTTCGGCTTCGTGCCGTTGACGGTCGTCCTGCTCATCATTTACCTCACGGCCTGGTCGACTTATCGCATTTCGCGGCGAGCGGTCTCTCCCGTGGTCTGGCTCGCGGATGTGGTCAGGAATTGGGATCCCAACCGGCCTGATCTCGAGGCGCTCAGGCCCGATCGGCTACCGCCGGATCTCGACGGCGATGTGTTGGCCTTGGCCCGTGCGCTTCACGGCTTCGCCTGCCGGATCGAGTCATTCATCGAGCGTGAGCGCAATTTCACCCGCGATGCCAGTCACGAGCTGCGCTCGCCGCTCACCGTGATCCGGGTCGCCGCGGAAGTCATGGAGGAAGACGAGTCCTTGACCGATTACCAACGCCGCTCGCTGACCCGCATCCGCGCGGCGGTACGCGAGATGGAAACGTTGATCGAGGCCTTTCTCATCCTCGCTCGTGAAGACTATCACGCGCTCCCGGCCGAGGATTTCGACGTCGGTGAGCTGGTGCGCGAAGAAATGGACAAGATTCGCCCGATGCTCGCCAACAAGCCGGTGGAGCTGGTGCTTGATCAGCGCGGGCGCTTCACCCTGCACGCCTCGCCGCGCGTCTTCTCGATCGCCTTGGGCAATCTCCTGCGCAATGCGGCGGCCTACACCGAGCGCGGCCGGATCACAGTGCGCATGTTCCACCGGGTGATCGAGGTGGAGGATACCGGTTGCGGAATGAACCCCGAGCAGCTCGCCCGGGCCTTCGATCCGTTTTATCGCGGCGGTCGCGACGGCTCGCGCGGGCACGGCATCGGTTTGACCATCGTCCGCCGCCTGTGCGATCGCGTCGGCTGGCGGGTGATGCTCGAAAGCGAGGTGGGCAAGGGCACCATCGCGCGCATCGTTTTCCCCGAGCCGCGTCAGCGCTAGGCTGCGGCCGATGAGGGTCGAAGCGCAAAAGCCCTCGAGGGATGGCATTCTTCGCTGCTGAGCGCGAGGGCCGTCCACGATGCTGAAACTACTTGCCATCGCAGCGATGTTCCTCTCGAGCGCGGAGCCGCCGATCGCGATCGCCGTGCACGGCGGCGCGGGCAGTTTCGCGCCCGGCGTGCTCGGTCCCGAAGAGGAGGCCGAGGCGCGGGCCGACTTGCGACGAGCACTCGATGCCGGCTGGGCCGTGCTCGCCGCGGGCGGCAGCGCGCTCGATGCCGCGGTGGCGGCAGTGGTCGTGCTCGAGGACTCACCGCATTTCAATGCTGGTCGCGGCGCGGTGTACAACGCCGCGGGCGAGCACGAACTCGATGCCGCCGTCATGGAGAGCGAACAGGCCCGCGCCGGCGCGGTGGCTGCGGTCAAAGGGATTCGTAATCCGGTGCTCGCAGCGCGAGCGGTGATGGAACAGAGCCGCCATGTGCTCTTGGTGGGTTCCGGCGCCGAGGCCTTCGCTCGCCGTCAGGGCATCGCCTTCGCCGATCCGGAATGGTTCGCGACCGAGCGCCGCCGCCGCGCCTTCGAGCAGGCGCGCGAACAGGCGGCTTCGGGCGGCACGGTCGGGGCGGTGGCACTCGACCGTCACGGCCGTTTCGCCGCGGCGACCTCCACTGGCGGCATGACCTACAAGCTACCAGGTCGGGTCGGCGACGCCCCGCTCATCGGAGCCGGGACGTGGGCCGAGCCTGGATGCGCGGTCTCCGCCACCGGCGCCGGCGAGTACTTCATCCGCACCGCCGCGGCCCGCACCCTATGTCTGCGGATGAACTGGCGCGGTGAATCGGCGGAGGAGGCGGCACGAGCGCTCCTCGCCGAGGTGAGCGCGCTCGGCGGCGAGGGGGGATTCATCGTGCTCGACCGACGAGGCGACGCGGCACTGCCCTTCACGACCGCGGGCATGGCCCGCGGCTATCGCGGTCCCGGGGGCGAGTTCGTCCGGCTCTTCGCCGACCCCCTCGAGGAGAACGGCGCTCCACTTCACCAGAGCCGGTAGCCGAGCCAAAACACGTTCTCGCCGCGGTTGCGCCCGCCGGTGTTCGCGTTCGACAAGTGCCGAAGCGCCAAGGTGAGACGCTTGCCGCTCCAGCCGATGCCGGTCATGAACTGATGCCTTGAGGACAGGACCTCGCTTCGATGATCGACGAGGGCGAGGGCGCTGGCGAGGAAAAAGCCGCGGCCGAGGGTGAAGCGCCGGCCGATGGCGAGAAAACGGGTGTTGGGAGTGGCGATGCGAAGCGAATCGCGCTTGCCGATCAGCCCGAGCGAAAGCTCCCAAGGATGGCGGTGCTCGCTCAGCAGAAAGACCGCGAACGAGCGGGTGTCGACGCCATCGACCTCATCCACCGGCCCGACTCCGAGCTCGGCATGCCAGGCCGAGGCGGAGCGGGCGAGAAGGAATAGGGCGAGGATGAGGCCTGAAGCCGCGATCTGCCGTGCTGAGCTCGTCTTTGGCATGATGTCTATTTTCGGAAAGAAAAAGCCGCGCATGCTCATCTTCGATCTCTCCAGGCCCGGCCGGCGCGCGGGGGCGCAGCTCGTCGAGGACGTTCCTTTGCCTGACGATCTACCCGCCGAAGCCTTGCGCGCCGAGCCTCCCGCCTTGCCGGAATGTTCCGAGCTCGATGTGGTCCGGCACTACACCCGGCTCAGCCAGAAGAACTTCTCGATCGACACGCACTTCTACCCATTGGGTTCCTGCACGATGAAATACAACCCGCGGGCGGCGAACGCGCTCGCCATGCTCCCGGGTTTTCTCGAGCGCCACCCCTACGCGCCGGACTCCTTGAGCCAGGGCTTTCTCGCCTGCATGTGGGAGCTTCAGGAGATCCTCGCCGAGGTCACGGGCATGAAGGGCGGAGTCTCGCTCACGCCCATGGCCGGCGCCCAGGGGGAGCTCGCCGGGGTGGCGATGATCATGGCCTATCACCGCCATCGTGGCGACCTCGAGCGGCGCGAGATCATCGTCCCCGATGCCGCCCATGGGACCAATCCGGCGACGGCGGTCATGTGCGGTTGCGAGGTGCGCGAGATTCCGACCGGGCCTGAAGGCGACGTCGACATCGAGGCGTTGAAGCGGGTGCTGAGCCCGCGCACCGCCGGGATCATGCTCACCAATCCGAGCACGCTCGGGGTGTTCGAACGGCGCATCGAGGAGATCGCGCGCCTGGTGCACGAAGCGGGCGGGCTGCTTTACTACGACGGCGCCAACCTCAACGCGATCCTCGGCAAAGTGCGTCCCGGGGATATGGGCTTCGATGCCATCCACATGAATCTGCACAAGACCTTCTCGACCCCGCACGGCGGCGGCGGGCCGGGCGCGGGAGCGGTGGGGGTCTCGGAGCGTCTGGCCCCCTTCCTGCCGATCCCTCTGGTGGCGCGCGATGCAGACGGCAGTTTTCGCTTCCTGCGCAAGAAGGATCGGCCGCTGTCGATCGGTCGGCTCTCGGCGTTCGCGGGTAACGCCGGGGTTTTGCTTCGCGCCTATGTCTATGCGCGCATGCTTGGACGCGAGGGCATGCCCCGCGTCGCCGAGTTCGCCACCCTCAATGCCAATTACCTGGCGAAGCGGCTAGAGGAGAAAGGCTTCAAGCTGGCCTACCCCGGCCGACGCGCCAGCCATGAGTTCATCGTGACCTTGGCGCCCCAGAAGAAGGCGTACGGGGTCAGTGCGCTCGATTTCTCCAAGGCGCTGCTCGATCGCGGCATCCACGCGCCGACCAACTATTTCCCGCTGCTCGTTCCCGAGTGCCTGCTGATCGAGCCGACCGAGACCGAGAGTAAGGCCACGCTCGATCGCTTCGCCGAGGTCATGGGCGAGCTCCTTCGGCTCGCGGAGCGCGATCCCGAGGCCCTCAAGCGGGCTCCCGAGCGCCTGCCTGTGCGCCGCCTGGATGAGGTCAAAGCGGCGCGAGAGCTCGATCTGGCCTGGCGCCCGCCGGGGGGAAGCGGTGCCCGATGAGCGATTGAGCCACTGGCCGCGCGGACCGCGCGGGGTGTGGCGGGCGCTTCGCTTCTCGCTCAAGGGGCTGCTGGCGGCATGGCGTTTCGAGTCGTCCTTCCGCCTCGAGGTCGTACTCTTGCTGCCGCTGGCCCCTCTCGCCCTATGGCTCGGGCGTACCGGCGTGGAGCGGGCTTTGCTGCTCGGAAGCCTGCTCCTGATCGTCGCGGCGGAGCTACTCAACTCCGCGGTGGAGACGGTGATCGAACGTTACGGCGCGGAGCGCCACGAACTCTCCGGACGCGCCAAGGACCTGGGATCGGCGGCGGTCTTCGTGTTGATGCTGAACGCCGCCGCCGTATGGGGCCTCGTGCTTCTCTCCTGAGCGCCGACGGAATCTGCTAAGGTCGCGGCGCATGGGCGAGGTCGTCGAGTATCCAGTGCTCAGTCTCAGGCGGGGGGAGGACCGCCGGCTGCGCGCGGGTCATCCCTGGGTCTTCTCGAACGAAGTCGACACCGAGCGCACCCCCCTTAGCGAGTTCGAGCCGGGGGAGGCAGTGGCGGTTTGCGACGCCGAGGGTGAAGTCATCGGTCTCGGCTACGCCAATCCGAACAGCCTGATCTGCGCCAGGCTTCTCGTGCGCGGGGCGAGGAGGCCGATCGATCGCAACCTGATCGCCGATCGGCTCGCGCGTGCCCTCGCCTTGCGCGATCGCGCTTTCGCCAAGCCCTTCTACCGGCTCGTCCACGGCGAGGGCGATGGGCTGCCGGGGTTGGTGCTGGATCGCTTCGGTCAAGTTCTGGTGGGCCAGATCGGAACGGCCGGTATGGAGCGGTTGCGCCCGGAGATCGAGGCGGCGCTCAAGGCGCTGATCGCGCCCCGGGCGCTGCTGTGGAAGAACGACAGCGCGGTGCGCGCGCTCGAGGGATTGCCGGAGCGCGTCGAGCTTGCATTCGGCACCATGCCCGATCCGCTCATCGTCGAAGAGCACGACCTCGTCTTCGCCATCGATCCGGTACGCGGCCAGAAGACCGGCTGGTATTACGACCAGCGCGACAACCGGCGGCGGCTCTCGCCCTGGGTGGAAGGCAGGCGGGTGCTCGATCTGTTCTGCTACGCCGGGGCCTGGGGACTGCTCGCGGCGAGACACGGTGCCCGCCAGGTGCTGTGCATCGACGACTCCTCCTACGCGGTCGAGGCGGTCATCGACAATGCGCTCAGAAATGGTCTGGCCGGGAAGGTGAGCGCGGAGCGCGGGGAGGCCTTCGAGGTGCTGCGCGCGCTTCGTGCCGATCGCCAGCGTTTCGACGTGGTGATCCTCGACCCGCCGGCCTTCATCAAACGCAGGAAGGACTTCAAGGAAGGCGCGATCGCCTACCGGCGTCTGAACGAGCTGGCACTCCAAGTGCTCAATCCGGGCGGGATCCTGGTGAGCTGCTCCTGCTCTTTCCATTTCGGCCGCGCCGATTTGCTCGCTGCGCTGCGCCAGGCCGCTCGCCAAGCCGACCGGCAGCTGCGCGTGCTCGCGCAGCTTCAGCAGGATCTGGACCATCCCGTGCATCCGGCGATCGAAGAAACCGACTACCTCAAGGGTTTCCTGTGCCACGTCGCCGTGCCCTGATCGGAATCCACGCGGAATGAGCCGGCCGTTCCTGCACGACATCGATCCCGTCGCGCTCGATCTCGGTCCGGTGGCCATCCACTGGTACGGCCTGATGTACGTGCTCGGCTTCTTCGCCGCCTGGTGGCTCGGTCGCCGGCGGATCGCCACCGGACGTTGGCCCGAGTTCGCGGAGCGGCAACTCGAGGATCTGCTGTTCTTCGGAATGGTCGGGGTGCTTCTCGGCGGACGGCTGGGCTACGTGATCTTCTACGCCTTCGGCGATTTCCTTCGCGATCCGCTGATGATCGTCCGCATCCAGGAGGGAGGGATGAGCTTCCACGGCGGGCTGCTCGGGGTGATCGTGGCGCTGGCGATCTGGGCTCGCCGGCACCGGATCGCGGTCTTCGATGCGCTCGACTTCGCCGCCCCGCTGGTGCCGATCGGTCTCGGTCTGGGGCGGATCGGCAACTTCATCGGCGGGGAGCTCTGGGGTAGGCCGACCGAACTGCCCTGGGGCGTGGTCTTTCCGCGGGCGCTCGGCTTGAGCGCCGAGGAGGCGCGTCGGCTTTGGGAGGCGGGGTTGCTCGACCAGGCGGCGCGCCACCCCTCGCAGCTCTACCAAGCGTTCCTCGAAGGCGTGGTCCTCTTCGCCGTCTTGTGGTGGTTTTCTCGGCGGCGGCGCCCACGCTCCGCGGTCTCTGGCTTGTTCGCGCTGCTTTATGGCGTGTTTCGCTTCGCGGTGGAGTTCGTGCGCGAGCCGGACCCGCAACTGGGCTTCGTGGCCTTCGGATGGTTGACCATGGGCCAGGTCCTGTCCTTGCCGCTGATCGCGGTCGGCGCGGTGCTGCTCGTGCTCGCCGTTCCTCGGCCGCGGAAGGGCTGAGCGATGCCTTTCGATTGCAGTCGTGCAGCCCATCCCGCCCCGCGGCTGCGACTGCTTTGCGAGCGCGTCCTGCCGCCTCGGGGCGAGGTCGGGGTGCGCGGTTTCTCGCTCGGATCGCTCAGCATCGCGATCGTCGCCGGGTTGATCGTCGGCGGCGCCTTAACCCTCTTCGCACTCGGCTCGCTTCGCGCCAGCAGCGAGGCGCTCAGGGCGGTCGCCCTGACGGTGGCCTTGCGCGAGGCGGCGGCGTACTCCCGCGGCCCGGAGGTCGCCCGCCTGGCCGAGGCGATTTGTGATGCGCCCGAGATGGATGCGAGCGATTGCATGGTTCCATCGCCGATCCACTCGCTCGGGGGGCAGGTGCGTCTGCGGCTCGAATCGATCGCGGTCGAAGGCGGCCTCCTGCGATTGCGCTGGGGAATCGAACTCGCCGAGCGCCGGGTGCACGCCGAGTTCGCGATCCTCAGGAACCGGGATCGATGAATTCGCGCTGGCTGATCCCCGCCGTGCTGCTATTGCTCGCCGCGGCGGCGCTGCTCCTGCTCCTCCCGCTTGTTCCGGTGCTGCGGGAGACTCGGGAGAGCTCGCTCACGCTCGGTCGAATGCTCGCGCCTCGGCAGCTCGACGATGCGCTGGCCGTCTTCGCCGCGAGGCTCACCGCGGATGGGTGGCCGTGGCCCCCAGCGCAAGCCCCTGGCGAGGAGGCATGGCGACCCTGCGAGGGCGCGTGGCCCTGCCTCCGTTCGGCACAAGCGGCGTGGGTGTTGCGTCCCGGAGATGCCCAGGAATCGGGCATCGAGCGCGCGGCTTTGCTGCGTTGTCCCGCGAAGGGCTGCTTCGACCCCTATGCGGAGCTCGAACTGCGTGCGCGTTCCGAGATCGGCGAGCGCTCGATCGAGCTGCTCGGATGGAGGGCTCCCGACCTCTCGCGTCTTGGCCGCGCCTGGCTCGAGCGCGAGGATTCCGCCACGGACCCGGATGCGAGCGAGCAGGGGATGGGTTGCGATCTGAGCGCGTTGGTTCTCGGCCACCGCCCGCCGCGCCACGATTGCTTGAGTCCCCGCTCGGACGGCGATGAGGAGTGGCTCCAACGCTTCGCCGTGCGCTTGCCGAACGAGCGCCTCTGCGAGCTCCGGGAAGAGCCTTGGCCGGCCTTGCTCTGGATTCCTGCGGGTACGGAGCTTTCCTGTGGAGAGGCGCTGCGCTTCGGGAACGAGCGGATGCCCGTCCTGCTGGTGCTCGATCTGCCGGCACGGATCGGGGAGGGGAGCGCGCTCGAGATCATCGGCGCCATGCTGCTGCGATCCCCAGTCGAACCTCGAAGTGCCTTGCGGCTCGAGGGTCGGCTCGCCGTCCGCGGCTTGCTCGCCGTCGAAGGCGAGCTCGATCTCGCGGGGGAGTTGAAGATCGAACCCGATGCGGAGCTGCTCTCGCGTCTAGCTTTGAGAACCGTCTGGCGACCGCTTGGCGCGGTCAAAGCGGCGGAGGGGGGCGGTGGCGGTTGAGGCATCTGCGAGGCCGAGCGCGCGCGCCATCGACCTGCTGGTGTCCTTGGTGCTGCTCGCCCTCGGACTGATGTTGATGGCCGCGGCCCAAGCCCGCCTGCGCCAGATGGCGGAGGATGCCCTCGCCCGGACCCTGGCCTCGATCTGGCTCGCGGCACGAGTCGAGGAATGGGCGGCATCGCCTTATGGATCGCCGCTTCCTCAAGCCGCCGAGCGCCTCGAACGACTCATCGCCGAAGCCGGGTTGAAGGCCGCTCGGACGGATTTCCGTCTGAGCTATCGGGTTTGCCTCGAGCCCTCTTGCGCGGCAGTGGATGCCTTTTTGGAATTCGATCGCGGCTCGGCGTTGCGATGGCAGGATCGGCCGCAGTGGGAGGAGGCGGACTTCGTTTTGGAGCTCGAGCTTCCCTCAGGGCGCAGCGAGCGCCTGGCCGCACGCCTTCGGCGAAGCCCACTGAGCGCGGGGGTTGCGCTCCAGGTGGCATCGCCCGAAGGCCCGGACTCAGAATAAGATTTTGGTTTTGCGGGCAGCGAGGAGAGAGGCGTTCATGGCGGCGGTGCGAGAGGTGCGCGTGCCGGACATCGGCGATTTCCGCGACGTTCCGATCATCGAGATCCTGGTCGCGGAGGGGCAAAGGGTGGCGCGCGATCAAGGGCTCGTCACCCTCGAGTCGGACAAGGCGACGATGGAGGTCCCCTCGCCTGCCGCCGGGGTGATCCGGTCGCTCAAGGTGAAGGTCGGCGATACGGTCAGCGAAGGACATTTGATCGCCCTGCTCGAAAGCGAGGGGGAGGAGGGGGATCACGCGGAAGCGGCCGCTCCCGTTCCGGCCTCCGCACCCGCTACGGGCTCGGCGCCGGTCTCTCCCGGGCCAGCCCTCCCACAGGCCGCCGCATCCGCGCCCGCACCTGCGCCTTCCGCGCCTCCCACGATGACGCCGCCCCCCCCGGAGCGATCGACGACGGCAAGCCTTCCCTATGCCAGCCCCGCCGTACGGCTTTATGCGCGCAGGCTGGGGGTCGATCTCACCAAGGTCAGCGGCAGCGGGCGCAAGGGCCGCATCTTGAAGGAAGACGTCGAGGCCTACGTGCGCGGCGCCCTTCGTGCGCCGCCGGCCGCGGCACCGGCTGCGCCTGCACCCGGCGAGGCCGCGGGCCTTCGCTTGCTGCCGTGGCCGAAGGTCGATTTCGCCAAGTACGGCCCGGTCGAGAGCAAGCCGCTCTCGCGCATCAAGAAAATCTCGGGCGCGAACCTCGCGCGCAACTGGGTGATGATCCCGCACGTCACCCAGCATGATGAGGCCGACATCACGGAGATGGAGAGTTTCCGCCGCAAGCTTGGCGAAGAGCACAAGGAACTCAAGATCACGCCGCTCGTATTCCTGATCAAGGCGGCGGTGGCGGCGCTCAAGGCCTTCCCGCACTTCAACGCCTCGCTCGATGAAAGCGGCGAGAACCTGGTGCTCAAGCGCTACTACCACATCGGGGTGGCGGTGGACACCCCCGAGGGCTTGGTGGTGCCGGTGATCCGCGACTGCGACCGCAAGGGCATCCTCGATCTCGCCCGCGAGCTCGCCGAAGTCTCGGCCAAGGCTCGGGCCGGCAAGCTTTCTCCCGGCGACATGGCCGGCGGCTGTTTCTCGATCAGCTCTCTCGGGGGGATCGGCGGCACCGCTTTCACCCCGATCATCAACGCGCCGGAAGTCGCGATCCTCGGCGTCTCGCGCAGCCAGTACAAGCCGGTGTGGAACGGCGAGCGCTTCGAACCGCGGCTGATGCTGCCGCTCTCGCTGTCCTACGATCATCGGGTCATCGACGGCGCCGATGCCGCGCGCTTCACCGGCTTCCTGGCGCGGGTGCTCGGCGATCTTCGGCGGCTCTTGCTCTGAGCGCGGGGATCATGGAACGGCCCCTGCGCATTGCCGCAGTGCAGTACCGGCAGCGGCCGATCGCGGGCTTCGATGCCTTCGCGGCCCAGGTGGCAAGCTGTGTGGAGCTGGCTGCCGAAGCCGACGCCTTCCTGGTGCTCTTTCCGGAATATCTGAGCTTGCAGCTGCTTTCGGCCTTCCCGTGCTTGCAGCCGGATCGCGCCCTCGAGCTACTCACCGCGAGCACCGATGCGTTCACCGCCCTGCTTCGAGACCTGGCGAGGCGGCATCGGCTGTGGATCGTCGGCGGCACGCACCTCTGCTACGAGGCGCGGGATGATTCCGTGCGCAATCGCTGCTTCCTCGCCGATCCGGAGGGCATGCTCTACGCCCAGGACAAGCTTCACGTCACCCCGGATGAGCGCGCCTTCTGGGGGGTCGTGGGGGGCGATACGATCCCCTTTTATCAAGCCGGAGCGCTTCGCTTCGGGGTGCTCATCTGCTACGACAGCGAGTTTCCAGAGGCGGCCCGCGCTCTCGCCGAAGCCGAGGTCGAGCTCGTATTGGTGCCCTTTGCCACCGAGGACCGCTTCGGTTACCTCAGGGTGCGCTCCTGCGCGCAGGCGCGGGCTGTGGAAAACCAGTGCTACGTGGCCTTGGCCGGAAACGTCGGCCGCCAGCCCGGCGTGCGCAACTTCGCGCAGCACTACGCCCGAAGCGCCGTGCTTTCTCCGCTCGACCTCGGATTTCCGCCGGATGGCGTGCTCGCCGAGGCCGCGGCCGGCGAGGAGCGGGTGCTCATTGCCGAGCTCGACCTGGCGCGGCTTGCGCGCGCCCGCCGCGAGGGAACGGTGAGGAATCTCGCCGACCGTCGCCTCGATCTTTTTCCCAAGGTGCCGGCGGCCTCGCCGGCCAAAGCTGAGGAGCCTACCTCGACATGAGCGAACGTATCGAAGTGCGCGTGCCCGATATCGGCGATTTCCGCGACGTGCCGGTGATCGAAGTGCTGGTCAGCCCCGGCGAGCGGGTGCGCAAAGACCAGGGTTTGGTCACCCTCGAATCGGACAAGGCGACCATGGAAGTTCCCGCGACGGCCGAAGGGGTCGTGGTTTCGCTCGCGGTGAAGGTGGGGGACAAGGTGTCCGAAGGATCACTGATCGCCACCCTCGAAGTTGGCGAGGCGGAAGCGGCATCTGTTCCTGCGCCCCCTCTGGCCGGGAGCCCAGCGCCCGTCGAACGCCCCTCGGCACCGGCGGTGCTTCCCAGCGCGAAAGCGGATCATGATTGCGAGATCGCAGTGATCGGGGCAGGCCCGGGGGGGTACACCGCGGCTTTCCGCGCCGCCGATCTCGGCCGGCGCGTGCTCCTCATCGAGCGCTATCCGGAGCTCGGCGGTGTTTGCCTCAACGTCGGCTGCATTCCCTCCAAGGCGCTGCTGCATGCGGCCGGTCTGATCGAGGAGGCGGAAGCCTTCGCCGCCCATGGCATCCATTTCGGCAAGCCGCGCATCGAACTCGAGGCGCTCGCCGCCTTCAAGGCCTCGGTGGTGGCGCAGCTCAATCGCGGTCTCGCGGGCATGGCCAAACAGCGCAAGGTCGAGCGTCTGACCGGACGCGCCCGCTTCGCCGATCCCCATCACCTCGAGGTCGAAACCGCCGAGGGCAGCAAGCGGGTGCGCTTTGAGAAGGCGATCATCGCCGTCGGTTCGCGGGCGGTGAAGCTTCCGATCTTCCCCTGGGGCGATCCGCGGATCATGGACTCCACCGATGCTCTCGCGCTTTCCGAGATCCCGCGTCGGCTGCTGGTGGTGGGCGGCGGGATCATCGGGCTCGAGATGGCTTGCGTGTATTCGGCGCTGGGCAGCGAGATCACGGTGGTCGAGCTGATGGATCAGCTGATGCCTGGCACCGACCCTGATCTCGTCAAGCCGCTTCACGACCGCATCCGGAAGCGCTATGCGGCCATCCTGCTCAAGACCAAGGTGATCGCAGCGGAAGCGACGCGTGAGGGCATCCGGGTGCGGTTCGAAGGGGAGGGGGCGCCTGCCGAGGGGATGTTCGACCGCGTACTGGTGGCCGTCGGGCGCATTCCGAACGGCCGAGAGATCGCCGCGGAACGCGCCGGCGTGCAGGTGGACGAACGCGGTTTCATATCCGTGGATCGCCAGATGCGCACGAACGTGGCTCACATCTTTGCCATCGGCGATGTGACGGGTCCACCCATGCTCGCGCACAAGGCGACCCACGAAGGCAAGGTCGCGGCCGAAGTCGCGGCGGGGGAGAAGAGCGAGTTCGTGGCCCGGGTGATCCCATCGGTGGCCTACACCGACCCGGAGGTGGCCTGGGTGGGGGTCACCGAAACCGAAGCCAAGCGCCAGGGCCTCGAGGTGGGCGTGGGCAAGTTCCCGCATGCGGCCTCGGGCCGGGCGATCGGCATCGCCCGCACCGAAGGCTTCACCAAACTCGTCTTCGATAAGGCCACGCACCGCGTGATCGGCGGCGGTATCGTCGGTCCCCATGCCGGCGATCTGATCGCCGAGGTCACGCTCGCGATCGAGATGGGCGCCGAGGCGGCCGACATCGGCCTGAGCATCCATCCCCACCCCACCTTAGCGGAGACGGTAGGGATGGCGGCGGAGGTCTTCGAGGGCACCGTCACGGATCTCTTCCTGCCGCGCCGGCGCTGAGCGGATGGATTGCGCGAGTCGGCGCTTCGATTAGGATGTCCGACTCGGTTTCGACCGCCGCCCCGCCCGCGCGATGCTCCTCTCGACGCTGCTCTTCCTGCTCGGTCTGACGATCCTCGTAGTCGGTGCCGAGCTCTTTCTGCGCGGCGCGGTGGCGGCGGGCTTCCGGCTCGGGATGAGCCCCTTCATGATCGGTGTGGTGATCGTCGGCTTCGGTACCTCGGCGCCGGAGCTTGCGGTCAACGTCTCCGCCGCGCTGCGTGGCTCCACCGACATGGCGCTCGGCAACATCGTCGGCAGCAACATCGCCAACGTCGGGCTGATCCTCGGCCTTTCGGCGCTGCTCAGGCCGCTGTCGGTGCAAATGCGCCTGCTTCGCATCGAGACCCCAGTAATGATCCTCGCCTCGCTGTTCCTGTGGTGGCTGTGCTTCGACGGCGGGGTGCGGCGGATCGAGGGGGCGATGTTGCTCGCCGGCTTCCTGCTGATGAGCGTGGTGATCGGCCGCAAGGCCCGAGATGAGCCGGAGGAGGTGCAGTCGGAGCTCTCTGCCAATCCGGCGATGGCCCGCGGCCTGCCGGTCGCGCTGCTCCTGCTCTGCCTCGGGCTCGCCGCCCTGATCGGCGGGGCCGAGCTGATGGTCCGCGCGGCCGTCGAGCTCGCTCGCGCCTTCGGGGCGAGCGAGTTGCTCATCGGCCTGACCATCGTCGCGGTGGGCACTTCCCTGCCCGAGCTCGCCTCCTCGCTGGTCGCTGCGTGGCGCGGCTACAACGACGTTGTGCTGGGCAACATCATCGGTTCCAACCTGTTCAATCTGCTGCTCATTCTCGGCGCGACCGCGCTCATCCGGCCTTTGCCCGCCCCGGCGGAGCTGGTGTTCCAGCAGGTGCCGGTCATGGTCGGCTTCGCGGTGGTACTGTGGGTGATGATGGCTCGCAGAATCCGGGTGAGCCGTCGCAGCGGAGCGATGCTGCTGATCGGTTACCTCCTCTTCCTGATCTGGCAGATCTCCCTCGCCGCAGCCGCTTGAGTCCTCCGGGTTCGAGCCTCAAACTGAGCGCCGTGGAAGCCGGCCGGACGGTCGCTCCGCGCTCTGCGCGGGGAGGAAAGTCCGGGCTCCACAGGGCAGGGTGCCAGGTAACGCCTGGGCGGCGTGAGCCGACGGAAAGTGCCACAGAAAACAAACCGCCGATGGCCCGCAGGGGCTCAGGCAAGGGTGAAAAGGTGCGGTAAGAGCGCACCGCGCGGGTGGCAACACACCGCGGCACGGTAAACCCCACCCGGAGCAAGACCGAATAGGGACGCGATGGCGTGGCCCGCGCCGCGTCCGGGTAGGTCGCTCGAGCCCTGCGGTGACGCAGGGCCCAGATGGATGACCGTCACGAACAGAACCCGGCTTACGAGCCGGCTTCCACCCTGGTCCTTCGGCGCCGTGCCGGGGTCTCGACGCGCCGACCTTTCCGCTCAGGAGAAGCGACCGTGCTTGCCGCGTCGGGCGGCACGCTATGATGAGAATCCGGTTCGAAGCGGTCGTGGTGGTGGGAGACATCCCGGATTTCCCCGGTTACGAAGTCTTGCGCGAGCTCGGCGTGGGCGGGATGTCGCGCGTCTTGCTCGCTCGCCAGCGCTCCCTCGGTCGGCTGGTCGCGATCAAGCTGATGCGGCCGGCGGCGGGCGACGATCGCGAGCAAGTGGAGAAGCGCTTCCTGCTCGAGGGCCGGACCATCGCACGGCTGCCGCATCGGAACATCGTGGCGATCTACGACATCGTGCAGCGGCCGGATGCCACCTACATCGCCATGGAATTCCTGGAGGGTGGCACGCTCAGCGACCGCATGCGCGGCGGGCTCTCGCTCGCCGAGGCGGTGGCGATCACGGTGCAGCTCGCGCAAGCGCTCCAGTTCGCGCACGACCAAGGGGTCATCCACCGCGATCTGAAGCCGAGCAACGTGATGTTCCGCGATCCCCAGACGCCGGTGCTGACCGATTTCGGCATCGCCCGGCAGAGGGACCCGGAGGCGATGCGGCTCACTCAGACCGGGATGTTGATCGGCACGCCGACCTACATGAGCCCCGAGCAGATTCAGGGCCATGAGGTCGATGGGCGCTCCGACCTCTATAGCCTCGGCGTGATGTTCTACGAGCTGCTCACCGGCCAGCCGCCGTTCCGAGGCGAGACGCCGGTGAGCGTGCTCATGGCGCATCTCACTCAGAAGCCGCCGCCCTTGCCCGAACAGTTCGCCGCCTTTCAGCCGGTCATCGATCGCTGCTTGGCGAAGGATCCCGACGACCGTTATTCGAGCATGCGCGAGTTCATCCGCGCGCTCAAAAACATCGTGCTCAGCTCTCAGTCGCTGATGGCGACCTTGGCGGCCGATCCCGATCTCACGGCATCGGAACAGTTGCGCGCCCTCGGTTTTTCGATCAGCCATCCGGCGATCGGCGACATCGAGCGCGCGGCCGAAGAGGCCAAGCGCGCCGTGCGCGCGAGCGAAGCGCAAGCCGTGCCCGACAAGCCCTCGCGCCGGTCGAGCCGCCTTCTGCTCATGCTTGTGGCCGCGCTGGCGACGGTGGCGATCACGGCCGCCGGCGTCTGGTACTGGCAGTTCGAGCGGGCGAGTCGGCTGCCGCCGGAGGTCCTCGCCTTGGTCGAACGGGCCGTGGCGCGCGCGGATCGGTGGATCGCCGAGGGTCAGCTCGTCGAGCCCACCGAGCAAAACGCGATGGCGGAGGTTCTGCTGATTGCCCGTCTGGCGCCGAACTACCAGCGGCTTGCCGAGCTTCGCCAGCGCCTCATGGATGCCCTCGCCGAGCGCGTTCGGGCGCTCGCTGCTGCGGGGGAGGTCAAGCGGGCGGAGCTTTTTCTCGGCCATCTGCGGTCGCTTGGCATCGAGGCGCGCCTCGAGCAGGAGCTCTCGAGCGTCGTTGCGACGGCCCGGCAGCAGGAGGTCACTGAAAGAGCCCAGGAACAGCTTCTCGCGGAAGCAGAAACCGCCTTGGCTGCCGATGTTCTCGATAGAGCCCTCGAGGCTTTTGCCGCCGCTCGCCAGCAAATACCGGAGGACCCGCGGGCCTGGATGGGGCTCGAGCGAGTGGCGAGGCGAATGCTCAAGCCGGTCGAGGATGCGCTCGGCGCTCGGCGCATGGACGCGGCGCTCGCGGCTTTTGAAGCACTGCCGGCAGCCCTTGCCGAAACGCAAGCCTATCGCGAGCTGGCCCAACGTTTGGCCGAGGCTCGCGAGGCGCGCGCGCGCGAGCGGCGTCTTGCCGAAATCCTGCAAATGCTTCGCGAACAGATCGCTGAGCGGCGCTGGCTGGATCCGACGGAAAACAGCGCGGTCTGGACATTGCTTCGCGCGCAGCGCGAGGGACTCGATGGGGTACCGGAGCTTGCGCGATTGACCGCCGAGGTGGTCGGCGGCATTCAGCGTGAGGCGGAGGCGGCGCTTCGCCGCGGCGAGGCGGAGCGCGCCTTGGTGGCTGTGCACTATGCGCTTCGGCTCAAACCCGGCGATCGTGCGCTGAGAGCGCTCGATACCCGCATCGAGAATACAATCGGCTTGTCCAAGGCGCGGGCTTTGCGCTCGCTTGAAGACGCCCGTCTCGCTTTTGCCGAGGGTCGCCTGCTCTCCCCCGAGTTCGAAAGCGCGCGCTTTTATCTACGGAGCGCCTTGCTTGCCGATCCGAACAATGGTGAGGCCGAGCGCCTCCTGCGGGAATTGCCCATGCGCGTGCAGCGCGAGGCCGAAGCCGCGATCGGCGCGGGCGACTTCGAGCGCGCGCGGCGACTGGCCGAGGGTGTCCGGCGCCACTATGCCGACCGGCTTGCCGAATTCCCGTTCCTCGCCGAAATCGATCATTCGATCGAAGCGGCGCGTCGGCGGGAGCGGATCGAGCAGCGGGTCACCGGCCTGGAGAAGCTGCTGAGTCAGGAGCCGGTGCCAGTCGCCGATTTGACGGCGCGCATCGAGGAGGACCTGCGAGTTCTGCGCGAGAGCGGAGGGGAGGAGGCGGCAAGCCGCCGTTTCCGCCGGGCGCTGCTTTTGGCGCTGCGCCGCGTGCTCAGCCACGACGGGGACGCGGCGGCGGCGGAGCGGCTTGCCGATGCCCTGCGCCGGGGAGGCGCGGGTGATCCCCTGTTCCTCGACTATGCGACACGCCTGAACATGCACGCGCTTGCCCTGAGCGGTCAGGGCGGGAGCTGAAAGGCGGCTTGCGAGACGCGGCCGCGGTCGCCGAAAGGCAGCGAGAGGCCGATCATCGCGATGAGGCCGCGTTCGTCGGGGAGGCGTCGTTCCTCACGACGGTAGCGCAGCTCGGCGGCGAGCGCGGGACCTCCCTCTCCCGACGTGAGCGACCAGCGTCCGCCGACGCCGACTGAGGCCACCCAGGCCGATGGCCGCCTCGCGCCCGTTGCGCGGCCCAATCCCAGCTCGAAGGAAGGCCGCCACAGCGGCTCGGCATTGATCGCCGCCCAACGCAGCGCGAGATCGCGTCGCGCACCGAAGAGACCCTCGTCGTAGCGAGACCACTCGATGCCGATCGCCTGGTCCGGGGCGTAGCGCCAGGCGAGGCTCAAGTTCAGGCCATGGCGGTCGTCCTCGCGAATGGCCCGCAGGATCGCGAGTTCGTAGGCCGCCTCTGCGGCCAGTGTCCTTGAACCTCCGAACACGGCGAACAGGATCGCGCAGAAAGCGACCCTCACTGCGAGGCACCTCCGATCGGGCGCGCTGGTGGTGAGCCATGGGCCAGCTTGGCCACCCAGATACCGGCGGCAGTCAGCGCCAGCGCACAGAAAAAGCCGGCGGCGGCAATCCCCGCGCCGCCCAGCCCGGCCACCGTCAATCCCTTGTGCAGCCAAGCGAAGCTCACGTCGCCGCCGCGGTAGATCACGGTGTCGATGAAGTTCTTCACCTTGTAACGCTCGATGCGATCCACGCGCGTAAAAAGACTCTCGCGGGCGGGTTGGAGCAGCGAGAAGTTGCCGCTGCGGGCGATGATCTGGGCGAAGGCGAGCAATAAAGGCAAGCCTGGCAGAAGTATCATCGGCAGGAAGGCGATAGCGACCAAGGAGGGCGGCAGGATGAGGAGCGGGCTCGGCCCATAGCGCGACAGCAGGCGACGGGTCAAGAGGAGCTGAATGCTCACCGTGAGCAGGTTGATGGCGAGGTCGATGCGCGCGTACCAAGCGGTCCGTTCGGCAGGGTCGGGCAACGCCTGCCGCGTGTAGGTGGCCATTTCGTTGTAGAGCAGCGTGCCCACGGCAACGCCGAAGAACATGAGGAGAGCCAGGGCGAAGAGAAAACGCGAGCGCAGGATCCGAGTGGCACCCTCGAGGATGCCGCCGCCGACGCCCGCCCGTTCTGCGGGGGCGCTGCCTCGTTCGCGGGCGCGTGCCCAGGGGATGAGCCGGAAGATGGCGATCAGGCAGAGGCCGACGAGACCTGCGGCCACGAGCAGCATCGCCGGCGCGCCGATCAGTTGCACCAGAGCCTGGGTGAGGAGCGGGCCGGCGAGCGCGCCCAGGGTGCCGCCCGCCGCGATCGTGCCATACAGCCGACGCGCTTGGTCTTCGCCGAAGATATCCGACATGAAGCTCCAGAACACGGAGACGGCGAAGAGGTTGAACACGGCCACCCAGACGAAGAAAGCGCCGCTTCGCCAACTCGCGCCGGTGTCGGCGGCGAGCAAGACGTAGAACCCGAGCAGGCAGAGGATGAAAAATCCATAGACGACCGGCAGGAACACCCGGCGCGGGAAGCGGCCAACCAATGCGGCGTAGAGCGGCTGAAGCAGCAGCATGACCACGAAGGTCGCGGTGAACAGCCATTCGAGGGCGTGCACCGCGCCCATCGCATCGCGCACGGGACGGATCGTGTAGTAGCCGCAGAGCAGGGCGAAGAAGTAGACGAAGGACCAGAGCAGGGCCACGCCCTCGCCCGGCCTGACCCCGGCACCGGCGAGGAGGCGGTCGAGGAGGTCGGGGCGGGCCGTGGTCTCCAGGCTGCTCACCGGATGCGGCTCCCGGTTCGCATCGGCGATGCGACGTTCGGAGGCATGATCGCGCCTCGTGCAGGATCGCGCGCGATGCTAGCACAGGGCCTCTGTGGTGATTCGAGTGAATGCTCTAACCGTAATCCCTAGCCTCCGGCGAGGCTCTGGTGGTCCGGCAAGCGCATTCCGTGTACGACTACGTCATCGTCGGCGCCGGCTCCGCTGGCTGCGTTCTCGCCGCTCGATTGAGCGAGGATCCCGCGGTGCGGGTGCTGCTGCTCGAGGCGGGTGGGAAGGACTGGCATCCCTTCATCCACATGCCTGCCGGACTCGCCAAGCTGGTGCGCAACCGGCGCATCAACTGGGACTATTACACGGAGCCGGAGCCGGCGCTCGAGCAGCGCCGACTCTGGTGGCCGCGCGGCAAGGTGCTCGGCGGGTCGAGTTCGATCAACGCGATGTGCTACGTCCGCGGTCATCCGCGCGACTACGACGAGTGGGCGGCGCTCGGCTGCCGCGGATGGTCCTTCGCCGAGGTGCTGCCCTACTTTCGCAAGGCCGAGCGCAACGCGCGCGGCGCCGATACGTTCCACGGCTGCGAGGGTCCGCTTTCGGTCGAAGATCTGCGCTACGTCAATCCGCTCAGTCAGCTCGCCATCGAGGCGGCGGTTGCCGCTGGTTATCCCCGCAACGACGATTTCAACGGCGCGACCCAGGAGGGTTTCGGGCTCTACCAGGTGACCCAGCGCGAGGGGAGACGGGCGAGCGCCGCGCGCGCCTACCTCGGCATGGCCCGCGGTCGGCGCAATCTCGAAGTGCTCACCCGAGCCTTCGCCGAGCGAATCGAGTTCGCCAGCGGTCGGGCCGTGGCGGTTCGGTATCGTCATCGCGGCAAGACGCACCGTGCGGAGGCGGCCCGGGAGATCCTGATCGCCGCCGGCGCGATCAATTCACCGCAGCTGCTCATGCTTTCCGGAATCGGCCCGCCGGATGCGCTGCGCCGGCTCGGGATCGAGGTGGTCAGCGAGTCGCCGGAAGTCGGTGCCAATCTCCAGGATCATCTCGACGCCTGCATCCTTCGGCGTTGTACCCAACGCATCACCTACGACCGGGTCAACGATCTGGCGCTCGCCCTTGAATACCTGTTCACACGCCGGGGTATCGGCACGAGCAACATCGCCGAGGCGGGTGGCTTCGTGCGCAGCGCTCTCGCTCGCGACGAACGACCGGACCTGCAGTTCCACTTCGTGCCGGCGATGCTCGACGACCACGGGCGGAATCGCCTGCCGGGGGATGGCTTCACCATGCACGTCTGCGTGCTGCGTCCGGAGAGCCGCGGCAGGATCGAGCTCAGGAGCGCGGATCCGGGGGTGCCGCCGCTGATCAGGCCGCATTACCTCAGCGATCCGGAAGGGCGAGACCTCCGCGTGCTCGTCGAAGGGGTGCGGATCGCTCGCCGGATCCTCGCACAGCCCTCGCTCAAGCCCTTTGCCGGGGCGGAGATCTTCCCCGGCGCGGAGGCGAACGACGATGCCTCGCTCATCGCCTTCGTGCGTCGCAAGGCGGAGACCATCTACCATCCGGTCGGAACCTGCAGGATGGGAAGCGATGCCGGCGCGGTGACCGATCCCGAGCTTCGGGTGCGCGGCGTCGAGGGGCTGCGAGTGGTGGATGCGTCGATCATGCCGCGAATCGTCGGCGGCAACACCAATGCACCCGTGATCATGATCGCCGAGCGCGCGGCCGATCTGATCCGCAATAGGTCTTGACTCAGGCCTCGCTCGGTGTGAGCAGGGGCGGCAAGGGCATGTGCAAGAGCTGAGCGACCGTTCGCAGCAGTTCGGCCTCGGCCAGGGCGAGGCGTCCGTCGTGCGCGACCGTGGCACTCAAGGCCTCGAGCAGCGTTTCCTTGGCCTCGGGTCTCAGATCGTCCAGCGCGGGCAGCGCGCGGTCGAGGTCCGAGGCCCAGTCGCTGGGGGTTTGGAAAGGAATGGCGTGCGATCCGAGCGCGATCGAGGCACCGGCCTGGAAGGCTTGGCGCGCGAGCGCTGGCGTGTCGTGACCGTGGGCTGCGAGGACGGCGAGCAGCGTCGCGACCGCCTCCTTGCGCTCCCCGAGCCGCGCCGTTCCGAAGGGCTGAGACTGTTGCGGGGCGAGCCGCTCGGAGAGTTCGCGCACGGCGAGCCGTGCGAGGCAGTACTCGAAGAGCTCCACCCTCTCATCCGCGTGAATCAGACGCTCGAGCGTGGCGATCAGCGCCTGTGTCCGGCTCGCGGGGAGTCGGCTGAGTGAACCGAGGGCGAGCGCGACGACCGGAAGGTGCTGCAGAGGATGGAGAAGCGCGACGGCCTCCTCGATCCTCGACATTTCCTCCTCGGCGACGCCGAGTTCCCGCGCGAGCGCTTCCTCTCGCCGAGGGCGTGCGGCGGGATCGCTCCGCCGCAGGATCATCGCCGCGAGCAATGGACCGGCGCGCTCAGGCTGGCGGGTGGCTTCGCGAATCGGTAGGGGGATCCGCGCCAGCAAGATTCGCGCCTGGGCCAGGGCGAGCGCGTCCACGCGTCCCACCCGTTCTCCGATGCGCTCGGCGGATACCGTCCCGAGCGCAGTCTCGGCCTCCGCCGGGGTGGTCGCCTTTTGCTCCGCGAAGCCCAAGGCCGGCTGCTCGTCCCAGGGGCCCTGCACGGCCGCCAGATGACTGACGACTTCGCGGATGCGCTCCGGGCGGAACGTGGGGTCGATGGCCCGAATCCGCGCCTCGAGCGGGGGGTGGGTGGCGAACAGCCCGCGCAGCCCGAAGCCGTCGCCGAAGAGCATGTGGCTCACCTGCTCGCCCTCGATGCGCGAGATGCGCGCCTGCTGCGGGGCGCCGGCGGACTTGAGCAGCGCTCCGAGGATTCCGATCGGTTGGCGGGTGTACTGCACCGCCGAGGCATCGGCCAGATACTCCCTCTGGCGCGACACTCCGGCCTTGATGAGGCGTCCGAACAACAGCCCGATCGAGCCAATGAGCCACAGCATGGCACCGAAAACCACGATCAGGAGCACGCCGCCGCCGCCGCGACGGTTGGAGCGTGAACTTCGGAGCGTGCCTTCGACCAGGATCCGTCCGATGGTGGCGATCGCGAGAATGCCGGCAAGCAGTCCCATCAGGCGGATGTTGAGGCGCATGTCGCCATTGACGATGTGGCTGAATTCATGCGCGATGACCCCTTGGAGTTCATCGCGGTTCAGCCGTTCCAATGCGCCCCGGGTCACGGCCACCGCGGCATCGCTCGGCGTATAGCCGGCGGCGAAGGCATTGATGCCTTCCTCCTCCTCGAGCACGTACACGGCCGGCACCGAGGTGCCCGAGGCGATCGCCATTTCCTCGACCACGTTGAGCAGGCGCCGCCGCCGGCCGTCGCTCGTGCTCGGATCGACGGGGACGGCGCCGAGGCTTTCTGCCACCGCCCGCCCCCCTCGGCGGAGGCTGACGATCTTGAACAGGCTGCCCAAGCCGATCACCGCTGCCGTGATCAGCGTGCTCGCGTACAAGGTGGACCGCTGCTCCTCGGGGCCGAGACCGGTACCGAAGGTGAAAAGGACGAGCGTATCGACGGCGGCGATGATGAGGATCACCGCCAGCGCGAACATCAGGACCAGTCGCTTCGTGTTCCTTCTCGCCCGCTCTTGGCGGAGGAAGAAATCACCCACGGTCCCCGCCTTCGCCTCAACGCGGGTTGACTCACCTTATCAACGAAACTCGCGGTGCCCGCCGCGCTTCGGGCGACTCGGCTTCGAGCAGGGCGCCCGGTCCGAAGCCGAAGAAACCGGCCACCAGATTGCCTGGGAACATCTCGCGCCGGTTGTTGTAGTTCATCACCGCGTCGTTGTACGCCTGTCGGGCGAAGGCGATACGGTTTTCGGTCGAGGTCAGCTCTTCCTGAAGCGCCAAGACGGTCTGGTTGGCCTTGAGGTCCGGGTAGGCTTCGGCCACCGCGAACAATCGTCCCAGGGCCTGGGTGAGCATGTTCTCGGCGCCGGAAAGTTGCTGCATGGCCGCTGGGTCGCCGGGGTTGGCGCGGGCGGCACTGAGGCCGGAGACCGCAAGCGCGCGCGCCTGGATGACGCGCTCGAGGGTTTCGCGCTCGAACTGCAGGTAGCCCTTGACGTTCTCGACGAGAGTCGGGATGAGATCGTAGCGCCGTTGCAGCTGGACCTCGATCTGCGCAAATGCATTCTTGAAGGCGTTGCGCGCGGCGATGAGGCCGTTGTAGACGCTGATCGCCCACAGGGCGATGACCGCGAACACGCCTAAAATCACCCACAGCATGTCGTTCTCCACTGAGCAAATCCCGACCCGCGGCTCAGGTTATCACGACCATCGCCGAGCTTCAGCTTGCAGCCTCTGGGCGCGGCTTTTCAGCAGCGTGCTCGGTTTGCTGGCGATCGGCGCGAAGGGTGCGGACCCTCAGGTCGAACAAGCGGTGCAAGCCCTCGAGCGCGATGCCGAGCGGGTCATCGCCACCGGACAAGTGGTGGGACTGGCGGTGGCGGTGGTTGCGCATGGGGAGATCGTGCTGGCGCGCGGTTTCGGCCGGGTCGAGGCGCGGCGGGGCGCGCCGAGCATCGGCGAGCGCACGGTGTTCCGGATCGCTTCGCTCTCCAAAACCATCGCCGGGACCTACGCCGGTCTGCTCGTGGCCGAGGAGCGGCTGCGCTGGGATACGCCCGTGGTCAACGTGTTGCCGGGCTTCACTCTGGCCGATCCCGAGCAGACCGCTCTCGTCACGGTCAACGATCTGCTCGCGCACCGCTCCGGTTTGCCTCGCCACACCTTCGACCTCGATCTCGAAGGCGATCAACCCTATCCCCTGCTCGTCGAGCGTCTCGCGCAAGCGCGCCTGGAGTGCCCGGTCGGCGCCTGTTACGGCTATCAGAATGTCGCCTTCAGCCTGATCGGCGACATCGGATTCCATCTCACCGGCGAGTTTTACTTTCGCGAGGTCGAGCGTCGGCTGTTCGCACCGCTCGGGATGGAGGATGCGAGTTTCGGTCGGGAAGCCTTGGAGCAGAGCGCCTCGTGGGCGCGTCCGCACGTACGACGGGGGCGGCAGTGGGTGGCGGTGCGTCCCAAGGACACTTACTACCGGGTGCAACCGGCAGCCGGGGTCAATGCCAGCGCCTTGGACATGGCGAAGTGGATGCTCGCACATCTCGGGCATCGTCAAGAGGTGCTGCCTTCCGAGCTGCTGGCGGCGATTCATTCGCCGCAGATCGCCACCGAGCGCGAGCTCGTCCTCGCGCCCTGGCGACGCGCTCGGCTGCGTGCGGCCTATTACGCCCGCGGCTGGCGGGTTTTCGACTACGCCGGCGAGCGTCTCCTGTTCCATGGCGGGGCGGTGCAAGGCTACCGCGCGATGATGGGAATCCTTCCCGATCGGGATTTCGGAATCGTGCTTCTATGGAACTGCGAAAGCGCGCTTCCGTCGGGCCTGTTTCCGACCGTCCTCGATCGCGTCCTCGATTTGCCTCGGCGGGACTGGCTCGAACTTCCGCCTGCGCGGGGATCGAGAGCCGTCGGCTGAGCATCATCGGCCCAGGAGGCGTCGGCTTCCGTCGGCTCATCGCGGCCTGCCGATGAGAGGCGATGTTCCGAGGCGGATCGTGGGTCGTCGGGATAGGCAGCGCTCAGGGCGTCCGCGGGCTTTGCGCCTGGAAGAGCGGTGCGTTCGGGGGATTCTCGCGCCGAGGCGCGCACCAACAAGAACCCCTCCCGCCGCCTGGGCAACGACGGGAGGGGTATTGGACCGTGGCGACTTGACTTTACTTCGATGAGACCCGAGTGGGCGTCTTCGCCTTCGCAGGAGCGGGGGGCGGCGTCGCCTCTGCCGCCGCGCTCTCCATCGGCGCAGCCGGCTTCACTGCGGGCTTGCGCGCCGTCTTCTTGGCTGCAGTCTTCTTGGCCGGCGCTTTCTTGGCGACCTTCTTGGCCGCAGCCTTTTTGGCGGTGGCCTTCTTGGCCGTGGTCTTCTTCGCAGCCGCTTTCTTGGCTGCCGTCTTCTTCGCAGTGGCCTTCTTGGCCGTGGTCTTTTTCGCCGCGACCTTCTTGGCCGGGGCTTTCTTCGCAGCAGCTTTCTTCGTGGTTGCCATGGGTGTCTCAGCTCCTCTCTAAGTCAGTGGGTTGAGGTTGCCCAGACCCGTGCGCATCGACTCCTCGTCAGCGAAACTCCAGCGCGCTGCGCACGTGGTGCGCACCGGAGACAACGAAAAAGGGACTGTCGCGTAAACCGAGTTCTCCACTGTCTGGAGCGCGGCGGCGAGGCCGACGGCGATGTGGAGAAGGGGCATGCTTTTTCGGTCACTTGACAGTTTGCGGAAAACTAATCACGTGCACGCAAACTGTCAATCGTTTCTCGTGCACATCACGCGCCTTGCGTAGCACGCACACGCGCGCGAATCACATCGAAGGCCATCGGCATCCGGTGCTCCGATCAGAGACGTGCCGCGAGCAGCTCCCGCAGCTCGAGCAGATCAGCCTCGGTCTTGGTTTCGGTGGTGCAGAGAAGGAGGCTCTCGGAGAGTTCCGGATATTCGTCCGCGAGCGCGACGCCCGCGACGACGCGCTCGCGCGCGAGCTCCTCCAGAAGCTGGCCAGGCGGACGCGGGATCGTGAGGGCGAACTCGTGGAAAAACGGAGCGGAGAAACGGCGCGAGACACCGGGAAGCTCGGTGAGCAGCGCGAGGAGACGACGAGCGTGATGACACGACAGGCGCGCGGCGCGGGCGAGACCTTCAGGCCCGAGCAGCGCCATGTGGATCGTGGAAGCCGTGACCAAGAGACCCTGGTTGGTGCAGATGTTCGAGTTGGCTTTGGCGCGCCGGATGTGTTGCTCCCGAGCCTGCAACGTGAGGGTGAACGCCGGTTTTCCGTCGAGATCGACGGTACGGCCCACGATACGCCCCGGCATCTGCCGCACCAGATCGCGGCGGCAGCTCAGGAATCCGTAATAGGGGCCACCCGAGGAGAGCGGACAGCCGAGCGGTTGGCCGTCGCCGCAAACGATGTCGGCGCCGCGCGTTCCCCATCGTCCCGGAGGCTTGAGCAGCGCCATCGCGAAGGGATTGACCAGCGCGATGACCAGCGCTTCGCGGGCATGCGCCCAATCGGTGAGCCGTTCCACGTCCTCGAGACAGCCGAAGAAGTTCGGTTGCGGAACGACCAGCGCCGTGAACGGCTCCCCGTCGGGCAGGCTCTCAAGCGCGGTGATGCCGCAGCTCGTATCGTAGGGCAGCTCGAGGATCTGGATGTCGTGCGTGGCGAGTATGGTGCCAAGCGTCTTGCGGTAGGCGGGATGCACGCTGCGCGGAACGAGCACTCGTCCGCGCGGCTTGCGGTGAGCGCGCTCGGCCATGAGAACCGCCTCCGCGAGCGCCGTGGCGCCGTCGTAGAGCGAGGCGTTGGCGACCTCGGTTCCGAGCAGGGCGGTGATCATCGACTGGAACTCATAGATCACCTGCAGGGTGCCCTGGCTCGCCTCCGCCTGATAAGGCGTGTAGGAGGAGTAGAACTCGCCGCGGGTGGCGATCTGCCACACTGCCGCCGGAATGTGATGCTCATACGCGCCCGCACCGGCGAAGTTCAGGCGCACGCGATCCATGTCGGCGCGGGCGCGCATCAAACGTGCGATAGCGGGTTCCGACAAGCCCGATGGGATCCGATCGAGGGCGCCGGCGCGGAGGCTTTCGGGGATTTCATCGAAGAGGTCGTCGATGCGCGCGACACCGATCGCGGCGAGCATCGTGCGGACCTCCTCCTCGGTGTGGGGGATGAAAGGCATGACCTGCGGTCTTGGGAGGCGCTCGGGCGCTTGAGGAGCTCAGCGGTCCTGGTCTTCGAGCAATGCGGCGTAGCCGTCGGCGTCGAGCAAGTCTTCAAGCTCAGAGGGATCATCCATCTCCACGGCGAACAACCAGCCTTCGCCGTAGGCATCCTCGTTGATCGTCTCCGGCTTGTCGGCGAGAGCTTCGTTCACCGCGACCACCACGCCGCTCACCGGACTGTAGACGTCCGATGCCGCCTTGACCGATTCCACCACTGCACAGGCATCGCCGGCACTGACTCTCGTGCCGACTTTGGGCAGTTCGACGTAGACGAGATCGCCGAGTTGAGCCTGGGCGAAGTCGGAGATACCCACCACGGCTCGCCGGGTGTCCTCGCGCCGCACCCACTCGTGGCTTCGCAGGTACTTTAGGTCTCCGGGAATCTCGGTCATGGTGCGGTTTGCTCCGTGAAGGCGGGCAGATTGTAGCGAAGCGAATGATCAGGGCGGCAGGAGGGAGCGACCCTCGCGCGCGAAGGGCGGCTTGACCCGTCGCAGCGGAAGTTCGCGGTCCCGGAGCCGAGCGATGAGTGCATCGCCGGCACCCGCCGGGACGCGGGCGAGTCCGATCGAGCAGCCCACCGTCGGACCGAAGCCCCCGCTGGTGACGAGCCCCGGTCCGAGCGGCGTTTCGATCGGCGTGCCGGAGCGTAGGATGCCGCCCGAGGGCAGAACCACTCCGGCGAGCTCGCGTCGAAGCCCTTCTTCGCGCTGTCGTTCGAGCGCACGGCGACCGATGAAATCGCGGTCCGGGGGATCGAAAACCACGGTCCAGGCCAATCCGCATTCGAGCGGGCTCACCGTCTCGTCCATGTCTTGACCATAGAGCAGCATCCCCGCTTCGAGCCTGAGCGTATCGCGAGCGCCGAGTCCGGCCGGGGTCACGCCCTGAGCGATCAGCGATCGCCAAAGCGCCGCGCTCTCCGCTGCGGGCAGGATGAGCTCGAAGCCGTCCTCGCCCGTGTAGCCGGTGCGCGCGATCATCCAGCCGTCGGTCTCGATCGCGGCGAAGCGGGGAAGGGCGAGGAGTCGCTCGGGATCGAAGCGCTCGCATAGCACGCTCGCCACTCGCTCGCGGGCTTTGGGCCCCTGCACGGCGATCATGGCCAGGTCCTCGCGCAGCGCGATCGTGACGTCGTGCCCCGTCGCTTGCCGGCGCATCCAATCGAGATCCTTCTCCCGCGTCGCGGCATTGACCACGATGCGGAAACGCCCTGGGGCGAGGCGGTAGACGATGAGATCATCGAGGATACCGCCGTCCTCGGCGAGCATGGTCGTGTAAAGGGCGCGACCGGGTTCGCGGAGACGGGCGACGTCGTTGGCAAGCAGCCGGCGGAGGAAGGACTCGGCGTCTTCCCCGCGAAGGTCCACGACACCCATGTGGGAGACGTCGAACACCCCGGCCTCGCGGCGTACGGCGTGGTGCTCGGCGATCTGCGAACCGTAGTGCAGCGGCATGGACCAGCCGGCGAAAGGCACCATCCGGGCGCCGCTTTCGAGATGGATCGCATGGAGGGGAGTTTGACGCATGGAGCTCGCGCCTTCGGGGAACCGCCGCGCATTATCGCGGGCTGAGACCGCTGCGGCGAGTGTCATGCCTAGCGGCGCCGCACCAGCCACCAGGCCGGCGGCAGCGCGATCAGGATCAGCAACAGCGCCGGGACTGCGGCTTCGGCCCACATCCCCTCGGCGGTGTGGGCATAGACGCGGATCGCGAGCGTATCCATCCCGAAGGGCCTGAGCAGAAGGGTCGCGGGCAGCTCCTTCATCACTTCCACCGTGGAAAGCAGGAAAGCCGCCGCCAGACTCGGTGCGAGCAGGGGCAGATGCAATCGCCGGGCACGGAGGAAAGGGCCGGCTCCGAGCGCCTTGGCGGCCTCGCTCAGACTCGGGCGGAAGCGCGCGAAACCCGCCGCGACCGCGGCATGTCCCACCCGAATGAAACGTACCGCGAGGACCAGCAGGAGCAGGCCCAAGGAGCCATAGACCGCCGGCTCCAGGCCGAGGCGGCGGTAGGCGCCGCCGATGGCGGCGAGCAAGGCGACGGCGAGCACCGCACCGGGCACCGCATAGCCGAGTCCGGCGACGAAACTGGCCAAGCGTAGACCGGGCATCTGGCTTCCTTTGCGCTCGGCGACGGCCAGGGCGAGGGCGAGGAAGGTGATGAGGCCGGCGGCAGTGAGGCCGATCGCGAGAGTATCGAGGACCACGGGCAGCAGCTTGGAAAGCGGCCAGGGGTGGTCGATGGCCCAGACGGCGAGCTGCGCCACTGGAACGAGCAACGCGAATGCGAGTACGGCGAGGGGAATCAGCGCGACGACCAGTCCGGCGAGCGGAGAGAGCCGGATGCGACGGGTGCGGAGGGAGGAGCCCACCCCTCCGGAGGCGCGAAGCGAAGCTTCGAGGATCGCGAGCAGCAGGGCAGCGAGCAACAGGATCGAGGCGAGCTGTGTGGCCGCCGCGAGATTGAACATCCCCTGCCACAGGCGGAAGATGCCCACGGTCAGGGTCTCCACCCCAAGCACGCTCACCGCGCCGTAGTCGGCGAAGGTCTCCATCAGAACCAAGGCCACGCCGCCGATCCAGGCGGGAGCGAGAGCAGGCAGGACGCCCACGAAGAAAGCGCGCCATGGGCCAGCGCCGAGGGTGCGCGCGCCTTCGTAGCACCGCATGCCCTCGCCTAACAAGGCAGCGCGGCAGAGGAGATAAACGTAGGGGTAGAGGACCAGGCCGAGGATCAGGCTCGCACCGATGAGATTGCGGGGCGAGGGCAGGGCGAGGCCGAGGGTGCGAAGCCCGGTCGCGAGAGCGCCGGCGTAGTCGAGGAGTCCGACGTAGACGAAGGCGACGATGTAGGCCGGGAGGGCGAGCGGCAGCGCAAGAGCTACCTCGAGCCAGCGTCGCCCGGGAAACTCGAAACGGCAGACCAGCCAGGCGAGGCCGATGCCCAGTACCCCGGCCGTGAACCCTGCGCCGAGACCCAGCTGTGCGGTCTGCGCGAGATAATCCCAGAGTCGGTAACGGACGAGGTGATCCCAGGCCGCCGACTCAGGCGAGAGCCAAGCGGCGAGCAGTGCCAGGATCGCCGAGAGCGGCGGAAGGGCGATCGTCCAGGCGAGGATGAGCGGCCAGCGCCGCCTCGTTGCGGAGGCGCTGGCGCCTCGGCTCATCGCCAGCCGGCCCGATCCATCAGAGCGACCGCCTGCGCCTGACGCTTCCCGGCGACCACCACATGGACCGGATCGGGGCGAAACACGCCGTAGCGTTCGATGATCGGCGAGAGCGCGACGCCTTCGCGAACCGGATACTCGAAGTTCAGACCCGCGAAGTCGGCCTGCACCTCCGGGCTCACCAGCCACTCCAGGAAGGCGAGCGCCGCATCGGGACGCGGCGCGTGAGCCGTGATCCCAGCGCCCGAGACGTTGACGTGCGTGCCCTCCGGCGGAAAGTAGGGCCATACCTGGGTCGCGCGGCCCTCGGCGTGCAGACGGCCGAGGTAATAGGTATTCACCAGACCGAGGTCGCATTGACCTGCGGCCAGCGACAGGATGAGTTGCGTGTCGTCGGCGAAGGGCGGCGCTGCGAGATTCGCGACCCAAGCGCGCACCATGGCCTCGGTCGCCTCCTCGCCCAGGCGTTCGATCGCCATCGCCACCAGCGACTGGTTGTAAACCTTCTTGCTGGTCCGCAGGCACACCCGCCCGCGAAAGGCGGGGTCGCCGAGACTCTCGAGTCCGCTCAATCGGGCCGGATCCACGCGATCGCGGGCGTACACGATGGTCCGCGCGCGCTGCGAGAGACCGAACCAGCGCCCCTCGGGGTCGCGGAGGTGAGCGGGTACCGCCGCCTCCAGCTTCGCCGAGCGGACGGGTGCGAGGAGACCGCGCTCGGCCGCGAGCCACAGGGTCCCGGCATCGACCGAAAGGAAGAGGTCAGCCGGCGTCCGCGCGCCTTCAGCGGCGAGGCGCTCGATCAATGCAGTCCCGGTGTCGGTGACGAAACGCACCCGGATGCCCGTCTCTCGGCGATAACGCTCGAAGATGGGCTCGATGAGCGGCTCGCGGCGCTCGGAATAGACGACGATCTCTGGCGTCGAGGAAGACGGCTGCGGCGAATCCGAGGGCTCCGATCCGCAGCCGACCAATAGGAGGACGCTTGCGATGAGCAGTCGGGATGGCGAGAGACTCGCGATGGACATGAGGGCAGGCCGAGGGAGAATAAATGCTAATGATAAAGCATCGCATTTATTTTCACCAGACCGGTGGGCGATCGCCCTGCCGTCTCGTCGCCCGCTCACCACAAGAGGTTGACGAGGAGCACGACCAGGCCGAGATAAGACATCGCGAGCAGCGCGCCGACGCGCCAGAGCTCACGCGGACCGTAGCCGCCAGGCCCGGTGACCAGCGCCAGGATCGGATTCGAAGCGGAGATCAGGTTGGCCGATGCGGACAGGGCGGCGATCAGCGCGAAGGCGGTGGGGTTGCCGCCCACCGCGACCGCCATGTTGATCGCGATGGGGACCATCACGACCGCCGCACCGAGATAGGTGATGCCCACGGAAAGCAACGCGGTGAGCAGGGCCACCGCCACCTGGAGCACCCACACTGGAACCGAGCCCAAGGCGCCGAGCACGGTTTGTGCGAGCCATGCCGCGGCTCCGGTGCTGTCCATCGCGAAACCGAGAGGCACGAGGCCGGCGAGGAGGAACACGGTCTTCCAGCTGATTGCGGCATAGGCTTCGTCCATGGTGAGGACGCCTGAGAGCAACATGCCCACGGCGCCTGCGAGGAGTGCCACGGGCAGCTTGACGTCGCCGCTCAGGGCCAGGGCGAGCGCCAGGGCGAAGAAGAACAGCGCGTGCGGCACCTTGTGCGGACGCGGTTCTTCTTTGGGGATGTCGGTGACCAGCACGAGGTCGCGGCTCTGGGCCGCTTGCGCGAGATCACGCCAGCGGCTGTGCAGGACCATGAGGTCTCCTGGTCGCAAAACGGTTTCGCGCACCTCCTCGCGAATCACCTCCTCGCCGCGGTGGATGGCAAGCACGCTGATGCCGAGGCTTTTACGCAGCTTCAGATCACCGAGCCGCTTGCCGACGAAGCGAGAGGTGGGTGGCACCACCGCTTCCGCGATACCGGCGCGGGCGGGGTTGAAGAGCTCCTCGAAGTGGCGTAGGCGGGGCAGTACCCGGAGAGACTGCGCCTCGGCGAAACGCTGGACCTCTTCCCTGCGGCCGAGCACACCGAGCACGCTACCGACCCAAAGCAATTCGTCGGCGGGAGGGGCGAGGCGCGACTCTTCCTGGGTCTTGAGCGCGAGGACGATTGGCGCTTGCGGAAGCGCCTCCGCCTCGCCGACGCGCATGCCCACGAGCGGGCTCTCGGCGGTCACCACGAGCTCATACACCTCGCCTTCGATGCCGTAAGCGGCGGCGAAATAGCTCTCGGTGCGCGCCGGTGTCGCACCCGGTTTGTCCTCGTGCGCCGGTAGCCAGCGCTGTCCGACGGAGACGAAATAGAGCACGCCGAGCGCGAGCGCCGCGAGCCCCACCGGCGCGACCGAGAACATCGGCAGGACCGGTAGGGTGCCGACGCCGGCGGGAAGGTTGCGGTTGGCCGTCTGGATCAGGTCGTTGAGCAGGATCAACTGCGACGAACCGACCATCGTGATCGTGCCGCCGAGGATCACACAGCAGGCCATCGGCAGCAGCAGGCGCGCGAGGGGGATCCCGGTGCGTGCCGCGAGCCGGGCGGCCACCGGCAGAAACAGGGCGACCACCGCGGCGTTTTGCATCACCGACGAGACCAGGCCGGAAAGCAGGCACAGGGCGGCGATGACGCGCCGCTCGGAATCGCCCGAAACGCGAAGGATCCAGCCGGCGGCGCGGCCGAGCAGGCCAGTCCGATCGAGCCCCGCACCCATGATCATCACCGCGATGATCGAGATCACCGCCTGACCGGAGAAACCGTCGAAGAGATGCTCGACGGGCACGAGTTCGGTGAGGCCGAGGATCACCAGCACCAGCACCGCCGTGACATCGATCCGAACGCGTTCGAAGAGGAGCATCCCCACGACGAAGCCGGTGAGCAGCAGCACCAGCGCCATGTCGCGGGAGAGGGTGAGCGCACCGTCCATCAGTCGGGCACGCGCAGGAACAGCAGATCATGGACGCGGTGTCCGCGCTCGAGTCCGCGCCGTTCGAAGCGGGTGAGCGGTCGCTCCGGCGGGCGCGGCGCGAATCGGCCGGGGCCGATGGCGTTGCGGAAGGAGGTACTGGCCTCGAGCACCGCGAGCATCTCGTGGGCGTAATCCTCCCAGTCCGTCGCGATGAGCAGGCGTCCGCCCGGAACGAGGATTCGAGCCAAGCGCTCGACGAAAGGAGGCTGGATCAGCCGACGCTTGCGGTGACGCTTCTTCGGCCAAGGGTCCGGAAAGAAGAGACGCACCTCCGCGAGCGCGCCCGCGGGCAGGTGCTCGATCGCCTCCACGGCGTCGGCGATCACCACTCGCAGATTCGTGATCTGTGCCCGCGCGGCGGCGAGCAACAGACGGCCAACGCCGGGGCGGTGCACTTCGATCCCGAGGAAGTCGCTCGTCGGATCGGCGAGGGCAGCCGCGAGCAGGGCCTCGCCGCAGCCGAAGCCGATTTCGAGCACCCGCCTCGCCTCGCGCCCGAAGGCAACGGCGGGGTCGGCAAGCGCGGCGGCTTCGAGACCATAGCGGGGCCAGAGCTCGATGAGCGCGCGTTGCTGGGCAGGGGTGATGCGGCCCTCGCGCAGGACGAAACTTCGGATCCTCCGCTGCGGCGCGCCGAGCTCGCTTCCGTCCATGCTCAGAAAAAGGTCCCCTCGAGCGGCGAGGATGCCGAGCCGAAGCGGCGCTTCGGGATACGGCCGGCCAGAAAGGCTTCGCGCCCGGCCTCGACGGCCTTGCGCATCGCCCGGGCCATCGCCACCGGGTCGCCGGCACAGGCAATCGCGGTGTTCATGAGCACCCCGTCGCAGCCGAGCTCCATGGCGATCGCGGCATCCGAAGCGGTGCCGACGCCGGCATCGACGATGATCGGAACCTTCGCTCGTTCGACGATGGTCAGGATGTTGAGGCGATTCTGAATGCCGAGCCCGGAGCCGATCGGCGCGGCGAGCGGCATCACCGCCACACATCCCAAGGACTCCAAGCGCTTGGCCATGACCGGGTCGTCGTTGGTGTAGACCATGACCTCGAAGCCCTCCTGCACCAGGATCTCACAGGCGCGCAGGGTCTCCACCGGCTCGGGCAGCAGTGTCTCGGGATCGGCCAAAACCTCCAGTTTGATCAGCGGGCTGCCATCGAGCAGCTCCCGCGCGAGGCGGGCGGTTCGCACGGCTTCCTCGGCGGAGTAGCAGCCCGCCGTGTTCGGCAGGATCGTGTAACGATCGGGCGGAAGCACGTCGAGCAAGCCGCGCTCCCCGCGCTCGGCCCTGAGCGGCACCCGGCGAATGGCGACGGTGACGATCTCGGCTCCGGCGGCTTCGGTGGCGAGTCTGGTCTGTTCGAGGTCGCGGAACTTCCCGGTGCCGGTGAGCAGGCGTGAACGATAGCGGCGCCCGGCGAGGATCAAGGGGTCGGGAAGATCGTTGAGCGGCTCGCTGGCGCTTTGGATGGGCATGACGGGAGGACGGGGCGAGGAACTCAGCCGCCGCCGAGGGCGTGGACGATCTCGATCCGATCGCCCGGGAAGAGGCGCCGCTCGGCGTAGGCGCTTTTCGGAACGACGGCGAAGTTGAGTTCGACCGCGATCCTCTGGCCGAGCAGCCCTTCGCGGGCGAGCAGATCCTGAATCGTCGCCCCCTCGGGCAGCTCGCGCGGATGGCCGTTGAGCATCACCTGCATCGCACGCATTCTAGCGAATGACGGAGCTCGCTCCGGCACGTTGCACGCCGTCGCGCCCTGCCGGATAATCGGCGCCCGGGAGCCGTGACGGCGTCAGAGTGCTTCGGCCCTTGCGGGTGTAGCTCAATGGTAGAGCGGTGGCTTCCCAAGCCATTGACGTGGGTTCGATTCCCATCACCCGCTCCAATCTCGCTGCGATGAGCGATCGCGAAGCGCCGATCGTCCTCGGCTGGCGCGAATGGCTGGCGCTTCCCGAGCTCGGGATTCGGGCGATTCGCGCCAAGGTGGACACCGGCGCTCGCAGCTCCGCCCTTCATGTGGAATCGCTCGAGCGTTTCTTCGAGCGCGGCGCGCCCTGGGTGCGGTTCAGCGTTCTGCCGACTCGAGACGCTCAGGCGGCGATCGCCTGTGTCGCCGAGATCGTGGACGTGCGTCCGGTCACCGATTCCGGCGGGCGCACCACGGAGCGACCCTTCATCCGTTCGCTCCTCATGCTCGCCGGCCGGAGCTGGCCGATCGAGATCAACCTTACCCGCCGGACCCACATGCTCTTCCCGATGCTGCTCGGCCGCACCGCGATGGCAGGCCGTGTCCTGGTCGACCCAGGAAGCTCCTTCCTCCTCGGCGCGCCCGCTTCGCCTTGAAGATCGCCATTCTTTCCCGCAATCGCGCTCTTTATTCCACCGCGCGTCTGGTCGAGGCGGCGCGCGCTCGCGGCCACCGAGTGCGGGTCTTGGATCCGCTGCGCTGCTACCTGCGCATCGCTCCGGCATGCTTCGAGATCCACTACAAGGGCCGGGCGCTGTCCGGCTTCGACGCGGTGATCCCGCGCATCGGCGCCTCGATCACCTTCTACGGCACGGCGGTCCTGCGCCAGTTCGAGCTGATGGGCGCTTTCACCCCGAACCCATCGGACGCCATCCTGCGTGCCCGCGACAAATTCCGCGCGCTGCAGATCCTCGCCGGAGCGGGGCTCGGGTTGCCCATCTCGGTGTGCGGTGACAGCCCCGACGATGCCGACGACTTGCTCGCCATGCTCGGCCCGCCGCCGCACGTGATCAAACTCAATGAGGGCGCGCAGGGTAGCGGCGTGATCCTCGCCGAAAGGCGCTCCTCGGCACGCAGCCTGATCGAGGCCCTCGCCGCTCTGCGCGCCAACTTCCTGGCCCAGGAATACATCGCCGAGGCGGAGGGCAGCGATTTGCGATGTTTCGTGGTCGATGGCCAAGTGATCGCGAGCATGAGACGCCAGGCGGCGAGCGGGGAGTTTCGGGCGAACCTGCATCGCGGCGGGCGCGGCTTTGCGGCAGAGGTGAGCGAGGAGGAAAAAGCCCTGGCGGTGCGTGCTGCGAGCCTGATCGGATTGGGCGTGGCGGGGGTGGACATCCTGCGTTCTCGGCGTGGCCCGCTCGTCCTCGAGGTCAATGCCTCCCCCGGGCTCGAAGGCATCGAGAACGCGACCGGAATCGACGTCGCGGGATCGGTGCTCGATTTCCTCGAGCGCGCCCTCGCGAGGCGAGCTTAACCCTCGCCGAATCGTGGTTTAACTGGCGCTTAACCATCTGCGCGGTAACGTTTGCTCTGAGTCGCCGGCACTCTCTGGACTCTCAAGGCTTCACGCCGACGGCGAACGGTAATCGGGGCAGTGGCTTCACGCCCGGAGACGATGGATTTCCCCCATGGCCATCGCTCCGGGCGTTTTTTTCGCTTGACGTCCGGCCGCCGCGTCGCGATGCTCGCTTTGCCATGCGCGTGCTGCTAATCGAGGACAATCCCGACATCGCCGCCAACCTGGGCGATTACCTCGGCGAGCGCGGTCATGGCGTCGACTTTGCCGCCGACGGTCTCACCGGTCTCCATCTGGCCGTGGTCAACGACTATGACGTCATCGTGCTCGACCTCAGTCTGCCGGGCATGGACGGTCTCGAACTGTGTCGGAAGCTTCGGCATGAGGCGCATCGGGCCACGCCGGTGATCATGCTCACCGCCCGCGACCAGCTCGAGCAGAAGCTCGCGGGTTTTGCCGCGGGGGCGGACGACTACCTGGTGAAACCCTTCGCCATGCAGGAGCTCGAGGCGCGTATCCAAGCCTTGCTCAAGCGTGGCCGCGGCAGCGCCGGGCGGCTGCTCAAGGTGGCCGATCTCGAGTACAACCTCGACACGCTGGAGGTGCGGCGTGCAGGGCGGGCCATCAATCTCAATCCGACCGGCCTCAAGATCCTCCAGGCGCTGATGGAGGCTTCGCCCGCCGTGGTCACGCGGCGGGAGCTGGAAACGCGGGTTTGGGGAGAGGAGCTTCCGGACAGCGATGCCCTGCGGGTCCACATCCACGGACTTCGGGCGGCGATCGACAAGCCCTTCGCCAAACCCCTGATCCAGACCCGCCACGGCATCGGTTACCGCCTGGTCGATCCGGATGCAACATCGCCGTAGGCTCCGCAGCCGGATCATCCTCTCCTTCGCGCTGTTCGGGACGCTGCTTTCCGCGCTGTTTGCCCTCGCCATCCTGGCGATGCGCCAGGTGCTGGAGAACCAGCTCATCGAGGACACCCTGCAGCGGGAGGTCGATCGTTTCGTCCAATTCAAGCGCGAAAACCCCGATCCGGACGCACCCTTCCATTTCTCGAGGCACATCGAGATCCAGGTGGTGACACCGGCCCGCTACGCCAACGTCCCCTTCCGCTGGCGCGATCTCGACAATGGCGTCTACACCTTCGAAGAACGCGGCCCGGACGGAAGGCCGCGTTTTTACAAGCTCGCCGTACGCCGCGATCCAGACCTCTGGGGTTTCCTGTGGTACGAGTACACCCAGGAGATGATGAGCCGGCGCCAGATGATGCTCGCCGTGGGCATCGCGCTGGTCGTCTTCAGCGGTCTCTCCCTGCTCGTCGGATACTGGTCAGCGGGCCGGGTGATGCGTCCGGTGGTGGATCTCGCGCGCAGGTTGCGCGAGGCCGGCACGCGGGGAGGGCTCGAACCGCTCGCCCCCCACTTCGCCGACGACGAAGTGGGGCAGCTCGCGCAGGCGCTCGATGAGTACGCCGCCCGCCTCACCGAACTGGTCGAGCGCGATCGCCAGTTCAACGCCGATGTCAGTCACGAGCTGCGAACCCCGCTGGCGGTGATCCAGGGCGCGGTCGAGCTGCTTCTCGCCCGGACGGATCTCGACGAGAAGACGCGCGGGCGAGTCCTCAGGATCCAGCGCGCTGCGCAGCAGTGCAGCGATCTCACCCAGGCGCTTCTCCTCCTTTCGCGAGGCGAGCGCGGCATCGACACCGGCCGCTACTGCGATGTTCGGCGCCTCGCCGAGCAGTTGGTCGAGGCCAACCGGCACCATCTTGCCGGCAAGCCGGTGGAAGCGAGGATCGTCGGTGAGGCCGCTCTCCAGATCCAAGCCCCCGAGGCGGCGATCGCGGTGGCTCTGGGCAACCTGATCGGCAACGCCTTTAAGTACACCCGCAGCGGAACGGTGATGGTTCGCATCGAGAGCGGGGCGGTGGTGATCGAGGACACGGGTCCGGGACTCAGCGAGGAAGACGCGCGCCGTGCTTTTGAGCGGCATTACCGGGGCAGTGCGGCCACCGGCAGCGGTGCGGGGATCGGCCTTGCCATCGTCCGACGCCTCTGCGATCTTTACGGTTGGCGGGCGCGCCTCGAGCCGCGTGAAGGCGGCGGTGCCCGTGCCGTTTTGGATTTCCGAATCCGCCGCTGAGGGCTCCGATGCTCATCACCTGTGCCGCCTGCGGACGGCGCATCTCCAATCGCCAACCCATCTGCCCCCACTGCCAGTTCGATTTTCGGGGTAGCGGCGAGGGCCTGAGCTTGGACCGCGCGCGGGGCCGGGTGAGGCGTGACATCCAGACGCGATGGCGCAACCAGAGCTATCTGGGCATGGCGGTCGCGATCCTCGGCGCCGCGGCCTATTACTGGCAGACCGGAGGTCTCGCCTTGCGCTTGGACGACCCGCCGCTCAGCCTCTACGTCATGGCGGGAGGTGCCGTGTGGTACGTCTTCAGCCGGGTGGCCGGAGTGCTGTCCGGCCGCGGCTCCTGAAGCGATGGCGCGGATTCTGTTCGCGGCGGTCGCCGCGCTGCTCGTCGCGCCCTCCCTGGCCTCCGCCAAGGGATTCGACCTCGAATACGAGGTTCGCTTCTTGCCGCCCGAGGGCATTGCGCAGGTGGTGATGCGCATCGCGCCCGATGCGGGCGTGCGCGTCTCGAGACTCGACCTCGCGATGCCGAGCAAGCGTTACCAAGTGCTCGCAGCGGATGGTGCGCTGCGACGCCAGGGTCCGCGGCTGCTGTGGGAGCCTCCCGCGGCCGGCGGGGCACTGCACTATGCCTACCGCATCGAGCGCCGCCGCGGCAGCGCGCGCGATGCGCTGATCAATGAGCGCTTCGCGCTGCTGCGCGGCGATCACCTCTTCCCGGCGGCGCGCCTGCTCGCCACCCGCGATGCGCGCTCGCGCACCTCGCTACGCTTCCGCTTGCCCGAGGGCTGGAGCGTGGAGACGCCCTATCCGCGCCGCGACGGCGAAGTGTTCCACGTCGACTGGCCGGGCCGGCGGCTGTCCCGGCCTGTAGGCTGGCTGATCGCGGGCGATCTCGGCGTCCGCCGCGAAGTCATCGGCGGAACGCAATGGGTGGTGGCGGCCCCGCGCGGGGAAAGGATGCGTCGACAGGATCTGCTCGCGCTGCTTCGCATCCTTCATCCGGAGCTCGAGGCGCTGTTCGGCGAGCTTCCCGACAAGTTCCTGATCGTCGGCGCGGGCAAGGGCTTCTGGCGCGGCGGCCTCTCCGGTCCGCGCTCGCTCTATCTGCACGTCGATCGTCCGCTCATCCAAGAGGATGGCACCAGTCCGCTCGTGCACGAGCTGGTGCATTCGCTTTCCCGCATCCGCGGAATCCAGGGCGAACGCTGGATCGCCGAGGCCTTCGCCGAGTACTACGCGGTGGAGCTCATCCATCGCGCTGGGCTGATCGGCGATGCCCGTCGTCAGCGCATTTGGCGCGGCTTGGAGCGCCGTGCTGCGCACGTCTCCTCCCTTTCCGGTGGGCGCTGTAGCGGAAGTTGTGTAGCCGCGGCGGCCTTGGAGTTGCGCACCCTCGACCGCCGCATCCGTCGGCTGGCACCCTCGAGCGGTGGGGTGGATGAGCTCACCCGAAGGCTCGCCCGGCGTCACGGGACGCGGATCGCTCCCGATGAGCTGCTCGCCGAGGCCGAGGCCATCGCCGGCGCGCCGCTCGGGCCGTGGCCGCGGCGTGCGATCGCGAGCCGAAGCGACCCTGAGCCGGCGCCGCGGTACGAGTCCGCGAGTCAGGTGCCGATGACCGGACGACCGTCGGCCTCGTGGTCGATGAAATAGAGTCCGGCGTAGAGCTTGGGGTCGATCGAATAGCCCTCCTCCATGCGCGCCTTGAGCCAGCGCGCGGCTTCGGCGCGCGGCACCTCGTGCACGCGGATGTCTTCGCTCGCATCGCCGCCGCCGGGACCGATCTTGTGCAGGCCGCGGGCGCGGACGAAGGCGATGACTTCGTTGCTGAGCCCCGATGAGGTCGGGCCGGCCATGACGAACTCGAAGCTGGAAGCGGTCCAGCCGGTTTCCTCCTCGAGCTCTCGTCGCGCCGCGGCGAACATGTCCTCGCCCCGGCAAGCCTCGAGATCCCCGACCAATCCTGCCGGCATCTCGATGGTATTCGCGAGGATGGACCAGCGATACTGCTCGACGAAGAGGACGCGGTCCTCGGGTGTCACCGCGATGATGATCACGGCGATGCGGCTGTTCGTGCGTTCCGCGTATTCCCATCCCTGACGCCGCATCAGGCGCAGGTAGCGTCCTTCGAACAAGGTTTCGGCCTCACTCATCGGGCGGCGCTCCAAGTACAATGCAAGCTCCGCATCCTAACAGCGCCGCATGAACGGAAACTTCCTTGGGCGGCCTGTTGTCGCGTGACGAGTCCCCGGTGTCCTGCCCATGAATCCGCGTCGTTCGGTGCTGTTCGCCTTGTTGCTCCTGCTGCCTGCGCTCGCCGAGAGCCAGTTGCTCGCCGATCCTCCGCCGGTGGTGTCGCCGCTGGAAAGGGAATTGGCCGCCGTCGATTCGGTGGAGAAGCTCGAACGCCGCCTCGCCGCCACCCGGGGCGCGGATCAGGGGCGAGAGCGGATCGCGATTCTCAAGCGGCTGGTGGAGCTTCAGCCTCACGTCGGTCGGCGGCGCTACGAGCTCGCCGCGCAGTACGCCGCTCTCGGCGACAAGAGGAGCGCCTACGATGCGCTCATTCGCCTCAGCGCCCAGGGCTACGCCTTCGAGCTCGAGAAGGACCCGCGCTTCGAGCCGGTGCACGGCACTCAGGTCTGGGACTATCTGGTCGGGCATTTTCAGGCGAATCGCAAGCCCTTCGGAGTGGGAACGGTGGCTTTTCGCATTCCGGACGAAGGGCATTTGTACGAGGCCATCGCCTGGGATCCCAGCCGCAAGCGCATGCTCCTCGCGGGTTTGCGCAAGGCGGATATCGCGTTCCTCTCCGAACAGGGACGTCTAGAACCCTTCATCGACGGCCGGAGCGCCGGCCTGTGGTCGGTTTCCGCCCTCGCGGTGGACGCAGCCCACGGCAAGCTCTGGGTCGCCTCGACTGCGCTGCCGGTCTTCGCCGATCTTAAGCCCGAGCAGGCCGGGATCAGCGGCGTCTTCCGTTTCGACTTGGGTAGCGGCAAGTTCGAGCATCGTTACCTCCTGCCCCCGCAGGCCAGGGCCGCGATCACGGCCCTGGCGGTCGGGAAGCGCGGCGAGGTCTATGCCGCCGACGGGCTCAACGGGACGGTGTACCTGATCGACGGTGGCGGAATGCGGCCCTACCTCGGCGGTGCCGGACTGCGCGATCTGCGCGCCCTTGCCATCTCCGCCGATGGCCGGCGGCTTTATGTCGCCGATTACGATGCAGGGGTGCTGGTCGTCGATCTGTTGAATGCTGCCGCGCAGCCTCTCGCCGTGCCGAGCCAGCTCAGCCTCGACGGCATCGAGAGCATGCAGCTTTGGAATGGGCACCTGATCCTGGTGCAGTCCGGCACGGCGCCGGCGCTGCGCGTGATGCGCGCCAAGCTCGACTCGAGCGGCCTGAGGGTGGAACAGATCCAGCCATTGGAGGCGAGCCGACCGGAGTTCGAGCATCTCGGCGCGAGCGCCGTGGCGGATGATCTGCTCTATGTCGTGGCCAACAGCCGGCGAAGCCTGGCAGGTGAGCGCGAGCCGGCGATACCCTCCGCAGAGTCCCGGGTGATCTTCCGCAGCGATCTCACCGGCAAAGATCTCGTTCCGATCCCGCCCATGCCGCTCAAGGCCCGCTGAGCGGGCCAGTCCCGCGCTCGATCGCGGCGATCAGGCGCAGGAGAAGCCGATGGGGCAGCGAATGCCGCTCGGCGAAGGCCTCGAGCCCCACCGTATCGCCAGAACGGGGCCGATACGCGGAGGCTTCGGTAGGCACCGGCGCATCCCTGCGGATCGCGGTGAGCAGCCGGTTGCGCATCAGCTCCGCGCGATGCGCGTTCAGGACATCGGGCAGGCGCCGCGCGCCGCGCATGGACAGGCGCGCGAGCGCGGGCAGCTCGGCGAGGAGCCGCTCGAGGTCGCCGAAGGCTTGCAGCAGCCGCGCTGCGGTACGCGCTCCGATGCCAGGCACGCCGCGGATGTTGTCGCTGGCATCGCCCGCAAGCGCGAGGTAGTCGGCGATCTGCGCGGGCTCCACGCCGAAGCGTTCGCGGACGCCCTCCGGTCCGAAGGGGCGCTGGCGGTCGAAATCCCATAGCCGGTCGCAGGGGCCGAGAAGCTGGCCCAAGTCCTTGTCCGCCGAGATCAGCAGGCTCGGCAGCCCTTCGCGGGCGAAGACCGCGGATGCGCTGCCGATCAGGTCATCGGCTTCGAAATCGGCGATGGCGAGCGTGCGAAGACCAAGCAGGCCGGCCGCCTCTCGCGCGAGCTCGCGCTGGCGCAAGAGCGCTGGCGGCGTCGGCGGACGGTGCGCTTTGTAACGAGGATCGATTCGGCGGCGGAAGCCGCCGTCGGGGTCGGCGTCGAAGGCGAGCGCGAGATGTCGGGGATGGGTGCGCTCGATCAGTTCGGCGAGGAAGGCGAGGAAGCCGTGAAGGGCATGGACGGGCTGCCCATCCCGGTCGAGGCGCTCGGGCCAGGCGTGCCAGGCGCGGAAAAGGTAGATGCTGGCATCAACCAGGACCGCCGGAATCAAGGCTGCCACTCGGATAGCAAGGCTCGCGGATCGGGGCGAGGACGATCGGGCGAGGCGCCGTCGGCGGAGCCGAGATGGACGAAGGCCACGATTCGCTCTTCCGGTCCGAGACCCAGACGGCGGGCGATTTCGCCGTCGTAGGCCGGCCAGCCGGTGAGCCATTGCCCCGCGAAGCCGAGGGCATGGGCACCGAGCAGCAGGTTGTAGGCCGCAAGTCCCGCGGAGAGCAGCTGCTCCTGCTTGGGAATACGGTGTCCACGGGCGATTCGGGCGATCACCGCGATCACCACCGGGGCGCGCAGGAATCGACACCTGTCCTTCTCGAGCTCGGCGGGCGCTGCCTCGGGCTCCAGCTCGCGCCGGCGAGCGACGAGCAGCGCTCCGAGGGCTTCTCGCGCCGCCCCGCGGATCAAGAGGAAGCGCCAAGGTGCGAGCGCACCGTGATCGGGTACGCGCACGGCGAGTTCGAGGAGGCGGGCGATGGTCCGATCATCCGGACCCGGCTCGCGGAGTTGCCGCGCGGGTACCGAACGGCGCGAGAGGAGGAAGGCGAAGTGCTCCGATGGTTCGGGCATGGTCGTCGATCACCAGAGGAATTCGGTCAGGATTTCGTTGAGCAGCTCGAGCCCTCGAGCGCTCGCCCGGACCTGTCGGTCGTCGCGCTCGATCAAACCCCGTTCGCCGAGAGCGTCCAGGCGAGGCAGGATGAGCGATCGTGAAAGCCCAGTGCGTTGCTCGAAGTCCTCGAGGGCGAAGCCAGCCGTCAGCCGTAGGGCGTTGAGCAGGAACTCGAAGGCGCGCTCGGCGCCCTCGACCTCGCGCAGGCTCGCGATCCTGCCATCGCCTCGGGCGCTGCTGATGAAGGAGCCTGGATGCGGCTGCTTCGCGATCCGCAGGATACGGCCCTCCAGAGGGCGGGTGATCTTGCCGTGCGCCCCCGCGCCGATCCCGAGATAGTCGCCGTAGCGCCAATAATTGAGGTTGTGCGCCGACTCCGATCCTGGCCGCGCGTAGGCCGAGACTTCGTAGCGCTTCAGCCCCGCCTGCGCGAGACGCCGGCGGCAGGCGTCTTCGATCGCCTGCATCTCGGCCTCTCCGGGCAAGGCCGGCGGATGGCGCGCGAAGGGCGTGCCCGGCTCGAGGGTGAGCTCGTAGTGCGAGAGGTGCTCGGGCGCATGGGCGAGGGCCTGCTCGAGATCGGCGAGGGCGAGCGCAGGGTCCTGCCCGGGCAGACCGTACATGAGGTCGACGTTGAAGCGCACACCGGGATCGGCACTCAACTCGCTCAGAGCGGCCAAGGCTTCCTCGCGGCCGTGGATACGGCCGAGTGCGGCGAGCGCGCCCGGGTCGAAGCTCTGCACACCCAGGCTGAAACGGTTCACCCCGAGCGCCCGGTAGTCGGCGAAGCGACCGCGTTCGAGCGTTCCCGGGTTGGCTTCGAGGGTGATCTCGGCCTCCGGCACCAGCGGCAAGCGGTCGCGAATGCCGGCGAGCAGGCGGGCGATCTCATCGGCGGGAAAGAGGCTCGGGGTCCCGCCGCCCAGGAAAATCGAGATCAGCGGGCGCGGCTCCTCTAACAGTTCGAGATCCTGATCGAGGTCGGCGAGGAGGGCATCCACGTAGGCGGCGAAGGGCGGCTGCCGCGGCAGGCGGTGCGAGTTGAAATCGCAGTAAGGGCACTTGCGAAGACACCAGGGCAAGTGCACGTAGAGGGAAAGCGGCGGCGCGTGCAGTCCGCTCACGAGACCGGCATGCCGAGGCGACGGGCAAGTTCGGGGCGCAGCCGGGCGAAGGCACGGCCACGGTGGCTCAGCTGATCTTTTTCCGATGGGGAGAGCTCGGCCGCCGTGCGGCCGAGCTCGGGATCGAGGAATACGGGGTCGTAGCCGAAGCCTCGCGAGCCTCGCGGGGCCTCGGCGATGAGGCCATGCCACTCGCCGGTCGCGACCAAGGGCGCCGGATCCTCATCGGCCTCGACGTAGGCGAGCGCACAGTGGAAGCGGGCGCGACGGTTGGGTGCAGGAACGCCTTCCAGCGCCCGCAGCAGGCACTCGACGCGACCGCGATCGTCGAGCCCCTCGCCGCCGAAGCGAGCGCTCAGGATCCCGGGGGCGCCGCCGAGGGCCTCGACCAGCAGTCCGGAATCATCGGCGAGCGCCGGCCGTCTGGTGAGCCGAGCGGCGGTACGGGCCTTGAGCAGCGCATTCTCGACGAAGCTCGCGCCGCTTTCCTCGGGGGCACTCAGGCCGAAGTCGGCCGGCCGGCGCAGCCTCACGGCCAGTCCGGCGAGCAGGCGCGCGAACTCCGCCACCTTGCCCTCGTTGTTGCTGGCGAGCACGAGTTCGATCACGCGGCGGCGAGCGCCTCGCGCTGACGTTCGAGGATCTGGCGGATCCCCGTCCAGGCGAGTTCAAGGAGGCGGTGGAGTTCCTCGCGCCGGAAGGCGTGGCCCTCGGCGGTGCCCTGGAGCTCGACGAAACCCCCGCCATCGTTCATGACGACGTTCATGTCCGTGTCGCACTCGGAGTCCTCGGCGTAGTCGAGGTCGAGCACCGGTTGTCCGCGATAGAGTCCGACCGAGACCGCGGCGACCTGCCCGTGGATCGGGTCGCGGAGGAGGACGCCCCGGGCGCGCAGGGCGCGGCAAGCCTCCACGAGGGCGACGTAGGCACCACTGATGGCGACCGTGCGCGTGCCGCCGTCGGCCTGGATCACATCGCAGTCGAGGGTGATCGTGCGTTCGCCTAAGGCCGCGCGGTCCACCACCGCGCGCAGGGCTCGCCCGATCAGACGCTGGATTTCCATACTGCGTCCGCTCTGGCCCCCGCGAGTCGCCTCGCGCGGAGAGCGTTCGTGGGTGCTGCGCGGGAGCATCCCGTATTCGGCGGTCACCCAGCCCTCACCGGTGCCACGGAGGAAAGGCGGCACCTTGTCCTCGACGCTGGCCGTGCAGATCACCTTGGTCGCGCCGAAACTCGCGAGCACGGAACCCTCGGCGTGGCGGATGAAGCCACGCTCGAAGCTGATCGGGCGCATGGCATCGGGGGCGCGACCGCTTGGACGCCGGAACTCGGACATGGCGGATGTGAAGAAGGAAGCAGAAAGTTTACCATTCGAGTCTTTCCTGACTGCCTCTGCTGCGTCCCATGCCGAGGAGCATGACCGCCTTCGCCGCCGCGCGTGTCCCGGTGCGGTCGGCCGTATGGGTGCTCGGTGAGGCGCGCTCGGTCAATCATCGCCACCTCGAACTGCTGCTCAGGTTGCCGGAGGCGCTGCGCTGGCTCGAGCCCTTCCTGCGCGAGCAATGGACCGCGAAGCTGTCTCGGGGGAAGGTCGAGGTGTTCCTGCGCCTCGAGCGGGATCCCGGGTTCGAGCCCGCGCTCGCGCTCGACGAGGCGCTGGCCCGCCGGCTCGGGGCGCTCCTCAATCAGCTGAGCCAGTGGGTGCCGGCGCTGCGGGTGGACGCCGGCGCGCTGCTCGCGTGGCCTGGTCTGATCCGTGAAGTCGAGATCCCGCAGGAGGAGCTCCTCGCCGCCGCCAACGCCTTGAGCGGCGAGCTGATCGGCCGGATCGAGGCCGAGCGGCGGCGCGAGGGCCATGCCCTCGCCGGCACCATGCGCAGCAAGCTCGAGGCGCTCGCCGCCGGTGCCGCGCGCCAGCGCGAGCGCATGCCCGCGCTGCGCGAAGCCGCACGCGCCCGTCTGCTCGGGCGCCTGCGTGAGCTTCGGGCCGAGGTGGACGAACAGCGGATCGCGCAAGAACTCGCGCTCTTGCTCGCGCGCTCCGACGTGGCCGAGGAGCTCGAGCGGATCGAAGTGCATGTCGCCGAGGCCTTGCGCCTGCTCGGGGAAAGCGAGGGTGCGATCGGGCGGCGTTTGGATTTCTTGCTGCAGGAGCTGGCGCGCGAGGCGAATACGCTCGCCGCCAAGGCCGCCGATCTCGAGCTCGGGGGCTTCGCTCTCGAGGCGCGGGTGATGATCGAACAGCTCCGCGAACAGGTCCAGAATCTGGAATGAACCTTCGATGAGCGGCAGCCTGTTCATCATTTCCGCCCCATCCGGTGCGGGAAAAACCTCTCTGGTCCGTGCCTTGATCGAGCGCGATCCCGCCGTGCGCCTGTCGGTGTCGCATACCACCCGGCCGCCGCGTCCGGGCGAGCGCCCCGGGGTGGACTACCACTTCGTCGACGAGGCGCGATTCCTCGATCTGATCGCGCGCGGTGCCTTTCTCGAGCACGCCGAGGTGTTCGGCGCCCGCTACGGAACCTCGGTGGAGGAGGTGGATCCCTGGTTGGAGCGCGGCATCGACGTTTTCCTGGATATCGACTGGCAAGGCGCCCGCCAGGTGCGGTCCTCGCGCCCGGAGGCCGTGTCCGTTTTCGTGCTGCCACCCTCGCGCGAAGTCCTCCTCGAACGCCTGAGGCGGCGGGGCCAGGATTCGCCCGAGGTCATCGCCCGGCGCATGGCCGGCGCGCGGGCGGAGCTCGCGCATCATGCCGAATACGATTACCTCTTGGTCAACGACCGCTTCGCGGATGCTCTGGCCGGGCTTCAGTCGATCGTCGCCGCCGCGAGGCTGTCGCGCCGCGTGCAAATGCGGCGCCAGGCCGATCTGCTCGCCGAGTTGCTCGCCGAGGACGGCTCGGTCTGAGCCCTGGGGGATGGCTGAGTCGGTGAGTCAGCCGGCGCCGAATCCTTTTCCATGCGGGCGAGGCGTGCTCGCGGTCGGTCCTTCCATGAGCCCCGATCCCTGACCGCGACCGATCGCGCGTCGGGCGTCTCGGCTCAGGGCGATTCGATTCCTCTCCGAGCCGGCGGGGGACCTGCTCGGGCCCTTGATTGCGCAGCGCACAAGGGCCAGCCTACAATTCAGTGAGTCGAAAAGTCGCCGGCGAGGTCGAAACGATGGCACGGATCACGGTGGAAGACTGTCTCGAGGTGGTCAACAACCGCTTCGAGTTGGTGCTCATGGCGGCGCGCCGGGCGCGCCAAATCAGCAAAGGTTCCCAGCCCCTGGTGGATGGAGATGACGACAAGCCGACGGTGATCGCTTTGCGCGAGATCGCCGCGGGTGCGGTGAGCGAGGAGTTGCTGGATGCGGTGGACCGCGCCGAGCGGGAGCGCGCCGAGCGCGAGGCGCTCGCTTGGGCGGAAGCCGAAGTCGAGGACGATCTCGGTAAGGGCGACGACTGAGTCGTCCGCTCCCGGACGACGAGGGAATGCCATGCCTCCGGTCTCGACAGACGAACGGTCGGCGACCGGAATGACGGCCGATGTGGCCGTTCTCATCGACAAGGTCCGCGGTTATCTCGGTCCCGAGCAGGCCGAGCGCGTCCGTCGCGCGTACGAGCTCGGCGCCAGGGCGCACGAGGGCCAGTCGCGGCGCTCGGGCGAACCCTACATCACCCATCCCGTCGCCGTTGCGCACATCCTCGCCGACCTCGGTCTCGACGCCGAGACACTGTGCGCGGCCATCCTCCACGACACGCTCGAGGACACCCCGCTCGGCCGCGAGGAAATCGTGGAGCACTTCGGAGAGGTCGTCGCGGAGCTGGTCGAGGGTGTGACCAAGCTCGACCGCGTGCGTTTCCGCAGTCGGCAGGAGGCCGATGCGGAGAGTTTCCGCAAGATGGTGTTGGCGATGGCGCGGGATCTGCGCGTCATCCTGGTCAAGCTCGCCGACCGCTTGCACAACATGCGCACGCTCGATGCCATGGAGCCTGCGGCCCGGCGGCGCATCGCGCGGGAGACGCTCGAAGTCTATGCGCCGATCGCGCAGCGTCTCGGCATGAACCGATTCAAGGCCGAGCTTCAGGATTTGGGATTCCGCGCGCTGCATCCGCTTCGTCATCGGGTCATCGAGCAGCGGCTGCGGGCGGTCTACGGGCTTCGCCGTGAGACCATGGCGCGCATCGAGGCGCAGATCGGGGAAGCGCTCGAGCGAGCCGGCCTCAGGGCTCGGATCGTCAGCCGGGTCAAGTCGCCCTACGGCATCTACCGCAAGATGCGGACCGAGCAGAAGAGCTTCGAGCAGGTCACGGACGTTTACGGCTTCCGCATCGTCGTGGCCGAGCCGCTTCAGTGCTACTTGGCGCTCGGACTGGTGCACGGGCTGTTCAAGCCGGTGGAGGGGCGCTTCAAGGACTTCATCGCCATACCCAAGGCGAACGGCTACCAGTCGCTGCACACGGTGCTCTTCGGGCCGAACGGGGTTCCGCTCGAGCTTCAGATCCGTACCGAGGACATGGATATCGTCGCCGAGCGCGGCGTGGCTGCGCATTGGATCTACAAGACCGCCTCGACCTCGGTGAGCAACGCCCAGCTGCGTGCGCGCCAATGGCTGGAGAAGCTCGTCGAGCACGAGCGCGAATCCGCGAGCTCGCTCGAGTTCCTCGAGCACGTCAAGGTCGACCTCTTCCCCGAGGAGGTCTACGTGTTCACCCCCCGCGGCGACATCCTCTCCTTGCCCCGAAACGCCACCGCTCTCGACTTCGCCTTCGCGGTCCACACCGACGTCGGTTGCCATGCCGTGGCAGCGCGCGTGGATGGCCGGCTGGCGCCCTTGCGGGCCCGTCTGCAAAGCGGCCAGACGGTGGAGATCATCACCGCCAAGAGCGCACAGCCCACGGCGGCCTGGCTCGATTGGGTGGTGACCGGCAAGGCACGCACCGCGATCCGGCACCAGCTCAAGCGTCTCCAGCACGAGGATGCGGTGGAGATCGGTCACCGGATGCTCGACGCCGCCCTGGTGGCCCGCGCGGACTCCCTCGACAACATCCCTCAGGCGGTGCTCGATGACTATCTAACGCGGCATGGCTTCCGGCGCCTGGAGGAGCTGCTCGCCGAGATCGCGCAGGGCAATCGCCTGCCACAGCAGGTTGCCGAGGAGCTTAAGCGCACGGCTCGCCACCGGACGCGGAGCAATGCGCCCGCGCCCGAAAGGGAGAAGCTGCTCATCACCGGCGCCGAGCGCGGCGTGATCAGCTTCGCCCAGTGCTGCTATCCGCTCCCCGGTGACGAGATCGGCGGATTCCTGTCGGTCGGCAAGGGTATCGTCGTGCACCGGCGGGAGTGCCCGAACTTTGCCGAACTCTCCCGCCAGGCCGATCGCACGATGGCGATGGACTGGGATCGCCGGGTCCAGGGCGACTACCGCGTCGGCTTGAAGGTGGCCGTGGACAACCGACCCGGGGTTCTCGCCCAGGTGGCGGCGGCGATCGCAGAGCGCGGCTCGAACATCGAGAACGTGGAATACCAGGAGCGCGATCAGGCGGTGGCGACGATCCTGCTCGTGATCGAGGTGCGCGACCGCCGACATCTCGCCGATGTCCTGCGCGCGCTTCGCCATCTTCCGGTGTTGCACGGCGTGGAGCGCGTCATCGGCTAAGATGGCCTCTTGAGGAGGATTTCGGCGAAGAGGCCGTCCATGAGCAGGCAAGTCATCCTCACCGAGGACGCGCCCGCGGCGATCGGCACCTATTCACAGGCGGTGCGGGTCGGAACGACCGTCTACGTCTCCGGGCAGATTCCGCTCGACCCCCGCACCGGCGAGCTGGTCTGCGGCGACATCGAGGCGGAGATCCGGCGAGTGTTCGACAACCTGGAGGCGATTTGCGAGGCGGCCGGAGGCTCGCTCGGCAAGATCGTCAAGCTCAACGTCTTCCTCACCGATCTCGCGCACTTTCCCCTGCTCAACCGGATCATGGGCGAGTATTTCGAGCCGCCTTATCCGGCGCGCGCGGCGATCGGAGTGGCCGCGTTGCCTCGGGGCGCGAGGGTCGAGATGGACGCCGTGCTCGTCCTCGAGGCGTGATCGCTCGCGGCGGCGGCGATACGCCGAGCGACCGCCCCCTCGCCGCGGTTCCGGGGGTCGGAGCGGTCCTCGCCGAGCGGCTCGCTCGGCGCGGCCTGCACCGGGTGCGCGATCTGTGGCTGCTGCTTCCGCTGCGTTGGGAGGACCGCACCCGTCGCACCCCGTTGTCGAGTCTCGTGCCGGGACGGGAGGCTCTCATCGAGGGCACGGTATCTGCCGTCGAAACGGGTTTCCGCTTCCGACCCCAATTGCGGATCGTGATCGGAGACGAGAGCGGCGCGACCCTTTCGCTGCGTTTCTTCCATCTGCGCGGGGGCTTTCTCGCCGGCTTGCGGCCGGGTGAGCGGCTGCGTTGCTTCGGTTCGGTGCGGATCGGCCCGCATGGCTTCGAGATGGTTCATCCCGAGGTGCGACGACTGGGGAAGGACGAGTCTCCACCCTTGCCCGACCGCCTGACGCCGATTTACCCCTCGGTGGAAGGCATCACCCAGGGGCGGATGCGGCTGCTCGTCGAGCGAGCGCTTTCGCTCTTGCCGGAAGGGGAAGAGGACGTGCTCGACCCCCTCCTCGACCGCCGACTCCGCCTGCCGCCGTTCGCCGAGGCGCTGCGATTCGTCCATCGTCCGCCGCCAGGCACGCCGGTCGAATCCCTGCTCGAGGGCCGACACCCGGCCGTGCGCCGCCTCGCCTTCGAGGAGCTCCTGGCGCAGCGCGTGGCGATGCTGTTGCGTCGCGCCCGCATCGCGGCGAGGCGCGCGCCGCCGCTCGGTGCCCTCGAGCAGGCCCGGGTGCGCCTGGCCGCCGTACTTCCTTTCGCGCTCACCGCGACACAGGAACGGGTGATCGAGGAGATCGGAGCTGAGCTCGGCAGCGAGCGACCGATGCTGCGGCTGCTCCAGGGCGATGTGGGTTCCGGCAAAACGGTGGTGGCCGCGCATGCCCTGCTCCAGGCGGTGCTGAGCGGGCATCAGGGCGCCTTGCTCGCTCCGACCGAGATCCTCGCCGAGCAGCATGCGGCGACGCTCAGGCGCTGGTTCTCGCCGCTCGGGATCGAGGTCGTGCTGCTCTCGGGGAAGCTCAAGGGCCGAGCTCGGCGCGAGGCGCTCGCCGCGCTCGCCGGCGGGGCGGGGGTCGCGGTGGGTACGCACGCGCTGATCCAGGATCCGGTGGTCTTCCGTTCCCTCGCCCTCGTGGTGGTGGACGAGCAGCATCGCTTCGGCGTGCACCAGCGCCTGGCGCTGCGGGAAAAAGGCGAGACCGGCGAGCGGATGCCGCATCAGCTCGTGATGACCGCCACCCCCATTCCGCGCACGCTCGCGATGACCCGTTTCGCCGATCTCGACGTCTCCTCGCTCGAGGGCAAGCCCCCGGGGCGGCAGCCGGTGCAGACGCTGCTCTTTCCCGCGACCCGTCGAGCCGAGCTCATCCGCAAAGTCGGCGCCTACTGCGCTCGGGGAGGGCAGGCCTACTGGATCTGCACCTTGATCGAGGAGTCCGAGCAGGTGGAAGCGCAGGCCGCCGAGAGCGTGCGCGACGAGCTGGTCGCCGCTCTTCCGCAGCTCGCGGTGGGCCTCGTCCACGGCCGCATGAAGTCCGCGCAAAAACAGGCCGTGATGGATGCCTTCGCGGCCGGCCGCATCGCGCTCCTCGTCGCCACGACCGTGGTCGAAGTGGGTGTGGACGTGCCCGGCGCGACCCTGATGGTGATCGAGAACGCGGAAAGGCTGGGATTGGCTCAACTCCACCAACTTCGCGGCCGCGTTGGGCGGGGCAGCGCGAGCTCCTACTGCGTGCTCGTTTACCAGCCGCCGCTCAGCGATCTGGCGCGAGCGCGCCTGCATATCATGCGCGAGACCGACGATGGCTTCCGCATCGCCGAGAAGGACCTCGAGCTGCGCGGTCCGGGCGAGTTCCTCGGCACGCGTCAAACCGGGATCACCGAGTTCCGCATCGCCGATCTCGGGCGCGACCGGGATCTCTTGCCCGAGGTCGCTCGTCTGGCCGATGAGCTGCTCGCCGCCGATCCGCAACGGGCGGAGCGTCTGGCCGCCTTCTGGCTCGGGGAGGCGCTGCGCTATGGTGAGGCCTGAACCCCGTCACTCACGCTTGCGCAGGTTCGAGGAGCGGGAGGTTTCATGAAGCTGCTGATCGACACCGACCCTGGCGTGGACGATGCCTGGGCGATTTTGATGGCGCTCGCCGATCCGGGGGTCGAGATGCTCGGCCTGAGCGTGGTCGCCGGAAACGTCGGGCTCGGCCACTGCCTGCGCAACGCCTGCAAGCTGCTCGAGGTCGCGGGCCGCGAGGACATCCCCGTGTTCCCTGGGGCAGCGCATGCGATCGCGGGGGAGATCGAACGCGCCGATTTCGTGCACGGCCGCGATGGCTTCGGCGACACCGGCTATCTGCCGCCGCGCAAGCAGCCGGAGCAGGAGCACGCGGCGAGCGCGATCGTGCGCCTGGCGCGCGCCCATGCGGGCGAGCTTTGCCTGGTGGCGCTCGGTCCGCTGACCAACCTCGCCCTCGCCCTCGCGCTCGATCCCGGCCTTCCCCGATGCGTGGGTCGGCTGGTGGTGATGGGCGGGGCGCTCGATGCTCGAGGCAATCTCGAACGCGCGGCGGTCGAGTTCAACTTCGGCGCCGATCCGGAAGCCGCTCGGGCAGTGTTGCGGGCTTTCCCAAGGGTGGAGCTGGTGGACTGGTCGGCCACGCTCGCGCACCTACTGCCGCTCGCCGAGCTTGACGCCTGGCTTGCGACCGGCGAGCGAAGAGCGCGCTTTTATCGGGCGATCGCGCGCAGAGCGATCGCCTTTCAGCAGCGTCTGCATCCGGGGCTGGTGCACGCCGCCGATGCGCTGGCCATGTGCGTCGCGCTCGCGCCGGAAAGCGTCGAGGCGGTCGAGGAGATCGCGGTTCGCGTCGAAGTCGCGGGCCGCGACACCCGGGGAATGAGCGTGAACCTCGCCAAGCGCCGGGGGGAGGGTCGAGGCGGCGTGCTCGCGGTGCGGCGCGTGCGCGAGGCGATTCTCCGCCAGCGACTGGCTTCGGCCTTTCGCCCCTGAGCGCAGGTGGCGTTCAGCGAATCGTCACCGCGGTGACCGGGAAGGGGGCTACCCTTCCTCGGCCAGCCGGCGTCACCGCGCAAAAATCCTCGCGTCGGATGCCTGGTCCGCCGAAATGCTCCGGGGGAGCTTCGCCGATGCGCGCATTCCTCGCCATTCTGCTCGCCGCTTGCTTGGCCGCCGGCGTCACTGCCGGGGAGCGTGTGCTGCCCGTGCTCAGCCTCGACGGGAGCATGGACGGTGAGGATTCCGATCATCCGGCGATGTATTTCAGCTACGAAGGGCTTGAATTCCGGCTCGATGCGAGCGGTCCGGACCCGCTCGGGCCTTTCGACCGGCTCACGATCTTCCTCCCGCGGGTCGGCGGTATCGAGGAGGAGCGGCCCTTCCTGAGCGTGCACGCCCGAAGAGGCGAGGCCTTCGATCCGGAGCAGGTCCATGTGAGCGAGGACGGCAAACTGCTGATCCTCAAGCTGCGTTCCGAGCAAGCTGCCCGGTGGCTGTTCGTGGACACGCGGCAGGCGGCGGCGATCGGGGAGCTGCCCGAGGATCGAGTGATCCTCGAGGATGGCCAGCTCAGTTGGGAGGGGGCGCCGCCGGAGCTCGACCGCCGCCTTCTGGCGCTGGTGGCGCTCGATCCCTGGGAACGGGCGCTGTGGCCGCAGCATGAGGTGGCCATTCGTGACGGCCGGGCGATCGTCGAGGAATGGCTCCAAAAGGAGGCCACCCAGGGCTTCGACGCGGAGGCGGTGGGGCTGGTGCGGCGACTGATGGCGGCCCCGGTGCAGGCGATCGCCCCCGAGCGACTGATCGGGGTATGGCGCGTCCGCAGCATCCAAGCGGGTTCCCTCGGCGTCTTCGTCTATCCCTTCTTCGCCGCCCGGATCGAGCGCGCCGGCGAGCAGCTTCGGCTGAGCAAGACGAGCGGCTCACAGCGACGACAGGGGTTGCTGTTCGCCAGCCGTGGCGGCCCCGAGGCACTGATCTTCCTCGGTGGAGCGACCGTGCACGATGAGCCTGCGATCAGCTATAGCGGTCTCGATCCGCAGTCGCAGGGCCCTCGAGAGAGCGACAGCGTCGGGGTGCTCTGGCAGCTCGGGCCCGATCATCTCATCGTACTGCTCGATGCCGACTACGGCACCGGCTTCGAGATCTACGAATTGAAGCGATGAGGAAGGTCCGGCGCGTGGTTTTCGGCATCCTCGCAACGTCACTGGCCTTGCTTGCCATCGGCCTCGTTTTCGCTTTCTTCCTGAGCGGCGGCTTCGAGCGCTGGCGCGCCGAGCGCGAGGTGGCCGAGCGCGGGTTCGAGGCCACCGAGCAAATCGACATCGACGGCATCTTCAGGATGCGCATCCCCAGGGGCTGGCGGCGCGATCTCGCCCGCGAGGCGCTGTCCGGAGATGCCCCCTATGCCGAGGAGGGCGGCGTGCGCTCCGGGCCGCGGCTCGCCAACCCTGAGTTCGCTCGCGCCTTCCTCGTGCTCGGGCGCTACAGCGATGCGAGCGGCTGGCCGAGGATGAGCGCCGAGGCGGAGGTTCAGGTGCCGACGCCCGATGCCTTGCCATGGGAGCCCAATCCGCCGCAGCGGCCGCCGGGGATTCCCATCTGGAGGGGGCACCAGCGCGAGGAGGAAGGCGTTGTCTATGTCGACGCCCTCGTGAGCGCGCAGGAGCTCGAGCGTGCCCCGCAGGTCCTGTTCCATGCGCGCCGTTCGGGCGTTCGCGTCATGCTTCGTTCGGCGCCGGGGGTCTATTCGCTCGAGCAGGCCATCGCGATCGCTCGGGAAATGGCGCTCAGCATCGAGCCGGACCCAGCGGTCATGGCGCGACTTCTCGAGGAGTACCGCGCCCGCGCAGCAGACAAGCTCGCCGCTGCCGAGCGCTCCCGAGCTCTGGTCCGCGAGCACTTCGGCATCGAGACCATCGCCCTGCGCTGGGATCCGGCACAGCTTCTGCCTGAAGGGAGCTTCCTGCAGAGCACCAAGGACACCGTCAAGCTCGTCTATCGGCTCGGCGAGTTGCCCCGTAGCACAGGCGAGGATCCGGAAAGGGCACTCGCGCGCTATCGCCTCCAGAGCGAGGGTCTCGATCCCGCGTTGCTGGCGAGGCTGCCGCTTGCCGCGGATGGGCGACCGAGGCTGCGGATCTTCGCGGTGTGGAAAGCGGCGGATGGCGGAATGGCCTTCGCGGACCTCGACCGGCGCGAGCCGCGCGGCTACCACGATCCTTCGATCGCCCTGACCCGGGCGCTCGTTCCCACGCTCCGCGAGGACGCGCTCGCGATCTTCTGGATCGAGGACTTTTCTTGGACCGAGACCGCGCGGATCGCCGCGATGCTCGCCACGAGCCAGGCCATCCGCCAGGCTGCCGAAGCCGGAAGGCCGCCCTGGGTGCGCCGGACTCCGCCCTGAGCGTCCCCACGACAGGCCTTGCCCCGGGGCGCTTGGTTCTCCTCCCGATGATCGAAAGCGCCCTGCGGCGCGCCCCACGCCCCTTTGGCCGCCCGGTCTGGCTGGCGCGTCGGGAGGTTGAGCCTGGGGGCGCTTGCGGCTATGCTGAAGCGCTTTTTGACACGGCTTTGCGGTGCAACATGAAACCGAACATCCACCCCGAATACCGCCCGGTGGTCTTCCTCGACGTCTCCTGCGACTTCGCGTTCCTGACGCGCTCGACCAAGACCAGCAAGGAGACCATCCGCTGGGAGGATGGCAACGAGTATCCCGTGATCAAGGTCGAGGTCTCCAGCGCTTCGCATCCGTTTTACACGGGCAAGCACAAAGTCGTGGAGAGCGGCGGTCGCGTGGACAAGTTCCGTCGCCGTTACGGTACGCCCAAGAGCGGACGGTAATCCGCGCGCGCCTGGCTCGTCGCGCTGGCGCCGATTCGATCTGTGGCCCGTTCGTCCGCTCCGGCGCGAAGCGCTGGTCGCGCCCTTTCTCCGAGGTGAGCAGCGATGGAAACCTTCGAGATCCGTTTGTCCGGTGAGGGCGAGAATCGCTCCGCCGCCTTGCCGATCGTGCATGGCACGCTCGGACCCTCAGCGGTGGACATCACCCGCCTTCCTCGGGAAACCGGCGTCTTTACCTATGATCCGGGCTTCGTCGCCACCGCGAGCTGCAAGAGCGCGATCACCTACATCGACGGGGACGCCGGCGTGCTGCTCTACCGCGGCTACCCCATCGAACAGCTGGCGCGGCATTCGACCTTCCTCGAGGTCGCCTACCTGCTGATGCATGGCGAGCTGCCGAGCCGACAGCAGCTCGCCGAGTTCGAGCGCGAGGTGGCGATCCACACCATGATCCACGAGTCGTTGAAGAACTTCCTCAACGGCTTCCACTACGATGCGCATCCGATGGCGATGCTTTGCGGCGTCATCGCCTCGCTCTCGGCCTTCTATCACTATAAGCTCGACGTCCACGACCCCGTTCAGCGCAAGCTCGCGGCGATCCGGCTCATCGCCAAGATGCCGACCATCGCCGCTGCCTGTTACCGCTACTCGATCGGCTGGCCGATCGCGTATCCGCGCAACAACCTCGATTACTGCACCCGCTTCCTGCACATGATGTTCGAGGTGCCGGCCGAGCCGCTTCAGCTGCCGCCAATCGCGGCCAAGGCCCTCGACCTCCTGTTCATTCTTCACGCCGATCACGAGCAAAACGCCAGCACCTCGACCGTGCGCCTGGTCGGTTCGACGGGGGCCAATCCCTACGCTTGTGTGGCCGCCGGTATTGCCGCGCTATGGGGGCCAGCGCATGGGGGGGCGAACGAGGCGGTGCTGCGCATGCTCATGGAGATCGGCGATCCGAAGAACGTCGCCCAGGCGGTGGCGCGGGCGAAGGACAAGAAATCGGGTTTCCGGCTGATGGGCTTCGGCCATCGGGTGTACAAGAACTACGACCCGCGCGCGGCGATCATCCGCGAGATGACGCACGAGGTGCTCGGCGCGCTCGGCGTCTCCGATCCGCTGCTCGAGGTCGCGCTCGCGCTCGAGGAGGTGGCGCTCAAGGACGAATACTTCATCGAGCGCAAGCTCTATCCCAACGTCGATTTCTATTCGGGGATCATCTACAAGGCGCTCGGCATCCCGACCGAGATGTTCACGGTGATGTTCGCCATCGCCCGCACCGCCGGCTGGGTCGCGCATTGGCTCGAGCAGCAGACCGACCCCGAGCTCAAGATCGGGCGGCCACGCCAGATTTATACCGGCGCGGCGAGCCGCGACTACGTTCCCCTCGATCAGCGCTGAAGCCAGTCCTCGGCGCCGCTTCCGAGAAGTCTCTCCACCGTGGCGAGGCTCGCTCGCGGAAGTGGCCTCTCGCCGCCGCGTTCGAGCGGCGGCTGGTGCAGCCACCGCAGCGGCAAGACCGTGACATCCACGGGATCATCGCCTGCGAAGAAGCGGAAGACCGGAAAGTCCGCCTCGCGCTGGCGATCGATTCGCAGCCGCCGAACGTCCTCCTGCCAGGGGATCCCGTGCTCGCGCATCCATGCCATGACTTCGGTCGGATCGTCGGTGAACACGTGCAGGCAGATCGCGCTGTGGCGGTCGGCGGTCCCATCGAGCAGCGCTCCGAGCAGCCGCGGTTCGAAGCGAGCGAAGAAGCGCATCGCCTCGAGGGCGCGGCGCCGGCGCTCCGCGAGCCAGGAGGCGCGTTCCGCGGGTGCGAAGAGACGCAGGCGTCGGTGTATCTCCTCCTCGACCTCGGCAAGGGAAGGCAGCGCCAGCGGATGGCCGGCGGCGAGCCGTTCCGCGGCCTTGTGCCGGGCCACGGCGAGATTGCGCACGCCCTGATCGAGGACGAGGCGTGCGGCCTCGGCGGCGATGCGCTGGCGCAAGAGCCCGAGGCGGTGATCCACGCGATCGCGGCGTCGGTTTCCCATGGGCCGCTGCTCAGAAGATGTCCTCCGGCTTCACGGCCTGCGACGGATCCTCGCTTTCCGCACCGTTGAGCGCGCGCAGGCGCTCCAGTGTCTCGATCGGAAACCATTCGCGGATCGCGCCCGGGCGCTGCGCGGTCACGAGTCGGCCAGTGTCGGGGTCGATCGGGGCGCTGGCCAAGCCGGGCGGGATGGGCGGCAGGCGCGGTGGGCGCTCGGCGAGCGCGACCCTCATGAAGTCGATCCAGGCCGGCAGGGCGGCGCGCGAGCCGAACTCCCGCCGCCCGAGGGTGGTGAAATCATCGCGCCCGACCCAGGTGGACACCACCAGGCCGCCGCCGAAACCGGTGAACCAGGCGTCACGGTAATCGTTGGTCGTACCGGTCTTGCCGCCCACGTCCTCGCGTTCGAGGACGCGCGCGGCGCGACCGGTGCCGCGCCGGACCACGTCGAGCAGCAGGGAGTGGACGAGGAAGGCAGTTCGTTCCTCGATCACGCGAGGGGCGCGGGGCGCGGCATCGGCATCCGGGCCGCACGCCCGGCAGGCGCGCGCGGGACGTGCGGCGAAAACGCTGCGGCCATCGGCGTCCTCGATCGTCGCGACGAGGTAGGGATCGACCAGGAAACCGCCGTTGCTGAACGCGGCGTAGGCGCGAGCCATCGCGAGGGGCGAAGCCACGGTGCTGCCCAGCGCCAAGGTGAGATTGTTGGGCAAGACCTCGAGAGGCAATCCGAAGCGGGTGGCGTAGCTGCGTGCGTAATCGACACCGATCGCATCGAGCAGGCGCACCGAGACGAGATTGCGAGAGGACACCATCGCCTCGCGCAGACGCATGGGACCGTTGAAGACCTGATTGTCGTTCTGCGGCCTCCAGACGGTCTCCATCCCCGCCTCATGATGGACGATCGGCGCATCGAGCACGATCGAGGCCGGTCCGAATCCGCGCTCGAAGGCTGCGGCGTAAACGATCGGCTTGAAGCTCGATCCGGGTTGGCGCTGGCTCTGGACGGCGCGGTTGAACTTGCTCTGGGCGAAGCTGAATCCGCCGACCAGGGCGCGGATGGCGCCGTCCTCTTCCTCGATCGCGACGAGCGCGCCCTGCGCCGCCGGGATCTGCGCGAGCTCCCAGGCCCCTTCGCCGTTGCGGGCGATGCGGACGACGTCGCCGGGAGAGAGGATTTCAGTCGCCCCCTTGGGGCTCGGTCCTCGCCGATCGATGTCGATGAAGGGGCGCGCCCAGGTCATGCCCGTAAAAGGAAGCCAAGTCTGCTGTCCATCCCCGAGTTCGAGCAGAGCCCCTTCCGCCTCGACCTCGAGGACCACAGCGGGCACCAGCCCGGCGATCGGGCGTAGCTGCCTGAGGCGACGCTGCCGTTCGCGCGGATCCCCGAGCAGGGGCGCTTCGATCCGGGTCTCGGCTCCGCGATAGCCGTGACGCCGATCGTAGGCGATCAGTGCGGCGCGAATGGCTTCGTTGGCCGCAGCCTGCATCTCGGCGTCGATCGTGGTGTGCACGACGTAGCCGCCCTGCATCGCTTCCTCGCCGAGGATTTCCAGCGCCGCCAGGCGCGCCATCTCCGCCGCCCAGGAAGCCTCCACTTCGATCGCAGGCTCGTGCGGATGCGCGCGATCGGGCTCGGCCTTCGCCGCCGCGAGGGTCGCGGCATCGATGAAACCGACCTCGGCCATGCGCTCGAGGACGTAGTTGCGCCTTACCAATGCACGCGCTCGATTGGCGATCGGATTGCCGGTTGAAGGGAACTTGGGAATCGCCGCCAGCATCGCCGCCTCGGCGATGGTGAGTTCCGCGAGCGGCTTGCCATAGTAGAAATCGGCCGCCGCCACCACGCCGTAGGCGCGATTGCCGAAAAAGGTCTTGTTGAGGTAGAGCTCGAGGATCTCGTCCTTGGAGAGCGCGCGTTCGATGCGGAGCGCGAGGAAGATCTCGGTGAGCTTGCGGGTGAAGGAGTACTCGGGGCTCAGGAAGAATTGCCGGGCCACCTGTTGGGTGATGGTGCTGCCACCGGGCACGCGAGGCATGTCCGTCGTCAGCAAGAGCCACACCGCCCGCGAGATGCCCTTGAGATCGATACCCGGGTGTTCGTAGAAACGGGCATCCTCGACGGCGATGAAAGCCTGCTTGACATGCTCCGGAATCTCGGCGATCGGCACCGGGGTGCGCCGCATTTCGCCGAAGAGACCCATGAGGCGGCCATCGGTCGTGAGTACGCGTAGCGGCTGCTGCAGACGCACCTCGCGCAGGGAGGAAATGTCCGGCATGCGCGGCGCGACCATCCAATAGGCGACGAGCACGCCGGCGCTCCCGAGGAAGAGGCCGAGCGCGAGGAAAATCGCGATCAGGCGCAACAGACGCGAAAGGATGCGCATCGACGGCGCATGGAGATCGAAGCGAAGCCAGGTGAAAGTATAGGTCGCCGCGACCGAGGCCGCCGGACGTGCCGCTCGGAGTCGGAGAACGCAAGCGCTCTTCGCGGGCCTCCGCGGGCCGAGCGGGGTCTCGGGATTCGCGCCGAGTCGTGGCGACATCGTGCACGGGGTGTTGCCAAAAGCGGCGCGCTCGGATGTAATGTTGGTGCGCACCTTTCATTCGTAAGGGCGCATGGGGAGAGAAAAAGCGTGGCACTTTTCGCTTCCAGAACGACGCCGCTGCTTGGGATCGACATCAGCTCGACGGCGGTCAAGGTTCTTCAGTTGGGCGGCTCCCCGGGGCGGTACCGGGTGGAGCACTATGCCGTCGAACCGCTCCCACCGAACGCGGTCGTCGAAAAGAAGATCGTGGAGGTCGAGGCGGTCGGGGAAGCCATCCGACGCGCCGTCACTCGCTCCGGGAGTCGGGTCCGCAATGCCGTCGCAGCCGTTCCCGGCAATGCGGTCATCACCAAGGTCATCCCGATGCAGGCGGGCCTCAGTGAGGACGAGCTGGAGAGCCAGATCCAGGTCGAGGCGGCCCAGTACATTCCCTACCCGATGGAGGAGGTCGCCTTCGACTTCGAGGTGCTCGGCCCGGTCCGGGACAATCCGGAAATGGTCCAGGTTCTCCTCGTCGCTTCGCGCAAGGAGAACGTCGATCTGCGGGTCGGGGCGCTGCAGGTCGGTGGGTTGACGGCCAAGAAGATCGACGTCGAGACCTTCGCGGTGGAGAACGCCGTGAGTCTGATCCACGATCAGCTCAGCGTGCCGCCCGATGCGCTGATCGCGGTCTTCGACATCGGCGCGACGATGACCGGGATGTCCGTCCTTCGCAATCAGCGCACCATTTACACGCGCGAGCAGGTCTTCGGCGGCAAGCAGCTGACGGATGAGGTCATGCGCCGCTACGGTCTCTCCTACGAGGAGGCCGGGCTGGCCAAGCGCCAGGGCGGGCTTCCCGACAGTTACGAGGTCGAGGTGCTCGAGCCGTTCAAGGAATCCCTCGTCCAGCAGGTCTCCCGTCTGCTCCAGTTTTTCTATGCGGGGAGCGAGTTCAACCGGGTGGATCAGGTGGTGCTCGCCGGAGGCTGCGCCTCGATCGCGGGGATTGCGGAGATGGCCGAGGAATATCTGGGAATTCCCTCGGTCGTCGCCAATCCGCTTGCCAAGATGAGTTTCTCCCCTCGGGTGCAGGCGCAGGCGCTCGCGCAGGATGCTCCGGCCCTGATGGTGGCTTGCGGTCTGGCGCTGAGGAGCTTCGATCCATGACACGCATCGACCTTCTCCCGTGGCGCGAGGAGCGGCGCAAGCGCCGCACCCAAGAGTTCCAGATGGTCCTGGTCATCGTGGCGCTGCTGGCGGTGGGTGTCGTCTACCTGATCCACCAGCACTTCAACGGACTGATCGCCGATCAGGAGGCCAGGAACAATTTCCTGCGCGAGGAAATCCGCAAAGTCGAGCAGAAGATCAAGGAAATCGAACGTCTCGAGGCGCTGAGGGAGCAGGTCACGGCCCGCATTCGGGTGATCGACGAGCTGCAATCCCGCCGCTGGCAGATGGTGCGGGTCTTCGACGAGCTTGTGCGCACGATCACCGACGGGGTGCGGCTCACCAACATCAAACAGAACGGTGATGTCCTCACGCTCGAGGGGCTTGCCCAGTCCAACCAGGCGGTGTCGGCCTATATGAGTCGCCTCGAGCGCTCGCAATGGCTGACCTCGCCCGAACTCCGCATCATCCAGGTGCAGAGGACCGATCCGTTCGCGCCTTTCCAGTTCTCGCTCACCGTCAAGCTCGGTAATCCCGAGGCTCAAAAGGAAGAGGAGCGGGGAGCGGCGGGACAAAGCGGGGCGTCGGCGGCTCAAATGGGGGCATCGCCATGAAGCTCCAGGACATCCGTAACCTCGATTTTCAGAACCTCGGTGGTTGGCCGCTTGCCGCCAAGGTGGGTCTCTGCGTCATCGTCGCAGCGGCCGTAATCGGTGGCGGCTGGTATTTCTTCATCACGGAACAACAAAACACGCTCGAGGCGGTTCGCGCGGAAGAGGAGCCGCTCAAGCAGGATTTCGAGCGGAAACAGCGCAAGGCGGCCAATTTCGAGGCCTACCGTGCGCAGCTCGACCAACTCAATGCCATGCTACGCGAATTGATCGAGCAACTCCCGAGCAAGACGCAGATGCCGGAGCTCATCAACGACATCGCCAAGACAGCGATCGATTCCGGCATCGAGAACGAGCTGTTCGAACCGAAGGCCGAGGAGCCGAGAGATTTCTACGCCGAGCAGCCGATCCAGCTGCGGATGATCGGCACCTACCATCAGTTCGGGAAGTTCATGTCGGGCGTGGCCACCTTGCCGCGTGTGGTGATCCTGACCATGCACGACATCCAGCTGAGGCCGCATACGGGCGGACAGGCCGCGGCAACCGGAGCCGCGGTCGCGCCACGAGGCTCCGCCCAGCTCGTGCTCGAGGGCACGATCAAGACCTACCGCTACCTCGATGCCTCCGAGATGACGGGGGGTCAAGGCGCGACGACGAGCGGAGGAGGGCAATGAGCATGGCGCGACTGGGTGGATTCGCCGGGCGTGGGCTCTTTTCGCTCCCCGCGCTCCTTGGGCTTCTCCTCATCCTCGGGGGGTGCGCCAAGGGGACGAGCGATCTGCAGCAGTGGGTTGACGAGGTGAAGGCGCGGCGTGGGGGGGAAATTCCTCCGCCGCCCACTCGCCGGACCTATCAGCCATTTATCTACGATGCCGAGGAGCTCGTGGACGGGGTGATGCGTCCGCGGCGCGATCCCTTCGCGCTCAACGTCGTCGAGGATCAAGCACAGGCCGAGGCGGGTCCGAGACCTGACCCGGAGCGTCGGCGCGAGCCGCTCGAGGAGTTCCCGCTCGACTCGTTGGCGATGGTCGGAACCATCGGCGTGGGGGAAGGGATCCGGGCACTCGTTCAAGCGCCTGACAAGGTCGTTCACGTCATCGGGGTGGGTAACTACATGGGGCGCGACCACGGTCGAATCAATCGGATCTCGGAGACCGAGATCGAGCTCATCGAACTGATTTCGGACGGCGCGGGCAGCTGGCGCGAACGCAGGGTTGCCGTGCCCTTGCGCGAACAATGAGCCCATCGGGGGTGTTTTCATGAAGTCGACTGCCAACTCGCTCCACGGACGCCAGGCCGTCTTCCCCTGGGTGATCGCCTTTCTGCTCGGCGGCTCCTGCGCCGCGTTCGCGGCTTCGGCCGGTGCGGTCCAAAACGTCCTCGAAGAAATCACCCATTCGGGTGCCGGAGGCCGAACGGAGGTGGTGTTGAGGCTCGCGCAGCCGGTCGAGGATGCGCGCGCCTTCGCCACGGACGATCCGCCCACGGTCGTCGTCGATCTACCGGACACGCGCAACGGGATTCGGGAACGTCGAGTGGGAATCGGTTCGGGTCTCGCGATCGCGGCTTCAGCGGTCGAGGCCGGAGGTCGGACGCGGGTCGTCATCGACCTGATGGGTCGGGCGGGATTCGAGACGCGCATCGAAGGCAACACCGTCGTGGTGTCGATTGCGGGAGCGAGCGGTGCCGCCGTCGCGACGCAGGCCAGCGATCCGGCGAAAGCCGTCGGAGTCGCGGCGGTGCGCGTCGGCAACATCGATTTCCGTCGCGGTCCGAACGGCGAAGGGCGGGTGTTGGTCAGCTTCACCGGCGAGGGTGCGAGCGCCGATCTGCGACGTGTCGGGCAGCGCGTCGTGGTGGAGTTCGATCGCGTGGAGCTTCCCGATCACTTCGCCGAGCGACTCGACGTGACGGATTTCGCCACGCCGGTGCAGATGATCGAGACCCGCAAGACCTCCTCCGGTGCGCGGATGGAGATCGCCATGGAGGGGGATTTCGAGCAGATGGCCTATCAGGCCGGCAACGAATTCGTCGTCGAGATCGCGCCCCGGCGGCGCGACGAGCAGGCCGAAGCGGGTGTGGCGCGTCCGGATCAGCCTAAGCAGTACGTCGGCGAGCGGATCACCTTCAACTTCCAAGACATCGCCGTCCGCACCGTTCTCCAGGTCATCGCGGATCAGGCGGGCGTCAACATCGTCGCAGCCGACTCCGTGCAGGGGAACATCACGCTCAGGCTCGTGGACGTGCCCTGGGATCAGGCGCTCGATATCATCCTGCGCGCTCGCGGCCTCGATCAACGTCGGGACGGTAACGTCATCTGGGTTGCGCCGCAGAAGGAGATCGCCGATTACGAGCAGGCGCTCCTCGATGCGCGCATCGCGCTTCAGGAGAGAGTCGATCTGGTTTCAGAGTACATCCAGGTCAACTACGCGAACGCGGAGGAGATCGCGAAACTGCTGACCGATGAGGCCAAGACCGGACGCATCGGTGGTGGTCAGGACTACAGGGACCAGCGCGGCTTCCTCTCGCAGCGCGGCAGCGTGAGCTACGACCGCAGGACGAATACATTGCTGGTCAACGACACGCCTGACAAGGTCCGGGAAATCAAGGAGTTGATCCGAATTCTTGACCGCGCGGTCGATCAGGTGCTGATCGAGGCGCGAATCGTCATCGCGAGCGACTCCTTCCGCCGCGAGCTCGGTACGCGGTTCGGAATCAGCGCCGGCTACGAGGACCGTCACGGTAACGTTTTTTCGAGCACCGGCACGGCGGCAGGCACTGATCGGATGAGCAACCTCGCGCTGCGTAATCGCTTCGCGGGTCGCGGAACGGGACTGCCTGTCACACAGCCGGGTCTGGGACCGGGTGAGGGCGTTCTCGTTCCGAACCTCAACGATCGCCTCAACGTCAACCTGCCGGTCACGAATCCGGCGGGCTCCATCGCGCTCGCGATCCTCGGTCAGGATTATCTGCTCGACCTCGAGCTCTCGGCGCTCCAAGCCGAAGGCAAGGGCGAGGTGATCTCGCAGCCGCGGGTGATCGCCGCGAACCAGCAGCAGGCCGGCATCAAGCAGGGCCAGGAAGTCGGTTATGTGACCATCGCCCCGACGCAGGGGCCGGGGACGATTCCGATCCCGAACGTGCAGTTCAAGGACGTGGCTCTCGAACTCCTCGTTACGCCGACGATCACGCAGGATCGCCGCGTGTTCCTCAACATGCAGGTGCGTAAAGACGAAGTGAGCGGATTCATCGACACCTCGATCGGCCAGGTCCCGCAGGTCGATACGCGAGAGATCAACACGGCGGTGCTCGTGAATGACGGCGAGACCGTGGTTCTCGGCGGGGTTTATGAATTCACCTCGCGGGAAGATCTGAGCAAAGTTCCTTTCCTGGCCGATCTTCCCGGGGTCGGAAATCTCTTCAAGAAGCGGACGCGCGGTGATCAAAAGGCGGAGCTTCTGATCTTCGTCACACCGCGGATCATTCCTGCCTCGACGAGGTGAGCTATGTTCGAGGTGGTGAGAGGGGAACCAGATGCGCGGCGCGGAGGGTCGGAAAGGGACCTGCTGCCGCGTCGCACGGCTAATGCCAGGAGTCGCTCGATGAATGCTTTGCTCAAGTCGCTCCCTGTTTTGCTCGCGGGTGCTGCCTTGGCCGGTTGCGGCGGTGGCGGCGGGCCGAGCAACGACTCGGCTTTCAATCCGCAGGGCATCAACGTCACGGTTGCGCCGACGAGCGTTTCGATCGGGGTGTCCAGCTTCACCGACATCACGGTCACCGTGACGCAGGCGAACGGACAACCGGTCCCGGACGGCACGCGGGTCTCGATTCAGGTCGTTCCGGCCACGATCGGCGGCGTGGCGGTTGCCGGCGTGACCACGGGCGGCGGCAATGAGGGTCCCGGAGCTACCCCGCAGCCGACTGCAAGCACCGGGACGGTCGGTTCGCGTGCGGTGTTCCGCTTCACCTCGGCAGGTGCGGCGGGCAGTGGCTCGCTGGCAATCTCCGTACAGGATCCCTACACCCAAGGTCGCGAGATCAATCGCAACGTGCCGGTGACGGTGAGCGGTCCGAGCACGGATACGCGACTCACTCTGCAGGCGACGCGGACGACGCTTCCCGCGAACAGCCTGAACGTCCCGATCTTCCTGGGCTCCCCCTACATCGCGGAAGTGACGGTGACCTGGCGCCGCGCGAATGGCGAGTTGGTCGATGGTCGCAATATCAGCGTGAGCGTCAATCCCGTGGGTCAGACTGGCGGCTTTTCGACGCTGGATGATCCCTCGACGCAGGACGTCAACGAGTTCCTCTTGCGACTCGGGCAGGGGCCGGTGAGGGTGGTGGCCGGTCGCGCGACGATCTTTTTCCACGCCGCGAACTTCGCCACCCAGTCGACCCTGACGGTCACGGCGGTCGACCCGGACACCAACGAGACGCTGAGCCGCACGCTGGTATTCACGATCAACAATACGGCGCCAGATCTTCCGGCACGGCTCCAGATCAGCAGCGCCAACCAGCCGCTCTACGTCCAGGGTGCCGGCGGCGCTACGACGCTCGAGTTGCAGATTCAGGTCAGCGACGGGTCCGGGCAACCAGTCCCGGATCCGGTGAGCGGTTCCTCCGTGTTCAACAATGTCCGGCTCGAGATCGTGGGCGAAGGAGCCTCCTTCGGCGAGCGCCTCTCGGGAGTCAATGCCGCAGGACAGAACGTGCAGGGAACGGCGATCAGCGTGAGAACGATCAACGGTATCGCAGGGGCGGTCTTCCAGAGCGGAACGCGGTTGGGCACGACATCGGTGCGTGCGATCGTGGACCGTGCGGACAACAATGTCGACAACGGGCTGCAAGACCCGCTCACGGCCGATCGCGCGATCACCGTTTCGGACGGTCGTCTCTTCGCGCTCACCCTCACCTCGCCGGCGGAGCGGGCGATTTTCCCCGGGGTCATTGAGAACCCGGTGGGCTCGCCGACGCCAAACCCTGGGGATCCCGCGGAGCTTCCCTACGATGGGACCTATCGGCTCACGGTGTCAGCAGTCGCGACGGACCGCGGCGGAAATCCGCCGCTGCCCGGAACGGCGGTCGGCTTCGGCATGATCGACGAGCCGCAGCGCAATCTCGTCTACCCGGGTGATGGCAGCTTTGCGATCGCGGGCACGGATGGCGATCCGCAGGAGACCGGATTCATCTTCCGGGCGCCGACGGGATCCTTCCAGAGCGGGGGCGGAGGGGCTGGACCTGGCGATATCCTCGTCCTGTTTGGCAAGGCGGTGGTGGGCAACACGGATCACGAGAGCGCTCGGACCGTTCAGGCGATCGATAGCCAGACGCAGCTGCGGGTGACGCAGCGCTTCAACCCCAACGATACGACCGGCCAAGTTGTCGATTCTGGCCCAGTTCTGCCCTACGCGGTGGGCCGCGCCCGGGACGGCAACATCCAAGCCGTGGCGCAGACCGACGCGCGCGGGGTGGCGACCACGTTCATGAATTACCCGGTGGAGTACCTGGGCAAGCGGGTGATCATCTGGGTCCAGGGGACGGGCGTCCCGACTGCCGGCGGCGGGCTCAGAACCGTCGCGGACGTGACGGGGTCCGCCTTCTTCGCGATGGCGCCGCTTCGTCTGATCGCGACGCCTGAGAAGATCCCCGGCAACACCAACACCTCGGTGCTGGTCTGTGTGCTCGATGCAACCGGCAACCCGGTACGCGGCGTCCGTATCGGTTTCTCCTTCGTGGGATTGCAGACCGGAACTGGCTCCGTCGATGGCCAATCGCTCGCCGGAGTGCTGACGAATCCGACTGGCGTGGACGGTTGCTCGGTGGCCTCCGTGACGACAAGCGGAATCCTCGCAGCCCCGGGAGGCGGGCAGGGGCCGCGTATCGTGTTCAATGCCGGCGGTGCGAGCGACGACGTCGAGATCGTCGTCGGTAATCTGGTCCTGCAGGCATTTCCGGGCGGTTTCTTCGCGGGCTGCGGCTCGCGGCAGATCCGACTGCGCCTGACCAATTCCTCGGGGGCGCCGGTTTCTGGCGTGCAGCTGGTGGGTAGCTGCCAGGCGTCCGGCGGCACGCTCTACATCCTGATTCCTCCGGGCATCACCGACGCGAACGGCGAGACGACCGCGACGGTATACATGTGCCTCGATGGGATTGGCTCCGCGGGTAGCGGCACCTGCACCTTCTCGACCCCGACGGGAACGCCGAGTACGGTCGTGACCTTCCAAGGTGTGGATATCTGCACGCTCGGCTTCAGCCCGCCGCCGGCTGGGTGTCCGTGACGGATGCCTAGGGGCGGGCCGCCATGAAGGCCCATCCAAGGGGCTGCCCTCCGGCAGCCCCTTTCATTTCCAGGGCGCGCCGGTGACCGTCTCCGTTTTTCAGCAAGGGGCGCTGATCTTCACCGAGGGAGATCCTCCGGACTGCGCTTACCTGATCGAGGAGGGTCGGGTCGAAATCGCGAGCGAGCGCGGAGCCGAACGGGTGGTCTTCGACGTGCTCGGTCCTGGCGAGGTTTTCGGTGAGATCGCAGTACTCGACGCGGAACGGAGGACGGCGACGGCCAGGGCCCTGACCGAGGTCCGCCTGGTACGGATTGACCGCGCTCAGCTCATCGAACGCGTGGAGCAGAGCGATCCGATCGTCCGACAGCTCTTGCGCAAGCTATTGACCCGCTATCGAAGCACGGTCGCGGTCTTGCGCGGAGAGCTCGAAAGCCGTCGAGGTCATGAGGAGCAAGACCCCGACCGTGGGGCCATTGCGAAGATCAGTCTCGAGGCGGCGCTGCGGGCGGCCTTGCACGGCGGAGAACAGCTGGAGCTTCGGCTTCAACCGATTCAGGAGGTCGCGACGTCGCGCGTCGCCGGGTACGAGGCGCTCATCCGGTGGCAGCATCCCGAATGGGGCTCCGTGGCTCCGGACCGTTTCATCCAACTGGCCGAGGAAACCTCGCTGATCACGGTCGTCGGCGCCTTCGTGCTCCGAGAAGGATGTCGGGCTCTGTCGGCCTTACGGGCTCGCGGCCATGATGTCTTCGTCAATGTCAACGTCTCGGCGCGCCAACTCGAGGCGCCGGACTTCGTCGCGACCGTGGAGAGGGTACTCTCGGAGTCTGCCGTCGATCGCCGCGGGATCAAAGTCGAAATCACGGAGAGCCAGCGTCTCGACTACGGGCGCGTGGCGCAAGCGATTGATGCCTTACGGGGCTTGGGCTTGAGTGTCGTCCTCGACGACTTCGGAACGGGCTTCTCCAACCTCTCACATTTGCATCGCCTCCATTTCGATGCGATCAAACTCGATCGCAGCTTCGTCCGGGACATGGGTCGCGATCACCGGGCCATGGCCGTGGTGGAAGCGATCATCGAAATCGCGCGCGCCTTGGGAGCGGAAACCGTCGCCGAGGGGATCGAGACTCCAACGGAGCTTGACCAGGTACGGGCGCTCGGCGTCCGCTATGCACAGGGATACTACGTCGGCCGACCGGTGCCCTTGGCGACTCTGCTCTGAGGATTCGATTCAACCGCGCTCGCAAACGAGTGCCTAAAAAGAAAGGGCCCGGGGGGAACGGGCCCTTGGGTGGCGCGATTCAGATCGCCGGGAGTCGGGGAGAGGGGAGAGAGGGGGAGCCTCCCGGCATCGCGACCACGGTGCCATTGTCGTCCATCGTAGTTGAACGAAACGTGAATATTGCGCTGCAGCGAAATCCTCGGGTGTCCGATGGAGGGAAGCACCTCGGCGGCCGGGGCCCGTCGGGGTAGGCAAAGGCGACGGCGTGGGCGACAATGCCGCCCCTTCCCCTGCAAGCTGCCTTTCTCCATGCCCGATCGTCGAATGCTCGCCAATGCGCTTCGCGCGCTCGCCATGGATGCGGTTCAGGCGGCGAATTCCGGCCATCCCGGCATGCCGATGGGGATGGCCGACATCGCCGAGGTGCTCTGGAACGACTTTCTCAAGCACAACCCGCGCAATCCGCGCTGGTGGGACCGCGACCGTTTCGTGCTCTCCAACGGTCACGGCTCGATGCTGCTCTACGGTCTGCTTCACCTCAGCGGTTACGACCTGCCGATGAGAGAAATCCGTCGCTTCCGGCAGCTCCACTCCCGTACCCCCGGCCATCCGGAAGCACATCTCACGCCTGGCGTGGAGACGACGACCGGTCCGCTCGGGCAGGGGCTCGCGAACGCCGTGGGCATGGCGCTGGCGGAGAAGCTTCTCGCCGCGCGCTTCAATCGTCCCGGCTTTCCCATCGTCGACCATCACACCTACGTCTTCGTCGGGGACGGCTGTTTGATGGAGGGAATCTCGCACGAAGCCTGCTCGCTCGCCGGTACGCTCGGTCTGGGCAAGCTCATCGTGTTCTACGACGACAATGGGATCTCGATCGACGGCGAAGTCTCGGGGTGGTTCACCGATGACACCGCCAAGCGCTTCGAGGCCTACGGTTGGCAAGTCATTCCCGAGGTTGACGGTCACAACCCCGAGGCGATCAAGGCCGCGATCGTGACCGCACAGGCCGACCGCGAGCGCCCGAGCCTGATCATGTGCAAGACGGTGATCGGCTATGGCGCGCCGAACAAGCAGGGCAAAGAGGTCTGTCATGGTGCCCCCCTCGGAGCAGACGAAGTCGCCGCTGCGCGTGAGGCGCTTAATTGGCCCCATCCGCCCTTCGTGATTCCGGAAGAGATTCGGCTCGCTTGGGATGCCACCGAGCGCGGGGCGGCGGCGGAGAGCGCCTGGCTCGAGCTTTTCGAGCGCTATCGCGTGCACCATCCCGAACTCGCGGCGGAGTTCGAGCGCCGGATGGACGGGCGTCTGCCTGAGGGCTTCGCCGAGCGAAGCCTCGATGTCGCCAAGGCACTCCAAGCTCGACCGGCGACCATCGCCACCCGCAAAGCCTCGCAAACAGTGCTCGACGCCCTCGGACCCCATCTCCCCGAGCTCATCGGCGGCTCCGCCGACCTGACCCACTCCAATCTGACCTGGTGGAAAGGTTCGGTGGACGTGCGTCGAGACCCCGCGCGCGGAAACTATGTTTTCTTTGGGGTGCGCGAGTTCGGGATGACCGCCATCGCCTCGGGTCTGGCGCTGCACGGCGGTTTTGTGCCCTACGTGGGCACCTTCCTCGTCTTCTCCGACTATGCCCGCAATGCCGTGCGCATGAGCGCGCTCATTCCCGCCCCGGTGATTCACGTCTACAGCCACGACTCGATCGGACTCGGCGAAGATGGCCCGACCCATCAGCCCATCGAGCATCTGGCCAGCCTCCGCCTGATTCCCGGGCTCGAGCTATGGCGGCCTTGTGATGCGGTGGAGACGGCCATCGCCTGGCGCGAGGCGATCCGACGCCGCGAGGGGCCGACCGTGCTCGCCCTCACCCGTCAGAACGTGGTTCCTCAACCCCGATCCTCCGAGCAGATCGAGGCGATCGCTCGGGGTGCCTACGTGCTCTACGACCCACCTGAGGCGAGCTTCGAGGCGATCCTGATCGCCACTGGCTCGGAGGTCGAGCTTGCCATGGGTGCGATGCGCCTGCTCGCTGCGGAGAACATTCGGGTGCGGGTGGTCTCGATGCCCTGTACGCAGCGTTTCGAGATGCAGCCCCTGGAATACCGTGAGGGGGTGCTCCCCTCCTGGTGCCGCGTCAGGGTGGCCGTGGAAGCGGGCGTGCCGGATGGCTGGTATCGCCTCGTCGGCGAGAGGGGGGCGGTGGTCGGCATCTCGAGCTTCGGTGCCTCTGCGCCAGGCCCGGAATTGTTCCAGCATTTCGGCTTCACTGCGGAGCGGATCGCCGAGACCGTGCGCTCCCTGTTGCGCCCTTCCTGAGCGACACCGAGCGACACCGACGAGGACTCCACCATCATCGCCTGCGCGGACCCCGCCTAGGGGCGAGTCGTTCATCGTGTCGGCTTCAGCCCCCGCTTGGCTTCGCTTGATGCGGTTCGTCGGCAGCCGCACGGATGAGCGCGCGCAGGAAGCCGAGGTGGCCGTCGGCGCGCACTTGGGCGCCGAAGCGCTGCTCTGCCGCCTCCACACCTGGGAGGTCGCCGGTGGCGAGCCGCGCCAAAAGGAGCCCGGTGTAGATCATCTGCTCCAAGCGGAGATCGCGATGCTCGGGGGCAAAGGCAAGCTCCGCCGCCAACCAGCGTTCGGCCGTCTCGGTGATTCGTGCGTGATCGCGCGAGGCGAGGGCAGCGAGCGCCTCGAGCGTTCGCTCGATGCGAGCAGGCCGAACCTCGCAGGGCAACCACTCGGGTCGTGCGAAGATCGGTTCCGCTTCGGCAGGAGTAAGCTGGCTCGTGAGGAAGCTCGCGACGAATCCGAGCTTTTCGAGAAAGCGATCCTGCTCGAACTTTCGCTCGAGGCCATTGCAGTCGGCCGCGAGGAGCCGCAGCGACAAGGCTTCTGCTTCCTGCGGGAAGCGAGCCCTTTCATCGTCCTCGCCGCCCGCGAGTCGGGCGACCATGCGCCGAGCGATGAGCGTCACCTCTTCGCCTGGATAGATCGGGGCGGCATCGAGGGGGACGTCGGGGCCGAGAGGGGGAGAAAGCCCGAAGACATGGCGGTAGTCCACATCGGCGTAGGCGAGCTGAGCGAGGTTGAAGGCGCTGGTGCCGAGGAAGCGCGTGCGCGGAGCCTCGAGGCTGAGCAGCGGCCAGAAATCCGAATTCGCCGGCCTCGACCAAAGTCGGTTCACCGCGCGCAGCAGACGAGCATCGGTGATCTGGCGAAGCCTGAGCTGCTCGGGGTGCGCGATGCGCACCTTTCGAAGCTCCTCGCCGACTGCAGAGCCGAGCAGCCGCTCGAAATCGGGCCTCGAGAGCCGCCCGCGCGGCTTGGCGACAACGAGCAAGTCGGCGGGATTGGCGAGGTAGGCGGCCGCATCCTCGAAGTTCGGGATGAGCGCCGCGAGCATGCTTCCGACCAGGGCATCATCGATCTCATAGAGCTGAAGCCACTGGACGAAGAGCCCTTCGTCGCTCAGGTGTCGCCCGACGAAGGCGTAGAACTCCTTCGAGAACAGCGCTCCGACCCCGCTGATCCATGGGTTCGAAGGCTCGGAGACGATGATGTCGTAGCGTTCGAGCTGTCCGGAGAAATAGCTCTTCGCGTCGTCGATGATGATCCGAGAGCGGGGGTCGCGGTAGGCACGGGCGACGCGGTCGCGGAAGAGGCGCGCACCCGTCACCATCGCCTGCTCGATTTCGATCGTGTCCACGCGCTCAAGGCGCGGATCGGCGAGCAGGGTATGCGTGGTGAGGCCCGAGCCGAAGCCGATCACCGCGGCCTTGCGCGGTGCCTCGAGATAGGCGAGGGGCAGCGCCGCGGCGAGCACCATCGTGGGCTCGTCGAGCTGCGGCGTCTGATTCGGGTCGGGCTGGATCGAGGCGTCGGTCTTGCCGTTGGTGGCGATCGAGATGGCGCCGTTCGGGTTGCGATAGACACTGATGCTCGCGGTCTTGCCATCGCGGTAGAACAGAACCTCGCTGTCCGGATGGAGCGCTGCCTGACCGGTGCGATAGACGCCTGAGGCGAGCTTCATCGGATCGAAGGGGATCTGGGTGAGGGCATAGATCAGGCCGGCGGCGACCATACCGCCGGCGCTTGCAAAGCGAAGCATGGCCCCGTGGCTGTCCACCGCCCGGCGCAAGAGGACGAGCCCGATCAGCATGTCGATGAAGGCGGCGAAGCACAGCGCGAGCTTGAGCCCAAGACCCGGAATGAGCAGGTGGACGGCGGCGGCCACGCCGAGAATCGCGCCGAGCGTGTTCCATGCATACACCTTGCCGATGGCCGCCTCCCCGAAACCGGCTCGAAGCAGCGCGACGGTGAAGAGCGGCAGGGTGGTGCCGGCGAAGAAAGCCGGCGGCAGCATGATCAGGATGGCCAGCGCGGCCGTGCCGAAGTTGAAGAGCGTGTAGCCTCCATCCGTCTTAGCGAGGGCTTCCATGAGCGCGCCCACCCACTCGAAGGAATGGGCGTAGAAGAGGAGCGAGAGCAGGGCGGCAAGCCCCATCAGCACCTGCATCCAGCCCACCAGGATCAGCGGATTCGGCGTGCGATCGGCCCGGCGCCGCACCCACAGCCCGCCGAAGGCGATGCCCGCGATGAACGAGGCGAGCATGATCTCGAAGGCGTGGAGGGTGTTGCCCACTGCCAGCGAGAGCATGCGCACGAAGGCGATTTCATAGACGAAGGAGGCGGCCCCCGAGAGCGCGGTGGCGCCGAGCACGAGGGTGAGTAAGGCGCGGCCGCCCTCGGGATCGCGGCTGAGCTCGGCGCTCGGCGGGCGAGGCGTCTCGCGGCCGCTGCCCAGGAGCCAGGCAAGCAGCGCGACCGCGATGTTGATCAGGCCGGCGGTGAACACCGCGCCATCGAGGCCGATGCGCGGCAGCAACACGAAGGTACTGATCAGCGCGCCGGCAGCCGCGCCGATCGAGTTGGTGAAGTAAAGACCGCCGAGGGTGTCGCCATCGGTGCCGGGCCAGCGGCGGATGATGCCGCCGCTCATCAAGGGAAAGGTCATGCCGAGCAGCACCGACTGCGGCAGGATCAAAAGCGCCGCGAGCCCCCATTTCCATGCCGCGATCAGCGCCGGGTGGCCGAGGGCGGGGATGATCGAGTCGTAGGAAAGCTCGGTCGAGAAGACGAAGATCGCGTGGAAGACGAGCCCGAGCAGCCCGATCACGCCCTCGATGAGGGCGTAGCCACGCACCAAATTTCGCCAGCGCTCGCCAGCGCGCGCGACCAGCGCCGCCCCGAGCGCCATCCCCCCCATGAAGATCGCCAGCACCAGCGCCTGGGCGTAAGCGGCATGGCCGACGAAGAGGCCGAGGTAGTGCGACCAGATGGACTGATAGATGAGCCCCGCCAGACCCGAAAGGACGAAGATCGCGAGCAGGGCGGATCGGATGGCGGGGGATGGGCTACGGTCCATGACAGAGGCGCTCTGGAGGTTCGAGAGGCCACACAGTGCCGCGAATCCCTCGGAGGGCGCAAGCCTCGCATTTGGCATTTTTCATGCAACACGTTCAAACGGCAGTGGCGAGGCGATGGTCATGCGGGTCCACGGTTTCACCTTGATCGAGCTCATGATCGTGGTGGCGGTGATCGCGATTCTCGCGGCGATCGCCATTCCGGCTTACCAGGATTACGCGATCCGCGCTCAAGTCTCGGAAGGTTTGAGTCTCGCGAGCGGCGCCAAGAACGCCGTCTGGGACTACTACGCGAACACCGGCGGTTTCATGCCAAGCTCCAACGCTTCCGCCGGCTTGCCCTCTCCCTCCTCGATCAGCGGTCGGTATGTCGCGCAGGTGACCGTCACCACCGGGAAGATCGAGGTGCTCTTCGGCCATCAGGCGAATGCCAAGATCATCCGCGAAAAGCTCTGGCTCGAGCCGGATCCGCAGGGAGGGAGTATCCGCTGGACTTGCACGGCATCGCTGGCGCCTCGGTATCTTCCAAGCGCTTGCCGGCCCTGATCCAGGGACAGATTCAGAATGATCGGCGGGGGTGGCTCCCGGCCGACCACGGCCTTCGGGCTCGGCTCCAGTGACGGACCTGTCGATTTAGGACACTTTCTGTCGCTCGACGACAACATCGGGGGGCGTGGTCGCGGATTTGCCGCGTCATGACGCGGTCAGGCGTGTGGGCGATACCGGATCCGTAGGGCGCAGAGGCCACTCCGTACCGACAGCGCCGATCCCTCGGAGGATTGGCATCATTCGTGCAGTATAGGTTTTGCACGGTCTCGGTTCTCGGGCGCCGTGCGGTCATCCAGCTACGTAGCGCAACACAGAGGAGTCCATTCATGAACGTCAAAAAGACTTACGGCTTCACCCTGATCGAGCTGATGATCGTGGTGGCGATCATTGCCATCCTGGCGGCCATCGCGATTCCGGCCTATCAGGACTACACGATCCGTGCCCAGGTCTCCGATGGCCTCTCGCTCGCGGCCGGTCCCAAGAGCGCGGTCTCGGAGCATTACAGCAACTGGGGTACCTTCCCCTCGTCGAACGCCTCCGCGGGCGTTGCTCCGGCGGGCAGCATCACGGGTCAGTACGTGACCTCGGTGGCGATCGGTGCCAAGGGTGTGATCACGGTCACCTACGGCAACAAGGCCAACTCGAAGATCTCGGGCAAGACCCTCCTGCTCACCCCGTCCGACCAGGGCGGTTCGACCAAGTGGACCTGCTCCTCGACGCAGATCGCTGCTCGCTACCTGCCGGCGGCCTGCCGCTGAGGCGATCGCGTCGCTGCATGGGAGGGGCGTCCTCTGGGCGCCCCTCTTTTTTTATGCTGCCGCCTTCCCCGTCCCCGCGAGGCGTTCGGTGCCTCTGACTCCGGGGTATGGCGATGCGATACCGAGTGAAGCGGCCCTCTGCGCGCGCTGGTGGTCGATCCCACCCGCTCCTTGCATCCTCGTGATAGGGTGCTGAGGCAAGCCTTGGGAGACTCGCTCTTGTCCTCGTTACGGCCCTCCGTCGGCGAAAACCCGGTCCCTCCAGATTCGCGCTTCGTCTTCCGTGACAAGACGATTCCCTGGGTGGCCTTTTTCCTCGCGTCCTTCATCACCCTCTTGCTCTACCGACCGGGGCTGTCTGGCCAGTTCGTTTTCGACGACTTCCCGAATCTCATCGAGAACGAAAGTCTCAAGGCGCTCGCGCAAGGCGATGAGCTGACCGAGGTTCTGCGCTCCTCGCCGGCGAGCGAGTTGGGCCGGCCCTTGGCCATGCTCAGCTTCGGGCTTCAGGTCTGGCTCGAGGGGGGACTTCACCCATGGTCGATGAAAGCCGTCAATCTCGGGCTGCATCTTCTGACAGGGCTTTCCTTGCTGCTCGTGATGCTTGCGGTGCAGCGCGACTGCGCCGACTCGCGTGAGAGAGCATCCCTGCTCGCCGCGGTCGTGGTCTGCCTCTGGCTGCTCGCCGCGATCCAGGTGAGCACCGTCCTCTACGTGGTGCAGCGGATGGAGATTCTGGCGGCCTTGATGGTCACGCTCGGTCTTCTGCTTTACCAGAAGCTTCGCCGAGGCTTCGACGGATCGTGGGGGAGGGCGTTCCTTTTCGGCGCTGTGCTCGGGCTTTGGAGCGTGTTCGGCGCCCTCGCGAAGGAGCACGCGCTGCTGCTGCCAGTCTTCTGCGCCCTGCTCGAGCTCATCCTCCTTCGCGGGCGCGGCCTGAGTGAGATCGCTGCGCACCGGCTGAAGAGGCTTCTCGTCGGACTGATCGTGGTGCCTTTCCTGATCGGCTATGCCGGTTTGTGGGCCTACGGCCTCTTCTTCGATCCGTTCACGGCGCGGGACTTCGACGGGCTCGAACGCGCGCTCGCGCAGGGGCCCATCCTCATCGGCTACCTCGAGCAGATCCTGATCCCTCGAGCGGGGCTTTTCCCCTTCTACTACGACCATCTTCGGGTTCCATCCAGCCTCTTCGATCCGCCGACCACCGCCCTCGCCTGGCTTGCTCTGCTTGCGCTCATCCTCGTCGCATGGCGCTCGCGCCTTCGGCGTCCTTGGTTCGCCTTCGGGGTTTTCTGGTTTCTCCTCGGACACGCGATCACCTCCGCGCCCCTCCCGCTGGAACTCGCCTTCGAACATCGCAACTATCTCGCGAGCTTCGGTGCCTTCCTCGCCGTCGCCGATCTTGTCGTGGCGGCCTTCGGCGTCGGTCATCGCTCGATCGGTATTCTCGCGATCTGGGCGATCTGGCAGACTGCGGTCGCACTCCACTTGGTCATGGATTGGCGCGATCCGCTGCGCCATGCCGAGGTCGCCCGTGAGCGTGCTCCGCTCTCGGCCAGAGCGCACTATGAGTTCGGCCGCTTGCTCTACCCGGCCGCGCGTGATGTGGCCATTTCGGAAACACCGCGACGCGAGATGCGCGAAGCTTTTGAGCAGGCGGCGCGTCTTGAGAGCGGCACGGGCCTCGCCGAGGTCGCGCTCATCCTCGATGCCGCGCGCCATGGCGAGCCGACCGAGCCGTGGTGGTGGGATGCCCTGATCGCTCGCCTCACCGGGCGGGGAGTGGCGGTGGGACAGCATCGCGCCATCGCCGGCCTCGCCGATTGCGTGCTCGCTCGTCGCTGCCCTGCCGACGATCCCGGTTTGGCGCGCTTGGTGGCGATCGACCTGGGAGAAGGTCCTTGGCTGCGCGACAATGCCCTTCTCCTCGGCTGGATGGCCTACCGCGCCGTCGGCGACTTTTCTTCTGCAGCGGCGCAGTTCGCGCGAGCGGATCGTGAAGGTGGCCTCGACGACACCTCATTGTTGGCCTACGCCGATGCCCTCTCGCGGATCGGCGGGCAGGACCTCGCCGAGGCGATCCTCAAAAGTCGGGGGCTCGGTCTGGAGGCGCTCGAGGTTTTTCGCTCGCTGTTGCGAGAAGATCCAAACGCCTCAGGGCCAGAAGAAGAAAACCCGCAGCCAATGCATAAGGATTCATCCTCGCCATGAGCGCGCGCGCCTACGTCGTCTTCGGAGCTCCCCTGATCGGCGAGGAGGAGATCGCCGAGGTGGTCGAGTGTCTTCGCTCAGGCTGGATCGGCACCGGCCCGCGGGTCGCGCGCTTCGAGGCGGCGTTCGCGGCGTACAAGGGCGTTTCCCGGGATCGGGTGGCTGCCGTCAACTCCTGCACCGCGGCCTTGCACGTGGCGATGATCGCGGCGGGGCTCAGTCCTGGGGCGGAGGTGATCACCACGCCGCTCACCTTCTGCGCCACGGTCAACGCGATCCTGCACGCGGGCCTCAAGCCCGTGCTTGCCGATGTGGATGAGCAAAGCCAGTGCATCGACCCGGATGCAATCGAGGCCGCGATCAGCCCGCGGACGGAAGCGATCGTGCCGGTGCATTTCGCAGGCCGCCCCTGCGACATGGACCGGATCATGGCCATCGCGAAGAAGCATGGGCTTGCGGTGATCGAAGACTGCGCCCATGCCATCGAGACCGAGCTCGCCGGCAGCAAAGCCGGTACCTTCGGCGATTTCGGCTGTTTCAGCTTCTACGCGACGAAGAATCTCACGACGGCGGAGGGTGGCATGATCCTCGGGCGAGACAGCGAGCGCATCGCCCGGGCTCGGATCCTGGCGCTCCATGGGATGAGCAAGGACGCCTGGCACCGCTTCTCGGATAAGGGTTACCGGCACTATCAGGTGGTGGAATGCGGCTTCAAGTACAACATGACCGATCTACAGGCCGCGTTGGGGCTCCATCAGCTCGCTCGCCTCGAAGCGAACTGGGAACGGCGCCGCGCCCTGTGGGAGCGGTATCAAGAAGCCTTCGCCGATTTGCCGATCCTCAGACCCGCCGACCCGGAGCCTGAGAGCCGTCACGCCTACCATCTCTACACTTTGCGCGTTGCGGCCGAGCGCTGTGGGATCGATCGCGATGGCTTCATGCAGGCGCTCCATGAGCGCGGCATCGGCACCGGGGTGCATTATCTCTCGCTCGCCGAGCATCCCTATTACCAACAACGGCTGGGTTGGCGGCCTGAGGATTGGCCGGTGGCGATGAGGATCGGGCGCGAGACGGTGAGCTTGCCGCTATCCGCGCGCTTGGGTGATGGCGACGTCGAGCGGATCGTGGCGGCGGTGCACGAGGTCCTCGGTGCGAGCACCGGGCGCGGCTGAGCGATCGGCGCGGTGGCGGGCGCTTGCGACTTTTCTCCTCGCGGGCGCGGCCTTTCTCTATTTGACTTGGGTCCTCCATCGCGAGGCGGCCTCGGCCGCGGAAGCGCTCTCGAGCCTCTCGCTCGGCAACAGCCTCGTGGCGCTCGCGATGGCGCTGCTCATGCATCTCTTGAAGACGAGCTATTACCTCGAGGTGTGCCGCCGCTTGGGCGCACCGATCGGGGCTGCAGGGCGGCTCGCCCATGCCTACGCCGTCGCGCAGGTCGCTCGCTACCTTCCGGGAAAGATCTGGGGTGTCGCTTACCAGATCGGTTCGCTCGGCGATGTTTTTCCCGCTCGGAAGATCATCCTGGCGCATATCGTCCAGATGTTTCAAACGAATCTCCTGGCGGTGGGGGTGCTGGTGGCGATGCTCGATCTCCTCGTCTTTCATCAGCGCTGGCCGATCGTCATCGCCGTGGCCGTGCTGGTGCTCGTCGAGCTTTTTCATCGCTGGCCGGCGTTGGAGCGGATTTTCCTCCAGCTATGGGCGAAGCTGCGGGCGCGGCCCGAGCTCGTGGAGTCCGACATCGGAGCGAGCCCCGCGCGCAGCAGTGCCATTTTGCTCGCCGAGTGGCTGGCCTACTATGCGATGTGGTTCTTTCTGCTCGGCGAGAGGCTTCCTCTGCATGAGCTTGCGCTCCTGGCGACCTGGTACGCCGCGGCCTCCTTGCTCGCCATCTTCGCCTTCGTGGTGCCGGGGGGGCTTGCGGTACGCGAAGCCATCTTCGTGCTCCTCGCCGGCTCCGCTCACGGCGCCGGTGCCGCGATCGTTCAAGCCGCGCTCTTGCGCGTGCTCTTGATCAGTGCCGAGGCGTTGGCAGTGGGGGTGGTGCGCTGGATCGGAGGGCGCTTGATGATCGCAGCTCGCTCATGAAGGACGCGCCGCTCGATCAGCGTCCGCATTGGGATGCGCTGGCCCATCTCGATCCGGATGCGGCCGTGATCGACCCTCGCGATCGCCGCGGGGACAAAAATGCCTATTTGGCTGCGATTCGCAACGAAACCATCGCACAGTCCCTGGCCGCGCGTGGCGTACGAACCGCGCTCGATCTCGGCTGTGGCACCGGCAGCCTGGGCAGAACCCTCCTCGGACTGGGGGCGCGCGTCGTCGGGTTGGATATCGCGCGCGGTTTGCTCGCGCGCGTCGCCGAGCGCGGCTTGGGCGATGCCTATTTGCCTGTGCTCTACGATGGCTGGCGTTTTCCGATCCGCGACGCTTCGCTGGACGCCGTCACGACCTACGTGGTCATGACCCACATCGTGGAGGATCGGCAGCTCATCCAGGTGCTCGGCGAATGCGCGAGGGTGCTCGCGCCGGGAGGGGTGCTCATCGCGATCGAACAGGTGCGGCGGAAGGTTCGAGACCAGCCGAGCGCTTTCAAGCGGTTCCGGACGCTCGCAAGCTATGAGCAGCTCTTTGCCGAAGCCGGGTTGCGGCCTCGCCGCGCGGAGATCCTCCGCTATGGCCACACGCCGTGGATCTATCTCATTCGTTTCGGATGGATCCCGAAGCGACTTCATGGGCGGCTCGCGCGCCTCGAGCGCTGGTGGGGATCGCGAATCGGGGTGCCGCCTTGGGATTATTGCGACGTCCTGTTCGAGGCGGCCAAGCCATGAGCGCAGCGCAGGAGCTTGCGGTCGCCATCGTCGGGGGAGGGCCGGCTGGGCTGTCGCTCGCTGCCCATTTGTGTCGAGCGAAGATCGAGACGCTGGTGCTCGAGCGGGGGCGGGTCGCGGAGAGCTGGTGGCATTACCCCCCCACGATGCGCCTTCTCAGCCCCTGGTGGACCAACGTCCTCGAAACGCGCGATGCCTTTCAGCGTTCCCCCTTCGCCATCGCTGCGGCATCGGTTTATCGCGAGTATCTGCTTGCTTTTGCGGCACGCCATCGGCTTCCCGTGCGCGAGCGGAGCGACATCGTCGCGCTTCAGCCTCATTCCGGCCGATGGCTGTTGCGTTCGGCGACGGGTGAGGCCTGGTCGGCCGCGTGCGTGGTCCTGGCCACCGGCTATTTCTCGGCGCCGCGCGAACCAAGGCCAGCCTTCGAGAGCGACCACTCGATCCCTGTACGGCATGCCGCGACGGTCGAGGATTACGATGCCTTCGCGGCGGCTCACCGCGGGCGCACGGTGGTGCTCGTCGGAAAAAGGGTGAGCGCAGGCCAGCTGATGGTGGAGCTTTACCGCCGCGGCGTGCGCATCGTGCTCTCGGCCCGGCGGCCGATCCGCTTCCGGCGCGGCGATGCCATCGGGCGCTTACGCGATCAGGTCTATTTCTTCTGGGAATGGCTCCGGGTTCTCGCTCAGCCGCATCTGCACGCCGACTCCTTTCCGGTCATGGACGGAGGCGAAACCGAGCGTTTGCTCGGCAGCGGTCGCGTGCCGCTGGTGGGGCCGATTCGCGCGATCGCGGCGGGTCATGTCCATACCGTCGACGGGGAGCGTTTTCCCGCCGATCTCATCCTGCTCGCGACCGGCTACCGACCCGCGCTCTCGCTGCTCGAGGGCTGGCTGAGCTTGGATCCGGAGAGCGGCTTGCCGCCGATGGATGGTTTTGGTGTTCGCGATTGTCCTGGCCTTTACCTTCTCGGCTTCGACAATCTCTACAACTTTCGTAGCCGCTATTTGCGCGGCCTTCGCGCCGATGCGGCACGGCTTGCTCGCGAGCTCAAGAGGCGCTTGCGCTAGGCGAAGGGTTGCGGATCGCAATCCGCGAGCGCCTCGATGAGCCGAAGACCAGGGCGCGGACGGAGCAGCGGGGGAATGGGAACGAAAAGCAAGCTCAAGGCGAGCTCACGAGCGCCAGGAAAAGAGGCGAGGAAATCCTTCGGAAAACAATCGAAGTCCCAATAGCGGGGGCAGTCGATTCCCTCTCTCCTGAGACTTTGCCGCGCTTGGTCGCGCCCACGAACCCGAAACGCGAAAGCCGGAACCAAAGCCTCTTCAGGGATTCGCCAGCCTGGCATCCGCTCGCGCCCGGTGATCGGCTCTGCTCGCTTCTGGAGGGCTTCGAGGGCCGAGCGCATGAGTTCGCGGCGCGTATCGAGCTCGCGGCTCGCCAAGCGATGGCCAAGAACTTGCTGAAACCGTCTCGTGGGAAGGTGCAACGCGAAGGGCGGCTCCGCGGGCTCAGCGCCGTGGCCTCGCTGGGCCCGATACGAAGCAAGCCGCAGCGCAAGGGAGCTGTCGCGGAGCGCGCCCTTGAGAAGCCACAGCAGGCCTCGCCTGGGGCGTGGTTCTGAGCAGTGCACGGGAAGCCTTCCGGCCAAGCGCTCATCGTAGGCAAGGAGTGCGCCCCCAGCGCCGAAGGCGAGCGGCTTGCCCCTGCCGAAGCTCAAGATGCGCGCGGTCACACCTCGCGTGGATACGGCCGGATCGATCACAAGCGCGCAATCCTCGATCACCGGAACGCCCATGCGGTCGGCCTGGGCGATGATCCAGTCGCGATCGGGGGCGCGGCCGAAGAGATGGGTGAGCAGGACCGCCTTCAGCGAAGGGCTCAGCGCCTTGTGAAAACCGTCGGGATCGAAGCCGCCGCCCTCCGGGTCGAGATCGACGGGCAGGGGTCGCTCGCCGATACCCCGCAGCATCGCGAACACGCTCGGACAGGTGTAAGCGGGCACCAGCACCGAACCCGGAGGGCCCAAGGCGCGCAGAACAATCGCCAAAGCATCGCGCGCCGAAGAGCACAGCTCGGCGTATCGAGGGGGCGCGGCGCTCAGTTTCGCCCACCACGCTTCCTGCGGACGAGGCGCCAGGCTCGCTGCCAGGAGGGGCGTGAGCGAAACCGGCAGATACCGAGGTTTCATCGGCGGCGCGCCCCGTGCTTGAGCTTGAAGGCAAGCGCCGCCTGCATCGCCCGTCCGATCAGGCCGCGGCTCGTGTGCTGGGTGGTGCAGACCCCGAGGCGGTCGCCCCACTTGCGTTTGAAGGCGATGAGCCCTGACTGCCTCGGGGGGGAGGCCATGAGATCGAGGCGCAAGCAACCCGATCGTCGGCTCTGCTCCACCACTGCCTCGAGCAAGAGGTCGCCCGCCCCGCGCCGGCGCGCCTCCTCGTCGGCGGCGGCATGGAGGTAGAAGCCCGTGTCCTCGTGGATGGCGAGGATCGCGAAGGCCCGAAGCTGCCCCCACCCATCGCAGAGGCCGAACACGAACAGCCCCGGGTGGCGCACCCTGCCCAAATGCCCGAAATAGGCGGTGTTGTACACCGCCTGGCCTCGGTGACGCGCGATGACCTCCGCATAGAGCCGGGCCGCCGCTGCCATCTCGAGGGACTCGCGAACGAGCTCCCAATCGCCGAGGTGACGCCGAGCGTAGGCGAGATCGCGCCGAAGCCGGGAGGAGGGCCTCCAGCTCGGAAGATTCTCGATCCACACATCGGGCCGTTCCCCCTCGGACAACGCATCCTCGGCTTTTTGAAGCATCGGCAAGCTGAAGCGCACCGTCTGACAGTGGCCGCCTGCGAGCAGCGCGGCCGCAAGCGCCTCGCGCTCGCAGGGGTCGGAAAGAGGGCAGATGGGAAAGCCGAGGAAAGCGAGGCGGAGAAAGCCCAAGCGCGTGAACACCGGCACGACGAGGCCGCGCTGCCGCTCGCGATGCCAGGCGAACAGGCAGCGTGCGCCCAGTGCCTGCAGGGCTTCTGCCCAAGCGCTTGCCGCGAACCAGGCCGGGCGCGACTCCGACCATGCGGCGAGTTCAGGAATCGGGGTCTCGGCGATGTGCCAGGCCGGATGCGCCTTCAGCCCACGCATGAAAGAAGCTTCGCCGCGATGCGCTGCAAATCGAAGTCCGTCGCCGCCTGACTCAAGGCTTTTGCGAAACGCTGCGGTCCTTGCGCGAGGGCGTCGCCGAGAGCGGCGGCGAAAGCGGCCGCCGAAACGTCGCGCGCGAGCAACCCGCAGGCGTATTCGCAGAGCAGGCGCGGGAGATCGCCGACGGGCATGGCGAGCACCGGTCGGCCGGCTGCGAGCGCATCGGAGAACACCAGAGGAATGCTTTCGATGCGCGAAGGGATGAGGATGAAATCGGCGCGCCGAAGCGCCTCGAAGGCGCGTTCGCGGTCGAGGAATCCCGGGCATTCGATGGGCCTTCCTGCCGCCTGCAGGGCCTGGATCCGTTCGCGCAGCCTGGGCGCGAGCGGGCCGTCGCCCGCGAGCTCGACGGCCTCGACCCTGCGCCAGTCTGCCTCGCCGAGCAGCGACAGCGCGTCGATCAGAAGATCGATGCCTTTGTTGGGGTGCCAGCGGCCGAGATAGAGCAGACGATAAGGTGGATCGGTGCGAAGCGGAGGCGGTGGATCGCTCGCTCGTCTTCGGGCGCTCGGTAAAAAGCCCACCGGCTGCTGGCACAGCTTCTCGGTTTCTTCGGCGAGTGCGATTCCGTCGGCGAAACGATGCGCGGCGCCTCGAAGCACGCGGCAGAGCTGCCCGCGAACCCAGGGGATTCGGGACAGGCTCCAGATGTCGCTGCCGAGGGCCCAGACCGAGTAGGGCACCCCGTGACGGCGAGAAGCGCTGCGGGCCCAGGCGCCGCAAGGCAGAGCCCAAAGGGCGAGCAGGTGCCGGCTGGGGCCGGCGGTGACCGCGCGCATCGTGCTGCGAAAGCCCGAACGCAGCACGTGCAGGATGGCGAGCGCATCCACTGGGTGCCACGGGCGAAGCGTGGAGAGCGCTCGCCCCGCTGGCGCCGCGAAGCGGAAGACTTCAAGCTGCGGCCCGAGTCGCTCCCGGCCTTCCCTTGGCCCGGGGGCGACGACGCGCACCGGCATCTCTCCGGCGATCCGTTCGGCGAGCTCGGCCACGAAGCCGCCCGCGGCTTCGCTGCCATCCGCGCGCCACGGGTAGGAGCTCGAGATCAGGACGATGGCGGATTTTTGCATCGCTTGCGGGCAAGCACGCGGTAGCCGCCGACGAGAGGTTCCCAGTTCGGGAGAAGGCGGGCGAAGAGCCAAGCGGAGAGGTTGATGAGGGGGATGAAAAGCAGCAGCGGCACGACGAGGATCAAGGCCGGATGGCGGCGTTCCGAGGCGGCGATGGCGCATCCTGCGATGGCGAGGTTGGCAAGCACGGCGACGACTTCGATCGTCGGGGTACGCGACTTCATGGCCACGACTTCGAAGCCGAGCCCCGCGAGTGCGCGTTGAAGCCCGAAGCGCGTATATCGCTGAAAATCGTGGGGCGCGTCATGCACGGGGGTAAAGGAAGGGGATGCTGAGCAGCAGCCACCCTCCCTCGGCGAGCAGGCGTTGAAACTCGCGGAGTGCGGCGTGCGGCTCGGGCAGATGCTCGAGCACGTCGAAAGCCGCGACCGCCGTGAAGCGCTCGTCCTTGAAGGGCAAGCGGCAGGCATCGGGGAAGACATCGGGGCGGGCACCGTAGCGCTGGCCCCCGATCCGGGGATGATCCAGACCCAGATAACGCCACTCCGGCGGCAGTGTCTTCTCGAGCCAGCGATCGGCGCAGCCCACGTCGAGGAGGAGACCGGCGGAGCCAGTGAGCTCCGGCGGCCAGGGTTCTCGCCGCTCGAGCAACCATTGCGGATTCAGCGGTGTCGCCCGCAGGGGCGCGAGCCAGCGGCGCAAGGTGGCGGCGATCATTCGCGCTCGGCGCGGGCGTAGGTGAGGGCAGTGATCTGCTCGCTCACCAGGCCGATCAGGAACACGATCACGGAGGCGCTGAAGAGCAACAGGCTCATGTTGGTGAAGCGTCCTTGAGTGAGGTAGGTGTAGCCGTAATAGCCAAGGCCGGTGAAAAAGAACAGCGCCGCGATCGGCGCGAAGACCCGAAGCGGGGCGTAGAGCGTGGCGATCTTGAAGATGATGGCGAGGAAGCGAAGACCATCGCGCAGAGGGCGGATGTGGCTTTTCTGGCTTCCCTGCCGGGGTCGAAAATCAACCGGCACGTAGGCCACCGGATAGGCGCTGCGGAAAAACGCCATGGTGATCGTGGTGGGGTAGCTGAAGCCGTTCGGCAAAAGGTGCAAGAACTCTCGGAAGCGCTCGGCGCGGACGGCGCGGAAACCGGAGGTCAGGTCGAGGATGCGGTGGCCGGTGACGTAGCTCGCAAGCAGGTTATAGAAGCGATTGGCCAAGCCGCGTCCGAGATTGGCCTGCCCCCCTCGCACCCGCGCCCCCACGACCATGTCGTAGCCCTCCTCGAGCTTGGCGAGCAGCTTAGGGATGGCTTCCGGCGGATGCTGCCCGTCCGCGTCCAGGAAAACGAGGACCTCTCCTTGCGCCGCGCGCGCCCCTCTCTTGATGGCGGCGCCGTTTCCCATCGAGTAGGGTGCGGAGAGAACCCTGGCCCCATGTTCCCTCGCCACGGCCGCGGTGGTGTCGGTCGATCCATCGTCGGCCACGATGAGCTCCGCCTCGGGAAACCGGGCGCGAAGCTCCGCGAGGAGGACGTGGAGATTCTCGCCCTCGTTCTTCGCGGGCAGGATGATCGAAAGACGCATCGGATGAGCGCCCTCGCCCTTGGTGGATGGGACCCCAGTTTAAGCGTGCAGGGCCTCAGCGACTTCATCGTGGGCGTGGGCGAGGAATGGCGGCCATGCGTACCCAAATGCGCTTGGATGCGCTAGAGTGATCCCCGAGAGGGTCATCGAGAGGCCGAGTGGTCGGTCATGAGTGTCACCTCACCGCCTCAAGCCGAGCTCACGGGACTGCCGGGCCGCCTGGTCCAAGCCAAGTTGATCGGCGATGCGGAGATGCGGCGCGCAATGCAGGCGGCGGCCAAGGCCAAGCAGTCCTTGGTGACCTATCTCGTCGAGAACGCGCTGGTCGGTGCCGCTGAGGTCGCCTCCGCTGCCTCGCAGGAGTTCGGCATACCCCTGCTCGACGTCAACGCACTCGAGATCAGCCAACTGCCGGTCAAGCTGGTCAAGGAAGAGCTCATCAACAAGCACCAGGTGCTACCGCTCTTCAAGCGCGGCAATCGCCTGTTCGTCGGCGTCTCGGATCCGACCAACGTTCAGGCGCTCGATCAGATCAAGTTCGCCACGAACCTGATGGTGGAGCCGATCCTCGTCGCCGAGGATCAGCTCCGGCGTGCGATCGAAATGGCCTTGTCGGAGGCCCAGACGCAGATCGTCGGCATCGACGAGGAGGGTTTGGAAAACCTCGAGTTCGACGAATCGGCCGATGTCGAGGTCGCGGGGGGCGGCGTCGATGTCAATGCCGCGGACGATCAGCCCGTGGTGCGGTTCGTGAACAAAATGCTCATGGAGGCGATCAAGCGGGGCGCATCCGACATCCATTTCGAGCCTTACGAGAATTTCTACCGGGTGCGTTTCCGGCTGGACGGAATCCTCCGCAAGATCGCATCGCCTCCGATCAACATGCGCGAGAAGATCAGCGCGCGCTTGAAGGTGATGGCGAGCCTGGACATCGCGGAGAAGCGCGTTCCTCAGGATGGTCGCATCAAGCTCAATCTCTCGAAGAACAAGAGCGTCGACTTCCGCGTCAACACGTGTCCGACCCTGTTCGGCGAGAAGATCGTTCTGCGCATCCTCGACGGCAGCGCCGCCAAGCTCGGGATCGACAAGCTCGGTTACGAGCCGGAACAGCAGCGTCTGTTCCTCGAGGCCATCCAGAAGCCTTGGGGGATGGTGCTGGTGACTGGCCCCACGGGTTCGGGCAAGACGGTCTCTCTTTACACCGCGCTCAACATCCTCAACGAGGAGGGTCGCAACATCTCCACCGTCGAGGACCCGGTCGAAATCCGGGTTCCCGGCATCAATCAGGTCCAGATGAATCCGAAGACGGGGATGACCTTCGCCGCGGCGCTCCGCGCTTTTCTGCGGCAGGACCCCGACGTGATCATGGTCGGTGAGATCCGCGATCTGGAGACCGCGGAGATCGCGGTCAAGGCGGCGCAGACCGGGCATATGGTGCTTTCGACCCTGCATACCAACGACGCGCCGCAGACCATCGCGCGCCTGATGAACATGGGCATCGCGCCCTTCAACATCACCTCGTCGGTGACGCTGGTCACCGCGCAGCGTCTGGCGCGTCGGCTGCACGAGTGCAAGCGCCTCGTCACCCTTCCCAAGGCCGCGCTTCTGGCCGAGGGCTTCACCGAAGAGGACATCGCGCAGGGCTTCCAGCTCTACGAGCCGGTGGGCTGCTCCGGTTGCAACGATGGCTACAAAGGGCGGGTCGGCATTTACGAAGTGATGCCGATGACCGAGGAAATCGCGCAGATCATCTTGACGGGCGCGAACGCGATCCAGATCGCGCACGCGGCTCGTCGCAGCGGGGTGGCGAGCCTACGGCAGTCGGCCCTGCTCAAAGTCAAGCACGGTATCATTGGCCTCGCCGAGGCGAATCGCGTGACGAAGGACTGAAGAGATGGCCACGACCACCACCGCAGCTCGCAGCAAGCCGGTCGACTCCGGCTTGAAGGTCTTCGTCTGGGAGGGCAAGGACAAGCGCGGCGTCATCATGCGCGGCGAACAGCTCGCGAAGAGCGACGCCATCCTCAAGGCGGAGCTCAGGCGGCAAGGGATCCAGCCGATCACGGTGAAGCAGAAGGGGAAGCCGCTCTTCGGCGGTGCCGGAAAGCGGGTGACGCCTCGTGACATCGCCTTCTTCAGTCGGCAGATCGCCACGATGATGAAATCGGGCGTGCCGATGGTCATGGCCCTGGAAATCTTGGCGGGCGGACAGAAGAACCCGCGCTTCAAGGACATGATCACCGACATCAAGCAGAGCATTGAGGGCGGTTCCTCGCTCTACGAGGCGCTCAGTCGGCATCCGCTGCATTTCGACGATCTCTACCGCAATCTCGTGCGCGCCGGCGAAAAGGCGGGCGTTCTCGACACGGTCCTCGACACCATCGCCACTTACAAAGAGCGAGTCGAGAGTCTCAAAGGGAAGATCAAGAAGGCACTGTTTTACCCGGCGATCATCATCGCGGTGGCGATTCTCGTGAGCGCCATCCTGCTGATTTTCGTCGTGCCCCAGTTCCAGGAGGTGTTCAAGTCTTTCGGGGCGGACCTGCCGGGCTTCACCCTGATGCTGATCGCGCTGTCGGAATTCTTGCAAGCCAACTGGTTCTTCATGTTGGCCGTCCTCATCGGCGCGATCATCGCCTTCATGCAGGTCTACAAGCGTTCGGAGAACTTCCGACGCCTGCTCGACCGTCTCTCGCTCAAGATTCCGGTCATCGGCCAGATCCTGCACAACTCGGCGATCGCGCGTTTCGCCCGGACGACCGCGGTGACCTTCAAGGCCGGCGTACCGCTCGTGGAAGCGCTCGACTCCGTGGCAGGCGCGACCGGCAACATCGTGTACACCGACGCCGTCCGGCGCATCCGCGACGACGTGTCGGTCGGGTATTCGATGAGCACGGCGATGCGCCAGGTCAATCTCTTCCCGCACATGGTGGTGCAGATGACCGCGATCGGCGAGGAAGCCGGCGCCCTCGATACCATGCTCATGAAGGTCGCGGAGTATTACGAGGAAGAGGTGAACAACGCGGTGGACGCGCTTTCGAGCATGATCGAGCCTTTGGTCATGGTGATCATCGGCGTCCTGGTCGGCTCGATGGTGGTCGGCATGTACCTGCCGATCTTCAAGCTCGCTGCAGTCGTCTGAGGCAGCGCGGCAGCACGTGATGAGCGAGGAGATTCTGGCGGCAGCGCCGTGGTTGCTGCCGACCGTAGGCGTGCTCCTCGGGCTCATCGTCGGCAGTTTCCTCAACGTCCTCATCCTCCGACTCCCGGCCCGGCTCGAGTGGGCCTGGCGCCGTCAGGCGAGGGAGTTTCTCGGTCTTCCCGAGGAGGAGGAGCGGCCGCCGCCGGGCCTCGTATTCGATCGCTCGCGCTGTCCGCGCTGTGGTGCGGGGATCGCGTGGTACGACAACATACCGGTCCTGTCCTGGCTTTTGCTCCGGGGGCGATGCCGTGCCTGCGAAGCCCCGATTTCGCTCCAGTATCCGCTGGTCGAGGGGCTCACGGCGCTGCTATCGCTCGCCGTGGTCCTCCGTTTCGGGCCGAGTGCGGAGAGCCTGGTGATGCTGCTGCTCAGCTGGCTCCTGATCGCGATGGCGGTGATCGACCTCAGGACCACGTGGTTGCCCGATGAGCTGACGATGCCCACGCTGTGGCTTGGGCTGCTCAGCTCGCTCTGGGGGCTGTTCGTCGAGCCGCGGGAGGCGATCCTCGGCGCCGCTGTGGGTTATCTCAGTCTGTGGAGCGTCTACTGGGGTTTTCGCCTGCTCACGGGCAAGGAGGGCATGGGCTACGGCGATTTCAAGTTGCTGGCCGCGCTCGGCGCCTTTGCCGGCTGGCAAGGGATTCTGCCGATCGTTCTGCTCTCGAGCGTGCTCGGCGCCATCATCGGCTCGCTCTACCTCGCTCTGCGGGGCAGAGACCGGAGCACTCCCATCCCCTTCGGGCCCTTCCTGGCGCTGGCGGGTTGGTCGTATCTGATGATCGGCGAGGAGGGGATCGAGGCTGCTTGGCGGCTGCTCAGCGCCACGGCTTGAAACGTTCGCTGATGTAGAGCATCCGCCGTTCGAGTCGGACCAGGGCATCCGACCAAGGAGACAGGGCGAGGAGGCTGCCCACGAGGATGCCGCCCCAGTTCGCCGCGAGATCGACCCAGTCGCCCTGACGCCAAGGAAGGAGGACTTGGATGCCCTCGAGCAGAGCACCGAATGCGGCGAGCATCAGAAGCGAATCGCGCAGCGCACGCCACCGCTCTCGCAGCAGCACGGCATAGGCCGCGAGAACGGCAAATCCGGCGGCATGGGCGAGCTTGTCCGAGTGGGCGAGCTGAAGCGGTGCAGGTATTCCGGGGGCTACGAGCACAGAGGCGAGTAGCAGCCAGAGCGACCATTCCAGGCCGCGCCACCAGAGAAGCAGTCGCAGGGGACGCACGGGTCGTGGAGGAACCGCCTCGAGACGGCTCGCTAGGATAGCGAGCCCGCGGCTGCACGGAGGCGGTTCTCGCGCTAAAATGGGACCAATCGAGTACGGATTGAGTCATGTTGCGTGTCAGCCGACTTTCCGACTACGCCGCAGCCGTGATGGGCTGCCTCGCCGCGGAGCCAGCCCGGATCCTGAGCGCCGCCGAGATCGCCGAGCAGGCGCACTTGGAGCTTCCAACGGTCAGCAAGCTGCTCAAACGGCTCGCTCACGCCGGCCTGGTCGAGTCCTTCCGCGGAGCACGAGGGGGCTACCGATTGCGGCGGGATCCCGCGGCGATTTCGCTCGCCGAGGTGGTGGAGGCCATCGACGGGCCGATCGCGATGACGGATTGCGCGATCCGTGCCCGGCTCTGCGAACGCGAGCGATTGTGCACGGTGCGGGAGTCCTGGCAGCGCGTGAGCCGCACGATCGAGCGAGCTCTTCGTGAAGTGAGTGTGGCCGAGCTTGCGTGTGCGCGCTCGATCCCCGTGCAGGTCCACGCTTGAACGAGGATTGGCCGATGAGCAATCGCGAGATCCACGACCGGCTGGCACGACGCTACGAGCATGGGTTCGAGACGGCGATCGAGACCGACATCGTTCCGCCAGGTCTCGACGAGAGCGTCATCCGACTGATTTCCGAGAAGAAGGAAGAGCCTGAGTGGCTCACCGAATGGCGGCTCAAGGCCTATCGTCACTGGCTGAGCATGGAGGAGCCGCGCTGGGCGAAGCTTCGCATCGAACCGATTGACTATCAGGCGATCTCCTACTACGCCGCGCCGCAGCAGAAGAAGCGCCCGCGCTCGCTGGAAGAGGTCGATCCGAAGTTGCTTCAGACCTTCGAGCGCTTGGGCGTGCCGCTTCACGAGCGGGCGCGTCTTGCCGGCGTGGCGGTCGATGCGGTCTTCGACTCGGTGTCGGTGGCGACCACGTTCAAGGAGGAGCTCGCCGCCGCCGGGGTCATTTTCTGCAGCTTTTCGGAGGCGGTGCGCGAACACCCGGAACTGGTGCGCAAGTACCTCGGCACGGTGGTGCCCTACACCGACAATTTCTTCGCTGCGCTCAACTCGGCGGTCTTTTCCGACGGAAGCTTCGTCTATGTGCCCAAGGGCGTGCGCTGCCCACTCGAGCTTTCGACCTATTTCCGGATCAATGCCCGCGACACCGGCCAGTTCGAACGCACGCTGATCATCTGCGAGGAAGGGGCCTACGTCTCCTACCTCGAGGGCTGCACCGCGCCGATGCGCGATGAGAACCAGTTGCATGCGGCGGTGGTGGAGCTGATCGCGCTCGATGAGGCGGAGATCAAGTACTCGACCGTGCAGAACTGGTATCCCGGCGATGAGGAGGGCCGCGGCGGGATTTATAACTTCGTGACCAAGCGCGGCGACTGTCGCGGCCGGCGCAGCCGCATCTCCTGGACTCAGGTCGAGACGGGCTCCGCCATCACCTGGAAATATCCGAGCTGCATCCTGCGCGGGGAGGAATCCTCAGGCGAGTTCCATTCGGTGGCCTTGACCCACCACCGCCAGCAGGCGGATACCGGTACCAAGATGATCCACATCGGTAAGCGCACTCGGAGCAAAATCGTCTCGAAGGGTATCAGCGCGGGTCATGGTCAGAACACCTACCGAGGCTTGGTCAGGGTGCTGCCCACGGCCGAGGGGGCGCGCAACCACACGCAATGCGACAGCTTGCTGATCGGCAGCCACTGCGGCGCGCACACCTTTCCCTACATCGAGGTTCGCAACCCCACCGCCATCGTCGAGCACGAAGCCACGACCTCCCGCATCTCCGAGGAGCAACTGTTCTACTGCCGGAGCCGAGGGATCGACGAGGAGAACGCGGTGGCTTTGATCGTGGATGGATTCTGTCGGCAGGTGTTCAAGGAGCTGCCGATGGAGTTTGCGATCGAGGCGAAGAAGCTGCTCGAGCTCAGCCTCGAGGGCGCGGTGGGCTGAGCGGAGGAGTGAAAGGTGCTCGAGATCGTCGATCTACATGTTTCCGTCGGCGGTACGCCGATCCTCAAGGGTCTCGATCTGCGCGTGCCGCGCGGGGAAGTGCATGCGATCATGGGGCCGAATGGGGCGGGCAAGTCCACCCTGGCCTACGTGTTGGCCGGTAAAGAGGGCTACGAGCGCACCCGTGGCGACATCCGCTGGGACGGCAAGGATCTGCTGAGCCTCGCACCCGAGCAGCGGGCGATCGCCGGCATTTTCCTCGCCTTCCAGTACCCGGTGGAAATCCCTGGCGTGAACAATGCCTATTTCCTGCGGACCGCCGTCAATCTGAAACGGAAAGCGAGAGGCGAGCCGGAGCTCGATGCGGTCGAGTTCCTGCGCGCCGCGCGCGAACGTCTGCGCCTGATCGGCAGCGACGACGGCTTGCTCCAGCGCGGCCTCAACGAAGGCTTCTCGGGCGGCGAGAAGAAGCGCAACGAAATCCTGCAGATGCTCATGCTCGAACCCGAGCTTGCGATTCTCGACGAGACCGATTCGGGGCTGGACATCGACGCTCTGCGCCTGGTGGCGTCCGGGGTCAATGCCCTGCGCTCGCCCGAGCGCGCTTTTCTCGTGATCACCCATTACCAGCGGCTGCTCGAGCATATCGTTCCCGATCGAGTCCACGTGCTGGCGGAGGGCCGGATCGTGGCCTCCGGCGGTCCGGACCTCGCCCAACGCCTCGAGCGCGAGGGCTATGGTTGGCTTGCGGAGCGTCGGCGAGCCTCGGAGGCGCTCGGATGATCGCGCCGCTCTTGCAAGGCTTCCTCGATGAGTTCGAGCGGCTCGAGGCGGCGATGCCGGGCTACGAGCAGGCTTGGCTACGCCAGCTTCGTCGCGATCGTCTCGATGCCTTCGTCACGTCGGGTCTACCCGGGCGTCGGGAGGAGGCTTGGAAGTACACCCCGCTCAAAGGACTCGAGCAGCGAGCCTTCGCCCTGCCGCGTGGCTCGGCTCTCCCCCCGCCGCTACCGCCGCCGCTCGACGCCGTCAGGCATCGCCTCGTGTTCGTCGATGGCCGTTTCGCGCCGGAGTCGAGTCGGCTCCCTGCCGACGCCGAGATCGAGTTCCTCCCCCTCTCCGAGGTATTCCGGAATCACGATGCCGCGGCCCGCTTCCGGATCGCGCGGCTGATGGGAAGCGGCGAAGACGCGCTCGACCATCTCAACGCGGCGCTGGCGACGGATGGCTTGCTGTTGCGAGTGCCTGCCGGGCGCAGTGTCCGGGAGCCCGTGCATCTCGTCTACCTCGGGTCGAAGCAGAGCTCGGGCAGGGCGTGGCATCTGCGCGGACTGATCGAGCTCGAAGGCGGAGCGCGGCTTCGGATCGTCGAGCACTTTTACGACGGGGGTGAGGAGGCTGAGCTTTCGAGCGTGATCAACGAAATCCAGCTCGCCGCCGATGCCGAGCTCGAGCTGGTGCGGTTCCAGGACATGGGGGCTCGGAGCATCCTGCTCTCCAGGACCAGGCTTCAGGTCGAGGCTCGCGGGCGACTTCGGATCACCGCCATCGACCGCGGTGGCGAGCTGGTGCGTTCGGAGTGGCTGACGACCTTGCGTGGCCGCGAGGCGCATGGCGACATCGCGGGAGTCGCTCGGCTGCGGGGGCGGCAGCATGCCGATCAAGTGGTGGAAGTGCGCCACCTCGAGCGGGACACCTCGGCCGAGGTTCGTTTCAGAGGGGTCGCCGAGGATCAGTCGCGGGCGGTCTTCACCGGCACGCTTCACGTCGCGCCCGGTGCCTCCGGGGCCGAGACTCGGCTGAGCAGCCGCAACCTTCTGCTCTCGCCCCAGGCCGAGGTCGATACCCGGCCCGTTCTCGAGATCCATCACGACGAGGTCGTGGCGGCGCACGGCGCGACGGTGGGTCAGCTCGACCCCGAGGCGCTGTTCTATCTCCGCTCGCGCGGTTTTTCGGAGACCATGGCCCGCGCCATTCTGATCGGTGCGTTTCTGGAAGAGATTTCGATCCGCCTGCCGGAGCCTCGATTCGCCGAGTGGGTGTCGAGCCGAATGGGCCTCGATCACCCTCTGCCGTGGGGAGGTGAGAAAACTTGAGCGAAGCGCTGTTGAGCGAAGCGCAGATCCAGCGTCGCTTGTTCGAGCTCGTGCGCGAGGAGTTTCCGGCCCTCGGCCGGCAGGTGCACGGCAAGGCGCTGGTCTATTTCGACAATGCGGCCACCACCCAGAAACCTCTCCGCGTGCTCGAGGCGATGGATCGCTTCTACCGTGCGCACAATGCGAATGTGCACCGCGGGGTGCACGCCCTTGCGGTCGAGGCGACGGAGCTCTACGAGGGCGCAAGAGCGACCCTCGCCCGATTCCTTGGGGCCGCCGATCCTCGTGGCGTGGTGTTCACACGGGGCGCCACCGAGGCCGTGAATCTGGTGGCGCAGGCTTACCTCGCGCCTCGGCTGAAGCCGGGCGAGGTGGTGCTGGTCACGGCGATGGACCACCACAGCAACCTCGTGCCGTGGCAAATGCTCTGCCGCGCTCGCGGCGCGAGGCTCATGGCCGTGCCCGTGGATGAGAAGGGCATGCTCGACCTCGAGGGGGCGGCCCGGATGCTCACAGGCTATCCGGTGCGGCTCTTCGCTTTCCCGCACGTTTCCAATGTGCTCGGCACGGTCAATCCGGTGGCCGAGCTCATCGCCCTTGCGCGCGCGCAGGGGATACCCACTTTGGTGGATGGCGCACAGGCGGCTGCCCACCTTCCGATTGCCTTCGACCGCCTCGGCTGCGATTTCTACGTCCTTTCCGCGCACAAAATGTTCGGGCCGACGGGCATCGGCGCCCTCATCGCGCGGCGCGAGCGGCTTCAGGAGATGGAGCCTTGGCAGGGTGGGGGCGAGATGGTCCTCGAGGTCTCCCTCGAGGAGAGCGTTTTCGCGGAGCCGCCCCTCCGCTTCGAAGCAGGAACGCCAAACGTGGCGGGCGCCGTCGGTTGGGCGGCAGCCTGCGAATTTCTGCGCGCCCTTCCCGAGGGCGCGATCCAGGCCCACGAATCGGCGCTCTCGAGGGCCCTTCAGGAGGCGCTCACGGCGATCCCGGGCTTACGGGTGCTCGGCGAGCAGCCCGGCAAAATCGCCATCGCCAGCTTCGTACTCGAAGGCGTGCATCCGCAGGATCTCGCCCTCTTCCTCGATCTCGAGGGGGTGGCAGTACGAAGCGGACACCATTGCGCCCAGCCCCTTCATCGCCGTTTCGGTGTTTCCGGGAGCTGCCGTGCCTCGCTCGCGCTCTATAACACCCCGGAGGAGATCGAGGCCTTCGCCTCTGCCCTGCGGCGAAGCCTCCACCGCCTGGCTCAAGCCGCGTAGAGGGGCTCCGGGAGCACATCGGCACCGCAGCTCAAACCCTCGAGCCAGTCGAGGAATTCCGCGATCACGCGGGGGTCGGCGAAGGGCAGGCCATGCTGGGGCACGATCATCTTCGGCTGCAGCCGTCGCACCATGCGCACCCAGAGCCGACAGGCGCGATTGCTCGCCATGTAGCGACGATGAAAGCCTTCCATGCGCGGAAGGTGGGCGCGGAAATCCTCGACCGGCCGATATGGCTCGCCGCTCGGTACCAGCGAGCTGCCGACGTCTCCGGAGAAGAGGACACCGCTCACCGGATCATAGAAGCTGAAATTCCCGACCGAGTGGAGAAAATGGGCGGGCAAGGCGCGAAGCTCGGCGCCATCCATCGGGATCGAGCCGCCCTCATCGGGCAGCAGCAGATAGCGATCCTCCCCACGGGCCCTTTCGAGGAAATGCGGCACTAGATGCGGCAGGAACCGTCCCCAAATCCGGGAAACCGCGATGCGAGCTTGGGTGTAACTCAGGCAGCGGTCGGCGGCGCCGATGATGTCCGGATCCTGGTGCGAGGCGATGATCCAGGTCAGTTTCTGGATCGGCAGGTACTTCGAGACGGCCAGCGACAAGGGCGTGTAGAGCAAGGCTCCCCCGGGATCGATCAGGGCGGCGGCGCTGCGGTGCTGCACCAGGAACTGGTTGGCTTGAACGCCCTCTTCGCTTCGCACCAAATCGTTGAACACGACCACCCGGTGCTCGGCGCTTTCGTAAAGCACGTGGCTCATCGGAACATCCACCAGACAACCGTCGGTCAGGGTATGGTGGTCCTCACCTGGGGCTCTTGATTTGCATCAAACCTCGCACGTGAACGAGATCACGAAAGACGCGATGACGCCCCTCCCATCCGATCGTGTCAGCGATCTGACGATCGAGCGAAACACGGAACGTGAGCGGAAAGTGAGCTGTGCCCGCTGTGGTGCTTCGCTCAGGCTTGAGCTCGAGGTAGAGGATTCACAGCCGTCCTGCACTCTTGAGGTCGAGGCGACCGGCGGCTGTGCCGCTTTTCGCGCGGCCAACGATGCGCTCGCTCGCGCCCTTCCAGGGCGATCGCCCGCGCAGCTTCGCGCTGCGGCCAAAGCCTGGCAGATCGCAGCGCCGGCTGGTTTGCTCGCAGCGGGCGGAGGAAGCGGCGGGGATGCGGGCGAAGAGGGCGACTGCTGGAAAAAGCCCTGGCTTCTGCTCGGCTCGCTCGGGTCGGATGATCCCACCGACCCCGAACGGGAGGCATTCTGGCAGACCTGTGTGCTCCGTCGAGCCACCGCGGAGGACATCCCGCGTCTGCTCGATCTGGTCGAGAGTGCGTATCGGGGCGAGCGAAGCCGCCGGGGCTGGACCACCGAGGCGGATCTGCTCGATGGCCAGCGGACCGATGCGAGCATGCTTGCCGAGCTCATCGAGGGCGAGGCGCAGACGATCCTCCTCATCGAGCGACGGGCCGAGCTCCTTGCCTGTGCCCATCTACGCCGCGAGGGGGAAACGGCTTGGTTTGGTCTTTTCGCCGTGAGCCCTCCGTGGCAGCGCTCGGGTTTTGGCGGAGTCCTGTTGCAAGCGGCGGAGCTCTTCGCGCGCGAGCGCCTCGGATGTCGGCTGCTCAAGATGAAGGTGATTTCGCTGCGCCGAGAGTTGATCGCTTGGTACGAACGTCGCGGCTACCGCCTCACCGGCGAAAGAGCGCCGTTTCCCTACGGCGATGAGCGTTTCGGGCGTCCCCGGCGGGCTGATCTCGAGTTCGTGGTTCTCGCGCGCGGGCTGAGCTAGGGGCAAAAAAAGACCCTCCGGGTTGGAGGGTCGAAAACGCTGCGACCTCGCTCGGGGTGTTGGGGGATGGGTCGCAGCAAAACGCGGTTGTCCTCCCCCTGGGGAAGCGCCTCGCCGGTCGTCATGTCGCGATCGGGGACCGTCCCTGGCCCCCATCGCGATCCGTCCCTGGCGGAGCCAGTTCGCATTCCCTCGTCGAGTGGCTCCCCGTCCTTCCGGCACTCATGCCGACGCTTCCCGGCGTCGCGGATCAGTCTGCCTTCCCCCTGGGGGCCGCTTGGGACTCCACAACAATGCGACTGCGGTTGCGTTCCACCGTCGCCAGGCCGATGCCCTTGACCTTCACCAGCTCATCGGCGCTCTTGAAGGGGCCGTGTTGCTCGCGATAGGCCACGATCGCCTCGGCCTTCTTCATGCCGATGCCGTGGAGCGCGGCGGCGAGCTCCGCCGCCGAGGCGACATTGAGGTCAACCGTCTGTTCGGCGAATGCCGGGGCCGACAAGGCCAGGGCGAGTGCGAACATGGCATGGCGAATTCCCTTGAACATGGTCGTGATCTCCTCGATGGTTTCCTTGGGGTTTGGAGCCTCGCCGGCTGCGGTCCCTCAGCGAGCCGCCCCCGGCAGCCGCCGGCACCCGCAGGCGCCGACGGTGTCCATGCTCCGCCATCGGCGTCTCAGGGTTTGAGAGGCGAAGACCGAGATCGAGGTCGGCAGAGCGCCACGGCTGAAGTCGGAAAATGCCGACACCCAATGGCCGCCCGCCGAAGGGGGGAGGTTAGAATCGCGTTCTCTGTGCTTCGTGAGGCCTAGGCATGCTGAACCCCGGCACCCTGACTGCGCTGAAGGCGCAATGGCACGAGGAAATCCTCCCGCTTCTCTGCGACTACATCCGCATCCCCAACAAGTCGCCGATGTTCGATCCCGACTGGGCGAAAAACGGCTACATGGACGAGGCGGTGGCGCTGATGGAGCGCTGGGCGAGGGCGCAGCCGATCGAGGGGCTGTCGGTCGAGGTGGTTCGCCTGCCGGGGCGGACACCCCTGCTTTTCATGGAAGTTCCGGGAGCCGCGGGAATCGAGGACACGGTGCTGCTCTACGGCCATCTCGACAAGCAGCCGGAGATGACGGGCTGGGCCGAGGGGCTCGGCCCCTGGGTGCCGGTGCTCAAGGATGGCCGTCTTTATGGACGCGGCGGTGCCGATGACGGCTATGCCTGCTTCGCCTCGCTGAGCGCCTTGCTCGCGCTCGCCCGCGAGGGAAAGCCGCATGCGCGGGCGGTGATCCTGATCGAGGCCTGCGAGGAGTCGGGAAGCTACGATCTGCCGCATTACATCGACCATTTGGCCGAGCGCATCGGCCGCCCGTCGCTGATCGTCTGCCTCGATTCCGGCTGCGGCGACTACGAACGCTTGTGGCTGACCACCAGCCTGCGCGGCTTGGTCGGCGGCATTCTCGAAGTCGAGGTGCTGGAGGAGGGGGTGCATTCGGGCGATGCCAGCGGGATCGTGCCCTCGAGCTTTCGCATCGCACGGCTTCTACTCGACCGCCTGGAGGATGCGGCCAGCGGGGCGATCCGCCTTCAGGGTTTGCATGTGGAGATTCCCGAACTGCGGGTGCGCCAGGCGATGGATGCGGCGAGGGTGCTCGGCGATGCGGTCTATCGCAAGTTCCCCTTCGTCTCCGGCATGCGGCCGACGGCAGAGGCGCTCCATGAGCTCATCCTCAACCGCACCTGGCGGCCGGCGCTCGAGATCACGGGCGGCGAGGGCTTGCCCCCGATCGCGCAGGCGGGCAATGTGCTCCGCCCGCGCACGGCGCTCAAGCTCTCGATGCGTCTTCCGCCCACTTTGAATGGGGAGCTCGCGAAGGAGCTCATCGCCCGCGCCCTGAACGCCGATCCGCCCTACGGGGCGCGGGTGCGTTTCCGCGCCGATCAGGCGGCGACCGGATGGGAGGCGCCGCCGCTCGCGCCTTGGCTCGAGAACGCGGTCGAACAGGCCTCGCTCCATGCCTTCGGGCAGCCGCCTGCGTACATGGGCGAAGGCGGGACGATTCCGTTCATGGCCATGCTCGGCGAGAAGTTTCCGGGTGCGCAGTTCCTGATCACGGGCGTGCTCGGGCCGCACTCGAATGCGCATGGTCCGAACGAGTTCTTGGATCTTCCCACCGCCCAACGCTTGACCCAGGTGGTCGCGGAAGTCTTGGCGGCGCACGCCGAGGCGGCTCGGCGCGGGCTCACATCTTCGGCGCTGCATCGCCCGGGAACCGCCTTCGCGAGCGAGCACGGCTGCTGCTGAGCCTCATGCCCCGCCGCTTGGCGCTCAGGCGTTCGCCGATTCATGGTCTCGGCGTTTTCGCGCGGGTCGATTTGCCGGCAGGGATCGCGCTGATCGAATACCGGGGGCGGAGACTCCGACACCGCCAGGCCGATGAACGCTACGGCGATGGCTGCGAGAGCGGCCACACTTTCCTCTTCACGCTCAACGAGCACTACGTCATCGACGCGAACGTCGGCGGCAACTGGGCGCGCTTCATCAATCACGGCTGCGAGCCCAACTGTCGGGCGGTAGTCGTCGAGCACCCAAGCGGCGATCCTCGGCGCGATCGGGTGATCATCGAAACCATCCGTCCGATCCGAGCAGGCGAAGAACTCTGCTACGACTACGGGATCGTGCTCCCGGTCCGGCATACCGCCAGGATGAAGCGCATCTGGGCCTGTCGCTGCGGGGCGGCGAGCTGCACCGGGACGATGCTCAAGCCGAAGCGGCGAGGCTGAGTTCGAGCGTGAGCTGACCCGGGCGCCGGCGCACGCCGCCGCGTTCGAGACGGAGCCGATGACGGAAGCGGGGACCGTCCCAAACGAAGGTGTGGAATTCGCCGTTCTCGCCGCAGGGGTCGCAATCCGGAGGAAGCGCCGCGAGGAAGTCCCGGTCGTATTCGCGGCCGAGCAGGTCTTCGGGCACGCGCTCGGGATCGATCGCCACCACCAGCGCCCGCCAGCCGCGGGCGAGGAAATGCTGCGCCAGCTGCGCCGTGGCCAGGCCCCACAGCGGAAAGAGCGCCTGCCAGCCGAGGCGGCTCAGTAAGCGCTCACGAAAGGCGCGGATGTCCTCAAGGAACAGGTCACCGAAAGCCAAGTGGGAAATCAGCGGATCGAGCCAAGCGATCTGCTCGAGCGACTCCTCGAGGGCGACACCGTAGCGATCATCGTCCGCCCCGAGCGGGATGCGCATCGGGCGTAGCGGAATCCCGAGGGCCTCGGCCTGGGCACGAAGGAGGCTTGCGGGAATGCCATGACCCGCGATCCACTCGCTGCCATCCGGCTCCACCCAGAGAGTGGCGAGCAGCGCTGAGACGTGCCACTGGCCGCTTGCGAGCAGGGCATCGAGCGCGAGCAGGCTGTCCTTGCCGCCGCTCGTGGCCAGCACGACCGAATTCATCAGCCCCTCGTACGGAAGCGCGGCGGCACCAGGAGGAAGACGAGCAGCACCGCCGTCCCGAAGAGACTGTAAGCCGCGAGAAAGACCCACCAAGGGGCCTCGAGGTAAAGCAGCCGACCCAGCCAGTAGCCGATGAAACTGCCCTCGTAGGAGGGTGCTCCGGCGAGCGCGCGCAAGCGCTGCTCCCACACGGTGAGCGGACAGAGCTCGCCGAGCCAGGTCTGGGCGACCACGAAAGCGATGGTGCCGAGGTGGGCGAGCCGGAACCAAAGATTCCGCACCCAGGCCCAACCCGCAAATGCCCCGATCAGGATCGCCAGGAATCCGCCGACCACGAAGAGCACGACGAGGGCATGCAGGATCAAGAGGACATCGGCGAGGATGAGGGCGACATCGGCGCTCACCCGGTAAGCTTAGCCAAGTCTCGAAGCATTACCATATGCGTTTCTCCCGATGTGGCGGCGCGATGGCCTGGTTTTTTCGGATGATGCTTCTCGCCGCGGGCGTGCTTTCCTCGGCCTTGGCGGCACCGCTCGCCTGGGCATTCGAGGATGCGGTCGTGCTGCCGCGCGATCGAGCGCCTTGGGAAAGCCCCGTCCGCCAGCCCTGGCGAAAGCATTTGCTCGCCCCGCCATCGGGCCGCATCCGGACCCCGGCGGAATACGAGGAGAACGAGGGTCTTCTCATCCGTTGGGGCGCGCTCAATTCCGTGCTCACCGAAGTGGCCGTCGCAGTCAGCCAGCATTCGGCGAGGGCGAGGCTCTGGATCGTCGTCGCCGATTCCGCTCAGCAAGGCGCGGCTCTCGCCACACTGACCCAAGCCGGCGTCGATCCAGCGCGCCTCAGTTTCATTCAGGCGCCGAGCAACTCGGTGTGGATTCGCGATTACGGCCCCCGCTTCGTGGGGGTGGATGGACGGCGGGCGATCATCGACCACCTCTACAATCGCCCCCGACCTTTGGACGATGCCATTCCAGAGGCCGTCGCCGCCTCCTTCGGGGAGCCGCGCTACGAGCTGCCGCTCGTGCATGGCGGCGGCAACTTTCATCTCTGGGCGACCCAATGGGCCCGGATGACCGATCTCATCCTCGCGGAGAATCCAGGGAGCAGCGCCGGCGACATCGAGGCCGCTTTTGCCGCCTACCAGGGGCTTGCGCTCGGTATCACTGGAGCCTTTCCGGCGAGTTACGACAGCACGCAGCACATCGACATGTGGTTGCTGCCGGTCTCCGACACACAAGCGATCATCGGCGAATATGCGGCCAGCGAAGGCGGCGGGGTGCCGCGCGCGGTCACTGAGAGTGTGGCCGCGGCGCTCGCCGCTCAGGGGATCGAGGTCTTCCGCACGCCGGGTTGGCGGCAAGGTGGCGTGCACTACACCTTCACGAACGCGGTCATCCTCGACGACCTGGTGCTGATCTGCCGCTTCAATGGGCATGATGCGCGTAACGCCCAGGCCCGTGCCGTCTTCGAGCAGGCGTTCCCGAAGCGCCGAGTCCACGCCATCGACTGCTCGACTTTGATCACGTACGCCGGGGCTTTGCACTGCATCGCCATGCACGTACCGGCGGAAAAGGCGGTGGCGCGGGTATTCCGCAGCGACTTTGAGCGCGGCGGCTAGAGCTCGCGGCGCGAGCAGCGTCCGGCCCGAGGAGCGGGCCCCGGCCTGGGCCAGCCTTCGCCCCACCTCGGCTTGAGCGAGGGGAACGGGAGGCGCCGACGCGGGGTGGCAAAGCAGAGCGGTCGCTCGGAAAGCACGCCGAAGGCCCCTCCTCGATCCAGCTGGGGGCGTCGCTCTGGCGCCGAGAACGAGCGCTCTCCAAAAGCGATGCGGCCTCGCTCTCAGGCGCACTCGAAGCGCTGCCGTCCTCGACGGCGAGGGCTGGGACGGCTATCGCCGCAGCGCGGATGGAGGCAGGCGTGGGATGGTGCCCGCGCGGACTTTCCGCTTGCTGAAGGTGCGTGCCGTCGATCGCGGTATCCCCGACCGGAGATGCGCATCGGACAAGCCCTGTTGAGCCGCATCGCCAGTGCCATCCTGGCGCTCTCTTGGGTGTTTCCCGTGCGTGCCCAAAGCGAGCGCCTCGGCAACGGCCGCTTCAACACCGACCTCGGCGGTTGCCAGCTCGAAAGCGGTGCCTTCAGCTCTTGGAGTTCGACCGATGTCGACAGCACTCCCACCTCGGGCTCGGGGATTCTCTCGCGCACGACGACGAGTTCAGACAGCGGTTTCGAGCAACGTCGGGGCGTCAACGTTCGAGCCCGGATCCTGCTGCCTGGCGGCAGCGATGCCCAGACCGCTTTGGTGGTCATTCCCTATGCTTCGCCGGATTGCAGCGGCCCGGTCCTCGCCGGCAGCCTCGTGCGCTCGTTACCACTCCCCGCGATGTCTGGATCAGGGCCTCGACCTTCTTCCACTGGCTTCCGAGTGCCCGTTCCGTGAAGCTCGCGCTCGCGATGCGCAATCCCTCGGCTCCGGCGTCGGTGCGTTTCGATGAGGTGTCCTTACGCGATACCGCCCAGGTCGGCCACCATCTCTGGGGCACCTGGTACAAAGCCGCGTGAAATGGGCAAGTCGCCCTCGACCTCGCCAATCCGCAGGATTCGACCACCGCTGCCCCCTTCTTCGGGGGCGGTACACCTGGTCGGAAGCGACGCCGGGTCAGCGCAACTGGTGGACGATCCAAGGCGCGTTGGATGCCAAGGCCGTCGTGTTCTCGGTGTTCGAGACGCGCGATGGCCGTAACCTCGATCCCGCACCAGTCAACCACGCGACGATCGGTCAGGGCGAGATCTTTTTCTCAAGCTGCACGCAAGCAAGCCTCATCGCCTCGGCGAATGGCCGTTCCGTCGAGTTCCCGCTGCTAGTGCCCAATCGGTCCGAGTGCGCGAGCGACTTCCTCCGAGGAAGGTCTGGAGGGATCGATCGTCGACCGGCAAGGCTGCGCCGCCCTCGGCGCGTGACCGGCGGCACCGTGAGACGAGTCTTTGTCGGCTCGATTCGCGGGCCGATCCTCCGGGGCCGACGGAAGCTCGGAATGTGTGGGAACGGCGTTGAGTGGGGATTCCTCCGCCAATCGCCTCGTGCAGTCGATCAGACGCCCGGGCGCTCGCCCCAAAGGACTTTGTGCAGCTGAAGCTGGAAGCGCACCGGCAGACGCTCGGCAAGAATCCATTCGGCGAGGCTTGCCGGTTCGAGCTGACCGTAACTCGGCGAAAAAAGGACGGTACAGCGATCGGCCAGGCGGCGCTCGCGCACCGTGGCGCTGGCCCAGTCGAAGTCGGCGCGATCGCAGATCACGAACTTGAGCTGATCGCCAGGGCGGAGATAATCGAGGTTCTCCCAGCGGTTGCGATGTGCCTCCCCTGAGCCGGGGGTCTTGATGTCGATGACTTTGATCACCCGCGGATCCACCGCCGCCACGTCGATCGCGCCGCTCGTCTCGAGCGAGACGGTGTAGCCCTGATCGCAAAGCCGGCGGAGGAGGAGGAGGCAGTGGCGCTGGGCGAGGGGCTCGCCGCCAGTCACGCAGACGTGCCGCACCCCGAAGCCCGCGACCCGATCGAGAATCCGCGACAACGCCAGTTTCTCGCCGCCGTGAAAGGCGTAGGCGGTGTCGCAGTAGTGGCAGCGAAGAGGGCAGCCGGTGAGGCGGATGAAGACCGTGGGCCAGCCGACCTGCTCGGCCTCACCTTGGATCGACAGAAAGATTTCCGTGATGCGAAGCAGCGGCTCGGATTGCCGGACTGCCGCATCCGAACCTTCGTTCATCGCCTCAGCGGCGGGTTTCGAGCCGCAACGCGCGCAGCCGACCCTGCGCCAGGCGGGCGACCGGGGTGTCGGGGTAGAGGCGCACGACTTCGCTCAGCACCTGCTCGGCCTGATCCCATTCCCGCAGCTCGTAGTGGCAGTAGCCGATCTTGAGCATCGCATCTGGCGCCTTGGCGCTGTTCGGATGCTCGCGAAGAAGCGCCTGGAAAGTCTCGAGCGCCACCCGGTAGTTCTGGGTCACGTAGTACGACTCGCCGAGCCAATACTTGGCGTTGTCGACGAACTGACCATCCGGAAACTGGCGCAGGAAATCCTGGAAGCGGCGCGCCGCTTCGGCATAGCGCCCATCGCGCAGGGCTTGGAACGCTTGTTCGTAGGCCGTTCGCTCATCCAGCGCAGGCGCGGCGGGCGATGAGGGGACCGCAGCCGCTCCACCCGTGGGCGGCGGCACCGGGGCGGGCTCTCCAGCTTCGGGGAGCGGAGGCGGAGTGAACTCGATCGGGCCCGAACGGAGCCCCCCAGCCGGCGGGGACGCCTCCTCTCCCGCCGGCGGCGTAAGGCCGACGCTGGGTGGCACGCCTTCAAGGCGGGAAAGCCGCGCGTCGAGATCGACGTACTGATCGCGCTGGCGCCGCCGCAAGCCCTCGAGTTCGAAGGTCTGCTGCTCGATCAGACCGCGCAGAGCGCGCAGTTCGTTTTCGAGGTCCTCGATGCGCTGCAAGAGCTCGCGGGTGGAATGGGGCACGCCGCCCTGCACTTGCTGCTCGAGACGCTGCACTCTCTCGGAGAGGCTGAGGCGGCTACCCGCAGAGGTCGTCTGGGCGAGGGCCGGCATGGCCGCGACGAGCAAGGCGCTCGACGCGGCCATCCAAACCCATCGGATCGGGCGCGCCATTAGCGGGCGGTGTAGATGATCTCCACCCGGCGGTTGCGCCACCAGCAGTCCTCGTTCGACTCGGTGCAAACCGGACGCTCCTCGCCGTAGCTCACCGTCGAGACCTGGCCGGCATTGGCGCCCTGCGCGCGAAGCGCGGAGGCGACCGAGTTGGCGCGGCGCTCGCCGAGACCGAGGTTGTACTCCCGGGTGCCGCGCTCGTCCGCGTGACCCTCAAGCGTGATCCGCGCCGAGGGACGATCGCGCAGGTACTTGGCGTGGCAAGCAATGACCGACTCGAACTCGGGCCGGATGTTGCTCTTGTCGAAGTCGAAGTAGATCTGCCGCTGGCGCAGGCAGCTGTCCCGGTCGAGATCCTCCGGCGTATAGCGCCCGTCGCTCGGCTGCGGCCTCACCACGGGAGCGGGAGTCTCGGCCACCGGCTCAGCCGGCGCAGGGGCGGGCTTCTTGGTGGCGCAGGCGGCGAGAGCGCCGCTGGCGAGAATGATGGCGGTCAGACGGATCGTCGGGCTCATGGCTGTTTGACTCGAGAGGGCAAATGTTCAGGGCAAAGACGAGTTGGGGTCAGAGCGCTTCGGACCTCGCTCAGCGCGGACGCAAGGGCGACCATGCGGGTTCGCGCACATCGCCCTCCGCCAAGACCAGACGCTGGCGGACGCGACCGTCAGCCGACACCGCATGGAGCACTCCGCGTCCCTGATCACGGGACGCATAGATCACCATGCTTCCGTTCGGAGCGAAGCTCGGCGACTCGTCGAGAGGTCCCAGGGAGATGACCCGAACCTCCCCGGGTTCGCCGAGAGACCGGTCCAAAATGACGATACGATACACGTTTCCATTTCCTTGCGCCATAGCCACCCGCCGGCCGTCGAAGGCGACGCTCGCTCGCGCGTTGTACTCACCCTGGAAGGTCATGCGCACGGCCTCGCCGCCGCTCGCGGGCATGCGATAGAGCTGCGGCTTGCCCGCCCGGTCGGAGGTGAAGATGATCTCGCGCCCGTCGGGGGTCCATACCGGTTCGGTATCGATGGCGAAATGCCGGGTCAGCCGGGTGAATTCCCGGGTCTCCAGGTCGAGGACGTAGATCTCGGGATTCCCATCCTTCGAAAGGGTCAGGGCGAGACGTCGGCCGTCGGGGGAAAAACTGGGGGCCCCATTGATGCCCGGAAAAGCACTGAGCAGTTCCCTCCGGCCCGTGGCCAGCTCCTGGACGAAGATCGCCGAGTTGCCGCGTTCGAAGCTGACGTAGGCGATGCGGCGTCCATCCGGCGACCAGGCGGGGCTGAGCAAGGGCTCGCGCGAGGAGACGACTTCTCGCGGATTGAAGCCGTCGGCATCGGCGACCATGAGGGTGTACTGCATCCCCTCCGGTCGGCGGACCGAGGTGACGTAGGCGATGCGCGTGAAGAAGGCGCCTGGGATGCCGAGGATGGCCTCGTAGACGATGTCGGAGATCTGGTGGGCGATGGAGCGGATCTCCGCGCTTCTTCCAATCATCGCCTGGCCGAGCATCCGCACTTGTTTGGCCACGTCGAAGAGCTCGAACTCGACCCGATACTCGCCTGGGTCGCCATCGAGGACGCGACCGATCAAGAGGAAATCCTGCTTGAGTAGCCTCCAGGTGGCGAAGCGGACGTCGGCGTGGCGGACCGGGCGCTCGATCATGTCCTCGAGCGGCAGGGCGCGGAACTGGCCCGAGCGGTTGAGGTTGTTGCGGATGATGGCGGCGATGTCGTGCTCGGGCGGGGGGGCGGACGCTTCGAAGGCGAAGGGTACGACGGCAATCGGTAGAGCCGTGGGTACCCCATCGACGATGTCGATGGTGAGCCGTTGTGCCGCGAGCGGAGGGCTGGCGGCGGCGAGCACGAGGAGGAGTGGGAGCGGAAAGAGCCGTCGCAATACTTGCATTGTTCAGCCGTCGTAGCGGAAGTTGAAAACGATTTCGCGCTGAAAAACCGATTCGAAGCCCCGATAGGGAAGCGGCTGGGCGCGAAGAACCGCGGCTTCGATCGAGCGCCGAGTGATCTCATCGGCGTTGCAGGGTGCGAGCACTTCGGCGCTGATCACCTCCCCGCCCGGGATCTGGATGATGCGCAGGCGGCAGGAAAGCCCCGGCCGCACGCTCTCGGGCCTGAGCCAGTTCTGCGTGACCAACTGCTGGATGGCGATCGCGTAGCGGGCGGCGAGGGATTCATCCACGCCCTCGTTGCCCGGCGGGGGTTGCGGGCGCTGTTCGGAGGGCGCCGCGCGGGCCGCTGCGAGATCGGCGAGCTGCTTGAGGCGTTCTTGCTCGAGCCTCGCCTGGCGTTCCGCATACTCGCGCTCCGCGCGAAGGCGCTCGAGTTCCTGCTGCCGTCGGCGATCCTCCTCGAGGGCGCGGCGGGCGGCCTCTGCCCGCTCTCGGCGGGCCCGATCCTCGGCGTCGAGGTCCGCCTGGCGCGGCTGGCGCTGGCGCTCCCTCTGCTCCACCGGTGCGCGTTCCGGGGTCGGCTTCGCGGTGATCGCGGCGACCTTTTCCTGCTGGCGGGTATCCGGCCGTCGTGGCGGCGGCGCCGCTTGCGGCGGGCTCGGGCGCGGCGCCGCGCGCGGCGGCGGCTTCTCGCCCGGCACCGGACCCGTCCAGATGACCGCCTCGATCGGTTCGCCTGCGACCGACGGCGGCGGGGTACTCCGCTGCTGCCACCAGGCCCCGGCCAGGATCAAGCCGACCGCGATCAGGTGGACGCCCAGCGAGAGCAGCCCTGCGTAGATCCGGTCGACGGGCCGGTCGATGGCCAAAGTCGCGCTCATCTCAGCGCCCGCCCTCCCGCGGCGGCGGCTGGCTCATCAGGCCCACTTTCGGGACGCCGGCTTTCTGAAGCACCACCATGACCTGGTAGATCGTCCCGTAGCTCACCCGTTCATCGCCGCCGATCAAGACCGGCAGCTCGGGGTTTTGACGGATGAACGCGGCGATGCGCGCCTCGAGCGCGGCGAGCTCGATCGGTTCCGGCGCTTCCCCGGAGAGGCGCAGATAGACACGACCCTCGCGGTCGACCTCGACCACGGCGGGCTCCTTGTCGCGCTCCAGCGTCTTGGCATCGGCCTGCGGGAGCTGGATGTCCACGCCGAGGGTGAGCAGCGGCGCCGTGACCATGAAGATGATGAGCAGCACCAGCATCACATCGATGTAAGGCACGACGTTGATCTCGGCCATCATGGCCCGTCTGCGCCGTTGGATCGTGGCCGGCATCGCGGGTTCCCTCAGTCGAGCGCCGCCTGGCGCTGGAGGATGGTCGAGAACTCCTCGCTGAAGGCTTCGTAGCGGCTGTGCAGCCGCTCCACCTTGTGCGAGAAACGGTTGTAGCCGATCACCGCCGGGATGGCGGCGAAGAGCCCCATCGCGGTCGCGATCAGCGCCTCGGAGATGCCTGGCGCCACCATCGCGATCGTCGCCTCCTTCACGTTGGCCAGGCCGTGGAAGGCGAGCATGATCCCCCACACCGTTCCGAAAAGACCCACGTAGGGGCTGGTCGAGCCGACGGTGGCGAGGAACTCGAGGTTTTGCTCCAGCCGGTCCACTTCGCGGGTGAGGGCGACGCGCATCGCCCGCTGCGCGCCCTCGATGCGCGTGCGGGCATCCAAACCGCGTTTCTGGCGAAGGCGCTGATACTCGCGGAAGCCCGATTCGAAGATCGCCTCGAGACCCGAGGCCTCGCCAGGCTCGTGTCCGAGCTCCGCGTACAAGGTCTCGAGCTCGCCGCCCGACCAGAAGCGGTCCTCGAAGGCCGCCGCCGCGGCCTCGGCGCGGTCGAGCATGAACTTCTTCCGGAAGATCACCATCCACGAGGCGAGCGAAGCGAGAAGCAAAAGGGCCATCACCACCTTGACCGGAATGCTGGCGGCGAGGATCAGATGGAGGACATCGAGCTCGGTGTTCATGCGTGGGGTGGAACCTGGGCGAGACGTTGACGGAGGTCTTCAGGAATGGGCAAGGGGCGGAAATCATCCGCACGCAAGCAGGCGGCGTCCACCTCGGCGGTGGCGAGCGTCTCGCCCGCCCGCTCGATCGCCTGCGCGAAGCGGGCGCTCGCCGGGCCGAGCCGCTCGATCCGGGTCAGGACCTGAAGCAGCTCATCCAGGCGCGCCGGTTTGTGGAAGCGGACGGCGATCCGGCGGATGGCGAAGACGATGCCGCGGGAAGCGGCGAGTTCCCGCTGCTCGAGGCCGAGCGCGCGCAGCAACTCGCTCCGTCCCCGCTCCAGGAAACGGAGGTAGGCGGCATGGTAAACGACGCCGCCGGCGTCGGTATCCTCCCAGTACACCCTGACGGTCCAGCGGAACGCCGGATCGAGGCTCATGAGCCCGAATCGTCGAAGAGGTCGCCGATCGCCGGTCGCGGCGGCTCCATGCCGAGCTGCCGCCAGGCGCGCGCCGTGGCGATGCGCCCGCGCGCCGTGCGGGCGAGAAAGCCTTGCTGAATGAGGAAAGGCTCGACCACGTCCTCGAGCGTGCCGCGTTCTTCGGAGAGCGATGCCGCGAGGCTTTCGATGCCGACCGGGCCGCCGCCGAATTGCTCGATGATGACCGTGAGGAAGCGGCGGTCGAGGGCATCGAGCCCCGCCTCGTCCACACCGAGCATCCGCATCGCGCGGTCGGCGATCGCGCGGGTGATGTGCCCCTCGCCACGGACTTCGGCGAAATCGCGCACCCGGCGCAGCAGGCGGTTGGCGATGCGCGGCGTGCCGCGGGCGCGGCGCGCGATCTCCTCGGCCCCGTCACCGTCGCAGCGGATGCCGAGGATCGCCGCCGATCGGCGGACGATGGCGGCGAGCTCGCCGGGGCTGTAATACTCGAGGCGCTGAACGATGCCGAAGCGATCGCGCAGCGGTGCCGTGAGCAGGCCGGCCCGGGTGGTCGCGCCGATCAGGGTGAAGCGCGGCAGATCGAGCTTGATCGAACGCGCCGCGGGCCCCTCGCCGATCAGGATGTCGATCTGGAAGTCCTCCATCGCCGGGTAGAGCACTTCCTCGACGACCGGCGCCAGCCGATGGATCTCATCGACGAAGAGCACGTCGCGCGGCTCGAGGTTGGTGAGCAAGGCGGCCAGGTCGCCGGGGCGCTCGAGCACGGGCCCTGAGGTATGACGGAAGCCCACGCCGAGTTCATGGGCGACGACTTGGGCGAGGGTGGTCTTGCCGAGGCCGGGCGGGCCGAAGATGAGCAGATGATCGAGGGCCTCGCCGCGCCGCCGGGCCGCCTCGATGGCGATGGCGAGTTGCTCTCGGACCGCCTCTTGCCCGAGGTATTCGCCGAGGCTGCGCGGCCTCAGACTCGCCTCGATGCGAGCCTCCTCCGGATCCGCACGGGGTGAGCTCAAGCGCTGCATGAGGGACGGCGGGCGCACATCGGCCTGGCAGTGTAGCAAGAGCGGCGGGGATCAGCCCTTCAGCGCCTGGCGCAGGGCCTTGCGCAGCAGCTCCTCGGCGGAGTCGCCCTCGGAAAAGACGGCGCGGATCAGTTGTTCGGCTTCGTGGGGCTTGTAGCCGAGCTGGCGAAGGGCGGCAATCGCCTCGGCCATGGGATCGGCGGGGCTTGCGTTTGCGAAGGAGGCCAGGCTGCGCGACCACTCCCCGGCGCGCTCGCGCAACTCCACGACGATGCGCTCGGCCGTCTTGCGGCCGATGCCGGGAATGCGGCAGAGGGCGGTGAGATCGGCGGCCTCGATCCAGCGCGCGCACTGTTCGGCGCTCGTCGCCGAGAGAACGGCGAGGGCGATCTTCGCCCCCACCCCGTTGACTCGCAGCAGCTCGCGGAACATGCGCCGATCGGCATCGCGCAGGAAAGCGTAGAGCACGGCCTGATCCTCGCGCAGGGCGAAGTGGGTGAAGAGTTCCACCGGGCGCCCCAGCTCGGGCAGGCCCGCGAAGACGCTGAGCGGCGCCTCGAGCTCGTAACCCACGCCCTGCACGTCCACCACCAGCACCGGTGGTTGCTTGGCGATGAGGATGCCCTTCAAGCGCCCGATCACGTCAGCCTCAGCATCCGTCCCCGCCTGCGGCGCAGCGGAAGGATCGTCTGGCCCGTGCGGGCTCCGACCTGGCGTACGTGCGCGTGCGCGATGGCCACGGCGAGTGCATCCGCGGCATCGCTCTGAGGGACTTCGGGAAGGGAAAGCAACACCCGCACCATGTGCTGCACTTGCTGCTTTTCGGCGGCGCCGGTTCCGGCGACGGCCTGCTTGACCTGCATCGGCGCGTACTCTTCGACCTTGAGTCCGGCGAGCACGAGGGCCGAAAGCGCGGCTCCACGTGCTTGCCCGAGCTTGAGCGCCGAATCGGCGTTGCGCGCGAGGAAGACGCGCTCGATCGCGGCCTCATGGGGCAGGAAGCGGTCGATCGCGGCGGAGAGGGCCTCGAGGATCCGCCGCAGGCGGGCGAGGAAATCAGCCTCTCGGCCCAGCGAAACGGTGTCGTGATAAACATGCCGGAGGCGCCCGTCCGGAAGCAGATCGATGAGGCCGAGGCCGGTATGCATCGATCCGGGATCGACGCCGAGGATACGGAGCGGGACGGCGGTGCGGCTCAACTTCGGGCGCTCTTGCGCGACCGCGACAATGTAACGCAGCCCGCACCTCTCAGCCGAAAGCCTCGCGCGGTAGATCGGCGTTGCTGTGCACGCGCTGCACGTCGTCGAGGTCCTCCAGGTGGTCGAGCAGCTTGACCACGGTCTTCGCCGTCTCGCCTTCGACCGGGACTTCGGTGGCGGCGCGCATCGTGACTTCGGCCTCATCGGCCTTGAGCCCGGCCCGCTCCAGCGCATCGCGCACCGCCTCGAAGGACTCCGGCGCGGTGAGCACCTCGATCGAGCCGTCTTCCTCGAAGCGCACGACATCCTCCGCTCCGGCCTCGAGCGCGACCTCGAGGATGCGATTCTCATCGGCTCCGGGCGCGAAACTGAGCACCCCGACCTTGCGGAAGAGGTAGGCGACCGAGCCCTCGGTGCCGAGATTGCCGCCGTGCTTCGTGAAGGCATGACGGACCTCGGAGACGGTTCGGTTGCGGTTGTCGGTCATGCATTCGACCAGCACGGCCACGCCGCCCGGTGCATAGCCCTCGTAGCGGACTTCCTCGTACTCGGCGCCCTCGAGCCCACCGGTGGCCTTGCGGATCGCCCGCTCGATGTTGTCCTTCGGCATGTTCGCGGACAGAGCTCGATCGATCGCAAGCCGCAAGCGCGGATTGGCCGCCGGATCGCCGCCGCCCTGCCTTGCCGCGACCGTGATCTCGCGGATCAGCTTGGTGAAGATCTTGCCTCGTTTGGCATCCTGCGCATTTTTGCGGTGCTGGATGTTCGCCCATTTGCTATGGCCGGCCATGTTCGCGCGCAATCATCGAACGAGGGAACACGACAAGATAGCAAGTCGACGAGCGTTTGCGGCAGGGCAGGCGCCGAGGGGCGGACACCGGGCCTCCTTCGAGCTACGCCGGGCCACGCCGCAGGCTGGCGAAGGAGCCCTCGGTGATGAAGGCCCCCGCCGCGCGCGCGGCGAGCGGGGAGAGCAAGAGACCGGAATGGTTCAGGCGCAAGCGGAGGTGGTCGCGGATCCCCGGAAGCTCGGTCTCGGCGATGCTCACCACCCCGTCGTGGGGGTGCGGAAGCGAGGGCAGAAAGAGGCCGATGCCGATCGGAAGCTCACCGGCGATCACGCCGACCTCGCAATGCGAAGGCGCCTGGGCGAGGCCCTCGATGAGCAGCCTCGCGTGGCGTCCGAGGCTCGGCTTGGTGATCGGCGAGCGGGCGAGCGCGCGCGCCACCGCGCTGCCGCGAAGCGGCGAGCCGAGACAAACCGCGCGCGGCACCGAAAGCTCGTGCGCGGCGATGGCGGCCACGGCGAAGAGACCGCCCAGGCTGTGCCCGACGATGCCCGAAGGCTGGATCTCGCGGCAGAGCTCGGCCAAGCGCCGAAGCACCTGCTCGCTGCTCTCGTGCAAGGTGCTGTAGCGGAAGAGCCGGATGCGAAAGCCCCTGGCTTTGAGCCGCCGCGCGAGCACGATCAGGGTCGCCTGCGGCAGCCAGATACCGGGCAAGAGCACGAGCAGCGGCGGGTTCATGGCTGCTTTGAGGCGCGCGGCGAACCGAGCTGCTTCAAAGCGGCCGCGAACTCGCGCTCGTAAAGGAGCGCGACCAGCTCGAAAGCCGCTTTGAGCAGCACGAAGACCGCGCCGAGAAGCGGACCAGCGGCGAGCAGCACGCCGACCACCAGCATCCCTTGGAGGAAAAACAGCTGGAGGAAGGGGAAAGCCACGATCGCGGCAAGCACCGGCGTTTCCTGGCGATCCTCGGCGATCTGCCGTTGATTCGCGACGAGGCTCTGGACGGCGAGCAGCGCGAGCGCGATCCAGACCGAGCGGTTCTCTCCCGGCCAGGCGCTGGTCAAACCGAGAAGCATCGCCGCATAGCTCAGGTGGACGATCAGCCCGAAGAAGACAAGGGCCGTCCCGAGGGTGATCTTGAGTCCGCGCAGGAGCCCTTCCGCAGGCAGCCCCTCGGGCAGGCGAAAGCCGGAGAGATCAGCCGCATGAAGCGCCCACAGCCGTCGCAGGGTGAGCAGAAAGCCAAGGACGCTCTGCCCGAAGAACGCCCAGATCAGCGCCGAGAGCAGGGCGTTTTGGATGAAAAGGATGAGCAGGATCGCGAAGTGCGCAGCGATGACGAGCAGCGCCTCGCGGCCGATCGGGGTGGCGCGCGGAATCTCCTCGCGCAGGATGCGGATCAAGAGCGAGAGCGGTCGGAGCCGCGCGGCGATGGCGCGGCGCTCGCCGGGATCGGGGCGAGGCGGCAAGACGGCGCTCATGCGCTTGGGTTTCCACCCCGCCGATCCTCGGCGAAAAGAAGTCTCAAGGGCGTGGGCGGCTGCCAGCTTCCCTTCCGCCACAGCGATTCGATCGCCGCAAGCCAAGGCTCCGGGTCGAGCCGCTGCGCCCTCCGCCAGCCGGGATCGTAGAGGGTCCTCTGATAGCGCTCGCCCCCATCGCCGAGAACGCTCAAGATCGCGCCCTCGGCCCGCGCGGCGATCAAAGCGAGACAGGCCACGAAGTGGGTGCCGGAGGAGCCGCCGAAGCGCCGGCCGGTGAGCCGCTCGAGGAACAGGCAGCCGGCGATGCTCGCCTCATCGGGCACGCGCAGCGCGGCATCCACCAGCCGGGGCAGGAAGCTCGGCTCCACCCGGGGGCGGCCGATCCCCTCGATCAGGCTACGCTCGCCATCGTCCCTCGCCGCCGTACCCTGCCAAGCCGCCATCAGCACCGATCCGGGCGGATCGACGAGCAAAAGGCGCGTGCCCAATCCCTGATAGCGGAAGTAGCGCCCGGTGGTGGCGAGCGTGCCGCCGGTGCCGGCTCCGCACACGAACCAAGCGGGTTCGGCGATGCCGGCGCGCTCGAGGTCGCCGATCATGCTCTCGGCGATGTTGTTGTTGCCGCGCCAATCGGTGGCCCGCTCGGCGTGCGTGAACTGATCGAGGTAGCAGCCCTGCCGTTCGCAGGCGAGCTCCGCCGCCCGCGCATAGACCTGAGTCGCATCCGCCACGAGCTCGATTCTCGCCCCGAGGGCCTCAAGCTCGGCGAGCTTGTCGGGAGCGGTGCCCAAGGGCAGGACCGCGATGTAGGGTACTTCGAGCAAGCGCGCGAACCAGGCCTCGGAAATCGCGGTGCTGCCCGAGGAGGCATCGAGCGCAGGGCAGCCGGGTAAGAGCTCGTGGTTGCAAAGCGCATAGAGGAACAGCGAGCGGGCGAGGCGGTGCTTGAGACTGCCGCTCGCGTGGCCGGTCTCGTCCTTGAGGAAGATCGCGGCCCTGGGATGAGCCGGTGGATCGAGCCGAAGCATGGGGGTGTCGCGAGCGGAACGCGCTTCCTCACGAAGCCGGGCGACCCTTTCTCCGATCCAGCGGCGGATGACTCCACTGCCGCTCTCGCGCGCGGGCCCGGAGGCGGGCCGATCGGCGATCGCATTCATGCCCGCGGCATCAGGCCGAGGCGAGGCGACGGTCCTCGCCGGATGCGGCGAGGAGCTCGCCGAAACGTTCGAGCAGGGCGCGGCGGATGCCGGTGGCATCGAGTCCTGCCTCGGCCAAGAGCTCCTCGCGACTTGCTTGTTCGAGGAAGCGATCGGGAAGTCCGAGCTGGAGCAGAGGCATGATGAGGCCCTCGCGCGCCATCCACTCCCCGACCGCCGATCCGGCGCCGCCCGCGACGACGTTGTCTTCCAGGGTGACCAGCGCCTCGTGGCTCGTCGCGAGCTCGGCGAGCAGCGCCTCATCGAGCGGTTTGACGAAGCGCATGTTGACCACGGTGAGATCGAGGGCCTCTCCGACCTCGAGCGCCGCCTGCAAAGGCGCGCCAAAAGCAAGCAGCGCGATCCTGCGCCCGCGCCGACGAAGCTCGGCCTTGCCGATCGGCAGGGTGGCAAGCCCCGCTTCGGGCTTGACGCCCGGTCCGCTGCCGCGGGGATAGCGCACCGCCGCCGGTCCCGGGTGGAGGAAGCCGGTGCTGAGCATCCGTCGGCACTCGGCCTCGTCGGCCGGGGCCATGATCACCATGTTCGGGACGCAGCGCAGATAACTCAGGTCGAAGGCGCCCGCGTGGGTGGGACCATCGGGGCCGACGACGCCGGCGCGGTCGATGGCGAAGAGCACGTCGAGATTCTGGAGCGCGACGTCGTGAATGAGTTGATCGTAGGCGCGCTGCAGAAAGGTCGAATAGATCGCCACCACCGGCTTGAGCCCCTCACAGGCGAGGCCGGCGGCGAAGGTCACCGCGTGCTGTTCGGCGATGCCGACGTCGAAGTAGCGCTCCGGAAAGAGCCGGGAGAAACGCACGAGCCCCGAACCCTCGCGCATCGCCGGGGTGATCCCGACCAGGCGCGGGTCGGCCGCTGCCATATCGCACAGCCAGTCGCTGAAGACCTCGGTGTAGCTGAGGCGGGCGCTCGGCTTGCGCACCACGCCCGTGGCCGGGTCGAAGGGGCCGACTGCGTGATACTCGATCTGATCCTTCTCCGCCGGCGGATAGCCCTTGCCCTTGACGGTGACGATGTGCAAAAGCTTGCGCCCCTTGAGGCCCTTGAGCGTTTCGAGGGTGCGCAGCAGCAGCGGCAGATCATGCCCGTCGATCGGGCCGGTGTAGTGAAAGCCCATTTCCTCGTAGAGCACGGAGGGCAGGGCCATCAGGCGCTTCCAGGACTCCTCCCAGCGCTTGAGGAATCGCCCGAAGGCGGTGGAGCGCGGGAATAGGCGCTTGCCGCGCTCGCGCAGCGTCTGGTAGCCGCGGCCGGCGAGCAGGCGCGTGTACATGCGGGTGATCGCGCCCACATTCTCGCTGATCGACATCCGGTTGTCGTTGAGGATCACCAACAGATCCGGCTCCGGTTCCAAGCCGCCGCCGTGATTGAGGGCCTCGAAGGCCATGCCGGCGGTCATCGCCCCATCGCCGATCACCGCCACCACCTTGCGCGCCTCGCCGCGGCGTTGCATGGCCACGGCCATCCCCAGCGCCGCCGAGATCGAGGTCGAGGAATGGCCTACACCGAAGGTGTCGTATTCGCTTTCCTCGCGCTTCGGAAAAGGCGCAAGCCCATCCTTTTTCTTGATGGTCTCGATCCGGTCGCGGCGGCCGGTGAGGATCTTGTGGGGGTAGCACTGATGCCCCACGTCCCAGACGATGAGATCGCGCGGGGTGTCGTAGAGCCAATGGAGCGCCACCGTGAGCTCCACCACCCCAAGACCCGCGCCGAAGTGACCGCCCGATTTGGCCACCGACTCGATCAGGAACTGGCGAAGCTCGGCGGCGAGCTCAGGCAGCTCCTCGGCGGGCAAGCGCCGGAGATCGGCAGGCGAGTGAATGCGGGCAAGCCGCGGGAATCGCGAAAGATCGGCCATGAGCGGCGATTATCCGGCGCATTTCAGCAAAGCGGCAAGCTCGCTCTGCAAATGGCATAGGCAGGCACCGCGTTCAGCTTGAGCTCGGCAGGAACGCGGGCGGTGAACGCCGCCCCACCCGCGACCTCGGGCGCGAGGGGGCGTCCAATGGCGAGAAGCGATCAGTCGAGACGGGCGCCCCTCTCACGAGGGGGTGTCGAAACGGCGCGGGAAACCCTTCTGCTCGAAAATGCGCCCACCTGCCGCGCGGGTCGCTCGCTCGGCGCGGCCTGCCGTGCTCCCCGGGGTGCCGACGCTTTTCGCCGCGACGGCGGGGCTCTCACGGCCCGGCGAGCCGCCTGAGCTCGATCGCGCGGCGACCATCGCGCTCCACCGTCCAGGCGGCCCAGAGGCCCTCGCGGGGATGGTAGGCAAGCTCAGGGAAGCCCGCGCGCCGGCCGGCGGCTTTGGCCACGGTTTCCCGGGGTCGCTCGATTCCGCCGGGACCGTAGGCGCGAAGCTCGATGAAGCTGGCCTTACCCGCCTCGCGAAGATAGGACACCCAAAGGCGCCCGTCGGGGGCAGCGGCGAGCGCCACCCGGCCGAGCAGATCATCGCCTGCGGCGATCTCCAAAGGCGTGGCGAAAGGCGCCTCCGGCGTCGGTGCGATGGCAAGGAGCAGGCGCGGACGACCCTCGGCGGCGGTGAACCAGGCCACCGCCAAGCCCTCGCCCAAAACCGCGATGCGCGGCCCGTTGACGGGACAGGCCGCGATCTGCCAGCGATCGGGGTGAACGGTGATCGGGGCTTGCCAACGGCCTTCGCGGGTGCGGACCAGCCGGATGTCCCGGATTTCGCCCTCCTCCCGCCCGCGGTAGACGACCACGGGGCCCTGTGGGGTGCTCAGCGCATCGGTGCTACAGCACTCGCAGACCCGGTCATCGAGCACCTCCTCGCGCAGCAAGCGACCGCGCCGATCGAAGGCCGCATGGCGAAGCTGCATCGCCCCCTCGCCGGCTTGCTCGCCGAGCGCGCGTCCATCGAGCCATACCAGGCCGAGCGTGCCATCGGGCCAGCGCAGATGGCTTGCGAAGCCGAACTCGCTCGGAAGCCAGGGATGCGGGCTGAAAGGCGGCGCAAAGGCGCCGCCATCGGCGGCGAGCGCAATGCGGATGCCGTAGGCATAGGGCTGCTTACCGCTTCGCTCGATCCAGTGGGCGACTGTGAGGCCATCGGAGGTGATCCTCACCGCCGGCCGATCGGCCCAGTTGACGAACCAGCCGCGACCGCGCGCGACCTCGATCGCATCGCCAAGCCGCCCTTCCAAGATCGGCGCGTAGAAAAGCGCCGATTCATCGTGCCGATGTTCGAGCCAAGAGAGGATCGGCGGCCGATCGGGATCGTCGGCGGATAGGCGCGGCGCGAGCGCCTCGCCATCGGCGACCGCGATCAGCGATCCCGATGGCTGCGGGTGGCGGCTCAGCCAAGCGAGCACAAGAGCGGCGAGCAGCACCGCAAGCAGGATGAACGCACGCTTGCCCATTCCTCGATGATGCCTGAACGGAATCCTCGCGCCCTCGGTTTTTTCAGAGGCGATTCATTGGGTAGGCGGCAGCATCGGAGCCACGATCGCGCAGGCGATCGTCTTTCGAATCAGAGGTGACTGTCATGCGTATCCTGCTCAGCTCGATGTTGTCTCTCGGCATGGTTTTCTCGGCGACGGCGCTCGCCCAGCCCGCCTACGACTGGGCAAGGGTCGTTCGGGTCGAACCGGTCGTGGTCTATCAGCAGGTGCCGGTGACCGAGCGCTTTTGCGAGCGTCAACCGGTCACGGTAGTGGAACGCCGCCGCAGCGATGATCGCGCGCCTGCCATTCTCGGCGCCATCGTCGGCGGGGTGATCGGCAACCAGTTCGGCCGCGGCGACGGGCGCGATGCCGCCACGGCGGCGGGCGCTCTGCTGGGCTATCACGCCGTGCGCGATTCACAGCGTCGGTACGATCGCGACTACGGCGGAACGCGCTACGTCGAATACCGCGATGTCTGCCGCAACGAGACCTTCTATCGCACCGAGGAGCGCATCGTCGGCTACGACGTGACCTACCGCTACAACGGGCGGCTTTACACCACCCGCATGGATCATCATCCCGGCGACCGGATTCGGGTGGTAGCCGACGTGAGGCCGGTACGCTACTGAACGAGCCACACACGCGATCGAAGCAAGGGCCGCGGCAAACCCGCGGCCCTTTGCTTTTGCGAGGCGAGATGCGCGTTGCGGTCGCTCCGGGTGCAAAGGATCGCCCGTCCGAATCATCGAGGCGGTGAAAACGACAACCGCGCGCATGCGCGAAAGGCGGGCGAGGCGCTCGGGCGAGGGCGCGGCATCGGCATTCCTCCTCGAGCTCGCGCGGTCATCGCTCTGGTGGCAAAAACCGGAGGAGGCGCTTTGTCGTTCGGAGCGGGTGCTTGCCCAGGTGATGGATCGCGGAAGCTAAGAAGAAATCCTCGCCTCGTAGCGCGAGTTGGGTCGGGCGCGGCTTGCTGAGGTTCTCGGCCGTGCGCTGGCGGGCCGTTCAAGTCCCGATCCTCGGCGTTTGGCACGATCGGCGGCTCGGTCCCGGCGCGAAGCCGCCCCCTGCCGAGGCGGGATGTGGGCCGAGCAAGGCATCTCTCAGGCCCATCTCGGAATCCTGCCGAAGGGGAAGCGAGCACGAGGGCCCTAGCTCTCGCCGCTGACCGATGTGGGATTTGTTCTTGACGGGGGCACCGCCATGGCCATGCGCGTGGGACATCGCGCCTCGATCGGCTTCTTCTCCGACCGACCGCCCAACGAGGCGCCATGCGAAAGCGGCGTGCCGCTCTCAAAAAATGCACGGCTCGAACAGGCGGAAGCCGAGGCTTGCGCCTGGCGGATTGCGATCGGCGGGGGCGAAATCCGGCTGGCGCTTGCCGGCGCCATGGGCTTCGGTCGGCTGGGGAAATCCCGAACGAAGCCACGACCGGGTCGCCTCGATCGCTTCCCCGCTTGACCTCCTCGCCACCGCGCTCAAGCTGATTCTTGAGCGCGCGGAAGCCAAACACGAGCGCGATACGGTCGCACTGTTCGCCGCGGGATGGGCGCTTGCCGATGGGCTTGCCGCCGCCCGCGCCCTCTTCGGGAGCCACTTCTTGCCGGCGGAATGCCTCCGTGCGTTCGCCGATTTCGAGGATGGCGATTGGCCCTTTCTCGATGCCGGTGTGCGCGAAACGCTGATCGAAGCAGCGCGGATGGTGCGTGAGCTCCCCTTGCCGCGGACCATCCCTTGACCGATCCCAGGGGAGCCCAAGAGCAAACGAGCTTGAAGCATCGCGGACGAAGAAGCCCGAAGGGGTATGGGCGGTCAATCGTCCTCGGCGAAGAATGCCTCATCGAGCTGCTTGATCTCGATGCAGCGCTCGCTTCGCACCGCCACGCCGTGCTCGATCATCAGCTCGGCGAGCCGATCCCCATCGATCAGGACGATACGGGGCGTGTTGAGATTTTCGGCATATCGCCGAGCCTCGTCCGTGAAGGCTCCGGTGGTGATGAACACGCCCTTGCGGGCTTTCTTGCCCTGAACCGCTCCGACGAAACCCTGCACTTCAGGGCGTCCCACCTTATCGGCCCGTCGTTTCGCCTGGATATAGATTTGCTCGAAGCCGAGCGGATCATCGAAGATGACCCCATCGACGCCCTCATCGCCCGGCCCGCCGAGCGCTTTCGCCGCCGATTGCTCGCCGCCGCCGTAACCCAGCGCGAGCAGCACGCGGATCACGATGCGCTCGAAAGCGGCTGGCGTGACGGTGGACAGGCGCTCGCGCAATTCCCGGGCGAGTGCCGCTCGCAGTTCTTGGGCGGCACGCTCGATGCGCTCGCTGGGCGTGGCCTGGGCGGTGGAGGGCTGATTCGCAGGGGACTGAACGTCTTCCGTCGTGCCGCGCGATCGCGCCAGGAAATCGCGGAAGTCTTGGTAGTGCTCACGCAGGAAAGCGACATTCACCACCGGCGGCGGGGACTCGAGAAGTTTTTTCCCCTCCTCCGTGATCGCCGCCATTCCGCGCTGGGGCGATGCGATCAGGCCTGCCGCTTTGAGGTAGGTCACCGCCCAGCCGACACGCCCCCGAAAGATGGGCTGACCGCTGCTCTCGTGGCGTAGTGCGAGCTGTTCGTCCGAGAGCTGGAACTGCCGGGCAAGCGCTTCGGTGAGTTGGCGCAAAGTGAGCGGGCCCGCTTGCAGAACGCGCAGGGCGGGCAACATCAGCGTCTCAAAAGAGGGAAGAGAATCGGCCATCGGCTGCCATGATGGCATTCTTCGAGAAGGGCCGGAAGCGAAGCGCGCGATCTTCGCGATCGCTCAGGCGTCGCACAACCCGACCGCCAGGCATTCCGCCTGCTCCAGTACCGTCTGTGCGGCTTTCTCCTGCTTGTCCGGCGGGTAGCCGTACCTCCTCAGGATCCGCTTCACCAGCGAGCGCAGGTTCGCGCGCACGCTCTCGCGTAAGGTCCAGTCAATGGTGATGTTCTCGCGTACCGTCTTCACCAGCTCGCGCGCGATCCTCCGCAGGGTCTCATCGCCCAGTACCTTCACCGCGCTGTCGTTGGTCTCCAGCGCATCGTAGAAGGCGAGCTCCTCCTCGGTCAGGCCTAGCGCCTCGCCCCGGCCGTTCGCCTCCCGCATCTCTCGCGCCAGCGCGATCAGCTCCTCGATCACCTGCGCCGCCTCGATCGCCCGGTTCTGATACTTGCGGATCGCAGCCTCCAGCATCTCGGCGAACGAGCGCGCCTGCACGACGTTCTTGCGCCGGCGCTGGGCGAGCTCGCCCTTGAGCAGCTTGCGCAGCAGTTCCACTGCGAGGTTTTTCTGCGGCATGCCGCGCACCTCGGCGAGGAATTCGTCGGAGAGGATCGAGATATCGGGCTTTGCAAGTCCCGCCGCCGCAAACAGATCCACGACGCCCTCCGGCGCGACGGCGCGCGCGACGATCTGCCGCACCGCGTGCTCCAGGTCCTCGTCGGCACGCGCCTCGCCCGGTGCGCGCTTGGCGAGCACCGCGGCCACGGCCTGGAAGAAGGCCACGTCGTCACGGATCGCCAGCGCCTGCTCGTGCGGCACCGCCAGCGCAAACGCCTGCGACAGTTCCCGCACCGCGCGCACCAGCCGATCCTTGCCGTCGGGCTGCGCGAGGATGTGCTCCTGGGCCGCCGGCAGCAGCGCAAGTCGCTGCGCCGCCGTGCCGTTCGCCCAGCCCGAGCGGTCGAAGCCGTGAAACAGGCCGCAGCAGATCTCGTATTTCTCCATCAGCAGCGCGAGCGCCTCGTCCTGCCCGAGCGCCGTTCGGCCCGTGCCGCCGCTTTCGGTGTAGGTGGCGAGCGCCGCCTTCAGCTCGTGCGCGAGCCCGAGGTAGTCCACGACCAGCCCGCCCGGCTTGTCGCGGAAGACCCGGTTCACGCGCGCGATCGCCTGCATCAGCCCGTGGCCGCGCATCGGCTTGTCGAGATACATGGTGTGCAGGCTCGGGCAGTCGAAACCCGTCAGCCACATGTCGCGCACGATGACGACCCGCAACGGATCGCCCGGGTCGCGAAAGCGGTTCGCGAGCGCCTCGCGGCGCGGCTTGTTGCGGATGTGCGGCTGCCAATCGGGGGGATCGGAGGCGGAGCCGGTCATCACCACCTTGACGCTGCCTCTGGCATCGTCATCGTCGTGCCACGCGGGACGAAGCGCGACGATCGCGCGGTACATCTCCACGCAGATGCGCCTGCTCATGCACACGATCATCGCCTTGCCGTCGAGGGCCTCCAGCCGCCGCTCGAAATGCTCGACGATGTCCGCCGCCACCAGCCGCAGGCGTCTTTCCGTACCGACGATGGCCTCCAGTTGCGCCCACTTGCTCTTCAGCCGCTCTTTCCGCTCGACCTCCTCGCCCTCGGTGACCTCCTCGAACGCCTCGTCGATCGCCGGCTTCAGCTCCTGTGGCAGATCCAGTTTCGCGAGCCGGCTCTCGTAGTAGATCGGCACGGTGGCGCCGTCGTCGACCGCGCGCTGGATGTCGTAGACGCTGATGTAGTCGCCGAACACCGCGCGCGTGTTGGCATCCGCCTTCTCGATCGGTGTACCGGTGAAACCGATGAACGAGGCATGCGGCAGCGCATCGCGCATGTGGCGGGCGAAACCGTCGATGAAGTCGTACTGGCTGCGGTGCGCCTCGTCGGCGATCACCACGATGTTGCGCCGCTCGGAGAGCACCGGGTGCCGGTCGCCCTTTCTGTCCGGGAAGAACTTGTGGATGGTGGTGAAGACCACGCCCCCTGCGGCCACGCTGAGCAGCTCGCGCAGGTGCGCGCGGCTTTCGGCCTGCACCGGCGGCTGGCGCAGCAAGTCCTGGCAGCGCGAGAACGTGCCGAAGAGCTGGTCGTCGAGGTCGTTGCGGTCGGTGAGCACGACGAGCGTCGGGTTCTCCATCGCCGGCTCGCGCACGATGCGGCCGGCGTAGAACGCCATCGTCAGGCTCTTGCCCGAGCCCTGCGTGTGCCAGACCACGCCCACGCGCCGGTCGCCGGGCTTGCCGCCGGGCTTGCGGCCCGCCTCATAGCGCCCCGTTTCCTCAGCCACCCGAGCCGCACGGGCCAGCTCCGCCGCGCGCAGCGTCTCGGCCACCGCCACCTGCACCGCGTGAAACTGGTGGTAGCCGGCCACCTTCTTGACGATGCGCCCCGCATCGTCTTCGAAGACGATGAAGTCGCGCACCAGGTCCAGAAAGCGGCGCTTGTCGAACACCCCCTCGATCACCACCTGCAATTGCGGCATCGCCTGCGGCGCGAGCGTCTCGCCGCTCGATCGTGCGCCACGGCTTGAACCATTCGCGGCCCGCGGCGAGCGCGCCGACGCGCGCGTGCACGCCGTCCGAGATCACCAGCACCGCGTTCGATTGGAACAGCGCGCCGATCTCGGCCTGATACGTCTGAAGCTGATGGTGCGCGGCCCAGATCGTCGCGTCCTCGTCCGCCGCGTTTTTCAGCTCCAGCACCGCGAGCGGCAGACCGTTGACGAACAGCACCACGTCGGGCCGCCGCTCGTGCTTGTTCTCGACCACCGTGAACTGGTTGACCGCGAGCCAATCGTTGGCGGACGGATCGTCGAAGTCGATCGCGCGCGCTTGCGCGCCGCGGATGCCGCCGTCGGCGTGGCGGTACTCCACCGTCACGCCCTCTACCAGCATCCGATGCAGCGCGCGGTTGCGTTGCAGGAGATCGGCACCCGTCGGGCGAGTCAGCTTGCGGAAGGCGTCCTCCAGCGCCTCCGCGGGGAGCCCGGGGTTCAACCGCGCAAGCGCATCGCGCAGCCTCGCACCGAGCACCACTTCGCCGTAATCGCGGCGCTCGGCTAGCAGCGTATCCGGCGCGATGTCGGGGCCGTGGGCGATGTTCCAGCCGATGGCTTGCAGCCAGCCGAGGGCGGCGGCTTCGACGGTAGATTCGGTGAAGGCAGCGCTCATCCGAGATTCGCCTCCTCCGTGGTGCCAGTCACTAGGCCTTCCATTGCCTCGAAATGCTTTGGGTCTTCCGACTTGATCAACTCGAGGAGATCGGCCAAGACGGCACGCGCTTCGCCGAGCAGTGACGGATCATGCTCGGGCTCTGCAACAATGTCCCCGTGGGAATGGGTGTGTACGAATCGAGCGATACGAAGTTTCTTTGGCTCGTCGAAGTTAACGTCCTTCAGTTTCCGCCAAAGCTCTCCGCCAATCTGGGGCCGTCGGAACGCCAAGAACATTTCGAGTAGCCGCCGCGCGATGTTCGGTAAACCGTAGTTCCGCTCAAGAGCGCTCTCGCCCGCTTGGTTGGCGGCTCGGTGCACGCACGCGAACAAGTAGTGATACTCGGATTCGTACTGCTCCAGCAGCGGATCCAGCGCGCGAAGCACTGTGCACCTTGGGTTGGCCCCCTGCACTTGATCAAGCATGTAGAAACGTGCAGGACGCTGATTGACGTCCTGCTTGTGCTGTCCTTTCTGGTGACGAAACCAGTTTCGGACTTGCCGAAAGAACGCGAAGTTGTGAGTCAGCACGAACAGCTGCCCCGCGTCCTGCGTGCGATGTCTTATGAACCCGAACGCGAGATAAAGTGCATTCGCGTCCAGGCTGGATACTGGGTCATCGACAACAACGACACCGTGACGCAAGTCAAACTGACGGTCGCGGAGCGACTTCAAAAAATAGAGAAGAGCCACCGCCGTCCGTTCGCCCTCGCTGAGCGCCTCGGCGACTTGGCCGTTACGCAGTAGCTGATACCCGGTGTCCTTGACCTGAAGATTGAGCTCATCGTGCCCGAGATACTTGCGAAGATCCTCGTTGAGTTCTTCCGCGGGCTGCCGGTGCTCAACGATCTCGCGTTCCAGGTTGGCGATTGCGGCCTCCAGACGCTGAACGTCCTGCTCTGCGGCCTGCACAGCGGAGGTCGCCTGCTGCGCAGCGTCCCTCAAGCGGATGAAGTCCTCGAGAGCCTCTGCGATCATGTTGGAAGCTAGGCGCTCACGGGCATCATTGACTCTGGTGTGGAACTCATCGCACGCCTGGTTATGCTTGCGGATCACCGCGTTCAGCTTCCTGACCGCCTCCGCGTCTACCTCCGGCGGTTGAAGCGCCGCGCTGATTTGTTCGAACGCTCGATGCTTTTTGTCCTCGAGGGCCTGGACCGCGCTATCAAGAAACTCACGAGTCGCCTTCAGGGCCTGCGTCAACCCGGCCTCCGCGGCCTCAAACTCCGCCGCGAGGTCGTCGTAAAGCTCAGCCCTTTTCGGTAGTCTGAGATCGGACGCCGCTTCCGAAGATTTCTGGAGCTCGTCGATGAACTGGTCCAGGCTCCGCATGAATTGCTCATACTGGGCGCTGAAATGGGCATCCAGCGCCGCCAAGCGATCCTTCGGCAGCGGTTGCTCGCAGAACAGGCATCGATCGGCGTTGCGCTCGCTATGTAGCCTTAGACCTTCACGGGTCCACGCCGCGAGCGTGGCATCAGCCTTGAGAGCTTCAATCGCCGCTGAGACAATTGTGGTTCTCAGGAGCCCCGACAGCCGGGCGACGATCGCCTCGAAGTTCGGCAGAGCGTATGCGAGCTCCTGTACCTTCGGTTTCGGTGTCGCCCGCTGCTGCGCGAGCAACCGGTCCCGGTCCTCGCCGCTGAGGCGGTGAGCCTGTGCGTCGCCGCCGCCGGCCATCTTCTGTGCGGCGCCTCGGAAATCAGTCTTGTTGTAGTTGTTGTACGGGTTCTGGCCGCTGGACCGTAGCGTATCTCTGATGACACTGGCACGGTTAATGCAGAACTGGTCGAAGTCCCTCTCGGCTTTCTGCTGGATGGCGCGCGCGGAATCCAGCTTCGACTGGGCAGTGGTGTGCTCGCCCCTCAGACGCTCGACGTCCTTCTGCTTCTCGACGCTTTTCTCGCCCAGCACAAGAATCGGGGCCAAGTCCCCGCCTTTTGAGGGAAACACGTTCTCGGCAATAAAATCCCGATTGAACACCCGTACTGGAACGGTCGCGGTCGAGAACTCGTCGTGCCGAACGTCCAGCCCATCCAACTCAAGCGTGACTTCACCCTCTGGCGCCGTTCGCTTCTCCAGGCAGCGCAGTATCCGGCTCAGGGTCGTCTTCCCGGTGCCGTTCCAGCCGTAGATCAAGTTGAAGCGACCAAAGGCAGGCAGGTCGGAAGGCCAAGTGAAGTCACGCAGAACCCCGGGATGTTTTAGGCGCCTGATTTTCTTAATCAAGCTCACGCAAGCCCCCCGATGAACCTCTCCGCGTCTTTGACCCGAATCTGGCCGGAGATGAGCTTGGGCAGCAGCGCATCCCGCAGGGCGGCGAGGGTGCGGGATTCGCGCTCGTGCTCGACAACCTTGAGGTACAGCGGACGCGACACGCGGTCGAAAGCCTGCATAACAGCAGTGGCTGGCGCGACGGCGCGTATGGCTTTGAAGCTGGACTTGCTGATCTCCAGAAACGTCGAGCCGTTGGCGTGACTCACGATTTCATCGTGGGCCGCACGGGCCCATCGCAGCAGAAAAAGGTTCGATATGCCCGCACGTGGCTTCATTGCGATAATGCCCTGATTGACAGCAACCGGCACCTCCGCGATTGCCAGGTATCCGATGGGTGCGCGTGAGGAGAGGAGAACCGTACCTCTCGAGAGCAAACCGGAGCTAATTTGCGCCAAACCGGCTTCGGTGATCTTTCGCTCGGTGTCGAGCAACACTGGCACCGACAGACCCGACAGGTCCTTTGGCGTAACCCAGCGATTGGTGCCACCCTCCCAGTACTCGGCCCTTTCGGTCCTTGGAGTGCTCCCCCCGACAATCTCTGCCAAGTCGCCAATCGCCTTGACCTCCCACCCCTCCGGAATGTCGCCGAGTTCGGAGGGGACGAGGCGGTCGGGGAAGAGGTCGTAGAGGTGGGCGGGAAGGCCCGGCAGTGATTGGCCGCGCTGCCAGCGGCCTTCGATCTTCGCGCGCACGGGGTCGAAGTCCACGAACCACGACTTGAACAAGGCGCGGGCCATCGCCTCCAGCGTCTCGCTCATCCGCCGGTTCAGCTCGATCTTGTCGTCCAGCGTGCCGAGGATATGGGCGATGGCGCGTTGCTCGGGCGGCGAAGGCAGCGGCACCTCCAACCTCTCAATGTCAGCACGCCGAATGCGGAGCCGCGTGGTACCCGTTGTTAGGCTTTGGACGATGCCGAGGCACGCCGGTGAGTTGAGGAAGTACGCAAGGAAACGTGGGTCCAGCGATTCCCGCTCGGTCCGGATGATCGCGACGTCGACAGCGGTGACTGCGCGCCACGGGAGCTGCGGTACGTGCCACGCGCGCCCTGTTGGTTGCGGCATGCGAGCGACGAGAACGTCACCCGGCAGGATCTCGGTGCAATTGAGTCGACGAAACGTCTCCTCGCTGATCCATCTAAAGTTTCCGGTCTCAACGAACCGACCGACGCCGATGTTCGAGATCTGCAGCAGCCGGTAATCGGAACCGCCTTGGTCCTTCGTTTCGATCCAGTCGCCATCTCGGACGAACGTGCAGCGCGCCCCCAACGGAGAAGTATCCCAATCATCGGGGACGTCGAAGGGCAGTCCGATGGCTTGATCAGTTAGTCGCTCACCCGCCATACCCCAGCTCCTTCAGGTTAGCGGCAATGGCGGCATCGAGTCTCGCCGCCTCGGCCTGCTGTTCGCTAGACATGCTTTCCACCGTGCTCATGCCGCCGCCTCCGCGTCGTCCTCGAACAGCCGCAGGTACGGCTCGAAGCGAAAGCGCCGGTTGCGGGCGTAGCCGGTTATCTCGCGCAGCAGCCCGATGCCTTCGAGCCGCGCCACGATCTGGTTGGCGCCGGCCGGGGTGAGGCCCAGCCACTCGCGCACGGTGGCCACCGTGACGATGGGGTGGTCGAACAGACGGTCCATCACGCGCTGGCCGTTGGCGGCGGCACGGCCCAGGTGCTCGGTGATTCTGGCGCGGTAGTCCTCGCGCATGCGCAGAATCGCAGCGGCGGTCGGGTGGCCTGCTGGCTCACTTCGGCGACGCCGTCGAGGAAGAAGGCGAGCCAGCCCTCCCAGTCGCCGGCATCGCGCACGGCCTGCAGCCGTTCGTAGTACTCGGCGCGGCGCTGCTTGAAGTAGTGCGAGAGATAGAGCACGGGCCTGGCCAGCAGCCGCTTTTCGGTCAGCAGAAAGGTGATGAGCAGGCGGCCGACGCGGCCGTTGCCGTCCAAGAAGGGGTGGATGGTCTCGAACTGGGCGTGCGCCAGGCCCACCTGCACCAGGGGCGGCAGCCCTGCGCCGTCGTGCAGGAATTTTTCGAGATCGGATAAGGCCTGCGGCACTTCCTCGGGCGGCGGTGGCACGAAGGTCGCGGTGGCCAGCGTGCAGCCGGCCGGCCGATCCAGTTCTGGCTGGTGCGCAGTTCCCCCGGTTGCAGGCGGTCGCCACGGACGCCCTGCATGAGCTGCGCATGGATCTCGCGGATCAGGCGCACCGAGACGGGAAGATCGGCCAACCGTGCCAGGCCATGGTTCATGGCCCGCACGTAGTTGGCTACCTCTTGCACGTCCTTGGGGGTGTCGGGGTCGAAAAGCTGCGCCTCGGCGGCGAGCAGGTTTTGCAGCGAGCTCTGTGTGCCCTCGATCTGGCTGGAGAGCACCGCCTCCTTGCGCACGTACATGTAGACGAAGAGATCCGGATTGGGCAGCGTGAGCACCGCGCCATCGAGCCGGCCCAGCGCGTAGTCGGCGGCGGAGAGCCGCTCGCGCAAGGCGCCGCCGAGATCGAGCGGCGGGTCGGTCGGGCGGCAACGGCGCCGGGATGAAGGCCCGGTAGCCGGCGGGCTGGCGGAGGTAGCGCCCGGCCGGCTCGCCTTGTTTTCATGTGCGTTGCTCATGGCCCGCAAAGCGCCCCTTGTTAAACGTTGCGTTTATTATGAATACGAAAGGGGGCGCCTGATCAACGCCGCGTTCAAAACCCCAGCTCCTTCAGGTTGGCGGCGATCGCCGCATCGAGCTTCGCAGCCTCCGCCTGCTGTTCGCGCAGTTGCGCGACGAGCCGCTGCATCTTCTGCTCGAACGGCTCGTCGTCCTCGTCCTTCGCCTCGGCGCCGACGTAGCGGCCAGGGGTGAGCACGTGGCCGTGCTTGCGGATCTCGTCGAGGGTGGCGCTCTTGCAGAAGCCGGGCACGTCCTCGTACTTGCCCGCGTCCTTCTCTCCGCGCCAGGCGTGGTAGGTGTTGGCGATGCGGGCGATGTCCTCGTCGGTGAGTTCCCGGTGGGTGCGGTCCACCATGCGCCCCAGCTTGCGCGCGTCGATGAAGAGCACTTCACCGCGCCGGTCGCGGAACTTGCCGTTCTTGCGGTCGCGCGCGAGGAACCACAGGCAGGCCGGGATCTGCGTCGAGTAGAAGAGCTGCCCCGGCAGCGCGACCATGCAGTCCACGAGGCCGGCCTCGATCAGTTGCTTCCGGATCTCGCCTTCGCCCGACTGGTTGGAGGACATCGAGCCGTTGGCCAGCACGAAGCCGGCCACGCCGGTGGGCGACAGGTGATGCACGATGTGCTGCACCCAGGCGAAGTTGGCGTTGCCCACGGGTGGCACGCCGTATTTCCAGCGCTTGTCCTCGCGCAGGCGTTCGCCGCCCCAGTCGGAGACGTTGAACGGCGGATTGGCGAGGATGAAGTCGGCCTTGAGGTCCGGAAAGCGGTCGTTGTGGAAGGTGTCGCCCTGCTCGATTTTCCCCTCGATGCCGCGGATGGCGAGGTTCATCTTCGCGAGGCGCCAGGTGGTGTAGTTCGACTCCTGGCCGTAGATCGAGATGTCGCGACGCGGCCGCCGTTGCCGTTGCCGGTCGCGTGGCCGGATGAACTCTACGGACTGCACGAACATGCCGCCCGAGCCGCAGCAGGGGTCGTAGACCCGGCCCTGGTAGGGCTCGAGCATCTCGACCAGCAGGCGACACAGACGGGGCGTGTAGAACTCGCCGCCCTTGCTTGCCCTCGGCGCTGGCGAACTGCGCGAGGAAGTACTCGTACACGCGCCCGAGCACGTCTTTGGCGCGGGCGTGCCGCGTCGCCGACCTGGATGTTGCTGATCAGGTCGATCAACTGGCCAAGGCGCGTCTTGTCGAGCGCGGGGCGGGCGTAGTCCTTGGGCAGCACGCCCTTGCAGCGGGGTTGTCGCGCTCGATGCCGGCCATCGCGTCGTCGACGAGCTGGCCGATCGTGGGCTGGCGGGCCTGCGCCTTCAGATAGGCCCAGCGCGCCTCGGGCGGCACCCAGAAGATGTTGTGCCCGCGGTACTCGTCCGGGTCTTCGGGGTCGGCGCCCTGCGCGCGCTCGGCTTCGAGCTTTGCGTGCTGCTCCTCGAAGGCGTCGGAGATGTACTTCAGGAAGATGAGCCCGAGCACGACGTGCTTGTACTCGGCAGCGTCCATCGAGCCGCGCAGCGCATCGGCCATCTCTCCAGAGCTTCGCTTCGTAGCCGATCGTGGCGTCGTTGGTGCGAGGGCCGGCAGGGCGCTTGGGCATGGGGTTTTTCCGGTGTGGGACGGAACGCTCTAGACCCTTTGCGGTGCGGTAACAACTCATGGGGTTGGTGAGGAACTTGCGGGCTCGCCGTCTCAGGGGGCGAGACGGGTCGGCGATGCCCTCTTTCTGCAGCAAGGGTAGCAACATGGGTAGCGTGCCGCGGAGGGCTTCTGTTCGGGGAAGCGCCGTTGCGCGTTGGTGCGCGATCGCCGCTCGTGCATGAAGGACACTCTCCTTCGCTGAGGGCCGCGGCGCGTCCATCCCGCCTTTCTCGACCCTTCGCGCGGCGAGCGCTTCCAACCTTGGGCTCTGAAGCAGGCTAAGCTGCGCCGAGCGAGATCAAGGGGTTCGGTCATGCGGTGGGTGATGAATGTCCTCGCCTCGTGTTGCCTGGTGGGTTGCGTGCTGCCGCTGCTCGCGCTCGAGGACAGGGAGGGCGGGGTCCGGCTGTTGCACGGGGTCGTCTTCTACACGCTCGAGGAGAGCATGCCGAAGGCGGAGGCGTTAGCGGTGGCTGCGGACGGGCGGATCCTGGCGCTCGGGAGTCTTGCGGAGCTCGCGGCGCGTTTTCCGCAGGCCGAGCGCGAGGCGCTTGCGGGGGCTGCGGCCTTGCCCGGGCTCATCGACGCGCACGCCCACCTGCTCGGACTCGGACTCGCCTTGGCGAACGTCGATCTCTCGGGGGCGACAAGCCCCGAAGAGGTGGTGCGGCGTCTCAAAGAGGCCGAGCGCGATCTGCCGCCTGGTCGCTGGCTCGTTGGACGGGGCTGGGACCAGACCCGGTGGGACCCGCCGGTCTTTCCGGACAGAGCCCTTCTCGATCGCCATTTTCCTGAGCGCCCGGTGTGGCTCGAGCGCGTGGACGGGCACGCCGTCTGGGCGAATGCTGCGGCGCTTGCGCACGCACGCCGCGACCTGGCTGGCGAATGGCAGCCGGAGGGCGGGCGAATTCTGCGCGATGAGAGAGGCGAGCCGACCGGGGTGCTGATCGATGCCGCCATGGCCCTGGTGCAGGTACCTCCGCCGGATGCGGCGATGAGGCGCGAGGCCTTGCGTCGGGCGGTGCGCGAGGCGGCGCGCGCGGGGTTGACCGGCGTGCACGATGCCGGGATGGACCGAGAAACGCTCATGAACCTCGCCGATCTCGCCGACCGCGGCGAGTTACCGATTCGCATCTACGCCATGGCCGATGGCGACGGGCCGACGCTCGATTGGCTGTGCCGCGAGGGTCCCTACGAACACCCTTCCGGCCGGCTGCGGATGCGGGCGGTCAAACTCTACGCCGATGGGGCGCTCGGCAGCCGCGGCGCCGCCTTGCTCGCCGACTATGCCGACGAGCCGGGCCACCGAGGCCTGCTGGTGATGGCTCCGGAGCGGCTCAGGACGGCGCTCGCCAAGGCCCGCGACTGCGGGATCCAGCCGGCGGTGCACGCGATCGGCGACCGAGCGAACCGCATCGTGCTCGATCTCTACGAGGAGACCTTCGATCCGGAGCAGCGCGCGCGAATGCGGCCGCGGGTCGAGCACGCGCAAGTCGTCGCCCCGATCGATCTGCCGCGCTTCGCGGCGCTCGGTGTGATCGCATCGATGCAGCCGATCCATGCCGTCTCGGACATGCGCTGGGCCGGGCTCCGGCTGGGGCCGGGGCGGCTGCGCGGGGCCTATGCCTGGAAAAGCCTGGCCGAAAGCGGGGCGGTGCTCGCCTTCGGCTCGGATTTCCCGGTCGAGCCGGTGAGTCCCTTGCTCGGGCTGCGCGCTGCGCTCACGCGGCAGGACGAGCGCGGAGCGCCTGAGGGCGGGTGGCTGGCCGAGGAGAGGCTGGACCCGGTCGCGGCGCTACGCGCTTTCACTCGCGGCGCGGCTTACGCCGCCTTCGCCGAGGATGAGCTCGGTTCGTTCGCCCCGGGCAAGCGCGCCGACTTCGTCCTGCTCGACCGCGATCCTTTTGCCCTGGCGGCGGGGGAATGGGGATCGCTTTCGGTCCTTGGCACCTGGCTCGACGGCAGGAGGGTCTCGCCGTCGTTCCGATGAGGCGCGTGCGGCGCGGGCGATCCCTCGGCTGTCATATTTGCGGCATAGTGTTCCGGCGCAGGCGATCGGAGGGTGGAGACCATGATCAGCGTCGAGCGCAGCTTCTACGAGAAGTTTCCGCGGCTCGCGGAGGGGCGGGCACGCGGCTGGAGTCGGCCGGTGGTGGAGCTCTTGCGCAGGATCGCCTGTGAGGAGCGGATCAACCGTGAGCTCGCGACCTTTCCGCGCGAGCGGGGCTTTGCCTTCGTCCGGCGCGTGCTCGAGCACCTCGACTTCGGCTACGAGGTCGCCAACACCGACCGCGAGAACATTCCCGCGGAAGGGCCGCTGATCGTGGTCGCCAATCATCCGCTCGGCGCGCTCGACGCCCTGGCGCTGCTCGATCTGATCGGCGGCGTGCGTCGCGACGTGCGCATTTTCGCCAACGACGTGCTCGGACAGTTCGAGCCGCTCAAAGAGCTCTTGCTGCCGGTCGACGTGGTCGGGGGTCGCGCCGAGCTCAGCAGCGTGCGCGAGGCTTTCCGGGCGCTCGAGCGGGGCGAGGCGCTGATCGTCTTTCCCGCCGGGGAGGTCTCGCGCATCCGTCCGAGCGGTGTGCGCGACCGGCGCTGGTCCCCTTCCTTCGTGCGCTTCGTACGCAAGACCGGGGCGCCGGTGCTGCCGGTGCACCTCGGCGGGCACAACTCGGTCACGTTCTACGGTGTGTCGATGCTCGCCAAGCCGCTCGCCACCCTGTTGCTGCCGAGGGAGATGTTCGGGCATCGGGGTTTGCGCATCCGTGTCTCGGTGGGTCGGCCGGTGCCGCCTGAGAACCTGAGCGAGGCGGCGGGCGATGCCCGCAAGCTGGCGCAGCGGATGCGCCGGCACGTTTACCGGCTGGCCAAGCGCCGCCCGCCGCTCTTTGCCGCCTTCACCCCGGTCGCGCACCCGGAGAATCCGGCCGAGGTGGCGGCCGAACTCGCTTGTGGCCGTGTGCTCGGTACCACCACGGGCGGCAAGCGGGTGCTGCTTCTCGAAGGCTCGGCGGATGGAGCGGCGATGCGCGAGATCGGGCGTCTGCGCGAGCTCACCTTTCGCAAGGTGGGGGAGGGTACGGGGATGAAACGAGACCTCGACCGCTATGACCCCCATTACCGCCACATCGTGCTCTGGGATGCGGAGAGGGTGCAGATCTGCGGCGCCTACCGGCTCGCCGAGGGGGAGCGCATCCTCGCCGAGCTCGGGATCCAGGGGCTCTACACCAGCAGCCTGTTCACGTTCTCCGATCGTGCCCGACCCATCCTCGAGCAGGGGATCGAGCTCGGGCGGAGCTTCGTGCATCCTGCCTACTGGGGTAGCCGCAGCCTCGATTACCTCTGGCAGGGCATCGGCGCATACCTCAAGGCGCATCCGCAGATCCGTTACCTCTTCGGGCCGGTGAGCATCAGCCCTCAGCTCCCGATCGCCGCGCGGGAATGGATCGTCGCCTACCACCGCCACTACTTCGGCGACCGCGAGGGACTGGCGCAGGCGCGCAATCCTTTCTCGGTGGGCCGGCCAATCCAGCAGCGGGCGGATGAGGCCTTCGCCACCCTGGATGCCGCGGCCGGGGCACGGCGGCTCAAGGAGGAACTCGCCGCACTCGGGGCCAGCCTGCCCACGCTCTACCGCCAGTACGTGGACCTCTGCGAGCCCGAGGGCATTCGCTTCCTCGACTTCGGCGTGGATCCGGATTTCGGCGGCTGCGTGGACGGACTCATCGTGGTCGATCTGATGCACCTGAAGGCGGTCAAGCGCCAGCGCTACCTGGCCTGAGGCGGCTGTCCGGCCCCGTTACAAAACTGTCACCGCATGGTGCTAGACTGTTAAGACCTCATTAACCAGGGGGCCGAGGCGGCTCGTCCTTGCTCGATCGAGAAGGATCCCGTCGCGCCGCTTCCCGAAACGCATCAACCCTCAACGAGAAGAAGGCAGCGAACGATGAAACTCGGAATCGGCTTGAAGCTGTTCCTCATTGCCCTGCTGTCCGTCGCGGCCACCGGCCAGGTTTACGCCCAGGCCACTGCCGCGAATGCGGCCGGGCGCGTGAGCTATGCCGACGGCCCCGGCGTGGCCGGCGTCACGGTCGAGCTGGTGCACGTTCCTTCGGGCACCCGCAGCCGCACCACCACCGACGCCGAAGGCCGCTGGTCGGCGCGCGGCTTGCGCGTGGGCGGCCCTTACACCGTGTCGGTGAGCGGCGAGGGCATTCAGACCACGGCGCAGGAGAACATCTTCCTCCTGCTCGGTGAGACCACGACCATCAACTTCACCGTCGAGCGCAGCGCCGATCTCGGTCGGGTGGTGGTGACCGGGGCGGCGATCTCCGAAGTCTTCGACCCGATGAAGATGGGCGCGGGCACCAACGTCACCCGCCAGCAGATCGAGCAGCTGCCCTCGATCAGCCGCAACATCCAGGACTACGTTCGACTCGATCCCCGCATCACCCAGGTCGATCGCGAGCGCGGCGAAATCTCGGCGGGCGGTCAGAACACGCGCTTCAACAACATCCGCATCGACGGCGTGACCACCAACGACGGCTTCGGGCTCGAGGCCAACAACCTGCCGACCGAGCGCCAGCCGATTTCGATCGACTCGATCGAGGAGATCAACATCTCGCTCGCCAACTTCGACACCGCGCTCGCCGGTTACACCGGTGCCTCGATCGATGCGGTCACCAAGTCCGGTACCAACGAGTTCCAGGGCAGCGGCTACTACATCTACCGCGACAACTCGATGATCGCGAAACTCGATGGTCGCCGCTTCACGGGCTTCGAGGACGAGACCACCTATGGGGCCACGATCAGCGGTCCGATTCTGCGCGACACCTTGTTCTTCTTCCTCGCCTACGAGAAGTTCGAGCGTGCGGCGCAGGGCCCGGTGTTCGGTCCGCGCGGCTCGAACGCCAGCCAGATCGTCCAGGGCATCACCGTCGAGCAGCTGCAGCAGATCCAAGAAATCGCCCGCACGGTTTGGGGCTTCGACGCGGGCAGTTTCACCCCGCCGAAGACCCTCGATTTCACGATCGAGGACATCCTCGCCAAGCTCGACTGGAACATCGCGGAGAACCACCGCGCCAGCCTGCGGTACAACCGCACCGAGCAGACCGAGCCCTTCCTGCGCCAGTTCGGCCCCCGCTCGCTCTCGCTGTCCTCGTTCTGGCACGAGAACGACAAGAAGTTCGAGTCGCTGGTGCTTCAGCTCTTCTCCGACTGGACCGACACCATCTCCACGGAGTTCAAGGCCAGCCGCTCGAAGCAGGAGTCTTTCTGGAACAACTTCTCGCGGCTGCCGCAGATCCGCATCTGCTTGAACAGCCCGACCAACACCTGCTCGGGCGCGGACACGGTCTTCCTCGGCACCGAGCAGTTCCGCCACATCAACGAGCTCGAAGTGGAGAAGACCAACGTCTTCGGCGCGCTCAACTGGTTCCTCGGCGCGCACGAGGTGAAGCTCGGCTTCGACTGGCAAGAAGAGGACATCTACAACCTCTTCGGCCGCGACCAGTTCGGTGTTTATGACTTCTACGGAATCGAGGCCTTCCGCAACGGTACGCCGGGCTTCTTCTCGGTGCGCTATCCGATCGGTGGCGGCATCGACCGCATCGCCGCCTTGTGGAAGCTGCGCAACCTCGGCCTGTTCCTGCAGGACACTTGGATGGTCAGCCCGAACCTCACCCTCATGGGCGGCGTGCGGGTGGACATCATCGACATCCCTGAGAAGCCGGTGTACAACCGCACCGCTTCGGAGCGTTTCGGTCTGCGCAACGATTACACCATCGATGGCGAGAAGGTCTGGCAGCCGCGCCTCGGCTTCAACTACAGCTTCGATACCGATCGCAGGCTGCAGTTGCGCGGCGGCGTGGGCCTTTTCCAGGGTGCGGCAGCCAACGTCTGGCTCTCGAACCCCTTCACCAACAACGGTGTGACGCTGGGCGTCTTCACCTCCACCAACCCGGCGCGTGATGGCATCCGCTTCAGCCCGAATCCGGATCAGCAGCCGGGTCCGCGGCCGACGGGTGGTTTCGGGCCGGTGGATTTCATCGAGCCGGGCGTCAAGCAGCCGACGGTGTGGAAGCTCAACCTGGCGGTCGATCACGAGCTGCCCTTCTGGGGCCTGATCGGCTCGGCGGAGCTTCTGCTCACCGACGTCAAGAACGGCATTTACTACGACAAGCCGAATCTCGCGGTGCGAGGCATCCTGCCCGACGGCCGTCCCCACTCCTGGACGACGGTGGCTCGCGGTCAGTGGACTGGCGCGGCGGCCCAGCGTCCTGCCTTGGATACGCGCTTCGACCCGGATGTGACCATCCTGCGCCGGACCAACAAGGGCAAGGGCCAGCAGCTCACGCTCTCGTTGCAGAAGCCGCAGGACGAGAACTGGTTCTGGAGCGTGGCCTACACCTACACCTACGCGACCGAGGTGAATCCGCTCACCTCCTCGCAGGCGGCCTCGAACTGGAACAACGCCATCCGTCGTTTCACCAACGAGAACATCTCGGAGCGCTCGATCTACGCCATTCGCGATCGCTTCAACGCTTCGCTCGGCTACCAGGAGTTCTTCTTCACCGACCTCAAGACCTCGGTGGGCTTGTTCTACGAAGGTCATAGCGGGCGTCCCTTCACCTACGCCTTCGTCAACGACGTCAACGGCGACGGCCGCGTCAACGATCCGCTCTACGTACCGAGCGGACCGGGCGATGTGATCTTCACTGGTGGCACGGCGATGGAGCAGGCCTTCTTCGACTACCTGCGCCGCACGCCGGGGCTTGCGCGCTGGGCGGGTCAAATCGCGGGGGTCAACACCGAGCGCTCGCCTTGGGTGCACCGCATCGATCTTCGCATCTCGCAGGAGCTTCCGGGCTTCTGGAAGGGTAAGAGCGAGCTGTGGGTTGACGTCATCAACTTCGGCAACTTGCTCAACAAGCGCTGGGGCGTGATCGAGGAAGTGCCCTTCCCGTACAACTTCGGCGTGGTGCGTTTCGCCGGCGTGGATCCGGCCACCGGGCGGTATGTGTATGACTTCCGTCCGGATGACATCCGCGATCTCACCCGCCGCGACAACCGCGGGGAATCGCGCTGGGCTATCCAAGTCGGGTTCCGCTACAAGTTCTGAGCCGCGCGCTCCGAGCCATCGGGAAACGGCCGGCTTCGTCCGGCCGTTTCTTTTTTGGCCGACCGCGCCGAGACGAATCCGCAGAGACGTTGAGGAACGTTCTAAGCTGCGGCGCAGAGGATCGTCGAGCCATTCGCTTGCCCGCGCATCGGACGAGAGCGCGGTTGTTGGGTCTGATCGTGTTCGCGAGGAAACGACGGCCGACCGAACGAAGGGTTGGCCTCCATCCGGGGTCTTGCAAAGCCGCGGGCGGGCGCTGAGGATAGCGGGTCATCCTTTGCGAAGACGAACCGGTGATCGATCCGAGCGTGTTCTCCGACTCCGTACCCATCGCGACCTCGGGCGCCGGCGAGCCCGCCGACCGGGCGTCAGAGGCGAACTGGGTCGAGGACGCTTCGCGTGAGTCATGGACGATCGGGAGGACGGACGAGGCGTGCTGGTCCTTCCCCGCCGAGGACCGGTTTGCCTCGAGTGATTTGCCGGTCCGGCCGGGGAATGCCGGCATACCCTGCGCGCGTCGATGGCTCGATCTGCCGTTTCGTAAGGCTTTCTGTGTGCGCGCAGAAACCCATCAGCGGCTGCGCGCCCTCGAGCGAGGGCGCCTCGACTTGCTCCTGACCTGCTCGCAGGTTCGAGGGATCCCGGCGGCCGAAGTCGGCGGTCGTGCCACGAGCGAGGACGCGGATCGGATGAGGCTGCGCCTTGCGAATCGCGCTTTGCGCAATGCGCCCGCCCCGTCGCCTGCGCCGCTCTTCGCCCGTTTTCGTTCGGAGAACTTCGCTGAAGCGGCGACGATCATCCGCGAAGGCGATCGTTGCGCTCGCATCACCTACGGAGAGCCCAAGCTCTGCCGCCGTACCCCAAAGGGTGGCGAGCGTGGCTTCGATCGCCAAGCACCGCGATGCGGCTTCGCCGAGGAGGCTCTGCTCGGCGCCGCGCCTCGCAATGCCGCCGCACGGACGGCCGAGGCCTTCGTAGGGATGGCACTCGAGCAGCGCGAGTTCGAGCGGCTGCTCGAGCGCTTTGCGGGTCGCGATCGCGCGCCAGAGGAATGCGGGGACCAGGCAGTCCTGCTCGACGCGCGTACGCCTCAGGAGGATGAGGCGCATCATCCACCGGATAGGCTCGACGTCGCGCGTTTCGAGGGTCGAGCGGCGGCCGAGCGCTCAGCCCGCGACCGAATCGATGCCGTGGATGGTGAAACCGGAGTCGGCAGCGCAGCGGCGGCCTGCTTGCTCTGCGAGCGCGGCTTCGATGCCAGGCGCCTTCGCTCCCATCAGCCGCCACGGGGAGGAATCGCGTGAGTTCGCTCGACGTCCTCGCCGAGGACCGGATCGAGACGGTCCCGGGCAAGCCGGCGGTCTGCAACGCGCGTATCGCTCCCAAGGGTGGGCTCGACGTGCTCTCGCGCGCCGAGGTGGCGCGCCTGCGCGATGCCAGCCGCGGCGATCTCTACGAGTTGCTCAGACGCTGTGCCCTGGCCGTGCTGACCGGCGGCAGCGTCAACGATGATCCTCGACGGCTCTCCGAGCTCTACCCGGACTTCGCGATCCGGGTGTTGCAACAGGACCGTGGCATCAAGCTCGAGCTCGACAATGCGCCGGCGCAGGCTTTCGTCGACGGCAAGATCATCCGCGGCGTGGGCGAGCAGCTTTTCTCGGTGGTGCGCGACATCGTCTATACCGCGATCGAAATCCAGGAATCCGGCCGCTTCGACCTCCGCACCAGCGAGGGCATCACCAACGCCGTCTTCGAGATCCTCCGCAATGCGCGGTTGCTCGTTCCCAATCAGGACCCGGATCTCGTCGTTTGCTGGGGTGGGCATTCCATCGGCCCCGAGGAATACGACTACACGAAGAAAGTCGGCTACGAGCTCGGCTTGCGCGAACTCGACATCTGCACCGGCTGCGGACCGGGGGCGATGAAGGGACCGATGAAAGGCGCCACCATCGGCCATGCGAAGCAGCGACGCCTGCGGAACCGCTACATCGGCATTACGGAGCCGGGGATCATCGCCTCGGAATCGCCCAATCCGATCGTGAACCGGCTGGTCATCATGCCGGACATCGAGAAGCGCCTCGAAGCCTTCGTCCGGCTCGGTCATGCCATCGTCGTCTTTCCCGGCGGCGTGGGGACGGCCGAGGAAATCCTCTACCTGCTCGGCATCCTCACCCATCCGGCCAACGCGGGCATTCCATTCCCGCTGATCTTCACCGGCCCGCGCAGCGCCGCTGCTTATTTCGAGCGCATCGACGCCTTCTTGAGGCTTGCGCTGGGCGAGGAAATCGCCCGCTTCTACGAGGTGATCATCGACGACCCGGTCGCCGTCGCGCGCCGCACGTGCAGCGGCATCGCCGCCGTCCGCGACCACCGGATCAAGGTGAAGGACGCTTTCTTCTTCAACTGGTCGCTGCATATCCCGCTCGAGTTCCAGCAACCGTTCCAGCCCACCCACGAAGCGATGGCCGCGCTCGACCTCCGCGCCGGACGCGAGCGGCACCTGCTCGCGGCCGACCTCAGGCGCGCCTTTTCCGGCCTGGTCGCGGGCAACGTCAAGGAGAGCGGTATTCGCGCGATCGAGGAGCACGGTCCATTCGAAATCCGCGGCGATCCTCGGATCATGGCGGCGCTCGATGAGCTTCTCGCGTCCTTCGTGGCGCAGAAGCGGATGAAGCTGCCCGGCCAGGAATACGTCCCGTGCTATCGCATCGTGCGCTGAGGCCATGCGTCCCTATCACGAGCTGATCGAGCGCATCCTCGCCGCCGGCGAGCGGCGCGAGGACCGCACCGGTGTCGGCACTCTCTCGATCTTCGGCCACCAGATGCGCTTCGACCTCGGCGAGGGTTTCCCCTTGCTCACCACCAAGAAGCTGCACGTCAAATCCATCGTGCACGAGCTTCTCTGGTTCCTACGTGGCGAAACCAACGTCCGTTCACTCCAAGCCGAAGGCGTTTCCATCTGGAACGAATGGGCCGACCCCGAGGGTGAACTCGGCCCCATCTACGGCAAACAGTGGCGAAGCTGGCAAGGCTGCGATGGGCGGGTGCACGACCAAATCGCATGGGTCGAGGCCGAGATTCGCCGAAACCCCTCCTCAAGACGCCTGTTGGTCTCGGCCTGGAACGTGGGCGAGCTCGATCGGATGGCGCTTCCACCCTGCCACGTCCTCTTCCAGTTCTACGTCCACCGAGACGGAAGACTCTCCTGCCAGCTCTATCAGCGTTCAGCCGACGTCTTCCTCGGCGTGCCCTTCAACATCGCCTCCTACGCCCTGCTCACCTCGATGCTCGCGCACACCACCGGGCTCAAACCGGGCCTCTTCATCCACACCCTGGGCGATGCTCACCTCTACCTCAACCACCTCGAGCAGGCGCGAATGCTGCTCTCGCGCGAACCCTACCCGCCGCCGACCCTGCGCCTCAACCCCGACGTCCGCTCGATCCTCGATTTCCGCTACGAGGACATCCTCATCGAGAACTACCGCTGCCATCCCCCCATCCGCGCGGAGGTCGCGGTCTGAGACCGGCGAGCGGCTCCGGCAAGGGGGCCGCCTCCGCCTCTCGTGAGCGTTCGGGTGTTCGAGAAGGGGTTGCTCGCGCCCCGGGAAAGCGTCGCGATGCCGTTTCCTCGAGGCATGAGCGAAGGCCGACTCGCAGGTCTTCGCAGAAGCTCGCCCCCTGGCCACCGAGCAGCGCCTGGCCGCGGGAGTCACGCAGTTGGCTCCGCGGCGAAGTCCGCTCCCGAGGCCTGAATTGGAGGGGCGTGGCTTCGCCCCGCCGCGCCGGGGCAGGGGAGCAGCCTGGACCGTGGCCTTCGAGAGATCGGCCCTGGCGGGGGTGGACGCGGTTCGGGAAAGCGGCTCGGAAAGGGCGGAGGGGGACTGCGCTTTCGATCGCGGTGCCTCCTCCGCGTCCTTCAGGAGTTGGTCGATGACGCACGTCCACCTGCCGCTCAAACAGCTTCGGACCTCGGCACCGCCCGCGTGAGCGGGGTGATGAGTCTCCGAGGAGTCGTCGAGCTCTCCGCACGACAGATCCGAGCGTGAGCGATGCTCCGAGGCGCGAGGATTCCCGCGGGTCCGGTGGGGATCGTCCCCGCGCGGCTTTCCTCCCTCCCCCTGGCCGAGGGGCGTTCTATGCCGGATCAGGCTCTCGGTGTCCCCGCGGCAGCCCGGCAAGGACCTGCCGCCGCACCGCGCTGCCTCCACCGATCGCCGGTGCCGAGGCGGATGCCTTTGCCGTATCGTTTCTGGCGATGATGGTCGGGCTTCACCGACGGCTATCCGAACCGAGCGAGGAGGGAGGCAGGGCATGATCCGCATGGTCCTTTCGCTGGTTTTGGGCGTAGGCCTTCCCAGCTTGGCTTCGGCTTGCATCTTCGACACCGACTGCGAGATCGGAAGTCGCTGTCTCAAGCCGCGCGGTGCGCTCCACGGCGTCTGCGCCGGGGGTCTGGAGCCGGGCCGTCCGGCTTGGTCGGAAGTCGAGCCCGATCCGCTCGAGCTCGATCCGGGGCATGGCGTGGGCTGCCGCTTCGATACGGACTGCGGCCCGGGGCTTCGCTGCGCGAAGGAGCCGGCGTCAGCGCGCGGCGTATGCATGTCGCTCGACTTCGAGCGGCGTTTGATCCGCGATTCGGCCGGTTGGAGCCGCGAGCCTCACGAAGAGCGCCGTACACGGCCGTGCCTCTCGCGCTTCGATTGCGGTTTCGGTGAGCTCTGTCTCAGCCGCCGTGGCTTCGGACCGGGGCGATGCATGAAGAGCCGCTGAGCATCGCGCTGATCGCCGCCCACGACCGCAGGCGGGCGATCGGAAAAGCCGGGCGTCTGCCTTGGCATCTGCCGGCCGATCTTCGCCGCTTCAAGGCGCTCACCGTGGGCCATCCAGTGGTGATGGGCCGTCGCACCTTCGAATCCATCGGACGGGCCTTGCCCGGGCGAAGGAATCTCGTCCTCTCGCGCTCCTCCTTCCCGCTACCCGATGAGGTCGAGCGAGTCGCTTCGCCAGAGGAGGCTTGCGAACGGGTGCGCAGGGGCACGTTGTGGGTGATCGGCGGAGAACAGACCTACCGGCTCTTCCTGCCCCTCGCGGATCGGCTGGAGATCACCGAGGTGGAGACGGAGACGGAGGGTGCCGATGCGTGGTTTCCAGAGATCGCCGAGCCGCAGTGGAAACTGCTCGCGTGCGAGGCGCGGCCGGCCGATGCCGAGAACCCCCACCCGATGCGTTTCCTGAGCTTGCGCCGTCGCGGCTAGTCCCCGGCGGGACAGCGCTCGCGATGCGCCGGGACCGAAACGATCCGCGGCAGCGGGGCCGGATCGTCGAGCCGGAGCGCGGTGAGGTGCCCGCCCCAGACGCAGCCGGTGTCGATGCCGAAGACGCCGCAGCCGATGAACAGGCCGAGCGTGGACCAGTGACCGCACACGATGCGCGTCTCACGCCGCTTCGTTCCGGGTACGGCGAACCAAGGGTAGTAGCCGGGTTTCTGACTGCCGGGCGCGCCCTTGCTCTTGAAGTCGATGCGGCCGCGCTCGTCGCAATAGCGTAGACGCGTGAGCACGTTGATGATCGCGCGCAGCCGGGCGATGCCTTTGAGCCCATCCTGGAAGGCGGCGGGTTTGTCTCCGAACATGCGAGAGAGGAGCTCGCGCTGTCGCGGCCCAGCGAGGGCGCGCTCGACCTCGCCCGCCAGCGCGAGGGTCTTCTCGACGCTCCAGCGCGGATCCAGGCCGGCGTGGACCATGAGCCAACCGAGCTCAGGGTCGTGGTGCGCCAGCTTGCGCGTCCGAAGCCATTCGAGGAGTTGAGGACCGTCCTCCGCGTGGAGGATGCGAGCGAACTCCTCCCGCACCCTTCCACGGGGCCGAGAGTAGGCGACGGCCAGGAGGCTGAGATCGTGATTGCCGAGGGTCACAATCGCGCGCTCGCCGAGGGCTCGTACTCTTCGCAGCACCTCGAGCGAACGCCCGCCGCGGTTGACCAGATCGCCGCAGAACCACAGCTGGTCGCGTCCGGGGTCGAAGGCGATGGCGGCGAGCAGTTCCTGAAGCTCCTCGTCGCATCCTTGGACGTCGCCGATCGCCCAAACCGCCATCGTCAGTGGATGACGCGCGGTACGGCGAGCCGGAAGGGAGGGATCGGCGCGAGGAAGCGGGTGCCGTCCTCCGCCAGCATCTCGTAGCTGCCCCGCATGCTGCCGACGGCAGTCTCCAGCACGGCTCCGGAGGTGTACTCGTAACGCTGACCGGGTTCGAGTCGCGGTTGCTCGCCGACCACGCCCTCGCCGCGAACCTCCTGCACCTTACCGTTGCCGTCGACGATGATCCAATGCCTTCTCAGCAGTTGGGCCGCGATGCGCCCGGTGTTGAGCAGGCGCACGGTATAGGCGAAGACGTAACGGTTCTCGCGCGGATCCGATTGATCGGGGAGGTAACGCGAATCGACTCGAACCTCGATGGCGTATAAAGGATCGCTCATACGTACGGATTATAGTTCGCGGACGGTGGTGCGCTCGTGGAGAGCGAGGGAAAGCCTGCACCAGTCGCTCACCGGGATCGTCTCGGGACGACGCACGGGGTCGATGCCGAGCGCCATCAGCAGATGTCGATCGGCGAGGCCGGAGAGGGCGTTGGCGAGGGTTTTGCGCCGCTGGGCGAAAGCCTGGCGGAGCAGCCTTTCGAGGGTTTCGCGGTGAGCCTCGGGGCGGCGCTCGGGTGGCAGCGGGATCAGCCGGACGAAAGTCGATTCGACCTTCGGCGGCGGTCGGAAGCAGCCGGGTGCGACGCGGAACAGCGCCTCCACGTGGCACAGGCTCTGCACGGCCACGCTCAGTCGACCGAAGGTCTTGCCTCCCGGCGCCGCGGTCATGCGCTCGACCACCTCGCGCTGGAGCATGAAGTGCATGTCCTCGATCGCATCGAGCTGAGTCAGGCAGCGAAACAGAATCGGGCTCGAGACGAGGTAGGGCAGGTTGCCGACGACCCGCAGCCGACCGTTCCCGGCGAGCGCCCGGAGGTCGATGCGGAGCGCATCGCCGTGGATGAGCTCGAGCGTTCCCTCAGACCGCGCTTTTTCCGCCAGCGGCCCCAGCACCTCGCGATCGAGCTCGATCGCGGTGAGCGAACCGGCGGCGCGAAGCAGCGGCAAGGTGAGGGCGCCGAGGCCGGGACCGATCTCGAGGATCCGCTGGCCGGGCGCGGGCGCGATGGCGCGGACGATCCGCTCGATGGTGCCAGGATCGTGCAGGAAGTGCTGACCGAGGCGCTTCTTGGGCAGGGGCTCGCCTGGCATCGCGGCGGCGCGTCGCGGCCGATTGCCGGTCTTCGGGGAATCCCGTAAGTTTAGCCGCCGTTTCCCGAGGCACGCTGCCTTTGGCGAGGGTCTCACGCCCGGTTCTCTTCCTGCTGCTGTTCCTCGGCACGGCGGCGACGGCGGTGAAGGCGCAGGTCTGCCTTCTGGGCAAGCCCTGCGACCCGGCCTATTGGCGTCTCTGCCGGAGCCAGTCTCTGCTCGGCGGCGGTCCGGGAGCGGAAGTCGAAGGGGTAGGCACCGATTCGCGGCAGAGGGCTCCGGTGCTGATTTCCGCCGCCACCGTCGAACGCGACGAGCAGGAGCTCTACCGCCTCACGGGAGCGGTCGAATTCTCTCGCGCCGATCAGCGTCTCAGCACCGAAAGCCTGCTTTACGACGCCCGTACGCAACGCTTCCTCGGCGAGCGGCCGCTGCTCTACCGCGATCGAAGCCTGGTCGCCGCCAGCGCCCGGGGCGAGGGTTCGCTCGCCGAGGAGCGGGCGGTGTTCGAGGACATCCGCTACGAGCTGGTCGGAACGCGCGGCAGCGGCGAGGCCGTGCGGATTCGGCGCGAGCCGGGGGAGCGAAGCATCCTCGAGCAGGTCACCTTCAGCACTTGCGATCTCGACGACCGGCGTTGGGAGTTCAGCGCCCGGGAGATCGAGCTCGACCACGCAAGCGGCTGGGGCGAGGGGCGCGACTTGAGCCTGCGCGTGGGCGGCGTTCCGATCCTCTGGGCCCCGTACTGGCGATTCCCGCTCGATGATCGCCGACGCAGTGGCTTCCTGACGCCGGTGCTCGGCTCCTCGAGCAACAACGGAATCGACCTCACCGTTCCTTACTATCTGAACCTCGCGCCGAACTACGACGCCACCCTCGCCCTGCGCCTTATCGGCGGACGCGGCGGGATGTTCATGGGCGAGAGCCGCTACCTCACCCGGCGTGAGCGAGGGGAGTTCGAGCTCACGCTGCTGCCGAGCGATCGCGATTTCGGGACCCGCCGTTGGTCATGGATGGTCCGCCACGACGGGCGCTATGGCGAGGGCTGGAACCTGCATGCCCGCCTCGCTCGCGTCTCCGATCGCAGCTATTTCGAGGACTTCGGCGACTCGGTCACGCGCACCGCGACCCGTTTGCTTTACAGCCGGGCGGCTCTCGAGCGGCGCTTCGGCCCGCTGCGCGCCGAGCTCAGTGCGGATGCCTGGCAGGTCACCGACCCGCTGTTCCCGGCCGGCGCCGAGCCCTACGCCCGCCGGCCGCGGATTTGGGTCGAGGGGCGCCAGGGGCTCGGGGGTGGGCTGGAGAGCTTCCTCGCCGCCGAGCTGGTGTCCTTCCGCAAGGATGGCGCGCTCGAAGGCGAGCGCGCGGACCTTCTCGCCGGGTTGGCCTGGAACCTCGAGCGCGCCTTCGGCTTCCTCCGCCCCGAACTCGCCTATCGTCACACCGTCTATCGTCTCGACCGGAGGAACCTGCCGAAGCCCGAACGCAGCCTGCCGATCGCCAGCCTCAAGGCCGGACTGTTCTTCGAGCGCGACGCCACGCTTTTCGGCCGCCGCTTCCTGCACACCCTGGAGCCGAAGCTGCATTACCTCTACGTTCCTTTCCGCGCCCAGGACGATCTTCCGATCTTCGACACCGCGGCACCAGCCTTCTCCGCCGCGCAGCTCTTCCGTACCAACCGCTTCGTCGGCGCCGACCGGCAGGGCGATGCCGATCAGCTCGCCTGGATGGTGGATCAGCGTCTGATCGACGGGCTCGGCCGCGAGCGCGCCGTGCTCTCCTTGGGCCAGATCCACTACCGCAAACCACCGCGGGTGGGCCTTCCCTCCGAGCCGCTGCCGGGACCCTCCCGCTCGCCCTGGGTCGCGGAGCTCGATCTCGCGCTCGACCGCCGCTGGCGGCTCGTGCTTTCCGAGCAGTGGGACGGTGAGCGAGATCGAAGCGAGTTCACGGCCGCCCGCATCGAGTACCGCAATCCGCCCGCGCAAGAGGGGCGGATCGGGCTCGTCGCCGCTTTGTCTTACCGTTTCCGACGGGACTTCCTCGAGCAATACGATCTCTCGCTGTTGCTTCCCTTCGGTGAGCACTGGCGCGGATTCGCGCGCTGGAACTACTCGACCCGCGATCGCCAGACGATGGAGGCGCTCCTCGGCGTCGAATACGAGACCTGTTGCACGGCGTGGCGTTTCATGGCCAGGCGCTATCTGCGTAACGTGCAGGGCGATTTCAACAACGGGATCTGGCTGGAGCTCGAACTGAAGGGCGTCGGCAGCCTCGGGCGCAAGGCGGCGCCTCTGCTCGAGCGTGCTATCCTTGGCTACGGCTCGCGACCGTGGGATTGAGGTCCCGAGCCTGGCCCGCCGAAGCCTCCTTCGATCGAACCCACCCGATGCCGAAATCCCTCCTCCTCGTCCTTTCGCTGCTCCTTGGGCTCCCCCTCGCTTCGCGTGCATCCGCCGAGGAACTTGATGCGATCGTGGCCGTAGTCGACGAGCAGGTGATCCTGAGGAGCGAGCTCGACCGCGCGCTCGCCAATGTACGCGAGCGCTACAAAGGCGAGCCGGAGAGGCTGCCGCCGCCGGCGGTGCTCGAGCGACAGGTGCTCGAGAGCTTGATCATGCTCAAACTGCAGGTCGCGCGCGCCCAGGCGGCGGGCATCCGCATCGGCGAGGGCGAGCTCGACCAGGCGATCGCGATGGTGGCCAATCAGTACCGCATGGGTATCGGCGACCTGCGGCGGGCGCTCGAGGCCGACGGGTTTTCATGGGAGGAGTATCGCGAGACCCTGCGCGAGGAGCTGATGGTGCAGCGCCTCAGGCAGCGCGTCATTCAGAGCCGGGTTTCGGTCTCGGAGACCGAGGTGGACATCCTGCTGGCCTCGGATGCGCTCAAGCGCGGCGAGGTGCGCATCGCCCACATCCTCATCGCGATTCCGCCCGGATCGGATGCCGAGACCATCGCGCTCGCCCGGCAGAAAGCCGAAGGCGTCCACCGCCTGCTCGGCGAGGGCATGGATTTTTCCGCCGCGGCGATCCGCTACTCGGATGCCCAAAACGCCCTCGAAGGCGGGGTCATCGGCTGGCGTCGCTTCGACGAGCTGCCGGAACTCCTGGCCAATGCCGTGGCGGGTCTGGAGCCGGGCCAATACAGTCCGCCGATCCGCGGTCCGGCCGGATTCCACATCGTCAAGCTGCTCGAGCAGCGTGAACCCTCGCGTCAGGTGGTGCGCGAGTTCAAGGTGCGGCACATCCTCATCCGCGAGAACGAGCTTCGCAGCGCGGCCGCGGCCTTCGACCGCATCCGCGAGCTGAGGGCGCGGATCCTCGCCGGCGAGGATTTCCAGGCGGTGGCCCGCGAGGCCTCCGAAGACGACAGCACGCGCAACCTCGGCGGCGATCTCGGCTGGGTGCAGGCGCAGACCTTCGGTCCGCAGTTCGCGGAGGTGATCGAGCGTCTGCGCGATGGGGAGGTCAGCGATGCCTTCCGCAGCGAGAGCGGCTGGCACATCCTGCTGCGCGAGGCCTCGCGCGAAGTCGATCGCACCGAGGAGTATCTGCGCGCTCAGGCTCGCGACACCTTGCGCCGGCGCAAGGCCGAGGAGGAATACGAGCTATTCCTGCGCCAGATGCGCAACGAGGCCTTCGTCGAGATCCGCCTGGGCGAGGCCGCACAGCAGGGCTGATGCGTTTCGCCTTCACCCCCGGCGAGCCGGCCGGGATCGGCCCCGATCTCGCCGTCTTGCTCGCCCAGGAACCGCAGCGTTCGGCCGCGGTGCTTGCCATCGCCGATCCGCAGCTGCTTGCCGCCCGTGCCGCGAGTCTGGGACTGCCGTTCCGCGCCCTCGGCGAGGCCGAGGATCCCTCCCGCCCTGGCGATCTCCGGGTGCGACCGGTGCCCCTGCGTGCGCCGGTGGAGCCGGGGCGACTCGATCCGCGCAATGCGCCCTACGTGCTCGCCTGCCTGGATGAGGCCATCGGGCTTTGCCGCGAAGGGGCGAGTGAGGGGATGCTCACCGGGCCAGTGCACAAGGGCGTCATCGTGCTTTCAGGAAAGCCTTTCACGGGGCACACCGAATACCTCGCCCGAGGCTTCGGGGTGGACCGGCCGCTGATGATGCTGCTTGCGGGAAAGCTTCGCGTGGCGCTGGCGACCACCCACCTCCCGCTCGCCGAGGTGCCTCGGGCGATCCGCCCCGAGGGACTGACGGCGGCGCTCAGGACCCTGCTCGACGGCTTGCGGCGTTGGTTCGGCCTCCCTCGGCCGAGGGTGATGGTGCTCGGGCTCAATCCCCATGCGGGCGAGGAAGGGACGCTGGGCCGGGAGGACATCGACGTCATCGCGCCCACGATCCGCCGTTTCGCCGCGGAGGGCGAGTCCGTCTTCGGGCCTGTGGCCGCCGACACCGCCTTCGTCCCCGCGCGACTGGCCTCCTGCGATGCGGTACTCGCGATGTATCACGATCAGGGCCTGCCGGTGCTCAAGCACCTCGGTTTCGGGCGAGCGGTGAACCTGACACTCGGATTGCCCGTGCCGCGCGTCTCGGTCGATCACGGGGTGGCCTTGGATTGCGCAGGCACCGGCAGAGCCGACCCCGGCAGTCTGTTCGCGGCGCTCGAACTCGGCCTCGTCCTCGCCGAGGCCGCGCGGCGCGGCGCTAATCCATGAGCATCGCCCGGAGATGGGCGCGAGTGCATTCCGTGAGCGCGCTCAGGCTGTATCCGCCCTCGAGGGTGGAGACGAGCCTTCCTTCCGCGTGGCGCACGGCGAGGGCGCATAGCTCGCGGGTGATCCAAAAATAGTCGTCGGCCTCCAGGCGGAGATCGGCGAGCGGGTCGAGACGGTGGGCGTCGAAGCCGGCCGAAACCAGGATCAGCCCCGGCGCGAAGGCATCGAGCTCGGGCAGAAGCAGCTCCCGCCAGGCGGTGCGGAATGCTTCGCTGCCCGAACCGGGCGGTAGCACCGCGTTGCGGGCGTTGTCGCTTCGAGGCTCGAGGCCGGTTCCGGGATAAAGCGGCCATTGATGGCTGGAAAGATAGAGCGCGCGCGGCTCTCCGGCGAGGATCGCTTCGCTGCCGTTGCCATGGTGCACGTCGAAATCGACCACCGCCACGCGCTCGATCGCATGCGCGCTAAGCGCGTAACGCGCGGCGATGGCGATACCGTTGACCGGGCAAAAACCCATGGGACGATCGCGCGTGGCGTGGTGGCCAGGCGGCCGGGTGGCACAGAAGGCGCGCCTCTGGGAGCCGGCGAGAGCCTCGTCGATCGCGGCGAGCAGGGCGCCGACCGTGCGCAGCACCGCCTCTGCGCTGTGCTCCGAGAGAACCGTGTCGGGATCGAGCCGCAGGCGGAATCCGGTCGGCACCGGTTCGAGCACCCGTTCGATCAGCTCCGGCGCATGCGCGAGCGCCAGCGCCTCGCGGGAGGCGAGCGGAGCCGCGCGCAGCACGATGCGGCCGGCGAACTCGGGCATCTCGAGCGCGGTGAGCACCGCCGCCAGCCGCTTCGGGCTTTCCGGATGGCCGGGGCCGGGATCGTGGAGGGCGCAGGCCGGATGGGTCCAGACCGAGAGCATCGCCCTCAGCGCGTCCTCGCACTCTTCCAGAGCGCCTCACCGCCTCCGCGATCGCGGGCGATCACCCGGCAGAGCACGAAGAGCAGATCGGAGAGGCGGTTGAGATAGCGCACCACCTCGGGTCGCACGCTTTCATGGCGGGTGAGACGCACCACCTCGCGTTCGGCTCTGCGGCAGATGGTGCGGGCGAGATGGCAGGTGGCGGCCGCGCGCCCTCCGCCGGGGAGGATGAACTCGCGAAGCGGGGGCAGCTCGGCATTGAGTCGGTCGAGGGTGCGCTCGAGCGCCTCGACGTGCTCGTCGGCGATGGCGGCATGGCCCGGCACGGCGAGCTCGCCGCCGAGGTCGAAGAGCTGATGCTGGATCGGCTCGAGGGCTTCGCGCACCGCTTCGGGCAGCTCCTCGGCGAGCACCATCCCGAGCGCTGCGTTGAGCTCGTCCACCGTGCCGTAGGCGCAGACCCGAGGATGGTCCTTGGGCACGCGGGTACCATCCCCGAGACCGGTGCTGCCATCGTCGCCAGTGCGCGTATAGATGCGGGAGAGGCGATGGCCCATCAGGCCCCCCGGAGCCGGTGGACCGCAGCCAGGGCCCCGGCGAGGCCGATCGCGAGCGCGTGGAGGATGGCAAGAATGCCGACCCAGAGCGCGGTGGTGCCGAGGAAGGGCAGGAACCAGTGGCTCATGTTGAGCAGCCAGCCACCGAAGCTCGGCGAGGCGACCACCCCGCTGAGCCAGTAGAAGCTCCCGTTGGAGAGGAGGAAACAGACGGCGAACGAGGTCAGCAGGGCGAGCGGCAGGCGAGCGAGCGTTCGAGCCGGCTCGCCGCGACCGGCCCGTGCGAGCCAAGCGCCTCCGGCGCTCAGGCTGGCGTAGGCCGGCAGCAGGAACCAATACGCCGGCGAGACGCAGTAATGCTCGAAGAAGCCGAGGCCCTGGGCCTCGATGACCCAGGCATCGACCAGAACCGCGGTGCCGAAAAGCAGCATGAAGCTGAGGAGGAGGTGAGCGCGCAGGTAGTAGCCGGCGGCGAAGAAGACCGCCCAGGAGGCGTCGGGCAGCGCCTCAAAGTGTCCGGCGCGGGTGCCGACCAAGAGGAGAACGAGCGGCAAGAGCAGCGCGAGACGCAAACGGACAGTTCGCATGTTGGGATTCCGACTCGCGGAGGACGACTCATTGTATCGGGCGAGAAAGCGCGCTCGCCGGCTATGATGCGCGGATGCACGAGTGCTTCGACGTCGCGGTGGTCGGCGGCGGCCCGGTGGGCACGCTCGCCGCGCTCGCCTTCGCGCGCCTTGGGCTGCGAAGCGCGCTGGTGGAGGCCCGCGCGCCCGGCCCGCCGCTCGGCGATGGGCGGGTTTTCGCGCTCGCCGCAGGCAGCGTCGCCTTGCTTCAGGGGCTCGCGGTTTGGCCTCGCGTGGCGGCGGCCAGCACGGCGATTCGCAGCGTCCGGGTCAGCGCCGAGGGCGTCTTCGGGACCTTCCGTCTCGATGCCGAGGAGCTCGCGCTTCCGGCCCTGGGGGCGACCGTGCCGGCGGAGTCGCTTGCCTCGGCTTTGGAGGAATGCCAGAAGACCGCGCCGATCCGCGTCTTCCGCCCTTGCGCACTCCTCGGCATCGAGGCGCGAGATGCGCTCAGCGATCGGCTCACGCTCCGGCTGCGCGGGCCGGATGGGATGTCCTCGCTCGAGGCGCGACTGCTGCTCGGGGCCGATGGGGCGCAATCCTCCGTGCGTCGGCTCGCCGGCATCGGCGCATCGGCCTGCGGAAAGCCCGACCGACTGCTGCTTGCGAACCTCGCCGGCGCGCGCGCGCGGCCCCATACCGCCCATCTACGTTTCGCGCGCGATGGAGCGGCCGCGCTGGTGCCGAGCGGAGGCGGGCGACTTGCGGGCGTGCTCTCCCTCGGGGGGGATGCGGATGCAGCCGTGGAAGATCCGGCCCGAGCCTTCCAGGCCCGCATCGGCTGGTCACTCGGTGCGCTGCGCCTGCTCTCCCCGCCGCGGATCCATGCCGTGGCCCCGGAGCAGGCCGAGCGTCTCGTCGGCTGGCGCGTGGTGCTGATCGGACAAGCGGCGATGAGCCTTCACCCCCTTGCGGCGCAAGGTCTCAACCTCGCACTGCGCGACCTGGCCGCGCTGGTGGAGGCGGTGGCCCAATCGGAGGATCCGGGGGCGGAAAGGATGCTCGCCGCCTACGAGGAGGCTCGACTGCCGGAGCATCGCCGGACCCTCGGCTTCGTCGAGGGCCTGAGGAGCTGGTTCGGTCCTCCTCGGGCGAGCTCGCTCGCGACCGCGGTCGGGATGCTGCTCTGCGATCGGCTGGGCGGCATCAAGCATGCTCTGGCGGCGTGGGCGAGCGGTCTAAGGCCGCCGGTTCCTGCGCTGCTTCGGGGAGTCTTGCCCTGATGCCGCGTCTGGATGCCGACATCGTGATCGGGGGCGAGGGGCTGCTCGCCGCCGTGAGCGCGGCCGCGCTCGCCGAGGAAGGCTTCGCGGTGTCATGGATCGGCGGGGAGGATCCGCCGCGATGGGGCGGACCCGGTCCGATCGCGATCGCGCCCGCCGGACGCGCGCTACTCGAGCGCTACCGCCTCTGGCCGGGATCGCCGCCCGAAGGACAAGCGGTACAGAGGATGCGCGTCTGGGATGCCGGCGGCCGCATCAGCTTTTCGGCCGCCGAGCTCGCAGTGCCCGAACTCGCCCGGATCGTGGACGGTGTTCGTTTATTCGAATGTGCGCTCGCGGCCGCCCGCGCGAGAGTCGTCGCCGAGGCCAACCGCATCGTCGCGGTCGAACCGGGTCCCGACGCCGTGCGGCTCGTTCTCGCCGACGGGCGCAGCCGACTCGCCCGCTTGCTGCTCGCCTGCGACGGCGCCGACTCCCCCCTGCGCCGTCTGATCGGTATCCCGACGCTCGAGCGCGCTTACGGCGCGAGCGCGCTCAGCTTCCGCGTGCGGAGTCGTCTGCCGCACGATGCGACCGCCTTTCAGCGCTTCCTCCCCGGAGGGCCGATCGCGCTGCTGCCCCTCGCCGACGGCGCAAGTCAGGTGGTGTGGACCCGGCCCGAGCCCGTCGCGCGCGCCCTGAACGCGCTGAAGCCCGAGGCGCTGGCGAGAGCGGCGACCGAGGCCTCGGAGGAGTGCTTGGGCGCGCTCGAGATCGAGGGGGCTTGCCGTTTCCTGCCGCTGCGCATGAGGCTCGCCGAAGGTTTCGCAGCGGAAAGAGTGGCCCTGCTCGGCGATGCCGCTCACCAAGTCCATCCTCTGGCTGGTCAGGGCGCCAATCTGGGGCTTCTCGACCTCGCTTGGCTGATCGCCGTTCTGGCGCGTGCCCGTCGGCGCGGTCTCGATCTCGGGTCACGAGCGGTGCTCGCGCGATACGCGCAAAACCGACGCAGCGCTGCCGGTCTAGCTGCGCTTGCCTTCGACGGCCTGGAGCGGCTGTTCTCCTCTGCCGAGGGCCCGCTCGTCCAGTTGCGGCGCATGGGCCTATCGCTGGTCGATCGAATCCCTCCCCTCAAGCGTTGGCTTGCGCATGAGGCGATGGGCTGGTCGGCCTGGCCCGCAGAGCTGCCTGTCTCCGGCGGTGGCCCGTGAGCGGCCTGCACGACTTCGTCCTGCCCGCTCTCGAGGGCCCGCCGATCCGCTTCGGTGCTTGGGCGGGGGCGCCGGTGCTGCTCGTCGCGGTTCCCGACCGGGGGGCGCACGCGGAGCGCCACCGGGCGCTGGAAGCGCTGTGGCAGCGTTTCCACGGGCGTGGCTTGCGGATGGTGGGCTTGCTTTCACCTCCTCGGATACCCGTCGCTTGCGGCTCGCCGGCGGATCTCACGAGTGTGCGGCATGGTCCGAGTTTCCCCATCACCGCGCCCTTGGAGCTCGTCGGTCCGGCGCGGCACTCCTTGGCGCGTTGGTTGACCGGGCCGGGTTCGCCATTCCCGGGCGAGCCTCGCGCCGACTTCGAGAAGTTCCTCTGCGATGGAGGCGGTCGGCTCGTCGGCCGCTATCCCGGTGCGCTCGAGGAGCTGGCGCCGGAGCTGCTCGCGGCGCTGGAGGTCTTCCTGCCCTGAGCGCGGGATCGGGCTCGGATGGAGGCCCACAGCCGCACGCGGCTTCGGTCGAAGGGTTGGGCCTGCTCGCCCGAAGCCCAAGCCATCGCCGGAACGCCGCTCAATCCCCAGGCACGATCGCGGGCGAGCCTCGAAGCGCTGCTCGCAGGGACAACCGGGAACGGCGCCGCTCCGGCACACGGTGTCTTGAGCCGGCGGCGCCGAGGCTCCGCTCAGCCCTCGCCGCCCAACCAACGGGCGAGCTCGCTCAGGGACTCGAGGACATGGTCCGCCCGGGCCTCGCTCGGGGGCACCGCGCCGGGACCGGATCGGCCGCGACGGATCCATACCGTGCGAAGTCCGGTGACACGCGCCGGAGCGATGTCGTGGAATCGGCTCTGCGCGCAGTGGAGGATCTCCTCGGGCGCGGCTTCCGTGGCCCGAAGCAGCGCCTCGAAACAGCGCGGGTCCGGCTTGTAGGCGCCGATCTCCTCGCTGGTGAGGACGCAGTCGAAAGGGTTTCCGAGTGACTGAAGCACCGGAGCGAGGAGATCGCGGTCGGTGTTCGAAAGCAGCGCAAGCCGGTAGCGGGAACGGAGTCGTGCGAGCGCCTCGCGGCTGTCCGGGAACAGCGGGAATCGGGGCAGCGCTCGCAGGAGTGCGTCTTCCTCTCCCGGTGCAAGCGGCAACGCGAAGTGCTCGCTCAGAGCGCGCATGCAAGCGCGAAGCACCTGGCGATAGGGGCGGAACGGCGGGCGCTCCAGGGCAGCCTCGAACGCCGCATAGGCGGAGAGCAGTGCCGGCTGGGGCAGGGTTCGTTCCTCGCGCAGGAAGAGCGGAGAGAACACGGCGATGATCCCCCGCTCCCAATCGACCAGAGTGCCGAAGCAATCGAAGCTCAGCCACCGCAACCCGGACGGCGCGGCGATCATGCCCGCTCCACGGCGTAGCGAGCGAGATCGGCGAGGGCGTCGCGGTGGGGGCTCGCCGGTAAGGTGGTGAGCGCCGCGATCGCCTCTTCGGCGAGATTGCGGGCGCGGGCACGGCAGGATGCGAGCGCGCCGAGCCGATCGATGGTCGCCAGCACGGAATCCAGTTCCTCGGTTCCACCCTCGGAGACGGCGCGCCGCAAGCGCTCGCGCTCGGCCCCCTCGGCGCGAGCGAGCGCGAGGATCAGCGGCAGGGTGACCTTGCCCTCGCGCAGATCCTCGCCGAGGTTTTTGCCCAGGGCTCCGGGCGCTGCGCAGTAGTCGAGCAGGTCGTCGGTGACCTGGAAGGCCAGGCCGAGAGCCAGACCGTAGCGGGCGAGGGCCTCGTACTCGCTCGGTTTCGCGCCCCCGACCAAGCCACCGAGCTCGGCTGCCGCCGCGAAGAGGATGGCCGTCTTACGGCGAATGATCTCGAAGTAGCGGGATTCGTCGAGGTCGGGATCGTGCAGAAAGCTGAGCTGGAGGACCTCGCCCTCGGCGATGGTGTTCGTGGTGTCGGCGAGCAGGCGCATCACGTCCATGCGGCCGACTCGCACCATCATCTGGAACGCGCGGGAGTAGAGGAAATCGCCGACCAGCACGCTCGCGGCGTTTCCCCACAGGGCATTGGCGGTACGCCGCCCGCGCCTGAGTTCGGATTCATCGACCACGTCGTCGTGCAGCAAGGTGGCGGTGTGGATGAACTCCACCACCGCGGCGAGCAGGCGCACATCCTGGCCCGCATGGCCGAAGAGTCCGGCGGCGTGCACCACCAAGGCGGGGCGCAGACGCTTGCCTCCGGCGAGGATCAGGTGCCGCGCCACCGTTCCCACCAAGGCGACCTCGCTGTCGAGGTGCTCGGCGATCAGCCGATCGATCGCCTCCATCTCCTGGGCGATGAGCGCCTGCGCCGCGGCGAGGGGGTTGCCGGACGGCTGGCCGCGGGCGCGATGGGGAAGGGCTTCGGGGCTCATCGCGGGCATTATACGAAGCCGGCCAGTGGCAACGGCTCGTTGTGCTAGAGTTTCGGGTTCGCGATACAAGGCGCGGGAGGCGCAAGGCCCATGGCGAGAGGCATCAACAAAGTGATCCTGGTCGGCCATCTCGGTGCCGACCCGGAGATTCGCTACACCGCGGGCGGACAACCGGTCGCGACCTTGCGTGTCGCGACCAGCGAACAGTGGCGCGACCGCGACAGCGGGGAGTTGCAGGAGCGCACGGAGTGGCACCGGGTCAAGCTCTTCGGGCGTCTCGCCGAAGTGGCCGGGGAATATCTCCGAAAAGGGCGCCAGGTGTACATCGAAGGCAGCTTGCGGACGGATAAGTACACCGACCGCGACGGCGTGGAACGCTGGAGCACCGATATCATCGCGAGCGACATGCAGATGCTCGGTCGAGCCGGCGAAGGCGGCGAGGAGCCCAAGGCCCGCTCGGCGCGCAGCAGCGGCGAGGGCCGGAGTGCGCGCCGCGAGTCCGCGGAGGAACGGCGGGCTGCGACCGAGGATCGCGCTCCGCGTGCGAAGTCCAAGGGCGAGGAGCGATTCGTCGACGATCCTCCCGCCGGCGACGACGAGGACGAGCTGCCCTTCTGAATCCTCCATGCTGAGCGAAACCATCCTCGTCACCGGCGGTGCCGGTTTCATCGGCGGCAATTTCGTGCTTGGCTGGCGCCGGGATCGCCTCGGTCCGGTGCTCAACCTCGACAAGCTGACCTACGCCGGCAATCTCGAGACCCTCGCGGCCCTCAGGGAAGATCCTGAGCACCACTTCGTCCACGGCGACATCGCCGACCGCCCGCTGGTCGAGCGCTTGCTGATGGAACACCGCCCGCGCGCGATCCTGCACTTCGCCGCCGAGAGCCACGTGGACCGCTCCATCGACGGCCCCGCCGCCTTCATCCAGACCAACGTGGTCGGCACCCTCAATCTCCTCGAGTGCGCCCTGAATTACTGGCGGTCGCTGCCTTCCGCCGCTCGGGATCGATTCCGCTTCCTGCACGTCTCCACCGACGAGGTCTATGGATCGCTCGGCCCCGAGGGGCGATTCACCGAAGAAAGCCGCTACGACCCGCGCTCCCCCTACGCCGCCTCCAAGGCCGCAGCCGATCACCTCGTGCGGGCTTTTCACCACACCTACGGCCTGCCCACCGTCATCACCAACTGCTCGAACAACTACGGTCCCTATCAGTTCCCGGAGAAGCTGATCCCGCTCGTGATCCAGCGGGCGCTGGCGGGCGAAGACATCCCCGTTTACGGCGATGGGCGCAATGTCCGCGACTGGCTCTACGTCGAGGATCATTGCATGGCCCTGCGCTTGGTGCTGAGGAAGGGGCGGGTGGGTGCCACTTACAACATCGGCGGCGATGCCGAGCGCGAGAACATCGTCGTCGTGCGGCGGATTTGCGCCTTGCTCGACGAGCGCCGACCGCGCTCGGACGGCCGTTCCTATGCGGAGCAGATTCGCTTCGTCCCCGATCGTCCGGGTCATGACCGGCGCTATGCGATCGATGCCAGTCGGATTCGCGAGGAGCTCGGTTGGCGTCCCGAACACGACTTCGAGAGCGGGCTCGAGCGGACCGTGGATTGGTATCTCGCCCATCAAGGGTGGATCGAGCGCGTGCTCGACGGCAGCTACCGCCTCGAGCGCCTCGGGCTCGCGTTGGCATGAGCGCCGAAAGCGGGCGGCTCGGCATCGTCCTCGCCGGCGGGGCGGGCACTCGTCTGCACCCGATCACGCTCGCGCAGAGCAAGCAGCTTCTGCCGGTGTACGACAAACCGATGGTGTACTACCCGCTCGCGACCCTGATGCTCGCGGGCATTCGCCGGGTGCTGCTGATCACGACGCCTGAGGATCAACCCCAGTTCCGCCGCCTGCTCGGGGATGGGGCGCAGTGGGGGATGAGCATCGAATACGCGATACAGCCCCGACCGAACGGTTTGGCGGAGGCTTATCTGATCGGCCGCGATTTCATCGCCGGACGACCCTCTTGCCTGGTGCTCGGCGACAACATCTTCTTCGGACATGGGCTTACCTCCAGGCTGCGAGCGGCTGCCGCGCATGCCGATGGGGCGACGGTCTTCGCCTACTGGGTGAGCGATCCGGAACGGTATGGTGTGGTCGAGTTCGACGCTTCCGGGCGGGCGGTGTCGATCGAGGAGAAACCCGTTCGGCCGCGCTCGCACTGGGCGGTGACGGGGCTTTACTTCTACGACGGCCGCGCGAGCGATTTTGCGGCCAGCCTCAAGCCCTCGCCGCGGGGCGAGCTCGAGATCACCGACCTCAACCGCTGCTACCTCGAAGCGGGTGCGCTGAGGGTCGAGCGGCTAGGCCGCGGCTACGCTTGGCTCGATACCGGAACCCACGAATCGCTGCTCCAAGCCGCCACCTTCGTGCAGACCATCGAACAGCGCCAGGGTCTCAGGATCTGCTGTCCGGAAGAGATCGCCTGGCAAAACGGCTGGATCGACGATGAAAGGCTGCGCGACTTGGCGAGGCCCTTGGCGAAGACCGGCTACGGGCGCTATCTGTTGGAGCTCCTCGAGCGCGGCCGCCAGGCCGAGGAGTCGCCGGCATGAGGTCGCGCGCGCTCATGCTTCCGGAGGTGGTTCTGCTCGAGCCGGAGCGCCACGAGGATCAGCGCGGATTCTTCATGGAGCTTTGGAACGCCGAGCGCTTCCGAGCCGCCGGCTTCGATTTCCCGGTGGTCCAGGTGAATCTCTCGCGCTCGCGCAAGGGCGTGATTCGCGGTCTGCACCACCAGTGGCCGGAGCCCCAGGGCAAGCTGGTGGCCTGCCTTCAAGGCGAGATCTACGACGTGGCCGTGGACATCCGCCGCGGCTCGCCGACCTTCGGTCGCTCCGTCGCCGCGATGCTCACCGAGGACAACGGGCGAATGCTCTGGATTCCGCCGGGCTTCGCCCACGGCTTCGCGGTGGTCTCGGAGTCGGCGCAGGTGCTTTATGCCTGCTCCGCGCCCTACCGCCGGGCCTACGACCGGGTCATTTGCTACGACGATCCAGAGTTCGCCATCGACTGGCCGGTGGCAGAGCCCATTCTTTCGGCGAAGGATGCCGCCGCACCCCGACTCGCCGAAGTTCCGCCGGAGGCGTTGCCCGAGCTGCTGTGAAGGCTCACCGCATTCTTCTCACTGGAGTGACGGGGCAGCTCGGCTTTGCGCTCTGGCCGAGGCTGCGCCTCTTTGGGGAGGTCTTGCCGGCGACGCGCCATGGCGCGCTACCGGGTGGCGGTCGCGGCCTTGCGCTCGATCTCGCTGCTGAGCCGAACATGCTCGCGCGAGACATCGCGCGCCTTGCGCCCTCGATCATCGTCAACGCCGCCGCCTACACCGCGGTGGACCGCGCCGAGGAGGAGCCGGAGCTCGCCTGGCGCGTGAATGCCGAGGCACCGGCCGTCTTCGCCGAGTACGCTGCGGCGCATGGCGCTTGGCTCATCCACTACTCGACCGATTACGTCTTCGACGGCCGACGCTCGGCGTTGCCCTGGCGGGAGGAGGATCCCACCGCGCCCCTCAATGCCTATGGCCGAAGCAAACTCGAGGGCGAGGAGGCGATTCGCCGCATCGCTCCGCGCCATCTGATTCTGCGCAGTAGCTGGCTTTATGGCCCCCGCGGCCGGAATTTCCTGCGCACCATCTTGGCGCGCGCTCGGCGCGGCGAGGCGCTTCGGGTGGTCGACGACCAGGTGGGGTCGCCCACAGCCGTGAGCGTGGTGGCCGAGGCAACGGTTTTCATTCTCGCCCGCGAGCTCGCTGGGGGTTCATTCGAGGGAGGGCTTTATCATCTCGCTTGCGCGGGTCAGGCGAGCTGGTTCGATTTCGCTTCGGCGATTCTCGAGGAGGCGATGGCGGCTGGCATCATCGCGCATCCGGTGGCGATCGAGCCGATCGCAAGCGACCAATGGCCGGCCAAAGCCGTCCGACCGGCGTGGTCGGTGCTCGACAGCTCGCGGGCGGAACAGGTCTTCGCGCTGCGCTTGCCGCATTGGCGAGTGGCGCTTCGCGACACCATCGCCGAACTTGCGGAAGCCGTCCAGGCCAGCGGCCTCTTTATGGGAGCGTCCACATGCCCATCCCCGTGATTCTGGCAGGCGGTAGCGGCACGCGGCTTTGGCCGCTCTCTCGCCGCCTCGACCCGAAGCCTTTCCTGATCTTGCCGGACGGCCAGCCGCTCATCGCCAATGCTTTGCGGCGGGCGCGCGCGCTTTCCGAGCAGGCGCTCGTGGTTTGCGGCAGCGAGCACGCGCATCGTATCGCCGACTTGGCGCCTAAAGGGCTCAGCTTGCGTTTTCTGCTCGAGCCGATGGGGCGCAACACCGCCCCGGCGGTGCTCGCAGCCGCCTTGCTCTTGAGCGAGCTTAGCGATGGCGAAGAGGAGCTTCTGATCTTGCCGGCGGATCATTTCGTGAGCCCGCTCGAAGCCTTCCTCGCCGACGTGGAAAAGGCCAGCGAACTGGCCGCGGAGGGAGCGATCGTGGTTTTCGGCATCACCCCCGACCGGCCGGCGACGGGCTTTGGCTACATCGAGCTCGGGGCGTCCTGGCATCGGGGTCATCATCTCGCCGCTTTCGTGGAGAAGCCGGAGCGGGAGCGCGCCGAGCGGATGCTCGCGAGCGGTCGCTACCTCTGGAATGCCGGGATGTTCCAGGCGCGCATCGCCTCTCTCCTCGCCCAGGCCGAAGCCGTTGCCCCTGAGGTGCTGAGGCCCTGCCGCGAGGCGCTCGCCGAGCGGCGGCCGCACCTGCTCGGTTGGCAGCTGCCCGAGGCGCAATGGGGCGCGGTTCCGGAAATCGCTTTCGATTACGCGGTCATGGAGCGCGGCGGGAAGCGGGCGGTGGTGCCGGCGAGCTTCCGCTGGAGCGACATCGGCGATTTCGCGGCCCTCGCCGCTCTCCTGCCGGCCGATGCCGAAGGCAATCGCTGCCAGGGTCGGGCCTATGCCATCGGGGCGCGGGATTGCACCGTCTTGGGCGGCGCGCGGCCGGTGGTGCTCATCGGTGCAGAGCGCATCACCGTGGCGGATACCGGTGATGCCGTGCTCGTCCTCGGCGCTGGGCAGGAGCAGCAGGTACGGGTGGCGGTCAGCGCCCTCAAGGCGGCCGGCGAAGAGGCGGCGGAAACCCCGCGCACCGTCCATCGGCCGTGGGGCAGCTATTCGGTCCTCGAAGATGCTCTGGACTGCAAGGTCAAGCGCTTGAGCGTGCGCCCGGGCGGCATCCTTTCGCTGCAACGCCATCGCTACCGCAGCGAGCATTGGACGGTGGTTCAGGGCGTCGCCAAGGTGCGAGTCGGAGAACGGGAGTTTGTGCTTCGTCGCAATGAGAGCATCGACATCCCTGCGGGCAGCCTGCACCGGCTCGAGAATCCGGGGCCGGAGCCTCTCGAGCTGATCGAGGTGCAAACCGGCGATTACTTCGGCGAGGACGACATCGAGCGCTTCGAGGACGTTTACGGGCGTGTGTGATCGGCCGGCAGACCCGGGAAGCTCGGAGCGATTCGGGGGTTCCGTCGGCGATGGCGGGTCGGAGCGCGAGTCGAGCTCGCAGTTGCTCGATGGGTCGAAGCCGTGTCCGGACATGCCCCGGGCGCTGCGGCGGCCGGCGCGTCCGGGATGGACTCGTCCAGACCTTCCCTAGCGACCTCGCTCGAGGAGCAGGCGAGCCAACCACGCATCCCCTTTGGCCAGGAGTTCGACCGGGCTCATCTCCCAGTTGGTGAGGGTCAAGGCTTCGCCGATCACCCAATCGCGCTGCGCATCGGAGAATCGAGCCCGATCGGCCGCGACCTGCTCGATCACCGCTCGGCTGGGCGCCGCCGAGGGCGCGGAACCGTCGTCGAGACCGCCACTGTGCCGCGCCCGATCGAGCTGCTCGCGAGCGTGGGAGATACGCAGCAGGGCGAGGCCCTGCGGATCCTCTCCGGTGAGCTCCGGGGCGAGATCGGCGATCGCCTGGTAGAGCGCCCCCAGGCGCTCTTCCCAGAAATGGCGCTCGGCGATCAGTCCGGACTTCGCGGTTTCGGCTTCCTCCAGCGCTTGCTCGAGCCGTGCGATGCGCTCGGCCTGCTCGGCCACGCGAGCGCGCTCGGCCTCGAGCTCGGCTTCCCGCTCCTTGAGTTCCTTCTCGAGCTGCCTGAGTCGCTTGTCGGGATCCTCGATGCCGCGCTGCTCGAGGATGGTCGAAACCTCTTCCTGGAGTTTGAAGAACGCCTCGGGGTGCGAGCGCCTGAGATTCTTCGCCGCCATCTGCCAGGCGATCGCGACCTGCGAGGGCGGAGCGTTGGACTGCGGCGCCTCGACTCCCTCGCGCGATGGCCGGCTCGCCCAGCTGATGGCCTCGTCGAGTTTGGCGATGAGCTCGGCCTTGTTGGGCGGATCCACGCCCGTCCGCAGGATCACGCGGACGTCGAGCAGCAACTTCTTGAGCGCGATCATGTCGTCTAGTGTAGGGCGAAAGCGCGCGCGCGGAACCACTGGATTCGGCTCGAACCTCGACGGTCGCTATACTCCCCGCATTTGCCGGGAGGGGTCCCGATGTTCGCTTCGATGCGGGTACCGCACACGCTGGTCCTGCTCTTCCTCATCATGGCCATCGCCTGGGTCGCGACCCTCGCGCTCCCTCAGGGACGCTTCGCTCGCATGACGCCCGAGGGTGCCTCGCACGCGATGGTGGTGCCCGGTAGCTACGAGCGTCTCGAGGAGCGCGTGCGCCTCTCGCCGACGGTTCTGCTCACCTCCGTCCCCCGGGCGATGGCCGATGCCCGCGAGATCATCTTCTTCGTGCTGCTGGTCGGCGGGGCGATCGGGGTGCTGCGCGCCACCGGCGTGATCGATGCGGCTTTGGGAGCGCTCCTGCGTCGCCTCGAAAAACGACCCTTCTGGCTGATCGCCGGCGGGGTCACCGCCTTCGCCGCGGCCTCGAGCGCCATCGGGGTGGCCGAGGAGTACATCCCGCTGATGGTGATCTTGATGAGCCTGTGCGTCGCGATGCGGCTCGACACCGTGACCGCGGTCGCGATCGTGGTCGTGGGCTATGGGATCGGCTACGGGGTGGCGGCGCTCAACCCCTTCACCGTGCAGGTGGCGCAGAACGTCGCCGGGCTTCAGCCGGTCTCGGGCTGGGAGTTCCGCTTGGCCTTGTTTCTCCCTTTCGTCGCGATCGGCGTCCACCATGTGTGGTCTTACGCCCGGAGAGTGGCGCTCGATCCTTCACGAAGCCTGCTCGCGGGCATCGAGGCCCGGATGCCCGATCCGCCGGCGCCGGTGCCGCTCGATGGGAGGCGCTGGCTGGTGCTGATCATCGCGCTCGCCGCTTTCGCTTTGATGGTCTGGGGGATCACGGCGAAAGGCTGGTATCTGGTCGAGCTTTCGGCGCTGTTCGTGGGTCTCGCGCTGATCGCAGGCCTCGCCGGGGGGCTCGGTGCCGACCGCACGGCGCGGCATTTCACCGAAGGCGCGGCGGAACTCGCCGGCACCGCTCTGCTCATCGGCTTCGCCCGGGCCATCGCCCTGATCCTCGAAGAGGGGCAGGTGCTCGATACCATCGTCCATGGGCTCGCGCAGCCGCTCTCGGCATTGGGAAGTTACGGGGCGGCGGTGGGCATGCTCCTGATCCAGACGGTGATCAACTTCTTCATTCCCTCCGGCAGCGGGCAGGCCTATGCGACCATGCCGATCATGGCCCCGCTCGCCGATGTGGTCGGGGTCGAGCGGCAGGTCGCGGTGCTCGCTTTTCAGTTCGGCGATGGCTTCGCGAACATGATCGTGCCGACCAACGTGGTCTTGATGAGCATCCTCGGCATCGCCGGTATCCCCTTCGATCGCTGGTTGCGCTTCGTGGCGCCGCTGATGCTCAAGCTCCTGATTGCTTCCGCGCTGGCGCTGATCGTGGCCATCGCGATCGGCTACCGCTGAAGGTAAAAGGGTTTTCGGACGCGCGGGGAGGGCTCGCCGCGGTGAGGGGCGCCCGCAGGGAGCCTTTCCTTCGCTTCGCGCTCAGGCGGCGACCCTGTTCCTCGACACCCGCTCGTGGGGTGCTCGCGGGCCGTGCCACTCGAGGGGAGGTTCCGGCCAAGACGAGTGCCTCGAGACGGAGGGGATGGTGCGGCGGGCTATACTGCCCGGTGTCTTCCGGTCGGAGCCTCGCGATGGCAAGAGCCTTGCTGTTGGTGCTCGCGGCGTGGGCGGTTCATGCCGCGGCCAAGCCTCTCGATGTGGAGATTTTGGTGCGCTTGGATCGGGTGAGCGAGCCCACGCTCTCGCCCGATGGTCGTCTCGTGGCCTACGCCCTGCGCGAGACCGACTTCGAGAACAACCGGGGAATCTCCTCGATCTGGCTCGTGCCTGCCGATGGCTCGCGCCCTGCTCGGCGCCTGACCGCCAAGGGTTCGAATGCCTCGCAACCCCGCTTTTCGCCGGACGGCAAAAGCCTTTATTTCCTGAGCAACCGCTCGGGCACTCAGCAGCTGTGGCGGCTTCCGCTCGATGGCGGAGAAGCGATTCAGCTCAGCGATTTTCCGCTCGATGTGGGGGTCTATGCGCTCTCGCCGAAAGGCGACGCCGTGGCCTTGTCTTTCGAGGTCTTCACCGCCTGCGACACCCTCGCTTGCAGCAAAGAGCGCCTCGATGCGCGCGCCAAGGAAAAAGCGAGCGGCGTGCTTTACGAGCAGCTTTTCGTCCGCCATTGGGACCGTTGGAAAGACGGGCGGCGCTCGCAGCTTTTCTTCGCCCGCATCGAGGGCGATCGCCTAAGCGAGCCGCGAAGGCTTTCGTCGGGCATCGAGGGCGACGTGCCGAGCAAGCCCTTCGGTGGCTCGGAAGAGATCGCCTTCGCGCCCGATGGCGAGAGCCTGGTGTTCGTCGCTCGGGTCGCCGGGCGCGAGGAAGCCTGGTCCACGAATCTCGATCTTTGGCAGGTGAACCTGAGCGGAGAGCCAAAGCCCATCAACCTCACCGCCGACAATCCCGCCACCGACACCGCGCCGGTCTTCTCCCCCGATGGGCGTTACCTCGCCTGGACGGCGATGAGGCGGCCCGGCTACGAATCCGATCGCCTCGCGATCATGCTGCGCGATCTCAAGACGGGCCAAACGCGCGAGGTGGCGCCTGAATGGGATCGCTCCGCCCATGGTCTTGCTTTTTCGGGCGATGGTCGCCTGCTCTACACCTACAGCGAAGACCTCGGCCACCGGCGACTCTTCGCCATCGAGGTCGGAAGCGGCAAGACTCGCGCAGTCAGCGGCGATGGCTCGGTGAGCGCTTTCGCCACCGCGGGCGCGAAGGTGGTCTTGACTCGCGATGATCTGGCAAGCCCTGCGCAGGTTTTCATCCTCGACCGACCGGACGGGCGCCCGCGCCGCCTCACCGATCACAATGCGGACAAACTGGCCGGTGTGCGATTCGGCGAGTACGAGCAATTCCGCTTCGAGGGCGCCGAGGGCCGCACGGTTTATGGCTGGGTGGTCAAGCCGGTGGACTTCGACCCCGCGCGCAAATACCCCATCGCCTTCCTCGTCCACGGCGGGCCGCAGGGCTCGATGGGCAATAGCTTTCACTACCGCTGGAATCCGCAGACCTATGCCGGCCAAGGCTTCGCGGCCGTGTTCATCGATTTCCATGGCTCCACCGGTTACGGCCAGGCCTTCACCGATGCGATCAACCGCGACTGGGGCGGCAAGCCGCTCGAAGACCTCAAGCGAGGGCTCGAGGCGGCGCTCGCGCGCTATCCCTTCCTCGATGGCGAGCGCGCCTGCGCCCTCGGCGCGAGCTACGGCGGCTACATGATCAACTGGATCGCGGGGGCCTGGCCCGATGGTTTTCGCTGCCTGGTCAATCACTGCGGAGTCTTCGATCTGCGCAGCATGTACTACTCGACCGAGGAACTGTGGTTCGTGGAGTGGGAGTTCGGTGCGCCGCAGTTCGCCGATCCCTCCGCCTTCGAGAAGCACAATCCGCTCAATCTCGTCTCGCGCTGGCAGACGCCGATGCTCGTGATTCACGGAGCGAACGACTTCCGGGTGCCGCTCGAGCAGGGCTTGGCCGCCTTCACCGCCCTTCAGCGCCGGGGTATCCCGAGCCAATTGCTCTATTTCCCTGACGAAAGCCATTGGGTGCTCAAGCCGCACAACTCGATCCAATGGCACCGGACGGTGGAGGCCTGGCTCAAGCGCTGGACTCAGGACGCGGGTGAATGAGCCAGATCCTCGATCTGCTCGCGCTCAAGCGCGGCTGCGCCACCTGTTCGCTCGGCGAGCTTTGCCTGCCGGCCACGGTCCAGAAAAGCGATCTCGAGCGGCTGGATCGGGTCGTCGCCGCCCGACGGCCCCTGCCGCGCGGGGCCTCGCTCTTTCGAGCCGGGGAGCCCTTGCGCGCGCTCTACGTCGCCCGCGAGGGCGCCTTCAAGACCTACACCTACGACGAGCAGGGGAATCTCCAGATCCTCGGCTTTCATCTTCCCGGCGAGCTGATGGGCTTGGAGGCGCTCGCAGGCGATCGCCACCGCTGCTACGCCGAGGCCCTGCAGGCGAGTCGGGTATGCGAGATTCCGGTGGGGGAGCTCGAGCGCGTGGCGCGGGAGATTCCTGGGGTGCAGGCGCAGCTCATGCGCATTCTCGCGCGGGGTGCGGTGCGCGATCAGGAGCACGTGGAGATGATGGGCCGCCGTCAAGCGATCGCCCGCATCTCCGCCTTTCTCTCCTCGCTCGCTCGGCGCTATGGCGCCTTGGGGTTTTCGCCCCGGCGCATCCTGTTGCCGATGAGCCGCCACGACATCGCGAACTACCTCGGGCTCGTGATCGAGACCGTCAGCCGCGTTTTTGCGAGGCTACAAAGCGAGGGGGTCATCGCGGTGGACCGCCGGAGAGTGGAGATTCTCGATCCGCTGCGCCTCGAGGCCTTGTGCCATGAGAACGAGGCCTCGCCGCAGCAGGCGGCGGAGGGGCACCGAGTCGCTTGAGCCTCGACCTCAGCGCCTCCGGGCCAGCGACCAGGCGGCGATGCTGACCGCTAGCGCAGCGGTGAGCACGAGCAAGGTGGCGAGGGCGTTGATCTCGGGGCTCAAACCGAGCTTGAGCTTGGAGTAGATCGCCATCGGCAAGGTGGTGGCGCCCGGTCCGGCGGTGAAACTCGCGATCACCAGGTCATCGAGGGAGAGGGTGAAGGCGATGAGAAAGCCGGCGATCAGCGCCGGAGCGATGCTCGGCAGGGTGACGAGCAGGTAGGCGCGCAAGGGATCCGCGCCCAAGTCCATCGCCGCCTCTTCGAGCACGCGCTCGCGGCCTGCCAGGCGCGATTGCACGATCACCGTGACATAGGCGGCTGCAAGCAGCGTGTGGGCGAGGATGATCGTCATCATTCCCCGCCCGGCGGGCCAGCCGATCAGCCGCTCGAGGCTCACGAACAGGATGAGGGCGCCGAATCCGAGCATGACTTCGGGCAGCACCAAGGGCGCGCTCGAGAGAAAAGCGAGCAGGGCGCGGCCGCGGAAGCGGGGAAAGCGCGCCAGGGCCGTGGCGGCGAGAGTGCCGATGATCACCGCGATCACCCCTGCGGCGAGCGCGATGAGCAGGCTACGGCCGAGCGCGGCAAGCAAGGCGGGATCACTGAACAGCGCTTGATACCAACGCAACGAAAAGCCCTCGAAGCGGGTGAGCAGGCGCGATTCATTGAAGGAAAGGAGCACCACCCAAAGGATCGGGAGGTAGAGAAACAAGAGGCCGAGGATGAGCGCGGTCGCGGTGAAGGGCCTGATGCCTCTCATCCTCGTCCTCCCGGCGCCAAGCGCCCGAGCAGCCGGCTCAAGAACAGAAGCGGCAAGACCACCATCGCCAGAAGCATGAGGGTGATGGCTGCGGCGAGCGGCCAGTCGCGGGCCTGGAAGAACTCGTTCCACAGCAGCCTGCCGAGCATGAGGTTATCGGGGCCGCCCAGGAGGTCAGGGATCACGAATTCGCCGAGGGCGGGCACGAACACGAGCAGGAACGCTGCGGCGATCCCAGGCGCCGAGAGCGGCAGGGTGACCCGCAGAAAAGCGCTCATCGGGCGGGCGCCCAAGTCGGCGGCGGCATCGAGCAGGCGGGAATCGAGCGCCATGAGGTTGGCGGCAAGCGGCAGGATGGCGAAAGGCAGGTAGGAATAGACGATCCCGAGGTGGATGGCGAATTCACCGTAAAGCAGGGGCAGCGGCTGCTCGCTCAGACCGAGGGCGAGGAGCAGGGCGTTGATCGGGCCGTCGTGGCGCAAAAGACCGATCCATGCATACACCCTGACCAAGAAGCTCGTCCAGAAAGGCAGCACGGCGAGGGCGAGCAGCGGCAGGCGCAGCTTCTCCGGGGCGCGGGCGATGGCGAGGGCGAGGGGATAGCCGAGGAGCACGGCGAGGGAGGCGCTGGTCGCCGCGATGCGCAGAGAATCGAGCCAGGCGCGGGCGTAGATGCCCTCCTCGAGCACCAAGGCGTAGCTCTTGAGGCCGATGCCGCCATCTCCGGACCACCACGGGCGGAAAGGTGGGCTCAGCGCGGGGTCGCTCTCGGCGAGGCTGATCGCGCCGATCAGGCACAGGGGCAGAAGCAGCATCGCCGCGAAAAAGGCGAGCGGCAGGCCGGCGACGGCAAGAGCGGCGCGTGTGCGCGGCTCAGTCGGGGAGGAGAAAGGCATCGGCGGGACCGAACTCGAGGCACACCTCGGCGCCGATCGGGGGATCCTCATCGCCGCGGCGATCGCGGTGGACGTGCAGTGCAAGCAGCGAGAGCGCGCCTGCTTCGAGCCGGATGAGCGAGTTTTCGCCCCGGTATTCGATGCTTTCGACGCGGGCGCGGAAGTGATTGGGAAGACGCGGCCCCGAAGGATCGGCCAGGCGCAGTTTTTCCGGACGGATGGCCAGCGTGCGCGCGCCGGGCAAAGGCTCGGCGATCTGAAAACAGGCACCCAAGGCGGGGCAATCGAAAAGCAGGCGGCCGCCATCGCTGCGGAAAGTGCCGGCGAGGACGTTCACCTGGCCGATAAAGCTCGCCACGAAGCGGTCGCGCGGTCGCTCGTAGAGCGCCTGCGGCCGATCCACCTGGAGGATGCGGCCTTTGTCCATCACCGCCACCCGGCTGGCGAGGCTCATCGCCTCTTCCTGGTCATGCGTGACGATGATGAAGGTGATTCCGACTTCGCGCTGAATGGCGGCGAGCTCGGTGCGCATGGCCTGGCGCAGCTTGCGATCGAGCGCAGAGAGCGGCTCATCGAGCAGAACCAGGCGCGGGCGCGGGGCGAGGGCGCGGGCGAGCGCCACCCGCTGCTGCTGTCCGCCGGAAAGCTGATGTGGCTTGCGCTGGGCAAGCTCCGTCAGATGAGTGAGGGCGAGCATTTCCTCGACCCGTGCCGCGATCGCAGGCGTGCGCCATCCTTGACGCCTCAGTCCGAAGGCGATGTTCTCCGCTACCGTCAGATGCGGAAACAGAGCGTAGTTCTGAAACATCATGTGCAGCGGTCGGCGGTAGGGCGGTTCGCGGGTGATGTCCCGCCCTTCGAGCAAAATCGCTCCGCCATCCGGTCGCTCGAGTCCCGCGATCAGGCGCAGCAAGGTGCTCTTGCCGCAGCCAGAGCCACCGAGCAGCGCGAAGAATTCTCCCGGCAGGATCTCGAGGTCCACCCCATCCACCGCCGCGGTCGCGCCGAAGCGCTTGCTCAGGCCGCGGAGAACGAGCAGGGCTTCGCTCATGAGCGGCTTGGCAGCGATCGTCCGGCTTTGATCGCGGTGAAAGCGCGCTGGCGCGCCCTTTCGCTTTCGGGCGCGAGGATGCGCGGATCGATCAGGCGCGCGCTCTCGGACGGATAAACCACCGGGTCGGCGCGGAGGGCCGGATCGAGCAGCGCTTTCGCGTCGCGGTTGCCGCTGGCGTAACCCACTTCGCGCGAGATGGCCGCGATGACCTCCGGGCGCAGGAGGAAATCGATGAAGGCATGGGCGGCCTCGGGGTGGGGCGCGTCGCGGGGGATCGCAATCACATCGATCCAGCGCAAAGCGCCTTCCTGAGGCAGCAGAAAAACGATCTCATCACCCCTGCCCGCCTCGGCGGCGCGCCGCCGCGCTTGCAAGACATCGCCGGAATAGGCCATGGCTACGCACAAAGCGCCGCTCGCGAGGTCCTCGAGGTAGCGGCTCGAATGGAAGTAGCGGATGTGCGGACGGATGGCCGCATAGGCGGCGGCCACGGCGGCGATGGCCTCCTCGCTTTCCTCGTGCGGATCGCGACCGAGGTAAAGCAGGGCGGCGGCGAAGGCTTCTTGCTCCTCATCGAGCACCGAAATCCCGCAGTCCGAAAGCCGGGCTGCCTGGTTGGGATCGAAGAGCAACGCCCAGGAAGCCGGCGGATCCCCGCCGAGCCGCTCGCGCAGCAGGCGGAGATTCACCCCAAGCCCGGTGGTGCCCCAGAGATAGGGCACGAGATGGCGGTTGTCGGGATCGATGTCCTCGAGCGAGGCGAGGATCGCTTCGTCGAGATGCCGCCAATGGGGAAGCTCATCGCGCTCGAGCGCGCGATAGAGCCCGCCTTGGACGTGGCGAGCGGCATAGGGGCGGGCGGAGGGAAAGACGACGTCATAGCCCGAGCGGCCGGCGAGGAGCTTCGCCTCGAGCATCTCGTTGCCGTCGTAAAGGTCATAGACGACGCGAATGCCGGTCTCGCGCTCGAAATCGGCGAGGGTGGTCGAGCCGATGTAATCCGACCAGTTGTAGACGTGGACCACCCGTCCCTCCTGGCGGCTGCAGGCGGCGAGGATAAGCGCGAGCAGGAGGAGGACTTGCGGTCGCATCGGCGGAGGCGAGGAGCGATGGCGGCGAACATGGTCGGAAGCATGGCTCGGGCTGTCAATCGGCGTCGGCGCTCGCGCCGCCTCCCGCTTCGCTTCGCCGATCGAGGATGCGAGCGCTCTTGCCGAGATGCGCGAGGGCGCGGCGCAAGTGACTGGCGGCGGTGAGCAGCGCATCCATGCGCTCGAAGGAAAGCTCGCCGCGCGCGGCTGCGGCGAGCGCTTCACCCTTGAAGCGCTGGTAGCTCGTCTCGAAAGCCTCGCTTTCCTCAGGCTGCGCCGGCGCCTGGCTGAGGGAGGCGAGCAGTCTGTCCGCATGCTGCAGAAGGGCGGCGAGGGGTTCGGCGATCGCCGGGCTCGGCTCGGCGAGCTTGAGCTCGCGTTCGGCGAGCTCTCGGGCCAAGTCGAGGGCCGCGTCCAGATAGCGGTGCGCCCGCAAGAGCTGCGCCAAGCGCTGGCCGTCATCGGCGCTCATCGCGCTGCGATTGAGCTTGCCGAGAAAGCGCTGGATCTCGGCGATGAGGCGCTCGCCGGCGGCGAGCGTGTCCGGCCTCGGATTGCCTCGTAGCCAAGAATGCCAGGCATCGGCGCAAAGCCCTTGGATCCGCACAAGCTCGCGCTCAAGCGCTGCGATCGCAAGCTGCGGCAGGGCGAGCAGGGTGTGATCGAGATGATGCGGCCGCCCGAGGCGCTCGGCGGGCGCCACGAAGCGCTCGGCGAGGAATGCGGCGAGCCGGTCGGCGAAGGGCGCGATCAGGAGCACCCCGAGCACGTTGAACAGGGTATGGAACAAAGCGAGCTTGGCGGCCGGGGCGTCTTCCAGCTGCAAGAGTTCGCGCAGGCGCTCGAGGAGATCGAGCAGCCAGGGCAGGAGGGCGAGGGCGACGAGCGCGGTCAGGGCATTGAACAGAACATGCGCGGCGGCAGCGCGCTTGGCATCGGGCGTGGCGCCGATGGCGCCGATGACCGCCGTCACCGTCGTGCCGACGTTGGCGCCGATCACCACCGCGGCCGCGCCGCTCGTGGTGATGAGACCGCCCTGAGCGGCGGTCAGCGCCACCGCGATCGAGGCGCTCGAGCTTTGCATCAGCACCGTCATCGCCACCCCGATCAGGACCAAGGCCAGCACCTCGAGCCCGTCGTCGCCGTCGGGCAGGCTGATGCGAGCGGCCAGTTCGCCGAAGCTCTCGCGCAGCACGTCGATGCCGAGGAAGAGCAACCCGAAGCCGGCCAGCGCGAGCCCGAAGCCCATCCGCGGGCCGCGGCCGGCGGTGAGGCGCAGGATGGCGCCGATGCCGACCAGGGCCAAGGCATAGGCCTCGATCTTGAAGCGCAGGCCCACGAGCGCGACGATCCAGCCGGTGACGCTGGTGCCCACATTGGCGCCGAAGAGCACCCAGAGGGCTCCTGCGAGCGACATGAGACCGGCATTGACGAAGCCGATGGCGGCGAGGGTGACGGCGCTCGAGGACTGGACGATGGCGGTGATGGCGATGCCGGCGAAGAGCGCGCGCAGCCGCCCGGCGGTGGCGCGGGAGAGCAAGGCCGAAAGGGAGGGTCCCGCGGCGAGCTTGAGCCCCTCGGTGAGCAGGCTCATCCCGAGCAGGAAAAGCCCAAGTCCGCCGAGGAAGCCGGAAATCGTCGTGAGGAGCCCCACGCCCGAAGCTTAGCGGCTCTGCTCGGGCCTCGCTTCGGGCCGCCGGCCGGGCGGGCCGGCGGCCTCATCAGGGCGTCGTTCAGGAGGCGGCCGGGCGGCGCCGGGCGCGCAGGCCGATGAAGGCGATCAGCGCCGCCAAGGCCGCAAGCCCGATCACGCCGAGCGTCGGAATCGCCCGCGCGTCCGGAAGACCCGAGGGCGAGGCGATCACGGTGAGGGTGGCGGTGTCGCAGGCGGCCTGGTTCGGCGGATCGGCGCAAAGCCGATAGTTCACCGTGCAGCTGCCGATGATCGGGACGTTGACCGTGACCACGCCCGCAGTCGAGATCGAGGCCGAGGGGCAGGTGCTGCCGAGCAGGGTGTAGTTGTACGTGAAACCGGTCGGCTGCCCATCGTTGGTGGCGACGTTGACCGTCTGCGTGGTATTGCCCGGAAGCGGCGCGGTCTCATCCACAGCATCGAGCACCGCCACGTTCTGCGACGTCTGATCGTTGGCAGGATTGTCATTGACCAGTGCGGCGGCGGTGACGGTGAGGGTGCCGGCGCTGAGCGTATTGCTGCCTCCGCCTGGAGTGTTGTTGTCGGTCAGCGTGAAGATGCAGACGATGCTCTGGCCCGGGTTGAGCAGCATCACGGGCGTTGGAGGCGCACAGCTCAGGGCGCTGATCGTGCCGAGCGTCGTGCTGATCGCGCAATCGGCATTGGCCGCCGCGGCGGAGGGATGGACGTTGGTGCAGGTTGCCGTGACGCCGCTCACCGACTGGCCGGGGCCGAGGATGCCCGGCAGACCGGTGATGCTCACTGCCGCCATGTCCGAGGCGAGCTCGAAGTTGTGGAAGATCGAGGCGGCCCCGGGCGTGTTCGAGGTGATTCGCACGAGATCGACGGCGCCGCGGAAAGCAGGCGTACCGCCCCATCCCGAGCCGACGCCGAGACTGATGCCGATCACCCGGCTGTTCGGCCCGAGCTGCGCAAAACCTGGAGAGGGGGTGTAGGCCCCGCTCTGATAGGTGGCCAGGGTTCGGGTGTAGACCGTCTCGGCACCGACGCCGATCTGGAACCACCAGAGAATCGTCGAGGAGGTGATGCTGTCGGCGACCCAGGTGTTGGTCGGGACCGCCGGGCAGCCAGGGACGTTGTAGCAGCGCTCGAAGATGAGGTAACCGATGTCGTTGGTGGTGAGCGGATTGCCGTCGGCATCCACCACCAGCCGATAGGCCGGATGCAGCCAGGCACTGGCTTGGCTCGCGGCATCGCGGTACCACTCGTAGCTGATCGTTCCGAGGTCGGCGAGCCGTCCGAAGCTCGCCGTTGGGTAGTACTCGGCGTCCGCCTTGCCGATGTTGCCTGCATTGGGTGCGCCAAGCTCCATGAACATCGAGGCGTTGCCGGCGCGCGGATACGTGGGATCGATGCCCACCGCTCCGCCCGAGCGAACGTTGCGCCGAAGCCAGGTATCGGCGGCGTTGGGATCGCTGAGCAGCGTCGGGTTGGGGTTGGTGAGCAGCCCCGCGGGCTGGGTGACCGGCGTCTGGGCGAGGGCCGGAGAGGCGAAGAGGACGAGGGCGAGGGTTGCCATCCAGTCGGCGCGACGGGTCTTCGAGAGCGGATTGGCCATGGCGCGGGTCTCCTTGCGTTCCTGAGTAGTCAGGATTTTTTCGAATCTTTTTGGAAAAAGTCAACAAGTTTTTTATGATCACATCATTAAGCTATGATTTCAAACAAAAAATCTCGAATCCTGTCATGAAGAAGAACGCTGATAACGAGGAGGCGCTCGAGCGCGCACGGTGCCTTGTCCTGCGCCAGTGCGCGACGGAGCCCCCTTGGAGCTCGCCGCTGCTCGGGGAGAAGCGCGCTGGGATTTACATCTGCGCCGGTTGCCATCAGCCGCTGTTCCACTCCTCGGCGAAGTTCGACAGCGGCACCGGCTGGCCGAGTTTTTTCCAAGCGCTTCCGGGCGCCGTGGGCACGCGGCTCGATCTCTCCCACGGCATGATCCGCACGGAATACCACTGCGCCCGCTGCGGCGGGCATCAGGGTCATGTCTTCGAGGACGGCCCTGCGCCCACGGGGCTTCGCTACTGCAACAACGGTCTGGCCTTGATCTTCGTGCCCGAGGGCGAGCCGCTGCCGCCTCTGCGTGAGCTTTGATGGGCGCTCAGCGCCCGGCGCCGTGGCACATCGGCCCGATGAGGCCGCTTTCGGCGCTGGCCGGTGGCGGCATCCACCATGGCAGGATCAAGGCAAGCAGTCCCGCCAAGGCGAGCAGCAACGCGAGCCGACGCCGCTTTCCGCTCGGGTCGGGGCGATCCGCGAAGGAGAGGCCCAGGCTTGCCGGCAGAGTGGCCGCCAAGGTCCCGAGGCCGAAAGCGCTCATGAGCGCCGCCCCGGCGAGGGCGCTGCCGCTGGTGAAAGCCGCGAGCAGGGCAGCGAAGCTGAGGCCGCAAGGAAGAAGGCTCCAAGCGGCACCGAACGCCAGCGGGGAGAGCGATCGCAGGCGATGGACCGCCCGATGAAAAGGACGCGCCGCCCATTCCGCAAGCGGCATTTTGAGGCGCAAGCGGGGGAAGGCGATGGCGAGCGCGAGCAGGATGAGGGCGAAGGCGGTGAGGATCCTCGCGAGCAGGGCGGCGCGCTCGAGCGCGAGCTGGGCATAAAGGAGCTGACCGCTGCCGCCGGCGAGCATCCCGAGCAGCGCGTAGCCCGCGACGCGCCCGAGATTGAGCTTGAGGCTGACGAGGAGCGCGGCTCGCCCGGGCGCCGGCGCGAGCAGGGCGCAGAAGCCGGCGGCGAGCGCCCCGCACATCGCCAGACAATGCGGCACCGCGAGCATGCCCGCGAGGAAGGCGGCGAGCACGAAGGGCAGATCGCTCATCGCGCCTCCTCCGATCGCTTCAAGGGTGCCTGCTCGTCCTCGAGCGGCTGAAAGGCAGGAGCATCGAGATCATCGAACTGCCCGTCATCCACCGCCCAGAAGAAGGCCGCCAAGGCCACGACGAGCAAGGCGAGGCTGAGCGGAATCAGGACCAACAAAGCGTTCATCCGCGTCTTCCGCCCGCGCTCGCCGGCCGCTCGAGCAACCTCGCACTGTTCAGGGTCACCGTCAGCGAGGACAGCGCCATCCCGAGGGCGGCGAGCCAGGGCGCCACCAGCCCGAAGACGGCGAAGGGCAGAGCGATCAGGTTGTAGGCGATCGCCCATCCGAGATTCTGGCGAAGGATCCGCCGGTAGCGTCGCGCCAGCCGGATCGCTTCGGGAATGCGGTTGAGTCCTGCGCCGAGGAGGACGAAATCCGCCGAGCGCGAAGCCAAGGCAGCGCCCTCGGCGAGGGCGATCGAGACATCGGCGCCGGCGAGCAGGATGGCATCGTTGGTGCCATCGCCCACCGCGAGCACGCGGTGGCCTTCCTCGCGCCGCTGGCGCAGCAGTGCGAACTTCTCCTCAGCGCGCAACGCGGCTTTCCAGCGATCGACGCCGAGCACGCCGGCCAGGGCTTTGACCCGGTCGGGTGCATCCCCGCTTGCGATTTCGATGCGAAGACCCAGCGCCTTGAGCGCCCTCAATGCCTCGACGGCATCGCGCCGCGGCCGATCCTCGATCGTGAACTCGGCGAGGGGCTCGAGCCCAGCCCTCACCCGCACGAGGCGAAGCGTGGTGCTGCCGAGTACGAAATCGCCGTGGCCGAGGCGATAGAGCTTTCCCTGGATCAATCCATCGACCCCGCGCCCGGGGAAATAACGGATCCTTTCGGCTTTGCGCCCGTTGCTCGGGCCGAAGGCGTTGCGTAGCGGATGCGTGGTGCTGCCCACCAAGGCGGCGGCGATGGCGACCGCCTCGTCGGGAGAGGTGTTATCGAGCTTGCGCACCGAAATCAGCTGCGGCGCGCCATCGGTGAGCGTCCCGGTCTTGTCGAAGAGCGCATAGTCGGCGCGAGCGAGGTTCGTGAGCGCACCCGGTCGGATGGCGATGATCCCGCGCCGGGCCAGGGTGGTGAGCACCGCCGAGCGGGCCGCGGGCATCGCCAGGCTCAAGGCGCAGGGGCAGGTCACGACCAGTACCGCGAGGGTCACCTCGAAGGCGCGGCTTGGATCGATCAGGGCCCAGGCGAGGCTCGTGAGCAGGGCGATGAGCAGGATCGCGCTCACGAAGCCGACGGCGATGCGCTCGGCGCGCTCGCTTTCGGGGGTGCGCTGGGCGAGCGCGCGTTCGGCGAGATGCGCGAGCGTGGCCTGCGTGCTGAGATCGTGCGGTCGCTGGATCGCGATGCGAACCGAAGAGCCGACCGGCGCGCTGCCGCCATGAGCGAGTTCCCCGGCGCGGCGTTGCACCGGCAGGGATTCGCCGGTGAGCAGCGATTCATCCATGTCGGCGTCGGTGAGCAGGCTGCCATCGGCGGGCACGAGCTCGCCGATGGGCACCTCGACGATGTCGCCAGGAACGAGCTCGCGCGGATCCACTGCCTCGAGCGTGCCATCGGGGCGCACCCGCAAGGCGGGCCGGCGCTCGGCGCCGGCGATCGCCTCGATCAGGCCGCGCGCTTGCTCGCGCTTGCGAAACTCGATGTAGCGCGCGATCAACAGGAAAAACACGAACATCGAGGCCGCGTCGTACCAGACGTGCGGTCCGCCGCGCAGGGTCTCGATCAGGCTGCCGACGTAGGCAGCGAGGGTGCCGCTTGCGATGAGCGTATCCATGCCCGGGGCGCCCAGGCGGAGCTCGCGCACCATGCCGGAGAGGAAAGGCGCGCCGGCGTAGAACACCACCGGCGTGGTCAGCAGGAAAGCCAGCCAGCGGAACACATCGCGGGTGGGAAGCGGCATGGTGCCGGCGAAGTCGAGGTAAAGCGCCTCGGTGAACATCATCGCCTGCAGGCTGCCGAGCGCGGCCACGGCGAGGCGCTTGAGGTAGCTTCGCCGCTCGGCGCGCGCCTGCTCGGCGGCTTTGGGGTCGCCCGGCAGAATCGGGGTATAGCCGAGCTCGGCGAGCGCGGTCAGGATCGTGCTCAGGCGCACCTTCGCCGGATCCCATACGAGGCGAAGCGCGCCGCTCAGCATGTCGAGCTCGGCGCGCTCGACGCCCGGGATGTTGAGCAGGCGCTGGCGGATCAGCCAGCCACAGGCGGCGCAACGCAGGCCGCCCACCCCCAAGCGCAGTCCCAGTCGGCCTTCCTCGACAGTGCGCAGGTACGGGACGAGCCAATCGGCGCCATCCCAGGCCGTGTAATCAGGCGGCGCCGAAGGCGGCCGCGGCGCGCCTTCCTGACCGCGCAGCCGGTAGAAATCGGCGAGGCCCTCGGCGTGGATCAGACGCGCGACCTCGGCGCAGCCTGAGCAGCAGAATTGCTTGATGTGGCCCGCGATGAGCTCGCTGATTGGGGTCGGAGGAAGCGGATCTCCGCAGTGGGCGCAGCGGAGGACCTCCGGTTCTTGCCGCTTCACGCCCATGGTTTCCTCCTCATTGAACGATGGGTTTGAGCAGCGCTTCGCCGATCGCGGGATCGAGGCGGCCGCTCAGCCGCCAGCTCCCATCGGCGCTCTCGAGGAGCACATTCCAGTGGTGCGCCGGAGGCATCGGGAGCCGCGCGTGGTAGCGTCCTCCCCCGGAGGGCGCGAGTTCGATGCGTCGATCGAGCGAGCGCCTCGTCGGATGCGCGAGCAGCGCGCGCAGCGGCTCCTCGCGCGCAGGGGTAAGCACCACGGTGAGCAGCCGACGCTCCTCATCGAGGATCAGGCGGGCGGAAAGTCCCAAAGCGGCGGCGCGGCGATCGGCCTCGTCGCGAAGGACTTGGATCGGTCCGGTGCGCTCCACCGGGAGGATCACCGCATCGGTGCTGCCGCTCAGGCTGGCGATCAGCACCGTCGCGATACCGGCAGCGACGGTGAGGGCAGGAATGCCGGCCACTAGCCACAACTCGGGGATTCGACAGGTCGAATGATCGCTCATCGCAACGGTTCCTCCGGGGCGAAGAATCGCGTCTCACGCACGGCGCGATGCTCGGGCCGCTCGAGATCGGTGAGGACCAAGCGGATCTGCTGAACGCCGTGGAGCGTTCCGTGCGCGGCGCGCAGGGTGGCTGGCAAGCGCTCGACTCGATCCGGACCGACGGTGAATGCCTCCGCCGGCTCCACCACGATCACGCCTTCCGCCCCCTCGACGCTCAGGCGTAAGCGCCGGGGCTCTGTCAGGCGGTTCGAGATCTTGAGGGTGTAGCTGTTCTCGATGCCGGCCAGGGTCTCTCGGTAGAGGGCATTGCGGTCGCGCAGCACATCGAGCCCGAGGTCGCTGCGGTGGAAGACGCCATAGCTCCACAGGCCCGCGAGCGAAAGTAGGAGCGTCCCGTAGATCAGAACTCGGGGACGCAGGATGCGGGTCTTGCCGCCCTCGACCAGGTTCTGGGTGGTGTAGCGGATCAACCCCCGCGGGTAACCGAGCCGATCCATGACCCCATCGCAGGCATCGATGCAGGCGCCGCAGGCGATGCATTCGTATTGCAGGCCGTTGCGGATATCGATGCCGGTGGGGCAGACCTGGATGCAGATGGTGCAATCGATGCAGTCGCCGAGTTCCTCGGGGCGGCTGGCCTTCGGCGCGGCGGGCGGGGGTTGATCGGCGAGGCCGGTCGTCACCCGTGCCGTGCCTTTCTGAGCCGTCTGCCAGGCATGGAAGGCGACCGCCGCCTGCGCCGCCGCGAGCGGCAGCAGGCCCCTTTCGCGCTCGAGCACGCTCGCGATCTCGCGGCGCCGCGGTCCGCGCGGCTCGCCGCGGCGGGGATCGTAGGCGATGATCAACGTGTCCCGGTCGAACATCGCCCCTTGGAAGCGCGCATAGGGGCACATGTACTTGCACACTTGCTCGCGCAGGAAGCCGGCGTTGCCCCAGGTCGCAAAGCCATAGAAAACCGCCCAGAAGCTCTCCCAGAATCCCCATTCCAAGCTGAACAGACGCCCTCCGAGCTCGCGGATGGGGGTGAAGAAGCCGACGAAGGTGAAACCGGTCCAAGCCGCGAAGAGCACCCACGCGAGGTGCTTGCCGCCTTTGCGCAGAAACTTCTTCCAGGTCCAGGGCGCGCGATCGAGTTTCATGCGCTGGTGCCGGTCGCCCTCGAAGAGCCTCTCGATCCAGAGGAACACCTCGGTCCACACGGTCTGCGGGCAGGCATAACCGCACCACAGCCGTCCGGCGAGGGCGGTGAAGAAAAACAGGGCAAGCCCGGCCATGATCAGCAGCAGGGCGAGGAAGATGAAGTCCTGCGGCCAGAAGGTGAGCCCGAAGATGTAAAAGCGCCTCGCCGGCAGATCGAAGAGCACGGCCTGGCGGCCATCCCAGCTGAGCCAGGGAAAGAGGTAGAACATGCCAAGCAGCCAGAACACGGCGGCCGTGCGCAAGCGCTGGAAAGTGCCCGAGACCTCGCGCGGGTAAACCTTGCCCTCGCTTTTATAGATCGATTCGTATTCGACGGTGCCTTGGGGAGCGGCCATGGCCCCTCCTCAGCCCGGGCGGCGATTGAAGCGGCTGGCCGGACGCAGCAGGATCCAGGTGAAGGTGCTCGAGGCCGCCGTCGCCGTCCAGAACAGTAGGAATCCGAGCGTATAACCGAGCTCCCGGCTCTCGGGCCAATAAGGCAGGGCGCTGATCTCGGCGAGCTCAGCAGGGTCGATGGCGGCGAAAAAGACCATGCTCGCCACGCCGGCGGCAAAGAAGCTCGGCCAGAGAATGGCGCCGAGGCGCTGGACGAGCGGGCGAGGCGGGTGGTCGAAATCGCTCATGGCAAGGCCCCGGCCGCGACCCCGCCCGCCTCGGGCGGGTTGAGGCCCCAGACGTAGGCGGCGAGGATGCGCGCTCGAAGCTCGCCGAGCACCGGCCCTTGCGGCGGCATGATCCCATGCCGGCCCTCGGCGATGGTCTTGCGGATGGCATCGAAGCTTGCGCCGTGGGTGAAAGCGCCAGCAGTGAGATCGGGAGCACCGATCAGCGGGTTGCCGCGCCCTTCCGGCCCGTGGCAGGCGGCGCAGATGAGCTGATAGCGCTGGCGGCCGGCGGCGGCGAGCGCCGGATCGACTCTCAGACCGGCGAGACTTTGCACGTACACCGCCACCTCGCTCACCGCCGACTCCGAGCCGAGGGCAGCCGCGAAGCCCGGCATCAGCCCCTCGCGTCCGTGCACGATGGTGTGCAGAATCGCCTCGGGGCTTCCACCCCACTGCCAGTGCCCGTCGCGCAGATTGGGAAAGCCCGGGGCACCGCGCGCATCCGAGCCGTGGCACATCGCGCAGTGATTGGCGAAGAGCGCAGCGCCAAAACGCATCGCCTCGGGACTGCGCGCAATTTCCGGAATCGGCATCTCGGCGTAGCGTCCGAAACGCTCGAGGAAACGCGCTTCCTGACGGGCCCGCTCGGCCTCGTGTTCGGCGGCCGAGGTCCATCCGGAGAGACCCGCGAATCCGCCAACACCTGGGTACCAGATCAAGTAACCGATGCTGAAAGCGATGGTGAGGTAAAAGAGGTTCACCCACCAGCGCGGCAGCGGCTTGTTGTACTCGCGGATGTCTTCATCCCAGACGTGGCCGGTGGTCTCGGGCTCGTCCTTGCGCCGCCTGGAGGTGTACCAGATCAGCCAGACGCAGCCGAGGATGTTGAGGGCGGTGAGAAAAGCGATGAACAGGGTCCAACCGAGGCTCATGGCTTGTCCTCCTCCTCGAGCGGTCGCTTGGCGATCTCTTCGTAGCGGGCGCGGCGACGCGGCGAGTAGACGTAGGCGACCATGCCGAGAAAGGCGAGCATCGCGATCAGGGTGATCAAGCCTTGGAGCGTGCCGCCGTCCATCTCAGCCCCCTTTCGGCGCGTGCCGGCCAAGCCCCTGGAGATAAGCGATGAGCGCGTCCATCTCGGTCTTCCCGCTGAGCGCCTGAGCGGCCTGCTCGATGTCCTCCTCGCTGTAGGGATGGCCGAGGCGCTTGAGCACGCGCATCCGGCTTTGGATCGCCGCCGGATCGAGGAGGCGCTCGGCGAGCCAAGGGTAGCCGGGCATGTTCGACTCGGGGACGACGAGGCGCGGGTTGATGAGGTGCACGCGATGCCACTCGTCGCTGTAGCGCCCGCCGATGCGCGCCAAATCCGGACCGGTGCGTTTCGATCCCCATTGGAACGGGTGGTCGTAGACCGATTCCCCCGCCACTGAAAAGGCGCCGTAGCGCTCGGTCTCGAAGCGAAGCGTCCGCACCATCTGCGAGTGGCAGCCGTAGCAGCCCTCGCGCACGTAGATGTCCCGGCCGGCGAGCTCGAGTGCGGGGTAGGGCTTGAGCCCCGGCACCGGCTCCACCGCCTCGGCCTGATACATGAGCGGGATGATCTGCGCGAGCCCGCCGAAGCTCACCGCCACGGCGATGAGCACCCCCATCCAGCCGGCGTGCTTCTCGATCTTCTCGTGGGTCTTGAGCTGATCCATTGCGCCCTCCTCAGGCGTAGGCCGGCGCGGGAATGGCATGGCGCATGCGCTCGGGCGCGCGCGCGAGCCAGGTCTGCCAGACGTTGTAGGCCATGATCCCCATCCCCGCGACCACGAGGATTCCGCCGAGCAGGCGAAGCAAGTAGTAGGGATAGGTGGCGACCAGCGACTCGATGAAGGAGTAGGTGAGCGTGCCATCGGGGTTGGTGGCGCGCCACATCAGGCCCTGCATCACCCCGGCGATCCACATCGAGGCGGCGTAGAGCAGCACCCCGATGGTGTGCACCCAGAAATGCCACTCGATGAGCCGGGTCGAATACATCCCCGGGGTGCCGAAGAGCCGGGGGTAGAGCACATAAAGCCCCCCGAGCGAGATCATCGCCACCCAGCCAAGCGCGCCCGAGTGCACGTGGCCGATGGTCCAGTCGGTGTAATGCGAAAGCGCATTCACCGTCTTGATCGACATCATCGGCCCCTCGAAGGTGGACATCATGTAGAACGAGAGGCCGACGATCATGAACTTGACGATCGGATCGGTCCGGAGTTTGTGCCAGGCGCCGGAAAGGGTCATGATCCCGTTGATCGCCCCGCCCCAGGAGGGGGCGATCAGGATCAGCGAGAAGACCATGCCAAGCGACTGTGCCCAGTCGGGCAGGGCGGTGTACTGCAAATGATGCGGACCTGCCCACATGTACACCGCGATCAGCGCCCAGAAATGGACGATGGAGAGGCGGTAGGAGTAGATCGGGCGTCCCACCTGCTTGGGCACGAAGTAGTACATGAGCCCGAGGAAGCCGGCGGTGAGGAAGAAGCCCACCGCGTTGTGCCCGTACCACCACTGCACCATCGCATCCACCGCCCCGCTCCAGACTTGGTAGCTCTTGGTGAGCGAAACCGGGATGGCGATGTTGTTGACGATGTGCAGCAGGGCAATGGTGATGATGAAGGCGGCGTAGAACCAGTTCGCGACGTAGATGTGCGGAACCCGCCGCGTGGCCAAGGTGCCGAAGAAGACGATGGCGTAGGCCACCCACACCACGGCGATCAGGAGATCGATGAACCACTCGAGCTCGGCGTATTCCTTGCCCTGGGTGATCCCAAGCGGCAGGGTGATGGCGGCGAGCAGGATGACGAGCTGCCAGCCCCAGAAGGTGAACTCGGCGAGCGGTCCGCCGAAGAGGCGCACGTGGCAGGTGCGCTGCACCACCCAATAACTGGTGGCGAAGAGCACGCTGCCGCCGAAGGCGAAGATCACCGCGTTGGTGTGCAGCGGCCGCAGTCGGCCGTAGCTCAGCCAGGGGATGTCGAAGTTGAGCGCCGGCCAGATCAGCTGAGCGGCGATGAAGACCCCCACCGCCATCCCGACGATGCCCCACACCAGGCTCATCACCGCGAACTGGCGGACGACGCGGTCGTTGTAGGTCTCGGCAGAGGCGTTCGCCATCGCTTCGGCTCCGCGCATGAGCTGAAGCGGATTTTCGAATGGCGGCTCGCCCCCTTTGTTGACCTGGATCAAACCGCGCGGCGGCTTGTCCTGCCCTGGTGGTTCCGTGCTAATGTCGCCGCCCGCGAGCGAGGAGAGGAAAAACGGTGAGCGGGCCACGCCGGACCAAGATCATCGCCACTTTGGGACCGGCCACCGACCGGCCGGGGGTTCTCGAAGCGGTGATCGCTGCCGGCGCCGAGGTGCTGCGCATCAACTTCTCGCACGGCGAGCCCGATGATCATCGCCGGCGCGTGGCGGCGGCGCGAGCGGCGGCCTCGGCGCTCGGGCGCGAGATCGCGCTGATGGGCGATCTCCAGGGCGCGAAGGTCCGCATCGGCGACTTCGCCGCGGGTGCGGTCGAGCTTGCTTCTGGCTCGCGCTTGGTGATCGATGGCGGGCTTTCCGGGCCGAGCCACGACCCCGCGCGGGTCGGTGTCTCTTATCGCGAGCTCGCATGCGACGTGCGGGCGGGTGATGTGCTGCTCCTCGACGATGGCCTGATCGCGCTTCGCGTCGAGCGGATCGAGGATCTTGCCGTTCATACGGTGGTCGAGCAGGGCGGCGTGCTCGCCAGCCGCAAAGGCCTCAATCGCCTGGGCGGGGGCTTGCAGGTGCCTGCGCTCACCGAGAAGGATCGCGCCGATCTCAAGCTCGCCGCCGAGCTCGATCTCGATTTCCTGGCGCTTTCCTTCGTGCGGAATGCTGCGGAGGTCGAGGAGGGGCGGCGCCTGCTTCGCCAGGCCGGTGGCCATGCCGCGATCATCGCCAAGATCGAGCGGGCCGAGGCGATCGCCCATCTCGCCGAGATCATCGAGGCGAGCGAGGCGGTGCTGGTGGCGCGCGGGGATCTCGGCGTCGAGATCGGCGATGCCGAGCTTCCGGGCCTGCAGAAGAAGATCGTGCGCGAAGCCACACGCCGCTTCCGCGGCGTGATCGTGGCCACGCAGATGCTTCAGTCCATGGTGGTCTCACCGATTCCCACCCGCGCCGAGGTGCTCGATGTGGCTAATGCGGTGATCGACGGGGCGGATGCGGTGATGCTCTCGGCGGAGACCGCTTCGGGGCGGCATCCGGAGAAGGCGGTGGCGGCGATGCGGCGGATCTGCGAGGCGGCGGAGCGGCAATTCGAGCCGCACGAGGACTTCCACCCCGATGACCCACCGAGCCGCGTCGATCAGGCCATCGCCCTCGCGGCCATGTACCTCGCCCACCGTGTGCCAGTGCGGGCGATCGTCGCCCTCACCGAATCGGGCGCCACTGCCCAGTGGCTGAGCCGCTTCCGCAGCAAGGTGCCGATCTATGCCCTCTCCGCCAACGCCCTGGCGAGGCGGCGGGTGGCGCTATGGAGCGACGTGCATCCGGTCGTGTTCGAGCCCTCCTGCGACGAGCCTTCGGTGGTCGCCGGCGAGGCCCTCGACCGCCTGCGCGCGCTCGGGCTGCTCGCTCCTGGTGACCGCGTGCTTCTCACCATCGGCGACCGCATGGGACAGCCTGGCGGAACCAATACCCTCAAGCTGCTCGTGGCCTGAGGCTCTCCGCCGCCGCAGCGCGCATTGACAGGGCCGATCGGCGCTGCAAGATGGAGCCCATGGTCCGGGCGATTCCAGGATGCGTTGCCGTCGTCGCCTTGCTGGCGACGAGCGCGATGGCGTCTGCCGGGCCCGGGTCGTGGCACGTGCTCTCCGGCGAGCACGAGCAAGCGAAGATCCCCACGCCCCTCGGCGTGTATCGCGACGCGCCGAGGGGCAGTGTTCTCTGGCTGCGCCGCGAGCACGGCAAGCGAACGGATGGCGCGTGGGCCATTCCCACACCCGGCGGTACGCTCTCCGTCGTTGCCGCGCACCGCATCGAACATGCCAACGGCGATGTGACGTCGGTGGGCCATCTCGCCGGCTCCGGGGCGCGCTACCCGGTCCTCTGGACCGAAGGCCGCGAGGCGAGCTTCGCCACCGGCTGGTCGCCCGCGGGGCCGTTCCGCTTCGAGGCGCGCGGCGAGATCGGCGTGATCGTGGACCTCAGCCACCCGGCGATTCGCCTCGAGGGCGCCGGCGCGTCGCCGATTCCACCCTCGGGCTTCGTTCCGCCCTCGCCGCCGGCGAAAGGGAAGAACCTCGTCGTGGTGGATGTGGCGGTGCTTTATTCGCAGGGCATCGAGGAGCGCTACCCAGGAAGCGCCGTCGAGACCCGGATCAACCACCTCGTGGCGCTGGCCAACCAGGCGCTGGCCACGAGCGCCGTGCCGGTGGTGCTCAGACTCGTGGACACGCGGCCGAGCGCCTATCCCGACAACCTCGGGCCCAATGCCGATGCGCTCGATGCCCTGCGCCAGGGGCTGGCCAATCCGAGTGGCCACCCGAACGTCGGGAATCTTCGCCAGTACGCGCAGCAAACCGGCGCCGACCTGATCACCTTGCTTCGTCCGCATGACATCGAGACCCGCGGGAATTGCGGCATCGCCTACCTCTTCGCCAACGATGGCACCCGCGGCGTGAACGTCGTGAGCGACGGCTTCTCCTCCTGGTCTCTGTGCGCCGATGAGGTCTATGCCCACGAAGTGGGCCACAACTTCGGGGCCGAGCACCAGCTCGGACAGACCTCGGCCAATCCGGGCTACGGCACGGCCCTCGCCCGCGAGGGGCAGTTCCACACGGTGATGGGTTCCTTCGGCAGCGGCCATCCCGACCGTTACCGGCGCCTGCTGCGCTTTTCCAATCCCGATCAGTTCTGCGGCGGGATGCGCTGCGGCATCCCCAACGTGGCCGACAACGCGCGCCGGCTGCGCGACAACATGCAGGCAATCGCCAACTTCCGGGCGTCGGTGAGCATGCGGCCGGTGCCGACGCCCCCGCCGCCGCTCGATCCGGACGAAGACGGCGACGGGGTTCCCGAGAGCCAGGATGCCTTTCCCTTCGACTGGCGCTACGCGCGCGACGGCGACGAGGACGGGATCCCCGATCCGCTCGATGACTTTCCCGAGGATCGCCAGCACGATCGCGACACCGACCGCGATGGCATGCCCGATGGGCTCGACCCCGACATCGACGGCGATGGTGTGGCCAACGAGCAGGATGCGTTTCCCTACGATCGCAGCGAGTCGCGGGACGGCGATAGCGATGGGGTGGGCGACAACGCCGATCGCTTCCCGAACGATCCGCGCGAATGGCGCGATACGGATGGGGATGGGGTGGGCGATCATGCCGACCCCGACCGCGATGGCGATGGTGTTCCGGATTTTGCAGCCGGCGTCGAGGCGGGCGAGTTCGATCTTTTGGTGATCGACACCGCGCGCGATCGGGTGCTCCGCTTCGATCTGGCGAGCGGCCTGTTTTCGGGGATCGAGTTCGCGGAATGGCACCTGCCGCAGGCCCTCGGTCAGCAGGCGCAGCTTGCTTGGAATCCGCACCAGAAGCTGCTCTACGCGCTGGTGGCGGGCGAGATCCGCCGCTACGAGCGGGCGGCGAGAAGCCGCCACGACCGCTTCGTGACCACCTATCGCCATCCGCGCGATCCCGGCCCCAAGATGCCATCGAGCTTTTCCGCGGGTCTTGCACTTGCGCCCGATGGCACGATCTTTCTCGCCGATGAGAGCACCCGCCGCTTGGAGCGGCGCGATGCGATCACGGGCCGGCCGGCGCCTCTCGGCGCCTTCGGCCAGGCGGATTTCTTGGCCGCTGCGCCCCGCAGCATCAGGTTCCGCGATGGGCGGGTGTGGAGCCTCGATCGCAACGGCCGGCTGCGCGCGGTGGATGCCGCAAGCGGCCAGATCGTCTTCGATCAGGCGCTCGGCACGATCGGCGGTTTTCCCGTCTCCCAGCCCGAGGACCTGGAACTCTCGCGCGATGGCCGATTCGTGTTCATCGCCGATACCCTGCAGCACCGCATCGTCCGCATCGAGACCCAGCCGCCCTTCAACCGAAGCGTCCACGTGCTGCCAGGCGGAGGCGGGCTTCTGTTCCTGCCGAGTGGTCTTCTCCTCGACCGCGACGGGCATCTTTTGGTCGCAAGCCGCGAGACCGGCGCGATCCTTCGCTATCACGGCGAGAGCGGCGCTTTCCTCGGTCGCTTCGATCGGGCGCCGCCGGGGCTGATGCGCGAGCCCAGGCGCATGCTGCTCGCGCCGAAGGTGCGCGACCGCTTCCCGCTCGATCGCGAACGCGCTTTTCGGCCGGTGAGCGGGGGCTGGTACAACCCGGCCCGCTCGGGACATGGTTTCGCCATCGAGGTCGCCGGCCCGGTGCTGCTGGCCATCTGGTACAGCTATCGCAGCGATGGCGAGCCCACGTGGTACCTGGCCCAAGGCGAGCTTCGAGGCTCTCGATTCGAGGCGCCGCTCCTTCGCTATCGCTGGCTCAACGGGGCGGCCGTCGGGCAGGCGGTGGGGCAGCTTCGGATCGATTTCGCAAGCGAGCGGCAAGCGGTGTTTTCTTGGCAACTTCCCGACAGTCAGGGCAGCGAGCCGCTGGTGCCCCTGGCGGTCGGAAGCGCCGAGGAGACCCAGTTCCCGACCGCCGCCTGGTACGACCCGCGCGAATCCGGCTGGGGTCTGATCGTGGCGCGGCAGGGCGAGCGCGCCTACGTGATCGCCTTTCTCTACGATCGGGCCGGTGAGCCCACCTGGGCGCTCGGGACCGCCGATGCCGGCGCCTCCTTCAGCTTCCGCATGGATTACTTCCGCGCCCCTGGCCTTTGCCCCGGCTGTCCGGGGGGCACGGCGATCCCTCAGCCGGCAGGCCACATCGAGTTCCGCCCGCTCGATCGGAACCGGGCGCAGGTGCAAGTGGCCGTGGCCGCCGCTGTGCTCGACTGGTCGCGCGGACCGCTCGATCTCGAGCGGCTGACCGAAAGCCCGACCGAGCCGAATCTCGATCCGAAGCCGGCCGAACCGCTCGCCCCGGTCTATGGTTTCCCGCCGCGCTGAGCCTATCCGGCGCATCCGCCTCCGCCGGTTCGGAAGCGGCGCCTATAATCGCGCTCTCTTCGACGCCGTCACGCCGCAGCCGTCATGAACATCGAAGTCCTCGAAGAAACTGCCCAAGCCATGGTCGCACCCGGCAAGGGGATCCTGGCCATGGACGAATCCCATTCCACGATCGGCAAGCGCTTCGCCGCGGTGGGGCTTGAGAACACGGAGGAGAACCGCCGCGCGTACCGCGAGATGCTGCTCACCACTCCAGGGCTCGGCGAGCACATTTCGGGGGCGATCCTGTTCGACGAGACCATCCGCCAGAAAACCCGCGATGGGGTTCCCTTCACCGAGATCATGCAGAAGGCGGGCGTCGTCCCGGGGATCAAGGTGGACAAGGGCACGGTGCCGCTCGCCGGCTTTCCCGGAGAGCTCATCACCGAGGGGCTCGACGGCCTGCGCCAGCGGCTTCAGGAGTACGTCAAGCTGGGCGCGCGATTCGCGAAGTGGCGAGCCGTGATCACCATCGGCGAGGACATCCCGAGCGCCACCTGCATCGAAGCCAACGCCCATGCCCTCGCTCGCTACGCGGCTTTATGCCAGGAGCAGGACCTGGTGCCGATCGTGGAGCCTGAGGTGCTCATGGACGGCGAGCATGACATCGACACCTGCTACGACGTCACCGAAGCCACCTTGCGGGCGGTCTTCGAGGCGCTTTATCAGCACAACGTCCTGCTCGAGGGCACCATCCTCAAGGCCTCGATGGTTCTGCCCGGCAAGGATTGCCCCGAAAAGGCGAGCCCGGAGGAGGTGGCGGCGATGACCCTGCGCTGTCTCAAATCCAGTGTCCCGGCGGCGCTTCCCGGGATCGTGTTCCTTTCCGGCGGCCAGAGCGACGAGGACGCCACCCGTCACCTCGACCTGATGAACCGCATGGGCCCGCATCCCTGGCCGCTTTCCTTCAGCTACGGCCGGGCCATGCAGCAGGCCGCGCTCAAGCTCTGGGCGAAGGACCCGGCGGGTGCCTACGCCGAGGCGCAAGCGACCGTCGCCCGCCGCGCCCGCGAGAACGGCCTTGCCGCCCTCGGCCGCCTCGCCGAGGCGGCGTGAGCGCTATGGTGGGATAAGCGTTCGCGCGGATTCACCGTCTGATTGTCGGGTCGAATGAAGAAGGGAGAAGGGCCTGTCGCAGAGCCGCCTGAGCGACGAGCATCGTGGGTGAGCGCGAGGTTGAGCGAGTATGAGCTCGCGGGTGGCGCCATCCCACATGAGCGGATGCGGTATTTCTTGCTGAGGGCCTGGTACCGCCCGAGTGGATGCCGCTCCTCACGACCGCGCCGGTCATGCGATCGAATGACCGGATCGCCTTTGCGCTTCGTCGCTAGAGGCCCATTTTGCCCGTATCCAATGCCCCCCGGTTTTCGACGCCCACGATCGACGGCGGAAGTCGAGGCCGAAAATTGGGGGCGGAGCCCCTCGGCGAGCGCAGTCGGCCGCGAAAGAAGCGAGGTCGCTGGGCGATCTCTACATCTTGACGGGCGACCGGATTTTATGGTACCGATCTGCCCCATCTGTCGGGGTCTCAAGGGGTATCGAGAGATGGTCGGTAAAATGGGGGTTCAGGACCGGGTAGAGCGCTTCATCAGCGAGCATCCTCTTTGGGTCACGGTCGGTTTCGCTGCTTTCCTTTTCGTTTTCAGCGCGTTGCTGCTTGCATTCTTTCCTTCGCTCGTCGCGATCCTGGGCTTGAGCTTGCAATCGCAAGCGGTCGCAGAGCCGGCGATCGGCACGCAGACTTTGCTCGTCGTGGTCGTGACCGGCGCGGTGGCCCTGACGGGCTTGCTTCTCTCCATCTTCCAAATACGCCATCGCGATCAGGAAATTCTTCTCAGTCACGCTCAAAACCTCAATCGCGCGGCCAACGATGCGGCGCGGCGGATTTTTGGGCTTGCAAAATCTCTGATCAAGCTTCAGCAAAGTGTCCAGCTCCTTTATCAAAGTGTTACGGACAACTTGCGGTGCCAACTTTCGTCGACTCCTTCGTGTTGCGAGGAAAATCAAAGCGTCAAGTTACCACCGATGGTCGAAGCGGCCTGCCAAAAGCTTGAGCAGGCGCTCGTCGCCGTCATCGAGAGCGTCCATGAAATTCGTCGAGATCCGAATACCTTAAATCTGGCGCTCAAAATCGCGAGAGCGATGATTGAACGTTTTGGGCTGCCGGATTGGAGAGACCGTCTCGTCGCAAACCCTTTAACGAAGGAAGTTTATCATCCAAGAACCGCGGATCCATTTAGCCCTAGGGTTTTTTTTTTGACGCGCTTGAAGGACTTGAAGTAACTCTTTTTTGCTTGAAGGATAGAAGCAAAATTTTACTTTTCTTCGCGTTAGACAGGGGACATCCCGTGTTCCATGGGAATCCAGCGAATGTCTTGCTTTTTTTTGGGTCGATATCGGTTCAGGCATTCGCAGTTTATGTGGCTGCTTGGTTGAGCTGTATGGTCCCTTGGGACGCTGAGGATCCGAAAGCGGAATCTAAGGTGGAGTTGCAGGGCGATTCTACGGGCGAGGCGAAGGAAGGGGTGAGTAAAGTGCCCGGAGATCTGCATCCGGTTGATCAGATCTGGCGGAACGCGATCCAATCCACTTTCGTCGAACCTGCTGTGGCTGCATTGGCCGAAGACAAGAGTGAAAAGGAACGAGCAAAACTCACCGATTTTCTGCTCAGATTTCTCGATGTTTTGCGAGTACCAGCGGGTGGTGGATTCGCATTGTGTGGGATGGTAAGAGATTTTTATTTGATGGCAAACCTCTGGACAAAGGAGTTTCGAGATAGACGCCTAGATCCGTCGGATTCCAAAGACTTCTTCAACATTGCTAAGGAGTTCAGCGAAAAGTATTATGATTTTAAATGGCCTGAGCCGGGAGGAAATCCGGGGCGTCACAATGAAAAACCATGAGAGGAGGAGCCGCTAAGGAGAACGTGCTGCGAGCGAGAGGGAAGCGCTGCGATTGAAACGGACGTTTTCCGACGGAGCTGCATCGAAATCGCGCTTGCGGTAGGATCGCGCCGGTCTGTGGACTGTCGGATGAGGCAGAGCAGCCGATGACGATCACGGTGGCCGCGGTGCGGGAGCGCGATCCGGGGGAACGACGGGTCGCGATCGTGCCCGAAGTGGCGAAGAAGCTTCAGCGCAAGGGCTGTCGGGTGCTGCTCGAGCGCGGGGCTGGGGAGGCGGCGGGCTTTCCCGACGAGGCCTACGGCGAGAGCGTCGTATTCGGGTCGAGCCGCGAGGCGGTGTTGGCCGAGGCGGAGGTGCTGTTCAAGGTGCGGCCGCCTTCGCTCGAGGAGATCGCGGCGCTGCGCTCGGGCGGGGTGCTGATCGGGCTGCTCGCGCCCCATGCCGATCAGGCGCGGGTGAAGGCGCTTCGCGATCGCGGGATCACGAGCTTCGCGATGGAGCTTCTGCCGCGCACCACCCGCGCGCAGGCGATGGACGTGCTCTCCTCGCAGGCGGCGGTGGCCGGCTACAAGGCGGTTCTGATCGCGGCCGAGCGCCTGGCCAAGTTCTTCCCGATGCTCACCACCGCCGCAGGGACGATCCGACCGGCGAAGGTGCTGGTGATCGGCGCGGGGGTCGCGGGGCTTCAGGCGATCGCGACGGCGCGGCGGCTCGGGGCTCAGGTCGAGGGTTTCGACGTGCGCCCGGAGACCAAGGAGCAGATCGAATCGCTCGGGGCCAAGTTTCTCGATCTCGGGGTGCAAGCGGCGGGAAGCGGCGGTTATGCGCGCGAGCTCAGCGCCGAAGAGCGCGCCGAGCAACAGCGACGGCTCGCCGAGCACGTGCGCAAGGTCGATGTGATCGTCACGACCGCCGCGGTGCCTGGCCGGCCGGCGCCGCGCATCATCACGGCGGGGATGGTCGCGGGCATGCGCCCGGGCTCGGTCATCGTCGATCTCGCGGCCGAAACCGGAGGCAACTGCGAGCTCACGCGGCCCAGCGAGGAGCATGAGGTGCAAGGGGTGAGGATCGTCGGCTTCACCGACCTGCCTTCGCGCGGCGCCTTCCATGCGAGCGAGATGTACGCCCGCAACCTCGCCAACTTCCTTGATCTTCTGCTCAAGGACGGTCGGCTGAACCTCGATTTCGCAGACGATCTCGTGGCCGGAACCTGCCTGACCCACGCCGGCGAGATCCGCCACGCTCCCACCCGCGAGAGGATCGGCGCATGAGCGAGCTCTTCATCGCGCTCTACATCTTCGTCCTGGCCGCTTTCACCGGCCATGTGCTCATCTCGCGCGTGCCGGTGATCCTCCATACCCCGCTCATGTCGGGATCCAACTTCATCCACGGTATCGTGCTCGTCGGGGCGATGGTGGCGCTCGGGCACGCCGAGACCCCGCTCGAGCGGGCGATCGGTTTTCTCGCGGTGCTGCTTGGCGCCGGTAACGCCGTGGGCGGCTACGTGGTGACCGAGCGCATGCTCGATATGTTCAAGTCGAGCAAGCAGGGAGGCGGCTCATGAGCGGCGGCGCGCTTCTCGACCTCGCCGCCCAGGGAAGCTACCTCGCGGCAGCGATCCTCTTCATCCTCGGCCTGATGCAGATGGGCTCGCCGGTCACCGCCCGGCGCGGCATTCGCTGGGCGGGGCTTGGCATGGTGATCGCGGTGGCGATCACCTTCGTGGCGCCCTCGACCTGGGCTTCGCATCGCATCGATCCCCTCAACCTCGGGCTGATGGTGGCGGCGCTGGCCCTCTCCTGGCTGTTCTGGGTCTGGGGCCGGCGGGTGCCGATCACCGACATGCCGCAAATGGTGGCGATCTTCAACGGCATGGGCGGCGGGGCGGCAGCGGCGATCGGCGCCGTGGCCCTGCTCAACGACCTCGAGTTTCAGGGGGCCTGCACGGCCGAGGCCATCGCTCAGCATCTGTGCCTTTCCCGCCCGCTCGCCGCGCTCGCGGTGGCCGGCTCCTTGATCGGGGCGGTGGCCTTCTCTGGCTCGGTGATCGCCTGGGCCAAGCTCGACGGGCGGCTCGACAAGGCGTTCCATTTCCGCGGCCAGCAGGCGCTCAATCTGCTGGTCTTTCTAGTGGCGCTGGTCTTGGGCGTGATCATCGTCCTCTCGCCCTCCCTCTCGATCCGTGCCGAGGTGACGGTGGAGGTCGCCGGCCAGTCGGCCGCCGCGCTGCCGCTCGATGGGCGGATCACGGCGGTGGTGCTCTTCTTCCTCCTCGCCCTGCTCTTCGGGGTCCTCATGACCCTACCCATCGGCGGGGCGGATATGCCGGTGGTGATCTCGCTCTACAACGCCTTCACCGGCCTGGCCGTCGGCTTCAAGGGCTACGTGCTTGGCAACCAGGCCCTGATCGTGGCTGGTGTGCTCGTGGGCGCGGCCGGTCTCTTGCTCACCCAGCTCATGGCCAAGGCGATGAACCGGCCGATCGGCAACGTGCTCTTCTCGCGTTTCGGGGGAGGCGGACCCTCGGCGGCGGAGATCAAGGGCGCGCTCAAGCCAGTCGAGGCCGCCGATGTGGCGGCGATGCTCTATCTCGCCGAGCGGGTGTTCATCGTGCCCGGCTACGGCATGGCCGTGGCCCAGGCCCAGCACAAGGTGTGGGAGCTCTCGCGCCTGCTCATCGAGCAGGGCAAGGAAGTGAAGTTCGCCATCCATCCGGTGGCCGGGCGCATGCCCGGGCACATGAACGTGCTCCTCGCCGAGGCCGGGGTGCCCTATGACCTCATCGCCGACATGGATGAGATCAACCCCGAGTTCCCCACTTGCGACGTGGCCATCGTCATCGGCGCCAACGACGTGGTGAACCCCGCCGCCAAGACCGACAAGGCCTCGCCCATCTATGGCATGCCCATCCTCGAGGTGGACAAGGCCAAGCAGGTGGTGGTGATCAAACGCGGCAAGGGTACGGGCTTCGCCGGCATCGAGAATCTGCTCTTCTACGCCGACAACACGCGCATGCTCTACGGCGATGGTCTGCAGGCGGTGAGCGCGGTGATCCAGGAGCTCAAGGCCCTCACCGCTTCCGGCCACTGAGATCGGCGCGAGCGATCAGCCCGGCGAGCAACGTGGCGGCAGGCACCATGGCCCGCGCGAGCGGGCTTCTTCGCTGCCACCAGAGCGCGAAGACGAGCTCGGTATCGAGCGCTGCCCCCATCTCCCCGGGCGTGAGCCCGAGCGCGCCGGAAAGGACGGCCATGGCCTCGAGCCAGGCTGCGATCGAGAAAACCGCAAGCGCGAGAAGCATGGCCGCAGACCCGGGCCATCGGCCCGGCCAAGACCGGACGATCGCCCCTGCGACGATCCCGATCGCGAGGCTTGCCGGGACGAGCGAGATCCCGCGGATCGCCGCATAGGCCTGGAACAAGGTCAGGGTCGCGACGATGAGAGCGACGAAGACGACCCGCCAGAAGAGCAAAGACTGGCCCACATCGGCAGCGATTCGAAGCGCGAGGCATCTTACCAGTCCGTCGCGGACCGGACCTTGGTCGGCTTCAAGCCAGCGCTTCGAGTGTGCCTCGCTGCCAATGCGCGGACATCCCGGCGAGGCAGCGGTAAGGTCGGTTCGGCGGACTGCCTCGATCGCGAAAATGGACCGCATTGGTCCGATATAATGCTGCGCATGTACTTCGCGAGCAGCGAACCGGTCACGTTCAGCCGTGACTGCGAGGCCATCCTCGTGCCGCAAGGCGAGCGCGTGGTACTGCCCGCAGGCAGCCAGGGTTACATCACCCAGGCCCTCGGCGGCAGCTACACGGTCTACGTCGAGGGCAATCTTTTCCGCATCCGCGGCGCCGATGCCGATGCCATCGGCAAGGAGCCCACACCGCCCGTCCGGCTTCCCGAGAATGCCGGCGAGGCGGAGCTTAAGCAGGCGGTCTGGGACCAGCTTCGGCAATGCTACGACCCCGAGATTCCGGTCAACATCGTCGATCTCGGCCTGGTGTACGAGTGCCGTCTCGGGAAGCGGGAAGAAGGCGGCTATCGGGTCGAGGTCAAGATGACGCTGACGGCGCCCGGCTGCGGCATGGGCGAGGTGCTGGTCGAGGAGGTCCGCGACCGCCTCGAAGCCATTCCTGGCATCGCGGAAGCGGATGTCGAGCTCGTCTTCGACCCGCCCTGGAACCGCGAGATGATGAGCGAGGCGGCAAGACTCGAGCTCGGGGTGTTCTGAGGGCTCCATCCATGCTTTGGCGCTGGTCTCCTTGGATTGCGCTGCTTGTGTCCGTGGCCCTGTTCGCGCACAACGTGGTTCTCCTCGGCGGGCTGGCGAGACACCCGACCTTGGGTCCGCCGGCAGCGGCGGCCGCGGAGCGCGAATCGCCGTGGCTTTCGGCGCAGATGCAGCTCGGGCGCTGGCTTGCCGAGCGCGGTCTCTTCGCGGAAAGCGGCCTCTCGGCGGCGCGGGAGATTTTCGCAGCCCGCGAACAGGCGGTCGGGGAGAACCCCGAGGCGGCGCTCGATCTGCTGCTTCGCCCGGGGCTTGGTTTTCGGCACACGCTGCTGCGCATCGGCCAGTGGCTGGCGCCGCTGGCCTTGCTGATCGCGGTTTTGCTCTTCCTCTTCGCGCCGCGGACCGTGCACTTGGTCGGCGGGCGGCGCGACTGAGCCTCAGGGCGACACCGCCTCGAAGCGATTGGCCTCGGGGTTCTTGCGCACCTTGAGCGGATCCCAGATCCGCCCGTTCATCGCGATGTACACCCCCTCCGGCAGCACCTGCACCGCCCCGACCGCGGTGCCGATGTTGAACACCGCATCCGAACCGCGGAACAAGGCCGGATTGAGCGCGCCGGTGAGCACGATGACTTTGCCGGGAAGACCGAGCAAGCTGCGGGCGGTCTGCACCATGGTGTCGGTACCATGGGTGATGAGCACGTGCCGCTCCTCTTGCGCCTCGACCACGGCGCGGATCAGCGCCCGATCCTGGTCGGTGAGGTGCAAGCTGTCCTTGCGCAAGAGCGGAATCACCCGGTAACGGAAGGCCACCCCGATCTCGCCGAGAATGCGTCCGATCTGCGGCTCGCCGACCTGGAAGTCGGATTTCTCATCGAAGTAGATCTTGTCGATGGTGCCGCCGGTGGTAACGATCAGGAGTTGCTCCATGGTCTCGGCATCGGCTTGGGGGAAATCAGTCTAGCGGGCGTGCGCCGGGCGCGAGCGCGAGGGCGAGACCCTGGCGGGGGTGGGAAGCCATGCTCGGTTCGAGCGGAGCCGGCGGTGCCGCGATCGGGCAGCGGAGCTAGGTGATTGGGCCGCTCGCTGCGAGCATGGCGGGTGTCGGGGGAAGGGCCAGGCAGCGACCGTCTCCGGATGCGCCTGATCGCCGGCTCGACGAGGGCGGTTGCCTCCGTCGCCCGATGTGGATGTCAACCTTCGCCGCTCCCGTGCGTTTTGAATGATGACGAAGCGGAGAAGGGAGACCCTCTGATGCTGGTGGCGCTCGCCGTTGGCGAAGTTCCCCCCGAATCGGTGCAGGCCGACGCTCCAGCGCGCGCGCTCGACCGCAGCGGTGGACTCGATGGTTTTCTGCGCGGCATCGGGGGGCGCGCGCTGGTCGTGGCCGAGCTCACCACCCGCGACCGCGAGGAGGCGCTCGACTTGGTGCAGGAGGCGATGCTGCGTTTCGTGCGTCGGTACGCGCAGCGTCCGGCAGAGGAATGGCCGGCGCTGTTTCACCGGATTCTCAACCGTGCCCTGGTGGACTGGACCCGGCGGGCGAAGGTGCGCGCCGCTTTTCGCTTCTTGATCGGACGGCGGCTCGAGGAGCAGGCAGCGGAGGATGTTGGGCTGCTGCCCGCCCCCCAGCGTGGGCCGGAGCAGGAGGCTCAGGCGGCGGAGCTCTCCCGTCGTCTCTGCCAGGCGCTCGCCGCATTGCCGCTCAGGCAGCGGCAGGTGTTCCTGCTCAGAGTCTGGGAAGGGCTTTCGGTGGAGGCAACCGCGCAAGCCCTCGCGATCGGCGAGGGCAGCGTGAAGACCCACCTGTTTCGGGCTTTGGCCCGTCTCAAGGAGCAACTCGATGGGCACCGATGATCGTGAGCTGCTCGAGGCCGTGCGCGCGACCCTTTCGCGACGCGCGGGGGAGTTGGATGCGTCCACTCGCGCGAGGCTCGCCGCGGCCCGCCGTCGGGCGCTCGAAGCGCATCGCGCTCCGCGCCTCGTGGGCTGGTGGCCGGCCTTGCCGGCCTTGGCGGCGGCGCTCGCCTTGCTCGTGTTCAAAGCGCCACGCCCCCCCGAGCCTGCTCCCCCCGTGCGCGCGGAAACCTTCGCTCTGCTCGGCGAGCCAGAGGGAGCCGAGCTGCTCGAACTCGCCGAGTTCTACCGGCTGCTCGATGAGGAGACCTCCGATGTACCGCCGCCATCCTGAGCGTCGGTGGTGGCGCGCGCCTTGGCTCGCGCTCCTGCTGCTCGGACCGATCACTCTGGCCGCCGCCCCGCCGGCTCGTTTCGAAGAGCTGCCTGCGGAGGTCGGGCGCGTGCTCGAAGCGTTCCGCTCCGACTGGGGCCGGCTTTCTGCCCAGCGCCGCGAAGCGCTGGTGCGTGCCGCCGAAGTGTGGCTGGAACTCGGTCGCGAGCAGCGCCGACTCGCCCTGCGCCGCCTCGAGATCTGGGAGAGCCTGACCCCCGAGGAGCGCGCTCGGCTTCGCGCCCATCTGCGCGCCGGTCATGGCGCCGGTCGGCGCGCGCCGCTCATGGCGCTCCTCGCCGAGCTCGATCGAGCCGAGCGCCAGGCGCTCCTCGCCCGACTACGCGGCCTGGAGCCGCCTGAGCGTCGGCGCCTGCGCCTGTACCTGATGGGGCTTTCGCGCGAGGAGCGCCTCGCCTGGATCCGCCGCTGGGTCGGCGGGGACGAGCGGGCGCTCGCCGAAGCCCTTGCCGCGCCCCTCGCGTCGCACCGTTGATCCCACCTCGACCGCCATTGCCATGAACGCCGTCCTCGCACCGCCTCCGGTTCAGGCCAGCCAGGCCGCGAACGAGATCGACGTGCTGCTCGAGCGCACCACCTACGGCGCCACCCGCGCCGAGCGGGCGCTCGCGCACAGCCTGGGCTACGAGGGCTGGATCGAGCACCAGCTCAACCTCGGTCCCGAGGCCGATGCCCCGCTCGAGCAGCAGCTACGCAGCTCCACCCCGCTGATTTTTGCGAGCGCCGCCGAGCTCGGCGCGATCGCGACCGGCGAGCAGCGCCAGCGGACCCAGGCCTACAACGAACTCCTTGCCGCCACCCTCCTCCGCGGCTGGTTCGCGAAGCGCCAGCTGTTCGAGCGCATGGTCGAGTTCGTCGGGGATCTCTTGCACATCGGGGTGACCGATGCCCGCATGGGCACCCTCAAGATCCTCGATGATCGCGAGGTCGCTCGCGCCCACGCTTTCGGTCGCTTCCGCGAGCTGCTCGGGGCGAGCGCGCGCTCGCCGGCGATGCTCGATTATCTCGACAATGCCCTCAACGGCCGCGACGGCATCAACGACAACTACGCCCGCGAGCTGATGGAGCTTCACACCCTTGGGGTGGACGGCGGCTACACCGAGGAAGACGTGGTCGAGGTGGCGCGCTGCTTCAGCGGCTGGACCTATGAGCGGCGGACGCTACGCTTCCTCTTCCTCGCGAGCTGGCACGACAACGGTCCGAAGCGGGTGCTCGGCACCCCGATTCCCGCCGGCGGCGGTCAGCGTGACGGTGAAACCGTGCTCGATCTGCTCGCCCAGCATCCGAGCACGGCGCGCCACGTGGTCACGCGCCTCGCCCGCCGCTTCGTGAGCGATCAGCCGCCCCCGGCGCTGGTCAACGACGTCGCGGCGGTCTTCACTGCAAGCGGCGGCGACTTGCGCAGCACCCTGCGGGCGCTGCTTCTGCATCCGCTCACCCGCCAATCGCCGCCGCTCAAGCTCAAGCGACCCTTCGAGCTCGTGGTCGGTTTGTTGCGAGGCCTCGAAATCCCCTACCGGGAGGGCGCGGCGCGGCTGCTGCTCGACTGGCTCGGTCGTCTCGGCCATCGTCCCTTCGCCTGGCCTCCGCCCAACGGCTACCCCGACACGGCCAGCTACTGGCAGAGCCCGAATGGTCTGCTCCAGCGCTGGAACTTCGGCTGGGAGGCCTTGTTCGGCACCCTCGCCGCTCGGCTTCCGGTGAACTGGGGCGCGCTTCTCGGCGGCGCCCAACGTGCGGCGGCGGTGGCCGATGCCCTCGCCGCGGTCTTTCCCGTGGCGGCGGCGGTGCACGGTCAGGGCTATTTCCGAGAACTGGCGTTGAAGCTGGCCGGAGACGGGGTCCTGAGCGGTTCTGCCCGCGACCAGCTCGCGCGTCAGCTCGCCCTGGCGATGTTCACGAGTCCCGCCAACCAGCTGCGTTGAGGAGGTCCCCCATGAAACGGCGTGAGTTCCTCAAGCTTCCCCTCTGCGCCGGTGCGGCGCTGTGCTTGCCGCGGATGGCGCTGGCCTTCAGCGAGCGTTCGGCCGGTACGGCTCCGACCGTCATCGTGAGCCTCTTTCTTCGCGGTGGCGCCGATGGGCTCAACATCGTCGTCCCCTACAGCGACCCCGATTACTACCGTCTTCGCCCGAGCCTCGCCGTCCCGCGTCCCGGTTCCGGAGACGGGGCGGCGATCGACCTCGACGGCCGGTTTGGCCTGCATCCTGCGGCCGCGCCGTTGCTGTCCCTCTACCGGGCAGGCGAACTGGCCATCCTGCATGCCTGCGGTGCGATCCACGGTTCACGCTCGCACTTCGACGCGCAGGCACTGATGGAGCGCGGCGTGCAGGATCCAGCCCGGCCGCAGAGCGGCTGGCTGGGACGCCTGGTCGAGCAGCTGCCCGGGGCCGGCGGCGAGGCCTTCCTGGCCGTGGGCATCGGCAATGCGGTGGCGCGCTCGCTCATCGGCCCGGTTCCAGCGCTCAATCTGCAGTCGATCGAAACCTTCAATCTCGGCGGGAGCCAGGGTGGCTGGCTGAAGAGCGTGCTCGCCGGGCTCTACCTCGAGCACGAACGCTTCGCCCACACCGCCACCCTCACCTTCGGGGCCCTCGAGAAGGTCGCTTCGCTCGACGTGCCGCGTCTCGATCCGCCGGCGGGGGTGAACTACCCGACCACCCCCTTCGGCAGCGCCCTGCGCGAATTGGGGCGCCTGATCCGCGCCGACATCGGGCTTCGCGCGGCGGCGGTGGACCTCGGCGGCTGGGATCATCACGCCAACGAAAACCAGGTGTTGCCCGGCCTGCTCCAAGAACTCGCGAATGCCCTGGTGGCCTTCCGCGGCCACCTCGGTGATGCGATGCAGCGCGTGGTGGTGCTGATCATGAGCGAGTTCGGGAGGCGCGCCGCCCAGAACGGCTCGGCCGGAACCGACCACGGCGCCGGCAACATCGTCATGGTGATCGGTGGTGGGGTGCGGGGTGGAAGGATCATCGCCGACTGGCCGGGGTTGCGCGACGCCGACCTCGATCGCGGCGATCTGCGCGTCACCATTGATTACCGGCAGGTCATCGAGGAGAGCGTGGCGGCGCGTTTCCCGGCGGTGGATGTGGACTACGTCGTGCAGGACGTGCGCCGCCGCCCGGGCGGACTTGGCTTGTTCTGAACGGCGGTCGAAGCGCGTTGAGGTGCCAAGCTCGTGAGCCAAGGGGGCTCCGCGCCGGAGCGCGACAGAACGCATGCCGAGGAGGCGAGGGTTTCCAACCGCAGGGCGTGGCCGATCGCGAGCGAGCGGGCGCTGGTCCGGCGATTCGCTAGGAGCGACGAAGCGAATACAGCGGTCTCATTCAGTACCGGCCCGAAGGGCGCCATCGGCCGACGGATGGCACTCCTCGTATCTGGAGCCTCGATTGGAGGGACCGTGGCTCGCGATCGATGGGGAGCCGGTGATCGGGTGCGTGGCGTGGCGCATGCGTGGGCTTGCTCGGGAGGGGCGGGGGAGGCGAGGTCAGCGAAGGATGCTGCAAGCGTTGTTTGCAACGAAGAATGCTCTTCTGAACGAACGATGATGATCGTAATGCGATTGCATTGACGCAGTCATCGAGCTGCGTTAGTGTTTTTGCGCAACTTGCCCGGAGACCTGCCATGTCTGCCGTGTTGGAAGCGGAATCGACGTTGACCGACCGCTACCAGACCACCGTGCCAGAACCCGTGCGCCGGGCGCTTGCCCTGAGTAAACGCGACAAGATCCGCTATTCGATCCGCGCCAATGGCGAGGTCGTGCTCTCGCGTAGCGCTCCCGAAGAAGCCGCTGACCCGGCGCTGCTTCCGTTTCTCCGCTTGATCGAGCGTGACATCAGGAGACATCCAAAGCGTTTGCGGGCCATCGACGGGGGTCTGGCTGAGCGCATACAGGCGCTGGTCGCCGGCGTCGAGGTGGACCTTGAGGCGCCGCTTGCAGCCGAGGAGGCATGAGCGGCGGCGGGCCGCTGAGGGTCAATGGCTGGTCGCTCTTCGCTCATCCGGTTTTCCTCGATCAGCTGAGCGCCCTCCTTGCCGAGGTCGAGGCGCTCAAGGCCAAAGACCCAAGCAGCTATCGGGCGAAAAATCCGACCAAGCGCCTCGCCGCCATCGCCAAGCTCGTGTTCGAGGTGATTCCCCAAGATCCCGGGCGGCGCGAGTACCGTCTCGGGGGCACCCTCGGCGCTGAATACAAGCACTGGTTCCGGGCCAAGTTCTTCCAGCAGTACCGGCTGTTCTTTCGCTTTCACGGCAAGGGCCGGGTGATCGTTTACGCCTGGGTCAACGACGAGGCGACCAAGCGCGCTGTGGAAAGCGCGGATGACGCCTATCGCGTCTTTCGCCGCATGCTCGAACGTCGCCGTCCGCCGTCGGACTGGGACCAGCTGCTCGCCGAAGCCAAAGCCGAAGCCGAGCGCTTGGCGCGCCTTGCCTCGGGCCGCTTGTTCCCCCTCGGTTGAGGCGAACACGGTTGCCGACGACATGGCACGCTCTAGGCGTACGTAACCGGCGTCGTCTCCTCGTGCTGCGCTAGGAGGTGAATCCGAAAGACAATCGACCGAAGCAGTGGCGCCCGCGTCACCGGCCAGTGCGGAGCTTCGCTGTTGGTCGATCCTTCCGTTCAGGACAGTATGATCGCTGCGGATCCTGGAATACACCGCCACGGCAAATCCTCCTGCCGAACGAGAGGAGAATCGTGGGCATGATTTTCCACTCTGCACGCATCCCAAGAAAAACCAAATTATTCCAAGCACTCCCTCGAACAGTCAGACTGGAGCCACCGTGTTCGTATCGACCAACGCTTGCAGATGTTCGTGCAGTAACCTCGGTAACTGCCCACCCGTGAGAAGTACCCCAGCCTCCATGTTCCGGTCCATGTCGTTTCGTGTGGAAAGCAACACCGTCACTGGGGCATCGCCGGCGCGAACGGACTGGCCGGCAGGTGCTTGAGCTTGGACATGCGCAGGTAGGCGATGGCGATGAAGTTCTGGCTCGTCCTGAAGCCGCGCGCGGCGCGCTTGGCCTGCTGCAGCAGCCCGTTCATCGCCTCGACGAAGGCGTTGCTGCGGTGATCGACCATGCCGCGCACCACCGCGTCGAACCGCTCCTTGAGCGTGGCGGCCAGCTTCTTGAACGGCTCGAGCCGACAGCGCCGCGCCCAGCTCAGCCAGGCCCTGAGGTCGGATGCGGCCTGTTCGATGCTGTTGTGCGCTGTGGCCCGTGCGTACACCGCGCGCAGCGCCATCTTCAGCCGCCACGCCCGCGCGCTCTTGAGCGTCGAGCGCTGCAGCCAGTGCATCGCCTGGAGCTGGCGGGCGCTCCAGGTGCTGGGGTTGCGCCGCATGCCCCACAGCAGCTGCCTGAGCGTCTTACGCTGGCCAGTGCCCAGCGCGGCTCGCACCGCCTGCGCGTCGGTGGCCATCTCCGCGCGGCGCACCTGGTCCATCGCCTCGATGGCCATCGAGACGACGTGGAAGCGGTCGTAGCTGATCTGCGCCTGGGGCAGCGCCAGCGCCACGCCCTTGGCGTAGGCCGCGCTCATGTCCATGCACACGTGCCGCACCTGGGCGGGATCGCCGCCATGGGCCTTCAGATCCTCGGCGAACTCCACCACCGTGCGGTGCTCGCGCCCCTCGGTGGCGAACAGCAGCCGCTTGCGATCCAGGTCGTGCACGACGGTGATGTAGTGCTGCCCGCGCCGCAGGCTGGTCTCGTCGATGCCCACCGTGCGCACGCCGGCGAAGTCTTCCAGCGCACGCGCCTGCGCGACGTAGAACTCGATGCGCCGCCACAGCCGCTTGTCCTTGCAGCGCAGCAACTCGGCGGCCTGGCGCACCGGCAGGTCCAGGCACAAGGTCAGCGCCAGCGCTTCGAACGCCGCGGTGAAGCCCGAGCCCGGACGCGCCCAGGGCACGGCCACCTGCGTGGTCTTGCCGCAGGCACCGCAGGCCACGCGCGGCACGTCGCAATGCAGCCAGGCCTCGAACTGGAAGAAGTCCAGGTGCCGCCAGGATCGGCGCAGCCGGTCGTGCACCGGTTGCGTGGCCGCACCGCATGCCGGGCAGGCGAGCCTGCTGGTGTGGCAGCCGATCTCGAAGTCGATACGCCGCTTGGCGGTGTCGAGCCTGACGTCATCGACGACCCACGGCGGCTGCAAGCCCAGCGCGCTGGTGAACAGAGCTTCTACGGCAATGCCCATGGACTCATCCTCCTGATCAAACACGCCTCGTGGACATGTGCACAGGCCGGCCAGCGGCCTGCACACATGCCCACCGGGCTCGACGACCAGGAGTCATTGTGACTGTTGGGTTCCACACGAAATGACGAAGGCCATGTTCCGGTCCATGGCATGACCGGTCAGGTTGGCGCTGGTGATGAAGCAGATGGCGCCGTCGGCGACGGCGACCTTGGCGTGGACTCTGCCATCCGCAAAAGGGGGCGCTCGTCTACGCCAGGCATAGAGCTTCGCGGAAGGCACCAGCGTCTTCATCGTGCCGAAGACATCGAAGTTGATGCTGCCCCCGTGATCCTGTGACGACTCAAGCAGCATCGATATGCCCACCCCTCGAGAGCTCGCATCGTTCAATGCCTTGACGATGGTCGAGACGCCGTGTGCCACGAAACTGGTGATGAACAAGGTTTGTTTTGCTGTCTCGATGACTTGCAAAAGCACTTGCTCGGTTCGGCGGGTCGCTACGAAGGGTGTCGTCGGTCCCGTCCACACGAGCTCGATCGACTGCTGTTTCGATACTCTCTCGAATGCATGACCGGCGGCGAGCAGCATGGAAGCCAACTCGCCGGCAGGGATAGGCGTACTCCGCCAAGCCTCGATGAGCCGCTCTACGACGGCTTTGGCAGCTGAAGTAGCTACGACATCGGACAGAGCGGCATCCGACCTTGCGGCCTCGATTTCCCGAATCGAACACGCGAGCGCTCGCAGTTTTTCCGGGGAAAGGAGACTGACTACGTCGGTGATGGCTCCGAGGAGGCGCTCCATCTCAGAGTAGAGCAAAAAAGGATGCTTCTTCGCGACCCAGGACGGGCACCACCAGCGATCGGTCGAGATAGCGATTGCTCCGTTCGCAAGAGGTTTCCGGCACGAGGCTGCAAGCGTGGCATGCGGCGGCGTGGAGCGAGCGGTCCTTGCCTGGGTCGTGCTCCGAGCAGAGCGGGTCCGACGAGCAGACCTTCGCTCGGTTCAAGGCCTGTCGTAGCAGTCGCCCGAGGTTATCGGGTTTTCCCAGGTCGACGAGCCCCCCCAACGTCCCGTCCGAATCGGCTGCCGCCGTGTAGATCAGGATGCCTGCATGTGGATTCGCGACATCGGCATAGATCCGTTCGCGGATGCTCGCCGCATTGTAGCCACATTCGAGCGCCAGCTCGCGGATGAGCAAGTGCGACAGCGTGTGGAGCATGGCATAGCGGATACCAGGATAGCCCTCCTTAGGATCGAGGCGGCGCGAGTCGCGCCAACCCCGATGTCCGGCCACGAGCATTCGATCGACCTCCCTGACTTTCGAGAGTGACTCCCAATTCTGTATCGCCTGCTCGCTGAACTGGATGAAGATGCCCTCACCATGCACCTGGTTCGCCAGTACCCAATCGGGCTTACAACGAGCAAGCGGCGCCATCCGAGGGCGTTCGTCCGGATCGCTCGACTCCTCGGGCGCTTCCACGCGAGTGAAACCGGCTCTTCGTCATTTCGTGTGGAACCCAACAGTCACAATGACTCCTGGTCGTCGAGCCCGGTGGGCATGTGTGCAGGCCGCTGGCCGGCCTGTGCACATGTCCACGAGGCGTGTTTGATCAGGAGGATGAGTCCATGGGCATTGCCGTAGAAGCTCTGTTCACCAGCGCGCTGGGCTTGCAGCCGCCGTGGGTCGTCGATGACGTCAGGCTCGACACCGCCAAGCGGCGTATCGACTTCGAGATCGGCTGCCACACCAGCAGGCTCGCCTGCCCGGCATGCGGTGCGGCCACGCAACCGGTGCACGACCGGCTGCGCCGATCCTGGCGGCACCTGGACTTCTTCCAGTTCGAGGCCTGGCTGCATTGCGACGTGCCGCGCGTGGCCTGCGGTGCCTGCGGCAAGACCACGCAGGTGGCCGTGCCCTGGGCGCGTCCGGGCTCGGGCTTCACCGCGGCGTTCGAAGCGCTGGCGCTGACCTTGTGCCTGGACCTGCCGGTGCGCCAGGCCGCCGAGTTGCTGCGCTGCAAGGACAAGCGGCTGTGGCGGCGCATCGAGTTCTACGTCGCGCAGGCGCGTGCGCTGGAAGACTTCGCCGGCGTGCGCACGGTGGGCATCGACGAGACCAGCCTGCGGCGCGGGCAGCACTACATCACCGTCGTGCACGACCTGGATCGCAAGCGGCTGCTGTTCGCCACCGAGGGGCGCGAGCACCGCACGGTGGTGGAGTTCGCCGAGGATCTGAGGGCCCATGGCGGCGATCCCGCCCAGGTGCGGCACGTGTGCATGGACATGAGCGCGGCCTACGCCAAGGGCGTGGCGCTGGCGCTGCCCCAGGCGCAGATCAGCTACGACCGCTTCCACGTCGTCTCGATGGCCATCGAGGCGATGGACCAGGTGCGCCGCGCGGAGATGGCCACCGACGCGCAGGCGGTGCGAGCCGCGCTGGGCACTGGCCAGCGTAAGACGCTCAGGCAGCTGCTGTGGGGCATGCGGCGCAACCCCAGCAGCTGGAGCGCCCGCCAGATCCAGGCGATGCACTGGCTGCAGCGCTCGACGCTCAAAAGCGCGCGGGCGTGGCGGCTGAAGATGGCGCTGCGCGAGGTGTACGCGCGGGCCACAGCGCACAACAGCATCGAACAGGCCGCATCCGACCTCAGGGCCTGGCTGAGCTGGGCGCGGCGCTGTCGGCTCGAGCCGTTCAAGAAGCTGGCCGCCACGCTCAAGGAGCGGTTCGACGCGGTGGTGCGCGGCATGGTCGATCACCGCAGCAACGCCTTCGTCGAGGCGATGAACGGGCTGCTGCAGCAGGCCAAGCGCGCCGCGCGCGGCTTCAGGACGAGCCAGAACTTCATCGCCATCGCCTACCTGCGCATGTCCAAGCTCAAGCACCTGCCGGCCAGTCCGTTCGCGCCGGCGATGCCCCAGTGACAGTGTTGCTTTCCACACGAAACGACATGGAGCCCCATCGCCTACCTGCGCATGTCCAAGCTCAAGCACCTGCCGGCCAGTCCGTTCGCGCCGGCGATGCCCCAGTGACAGTGTTGCTTTCCACACGAAACGACATGGAGCCACGATGTAGCAGGCGATCATTTGGATCGCTCTCCGCCGATTTCCTCGTGTCTTTGAAATCACTGGAGAATCGGATGTTGAAGAGTATTCACAAGCAAAAACGACGGGCGTCACTTGCCGTTCATAGGGCTACAAAAAAGGCAACTGCAGCGGGCCTGCTTATTGCGCTCACCGCAGGAGTATCTTTTGCCCAATCGCTGCCTGCTGCCCAAGCCAACCGCACAGCCCAATCTGAGTCGCAGGCCGATGTGGCGACGCCTCTGACGTTGCAGAGAGCCATCGCGTTGGCGCTCGACGGCAATCCAGACCTTACCGTCGCAAAACGTGAAATTGAGGCTACTGAAGGTCAGGTGCTTCAAGCGCAAGCGCGCCCTAACCCAGAGCTTGCCTATTTACTGGAAGACCAGCGCGCACAGACCCGTACACAAAGCGTGCAGATCAACCTTCCCGTTGAAATGGGCGGCAAGCGCGCGGCCCGTATCGCGGCCGCCGAGCGAGGGCGCGACATCGCAGTGGAAGAACTGAATGTGCGGCGCATCGAAATCCGCGCCGCTGTGGTCGCCGCCTTCTTCGAAACGCTGGCAGCCCAGGAGCGTGTAGCACTGGCTCTTGACAGTGTCGATTTGGCGAGAAAAGTGACCGACGCGGTTGCCAAGCGCGTGGCAGCGGGTAAGGTTTCTCCCGTCGAAGAATCAAAGGCCCGGGTGGCTGAGGCCGGGGTGCGCGTTGAACTCGCCCAGGCGCAAAGCGAGCTGCGCAACGCTCGGGGACGTCTTGCCAGCTTGCTGGGTGCCAATCCACCTCGCTTCACCCTCGTCGCGGGCAATCTTGAAGCGCTCCCGCCCGTTCCAAGCTTCGACAGTGTCCAGCAACGCCTGTCTGTCTCGCCAATCTTGCGTCGTGCGCAGCTAGAGGTGGAACGCCGCAGATCACTGGTCGATTTGGAGCGCAGCAAGCGGGTACCCGATGTCACCTTCAGCCTGGGAGTGAAGCGCTCCAATGAGCTGCAGCGTGATCAGCTGCTGTTCGGCGTCTCCGTGCCGTTGCCGTTGTTTGATCGCAATCAGGGCAACTTGCTGGAAGCGCTGAAGCGCGAAGACAAAGCCCGGGACGAACTCCAGGCGTTGAACGTGCGAGTCGGCACTGAAGTGATGCAAGCCCGCGAGCGGCTGGACGCCATTCGCAGGGAAGTCGAGGTCTTGCAACGGGACGTACTCCCCGGGGCTAAGAGTGCCTACGACGCAGCCACCATCGGATTCGAGAACGGCAAGTTCAACTTTCTAGAAGTGCTAGACGCGCAGCGCACCTACTTCGCCGCCAAGTCCCAATACCTCAAGGCACTGGCCGAAGCGCATCGCGCGGCGGCGGACATTGACCGGGTGCTCGGCGACTCCACCCCGAATGCCGACAAGCCATCCAATCAGGAATGAATATGAAAATCGACACAAAAAAACTGAACATCAGCAAAAAGCAGTTGGTCGCCATCGCTGCAATTGCCGTGACTGGCGTAGTGCTTGGCACCGCCATTCTGAGCAACAAGACAAGCAAGACGGCGGAAGATGATGGCCACGGTCATGGCAGCCACGTTGAAGCGAAAGCGCACAGTGATGGTGAGCACCACGGCAAGACGAGTGGCGATGGGCACGATCATGACAAAGGCCACGCTGACGGCGAGCACCACGAAGGCCCCAGCAAGGGGCCTCATGGCGGCAAGCTGTTCAAGGAAGGAGATTTTGGGCTGGAGGCTTTGCTGGCCGAGGACGGAGGCGAACCACGCCTGCGGATCTGGCTGTTCAGCAAAGATAAGCCGCTTCCAAACAATGCAGCCAAAGTCAGCGCCACCATCACGCGCTTGACCGGAGAGACGCAGACCCTCAACTTTGCACCTGACAAGGACAGCCTGGTGAGCCGTGAGGTGGTGCCCGAGCCACACGCGTTCGAGATCAGCATCGTTGCCCAGACTGCCACCGAGTCCTTCATGTTCGTCCTGAACCAAGAGGAAGGGAAGGTCGAGCTTAGCGATGCACAAATCAAGGCCGCATCCATTGGCATCGACACGGCAGGTCCTGCGCGCATCAAGTCTGTTTTGCAATTGCCAGGCGAAATTCGTCTGAATGAAGACCGGACTTCGCACATTGTTCCGCGCATTGCGGGTGTGGTCGAGAGTGTGCAGGTCAGTCTGGGGCAGGCGGTCAGACGAGGCCAAGTTTTGGCCGTCATCGCCAGCCCGGCGGCATCAGAGCTGCGCAGCGAGTTGCAGATAGCACAAAAGCGATTGACCTTGGCCAAGACCACGTATGAGCGTGAAAAGCGGCTCTGGGAGCAGAAGATCTCTGCCGAGCAGGACTACCTGCAAGCCAAGCAAGCCTTACACGAGGCAGAGGTCGCCGTGGCCAACGCCCAGCAGAAGCTGTCCGCCTTGGGTCTGACATCAGGATCTTCGGGGGGGCTCAATCGCTTCGAGCTGCGCGCGCCATTCGACGGCTTGGTGATTGAAAAGCATCTGAGCCTGGGTGAAGCCGTCAAGGAAGACGCCGTCGTGTTCACCGTGTCTGACCTGGGACAGGTCTGGGCCGAGATCAACGTGCCCGCGAAGGATTTGCCGCTGGTCAGGGTTGGCGAGAAGGTCACCATCAAAGCGACGGCCTTCGATGCCAGCGCGACCGGAACCATAACTTTTGTGGGTTCGTTGATCGGTGAACAGACTCGCATGGCCAAGGCCCGCGTGGTCTTGTCCAACCCCAAGGGCGTTTGGCGTCCTGGTCTGTTTGTCAGTGCGGAGGTGACTGCATCGGAGGCGGAAGTACCCGTGACTGTGGCCAGTGACGCCATTCAGACCTTGGGCGACAAGCCCGTGGTGTTCGTGAAAGTGAACGGAGGCTTCATTGCCCAGCCCGTGCAGTTGGGCCGCAGTGATGGCAAGCGGGTCGAGGTGGTGCAAGGACTCAAGCCGGGGGCTCCCTACGCGGCAGCAGGAAGTTTTGTCCTGAAGTCTGAGCTCGGCAAAGCCTCTGCCGAACACACCCATTGATACCGGAGCCACGCACATGTTTGAAAAACTTATTCGAGCAGCCATCGAACATCGATGGTTGGTGTTGCTGGCAGTCATCGGTATGGCGGCCGTCGGCGTATTCAACTACCAGAAGCTCCCCATCGATGCCGTGCCGGACATCACCAACGTCCAGGTACAGATCAACACCCAAGCACCGGGGTACTCACCGCTGGAGACCGAGCAACGGGTGACTTACCCGATTGAGACCGCGATGGCGGGCCTTCCCAACCTGGAGCAAACCCGTTCCCTGTCCCGCTATGGACTGTCACAGGTGACCGTGATCTTCAAGGACGGCACCGACATCTACTTTGCGCGCCAATTGGTCAACGAACGCCTCCAGGAGGCGCGCGACAAGTTGCCCCCCGGAATTACCCCGACCATGGGTCCGATTTCGACCGGCTTGGGCGAGATCTACCTGTGGACGGTCGAAGCCAAGGATGGTGCGAAGAAGCCTGATGGCCAACCCTATACGGCCACCGATCTGCGCGAGATTCAGGACTGGATCATCAAGCCACAGTTGCGCAACGTGCCCGGCGTCGCAGAAATCAACTCCATTGGCGGCTATTCCAAGGAATACCAGATCGCCCCTAATCCTGAGCGCCTCATCTCGCTGGGCGTCACCTTGCAGGACATCGTGACGGCATTGGAGCGCAACAACGGCAACGTGGGCGCGGGCTATATCGAAAAGCGTGGCGAGCAATATCTGATTCGAGCGCCCGGTCAGGTCAAAACCTTGGAGGACATCAGCAACGTGATCGTCAGCAGCGTCGGTGGTGTGCCGATCCGGGTGCGTGACGTGGCCGAGGTTGGGCTGGGGCGTGAACTGCGCACGGGTGCCGCCACAGCCAACGGGCGCGAAGTGGTGCTGGGCACGGCCTTCATGCTCGCCGGCGAGAACAGTCGAACCGTCTCTCAAGCAGTCGACAAAAAACTGAAAGAAATCAACCGCAGTCTGCCTGAAGGCGTTCATGCGGTGACCGTTTACGACCGTACTGTCTTGGTGGACAAAGTCATCAGCACGGTGAAGAAGAACTTGTTGGAAGGCGCGATCCTGGTGATCGTGATCCTATTCCTGTTCCTGGGCAACATTCGCGCGGCCATCATTACGGCGGCCGTGATCCCCTTGTCAATGCTGTTCACCTTCACGGGGATGGTGACCAACAAGGTGAGTGCCAATCTGATGAGCCTCGGGGCGCTGGACTTCGGCATCATCATCGACGGTGCGGTTGTGATCGTCGAGAACTGCGTGCGACGCCTCGCCCATGCACAGGCGCACTACGGCAGGCCGTTGACGCGCGCGGAACGCTTTCACGAGGTGTTCCTGGCATCGAAGGAATCACGCCGCGCGCTGCTGTTCGGGCAACTCATCATCATGGTGGTCTACCTGCCCATCTTCGCCCTGACCGGCGTTGAAGGAAAGATGTTCCATCCCATGGCGTTCACAGTGGTTGCTGCGCTGGTTGGGGCGATGATTTTGTCAGTGACTTTCATCCCGGCTGCAGTCGCACTGTTCATCGGCAACCGCGTCAGCGAGAAGGAAAACTGGCTGATGGTGCAAGCCAAGCGCTGGTACGCCCCCTTGCTGGACCGCGTCATGGCGGCCAAGGCTGTTGTCTTGACAGCCGCCGCAGTAGCCGTGGTGCTTTGCGGCTTGATTGCGACCCGCATGGGCAGTGAGTTCGTGCCCAGCCTGAACGAAGGCGATTTCGCCATTCAGGCCTTGCGCATTCCTGGCACCAGCCTTTCGCAATCGGTGGCAATGCAGCAGCAGATCGAGGCGACGCTCAAAGCCAAGTTCCCCGAGATCGACCGCGTTTTCGCGCGCACCGGCACGGCGGAAATCGCCTCCGACCCGATGCCGCCGAACATCTCCGACGGTTACATCATGCTCAAACCGCAGTCGGAGTGGCCGGAGCCACGCAAGTCGCGCGACGAATTGCTGGCGGCCATTCAGGAAGTCGTGGGCAAGATCCCGGGCAACAACTACGAGTTCTCTCAGCCGATCCAATTGCGGTTCAACGAACTCATTTCAGGGGTCCGCAGCGATGTGGCGGTGAAGATCTTCGGCGACGACATGGACGTATTGAACAAGACAGCCGAAGAAGTCTCGTCCATGTTGCAGAAGATCCCCGGTGCGTCCGAGGTCAAGGTTGAACAGACCACTGGATTGCCGATGCTGACAGTGAACATTGATCGTCAGAAGGCCGCCCGCTATGGTCTGAACGTGGCCGACATCCAGGACGCCGTGGCCACGGCCATCGGCGGGCGCGAGGCCGGGACGCTGTTTGAAGGCGACCGTCGATTCGACATCGTGGTTCGGTTGCCAGAATCCCTGCGCAACGACTTGGAAGCCATGAAGCGCTTGCCGATTCCTTTGCCGCGCGGAACAGGTACGGGAGGTCTTGAAGGCCGAACCAACTTCATTCAACTGGGTGAAGTGGCGAGCTTCGAGTTGGCACCCGGCCCGAATCAGATCAGCAGGGAAAATGGAAAACGTCGCATCGTTGTAAGTGCCAACGTTCGTGGTCGAGACGTGGGCTCGTTCGTCGCGGATGCAAAAGCAGCTCTGGCACAGGTCAAGATCCCTCCTGGGTATTGGACGAGTTGGGGCGGAACTTTTGAGAACCTGCAGTCGGCAACCCAACGCCTGCAGATCGTTGTTCCAGTCTCTCTGCTCCTGGTGTTCGTCTTGCTCTTTGCGATGTTCGGCAACGCCAAGGATGGTTTGCTGGTTTTTACCGGCATTCCGTTCGCGTTGACGGGTGGAATCCTGGCGCTGTGGCTGCGCGACATCCCCATGTCGATCTCGGCGGCAGTGGGCTTCATCGCGCTCTCAGGCGTCGCCGTACTCAATGGCCTTGTGATGATTTCCTACATCCGCACCCTGCGAGAGGAGGGAATGCCTCTGGACGCGGCCATTCGGGACGGCGCGTTGACCCGTTTGCGTCCCGTGCTGATGACGGCCCTGGTGGCGTCTTTGGGTTTCATCCCGATGGCGATTGCCACTGGAACCGGCGCAGAAGTTCAGCGGCCCTTGGCCACTGTGGTGATCGGCGGCATCGTGTCTTCCACATTACTGACGCTACTCGTACTCCCCATTCTTTATCGTCTGGCCCATCGACCAGACGAGCAAGAAGAGGATGTCACTGCTGAGCCGGTGCATCCGCAAGATGCGACTGACCTGCTAGCCGATTTTCGGACCATTTGAATCCTGAGAAGATGGCTCCCGCTGACGCAGCGAGGAGCAGATGAAGAAGGCGCGGTTTACGGATGAGCAGATGGTGGCGATCCTTCGGGAGGCCGACAGCGCACCGGTGGCAGCGGTGGCCAAGCGGCACGGGGTCTCGGAGCCGACGATTTATGCCTGGCGCAAACGATTCGGGTCACTGGAGACGATGGACGTGCGACGGCTGAAGACGGTGGAGCAGGAAAACGCCCGCCTGAAGAAGCTGCTGGCTGAGCGTGATCTGGAGATCGAGGTGATGAAGGAGATCGCGCGGGGAAAATTCTAGGCGCGCCCGAGCGGCGGCGAGCGGTGGCCCATCTGCAGGGCCGCGGGATCTCGCAGCGACGCGCGTGCGCGCTGATGGGGACAGCACGATCGACGCTGGGCTACGTGTCGACACTGGCTGAGCGTGATGGGCCGGTCATTGAGGCGATGAAGCGTCTGGCTGGACAGTATCCACGTTACGGGTACCGGCGGATCCGGATCTTCCTGCGTCGGGAGGGCTATCCCATGAGCACCGATCGCTGCCATCGCCTGTGGCGTCAGGCTGGACTGCAGGTTCCGCGGCGACGTAGACGACGTCGCGTGTCCAGCACGCTGCCACGGCCACTGCCCGCGCACGGACGCAATCACGTCTGGGCCTACGACTTCGTGTTCGACGCCTGCGCCAACGGTCAGCAGCTCAAGTGCCTGACGGTCGTGGATGAGTACACCCGTGAATGCCTGGCCATCGACGTGGCCGGCTCGATCCGCAGTCCACGGGTGATCGAGGTGCTGGCCCGGCTGGTCAGCGTGCATGGAGCTCCGGCCTACCTGCGCTGCGACAATGGTCCCGAGTTCGTGTCCAGGGCCATCTTGGAATGGCTCGTCGACGCCGGCATCAACACCGCGCACATCGAGCCCGACGTCCCCCCGCCTTTGAGTAGCACCGCGATCTGGAGTCCAATCCCCAACGACAAGGAGATTGGACGTGAAGAAGCGTTTTACCGAAGAGCAGATCATCGGCTTCCTGCGTGAGGCGGAGGCCGGCCTGCCGGTCAAGGACCTGTGCCGCCGGCACGGCTTCAGCGAAGCCTCGTACTACCTGTGGCGCAGCAAGTTCGGCGGCATGAGCGTGCCGGAGGCCAAGCGGCTCAAGGAGCTGGAGGCGGAGAACACCCGGCTGAAGAAGCTGCTGGCCGAGCAGGTGTTCGAGAACGACGTGATCAAGGACGCCCTGCGAAAAAAGTGGTGACCGCACCGGCCAGGCGCGAGCTGGTGCGGCATCTGGTGGGCAAGGGACTGAGCGAGCGGCGATCGCTGGCGGTGGTGCGCATGAGCGCCAGCGCCTACCGCTATGCGCCGCGTCCGGACCGCAATGTCGAACTGCGGGCGCGGATCCTGGCGCTGGCGTAACCTCCCCCTGACCCTGGACACCTCAGAAGTAGAGCTTTCTGGCATGTTTCCCCTGCCAGGAGGTTCCATGAAGAAGTCAAAGTTCAGCGAGACGCAGATCGTCTCGATCCTCAAGCAAGGCGATGCCGGTGTGCCGGTCAAGGACTTGTGTCGCCAGCCGGGTCAGCTGCAGCGGTTCGGCCTGCTTCTCCACCGACGGATGCAGCGTCTGGATACCCTTGAGTACCTTGCGCACCAGCGGCGCCCGCGTCGGATCCACGAAGCCGTGTTCGCGATGCCAGCGCGCCAAGGCCGCAAGGCGGTGCCGCAGCGTGTTGGTGGAGAGCTGACCCGCGTGGTCGGCCAGGTAGCGGGCCACGCTGTCCGGCGTGGCTGGCAGATGCCCGCCCCATTCGACCTCGAAGTGGCGCAGCGCCGAGGCGTAGCTGCGCTGCGTGTTTTTGCGTTCGGCGGCCTCCAGGTACCGTTCCAGAGTCATGGACGACACTCCGGATCCGCACACGGAGTCGGATTGTTATCTGTGCGCCGCAGCGCCCCCAGAATGGTGCAGGTTCCGCGCTCGCCGCCGGCACACTGGGCGATCACCCGCTCCAACTCGCCGGCCATGCGGGTCAGCGCCTCGATCCGCTGGTGGATGTCGGCCAGATGTGCACGCGCCAGTGCATCGACGTCGCCGCACGACAGCTTCGGATCGTCGTTCAGGCGCAGCAGGCTGCGGATCTCCTCCAGGCTGAAACCCAGTTCGCGCCCGCGGCTGATGAACCGCAGCCGCTCGACATCGGCCGGCGCGTAGGCGCGGTAGCCGCTTCCGGTTCGCGTCGGCCGCGGCATCAGCCCGACACGTTCGTAGTAGCGGATGGTCTCCAGGTGGCAGCCACTGGCGGCTGCCGCTTCGCTGATCTTCACATGCTTGACTCCGTAGCTGCTACAGACTTTATCCTTCGCCGCATTCCGCTGCCACCCTGGCCGGATGGCATCTGTTCGACGAGGACCCGATGAGCGATTGCGGCTGTCACCACGAGGCAAAGAACGCGCAGGAACGGCGTGTGCTGAAGATCGCCCTGGTGCTCAATGCCGTCATGGCGGTGATCGGCGGCCTTGCCGGCTGGATCGCCCAGTCGACTGGCCTGCTGGCCGACGCCCTGGACATGCTGTCCGACGCCACCGCCTACGCGATCGGCCTGGTGGCTATTGGGCGCACCGCCCGATTCAAGGCGAACGCGGCCTGGCTCAGTGGCAGCGTGCTGCTCGTGCTCGGTATCGGCGTTCTGGTGGAGGTAGGCCGGCGCGTCGTCTATGGTGCCGAGCCGCTCAGCGGCTGGATGATCGGCACGGCCCTGCTGTCGCTGGTGGTCAACGTCACCGTGTTGCGTCTGCTCGCTCCGCTGAAGGCCGGTGAAGTCCACCTGCGCGCCACGTGGTTGTTCACCCGTGCGGATGTCGTGGCCAACATCGGCGTCATCCTGGCCGGCGTATTGGTCCTCTGGCTGGCCACTCCGTACCCGGACTACGTCATCGGCACCTTGATTGGCTTGTACGTGATCAAGGAAGCCATCGAGATTCTCGGCGATGCCCACCGGGCCCGCGCCGCATCGAAGCCGCCCGCCGCATGACCTTGCACCGCGCCCGGTTCGCCCCCCATCGCTGGCTGATGCTGGCGATCCTGGCGCTGGGCTTGGTGGTGCAACCCATCCTGGGCTCGGTCAGTGAATTGCACGAACTGACCCATGACGTGGCCGGCACGCATGGCAGCGAGGAAACCCTGACCGCCGGTGAAGACGACACGGCCGGCGCCTTGCACGTGGTGCATCACTTCGCCCATTGCTGCGGCCACGCGGTGCCGACGGCCGCTGCGCCCGTGGTCTTCTCCCAAATCAGCCACATCGAACCCACGAGTCTGACGGCGTCGCGCCGTGTGCCCAGCGGGCGATGGCTCGCACCTTTCCGACCTCCGATCGCAGCCTGACGACTCGCCGGCGTTGTGCCGGGTCTCTGGCCCTTTCCGATTGGAGTGTTTCCATGTCTGTGCGACTTGCGGCGTTGGCCGCGCTGGTCGCTGTGTCCGCCATCGCATGGCCGGCGCACGCGGCTGATCGACTTTCCCTGGACGAGGCGTTTGCACGCGTCGCCCAGACCCATCCCGATCTGCGCCTCTTCGGAGCGCGGCAGGACATCCTGTCCGCCGACCTGGAGCGGGCGGCCCTACGGCCGGCGTGGGTCGCCGGCGCGAGCGTCGAGAACGCCTTCGGCACCGGCGAGGCCAGCGGCCTGGACGGCGCCGAGCTCACCCTGAGCCTGGCTTCGGTCCTGGAACGCGGCGGCAAGCTCGACGCCCGCCGTACGCTGGCACAAAGCCGCATCGATGCGCTCGCGGTCGAGCGTGAGGCACGGCGGCTCGATCTGCTGGCCGAAGTGGCACGTCGCTATCTGGCAATGGTGGCGGCGCAGCGGCAACGGGACATCGCCGAGCTTGATATCGCGCAACGGCAGCGCACCGTCGCCGGGGCGCGGCATCGCCTGCAGGCCGGCGCGTCGCCCGAATCGGTCGTGCTCACCGCGCAGGCGGCCTTGGCGTGTGCGGAATTGGACCGCGCACGAGCCGAACAACGCTTCGCCGCGGCCCGGCAGCACCTGGCGGCGTTATGGGGCGAGCGAGCACCGACATTTGACGTTGTAGCCGCCGATCCAACAGCGTTGCCCCAAGTGGCTTCGTTCGCCCAGCTCACCTCCACCCTGGAGCAGACACCGGAACTGGCCCAGTTCGTCGGCGAGCGCCGGATCCGCGAGGCGCGCCTGCAGCTCGCGCGTGCCGACGCCAAGGCTGACCTCGACTGGGAAGTGGGCGTGCGCCGCTTGCAGGCGACCGACGACATGGCGCTGATTGGCAGTATCTCGATGCCGTTGGGTGCGAGCCGCCGGGGCTCCATGTCGTTTCGTGTGGAAAGCAACACTGTCACTGGGGCATCGCCGGCGCGAACGGACTGGCCGGCAGGTGCTTGAGCTTGGACATGCGCAGGTAGGCGATGGCGATGAAGTTCTGGCTCGTCCTGAAGCCGCGCGCGGCGCGCTTGGCCTGCTGCAGCAGCCCGTTCATCGCCTCGACGAAGGCGTTGCTGCGGTGATCGACCATGCCGCGCACCACCGCGTCGAACCGCTCCTTGAGCGTGGCGGCCAGCTTCTTGAACGGCTCGAGCCGACAGCGCCGCGCCCAGCTCAGCCAGGCCCTGAGGTCGGATGCGGCCTGTTCGATGCTGTTGTGCGCTGTGGCCCGCGCGTACACCTCGCGCAGCGCCATCTTCAGCCGCCACGCCCGCGCGCTTTTGAGCGTCGAGCGCTGCAGCCAGTGCATCGCCTGGATCTGGCGGGCGCTCCAGCTGCTGGGGTTGCGCCGCATGCCCCACAGCAGCTGCCTGAGCGTCTTACGCTGGCCAGTGCCCAGCGCGGCTCGCACCGCCTGCGCGTCGGTGGCCATCTCCGCGCGGCGCACCTGGTCCATCGCCTCGATGGCCATCGAGACGACGTGGAAGCGGTCGTAGCTGATCTGCGCCTGGGGCAGCGCCAGCGCCACGCCCTTGGCGTAGGCCGCGCTCATGTCCATGCACACGTGCCGCACCTGGGCGGGATCGCCGCCATGGGCCCTCAGATCCTCGGCGAACTCCACCACCGTGCGGTGCTCGCGCCCCTCGGTGGCGAACAGCAGCCGCTTGCGATCCAGGTCGTGCACGACGGTGATGTAGTGCTGCCCGCGCCGCAGGCTGGTCTCGTCGATGCCCACCGTGCGCACGCCGGCGAAGTCTTCCAGCGCACGCGCCTGCGCGACGTAGAACTCGATGCGCCGCCACAGCCGCTTGTCCTTGCAGCGCAGCAACTCGGCGGCCTGGCGCACCGGCAGGTCCAGGCACAAGGTCAGCGCCAGCGCTTCGAACGCCGCGGTGAAGCCCGAGCCCGGACGCGCCCAGGGCACGGCCACCTGCGTGGTCTTGCCGCAGGCACCGCAGGCCACGCGCGGCACGTCGCAATGCAGCCAGGCCTCGAACTGGAAGAAGTCCAGGTGCCGCCAGGATCGGCGCAGCCGGTCGTGCACCGGTTGCGTGGCCGCACCGCATGCCGGGCAGGCGAGCCTGCTGGTGTGGCAGCCGATCTCGAAGTCGATACGCCGCTTGGCGGTGTCGAGCCTGACGTCATCGACGACCCACGGCGGCTGCAAGCCCAGCGCGCTGGTGAACAGAGCTTCTACGGCAATGCCCATGGACTCATCCTCCTGATCAAACACGCCTCGTGGACATGTGCACAGGCCGGCCAGCGGCCTGCACACATGCCCACCGGGCTCGACGACCAGGAGTCATTGTGACTGTTGGGTTCCACACGAAATGACGAAGAGCCGGCATTCCTCGGATCGGCGTCGAGCATCCGTTTCGCCTCATCGGCGGTAAGCACGAATCCAAGTCCCCGAGTGATACAGCCTTGGAAGGCGATACCTTCGTTGGCCTTCAGCCGCTTCGGGCTCCACTCTTCGCGATCGGAAAGGAAGGCCGAGATGAACGGAGCGGGCCGCCCGAGCAGCGAGCGTTCGCCCCGCCACTCGCCCTTGTGGACATGGACTCGGCTGGTGACGACTGCCGCCTTGCCGGGCCAGGGCTCGTTCGGGTAGGCCGCATGGATGACGGCACCCGCACGGACCATGGCTTCCAGCCCCACTTGCCGCGTATCGCCCTCCGCAATGGTGTTGACCGCGAGCAGGCCGAAACCACCGCCTTCACGCAGGAGGTTCCACGCCCGCAGGAAGAAGTAGGCGACCAGATCGGCCGAACCGCGACGTCCCTCGGCGATGTGTGTGACCAGCCAATCGCGAAAGGCAGTACCCGCGACGCCGGTGATGCGCTGCCCGCCGAGAAAAGGTGGATTGCCTACGATGCCGTCGAATCCTCCGCGGCCATCGGCGAACACCTCCGGAAACTCCAGCGGCCAATGGAAGGGCCGACGCGGGGGCTTGCCTACTGGCAGATCGGTCGCGAGTGCGGCCGCGGCTCGTCGACGCATCGCGGCCTGCGTCTCCTGATCGCCGTCGATGGCTTGCCCGGCCTGCACGGCGAGCGAGGCGAGCGCGTTCTCCAACGCCGCGCCGCTGCCGCGTGCGGCGAACACTTCACCGATGAACGCATCGGCGATGAGCTCGGGCACTTCGAGCCTCTGGCGTGCGTCGGCATCCAGATGCGCCATGACCTCCACGTCGCGGATGTCGCGGATGGGCGTCTCGCGCAGTCGCTGCCGCAGCTCGATGGCCTCGCGCACGGCGCGTTCGATGGTCTGGCCGAACAGGCGCATCTGCCCCTGGCCCGAGGGGTTCATCGTGAGCTGGGTCAGCTGATCCAGTCGATGGATTCCGAGCAGGCTGTCGCCGCACCTGAGATTGTGGTCGAGGAAGCCGAAGGGACGCCCCTTGGCGAGCGTCACGAGCCACAGCGAGAGCTTGGCCAGCTCCACCGCCAGCGGGTTCAGGTCCACGCCGTAGAGGCAGCGCTCGGCCACCAGCCGGCGGGCGACGATGGTGCGCTCCTCGACGTCGCGCGGCAGCGGCTCGACTTCCGAGCCGGCCTCCGCCACCCGCCCATCGATACCCACCGTGTGGCCCTGGGCCTCGGCCCGAGCCCAGGCTTCCACCAGCCGGTCGGCGAGCCAGCGGCAGGCCTGCACCAGGAAGGCGCCCGAACCCATGGCCGGGTCGCAGACTTTCAGATCCAGCAAGTCCTCGGGAGACTTGAGCACCCACTCCGCGCGCGGCTTGCCCTCTGCCGGGCCGACGTAGGCGACGGGAGTGAGCGTCTCGGCGACGATGGCCTCGGTGAGGGACTTCGGCGTGTAGTGCGTGCCGGTCTCGCGCCGGTCGGAGCCGGTGGCGACCACGTAGGCACCCGCCGGATGGACCAGCGGATAGCCCCACGGGTCGGTGCGGAGCAGATGTGCGAAGGGCCGGACGCGGTCGCGCAGCACCGTGTCGCCATGGCAGGCGGTGAGCAGGCGCTCGGACAGCGCGTCGTCCACGGGCCGAGCGAGGTCGTTGCGGATACGGCTTTCGGAGCTGCCCGACCGCTCGCGCAGCAGTGCGACCAGGCGCTCGGTGCCGTCGAGCCGGGCGGATTCGAGCTCGGCCAGCGTGGCCCAGGGCGACTGGGCGCTCTTGGTGGCGTCGAGCTCCAGCGTGACGTCGGCGGTGCGTTTGACGGTTCGCTCGAGCAGGCCTTCGTAGACGTAGCCGATCTGCTCCACGTCCAGCGCGCGGTAGGAGAGCGTGCGTCCATCGAAGGTCTGGATGGCTTCGAGCAGCAAGAGGACGGTGCGGTCGTCGATGGGCAGCGGCCTGGCGGCATCGGTCCGCCAGTGGCTGCCCTTGGCCCGCCCCTCGAGGAAGGGGAAACGATCCGGGTCGAACAGGGAGCCGCCGAGCGCGGGCAGGCGCAGGTTCTCGTGCTCGATGCCGCCATACACGGCACGGAAGACGGCGAGCAGCCGCGACCAGGCGGCGTGACGCCGTTCGAGGATCTCCTCCGGCTCGGCACGTAGCTGCATGCGCAGGGTGGAGACGGCGTAATATGCCTCGTAGCGCGGATCGCCCAGGAGCAGCAGGCCGCGTTCCTCCGCGCAGAGCAGGAAGACCAGCCGCATCATCACCGTGAGCGCGGCCTCGTAGAGCTCGGTCTCGCCCACGTCGCGCAGCAGGGTGCGGTCGCGGTCCAGATCGGCCCGGTCGAGCGCCTGGATCAGCACTTCGACCGCGCGCCGCACCTGCTCGCCCAGGGCGTCGGTGACCTCGTCCTGGTATTTCAGCGAGCGGTCGAGGAGCGCGGGCAGCCGTTCCGACTCGTCCACGAAGAAGCGCCGTAGCCCCAGCAGGGTGACGAAGGCCTGGAGGGTGACGGGCTCCTGACCCCAGAGACGCGCGTACCAACTGGCGAAGGTGGTGACCGCGCCCACCGGGGCATCCACCAGCATCCAGCGCTCGCCGTTGGTCACGAGCCCCAGGCGGCAACCGGTGGCACGGCAGAGCGCCACCATGCGCTCCGCGGGCGTGCTGGCCCAACCTTCGAGCCTCTGGGTGGCTTCGAGATCGACTTCCGGCCCGTGGGTCTGGATCAGCATCAGCGGCTTGCCACCGTCGCCGACGACGGCGAAGTCCGGCGACAGGCGCACGCCGTGCTCGGGCAGATCGGCGACCACGTTCGCGGCGCACCAGTCGCGGCGCTTCAGCACGTCGCCCCGGCCGTCCTCGTCCAGCTCCAGCCCACGGGCGAGGACCTCTTCGATCCAAGCGGCGTGCACCTCGTCGAAGCGTGGATCGCCCGTCTCTCGGGCCTCCAGCCACTCGTCGTAGGCCTGCCGCAGCCGTTGGCGCTTGGCGACGTCGAGCGCCTCCAGCCCTTGTGGGAAGGCTTCCCTCAGGACCGGGACGGCGAGGAAGGGGCCTGAGACCTCGATGAGCGAGAGCCAGTCGTGGTGCATACTCATGCGGCACCTCCCGCAGATTGGGGCACGACGAAGATCACCGCGACCGGGAAGGTACGCTCCACGAAACCAGCGTACCGGGCTTCGATGGCTCGTATCTCCGTGTCCCGCTCTGCGGGGATGCGCGCGAGGCGTGCTTCCAGCGCGGCGATGTCACGCCGCAGCTGCGTGCGCTCGTCCTCGGTGAAGAGCGAGAGCTGCTCGGGCTGCTGACCCTTTTCCAGTTCGCTTCGGATCGCTCGCTCCAGCTCGTCGAGCACCGTGCGGATGTCTTCGATTTCCTTGCGCTTGCGGTTCTCGAGGGTGTTGGTCAGATGGCGCAGGCGTTCCTTGGAGCGGGCGTCGACGGCCCCGAGGATGGCCTCGCGGTGGCGGTCGAAGCGGGCGCGGAGCGCGTCGAAGAGGGGGGGCGCCGCGGTGATCGGCTTGCCCTCGTCCAGCCACTGCTGAACGAGGGTGACCCTCTCTTCGCGGCGGAAAGACTGATCACGCAGGTGGCCGCCGGAGACGGTGAGTTCCTCGTGCAAACGGTGATGGTTGCCACCGGTGATGACCAGCCGCGAGACGACCACCACGGCCGGACCGTCGAGCAGCGCGTCGGGCACGCTGCGGACGGTGACGCGGTGAAGCTTCTTGACGTCGTCGCGGGCCCAGATCTCGGCGCGCAGCAGGCGCAGGCACATCTGCACCAGGCGATGGTTCAGGTGGACGAGCACCACGTCGTCGCGGCCGCTGGCGACGGCGTGGTCGAAGGTGATGGGGCGGATCTTCTGCGTGAGGGGATGGCGCAGTCCTTCCAGGCAGCGCGCCCAGGATCCCGATAGGGCGGGCATGCGAAAGACGGTGCCGGGCGGCGCGCCTGGCAAGTCGACGGGTTGCAAGGGAGGTCGACCGGCCAGGGCAAGGCCGGTCTTCACCGCCATCAGGATGTGCTGGGGGTCGAGGTGGAAGTCCTGTTTGGTGGCCAGCAGCCGCTCGTGCAGCTTGGCGACGCGCTCCTTCAGCTCGCGTTCGGCCCGGACGAACCGCCTGGCCCGAGCGATCCGCGCCTCGGCCATGCGGGTGTCGAGTTCCTTCAGCGAGCCTTCGATGAGGCTGGACATCTGCGGCGCGATGATCGGATTGACGCTGCCCATGTCGGTGCGCATCGACTCCAGCTTGCGTAGCGCCCGCAGGATGTCCTCGGCATGGCCGCCGACCGAGGAGCCTCCAACATCCCCGCCATCGACGGGGTGCCAGATCAGCACCTCCTTCTCGCGTTGGCCGTGGCGGTCGATGCGGCCGTTGCGCTGCTCCATCACGTTGGGGTTGTAGGGGATCTCCAGGTGGATGAGCATGTTGCAGTGGTTCTGCAAGTCGATGCCCTCGGAGGCCGCGTCGGTGGCGAGCAGGATTCGGACGGGGGAGTCCTTGGGGGAGGCCTGGAACGCTGCCTTGATGGGTTCGCGCTCCTCCTGGGAGAGACCGCCGTGCAGCAGCGCGAGGCGCTCACTGCCGAAGCCATGGCTGGCGAGGATCCGATGCATCCACTCGTGCGTCGTGCGGTACTCGGTGAACAGGATCACCCGGCGGGCGTTCCATTCGCCGTTCGGCCCTTTGAGGTGTTGTTCCAGCCACTCGAGGATGGCGCGGGCCTTGGAATCGACCTGGTTCTTGGCGCGCTGGGCCCACGATCTCAGTTCGTCGAGCAGCGCGCGCTGCTCCGCCGTGAGTGGCGGCGCGCGGCGCGTGGCTACCTCGATGGCCTCGGCCTGGGCGTTCTCGACCTCCCGGTCGTCGGCATAGTCCTCCTCGACTTTCAGGATGGCCTTGTGCAGGATGCGTTCGGCCATACGGTCCCACTTCTCGGGACGCGCCTCGGAGAGGGAGTTGGCGTGCTTCTCCAGGGTGGCGGCGAACGCGGCCGGAGACGAGAGCAAACGTTTCTTGAGCAACCGGTTGACGAATGTCGTGCCGAGGCCGTTGCCGGCCCGTTCGGCGTCCTTCTCACGGCTGGCACAGTAGTCGCTCAGCTTGCGGTGGATCTCACGCTCTTCCGGTGTGTAGTGGATCGGCAGCACCTGTAGGTTACGCCGCGGGTAGAGAGGGTTGCCCTGCGCATCGACGAGATCGCTCTTCAAGCGACGGATCATGACCTGGCTCAGGCGCTTCTCGTCCGGGAGGATGTTGCGTGCGAAACGCTGGTCGTCCAGCAACTCCAGAAGCGAGGTGAACGACTCGGTGTACCCGTTGTGGGGTGTGGCGGTCAGGAACAGGCGGTGCTCGAAGTGCGGGGCGATGGTCCGTATGAAGCGCGTGCGCTGGCTCTCCAGCGCGTAGTGCGCGCCCGCGGCGGGCGCGACGTTGTGCGCCTCGTCCACCACCAACAGATCGAACTTGCGCGGATGGCCGACATGGGGCGGGAGCACGTCGCGCATGGCACGCAGCCCCTCGCCGCCCTTGGCCCAATCCATCGACGTGATGAGACGCGGATACGACGTCCAAGGGTTGGCGTGGATGCCGCGCTCGCGCCGCAACCGTTTGACGTACTCCGTGTCCACCACCCGGAATTCGAGACCGAACTTATCCAGCATCTCGACACGCCACTTCTCCTGCAGCGAAGCTGGGCAGACGACGAGGACGGTGCGGGCGCGGTGCCGCAATAGGAGCTCCTGGATGACCAGCCCGGCCTCGATGGTCTTGCCGAGACCGACGTCGTCGGCGATGAGCAGGTTGACGCGGGCCATGTCGATGGCTCGCACCAAAGGATCGAGCTGGAAGTCTTCGATGCTGACACCGCTGCGGAACGGAGCCTGGAGGAACCCGCGGTCGGCGTTGGTGGCCGTACCCCAGCGCACGGCGTCGAGGAAGGCGTCGAGTGTGGTCGCGTCATCCTGTCCGGTGATGGATGGCAATCCCGCCCGCTCGATGACCTGAGCACCGGGTTCGATCTCCCAGATGACTTCGAGCTCCTCGCCGAGGCCGTCCTCGTCGATCGACGATAGTGTCACGCAGTTCTGTGGTCTTCCCGTCGAATTCGACGAGACGACGTCGGCGACGATCCACTGACGACGTCGCACTTCGATCAACTGGCCGGGCTCCGGAACAGTCGCATGGACGAAACATGTGCCATTGGACGGTGGCTTGAGGCTCATGAGGCTCTTTCCTTCCGTGCCATCACGCGGTCGTAGATGCGGCGGGCGACCTCGGTCGGATCTTCATGAGACCAGACGCGAATCACTTCCCAACCGAGTTCGCGCAGGCGCCGGGTGGTGTCGGCATCGCGCGCTCGGTTGGCTTCGATCTTGGCGCGCCAGAATCCGGCGTTTTCCTTTGGCCAGGTGGCGTGGAGTGGACACCCATGCCAGAAACATCCATCGACGAAAACCGCCACGCGCGCGCCGATGAACACGATGTCGGCGACTCGTCGTGGCTTTCTGGACAGTGGCACTTGCAAGCGGTAGCGAAGGCCCAGGGCATGCAGGGCCCGTCGCAATTCGATCTCGACGTCCGTTCCTCGCTGGCGCACGCGCGCCATGCGGCGGCTGGCTTCAGGCGATGAGGGGCTCACGCTTGGCATTTCGCTCCCTCTCGGCAACGGACCGGGCGGTCTCGTCGTCCGTCTTCGTCTCGGGCACGACGGCGAGATGCCGCAGGATGCTCCGGCCGATGATCCTCCCCAAAGTGACGGGCACCGCGTTGCCGATCATGCGGCCCAAGCTCTTGAAGTGGATCGGCGCACCATCCGGGACGAAGGAATAGTCTTCCGGGAAACCTTGCAGGATCGCTCCTTCGCGCAGCGACAGCGCCCGATCCTGCTCGGGGTGTCCGAAACGACCGTTGCCGAAACCGTAGAACTGGGCGGTGAGGGTCGGGGCGGGCTCGTCCCAAACCATACGGCCATAGACACCCGGATATGTCCGGCCGCTATCACGCCGGTGGCATTCCGCAATCAAACGTTTGGGCCAATCCCTCCAAGTCCCGCCGGGACGAGATGCGCGGATGCGTTGGAGGTTGAGCTCGGAAAGCTTGGACGCCGTGTGTAGCGGATCGGAAGGCAGAGTGCCGCCCGCCGGTATCGGCGGAAGCTTCCCGATCGCTTCGCGCACGGTTTGGGGTCGCTCATGGGTGCGCTGGATCAACTCGATCGGCCCGATGCGCGACGCGAGCAACACCATCCTGCGTCGGCGTTGTGGCAAACCGTAGTCGGAGCAGTCGACGACACCGTGCCAGACTCGATACCCGTACTCCCCCAAGGCAGTGACGAAGTCGTGGTACACCGCGTGTTTCTCCACCGGCGGCACGTTCTCCATGGTGACGAGATCGGGACGAACGGCTTTGACCAGGCGTGCGAACTCGTACAGCAGTGCCCATCGTGGACTTCCCACCGTGTCGTAGCGTTGGGCATAGGTCGAGAACGGCTGACAAGGCGGGCATCCGGCGAGGATGCGAACGTCCGCGTCCCCGAAGAGATCCTTCAGAACCGCTGGCTTCGTCCTCGAAACGTCTTCCTCGATGAACCGCGCGCCGTTGTTCGTTTCGAACGGATGGCGGCAAGCCGGATCGACGTCGATGCCGGCCACGACCGGCACGCCTTCCGAGATCAAGCCGTGTGTGAGCCCTCCCGCCCCACAGAACAAATCGATGCAGGCCAACTTGGTCATTCTCATCTCCTGGCGACGTCGGTCCTGGCGAACTGGGCACTTCGATCCCCGACGCAGTCACTGACGATCTGCCGCGCCGACTAACTCCGATGCCTGGTCGGAGCACTGCCAATCGTAGAGCTCGTCGGCCCTCGAACTTCCAAAACCGCGTAGCCCTGTACGTCGGCATGTACCTTTTCGAAATCCACGCGAAGTAACCATCCCTGGTGACGGCGAGGTCCTCGGCGACGTTTTCGACGGACGACCCAAGATCGGCCATGAAGCTTTCCATCGCGTGGACTGCAGTATTCATGTTGTCACGGGATGTGGGCCGGATAAACACGATCCATGCCGTTTGAGGAGGATCCGAGCAATCCGCCGATCGCTCGTTTTTCCCCGGCTCCGAGGCCAAAGTCACATCCAGCGCGAGCAGCGTCTTGAGAGTGCCCACCTCTCGCACGGTGGCACGCTGACCGTTCCATTCGATTCGGTCGCCTTCGCGCAGCCAGTCGCGCACGTACACGCCGCTGACGATCTCGCTCGACAACCCGCGCGTGCCAAGCCCCAGCGACAAGGCCACGGCCACGCCAAGGGCGGCAAGCGCGATGCTGATGACCTCCTGCAAGAGCACGATGCGGATATCCAGCTGATCGACGGCCATCAGCGCCACCAGCGCCGCGAGCACGCCCATCGTGATGCGGCCCAGGGTGGGCGCATACTCGAACCCCGCATTGTCCGCAGCGCGGCGCACCAGCCCGGCCAGCCAGCTCGCCGCCATCAGGCTCAGTAGCAGCACGGCCGTAGCGGCGACGAACTTGGGTAAAAACAGCATCACCTGTGCCACGGCCTGACCGGCCGCAGCCAGCCCCAAAGCATCGGCAGCGGAGATCGCGAAGGCCAGCAGGATGAAGGCGAACGCCACCGAGCCGATGAGCGCCGACAGCGGCCGCTCCAGGCCCCATTGACGGGTGAACGCGGCTAGTCCAGAGCTTTCCGCGAGCCGATCCGCTCCCAGGCGTGCCAGTACCCGGCGTGTAATGGTGGCGGCGGTCTTGCCCAGCACATAGCCGGCCAACAACAACACCACGGCCCCGACCAGATTCGGGGCGAGCACGGCCAGACGTTGTTACAGGGCAATCAATGGATCACTCATCCAGGCAAAAGTCTGGTTCATCGTTTCCATGGTCGTCTCCTTTCGGGAATGGAACGGAGTGGAAGGGTGTAACCAGCGGTCCCAACGCACCGCCGCGGGGGCGAACAGGCGCGCCAGAGCCAACCAGATGCGGCCCAGCAAATGGGTCAGCACGTGACGTGCCGCCAGGCGGCGGCGCGCGCGCCGCAACACGGGGGCGAGATCAGGCGGCGGCAGGGCGTCGGACCGAAAGGCCGCCGCCAGCGCCGCCTCGAGACGTTGGGTGGATTCAGACATGCAGACTCCTCGTTTTCATCTTTGTGTGATTAGACGGATGGGTGGCAGCGAAAGTCACACCTCGTGCCAGATGCGCTGGCCCACGCCGGCGTCAGGCGCGAAGTGGCCGGGTTCCCGCGAAAGGGGGGGCGATCCGTATCGACGGAGGACCATCGGCGATCAACGATCGCGAGCGGTCGTGGGCGTGCGGCCGGAGATGGTCAACTGGGCGTCTGTTCGCTCGAGGATTGCCTATGTCGTTACGATGGACACCGATGGCCGTGACGCACGTACAAAGCGTTGGCGCACAAGGCCGCCTACGTGTGCTTGCGCGAAGAAGTTGGCGCGGATTTCGAGAGAACGGAGAGCAGAAGAGAGTCGAACAGGGCGACTTCAGAACGGCGGGTCGCCACGGCGTGGCGCACGCAGAACGGCCCGCAGCCCCGCGTGGCTTCGCGTAATGTCAAAAGCAAAACGCCCAACCGGAGACGATTGGGCGTGGACGGTTGGTGGCCAGGGACGGAATCGAACCGCCGACACGCGGATTTTCAGTCCGCTGCTCTACCAACTGAGCTACCTGGCCAGTCTTGCCGCGGAAAGCCTGCTATTGAAACGGGCGCGGGAGGCGCCGTCAAGCCGCGCGGCGGGGCCTGCCCGGCGATGGCGAGGCGGAGGCGAGGCCGCGCGTCTTGCGTGAGCGATTTACCCGCCGCCGTGCTCGCGGATCGCGGGGCGCTCGCGACGAGGCTTGAGGAGCGGAGGCGAGGGCCGATTTCACGGGCCGCTTGCGGCTTTGAGCGGGAGGTCCACCAAGACCCGGACCTTGCGGCCGATGAGGCTTTCGTCTCGCCAGTCGGCATCATCGCCCAGGCCGAAGGCGAAACGGTCGAGCTCGACCTCGGCGAGGATGCGGGCGCCGCCCTCGCTCGCCTCGACGAAGCGGAAGGGAAAGGGGAAGGCGACGGTGCGGCCGCGCAAGGTGAGCGTGGCGGAGGCGACATAGCGATCCTCGCCCTCCCGGCGCATGCCTTCGGCGACGAAGCGAGCCTTGGGTTCGCGGGCGACGTCGAAGAAAGCGGGGCCGAGCAGGACTTCGTCGCGCTCGGCGCTTCGGGTGTCCGCCGAGCCGAGGTCGACCTCGACCTCGAAGCGCCCGGCGCTCGGCTCGCTCGGATCGAAGCGGATGGTGGCTTCGAAGCGGCGGAAGCGGCCGGTGAAGCGCGCACCCTGCTGCGTGCCTTCGAAGCGAAGGCTCTCCGGCGTGGGCTCGGGCCGCCACTCGGCGGCGGGGAGGGCGAGGAGGAGGGCGAGGAGGGCGGTCATGGCAGGGAAGCGAACATCGAGGAGCGATCGGGGCGATCAGGGCCGTGGGCGGGCAGGGCCTAAGCCGAGCATGTTGCGAAGCACGTGATCGCGGTCGTGGAGATGATGTTTCAACGCGGCGGAGGCATGGACGAGGGCGATGAGCAGCAGCAGCCAATAGAGCGCTTCGTGCACCTCGCCGGCGAGGGCCCGTAGGCCGGGGTCTGGTGCGGCAATGGCGGGCAGCTCGATGAGGCCGAACCAGACGAGCGGGAAGTTGGCCGCGGAGTTCATCACCCAGCCGGAAAGCGGGATGGCGATGAGCAGGAGATAAAGCAGGCCGTGCGAGGCGTGGGCGGCGATCCTCTGCCAGCGCGGCATCGGGGGCAGGGCGGGGCGCGGATTGAGCAGGCGCCAGAGGAGGCGGAACAGCACCAGGGCGAGCAAGCTGATCCCGAGCGATTTGTGCAGAGCGTAAAGCTGCACCTTCTCGGCGCCGATCGGCAGGCTGGTCATGTAAAGCCCGAGCCCGCCCATGAACAGGATGGCGAGCACGGTGAGCCAGTGGATGAGGATGCTCACCAGTCCCCAACGTTCGCGGCTGTCACGGATGGGGGGCATGGGCCTGATCCTTCGGGGCTTGCGGTTGGCAGGGCGGATCGCGAAGGGCGCGCGGCGGCTCCCTCAACGCCTCGACCTCGATGATCAGCTCCACCTCGTCACCGATTTGTCGCGGCAAGGCATCCATGCCGAAGGCGCGGCGCGAGAGGCGGCCGCGCGCCGAGAAGCCGACGGCGCGACGGCCGGCGTAAGGGTTGTAGCCGATGCGGTTGAGCCGCACTTGGAGTTCGACCGGCGCATCGCGCCCGCGCAGGCGCAAGAGCCCGCGGAGGATGCCCTCGCGCTCGCCGGTGCGCTCGAGCCAAAGGCCCTGGAACTCGATCCAGGGATATTCGGCAGCGGCGAAAAAATCGCTGCGCTGCATGCGCTCGTCCCAGCGCGCATCGCCGAAGCCGATGCGCTGAACCGGAATGCGCACCGTCGCGCAACTGCGGCTCCAATCCTCGGGGTCGAAGACCAGGGCGCCTTCGCTGCCGTAGGCGCGGCCGCTCGCTCGGGAAAAACCCAAGTGATCGACGAAGAATGTGATCTGGGTGTGCACCGGATCGAGGCGATAGACCGCCGGGCGCGCGAAGAGCCCCTCCACCGCGGCGAGCAGGCCGGCGAGGATCGCCGCAGCTTGGATCGCGTATCGGCTCACTGAAGCGCCCGCGCCATGGCGCCACCCTTGCCCCGGGTGCGGAGGGCGTCGAAGAGCCGGCTGCCGCGAGGGGAGAAGGCGCTGGGGCAGTGCTCGGCCGGCAGCTGGCCGACGGGCTTGCGCGGCCGATGGGCCCGAAGCGAGCCGCCGAGGTTGGGGCGCTTGGGCCTGCACCGGCGGATCGAGACCCGGAGCCTGCCGACGGTGAAGCCGCGCAACACGCCCTCCGCGCGGGCGATCCTGCTAAGCCCCTCGCGCCGCGAAGGCCATCCCAGGCGCCGCGCAGGCGAGGACGAGCCAGCCATCGCGACGGGCGGCTCGGGGCGCGCTCTCGGCGCGCTCGCCGCGATCCGGCTCGCCGAAGGCGCGCTTCGGGGCGATGGGAGAGGCGGGCGGCTCACCCGCGCGACCCTTCGCCGGACAGGGGGCGACCGGCTCTCGCCGTCCGAGCCCGCGCGAGCGCTTCGCGCCGCGTCTCGCGGATGCTCATGCGCGTCCCGCGTTGTGGTCGTTCGGACTGTGGAAATACTCGCTTTCCACGGCGAAGTCGCGCACGAGCTCGATCAGACGCGCCAGGCGCTGCTCGGCGGTGCCGAGGGGGGCGCAGTCCTCACAATGGCGGTTCTCGCAAGGCTGGTAGGCGTAGAGCCAGTAATGCACCGCGCCGGAGAGCAGGCCGTCGGCGATCTCGCGCAGGTCGGCCTCCGGCTGCTCGTCGGCGATGCGGTTGGCGAGTTCCACGGTCTGACGGGCGGCGTCGTCGAAGGTGGCGATGTCCTGCATGGTCGCTTGGAGTACGGGACCGCTCTCGGATCAAGTGGGTGCGACCGGACGCGGGCGGCCGAAGCGCGTCCAGGCCTTCTCGTGCCAATGATAGGCAATGGTGTTGCACAAGGGTTCAATCAAGGCCACCAAACCGCCGATGGCGGCGCTGCCGGTCAAGAGCCAGGTCACGGTGAAGGCCACCGAGACATGCAGCAACCCGAAACTGAGGGTCTTGAGCATCGCGTTCACCTCCTTGCGCAAATGATAATGAGTCGCATTGATAAGTCAACACGATCGAAAAACGAGTTTTGTTAGTTTTCATAGATCGCCCATCCGCGCCGCTGGCGACCTCTTCGCCGTCCGGAGGATGCGCTGCGGGGAGCACCGGCGAAGCCGACGCGGTCAAGGCGCCCGGCTCGGCTCTGCGGATGTCCGGCGCACGAGGCGGACGAGGCAGGCAAGGGCCTTCTGCTCGCCTTTCCCCAAGGGGCCATTCCGCGTGAGGGATGGGCGAAGCCAAACGCGCCTGTCTAGAACGGGACGGCAGGCGGCCATTCCGCGGCGGGGGGGCGAAGCCCATCCGCGTGCCACAAGGCGGCACACGGTGGGGGCTATTCCGCGCGAGGGGGGGCGAAGCTTCATCACTCGCCTCATCGGTGAAAAGGGTCTCGGCTATTTCGCGCGCGGGGGGCGAAGCTCCCCGACCGACGCGCCGCCACGGACCCCCAAGCTTTTCCGCCCGCCGGGCGGCCGGAATCGGCTTTCCGTGCTGTGCCTGGATCGTGAGCGGGCATTCCCCAACGCGGGGCGGGCGAAGCCGACCCATACTGCCCGACACCTCCTCGCCTCTTCTCGCAGGACACCCCTGATTGCATACGGCCGAAGCCGAGGTGGCGGGTGCTTCGCCGGCTGCGTCCACGACACCCCGCGCGCGGGGCGGGCGAAGTCCTCGCCCGAGCAGAAGCGCTCCGTTTCGCAGAAGGTCCCACACGCAAGGCGGGCGCAGACGGCCTGGCCACGTTTCGGCGAGATTCGACGAGGATCGGAGCATGTGGGTCTCGAGGCGCGACAGGGCATCCGGCCGGGAGAACGTGAGCCTCGAAGCGAGCGAGCCGGTCGGATCATCGGGACGCTCGCCCTCCTGCGGGTGGGGGCGCCTGAAGGCGCTTGGCCCGACGGGGCGCGGCCCGACCGGGACGCCGGATGCGGTTGCGGAGGGAAGGAGCGTCGTGGGTGGGTGAGCTCACCGGCTCCTTCACCCTCGGGTAGGGATGGCAGGCTCTAGAATCGCCGCCCATGTCGGAAACCAAGCACGATTGTCTGATCATCGGCGCCGGCGCCATCGGTCTTGCGTGTGCGCTCGCCCTGCGCGAGCAGGGGCGCGAGGTGACGGTGCTCGAAAGCGTGGCCGCCGGTGCAGGCGCGAGTCATGGCAACTGCGGCACGATCACCCCGAGCCACGCTCCGCCGCTCAACGAACCGCGCACCCTCTGGAAGGGGCTCAAATGGATGTTCAAGCCGGATGCGCCCTTCCATCTCGCTCCACGTTTCGATCCCCCGCTCTGGGGCTGGCTTCTCCGATTCGCGAAAGTGGCGCTCTCGCCGAGGCGGCGCCACGCCATCGAGCGACAGCGCGCCGCGCTGCTGCTCGCTTCTCGCCGGCTGCTTCCGGACTGGCTCGCCGCCCTCGGCATCGATTGTGGCTTCCGCGCGAGTGGGGTGCTTTACGTCTTCGGTTCCGAGGCGGGATTGCGTCGCGCCGCCGCCTGGCCGGAGCGACTGGCCCCGCTCGGCATCGAGGCCGAGGCTTGGGATGCGCAGCGGGCCATGGCCGAGGAACCCCTGCTCACTCCGCGTGTGAAGGGCGCGGTGCTGTTTCCGGGGGATGCCTGCCTTCGTCCCGAACGTTTCGTCACGGGCCTGGCCTGCGCCGCCAAAGCGCGCGGGGTGGTCCTGCGAGAGGGTCTCGGGATCGCGGCGCTCGAGCGCGATGGCAGGACGTTGCACGCGCTCGATGCCAACGGCGGCCGGCACCGCGCCGAGCTCATCGTATTGGCCGCCGGCGCCCGCGCCCCGGCCTTGCTCGCGCCGCTTGGCGTCCGCCTGCCGATCCAGCCCGGCAAGGGCTACTCCCGTACCTACCCGCCGCTGCCGGCCATGCCCTCGCGCCCTCTGGTGCTGGCCGAGCGCAGCGTCTGCGTGACCGCCTGGCCCGAGGGACTGCGTCTCGGCAGCACGATGGAGTTCTCGGGCTTTTCGGAATATCTCAACGATCGGCGCCTGGCGGCACTGGAACGCGGCGCCTTCGAGTATCTGCGCTGGGACGGGCTTCCTCGGCCGCAGGAATCCTGGTACGGCTTCCGCCCGATGACGCCGGACGAATTGCCGCTGATCGGCCCCGTACCGGCGTTTCCCAATCTCATGCTCGCCACCGGACATGGGATGCTCGGGATCAGCCTCGCCGCTGTGACGGGTCGGCTGGTGGCCGCTCTGGCCTGCCACAGCGAACCGCCGGTGGATCCCTTGCCGCTCAGCCCGGCGCGCTTCCTCTCGCGCTGAGCGACCTTGCGCTCAATGCCGGCATCGGCGCAGGATGCGAGTCATGGGCGACGATGCTCTGTTCACGATGGTGCATGGGGAGCGTCCTCTGCTGGTCAGCGTTCCTCATGCGGGAACGCTCATCCCCGACTGGCTTCGGGAACGGCTCACGGCGGCGGGACGGGCCCAGCGCGATGCCGATTTCGGCGTCCCGGAGCTTTATCGCGAGGCTCTGCCCGCAGGCTGCTCGCTCTTGACCGCCCGCTACTCCCGCTACCTCGTCGATCTCAATCGCGCACCGGATGATCGCCCCCTCTACCCCGGTCGCTTCGAAACCGGCATCTGCCCGCTTTCGAGCTTCGCCGGCGAGCCTTTGTATCGGGAGGGCCAGGAGCCGGATGCGGCCGAGCGGCGGGAGCGCATCGAGCGCTACTGGCGGCCTTATCACGAGGCGCTGCAATCCGAGCTCGATCGCCTGCGCCAGCGTCACCGTCGGGTGCTGCTGTGGGATGCGCACTCGATCCGCGGCCGTCTGCCGCTGCTCTTCGAGGGGGAGCTTCCCGATCTCAATCTGGGCACGGCCGATGGCGCCTCCTGCGGCCGTGATCTCCGCGACGCCCTGCTCACGGTGGTGGGCCGGCAGAACCAATTCAGTTATGTGTTCGATGGACGGTTCAAAGGCGGTTACATCACGCGCCACTACGGCCGCCCGGCGGTCGGGGTGGATGCCGTGCAGCTCGAACTGAGACAGGGGGCCTTCCTCGACGAGGAGGAGCCGCATTTCGAGGCGCAACGTGCCCGACCGCTGATCGAGGTGGTCCGCGATTTGCTGGAACACGCTCTGGCGATGATCGAAGAGGATTAGGCAGATGCACGCGCTCGTCCTGGCATTGACCTTGGCGGGGAGCGCCGTTCATGCAGAGGCCGGCGACGAGGCCGTGCTTCTTCGCCTTCGGCCAGCGCCCCCAGGCGCGCCGGCGGGGGACTTCGAGCGGCGGGTGACCGGTACGGTGAATCGGCTTCGCGCCCACGCCGAGGCCACCCAGGCGCCGCTTTTGCAAGTTCTGAGGGAGCGGGGAGTTGCCTACCGCGCCTTCTGGGTGGCCAACGCGGTGCGTGTCGAATGGCCTCTGGGCAAGGCCCTCGCCTTCGGCGAACTGCCGGGGGTGATCGCGGTCGAGCCCGACCGGCCTTTCCGTGCGGCGCTGCCCAAGGCCGAGCCGCTCGGCTTCGTGCCGAAGGCGGTCGAATGGGGTGTGGTCCGGGTGAATGCCCCGGCCCTTTGGGCGCTCGGATTCCTCGGGCAGGGGGTGGTGATCGGCGGCCAGGACACCGGCTACCGCTGGGATCATCCCGCGCTCCTCGCGAGCTATCGCGGCTGGAATGGGGTGAGCGCGAGCCACGATCACCACTGGCACGATGCCATCCACGCCCTCCTCGGCGCCGGCACGAATCCCTGCGGCCTGAATCTCACCGTCCCCTGCGACGACCACAACCACGGTACCCACACCATGGGCACGATGGTGGGCGATGACGGCCTCGGGAACCAAATCGGCGTCGCCCCGCAGGCCAAGTGGATCGGCTGCCGCAACATGGAGCGCGGGGTGGGCACGCCCTCGACCTATCTCGAGTGCTTCCAGTGGTTCCTCGCGCCCACCGACACCGCTGGAGGCAACCCGCAGCCTTCCCTCGCCCCGCACCTGATCAACAATTCCTGGGCCTGTCCGCCGAGCGAAGGCTGCATCCAGCCCGATGTCTTGCGCGAGGCGGTGGAGAACGTGCGCAGTGCCGGCATCCTCGTCGTCTCGGCGGCCGGCAACGCGGGCCCGAACTGCGCCACCGTGCAATATCCGCCGGCGATCTACCAAGCCTCTCTGAGCATCGGTGCCACCGATGCCAGCGATCAGATCGCAAGCTTCTCGAGCCGCGGGCCGGTGAACGCCGATGGCAGCGGCCGTCTCAAGCCCGATCTCGCCGCTCCAGGGGTGTCCATCCGTTCGGCGCTCAAGAACGGCGGCTTCGGACTCTCGAGCGGAACCTCGATGGCCGCGCCGCACGTGGCTGGCGTGGCCGCCTTGCTGATGAGCGCCAAGCCGGCGCTCAAGGGTGATCCGGAGCGGATGGAACGGCTGCTTCGGCAGAGTGCACAGCCCATGTATGCCGCACAGAGCTGTGGTGCGTATCCAGGCGGGCAGATCCCCAACGCCGTCTATGGCCATGGCATCGTCGATGCCTGGGCGGCCTGGCAGATCGCGCAGAGCTGGCTGTTCTGGAACGGCTTCGAGTGAGCGCGCCGATCTCCTCCGACGGCGGGGGGAGGCGCATGGTGGTGCCGCTGATCGCGGCCCTGGCCATGCTCGGTCCGTTCAGCATCGACGCGATTTTCCCCGCCTTTCCCGCGATCGGCGAGGAGTTCGGGGTGGCGCCCTTTGCGCTGCAGCAGCTGATCGGGCTCTATCTCCTCAGCTACTCGACGATGGCGCTGCTGCATGGGCCGCTCTCCGATGCCGCTGGGCGGCGAGGGGTGATCCTCGCGGGCACCTTGCTTTACTCGCTCTTCGCCCTCGTGTGTGCGCTGGCGCCCAGCTTCGAAGTGCTTCTGCTCGGCCGTTTGCTGATGGGTGCCGTGGCCGGTGCCGGGATCATCGTCGGCCGGGCGGTGGTGCGTGATTGCTTCGCCGGTGCGCGCGCCGAGCGGGCGATGGCCACCGTGAGCCTTCTCTTCGGCGTCGCCCCGGCCGTCGCGCCCGTCTTCGGCGCCTTGGTGCTCGAACGAGCGGGCTGGCGCGCGATCTTCGCGATGCTTTCCGGCTTCGGACTGCTGCTCGCTTTGGCAACTCTGCGTTGGCTGCCCGAGACCCATCCCCCGTCCTCGCGCGTGCCGCTGGCGCTGGCGGAGCTCGCTCGGGGCTACCGTGCGATCCTCCGCGACCGCCGCTCGCTGTCGCTCGCGCTTGCGACGAGCTTCAACTTCGCCGCGCTGTTCCTCTACATCGCATCCGCGCCCACGCTGGTCTTCGAACGGCTCGAACTCGGCGCCGATGGCTTCGCCTTGCTGTTCGTTCCCATCGTCGCGGGGATGATGCTCGGGGCCTCATTCGCGGCGGGACTGGCGGGCCGGCTCCTGCGCCGCCATACGATCGCCATCGCCTACGGCGCGATCGCCTGCGCGCAGGCCGCCAATCTGCTGGTCGCGGCCTCCGGCGCATCGGCTTGGCCGTGGCCCGTCTTGCCGCTCGTGCCGCTCTCGGCCGGAATCGCCGCGGCCTTCCCGCTCATCACCCTCTCCCTGCTCGATCGCTTTCCGGGTGCGCGCGGACTCGCCTCCTCGCTCCAGACGGCTCTCGGCCTGGGTCTTCTCGCCCTGGTGGCGGGATGGCTCGCCCCTTTCGTCTTCCACGACCTCGGATCGCTCGCCTTGGCCTCGGCGCTGCTCAGCTCGATCGGCTACGGCGCATGGCGGGCCGGCCGGCGGGGCTGAGCGGCTTCACTCGAGGACGAGGCGGAAGCCGACGTCGCTTCGGCCGCGACGCGCCTCGAGGGCCAGTGCCTCCAGCGGCCAGCGCCGTCCGTCGAGGCCAGGGTCCAGGGCCTGCCGTCGCAGACAGCGCTCGCCGCGACCGGCGCATGTGGAGCTCCATTCGCGCACGGCGAGCGGTAGACCTCTCGCCGCGCTCTGGTGGAGAGCGAGGTGCTGAAGCTCGTCGCTGTCGGGGAGCCTCACTCGGCGTCCGAGACGTCTTCCCAGCCAGGCCGCGTAGGCCTCGGCATCCTCATAAGACACGCAGACCACCGGATCGTCGGGCTCCTGCGGGAAGCCAGGGTCGCGGAAGCTTCGTTGGGCGATGAGCCCCAAGGGGCCCTCGCCGCGGCAGCTCGCCGGGCGATGGCCGGTGGCGGCGACGAAGGACTCGAACTCCCGCCTCGAGACGGGACGCGGAAGGGCGATGAGCGGCTTGCGCACGCGCGAGTGTGCGCGCGCATGGCGGAGTTCGGCGGGAACACGGATGAACGGCTGGGGAGGGGAGGGAGCGTCGCTTTCCGCGGGCGTGGCGATCGCGGGCGGCGGATCTTGGGTCATACCGGATTCGAGGAAGATGCCGAAGTCGCGCACGACGGGAGCGAGCTCCGCGGATGGGGGTGGCGACGCCTCGAGGCGGGTGCGCAGTCTCGCGCGGAATCCTTCGCCCGCTTCGCCGCGCATCGCTGCGAACTCCTCGGCTTCCGTCAAAGCAGCGCGCAGCGCACCGGCATCGGCGCGGTGCCAGGCTTCGGCGACTCGGAGAAGGATCGCCTCCTCGATCTCCGAGAGCAAGGCAAGCGCTTCGCGATTCGAGGGTTCGATGCGCAGCGCCGCGAGGACATGGCCCACGGCGCTGTCCTCGGGTGGCAAGGCCAAGGCCCCAGCCGCCACCCTCGCCCTCGCGCGCTCGAGAGCGGCGGCGAGAGCCGTTTCCGACTCGGTCGCGCCCCTTGCGGGCTCGGGACTGGCGGCTTCCTGCGGCGCGGGGAGGAAGAAATCCGGTGTCGTCTGCCGCTCGCGCCCCAGCCAGAACAGGAGGAGCAAGAGGGGTAGCACGGTCACGGCGGCGAAGGCCCAGAAACCGGAACGGGGTCGAGGGGGCGGCGAAGGACTTTCGCCGCGCAGGCGGGCCAGCGCCTCTCGCATCTCGGTGGCGCTGGCGAAGCGTTCTTCGGGTCGCTTGGCCAGGGCGCGGTCGATGAACTCCTGCCAGCGGCGGAAACGCTCGGGCAGGCGAGGCACCGGAGCGGTGAGGTGTTGGAGGGCGAGGGCGAGCGGATCGGGCCCTTGGAAAGGAAGCTCCCCGGTCAGGAGCTCGAAGGCCATGACCCCCACACTGTAGAGATCGGCCCGCGCGTCCACCCGGTCGCCTCGCGCCTGCTCGGGGGCCATGTAGAAGCCCGAGCCGACGGCGAGTCCTTCCGTCGTCAGCCGCCCGCCGGCGGCGTGCGGTGGGGGCATCGCGATGCCGAAATCGGCGAGACGGGGTTGGCCGAACCCGTCGAAGAGGACGTTCGCCGGTTTGACGTCGCGGTGGACGATTCCATGCGCGTGCGCGTACTCGAGCGCGGAGAGGATCTTGTCGAGGACCTCGATGAGCGCCATCTCTTGCCCCGTGATCCCGGCGAGCGTGAGATCTCCCCCCGGCATGAAGGGCATGGCATAGAAGGGCCGTCCGTCCGCCGTGCGCCCGACCTCGAAGATGCCGACGATGTGCGGGTGCTCGAGGGCGGCGATGAGGCGCGCTTCGCGCTCGAAGCGCAGCGCATGCGCTTCGTCTTTGCACGCTTCGGCGGAGAGCACCTTGATGGCCACACGCCGGTCGAGGGAGAGCTGGGTGGCGAGATAGACGACGGCCATACCGCCCATTCCCAGTGGGCGTTCGATGCGGTAGCCGGCAATCTCGGGCAGTTCGGCGCTCATCGTGGCATGTTTGAACGAAGTCTCATTTTCTCCGAAACCGGGGGCTCTCTCGCAGGGCATGTCTCATTCCCCTTTCGACCGCTCTGGCGGCCGCCGGCCAGAGAAAGAGCGGGACCTCGCTGCGGCGACCCGGGGAGGATGCGGTCATGCCGGACCGCAGCGAGACGCGCGATAGCGATCGTGGCGGGGCCTGTCCGAGGGAACGAAACGATCATGCTCGCTCGCGGTGTTACGGCTGCGGATCAGGCGATGGCGCCGATAAGCCTGGAGGCGTTTCGCGGTCATGCACCGGGAGAAATCGTTCATCGTGGCCTGCCGCGAGGAATCCCGACCCCGCGCTCGAATCCGTGGAAACGTCTCCGCAATCGACTGGACCCTGAGCATTGGAGGGGCAGCCGCGGGTCTGGCCATGGGTCTCACCGGCGGGCTCTCGGGGCGAAGGAGGCTTCGCGTCCCCTTTCGGGCAGGGGAGGCCGCGAAGGGGAAACGCCCGCGGGCGCTTCGCCTTCGGCGACCCCATCATCGAGCGAGCCGGAATGCCACGGGGAAGTTGAGGCGGCGGCGCAGGGGCGCTCGGCCGGTGCGAGCGGGCGAGGGCCGAGGTCTTGCCGGGCGGATGAGAGCTCGCAGCGAGGCCGTCTTCGGCGCGCCGCCCCGCGCTCATTCCGCGAGGACGAGCCGGAAACCGAGGTCACGATAACTTTTTTCGGCGTCCCGTGGCTGGAGCCTCAGGGGCCAGTAGAGGGGATCGGCGGCGGGTACGATGACCAGGCGCTCGCGGCAGGAAGGGGAGCCCTCGGCACAATCCAGCGTCCATTCGCGCACCAGCAGCCGCTGTTTCAGGCCGGCGACCTGGTAGAGCACGATGTGCTGCAACTCATCCGCGGTCGGCAGCCGCAGCTTCCGATTGAGCCGGCTGCCGAGCCAAGCGGCGTAGGCCTCGGCATCAGCGGCGGTGACGCAGACGATCGGATCGGGAGCCCCCAGGGAGGGAGTCTCCTCGGGGCAACTCGGGAGGCTGCGTCCGGTGGCCTCGGCGAAGGCGGTGAAATCAGCCAGGCTCACCGGCTGGGGCAGGGCACCGATCGGACGAAGCGAGAGCGAGGACGCATGCTCGTAGCTCAGGCGAGTCGGCACCCAGACGAAGGGCTCGGGCGGTGGGGGCAGAGGCGGCTCGATGGGCGGAGGCGGGGGGGGTGTCGGCGTGGGGCGTGGCGTTTCCGAAGCGGCCTGGGCGAGCGATTCCTCGCGAGGAGGCGGGGGCCGCTCGCCACTCGGTGCGCCGCGCGGCGCATCGGCGGAAGCCGCCGGGGCCATGCCGAACTCTCGCAGGACGGCCGCGAGCTCGGCGGGTCGCAGACCTTTGCGCGGTTGCGCGCGCAGCTGCTCCGCGAGCCTCCCAAGGAAACGAGATCCTTCCTCGCCGCGCAGTGCCGCGTACTGCCGGGCTTCCTCGAGCGCGCTCCTGAGGGCAATGCGGTCGCCCTCGGCGAGGGCGCGCTCCGCGCGCGTGGCGATCGTGGTGACGATCTCGATGAGCAGCATGGCGGCATCCGCATCCTCCGGCCAGTAACGCAGCACCTCGAGCGCCAGGGCGGTCGCATTCTCGCCTGGCGGACTGATGATTGCCCCGGCCGTGAGCTGCTCGCGAGCCCGCGCGAGCAGGGCGAGACGCGGATCCCGAAGCACTCGCTCTTCGGGTACCGCGATCGGAAGAAGCGCCTCGGCGTCCTCGGGCTCCGACTCGTCCAATTCTTCTGCCTCCGCGGCATCGTCGTCTTTTTTCGCGGCCACCGGCGTGGCGCTCGGTGCGAGCGGCGCTTCGGTCGTCTCTTCCCAGCGTGAGGATTCGAAGTAAACAGCGGCGGCCACGATCAGCCCGAAGACCGCGAGCCACGCGGCGCTTCGCAGCCAGCTCGCACGGCGCCTGCGAGCGGCGCGCACCGCCTTGAGCGCCTTGCGCATTTCGGTCGCGCTGGCGAAGCGCTGCTTGGGATCTTTGGCCAGGGCCTTCTGGAGGAAGGGCTGCCAGTGCTTGAATCGGCGCGGGAGGATCGGGACCGGAGCGGAGATGTGTTGAGCGAGGACCGCCACCGAATCGGGGCCCCGGAAGGGCGGTCGGCCCGTGAGCAGCTCGAAGGCCGTGACCCCGAGGCTGTAGAGATCGGCGCGGCCATCCACCGCCTCACCGCGCGCCTGCTCCGGAGCCATGTAGCTCGCCGAACCCACCACCATGCCCTCCGAAGTCAGCCGGGTCGCCTTCTCATCCGAGGGCTTGGCCACCCCGAAATCGGCCAAGCGGGGCTGTCCGAGCGCATCGAAGAGGATGTTCCCCGGCTTGAGATCGCGATGGACGACACCGCGGGCGTGCGCGTACTCGAGGGCGGAGAGAATCTTGTCGAGGACTTCGGCGATGGCGACCTCGTTGCCGGTGATGCCGATGCTGGTGAGGTCGCCCCCGGGCATGTGCGGCATGACGTAATAAAGCCTCCCGTCGGCGGTCCGCCCCACCTCGAAGACGCTGACGATGTGAGGGTGGTCGAGCGAGGCCAAGAGCTTGACCTCACGCTCGAAGCGCGCCAACTCCTGGGGACTGAGATGGCGCTTCTGGGCCATGACCTTGATCGCCACCTTGCGCCCGAGGGCGATCTGGTTCGCGAGGTACACGCTCGCCATACCGCCCGTGCCGAGCAGCTCAGTCAGCTCATAGCCGGGTAGATCAGGCCAGTCCGCGTACATCCCGCGCCATCCGTCGGTGACGCACCGCATTTTTGCAGAAATTCCTCGAGATTCATCGTCGGCTTCCTGGTTTCCGCGCGGATTTCCTCAAGATGCCGAAGCGCTCGGGCCTCGGTCAGGAGAGGGGGCGGCGTCTAGGGGCGCGGGCCGAGCACCGTGCCGTTCAGATCGATCAGGCCCCAGCCGATGAGATGAGCGCGGGCATCCTCGGCGTCCCGATCGAACCATGCACTGGCGCTGCCCAGACGGAACCGGTAGCCCCAAGCGTCCATGTCACTCAGCATTCGTGCCCGGCCGAAGCCAGGGAGCTCATCGGCGAGCAGAACCTGGAGGTAACAAGCGGCGTCCTCCTCGAGCAGGCATTGGCTGGCATCAGTATGGATCCTCGCCCGCCTCGATGCCGGAGCCACGAGCAGATGGCTCGCCTCGTGAAGCAGGGAATGCAGGGGCGTGTCCGGGCGGGCATAGACGAAGGAACCGATTACCCCAGCCTCCGGCTCGCCCCAGAAGCTGCCGGGGATCGGACAGCCCGGCGGCAGGATCACCAATCGCAGTCCGAAGCGCGCGAGGAGCTTACGTGCGGCGGCGAGATCGATGTCTCCGAGGCGAAGGACTTCGCTGCTCAGGGCCTCAACTCTCCTGCGCTGGCCCGACGCTTGGCAAGCGGCTGCGATGGCCGCGCACGCTCCGCGAGCCAAGGGACCTCCGGCAACCCGGGCCGCCCCGGCGCGAGATAGGTCTCGGCGATCCAGGGGTGGCTGCAAAGCTCCTTGGCGAGCAGCGCCACGCGCCGGCCGAAAGCGATGTGCTGCCCCACTTCCTGGAAACCGTAGGTTCCGTGGAAGAGCAGAACCACGTCATCCGGCGGGTCGATGAAGACCTCGCAGGTCAGCCAGGGTGCCCTGGGCTCGGCGAAACTGGTCACGTCGGCGTAGAGCAGACGGCCGAGTCCATGGCGGCGATAGGGACTTGCGACCACGACCCGGTCGATATAGACGAAACGCTCGTACCGTCGCTGGAACCATGCGAAATTGGGACTGTCGTAGACCGCCTCCGGGGTGAGCCCGATGAGGAAGGCGGCGAGGTGCCCGTCATAGGTCACACAGCGGAAATACGCTGCTTCCGCGAACAGGATGCCGAGTCGTTCGGCGTCGATCGGCAGGATCGCCGAACCCGCGGCGTTGTTCAACGCCAACACCGAGTCGAGATCGGCCTCGGTCACCTCGCGCAGAACCAGCGACATGAAAAACCCTCCCACGCGTTTTCGGCACCGTCACGGACGGACGGTGGCAAGGCGGGATTATCGCATGGGGCGCGGATGGGGCCGAGCTCTGGCGTAGGATGATGGAAGTGAAGACCCGGACCGCCTGGACCGATCTCAGTCTGCTGCGCCTCGCGGGCGGCTTGACTTGGGCGACGGCCGGACTGCCGCTGCTGCTCGATGCAGTGCTCGGGGGCGGTTCCCTCGAACTCGGCGGTATGCCGCTGGCATGGGGGCTGTCATGGCTGGCCTTCGGATGTTGCTTTCTGTTCGCCGCACGTGGTTTGGAGCGCGGTGGGGCCGGCCCGGGTCGGCTGGTGCTCCTCGCCGGGGCCGCGATCGCCGCCATCGCCGTCAGCCACTTCAGCCGCTCGGGGCTCGGCAGCGTACTGCTGATGGTGCTGGCAGGGCTCCTGCCCTGGTTGCTGCCGCTGTCCTCGGCCGCGATCTGGCTCCTCGCCCAGCATCTCGTCCTGGTGCCCGTGTTCGCCGCCCAGCCCGGTTTCAGCCTGTTCGAGGCGGTGCTCCAGGCCCTGCTCTACGTCGGCTTCTCCGCTTTCGTCTTCATCACCAGCCTGGTGGCCAAGCGTCAGAGCGAGGCCCGGGAGGAGCAGCGTCGGCTGAATGCCGAGCTGCGTGCCACCCGGGCGCTGCTCGCCGAATCGAGCCGACTCAACGAGCGCTTGCGAATCGCGCGCGAGCTCCATGACGTGCTCGGCCATCACCTCACCGCGCTCAGCCTTCATCTCGAGACCCTGAGCCATCGCGCGGAGGGTGCCGCTCGGGCGCAGGCCATCCAGGCTCGGGAAATCGCCCGCGGGCTTCTCCAGGAGGTCCGATCGGTGGTGAGCCGGATGCGCGCGGAGGCCGCGATCGATCTGCGAACGGCGCTACAGGTCCTCTGCGAGGGGGTGCCGGGCCTGAGCATCGAGCTCGACTATCCGCCCGATCTGCGGCTCGACGACCCGGAGACGGGTTTCGTGCTCCTGCGCTGCACGCAGGAGGCGATCACCAATGCGCTGCGCCACGGCGGGGCCCGGCATCTGCGCATCGCTCTTTCCCGCAGCGAAGACGGGACCTTGCGTTTTCGCGCCGAGGACGATGGCGCGGGCGCGGCCGAGCTGCGCCCGGGCCATGGGATCACCGGCATGATCGAGCGGGTGAGGCACCTCGGCGGGCAGTTGGCCATCGACACCGCGCCCGGTCGCGGCTTCGCCCTCAGCATTTCGCTTCCCCGAGAGCGCTCCATGGCATGAACCGGATCCGTGTGCTGCTCGTGGACGACCAGAATCTGGTGCGTCAAGGCATTCGCGGCCTGCTCGCGCTCTCGCCCGACATCGAGGTGGTGGGCGAGGCCAGCGACGGCCTCGAGGCGATCGCCGAACTCGAACGACTTCGGCCCGATGTGATGCTGCTGGATCTCCGGATGCCGCGCATGGACGGCATCGAGGTGCTCAAGCGGCTCGCCGCCGAAGGCCGCCGTATCCCGACCGTGATTCTGACCACCTTCGACGACGAAGAGCTGGTCCTCGCGGGAATCGAGGCCGGCGCGCGCGGTTATCTGCTCAAAGACACCACGCTCGAGGAGCTGGTCGCGGCCATCCGGAGCGTGGCGGCCGGCGGAACCCTGCTCAAGCCGCTCAAGACCGAGGGCCTCAAGGAGCGCCTGCCCGACGAACGCCGATTCGGCGGGCTCGATCGTCCCGACGCCCTCACCGAGCGCGAGGCGCAGATCCTCAGGCTGATGGCCGGTGGCTACAGCAACAAGGAGATCGCGCGCGTGCTCGAAGTGGCCGAAGGCACGGTCAAGAACCACGTCTCCAACATCCTTTCCAAACTCGGGGTGCGCGATCGGACCCGGGCGGTGCTGAGGGCCCTCGAGCTCGGTTGGATCTGAGCCGAGCACCTTAGGCGGCGGGAAGCGGCCAGCGGCCGGTGCGCTCCCTCCACCAATGCCGAAAGGCCGCAGCGGGCATGGCCGGTGCCACGAGCCAGCCCTGCACCCGATCGCAACCAAGCCGTTTGAGAGGGGCCAGCGCCGCGGCGTCCTCCACGCCCTCGGCGACGGTGCGCAATCCCAGGCGCCGCCCGAGTTCGAGCGAAGCGGCGAGGATCGCCTCCGCGCGCGGCCCGCCGGCGCTCAGCGCGCGCACGTGGCTTGCATCGAGCTTGAGCTCGTCGACCGGCCATTGCCGGAGCTGGGCGAGCGAGGAGTATCCGCTGCCGAAATCGTCGATCGCGAGCTTCACGCCGAGATTCTTGAGGCGGGCGAAGACCCGTCCGCTGCGCTCGGGATCGCGCATCGCCGCGCTTTCGGTGATCTCCAACGTGACGCGTTCCGGCTCGATGGCGTGCTCTGCTAGCAAGGTGCGAAGCTGCGCGGGTAGGCTTTGGTCGAGCAGATCGAGCGCCGAGAGGTTGAGTGCGAGCTCGATCGCCACACCCTCCGCGCGCCAGCGTCTGGCTTCGGCAAGCGCAAGGGAGAGAACATGCCGGGTGAGGGCCTGACTAAGGCCAGCCTTTTCTGCGAGGGGCACGAACTCGGATGGCGAGATGCTCCCAAGACGCGGGTCCTGCCAGCGGAGCAGGGCCTCGACGCCCGCGACCCGCCCGTCCGCGAGTCGCACTTGCGGTTGGTAGTGCAACTCAAGCCCCCCATCGGTGAGCGCCGAGGGCAGGGCGCCGAGCACGCTGATCGCGCGTAGGCGCCGCTCCTCGAGGCCGGGCTGGTAGATCGCACAGCGCTCGGGCCATGCGGAGGCGAGGGTGAGCGCAGCCTCGGCGCGCCGGAGGAGGGTCTCCGGGTCACGCCCATGCGCGGGGGCGAGCGCGATCCCGATCTGCGCCTCGAGCCAGACCGGGGCGGGATCGAGCGGCATCGGCTCGCGCAGTGCCGCGAGCAGGGCGAACGCGACGGCCAGCGCCTCGTCCTCGCTGGCGCTGGCGAAGCCGAGCGCGAGCATCTGCTCGCCCACGCGCGCAAGCGTCGCCTCGCGCCCGAGGGCGGACTTCAGTCGCGATGCGCTCGCCGCGATCGCTCGGTCGGCCGCTGCCGCACCGAAGGTGGCGGCGATCTCGCGAAGCGGCGGCATTTCGCAGAGCAGCACGGCGAGAGGCTCGCCGGCGCTTCGCGCATTCAGGCGCGCGATGAAGCCGGCACGGCTGGGAAGCGCGGTCGCGGGATCGCTATAGGCCAGTTCCGCAAGGCGGGCTTCGCGCTCGGCGAGCGAACGCCCCATGCTCGCCATGCGCTCGGCCAGCGCATGGACCTCGGTCGGCGCATCCGGAAGCGCGATCGGTTCGAACTCGCCGCGGGCGATGCGATCGGCGGCGGCGGCGAGCTCCTCGAGCGGTCGGGTGATCCTAAGAGAGAGCCGGTAAGCCGCGAAGGCCGCTGCGATCAGGGGGATCAGGGCAAGCAGCAGGATCTGGCGCTCGGCGGCGCGGAAAGCGCTGGAGAGGCTTTCGAGATCGGCCGTCAGCAGCGCATGAAGCCCGCCATCGCCGAGGGGGAGGAGGCGCTCGTGAGCGGCGCTCGTGCCTTCGCCATCGGCGGCCGTGAAGCGCACCGTCAGGCCGCTCAAGGCCGACAAGCGCTCCGCGGTGGTCTCATCGAGGGCGTAGGCGAGGGCCAGATACCCAAGCCGCGCCGGGGCTCGGAGCTCGACCAGGATCACCTGATGCGGCCGACCCTCGATGAGCGTATAGAGCACCTTGGAGGGCTCGTCGAGGCTTTTGGGCGCGAAGGGGGCGGGGGAGGGAATGGGCTCGCCGCTTCGCGGCAGCCACCAGGCGCGATCCGCCCCGATGCGCGCGCCGTGGTTACGCAAAGCCTCGAGGATGGAGGCGGCATCGCCGAGGGCCATGACTTCGCGCAGTCCGTAATCGGCGGCGAGGGTGCGCGCAGCCAAAACGAGGCGCTCGCCGCGCTGTTCGAGCAGGCTCGTGATCAGCAGGGCGCCGCGTGCGAGTTCAGCCTGGGCGTGCGCGTCCGCGGCCTCGCGCAGTCGGCTGCGCACGATCAGGGCGCTTGCGGCCAAGGCGAAGCAGAGCAAAAGCACGCTGAGCAGCGCGAAGCGGCTGGCGAGCGTGCGCGGCCTCATGGCGCTTCCTTCAGGCCTTCCGTCGAGAAGACCCAGGAGGAGGGCGCTTCGGGCTTGGCGATCCCATCGCCGAGCGGCTTGAGCGCGGCCTCCTCGCTCGAGAACCCAAGCACCCGGTAGCGTCCGGGCGGTACTTGGAGACGCAACCGGCCATCGGCGTCGGTGAATCCGAACCAGGGACCGGGCGCCACGACGAGGGTCGCCTGCATGCGATCGTGGATGTTGCAGCCGATCACGGCCACCCCCGGTTGGGAGAAGCGATGCGACGGTCGCTCGCCGCTTCGGTGCAACGGGAGCTCGAATCGCATCCCTGGCGAGAAGGAATAGATGTGGTGGGCGAAGGGGTCGCGGTTGGGGAAGAACACCTCGGCCCCCACCTGCACCGCCGCGAGCGATGGCCGGAAGGCGAGGCCGCGTTGCTCGATCTCGAACCGGGCCTCCGCTGGGGCGGGGTGAAGCTCGCCGTCATCGAGCACGATGAGCGCTTCGGCGCGCGGCCGACCATGCGCATCGAGGAGCAGGATCTCGACTGGCACCTCGGAGCGAGACGCCGATTCTGTGACGATGAGCGCGGAAAAGAGGATGACGGCGATCACAAGATCATGATGGTGAATTGAGGTCGTCGGCGCGTGAGCGCCGGGATGGGGGTTGTTATGGGGCCGCAATATGAGCAGCCTAGGCTCTTCCGCATGAGCTTGGGTTACCTCTTCGTAGCGGGTTGCTTGGTCTCCTCCGGGGCTGCGCTGAGCGCGGACGAGGCGCTTCTGATGCAGCTTCACGTCTCACCGCCGCAGGTGACCACCGCCCTGGCCTATCGCACCTATGTTGCGCCGGAATACCCGCGCGAGGCCTGGCGGCGAGGATTGGAGGGCTGGGTGGATGTCGAGCTCACGATCGGGCCGGATGGCCGGGTGCTCGATGCCAAGGTGGTCGCCAGTCAACCCCGCGGCATCTTCGAGCGCGCGGCCCTGCGTGCGGTCGTGCAGTGGGTCTTCGACCCCTCGGCCACGGGCGAAGCGCGAAGGACGGGTGTCTTTCGCGTGGACTTCAAACGCGGGGACGGCTGACGAGCGTCGGCTTCACGTCTCAGCCGCCGGGATCGGTGATCAGCTGGATCGGCCGAAGGCTCCGCTGAAAGCTTCCCGCGGCGGGGCCGTCGGGCACGTTGAGCGAGAACTCGACGGCATTGCCCGCGCTCGGGCTGAAGGAGGGCTGGGTGAGGATCAAGCGGATCTGGCCGACGGCGCGATCCTGGAAGGGCGTACTCGCGCAGGTGCGGCAATAGGCGCGCCGCTGAACGAGCGGCAAGATGTCGCCGGAGCGGAAGTTGTCGCTGAGGGCATAGACCCAGCGTCCCTTGCCTTGGGCATCCGGGTAATAGAGCACGGCGAAGAGGACGATGCGGTCGCCCAGGCGTCCCGTCGTGATCGAGAGGCCGTAACCGGGATCGCTCTCGCCCGCATACCAAAGGCCCGTGAAATCGTTCGTCTGGGCGTCGCGCCAGGCGTAGGGCAGAAGCGGCTTGACGCACCAGCTGCCCTCACCGCCGGGAAGCTCCCAGGAAAACACGTGCAGGGCATCGCCGTCGGCGCGAAGCGCCGTCTCGCGCCGGCACGATGGATCGGTGTCGGGCTGCACGAAATCGAGCAAAGCATTCCCGCTTGCTGCCGAATCCGGGTTCGCGTACTGCGGTGGGCTGCGCGCGGGGTCGTAGAGATACGCGATAAGGCCGTTGCCCGCTGCGTTCACGTCGGGGACGAAGCGGCCATCGACGAAGCGGCCGGTGCCGAGGTAGTACTCCGGCGTGCCGTCGGCCCCATAGGTGTAGGTGATGAGCACGTGGTTCGGACCCGAGCGGCTGAACTCATAGCCGTGTCCATCGCGGGTCGGATCGAACCACAGGCCATTTCGTGGCGGCGTGTGCGAGGGCGGGGTGCGCATGCTCGCATCCCAGCCGAGCTTGCGCATGATCGGCTCGGCCAGGCCGAGCACCCGCCGCTGTCGGTTCGGCGGCACGGAGGGAAACATCAGTTCCTCGCTGGTGCCGACATAGAAGCCGATGTGGGAGAACGACGAGCCGCGTTGGATGCTGCTTGGCGCGTGCAGATTGATCGGATAGAGCTGCCCGGGGGCGGTATTGGGGAAGACCACGCCAAGCGCATCGAAGTAAAGCTCGTTCTCCGAGGTGACGGCCGCCAGCCGATCGGCATCGCTCATCGCCGTCAGGCGCCGACCCGGCGCGAGCACCGGCGGAAACTCCGGCGAGCGGAAGGCGTGAAACGCATAGATGTCATCGCGGGGGCTGGTGAGCAGTTGGCCGTTGTCGAGATCGATGAGGCCGACGAAGCCAAGCCCATGCAAGAGCTCGTGCATCGCCACCGATGCGAAATCGAAGCCGGTCACGGGCTCGTTGCCAGTGCCGTAGTGCCAGCGCTGGGTGGGCGGCCGAGACGGATCGTCGACCCGCGAGTTGAAGGTGATGGTGAGATCGGCGCTGCCGCAGGAACCTGCGCCCAGCCGACAGAGCTCGGTGCCTGCGAGCCTGGCGGTGGCGGCGCGGGAATAGAAGGTGTTGCGGCGCAAGGCGCCGGGAAAATCGCGGTAATACCCGTTCGGACCGGCCGAGGCCAGCGTGCCCGAGTCCGGCCCGTAATCGCGCCAGCAGGCGCGGATGCGGATCGGCACCGGACTGGGCAGCAGGTTGGCCAAGCGATTGACCGCATTCTCGAAGGCGGTGCGTCGCTGCGGATTCTGGTCCCATTCCGCGACGCTGCAGTTGCTGCCCGGGCTTGCATAGTCGATCGCGAGACCGCCCGAGGAGGGCGGCGAGGCGCTGGCGCGCACGCGAACGCGCGCCGTGACCGCGCTGTTCGCGAAGTTGAAAACCGCGATGTGCCAGCGCCCCTCCCGCGCCGGCCAGAGATTGGATTCGCCGATCGCGATGAACTCCTGGTCGGTGGGGCTGATCGAGTGATACTGGGATTGGGCGAGGAGCATCTCGAAGTTGGGCGTCGCGAAGCGGAAGGGGCTCTCGCTGCGCACCAAGAGATCGAGATCGGGCCCACCGGGCGATACGGCCTCGAGCCGGAACTCGAGGCTGCGGGTGCCGGGCGGAGCATCGAAGGCGAGATCGGCGACGACGCTTCGCCCGGGGATGTCGAAGCTGGTCCAGGTGTCGTTGGCAATCAGAGTTTGCGCCTCAAGCGAGGTCGCGGTCAGCAGGGCGAGCAGGGCAGATGCGGCTCGATGAGGCATCAGCGTTCCTCCATGCGCGGCTTGGCCAACCGGCGTTCATGCACGGCGCCCTGGAGATTCGGTCGGGCCGATTGCGTGCAGTAAACCTCGACGCGGCCATCGGGAAGGACCCGGTAGCGCGTCTCGGTTTGCACCGCGTAGCCGAGCTCGTGGGTGCCGGTCGCGAAGCTCGTCTTCGCGCCCTCGTCCACCAGCGCGTGCGCCCTGACCTCGATCCTGAGCTCGCCGGCCGGCGAAGCGCTCGCCGCCAGCAAGAGCATGGGAAGTACACCGGAGAACAGCATGGCCGCCTCCCTCCACACGGTCATTCGACTGACCATTTTGCCTGAGCGCGGCTCGAGACGGCGCTGCGCGCGATCGCCGGTCTGATCGCCTGCTCAAACGGAGGCTTTGATGACCCCCAGCACGACCACCCGCCCTCGCCCTGGGCGCGTGCCGCGGGCCAAGCCCTCGTACACGAAGTCGATCGCCCCGCGCACGGCATCGGCAAGCGCCTCGCCGCGCGCCAAGCGGGCGGCGATCGCCGCGGCCAGCGTGCAGCCGGTGCCGTGGCCTTCGCCGGGAAGGCGCGGATGCTCGAAGCATTCGAGCCTTCGGCCATCCCAAAGCACATCCCGCACGGTATCGCCCGGGGCATGTCCACCCTTGAGCAAGACCGCGCGCGGCCCGAGCGCGGCGAGCGCCTGCGCAGCCGCCATGAGATCGCTCCCAGCCGCTCGCCCGAGCAGCGCTTCCGCCTCGGGGAGATTGGGCGTGATCAACATCGCCCGAGGCAGGAGATGGCGGCGGAGAGCGGCTTCCGCTCGGCTCGAGATCAAGCGTGCGCCTGAGCTCGCCACCATCACCGGATCGACCACGAGCGGCACCCCGGGATGCCTCCGGAACCAGGAGGCGATGAGCCTCACGAGCGCAGGCGAGGCGAGCATCCCGGTCTTCGCCGCGCGGATGTCGAAATCATCGAAGACCGCCTCGAGCTGGGCGTGCACGATGCCTAAGGGCACGGGGTGGATCCTGGTCACGGCGCAGGTGTTCTGCGCGGTGATCGCGGTGAGCACGCTCAGGCCATGCACGCCATGCGCGGCGAAGGCCTTGAGGTCGGCCTGAATGCCGGCGCCGCCACCGCTGTCGGAGCCGGCGATGGTGAGCACGGCGGGGGGGCGCTGCGGGATGGGTGCTTGTTGCCTTTGCGCAACAGATTCGCCGTCAGCTTCACCCGGCGGGGGCATGGCCTCGATCATCTGATGGTCCTCCGGCGTGAGGCGGATCATAGCCCCAAGCGATGGTCGCGGTCTCAGGCGGCGCATGTCGCGCCCGATTGACAGCCTGTGGCGTTTCTGCAAACATCGCCATCGTTCGTTTCGGGGAAGACGGGCGTTGCGTTCCGATCGGTCGATCGCTGGGCTGAGTGGGGCGGGTGCGGCAGCACTCGCCCTGCTTTTGTCCTCGGCTCCGCTGCCGGCCAATGCCTCCGGCGATGCCCTCGCCGACCGCTGGCGCGATCAGGGCGTCGCGGCGATTCTTCCAGATTACCCGTGGGCACGCGAGGCAGCGCGGAGCGCCTCCGCCTCGGCTCGGAATCCGGCGGCCTCCCCTTGGTCGGTCGCCATGTTGAGGCGGCTTGGAGTGCGCGAATCGGTCGAGGTGCGGTTCCAGGGCGGCTCTTCGCGTTTCGCCGATGCCCCTTCTTCGCGCGCGGATGGGGCTTTGCCCATGCCCACGGCGCAGGCTTTACCCTTTGCCTCGGGATGGTTCGATTCCTCGCTCGCCTTCGGGCTTCGCGAGGGCGAGCGCGTCGAGGCCAGCGCGATCGTGGTCTACCAGCGTTTCGCGGCCTGGGATCTCGGATGGCTGCCGCCGCAGGGTGCGATCTTCGGGACCGAGGTGGAGCCCAGGTTTGATCGCGGTCTCGAAGAACGGGTCTACGGCTACGGTGTGCGGCTGGGTTACCGGCTCGAACTCGATCGGGGTGTCGAGCTCGCGGTCGAGACCCAGTCCCGCGTGGACATGGAACCCTTCAAGAGCTTCCGCGGCGTCTATTCGGACAACGGCGATTTCGACGTGCCCGCAGTCGTCGGGGTGTCCCTCCGTACCCGGCTGACGCCCGGGATCGAGCTCGCGGGGAAGCTCCAGCGCGTCTATTTCAGCGGCGTGCGGCCTTTCACGAGTGCGGCCCTCCCGGTGCGGTTCCTGGCGCTCCTCGGCGATGCCTCGGCTCCGCGTTTCGCCTGGGAGGATCTCGATTTGCTCTCGGCCGAGCTGAGCTATTCGCCGTCCGAGAGGGAGCGCGTCGCGCTCGCCGTGAGCGGACGCCAGTCGCCGCTTCCTTCCGCACCGATCCTGCGCGAGGCGTTGGCGGATGAGGCGCCGTCCTACCACCTCTCGGTCGGCTACGAACGCGATTTCGGGGCTTGGGGCAGGCTCAATGTCCGCATGGCCTACGCCCCGCGTCAGGGCTTTCTCGCGCTCGGCCCCTTCCAGCCTCGCAGCGACTCCTCGGGTCCGCAGCGCGAGTTCGATCTGGCTTGGGTCGTCGGCTTCTGACCCTCGCCTCAGGCTTTTCGTCGCCGCTCGGCCTCCGGCGTCCGGCAGGGGCGTGAGCGGCGTTTGGCTCATAGACTCTCCGAGGCGAAATCGGCGAGGCGCGAACGTTCGCCGCGGCGGAGGGTCACGTGCGCACTGTGTGCCCAGCTCTTGAAGCGGTCCACCGCATAGGTGAGGCCCGAGGTGGTCTCGGTCAGGTAGGGCGTGTCGATTTGTTCCACGTTGCCGAGACAGACCATTTTCGTGCCCGGCCCCGCGCGTGTGAGCAGGGTCTTCATCTGCTTCGGCGTCAGATTCTGTGCCTCGTCGATGATCACGTAGCGGTTGAGGAAGGTGCGTCCGCGCATGAAGTTCATGGACCGGATCTTGATCCTGCTCGCGAGCAGGTCCTGAGTCGCGGCCCGAGCCCAAGCGCTGCCGTCTTGCGGTGAGGTCAGGACTTCGAGGTTGTCGGTCAGGGCGCCCATCCATGGCGTCATCTTTTCCTCCTCGGTGCCAGGCAGGAAACCGATGTCTTCGCCGACGCTCACCGTCGCGCGGGTCATGATGATCTCGCGGTAGCGCTGCTGATCCATGGTCTGGGCGAGGCCGGCGGCAAGGGCGAGCAAGGTCTTGCCGGTGCCCGCCGTGCCGAGCAGCGTGACGAAGTCGACCTCCGGATCCATCAGCGCATTGAGCGCGAAGTTCTGTTCTCGGTTGCGCGCGGTGACGCCCCAGACGGAATGGTGGCCGCTCCGGTAGTCGTCGATCATCTCAAGGAGCGCCCGATCCCCATCGAGACGGAGCACGCGCAGCTCGAGATCCTCGCTCCCCGCGAAGTAGAGGAACTGATGCGGGAACCAGTCGTCTCCGGGCAGACGCCGCAGTTCGTAGTAGGTGCGTCCGCGCTCGCTCCATGAGCGCAGATGCCCCTCGTGGCGTTCCCAGAAATCCTCGGGAAGTTGGGCGTGACCGCGATAAAGCAGGCTGAAGTCGTCGAGCGCGCGATCGTTTTCGTAGTCTTCGGCGGGAATGCCGCAGATGCTCGCTTTGATCCTCAGGTTGATGTCCTTCGACACCAACACCACTTGGTGCGGGCACGACTGCCGCAGCTCGAGGATGCTCGCAAGGATCGCATGGTCTCCAGCGATGCCGCGCCCGGGGGATCGCGGCTCGACGGTCTGGAAAAGCAGCTTCCCGCTCGCGGGGCGACCGCTCAACTGCACGCTACCCGGCATTCTCAGAGGGATGCCGACATGGAGATCGGCGCCGTCGGCCTCGATCAGCTCGTGGATGAAACGGCTGACCTGGCGGGCGTTGCGGGCCACCTCCGAGCTGCCCTTTTTGGCCGCATCCAATTCCTCGAGCACGACCATCGGGATGAAGACGTCGTGTTCCGCGAAGCGGAACAGCGCCGTGGGATCGTGCATCAGCACGTTCGTGTCGAGGACATAAACGCGCTTCTCTTTGCTCATCGAGGGGCGAGCGTTCGCTCTGGCGAAGAATGAGGAACCGGGACGATCAAGCGAGGGAGCGCAGCAGCTCGAGCACCTCGGCCACGTGGCCATCGACTCGCACCTTTCGCCAGATGCCGCGCAGGATGCCCTCGCGATCGATCAGGAAGGTGCTGCGCTCGATCCCGAGCGAGCGCCGACCGTAGAGAGTTTTCTCGACGAGCACACCGTAGCTCCGACAGAGCTCCCCGGTCGGGTCGGAGAGCAAAGGGAAGGGCAGGGCGTGCTTCTCCGCGAAGCGGCGGTGCGAGCTTGGCTCGTCACGGGAGACGCCGAGCACCTCGGCCCCCGCCGCCTGAATGGCGCGGTAGGCATCTCGGAAATCGCAGGCCTCGCGGGTACAGCCGGGGGTGAGATCCCGAGGATAGAAATAGAGCACCACGATCCTTCCGCGGAAATCGGCGAGTCGCACCGTGCGGCCGTCGGCGGTCTCGGCGGTGAAATCGGGCGCGGGCGCACCCACGATCGGATCCGCCCTTCGCTCAGTATTTGATGGGGTCGATGATGGCATCGAGATTGAGCTGGTCGCAGAAGTCCAGGAAATCGTCGCGCAAGGCCGCGATGTGCAAATCGGAGGGAACCCCGACCGTGATTTGCGCCTGGAACATCTCGGCTCCCGTCTGCATGGCGCGGTAGCGGGTGCAGCTCAGGCTGTCGATGGCGATCCCCTGCTGACTGAAGAATTCCGCCACCTCGTAGATGATCCCGGGCTTGTCCGCGGCGACGATTTCGACCAGGTAAGGGAGAAGATTGGGCTGCTGCGGCCGAGGCCCGGTACGGAAATGCTGGATCCTGAACTCCGCCGCCCGTTCCAGCCGCCCGAGTTGCGCCTCGAGCTTGGCGATCGCATCCCAGCTGCCGCTGGCCAGGGCGACCAGAGCGCATTCACCGCCGATCGTGGACAGACGCGCATCGACCAGATTGCAGCCCGCCTCGGCGATCCGTCGGGCGATGGGCAGCAAAGGGGACTCCGGAAGGCGAGCAAAGGCGCTCACCAGTAGGAAATTCTCGTTGAGCGCGGGACGCTGCACGCAGTCGGGTGAGTGGAAGGGAAACCAAAACCCTCGGCACGAAAGCGCACCGAAGCAAGTCAGCATACTGGCGGGGCACCGGTGCCGCAACCGGCGGCGCGGCTGCGCCCGAGGCGGCGATGCCTTAGCATGAGCCGCGCCCGAAGCTCCTCAGCGATCATGCGTGTACACGGCTGTATCTGTGCTCTCGCCACGCCGCTCGGCCCCGACGGTGCGCTCGACCTCGAAGGTTTCCGCGCGCTTTTGTCCCTGCAGCGCGCGGCGGGCGTTCAAGGAGTTGTGGTCGCCGGCTCGACCGGACAGGGCGCGCTGCTCTCCGAGGAGGAGATCGACAGGCTGATCGGCGAGGTCCTCGACCTGTCGGCACCGCGTCCTCTGCTGCTCGTGGGCACCGGCGCGGCTTCCACCGCCCAGGCCATCGTCCGGACCCGGCGCGCCGCGGCCGCGGGCGCCGAAATGGCTTTGGTGAGCACGCCCTACTATGTCCGCCCCACCCAGGAAGGCCTCTACCGCCACTTCATGGCCGTGGCCGATCGCGGCGGATTGCCGATCGTGCTCTACAACGTCCCGAGCCGAACCGCCTGCGACCTGCATCCGGAAACGGTGGAGCGCCTGCGAGAGCATCCTCAGATCCTCGGCATCAAGGAATCGCGCGCCGAGCCGGAGCGTTGGAAGGCGCTCCTGCCGCTCAGGAAGGCGGACTTCGCCGTGTTGAGCGGGGATGACCCGAGCATGGCCGAATGCTTGGTTTCGGGAGCGGATGGTGTGATCTCGGTTGCCGCCAACGTCGCGCCCAGGGCGATCGTGAGCCTCTGCGCGGCGGCCGCTCGAGGAGAGCTAGAAGCCGTGCGAGCCCTGGATGCTTCCTTGCGCCCGCTTTACGGGTTCCTCGCCGTCGAACCCAATCCGATCCCGGTACAGTGGCTCCTCGCCCAGCGCCTCGGTTGGGCCTCGGCGGTTCCGAGGCTACCGCTGACCGAACTCGATTCCGCGCACCGCGCTCTCGGCCGTGAAATGCTGGCTCTCCTCGAGGCGTTCGAGCCTGCCCATCCCCCGTCTTCCGTCCTCACTCCTCGATGACCATGCCCGCGAAGCTCCGCCTCCTGCTGCTCCTCTCCAGCGCGCTCCTCGTCGCCTCCTGCGCCTGGCGCTCGCCGCGCGAGGATTACCGAAGCGCCGAGCAGACCCCTCCTCTCGAGGTACCTCCGCCGCTCTCCGCGCCTTCTTGGCGCGAGGCGATGCGGGTTCCCGAAGTGAGCGCGCTAGCGGGGCGCACCGCGGCCGCCGCTACGGCGACTGCGAGCGCCTTGCGCCTCGAGGATTCTCCCGACAATGCCTTCCGCCGGGTGCGCACCGCCCTTGATCGCGCCGGCGAGGTGACAGTGGTGGGTGAGCGCGAGGAGGAGCGGCTCCTCGAGGTCGAGGTGCTCACCGTGCGCGAGCCCTCGGGGAACTTCCTCAGGCGTTGGTTCGGGCGTGCCCGGGTCGAGCGCGAGCGCTTGCTGGTCCGGATCGTGCCCGAGGGTGAGGGCGCGGTACGGGTGGTCGTGCTCGATGGGGCCGGGCGAGGGGCTTCAGGAGAGGCGGCCCGACGGGTCCTCGCTGTCTTGCGTCAGCGCCTCGGCTGATCATCGCGACCGTGTCGAGAGATCCCCTCCGCGCTGCGGAGTCCACCGTGTCTGCGAGGCCGGTGGTGCTCAAGTTCGGCGGCACCAGCGTGGCTTCGGCCGAGCGCTGGGTGGAGATCGGGAGGATCGCGCGCGCGCGCCTCGGCGAGGGGCGGCCCGTGCTGATCGTGGTCTCGGCGCTCGCCGGAATCACGAACGCCTTGCTCGCGGCGATGCGGGATCCAAAGCCAGGGCAGGCGCTTCCCGAGCTCCTAAAGCCGCATCACGAGCTGCGCCGGGCGCTTCGCCTGTCCGATGGCGCCGAGTGGGAGGCGGCGGTGGAACGGCTTCGATCGCTGGCCGCCGAGGCCTCCGACTCGCTCGCCTGGCAGGCGGAGTGGCTGGCTCAGGGCGAGCTTCTCTCCAGCCGCATCGGTGCGGATTGGCTCGCTCGCGAGCTCGGCCGTTGCCGTTTCGTCGATGCTCGCGAATTTCTGATTGCGCAGCCGATCCCGAACCAGAGCGAGCGGGCGTCGCGTCTGTCGGCGCTTTGCGAAGTGCGGCCGCAGCCGGAACGGCGGGAGCGGCTCTTCGGGACAGGGCCCCTGGCGATCACTCAAGGCTTCATCGCCGCGCATCCCGAGGGCGGGACGGCGCTGCTCGGGCGTGGCGGCTCGGATACCTCGGCGAGTCTCTTCGGCGCACTCCTGCAGGCGGAGAGGGTCGAGATCTGGACCGACGTGGCCGGGATGTTTAGTGCGAATCCGCGCGAGGTGCCCGAGGCGCGCCTCTTACGCGAACTCGACTACGAGGAGGCCCAAGAGATCGCCAGCACCGGCGCGAAGGTGCTGCATCCGCGCTGCCTCGATCCGCTCAAGGAAGCCGCAGTGCCGCTTTATGTCTTCGACACCGCTCGTCCGGAGCTGCCGGGCACTCGCATCGGCACCTCGCCGCCGCGGCCGGGGGTGAAGGCGATCTCGGCTCGCCATCGCGTCACCCTCGTGTCGATGGAAACGATCGGCATGTGGCAGCAGGTGGGTTTCCTCGCTGCCGTTTTCGACATCTTCCGCCGTCATGGTCTGTCGGTCGATCTGATCGGATCGGCGGAGACCAACGTCACGGTCTCGCTCGATCCCACCGAGAACCTCCTTGAGCCCGGGACGATCGAGGCCCTGTGCAAGGACCTCGCCTCGGTATGCCGGGTCAAGGTGATCGCGCCCTGCACCGCGATCAGTCTGGTCGGGCGAGGGATCCGCTCCTGGATGCACCGCCTCTCCGAGCTGATGCGGCTGATCGGCGAGCGCAGAGTACATTTGGTGAGCCAGTCCTCCAACGATCTCAATCTCACGTTCGTGGTGGACGAGGCCGATGCGGGCGATCTCGTGCCGCGCTTGCACGAGCTGCTCTTGCGCTTCGGGCTGCTCGAGGACGACGGGGCGGTCTTCGGCCCCAGCTGGAAGAGCCTCTATGGCGGCGCGGCGTCGGTGGTCAGGCGGGAATGGTGGCGCGAGTGGCGTGAGCGGCTGCTCGAGGAGGCCGCGCTCGGCACGCCGGTCTATGTCTACGATCTGGCCACCGCCCGCGCCCGGGCGCGCGAGCTTCGCTCGCTCGCCGGTCTTGATCGCCTCCTCTATGCCGTCAAGGCGAACGCCCATCCGGCTCTCATCGCCGCTTTCGCCGAGGAGGGTCTCGGCTTCGAGTGCGTTTCCGCAGGCGAGCTAAAGCGGCTCGCCGCCGCGCTTCCGGGGCTCGACTTCGAGCGCGTGCTCTTCACGCCGAGTTTCGGCGAGGAGGCCGATTTCGCCCTGGCGCGGCGCCTGGGCGCGCGCATCACGATTGACGATCTCGGCCCCTTGCGACGGTGGCCAGAACTCTTCCGCGGCCAGTCGCTGTTCCTCAGGATCGATCTGGGCCGCGGGGTGGGTCACCACGAAAAAGTGCGAACGGGCGGCAGTGGCTCGAAGTTCGGGATGACGCCGGCCGAGCTCGGGGAGGCGGAGCGGGCATGTCGCGAGCTCGGTGCGACGATCGAGGGGCTGCATGCCCATCTCGGCAGCGGCATCTTCGACCCCGACCACTGGCGGGAAGTCGGCGCCCAGTTGGCGAGCCTGGCCGATCGGCTCCCGGCGGTACGGATCCTCGACCTCGGCGGGGGGCTCGGCGTTCCCTCCCGGCCCGCCGAGCCGGGGCTCGATCTCGGGGCATTGAGCGCGGCGCTGAGCGAATTGTCCCGCCTCTATCCGCGCTTTCGCTTCTGGCTGGAACCCGGGCGGTACCTCGTGGCCGAAGCCGGGGTCTTGCTCGCCCGCGTCCGCGGGCTCAAGCGCAAGCAGAGCCAGGTCTTCCTGGGACTCGACGCCGGGATGCATACCCTGCTCCGGCCGGCTTTGTACGATGCCTACCATCCGGTGTGGAATCTCAGCCGATTGGATGAGCCGGCGAGCATGCGCGCGCATCTGGTTGGACCGATCTGCGAAAGCGGCGACATCCTCGCGCGCCATCGCGCGCTGCCCGAGACCGCCCCCGGGGATGTCATCCTGATCGGCCTGGCGGGGGCCTATGGGGCGGCGATGGCCTCACGTTACAACCTCCAGCCGCTGCCGCGCGAGGTGGCCTGGTGAGGGTCTTCCGCTTTCTCGATGCGCGCTACGAGGCCGGGGAGGCGCGGCTCGTCTATGCCTTCGACGGCGGACCGGAACTGACGGAGTCGCTGCGCTTCCCCGGCGCGCCGGCGGTTCCGCCCGAGCGAGCCGAGGCCTTCGAGCGGGCGCTGGCGCTGACCCACTGGATCGCCGGCGTGAGCTACTACAAGGCCTTCGCCCCAGCGCGCATCGAGTGTGCGACCGCTCCTCCGGATCCGGCGGTGGCCGCGGCACTGGAGCGGATCTACGTCGAGGGACTGGCCGAGTTCTCCTTTCGCAACGGGATCGATCTCCGCGGCCGGGTGCGTTTCCCCTCGGCCCAAGGATCGGGGCCGCGGCCATCCCTGAGCCTTCCGCGTCGGACACTGCTGCCCTTGGGGGGTGGAAAGGACTCCCTGGTCGCGCTGGAAATGCTTCGTGAGGTCGGCGAGCCGCTGCTGCCGGTATGGGTCGGGCGTTCGGCCCTGATCGAAGCCTGCGCCGAACGTGCCGGGCTTCCGGCGATCAACGTCGATCGCCAGATCGCCCCGGAGCTGTTCGAGCTCAACCGCCAGGGAGCGCTCAATGGGCATGTACCGGTGACCGCGATCCACTCCGCGATCATGGTGCTCGTGGCCCTGCTCTACGGTGCCGATGCGATTGCTTTCGCCAACGAACGCTCGGCGGACCTTCCGACGCGGGTGATCGAGGGTCGCGGCGTCAACCACCAATGGAGCAAGAGCCTCGATTTCGAGCGCCTGTTTCGCACCATGCTCGGCGGATGGATCGGCGCGGGGATCGAGTATTTCTCGCTGCTCCGTCCCTTCTCCGAACTCGCGGTCGCCGCCCGCTTCTCCCGAATGCGCCGCTATTTCGACGTTTTCTCGAGCTGCAACCGCAACTTCCGGATTCTCGGCACGCGTCCGGCCAGCCGCTGGTGCGGAGAATGCCCGAAGTGCCACTTCGTCTATCTGGCGATGGCGCCCTTCCTGCCGAAACCCGAGCTCGCCGCCGTCTTCGGCCGAAACCTGCTCGATGAGGAGAGCCTGATCCCGGCGTACGCGGCTTTGGCGGGAATCGCAGGGGAGCGACCCTTCGAGTGCGTGGGCGAACCGGTGGAGGTGCGCGCGGCGCTCGCCGCTCTGGCCGAGCAAGCGGCATGGCGGGAGGATGCCGTCATCGCGGCCGCGCGCCGTTGGCTGGAGAGGCTTCCGCCGCCGCCTTCGCTCGGCGAGCTGCTGCGGCCCTCCGGCCCGCATCATTTGCCGTCTCGACTCGAGTCTTTGCTCGATGCGCCTCACTGAGCTTCGCGGACGGCGCGTCGCGCTGCTCGGATACGGGCGCGAGACCCGCTCGCTCATCGCCCTCCTCGGGCGCGAGCTTCCCGAGCTCGAGCCGGTGCTGTTCGCGCGGGCCGAGGAGCTCGCTGCCGACCCCCCGCCGGTTCGCGCCGTGCCGGTCGCGGCGCTGCCCGAGGCCGAGACCCTCGCGCGCTTCGACGTGGTGTTCAAGGCGCCCGGGATCAGTCCCTATCAGCCCGAACTCGAGCAGGCCGCTCGCGCCGGCGTGCGCTTCTCAAGTGCCACCGAGCTGTGGTTCTCGGAGCATTCCGGCGAGCGGGTGATCGCAGTGACCGGAAGCAAAGGCAAAAGCACCACGGCCAGCCTGATCGCGCATCTGCTGCGTTCGCTCGGGCGCCGAGTGGCATTGGCCGGCAATCTCGGTCTTCCTCTCACCGAGCTGTGGAAGCCCGAGCGAAGCCCCGATGCCTGGGTTTTCGAACTCTCGAGCTTCCAGACTCGAGCCGCCGGCGCGGTCGACGTGGCGGTGCTCACGGCTTTGTTTCCCGAGCACCTCGATTGGCACGGCTCGGTCGAACGCTATTACGCCGACAAGCTCACCCTCCTGGATCGGGGACGTGCGGTGGTCCTCAACGGCTCCGATTCCGAGATCCGAGCGCGCGAGCGCTGGGCGGGGGCGGTGCGCTATGGTGTTGCACCCGCTTGGCGTCCGGAGGGCATGGGGCTTGCGCTGGGCGATCGCTCGATCTCGATCGAGGGTTTCGCGCTCCCGGGCCGCCACAACCGTCTCAATCTCTGCGCCGCCCTGAGCGTGCTCTCGGTGTTGGGCGAGGACCCGGAGGCGGCCCTGCCGGCGCTGTCCTCCTTCAAGCCGCTGCCCCACCGGCTGCGCGTGCTCGGCGAGCGCGAGGGTGTCCTCTACGTGGACGATTCGATCGCTACCACGCCGCAGGCCGCTCTCGCAGCGCTCGAGTGTTTCTCGGAGAGGCGTGTGGCGCTCATCCTCGGCGGTTACGAGCGTGGTCTCGACTGGTCGGACTTCGTCGCCGCCCTTCGCGGTCGGAGATTGGCGGGCGCGGCCTGCCAAGGCATGAATGCGCCGCGCATCGCGGCGGCGCTCTCGGCCGGTCTTCCCGATCTGCCGCTCATGCAGGCGCGCGATCTGGCCGAGGCCGTGGAATGGGCCAGCGCCCGCGCCCGCCCGGATGGCGTGGTCTTGCTCTCACCCGGAGCGCCGAGCTTTCCCCATTACCGCGACTTCGCCGAGCGCGGTCGGCACTTCGCCCGCCTCGCCGGCTTCGCCATCGAGGATGGCGAGGGGGGAGGGACTCCGCTCGGCATCGTATAGCCTCGGGGAAGACCGCTGTATCGTTGACAAAACCTGAGGGTTTCGTTAGGAAAAGCCTAAGCCGACGGGTCATGGCTGGCGACGGGCGGGGTGGGCTTGGCGCTGCCAGGTTTCCGGAACGCGGTGGATCGGCTGGGGAGCACGCCCGCCGCGTGGACCGTGAGGATTCCGACCGGAGACCCCGTCGGCTTTCCCGTCTCGCTCGATTTTGCCCGTTGCCCGCCGGCGAGCGCCTCTCCGCCGCTCGCAGACGATCGCCCCGAATCGTGAAATCGAGTCTGGAGCGCTCGGTGGGAATCGGGAGCTGATCTTGGGCACGCGCGGGGTGCGCGCCCCCGTCGCGGCCGGCTGTGACAAAAATTCACAAGGCAAAATTGTGATTCGATTCACAGACGGGGCCTCGATGAGCGATCATCGGTTCGCCGTGATCCGAACGTCGAGGGTGGTCCTCGGGAGAACGCCGATGCGCGAGGCACGAACGGTGGTCCTCTGCGGCCTGGCCGAACGCGAGGAAGCCCTGCTGCGCCTGCTCCTGAAGCGCATGCAGGGAGAGCTGCGCGAGTCTTGGGAGGTCGGCGACGACGAGGAGTCCGCCGATGCGCTCCTGGTCGATCCGGAGACCATCGCGGGCAACGTCGCGATCGCCACCGCGAAGCGGCGCGGAGTGCCGTACTTGGTCCTGTCCTCCCGCCCTCGACCTGGGGAGGAGCGGTGGACAATCCTCCGCCCGCCTTCGCCGGAGCAAGTCGCGCGGGTCTTCAACGACATCCCCTCGCGCGAGCTCACCGTCCTGCCCGTGGTATCGGCCACGGCGGAGGATTTCTACAACCTCGACTTCGAGGCGAACGATGCGGCACCGCTGGTGGCGGAGCCAGTGGCGTTTCGTCCATCGGGCGAAATGACGCCGGAAGATGCCGAGGCCTTGTTCAAGCGCGATCCCCTGAGCATCTCGGTGGCCGTGCTCAAGTCGGTCCGGTTGCCGAAAGACCTCACGGTCGAGCACGCCCAGAGCCCTTCCCCGCGTCATGAGCTGAGGGCGCTCGAATCCGGAACCCAACGCTCCGAGCGGGACACAGAAGGGGCGCTGCCGATCTCCGGGGATGCCCGATCTCGGGAGTTGTTCTCGCTGGCGCGCGCCCTGGAGGGAGGGATCCTCTTCGCCCCCTGCGAGTGCCGGCGTGGCGACGGGCCGCATTTCGCGCTGGTGCCCAAGGATCGAGAGGTGCTGACGCCGGCACCCCTCTCGGCTTTCCGAATGTTCCGGCGCACGGCTTTCAGCCGCCAGGATTTCCTCACCCTCACCCGCCAGCGGCTCGCCGAACTCCGTGCGGCTTGGACCGTGGTCGGCTTTCGCGAGCTCGCCTTCGTCTGTGCCCTCGACGAGGAGGCTCGCCCGCTCGATCCGAGTCTCGATCCGGGCGGGCGCTTCTGGATCGAAGGGGAGCTGCTGCTCGATGCCTCGCTGCCGGAGGCGAACGCGATCCTGGCGGCGATGCGGCAGCCTGCCCGGCTCCACGAGATCGCGGCGCTCAGCGGTCGGCCGCTGGCGCGCGTGATCGACGTGGTCAACGCGCTCAAGCGTATCGGGATGCTCGGCTCGACGCTTCGCGATCGGCTGCGCTGAAGGACCAGGGCTCACTCAGCCGAGCGTGCCGGCGGCGGCGAACTGGCGCAGCCGCTGGATCAACTCCCGATCGGCCTGTCGGTAGGCGGCTTCGATCAGGGGGGCCATCTCGTCGTCGAGGCGGTGGTCGGCGGAAAGCGCTTCATATCGGAAATGGAGCCAGAGCTCGCCGCTCGCGTCCTGTTCGATGGCGATGCGTTGCCGGAATCGGCCTCCGCCCGGACGGGCGAGGACCTCCACCTCCACGGCCTCCGCGCGGTGGAAGATCACCCGGTCGAGTACCTCCTCGTTCCCGAAGCGCAGCCTTCGGATGATCTCGCCTTCGGCAGCCTGTTCGATGCGACATTCGTCGAGGCCTGGCAAGAAGGCGTCCGGACAGCGCATGCGTAGCACCAGCCCGCGCCAGAGCTGCTCGCGGTCCAGGCGCGGCATGGCGTCGGCCGTTGCCGGGTTCACGGCGAGACGGTGATCGACCACCAGCGATGCGTCTTTCACGAGCGAGCGATGGCCTGGCGGATGAAATCGCGAACGACGGGATAGACCTGCTCGCGCCAGCGCCGGCCGCTGAAAATGCCGTAGTGGCCGGCGCCTTCCACGGTGAGATGGGCGGAGCGTGCCTTGGGCACGTTCCGGCACAGCCCATGCGCCGCTTCGCTTTGGCCGAGACCCGAGATGTCATCGAGCTGACCCTCGATCGTGAGCAAGGCGGTGTCGCGGATCGCCGCGGGATCGACTCTTTCATCCCCGATCCACCACTCGCCACGAGGGAGCAAATACTCCTGGAACACCACCCGCACCGTGTCGAGGTAGTACTCGGCGGGCAGGTCGAGTACCGCGTTGTACTCGTCGTAGAAGCGACGGTGGGCCTCGGCGTCCTCGAGATCGCCGCGGATCAGGTGCTCGTAGAAGTCCCAATGCGAGCGGAAATGTCGGCTCGGGTTCATGGCCACGAAGCCGGCGTGCTGGAGGAATCCCGGATAGACCTTGCGCCCGTGGCCAGGATAGCGCTCCGGGACGGTATGGATGAGATTGGCTTCGAACCAGGCCAGAGGGCGGGTGCGGGCGAGATCGTTCACTTTGGTCGGGCTGCGCCGGGCATCGATCGGTCCGCCCATCAAGATGAGGCTCCTCGGAATCGGTTCGCCGCGCGCGGCCATCAGGCTCACCGCCGCGAGCACTGGCACCGTGGGCTGGCAGACGCTGATCACGTGCAGCCGCTCGGCACCGATGAGGCGGATGAAGGCTTCCACGTAGCGAACGTAGTCGTGCAGGTGGAAAGGCCCTTCAGCAAGCGGGACCATGCGCGCATCCACCCAGTCGGTGATGTAAACCTTGTGTTCGGGAAGCAAGGTGCGCACCGTATCCCGCAGGAGGGTGGCGTGGTGCCCGGAGAGCGGGGCCACGAGCAGCACGGGCGGATCGTCCTTGAGGTCTTTGATCGTATCGGGATCGTCGCTGAAGCGTTTGAAGCGCAGCAGGCGGCAGAAGGGTCTTTCCGCCACCACGCACTCGACCACCGGGACGGTGTGGCCGTGGGCGGTGATCTGGCGGATGCCGAACTCCGGCTTCTCGTAGTCCTTCCCGATGCGGTGCAGGAGCTCGAAGCCGGCTGCCAAGCGCTCCATGCCGGGCCAGCGGGCGAAGGGGTTTCGCGGACTCGTCAGCCAACGGGCGTTGGCTTCCGCGTAGTGAACGAAAGGCGCGATGAGAGTTCTCAGCGCCTCGTGCGCGTAGTAAAGCATGCCTGGTCTCGGGCCGACTGCTTCGCTAGCTTAGCGCCTGTTGAGCCGCGTACGACAAGGGGAGAGGGCGATGAAGCGGCTGCGTGCGATCCTCGCCTGGGTGAGCTGCCTCGGCAGCGGAGCGACGCTCGCCCTGCCGCCCGGAGAGCCGCTCTTCGAGCGCTTCGGGATCGAGCAGGGCTTGCCTTCCACAGCCGTCAATGCCATCGCGCGCGATCACCAGGGTTTCCTTTGGATCGGCACCGCCGACGGGCTCGCCCGCTTCGACGGACTGGGCTTTGAGATCTGGCGAGCGGGTGGGGGTGAGCGCGCGATCCCCGGCAATGAGGTGCAGGCGCTCGCCGTCGCCAGCGACGGGACGCTGTGGATGGCTTTCGAGGATCGCGGCATCGCCCGCCTCGATCCGAAAGACCTCCGCCTGCAGCACTTCCCGCCGGGCCGCGACGGGGCACCCCAGAACGACGTCTGGAGCATCCTCGATGATGGCACAGGCGGCGTCTGGCTCGGCACTTGGCAGGAGGGTTTGATCCGCTTCCATCCGGAGAAGGGACGTCTCGCCAGCTTTCGCCACGATCCGGAGGATCCCCTCAGTTTGCCCTCCGACATCGTCATCCAGCTCCAGGCCGGGCCGAAGAGCGCTTTGCTCGCCGCGACCGCCGGCGGACTGGCCCGCCTGAGCGATCCGGATCGCGGTCGTTTCGAGGTCTTGCGCCACCGGAGCGACGACCCCGCGAGTCTCAGCGCCGATCTGGTGCTCGGGGTTTGGGAGGAGGAGGATGGCTCGCTCTGGATCGGGACCAGCGCGGGACTGGACCGTGACCTCGGCGGTCGCATCCTTCGCCAGTCCGACCCATCCCATCCGCTCGCCTCCCTGCCGCCGCTGCGGGCACAGGCGATCTTGCGCGCTCGCGACGGCGCTTTGTGGATCGGGGCACAGGATGGGGTGGTGCGGCTGGCAGGCGATCTCGCGACCCGCTATCGCGGCGCGGAAGAACGCCGTTACGCCTTTCCGTCGGCGGGCGTGTTCCAGATCCTCGAGGATCACGAGGGTGGTCTGTGGTTCGGCACCCGCGGCGGCGGTCTGGCCCGGCTCAAGCCCAACTGGGCCAACTTCGCGGTCTTCCGCCATCGTCCCGAAGATCGCTCGAGTCTGCCCGTTCCGGTGGTCAACGCCGTCGCCGAGGACCCGAGCGGCGGGCTCTGGGTGGCGGCAGCCCGAGGAGGGCTATGGCGCCTCGACACGCGGACCGGTGTTGGCGAGCGAGTGAGCGGGGACGCACCGGAATGGCCCGATTTCGCCCAGCTCGCTTTGGCCGTGGGTACCGATGGCACGGTGTGGATCGGCTTCCACAACGGGCTCGGACGCTGGAATCCGAAGGAGAAGCGCCTCGAACTCGCCCTGCTCGGCGCTCCGGGCCGGCCGCCCAGGGGAGCATACTCTCTTCTCCTGGCGGGGGAACAGGGAACGGTTTGGGCGGCGGTGTACGGCATCGGACTGTTCCGCGTCTCCGCTGAGTTCGAAGTGCTCGAGGCGGTGCTGCCCGGCGATGGGCGCGGGCTTCGCGATGCCGACTTCGAACAAATCGCGCGCGGGCCCGAGGGTGCATTGTGGGTCGCCGGCGCGAGTGGTTTGCATCGCCTCGGGGAGCAGGGTCGCCACGAACCGCTTTCGTTGATCGAGGGCGAGCGCGTCTTCGCCTTCGACTTCGCCGAGGACGGATCGCTCTGGGCGGCGCTCGAGGACCGTGTGCTCAGGATCGATCCGGAAGGCCGACGGCAGGCTTTCGGCGAGGAGACGGGTTATCCGAGGCTGCGGGCGGGCTCGCTCTTCGTCGGCGCCGATCGTAAGGTGTGGATCGCCACTCCGCGCGGGCTGTTCGCCCTCGATCCGGCGCGATCGAGGGCGGAATCGCTCGGCATCGGCGATGGGCTGCCCACCCTCGAGCTCTCGCAGCGACCGGGCTTGAAAGCCTCCGATGGCTCGATCTGGATCGGAAGCCAGGATGGCCTGATCGGCTTCGATCCGCGCCGCTTGAGCCGCCCCTCGGAACCCCCGCCTCTGGTCCTGCGCGAACTGAGTGTGATCCGCGACGGTCGGCGGATCGCGCTGGATCCCCGCGCGGCGCGGCTCGAGGCGGGCGACCGGGAGCTCTTGGTGCGGGTGCGGGCGCTTTCCTACCTCAACCCTCGGGCCAATCGCTATCGGTTCCGTCTGCTCGGGCTGGACGAGCAGTGGATCGAGACGCTGGGTCTCGGCGAGCAGCTCTTCCCGCGCCTTCCGGCGGGCGCCTACCGGCTGGAGATCGGCGCGGAGACGCCCTTCGGCGTGCCGGCCCGCGAGCTGTTGTCGATCCCGCTCGAGGTGGCCCCGCCGTTCTGGCAGACCTGGACGGCCTGGGCGATCTATGCGCTGGCGCTCGCACTCCTGCTCCTCGGCATCCACCTCGCATGGAAGCGGCGCGTGGAGCGCCTGCATGCGATCGAGCTCGAACGCCAGCGGCGGATGATGGCCGAGCAGGCGAGCCAGGCGAAGACGGATTTCCTGGCGATGGTCGGCCACGAGATCCGGACCCCGCTCACCGGCGTGCTCGGCATGGCCGAGCTCCTCGCCCGTCAGCCCATCCCCGAGGAAGGAAGGCGCTTCGCCGAGGCGATCCGCCGCAGCGGTGAGCTGCTTTTGCGGCTGATCGAGGACTTGCTGGTCTGGTCCCGGCTCGAGCTCGGAAGGCTCGAGATCGATGAGCGTCCCTTCGAGCTTCCGGCGCTGCTCGAACATGTCCTCGAGAGCGAATCGCCCCAGGCGCTGCGCAAGGGCTTGCGCCTGGTCCTCGAACTCGACCCGCGACTGAGCCGCTGGTGGTGCGGCGACCCGCTTCGGATCGAGCAGATCCTGCTCAATCTGGTGCACAACGCCGTCAAATACACGGAGCAGGGCGGAGTGGAGATCCGCGCTTGGGCGGAAGAGGGTGCGGTCGTGATCGCCGTCAGCGACACCGGTCCCGGGATTTCGGCCGAGGAGCGCGAGCGATTGTTCCGGCGCTTCGAGCGGGGCCGCTCGCGCGAGGAGGTGCCCGGTCATGGCTTGGGTCTCGCCATCGCGCGCGAGCTCGCCGAGCGGATGGGGGGATCGATCGAGCTTCAGAGCGAACCAGGACGCGGTTCGCGGTTCGTCTTGCGCTTGCCGCTGCCCGAAGCGGAGCCGCCCCGCCATGCGCCGCTGCCCGAGCGTGCGGCGAGCCGTCGGGTCTTGCTGGTCGAGGACGATCCGACGGTGCGACAAACCCTGCTCGCCATGCTCGCATCGCTCGGGGTGGAGGCGGTGGCCGTGCCGAATGCGCTGCTCGCCCTCGCCGAAGCGGAGAAATGCGATTTCGACCTGGTTTTGATCGACCTCGACCTCCCCGCGGTCGATGGTTTCGAGTGTGCGCGATTGCTGCGCGAGGCCGCCGCGCGCCGCGGCCGCGCGCCTGCGCGCTTGGTGGCGATCACCGCGCGTCAGGGAGCGGCCGAGGAGGCGGCTTGTTCCGCTGCGGGCCTGGATGGGCCGCTGCGCAAACCGATGAATCTTTCGCATCTGCGTCGCCTGATCGGCGCGGCGGAACACTGAAATCTCGCGACCGTCGGCGAGGGGCGATTACAATCCCACGTTCATCCCTTCCGTGGAGCCTGCTGCCATGCGTAGCCCTCATCCACTCCCCCTCGCCATGCTCATGGCCCTCGCCTTGGCGGCCTGTGAGCGTGAGTCCACCGCGCCGGCCCCAGCGGAGCCGGCGAAGGAGGTTGCCTCGGTGTCTCAGCCTTCCCGTTCCGACAATCCTTTGCTCGCTCCGAGTCCGTTGCCCTACGAGTACCCGCCCTTCGACCGCATCCGCAACGAGCATTTCCGCGAGGGCTTCGAGCGGGGCATGGCCGAACACCGGGAGGAGGTGGCGGCGATCGTCGCCAACGAGGATCCGCCCACCTTCGAGAACACCATCGTCGCCCTGGAGCTTTCGGGCGAGACCCTCGGTCGGGTGCAGCGCATCTTCGGCAATCTCACGAGCGCCCACACCAATCCGGAACTCGAGAAGATCCAGGCCGAATACGCGCCGAAACTCGCCGCGCACATGGACTCGATCCTGCTCGACGGCAAGCTCTTCGCGCGAATCGACGAGCTCTTCAAGCGGCGCCACGAGCTCGGCCTCGATGCCGAGTCGCTGCGCTTGCTCGAGCGCTATCACCGCGACTTCGTGCGCGCGGGCGCGAAGCTCACGGATGCCGACAAAGAGAAGCTCAAGGCGATCAACGCCGAACTCGCGGCGCTGCAGACCCGCTTCAGCCAGAACGTGCTCAACGAGGTCAATGCCTCGGCGGTGGTCTTTGATTCGGCGGAGGAGCTCGAAGGTCTCGAGGCTGCCGAGATCGAGGCTGCGGCGAAGCGCGCCGAGGCCGCCGGTCATCCCGGAAAGTACCTGATCGCGCTTCAGAACACGACCGGCCAGCCGCCTCTTGCCAAACTCAAGCGGCGCGAGAGCCGTGAGCGCATCCACCAGGCTTCGGTCGCCCGCGGGAGCCGGGGCGGAGAGTTCGACAACCGCGAAGTGGTGGCGAAGATGGTGGCGCTGCGCGCCGAGCGCGCCGCCCTGCTCGGCTATCCCAACCACGCGGCCTACGTGCTCGAGACCTCGACGGCGCAGACGCCCGAGGCGGTGGAGTCCATGCTGCGCAAACTGGTACCCGCGGCGGTCGCCAACGCTCGCCGCGAGGCGGCGGACATCCAGGCGATGATCCGCGCCGAGGGCGGCGATTTCGAGCTCGAGCCCTGGGACTGGAGCTACTACGCCGAGAAGGTCAGGCAGCAGAAGTATGCTTTCGACGGCGAGGCACTCAGGCCCTATTTCGAGCTCGACAGCGTGCTCGAGAAGGGCGTGTTCTACTCCGCCGAGCGCCTCTTCGGGATCCGCTTCAAGGAGCGCAAGGACCTTCCCGTCTATCACCCGGACGTGCGCGTCTGGGAGGTCTTCGAGGCCGACGGGCGCCCGCTCGGGATCTTCATCGGGGATTTCTACGCTCGACCCTCGAAGCGGGGCGGCGCCTGGATGAACGCTTACGTGGCCCAGAGCGGACTGCGCAACCGTCTGGCGGTGGTGGGCAATCACCTCAATGTTCCCAAGCCGCCGGAGGGCCAGCCGACCCTGCTCACCTTCGACGAGGTCAACACTCTGTTCCACGAGTTCGGTCACGCCCTGCACGGGCTGTTCTCGAACGTCCGCTATCCGCTCCTCAGCGGAACTTCGGTGCCGCGCGATTTCGTGGAGTTCCCCTCGCAGGTCTATGAGATGTGGGCCACCTGGCCCGAGGTGCTGGCGAACTACGCGCGCCATTACCAGACCGGCGAGCCGATCCCGCAGGAACTCATCGACAAGGTCCTGGCGGCGGAGACTTTCAACCAGGGCTTCGCCACCACCGAGTACCTCGCCGCCTCGGTGACCGATCAGGCCATTCACCGGCTCGGTCCCGGCCAGACGCCTCAGGACGTGATGGCCTTTGAGGCCAAGACCCTTGCCGAGTGGGGTCTCGATTTCGCCCCGGTTCCGCCGCGCTATCGCTTCCCGTACTTCAGCCACGTCTTCGGAGGGGGCTACTCCGCGGGCTACTACAGCTACGTCTGGAGCGAGGTGCTCGATGCCGATGCCGTCGCCTGGTTCCGGGAGAACGGCGGGCTCACGCCGGAGAACGGCCGACGCTTCCGCGACACGCTGCTCAGCCGGGGCGGTACCGCCGAGGCGATGGAGCTCTACCGGAACTTCGCCGGTCGGGATCCCGACATCCGCCACCTGCTCAAGCGGCGCGGGCTCGACGCCGAGAGCTGAAGCACTGCCTCAAAGGCCGGCGCGGTGCACTTCTCGCACCGCCCGGCCCGAGGGGTCGAGGATCTCGCGCAAGGCGGGATCCCACTCGAGCGCGGCAGGCGTGGAGCAGGCGACGGAGGGCCCGCCGGGCACGGTGCGGGCAGCCCATTCCTGCGGGAAGTGGCGAATGAAGAGCTCGCGATACAGGTAGGCTTCCTTGGTAGTCGGGGTGTTGTAGGGAAAGCGGAAGCGGGCCGTCTCCATCTGCTCGGCGCTGACCATCCGTTCGGCATAGGCCTTGAGCGAGTCGATCCAGCGGTAACCCACGCCATCGGAGAACTGTTCCTTTTGGCGCCAGAGGATCGAATCCGGGATCAGGCCGCGAAAGGCCTCCCGCAGGATATGTTTTTCCATGCGCCCATCGCGGCAGAGCTTGGCGGCGGGATCGATGCTCATCGCCGCGTCGATGAAATGGCGGTCGAGGAAGGGCACGCGCGCCTCCACCCCCCAAGCGGCCATCGCTTTGTTCGCGCGCAAGCAGTCGTAAAGGTGCAAGAGCTCCAGCTTGCGCACGGTTTCCTCGTGCAGGGCGCGGGCATCGGGTGCCTTGTGGAAGTAGAGGTATCCGCCGAAGAGTTCATCCGAACCCTCGCCGGAGAGCACCATCTTGATCCCCATGGCGCGAATCCGCCGCGCCATGAGATACATCGGCGTGGCCGCGCGCACGGTCGTGACGTCGTAGGTCTCGAGGTGCCAGATCACGTCGGAGAGGGCATCGATGCCCTCCTCGACGGTGAAGCGAAGCTCGTGGTGGACGGTGTCGAGGTGCCGAGCCACCTCCCGGGCGGCGGCTAGATCGGGCGAACCCTCGAGCCCGACCGCGAAGCTGTGCAGTCGCGGCCACCAGGCTTCGCTATAACCCTCGTCTTCGATGCGGCGAGCGGCGTACTTGCGGGCGATGGCGGCGACCAGCGAGGAATCGAGACCGCCGGAAATCAGCACGCCGTAGGGAACGTCGCACATCAGATGGGAGCGCACCGCGCGTTCGAGTGCGTGGCGCAGCGCCTCCGGCTCCGCCGGGCGGCCGGCGACCGCTTCGTAGTCGCGCCAGCTCGGGTGGTAATAGCGCACCGGCGCGGGATCGCCCCTCCGCCAGTAGTGGCCAGGGGGAAAGATTTGCGCCTCGACGCAGACCTCCGTGAGCCCCTTGAGCTCGGAGGCGACATGCAGCTGCCCGTGCTGATCGTGGCCGTAGTAGAGGGGGATGATCCCGATCGGGTCGCGTGCGATCAGCCAATCGCCGGTCTGCGCATCCACGAGGACGAAGGCGAACATACCGGCGAGGTCGTTCAGGAACGTCGCGCCGCGTTCGCGATAGAGCGGCAGGATCACCTCGCAGTCGGAGCCGGTGCGAAAGGCGTAGCGTCCGGCGTACTGACGACGGAACTGCTGGTGGTTGTAGATCTCGCCGTTGACCGCGAGCACGTGACGCCCATCCGGGCTGAGCAAAGGCTGAGCGCCATCCTCGACGCCGACGATGGCGAGCCGCTCATGGGCGAGGATGGCGCGCTCGCCCTCCCAGATCCCCGACCAGTCGGGGCCGCGATGACGCATTCGCCGCGAGAGTTCGAGGGCGCGCCGGCGCATCGCGGCGCGGTCGAGTCGAAGCTCCAGGAGGGCGAGGATCGAGCACATCGGGGCGAGTGGAAGATGAACGCTGCGATTCTAATTCGCGCGCACGGCGGCTTCACTGTCCCTAGAATGGTCGAAACCCGAGCGGACATCCGCGTGCGCCTTTGCCTCGCCGCCGTAATCGCACTCTGCGGCCTCTCCGTCGCAGCGGCGCAACCGCGTGGAACGAGCCGCGACCCGAGTATCCTGGTCATCGGTCGGATCAGTGAAGATCCGCGAGCCTCCCATCTCTCGCTCAAGCCGCTGCTCGACTACGTCGTCGCGCGCATGGCCGACCTTGGCATCCGCGCGGGCGAGGTGCTGATGGCGCCGAGCGATGCCGTGATGCGCTCTTATCTTCGGACCGGCCTGGTCGACTGGGTGAGCGAGACCTCGGCGCAGGCGCTGCGGCTGGAGCCCGCCGGGGCCCGGCCGATCCTGGTCACCGAGCGTCAGGGACGCTCCACCTATCGAACGGTCTTCTTCACTCGCGCGGAAAGCGGGATCCGCTCCCTCGCCGACCTCAGGGGCCGGCGTCTGGCCGTTCAGCACGAGTTTTCCACCAGCGCCTACGTGGTGCCGCTCGGTTTGTTGCTGGAGGAGGGGCTTAAGCTGGCTCTGCTGCCGTCGCCGCGCATGCCGGTGCCGGAAGGCATGGTGGGTTACGCCCTGGCACGGAGCGAGCACAACATCGCCATGTGGGTGCACATGGGGCTTGCCGATGCCGGTGCCTTCAGCGACGTCGACCTCGCCGATCTTCAGCGTTCATCGCCGGGTGTTCACGAGGCCCTCGTGGTCCTGCGCGAGGGCCCGCTCATGCCGCGAGCGCTCGAACTCATCCGCGCCGACCTCCGCCCGGAAGTCGCACGCAGGCTCGAGGCGCTGCTCCTCGCGGCCGCCGATGATCCGGAAGCGGCCTCGGCGCTCGCCGCCTTTGGCGGGGTGACCCGGTTCTACCCTTACGACGATCGTTCCCGAAGGCAACTGGAGGAGCTCCGGCGTCTGCTCGCTCGGGTCAGGGATCTCGAGCGATGAGCACGGCCGGCGTCGGTCTCGGTCGGCGGATCCTGCTCGCCTTCGCCGTCGCCGTTTCGCTCCTGCTGCTGATGGTCGGCGTGACCCTCGGCCTGCTGGATCGGAGTGGCCGCGACCTGATCCAGAAGAGCACGGCCGCCCTCGAACGCTTGGGCCGTCAGGGCTTGGAAACCGATGCCCGCCAGCTCGCGGTGCTGCTCGGCGAGACGCTGGTGAACCCTCTTTACTACCTCGACCTCAAGTCCATCCGAGATCTGGCGCGTTCGGCGCTCAGCCGGTCCGAGGTGCGTTCGATCCGCATCTTCGACCCGCATGGGATGCTGCTCGACGACGGCTCCGGTGGGATCGCGACCTTCGGCCAACGGATCGAGGATCCGCTGGTCCAAAAAGTTTTGGCCGATGGCGGCGACGCATCCGCCTGGCGCGGTGAGACGCTGGCCTGGGCGCATGGGATTCGGCTCGGGGAGGCTCCGATCGGTGGACTCTTGCTCGAGATGAGCGCGAGCACCTTTCCCGCGATCGTCGCCGAGACCCAAGCCGAGCTCCGCGACACGCTCGATCGCTCGCGGCGGGAACAGCAAAGCGCCGTCCTTCTGCGCCTGCTCATCTTCCTCGTCTTCGCGCCTCTTGCCTTCTTCTGGGTCTCGCGGCGAGTGATCGCGCCCATCCGGCGCATGGCGGATCGCGCGAGGGCCATCGAACTCGGCCACCCGCTTCCCGAGCTCGGTTCGCGGCCGCCGGATGAACTCGGCGTCCTGGCCGATGCCCTCGAGTCCATGCGCATCGGAATCGAGAGGCAACAACGGGTGATCCGAGAGCTCGCGTCGACCGATCGGCTCACCGGGATGCCCAACCGCCGAGGCTTCGAGGAACGGGCGCGGGTCATGCTGGAGCAGGCGCGTGATGGGGGAGAGCGGATGGCCCTGGTGTTCATCGACCTCGATGGTTTCAAGCGCGTCAACGACCTCTACGGCCACGAGGCGGGTGACCGAACGCTCGCCGAGGTGGCGCGAAGGATCGGTGCCGTGATCGCGACGATGGCCGCTTACGAGGATTCGAGTCCAGTGGTGGCCCGGATGGGCGGCGATGAGTTCGTCGTCGCGCTTGCGAGCGAGGACGCGGCGGCGGCCGCGGAGGCGCTCGCGCGCGCGATCCTCGATGAGCTTGGTCGTGCGATTCCGATCGGACCGGTCTACGCCCAACTCGGTGCATCGGTCGGAATCGCCGTCTTTCCCGACGATGCCGGCAGCTTGACCGATCTCCTGCGCTGCGCGGATCTCGCGATGTATGAGGCCAAGATGGCGGGCAAGAACGGGTTGCGCCGGTACGATCTCCGGATGAGGCTTGCGGTCGAGAGCCGGGCGGGACTGGAGCTCGAGCTCGGGGCGGCTTTCGAGCGGGGCGAGCTCTTGCTCGACTTCCAGCCGATCCTCGCGCTCCGCAGCCGCCGGCCGATCGGGGCGGAGGCGCGGCTTGGCTGGAACCACCGCGAGCGCGGCCTCCTTCCCGAGGAACGTTTCTGGAGCGCGATCGAAGACGGGAGGCTGCGGCGCGAGCTCACGCGGTGGCTTCTGCGAGAAGCCTGTCGCGCGGCGCAATCGTGGCCGGCGGCTTCGGATGGGGTCTTGCCGTTCGTCGCGGTGAACATCGCCGGGAGGCAGATCCTGCACGGCGATCTGGAGCAAGACCTCCACACCGCGCTCGCGGCGAGCGGGTTGCCGCCCGCGCGGTTTCACCTCGAGATCTCCGAGCGCGCGTTGTTCGCCGACGAGCCACAGATGCACGCCCGCTTCCGGGCCCTCAAAGACCTCGGTGTCCAGATTTGGCTGAGCGAATTCGGCACCGGATGTTCGGGCTTGTCTCGTCTGCGCGAGCTGCCGCTCGACGGGCTCAAGATCGACCGCAGTTTCATCGCCGATCTCCTGTCCGATCCGGACGATCGGGCGATCACTGAGGCGATCATCGCGATGAGTCGTGCATTCGATCTTCGCGTCATCGCCGATGGAGTCGAGAGCGAGGGCCAGGTCCAAGCCTTGCTCGAGAGGCGCTGCCTGCTCGGCCAAGGTCGATGGCTCGGGGCACCCTCCTCCCCCGCCGCCATGCGCGAGCGATTCGCAGGCGATGCGCGCTGACGCGCGGATTTGCAAGGCGCCGCCCGTTCGCAGGCGCGAGATCCTCGGCTGGGCGATGTACGACTTCGCCGGGCAGGCCTACACCCTGCTCATCATCACCGTGATCTTCGGTGACTACTACACCCGGATCGTGGTGGGCGATGCCGAGGAGGGTTTCCGAACCGGCAACCTGCTGTGGAGCCTGGCGTTGGCCTTGGGCTATCTCCTGGCGGCCCTCGCCGCGCCCGTTCTCGGCGCGGTGATGGACGCGAAAGCCGCGCGCAAGACGTTCCTCTTCGCCGCCTTCCTCCTCACCGTGGCGAGTACGGCCGCGCTTTACTTCGTGGGTGTCGGCGCGGTGTGGCTCGGCTTCGCATTGATCGCTCTTTCCAACGCCGCCTATGCGCTCGGCGAGAGCGTCATCGCCGCCTTCCTGCCGCAACTCTCGGGGCGGGAGCAGATGGGACGGATTTCCGGCTTCGGCTGGGCGCTGGGTTATTTCGGCGGCCTCGTCGCGACTGCGTTCGCGCTGCTCTTCCTCGGCGAGGTCAGCCACGAAAACGCCGAGCGCATCCGCTGGGTCGGGCCCTTCGCCGCCGCCTTCTTTCTCCTGGCCGCGATCCCGACCTTTCTTTTCCTTCGCGAACGCGGTCGGCCGCGGCGGCTTCCTTCCGGGAGCTGGCTCCGCTTCGGACTGCGGCGCAGCATCGCCACCCTCACCGGACTGCTCCGTCATGGCCGCTGGCCGGCCCTGCTCGCCTCGGTGTTCTTCTCGATGAGCGGCATCGCGATCGTGATCTCCTTCACCTTCATCTATGGCGCGCAGGTGATCGGCTGGAGCGAGGAGGTGCGAACCGCGATGTTCGTCATCGTGCAGATTTCGGCCGCGCTCGGTGCGCTGTTCTTCGGTTGGCTTCAGGACCGGCTCGGGCCTTGGCGGATCTACGCCGGCACGATCGCGCTCTGGATCGTGTCGGTGCTCGCGGTATGGGCGACGCCGGCCCTGGCATCGGCGCTGAGCGCGCTGAGCGGTCGCGCGATCGAGGCGCAGCATCTCTTCCTGGCGGTGGGCGTGCTCGCGGGGTCTTGCCTCGGAGCCACCCAATCCGCAGGCCGGGCTCTGGTGGGCTTGCTCGCCCCCGCGCACCGGGCGGCCGAGCTCTTCGGCTTCTGGGGGCTCATGGTCAAACTCGCCTCGATCGTGGGGCTGCTCGGGATCGGTACCCTGCAGCGCGTGTTGGGTCTCGCGGATGCGATCCTTTTTTGCGCCGTGTTGTTCGCCTTGGCGCTGGCGGCACTCAGGCCGGCTTTGTCGCGGCGTTCGTGATCGACTCGCTCGCCAAGCTCGCGTATTCGCTGCTCGCGCTCGTGGTGCTCGTGGTTTACTGGCGGCACTACGGCGCCAGGAATTTTCTGTGGCTCTCTGATGTGGCCCTGTTCGGGCTGGTCCTCTCCTGGTGGCTTCGGTCGAGCCTGCTCGCGAGCATGATCGCGGTCGGAACCCTTGCCGTCGAGCTGTTTTGGGTGCTCTCCCTCGGCCTGCGTCTCCTCGTCGGTCGCAGTCCGGGGGGTCTCGTCGAGTATCTCTTCGACCGCCGTCGGCCGCGCGCGCTGCGGGCGCTGTCGCTGTTCCATCTCGCCTTGCCGGCGGTGATGCTCCATCAGCTTGCCGCCTTCGGCTACGACCCGCGCGCACCGATCTTCTGGGTCCCCGTCGCGCTGCTCTTGCTGTTCCTCAGTCGACGGTATGCCTCGCGCGAAGAGAATCTCAACTGGGCCCTCGGGCCCGGTCGCGTCGAGGAGCGCCTGCCCGCGCCGCTCTATCTCGGCCTGTGGCTGATGGTTTACCTGCTGGCGCTGGTCCTACCGACCCACTTTCTGCTGGGGGCGATCTTCCCGCCCCCGGGGCTCCCTCAGTCCTCGTAGCGCACGTCGACGAGGACGATCCGCACCCGTCCGGAGGGGAGCTCCACTTCGAGCTCCTCCTCGACCCGTCGCCCGAGCAGGGCGCGGGCGAGCGGCGAATCCACGCTGATCCATCCGCGACGGGCATCCGTTTCGTCCGGACCCACGATCCGGTGTCGTCGCGTTTGGCCGTCTTCGAATTCGATCGTCACCCAGGCGCCGAAGAAGACCACTTCGCGCTCGGCTGGGGGCGCCTCGACGATGCGAAGCTCGGCGAGTCGCTTGTCGAGGTAGCGGATGCGGCGATCGATCTCGGCGAGCTGCTTCTTGCGGTAGATGTATTCGGCGTTCTCGGAGCGGTCGCCCTCGGCGGCGGCCGCGGCCAGCGCGGGCACCACCTCGGTTCGGCGCCGATGCCACAGCTCCTCGAGCTCGCGGCGAAGCGCCTCGTAGCCCTCGCGGGTGATCAGCGCAGTGCCCTTGGGCGGAGGTGGACGCCAGCGAGCCATGTGGGATCTCAACGGCGACGTCCGCCGAGCAGCGAACCGAGGACGCCCCGCACCAGGCTGCGGCCGAGGGCGCTTCCGATGGAGCGCAAGGTGGACTGCACGAAGGCTTCGCCGACGCCCTGCCGGCTGCGGCGCGGTGGAGACGGCGCGCGCGTCTCAGGTCGCGGGATCGCGACCGGCGGGGGGCTGCTCCGCGGGAATGCGGCTTCGCGCGCTCGCTCGGTCAGGGCCTCGTAGGCGGAATGCCGATCGAGGAGGTGGTCGTAACGCGCGCCGATCGGGCTGGCCGCGCGCAGGACGCCCCGCTCCTCGGCTGTCAGCGGGCCGAGGCGGCAGCGCGGGGGGGCCATCACGACCCGGTCCACCGGCTGCGGGATGCCGCGTTCGCCGAGCACCGACACCAGCGCCTCGCCGATCCCCAGCGTGGTGAGGGTCGCGCGCACGTCGATCGCGGGGTTGGGCACGAAGGTCTCGGCCACGAGCTTGAGGGCCTTCTGATCGCGCGGGGTGAAGGCGCGCAGGCCATGCTGGATGCGAAGCCCGAGCTGGGCGAGGATCTCTTGCGGCACGTCGTCGGGAAGCTGCGAGCAGAAGTAGACGCCCACACCTTTCGAGCGGATCAGCCTGACCACCTGCTCGATCTTCTGCCTCAGGGCGGAGGGGCAATCGCCGAAGAGCAGATGGGCCTCGTCGAAGAAGAACACGAGCTTGGGCAAGGGCGGGTCGCCCACCTCGGGGAGCTGCTCGAAGAGCTCGGAGAGCAGCCAGAGCAGGAAGCTCGAGTAGAGCCGCGGCGAACGGATCAGGCGCTCCGCGGCGAGAATGTGGATCGGGCCGCGTCCCTCGGCCGTCGGCGCGAGCAGATCGCTCAGGCGCAGGCTCGGCTCGCCGAAAAAACGCTCCCCGCCTTCGTTCTCGATACGCAGCAGAGCGCGCTGCACCGCCGCCAGGCTGTTCGCGCTGAGCAGCCCGTAACGGGTGCCGATCTCCTGACGGCGCTCGCCGACGTGGCTTAGGAGCGCTCTCAGATCCTTGAGGTCGAGCAGCAGGAGCCCTTCCTCGTCGGCGTAGCGGAAGGCGATGTCGAGCACCGCCGATTGGGCGTCGCTGAGCTCAAAGATCCGAGCGAGCAGCACCGGCCCCATCTCGCTCACCGTCACCCGCAAGGGGTGTCCCTGCTCGCCCCAGAGATCCCAGAGCACGACGGGGTTGCCCTCGGGGCGGAAGTCCTCGAGGCCGAGGATGCCGACCCGCTCGGCGATGCGACCGGAGAGCGAGCCCGGCATCGCCAGCCCGGCCATGTCGCCTTTGACGTCGGCGAGGAAAACCGGCACGCCGAGGCGCGAGAAGCCCTCGGCGAGCAGCATGAGCGAAACGCTCTTGCCGGTCCCTGTGGCACCCGCCACCAGCCCGTGACGGTTGCCGTAGCGGGGATCGAAGTGCACGAGGCCGGAGAGGCCCTTGCCGAGCAGGATTCGGTGCATGGCGAAGCGAGCGTGGGATGCCGATCATGATAACGATCACCGCGCATGGATCCGCTCGCCCTCGACCGGCCTCCGCGGTCGGGGCGAGGCGAGCTCCGTCGCCTGCCGAGCGCACGGGGTTGCGAGATCGCCGTTTTCGCCGATCCTCGGGCGAGCTGCCGATCGCCACAGCGAGCGCCTTCCTGCAGCGTAGGCTGACCTCCGGCAACCCTTCCGCCGCATTCCGTCTTCGGGGCTTCGGAGCGTGATCGGGATCGCTCCGTGGCGATGGAGTCGAAGCGCGCCGGCTCGAGAAAAAGGGCTTCGCTCTCTGAGCTCCAGCTTCGAGGCTCGAAGGCCATGCTCACCCCGGCACCGGTCGGGGACGCGCACCAAGATTCGCTTCGCGGCTTTTCGCGGGTGCGTGGCATGGGCCCGCGAGTGGCGAGGGCGAAAAGCCGATCCGGCAAGGCTGGTGCTGGCGGGATGCACCTGGGCTCGGGCGGGGCCGGGAGGGCTGTGCTGGATGCGAGGCTGGAGGGGGCGGGTCGTGTGCTTGAGCGGTTGTGGAGCGCGCGGATTTGTGCGCGAAGCCTTGACGGTGGCGGAGGGTGCGTCCTAGAGTGCCGGAAGGCCCCGCAGAGGCTCGAGAGCGAAGGGGAGCGCGGCGATGGTGGTGAACGAGGCGGGGCCCGTTTCGCGGCGTTGGGTTGGAGGGTGCAAGGCGCTGGCGGGGGTGCTGGGGTTGGCCTTGGCGGTGCTGGCGAGCCCGGCGGGGGCGGTGACCTACACGGTGACCACGGCGAGCGATACGGTCGCGGCGAATGGCGCCTGCTCCCTGCGCGAGGCGATCTTGGCGGCGAACAATACGCCGGCCAACGGCGACTGCGGCGGAGGGAGTAACGGCAACGACACCATCGTTTTTAGCTTCACCGGGCCCACGACGATCACGCTCGGCTCGTCGCTGCCCCCGATCGTGAGCGGGCAGGGGACGCTGACGATCGACGGTGGCGGGAACGTCACCATCAGCGGGAACAACAGCGTGCGGGTGATGGTGGTCAACAGCGGCGCCGACCTCACGCTGCGGAACCTCACCATCGAGCGCGGGAATGCGAGTCCTGGGGGCGGGGCGTTGAACGACGGCACGCTCAGGATCGAGAACAGCACCTTCCGGCAGAACACGGCGAGCTTGTTCGGCGGCGGGGTGCGGAACAACGGCACCCTCACGATCACGAACAGCATCTTCTCGGAGAACACCGCCGGCGCCGTCGGCGGCGGGGCGGAGAACCACGGCACGCTCACCATCACCGGCAGCACCTTCGCGGGCAACAGCGCCAGCGACTTCGGCGGCGGGGTCGCGAACGGCGGCACGCTCACGATCACCGGCAGCACCTTCTCCGTCAACAGCGCCGACGGGGACGGCGGCGGGGTCGCGAACGGCGGCACGCTCACGATCACCGGCAGCACCTTCTCGGGCAACAGCGCCGGCTTCGACGGCGGCGGGGTACGGAACCGAAGCGGCACGCTCACGATCGCGAACAGCACCTTCTCGGGGAACGGCGCCGGCAGGGACGGCGGTGGGGTGTGGAGCGGCCGCCTTAACCCCTTCTCGTCTCCTACTGTCGCGGTCTACAACAGCACCTTTTCGGAGAACCAGGCGGGTGGGAGTGGCGGGGGGCTCCGGATCGTGGAGGGCGATGCCACGCTCAAGAACACGATCATGGCCAACAGCACGGGGGGCGGGGATTGCGTGGGGACGCTCACCGGCTCCAACCTCAACAACCTGATCGAAGACACGGGGGCCAATGCCTGTGGCCTCACGGATGGGGTCGACGGCAACATCATCGGCCAGGACCCGCAGCTCGACCCGCTCTTCGGCTCTCCGGCCTATTTCCCGCTGCGGCTGGGAAGCCCGGCGCGGGATGCGGGCGATCCGACGACCTGCCAGGACCCGCCGGTGAACAACCGATCGCAGAACGGGATCCCCCGCCCGCAGGACGGGGACGGCAACGGGGTGCCGGTGTGCGACATCGGGTCTTTCGAGGCGCTGGGTCTTCTGGCCGACATGAGGGCTCTCGGCGGCATGGTGCCTGCCGTCCTGGCGCCCGGGGGGAGCTACAGCCTGTCGTTCAGCTGCGAGAACCTCGGACTGGACCCAGCGAGCCAGGCCACCTGCGGGGTATCGGTGTCGGCGGGGAGCGTGAGCGCTGTGAACTGCATGCCGTCGGTGCCGACGAGCAGCCCTCTGATTCCGAGGTGGTTCATCAGCTGCACGTTCACGTACACCGCGCCGGGCATGCCTGGGGGCTCGGATACGCCGCAGACAGGTGCTGTCTTCACTTTCACGGCCGGCTCGGTCACCAGCGATCCGAACACGAACAACAACACGCTCACGAGCGCCACGGTGCCGCTGGTGGATGCCTTGGACGATGCGGTGAGTTTGCCGGGGGGCATCATCGGTGCGACCTTCGATGTGGGGGCGAACGATCAGTTGGGCGCGTCCTCGCCGCCTGCGGGGGCGAGTTACAGCCTGCTTGCGGAGACGACCTGTAGCGGGGCGAGCATCGGTGCGACGAGCGGGGTGGCGACCTTCAATGTGCCGGCGTTGGCGACCTGCGTGGTGGTCTATCAGGTGTGCGTGAGCGAGGCGTGCGATACGGCGCAGTTGGTGGTGACGGGGCTGTTGCCGCCGCCGCGTTCGATTCCGATGCTGGGTCCCTTCGGTTTGTTGGTGTTGCTGGCGGGCTTGCTGGGTCTGGGCCGGTGGGGGATGCGGCGGGGACTGGCGTCGATCTGAGGAGCGGGCGGGGTTTTCTGCGCGAGCGTTGCGGCGGCCGAGGGGTGGTGGGGCTTTTGGGGGCCTCGGTCGGCTGTTCGTCGCGTGACCGGGCCGTTGCCGCCTGCGCGGTGGTGATCGAGAGGGGGTCGGCCGCGCGCGTTGCGAGAGCGGCGGCTCCGGAAGAGAAAGGGCCGCGCGCGGCGGCTTGGATCATCGCGTTCGAGCCCATTCCAAGGGGCGATTGAAGGTTGCATCGGATCGATTCATCGCCGGGTTGCTGCTCGGGGTTGGGGTCCTTGGGTGCGGAGGTCCTTGGGCGATGGCGGCGCGATGGGGGAGGTTTTCGGTGGCGGGGTGCCGGCGGGATGCGCCCGGGCTTGGGCGGGGCCTGGAGGGCTGTGCTGGATGCGAGGCTGGAGGGGGCGGGTCGTGTGCTTGAGCGGTTGTGGAGCGCGCGGATTTGTGCGCGAAGCCTTGACGGTGGCGGAGGGTGCGTCCTAGAGTGCCGGAAGGCCCCGCAGAGGCTCGAGAGCGAAGGGGAGAGCGGCGATGGTGGTGAACGAGGCGGGGCCCGTTTCGGGGCGTCGGGGTGGAGGGTGCAAGGCGCTGGCGGGGGTGCTGGGCTTGGCCTTGGCGGTGCTGGCGAGCCCGGCGGGGGCGGTGACGTATACGGTGACCACGGCGAGCGATACGGTGTCGTCAGACTCTCAGTGTTCGCTGCGCGAGGCGATCCAGGAGGCCAACAACGGTAGCGACACCGACTGTGGCGGCTCACCGAATTCGGGCAACGACCTCATCGTCTTTCACCCCAGCGTCACGACGATCACGCTCGGCTCGTCGCTGCCCCCGATCGTGAGCGGGCAGGGGACGCTGACGATCGACGGTGGCGGGAACGTCACCATCAGCGGGAACAACAGCGTGCGGGTGATGGTGGTCAACAGCGGCGCCGACCTCACGCTGCGGAACCTGACCGTTGCCAATGGCAATGCCATTGGCAGTCCCGGTGCTGATTTCGGCGGCGGCGTAAGAAACGCTGGCAGATTGACCATCACGGGGAGCACGTTTTCCAGCAATGCCGCGTTCGACGGCGGCGGAGGGGTGGCGAATGCTGGCACCCTGAGCATCAGCAACAGCACCTTCTCGGACAACCGTGCCACCTCCAGCAGCGGGATCGGGGGTGGGCTGCTCAATGTCGGCAGCGCGACGGTCATCGGCAGCACGTTCCAGCAAAACAGCGCCGGAGACGAGGGCGGCGGGGTGTTCAACTCGAGTGGTGCCACGCTGACGATTACGGGGAGCACCTTTTCCGACAACCTTACCGTGAGCGGCGGCGCGGTGTACAACGTCGGAAGCCTGCAGATCACCGACAGCACCTTCTCCGACAATCAGGTCACCGGAAACGGCGGAGGGGCGTACAACACTGGCATGCTGACCATTACTGCAAGCACCTTTTCCGGAAACAATGTCACTTCCCTTAGCAGCGGGGATGGGGGCGGTGGGGTGTTCAATGCCAGCGGCGGCACGCTGATCATCACCAACAGCACCTTCTCCGGCAACAGGGCCAACCTTGGCGGCGGCGGGGGGATCCGCGTGGCTGCCGGCAACGCCACGCTCAAGAACACCATCATCGCCAACAGCCCGAGCGGCGGGGATTGCGTGGGGACGCTCACCGGTTCCAACCTCCACAATCTGATCGAGGACAGCGCCAACGCCTGCGGTCTGACCGACGGCCTCGACGGCAACATCATCGGCCAGGACCCGCAGCTCGACCCGCTCACCGGCTCGCCGGCCTATTTCCCGCTGCAGCTGGGGAGCCCGGCGCGGGATGCGGGTCATCCGGGCACTTGCCAGAACCCGCCGGTGAGCAACCGATCGCAGAACGGGATCCCCCGCCCGCAGGACGGGGACGGCAACGGGGTGCCGGTGTGCGACATCGGGTCTTTCGAGGCGCTGGGTCTTGAGGCGGATATGATGGCCTTGGGCGGCACGGTGCCTGCCGTCCTGGAACCCGGGGGGAGCTACAGCCTGTTGTCGTTCAGGTGCCGGAACCTCGGAGCCGACGCAGCGAGCCAGGCCACCTGCGGGGTATCGGTGTCGGCGGGGAGCGTGAGTGGTGTCTCGTGTACGCCGTCGGTGCCGACGACGAGCCCTCTGCCGGCGGGGGAGATCATCGACTGCACGTTCACGTACACCGCGCCGGGCACGCCTGGGGGCTCGGATACGGCGCCGACGGGCGCCGTGTTCACCTTCACGGCTGGCTCGGTGACCAGCGATCCCATTCCCGGCAACAACACCGCCACCAGCGGGGCGACGCCGATTCCGCTGGTGGACGCCCTGGACGACGCGGCGAGCTTCCCGGCCAGCACCGTGGGGGCGACCTACAACGTGGGCGCCAACGACCAGTACGGGACGGGATCGCTGCCGGGGACGGCGAGCTTCACCCTTCTGCCGGCCACGACCTGCACCGGGGCGAGCATCAACGCCACGACAGGCGTGGCCACCTTCAACGTGCCGGCCTCCGGCACCTGCGTGGTGGCGTACCAGGTGTGCGTGAGCTCAGCCTGCGACACGGCACAACTCACCGTCACCGCCCAGCACAGCGACATGAGCGTGGCCTTCGGGAGCCTGCCCTCGGTGGTGAGCCCGGGGGGATCCTACCCGGGTCTGATCTTCACCTGTACCAACGATGGGCCCGGTGCTGCGGTCAACGCCACCTGCGGGGTATCGGTGTCGGCGGGGAGCGTGAGCGCTGTGAACTGCATGCCGTCGGTGCCGACGACGAGCCCTCTGCCCTTGTTCGGCGTGATCAGCTGCACCTACACCTTCACTGCTCCCGGCAGCCAGGGAGGGGGTGACACCCTGGAGACCGGTGTCAGCTTCACGTTCACCACCGATGCCACCAACGACTCCAATGCGACGAACAACACGGTGAGCAGCGGGGCGACGCCGATTCCTTTGGTGGATGCCTTGGACGATGCGGTGAGTTTGCCGGGGGGCATCATCGGTGCGACCTTCGATGTGGGGGCGAACGATCAGTTGGGCGCGTCCTCGCCGCCTGCGGGGGCGAGTTACAGCCTGCTTGCGGGGACGACCTGTAGCGGGGCGAGCATCGGTGCGACGAGCGGGGTGGCGACCTTCAATGTGCCGGCGTTGGCGACCTGCGTGGTGGTCTATCGGGTGTGCGTGAGCGAGGCGTGCGATACGGCGCAGTTGGTGGTGACGGGGCTGTTGCCGCCGCCGCGTTCGATTCCGATGCTGGGTGGCTGGGCGCTGATCGCACTCGGCTTCTGGGCCGTCCTGCTCGGATGGTGGGCGCTGAAGAGGCATCCATCGCCCGCCTCGGTGCGGTAAGGCCCGGGCGGAACCGAGCCCCGCGCGCGCTTGCGTGTCTCGCGGATCGCAGGCGGCGCGGCAAGCGTTGGCTGAGCGCGATCGGGAGCGCGGGTCTTCGTGTGAGCATCCGTCGCGGGGTCTTCGCGCATGGTGGCGGGTGTCGGGGGTGTGTCGGTGGGCGTCGGCACGCCGCTTTCGCGGCCTCCTATTCCCACGTGGCGGTTGTCGCGCCGAAGCGAAGTGGCTACCCTCCCGCGCATGCCCCGATGCCTTGCGCCGCTCTTTGTCGTCTTGCTCGTCCTCGTCGGCTGCGCGTCACCGCCCCTGAAGACGGCGGCGCGGGCGGATGAGGCGGTGATCAACGAGCTCTACGGGGCCATCGAGCCGGCCGTGGCCCGTTACGAGGAAGGGCTGGCCAAGCTGCGCGAAGGCGATGCCGAAGGCGGCCGCGCGGACATGGAGGCGGCGGTGGAGGCCTTGCTGCGTGCGGGAAGCATCTGTGCCGACACCGCCGGCTGCGAGTCGCAGCGCTTCTTCGCCGCTTACGGCAATCTGCTCACGCTGCGCGCCGAGGTATTGCTCGGTGAGCAGGAAGGCTTCGTCGAGGTCGAACCCGCACTGGCCAGCGAGTCGCCGATCGTCGCGCACCTGCCCGAAGCCGGTCGCACCATCCAGCTGCTCGACGGCAAGTCCCTTTCCGAGATCATCGAGCTCAATGGTCCGGTCAAGGCCGCGCTCTTCGACTGGCTCACCTGGATGCGCCCGCTCCTGCTCGAGGCCTGGGAGAACTATCAGCACATGCGCCATCTCATGTGGCCGGCCTACGAGGAAGCGGGGCTCCCGGAGGCGCTGCTCTTCGGCATCCTCGCCAAGGAATCGGGCGGCCGCGTGCATGCCGTCTCGCGCGCGGGCGCCGCCGGGCCGCTTCAGTTCATGCCGCACACCGGCCGGCGCTTCGGCTTGGGCATCGACCAGGGCTTCGATCTGCGCTTCGATCCGGCGGCCTCGGCGCGCGCCAACGTCGCTTATCTCAATGAGCAGTTCGCGGTGCTCAATCGCAATCTCGAGCTGGTTCTCGCCGCCTACAACGGGGGCGAGGGCCGGGTTCAGCGTCTGCTCCGGCAATCGCGCGACAAGCGCTTCTGGAGCCCCGAGATTTACAACCGCCTGCCGCGCGAGACCCAGGAATACGTACCTTACGTCCTCGCTGCGGCGTGGCTGTTCATGCACCCCGAGGCCTATGGGCTCGAGTTCCCGCCCGTCGAAGGCGGACAAATCGAGGTGACCCTCGATCGCAGCATGAGCCTGAGCGAGCTCGCGATCTGTCTTGGCCAGGAAGGCAGCCGCAATGGCTGGTTCAGGGTTTTGCGCAACCTCAACCCGCGCCACGATCCGCATCGCCGGCTGCCGCCGGGCACGGCAATCGCGTTGCCGCAAAAGCTGGCGGCAAGCTACCAGGCGCGTTGTACCGCGGAGGCGGCACCGGTGCTGTTGGCGGCCGAGCTCTACGCGGCGCGGCGGCCCGGCGCCGTCAATCCTGGTCCGGCGGCGCACGCGGGGACCTATGTGGTCCAGCGCGGCGACTCCCTCTTCAGCATCGCGCGGCGCTTCGGTTGCCGCGACCTTCAAGCGCTGGCGCGGACGAACGACATTCGCGCACCCCAGTATCTGATCAGGCCGGGACAACGCCTCAGCCTCGCCGGCTGCCGCGGCTGAGCCGCCCGCGGTCAGCCCTCGGAGAGCCGAATCAGCACGATTCCCGCCTCGCGGGCGATCGCGTGGTTCCTGCCGAGGTCTTGCGGCTCCAGGCGCGCCCGCACCGTGAAGGTCGGCGGCTGGGCGCCGACATAGGTCCCCCAAGGCGGGGAGGACTCGTAGGCCAGCTCGCAAGCACTCTCCGCCGGGAGCGGGCAGCGCAGGGTGCCGGCCTCGCGCGGTCCGCTCGGGCCATCCTCCCAGAAAAGCGTCCACACCCGCTCCCCGCCCTCGCTTCGCGCCGGGCCGATCCGGACGAGGCGCGGCCAGTCCGCGACCTCGATGGGTCCATCGGCGCTCTCCCGGAGAGGCAGCAGGGCGTAGCGACCCTCGAACCGGGGGAGGTGGAAGATCTGTCCGTCTTGGACCAGCGCGAGGTCGGAGTAGCCCGAGCCGAAGGCGAAGCGTTGGAGTCGCCGGTCTCCACTGCCATCGATCGCGAGTCGGGCAGCGCGAACCGAGGAAAAGCCCAGGCTCAGCGTCTCGCCCTCGGCCGTGCCCGGCGGTGGCCGCGTGCGGGCGGCACGGAAGAGGCCGCTTCGGTCGAGCTTGCCCGTCGCGAGCCACCAGCTCGGACGCGAGAGGGCGTCGAAGCCGACTTCGAGGACTGCGAAGTTTTCACCGGCGCGATCGATGAGCCATCCGGTGCCCGGCCGCTCCGGATCGAGCCAGAAGCCGGCTTCGGGAAGTGCGATGCGCGGCGGCATTCTCAGCATGGCGAAAGCAGGCGGCAGGCTGAGACCCGCGAGATCGACCGAGACGGTGCCGAAACGCAGCGGCGAGAGGTCGCGGAATACGGTCGTGAGCGGGGTCGCGTCGCTTTCTCGGAGCAGCTCGCAGCTCGCACCGCCGGGCCGCTCCTGACAGCCGAACCGATAGCGATAGCGCACCGGCGGACCCGGATCGGGCAGCACCAGCGGCCACCAGGCGCGATCGAGAGTGCCGTGGCCGGTCGCGGCGATGCCTTGGGGCGGATCGCCGAGGAGGTCGGCGCCGCCGAAGTCGATGCGATCGGAGAACCAGCGGGGCAGTCCGCCGCGCCATTCGAGCGCGAAGACGATCCAGGACCCCAGCGGCTCCGGTAGGCGGGCGGGCGCCAGGCCGCGACCGGCGAAGACTCGCGGCCCCCGATAGGACCCGCCGAGATCCGCGCGCTCGATTTCCTGCACCCCTTGGCTGCCGATGCGCATGAAGCCCCGCACGGGCGTCACGAATTCGAGGCGGAGCTCGACCCCCGAGTCGCGCAACTGCGTGGGCAGCGGAGCACACGTGAGGCAGCTCCCGCGCTCGGCTTCCATGAGGGAGGCGCGGAACCCTTGCGCGGAGAACGGCCCCGACGCGATCTGCCAGCGGGGGTTCCCGCTCGGCTCGACGTCGGCCAAGACCGCGAGCAGGGTGTCGCCGCTCGACTCGATGAAGAGCATCGGCCCCGGTGCGTTCACGATCTGCCAAAAGCCCACCTCGGGCCGCGATGCGGGAAGAGCAGCCACGGGGGCGAGCGAGAAAAGCGCCAAGAGCGGAAACGCGCGACTGGCCATGGCAGCAGCGCTCCGAGATGCGGATGCGCCCGATTTTACTCCCCTGCTCGCGTCTCGGCGGGCCTCGTCTCGCGAGGCCGACGATGGGGCGGCGGGGGCAGGCCATCGGGGAAGATGTGCGGTCGAATGACGGTCAGGCGGATGCCCTGGGTGAAGCGGAAGCGGCCATCCGGCAGCATCTCGGCAGGCCAGCGTGCAAGCGCGTCCTCCAGCGCCGAGGGCGCGAGTCGGGCGGGATCCAGATGGGCGGCCCGGTCGGCGAAGAGGAGCGGCTCGCCGGCGACCTCGGGCGGCAGCTTGACCCCCTCGAGCGGCCAGCGCAAAGCATATTCCCCATCGGCGGCGACGACGTGGACGGGCAGGCGGCAGTAAGGCGCTTCGCCCTCGTACTGTCCGTCGCCTCGCCGTCGAAGGAAGACGAGGTAGCGCTCGTCGGCATCGGGCTCGACGGGGTAGAAACAGGCCGCCGGCTGCCCGCGTTCGGCGTACACGGCCACCACGTCCTGCGAATCGGGGCGTTTGTAGGGGATGAGCAATCGCAGGAGCGCGAAGCCGGCCTCGGGCGTGCCCTCGCGCGGACGATACTCGGTGTGCACGAGCTGGGCGATGGCCACCAGATCGGCGCGGGAGGCGAGCTCGGCGAGCGTCGGCGGGGCCGGCTCCGCGGCGATGTTCGGGCCGAACGCGAGAAGACCGAGCAGGATCGGGCTCATGCTGAGGACTCTCCTCGGAGGGGGGCCAGAGATGAGGGGCGGGCGACCGCCATCCCCACCCGGATGTCGGCATCGACCGTCGCTGCGGGCAGAAGTTCGGTTCCGGGCGGGAGCAGGAGGATCACCGTCGAGCCGTAGTGGAAGCGGCCGAGTTCCGCGAAGCGCGGCAGCCTGAGCGGCTCGGCCGGGGTGAGATCGAGGATGCGGCGCGGATGCGGCGGAATGATGCGACCGGCGAAGACGGTTTCGATGCCTCCCACCAGCAGGGCCGCGACCAGTACGATCGCGAAGGGACCGAATGCGCCTTCGAAGAGGGCGATCAGCCGCTCGTTGCGGACGAACAGCCGCGGGATGGAATCGGTGCTCGCTCGGTTGACCGAGAACAGCCGGCCGGGAAGATGCAGGGCGCTTCGCAGCTCGCCCGCGGCCGGCATGTGCACCCGGTGGTAGTCGCGTGGCGAGAGATAGATGGTGAGCTGCTGCCCGCCCTCGAATCGGAGCGCCAAGGCCTCGTCGGCGAGGAGCTCGGAAAGCGGGTAATGCTGTCCCTTGGCCTGCAAAAGCGACCCGCGATGGACGGGTCCGACCGAGACAATGCGCCCATCCGCCGGCGCCAGGATGGCGTCAGGATCGGGATCGGGCTGGCGCGCTCCCGTCTTGAGCGCGCGCGTAAAGAAGGCATCGAAGCTGGGATAGGCGGCGGGGTCGGAATGCTCGGCTTCGCTCAGGTCGATGCCGAAACGTCGGATCGCCAAACGGATCAATCGGTCCTTGAGCCAGGGCCATCGGCTCCGAGCGATGCGGCCGGCGAGCCGCGAGAGCAGGTGTTGCGGCAGGAATCGCTGAGCTTGAGCGATCAGGGCGGGCACTCAGCCGCCCATCAGCCGTGCGAGGTCGGCGGCCACCACCGCCGGATCGTGCGGAGGCGGGACGGCGCCGACCAATCGCCCTTGCGGATCGACGATGACGATGCTCGCGGAATGATCCACCTCGTATCCGTCCTCGGTCGGGCGGTGCAGGTAGACCAATCCGAGCGCGCGGGTGAGCCTTTGCAGCGAATCGTGATCGCCGGTCGCCGCGAGGAAGCGGGGATTGAAAAAGCCGACGTAGCGTTCGAGCGTTTCGCCCCGGTCGCGCTCTGGATCTACCGATATGAAAGTCACCTGTGGCGCGCGCTCGGGCGGGAAGCGGCGCTCGATGTCGCGCAGGGTGCCCAAGGCCACCGGACAGATGTCCGGGCAATGGGTGAAGCCGATGAAGACCAGATTCCAGCGCCCACGCCAGTCGGCCAGGGTGAGCGGGCGGCCATCGGGCCTCTCCAGGGTGAACTCGGGCAGCGGTCTCGGAGTGGGGTAGAGCCGAGTCGCCTTCAGACCCTCGGGGGTGAGGCTCGCCCCCGGGCCCAAACGGCCGCCGCCCGCGAGAAAAAAGCCGATGGCGGCTGCCGCAGCAGCGGCCAAGATCACGGCGATGATCCGAATGCTCATGCCGGCGATTATAGTTTCGGGCGCATGAGCGCATCCTTCGACCCCTCAGAGGCCAAGGAGCTGAAGACCATCGCCGACATGGTGCGGTGGGCGGCAAGCGCCTTCGAGCAGGCAGGCTTGGTCTTCGGCCACGGGTATGACAATGCCCTCGACGAGGCCGCGCATCTGGTGCTCGCCGCGCTCGGCCTGCCGAGCGAGCTGCCACCGGCCTATGCGCAAGCGCGGCTGACTCGCCGTGAGCGGGACGCGCTGGTCGAGCTCATCGGCCGGCGCATCCGGGAGCGCGTGCCGACCGCCTACTTGATCGGGGAGGCTTGGTTTTGCGGTTTGGCTTTCAGCGTGGATCCCTCCGTGCTGGTGCCGCGTTCGCCGATCGCGGAGCTGATCAGGGAGGGATTCCAGCCCTGGCTCGGCGCGCTCGAGGTGCGCCGGGCGCTGGACCTCTGCTGCGGCTCGGGCTGCATCGGCATCGCGATGGCGGTGAACTTCCCCGATTGGGCGGTGGATCTCGCCGATGCCAGCGACTCGGCGCTCGCGCTGGCGCGGCGCAACGCCGAGCAGCACGGGGTGCTCGGCCGGGTGCGGCTGATTCAGGGCGATCTGTTCGATGCCGAGGGTCTTGCCGAGCGCTACGAGCTCATCGTCTGCAATCCGCCCTATGTGCCGAGCGCGGCGGTGGAGGCTCTGCCGCCGGAGTATCGGCACGAGCCCCGGCTCGGTCTCGATGGCGGACACGACGGTCTCGAGTTCGCGGCGCGGGTGTTGCTCGAGGCCCCTTCTCGCCTGGGGCCTGAAGGCTTGCTGGTGCTGGAGCTCGGCGACAGCGCCGAGACCTTGGCCTCGGCCTTGCCGGAGATCCCCTTCACCTGGGCGGAGTTCTCGACCGGCGACATGGGGGTCCTCATCGCGCGGCGCGAGGAGCTGCTCGACTGGCGCGAAGCGATCGCCCGCTGGGCGGAGCGACGCCGTGCGCGGGGAGCGAGTTGAGGGTGGGCGCGAATACCTTTGGCAAGCTCTTTTCGGTCACCACCTTCGGCGAGAGCCATGGGCCTGCCATCGGCTGCGTCGTGGACGGTTGCCCGCCGGGGATCGCGCTCGCGCCGGAGGATTTCCGGAGCGATCTGGCTCGTCGTGCGACTGGGCGCAGCCGGCATGTGTCGCAGCGCCGGGAGGCGGATGAGGTGGAGATCCTCTCGGGGGTCTTCGCCGGCCGCACGACCGGCCATCCGATCGCGCTCCTCATTCGCAACACCGATGCGCGTAGCCGCGATTACGACGAACTCGCGGAGGTGTTCCGTCCGGGCCATGCCGACCTCGTCTATGAGCTCAAATACGGATTTCGGGATCACCGTGGGGGCGGTCGGTCTTCGGCCCGCGAGACGGCGGCGCGGGTGGCGGCGGCGGTGATCGCCAAGAAGTGGCTCGCCGAACGCTACGGCGTTCGGGTGCGCGCCTTCTTGTCTCGCCTGGGGGCATTGAGGCCGCGCCGCCACGACTGGAGCGCGGTCGAGGAAAACCCCTTTTTCTGGCCCGATGCGGAGATGGTGGGCGAGCTCGAGGCTTTCATGGACCGTCTGCGCAAGGAGGGCGATTCGATCGGTGCGGAGGTGACGGTCGTGGCCGAGGGCGTCCCGCCCGGATGGGGCGAGCCGATCTACGGCAAACTCGATGCGGAGCTCGCCTCCGCGCTGATGGGCATCAATGCCGCCAAGGGCGTGGAGATCGGCGCCGGCTTCGCCGCGGTCGAGCAGCGCGGCAGCGAGCACCGCGATCCGCTTACGCCCGAGGGTTTCCTGTCCAATCATGCCGGCGGCATCCTCGGCGGGATCTCGACGGGGCAGCCGATCCTCGCACGGGTCGCCTTCAAGCCGACCTCGAGTATCCGCCTGCCGGTGAGGAGCGTCGATCGCAGTGGGCGGGCGGTGGAAGTCGCGGTGAAAGGTCGGCACGATCCCTGCGTGGGCATTCGCGCGGTGCCCATCGTCGAGGCGATGGTGGCGTTGGTGCTGATGGATCAAGCGCTCCGACATCGCGCACAGTGCGCCGAGGTCGAGCCGCGCGCGGGTCTGCTCGATCTCGCCCGAATGAAGGAGGAGACGCGGTGAGCGAAGGTTTCGTCGTGGCCGTGGTCGGCGCGACCGGCGCGGTCGGTGAATGTCTGCTTTCGATCCTCGAAGAGCGGCGATTTCCGATCCGCCGTTTAGTGCCGCTGGCGAGCGAGCGATCGCGCGGTATTAGGCTTCGTTTTCGGGGTGAGGACATTCCGGTCCAATCGCTCGACGAATTCGATTTCTCCGGCGTGGACATCGCCTTCTTCTCCGCCGGCGGTGCGGTCTCGGCGGTGCACGCCCCGCGCGCGGCCGCCGCCGGCGCTGCGGTCATCGACAACACCTCCCACTTCCGGTTGGATCCGGATGTGCCTCTGGTCGTACCCGAGGTCAATGCCGATGCCCTCGCCTCATGGCGGCGGAAGCGCATCATCGCCAATCCCAATTGCTCCACCGCGCAGTTGATGGTCGTCTTGGCCCCGCTGCATCGGGCCGCAGGGATCGAGCGCATCCAGGTCGCCACTTACCAGTCGGTTTCGGGCGCGGGCCGCTCGGCTTTGGAGGAGCTCGGTCAGCAGACCGCGGCGCTGCTCAATTTTCGCGAGATCGCGCCGAAGCGATTCCCCGTTCAGATCGCCTTCAATCTCATCCCGCATATCGATGCCTTCGAGGACAACGGCTATACCCGCGAAGAGATGAAGATGGTTTGGGAGTCGCGCAAGATCCTTTCCGCGCCTGAGCTTCGCGTGAGCGCGACCTGTGTTCGGGTTCCGGTGTTCTATGGCCACTCCGAGGCGGTGGCGATCGAGACCAAAAGGGCGCTGAGCGTGAGGGAAGCGCGCGAAATCTTGGCGCGGGCGCCGGGTGTGGAGCTGGTCGATGAGGCGCGCGATGGCGGTTATCCCACGCCGGTGACCCACGCCTCGGGCAAGGATCCGGTCTTTGTCGGCCGATTGCGCCAAGACCTCTCCCACCCGCGGGGCCTGATGCTCTGGGTGGTTGCCGACAACATCCGCAAGGGCGCCGCACTCAATGCGGTGCAAATCGCCGAGGTCTTGGTGAAATCGTACTGGTGAACTATAGTTATTGCCCAATCGTCACGTCGATGTGAGCTTTGCGGGGGAGGCTCGCGCTTCGGGGAACGATCGCTCTTGCGGGGAACGACATGATGCGTCTGCGGCAACTGTCCATCGCTTTGGCTCTGGCGCTGTCGGCGACGGAGGCGGGTGCGCTCGGCTTCGGGGAGATCGAGGTCCGTTCGCGGCTCAACGAGCCGCTCGATGCGTGGATCCGCATCGCCTCGGCGGACGAGGAGGAGCTTGCGACGCTCTCGGTGCGCCTCGCGACGGCGGAGGATTATTCGCGCATGGGGCTGCGGCAGCGGGCGGTGCCGGTCGCCGTGGAGTTCTCCGTGGAGCGCGATCGGCAGGGGCGCCCCGCGATTCGCGTGCGCTCTCGCCAGCCGGTTCGCGAGCCGCTCCTTCCGCTGCTCGTCGAGGCGCAGTGGAGCAAGGGGCGGATGTTCCGCGAATTCGTGGTGCTGCTCGATCCGCCCTTGACCGTGCCGGCGGTGGCCAAGGCGCCGGCCGTGAGACCCGCGCGGGTCGAGGATCAGCCCGCTCCCGCCCCCCGCGAGAGAGTCCCCGCCCGTCCTGAAGAAGCCCCGTCGCCGGCGGAACCGGCCCCCTCTGCGCCCGTCCTCGCCGAGCCGGCAGAGCCTGCGCCCCGCGCTCCAGCGCCCGAGAGACCGGCCGCCGCACCCGCAGGCGGCGAATCCCGTACGCCCGCCTTCGCCGGCGGCGAGTATGGTCCGGTGGCTTCGGGGGAGACGCTCTGGCAGATCGCGCTCGCCACCCGGCCGGCGGAGGTCGATGTCCAGCAGATGCTGGTGGCGATTTTCGACGCCAACCCGGGAGCGTTCATCGACGGCAATGTGAATCTGTTGCGCCGCGGTGCGGTTTTGCGCATCCCCGGGGCGGAGGAGGTCAGGGCCATCGATCGCGCCGAGGCGCGGCGGCGCCTGGCCGAGCACAGCGAGGCCTGGCTCGCGCGTCGTGGGGCGGTCGCGCCCGCGCGGATCGCGGCACCGCCCGAGCCGCCGCCGGTGCTCGCTGCGCGCGAGGAGCGCGTGGCACCACCGCGCGAGGATCGTCCCCGCCGCGAGGATCGCTTGGCGATCCTGCCCCCGGCTGGGGAGGAGACGCGGTCGCGGACGGCCGCCGGTGGCGGTGCGCCGGCCCGCGATGCGGAGGTGGAGGCTTTGCGCGCCGACCTGCAGCGCAGCCGTGAAAGCCTGGCCGCGGCCGAGCAGGAGCTCGGTGAATTGAGAAGCCGGGTGCGCGAACTGGAGGCGATCGAGTCCGATCAGCAACGTCTGATCGCGCTCAAGGACACGGAACTGGCGAATCTGCGACAGCGTCTCGCCGAACTCGAGGAGCGTCTGCGCGCGGCCGAGGCTGCGTCAACTGCGCCGCAGGAGGCTCCGCATGCGGCCGTGGCGGAGCCGGTCGAGCCCCGCCCGACCGAGGCACCGCCCCCGTCCGAGCCCGTCCAGGCCGCGCCGCCCGCTCCGCAACGGCCGGTGGCGAGCGCCCCGCCGCCGGCGGCGGCGCCTCCCGCGGCGCCGGCTCCGTCCCCGCCAAGTGAGGAGGCGACGCCTTGGTATTCGAATCCGGCGGTGATCGGTGGCGGCGTCGCGGTGTTGCTGCTCGCGCTCGCCCTCGCCTGGCTGATGCGCCGTCGTGCTTCGCAGGCCACGGGCGAGAAGTCGCTCGCGAGCCGCCTGGTCGCGGCCGCTCCGCCGCAACAGGCCCAGGCCGAGGATCGGCTCAAGGAGCTTCGGGCGGCGGTGGAGGCCAACCCGACCGATCTACAAGCGCACCTGGCCTTGCTGCGTTTGCTCTACAACCGCGAGGATCCGGTCGCCTTCGAGATCGCGGCCGAATCCATGGCAGGCTACGTCGGCGAGGGCCCCTCGCCGGAATGGGAGGAGGTGCTCGCGATGGGTAGGGAAATCGCGCCGGAGCATCCGCTGTTCCGCCGGGCACCCGCGACGCCCTCCGCCTCGCCGGATGCGGCCGATCTCTTCGCGCCGAGCGTGGAGGCTGCCGTGCCCGAGGAGCAGGAACCATTCCAAGGCGCGCCCGAGGAAACGCTGGCGGCGCCGACGCCCCTGCCCGAGCTCGAACTTCCCGCATGGCAGCCGGAGGCGGAGGAAGAGAAGCCCGCACCTCCGGCCGAGACGGCCCCGGCTCCCGAGGTCTTCGCCGATCCGCTGACGACGCAGCGTATGCAGCGTCCAGAGCTCGACCTCTCCAGGGAGTGGGATACCCAGCGTATTTCCCAGGCCGACGTGGATCGGGCGATGGCCGATCGGACGCCGGCGGCGAGCGGGGTCTCTCTCGGCGAAAGCGAGGACGACGTGGTGGCGACCAAGCTCGACTTGGCGCGCGAGTATCTGGATCTCGGCGATGCCGACGGCGCCCGCGGTCTGCTCGAGGAAGTGCTGAGCGAGGGCACCCCCAAGCAGAAGGCGGAGGCGCAGCGCCTGCTCGCTCAGATTCGCTGATCGGCCGCAGGCCGGGACCGACCCGAACGGTCGGGGATGCGGATCGCCATCGGCATCGAGTACGACGGCAGCGCCTTCCTCGGCTGGCAGCGACTCGCGCATGGGCCGACCCTGCAGGCCGCGGTCGAGGAGGCGCTCTCCACAGTCGCGGCGCATCCAGTGCGTGTCGTCGCCGCCGGTCGGACCGATTCCGGCGTGCATGCGCGATGCCAGGTGGCGCATTTCGACACCACCGCCGAGCGCAGCGAGCGCGCTTGGATGCTCGGCGGGACCGCCGCGCTTCCTGAGGGCATCGCGATTCGCTGGGCGCGGCGGGTGAGCGAGCGCTTCCACGCCCGCCGTTCGGCCATCCGGCGCTGCTACCGCTACCGGCTCTGCAACCGTCCCGTGCGGCCTGCGCTTTCTGCGAGCGAGCTGGCGTGGGAGCGCGTTCCGCTCGACGTCGAGGCGATGCGAGCGGGCGCGGCGCTCTTGCTCGGCGAGCACGATTTCTCGGCGTTCCGAAGCCTCGCCTGTCAGGCGCTCCACCCGCGGCGCCGACTCTACCGCTTGGACATCGCCCGCCATGGCGAGGAAGTGATCTTCGAGTTCGAAGGCAACGCCTTCCTCCACCACATGGTGCGCAACATCGTCGGCAGCCTGCTGCTCGTGGGTCGGGGGGAGCGCTCCTCGCAATGGATCGGGGAGGTCCTCGCCAGCCGGGATCGCAGACTGGCGGGACCGACCGCCGAGGCTCGCGGTCTCGTCTTCCTCGGTCCGCGCTATCCTCCTGGCTTCGGCTTGCCGGAAGAAGTAGAGTGGCGCGTTGATCCGCACCCGAGTGAAATTCTGCGGGATCACCCGAGCTGAGGATGCGCGCCTCGCCGCGTCGCTCGGCGTCGATGCGGTGGGCGTCGTTCTGGTACCCGAGAGCCCGCGTGCCTTGCGGATCGAGGCCGGGGCCGCAATCCGCGCCGCGCTGCCGCCCTTCGTCGCGTTCGTCGCGCTCTTCCGCGATCCCACGCCGGCATTCGTGGAGAGGGCCATCGAGGCGCTCGACCCGACGCTGCTTCAGTTTCACGGCAGCGAGGACGGCAGCTTCTGTGCCGCCTTCGGCGTGCCCTACCTCAAGGCGATTCCCGCGGCGGATGGCATCGATTGGCTGCATTGGCGGCGCGAGCACCCGCAGGCGCTTGGGTTCGTCGCCGACAGCCATCGGCCCGGCGGGCTCGGAGGCAGCGGTCAGGCCTTCGATTGGTCGCGAATCCCGCCGCCTCATCCCGCCCCGCTCGTTCTCGCCGGCGGCCTGAACTGCGAGAATGTCGGCGCGGCGATCCGCGCGGTGCGGCCCTATGCGGTGGACGTGGCGAGCGGAATCGAGCGAGCGCCGGGCATCAAGTGTCCCGAGCGGATGAAGGCTTTCCTGAGCGAGGTCCGACGTGTCGACGCAAGTCTTGGCGCCTGAGCGCGCCGAATCCACCTCCGGCGAGAGCGGCCGTTTCGGGCCCTACGGTGGACGTTACGTGGCCGAGACACTCATCGCTCCGCTCGAGGAGCTTTGGGAAGCCTACCTTCGGTTCCGAGACGATCCATCGTTCCGTGCCGAGCTCGAGCGCGATCTCGCCGACTACGTCGGCCGTCCGAGCCCGCTCTACCACGCCGAGCGGTTGTCGCGGGAGAACGGCGGCGCCCAGATCCTGCTCAAGCGCGAGGACCTCAACCACACGGGCGCACACAAGATCAACAACACCGTCGGACAGGCGCTGCTCGCGAAGCGCATGGGCAAACGCCGGATCATCGCCGAGACCGGTGCCGGCCAGCACGGCGTGGCCACCGCCACCGTGGCCGCTCGCCTGGGTCTTCGCTGCGTGGTGTACATGGGCGCGCTCGACGTCGAACGGCAGAAACCGAACGTGTATCGGATGCGTCTGCTCGGTGCCGAAGTGGTTCCGGTCGAGAGCGGTTCGAAGACGCTCAAGGACGCGCTCAACGAAGCCCTGCGGGACTGGGTCAGCAACGTCTCGGATACGTTCTACCTGATCGGGACGGTCGCCGGTCCTCATCCCTATCCGACCATCGTGCGCGATTTCAACGCGGTGATCGGACGCGAGGCACGGGCGCAGATGCTGGCGCGCTTCCAGCGTTTACCGGATGCCGTGGTGGCCTGCGTGGGCGGCGGTTCGAACGCGATCGGCATCTTCCACGCCTTTCTCGCAGACGAAGGCGTCGCCCTCTACGGTGCGGAGGCGGCCGGCGAGGGGCTCTCGACCGGGCGCCACGCCGCCAGCCTCGTGGCTGGGCGGCCCGGCGTCCTGCATGGGGCGATGAGCTACCTGCTCTGCGATGAGGATGGTCAGGTGAAGGAGACCCACTCGATCTCGGCCGGCCTCGACTATCCCGGGGTCGGTCCCGAACATGCCTGGCTCAAGGACTCGGGGCGGGCGCAGTACCTGGGCGTGAGCGATGAGGAGGCGCTCGAGGCCTTTCACCGCCTCGCGCGAACCGAAGGAATCCTCGCCGCGCTCGAATCGAGTCATGCCGTCGCGCTCGCCTTGAGGCTCGCGCGGGAGCTGCCACGCGATGCGATGATCCTGGTCAACCTCTCAGGCCGCGGCGACAAGGACGTGAACACCATCGCGAGGCTGGAGGGTCTGGTGCTGTGAAGGGCGATCAACGGATCGACCGGCGCTTCGCCGAGCTCGCTGCCGCCGGCCGCAAAGCGCTCATTCCGTTCGTCACCGCGGGGGATCCCGATCCCGAGCAGGTCGTGCCGCTGCTTCATGCCCTCGTCGGCGCTGGCGCGGACCTGATCGAGCTCGGCGTGCCCTTCTCCGATCCGATGGCCGACGGTCCGGTGATCCAACGTTCGAGCGAACGCGCGCTGGCGCGGGGCGTCAACCTTGCCCAGGTTCTCGAGTGGGTTCGAGTCTTTCGGGAGGGCGATCAGGAGACGCCGATCGTGCTCATGGGTTATCTCAATCCGGTCGAGTGTTTCGGTGCCGCCCGTTTCGCACGAGCGTGCGCATCCGCCGGAGTCGACGGGGTGCTGCTCGTCGATTGCCCGCTCGAGGAGTCCGCGCCGTACCGCTCGGCGCTGGATGCCGTGGGGGTGCATCAGATCCTGCTCGCCGCGCCGACGACGCGAGGCGCGCGGCGAGAAGCCCTCGCGCGCGCGGCGCGAGGCTTCCTCTACTACGTGGCCTTCGCCGGCGTCACCGGCGCGGACCGGCTCGATCCGGTCGCCCTGGCCGAGGAGCTCGCGGACTGGCGGCGGCTGCTTGCGGTTCCGCTCGCCGTGGGATTCGGGATCAAGACGGCGGGAGATGCGGCCGCGGTCGCGGCCCACGCCGATGCGGTGGTGGTGGGTAGTGCCCTGGTCGAGACGCTCAGCCGGGCGGATGAACCGGTGGCGGCCGCCGCGGCTTTTCTGAGGCCGCTGCGCGCCGCCCTCGATGCACGCTCGGATGCTGCCGCGGGTCTGCCGGCATGAGTTGGCTCACCCGGCTCATGTTCGGCCGCATCCGCACCGAGGGCGGCCGCAAGAAGTCGATCCCCGAGGGTCTGTGGGAGAAATGCGAGAGCTGCGCCGCGGTGCTCTACCGTCCCGAGCTCGAGCGCAACCTCAACGTCTGCCCGAAATGCGGTTTCCATCGGCCGCTTCGCGCCCGACAGCGCCTGAGCTGGTTCCTCGATCGCGAAGGGATGGAGGAGATCGGCGCTGCGGTCGAGCCCACCGATCCGCTCAAATTCAAAGATAGCAAGCGTTATCGGGACCGCCTTCTGCAGGCCCAGAAGGAGACCGGCGAGAAGGACGCACTGGTCGCCATGTTCGGGCGCCTCAAAGGCGAGCCGACGGTGGCGATGGCCTTCGAGTTCGCCTTCATGGGCGGATCGATGGGCTCGGTCGTCGGGGAGCGCTTCGTGCTCGCCTGCGAGCGGGCGATCCGCGAGCGCGCGCCGGTGGTGTGCTTCACCGCCTCGGGCGGGGCGCGGATGCAGGAGAGCCTGTTCTCGCTGATGCAGATGGCCAAGACCGCCGCCGCCGTCGGTGCCCTGCGCGAGGCGCGGCTTCCCTACATCGTGGTGCTCGGGCACCCCACGACTGGCGGCGTGTCGGCGAGTCTGGGGATGCTCGGCGACGTGCACATCGCCGAGCCGCAGGCCTTGATCGGATTCGCCGGGCCGCGGGTGATCCAGCAGACTGTGCGCGAAACCTTGCCCGAGGGCTTCCAGCGGGCGGAGTTCCTCCTGGAGCATGGCGCCGTGGACCTCATCATCGACCGGCGGGAGCAGCGGGATCGGATCGCTTCCCTGATCGCCCTCCTTCTGCGCCGACCCAAGCCCGCGCCCGATCCCGAGCGACCCCCCCTCGCCGTGCCCGCACCTCCCGACGCTTGAGCGCATGGCAGGACGACCGCGCACCCTCTCCGGCTGGCTGCGCCACGCCGAGCGCCTCGCGCCCCAGCCCATCGTCCTCGGCCTTGATCGGGTGGCCGAGGTGTGGGCCCGTCTCGGCTCGCCGCGGGTGGCGCAGCGGGTGTTCACCGTCGCCGGAACCAACGGCAAGGGCTCGACGGCGACCATCCTCGCCGCCTTGCTGCAAGCCGGAGGGTACCGGGTGGGCCTTTACACCTCGCCGCATCTCTTGCGCTACAACGAGCGGATTCGCATCGCCGGCGCGGAGGTCGAGGACGAGGCGCTCGCCAGCGCCTTCGCCCGCGTCGAGGGAGCGAGGCGCGGTGTACCGCTGACCTATTTCGAATTCGGCACCCTCGCGGCCTTCCTGCTCTTCGCCGAAGCCGGACTCGACGCGGCGGTGCTCGAAGTGGGCCTCGGCGGACGATTGGATGCCGTGAACCTCATCGATCCCGACGTCGCCCTGCTCACGACGGTGGATCTCGACCACCGCGAGTGGCTGGGGCCGGACCGCGAGGCCATCGGCCGGGAGAAGGCGGGCATCTTCAGGAGGCAAAGACCGGCGCTCGTCGGTGAAGCGGACCCACCGGCCAGCGTTCTCGCCCACGCCCGCGCGATCGGCGCGGAGCTCTGGCTCAGGGATCGCGATTTCCGCTTCCGCGACGAGGGCGAGCGCTGGATCTGGCAGGGACGGCGGAGCGGGCCGCTCGTGCTGCCGCCACCGGCCTTGCAGGCACCGCCGCAGAGGGCCAATGCCGCCCTCGCTCTCGCCGCCCTCGAGGCCGCCGGCGAAGAGGCGCTCCTGGCCTCGGAGGCGCCGCTGCGGGCCCTGCCGGCGTTGCGCCTGCGCGGCCGGCTGGAACGCTTGGCCGAGGAGCCGGAGATCGTGCTCGATGTCGCCCACAATCCGCAGGCGGCCCGGGTCCTCGCGTGCTGGCTCGAGCGCGATGCGCAGCCGCGGACCACCTTCGTCCTCTTCGGCGCGTTGCGCGAAAAGGATGTCGCAGGGATGGTGGCGCCGCTGCTTCCCCACGTCGCCGAGTGGCATTTCTGCGGCCTGTCGCGGCTGAGCCCGCGCGGGCTGAGCGCGGCGGAAGCCTACGCGCGGGCGCGGGATCTGCTCGGCGGTCGGATCGCGGCCCTCCATCCCGACCCCGGGACCGCCATCCGGCGGCTCTGCGCGAGCGTTCCCAAGGATGGACGCATCCTCGCCTTCGGATCGTTTCACCTCGGCGAGGGGTTGCTCGCCGCGCTCGAGAGCGAGGGCCGCCGCAAGCGCGCGACCGGTTTGCCTCGGACCTCGGTCAGTCCGCGCAGCTGAGCCTATACTGCGCGCAATCGCTCGCTCCTTCGACGTCGATGGACCCTGCGCTCAAGCAACGCCTGATCGGTGCCGCCGTGATCGTGGCGCTGGTCGTGATCTTCGTACCGATGCTGCTCGATCGGCCGCGCGAGCCGGAGCCGCGCGCGCTGCCGCTGACGGTTCCTCAGCCGCCGGATCGGAGGCTCGAGACGCGAGTGATCGAGGTCGAGCGCGATGCGCGCCGCGATCCCGGGCCCTTGCCGGTGGTGCCCGCCGCGCGCGAGGAGCCGGTGGTAGGCGAGCAGGCCGCCGTCTTGCCGCGCGTCGATGCCCTGACCGGCGAGGACACTGCCGGACGGGGTGCGCCCGCAGAGGGGAGCACCCCCGAGGCGAGGCCCTCGGCGCAGGGCAAGGCGGCACCGGCGCTTCCGCCTCCGCCTCCGCCTGTCCGAAGCGAGGGTGTGCGCGCGGAGCCGGCACCGCCGCCGGTCGCGGATGGCCGATGGATGGTGAGCTTCGGAAGCTTCGCGCAGCGGGCCAATGCCGAGAAGCTCGTGAGCGAGCTTCGGCGTCAGGGCATCGAGCCTCAGCTGGACGAGATCGAAAGCGGCGGCCGCCGGCTCACTCGGGTTCGGGCGGGTCCCTTCGCTCTGCGTGCCGATGCCGAGCGCGTCCGGCTCGCCGCTCGCGCGATCCCCGGGGTTCAGCCTGGCATTCAGGAGTTGGCCGAGCCCGCGCCGGCGGTCGGGAAGAGCGCGCCGGCATCCGGTTTCGCGGTTCAGGTCGGCGTGTTTTCGCGCGAGGAGAACGCGAACGCGCTGCGCGACCGTCTGCGCGGGGCGGGATTCAGCGCCTGGGTCGAGAAGGTGAGCGGGGACAGCCCGGCCTGGCGGGTGCGGGTCGGCCCCGAGGCCGACCGGGCCGCCGCCGAGCGTCTTCGCCGCGCCCTGAGCGAGCGGATGGCGCTTCAGGGCATGATCGTCGCCCATCCCTGAGCGAGCGTGAACCTCGCCGATTGGCTGATCCTCGCGGTGCTCGTGGTCTCGATGCTCATCGGCTTCGTGCGCGGCTTCATCGCCGAGGCGGTGGCGCTGCTCAGTTGGGTGGCGGCGGTGGTCGGCGCCTTGCATCTGGGGCCTTGGGTGGCGGATGCGTTCGCGGCCGAGATCGCGCTGCCCTCCGCGCGGCTGATCCTCGGCTACGCGCTGGTGTTCTTCGCGCTGCTCATCGCCGGGACGCTCGCGGGCTGGCTGTTGCGGCATCTCGCCCATTCCTCGGGATTGAGCGGAACCGATCGCCTGCTCGGACTGCTCTTCGGTCTCGCCCGTGGCGTGGCGATCGCCGCATTGGCCGTGTTCCTGGCGGCTTTCACCCCGCTCGCCCGCGATCCCTGGTGGCAGCAGTCGCGTCTGATTCCCCCACTCGAACGGATCGCCCGCTGGATGGCGGGCTTCCTTCCGGCTTCGGGAGAGGGGACTCTCGCCTGGCCCGCCGAGGAGGGTCCTCCGGCGGGGACGGAGCCGAAGCCTTGAGGGTCGGGTCATGTGCGGCGTGATCGGGATCGTCAGTTTCCGGGACGTGGCGGCGAGCCTCTACGATGGGCTCACCGTGCTCCAACATCGTGGACAGGATGCGGCGGGGATTGCGGTGGCCGACGGGCCCCGCCTGCGCTTGCACAAGGGCAATGGCCTGGTCCGGGAGGTGTTCGGTGAGGCCGAGATCCGCGCCATGAGCGGGCGCGTGGGGATCGGCCATTGCCGCTATCCCACGGCCGGGTCCGAAGGCGGCGACGAGGCGCAGCCTTTCTACGTCAACTCTCCCTATGGCATCGCGCTCGCCCACAATGGCAACCTGATCAACACCGAGCGCCTGCGGCGCGAGGTCTTCGAGCAGGACCGGCGCAACGTCAACACCGAGTCCGATTCCGAAGTCCTGCTCAACGTCTTCGCTCACGAACTGTCCCGACAAGCCGGGCTGTCGCCGAAGGAGGTCTTCCGCGCGGTCGCGGCGGTGCACCGCCGCTGCCGTGGCGCCTACGCGGTCGTCTGCCTGGTCCTGGGCTTGGGCTTGGTCGCCTTCCGCGATCCGCACGGCATCCGGCCGCTGGTGCTCGGGCGCAGGCACGCCGAGCAGGGTCCGGAGTGGGCGGTGGCATCGGAAAGCGTCGCCCTGGACATGCTCGGCTTCGAGCGCGTGCGCGACGTCGCTCCCGGCGAATGCATCGTGATCACCGCGCGCGGAGAGTTCCACGCGGAGATCTGCGCCGAACCCGCCACCCACGCGCCCTGTCTCTTCGAGTTCGTCTATTTCGCGCGTCCGGACTCGATGATCGAGGAGGTCTCGGTGCACAAGGCCCGGATGCGCATGGGACGCAAGCTCGGCGAGAAGATCCTGCGCCTCTGGCCGGAGCACGACATCGACACCGTGATCCCGATCCCGGACACCTCGCGCAGCGCCGCGCTCGAACTGGCCAACGTGCTCGGCGTGAAGTATCGCGAGGGCTTCATCAAGAACCGCTACATCGGGCGGACTTTCATCATGCCCGAGCAGCGCGAGCGGCAGCTTTCGGTGCGGCGCAAGCTCAATCCCATCACCTTGGAGTTTCGCAATCGCGTGGTGCTCTTGGTCGATGACTCGATCGTGCGCGGCACCACGAGCCAGCAGATCATTCAAATGGCCCGAGACGCCGGCGCGCGCAAGGTGTACTTCGCTTCGGCCGCGCCGCCGGTGCGATACCCCAACATCTACGGTATCGACATGCCTGCCGCCGAGGAGCTCATCGCGCACGGGCGCAGCGAAGAGGAGGTGGCGCGACTGCTCGGCTGCGACTGGCTGGTGTATCAGGACCTCGCCGATCTCGAGGAGGCGGTCGCGGGTCCGAAGCGGCGTCTAAAGAGCTTCGACGCCTCCTGCTTCACCGGCGAATACGTGACGGGCGTCGAGGAAGGCTACTTCGAGCGCCTCCGCCTGCTCAGGAGCGACGAGGCCAAACGGCGCCGTCGCGCCGGCTGAACGGCGATCTGCGGCGTGCCGGCTCGCGTATAATCGCTCCCACTTTCGGTCCCCGATCGAGCTTTGGAACGCATCACCGGCTCTCCTCCGACTCCGAACCTACGTGAGCGCGTGCTCTCCGCGCTCGATGACCTCAAGGCGAAGGACGTCCGGCTGCTCGACGTCCGCGGCAAAACCGAAATCACGGACTACATCATCGTCTCGAGCGGAACCTCGACTCGGCACGTCAAATCGATCGCCGAGGAAGTGGTCCGCGCCGCCAAGCAAGGCGGCGCGGTGCCGCTCGGCGTCGAGGGCGAGCGGGATGGCGAGTGGATCCTCGTCGATCTCGGCGACATCATCGTCCACGTCATGCTCCCGCGGGTCCGCGAGTATTACGGCCTCGAGCGGCTCTGGGGCCATGGCGAGCGGACCGCCGAATCGGTCGCCGCCGCGCGCTGAGCCGTGCGCATCCACTTGATCGCGGTCGGCGAGCGGCTGCCGCGCTGGGCTGCCGAGGCGTTGGCCGAGTATCGCCGTCGCCTGCCGCGGGAGCTCACGCTCGTGGAGCAAACGGTGGCCGGCGGCGCGGGCGCGACTGCCCCTGCCGAGCGTCGCCGGGCGGAGGAGGGGCGGCGTCTGCGCGGGGCGATTCCGCCGTGGGCGTGGCGGGTGGCGCTCGATCCGCGGGGCGAGGCCTGGAGCAGCGAGGCGCTCGCCCGGCGACTCGAGCGGTGGCGGATGGAGGGTCGTCCGGTCGCGATGCTCATCGGCGGTGCGGAGGGGCTCGATCCGGCCCTTCGCGCCGAGTCGGAGGAGGTCTGGAGCCTGGGGCCGCTCACCCTGCCCCATGCGCTGGTGCGGGTGATCGTCGTCGAACAGCTCTACCGCGCCGCGACCATGCTCTCAGGCCATCCTTATCATCGCGGCTGAGCTCCGCGGCGGCTTTGCTAATCTTCTCCCTATGTGGATCGTCCCGGCCTATCCGCTGTTTCTCGCCTCGCGCTCGCCGCGGCGGCGGCAGCTGCTGGAACAGCTGGGTCTGAGCTTCACCACCCTCGATGTCGAGGTGGCGGAACGGCAACGGTCGGGTGAGCGAGCCGAGGATTACGTGCGTCGGGTGGCGCGCGAGAAGGCGCTCGCCGGGCGCGAGCGCTGCGGGGAGGCAGCGGCGCTGGTGATCGGAGGTGATACCGAGGTCGTGCTCGATGGCGAGGTCATCGGCAAGCCCGAAGATGTCGCCGATGCGCGGCGCATTCTGCGTGCACTCTCCGGCCGCAGCCACCGGGTCCTCTCGGCAGTGTGCGTGGCCGGACCGCGCGGCCTGCGCGAGGCGCTCAGCGAGAGCACGGTCTGGTTCGCTGCCCTCGACGAGGATCGGATCGAGCGGTATCTCGCCACCGGCGAGTGGCGCGATCGGGCCGGGGGCTATGCCATCCAGGGCTACGCCGCGAGCTTCATCGCTCGTCTCGATGGCAGCTTCAGCGGCGTGATGGGGCTGCCGCTCTACGAGACGGCGCGACTGTTGGAGCAGGCCGATCTGCCCGTCGCGGTCGACATTCCGGCCCCGTCGGCCGACTGAGCCCGGATGTCCGCGAGCGAGATTCTCATCAACGTCACGCCCCGGGAGACGCGGGTGGCGCTCGTCGAGAGCGGGATGCTCCAAGAGCTTCACATCGAACGCGCTTCGCGACGGGGCATGGTGGGCAACATCTACAAGGGACGGGTGAAACGGGTGATGCCCGGGATGCAGGCGGCCTTCGTCGATCTCGGGATGGAGCGCGCCGCCTTTCTCCACGTCGCCGACGTCCTCCGGCCGCCTGCCGCCGAAGGGCTCTCGGGTGAGGAGCCGGAGGCACCGAAGGCGATCGGCGAGCTGCTCCGGGAAGGTCAGGAAATCGTCGTTCAAGTGATCAGGGATCCGATCGGGGGCAAGGGGCCGCGGCTCACCACCCATCTGAGCATCGCCTCTCGCTACCTGGTGCTGCTGCCTCATGGCCGCACGCTGGGGGTGTCGGCGCGAATCGAGGACGAGGGCGAGCGCCAGCGCTTGAAGCAGCTCGTGGCCCAGGCCGCCTCAGGATGCGGCTACATCGTGCGGACCAACGCCGAGGGCGTGGGCGAGGAAGCCCTGCGCGAGGACATCGCCTTCTTGGCCAAGGTCTGGGGCGACCTCAACGAACGCCTCGCGGACGCACGAGTGGGCGAGAAGCTCTACGAGGAGCCGACCCTGGCCCTGCGGGCGCTGCGCGACCTGGTCCGCAGCGGAGTCGAGCGGGTAAGGATCGATTCGCAGGAGACTTTCGAGAAAGCGCGAGCCTTCGCCCGGCGCTTCATTCCCGAGCTCGTGGAGCGGATCGAGCTCTATCGCGGCGATCGGCCGATCTTTGACTGCTATGGGGTGGAGGACGAGATCACCCGAGCCCTCAGGCGCGAGGTACCGCTCAAGTCCGGAGGGCACTTGGTCATCGACCAAACCGAGGCGATGACGACCATCGACGTGAACACCGGGGCCTATCTCGGGCATCGGAACCTCGAGGAGACCGCCTTCCGCACCAATCTGGAGGCCGCCCAGGCCGTGGCCCGGCAGCTCAGGCTGCGCAACCTGGGGGGCATCATCATCATCGACTTCATCGACATGGAAGATGCGGAGCACCGGGCCCAGGTGCTTCGCACCCTGGAGAGGGCCTTGCAGCGCGACCACGCGCGCACGCGGGTCTTCGACATCTCGCCGCTCGGTTTGGTGCAGATGACCCGCAAGCGCACCACCGAGAGTCTCCAGCGGCAACTGTGCGAGCCGTGCGCCGCCTGCGAGGGGCGGGGCTATCTCAAGAGCGTGGAGACCGTTTGCTACGAGATCTTCCGCGAGCTCACCCGCACGGCGCGGATGTACGACGCCGGCAAGCTGATGGTGCTCGCCGCCCCGCGCGTGGTTTCGCGGATCCTCGAAGAGGAGCAGGCGGCGGTGGCCGAGCTCGAGGAATTCCTCGGGCGCAGCATCGGCTTCCAGGCGATCGAACAGTATCCCCAGGAGCAGTTCGACGTGGTGCCGTTGTGAGCGCCGCAACGCGAGGCGATCCGGTGGGTTCTGCGCGGGGGATTCTCCGGCGCTCGCTCGCTCTCGGTCTGCGCCTGCTCGCCCTTTTCCTGATCGCGCTCGCTTCGCTGCTCGCGCTGCTGCAACTCGCCTGGCCTTGGTTCGCGGCGGATACGACTCGCGTGGAGCGGGCGCTCTCCTCGCTGCTCGGAACACCGATCCGCATCGAACGCTCGCAGGCGGAATGGCGGGGTCGCGAGGCGGTGCTGCGACTGGACGGTCTGGTTATCGGCGGCGATCGACGGCTTGCGGTCGAGCGTGCGGAGCTCAGCCTCGATCCCTTGCGCCTCATCGCCCGGATGCACGATGCGGCGGAGCTTCGCCTGTATGGTCTCGCGGTGGCGGCCGAATGGGATGGGAATGCGCTGCGCTTCTCGGGGTTGCCGGAACGGACCGATCGTTCCGGGTGGCCCGGTCTGATGCGCTTCACGGTGGAAGGCGGGCGCCTCGCGGTGCGCGGTCTGCCCTCCTGGCCCGCGATCGAGCTCGATCAGGTGGCCCTCGCCAGCCATCCCGAGCGAGATGGCGAGCGTTGGGGGGGGCGCGCGCGGCTCCCCGGCCAGGGGGGCTCGCTCGCCTTCGTGTGGTTGCGGGAGGCGAGGGGGCAGCGCGGCTATCTCCGAATCGAGGCCGCCGACCTCGGCCGCATCCTCGCTGGGCTCGATGGGGCGGGGATTGGGATTCGCGGGGGCAGGGGCTCGATCGAGCTCTGGCTCGAACTGCGGCCGGACGGGGGCGGCTCGCTCGCCACCGAGTTCAGCCTCTCCCGGGTGGGTCTCTTCGGTCGCGGAATGGTTCCGCTTGCGGGTACCGCGGTCGAGCCGCGCCGGAGCATCGCGCTGCTGTCCGGCTGGCTGCGGGCGGAGCGCATCGGCGGACGGTGGCGATCATGGCTCGGGGATCTCAGCGTCGATGGGTTCCGGGGTGCGCAGGCGCTGCTCGAGACCGGCGAGGAGGACGGCTACCGGCTCTACGTACGTGGGTTTCCTTTGGGCCCGCTGGCGGCTGGCCTGGCACTCGCCGATGGCTTGCCCTCGAGCCTGCGCGCCTGGCTTTTCGCGAGCGCTCCGGAGGGAGTCCTCGAAAGCCTCGAGCTCGAGTTCGATCGGCGCGGCTTGACCGCGCTCCGCGGCGAGGCGCGCGGCCTGCGCCTGCGACCGGCGCTCGGGCTGCCCGGTCTCGGATCGCTCGATGCCTCCTTCCGCGGCGATGGGGAAGGCGTGGTCGCGGAGCTCGGAGCGGAGGCCGCGGCGTTGGAGTGGCCGGCGGTGTTTCCCGAGCCGCTCTCGTTCACTGCCGAAAGGCTTGCGCTTACCGCCGCTCGCGATCGAATCGAATTGAGCGGAGAGGGAATCGAGCTCGGCGGCCTGCCTGCGGATCTCCGCCTCGAGTTTGACCCTCAAAGCCCGGAGCGGGGGGTGGGGGCCGCCGTGGTGATCGGCGAAGCCCACATCGCACCCCTGGTCGCGCGATTGCCTTACGGGGTGATTCCGCCGCGCACCGCCGCTTGGCTCCGCCGCGCCTTACAGTCCGGTGTGCTCCGCTCCGGGCGCGCGGTTTTCCAAGGCCGACCGGAGCGGTGGCCCTTCCTCGGCGGCGAGGGCGGCCTCAGAGTCGATCTCGAGCTGCGGGACAGTGCGCTCGCTTTCCATTCGCGCTGGCCGGTCGCCGAGATCGGCGCTGCAAGGCTCCATTTTCGTGACCGCGCTCTGCGCTTCGTCGCCTCCGCTGGTCAGGTGGGGGGGCTTGGTGTTCCCGCGGCGGAAGGCGAGATTCCCGATCTCGACCGCGCGGAGCTGTCGCTGCGCGCGGCCGCGGTCGGACGCGGCGAAGACCTCGTCGGATTCCTGCGCGCATCTCCGCTCGTCCATCGTTACGGCCCATGGCTGATCGGGCAAAGGCTCGAAGGAATGCTCGATGGGGAGGTCGAGCTGTTGCTGCGCGTGCACGACCCTGCGGCGCCGGATGAGGTGCGCGGGCGGATCCGCCTGCATGAGATGGATCTGGCGGACGTGCGATGGGGTTTCGAGCTGCGGGCGCTCACAGGAGAGTTGCGTTTCGACCAGGATGGGCTGCGCACCGATGGACTCTCGGCGCGGCTCGGCCAATCGCCGATTCGTCTCGCCTTCGCTTCGGGTTCCGCTTGCGCCGATCCGGGTCACGCCTTCGAGGCCGAGCTTCGGGGGCGTCTCGGCCTCGAGGAAGTGTTGAGCCTCTCGGGCATGGCCGGACGCCTTCCCGTGCAGGGCTCCGGCAGCGCGGAGTGGCTCTTCTCCCTGAGCGTCGCCCGCGGAGAGGCCGGGGTGATGAAGGCGCGCTTATCGTCTTCGCTCAACGGCATCGCTCTCGCCGGCCCGGCGCCTTTCGTCAAGGAAGCGGGCGAGGACTGGCTGCTGTCGCTCGATTTCCGGCGCTCTGGCGAGGGATCCGGCGAAGGAAGTCTGAGAATCGGCTCCTTGCTCGCCGCGGCCTGGCGCGCCTCGGCAGGGGCTCACGCCATGCTCCTTCGCCTCGGCGAGCTCGGGACGGGGCTCGCACCGCCCGCCGCGGGGCTGCGCATCGAGGGGCGGGTGCCTGCCCTCGACCTCGATCCCTGGATCACCGGGACGGCCGCCCCGCGCGGTCCGCTCGAGCTCCAGCTCGAGCTCGGCACCGAGGCGCTACGGCTGTTCGGCATGGAGCTGGGTGCGGTCTCGCTGAGGATGAGCAGCGAAGGGCAGGATCTTCGGATCGTCCTCGACGGCGAGCGGGTGGCCGGTGAGCTGCGCTGGATCGGCGGTCAGGCCCCGCGATTGGTGCTCGATCTCGAGCGGCTGCACGGCGCCCTCGAGGGCGATTCCGATCCTCTGCCGTCGCTCGATCCGAGGCGACTGCCCGAAATCACCGCCCGGATCGCGTCGTTGAGGCTCGGAGATGCGGATCTCGGCGAGTTCCGGCTGGAGACGCGGGCGGATCCTGAAGGGGTTCGCCTCGTGGCGGTGGAGGCGCGTACGGCGGCGTTTTCGCTGCATGGACGGGGCACTTGGCTAAAGCGTGGCGATGGACCGCGCACTCGGCTGGCCCTCGAACTGACGGCGACAGAGCTCGCCCGCGCCCTCGGCGCGTTCGGTTTCGCCCCGGGGGTGGCCGACGGTCCGATCCTCGCCGAGGCCGAGCTCGAGTGGCCGGGCTCACCCCTGGACATGGCCTTGGAGCGCCTCAGCGGCCGCTTGCGCGTGCAAAGCGGCCCGGGGCGCGTGCTCGCACTCGAGCCGGGAGCGGGGCGCTTGTTGGGGCTGATCAGTCTGGAGAGCCTGCCGAAGCGGATGATGCTCGACTTCCGGGACGTTCTCGCACCCGGGATGAGCTTCGACGGCTTCAGCGGCTCCTTCGTCTTTGCCGAGGGCGAGGCGCGAACCGACGATTTCGAGATCCAGGCCCCGGGCGTGCGCATCGAGATTCGCGGCGCGACCGATCTGCGCACGCGCGAATACGATCAGAGGGTGGAGGTCCGTCCCGAGGTCGGCAGCGCCTTGCCCCTGATCGGCGCTCTGGCGGCTGGTGCGCCGGGCGTCGCCGCGGGCATGTTGGCCCGAAACGTTCTCGCCGGACCGCTGGGCGCGATCGGGCGGGTCGAGTACCATCTGAGCGGTCCCTGGGAGCGGCCCGTTCTCACTCGGCTGGCCGTCCTTCCCCGCCCGCCTTCAGAGTCGCGCTGAATCCGCGGATTCCTGCTCGCGAGACCCCTTCCTCGAACCGCTCATGTCCGCCATCGTCGAAAGCCCTGTGGATCGCGTCCGTCTCGCCGCCGAGTCGATCCTCCGCCCGGTCGGCCTCGCTGTCTCGGATCTGGAGCGAGTGCTGGCCGAGCTCGCGGGTAGCGGCGTCGATCATGGTGATGTCTTCCTGCAGCGGCGCATCGCTCGCGAATGGCTGCTCGAAGAGGGGATCGTGAAAGCGGGCAGCCACGAGCTCAGCCTCGGCGCGGGGCTGAGGGCGGTGCGCGGTGCGCGCTGCGGCTTCGCTTTCACCGAACGGCTGGAGCTCGAGGAGCTGCGTCGGGCTGCGCGCCTGGCGCGGGCGGCGACCGGGGACTCCGCCTCGCATTCGGCCCAGCGGCTCGATCGCGCGAATCGGCTTGCCGATCTCTACGATGGGCGCGACCCTTTCGCGGAGATCGAGCCCTCCCGCCAGGTCGGTCTGTTGCGCGATCTCGACCGCTTCGCGCGCGGTCTGGACCCACGGGTGCGCGAAGTCATCGTGCGGCTCAGCGGCGAGTGGGAGGCGATTCTCATCGCCCGCGCCGATGGGATCCTGGTGGGCGATCTGCGGCCGCTGGTCCGCCTCGACGTTCGGGTCATCGTCGAGCGCGGCGATCGGCGGGAGCAGGGTCACGGCGGTGGGGGTGGTCGCTTCGGTCTCGATGAATTGATCGCTCGCGGACTTCCCGAACGCTTCGCGCGCGAGGCGGTCAGACGGGCGCTCACTAACCTCGAGGCGATTCCCGCCCCTGCCGGAGAAATGCCCGTCGTGCTCGGACCGGGCTGGCCGGGCGTGCTGTTGCATGAGGCGGTCGGTCATGGGCTCGAAGGAGATTTCAATCGCAAGGGAACGAGCGCCTACAGCGGACGCATCGGCGAGCGCGTGGCCGCACCCGGGGTGACGGTCGTCGACGACGGCACCCTGGCCTCGCGCCGAGGCTCGCTCAACGTGGACGATGAAGGCACGCCTTCTTCCTGCACGGTGTTGATCGAGGACGGCGTGCTCAGGGGTTACATGCAGGATCTTCAGAACGCGCGGCTGATGGGGATGGCGCCCACCGGCAACGGTCGGCGCGAGAGCTACGCCCATCTGCCGATGCCGCGCATGACCAACACTTATATGCTCCCCGGGCCCTACGCGCCGGAAGAGATCATTGCTTCGGTCGAGCGCGGCATCTATGCCGTCAACTTCGGCGGTGGCCAAGTGGACATCACCAGCGGCCAGTTCGTGTTCTCGGCCAATGAGGCCTATCTCATCGAGCGCGGCCGGATCGGACCGCCGATCAAGGGCGCGACTCTGATCGGCTGTGGACCCGAGGTTCTGTGCCGGGTGAGCATGGTGGGCCATGATCTCGCTTTGGATGAGGGCGTGGGGGTCTGCGGCAAGGATGGCCAGAGCGTGCCGGTCGGGGTGGGCCAGCCCACGCTCAAGGTGGACGTCCTGACCGTGGGCGGCACCGAAGGCCACTGAGCGACCGGGCGAAGTATCGTTTTCTCCCCATGGCCATCCATCTGCTCATGATCGCCCTCGCCTTGGCTGTGCTCGTGGCGGGGGCGGAGAGCGTGGTGCGGGGTGCTTCGGCGCTTGCGCTTCGCCTCGGGCTGAGCCGTCTCGCCATCGGCCTGACCGTGGTCGCTTTCGGCACCAGCGCCCCGGAGCTGGTGGTGAGCCTGAAGGCGGCGCTCGATGGCGCGGGCGACATCGCGGTCGGCAACGTCATCGGCTCGAACATCTTCAACATTGCGGTGATCCTCGGGCTTGCTGCGCTGATCTGCCCGATCCCGGTCCATGAGCAGGTGGTGCGCCTCGATGCCCCTATCGCCTTCGCGGTGGCTTTGCTCCTTCTGCCCCTCCTCGGCGATGGTGTCATCACCCGGAGCGAGGGCGTGCTGCTGCTCCTCGGGCTCATTGCTTACACCGCCCTCAACCTGGTGCTCGCGCGGCGCCGGATGCGCGCGGGGCTTCAGGACTGGCCGGATGCGCCCTTCGCCGGGGGGGCGACGCGTCGCCTTTGGCGCGAGCTTCTCTTGATCGCTGCCGGTCTTGGGCTGCTGGTGGTCGGTGCCGGGCTACTGGTCAGCCATGCGGCGTCCTTGGCGCGCGCGCTCGGCGTGCAGGAGGCGGTGATCGGGCTGACCATCGTCGCGGCGGGCACCAGCCTGCCGGAACTCGCGACCTCGCTGGTCGCCGCCTGGCGAAGACAAGCCGACATCGCGGTCGGCAACGTGGTCGGCTCCAATGTTTTCAATGTCCTTGGCATTCTGGGCGCATCGAGCGCCCTCCGCCCGATCACCAGCGCCGGGATCGGTAGCCTCGACCTGCTGGCGATGTCGCTCTTGAGCCTTCTCCTCCTCCCGTTGCTCTATACCGGCCGCACGCTCCACCGCCTCGAGGGGCTGCTCCTGCTCGTGCTCTATGGCGGCTACCTCGCTTGGCGATGGCCCGCTTGAGGCGAGGAACGATGCCGCCGGCTACGTCACTCCTCTTCAAGTTCAGGGTCGCTTGCGAACAGCGCGGCGAGCGTCTGGCGCAGGCGTTGGAGGGCGTCTCGGCCTCTTTCCTCCTGCGGGTCGGCTTGTCGCCGCGCGGCCAGGAGCAGCGGTTTCAGAGGGAGCGAGCGCGCTCGCGGATGGGCAGCGCAGAGCCTGGCGAGCGCGGTTTCTCCCTCGCGGATCAGGCGTTCCACCCACCGCTGTGCTCGGAGAGCGTTCGTCGGGCGTCCGATCGAGGCATGCCGGCCTCGTGCGGTGATCGCGCTCTGCAAGGACGCGGCGGCCTCGGGGTCGGCGCGCAGCAACTTGGCCAGGTAGGCGGTTTCGCGTTTGCGCGCGATGTGCGAGGTGATGCGGCGCGCTCGTTCGATGGTCTGGCGGATGGGATCGGGGAGGGATGTCTTGGCCAGAAGGCGCGAGGGCGCCTCGAGCGCGGCGCGGGCGAGCTCGAGCACCGCCAAGGCCTCGCGCCGCCGTTGACTACGGCTCGGTACTGGCGCCGTGATGCTTTCTTCTTCGCGATTCAACCCACGATTCCTCTGCTCGTTCGTCGCTATGCAGTCTAGCCCTCGCAACCCCGACGTGGAGCTGCGGCTTTCGCTCTTCGCGGAGCTGGCCGAATCCGCACTCGCCCAGGCGCGTGCCGCAGGAGCGGACCAGGCCGAGGTGAGCCTCTCCGAGGGCCGCTCGCTCGCGGTCGGCGTCCGGCTCGGGGAGCTCGAGCGCTTCGAGTCCGGTACGAGCGTCGATTTCTCCATCACGGTCTACCTTCGAGGGCGGACCGGTAGTGCTTCGAGCAACGATCTCTCGCGGGAGTCGCTCGCGGCGTGCATCGCCCGAGCACTCGACATCGCCCGCGCGACCGAGCCCGACCCCGCGGCCGGCCTGCCCGATCCCGAGGATTTGGCGCGCGACTGGCCTGAGCTGGATCTGTGGCATCCCTGGGCGCTCGAGCCGGAGGAGGCGATCGCAATCGCGCGCCGTTGCGAGCAGGCGGGGCTCTCCCAAGGTGGGATCCGCAACTCAGAGGGTGCTCAACTGGACAGCGCCGAGGTTTTCGGTGTTCACGCCAACACGCATGGCTTCCTCGCACCCTTTCGTGGCACACAGCATTCGCTCGCCTGCTCGCTGCTCGCGGGGGAGGGGGAGCGGATGCAGCGCGATGCCCATTACACCGCTGCGCGCCGCCCCGAGGACCTCGAGGATGCCGAGAGCGTCGGACGACGGGCGGCTGAGCGCGCCCTGCAGCGAGTCGGAGCGCGTCCCATTCCCACGGGGCGTCATCCGGTGCTCTTCGATGCGGAGGTGGCCGCTTCGCTGATCGCTCACCTGGTGCATGCGGCGAGCGGCGCCGCGCTCTACAAGAAGGCCTCGTTCTTGGTCGGCGCCCTCGATCGGGCGCTTTTTCCGGGCTGGTTGTCTCTGGTCGAACGTCCGCATCGGCGCCGCGGGGCGGCTTCGGCCGCCTTCGATGCCGAGGGTGTGGCCACCCGCGAGCAGCCGCTGATCGAGAACGGTCGACTGGTGCGCTACCTGCTGAGCAGCTACACCGCGCGCAAACTGGGGATGAGGACCACCGGCAATGCAGGCGGCGTTTTCAATCTCGAACTCGTCGGTGGGCAGGGCGATCGGGAGAGCCTGATGCGCTCGATGGGTCGGGGACTGCTGGTGACGGAGCTCATGGGGCAGGGCGTCAACTTGGTAACCGGTGATTACTCGCGTGGCGCGGCCGGCTTTTGGGTGGAGGACGGCGCGATCGCATTTCCGGTCGAGGAGGTCACGGTCGCGGGCCACCTGCCGGCGATCTTCGCGGGCGTGGCGGCGGCCGGGGCGGATCTCGACCGTCGCGGCAGCATCCAGGTCGGGAGTCTGTTGGTCGAAGGGATGACCATCGCCGGTCGAGACTGAGGCCGGGAACCTCGGTTGCCCTGCGCGGTCATCGAGGGCGATCTTGAAAAGCGGGCGCTGTGTCCCAAAAATGCGCGCCGCCGCTCGCCTCCCCGAGTCAGCGCGGGCTTCCGCGCCGGGCCGAGGCCGTTTCAGAAGAACCAGCAAACGCTCTGCGAGGATCCATGATCGAGGTTCGTGCGCTCAGCAAACGTTACGGAGACATCCTCGCCGTCGACCAGGTGAGTTTCACGGTGGAGACCGGCGAGGTACTCGGCTTCCTCGGTCCGAACGGCGCAGGCAAGTCGACCACGATGAAGATGATCGCAGGCTTTCTCGCCCCGACCTCGGGTTCGGCGCGGGTCTGCGGTTTCGACGTCGAGGAGCAGCCGCTCGAGGCCAAGCGGCGCCTCGGCTATCTGCCGGAGGGCGCTCCGAGTTACGGGGAGATGACGCCGCTTCGCTTCCTCAAGTTCATCGCCGACGTGCGCGGTCTGAGCGAGTCCGAAGGCCGCAAGCGGATCGCAGCGGTGATCGAGCAACTGCATCTCGGCGCGGTGCTGCATCAGCCGATCGAGACCCTCTCCAAAGGCTTCCGCCGCCGAGTGGGATTGGCGCAGGCGATTCTCCACGATCCGCCGGTGCTGATCTTGGACGAGCCCACCGACGGGCTCGATCCGAATCAGAAGCACGAGGTGCGCGAGCTCATCCGGAGCATGGCCAAGGACAAGACGATCATCGTCTCGACCCACATCCTCGAAGAGGTCCATGCCGTTTGCACGCGCGCCATCATCATCGCGAAGGGTCGGCTGCTCGCCGACGATGCGCCCGCGCGGCTCGAGGCGCGCTCGCGCTATCACGGCGCGGTATCGGTCAGCGCCGAAGATCTGGTGGCGGTCGAGGCGGCCTTGCGCACCTTGCCGGAGGTGGCGAGGGTCGAGATCGATGCGACCCAGCGGCGTGTCACGGCCTTTCCGCGGGATGGCAAGGCGATCTTCGAGCCGGTGACCCGCAGCCTGCGCGAGCGCGGGATCGCCTTTGCGGGCATCGAGCTCGAGCGCGGGCGGCTCGATGAGGTCTTCCGCACGATCACCACCGCCGAAGGAGTGCGCACATGAGCAGTCCCCTCTGGACGGTTTACCGCCGGGAGCTGGCGAGTTACTTCGCCACGCCGGTGGCCTACGTCTTCATTGTCATCTTCATGGTGCTTTCGGCCGCGCTGACCTTCTACCTCGGCAACTTCTACGAGCGCGGCCAAGCCGACCTCCTGCCTTTCTTCAGTTTCCATCCTTGGCTGTATCTCTTCCTCGTGCCGGCGGTCTCGATGCGGCTCTGGGCAGAGGAGCGCAAGAGCGGCACCATCGAGCTGCTGCTCACGCTACCGATCAGCATGTTGCAGGCGGTGATCGGCAAATTCCTCGCCGCCTGGACCTTCATCGCGCTCGCGCTCCTCCTCACCGTCCCGATGTGGTTGACGGTGAGCTATCTCGGGGAGCCGGATCACGGCGCCATCCTCGCCGGCTATCTCGGAAGTCTGCTGATGGCGGGCGGCTTCCTCGCGATCGGATCGTGCATCTCGGCGGCGACCAAGAGCCAGGTGGTGGCCTTCATCCTGACGGTGGTGATCTGCTTCGCGTTCCTCCTCGCCGGCTTTCCGTTGGTGCTCGATTTCTTCAGGGCCTTCGCGCCGCAAGGCCTGCTCGACGCCATCGCCTCGCTCAGTTTCCTCACCCATTTCGCGAGTCTGAGCAAGGGGGTGGTGGATCTGCGCGACATCGTTTATTTCGCGCTGATGATCGGTTTCTGGCTCTACGCCAACGCCGTGATCATCGATCTCAAGAAGGCCGACTGAAGCCATGAACGCCCGAACCAAGCGTCATCTCACTTTCGGCAGTCTGATCGTGCTCGCCGTCCTCTTCGTGGCGGCAGTGGTGATCTCCAATGCCCTCTTGCGCGGTATCCGGCTCGATCTCACCGAGAACCGGCTCTACACCCTTTCCTCCGGTACGCGCCAGGTGCTCGCCGAGATCGACGAGCCGCTCAATCTCTATTTCTTCTTTTCCGACCGAGCCACGACCAACCTCCCTTTCCTGCGCAACTACGCGCAACGAGTGCGCGAATTCCTCGAGGAGGTGCAGGCGGCATCGCGCGGGAGGATCAGGCTGAGCGTGATCGATCCGCTGCCGTTCTCCGAGGAGGAGGATCGTGCGGCGGCCTTCGGCTTGCAGGCCGTTCCCCTCGGGCCGAGCGGGGAGACGGTCTATTTCGGTCTGGCCGGCACCAATGCGCTGGATGGACAGGCCGTGATTCCCTTCTTCCAGCCGGACAAAGAGACCTTCCTCGAGTACGACGTGGCCAAGCTGATCCAGAGCCTGGCGAAGCCGAAGCGCCCGGTGGTGGGCTTGCTCTCACAACTGCCGATCGGCGCGAGCTTCGACCCGGCGACGCGGCAGATGCGCGAGCCGCAGCTCATCGTCGAGGAACTGCGCCAGCTCTTCGATCTGCGCGAGCTCAATCAGGGGATCACCGAGATTCCCGAGGACGTGCAGGTGCTGATGCTCGTCCACCCGAAGAACCTCGGAGACGATACGCTCTACGCCATTGACCAGTTCGTGCTGCGCGGCGGTCGCCTGGCGATCTTCGTCGATCCCTACGCGGAGCTCGACGATGGTGGGGCCAACCCCGATGATCCGATGTCCGCGATGTTCGCGAGCCGCGCCTCCAACCTCAGTAAGCTCTTCGATGCCTGGGGCATCAAGTTCAATGCCGATCAGGTGCTCATCGACCGCGGCGCCGCGCTTCAGGTCTCGATCGGCCCTGGCCAGCTGCGCCGTCACGCGGGCATCGTCGGCTACGGCCGCGAGTACCTCAACGCCCGCGACGTGGTCACGGCCCAACTCTCGGTGATCAACTTCGCCAGTCCGGGCCATCTCGCGCTCGCCGAGGGCAGTACGCTCACCCTCGAACCGCTCGTCCACAGCACCCGCGAGGCGATGCTCATCCCGAGCGAGCGGATGCGCTTCATCGGCGGGGATCCGAGCAGCCTCCTCGCCGATTACGCACCGGGCAACGAACACTTGGTCCTCGCCGGTCGCTTCGCTGGGAAGCTCAAGAGCGCCTTCCCCGATCGGTCCGGGGAGAAACACCGCACCGAGTCCGCGGGCGATGTGCAGATGATCGTGGTGGCCGACACCGACATCCTCACCAACCGCCTCTGGGTGCAGCTGGGTCAGTTCTTCGGTCAGAGAGTCGCGAACGCCTTCGCCGCCAACGGGGATTTCATCGTCAACGCGGTGGACAACCTGACCGGCACCGGTGCGCTGATCTCGATCCGCGGGCGCGCACTTTCGGTCCGGCCCTTCACCAGGGTGGAGGCGCTGCGGCGGCAGGCCGATGAGCGCTTCCGCGCCAAGGAGCGCGAATTGCAGCAGCAGCTTGCCGACACCGAGCGGCGGCTCAACGAGCTGCAGCAGCAGAAGGGCGAGCAACAGGCGCTCGTGCTCTCTCCGGAGCAGCGCGCCGAGCTCGCCCGATTCCAGCAGGAGAAGCTCAGGATCCGCAAGGAGCTGCGTGAGGTGAGGCGCCAGCTCGATGCGGATATCGAAGCCCTCGGCGCTCGCCTGAAGTTCATCAACATCGTCCTCTTCCCGGCGCTGGTGACGGTGGCGGCGGTCCTGCTCGCCGCCTGGCGCGTCCGGCGCCGTCGTTTCGCTGCTGCGGCGGGAGTTTGAGATGAATGCGAAAACCCTCAGGCTGCTGATCGTTATCGCCGTCTTCGCCGCGCTCCTCGCCTGGTGGCTCAATCTCGGCGATCCGCGACGCGGCGTACCGCCCGAGGTCGGGCAGCCCGTCTTCCCCGGTCTTTCGGATCGGCTCGAGCGGCTCCAGGCTTTTCGCCTGAGTGCGAGGGAGCCGCTCCTCACCATCGAACGCGGCCGAGAGGATGGCGCTTTCGTGGTGCGCGAGCGGCACGGCTATCCCGCCGATCTCGGCAAGCTTCGGGGTTATCTGCTGCGCCTGAGCGAGGCCCGTCTGCTCGAGCCCAAGACCAGCAACCCCGAGCGCTTTGGCGAACTCGGTCTCGCCGAGCCGGATGCGGCGGAGGGCGCCGCCACGCGCCTCGAACTCGTCTTCAGCGACGGCGAGCAGAGCCTTCTCATCGGACGCTACAACGGTCAGGGGAGCGGCACCTTCATCCGGCGCGCTGGCGAAAACCAGAGCTGGCTCGCGAGTGGGGATCTCACCCTCGAGCGCGAACCAGCGCGCTGGATCGCCCGCGATCTCATCGATGTGCCAAGCGCCAAAGTGAAGCGGCTCGAACTCAAGCGCCCCGACGGCGAGAGCATTCGCGCCGCGAAGAGCAAGGAGGAGGATGCGCATTTCACGGTCGAGAACCTGCCGGTGGGGCGCGAGCTCACCGGCGAGTGGGCGCCGAGCGGCTTGGCGGGATTGCTCTCCTCGTTACAGGCCGACGACGTTCTGCCCGCCGCCGAGCAGCCGGTGCCGGAAGATGCGCTCGCCTTGAGCTATGAGACCTTCGATGGCCGCCGCTTCGCGATGCGCTTGTGGAAGAAAGACGATGCGCATTTCTTGACCCTTTCGGCGGAGCTTCTGCCCGAAGAGGCTCTGGCCGCGACCTCCCCTGCGGACTCCGAAGCTGCGGGCAAGGCGAGCGATGAAGCCGAAGAAAAGCCAGCGCAGCCGGAGGGTGAAAAGAGCGCGGCTGCGCCGGCGAGCGAGGCGCCTGATCGAGCCAGCGCTGAGCAACAAGAGAAGCCTACGCGCGAGGCTTTGGCGCGCGAGGTCGAGCGTTTCAACGCCCAGGTGCGGGACTGGGTGTACCGCATTCCGGCATGGAAATACAGCGCCGTCGATAAGCGTATGGAGGACCTGCTCAAGCCGAAGGAGGGATGAGCGGCGGCGGCTTCGCGAAGAGGAGCGCGAGCTCCTCCTCCTCGCGCAACCGCCGCCAAGCGCCCTTGCCGAGAGGACCGAGAGAGAGTCCACCGATCGCCACCCGGATCAGCCGCTCGACTTCGTGGCCGCTTGCCGCCGCCATGCGGCGGAGCTGCCGGTTGCGCCCGCCTTTCAAGCGCACGGCGAGCCAGAAGGAGCGCGGCCCCTGCCGCAGCAGGGCGAGTTCGAAAGCACGGAGAAGCTCGCCCCCATCCTCGATGCCTTCTTCCCAACGCCGAAGCAGCAGAGGGTCGAAGCGGCCGCGGAGCTTGAGGTGGTAAGTCTTGGGCGGCCCTCGCTCCGGATCGAGGATGCGGGCGGAAAGCGCCGTGTCGTTGCTGAGCAGGATCAGCCCTTCGCTCGCGCGATCGAGTCGGCCGACCGGGAACAGCCACGGTAAGTCCGGGGCTTGCGCTAGGGCTTCGTAAATCGTCGCCCGCCCTTTCTCGTCGGAAGCGGTGCACACCCATCCGCGCCGCTTGTTGAGGGCGAGCACGATGCGCTCGACCGGTTCCACCCGCTCCCCATCGAGCGTGATCGTGGCATCGAGGGCCGTGGGCGCCTCCGGGTCGCGGACCACTCGGCCTTCGACACGGACCCGGCCTGCGCGGATGCATTCGGCGGCGCGTCGGCGCGAGAGCGCGCCGCGTTTGGAAAGCACCCGCGCGAGCCCGTAGCGCGGTTGCTCATGGCGCTTCATCGGCCGGACAGAGGATGAGATCGAGCCAGACCAGCCGATGATCGCTCGCCTCCACCCACTCCGATCCCGGCTCCCCGGGCTTCGGCCAAAACACGCCGCCATCCACGGCGCAGAGCCCGCGGCTCGGGAGGACATAGTCCACGCGCAGATTGCCGACCTCGGGCGAAAACTCGGCGGTATCGGCAGCGGGATCGCCGCGCTGCTCGAGGTTCGCGCCGCCGCGGCGTTGGGCCGATGCCACGGCCCCTTGGCTGCGGGGCACGAAGTCGGTCTGCAAGCGGGGATGTTCGAGGAGCTGGGCGATGGCTCCCGGCCAGGACGCGCCATCCACGGGATCGGCGTTGAGATCGCCGAGCACGACCGCGAGCGCCTCGGCGGGGAGGGCGCCAGTGCGACCGCGGTCGTCGACGAGATAGGCGCCCCGCTCAGGATCGATCAGCTCGGCGATCAGCCGGATTTCGTCGTGGTTGCGGCGGGCGTTTCGCCGCTCGGGACCGTCGAAAACAGGCGGCGTGGGATGGGCGGCGATCACATCGATCCGACCAAGGGGTGTTGCGACCGGCACGACCCAATGGCTTTTCGACGAGAGGGGGAGCTGCTCCCAAATCCAGTCCGGCCAAAACCAGCCCTCACCCGAGGCCGCGGGTGGGCGGAGCGCTCCGGGCATCGCCGCCCAGCGGAAATGGCGAAAGGTCCTGGCCTCGTCGTGCAGGATGGGAAAGCGGCTGAGGAGCAGCATGCCGTAATGCCCGGGGTGATGACCGAAGCCGAGGGCGTCGGCTGCACCGCCGGGCTTGCCATCGCCGTCGAGGTCGAAGCCGCTTTGCACCCCGGTGTTGACCGGCGCGAGGAAGCGGTGGGGGTAGCGGATCGGCGCCTGACCATACTGTGGGCGTTCGAGGTAGCCGAGGAAAAGCTCGGCCGCCTCACCCTCGGGATCGAAGTCGAGCTCGTTGATGAGAAGGATGTCCGGCCTGACGGTCTGGATGATCGCCGCGATCTGCACTGCCCGCGCATCGCCTGCGCTCAGGCGCTCGATCATGCCGCGGGCTTCCGCGCTTTCCAAAGCGACGTTGAACGTGGCGATGCGGATGCTCGGAGGCGCAGCGCACATCAGGGCGAGGCTCAGCAGGAGCGCGGAAATCATGATGCCTCTTCGAATCGCTGCCACATATCGGCGATCCGCCGCTCGTGCGGGCGAAAGCGGATCTTGTAGTGCATCTTGGGGTGGTCCTTGAGCCAGAAGCCGAGGTACACCCATTCCCGGCCAAGGCTTCGCGCCAGGCGGATGAGGTTGAGGATGCTCGCAGTGCCGAGTCCCAGCCGCGATGCTTCTGGCTCGTAGAAGGCATAGACCGCAGAGGCCGAGACCTCGCCCCAGTCCACGACCATCGCCGCGAGCAGCGCTGAACCCCGCCTCAGCTCGAGCATGGCGCTTGCCGCGCCTTCGGCGAGAAGCCCGCGCGCGGTCTCATCGGGTTGGGAATCGAGCTGGTGGCGGTGCTCGAGATACCGGGCGAGCAAAGCCGAATGCCCTGCGCTCCAGGCGCTTGCGGGTCTCAGCTCGCAGCTCAGTTCGCTGGTGCGCGCAAGACAGCGCCGCTGCGAGCGCGATGGCCGGAACTCGGCCGCTGGCACCCGAAGCGCAATGCAGGCCGAGCATCCGCGGCATTCGGGCCGGTAGAACCATGACCCCTGCCGGCGGTAGCCTGCGGCGAAGAGCCGATCGAGCGTTGGGCCGGCCACCGGCGTTTCGGCCACGAGGATGCGCCAATTGGCGGTCAAGTCCGGAAGATAAGGGCAGGCAAGGGTCGCGAGCGCACTCCGGGCACCCTTTGCCAGCGAGAGTTCCGAGTCGCCCAGTCGCTCTGGCATCGCGCCTAGCTTTCGCGCACCCGAACGAGGCCTTCCTGGGCGCTGGCCGCGACCAGGCGACCGGTGCGGTCGAAGATCAAGCCGCGCGCGAGGCCGCGCGCGCCGGCGGCGCTCGGGCTGTCGCAGGCGTAAAGCAGCCAATCGTCGGTCCGGAACGGGCGGTGGAACCACAGGGCGTGATCGAGGCTGGCCATCATCACGCTGCGCGAGAGGTAGCTGATCCCGTGCGGGAAGGTGATGGTGCCGATGAGATGGAAGTCGGAGGCGTAGGCAAGCAGGGCGCGGTGCAAGGAGGGATCATCGCCGATCGGCTCGCGCAGGCGAAACCACACTTGCTGATAGGGCGGGCGCTTGGGCGGCTTGAGCTCATCGCGAGGATACACGTGGCGGAACTCGAAAGGCCCTTCCTGCGCGAGCCAGCGCTGGATCTTGGGCGGCAGGCTCGCGAGCAGCTCGGGATCGTAGCGCATCGGCTCCAGGTCCTCTGGCGGCGGCACCTCCGGCATGTTCATCTGGTGGCTGAAGCCGGGTTCCTGCTCGTGGAACGAGGCGGCGAAGACCAGGATCGGTTGACCGTGCTGGATCGCCTGCACGCGGCGCACGGAAAAACTCTTCCCATCGCGCGAGCGATCGACGTCGTAGACGATCGGGGCCTCGATGTCGCCCGGCCTGAGGAAATAGGCATGGAGCGAATGCGCCTGCCGCTCGGGCGGTACCGTGCGCTGGGCAGCGGAAAGCGCCTGGCCGAGCACTTGGCCGCCGAAGACGTAGCGCGTGCCGATGTCGCGGCTCTGGCCGCGGAAGAGGTTTTCCTCGAGCCGTTCGAGGCTCAGCAAATCGAGCAGTTCGGCGACGGGGCTTGGCGGCATGGCAGGGTTTGGAGGAAGGAGGCGCCAGTATAGGCGGCGTTCAGCTGGCCTCGCGTTCGAGCCATTCGATGAGCGCCTGCGGGATGGGCACCGGGCGTCCGCTGCTGCGATCGATCCACACGAGCACCGCCAGCGCCTCGCAAACCGTCTCTTCCGGCGCTTCCGGCCGCCACATCCGGTGCGCGAGGGTGAGACTGCTGGTGCCGAGACGCGCCAAGGCGAGCGCGATGCGCACCCGCCCCGGCCAGATGAGCGGTCGGCGGAAATCGATCTCGATCCGCGCCACCACCGGCCCTTGACGCTCATCGAACCAAGGCACGGGCAGGCGGCGAAGCCAGGCGAGGCGCGCCTCCTCGAGGTAGGTCAGGAAAACCGCATTGTTGACGTGATCGAGGGCGTCGTGGTCGCGCCAGCGAAGCTCGATCTCGTGCTCGTGGAGATGCTTCATGCCGCCATCCGCTGCTGTTCGCGTTCGAGCACCGTGGCGAGATAACGCCCGGTGTGCGATTCCGGACAACGCGCGAGCTCCTCCGGCGTGCCCTGCGCCACGATCCGGCCACCGCCTTCGCCACCTTCGGGGCCGAGATCGATGATCCAATCCGCGCACTTGATCACATCGAGGTTGTGCTCGATGACGACGACCGTATTCCCGCGGTCGCGCAGGCGCATGAGCACCTCGAGGAGCATGGCAATGTCGTGGAAGTGAAGCCCGGTGGTGGGCTCATCGAGGATGTAGAGGGTGCGGCCGCTGTCGCGGCGCGAGAGCTCGCGCGCAAGTTTGATCCGCTGGGCCTCGCCGCCGGAAAGGGTGGTGGCGGGCTGTCCGAGCTTGATGTAACCGAGTCCCACCTGAGCGAGGGTGATGAGCCGACCGGCCACGGCGGGCACCGGCGCGAAGACCGAGAGCGCCTCCTCGACGGTCAGTTCCAGCACCTCGTGGATGCTGAGGCCCTTGTAGCGGATGTCGAGGGTCTCGCGGTTGTAGCGCTTGCCTTTGCACACATCGCAGGTCACGTAGACGTCAGGCAGGAAGTGCATTTCGACCTTGATCAGCCCATCGCCTTCGCAGGCCTCGCAGCGCCCCCCGCGCACGTTGAAGCTGAAGCGGCCGGGTTTGTAACCGCGGGCGCGGGCCTCCGGCACCTGGGCGAAAAGTTCGCGGATCGGGGTGAAGAGCCCGGTGTAGGTGGCGGGATTCGAGCGCGGGGTACGGCCGATCGGGCTTTGATCGACGTCCACCACTTGGTCGAAATGCTCGAGGCCCTCGATGCGCTGGAAGGGCGCGGGCTCCTCGCGCGCTCCATGGAGGGCTCGGGCGGCGGCGCGATAGAGAGTGTCGTTGATGAGCGTGGATTTGCCGGAGCCGGACACGCCGGTGATGCACACGAAAAGGCCAACGGGGAGATTGAGGTCCACATCGCGCAAGTTGTTGCCGCGGGCGCCGACCAGGCGGAGCCAGCGATCGCGCTGCGGCGCTTGGCGAAGCGGCGGCAAGGGGATACGCCGACGCCCGGCGAGGTACTCGCCGGTGAGCGATTCCGGAGCACGCAGAACGGCTTCCAGGCTCCCTTGGGCCACGATCCGGCCGCCGTGCTGGCCGGCGCCAGGACCGATGTCCACGATGTGATCGGCGGCGCGGATGGTCTCCTCATCGTGCTCGACCACGAGCACGGTATTGCCGAGATCGCGCAGGCGCTTGAGCGTCTCGATCAGGCGGGCGTTGTCGCGCTGGTGGAGCCCGATCGAGGGTTCGTCGAGCACGTAGAGCACCCCGCTCAAGCCGGCGCCGATTTGGCTGGCCAGGCGGATGCGCTGGGCCTCACCACCGGAGAGCGTCTCCGCCCGGCGCTCGAGGGAGAGGTAATCGAGGCCGACATCCACCAAAAAGCGCAGGCGGGCGCGGATTTCCTTGAGGATCTTCTCGGCGATTTCGCCGCGCCAGCCGGGAAGCTTGAGCGACTCGCAGTGCTCGAGGGTGCGCCCGACCGGCCAGCGCACCAGCTCGGGCAGCCGCACACCCGCGAGCGCCACGTGGCGCGCGGCGCGGCAGAGGCGCTCGCCGCCGCACTCCGGACAAGGCCGTTCGCCGATGTAGCGCGCGAGCTCCTCGCGCAGCGCGGGGGAGTCGGTTTCCTTGTAGCGCCGCTCGAGGGTCGCGAGCACCCCCGCGAAAGGGCGGCGCTGGAGACGTCCCTTGCCCTCGCCCGGGATGCGCCAGCTGATCGGCTCCTCGCCGCTTCCGTAGAGCACCACCTGCTTCGCCGTTTCCGGCAAGGATCGCCACGGCTGCTCGAGCGAGAAGCGGAAATGGCGGGCGAGGGCTTGAAGCACGCTGTAGGCGAAAGGATTGCGCCGGTCCCAGCCGCGGATCGCACCCTCGGCCAGGCTCTTGCTCGGGTCGCTGACGACGCGCTCGGGATCGAAGAAACGGGTCACCCCGAGGCCGTCGCACGCGGGGCAGGCTCCGACCGGGGAGTTGAAGGAGAACAGCCGCGGTTCGAGCTCGGCGATGGCATAGTCGCACACCGGGCAGGCAAAACGCGCCGAAAACAAAAGCGCCTCGCGGGAGGGATCGTCGAGATCCACCACCCGCGCCAGCCCATCGCTCAAGGCCAGCGCGGTCTCGAAGGACTCGGCCAAGCGCTGCGCGAGCTCTGGACGTGGGCGGAAGCGATCCACCACCGCCTCGATACTGTGCTTGCGCTTGCCATCGAGAACGGGCGGGGCGTCGAGATCGTGGAACATCCCATCCACGCGCACCCGCTGAAAGCCTTGGGCGCGCAGGCGCTCGAACACTTCCCGGTGCTCGCCCTTGCGCTCGCGCACCAGCGGGGCGAGGAGGGCATAGCGGCGCGAGGCGTCGAGCGCCAGCACGGCGTCGACCATCTCGCTCACCGTCTGTACGCTCAGCGCGAGTCCGTGCTCGGGGCAGTGCGGGGTGCCGGCGCGGGCGTAGAGCAGGCGCAGGTAGTCGTAGATCTCGGTGATCGTCCCCACCGTCGAGCGGGGGTTGTGCGAGCTCGCCTTTTGGTCGATGGAGATCGCCGGGGACAAGCCCTCGATCGCATCCACATCCGGCTTTTCCATCATCGACAGGAACTGCCGGGCGTAGGCCGAGAGCGATTCGACGTAGCGCCGCTGCCCCTCGGCGTAGATCGTATCGAAGGCGAGCGAGCTCTTGCCCGAGCCGGAAAGGCCGGTGATCACGATCAGGCGCTGTCGCGGCAGATCGAGATCGATGTTTTTGAGGTTGTGCGTGCGCGCTCCGCGGATGCGGATGGGGTTCATGGGCACGGACGGAGATCGAGTCACGGAAAGGATGGTACGCGAAGAGCCGTGCTCGCTCCGTGAGCGATCGGGATGGTACCTTGACCGGGCGGCGTTGCCATCATTAGAATCCGGTGTTTCGACTGCTACGGCGCAGAAAGAATCGACCGAGGATGCCAGCGATGTACGCGATCTTCGAGACCGGTGGCAAGCAATACCGCGCTTCTCCGGGCGACGTCCTGAGGGTAGAGCGGATCGAAGCCGAGCCCGGTAGCACCGTGACCATCGATTCGGTCCTTCTCGTGAAGGACGGCGAGTCGCTCTCCGTGGGCGCGCCGCATCTCGCGGGCGCGAAGGTGCTGGCGCGGGTGCGGGGACACGGCCGGCTACCCAAGGTGCGGATCATTCACTTCAAGCGGCGCAAGCATCACATGAAGCGGATGGGTCACCGTCAGCACTACACCGAGATCGAGATCGCCGGTATCGAGTGCTGATCCGAGGAGGCTTTCGACATGGCACACAAAAAGGCAGGCGGCTCCACGCGCAATGGCCGCGACTCGAATCCGAAATATCTCGGCATCAAGCGCTTCGGCGGTGAGCGGGTACGAGCCGGCAACATCATCGTGCGGCAGCGCGGCACGCGCTTCCATCCGGGCGAGAACGTGGGGCTGGGCCGCGATCACACGCTCTTCGCGCTCGCTGACGGCGTGGTGTGTTTCGAGGTGAAGGGCGCGGATCGGCGCCGGACGGTGAGCGTGAAGCCGCATAGCGCCTGAGCGCTCATCCTTCTCGGATCGACGACGAGAACCCCGCCGCGCGCGGGGTTTTTCGTCGGGGTTTAGCGATGAAATTCGTCGACGAGGTCGAGATCGAGGTCGAGGCGGGACGCGGCGGCGATGGCTGCGCCAGCTTTCGGCGCGAAAAATACGTCCCCTTCGGCGGCCCCGACGGCGGCGACGGGGGTGACGGAGGCAGCATCTATCTGATCGCCGACGAAGGGCTCAACACGCTCGTCGACTTCCGCCACCGGCGACGCTTCCGCGCCGAGCGCGGTGCCAACGGCATGGGGCGGGAAATGAGCGGTCGCAGCGGCGCAGATCTCATCCTCGCCGTTCCGGTCGGCACGGTGGTCAGCGATGCCGATACGGGTGAGACGATCGGCGACCTCACGGCGCACGGGCAGCGTTTGCTGGTCGCCCGCGGGGGCCGTGGCGGCCGGGGCAACGTCCATTTCAAGAGCTCGACCAATCGCGCGCCCCGGCAGTTCACCCGGGGCACCGAGGGAGAGCATCGCCGACTCAGGCTCGAGCTCAAACTTCTGGCCGACGTGGGCCTGCTCGGCTTCCCCAACGCCGGCAAGAGCACCTTTCTCCGGGCGGTATCGGCTGCCACCCCCAAGGTCGCGGACTATCCCTTCACGACGCTGCATCCTCATCTCGGCGTGGTCCGCGTCGGGCCGGGGCAGAGTTTCGTGGTGGCCGACATCCCGGGTTTGATCGAGGGCGCCGCCGAAGGAGCCGGTCTCGGCATCCGTTTCCTCCGGCACCTCGCTCGCACCCGACTCTTGCTCCATCTCGTGGATCTCGACCCGCCAGAGGGGCCAGAGGCGATCCCAGCGCAGGTGCGGGCGATCGAGCGCGAGCTCGAGAAGTACGGGGAAGGCCTCGCGACGCGAAGGCGCTGGCTGATCTTCAACAAGATCGACCGCCTCGGAGAAGCCGAGGCGCGCGCGCGCATCGAGAGGACCCTCGGCGAACTCGGCTGGGAGGGACCCTGGTGGATGATCTCGGCGCTCGCGCGGGTGGGTACCGAGGCGCTTTGCAGGGCGGTGTATCGCGAGCTCGAGACCTTGCGCAGCGAAGCTCCGAGCCCGGCTTCGGACGCTGGCCCGATCGCGCCGCCAGAGGCCTCCTGAGCCGGATCAGGCCGCGGCCTGGGGCGCGGACGCCGCGTGATGGATTCGCTGCATCAGGCGGCTCTTGTGCCTCGCCGCCTTGTTGCGATGGATCAAGCCGCGCGCGGCGTAGCGATCGAGCACCGGCTCGGCTTTGGCGTAGGCCGCCTTCGCGCCGTCGAGGTCACCGGCCTCGATCGCCTTGATCACCTTCTTGATCGCGGTACGCAGCATCGAACGGGCGCTCGCATTGCGCTGGCGGCGCTTTTCCGATTGGCGAGCACGCTTCTTGGCAGACTTGGTGTTGGCCACGGTGATGGACAGGGATGAAAAGACAAGCCAAGCATTTTCGCGATGGCTCGCTGCGATCGTCAAGAGCCGCTCTCAAGCTGCGTCGAGCAGTCGCGAGGGATGGAGCAGCATCGCTCTGGCTTTCGAACATGAAGACCGGGATGGCTCGCAGGAGGAATCCTCGCGCACGGCTTTGCTCGGCTCAAAGTGCTCCGTTCGCTCAGGCGCTTCGTGCGTGCCTTGCTTGCGGCGCGGTGCGCTCGGCCTGGCGCGGCCGACCATGGTCGGCAGAGGGCGACGGCGGAAAGCCGTCGCGCGATGTCTTTCCGCGCGGGGGGGCGTGAAACGCGCATCGCGCTCGGCCCGCCAAGGGCGATGTCGTTTCCCGGGCCTCGCCGCGCCGCTTCAGAGCTCAGGGCCAAGTCTGGCTGTAGCGCAGGTACCAGGCCGCGCCGCTCAGCCCGAACTGGACGCTCTCGAAGATATGGCCGTTATCGGTCTCGTCCGGATTCTGGCGGGTGGGAAACTTGTCGAAGACGTTCACTCCGCCGACGGTGATTAGCCCTCCTGTGCCGATCTTCCACGAGAGCGAGACGTCGGCCGAGGTCTTGTCGGCATAGCGCTGATTGGGCACGCCAGCGGCGGTGCCGGAGAAGGTCCCGAGGGTGAGTGGGCCGAAATGGACGATCCTGAGCTCGTAGAGCGCGGGATCGGCCTCGTACTGGAAACCGAGAATGGCCTTCCGTCTCGGCAGCGCGTTTTCGACGAACAGCCGATCGCGCTCACCGAGAACCACTTCCTCGCGTCCGCGAAGTGCGGCGGGGACGTTGACGCGGGTGACTTTGGTCCGGTTGAAATTGGCCGCGAGACTGGTGCGGAAGGGATTTCCCGCGAGCTCGCGCTCGTGGGTGAAGACCACATCGAGACCGACCGTCCGGGTGTCCACCGAGTTGACGAAGAAGCGCGCCAGACCGACGTTGCGCTGGATGAGGACGTCGCCGATGTTGGGATCGCTCTGGTCGAACTCCCCGGAGAGCACGACGCGGTCATCGACTTCGATGTGATAGGCATCGACCGTCATCTGCCAGTCCTGGCCTGGGGAGAACACCAAGCCGAGCGTGAAGTTGCGCGCATCCTCGTTGCGCAGGTTGGGGATTCCCGCTGCGCGCGCGAGCTCGCTGCCATTGGCGGCGATCACGACGTCCACCGGCACGCCGCTGATGAAGTCGGTGATGGTCGATGAGAAGAACTTCTGCTGCAGTGCCGGCGCGCGAAACCCGGTGCTCGCCGAAGCGCGCACGCTGAGCGCATCGGTCAGGCGAAGACGGGTGGTGACCTTGCCGTCGAGGGTCGAGCCGAAGTCGCTGTAGTCCTCGAAGCGTAGGGCTCCACCCAGCCGCAGGCGCTCGTTGAGGTCGCTTTCGACATCGAGATAGACCGCGTGGCTGCGCCGGCCGACGTTGGTCACGTCCCCAGGCTGGAAGCCGGGGAAGCCTTGGCTTCCGGGGTTGCCCCCGCCGGGTCCATCAGCGTCGATCCACGAGCCGGGCTCCCCATCGCGAATCCAGTAGCGTTCGCGCCGATGTTCGAAGCCGAAAGCGATGTTGGTCCCTTCGAGCCAGTCGGGAAAGAAGCGGACGAAATCGAGGTTCGTCGTCGCCTGCTGGAACTTCAGGCCGCCCGCATCGAAGCGGGTGGGGCTGATGCCGCGACCGCCGCGAATGAGATCGAGGTTGGCGATCGAGGCGTTGAGGGTGTTGGTGATGTCGTAATCGAGACGGTTGTAGCCGTAGGCGATGGACAGATCGGCGTTCCACTCACCGACTGCACCGCGCAGCCCCAGCGTGGCGGAATGATCGACCACGTCGCCATTGATGAAAGGCACGAAGCCGTTGGGATACATCGCCGCCGAGTTGCGCGAGGGAATGTCATCGCTGCCGATACCGCCGCGGGCGAAGGCGGCGGCGGAGGCGTCGCGGCTTTGCGAGCCGGCGAAGAAATAAGCGGTGAAATCGGCCACGGGGTACTCGCCGTTGAGGAAGAAGGTGCGGTTGAGCACCTTGCTGTCGCCGATGATCCGCGGATTTCCGGGGGGCTCGGAGCGATCGGAACGACCGCGGTCTTGGACTTCCGCGGTCAGGCCGAGGAAGCCTCCCTCCCCGAGGGAAAAGCCGCAGTAGGCCGAGCCCAGATAGTTCCAACCGTCGCCGCGGGTGTAGGCGCCGGTTCCGCCGAGTCCGCGGCAGCCGATGTCGCGGCGTAGGACGATGTTCATCACCCCGGCGATGGCATCCGATCCGTACTGCGCGGCGGCACCGTCGCGCAGAACTTCGATGCGATCGATCGCGAGCAGGGGGAAGGTGTTGAAATCGGTGCCCGTCGCGCCGCGGTCGCGCGATCCGAAGATGTTCACCAAGGCGACTTGGTGGTGGCGTTTGCCGTTGACGAGCACGAGGGTTCGATCCGATCCCAGCCCGCGCAGGGCGGCGCCATCGATCAGATCGGCCCCATCGGCACCGTTCTGCCGGGTCGAGTTGAAGGAGGGAAGCTGGTAGTGCAGTGTCTGAGCGACGTCGAACGGGCCGGCGCGGGCGACCAGATCGCCGAAGGGCAGCAAATCCACGGCGACCGGGGTATCGGTGGCCGAGGCGCGATCGACGATCCGGCGCGAGCCCACCACCTGGATCGTGTCGAGGATTCGCTCGTCATCCGCTTCTTCCTGCGCGCTTGAACGATCTTGCCCTTCCTGGGCCAATAACGCAGACGGCAACAAGGAAAGCAAAGCGAGTAGCCGGATGAGAACGACCATGTGATGCTCCCCTGATGCAAAAACCCCGACCCGTCGAAATCCGGGCGATGAGGATTCTAAACGAGCGAGAAGAGGACGGCGCAGCCCGAAGCCGCGCTGCTCGTCCTCCTCGGATGGTGCCGAACCGGTAATCTTCCCCCGTTTCCGCCCGCCCCCTCGATCGTCTTGGCTTTGCTTCGCGCAGCACTGAGCTTTTCCGCGATGACGCTGCTGTCGCGGCTCTCGGGCTTCGCCCGCGACGTGTTGCAGGCGGCCTTGTTCGGGGCGAATGCGGCGACCGACGCCTTCACCATCGCCTATCGGGTGCCGAATTTCCTCCGCCGGATCTTCGCCGAGGGCAGTTTCGCGATGGCTTTCGTGCCCACGCTCGCGGCGGTGCGAGCCCGCGGGGACCGCGCCGAGCTCAGGAGCTTCCTCGATCACGTGGCCGGGATGCTCATCCTCGCGGTTTCGCTGGTGACCATCCTCGGCATCCTGGCCGCGCCTTGGATCGTGGCGGCCATCGCCCCCGGGACGCTGGCCGACCCGGAGCGTTTCGCCCTGACGGGCGAGATGCTGCGAGTGGTCTTTCCCTACCTCTGGTTCATCGCCCTGGTCGCCTTCGCGGGAGGCGTCCTCAACAGCCGGGGTCGGTTCGCGCTCGCGGCCTTCGCACCGGTGTTGCACAACCTCGCCCTGATCGCGGCGATGCTTTTTCTGGCCCGGTATTTCGAGGTCCCGGAAAAGGCCTTGGCTTACGGCGTCCTGCTCGCCGGGGTCGCCCAGCTTCTGCTGCTCTGGCCCGCGCTGGCCGGAAGCGGAGAAATGCCTCGGCCCCGCCTCGATCCAACCCACCCGGGCGTGCGCGAAGTGCTGCGCCGCATGGGTCCGACGGTCTTCGCCGCCTCAGTGGCGCAGATCAACCTGATCGTGGGCACGGCTTGCGCCTCGCTGCTGATGGTCGGGGCGCAGAGCTGGCTTTGGTACGCGGATCGGCTGCTCGAGCTGCCGCTCGGGCTGTTCGGGGTGGCGCTCGGAACGGTGTTGCTGCCTCGGCTCGCCGAAGGCCATGCCCGCGACCGGGGCGAGGATTTCCGCGATTCGCTCTCATGGGGCATCCGGACCTGCCTGCTCATCGCCCTGCCCGCCGCGGTCGGGCTCGCCCTCTTGGCCGAGCCGCTCGTGGGCGCGATCTACCAGCGCGCCGCCTTCTCGGTGTACGACGCCCGAATGACCGCTGCGGCCCTATCGCTGCTCGCATGGGGGCTGCCTGGGTTCATGCTCGCCAAGATTCTGCTCTCGGCGTTCTACGCCCGAGGCGAGACGCGTCAGCCCATGCGGATCGCCCTCGCGACGGTCGCGGTCAATCTCCTCCTGCTCGGCGTGTTGCTGCCGCTCATGCTCTGGCTGGAGGATGCTGCCCCCCACGCAGCGATTGCCGGAGCCACGGCGGTGGCCGGCAATGCACAAGCGCTGTTCCTGCTTCGCGCTCTGCGTCGCGAGGCGCTGCTTCCGCCGAAGGAGGGCCGCGCCGGCTGGCGTCCCCTGCTCGCCTCGGCCGTCATGAGTCTCGCCCTGGCATGGATTCTGGCCGTGCTTCCTTCCTGGACCGTCTTGGGCACAGCCGGCCGTTGGGCCTTGATCGGGGCGGCGATCGCCGCGGGTGCGGCCGTGTACGCGGCGGCCTTGCTTCTGCTCGGCTGGCGTCCCCGCGAGCTTTTGCGCTGAGCTTCCGCGGGGCAGATCGTATACTCGCGCCATGCTACCAGTCTTTCGTGCGCCTCCCTCGCGCTCAGGGGGCGGATCTTCGCTTTGCATCGGTGCCTTCGATGGTCTGCACCGGGGGCACCTCGCGCTGATCGAGCGGACGGTCGCGTGGGCTGCCGCCGATGGGCTCGAGCCGCTCGCCCTGACCATGGATCCGCTGCCGAGGGAGTTTTTCCTGGGCGAGCTCGCCCCGCCGCGCATCCAACCCCTCGGCGAGCGGCTGCGCGGTTTGCTCGCGGCGGGTGTGCACCGGGTCGGGCTGATGCGCTTCGATCAGCGGGTCGCGGGGCTATCCGCGGAGGCGTTCGCAGCCTCCTGGCTGGCACGGGGGCTGGCTGCGCGGCGGGTGGTGGTGGGCGTCGACTTCCGCTTCGGGAAGGAGCGTGAGGGCGATGTCGGCCGCCTGGCGGAGCTGGGCCGTCGTTTCGGCTTCGCGGTGGAGGTGGTCGAGGCCGTTCTCGAGGGCGGGGAGCCGGTGTCGAGCACCCGCCTGCGCGCGGCCCTTCAGGCGGGCGATTTCGCGCTGGCCGAGCGGCTTCTCGGGCGTCGCTTCGCGCTTTCGGGACGGGTGCGGCCCGGCCGCCGGCTCGGGCGCGTGCTCGGCTTTCCCACCGCCAATCTCCCGCTCGGTCGGAGACGCTATGCCTGCGAGGGCATCCACGCCGTCCGGGTGGATGGCGAGGGTCTTCAGCGTTGGCCCGGGGTGGCGAGCATCGGACAGCGGCCCACGGTAGGCGGCGGCGAGACCTGGCTCGAGGTCCATCTCTTCGACTTCGCGGGCGATCTCTACGGAAAACAGCTGCGGGTGGAGTTTTGCGCCCGGCTGCGCGAGGAAAGGCGGTTCCCGAGCCTGGAGGCCATGATCGAGGAGATGCGTCACGATGCCGAACGGGCGCGCGCGGCATTGGCCGCTTGAGGCGCTACACTGGCGCGCTTCGCGCCTCGATCCGCGATCGGCCGAACCATGAGCCAGGAATACAAGAACACCGTCCTGTTGCCCGCGACCGACTTCCCGATGCGTGCCGAGCTTCCGCGCAGGGAGCCGCAATGGGTGCAACGTTGGGCGGAGGAGCGGCGCTACCAGAAGCTCGAGGAGCACACCCGTGATCGTCCCCTGTTCGTGCTGCATGACGGCCCGCCTTACGCCAACGGGCTGATTCACATGGGCCATGCGGTCAACAAGGTGCTCAAAGACATCGTGGTGCGCTCGCGGGTGCTCGCGGGCAACCGTGCGCCTTTCGTGCCCGGTTGGGACTGCCATGGTCTGCCGATCGAGATCGCGGTCGAGCGGCTTCACGGCAAGGTGGGCGAAAAGTTCGACGCCGCCGCATTCCGCGCGGCCTGCCGCGCCTACGCCAGCGAGCAGATCGAGCTGCAGAAGCGCGATTTCATCCGTCTCGGCGTGCTCGGCGACTGGGACCGACCCTATCTCACCATGGATCCGCGCTTCGAGGCGGAGATGCTGCGTGCCTTGGCGCGGCTGTTCGAGAAGGGCTTGGTCCGGCGCGGGGTGAAGCCGGTTTATTGGTGCTTCGACTGCGGCTCGGCGCTGGCCGAGGCGGAGATCGAATACCGCGAGAAGGAATCGCCGGCGATCGATGTCGCCTTTCCCGCAGCTCGGCCCGCCGAATTCCTCGAGCGTGCGGGCGTGAACGCGGAACTGGCGGTGGCGGTTCCGATCTGGACCACGACGCCTTGGACCTTACCGGGAAACCAAGCCGTGGCTCTGGCACCCGAGCTCGACTACGAGCTGGTCGAGGCCGAGCTCCCCGACGGACGCATTCTCGGCTTGTGGCTGGTCGCGCCGCTCGTTTCGACGGCCTTGGCCCGTTACGGCGCGCGTGCGCGCAGGGTGCTTTCGCGCCTTCCGGGGCGGGCCCTGGAGGGCTTGCGGCTTCGTCACCCCTACGAGGACCGCGAGGTTCCCCTCATCCTGGGTGAGCATGTCAGCGCCGAGGAGGGCACCGGCGCGGTGCATACGGCGCCGGGCCATGGGGAGGAGGATTTCCAAGTGGGACGGCGCTACGGGCTGCCGGTGAGCTGTCCCCTGGAGGGCGATGGTCGTTTCGATCCGAACACGCCTCTGGTGGGAGGTCTCTCCCTCGATGCGGCCAACCGGAGGATCATCGCGCGCCTGGCCGAGCTTGGCCGCCTGCTCGCTCATCGTCCTTGGCATCACAGTTATCCGCACTGCTGGAGACACCGCACGCCGGTGGCTTTCCGCGCCACCCCGCAGTGGTTCATCGCCATGGAAACGGATCGGATCGATCTGCGCTCGGAGGCGCGGCGCGCGATCGGGGGCGTGCATTGGTATCCCGATTGGGGGCAAGCCCGGATCGAGGCAATGGTCGCCAACCGCCCCGACTGGTGCATCAGCCGCCAGCGCACCTGGGGCGTGCCTCTGGCGATCTTCGTCGAACGCGACTCCGGTGAAGCGCACCCGCGAACCCCTGAGCTGCTGCGCGAGGTCGCCGACCGGGTCGAGCGCGAGGGCATCGAGGCCTGGCACCGGCTCGAACCGGCGGAGCTCCTCGGCGCGGAAGCGAGTCGCTACCGAAAGCTCGGCGACGTCCTCGACGTCTGGCTCGATTCCGGACTCACCCACCATTGCGTGCTCGCCGCCGATGAGCGCCTGGCGCGGCCCGCCGATCTCTACCTCGAGGGCTCCGACCAGCACCGCGGCTGGTTTCAAAGCTCGCTACTCACCAGTGTCGCGCTCGATGGGCGAGCGCCCTACCGCGCCGTCCTCACCCACGGCTTCGTGGTCGATGGGGAGGGACGCAAGATGTCGAAGTCGCTCGGCAACGTCATCGCCCCGCAGTCGGTGGTGGAGCGCTATGGTGCCGATGTGCTGAGGCTGTGGGTCGCCTCGGCCGATTATCGCGGCGAGATCCACCTCTCCGAGGAGATCCTCACCCGCGCCGCCGACGTCTACCGGCGAATCCGCAACACTTGCCGGTTCTTGCTCGGCAACCTGGCGGGATTCGTGCCGAGGCGCGATCTGCTGCCGCTCGAGGCGCTCCTGCCGTTGGATCGCTACGCGGTGCACCTCGCTTGGCAGACGCAGCAGGCGGTGACGGCAGCCTATGCGGACTACGATTTTCCCGAGGTGGTCAAGCGCCTTCAAAACTTTTGCGCGGTGGAAATGGGCGCCTTCTACCTCGATGCGATCAAGGACCGGCTCTACACGATGCGCGCCGAGAGCCGCGGTCGGCGCTCAGCGCAGTCGGCCGTTTACCACGTGCTCGAGGCTTTGACCCGCTGGATGGCGCCGATCGTGTGCTTCACCGCCGATGAGGTCTGGTCGCACATGCCCGATCGCGAGCATCCTTCGCCGGTGTTCGAGCGCTGGTACGAGGGGCTCGCCGAGATGCCGCCGGATGCGCCGTTTTCCGCGGCGGATTTCGAGCGTCTCTTGGCCGTGCGCTCGGAGACCGCCAAGGCGCTCGAAGCTTTGCGCAAGGCCGAGCGGATCGGTGCGTCCTTGGATGCCGAGATCGAGCTCTATTTGCCCGAGGGGTGGTTGAGGCGCTGGCTTCCAGCGGCGGCGGAGCTGCGGTTCCCCTTTTTGGTCTCGGAGCTCTCGCTCCAGCCCCTCGAGCAGCGTCCGGATGAAGCGCTTCCCGGTGAGTGGGCGGGTGAGGCTTATGCCTTCTTGGTGCGACCAAGCGGACAACCCAAGTGTGTGCGCTGCTGGCATCGGCGTGCCGACGTCGGGGCCGAGGCGCGGCATCCTCAGCTTTGCTCACGCTGCGTGGAGAACGTCGAGGGTCCCGGGGAGGATCGGCAGTGGTTCTAGGGCGAGGGCGGCCGATCGCGTGGCCGTGGCTTGCGCTCGCTGCTCTGATCGTCCTCCTCGATCAGCTCACCAAGCTTTGGGCCCTGAGCGCGCTCGCCGAGGGCGAGCGCGTGCCCGTACTGGCATTCCTCAACTGGCGCTTGGCATTCAACACCGGGGCGGCTTTCTCCTTTCTCGCCGAGGCGGGCGGCTGGCAGCAATGGCTTTTCGGGGGCTTGGCGCTGGTCGTGGCGGCGGCGATGGTTTTCTTGCTCCTGACCGGCCGCGCCAAGGCAGGCTGGGAGCGCTTCGCCTACGCCCTCGTGCTGGGCGGGGCGGTCGGGAACCTGATCGATCGGGTGTGGCGCGGGGCGGTGGTCGATTTCGTGGAACTGCATTACGCAGGGCTTTATTGGCCGGCTTTCAATGTGGCCGATGCCAGCCTGAGTGTGGCGGCCGTAGCGCTGGTCGTCGGCCTGATGATCGATGCCGCCCGCCAACGCCGACTTCGGGGATAATGGGCCGATGGAAGTCCTGCTGGCCCGTCCCCGCGGTTTTTGCGCCGGCGTCGATCGCGCCATCGCCATCGTCGAGCGCTGTTTGGAATCGTTCGGCGCTCCGGTCTATGTCCGGCACGAAGTGGTGCACAACCGGGTGGTCGTGGAGGGCCTGCGCCGTCGCGGAGCCGTGTTCGTCGAGGAACTCGAGGAAGTGCCTGAGGGCGCGATCGTCGTGTTCTCCGCGCATGGGGTTTCGCAAGCAGTACGCGAACAGGCCAAGGCGCGCGGGCTGACGGTGTTCGACGCCACCTGTCCGCTGGTGACCAAGGTGCATGTGGAGGTGCTGCGTCACATGCGCGAGGGCCGTGACTTGGTGCTAGTGGGCCACGCCGGGCATCCCGAAGTGGAGGGCACGCTCGGGCAGTGGGATCCCGCCATCGCTCGCGGGCGCAGCTACCTGGTCGAGACCCTGGCGGATGCGGAACGGCTCGAGGTGAGCCAGCCGGAGCATCTCGCCTACGTCACTCAGACCACCCTCTCCCTCGACGACACCCGGCTCATCGTCGAGACCTTGCGCCGACGTTTCCCGGCGATCGTGGGGCCTCGTCGCGACGACATCTGCTACGCGACCCAGAACCGCCAGAACGCCGTGGCCCGACTGGCCGAGTGCTGCGACGGCATCCTCGTGGTCGGCTCTCAGAACAGCTCGAACTCCAATCGACTGCGCGAGCTGGCCGAGAAACGAGGCGTGCCTGCGAAGCTGATCAACGGGCCGGAGGACATCGAACCGGATTGGCTGCAGGGCAAACGCCGGATCGGGCTCACGGCGGGCGCCTCCGCGCCGGAAAGCCTCGTGCAGGCGGTGGTCGCTTTCCTCCGGGCGAAAGGGGCTACCGCGGTGCGAGAGATCGATGGCGTCGAGGAGGACATCGCCTTTCCCCTGCCGCGGGAGCTCAGGATGGCGGGCGGTGGGAGCTCGCGTTAACAAACCGTTATTTCTCGGTGTGTATACTGTGCGGGCGCGTCATGGCGCGCTCCCCGAATCTTTTTACTGAGGAGTTTCGAGACATGCATCGCAAGAGACTCGCTGTGCTGATTGCCCTCGGTCTGGTGGCCCCTACCTGGGCGGCGGCCGAGGATTTCGATGATCGCTGGCGGGTGACCGCGGCGCTTGGCTCGGTGGGCCCGGACAACGATCGCGGCATCAAGCCGCACGCGCTTTACGCGGTCGGTCTGGAGCGGTACCTGAGCGCGGACTGGGCGGTCGAGCTGGCCTACTCTCAGGACCGCGGCGACTTCGAGAATCGCGCGGGCCGCTGGCGCAATCGCGAGCTGAGTCTGACGAGCCGCCATTTCTTCGGCGATTTCGAAACATGGCGGCCCTACTGGAGCGTGGGCGTGGGCGCGCTCCGTCACCGCGCCGATCTCGGCCCGACGACGTCCTCGCGCGGGACGAATGCCTCGCTGCGGGTGGGCGGTGGCCTTCAGGCCAACGTCAACGAACGGGTCAACATGCGCGCGGATGTGACCTACCGCTACGACATGAACGATGAGGTCATCGCCCGCCAGAACGGCTTCGGCGACTGGATCTTCTCGGTGGGTCTGAGCGTGGCCTTGGGCGCGAGCCGCGCGCCGGCGCCCGAGCCGGTGCGCGAGGCGGCCGCCCCGCCGCCGCCGCCGGCGCCGCCGCCCCCGCCGGCGCGCACCGAACCCAAGTGCCCTCCGGCCAAGCCCGGTCAGATCATCGGGCCGGACGGCTGCCCGATGGATGTGGTGATCGACCTGCGCGGGGTGAACTTCGACTTCGACAGCGCGCGGCTCCGGCCGGATGCGATCGCCACCCTCGATGAGGCGGTGTCGATCCTGAAGCGTTACGACTCGATCCGCGTGGAAGTGGCTGGCCATACGTGCAACATCGGCGACGAGGCCTACAACCAGCGCTTGTCCGAGCGGCGCGCCAAGGTCGTGTTCGACTACCTGGTCGAAAAGGGCATCTCGTCGAACCGCCTGCGGTGGGTGGGCTATGGCGAGAGCCGTCCGATCGCGTCGAACGATACGCGCGAGGGTCGCATGATGAACCGCCGGACCGAGCTCAAGGTCCTGAACGACTGAGATCCTTTTCGCGATTTTCTTCGCAAGCCCCGCTTCGGCGGGGCTTTTTCTTGCCAAGGCCGCGGCCTCGGAGCTAAGCTGCTCGCCTCGAAGCTCGTTGGGGAGTCACGCCGATGTCTGCCGTCTTGCTCCTAGCCTTGTTCGCGGGTACGGAGACCGTCGCCGAGGCATGCTCCGGCTCGGGAGAGTCCGTCGCCGAGCAAGCTCGGGAGCGAACAGGTGAATACGTCTCGCCGGCGGCGCCCGAGGGCAAGGCCGAGTTCGACACCAGCCGCCGATTCTACTTCGATGCTCGCAAGAAGATGACGGCCGCCGATTTCGATGCCTGGCTCGCGAGCATCGGCGCTCGAGTCGTGGCAAGCGACGAGACGCTGGCCGACCCGGCGCAGGCGCCCTCGTCGGAGGTCGAGGGTTTCCACGCGACCGCTCTGGCGAAAGATGGCGAAGGGAATACGACCGCGCCGGAGGTCGAGGAAGCCTCCGCGACGGCGACCGCCGCGGTCCAAGAGAGCCCTGCGTCCTCCCGAGGTGCGAGCCCGGTGACGACATCGCCGGCCGTGGTCGGCGGCGAGGGCCCGGGGCCGGCTGCGGTCAAGCCCATGCGGGTGGGCCGCTGATCGCGTCGCTCAGGAGGGTCGGCCGAAGCGCAGGTGAGAGACGGCCCACTCGCGGCCGCCGCGATAGCCGAAGAGCTCGGCGCAAGCCATCCAGAACAGCCGCCAGCGCTGGAGCCACTGATGGGCGATGCTCTCCCCGTAGAGCTCCGCGAAGATCTTCAGCACGGCGGACCGGTGGCGATCCTGGTTGGCGAGCCAGGCCTCGGCGGTGTGCCGATAATGCATCCCTGAGAGCAGCCAGCGATCCTCGATCCTGAGCCCATTCTGGAACCATAAGAGGGTTTCGGGCGCCGGCATCAGCCCTCCCGTGAAGAAGTGCCTCGCCATCCAGTCGTCGCCGCGCTCGTCTTCGAAGGGGTAGTGGTAGCGTCGGTGACAGAAGATGTGCACGAACAGCTTTCCGCCCGGCTTGAGCCACGAGGCGATGCGGCCCATCAGCGTCTCGTAGTTGCGCACGTGCTCGAACATTTCCACGGAAACGCAGCGATCGAAGCGCTCGCGCGGAAGCTCCAGAGCGTTGACGTCAGCCGTGAGCACCTCGACGTTGCCCAGCCCGCGTTCCCGGCAGCGCGCCTCGATAAGGGCGCGTTGGCTGCGCGAGTTGGATACCGCGAGGATCCTCGCATTCGGATACTTCTCGGCCATCCAAAGGGTGAGCGAACCCCAACCGCAGCCGAGCTCCAGGATCTGCTGGCCGTCGGACAATTCCGCGCGCTCGCAGGTGAGCTCGAGCATCGCCTCCTCGGCCGCGGCCAGGCTCTCGCGGCCCGTGGGGAACAGGCAGGCCGAGTACTTCAGGCGCGGCCCCAGAATGAGCTCGAAGAAACGGGCAGGAACTTCATAGTGCTGGCGATTGGCGGCGTCGGGATGGAGCGCCACCGGCGCCTGCCGAAGCATCCGTATCCGTTCCTCGAAACGCCGCCAGTCCCGCTCGCCGTCGCTTCCCCGCTCCAGTGCGAGGCGTCCGGCACACAGCCGACGAATGGCAAGGCGGAGCAGCCAATCGGGCAGCCATCCGCTTTCCGCGAGCCGGATCGGCCAAGGCTCGGGGCGATGAAGCACCTGAACGCTCATGACGGGCGACCTCCTAAGTCTTCCTCGGCCACCAGAGGAAAAACCGACTCACCCGCCGCTGGTAATCACGATAGAGCTCGCCGCGGGAAGCGAGCGCTTGCTGCTCGACGAAGGGCACGCCACTGATCCAGTTGAGCGAGACGAACATCAGCACCGGACCGAGCCAGGCGAGCCAAGCGATGGGCGAGCCGATGGCGAGGAAGACGTAGGCGAACCAGTGCAGCCATTCGAAGAAGTAGTTCGGGTGGCGAGAATAGCGCCAGAGGCCGACTTCACAAACCCGGCCTCGATTCGCAGGATCGGCGCGGAAAATGGCGAGCTGTCGGTCGGCGAGCCATTCGCCGCCGAGCGCGACGACCCAGACCAGCACGGCGGCGGCGCCCCAAGGCCAGAAGTCGAGGAGCTCGCCGTGGCCCGCCGCCAGGAATGGAACGGAAAAAATCGCCACGGCCAGCGCTTGAAGCTGGAAGAAGGCGAAGAACTTTCCCTGGTGACCTTGCCAATGTGCGCGCAGTCGCCGATAGCGCCCGTCCTCCTCCTCGTTCAACACTCGAACCAGCAGGTGCATCGCCAGGCGAAAGCCCCAAAGGCCGCCGAGCAGGGCGAGAAGGAGCCGCGAGAGGCTGCTGCCATCGCCGACCGCGCTGTACCACACCGCCGCCGCGCCCATCAGCGCCGACCAGGCCACGTCCACGTAGCCGGCGTTCACGGTGCGGCGCGAGAGCTCCCAGATCACCGTCATGACGACGGCGGAAGCGATCCAGACCACCAGCCAGGAGGCGAGCATGCTCATCGCAATGCTCCGAAGGCGAAAAGCGGTGAGCGGCGTAAGCGTGCCGCGAGCTCACAAAGGAGCGGCGTCAGCAGCGCCCAGACCGGCGCGAGCACGCTCAGGCTCGAGAGAGGATCTGGGCCCAGGCTGGCGGCCTGCCAGCCATGGGCGGCGGCGAAGTAGGCGAGCGGCGCACCCAGGCCGCCCAGACCGGCGGCGAGCAGGGGACGCGTTCCGAGGAAGGCGAGGGAGTGATTGAGGGTCAGCGCGAAGGAGGCCCACAGGCCCAGAATCCATAGAGGCGCTGGCAGTGGGCCGGCGAGCCGGTATTCGATCAGTCCGAGGGTCGACATGGCGCCGTCCACCACCAAGCCGCAGAGCAGACACAGGGCGATCAGAACGAGGTCGGCTTGACGATGGGGCGAGACGAGGAGCTGCCAGGCGGCATAGAGGCTGGTCAGGGCAAGCCCGGGCAGCAGAGTGCCCTTCGCCGCCCCCACCACCCAGGCTAGCCAGCAAAGCTGGAAGCCCAGCGCGTTGAGCAGGAGCCTCGACTTCATGCGGCGCTCAAAAGAGGGGATCGCCGGCAGCCCGGTTTGACCAGGAGCATCTGAACGTCGCCGAGCACGCGCTCGGCGAAGCCGCCCTCGCAATAAGCGAGATAGAACCGCCACATCCGGCGGAAACGACGATCGAAACCGAGGGCTGCGACCTCCTCCTCGGCGGCGAGGAATCGCCGGTGCCATTCGCGCAAGGTGAGGGCGTAGCTCGGCCCGATGTCCTCGAGATGGAAGAGCTTAAGGTCGCTGGCCCGGGCGATGGCCGCCATCATCGGGGCCACTGCCGGGATGAAGCTTCCAGGAAAAATGTAGCGCTTGATGAAGTCGACCGAGCGTCTGGCCTGCTCGTAACGGCGCTCCTCGATGGTGATCGCCTGGATCAGGGCCATGCCATGCGGGGCGAGCAGCTCGGCGACCTTGGCGAAGTAAGTGGGGAGGTACTGATGGCCGATCGCCTCGATCATTTCGAGCGAGACCAGCTTGTCATAGCGGCCTTCGAGCTCGCGATAGTCGGCGAAGAGGACCTCCACGCGCCCCTCGAGGCCTCGTTCGGCAATGAGGCGGCGGCAGTACTCGTACTGCTGCCGGGAAATGGTGGTCGTGGTCACATGGCAGCCGTAGTGTTCGGCGGCATAGCAGGCGAAACCACCCCAGCCGCTGCCGATCTCGATCACCCGATCGCCCGGGGCGAGCTCGAGCTTGCGGCAGACCGCATCGAGCCGCCGGCGCTGCGCCGCCTCGAGCGTCTCTCCGGGCTGCGCGAACATGGCGCAGGAATACATGAGGTACTCGCGATCGAGGAACAGGCGGAAAAAGTCGTTGCCGAGGTCGTAGTGGGCGGCGATGTTGCGCTCGGCGCCTTTGCGCGTGTTGCGACGAAGCGCATGCAAGGCCCGCAGCAGCCAGCCGCGCAGGCGCGCCGAACCGCTATCGAGGGCGTCGAGCCGGCTCCGATTCCGGAGCAGGATACGGACCAGCGTGACGAGATCCTCGCAGTCCCACTGCCCATCCATGTACGCTTCGGCAGCCCCGACCGAGCCGGAAGTCGCGAGCCGCCACCAGAACGCCGGATCGTGGACGCGCAGGGAAACGCTGAGGGGCGGACCGCTCTCGGCACCACCTCCCAGAACGACGGGCGCGCCATCCGCTTCGACGAGGTCGATCCGTCCTCCCTCGAGCTCGCGCAGCTTGTCGAGGACGGCGGCGCGCAGCCGGCGGGACAGCCAGCTCGGCCGCGTTTGCGGCGAACTGCTCGGAATGGAGGAAGCGAGCTCGGACATGATCACTCGATGGGGTTGCGGCCAGGACCCGGGTGATCGTAAACGGGATTCCGTTTGCGCCAGGTCAAGAAGGCCTGCCAATGGATGGCGGCGATGGTCTTGATCGTCATCGGTGGAAAATGCCAGAGGCAGCGCCCAAGACTTCCCCGCGCGAGCAGGCGGCGTTCCATCACCAAGGTCGCGTCGAACTCGCAGCGCTCACCATCCAGCACCCGCATGTGCACCCGAAGCGACTCCTCGGGGGCGGTGAAACGCCAATCGTAGCTGCGTTCGATGGGCAGGAACGGCGAGACGTGGAATCGCTTGCGGAGGCGGAAATGCCAGGCGCGGCCGTGGGGCTCGCCGGAGGCGAGTGGAAGGACGTAGGCGTGCCGTTCCCCCCAAGGCGTGTTCGTGATGTCGGCGACGATCGCCTCCAGTGCGCGACCCTCGGCGGAATAGCAGTAGTAGAAGACCACCGGGTTGAAGCAGTAGCCGAAATAGCGAAGGTGACCGAGCATGCGGATGGGGCCCTTGGGACGCCAACCGACTTCGGCCTCGACGCGCTGGCGCACCGCTTCGGCGAGCGAAAGCTCCGTGGGCCCCATGTAGTCCTCGCGGCGGAAACGGGCGAGGGCCAGTCGGGAGCGCCCGAAGAAGGGGTGCAGGGCCAGCACCCGATCGATTTCCTCCAGATCGAGGAAGGGCTGGACGAGCCGGTAGCGGAAGCTGTGCGGATGGGGGTGGTGTCGGCGGTGCCGCACCCAGCCCTCGTAAACCGCGCTGTGCCATCCGAGCTCGCTCACGCCGGCCAGGACACGCCGAGCCGAGCCGCCACCTCGACCGCGCTTCTCAACCCATCCTCGTGGAAACCGAAACCCCAGTAGGCGCCGCAGTAGTGCGTATGGCGCTCACCGTCGATTTCCTCTCGCCGCTCCTGGGCGGCGCAGGCGGCGAGGGTGAACTGGGGATGCTCATAGACCATCCGCGCCAGAACCCGCTCCGGCGCGATCTTGTCGCCGCGATTGAGGCTCACGCAGATGCGCTCCGGTGCATCGAGCGATTGTAGGATGTTCATGCAATAACTCACCGTGCAGTGTGCGCTTGGATCGGCCGGGATGCGGGCATTCCAGGCCGCATGGCAGCGCGGCCGGCGGGGAAGCTCGCGGGCATCGGTGTGCAGCACCGCCTCGTTCCGCTGGTACGGGATGGCGCCGAGGATCGCTTGTTCTTGCGCTGAGGGGTCGGCCAGCAGGCTCAGCGCCTGATCGCTGTGACATGCCAGGACCAGCGCATCGAAAACTTCTCGACCGGCTGCGCTTTCGAGCTCGACACCCCGCGCGCCGCGCATCACCGCCTTCACCGGGCAGCCGAGCCGCTCCTCCACCGCCCAGTTCGTGCGCATCGCCTCGATGTAGCGGCTCGAGCCGCCCTGCACCACGCGCCACGGCGGCCGGCCGCGGATCTGGAGCATGTGATGGTTGGCCATGAAGCGGAGGAGAAAGCGCAGCGGATAGTCGAGCACGCCTTCCGGCGGCGCCGACCAAAGGGCCGAGGCCATGGGAATCAGGTGAAGACGAGCGAAGGGCTCGGGATAGCCCTCGCGCCGGAGGAACTCGCCCAAGCTGAGCTCCAGCGGAGCCGTTTCGAGCAGACGCGGCGCCTCGCGATAGAAGCGCAGGATACCGGAGAGCATTCGCCAGAAGCGAGGCGAGATCAGATTCCGCCGCCGGGCGAAGAGCCCGGGAAGATCGGTGGCGTTGTACTCGAAGCCGGTGGCCTCCTCGTGCACCGAGAAGCTCATCGAGCTTGGCTGCGAGCCCACGCCGAGCTCTTGCAGCAATCGGGTGAAGAGCGGGTAGTGCACCGGATTGAAGACGATGAAGCCGCTGTCGACCGAGTAGGGCCTGCCTTCGATTTCGACGCGATGCGTGTGCGTATGCCCCCCGAGCCGCGATTCCTTCTCGAAGAGCACCACCTGGTGACGGCGTGAGAGTAGCCAAGCGGCCGCCAGGCCCGAGATGCCGGCGCCGACGACGGCGATCCTCGCCATTTCAGGCTCCGCGCAGACGGGCGGGCAAGGGCTTGAGGTCCCAGATCAGCCGCAAGGCCGCCAGAAGGCGGAGGAGATAGTACGTCGGGTCGAACTCCCACCAGCGAAAACCCTGGCGGGCGGCACCGGGGTAATGGTGATGGTTGTTGTGCCAACCCTCGCCAAGGGTGATCAGGGCGAGCAGAAAGTTGTTGCGGCTGTCGTCGTTCGTGGGAAAACGGCGGCGGCCGAAGCGGTGGGCGAGGGAGTTGATGGTGAAGGTCGCGTGGAACAAGACCACGGTCGAGACCACGAAACCCCAGACGAGAAGCTGCCAGCCATTGGTTCCGAGCTCGGGGGCGGCATGGGCGAGCATCTCCCCGAGCAGGAAGAGCAGCACCGCCAGCACCGTCGGTGCGACGACGTCATAGCGGTCGAGCCAGCGCAGCTCCGGATAGCGGGCGAGGTCGGGGACGGCGGAAAGATCGGTGGCGAACGCGCGCCGTTTCAGGAACCAAGCCACGTGACTGTGCCAGAAGCCTTCCCGAGGGGAATGCGGATCGCCCGGGCGGTCGGCGAGGCGGTGGTGCTTGCGATGATGCGCCGCCCACCACAGCGGACCGCGCTGGGCGCTGCTCGCCGCCAGGAACGCGAACACGAACTGTACGGCCCGCGAGGTCCGGAAAGCCTTGTGCGAGAAGTAGCGATGGTAAAACCCGGTGATCGCGAACATCCGCAGCAGGTAGGTCGCGACGGCGGTCCAGAAGGCGAACCAGGAGAAACCGACGAGGAATACGGCGAACACCGCGAGGTGCAGCGCGAGGAAGGGCACGATGCGAAGCCAGTCGATCCGATCGGCGCCCGGGCCCATGTCGGAGAGGGCCGAGGCGTCGAACCAGGCGCGCAACCGGCGGAGTCTTGAGGTCGCTTCAGGCATTCTGTGTCTCGGAACGGCGCACGGATGGACCGCCGCCTCATTCTCGACCGCGCCGGTGAGCTCCCGGTGAAGGCTTCGCATCGCCGCGAGGACTGCGCGATCGCCGGGGCTCCGCCAGCCGCGCCAGCATCGCCTCGCTCACCGCAGGCCGGAGCGTCTCGTAAAGCAGGCCGCAGAGTTTCACGTTCGCCGCGATCACGCCGCCCGAGAACAGGTAGCGGTCGCCGTTGGCGAAGTCGGCACAGCGCCCGCCCGCCTCGCGCACGAGCAGGCTGCCGGCGGCCATGTCCCAAGGCGCGAGTCCATACTCGAAATAGCCATCGAGGCGGCCGCAAGCGACCCAGGCGAGATCGAGCGCGGCCGATCCGGTGCGGCGCAGGTCCTCGGCCTTCTCCAGCACACGGCGGAGCATCTCCAGATGCGCGGGCAGGTGTTCCGGCTCGCGGAAAGGGAAGCCCGTGGCGAGCAAGGCGCCATCGAGCTGGACACGTTGACCGACCCGCAGCCTTCGGCCATTGAGCAGCGCGCCGCTGCCGCGGCTTGCCGTGAACAGCTCGTTGCGTACGGGATCGAAGACCACCGCATCGACGAGTTGCCCCTGCTCCATCAGGGCGATGGAGACCGCGAAGTGGGGGATACCGCGGAGGAAATTGCTCGTGCCGTCGAGCGGGTCCACGATCCAAACGCGTCGCGCCGTGGAGGAGCCGCGCTCGCCGCCCTCCTCGCCGAGGATCGCGCAATCCGGCCAGGCGTGGCGCAGTTCCCGTACGATCAACTCCTCGGCCATCCGATCCACTTGACTGACGTAATCGTGTCGGCCCTTGTGCTCGATCTCGAGCGTATGGATGCGGTCGAGGTGCCTTAGGATGAGCTCTCCTGCGGCGCGGGCCGCGCGGGTGGCGATCGTCACGGCAGGTCTCACGAATGGCTCTCCTTCCAGAAGTGCCGCGAGGAGACACGGCAGAGCACGAGGCGGCGAAGATTAGCACGCCGACCATCGCCCTTGCCGAACGCCTCCGCGTGGTGCTGCTACGCACCTCCCACCCGGGCAACATCGGCGCCAGCGCCCGCGCGATGCGAACGATGGGCCTGAGGCGCCTGGTCTTGGTGGCACCCGATCGCTTCCCCGACCCGGAAGCCGAGGCGATGGCCTCCGGGGCTTCGGAATTGCTCGCCGAGGCCGAGGTCGGCACCGAGCTCGCCGCGGCGCTGTTCGACGTGCACTTCGCTTTCGGAACCACGGCCCGGCGTCGAGGCGTGAGCATCCCCTTCCTCGCCCCCCGCGAGGCCGCGGCCGAGGCGCTCCGCCGCGTCCGTGCCGGGCAGCGGGTGGCGGTGGTCTTCGGCAACGAACGCACCGGACTCGAGAACGAGGAGCTCGCGCTTTGCCAGGCCGCGGTCATGATCCCGGCCAATCCCGAATATCCCTCGCTCAATCTCGCCCAGGCGGTGCAGATCCTCTGCTATGAGCTGCGCATGGCGGCGCTCGCGCAGGAGCAGCAGGCGAGCCCTTTCCCCGCGCGCCGCGATCCGCCTGCCACCATCGCCGAGTTCGAGGGGCTCATGGCGCACCTCGCCCGCTACCTCGAGCGCATCGACTTCCACAAAGGCCGCTCGCCGAAAACCGTGCTGCTGCGCATCCGGCGCATGCTCCAGCGCGCCGAGCTCGACCGCCGGGAAGTGCGCATCCTGCGCGGCATCCTCTCGGACAGCGAGCGGCTGCTTGGGGATTGAGCGTTTGCGGGAAACGCCGCGCATCGCCCTCGCGCTGCGCGCCGAAGCGGATCGAGGGTTCGCGCTCGACCAAGCGCTGGGGAGCAGTTTCCGCACGAACGGGTTCAAGCGGCTTCGTGCAGAGGGGCGCTCAGGCGTGCGACGCAATCGATGAGGAAGCCGACGCGATCGGGGTCGATCCCGGGTGAGACGCCATGCCCGAGGTTGAAGACATGCCCCGGAGCCCCGGCGTAGGCGGTGAGGAGGCGTTCGGTTTCGGCCTCGATGGCAGCCGGGTCGGCGAGGAGTACAGCGGGGTCGAGGTTGCCCTGGAGTGCGACTCGGTCGCCGACGCGCCGTCGGGCTTCGGCGAGATCGACGGTCCAATCGAGGCCGAGCGCATCGTAGCCAAGGCCCGCGAGCTCCTCGAGCCAGGGGCCGGTGCCGCGTCCGAACAGGATGAGCGGAACCTCGGGATCGGCTTGGCGAATGCCGGCGGCGATGGCTCGAAGGGAGGGCAGGGCGAAAGCGCGGTAAAGCCGCGGCGGAAACAAGGTGCCCCAGGTGTCGAAGAGCATCAGCACGTCGGCCCCGGCTCGGCGCTGCATGAGGAGATAGCGGGTGGTGGCCTCGGTAAGCAGCTGCAGCAGCTCGGCGAAGGCTTCGGGTTCGGCGAAGGCGAAGGCGCGGGCGAGGGCGAAGTCGGCGCTGCTGCCGCCCTCGATCATGTAGCAGGCCAGGGTCAGCGGGCTTCCAGCGAAGCCGATGAGCGGGACGCGCCCGGCGAGCTCGCGCCGGATGAGGCGCACCGCCTCGGCGACGTAGGAAAGGCGCTCTTCGAGTCCATCGGCGGTGAGCGCGGAGATCGCCTCCCGATCCCTGAGCGGACGCGCGAAGCGCGGCCCTTCGCCCTCGGCAAAGTGAAGCCCGAGCCCGAGGGCGTCGGGAACGGTGAGGATGTCGGAAAAGAGGATGGCGGCATCGAGAGGAAAACGCCGAAGCGGCTGCAAGCTGATCTCGCAGGCGGTCGCCGGATCCTTCGCCATCGCGAGAAAACTCCCCGCGCGCGCTCGCACCGCGCGGTATTCGGGCAGATACCGTCCGGCCTGGCGCATCAGCCAAATCGGGGTGCGGTCCACGGGCTGCCGCCGTAAGGCGCGGAGGAGGCGATCGTTGGCGATCATGGAGTTGCTCGCGAAGAGGCCACCCCCCTGAGCTCGTTCTGCAGGGGCCCGATCCGCCGCGGCCACACGGGCCGACCGAGGCGGGCGCTGAGCTCGGCGGCTTCAGATCGCGCTTCCTCGAGGGAGGGGTAGGGGGCCAGGAGGAGGAGGTGACCGGAACCGGAAAGCGGCAACAGATAGCCCCGCTCCGCGGCGATGCCTTCGGGGAGCCGTAGCCCCTCCTTGTCGCCCGCAGCGAGCTGAATCGCCCAGGACTCGGGCGGTAAGGCGAGAAAATCCCTGCCCTGGGGAGGCTCGCCCGCTTCAGGCCGAGAGGGCGCGGCTTTCTCCTTCGTCGGCCCGGGGGCGAAGGATGCGATCGGCGATCCGGACGAGGGTGTCTTCGCGATCTGTGGCTCGGTGCGGGTTTCCTGCGGATCGGGTTCAGGAGCGGGGGAGGCCATCCGCGACTCGGGCCTCGGGATGGCTTCGCTCGCGGCGGTGCCCTTTTCGTTCGGGCGGATCGGAGCGAACGCCTCGTGCCGAAGTCGTGGGTCCTGAAGAAAAGGCGGGGGCGGCGGGGCCGGGCGAGGCCGCATCGGCGTCGGGGCGGGCGGAGGCGTCGGCGCCTCGTGCTCGGGCCCGCAGATCCAACGCGTTCCCGTCGCGTCCGGAACGCAGACCTGACGAACCCTCTTCGAATCGCGACCCGAGGCGGGCTCCGCCAGGAAGGCGGCAAGGCAAAGCAGGGGAAGCCAGCAGGATCTCATCCGCGGTAGCCCGAGGGCGGTGCCTCGCCCTGGCTGAAGGTCAGGCGCCAACCGCGCCCAAGATACTGATCGCGCAGGCGCTCGAGTGCGGCGAGCGCCTGCTCCCGGCTGGTGAAGCGCTCGCGGCGCAACGTCGAGCGGCCGCCGATGCGTCCCGATTCGCGCAAAAGCTCCCAGCCGCCGAAGAGGTCCTGCTGGAGGATGAGTTGCAGGAACGGAGGCGCCGGGTCACTGGGAACGACGGCCTGAAGCAGCAGGCGCATGCGCTCATTCTACCGGCACGGGCACGCCTGCCCAGGCCGCGATGTGCTGAACGATGCGATCCAACCCGTCGGTGAGCGCGGCCGGACCGGGCTGGAGGATCAGCGGTGAAGGAATCTCGTGAAGCGCACCGTTTCGCACCGCGGGGATGGCATCCCAGCCCGGCCGGGCGGCAAGCCGCTCGGGGCGGAACTTCTTGCCGCACCACGAGGCGAAGACGATGTCGGGGGCACGGCGGATGACTTCGCTCGGATCGGCGAGGATGCGCTCGCGGGCGAGGCTCGCATGGCGCAGTTCGGGAAAGACCTCGATGCCGCCGGCGAGCTCGATGAGCTCGCTCACCCAGCGGATCCCTGCGATCAGCGGCTCATCCCATTCCTCGAAGTACACGCGCGGACGGCGAGGGAGCGCCTGCGCCCATTCGGCGATGCGCTGCAAGCGGCTTTGCAGCCGCGCGATGAGCGCCTCGGCTTTCGCCGCCGCGCCGACCATGGCGCCGAGCCGCAGGATGTAGCCGAGGATGCCCTCGACGCTGCGGTGATTGCTCACCCACACCTCGACGCCAGCGCGGATCAGGCTGGCAGCGATGTCGGCCTGGAGATCGGAAAAACCGATCGCCAAATCGGGCTTCAGCGCGAGGATCTTGTCGATCTTGGCGCTGGTGAAAGCGGACACCTTGGGCTTCTCGCGCCGAGCGCGCGGGGGGCGGACGGTAAACCCAGAGATGCCCACGATCCGGTGCTCTTCGCCGAGGAGATAGAGGGTCTCGGTGCTCTCCTCCGTCAGGCAAACGATGCGCTCGGGGAAGAGTTCGTTCATTCGCCGAGGAAGCTGGCGCTGAGGCGGCGGCGGTGGGGGCTTCGGCGATGTTCCCAAAGATAGATCCCCTGCCAGGTGCCGAGATCGAGGCGCGAAGAACGGACCGGCACGGTCAGCGCTGAGCCGGTGAGCACGCTTCGCACATGCGCGGGCATGTCATCGGGGCCTTCCTGGTCATGGCCGAACAGCGGGTCGCCATCCCTCACCAGCCTGGCGAAGAAGGCCTCGAGGTCGGCCAGCACTTGGGGATCGGCGTTTTCGCAGATGATCAGGGAGGCGCTCGTGTGATGAAGGAAGATGTGGGCGACGCCCTCGCGCGCACCGCGTTCGCGCAGCCAGACGCCGATGAGTGGATCGACGCGCTGCAAGCCGCGCCCAGGGGTTTGGATCTCCCACTCGCCACGAAGGAACATCGGCTAAGGATAGAGGCGGCGTTCCTGCCAGCCGTCCTTGGCGCGATACTCGAAGCGATCGTGGAGCCGATGCGGCTGGCCGAACCAGAACTCGATGTAGTCAGGGATCAGGCGGTAGCCGGACCAGTGCGGCGGTCGCGGTACGGGCCCGCCGGCAAAGCGCGCCTCGAAATCGCGATAGCGCGCGAGTAAGGTGTCGCGATCCGGAAGCGGCTCCGATTGCAGCGAAGCCCAGGCGCCGAGCTGGCTTTCGCGCGGGCGGCTGGCGAAATAGGCGTCGGCTTCTTCGGGGCTCACCGGCTCGGTGATGCCTTCGATCCGCACCTGCACCTGATGGCGCAGGTGTTTCCAGAGGAACAGCAGCGCCGCTTGCGGATGCACGCGGAGCTCTCGGCCCTTGCGGCTTTGTGTATTGGTGTAGAACACAAAGCCGCGTTCGTCGAAGGCTTTGAGCAATACCGTGCGCGCGCTGATCCGGCCCTGTGCATCGGCTGTGGCCAAGACCATCGCCGTCGGTTCGGGCTCACCGGCTGCCTTGGCTTCTTCGAGCAGCGCTCGGAAGCGCTCGATCAGAGATGTTGGAACCATGAGGCGATGATCGCAGAAAAGGCGTCTGCGGGCCGTCTAGGGACAGCGAAGCGTCTCCGGTCCATCCTCGCTGAAAAGCGATGTTCCCTCGCGCTCGATCAGTTCGAGAACCCGCCTCACCGCCTCGGTCACCGCTTGCGAGCTCACCGTTGCCCCGAGCAAGGCATCGAAGTCGCCGCCGCGCCGCCCGACCCGCCAGCGCTCAGCGGGTGGATCGCCGAGGCTGCGGCCCTCGAACTGGCGAATCCAGGGGTTTTTCGCCGCTTCGATGGCATCGCCGAGCCCTGGCGTTTCGCGGTGCTCGGTCACCCTCACGCCGAGCACTTTCCCCGCCACATCCACCCCGACCATGAGCGCGATCGGGCCTGAATAGCCGTCGGGGGCAACGGCATGGACCACCAGGGCGCTGGGCTGGCCGAGGCGGCGCAGCCGGTAGAGGCGATGGCGCCCAGGCCCGAGCTGCGCTTCGTCGCAGATCTCGATCACATCGGCCAGGGGATCGTGATCGTGCCTCCCTGGCGGCAAGACTTCGGCGAGCGCCTGCCGCTCGAGCCGGCGCTGGCTCTCGGCGATACGCTCGCGGGTGAGGGCATGAATCGCGGCGAGCAGGGCGACCGCGGTGCCGGCCAATAGCCCAAGGCGAAGTCCAGCCGCGATCGGCGGGCTCATCGTCGTGCTCCGAAGATGCGCGGTGCCGCAAGCCGATCAATGAGGGGGGCGAAGGCATTGAGCAGGAGCACCGCGAAGGCCACGCCGTCGGGGAAGTTGCCATAGCGGCGGATGGCGAGGGTGAGCAGCGCGAAGAGCGCACCGAACATGAGCCGGCCGCGCGGCGTGCTCGCGCCGGAGACGGGATCGGTGGCGATGAAGAAGGCGCCGAGCATGAAGGCGCCCGAGAAAAGATGGGCGAAGGGACTCGGATGATGATCGGGGTCGAAGAGCCAAAGCGGCCCGGTGAGGAGGAGGACCGCGGCGATGGCAGCCACGGGCACGTGCCAGCTGGTGGCCCCGATGGCGATCAGGATGAGCCCGCCGAAGAGATGGGCGAGCGCGATCCAACTGGTTTCGCGTTCCCAGAGGGTGCCGAGGGTGGGGTCGGCGTAAGCCTCGGCCAGGGTACGGCCGGCGGTGGTGAGCTGACGCAGGCGATCCAGCGGCGTCGCCTCGACGATGGCATCCCAGGACCCCTCTTCCGGCAGAGCGCCGGTGAATACGGTCAGGACCGCATGCTCGAGGGAGACGGGTTGCTTCGGGTTGGGCCATTGCGAGAGCTCGAAGGGAAAGGCGAGGAGCAACAGGGCGTAGCCGGCCATCGCGGGATTGAACAGGTTGTGGCCGAGCCCACCGTAAAGCTGCTTGGCGAGGACGATGGCGACGAACATCCCGAGGAGCGCGATCCACCAGGGCGCGAGCGGTGGCACGCAAAGCGCGAACAGCCATGCGGTGATCAAGGCGCTGCCGTCCCCGAGAGCCGGCGCGAGCGGTCGGCGAAGCAGGCGCAGGATGCCCGCTTCCAGGAGGTATGCGAACAGCACGGCGAGCGCGAGCTGCAGCAGCACCCCCGCGCCGAAAACGAACATCTGGACGAGCGTCCCCGGCAGCAAGGCGAGGGCCACCTTGAGCATCCGGCCGCGCACGCTTCCGCGGGGCCGCCAGTGAGGTGCCGTTGCCGTCGGAAAGGATCTCATTCGGGGGGCGTCTGGTCGCGCCGCGCGCGCGCTTGGGCGATCAGACTCGACACGGCTGCGGGGTCGGCGAGGCGTTCGGTCTGCTCTCGGCGCCGCGCCTCGCGCTCGGCGGCTTCCCGGGCGAGACGGGCCTGGCGCTCTTCGTGCCTCCGTTTCGCCTCGCGCGCGCGCCTCTCCTCTTCGGCGCGCGCCCCGAGCTCGCCCTTGCCGAAGCGGAACCAATCGGCCAGCGGGATGTGGCTCGGGCAGACCAGATCGCAGCAGCCGCACTCGATACAGGCGGAGAGCCCGGCAGACTCCGCCTCCGGCCACTGTCGCGCACGAACCCGCCGGAGCAGCTCGTGGGGCAGGAGGCGCGCCGGGCAGACCTCGGCGCAGGCCATGCAGCGGATACAGGGCAGCTCGGGCTCGGGGCGCGGAAGCTCCGAGGCGGCGAGCACCAAAATGCAATTGGTCGCCTTCGTCACCGGAAAGCCATCGTGCGGCAGCGCCAGGCCCATCACGGGCCCACCCACGATCAGGCGCGCGGCGTCTTCGCGGTAGCCGCCTGCGAATGCGATGAGCGTCTCGATCGGGGTTCCCAAGCGGACCTGATAGTTGCCCGGACGGCGCACACCGCCGCCGGTGACCGTGACCACCCTCGAGACGAGGGCTTCGCCGTGGACGACGGCGTCGAGGATCGCTGCTGCGGTGCCGACGTTGATCACGGCGACGCCGATGTCGCGAGGAAGTCCCCCGAGGGGCACCTCGCGGCCGGTGAGCGCGTAGATGAGTTGGCGTTCTCCGCCCTGGGGGTAACGGCTCGGAACCTGGACGAGGTCGATGGGGAGGCTCAGCCAGCGTCCCTCGCCCTCGCGCTCTTCGAAATGGAGCGTGTGTCCCGCCGGCGCGGGCGGACCGATGATCTCGCTCAGAGCGCGGGCGAGTGCGGCATGGGCCGCCTGCATGTGATCCTCGACCGCGATCAGAATGCGATTCGCGCCCACGGCCCGCGCGGCGATGCGCGCGCCTTGGACCACGGAATGGGCGCGCGCGCGAAGCAGGGCATCGTCGCAGGCGATGTAGGGCTCGCACTCCGCGCCGTTGACGATCAGGAGCTCGCGCGGCACCGCGAGCTTCTCGGCCGTGGGGAAGACCGCGCCTCCGAGGCCCACCACCCCCGCCTCGGCGATTCGTGCGATGAGGCGCTCGGCCGGCGCCTCGAGCGGGCGCGGGATCGGCGCAAGTTTCCGCCAGCGGTCGAGCCCGTCAGGGGCGATGACGATGCTCGGCTCGGGCGTGAAGGGAGGTTGCGGCGTGGGATGCGGCTCGATGGCGAGAACCGTCCCCGAGGTGGGGGCGTGGATGCTCGCGCTCAGACCTTCCCCGGCGAGCGCGAGGGGTTCGCCCGCCATGACCCGATCCCCCGGCTCGACGCAAGGATGGGCGGGTGAGCCGCGATGCTGCTTGAGCGGTAGGATCAAGCGTTCAGGTAGAGCGCAGACGCGAAGCGGCTGCGCGCGGCTTACCTCCTTGTGATGATCGAGCGAGAGCCCGCCCGGGAAGTTTCGGACTCCGGTCGGCACGCGCATCACCGGCGGGCGTCGAGGTTTCCGCGGATCGCAGGAGGCGGCGGGCGCCAGGGCTGCGCCCGCGGTCTCAGGGCGATGCAGTCCACGGGGCACGGTGGCAGGCACAGCGCACATCCGGTGCAAAGCTCCACGATCACCTGGTGCATGCGCTTGGGCGCCCCGACGATCGCATCGACAGGGCAGGCCTGGATGCAAAGGGTACAACCGATGCAGCGCGCCTCGTCCACGATCGCCACCAACCCCTGCTCGGACCCCCCGACGGCGAGGGGCTTGGGCTCGCGCCCGAGGAGGCGGGCGAGCGCTCTCACGCCTTCTTCGCCGCCAGGAGGACAGCGGTCGATGTCTGCTTCACCGCGGGCGATGGCCTCGGCGTAAGGGCGGCAACCAGGGTAGCCGCATTGCCCGCACTGCGTCTGCGGCAACACGGCATCGATCGCCTCCACCACGGGATCGTCTTGCCGACGAAGGCGCATCGCCGCGAGCGCCAGGGCGAACCCGAGCGCGAGCGCCAGCAGCGCGAAGGTCCCGAGGGGGAGCAGGAGGCTCACGGTGCCATCCCCCCGAAGCCCGAGAAGGCCAGCGCCATGAAGCCCGCGGTGAGGAATGCGAGCGGAGCGCCCCGCATCGCTTCGGGAGCGGGCGCCGCTTCCAGTCGGTCGCGCAGCGCGGCGAAGCCGATCAAGACCAGGCCGAAGCCGACCGCAGCACCGAAGCCGTACAGAATGGAAGCGGCGAGGCCGTGGCCGGCCTGGTGGTTGAGCAGCATCACGCCGAGCACCGCACAGTTGCTCGTGATGAGAGGCAAGTACAGACCGAGGAGCCGGTGCAGGAGAGGGGAGTAGGCGGACAGCAGGAACTCGGAGAGCTGCACCAGGACGGCGACGAGCAGGATGAAGGCGAGGCTGCGGAGGTATTCAAGACCGAGCGGGACGAGCAGGGCGTGAAAGATCGCATAGCTCAGCGCCGAGGCCAGGGTGAGGACGAATGCGGTGGCAAGCGCGAGGCCGAGCGCCGTATCGAAGCGCCGCGAGGTGCCGAAGAAGGGGCAGAGTCCCAGGAACTTGGTCAGGACGACGTTGTTGACCAGTACTGCCCCCACCAGGACCAGGCCGAACTCGCCCATCGCACTAGCGCACCCGCATACCTGGCTTTGCCCCATCATCCACGGTGAGCAGGCGAGGGAGACCGCCCTCCTCGCTCGCCGCGAGCACCATCCCTTCGGAGACGCCGAAGCGCATTCTTCGCGGCTCGAGGTTCGCCACCAGGATCACCAGTCGATCGCGCAGGCGCTCGGGATCGGGATAGGCGGCGCGGATGCCGGCGAAGACGGTCCGTTCGCCGAGCGGACCCACGTCCAGGCGCAGTTTGAGCAGGCGATCGGCCCCCTCCACCCGCTCGGCGGCGATGATTCTCGCGACGCGCAGCTCGATGCGCTCGAAATCGCCGAGGGTGGCGGCGGGGGTACTCGATTGCCTTTCGGGTGCGGCTTGCGTGCCGCTCGGCTCTCGGCTTCGTTCTTGCATGGCGGCGATGTTCGCGGCTTCGATGCGGGTCCAGAGCGGCTCGTACGGGGCGAGCTCGCGCGGCGCTAGCCATCGCCCGATCTCGCTGGCACGCCAAGCGGGTGTTTCCCGGAAGAGGGCGGCGACGCGGCGCGCGGTGTCCGGCAGCACCGGAGCCAGGGCGATGGCGAGGGCACGGAAGGACTGTAGCGCCGTGCCGAGGATCAACCGCAGATCCTCTCGCGCGCTCGCCTGCTGGAGCAGGCGCCAGGGTGCTTCGGCGGCGAAGTATTCGTTCACCCGATCGGCTACGCTCATGATCCGGCGGAGGGCTCGGCCGTATTCGCCCGCCGAATAATCGGGAAATACGCCCTCGAGTTCGGCGATGGCATGCTGCCAGAGAACTTGAGCACGCTCGCGCGTCTCGCCCGCGGCCTCGCTCTCGCTCGGCGGCGGGCCGAGCGAGAGCGCGGCGCGGCTGAGCAAGGCCGTCGAGCGGGCGGCGATGTTGATGAATTTGCCGACCAGATCGGCGTTGACGCGCTGCGCGAAGTCCTTGAGGTCGAGGTCGAGGTCCTCCACCCCCGGGCCGAGACGGGTCGCCAAGTAATAGCGCAGGGCCTCCGGTGGCAGGCCGCAGTCGAGATAAGTGCGGGCGAGGATGAAGGTGCCGCGCGACTTGGACATCTTCGCCCCGTCCACGGTGAGATAACCGTTGACGTGCAGCCGCGACGGCGTCTTCAAGCCCGCGCCATGGAGCATCGCCGGCCAGAAGAGCCCGTGGAAGTTGACGATGTCCTTGCCGAGGAAATGATGCATCTCGATCGGGCTGGCCGGATCGAGATAAGGCGCGAAGTCCTCGCCGGTGCGCCGGCAAAGCGCCTTCAGGCTCGCCAGGTAACCGATCGGCGCATCGAGCCAGACGTAGAAGAACTTGTCCTTTTCTCCCGGGATCGGAAAGCCGAAATAGGGCGGATCGCGGGTGATGTCCCAGTCGCGAAGGCCCTGCTCCACCCACTCCATGAGCTTGGCGCGCACCGCGGGATGTGCGACCTCCCCGGCGAGCCAGCGGCGCAGGAAGGGCTCGCAGGCGGAGAGCCGGAAGAAGAGATGCTCGCTCTCCTGAAGCTTCGGTATCGCGCCCGAGAGGGCCGAGCGGGGATTCTTGAGCTCGGTCGGCGAATAGGTCGCGCCGCAGACCTCGCAATTGTCCCCGTATTGATCCGTCGCGCCGCAGCGCGGGCATTCGCCGCGCACGTAACGGTCCGGCAGGAACATCTGCCGCTCGGGATCGAAAAGCTGGCGGATACGCTCGCGTCGGATGAGTCCGGCTGCCTTGAGCCGCTCGAAGACGAAGGCGGCGAGCTCGCGATTCTCCTCGCTGTGCGTGCTGTGGTAGTGATCGAAAGCGACGAGGAACTCGGCGAAATCGCGTTCGTGACTCTCCTGGATGCGGCGGATGAAACGCTCCGGCGTTTCGCCGGCCGCTTCCGCGGCGAGCATGATCGGCGTGCCGTGGGCATCATCAGCGCAGACGAAGCGCACCTCGCGGCCCTGCATGCGCTGCGCGCGCACCCAGACATCGGCCTGGACGTAGCCGACCAGGTGGCCCAGATGCAGCGGCCCGTTGGCATAGGGCAGGGCACAGGTCACGAACAGGACGGGAGCCGTCATCGGAGGAATGCTGCGCGCAGCGATCGCGCCGCGTATCCTAAACCTTTCCCATGCGAAGCGAGTCCGTGCGCTCCGAAGAAGCCATCCGTGCCTTGCTCGCGGGTCTTCGCGATCCGCACACGGGCCGCAGTCTGGGCGAAGACGGTTCGCTCAAAGGCGTGGGCATCGCCGGCGAGCGGGTGCTCGTGGATATCGTGCTCGCCTATCCGGCTGCGGGCTGGCGGCAGGCGCTCATGGAGGAGGTTCGTTCCCTGCTTCGAGAGCGGCTCGGCTTGAGCGAAGTGACCGTGAGCGTCGCGCACCGCATCCACGCGCATGAGGTGCAGGCGGGTCTCACCCCCCTGCCGGAAGTGAAAAACATCCTTGCCGTGGCCTCGGGCAAGGGCGGAGTGGGCAAGAGCGCGATCGCGGTCAATCTCGCCCTGGCGCTCGCGGCGGAGGGCGCGCGAGCCGGTGTACTCGATGCCGATCTCTACGGGCCGAGCCTGCCGACCATGACCGGCACGATCGGCCCACCGGGGACCACCCCCGAGCGGAGAATCCTGCCCAAGCGCGCGCATGGGCTCGAGCTGATGTCCATCGGCTACCTCCTCGGCGAGGATGCGCCCGTGATCTGGCGCGGACCGATGGCCACCCAGGCGCTCCAGCAGCTGCTCACGGAGACGGCCTGGGAGGGCTTGGACTATCTCGTGATCGACTTGCCGCCGGGAACGGGTGACATTCAGCTCACCCTCTGCCAGCGGGTACCGCTCTCGGGCGCGGTGATCGTGACCACCCCGCAAGACCTCTCGCTCGTGGATGCGCAGCGGGCGCTCAAGATGTTCGAGAAGGTCGCGGTGCCGGTGCTTGGCGTCGTCGAGAACATGAGTCTGTACCGCTGTCCGCATTGCGGCCATGAGGAGGCTATCTTCGGCACCGGCGCGGGCGAGCGCATCGCGGCGCGCTATGGGGTGCCCTTGCTCGGTCGGCTGCCGCTCGATCCGCGCATCCGCGCCGATGCCGATGGCGGTTTGCCGACCGTGGCCGCCGATCCGGAGAGCGAGCATTCGCTCGCCTTTCGGGCCATCGCCCGCAAGGCGGCGGCTCAGCTTTCGCTGCGCGCGCGCAGCCGGGCCTTGTCGATGCCGCGCATCGTCATCGAGTGAGGCGGATGGCGAAGGCGCAGGCCAGACGTGATCGTTCGCCTCCTTTGAGGGCTACGCGATGAGCATCAAGTGCGACCGCTGGATTCGGAAGATGGCGCTCGAGCACCGCATGATCGACCCTTTCGAGCCGAACCAGGTTCGCTTCCTCGAGGATGGCCGCCGGGTGATCAGCTACGGCACCTCGAGCTACGGCTACGACGTGCGCTGCGCGAGCGAGTTCAAGGTGTTCACCAACATCAACTCGACGATCGTCGATCCCAAGGCCTTCGATCGGGGCAGCTTCGTCGATGTGGTCGGGGAGGTTTGCATCATTCCGCCGAATTCCTTCGCCCTCGCCCGCACCGTCGAGTATTTCCGCATCCCGCGCAACGTGCTCACCATCTGCCTTGGCAAGAGCACCTATGCTCGTTGCGGGATCATCGTCAACGTGACCCCGCTCGAGCCCGAATGGGAAGGGCACGTCACCCTCGAGTTCTCCAACACCACGCCCCTGCCCGCGAAGATCTACGCGAACGAAGGCGTGGCGCAGATGATCTTTTTCGAGTCCGACGAGCCCTGTGAGGTGAGCTACGCCGACCGGGGCGGCAAGTACATGGGTCAGAAGGGCGTCACGCTACCCCTCGCCTGAGCTTCGTCTCGTTCCAGACTGCGCAGGAAATCGAGGGTGCGCGTCCACGCGAGCGCGGCGCTCTCGGGGTGGTGATCGAGCCGCTCGTCGCAGTTGAAGCCATGGCCGGCCGGATAGAGATGGATTTCCGCCTGAGGCCAGGCGGCCTTGAGCCGCTCGACTTCCGGCAGGGGAAAGAGCGGATCGCGCTCCCCGAAGTGCATGAGGAGAGGCGCCTGCGGGTGTTCGTGGAGAAAAGGCGCGGTGCGGGCGCCGTAGTAGCTCACCGAGGGCAGGCCCAGCCGGGTCGCGCAAAGCGCCGCCAGGGTGCCGCCCCAGCAGAAACCGACGGCAGCCACGCGCTTCGCTTCCCGCTGGCGAAGCAGATGATCGGCAGCGGCGCGCACGTCCCGGAGGGGCGTATCCCAGCCGAGGTCGGCGACCAGCGCGCGGCCGGCGGCGAGCCCAGGCGCGTCGTAGCCGTATTCCAGACCCTTGCCGAAGTGCTCGAAGAAGGCGGGCGCCAGCGCCGCGAAACCCGCTTGCGCGAAGCGCGTGCAGACGGCGCGGATGTGCCCGTTGACTCCGAAGACCTCCTGCAACACCACCACGCCGAGGGCGAAGGGCCGCGCCGGCTGCGCGAGAAAGGCGCCGATCGGCGCGCCGTCGAGGCCCTCAAGTTCGATCCACTCTTGCCGAATCATCGCGCTCTCCCGAAGTGAATGGCCGAGGAGCCGCTAGACTAGGGCTTTTCCCGCGGCGATTCTCCCGTGTCCTCCCGAATCGGTTTCGTCAGTCTCGGATGCCCCAAGGCCCTGGTGGATTCGGAGCGCATTCTCACGCGCCTGCGGGCCGAGGGTTACGAGGTGGTCGGCTCTTACGAAGAGGCCGATGCGGTGGTGGTCAATACCTGCGGCTTCATCGATTCCGCGGTCGAGGAGTCCCTCGATGCGATCGGGGAAGCGTTGGCCGAAAACGGCAAAGTGATCGTCACCGGCTGCCTCGGCAAGCGCGAGGCGCTCATCCGCGAGCGCTTCCCCGAGGTGATCGCGGTCACCGGACCGGCGGATTTCGAAGCGGTGATGCAGGCGGTCCATGCGGCGCTGCCGCCCCGGCACGATCCATTCCTCGATCTGCTGCCGGAGGCCGGCATCAAGCTCACACCGCGGCATTACGCCTATCTCAAGATCGCCGAGGGCTGCAACAATCGTTGTCGCTTCTGCATCATCCCGAGCCTACGCGGACGGCTGCGCAGCCGGCCGATTGCGGAAGTGCTGCGCGAAGCCGAAGCCTTGGTCCGCGCGGGCGTGCGCGAGCTTTTGATCATCGCCCAGGATACGGCCGCCTATGGTGCCGATCGCCGCTATCTCGCCGAGGAGTGGCGCGGTCGAGCGCGGCGCTGCCACGTGCTCGATCTCGCCGAGGCGCTTTCGGAGCTCGGGGTTTGGGTGCGCCTGCACTACGTCTATCCCTACCCGCACGTGGATCGCCTGGTGGAGATGATGGCCGAAGGCCGCATCCTGCCTTACCTCGATGTGCCCTTGCAGCATGCCAGCCCGCGCATTCTCAAGGCGATGCGCCGGCCGGCCGACCGCGAGGGAATGCTGGCGCGGATCGAGGAGTGGCGGCGGATCTGCCCGCGGATCACCTTGCGCAGCAGCTTCATCGTGGGTTTCCCTGGGGAAACCGAGGAGGATTTCGAGCTGCTGCTCGACTTCTTGCGCGAGGCGGCGATCGATCGCGTGGGGGCCTTCGCCTACTCGCCGGTGGATGGGGCGGAAGCGAATCGGCTGCCTGATCCCGTGCCGGAGCCGGTCAAGCAGGAGCGGCTCGAGCGCTTGCTCAGCGAGCAGGCGAGGATCAGCGCGGAGCGACTTCGTCGGCGGGTCGGCAACCGCGAGCTGGTGGTGGTCGACCGCATCGAACACGGCAGGGCGCTCGCGCGATCGGCTGCGGAAGCGCCCGAAATCGACGGTCAGATTCGCTTCCGCGCACCCCCCGGCCTGAAACCCGGCGATCGGATCGAGGTGAGGATCGTGCGCCGCCTGGGGTCTCACGATCTGCTCGCCGAACCGCTTCGTGAGGAGGCGCCCCGATGAGCGCGCGTCGAGTCGCTGGCGGCATCCTCGCACTCGCTCTCCTCTTGCCGCCTCTCCTCGCGGCTGAGCCGATCCTCCGGCGGGAAATCGGAGCGGTGGTGCTCGAAGACGTGCCCGAGGTCCCGCCCTCCTGGCGCGAGCGCCTGATGCGCTATCAGAACGTGCGTCAGGCCCAGTTCCAGGACTGGCTGCCCGACGGGGGTATGCTCATCCTCACTCGATTCGGGGACAGCAACCAGGTGCATCGGGTCCGCTTCGCGGAGGGAGCGCGCGAGCAGCTCACTTTCCTCGATGAGCCCGTCTATGCGGCCCGCGCCTTGGAGGATGGATTCCTCTTCGTCACGGACCGCGGCGGCTCGGAGTTCTTCCAGATTTATCGCTTTCACGAACCGGGCGGAAGGATCGAACTCTTGACCGATGGCCGCTCGCGGCACTCGCCGCCGGTGCTGAGCTGGGATGGCCGGCGCATCGCCTTCGTGGGTACCGGAAGGAATGGCCGCGACTTCGACGTCTACGAAGGACCGCTCGCGGGGCCTTTCGAGCGGGTTTTCGAGAGCGAAGGCACTTGGCAGGTCTTCGACTACTCGCCCGATGGGCGCTACTTGCTGATCCTCAATCGCATTTCGATCAACGAGAGCGAGCCTTTCCTCTTCGACCTCGAGGCGCGAAAGCTCTTTCGCCTCGCGCCCGAGGGACGGAAGGCCGCGCACGATCTGCTGCGCTTCGCACCGGATGGCCGCAGCATCTACTACGTGTCGAATGCCGATGGGGAATTCCGAACCCTAAGGCGCCTCGAACTCGCGAGCGGACGCGAGCAGCCGCTGAGCGCGAGCATTCCTTGGGATGTCACCGCATTCGATCTGAGCCGCGACGGTCGCCGCCTCGCTTTCGTCGTCAACGAGGAGGGTTTTTCCCGTCTGCACGTGCTCGATTTGCGCAGTGGGCGGGAGCATCGTTTGCCGAGTATTCCCGATGGGGTGATCTCGGTCCTGCGCTTCAGCCCGGACGGCAAGAAGCTCGGTTTTGGTCTCAGCGCCGCACGCATCCCCGGGGATGTCTTTGCCCTTGAGTTCGGCGCTCGGATCAAGCTCGCCCGTTGGACGCGGAGCGAGACGGCCGGGCTCGATGCCTCGCGCTTCGCTGAAGCCAGGCTCATTCGCTACCCGAGCTTCGATGAGGAGGCTCCGGGCCGTCGGCGACTGATTCCGACTTTCTACTATCTGCCCGAGGGACCCGGTCCGCACCCGGTGCTGATCCAGATCCACGGCGGTCCGGAGGCGCAGTCTCTGCCGAATTTCAACGCAATCCGCCAGTTCTGGATCGACGAGCTGGGCCTGGCCGTCTTCACTCCCAACGTGCGCGGCTCATCCGGCTACGGCAAGACTTATCTCGATCTCGACAATGGCCGTCTGCGCGAGGATGCGGTGCGCGACATCGGCGCGCTCTTGGATTGGATCGCAAGCCAGCCTGATCTTTTCGACGCCTCCCGGATCGGGGTGATCGGCGGCTCCTATGGCGGCTACATGGTGCTGGCCTCCCTCATCCACTTCCCCGAACGGATCCGGGCAGGGGTGGACATCGTGGGCATCAGCCATTTCGTGACCTTCCTCGAGAGCACCCAGGAATACCGCCGCGACGCGCGCCGGGTGGAGTATGGGGATGAGCGCGATCCTGAGATGCGCGCTTTCCTTCATGCCATCTCGCCGCTCACCCGCGCGCACGAAATTCGCGCGCCCTTGCTGATCGCCCAAGGGCAGAACGATCCGCGTGTGCCCGTCAGCGAGAGCGAGCAGATGGTGCGACGCATCCGCGAGCAGGGCGGTACCGTCTGGTATTTCCTCGCCCGGGACGAGGGTCATGGTTTTCAGAAGAAACGGAACCGCGATCTGTTCGAGACGGTGACCGCGCTTTTTCTGGAACGCAAGCTGCTCGGTCGCACGAAGCAATCGGAGGAAGGCCCGTGAGCAAGACTGTGCACATCGAGGAATACGAATCGGCGCTCGCCGAGCTTCAGAACCAGGGCCTGTTCAAGCGCGAGCGGATCATCACGAGTCCGCAGTCGGCGGAGATCACGCTCGCCGATGGCCGCCGCGTGCTCAACTTCTGCGCCAACAACTACCTGGGTCTCGCCGATCACCCGCGCCTGATCGAGGCAGCCAAGCGGGCGCTCGATCGCCACGGATTCGGCATGGCCTCGGTCCGTTTCATCTGCGGAACCCAGGACCTGCACAAGGAGCTCGAGGCTACGATCGCCGGCTTCTTCGGCAAGGAGGATGCGATCCTCTACGCGGCCTGCTTCGACGCCAACGGCGGCTTGTTCGAGCCGCTGCTCGATGAGCGCGACGCCATCGTCTCCGATGCGCTCAACCATGCTTCGATCATCGATGGGGTGCGCCTGTGCAAGGCGAAGCGCTACCGCTACGCGAATGCGGATCTCGCCGATCTCGAGCGGCAGCTTGAGCAGGCCCGTCGCGATGGGGCGCGCCGGATCCTGATCACCACCGACGGGGTGTTCTCCATGGATGGACTGATCGCGCCGCTCAAGGGCATCGTCGAGCTCGCCGAGCGTTTCGATGCGATGGTGCACATCGATGAGTGCCACGCCACCGGCTTCGTCGGGGCCACCGGCCGCGGCTCGGCGGAGGTGTATGGCGTTCTCGACCGGATCGATCTCATCACCGGCACCTTGGGCAAGGCGCTCGGCGGTGCCTTGGGTGGCTTCACCGTCGGGCCGCGCGCCCTGATCGAGACCTTGCGTCAGCGCTCGCGCCCCTACCTGTTCTCGAACTCCCTACCGCCGCCGGTGGTCGCTGCGGCGATCGAGGTCTTTCGTATGCTCGAGGAGGCGGATGATCTGAGGCGCCGGCTCGCGGAGAACACCCGCTTTTTCCGCGAGGCGATGGGCGCCGCCGGCTTCGAGCTCAAAGGCGAGGAGCATCCGATCGTGCCCGTCATGCTCTACGACGCGCCGCTCGCCCAGCGCTTCGCCGACCGGCTGCTCGAGGAAGGGATCTACGCCATCGGCTTCTTCTATCCCGTGGTGCCGAAGGGCCAGGCGCGAATCCGCACGCAAATGAGCGCCGCCCACACGCGAGAGCACCTCGAGCGCGCGGTGGCCGCTTTCACCAAGGTCGGATACGAACTCGGAGTGCTTCAGGGCGCGCGGTAGCGTGCCGAATAGGCGAGGAGCAAGCCGCGCTCCTCTTGCCGCAGGGAGAGATCCAGCCGTTCGAGCGATGCCCCGCGCTCGCGCCAGCGGGACAGGGTCTGTTCGGCGCCGGGGATCCAGCGCAGCCCCAGAGCGCCTTCTTGCGCGAGCTGCTCGAGGAGAGCCCCGCGCAGGGTCAGTTCGAGAATCGTTCCGGTAGGAACCGGTGGCGCCGCGAGATGGGCGCGCAGCGAAGCGCCCTCCACATCTGCGAAACTCAGGCCGAGCATTTCATCTTGACGGCTCGCGAATGCGGGATGAAGCCCGCCGAGCCTGGCCTCGGAGCCGAGGGGACGCAGCGAACCATCGCCAGGCAGACCGGATAGATCATCGAGGGGCAACAGCATTCCGAGCGCACCGAGGTTCAGGCTCGGGATTTCATCATCCCGACCGCGTAAAACCGCGCTCAGGCTCAAGCTCGGCCGGCCCTCGACGAAACGGAGCTCATGCAAGGCGAGGCTGGCGCTGAATTCCGACTCGCCGCCGAGGCTTGCCAGAATCCCGCGAAGACCGCCGACTGCGGGGGCGAAGGAAGAGACGGGCCCGCAGGCATCGAGGGCGCGTTCCATCGCGGCGAGGGCCTTGTCTGCTCGATCGGCCTCGATCGGCGCGAACACGAGCCTGAGCTGCGCTTCCTGAGCCGGCGTGGGCGGGCGCAGGGGCGGTGAGGTCTCGTCCTGTGTCAGGCGAAGCTCCAGCACCGCTTCGAGCGCCTCCTCGCTCAGGCGGCGAAGACCAAAGCCGAGCCCGCCCATGCGCTCGCTCGCCGCGGCGATGGCCTCGCCGCACTCGCCTGTCTGATCGTCGCGCGCAGCCAACACGCGCGCGTAGCGCATGAGATCGAGCTCGCCGAGCCAATGAGGGCCCAGGGCCAGCGATTCGCGCAGCCTGCCGATCCGGCTCGGATCATCGGCGAGGCTCGGCGAAGGGCGCTTCTCGGCGAGGAGCAGCGCGATCCTCTGCTCGTCAACGGGCGCGAGCGCGCCGGCGATCGTGAGCGCATGCTCGCTCAGCAGCAGATGAACTTCGCCGGCCTCGCTGTCGATGCGCCACCACTCGCCCTCGCCGCGCACTTGCGGACTCGGGAGCCGCAAGAGATGCGTGAGCGCCTGGCGGACACGCTCGCGATCGGCGATCTCGAGGCGGAAGACCGGGTCGCCGCCGACCGCATAGAAAGCAAAATGAAAATTCGCGGCGAGGCCGAGGCGACCGAATCCTTGTTCATCGAACTTTTCAGGAAGCGCCTCGCGCAAACGGCCGACCACGTCCCCGTCGAGTTCGCCGACGACGATCTTGAGCCCCGGCATGATCAGCGAAAGCAGCGATTCGCGGTCGAGAGCGGCGTGCCGGAGATGGGCCTTCGCGACCGCAGCGGGCACCCGCTCGAGGCTGAGCGCGAAAAACGGCGTATCCGCCGGAATGTCGGCGAGGAAAGGATTCTGCTCCCCACGGCGCGGCCCGCCTGCGAGCCACCACGCGGCGATCACGGCGACCACCATGAAGAGGATCAAGGCCCTGGCGCGCATCGCTTAGCCCTCGGAGACGGCGATCCGGCGAAAATTATCGCGCGGCGGGAAGCGGTATGAAGCTTGCCTTCAGGTTGTACTCGATGCCGACCGGCTTGATGCGCAGATCGAGGGACATCCGATCGAGATCGCCTCCCATGTCGCGCAGCTGCCGAACCAGGGTTCTCGCCTCCGTGGAATCGCCGCTTTGCTTCTCGATGAACTCCGCGAGCATCCTCAGGAGCTCGCCGCGCCAGCCCAAGTGCAGAATGACGCCCGCTGCTTGCGGAAGCTGCTTCACCGCGGCTTCGACGCGACGCCCATCGCGGTGGTTGAGACCGAAGGCGATCACACGCTCGCCGAGGGCGGCGAAGCCGCGCTCGACCGGTGCCATCAGCATCCCCGCGGGCAGCGGCTTGGCCTCCCCGCCGGGGACGAGCCCGAGCAAATTGAGGTCGGGCGCAAAGCTTCCGGCGAGGGCCAATACACTCGTCGGATTTTCGGACACGAGGAGGACCGAGGCCTCGAAGTCGTACTTCGGCTCGCGATCGAGGTCTAGCCGTTCGAGGCTCACGAGGACACCCTCTCCGGTCATCGAGGCGATCCCCAGAGCGGGGTTGGCGGCGGCCTCCTTGAATCCCTTGGAAAGATCGTTGAGAGTGAGGAGCGCGTCGCAGCGGTAGGGCGCTTGCTCCAGGGCCTGTGCCCAGGCGGAGAGCAAGGCGGGCACTTCGGCGAGCCGGAGCCCGAAACCGACCTCGGCCAAGGCGGAAGTCCCCGGCGGGGGCAGCTTGGGCACCAAGGGGGTCAAGGACTGAGGGAGGTTGGGCTCGAGAAGGAAGACGAAGCCGAGCTCCAGCTGATCCCTGGTGAAGGAGCGGAAGCCGAATTCGAGGCCGGGAAAGCGCCGACCGAGGGCGGCGAATTCCTCGGCGCATTCAGGCTTGGCCAACATCGTCGGCTCGCCCCCTGGGGCGGATGATCCGTTCTTACGAAGCGCCTCGAGGATGCCGCTGCTGCTCAGGCGACCGAGCTGAATGGGCTGGAATCCGTGGCGGGCCTTGAGCTCGGCGAGCAACGTCGTGTCGGCCAAGGATTGCGCCGGCGGCGTTTCTCCGAGCATTCGGGCGAGATCGGATTCCTCGATCTCGCTCGGGGCGAGTGCGAAGTGCAGATCGCTGCCGAGCGTGAGGTGAATCGTCAGCGGACCGGTCGGTACGCGCAGCCACAACCGACCCTCGCGCTCCCCGCGCTCGGGCGCGAGCTCGAGCGCTTGCCATAGGCGATCGAGGAAGGCGAGGAAGCGATCGCGGTCGGCAAGCTCCAAGCGGAACGCGGGCAGCAGATCGACACCGTAGAAGGCGAGGTGGGCATCCGGACGAAGTCCGAGTTCGGCGAGAGCGGCTTGGTCGAGACGCTCGGGCAAGAGCTCGAAGATGCGACGGACGGCCGCTCGCGCGGAGCGCTCCTCATCCGAAAGACCCTCGGCCTCGGGATCCACCTCGAGCAGCAGGGCGTGCTTGTCGAAATGTTGCCGCGCGAGATGCGCGAGCATCACATCGAGCGAGGGCCGTTCCTCGGTGATCAGGAAATACGGCGTGTCGGCCGGCACCAAGCGGAGATAGGGGTTGAGCCGACCGGCGGGGGCCGCAGGCGCCGAAGCGGGCTCTGGGTCGCGGCTGCAGCCGCCGACCGCGGGCAGCAACAAGAGTAGCGAGAGGGCGAGAGAGAGTGAGACGCGCATCGGGAATTCCCCTCGAGACGAATGGGGCTTCGCGGGACGTCGAGCGCCCCTGTGCGCGAAGCGCCCTCGGATTCTCTCGCCAGTGGATGTCGCTGTCCATCGCAGACGGACGGTGGCGGCGAGCGCTGGCCGGATTGCGGGCCAGGGGAGGAACCGCGAGCCGAGGCGTCGCCGCGAGTCATGCCGATCCGCGAGGGAGCGACCCCACGGGCGCGCGAGGCCATGCTCACCAGTCGTAACGCACCTTGTAACGGACGCTCACGGTGCCATCGGCAGGAACCTCGATCGGGAAGTCGATGGTCTGCGCGTCCCGCTTCTCGTAGCGATGACTGGCCTCGAGGATCTTCCATCCGCTCCAGCGGTAGAGGTACTCGCGGAGGATGATCGTGGCCTTCTCCATCTTACGGTTGCGAACCTCGATGGCGAAGCTCTCCTCGATCCAGCGCCCCTTGAAGTCGCTGCGGAAATCGGTTTGCCGCCGCTCGCCGGCGATGTCGAAGGCGGTACCCAGGCGCAGGGAGATGGTCTCGTTCCGGGGCGTGTGCCGGATGGTGTCCTCGCCGATGAACTCGAGACTGCCGTCTTTCGCGAGCTGGTTCACGCGGACCCGCCCTGCGGGCAGCGGCATGCCCATGCGGTTCTCCGCGCGATTCTCGAACTCGAGGAAGGCATTCGCTTGGCCGCGCTGGGTGGCGGCGAAGCCTTGGTCGGTGTTCGGGGCGTAGAAGACCCGCACCTCCGGTGCTGCGGTGAACACCAGCTGCTTGCGACAGTTGGCGCCGACGACGGCGGGGAAGAGCTCGATCTGCTTGGTCGAGTTGTCCGGTAGATCGGTTCGCCGACCGAGGGTGTAGAGGTGATATTCGAACAGCTCCGATTCCTCGAAGCCGTCCATCTCGGCGGCGCCGACCATCATTTCCTGGGTGATCGTGCGCATCTTCACGGCCGCCGGACGGGCGCGGTGCACCTCGCCTGCTACTAGCCTGAGACTCGCGTTGGGGAAGCTGCCGCCGGATTGGTTGACGATGGTGACCCACGCGCTCAGATCCATCCGGCAGCCTTCCCGCTCGTCGAGGATGACGTTGTAATCGGCCCACCAGGTCAGCCCGAGCGCCTGGTAGGCGACGCGGACCTTGTGCTCCCCCGCGCGCGCCGCATCGAGCAACCAGACCAGGGTCGGCTTGGTGATCAAGCCGCCCGGCAGCGCCGGATAGTCGATCGCGTGCCAACTGGTGAGCGTGCTCACCTCTCCGCTCGGCAGGCGCAGCGTGATCCCATTCTGGGCGGAGAGAAGCTCGCCGCTGACCTTTCGCGTCTCCTGTCCGAGCACTTGCAGCACGGTGATGTTTCGGCCGAGATAGCGCTCGAGCAGCTTCTGGCCGGAGACCAGGTCGAATTGATAGTTCTGCTCCAAGACCCGCGTCCCCGAGGGATCGGTGAGCGAGACGAAGGCGACGGTGGTCGGGTCCATGCGAGCGGCGACGTCGGTGAAGCGGAGCTCCTGGCGCCCTCGGGCGAGCTCGAGGGTGCGCTCATCCCGAATCAGGGCATAGCCGGGAAGCTGCTGACTGACCTCGCTCAGCGAGGTGGGATCCAAGCTGCCGGGCTCGGCGCTGGAGTAGACGGTGAGGGTGTATTCGGGTGCGCTGCTGCTCATGGCGGCGAGGAGGAGATGAACGGGGATCATGGCGGCATGTCCGGAAGGCGGCCGGCTACTTGTAACCCAGCGCTGCTCGGCTGAGCGGGGACGGGCCGATGGCCGTTCAGGCTGGATTATGGGCACTGTGCCACGGGGGCGAGGAGAGGTGCCGACGCCGTGTACTCCGGGTAACATCGCTTCGGTCCCCTCACGGAGCGTGTGTCATGCTTCGGGCGCTCCTTTGTCTGGCCGCATTCTGGGCCTTCGCGTCGCAAGCGCGCGAGTTTCGCGAGCTTCCCTCGGCGCTGGTGCCGGTCGAAGTGCGTGGCGTGGGCGTGGATCCGGAAACCCTCAGCCCTGCGGTCCTGCTTCAAGAGATCGAGGGCAAGCGCGTCTTGCCCATCTATGTCGGTTGGACCGAGGCCGAAGCGATCGAGCGGGCCCGCCAGCGCGCCCGGCCCGAGCGCCCGCTCACCCACGAACTCCTCGGCGACGTTTTCGAGGCGAGCGGCGCCACGATGAGGCGCCTCATCATCGACTCGCTGCGCGAGGGGGTCTATTTCGCGATGATCGAATGCGAGCTCAAGGGGCGCGAGGCACCCGTGCAGCTCGATGCGCGGCCGAGCGATGGCATCGCCCTCGCTCTGCGCTTCGAGGTCCCGATCCTGGTGGCTGAATCCCTGCTCATGGTGCCGGGGGCCCCGGAGAGCGCTCGCGAGTCCGAGATCACGGCGGCGCGGCCGTTTCCGCCGTTCCCAGGTACGTGAAATCCACGCGCGCGTGATTACGGCCCCGTCGAGGGCGAGCACGCTGTGCCCGCCCGGTCGGGCGAGGACGACTCGCACCCAGGCGCTCGCCTCGGCCTGTGCGACGGGCGCGCCGTCCAGGAACCACAGCACCCGGTCCTCCGCCCCGATGGCGCGGAGCTGGATCGCGGCCGGCGCGGGTGAGGCGGTGAGGAGGCGCCCCCCGTGCGGGATGCCCTCGATCGCCAGCCGCCCCGCGCGATGGATGGCGCAGGCTGGGGCCCAGGCGGGCGGCGTGCTTCGCGCGCGCAGTTCGGCATCGAGCCAGGGGAGCGCGCGCGCTGGCCAAAGCGCGAGCGCCGTGCGGCGCGTCGGCCCGGTGGCGCAGCCCGCCTCCACCCGAAGACCGCTGGCGGCGTCGCTGAGTACCGTCTCGATCCGCGCCCCGAGGCGAGGCAAGTGTCGCTCCGGGAGCGTCGGCGGGAGGCGGCCGGCGAGCGCCAAGCCGCGTCTCTTGCGGTGGCAGAAGGTCGCCGGGGTCCGCTCGGCAGGGGTTCCGAGTGGCCAACAGATTTCCCGTTCGACCACGTCCGTCGGCCGTGGCGGGCGCGGCAGGCGCAGCGGATCGGGCAGGGTTGCGACCAGCTCGCGCAGCAGTCCGAGCGCCCGCTGACCGTCCAGCCCGCGCACCCCGCCACCGTCGGGGCGGCCGATCCAGACCCCGAGCGTCACTCGGCCATTCACCCCGAGAGCCCAGGCGTCGCGGAAGGAGTGACTGGTGCCGGTCTTGAAGGCGAAGGGCGCCTCTGCGCCGCTTGCGAGCATGTGCCAGGTCAGCCAGGCCGGTCCCTGGGCGAAAACCGGCCGCGACTGCGCCGGCTCTTCGAGCGAGAGCCTGGGCGAACTCAGGGTGCCGCCGTTGCCGAAGACGCCGTAGCCGGCAGCAAGCTCCAACAGGCGGGTCTCCACCGCCCCGAGGATCATCCCCGGGGACGGCGGCTCGCCGGGCGCGAAGCGCAAGGGGATGCCCGCTCGCGCGAGGCGGGCCGCGAGCCGCGCGGGGCCGGTGCGCGCGATCAGATCGACCGCCGGGGTGTTGAGCGATTCGGCGAGAGCGGTCGCCGCACTCACCGCCCCGCGGAAGCGACGATCGAAGTTGCCGGGACGGTAGTCGTCGAGGGAGAGAGGGGCATCCACCAGCAGGCTCTCGGGATGAATGAGCCCATCCTCGATCGCCAGGGCGAAGAGGAAAGGCTTGAGCGTCGAGCCAGGGGAACGGAAGCGGGCGGCGTAGTCGAGGGAGTCATGTTCCCCGGCGCGGGGGTCGAGGCGCGAGGCATAGACCAGGACCTCTCCCTGGCGATGGTCGATGACCACCGCCGCGGCGGCGAGTCCCGGCGCGCTCTGGGCGAGGTGACGGAGGAGCAGCCGTTCCGCCCGCCGCTGCAGCTCGCGGTCGAGGCTGCTTCGGACGCGATCGCCGGCGCGGGCGATGCGCTCGGCGAGGCGCGCCGCCTCGCGCGGGAAGCTCCGGCGAACCGTGGGAACCGGCTCGGCCAGGGCCCGCTCGACTTCTTCCGCTGACCACAGGCCCGCTTCCGCCATGCGCCGGAGAAGGGTGTCACGGGCCGCTCGCGCGGCCTCGGGACGACGATCCGGGCGGAGGCGGCTCGGCGCTCGGGGGAGAACCGCGAGGAGGGCAGCCTGGGCATGGTCGAGCTGGCGTGGTTCCTTGCCGAAATAGGCCAGGCTGGCAGCACGCACGCCCGAGAGGTTCCCGCCGAAGGGGGCGAGGGCGAGATAAAGCTCCAGGATCTCGCGCTTGTCGAATCGCCATTCCAGCTGAAGCGCGCGCAGGCTCTGCCTGAGCTTACCGGCGAGGCCGCGGGAGGTCGGCTCGATCAGCCGCGCGGTCTGCATGGTGAGCGTCGAGGCGCCCGACACCACCCGCCCCGCGCGCAGGTTCTGCCAGGCGGCGCGCAGCACCGCCAGCGGATCCACACCGGGATGGTGGAAAAAGCGGCGGTCCTCGAGTGTGAGCAGCGCCTGCAGATAGCGCGGCGAGACCTCCTCCAGTCGCGACCGAAATCGCCAGTGGTGGTCGGCGCCGGGGAGGACGTGGAGCAGCTTGCCATCCCGATCCGATACTTCGGCGGCATAGAGCGCAGTCGGGGGCAGCGGCGGCGGGAACAGGCGGTCGAGCAGAAGGAGCGTCCCGGCGATCCCGGCGAGCGTCGTCAGCGCGAAGCCGATCCGACGGCTCGGGAGTCTCACGGCCCGACGATGCGGATATGCGAAGGCTTCGGGCTGTCGATGCCGTACACCCAAGGCCGGTACATGTCCTCGGCCCGCGCTGCGGGCACTTGATACTCGCCGGGCGTGACCGCGGTCATCACGTAGAACAGAGTGACCTCGCTGCCCGCCCAGGACATGGGCATCGCAGCGAAGTAGCGGTCGTCCCTGAATTCCTCGCGGTCGGGGGTGACGCCGTGATGTCGCTGGCCGACCGCAAGCCCGTCGATCAGCAGGCCGGGGAAGGGATCGTGGTCGCCGAGCGCAGGAATTTCGAGCTCGAGGCCAGCGGGGAGGAGGTCCTCGACCAGGAGGTTCGCGACGGGCTGGGCGACGCTCAGTCGGATGCGCCCGATCACCACCTCACCCTCGGTGAGCTCCCCGCCCTCGAAGGGCGTGCCGTCGCGCCGGAAGTAATCACGGCGGATGCTGATGCCCTCGCTCCTCGGCGCCGGCGGTGCGGAGGGCTCACCCGCCAGTTCGACGAGCACATAGGCCAACTGCTCGCCCTCGTTGCGGATGGTGAGACCGTCGAGGCTCTCGGCGGGGATCTCGCGGCGCAGCGGACCTTTACCCTGGAGCGCCAAGGCTCCTTCGCCACCGTCGAGCTGCAGGGCGAGCGGGCGTGCATCGCTTGCCCCGAGTTCGCCTAGGCGGAGCATGGTGGCGAGCTCGAAGGTGCTGAGTCCGCTCGACCAAGCATCCTGTCCTCCTCTTTGGCGCGCGCTCCATTCGCGGTGCGCCTCCCAGAGCAGGGAGGCGGCGTCGCCGATCCGGTGGCGGGCGATCACCAGGGCGACGCTCAGGCGTTCCGCGAGCGGCGAGGCGAAATCGGCGTGAAGACCGCCCGGGTGCGGGCGCGTCGCGCGCATGGCGCGAAGCGCCTCGCGCGTCAGCCGCTCCTCGCCGGCGAGGTGGAGGGCAGCCGCGAGGTAGGCGAGCGCGCGCGGCCCCGGCGCCTCGCCGCGTCGCTCGTAGAGCGAAAGGAGTGCGGAATGCTCTCCCCGTCCGGCGCGCGCGAGGACATAAGCCGCGTGCGCATGGTAGAGAAAGCGCAGCCGGTCGGGCTCGAGGCTGTGGTGGAAGCTCGGATCACCGCGCAGCAGATCGCGCCGCATGGCCTCGAGCGCTCGCTCGAGCATGCCCGCGGAGACAGCATGGCCCGCCTCCTCGGCATCGAGAAGAAGCTCGGCGACGAGGGGGGTGACCATCGGATTGGGGATCGCCGATTCCGGCCACATCGCGAAATGGCCATCCGCGAGCTGCATGCCGGCGAGGCGGGCGAGGGCGCGCTCGAGGAGGACGGAATGCGCCTCGCCGGTACCATCGAGGGCGGCATAGGCCCGGCCGATGGTCTGCTCTGCGCAGCCGAGCGGGAAGGTCTTGAGTCGCTCTCGCGCGCTCTCGAGCGGGAAGGGCGGGTAGGCCGCGGCGGTCAGGCGCGCGGCCACCGAGCCGGGCACGAGACCTTCGGCGAGGCCGAGGGGCAAGGTGCGGGAGCGCCTCGGTCCGAGCTCGAAGGCGAGACTGCGGTGCTCGGTGGGTGCGATGCCGCGCACCGCGATCTCGACGCGGCGTTCGAAGCGGTGTTCCCCGGCCTCCGCCTGGATCACCAGCCGGGCGATGCCGCGGGCGATGCGCGGGCTGATCTCGAGGGGGACCCGCCGACGCTCCCCCGGCGCGAGCGCGAGCGAGAGCCCCTCGGGGCGCAGTTCGAGGCCGGTGCTGCCATCGAAGCGCAGACGGACCGGCAGTTCACGCTCGAGGGTGTTGTGGAGCACCACCGAGGCCTGTCCGCGGTCGCCCGGGGCGCGGTGGGGGAGATCACGAGTGCTCCGCGCACGGTCGTCACGGCTTCGGCATCGCCGAAGCGTTCCCGTCCGTAGACCAAGGCGTTCAGGCGCAGGCGGCCGTCGAAGGCGGGCGCGTCGAAGGTGAGCTCGGCGCGACCTTTGGCGTCCAGCCGCACCGGTCCGATGCGCAGGTCGGGGATCTCGACCTCGGCGCGCGGCCGGGTGGGGGTGGGCGGTGCCGGAGCCGGCGCCGCGTCGCCGCCGAAGCGCAGCCGCGCGAGGGTGCCCTCCACTTGACCGACCACGCGCCCGTAGAGATCGCGCAGTTCGGCGCCGAACATCCGGCGCGCGAAGATCGCTCCGAGCAGCGCGGGAATCCGGTAGCGGGTGATGCCGAGCGCGCCCTCGTCCACGGCGTAGAGGATGACCTCGGCCTCCTGGCCGGCCAGCTCCGGCGCCTCCACGGCGATCGACGCGCGGCCGCCAGGCTCGAGCGTCGAGGGGGCCTCGAGCCGGACGGTTGCCGCATGCGCGCTGCGGTCGACGGGTAGCGGCAGGATGCCGATCGCGCGGGCGGGTCCGGCTCCCCCGCGGCCCATCGGCCGCAGCACGATGACCGAGACGTACACGTCCTCGCGGATCATCTCCGGCGTGAGCTCGAGCTCGAGCCGGGTTCCCGATCGCGCCTCGAAGCGCCGGCGGAGCAGCGGCCGGTCGGCCTCGACCATCAACAGCGCGGGCCCTGCGTAAGGTGGATCGACGCTGAGGGCGAGGCGCCCGCCGCCTCGCGCCGCGGTGCCGTCGAGGCTCAGCTTCACGCGGTCGGGCACGAGCTCGGCATCGGACCCGCTCCACCCCGCGCGGAACGGGAGCTTCGTCTCCCTGCCGGTGGCGGTGTCACGCGCGACGAGCAGGTACTCTCCCCAGTCGATCGGAAACTCGACGTTCGCCGGTTGGCTCGGATCGAGGCTGAGCCGCTGCCGTCCGACCTCGGTTTCTTCGACGCTGCGGCGCGGCTCGAAGCCCCCGTCCTTGAGCAGGATCCACACCCACTGTTCGCGACGGCGAAGCAGAACGACCTCGACTTCGCCACCGAGCGTTCGCCCATCGCGCGCGAAGCGCTGGATCGCGAAGGAGACCCGACTCTCGGCCCGCGCGCCTTCGCCGAGCGCAAAGCCGGGCGCGACTCCGATCAGCTCCGCGGCTGGCCAGAGGGTGGCCGAAGCCTTGCGCCGCAGCGCCCGCCCGCCGCTTTCGAACACCGTGACCTCGACCTCGAGATCGCTCGGCGCGGGGAGATCGCGCGGCGGAGGAATCGAGAGCTCGGCGCGGCCGGCGGCGTCGAGCTCGCCTTGCTCGATCAGATCATCCCCGCTCGGCCAGCTCGCCGCGAGGTCGCCGAAGTACCAGCCGCTGCGATCGGCGAGCGGCCGCGCCGATGGACTCAGCCGCTGCCGCACCTCGAAGCGTTCGCCCGCCGCCGGCGCCCCGTAGAGATAGGCCGCATCGAGCGTGAGTCGCAGCGGCTCGCCGACCTCCGGGCGATGGGGCGAGAGCGCGAGCTCGAGCGCGAGACGCTCGGGCAGGAACTCCTCGAGGTGCACCGGCAGGGCGGCGAGCGGGGCTTCGGTACTGGGATCGGTGCGAAGCTCGACACGCCAGCGACCGGTCGGCCAATCCGCCGCCGAGCCCAGCTCGAGGCTCAACAGGCCGAGGGGCGTCGCGGTGAGCCGCCGCTCGAGCACGGCGCGGCCGTCGGGTTGGATCAGGCGGGCGAAGAGCGGCGGCATCACGGTCGGCAGCTTGCCTTCCCGATCGCGCAGCAGTGCGTCGATGCGCAGCGTCTCGCCGGGGCGGTAGAGATCGCGTCCCGACCATAGCGCCAGCGACCAAGGCGAGGGGAGGATGCCGCCGACCTCGAACTCGGAGAGCTTGAGCACGGTCTGGGTGAGCGAAATCCAGGCATGATGCGCCCCGCGCCGGGCATAGACGACCTGTCCGGAGCGCGGGCGTCCGGGAAGGAAGAGCGCGCCGTCCGCCTCGGTCCGCCCGCTCAAGACCACTCGACCGAGCTCGTCGAGCACGGCGACCTCCGCATCGGCGAGCGGCTCGCCGCTCTCGAGGGAGGCGGCGAGGACGAGCAGCCCTTCGGAATAGAGGCGGGTGTGGATCGCGAGATCGGTGACGAAGAACAGCGTCGTGGCGCGGTCGGCCGCGAAGCTGCCCGCTGGTCGCATCGCCGCGACGTACACCCCAGGGCGGCGCAGCTCCGAGATGCGCTGAATGGGCAGCAGCGAGTTCGCGCTCTGGCTCTCCCCCGCGGCGATCTCGAAGCGTCCGCTGTAGGCGAGCTCGAGCGCCGGGGCCATCTCGCTGAGCTCCCAGCCGCCGAGGTTTCGCGCGCGCGGCGGCTCGGCGAGCAAGGCCGGAAGCTCCTGCGGCAGGACCCTGAAGAAATCGACGTCGACCTGGCGGATCCCGATGCTCTGGACCGGAAGGCCGCGATGGCCATGCGCGGGCAGTACCGTCCCGCTGCTGCCGAAGCGCACGAGGCCTTCGCTGACGGTCCCGCCGGCGGTCACCGTCTGCGCGAGCGCCTTGCCGAGCTCGGAGCCGTCCACGGCGCGCAGGCCGGGACAGACGGATACGCGGTATTCGGCACCGCGCTCGAGGTAGGGCAGGATCAGGCGCTGCCGCATCCGGTCGAAGATCGGCCCGATCGCGATGGGACCGTGCTGCGCGTGTTCGATGCGTACGCACAGATCGAAATCCTGTGCTGGGTCGAGGGCGCGGGTGAAGCCGAGGGCGATCGCCGGCGCCCCTTCGTGGTTGATGCCCTGCGCCGATTCGAGTTCGAAGTTCGGAGGCGCCGAGGGAAGCTCTTGCGCGGGCTCGCGGGAGCAGCCGAGGGCGAGGAGCAAGACGGTGAGCGATAGCGCACCGCAGGGCGAGGAATGACGCGGCATGGACAAGTCCCCCGGCAGGATCGTGAGGCGTGTCGCCCGAAGCCGCCATGCTACGACAAGTTTCAGGAAGCCGCGGTGACGGCGTCGGCCTGCGTCGGCTGGTGATCGTCCTCGGCGATCAGCTCGATCCGGAAGGTCCCGCGCTTTCCGGATTCGACCCGTCGCAGGATGCGATCTGGATGGCCGAGGTCCCCGAGGAAAGCACCAAGGTCTGGTCGCACCAGGCGCGCATCGCCCTCTTTCTCGCCGCCATGCGCCGTTTCGCCGAAGCCCGCCGCCGCGAGGGCAAGCGGGTGATCTACCGGGCCCTCGGCAGCCATCCGCACCATCGGCTCGCCGAGGCGCTGGCCGCGGATCTTCGCGCGCTCAAGCCGGAAAAAGCGATCCTCTGCGAGCCAGGCGAATGGTCGGTGCGGGAAGCGCTCCTCGCCACCCTGAAGGCGAGCGGCATCCCCTACGAGGAGCGGGTGGATGATCACTTCCTCTGCTCGCGCGCCGATTTCGCCGCCTTCGCGCGCGGACGCCGGCAGCTGCGCATGGAGCATTTCTACCGCTGGCTACGGCGGCAGCGGAAGGTGCTGATGGAGGGCGCCCGTCCCCTCGGTGGTCGCTGGAACTTCGATGCCGAGAATCGCAAGCCCCTGCCGCGCACCGGTCTGCACCTCCCTCCGCCGCCCTTGGCGTTTCCGCCCGATGCCGACACTCAGGCGGTGCTCGCGGAGGTGGGCCGGCGCTTCGCGGAGCATCCAGGATCGCTCGCCCATTTCGCTTGGCCGCTCGATCGGGCTCAGGCGCTCCGCGCGCTCGCCGATTTCGTCAAGGCGCGGCTTCCTGGTTTCGGGCCCTATCAGGATGCGATGCAGAAGGATGCCCCTTGGCTTTGGCACTCGCGCCTGTCGGCGGCGATCAACCTCAAGCTCCTTCGGCCGATGGAGGTGATCGCCGCGGCCGAGGAGGCCTATCGCCAGGGCCTGGTGCCGCTGGCTTCGGCCGAGGGCTTCATCCGGCAGGTGCTCGGCTGGCGCGAATACGTACGCGGGATGTACTGGTTGCGGATGCCTGATTTCGCAAGCGAGAACGCGCTCGGGGCGGAGGAGCCTCTGCCGCGTTTCTACTGGGATGGCAAGACCCGGATGCGCTGTCTCGCCGAGGTCATCGGGCAAACCCTCGAGCTTGGCTATGCCCATCACATTCAAAGGCTGATGGTGACCGGACTTTTCGCGCTCTTGCTCGGGGTCCGGCCGCAGGAGGTGCATCGGTGGTATCTCGCGATCTACGTCGATGCCGTGGAATGGGTCGAGCTTCCCAATACCCTGGGCATGAGCCAGTTCGCCGATGGCGGCGTGCTCGCCTCGAAGCCTTACGTGGCAAGCGGCCGCTACATCGCGCGGATGTCGAATTACTGCCGGTTCTGCCCATTCGATCCGGCACGCGCGACAGGTGCGGCGGCGTGCCCCTTCACCACCCTGTTCTGGGACTTCCTCGCCCGCCATCGAGCGCGTTTCGGCGAGCATCCGCGGGTGGGGCCGATGTGGCGCCAGCTCGCGCGGAAAAGCGCGAGCGAGCTCGCGGCCATCCGGCGTGCGGCCGATCGTCTGCGGGAGGCGTTCCAGGCCGGCCGCGACGCGCATGAGGTTTGAGCAACCATGCCCACGACCATCCTCTGGTTTCGCCGCGATCTTCGCCTTTCCGATCATCCTGCGCTCGCCGCGGCGCTCGGCCGCGGCGGCGCCGTCCTGCCGGTCTACATCCACGCGCCCGAGGAGGAAGAACCTTGGGCGCCAGGGGCCGCGAGCCGCGCCTGGCTTCATTTCAGCTTGAAGGCGCTCGATGAGGCGCTTTCCGCGCGGGGCTCGCGCCTCGTGCTGCGGCGCGGCCCCAGCCTCGAGGCGCTGCTTGAGCTCGTCGCGGAAAGCGAGGCGGATGCGGTCTTTTGGATTCGGCGCTACGAGCCTCGGATCATCGCCCGCGACACGATGATCAAGGCGGCTTTGCGCCGGCGCGGCATCCGCGCCGAGAGCTTTTCCGGCAGCCTGCTGGTCGAGCCGTGGACGCTGAGCACGGGGGAAGGCAAGCCCTACCGCGTGTTCACGCCCTTCTGGCGGGCGGCGCGCGAGCGCCTCACTCCCGAGTCGCCTTTGCCGGCGCCTTCGGCGCTTCCGGCGCCGCCTCGTTTTCCGCAAAGCCTATCGCTCCCCGAGCTTGGTCTTCTGCCCAAGCCGCGATGGGATGAGCCCTTCTGGAGGCTTTGGCAACCCGGCGAGCCAGGCGCTCAGGCCCGCCTTCGCGAGTTCATCGAGGATGTCCTGCCGCAGTACAAGAGTTCCCGCGACCGGCCGGACCAGAAGGGGACCTCGAGGCTTTCGCCGCATCTCGCCTTCGGCGAGATCTCGCCGCGGCAGATTCTGGCCGCGGTTCGGGCGAGCGACTTGGGAAGCAGTGTCTCGGCGGCCAAGTTTCTTTCCGAACTCGGCTGGCGGGAGTTCTCCCATCACTTGCTCTACCACTTCCCGCATTGTGCCGAGGCCAATCTCAATCCGCGCTTCGATGCTTTTCCCTGGGCGGAGCCCGATCCGGCCTCGCTTCAGCGTTGGCAGCAGGGGTCCACGGGCGTGCCGATCGTGGATGCCGGGATGCGCGAGCTGTGGCAGACCGGCTGGATGCACAACCGGGTGCGGATGCTGGTGGCGTCCTTCCTCACGAAGAACCTTCGCATCCACTGGCTGCACGGAGCGCGCTGGTTCTGGGACACCCTCTTGGATGCCGATCTCGCCAACAACACCCAGGGCTGGCAGTGGACCGCGGGCACCGGCGCGGATGCCGCGCCTTACATCCGCATCTTCAATCCCGTGCTCCAGGCTCAGCGCTTCGACCCCGAGGGCGCCTACATCCGGCGCTTCTTGCCAGAGCTCGCCGGTCTCCCCAAGGAGCGCATCCATGCCCCATGGGAGGGGATGCTTCCTCGCGACTATCCTCCGCCGATGGTGGACCTTGCGACCAGCCGCCAGGAGGCGCTCGCCGCTTTCTCGACGATCAAAGGGCGTTTCAAGGACGAGGGGTAGCGCGGTCCCAGCGAAGGCGCGCTTCGGTCAGCGGGCAGCGCCGGCCGCCGAAGAAGCGCTCCAAGGCGGTCGCGAAGAGGTTTTGCTCATCGCTGCGGCCGCTTGCGCGTGCGGCGGCTTCGAACAGGGTCAGCGAGGAGCAGAGCTTGAGCGCATCGATCGGTCCGAGGATGACGCTGGCAGAGTCCTTCGGATTCGCCATGAGAGCGCGGACGCATTCGACGTAGCGTTCGCCAAGCGTGGGATGCGCGAGAAAAGCGACGGCCTCGGTGAGATTGGCGATGCCGTAGTACTCGCTCCGCCAGGAATGCCCCAAACCTTTCAGTTGCGGAAAGACGAACCACATCCAATGGCTGCGTTTGCACCCTTCCTCGAGTTCGGCGAGAGCCTGCGCGTAAATCGGCTCCTGCGCCTCGATGAAGCGCTCAAGGTCTTTTTCGCGGCCACTCATCCCGTCTTCCCTCGCGCTCGTCGCCCCGAAGCCTGAGAAGCGCTTACCGGCTTGCAAGGATAGAAAAGTTGCCCACGCTTGTTTGGGGGGGTATGCGCATCGGGGGTGCTGCTTTGCTCTTGCTCGCGGCCGGTCTCGCCCACGGCGCGAACTGGGTGGTTCGGGACGTGGAAAGCGGGGCGCCGATCGCCGCCGAGATCAGCTTTTACGCGGGCGCGGACCTCGCTTCGCTCGGGCATGCGGAGCTTGCGGCGCTTTCCGCTCGCCCGCCGGATCGGAGGCTTTCCGCTCCTGCGAGCGCGTTTGCCGCCCCTGCATGGGGCGAGGGACTGGTGCGGATCGAGGCGGAGGGTCATCGGCCCCTTTTTGCCAAGGTGGCCTCGGGGGTTGGGATGACCTTCTGGCTCGACCCGCTCGCGCCCGATTGGCCCACGGAGCTTGAGTCGGATGCGCTCGTGCTTTTCGGTCATGTCCGCTCCGGCAAGACCCTTCAGCCGATCGCCGGTGCCCGGGTGCGGATCGAACCCTTCGGTGTGGAAGCGATCAGCGACGAGCAGGGTTTCTATCGGCTCTCGACGCCGCTTCCGCCGCCGCCCACCGAGCCTGCGTTCCTCGCGATCAGCTTGCGCCTGCCCGGAGCGGCTTCCTGGCGGGTGGTCGAGCGCAGTCTGCCGTGGGCTCCGGGCTTCGCCCATCGCCTGATCCACGACGATGAGCTCGCCCTCCGCACGCTGCATCGTCATCTGGCCTTGCCGGAGGAGCTTGCCGCGCACAGCACACCGCCTCCGCTCGAGACGCGCGCGCCGCTCGGCCCCGATGATCCGCCAGGAAGCATCCGCGTGGGCTTCAACGACGCCAACTGCACCCAAAGCTGCTGCGGGACGAGCTGTAGCCACGTCTGCGTTTTTCCGCTCGAGACCTACGTGCGCCGTGGCATCACCCACGAGTGGATCGCGTCCTGGAATCAGCACGCGCTTCGCGCCGGCACCGTGGCCTACCGCGGCTACGGCGCATGGCGGGTAGGCACCCCGATTCATCAGAACTACGACATCTGCTCGAGCGCCTGCTGCCAGGTCAATGGAAGCACCACCCATTCCAATGGCATCGCGGCGGTGGCCCGCACCCGCGGCATCATCATGCTGCGCAACGGCGCCCGCTTCTCGGCCGAATACTCGGCCGAGAACAACTGCCTGCTCGGCAGCAGCTCGTGCTCGAACAACGATCTCTCCTGCGGCAACGGCTACAACGGCTCGCCGGTGAATGATTGGCCCTGCCTGGCCGATCCGGTGGGCCTGAACCAGGCCTGCTTCGGCCATGGGCGGGGGATGAGCCAATGGGGTAGCCAGCGCTGGGCGAGTCACGCCAGCACCCCGCGCACTTGGCCGTGGATCGTCAACCACTACTACAACGCCCATGGTTCCGGTTCGGGAAGGCGCACCGCGGTCATGAGCAAGGTGCTCGCCATCGAGGGGGTGACGCCCTCGCCAGCGGCGGTCCATCCCGGGCAGAGCTTCACCATTTCGGTACAGGCGCGAAACCGCGCCGCCGAACCGCATGAGCGGGTCTTGATCGGGGCCAGCATCCGTCGAAGCGGGGGATCGTGGATCTCCGATCCCGGCAACGATGCGCCGGTGATCCTGCCAAGCGGCCTCTCTTCGAATCAGCGCGTCTTCCAAGTGCCCGCGGGGGCCGCCGCGGGAAGCTACGAACTCGCCGTCTCGCTTTTTCTCGACATCGACGAGAACCAGCAGATCACCAGCGCCGATCTTCTCCAGGCCAGCCTCCAGCAACCGGCCGCGATCACCGTTCTCCCGCTGTCCACGGAAATTTTCCGCGACGGCTTCGAATGAGGCTCAGGGCGGCGCGGCGCTGTGCAGGAGAGGCCACACTTCGGGTCGGGCGCCGCGGCAGCGGTCGAGGTAGCGGTCCTCGGCCAACGCGAAACCGGCGCCGTCGTCGCGGAAGACGCTCACCCGGCCGCAGTCATCGCGGCTGCGCAGCCGCTCCCAGCTGCGGATCTCCCCCCGCATCGGATCGAAGACAGCCTCGACCAGGGCCTCGAGCGCGACCGTCCCGCCCTGCCGACGATCGATGGCCGGTCGCCGAAAGACGAGCGGCTCGGCACTTCCCCGTTCGACCAGAAACCACCGGGTGATCCGCCCATCGCGCGCCCGCGCGCAGTCGATTTCGACGAGCAGCCGGTCAACTCCGCTCAGGCGCCACACCCGATCCTCGCGTTCCTCAGCGCTCAGGGGCTCGCACCATCCCTGCGGAAGGCGCGCATGGGCAGCCGCCAGCGCGGCTGATGCCACTTCTTGCTCGCCGACCAGGACAGCGCGACGATGCGGAATCTCTGGCGGCCTTGGCGGAGGCGGAAAATCGCGATCGGCAGCGACCGGGCCCCGTCGGATCAGGGCGTTTTCCCGGCCGACGCGGCCTTGCCGTTCGTCGATCCAGAGCAGGACCGCGCTCGCGCCCTCGGCCGAGGCATCGCCGAGCGAACGCCCTTCCGCCACCAACCGGATGCGCGAGGCCTTTCGTAGTGCGCCGAGTAGGGCCTCGATCTCCTCGGATGCGGTGATCCGCAACTGATCGGCGCGGCCCTCGGCGATGGCATCGAGCAAGATGTGGGCATCGCCGATCGGGAACAGTGGGTGGTCGTCGGCGAAGAGTCGTGCGTGGAGGTCGAGAGGTAGCCCCGCCCGAGGCATGAGATCGATCCAGACCACCCGATCGTGGGCACCGCCGTCGCGCAGGAGCACGAGGTCCATGCCCTCTGCCGCATTCGCGGGCGGCAGCGCGAGTGCGGTGCAGCTCCGGCTCGCGTCACAGGCGGCTGCCCAGTCACCGTGGGCGAAATAGGCTTGGGCCGCGAGCGATCCGGAGACGAGGGCAGAGGCGAGCAGCAGGGGGTAACGCAAGGCGGCGATCACGGGGCCGATCCGAGGTAGAGGTTTGCGATTCCCATCTTGCCGGAATGCCGCATGCGACCGCTCGCCGAGGAGCATCAAACCTCGAGGCTGGCCAGGTCGCCCTTGCTCTCGAGCCAATGCCGCCGCTCGGCGGCGCGTCGCTTGCCGAGCAGCAGATCCATGAGCGCTTCCGTTTCGGCCGGATCATCGAGCGTCAGCCGGATCAGACGGCGGCTTCGTGGATCCATGGTCGATTCGCGAAGCTGCGCCGGGTTCATTTCTCCCAAGCCCTTGAAGCGGGTGATCTGGACGTCGCGGCTGCCCTCGGCTTTTCCGGCGCGGGCGAGGATCGCCCGCTTCTCCTCGTCATCGAGCGCGTAGAAGACCTGCTTGCCGATGTCGATGCGATAAAGCGGCGGCATCGCCACATAGACGTGGCCGCGTTCGACCAAGGCCGGGAAATGCTTGAGGAAAAGGGCGCAGAGCAGGGTGGCGATGTGCAGACCATCCGCATCGGCATCGGCGAGGATGATGATCTTGCCGTAGCGAAGCCCGGAGAGATCGCGGCTGCCTGGGTCGCAGCCGATGGCCACGGCCAGATCGTGCACCTCCGCCGAGGCGAGCACGTTTTGCGGTTCGACCTCCCAGGTGTTCAGGATCTTGCCGCGAAGCGGAAGGATCGCCTGGAAGCTTTTGTCCCTGGCCTGCTTGGCCGAGCCGCCCGCGGAATCGCCCTCGACGATGAACAGCTCGCTGCGGGACAGTTCGCTCTCGGTGCAGTCGGCCAGTTTCCCAGGCAGCGCGGGACCTGCGCCGACCTTCTTGCGAGTGACCACCTTCTCTCGGCGCAGCCTGGACTGCGCCCGCTCGATCACGAGCGCGGCGATCGCCTCACCTTCGGCCACGTGCTGATGCAGCCAAAGGCTGAAGGCGTCGTGTGCGAGGCTTTCCACCAAGGCTGCGGCCTGACGCGAGGAGAGGCGCTCCTTGGTCTGGCCGGAGAACTGCGGTTCGTGAATCTTCAGGGAAAGCACGAATGAAAGCCGTTCCCAGAGGTCCTCTGGAGCGATGCGCAGTCCGCGCGGAGCGAGGTCGCGAAGCGCGATGAACTCGCGGAGAGCCTCGGTGAGACCGGCGCGCAGGCCGCTGACGTGGGTTCCGCCCTGAGGCGTGGGGATCAGATTGACGTAGCTTTCTTGGACGAGCTCGCCTTCCGGCAGCCAAGCCAGGCAGAACTCCACCGCCTCGCCTTCGCGCTCGAGCGAAGCATGCCAGCCTCCGGCGGGCAACAGGCTCGCCGGAGCGAGCAGGCCGAGCAGGTAATCGCGCAGGCCGTCCCGGTAGAGCCAGCAGCGTTCGCTGCCCTCCGCTTCGTTCCAAAGCCGGATCTCGAGCCCGGGACAGAGCACCGCCTTGGCGCGAAGCAAGTGCTCGAGGCGGGGAACGGCGACCTTGGGTGAATCGAAAAACTGGGGATCGGGCCAGAATCGGAGGCGGGTGCCGGTCTTACGCTTGGGCGCAGCCGCGACGGGCGAAAGCGGGGCGAGCGGTTCCCCGTCCGCGAACTCCTGTCGCCATTCCTGCCCGTCGCGCCAGACGTGCACCACCAGGCGCTTGGAGAGCGCGTTCACCACCGAGACCCCCACGCCATGCAAGCCGCCGGCGAAGGAATAGTTCTTGCGGCTGAACTTGCCGCCGGCATGGAGCCGGGTGAGGATCAGTTCCACGCCCGAAAGGCCTTCCTCGGGGTGGAGGTCCACCGGCATCCCGCGGCCATCGTCCTCGACCTCGATGGAACCATCGGCGAAGAGGCGCACTTCGATTCGCTTGGCGTAACCCGCGAGCGCCTCGTCCACGGCGTTGTCCACCACCTCCATCACCAGGTGATTGGGACGGCTGGTGTCGGTGTACATGCCGGGGCGGCGGCGCACCGGCTGCAGCCCGGAAAGGACTTCGATGTCGGCGGCGACGTAGCGGCTCATGACCCGAGCTCATCGGTTCGCATTGGCGAAGCCACGGAGGATGGATCCTGCATTCGGCGGTGACAAGGGGCGGAAACTCGCCTCCCTTCCGCTCTCGGCTAAAATCTCGGTTTTCACCGGCATCGCTCATGACGGCGCTCGTCTTCGTCACCGGGGGTGTGGTTTCCTCGCTCGGCAAGGGCATCGCCTCGGCCTCGCTCGGCGCGCTGCTCGAGGCGCGCGGGCTGAAGGTCACCCTGATGAAGCTCGATCCCTACATCAACGTGGACCCGGGGACGATGAGTCCTTACCAACACGGGGAGGTCTACGTCCTCGACGACGGCGCCGAGACCGACCTCGATCTCGGTCACTACGAGCGTTTCGTGCGGGTACGTCTGACCCGCCGCAATGCGATCACCGCCGGTCGCATCTACGAGAGCGTGATTCGCAAGGAACGACGCGGGGATTATCTCGGCGCCACGGTCCAGGTCATCCCGCACATCACCGATGAGATCAAGCAGGCGATCGACGAGGCCACCTCGGGCTTCGACGTGGGTCTGGTCGAAATCGGCGGCACCGTGGGCGACATCGAATCGCTGCCCTTCCTGGAAGCCATCCGTCAACTCCGGATCGAGCGCGGCCCGCAGCGAACCATGTTCGTCCACCTCACGCTGGTGCCTTACATCCGCGCCGCGGGCGAGATCAAGACCAAGCCCACCCAGCATTCGGTGAAGGAGCTGCGTTCCATCGGCATCCAGCCGGATGTCATCCTCTGCCGCTCCGAGCAGAAGCTTCCCGAGGCGGAGCGGCGCAAGATCGCCTTGTTCACCAACGTGCCCGAACGGGCGGTCATTTCCGCGGTGGACCTTCCCACGATCTATCGCATACCGCTCTGGTTGCACGAGCAGGGTCTGGATCGGCTGGTGGTCGAGCAGCTGGCTCTGCCGGCGCGGGAAGCCGATCTCCGGGAATGGATCCAGACCGTGGAGGCGGTGGAGCATCCGGAGCGCGAAGTGCGGATCGCCGTCGTCGGCAAGTACGTCGAGCACAAAGATGCCTACAAGAGCCTTCATGAAGCCTTGCAACATGGCGGCATCCGGCATCGCACGGCGGTGCGCATCGACTGGGTGGAGGCGGAAGAAATCGAGCGCCAGGGCAATGGTCGCTTGGAGCAGGCCGATGGCATCCTCGTCCCCGGCGGTTTCGGGCAGCGCGGTTTCGAGGGCAAGGTGCGGGCGGCGGCCTACGCGCGCGAACACGGCGTGCCGTATTTCGGCATCTGTTACGGCCTGCACGCGGCGGTCGTGGATTTCGCCCGTCACGTGGCCGGCCTCGCTGGAGCGAACAGCTCCGAGAACGATCGCCAGTGCCCCCATCCGGTGATCGCCCTCATCACCGAATGGCAGGATGCGAGCGGCTCGATCGAGCGTCGCCACGAAGGCTCCGATCTCGGAGGGACGATGCGACTCGGGGCGCAGGATTGCGCCTTGATCCCGGGCACGCGGGCGCACCGGCTCTACGGCCGCGACCGGATTCGCGAGCGCCATCGGCATCGCTACGAGTTCAACAATCGCTACCGCGCTCAGTTCGAGCGGCTCGGGCTGGTCATCTCCGGCGTTTCGGTCGATGGGTCGCTGGTTGAGATGATCGAACTCAAGGACCATCCCTGGTTCATCGCTTGCCAGTTCCATCCGGAATTCACCTCCACTCCCCGCGACGGGCATCCCTTGTTCGCCGGTTTCATCGCGGCGGCTTTGGAGCAACGCCGACTCAGGGCTTTGGCCGCGGAGGTGGCGGCCTGATGGAGCTTTGCGGCTTCGAGGTCGGGCTCGATCGGCCTTTCTTTCTCATCGCCGGGCCCTGCGTGGTCGAATCGCTCGCGCTTCAGCTCGAGACCGCCGGTCGCCTCAAGGAAATCACCGCTCGTCTCGGCATTCCCTTCATCTTCAAGTCGAGCTTCGACAAGGCCAATCGCAGCTCGCTCAAGTCCTACCGCGGCTTGGGTATGGAGCAGGGGCTGCGCATTCTCTCCGAGGTCAAGCGCCAAATCGGGGTGCCGGTGCTGACCGATGTGCATGAGTACACGCCGATTCACGAGGTGGCGGCGGTGGTAGACGTGCTCCAGACCCCGGCCTTTCTTTGCCGCCAGACCGATTTCATCCAGAACGTCGCGCGCGCCGGACGGCCGGTCAACATCAAGAAGGGCCAGTTCCTGAGTCCGTGGGAGATGAAGAACGTGGCCGAAAAGGCGCGCGCCACCGGCAACGATCGCATCCTGGTCTGCGAGCGCGGCTTCAGCTTCGGCTACCAGAATCTGGTCGTGGACATGCGATCGCTCGCGGTGATGCGGGAGACCGGCTGTCCGGTGGTCTTCGACGCCACTCATTCGGTGCAGCTTCCCGGAGGGCGGGGCGATCGCTCCGGCGGACAACGCGAGTTCGTGCCGGTGTTGGCGCGCGCGGCGGTGGCGGCGGGCATCGCGGGCCTCTTCGCCGAGACCCATCCGGATCCGGAAAAGGCCCTTTCGGACGGCCCCAATGCCTGGCCGCTCGCACTCATGGAACCCCTTCTCGAATCGCTCCTGGAAATCGATGCCGCGGTCAAGCGCCGCGGCTTCCTCGAAGATCATCAGCGCCTCTCGTCCTGCGACCGCTCATGAGCGCCCTTGCCATCGCCGACCTTCATGGCCGGGAAATCCTCGATTCGCGCGGTCACCCGACCGTCTTCGCCGAGATCGTGCTCGCCTGCGGCGCACGCGGGCGGGCGGCGGTGCCCTCCGGCGCCTCGACCGGGTCGCGCGAAGCCCTCGAACTGCGGGACGGCGATCCGAGCCGTTACCTCGGCCGCGGGGTGCGGCGGGCGGTGATGCACCTCAACGGACCGATTCGCGATGCCTTGCTCGGTGTCGAGGTCGGCGAACAGGAGTCCCTCGATCGGCGTCTGCGTGAGCTCGACGGCACCGCGAACAAATCCCGACTCGGGGCGAATGCGATCCTGGCTGCCTCGCTCGCGGCCGCGCGTGCCCGCGCGGCGGCCCGCGGGGTGGATCTATGGCAAGACCTGATCGGCGCGGGCACTCCCTGTCTGCCGGTACCGCTCCTCAACATCCTGAACGGCGGGGCGCATGCCGACAACAACGTGGATTTCCAGGAATTCATGATCGTGCCGCTCGGCGCCCCGAGTTTCGGCGAGGGCCTGCGCATCGCGGTCGAGGTCTACCACGCCCTGAAGTCGGTCTTGCGCCAGCGCTCGCTGGCGACGGGGGTCGGCGACGAGGGCGGTTTCGCCCCCGACCTCGCCTCGAACCGAGAGGCCGTGGAGCTGATCCTGGAGGCGATCGCGCGCGCGGGTTTCCGTCCAGGGGAGGAGGTCGCTCTCGCCCTGGACGTGGCCGCGAGCGAGTTCTTTTCCGAGGGGCGTTACCGGCTCGAGGGCGAGGGTCGGGTGCTCGCCGCCGAGGACCTGGTCGAACTCTATGCGCAATGGTGCCGCGACTATCCCATCGTCTCGATCGAGGACGGCATGGCGGAGCACGACCTCCGGGGTTGGAAGCTCATCACCGAGCGTCTCGGCGATCGGGTCCAGCTCGTCGGCGATGATCTGTTCGTGACCAACCCGGAGATCCTCCGACGCGGGGTCGCCGAGGGCATCGCCAACGCGCTCTTGGTCAAGCCCAACCAGATCGGCACGCTGAGCGAGACGCTCGAGGCAATCGCGGTGGCGGAGGCAGCGGGTTATGCCCGCATCCTCTCGCATCGCTCCGGCGAGACTGAGGATCCGATCATCGCCGACTTGGCGCTGGGAACCGGCGCTTCGCAGATCAAGACCGGTGCGCCCTGTCGCTCCGACCGGGTGGCGAAGTACAACCGTCTGCTCGAGATCGAGGAGGGACTCGGGGGCGCGGCGCGTTATGCTGGGCGTGGTGCATTCCCGCGCGCGGCTGTGCGCTCCTGAGGGATGTTGCGACTTCTCTTGCTCGTCCTCGCGGTCCTGTTGTTGCTGCTCCAGGTGCGCCTTTGGGTTTCGCCGGGCGGAATGCGCGAAGTCGAGCGCTTGCGCGAGGCGATCGCCATCCAGGCCGAGGACAACCGTCGGCGGCAAGAGCGCAACGAGCGACTCGCCGCGGAAGTCGAGGACCTGCGCTCGGGCGGTCCCGCTCTCGAGGAGCGAGCGCGGGAAGAGCTCGGTCTGGTCGGCGAGGACGAGGTGTTCTTCCAGGTGTTCGAGGACGGCTCCGCCGAAACCCCGCCGTGAGCATCTGGGCGATCGTGGTAGCGGCCGGGCGCGGCGAGCGCTTCGGCGGACCCAAGCAATTCGCGCCCCTGCGCGGTCGCATGGTCCTCGAGTGGTCGCTTTCGCGGCTCGCGGCTTGTCCCTCGGTCGCGGGCCTGGTCCTCGTGCTGCCCGCGCTCGATGCGCCTGGAATCGCGAGCGAGGCTCTGCGCGGCAAACCGCTTCGTCGGGCCCTCGGCGGCTCCACGCGCGCGCTGTCGGTGCTCGCAGGGCTGCGCGCCCTTCCCGAGCATTACCCCGCCGATGGGCCCGTTTTGGTCCACGATGCGGTCCGCCCTTGCATCGAGCCGGAAGCCGTGGAGCGTTTGATTCGCGAAGTCGGAAACGATCCCGCCGGCGGGATTCTCGCGCTGCCGGTGGCCGACAGCCTCAAGCGCGCGTCGGGCGAACGGATCGAGGAAAGCGTGTCTCGCGAACGGCTCTGGCGGGCGCAGACCCCACAGCTCTTCCCGAAGTCGCTGCTCGAGCGCGCCCTGGCGGCCGAGTGGGGGGAGGGCGCAGGCGATGAAGCCGAGGCGGTGAGCCGGCTCGGACTTCGACCGCGCCTGGTTCTGGGTGCCGAGAGCAACCTCAAGATCACCCGTCCTGAGGATCTTCGGCTCGCGGCGGCGATCCTCGCCGATCAGGAGGATTCCGCGTGACTCGCGTCGGCTTCGGTTTCGACGTCCATCGTTTCGCGCCGGGCGATCATCTCATGCTCGGCTTGGTACGGATCCCGCACGCGTGCGGGATCGAGGCCCACTCCGACGGGGACGTGCTCGTGCACGCGCTGTGCGATGCCCTGCTCGGCGCCAGTGGTCTGGGCGACATCGGGCACCATTTCCCGCCCTCGGATGAACGTTGGCGCGGCGCGCCGGGGCGCCTGCTGCTCGCCGAGACCCTAAGGATCCTGAAGCAGGCGGGGTTTCGCCCCCACAACGCGGACCTCACCGCGGTCTGTGAGCGTCCGCGGCTCGCGCCGCACTTCCCGGCGATGCGCGCAGCGCTCGCCGAGGTCTTGGGGCTGCCGGAAAGCGCGGTCAACCTCAAGGCGACGACCTCCGAGGGGTTGGGCTTCACCGGCCGCGGCGAGGGTATCGCCGCCTTCGCGGTGGCGATGGTGGTGCCATCCTCGCTTGGCTGATGCGCTGGCCCGAAAGCATCGCCGCAAAGCCGCTCGTCGCGCGCTACAAGCAAGAGCCGGCCGATTTCCGAGTCCAGGAGATCCTCGGCTTCGACGCGGACGGGGAGGGCGAACATTGGCTGCTCGCCATCGAGAAGGAGGGTCACAACACGGAGTTCGTCGCATCCGCTCTCGCCCGCCATGCGGGAGTCGCCCCGGTCGCCGTGGGTTTCGCCGGGCGCAAGGACCGCCACGCACGGGTGGTTCAGCATTTCACCGTCCACGCGCCGCGGCTCACGGCGGATCACTGGCGAGGATTCTCCCATCCCGGCGTGCGCATCCTCTCGGTGGCTCGCCACCGTCGCAAGCTGCCGCGCGGGGCGCACCGGGGCAATGCCTTCGTCGTCCGGCTACGGCAGGTCCGGGGGGAGGAGCCGACCATCGCCGCCTGGCTCGAGCGCATCGCGCGCGAGGGTTTCCCGAACTATTTCGGAGCGCAGCGTTTCGGCCGAGATGCCGCCAACCTCGAGGCGGCGGTAGGGCGGTCGCGGCGCTCGCGTCGCTGGCGCGAGTTCGCCCTGTCCGCGGCGCGAGCGGCACTATTCAACGAGATCCTCGCGCAGCGCGTCGCAGCCGGGACCTGGGATCGGCTGCTGGCGGGGGACCTCGCGACCCTCGACGGGCGAAGGAGTTTTTTCAAGGTGCTCGATCCGACCGAAGCCTCGATCGAGACGCGGCGCGCCGAGGGCTTTATCCACCCGAGCGGCGCGCTCTGGGGGCGCGGCCCGACGCCGGCCTCCGGAGCGCCGGGACAGCTCGAGGCGGCCGTGGCCGCCGCCCATCCCGACTGGGCCGCTGCCTGCGAGCGGGAGGGGCTGCGACAGGAGCGCCGCGCCCTTCGCGTCATTCCGGCGGGGCTACGCTTCACCTTCGAGCGCTCGGACACGCTGATCCTCGAGTGCGTCCTGGCGCGCGGCAGCTACATGACGGTGCTTCTCGAGGCGATGGGAGCGACTTGTGCAACAGAGAAAGAGGAGTGAACGCGGTGTGCAACGAAGGCGTCGCTCTTCGCTCTGGTCGGCGGCGTGAAACCGTCGCATAGTTCGGAATGGCGAGGGTGATTGACGATCCCCGTCGAGCTCCCGATCGGGAGGAGGTGAAGATGCGAGCCAAGTCCTGGTCCCCCATCCTGCTGGCTCTCTCGTGCCTGTCGCTTGCGGGCTGTGCCACGACCGAGAGCGTGAGTCGCGAGGGCAAGGTGCTCGAGCTCCCGCAAGGCCGGATGGTCCTGCGGGTGGATCGCGAGTATGTGGCCCGGATCGAGGCGATCGCGCGGCAGCACGGTACGCGGGTGCACTGGGTGAACCCACCGCTCAAGCGGGTCGAGCTGGAGTGAAGTTCCCCCCTCGGCGAGGGCGCCGAGCGGCGAGGAGGACGATCGTGGCTCCGGTCCCCCCTTGTTGGGGACGGGCCGGGGCGAAGGCGAGCACGTCGGCGCGAAGCCTGAGCATCCGGTCGACGAGCGCCTTGAGCACCGGGCCGCGGCCCCGCGAGCGCAGTCCCTTGCCGTGGATGATTTTAACGCACAGTCGCTCTTCTCGCCGGGCCTCCTCCAAGAAGCGTTTGAGGACCTCTTCAGCGGTGCGCGCATCCATCGCATGGAGGTCGATCTCGTCGCGAACCGCGTAACGTCCCCGTCGCAGACGCCACAGCAGCGCGGGTGCCACCCCTGGCTTGAGGTAAAGCAGTTCCTCGCCGGTCTCGGTGAGGGTCTGGGCGCTCTCGGCTAGGGCCTGCACGAAGGCCTCCCGGCGGGGAATCTCGGCTCCTTGCGGCGGGGCGCGGCGCAACGACTCTTCGGAGCGGCGTTTGCCTCGAATCGGCCGGACACGACCGATGCTCGCGCGGAATAGGGCCGAATCCTCCTCTGGTTCGGTATCGCTGGAGAAAGGTTCTGCCACGGTTCCCGGGACGTTCTCGGACGGGAGCAAAGATAGCGGCTTCGGTTATAGTGTCGCCACCGCGCGAGGCCGCCATGCACTTGCTCATCAGCAACGACGACGGGGTCGAGGCTCCCGGGATTCGAGTGCTCGCCGAGGCGCTCTCTGCGCTCGGGAAAGTCACCGTGGTCGCGCCCGACCGCGACCGCTCGGGCGCGAGCAACTCGCTAACCCTAGATCAGCCGATCCGCGTCAGCCAATTGGAGAATGGTTTCTTCCGGGTGGTGGGAACCCCGACCGATTGCGTTCACCTCGCCCTCTGCGGTTTGCTGCCGGACGACCCCGACATCGTCGTTTCCGGAATCAACAACACCGCCAATCTCGGCGACGACGTGATCTATTCCGGCACGGTGGCGGCGGCGATGGAGGGGCGTTATCTCGGTTTGCCGGCGATCGCCGTGTCGCTCGCGGCGCAGGATGGCAGCCCCCGTCACTTCGAGAGCGCCGCCAAGGCTGCGCGACTGCTGGTCGAGCGGCTGCTCCGTGACCCTCTGCCGGCGGACACCATCCTCAACGTCAATGTCCCGGATCGCCCGTGGGGCGAAATCGCCGGCTTCGAGGTCACCCGCCTCGGCCACCGGCACCGCGCGGAAGCCTGCGTGATGCAGGTCGATCCACGCGGGCGGCCGATGTGGTGGATCGGACCGGCGGGGCCCGAGCAGGACGCCGGCCCCGGCACGGACTTCCACGCGGTTCGGCGAGGCTATATCTCGATCACGCCCATCCACGTCGATCTCACCCGTTATCAGGCGTTGGACAAGGTCGCCGGATGGGTGAGCGCCCTCGAGCGCGGGATCGCTGCCGACGCCCTCTGAGAGATGAAGGGAGGATCGGCGGAGCGGCTCGGACTCGGCATGACCTCGCAGCGGGCGCGCGACCGGCTCGCCGAGCGCCTGCGCGAGCGCGGGATTCAGGACCCGCTGGTGCTCGCGGCGATGCGCACGGTGCCGCGGCATCTTTTCGTGGATGAGGCGTTGGAGAGTCGCGCTTACGAGGACATCGCCTTGCCGATCGGCTTCGGTCAGACGATCTCGCAGCCTTACGTCGTCGCCCGCATGACCGAGCTCCTTCGCGCCGGTCGCGAGCTCGGCAAGGTTCTCGAGATCGGTACGGGTTGCGGTTACCAGGCGGCGGTCTTGGCCCAACTGGCGCGCGAGGTCTACACCATCGAACGCATTGCCGAGCTCTCCCGTCAGGCACGCCGACGCTTCCGCATGCTCGGTTACCGCAATGTCTTCAGCCGCCACGACGACGGGCGCCTCGGCTGGCCGGAGGCGGCACCCTTCGATGGAATCCTAGTGGCCGCCGCCGCCGAGAGCTTGCCCGCCGCGCTGCCCGAGCAGCTCGCGGAGGGGGGCGTCTTGGTCGCACCGCTGGGGCCGGCCGGTCAGCAGCGACTGGTACGTCTGCGCCGCCGGGAAGGGCGGATCGAGGAAGAGTCCTTCGATCCCGTGCTCTTCGTGCCGCTGCTTCCCGGGCGGGGCTGATGCGCCTCTTTCGTCCGCTCTACGAGCGCACCCTGGCGCTGGCCTCACACCCTCGGGCACCGGCGATGCTCGTCCTGGTGAGCGCCGCCGAGAGCGTCGCATTTCCCGTGCCACCGGACGTGATGCTCGTTCCGATGGCGCTGGCCGCACCGGCGCGGGCGCTCTATTTCGCGCTGCTGTGCACCCTCGCCTCAGTGGGTGGCGGTCTGATCGGCTGGCTGCTCGGGCGTTTTGCGATGGAGGCGATCGCGCCCTGGCTCGAGCGCTTTGGGCGGACGGATGCGCTCGCCACGGTCGAGCGGCTGTTCTCCGATCATGGCTTCTGGATCGTGCTCACCGCTGGCTTCACGCCCATTCCCTACAAGATCTTCACCCTGGGTGCGGGCGCCTTCGGCGTGCCCCTCGTGCCGTTTCTGTTGGCCTCGCTGCTCGGACGCGGAGGCCGTTTCTTCCTCTTGGCCGGTCTGATCCGCTTCGGTGGCGAGCGGTTGGAGCTCGCCATTCGCCATCAGGTGGAGCGCATCGGCTGGCTCTTCTTGCTCGCGGTGCTTTCGGTCGGGGTCTGGTGGTGGACGGGGTGAAGGGTCTCGGGCGCCTCGCCGCGCTCTCCGCGAGTCTGCTCCTGGCTGGGTGCGCCGCTCGTGTCCCGGCGCCGGTCGAGGACCGCTCGCCGTGGACCCGGCCCATGAGCGAGGCCCAATCGAGGCCGAGCACCCCTCCCGAGCAGGTCATCGTCGTCCGCGGCGATACCCTCTATGGCATCGCCTTCCGCCATGGCCTGGATTGGCGCGATCTCGCGCGCTGGAACGGTCTGGGCGAGCCCTACACGATCTTTCCCGGCCAGGTCCTGCGTCTCGTGCCGCCCGAGCGCGAGAGGGTCTCGGTGGCGAGGATGGAGCCTTCCCCCTCCGCGGTTGCCGAGCCACGGCCAGCGCGACGGGAGGCGCTCCCGCCCCCGCGAAGTCCGCCGCCTGCGGCAGGCTCCGCGGCCGCGGCCTCGCCCCCTCCCGCGTTGGCGCCCGAGAAGCCCGAGCCGCCCCCCGCCTCGCGGCCCGAGCAGGCCTCAAGCGCCGCGCCCGCAGAGCCCAGGCCTGCGCCTCCAGAGCCGCAAGACGCGCGTCCTCCCGCGGCCGAAGCCCCTTCCGCCAGCCCCACCGCGCCTCCCCCTCCGCCCACGGCGGCCGCAGCCGAGATCCCATCGGGTCTGCCGTTCAGGCTGGCAGAGGGCATCCGTTGGACCTGGCCGGCGGAGGGCTTGATCCTGCGCAGCTTCGTCGCGGGAGACCCGCTCCGCCAAGGCATCGACATCGGCGGCAAGGCGGGCGACACCGTTCGGGCCGCGGCTGACGGGATCGTGGTCTACTCGGGTGCCGGGCTGGTGGGCTATGGCGAACTCGTGATCATCAAGCACGATGACCGCTATCTCTCCGCCTACGGCCACAATCGTCGTCGCCTCGTGGCGGAGGGGGAACGCGTGCGCGGCGGCCAGCCCATCGCCGAGATGGGTCGCACCGGCGCCGAGCGCGACAAGCTGCACTTCGAGATCCGCCGCGACGGGCGGCCGGTCGATCCGCTGCGTTACCTCCCGCCCCGCTAGCGCCGTTCGATGAGGAAGGCGGCGAGCACCTTCCGCCCCTCTCCGGCGAGGAGATTGAAGGTACGGGCGCAGGCTCGATTGTCCATCACCTCGATCCCGATGCCCCGGCGGAGGAACTCGGCAAGCAGCGCCGGGGCGAGCAGGCGCTGACGCTCTCCGGTGCCGATCAGCGCGATCTCCGGGCCCAGGGCGATGAGCGCGGCGCAGGCCTCGGCGTCGATGGCGGCGAAGGACGCGGGCGGCCAATCTCTGAGCTCGTTCGGAGTGAGCAGGAAGCTCGTCTCGCGCAGGCCCTCGGAAAGCTCGATGCGCTCCGCCTCCACCCAGCGGACCCACCAGCGCGTGCTCGGAAAATCCCGCAACAGGGGCATTTCAGGGATCCGCGGCGAGGAGCGAGCGCGGACGCCGAGCACTCGTTCGGAATAGGGTGACCGTATGCCCGATCGTCTGGATGATCTCCGCGCCGCATCCGCTGGCGAGCTGCTCCACCCTCGCCTGGCGTTCGCGGCGATCGCTGGCGGAAATCTTGACCTTGACCAACTCGTGGGCCTCGAGCGCGGCATCGAGCTCGGCGAGCACGGCAGGGGTCACGCCCTGCTGTCCGACCCGGACGACGGGATCCAGACCGTGGGCGAGGGCGCGGAGATGCCGAATCTGGCGGGCGTTGAGCATGGGGTCGGCAGTATGGCAGGGGGAAGGCTATCATCGCCGAAGCCGCCCGAGGGAGCGATACCTTGTCCCAGAGCAAGAGCAGCCGCCGCTGGCTCGCCGAGCATCATCAGGATCCCTTCGTGCGCCGCGCCCGCGCCGAGGGCTGGCGCTCGCGTGCGGTCTTCAAGCTCGCGGAGATCCTGGGGCGGGATCGCTTGCTCCGTCCGGGGATGCGGGTGATCGACCTCGGTGCCGCCCCGGGCGGCTGGTCGCAATACGTGGCTCGCACCCTTGGCGGCCGCGGACGCATCATCGCCCTCGATCGGCTGCCGATGGACCCGATCCCCGGGGTCGAGTTCGTTCACGGTGACTTCAACGACCCCGAGGCAATCTGCAAGGTCGAGCATTTGCTCGGCGGTGAACGCGCCGACCTTGTTCTCTCGGACATGGCCCCCAACATGATCGGTGTGACCCAAGTCGATCAGGTGCGGGCGATGGCGCTCGCGGAGGAGGCGCTCGAGGCGGCGCTGCGCTGGCTGAAACCCGGCGGGCATTTCGTGGTCAAGCTGTTCCATGGGCCCGGCTTCGATGCCTACGTCAAGCGTCTGAAGACCGAGTTCACGAAGGTGGCGGTGCGCAAGCCGAAAGCCTCGCGCAGTCGCAGCGCCGAAACCTACGCGGTCGCCCAGGCTCTGCGTGCGGCGCGCGCCGGGTCGCATTCGGGCACAATCAAGGTCGAGGAGGTCGATCCCTCGAGTGAGCGAGAGCGATGAACGACGTGGGCAAGAATCTGCTGCTGTGGATCGTGGTGGCGTTGGTGTTGATGGCCGTCGTCAACTCCTTCAGTCACCAGCGTCCGGGTTTCCAGCGGCTCTCCTATACCGATTTCATGAACGAGGTGTACGAGCAGCGCGTCGCCCGGGTTCGCATCGCCGAGGATGGTCGCACCATTTTCGGCGAACGCCACGACGGCCAGCGTTTCACCACGGTCGCCCCCTCGGACATCTACCTGGTCACCGATTTGCTCAAGCACGACGTGCGCATCGAGCAGGATCCGCCGCGCAGCGGTCCCTCCTTGTTCGACCTGCTGATCGGCTGGCTTCCCTTCATCGTCTTCATCGGCATCCTGATCTTCTTCATGCGGCAGATGCAGGCTGGCGCCGGCGGCCGCGGGGCGATGAGCTTCGGACGCTCCCGCGCCCGGCTCCTGCAGGGCGAAGACCAGGTCAAAGTCACTTTCGCCGATGTCGCCGGTTGTGAGGAGGCGAAGGAGGAGGTCGCCGAGCTCGTCGAATTCCTTCGCGATCCCGGCAAATTCCAGAAGCTCGGTGGAAAGATTCCGCGCGGAGTCCTGATGGTCGGTCCGCCCGGGACGGGGAAGACGCTGCTCGCGAAGGCGATCGCCGGGGAGGCGAAAGTGCCCTTCTTCTCGATCTCGGGCTCGGATTTCGTGGAGATGTTCGTCGGTGTGGGCGCCAGCCGGGTTCGCGACATGTTCGACCAGGCCAAGAAGCACGCGCCCTGCATCGTGTTCATCGATGAGATCGACGCCGTGGGTCGTCATCGCGGCGCGGGCTTGGGCGGAGGTCATGACGAGCGCGAGCAGACCCTGAACCAGCTGCTGGTGGAGATGGACGGCTTCGAGGGGCACGAGGGCATCATCGTCATCGCCGCCACCAATCGGCCGGATGTGCTCGATCCGGCGCTCCTGCGGCCGGGCCGCTTCGACCGGCACGTGGTGGTGGGGCTTCCCGACGTTCGCGGGCGCGAGCAGATCCTCAAGGTCCACATGCGCAACGTGCCGCTCGCTCCCGACGTCGACCCGGCGGTCATCGCTCGCGGAACGCCGGGATTCTCCGGCGCCGACCTCGCCAATCTGGTGAACGAGGCTGCGCTCTTCGCGGCTCGGGAGAATGCTCGCCAGGTGAGCATGGCGCATTTCGACCGGGCGCGCGACAAGATCATGATGGGCGCCGAACGCCGTTCGCTGGCGATGAGCGAGGAGGAGAAGCGGCTGACCGCTTACCACGAGGCCGGTCATGCCATCGTCGGTCGGCTGGTTCCCGATCACGACCCGGTCTACAAGGTCACCATCATCCCGCGCGGACGGGCGCTGGGCGTGACCCTTTATCTGCCCGAGGGCGATCGCTACAGCTACAACAAGACCGCCATCGAATCGCGGCTCGCCGCCCTCTATGGGGGGCGGGTGGCCGAGGAGATCGTCTTCGGCCCGGAGAAGGTGACCACCGGGGCCGCGAATGACATCGAGCGTGCCACGAAGATCGCCCGTGACATGGTGACCAAGTGGGGCCTCTCGGAAGAACTCGGGCCGATCGCCTACGGGGATCAGGAGGAAGAGGTCTTCCTGGGTCGCTCGGTCACCCAGCACAAGAACGTGTCCGATGAGACCGCGCGCAAGATCGACGAGGTGGTGCGTGCCATCCTCGACCGCGCGTACGCGCGGGCGAAGGAGATCCTGCTCGCGAACCTCGACAAGCTGCACCTGATGGCCGAGGCGCTGTTGAATTACGAGACCATCGACAGCGATCAGATCGATGCCATCATGCAGGGACGCCGTCCGCCTCCGCCTCCGGGCTGGCATCCTCCGCGGTGCGGCGACGATCAGCCGAACGGGAACGCGCCGATGCCCCTCGACGGTGCTCCGGCCAAGGCCTGAAGCCGCGCGCGTGGCCATCCTCGATCCGAGCATCCGGTCGCTCGATTGCGCAGGGCGGATTCTCACCATCGACCGGCCGCGGATCATGGGCGTGATCAACGTCACGCCCGATTCCTTCTCCGATGGGGGCGCCTTCGCCTCGGCGGAAGCGGCGATCGCCCATGGCCTGCGTCTGGTCGAGGAGGGCGCCGATCTGCTCGACGTCGGCGGGGAGTCCACCCGCCCCGGCGCCGAGCCGGTGCCACTCGAGGAAGAACTGAGACGCGTGCTGCCGGTGATCGAGGGCCTCGCCGCCAGGGTCGACGTCCCGATTTCCGTGGACACCTCGAAGCCCGAGGTGATGAGGCGAGCGGTGGCAGCGGGGGCGGGGATGATCAACGACGTCTTCGCCTTGCGCCGGGAGGGCGCCCTCGATGCCGCAGCCGAGCTCGGGGTGCCCGTGGTGTTGATGCACATGCGCGGCGAGCCGGCGAATATGCAGGACGATCCTCGCTACGAGGACGTGGTCGCCGAAGTGCGCAGCTTCCTCGCCGAGCGGGTCTTTGCCTGCGAGATGGCGGGAATTGCGCGAGCGCGCCTGCTCCTCGACCCCGGCTTCGGCTTCGGCAAGACCCTCGAGCACAATCTCGATCTGTTGGCGCGCCTTGCGGAGTTGCGCGAGATCGGCCTGCCTCTGCTGGTCGGCCTTTCGCGCAAGTCGATGATCGGCCGGCTGACCGGGCGCGAGCAGCCCAAGGATCGTCTCGCAGGCTCGCTCGCGGCCGCCTTGCTCGCCGTGGAGCGCGGAGCGGATATCGTTCGGGTGCACGACGTGGCGGCCACCCGCGAGGCGCTCGCGGTGCGCGAGGCGGTCGCGGCGCGCCAGAGGCCGGTGCCAGGGGAGCGTCGTTCGCCGCGGCCGAGATGGGACGAGGATTGATCGCCGTGTCGGCGGCCCTGGCCCGCTCGTTCCTCGAGAAAGCTCTCATGGCCGAGGAGCGATGAGCGAGCGGCGCTATTTTGGCACCGACGGGATCCGGGGACGGGTGGGAGAGCCGCCCATCACCCCGGATTTCGTGCTCAAGCTCGGCTGGGCGGCGGGAAGGGTGCTTGGCGGAGGCCGAGGCGCAAGGGTGTTGATCGGCAAGGACACGCGCATCTCCGGCTACATGTTCGAATCGGCGCTCGAAGCCGGGCTCGTCGCGGCGGGCGCCGACGTGCTGCTGGTCGGGCCGCTGCCCACGCCGGCGGTGGCTTTTCTCACTCGCTCGCTGAGGGCCTCGGCGGGCATCGTGATCAGCGCCTCCCACAACCCGCATCCGGACAATGGCATCAAGTTTTTCTCGGGCGAAGGGGAGAAGTTGCCCGATTCGGTCGAGGCGGCGATCGAGGCGGCGCTCGAGCAAGCCTTGAGCTGCCAGCCGTCGCACGCGCTGGGTCGCGCGCGCCGGATCTCCGACGCCGCGACGCGTTACGTCGAGCACTGCAAAGCCACGGTGCCACCCGATTTCGCCCTCTTCGGGCTTAGGATCGTCGTCGATGCCGCCCATGGCGCGGGTTATCAGGTCGCCCCGCGGGTCTTCACCGAGCTCGGGGCCGAGGTGGAGGCGATCGGCGTCAGCCCCGATGGTTTGAACATCAATGAAGGCTGCGGCGCTTTGCACCCGCAAGCGCTGATCGAGCGGGTGCGCGCGAGCGGTGCCGACCTCGGCATCGCGCTCGACGGCGACGGCGATCGCCTCCAGGTGGTCGATGGCGACGGATCGCTGCTCGACGGGGACGATGTGCTCTTCATCCTCGCCCGGGCCTGGAAGGAAAGCGGACGTCTCCGGGGCCCGGTCGTCGGTACCCTCATGAGCAACCTGGGACTCGAGCGGGCCCTCGCCGAGCTCGGTATTCCCTTCGAGCGCGCCGCGGTGGGAGACCGCTACGTGCACGAGCGCTTGAAGGCGACCGGCGGTGTGCTGGGCGGTGAGACCTCGGGACACATCCTCTGCCTGGATCGGGCCACTACCGGGGATGCCATCGTCGCCGCGCTGCAGTTGCTCCAGGTGATGCGCGAGCGTGACGAGCCGCTGAGAGCGCTCCGTTCGGGGCTTCGGAAAGTGCCGCAGGTGACCTTGAGCCTTCCGGTCGAGGCGCCGCGCAGACTCGCGCGCGAGCCTCACGTCCAGGCGGCGGTCGCGGCGCTCGAGCGCGAGCTCGCGGGCTTGGGCCGGGTGCTGCTGCGCGCCTCCGGTACGGAGCCGAAGCTCCGCATCACCGTCGAGTGCGAGGACGAGCTGCGCGCCCGTCGTCTCGCCGAGCGCCTGGCCGAGGCGGTAGGATCGCCTCCGGTCTGAAGTCATCGGAAACGGACATGAGCGAACGCATCCCTACCCTCGACATCCGCCGCTTCGACGCGGGCGGGGCGTCCAAGCGCGCTTTCGTCGCCGAGATCGGCGCGGCTTACCGCGAATACGGCTTCTGCGGGATCACCGGACATGGGATCCCGCCGAGCCTGATCGAGGGCGCCTACGAAGCCTTCCGCCGCTTTTTCGCGCTGCCGACCGAGGTCAAGATGAAGTACCACGTGCCGGGTAGCGGCGGGGCGCGGGGTTACACCCCCTTCATGGTCGAGACCGCCAAGGACAGCATCTACCCCGATCTCAAGGAGTTCTGGCACATCGGGCGCGAGCTGCCGGCAGACGACCCGCGGACCGCGCGTTACCGCGCGTACATGCCGGACAACCTCTGGCCGGAGGAGGTGCCTGAGTTTCGCTTCTACGGCTATGCGCTCTACGAAGCGCTCGATGCGCTCGGTCGCCGCGTGCTGCGTGCGCTCGCTTTGCACATCGGGCTGCCGGAGGATTTCTTCGAAGACAAGGTCGACCTCGGCAACTCCATTCTTCGCCCCATCCACTATCCGCCCATTCCCGAAGGCGATATCCCCAACATCCGCGCCGGAGCGCACGAGGACATCAACTTCATCACCCTCTTGGTCGGGGCGAGCGCGGAAGGGCTCGAGATCCTGCGCCGCGACGGCACCTGGCTTCCCTTCACCGCCGAAGGCGACACCATCGTCGTCAACATCGGCGACATGCTTCAGCGCCTCAGCAACCACGTCTATCCCTCGACCACCCATCGCGTGGTCAATCCTCCGGGGGAGAAGGCGCGCGAGCCGCGCTATTCCGTCCCCTTCTTCCTTCATCCCAACCCCGACTTCCTGATCGAAACCTTGCCCTGCTGCGTTTCGGCCGACAACCCGAATCGCTACCCCGAACCGATCACCGCCCAGGACTACCTCGAGCAGCGGCTGCGTGAGATTCGCCTGAAGTAGCTGCGGTGTCGCTCTCCTTCGCCACGGTGCTGCTCCTCGCCCTCTGCGAGGCGGCGCCGTCCGCGCCCAGGGCGGAGTGGCTCGGCGGCTTCCACTTCGACGGATTCGGTTCGCGAGTGCGCGCTCTGGCCCGTTTTCGCGGTCAATGGGTCGCGGCGGGCGATTTCGGCGCGATCGGAACCGCACTCGTGCGTCACATCGCCCGCTTCGATGGGCAGCGCTGGATGGCGCTCGGCGGGCCCGCGGGGGTCGGCACCGACGCCCAGGTGACCGCTCTCGCCGAATACGACGATCGCCTGTGCGCAGGCGGATTCTTCCGCGAGGCGGGTGGGATCGAGGCGCAGGGCGTGGCCTGCTGGGACGGGGAGCGGTGGTGGCCCCTGTCAGGGCCCATCGGGCAGGGCGTGGACAATGCGGTCCATGCCCTGAGCGTCTATCGCGGGGAGTTGGTGGCGGGCGGCTGGTTTGGGTCCGCGGGCGGGGTGCCGGCCGCGAACATCGCCCGCCACGATGGAAAGCGCTGGTGGCCGCTCGGTGAGGGTCTCGACAATCCGGTTCTCTCGCTCGCGGTCTTCGGCGATCGGCTCTACGCCGGCGGCTGGTTCACGTCCTCGGCCGGCTCACCGCTCTTCCGCATCGCCCTTTGGGATGGCCGCTCTTGGTCGGCGGTCGAGGGCGAAGGGGCGGGGGCGAACGGAGCGGTCAATGCGCTGCTTTCCACCCCGGAAGCCCTGCTCGCGGCCGGCGAGTTCTCGGAGATCGGGGGCGTTTCCGCCCGACGCATCGCCCGCCTCGATTCCGGGGGCTGGCGCGCGCTGGCGGGGCCGAGCGGAGAGGGGCTCCACGGCACCGCGCTCGCGCTCGCGCGAGGTCTCGATGGGCTGTTCGTGGGTGGGCTCCTGCACATGGCCGGGCAGCAGCCCGTTCGGCATCTCGCCCGTTTCCAAGGCGGTACGTGGTGGCCCATCGGCGCGAATGCGAGCGAGTGGTTGGATGGGCCAGTGCGAGCCTTGGCGGCCGATGGCGGCATGCTGCTCGCGGGCGGTGATTTTTCCCGTGCGGGCGGGCTTGCGAAAGCACGCATCGCACGCTGGGAGGGCGGGCAGTGGCAGGGCCTCGGTCCGGATGCGAGGCATGGTTTCGATCGAGGCGTGCTCGCGCTCGCCGAGTGGCGGGGAAAGCTGGTCGCGGCGGGCGAGTTCGCGCTCGCCTGGGGTGAGGCCGCCTCCGGCGTGGCGGTGTTCGACGGCAGGCGTTTCCACCCCTTGCGCTCGGTGCCCGAAGTCGGCTTCGATGGGCCGGTCCATGCCCTGGTCGAATTCAGGGGCGAGCTGATCGCAGGCGGTGCATTCCTCCACGCCGGCGGAGTCAGGGCGCCTCATCTCGCCCGCTTCGACGGCGAGCGCTGGCATCCGCTGGGGATGCCGGATGGTGCGGTTTACGCGCTCGATGCCGACGGCGAGGCGCTCTATGTCGCCGGTGCATTCTCGAGGATCGCCGGGCTCGATGCCCGGGGGATCGTGCGTTTCGACGGAGGCACCTGGAAACCTTTGCTGGGTCCGCAACCGGAAGGGCCGAGCGGTCCGGTTCTGAGCGTGCTGCTCGCGCCGGATGGGGCGCTTTATGCCGGCGGCGTGTTCACCCGTGCGGGCGGGATCCAGGTCAACCGGATCGCGCGCTGGCACGCCGGATCCTGGCATCCGCTGGCCGCACCCGGAGGCGTCGGCGTCGGCAACGCCGTGCAGGCCCTGTGCTGGTGCGACGGCGCGCTGTACCTCGGGGGCGGCTTCGGCTCGGCCGGCGGGGTTGCGGTGCGCGGGATCGCCCGCTGGGATGGTCTGGCCTTCCACCCCCTCGCCGGTGGCGATGGCTTCGGCGTGGACAGCGGGGTGGCCGCGTTGCTCTGCACGCCGGACGGTGTGGTGGCGGGCGGAGAGTTCACCCAGGCCGGGGGGCGGGCGGCAGCACGCATCGCGCGCTTCGACGGGCGCGAATGGATCGCGCTCGCAGGGCCTTCCGGCCAAGGCCTGAACGGGGCCGCATGGGCGCTGGCCTGGCACGATGGTCGCCTCTTCGTCGGTGGCGACTTTGATCTCGCCGGCGGCCGCCCGAGCGCTTTCATCGCGGCCTACGGCCTGCCGTTTGCGATCTTCGCGGACGGCTTCGAGGCGCCCTGAGAGGGGCATTTTCAGTCGCGGCGGCGGAAGCGGCGCGACTGCCGGCCCACCAAGGCGAGCGCCGCGCGGTCGGGTAGATGCTTGGCGAGGAAACGCATGATGCGATTGACCGCTCCGGGAACGTACACGACCTTGCCGGCGAAGAGGGCATCCAAACCTCGGCGGGCGACCTCCTCGGCGCTCATCCACATCCACTTCGGCAGCTGCTGAACGAGGTGGCGCGCCTGGCTCACGTCGTGGAACTCGCTATAGGTGAAGCCGGGGCAAAGCGCCGAGACCTTGATCCCGAGGTCGCGGTTCTCGAGGGCGAGCGACTGGGAGAAACTCACGAGGAATGCCTTGACCGCGCCGTAGAGGGTGTTGCCGGCGGAACCGGGGATGAGGCCGGCGAGCGAGGCGACGTTGAGGATGTATCCGCGCTTGCGGGCTCGCATGGCCGGCAGAAGACGATGGGTGAGTTCGCACGGTGCGGTGAGCATCACTTGGAGGAAGCGCGCCTGATCGCTCCAAGCGGTCTTGTGGTAGAACCCCGGCAGTCCGTAGCCGGCGTTGTTGACCAGGAGATCGACCGCGATTCCGTGGGCGGAAAGGGTGGCCTCGATCACCGCGGCCGCGGCCGGCTCCGCGAGGTCGGCGACGAGCGGCATCGCCTCGATCCCATGCGCAGCCGCCAACTCGCGGGCGAGGGCTTCGAGCCGCTCCCGCCGCCGCGCGCTGAGCACCAGGTTCCAGCGACGTCGTGCGAGTTCGCGAGCGATCGCCTCGCCGATTCCGGCCGAGGCACCCGTGATGAGTGCCCAGCCCTCGCTCGTGGTGGGAGTTGAGGACATGGCGCAAGCTCCAATGGCAATGGCGGGGATCGAGCAGGATGGGCCGCGTCTTTGAAGCTGACAAGATCGGCTCGGCGCGAACCCCGTTCAGGCTAGGATAAGCGCCCATGCACCCAGGCTCCCGTTCATGCCCCCTGTAGGCGAGATTCGAATGCGTGGCCGCGCCGAGAGATGCGGCCGCGCGAGTCCGGAAAAGGTGCCGCCGTGAGGATTCCTCTGGTCGCCGGCAATTGGAAGATGCACGGTTCCTTCGCGCGGGGCGAGGCGCTGCTTGCGAGCATTGCCGCGGCGCTGCCCTTGGCGGGGGTCGAGGTCGCGGTCATGCCGCCTTTTCCCTATTTGGATCGTTTTGCGCGGAGCTTCGGGCGAAAGCTGGCGTTCGGCGCCCAGGACGTGAGCGCCCACCTCGAGGACGGGGCGCATACCGGCGAGGTCTCGGCGCGAATGCTGGCCGAAGTCGGCTGCCGGTACGTCATCGTCGGCCATTCCGAACGCCGCCGCGACCATGGCGAGAGCGATGAGCTCGTCTGGCGCAAGGCCGAGGCCGCCGCTGCGGCGGGACTGACCCCTGTCTTGTGCGTCGGCGAACGGCTCGAGGAGCGAGAACGCGGTGAGACCGAGGCGGTGATCGCCGCCCAACTCGCAGGGTTGGCGGTCCGCCCCGCTTTGCTCGAGCGACTTTGCATCGCCTACGAGCCGGTTTGGGCGATCGGCAGCGGTCGCAGCGCCACGCCCGAGCAGGCCGTGGCCGTCCACGAGCTGATTCGTGGCATCTGCGCGCGAATCGATGCTAGAATGGCGAACTCGCTGCGCATCCTCTACGGCGGTAGCGTGAAGGGATCGAATGCACCTTCGCTTCTCGCCGCAGAAGGGGTGGACGGTGCGCTCGTCGGAGGGGCTTCTCTGGATCCGGAGGAGTTTCTCGCGATCGTGCGCGCCGCAGCGAGGCCGATCGCGGATTCCTGAAGAGATGCTGATCACCGTCCTCAACGTCGTTTACGTCCTCCTCGCGGCTGCGCTGATCGGTTTGATCCTGCTGCAACGCGGGCCGGGGGCGTATGCCGGTTCCGGGTTCGGAGCGGGCGCCTCGGCGACGGTCTTCGGGGCGCGAGGCTCGGCGTCCTTTCTGACCCGCAGCACAGCGGTGTTGGCGACCCTTTTCTTCCTGTTGACGCTCGGCATGGCTACCTATGTGAGTCGGGCTGGCGTCTCCGCTCGCAACGCTCAGGATCTCGGCGTCGTGGCCGGGGCCGAGCGGCCTTCCCTCGAGGCTCCCGCGACGCTGACCGAAGTGCCTTCGGCAGCGGTCGGGGAGGGCGGAGACGGTGCTCCGGCTCCTGCCGCGTCCTCCCCACCGGATTCGGGCGGCGAGACTCCCGCGCGATCGGAATCGGAGGAGGACAAGCCGGTCTCGGAAGGAGGCTGAGGGTTTCGGCGGGAAGAAGATCCGCCCAGGTGGTGGAACTGGTAGACACGCTATCTTGAGGGGGTAGTGACGCAAGTCGTGTGGGTTCGAGTCCCACCCTGGGCACCATTCAAGGTTCCGCAACGGCGCGACGGTCCGTTCTGAAGAATCGATCGCCCGCCGTTCGGTGTCGAAGCCGACGGTTCGCCGCCGATCTTCGACCGTGGTTCGCGGGGTGTCGTCGTGGTGCTGGCCGAGTATCTGCCGATCCTTCTCTTCCTGCTCGTCGCCGCCGCCGTTGGCGGCGCCCTGCTGTTCCTCGGCAGCCTGCTCGGTCCTCGCCGCCCCGACGCCGAGAAACTCTCTCCCTACGAATGCGGCTTCGAGGCTTTCGAGGATGCGCGTCTGAAGTTCGACGTGCGCTTCTACCTCGTCGCCATCCTGTTCATCATCTTCGATCTCGAAATCGCCTTCCTCTTCCCGTGGGCGGTGGTGCTGCGCGAGGTGGGCTGGCCGGCCTTCGTGGCCATGCTGATCTTCCTCGGCATCCTGGTCGTCGCCTTCGTCTACGAGTGGAAGAAGGGGGCGCTCGAATGGGAGTGATGCCGTGAAGTGGCTGCACAATCCCGAGCCCATCGGGCAGGTCGACGACATCCTCCGTCCGGGCGCGGACAACCCGTTGCTCGAAAGGGGCTTCGTCACCACTTCGCTCGATGCGCTGATCAACTGGGCGCGCACCGGCTCGATGTGGCCGATGACCTTTGGCCTGGCCTGCTGCGCGGTGGAGATGATGCATGCCGGAATGGCGCGCCTCGACCTCGACCGCTACGGCGTGATCTTCCGCCCCTCGCCGCGCCAGTCCGACGTGATGATCGTGGCCGGCACCCTGGTCAACAAGATGGCGCCGGCGCTGCGCAAGGTGTACGACCAGATGCCGGAGCCGAAATGGGTGATCTCGATGGGCTCCTGCGCCAACGGCGGCGGCTACTACCACTATTCCTACTCGGTGGTGCGCGGATGCGATCGCATCGTGCCCGTGGACGTCTACGTTCCAGGCTGCCCGCCGACGGCGGAGGCTTTGATTTACGGAATCCTTCAGCTGCAGCGGAAGATCCGTCGCACCCATAGCATCGCCGCCGCCTGATCCCGATGAGCGAGTCTCCTTTCCTGCAGCGTTTGCGCGATCGCTTGGGCGAGCGCGTCGCCTGCTATCGCCACGGCCTCGACGTGCCCGTCCTCGAGATCGCGCCGGAGCATTGGCTCGAGGTGGCGCGGATTCTGCGCGACGACCCGGAGTTCGCCTTCGCCCAGCTCATCGACCTGTGCGGGGTCGATTATCTGGGCTACGGGAGTTCCGAGTGGGACGTCGGGTCCGCGACTGGCGAGGGTTTCTCGCGCGGGGTGGAGGGGCTCGGGCCGGGTCGTTTCCGTTGGGAAGAGCGGCCGGCCGGCACCGAAATCCCAAAGCGCTTCGCGGTCGTGGTTCAGCTGCTCTCGCTTCAGCACAACCGGCGACTGCGGCTGAGGTGTCATGCTCCGGACGATGAGCTTCCCGTGGTTCCATCGCTCACCAGTATCTGGCCGGTTGCGAACTGGTACGAGCGCGAAGCCTTCGACCTCTTCGGGATCGTTTTCGAGGGGCATCCGGACCTGCGCCGTATCCTCACCGACTATGGCTTCATCGGTCATCCCTTCCGCAAGGACTTCCCGTTGATCGGTACGGTTGAAGTCCGCTACGACCCGGAAAAAGGGCGGGTGATCTACGAGCCCGTCTCGATCGAGCCGCGGGTGAACGTGCCGCGCGTGGTCCGGCGCGATTCGCGCTACGAGCAGGCGCGGGTGGAGGAGCATCTGGCTCGCGAGGGAGACAAGCGATGAGCGGCGCACGCGAGATCCAGAACTACACGATGAACTTCGGTCCGCAGCATCCGGCGGCCCATGGCGTGCTGCGCCTGGTGCTGGAACTGGATGGGGAGACGGTGGTGCGGGCCGATCCGCATATCGGCCTTCTGCATCGCGCGACCGAGAAGCTCGCCGAGTCCAAGCCGTTCAACCAGTCCATCGGCTACATGGACCGGTTGGACTACGTCTCGATGATGTGCAACGAGCACGCCTACGTGATGGCCATCGAGAAACTCCTCGGCATCCAGCCGCCGGAGCGGGCGCTGTGGATCCGCACGATGTTCGATGAGATCACGCGGATCCTCAATCACCTGATGTGGATCGGGTCGAATGCCCTCGATCTCGGGGCGATGACCATGATCCTCTACGCCTTTCGCGAGCGCGAGGAGCTCATGGACGTGTACGAAGCGGTATCCGGTGCCCGGATGCACGCCACCTACTACCGTCCAGGAGGGGTTTACCGCGATCTTCCCGAAAGGATGCCGAAGTACCGCGAGAGCCCTTGGCGCAGCGCTGCCGAGCTCAAGCGCATGAACGCCTGGCGGGAGGGCTCGCTGCTCGACTTCCTCGATCATTTCTGCGAGGACTTTCCCAAGCGCATCGACGAATACGAGACCCTGCTCACCGACAATCGCATTTGGAAGCAGCGCACCGTCGGCATCGGCGTCGTCCCGCCCGAGCAGGCTTTGGCCTGGGGCATGACCGGACCGATGCTGCGCGGTTCCGGGATCGCTTGGGATCTGCGCAAGAAGCAGCCTTACGCCAAGTACGCGGAGGTCGATTTCGACGTCCCGGTGGGCGTGAACGGTGACTGCTACGACCGTTATCTGGTGCGGGTCGAGGAAATGCGGCAGTCGACCCGCATCATCAAGCAGTGCGTGGACTGGTTGCGGAAGAACCCCGGGCCGGTGATGGTGAAGAACTACAAAGTGGCGCCACCCACGCGGGAAGAAATGAAGGACGACATGGAAGCCCTGATCCATCACTTCAAGCTGTTCACCGAGGGTTACGTCGTGCCCGAGGGCGAGGTCTATGCCGCGGTGGAGGCGCCGAAGGGCGAGTTCGGCTGCTACCTCGTTTCCGATGGGGCGAACAAGCCGTTTCGCCTGCACTTGCGCGCGCCCGGCTTCGCCCATCTCTCGGCGATCGACTCGATCGTGCGCGGGCACATGCTTCCGGACGTGGTGGCGGTGATCGGCACCCTCGATATCGTCTTTGGGGAGATCGACCGATGAAGGCCAGAGGGCGTTTCGCCGAAGTCGCGGACATCGATCCTCAGGCGGTGTTGAGCGAGGACACGCGGGCGCGGATCGACCACTGGGTCGCCAAGTTCCCGCCCGAACGCAAGCGCTCGGCGCTGATTCAAGCGCTGATGGCCGCTCAAGAGCAGAACGGCGGCTGGCTGAGCGATGAGCTCATCACGGCCGTGGCGAAGTATCTCGATCTTCCGCCGGCCTGGGCCTATGAGGTGGCCACTTTTTACTCGATGTTCGACCTCAAGCCGGTCGGTCGGCACAAGGTCGCGATCTGCACCAACATCTCCTGTTGGCTCAACGGTGCCGAGGAGATCGTCCGCCATTGCGAGCGGAAGCTGGGCATCAAGCTCGGCGAGAGCACGCCCGATGGGCGGATCTACCTCAAGCGGGAGGAGGAGTGCCTCGCCGCCTGCTGCGGCGCGCCGATGATGGCCATCGACGGTCATTACCACGAGCGCCTCACCCTCGAGCAGGTGGATCGCCTGCTCGATGCGCTCGATTGAGCGAGGAGGAGCACCCATGCCTTACGGTCCGCCCCCGCAAGCCCACAACGTCGTCTACACGACGCTGCATTTCGATCAGCCTTGGACCTACGAGAACTATCTCAAGGTCGGCGGCTGGCAGGCCTGGCACAAGATCCTCACCGAGAAGCCCGACCCCGGACAGATCATCGAGATGGTCAAGAAAAGCGCGCTGCGCGGGCGGGGCGGGGCGGGTTTCCCCACGGGTCTCAAGTGGTCGTTCATGCCGCGCAATGCGCCTGGGCAGAAGTACATCCTCTGCAACTCCGACGAGTCCGAACCGGGGACCTGTAAGGACCGCGACATTCTTCGCTTCAACCCGCATGCGGTGCTCGAAGGCATGGCGATCGCTTGTTACGCCACCGGCGCCACCGTGGCCTACAACTACATGCGCGGGGAGTTTCACCACGAGCCTTTCGAGCGCATGGAGCAGGCGCTCGAGGAGGCCTACGAACACGGCTGGCTCGGCAAGAACATCCGCGGCAGCGGCATCGACGTGGACATCCACAACGTCCTCGGCGCGGGCGCCTACATCTGTGGCGAAGAGACCGCGCTGATGGAGTCGCTCGAAGGCAAGAAGGGTCAGCCGCGCTTCAAGCCGCCTTTTCCCGCGAACTTCGGGCTCTACGGACGGCCGACGACGATCAACAACACCGAGACGTATGCCTCGGTGCCGGCCATCGTCCGCAATGGCCCCGAATGGTTTCTCTCGATCGGCAAGCCGAACAACGGCGGGCCGAAGGTGTTTTCGGTCTCGGGGCACGTGGAGCGGCCCGGCAACTACGAGGTGCCTCTGGGCACGCCATTCCGCGAGTTGCTCGCTCTGGCCGGCGGCGTGCGCGGCGGGCGTAAGTTGAAAGCGGTCATCCCGGGCGGAAGCTCGATGCCGGTCTTGCCCGCCGAGATCATCATGGAGTGCACGATGGACTACGACAGCTTGCAGAAGGCGGGCTCGGGTCTCGGTTCGGGGGCAGTGATCGTGATGGACGAGACGACCTGCATGGTCCGCGCCTGCCAGCGGATCGCCCGCTTTTACTACGCCGAGAGCTGCGGGCAGTGCACCCCCTGCCGCGAGGGTACCGGCTGGATGTATCGCACCCTGACGCGCATCGTCGAGGGCAAAGGTCGGCTTGAGGATCTCGATCTGCTGAAGAGCATCGCCGGCCAGATTGAGGGCCATACGATCTGCGCCTTCGGTGAGGCGGCGGCCTGGCCAGTGCAAGGGATGCTCAGGCATTTCTGGCACGAGTTCGAGTACTACGTCCGCCACGGCCGCTCGCTGGTCGAGGCGCGCGAGGAGGCGACGGCATGAGCGCACAGGCGAAGCCCGGCGAGGCGCCCGACAAGGTCACGATCGAGATCGATGGCCGCCGCCTCGAGGTGCCCAAGGGTTCGATGATCATCCAAGCCGCCGATGCGGCCGGGATTCCCATTCCGCGGTTCTGCTACCACAAGAAGCTCTCGATCGCGGCCAACTGCCGCATGTGCCTGGTGGACGTGGAAAAGGCGCCGAAACCGATGCCGGCCTGCGCCACGCCGGTCATGGACGGAATGCGGGTCTATACCCGAAGCCGCCGGGCGCTCGATGCGCAGCGCGGGGTGATGGAGTTTTTGCTCATCAACCATCCTCTCGACTGTCCCATCTGCGATCAGGGTGGGGAGTGCGAGCTTCAGGATCTGGCGATGGGCTACGGGCGTTCGGTCTCCCGTTTCACCGAGCGCAAGCGGGTGGTGCCGGATGAAGACCTCGGGCCGCTCGTGGCCACCGAGATGACCCGCTGCATCCATTGCACTCGCTGCGTGCGTTTCCTTTCCGAGATCGCCGGGACTCATGAGCTCGGCGGCATGGGCCGGGGCGAGCACCTGGAGATCGGGACTTACATCGGTCGGGCGCTCGAGTCGGAGCTTTCCGCCAACATCATCGACCTTTGTCCGGTGGGGGCTTTGACCAACAAGCCCTTCCGCTTCCGGGCGCGGGCCTGGGAGATGATCGCCAAGCCCTCGATCGGCTACCACGATCCGCTTCACTCCAACCTCTGGCTGCATGTGCGCGGCCGGCAGGTGATGAGGGCGGTGCCGCGCGAGAACGAGGGGATCAACGAGACTTGGCTCTCGGATCGCGACCGATTCTCGCATCTGGGTCTCACCGCATCCGACCGACTCACCCAGCCCATGCTGCGCGAGCAGGGCCGGCTGCGTCCTGCGAGCTGGGATGAGGCCCTCGCCCATGCCGCGGCGCTGTTGCGGCAGGCGGGAGAATCCCTCGGTGTCATCGCCCATCCCTCCGCCACCTGCGAGGAGGCGTTCCTGCTGCAGGCGCTCGCCCGTGGTCTCGGGGCGCGCGACCTCGATCACCGCCTGCGCCAGCAGGACTTCCGCGACGATGCCGCTCGCGAGAGCGAGCCGCGGGTGGAGGCGACGCTGGGTGAGCTCGAGCAGGCGAGGGCGTTTCTCTTGGTCGGTGCCCACCCACGACACGAGGCCCCGCTTCTCGCTCACCGCATCCGCAAGGCGTGGCGAGGCGGTGCGAGCATCTTCGCGATTCGCGCGGTCGCCGAGCCGACGACCTACGAGCATCGGCACGATCTGCTCGCCCGGCCCGATCGCTGGCCGAGTCTGCTCGCGGCCATCCTCGGCGCCGTTGGCGGCGAAAGGCCGCAAGGTTTCGATGGCGGGGTCGAGGATGCGCGCCTGAGCGCCATCGCTTCGGCGCTGCGGTCGGCCGGGGCGGAGGCGGTGGTGCTGCTCGGGCAGCAGGCGATCGGGCATCGCGACGCCTCGCTGCTGCGCGAACTCGCGCGGCGGCTGGCAAGCGCCACAGGGGCCCGGCTGGTGGAAATGCCGCAAGGCGCGAATGCCCGCGGCGCAGCGCGCTTCGGCCTCTTGCCGCACCGCCTTCCTGGCGGCGCGGCCGCCCCCGCGCCGGGTCGGCCGCTCGCGGCGATGCTCGCCGATCCGCCGCCGATCGTGCTCTGGTTCGCCGCCGAAGCGCCCGAGGATTTCGCCGATGGGGCCGGGGCCCTTCGGGCCTTGGCGCAAAGCAAAGTGGTGGCGATGAGCGCCTTCCTCGATCCGGCGTTGGCCGCGCATGCGGACGTGGTGCTGCCGATCGCGCTCCTTCCCGAGAACGAGGGGAGTTATCTCAACATCGAGGGGATCGAGCAGCGTTTCGCCGCTGCCGTGCCGCCGCCGGGCGAAGCGCGTCCGGCCTGGCGCATCCTGCGGGCGCTCGGCGAGCGGCTCGCTCTGCCTGGCTTCGATTTCATCGATCTCGCCGCGCTCAGGGAGCGCATGGCGGCGGTCTCGGCCGAGGAGCCTCCCCGCTCAGGCTTCCAGGCAGCGGAGCCTGCAACCGAGTTCGCCGGCCTTCAGCGCGTGGCCACGGTGCCGATTTATCGCTGCGATGCCGTGGTGCGGCGCTCGCCTCCGCTGCATGCCACGCCTCTCGCGCAATCGGGCTTCGTCGCGCTCCACCCCGCCGAGCTCATGCGCCGCGGCCTCAGCGGTCGGCAGCGGGTGGTGGTGCGGATGGGTGAGCGGGCGCTAAAGCTTCCGTTGCGCGCGGACCGGGCGGTGGCCGAGGGTGCGGCGTGGATCCCGCTCGCTCCGGAAACCGCGGCCTTGCCCTGGAGCGGCGCGGTCGAGCTCGAGGAGGCGGCGGGCGATGAGTGATTTCCTGCTGATCGCCTGGACGCTGGCGAAGATCCTCGCCATCGTCGTGCCGCTGATCATCGCGGTCGCCTTCTACACCCTGTTCGAGCGCCGGGTGATCGGCTACATGCAGGTTCGCAAGGGGCCGATTCACGTCGGCCCCTTCGGTATCCTCCAGCCCTTCGCGGACGTGATCAAGCTTCTGCTGAAGGAGATCGTCGTCCCGAGCAATGCCAACCGCGTGCTGTTCTTCCTCGCTCCGCTGCTCGCGCTCACGCCCGCTTTCGCGGCTTGGGCGGTGATCCCCTTCGACCAGGGAGTCGTGCTCGCCGACATCAACGTCGGGCTCCTTTATCTCCTGGCGATGACTTCGATGGGGGTCTACGGGATCATCCTCGCCGGCTGGTCGTCGAACTCGAAGTACGCCTTTCTGGGCGCCATGCGCTCGGCGGCGCAGGTGGTCTCGTACGAGATCGCCATGGGCTTCGCTCTGGTGGGGGTGATCGTGGCCGCCGGCTCGCTCAATCTGTCTGCGATCGTGGAGGCCCAGCGCGGCGAGCTCGGGGCGCTGAGTTGGTTTTGGCTGCCGCTTTTGCCGCTGTTCGTGATTTATTTCGTCTCCGGCGTGGCCGAGACGAATCGCGCGCCCTTCGACGTGGCCGAAGGCGAGTCGGAAATCGTGGCCGGCTTCCACGTCGAGTATTCGGGTTCCGCCTTCGCGGTTTTCTTCCTCGCCGAATACGCCAACATGATCCTGGTCTCGGTGCTGGCTGCGCTCATGTTCATGGGCGGTTGGCTTTCGCCGTTCCAGGGCCTCGATCTCGGCTGGCTCTCGCAGCCGGGATGGTGGTGGTTGGCGGCGAAGACCGTGGTGTTCATGTTCTTGTTCCTGTGGTTCCGCGCCACCTTCCCGCGTTACCGCTACGACCAGATCATGCGGCTCGGGTGGAAAGTGTTCATCCCGATCACGATCGTCTGGATCGTCGTGGTGGCGGGCTTGGCCATGGGCGGCTGGCTCGGACCTGAGGTGATGCGATGAGAAGGGTCATCCACTATTTCCGCAGCCTTCTGCTGCTCGAATTGCTTCAAGGTCTTGCGCTCACCTTCCGCTACTTTTTCCGCCCGAAGTACACCCTGATCTATCCCTACGAGAAGATTCCGCAGTCGCCGCGCTTCCGCGGCTTGCACGCGCTTCGCCGCTATCCCAATGGCGAGGAGCGCTGCATCGCCTGCAAGCTGTGCGAAGCGGTCTGTCCGGCGTTGGCGATCACCATCGATTCCGAGCCGCGCGCCGACGGTACGCGGCGCACCACCCGCTACGACATCGACCTTTTCAAGTGCATCTACTGCGGCTTCTGCGAGGAGTCCTGCCCGGTGGATTCCATCGTCGAGACCCATATCCACGAGTACCACTTCGAGCGGCGCGGCGAAAATGTGGTCACCAAACAACAATTGCTCGCCATCGGTGATCGCTTCGAGAAGGAAATCGCGCTTAGGCGGGCTCAGGACGCGGCCTATCGCTGAGGGCACTCGGAACGCTGGACGATGAACTACGAACTCGTTCTTTTCTACGCCCTCGGTGGGCTCATGCTCGCCGCGGCGGTGGGGGTGATCAGCGTTCGCAACCCCGTGCACGCGGTGCTGTTGCTCGTGCTCGCGTTTTTCACCGCCGCCTGCCTATGGCTGCTCGCGGGTGCCGAGTTCCTGGCGGTGGCCCTGGTGCTCGTTTATGTGGGAGCGGTCATGGTGCTCTTCCTTTTCGTGGTGATGATGCTCGACGTGCGCATCGAGCCGCTCAGGGCGGGCTTCATCCGTTATCTGCCGCTCGGACTCTTCGTCGCCGCGCTGATGGCCCTGGAGATGCTCGCAGTGGTGACGGTGAAGGGTGTCGGGGACCGAGTCGCCGAGGCCGATCCGGCGCTGGCTACGGGGGTGAGCAATACCGAATGGGTCGGTCGGGCCTTGTTCACCGATTACCTCTATCCCTTCGAGCTCGCTGGCGTGATCCTCACGGTGGCGATCGTCGCCGCCATCGTGCTGACCCTGAGGCGGCGGGAGGGTGTGAGGAAGCAAGACCCGGCTCGCCAAGTCATGGTCCGCCGCACGGATCGGATACGCCTGGTCAAGATGCCCGCTGAGACCGCCCGGGAGGAGAAGGGATGATCACCCTGGGACATTACCTCACGCTTTCCACCGCGCTTTTCTGCATCGCGGTAGCGGGGATTTTCCTCAACCGCCGCAACGTCATCGTCTTGCTCATGGCCCTCGAGCTATTGCTGCTCGCGGTCAATATGAACTTCGTGGCCTTTTCTCGCTATCTCGGCGATCCGGCCGGCCAGGTGTTCGTGTTCTTCATCCTGACCGTGGCCGCCGCGGAGGCTGCGATCGGGCTGGCCATCCTGGTGGTCCTGTTCCGTAACCGAGCCACCATCGACGTCGATCAGTTGGATTCGCTCAAGGGCTGAGGGATGACGCTCAAGACGATTCTCTCGATCATCGCCTTCGCCCCGCTGCTCGGGGCGATCGTCGTGGGGCTTTTCGGCCGCAGGCTCGGCGATCGCGCCTCGCATACGCTGGCCATCTTCGCCGTCGGTGTGTCGGCGGCCCTGAGCCTCTACGTGCTCAAGCTGTTCGTCTTCGACGGTCATCCCGTCTTCAACGAGAACCTCTACACCTTCTTCGCCTTCGGCGATTTGTCGGCGCACGTCGGCTTCCTCGTCGACCGCCTGACCGTGCTGATGATGGCGGTGGTCACCGTGGTCTCCTTCCTCGTCCACGTCTACACGGTGGGCTACATGGCAGGCGACCCGGGCTACAGCCGCTTCTTCGCCTACATCAACCTCTTCACCTTCGCGATGCTCATGCTGGTCATGAGCAACAACTTCCTCCAGCTGTTCTTCGGCTGGGAGGCGGTGGGGCTGGTGTCCTATCTGCTGATCGGCTTTTGGTATCGGCGGCCGACGGCGATCTTCGCCAACCTGAAGGCCTTCATCGTCAACCGGGTGGGCGATTTTGGGTTTCTGCTCGGCATCGCCGGTGTCCTTTATTGGTTGGGTACGCTCGATTACGCGACCGCGTTTGCGCGCGTGCCGGACATCGCGGGCAAAAGCTTTAGCGTGTGGTCCGGCGTGGAGTGGGATATCGCCACCTTTATCGCGGTCGCGCTCTTCGTCGGCGCGATGGGCAAATCGGCGCAGATGCCCCTTCACGTGTGGCTACCCGACTCGATGGAGGGCCCGACGCCGATCTCGGCGCTGATCCACGCCGCGACCATGGTCACCGCCGGCATCTTCATGGTCGCGCGCATGAGCCCGATCTACGAATTCGCGCCGGGCGCACTCGAGTTCGTCTTGTTCATCGGTGCGACCACGGCGATTTTGACCGGCCTCATCGGCATCGTTCAGAACGACATCAAGCGGGTGGTGGCCTACTCGACCCTCTCGCAGCTCGGCTACATGACCGTGGCGCTCGGGGTTTCGGCCTATTCGGCGGCGATCTTCCATCTCACGACCCATGCCTTCTTCAAGGCCCTGCTGTTCCTCGCGGCGGGCAGCGTGATCATCGGGATGCATCACGAGCAGGACATGCGCCGGATGGGCGGGCTCAAACGCTATATGCCCGTGACCTGGATCGCGGCCTGGGTGGGGACCTTAGCCCTGGTCGGCACGCCCTTCTTCGCTGGCTATTACTCCAAGGATGCGATCATCGAAGCGGTCCACGCCTCGCTCGAGGGCGGTTCATGGGTGCATGGCTACGCCTACTTCGCGGTGCTGGCCGGAGCCTTCGTCACCGCGCTCTATAGCTTCCGGCTGCTTTATCTCACCTTCCACGGGGAGGAACGCTTCCGGCAGGTTGAGGATCACCACGATGCGCATGGACACGATGCTCATGAGCCGCACGAGAGCCCCTGGGTCGTCACCCTCCCGCTGATCCTGCTCGCGATTCCCTCGATCGCCATCGGCTTCTTCACGGCGGGCCCGCTCTTGTTCGGGGGCTGGTTTGGCGAGGCGATCGCGGTGCGGCCGGAGAACGACACGCTGGCATCGGTGGCGGCCAAGCTCTGGCACGACGAACATGGCTGGCTCGCCGCGGCCATCGGTTTCGGGCTTCATTTCTACGCGGCTCCGGCCTTCTGGCTGGCTTTGGCCGGCTTCGCCACGGCGACCTACCTCTATCTGATCCGGACGGAGCTGCCGGCGCGCATCGCCGAGCGCTTCGCGCTGCTCTACCGAGTGCTCGAGCGCAAGTACGGCTTCGACGAGCTCTACCAGGCTCTGTTCGCCCGAGGGAGCGTGCGGCTGGGGCAGGGCCTGTGGCGGGCGGGCGATCGTGCGTTGATCGACGGGGTGATGATCGACGGCACCGCGAGCCTGGTCGATCGGGTCGCGGCCGTGCTGCGCTGGGTGCAAACGGGTTTTCTCTATCACTACGCCTTCGTGATGATCCTCGGGCTGATCGTCCTGATGGCGCTCGCGTTGCGCATCTGAGAAACCGTCGAGAATCCGGAATACGATTCGATGCACGACTGGCCATTGCTCAGCCTTCTCATCTGGCTCCCGATCGTAGGCGGGTTCGCATTGCTCGCGCTTGGCGCATCGCGGGCGCGCGCAGCCCGCATCCTCGGCCTTTTGGTCGCCATCGCCACGCTCGCGCTCTGTGTTCCGCTTTTCCTCGGTTTCGACCGGGCGGATGGCGGGATGCAGTTCCTCGAGCGCGTGCCTTGGGTTCCCGCCTTCGGTATCGATTACCACCTCGGCATCGACGGCATCTCGCTGGTCCTGATCCTGCTCACCGCGATCACGACTGTCCTCACCTTGATCGGCGCCTGGAGCAGCGTCGAGGACCGGGTACCGGTCTACTACGCCGCCTTCCTGCTGCTCGAAGGGATGATGATCGGCGTCTTTTCGGCGCTGGACGCGGCGCTCTTCTACGTCTTCTTCGAGGGGATGCTGCTGCCGATGTTCCTGATCATCGGCATGTGGGGCGGACCGCGCCGGGTCTACGCGAGTCTCAAGTTCTTCCTTTACACCTTCCTCGGCTCGGTGTTCATGCTGGTCGGCCTGATCTATCTCTATACCCAGGCCGGCAGCTTCGAGATCGCCAAGTTCGCGGGGCTCTCGCTCGGTCGGATGGAGCAGACCCTGCTCTTCTTCGCCTTCCTGATCGCCTTCGCGATCAAAGTGCCCATGTGGCCGGTGCACACCTGGCTTCCCGATGCGCACGTCGAGGCGCCGACGGGTGGCTCGGTCATCCTCGCGGCCATCATGCTCAAGATCGGTGGCTACGGCTTTCTCCGCTTCCCGCTGCCGATCACGCCCGATGCCTGCATGGAGTGGGCTTGGCTGGTGGTCTTGCTCAGCCTGGTGGCCGTCGTCTACATCGGTTTCGTCGCGCTCGCCCAGGAGGATATGAAGAAGCTGATCGCCTACTCCTCGATCAGCCACATGGGCTTCGTGACGCTCGGGATCTTCCTGCCGTTCGCACTGCTCGAGCAAGGAGCCACGGACGCGGCGCGACTCGCTGTTCATGGGGCGATGGTGCAGATGATCTCGCATGGCTTCGTCTCCGGCGCCTTGTTCTCCTGCGTGGGTGTCCTCTACGACCGGATGCACAGCCGAATGATCGGAGACTACGGCGGCGTGGCGAACGTGATGCCGCGTTTCGCCGCGCTCTTCGTGCTGTTCGCGATGGCCAATGCCGGGCTTCCCGGGACCTCGGGTTTCGTCGGCGAGTTCATGGTGGTGCTGGCGGCCTTTCAGGCTTCCCCATGGATCGCGGCGGCGGCTGCGCTCACCCTGATCCTCGGTGCCGCCTACACCCTCTGGCTGGTGAAACGGGTGATCTTCGGTGCCGAGGCGAATGCCGAGGTCGCCTCCCTCAAGGATCTGCAGAGTCACGAGCTGCTGACGCTCTTCGGCTTCGCATTCTTCGTGCTTCTGCTCGGCGTGTGGCCGGCGATTGCAGTGGACCTGATGGATGCCTCGGTGGTCGCGCTCCTGACGCGGCTCGGTTTCGGCGGCAACTGAGGAGCGCAGCGACATGAACGAATTCGCCTTCGGTCTCAGTCTCCTGCTGCCCGAGCTCGTGGTGCTCAGTGGACTCTGCGTGCTGCTGCTCCTCGATCTCTGGATCTCCCCCTCGCGTCGCGGCATCACGCACTTCCTGGCCCTGCTCACGCTCGCATTCGCCGCCCTGCTCACCCTGCGGGAGTTCCACGTGCCCGGCGAGGTCGGGAAGGCCTTCGGCGGAATGTTCCTGCGCGATGCGATGAGCGATGGCCTGAAGACGGCGCTTTATCTCCTGACCGGCGCCGTGTTCGTCTATGGCCGTGGCTATCTCGCCGAACGAGGGCTCTGGAAAGGGGAGTTTTACGTCCTCGTGCTCGCCGCGCTGCTCGGGATGATGGCGCTGACCTCGGCGGGCAACCTGCTCGCGGTGTATCTCGGGCTCGAGTTGATGGCGCTGTCCTCCTACGCGCTGGTCGCTTTCGACCGCGACGCGCCCAAGAGCTCGGAGGCGGCGATCAAGTATTTCGTCCTCGGCGCGCTCGCCTCAGGGCTGATGCTCTATGGCATGTCGATGCTCTACGGAGCCAGCGGTAGCCTGGACCTGGCCTCGATCCGGCAGGCAGCCCTCGATGGCTCGGCCTCGCCGGAGTTGTTGCGTCTGGGTACGGTGTTCCTGATCGCCGGCATCGCTTTCAAGTTCGGTGCGGCGCCATTCCATACCTGGCTTCCCGACGTTTACCAGGGTTCGCCGAGCGCGATCACCCTGTTCGTGGGTTCGCTGCCGAAGGTCGCGGCCTTCGCCATGGCCTATCGGCTGCTCGAGGGGGGCTTGAGCCCCTTGCTCGAGTTCTGGCGACCGATCCTCATCGCGATCGCCATGCTCTCGCTCTCCCTCGGCAACGTGGTGGCGCTCGCTCAGAGCAACCTGAAGCGAATGCTCGCCTACTCGAACATGCTGCATGTGGGCTTCATCCTCATCGGCCTCTCGAGCGGCACCACCTATGGCTACGCATCCGCCATGGTCTACACGCTGTTCTATACGGTGGCAGCGGCCGGTGCCTTCGGTACGATCGTGGTCCTTTCCGCTCGCGGCTTCGAGGCGGAGCGGATCGAGGACTATCGCGGACTCGCGCGGCGGGCTCCTTGGCACGCCTTCCTCATGATGCTGCTGATGGCGTCCTTGGCCGGCTTCCCGCCGCTGTTCGGCTTCTTCGCGAAGATCCTGATCCTCAAAGCGGTAATCGGCGCGGAACTGATCGAGGTGGCCGTCTTCGCACTAATCTTCGCGGTGGTCGGCGCTTTCTACTACCTTCGGATCGTCAAGCTGATGTTCTTCGACGAGCCGGCGGAAGAGCGGATTCCGGCGCCTGCCGCCGACCCGGCGGTGCGTTTCGCCCTCTCCGTCAACGCTCTGATCCAACTGCTCGCCCTGTTCGCCTGGGGACCGCTCCTGGCCTTTAGTCTGGCGACTTTCTCCTGATGGGGCTTGCGAGTCGAAACCTGTAGGCGTAACATTTCGAGCTCGCGGTTGCGGGGTGGAGCAGTCTGGCAGCTCGTCGGGCTCATAACCCGAAGGTCGCAGGTTCAAATCCTGCCCCCGCTACCACAGTCAGGCGACGAAAAAGCCTCGGCAGCGAGGCTTTTTTGTTGTCCGGGCGGCGCGCGCGAGGCGTGAAAGTGAAGGTGAAGGTGAAAGAGCAGGCGATCCAGGCACTCCTGAGCCCGAGCATCGAGGCCCTCGGCTTCGAGTGCCTGGGCGTGGAGTGGTCCGGGCACCGGCGCGGCGGCAGGTTGCGGGTGTTCATCGACGGCCCGGAGGGCGTGCGCGTGGAGGATTGCGAGCGGGTGAGCCGAGAAATCGAGCCGCTGCTCGACCTCGAGGACCCCATCGCGGGCACTTACACCCTGGAAGTGTCCTCCCCGGGCATCGAGCGGCCGTTGTTCACGCCTCTGCACTTCGAGCGTCATCGAGGCGAAACGGTGACGGTGACCCTCGCGCACCCTCTTCGCGATGGGCGTCGGCGTCTTCAGGGAATTGTGCGCGCGGTGCACGGTGAGCGCATTCAACTGGACTGCGGCGGCGAATCGGTCGAGGTGAATCACGAGGACATCCTCCGCGCCCGCCTCGTCGCGGATTGGCAGACGATCTTCGCCGAGCGGTCCTCGCGAGGAGGGAAGTCCCCGTCGACCCCTCCGGCAGGCCGAAGGAGTTCGAAACATGAGTAAAGAGTTGTTGCTGATCGCAGAGGCGGTGGCCAACGAGAAGAGCGTCCCGCAGGATGTGATCTTCGAGGCGCTCGAGGCGGCGCTGGCCTCGGCCGCGAAAAAGAACTTTCCGGATCCCGAGATCGCTCCCGAAGTGTCCTTGCGGGTGAGCATCGACCGCAAGACGGGCAACTACCGCACTTTCCGCCGCTGGGAAGTGATCGCGGACGACGCACCGATGGAGTCGCCGCATCGGCAGATCCGGCTCATGGACGCGGTGGAATTGAAGCCCGATGCGAAGGTGGGCGATTTCATTGAGGAGGAGCTTCAGAACATCCCCCTCGGGCGGATCTCGGCGCAGACCGCCAAGCAGGTCATCGTGCAGCGGGTTCGGGACGCCGAACGGCGTCAGGTCTTCGAAGCCTTCAAGGATCGCGTCGGCACGCTGGTGACCGGCATCGTCAAGCGGGTCGAGCGCGGGAACATCTATCTCGACCTCGGTGGCAACGCGGAGGCGATCATTCCCCGCGACAAGGCCATCCCGCGCGAGACCGTTCGTCCCAACGACCGGCTCCGCGGTTACCTCTACGATGCGCGCCCGGAGGCGCGCGGTCCGCAGCTCTTCGTCTCGCGGACCGCACCCGAGCTGATCCGGGAGCTGTTCAAGCTCGAGGTTCCGGAGGTCGCACAGGGATTGGTGGAGATCGTGGCCGTGGCCCGCGATCCGGGCGACCGTGCCAAGATCGCGGTGCGCAGCCACGATTCCCGGACCGATCCGATCGGCGCCTGCGTCGGGATGCGCGGAGCCCGCGTGCACGCGGTGTCCGGCGAGATCAACGGCGAGCGCATCGACATCATCCCTTGGAGCGAGAATCCGGCGCAGTTCGTCATCAATGCGATGGCGCCGGCGGAAGTGTCGTCGATCATCGTCGATGAGGAGCGTCACTCGATGGACGTGGCGGTGCCGGAAAATCAGCTCTCGCTCGCGATCGGGCGCGGCGGGCAGAACGTCCGCTTGGCGAGTCGCCTGACCGGCTGGCAGCTCAACGTGATGACCGTCGAGCAGGTGCGCAAGAAGACCGAGGCGGAGCAGGAGGAAGCGCGAAGGCTCTTCATGGAGCGCCTCGAGGTCGATGAGGAGATCGCGGGCATCCTGGTGCAGGAGGGTTTCTCGACGATTGAGGAGATCGCCTACGTTCCGGCGTCCGAACTGCTCGCGATCGAAGGCTTCGACGAAGAGATCGTGGAGGAGCTGAGGGCCCGTGCGCGCGACGCCTTGCTCACCCAGATGATCGCCGAGGAGGAGAAGCTCGAGGAGCAGGGGCCGGCCTCCGATTTGCTTGAGCTGCCTGGCATGGACCAGAAGACGGCCTATGCCCTCGCCGAGCATGGCATCCGCACGGCGGCTGACCTCGCCGAGCTCTCGGTCGATGAGCTGCCGCCGGTGGAGGGGCTCGATGAACGTCGCGCCGCCGAGCTGATCCTCGCAGCGCGGCAGCCGATGCTCGAATCGCTATCGCGCGCGGCGGCGAGCGAGCGTTGAACCGATTACCGCTGACGCGCCCCTTGCTGGAGTCGAACCGCCGATGTCGGATGTGACGGTCAGACAGCTCGCCGCGATGCTGAACAGGCCGATCGAGACGCTGCTCGAGCAGCTCTCGCAGGCAGGCATGGCGTTCAACGATCCCGACCAGGTGATCACCGGCGCCGACAAGCTTCGGCTGCTCAAGCATCTTCGTTCGAGCCACGGCAAGGGCGATACGGCGAGCGCCGAGATCCCGCAGAAGATCACCCTGCGGCGGAAGGTGATCCAGGAAATCACGGTCGGTCAGGGCCGCGGCGGGGCCAAGACGGTCAACGTCGAGGTTCGCGCCAAGCGCACGTACGTCAAGCGGAGCCTGGTGGCCGAACAGGTGGCGCAGGACAGCGAACGCGAGGAGGCCCAGCGGCGGCTCGAGGAGTCCAGGCGCCGTCAGGAGGCGGAGGAGCAGGCCCGTCGCGAGGCCGAGGAGCGGCGTCGGCTCGAGGACGAACAGCGCCGGCTGCTCGAAGAGGCCGAGCGCCAGCGCCAAGAGGAAGAGCGGCGGCGGCGCGAGGAGGAGCGCCTGCGCGAGGAGGCCGAGCGCGAGGCCGCGCGGCGGGCGGCCGAGGAGGCGAAGGCGCGCCTCCATGAGCAGCGCCGTCGGGAGGAAGCTCGTCGGCAGCCGGTGGTCGTTCGGGAAATCGAGGACGAGACGGCGGGGGTCGAGGGTGAGGAGGAGTCCTCCAGCCGTTTCTTGCGCGGTGAATTGCATCTCTCCAAGGAGGCCAGCGCCCGCCGTAGCAAGCGTCGGGCGCAGAAGAAACCCGAGCCGGCGGCGGCTCCAGCCCAACACGGCTTCTCCAAGCCCACCGCGCCCGTGGTCCGTGAGATCGCGATCGGAGAAACGATCCAGGTCGGCGAGCTCGCGCAGAAGATGGCGGTCAAGGCCGGCGAGGTGATCAAGGCTCTGATGAAACTGGGGGTCATGGCCACCATCAATCAGACCCTCGACTACGACACCGCCGCCCTGGTCGTCGAGGAGTTCGGCCACGTGGCCAAGCCGGCCAGCGAGCGCGACCTGGAAGAGGAGCTGATCGCTCGCGCCGGACCGGTGGGAGAAGCGCGCCCGCGGCCCCCCGTGGTGACCATCATGGGGCACGTCGATCACGGCAAGACCTCGCTGCTCGACTACATTCGTCGCACCAAGGTCGCGGCGGGCGAGGCGGGCGGAATCACCCAACACATCGGCGCATACCACGTGACCACGCCCAAGGGGGTGATCACCTTCCTCGACACCCCGGGCCACGCCGCCTTCACCGCGATGCGGGCTCGCGGCGCCAAGCTGACCGATATCGTCGTCCTGGTCGTGGCCGCGGACGACGGGGTCATGCCGCAGACCGTCGAGGCGATCCAGCACGCCCGCGCCGCTCAGGTGCCGATCGTGGTGGCGATCAACAAGATGGACAAGCCGGAGGCCAACCCGGAAAACGTCAAACAGGGCCTGGCCAAGCTCGAGGTCATTCCGGAGGAATGGGGCGGAGACACCCAGTTCGTTCCGGTATCGGCGAAGACCGGCATGGGCGTCGACAATCTGCTCGATGCGATCCTGGTTCAGGCCGAGCTGATGGAGCTCAAGGCGCCCGTGGATGGACCGGCGCGCGGCGTGGTCATCGAGTCCTCGCTCGACAAGGGGCGTGGCCCGGTGGCCACGGTGTTGGTCCAGCAGGGCACCTTGCGGCGGGGGGACTATCTCGTGTGCGGCGTCGAGTACGGTCGGGTTCGGGCGATGTTCGACGAGGCACAGGAACCGGTCCGTGAGGCGGGTCCCTCGATCCCGGTGGTCGTGCTCGGCCTCTCGGGCGTTCCCGAGGCCGGCGACGATTTCATGGTCGTGGCCGATGAGCAGCTCGCCCGAGAGGTGGCGCACAAGCGCCAGCAGAAGCGACGGGAGGCGCGACTGGTCAAACAGCAGTCGATGCGCATGGAAGACGTCATGGCCCAGATGCAGAGCGGGGAGCAGCAGTCGCTCAACATCGTGGTCAAGGCCGACGTCCAGGGCTCGGTCGAGGCGCTGCGCGATGCGCTCACCGGTCTCAGCAACGATCTCATCCGGATCAACGTCATCGCTTCCGGCGTGGGCGGCATCACCGAATCCGATGCTCAGCTCGCCGCCGCCTCACGCGCGATCATCATCGGCTTCAACGTCCGCGCCGACGCCGCGGCACGAAAGGTGATCCAGGAAGCGGACCTCGACGTCCGCTACTTCTCGATCATCTACGACGTGATCGATCAGGTGAAGCAGGTGGCCTCCGGCTTGCTCGGCAAGGAGATCCGCGAGCAGATCATCGGCGTGGCGGAGGTTCGCGACGTGTTCCGATCCTCCAAGTACGGAGCCATTGCCGGCTGCATGGTGGTCGATGGTGTCATCCGCCGCGGCAAACCGATTCGCGTGCTGCGCGACAACGTCGTGATTTTCCAGGGAGAGCTCGAGTCGCTCAGGCGGTACAAGGACAACGTCGATGAGGTGCGTGCGGGACTCGAGTGCGGCATCGGCGTGAAGCAGTACAACGACGTCAGGGTCGGCGATCAGATCGAGTGCTTCGAGCGCATCGAGATCGCGCGCTCTCTCTGAGCTCGGCAGCGGGCGGGAGTCCACCAGATGGCGGCTCAGCGAAGCTTCGAACGTGCCTCGCGCGTCGCCGGGCAGTTGCGGCGCGAGGTCGGGGTTTTGGTCCATCGAGCCGTTCGCGAATACGGCATCCCTTCGGTGAGCGTATCCGAGGTCGAGGTGAGCCGCGACCTCGCCTACGCGCGGGTCTTCGTCGTCGCGAGCCGTGCCGAGGAGGCGCCCGCTTCCCTGGCGGTGCTCAACGGACTCGCTCGGGAAATGCGACAGCAGCTCTCGAGGATCCTGCGGATGCGCCATGTCCCTGAACTGAGCTTCCACTACGATGAGTCGCTCGATCGCGGCGAGCGCATCGAGCAGCTGCTGCGTCGGGCGCAGGGCGACGAGGGCGGCGATGCTTCGGGGGGCTGAGGCACCCGCCGAGGAGGTCGCCGGCGTCCTGCTGCTCGACAAGCCCGAGGGGATGAGCTCGAATCGGGCGCTTCAGCGAGTGCGGCGGGTATTCGGGGGCGTGCGGGCCGGGCACTGCGGGACGCTCGATCCCGCGGCCTCCGGGCTGCTCCCCATCTGTCTTGGCGTCGCCACGCGGATCGCGGGGCTTCTGACTGGCTGGCGAAAGCGTTATCTCGCGACCGTGCGGCTCGGTGTCGAGACCGACACCGACGACGGGGAAGGAAGGGTCCTGTCCCGACATTCCGGTCCCTTTCCGAGCGAGGAGGAGCTCCGCTCCGCGCTGAGTGCATTCCAGGGACGGATCCGACAAGTCCCGCCGCTTTATTCAGCGCTGAAGCGAGGAGGCGAGCCGCTCTACCGCAAGGCGCGGCGCGGCGAGGCCATGGAAGTGGCCGAGCGCGAGGTCGAGATCTACCGTCTCCTCTTGCTCGCCAGGCCGAGTCCGGATCGGATCGAGCTGGACATCGAGTGTGGATCGGGTTTCTACGTGCGGGCTCTGGCCCGCGATCTCGGTCGTCGGCTCGGCTGCGGGGCGCATCTGGCGGCCTTGCGGCGCACCGCGGTCGGTCACTTCCGCATCGAGGATGCGGTGAGGCTCGACCATCTCGAGGCGCTCGCCGCCGAGAAGGGCGTATCGAGCGAGCTGTTGCTTTCGGTGAGCGATGCCCTGCCGGAGTTGCCGCACCTCGTGCTCGACCCCGACGAGGTGCATCGTCTCCTCCATGGACGTGCACCGGCGCGAGCATGGGCCGGAGACGCTCTCGAGGCGCTCGCCGTGGATGCGCGCGGGAGGGCGCTCGCGCTTCTGGAGCGCGCCGATGGTGCCGTGCGCATCCGCCGACTGCTCGCCGAGACGGAAGCCGTCGGCCGCGGCCGATCCTTGTCGGCATCGCCCTCGGAACGCTAGACTATGGTGTTTGCGAACGATTGAAGCCACGCATGCGAGGTGGCGTGCTCGGTGGACCGAGCCGCGATCTCTCCCCAGGAAAAAGCATCCATGTCCCTCAGCACCGAACAGACCTCTCGGATCATCGCCGAATACCAGCGCTCGCCGAATGACACAGGTTCGCCGGAAGTGCAGGTCGCCCTGCTTTCGGCGCGCATCGAGCACCTCGCGCGGCATTTCGAGATCCACAAAAAGGATCATCATTCGCGCCGGGGCTTGCTCAAGATGGTCAATCAGCGGCGCCGCCTCCTCAACTACCTCAAGCGCCGCGACCAGGCGCGTTACCAGGCGCTGATCGAGCGTCTCGGTATCCGCCGCTGATGGCTGCGCCAAAGGGAGGTGTCGCGATGAGCAAACAGAGCATCACCTTCCGTTACGGCGACCATGACGTGACCCTCGAGACCGGAGAGATCGCTCGCCAGGCGACCTCCGCGGTGATGGTCTCGATGAACGGCACGGTGGTGCTGGTGACGGTGGTGGCCGATCGGCGGGCGAAAGAAGGCCTCGATTTCTTCCCGCTCACGGTCAACTACATCGAGAAGTTCTACGCCGGAGGACGCATTCCCGGCGGTTTCTTCAAGCGGGAAGGGCGTCCCACCGAGCGCGAAGTCCTCAACTCGCGACTCATCGACCGGCCGATCCGGCCGCTCTTTCCCGACGGTTTCCACCACGAAGTTCAGGTGATGGCGACCGTCATGTCGGTCAATCCCGAGGTCGAGGCCGACATCCCGGCGCTGATCGGCGCCTCGGCGGCCCTGACCCTCTCCGGGCTGCCGTTCCGGGGCCCGATCGGAGCGGCCCGCGTGGGCTACATCGACGGCCGCTACATCCTCAACCCGGGTGCCAGCCAGCTCAAGCACTCCAAGCTCGATCTGGTGGTCGCCGGCACCGAGAAGGCGGTCAACATGGTCGAGTCGGAGGCCAAGCTGCTGCCCGAGGAAGTCATGCTCGGGGCGGTCATGTTCGGCTTCCGAGAGTTTCAGACCGTGATCCAGGCCGTGCGAGCCTTCGCCGAACAGGTGGGGGTGAAACCTTTTCCCTGGACGCCGCCGGTGCGCGATCTCGCGCTCGCCGACGCGGTGCGTCTGGCGGCCGAGGCGGCGCTTCAGGACGCTTTCTCCATCCGCGAGAAGAGCGAACGGCGCGAGCGGCTCGCGGCGATCCGCGAGGAGGTGACGCGGAAGCTGCTCGATGAGGGGCGCGGCTGGACGGCTCAGGCGATCGCCAAGGAGCTCGGGGAGCTCGAATACACGGTGATGCGCCAGCGCGTGCTGAGGACGAAGGTGCGCATCGATGGGCGCGACCCCAAGACCATCCGTCCGATCAGCATCCGGGTCGGGGCCTTGCCGCGCACCCACGGCTCGGCGATCTTCACCCGCGGCGAGACGCAGGCGATCGTCACCACCACCCTCGGCACTGGACGCGATGCGCAGATCATCGACGCGATCGAGGGTGAATCGAAGGACACCTTTCTCTTCCACTACAACTTCCCGCCCTTCTGCGTCGGCGAGATCAGCTACATGCTCGCGCCCAAGCGGCGGGAGATCGGTCACGGCCGTCTCGCGCGCCGCGGGGTCCAGGCGGTGATGCCGAGCATGGAGGAGTTCCCCTACGTGGTGCGGGTGGTCTCCGAGATCACCGAATCGAACGGCTCGAGCTCGATGGCTTCGGTATGCGGCTCCTCGCTCGCCTTGATGGATGCGGGCGTGCCGATCAAGGCTGCGGTCGCCGGTATCGCGATGGGGCTGATCAAGGAGGGTGAGGACTACGTGGTGCTCTCCGACATCCTCGGCGACGAGGATCACCTCGGCGACATGGATTTCAAGGTCGCGGGCACCGCCGATGGCGTCTCCGCGCTGCAGATGGACATCAAGATCGAAGGCATCACCGAGGAGATCATGCGCGTCGCGCTCGAACAGGCCCGGGAGGGCCGGCTGCACATCCTCGGCGAGATGGCCAAGGTGCTGGATCGGCCGCGTCCGGAGATGAGCGAGTACGCGCCCCGTCTTCTCACCATCAAGATCAACCCGGAGAAGATCCGCGACGTGATCGGAAAGGGCGGGGCGGTCATCCGCTCGATCACCGAAGAGACCGGCACCCAGATCGACATCCAGGACGATGGCACGGTGATCATCGCCTCGGCGAACCGCGCGGCAGCGGAGGCGGCGAAGCGGCGCATCGAACTCATCACCGCCGAGGTCGAGCCCGGTGCGATCTACGAGGGTCGAGTCTCCAAGCTCATGGACTTCGGCGCATTCGTCACCATACTCCCCGGCAAGGACGGCCTGGTGCACGTCTCCCAGATCTCCAACGAACGGGTCGAGCGCGTGAGCGACAAGCTCTCGGAGGGAGACATCGTCCGCGTCAAGGTGCTCGAGGTCGACAAGCAGGGACGGATTCGGCTCTCGATGAAGGCGGTGCTCGAGGACGAGCAGCGCAACCGCGAGAAGACGAAGGCCGAGAGTCCGCCGACCGGCTGATTCCCCCTGCGTTTGCGCTTCCAGGCGCTCGCGGCGGTTCCGGTGTCGATCGCTTCGATCCAAGGGGCGTGACGTGGCTTTTGCTGCGATGCAGCAAACGCTACACTATCGGTTCTTCCGGCGGAGAGTGAGGCGATGAGCGAGGCGAAGGACTCGGGCGATTGGCTCGAGGAATGGAAGGCGCTGCAAGCGCGCTTTTGGGAATCGTTCGGGCGTCTGGCTTCGGCGAATGCGGAAACGGGGACGGCGGCGCCGGAGCGAGGCGATCAGCGCCCGGGCGCGGGGCTTCCTTGGCACGAAGGGCTCGAGCTCTGGACCCGTTTGTTCAGGCCCCGCGAGGAGGTGGGAGCGACGGTGGAACACGCGCTCGCCCGTGCGCGTCAGCTCTTGGCGTGGATGCAGCGGGCTGCCGAGCGCGCGGCGGGCAATGGAGGGGCGCTCCCCAGCGGCGAGGATCTCGCTCAGCTGATGCGCGACTTCGCGTATGCCGCCTTGCCCGATCCCTTCGCCTGGTTTTCGGCCTGGTCGGTGGATCGGCTGCGCGAGCTCGAGCGCTTCTGGCAGCCCCTCGCTTCGCTCGCGGGAGGCGCGTGGGATTCGCAACGCGCCGAGTGGGAGCGATGGCTCGATGTCCAGCCCTTCGGCTTGCTACGGGAGCATCAGGAGCGGCGGCAGGCCATGGCGCGGGCCTCCATCGCCCTCGCCGAGGCAGAGGCGCGCTATCGAGCGCTGTTGGGACGAGCCCTTCAGCGCGGCATCGAGCGCTTCGAGGAAAAGCTCGCCGAGCGCGGCGAAAACGGCAGTCCGGTGCGTTCGGCGCGCGAGCTCTTCGACCTGTGGATGGATGCCGGGGAAGAGGGATTCCAAGAAGTCGCCTCCGCGCCGGAGTTCCGCACCGTGTACGGTCAGCTGGTGAACGCGCAGATGCGCTTGCGCCGGCTCCTTCAGACGGAGCTCGAGATCCTTTGTCGGGCGCTTGGGATGCCGACGCGCGCCGAACTCGACGGCGTCCTGCGCAAGCTGAAGGCGCTTCGCGAGAGTCGGGCGGAGCTCGAGGCGCGTGTCGCGGCTCTGGAGGCGGCCAAGCCGGCTCCGGCTTCCGAGCGGCAGACGGCCGAAACGGCACGAAGCGCTCGGCGTGCGCCTCGAACCTCGCCGGCCAAAAGCCGTCCCGCCTCGCGTCGAAAGGAGTCCTGATCCATGCGCAGCATCGACATCACCGCCGATCAAATCGTCCGTGAAGCGGCACGGTACGCCCATCGCTTGAGCCAGGGGATGCGCAATCTCCTCGAGCTCGAACCCGTCGAGGTGGGGTGCACCCCGCGGGAGGCGGTCTATCGCGAGGACAAACTCGTTCTCTACCGCTTCCGCCGCGACACGCCGCCGACCCATCGCGTGCCGCTCTTGATCGTCTACGCGCTCGTCAATCGCCCCTACATGGTCGATCTGCAAGAAGATCGCTCGCTGGTGCGCAATCTGCTCGCGCTCGGCTACGAGGTGTATCTGATCGACTGGGGCTATCCCGATCCCTCGGACCGCCTGCTCGGGCTCGAGGACTACATCCTTGGCTACATCGATCGCTGCGTGACGGAAGTCGCGGCGCGGCATGGTCTTCAGGCGATCGATTTCCTCGGCATCTGCCAGGGGGGAACCTTCAGCCTCTGCTACACCGCGCTCCGGCCAGCGCGCGTGCGCCGGCTGATCACGATGGTGACGCCGGTCGATTTCCACACGCCCGACAATCTGCTGTCGCACTGGACGCGAGAGCTCGACGTGGATCTGTTCGTGGACACGCTCGGCAACGTGCCGGCGGACTTGATGAACTTCTTCTACCTCACGCTCAAGCCTTACCGCCTCAATCTGCAGAAATACGTGGGCCTGGTCGACATCCTCGACGATCGCGAGGAGCTCGCCAACTTTCTGCGCATGGAGAAGTGGATCTTCGATTCTCCGGACCAGGCCGGCGAGGCTTTCCGCCAGTTCATTCGCGATTTCTATCAGCAGAACAAGCTGGTCAAGGGCGAAGTCGAGATCGGCGGCGAGCGCGTCGATCTACGGCGGATCGAGCAGCCGGTCCTCAACGTTTATGCCACGCAGGATCATCTCGTTCCGCCGGATGCCTCGCGCGCCCTCGGTCGAGTGGTCGGGAGTCGCGACTACAGCGAGCTGGCCTTTCGCGGCGGTCACATCGGCATCTATGTGTCCTCTCGGGCGCAACGCGAGGTCGCCCCGGGCATCGACGCTTGGTTGCGGGCTCGCGCCGGCTGAGACCAGGGGCGCGCGCCATGCCCCCCAGTCCGTGGTCAAAATGTGACGCGCTTGGTCATTTTCGGACTTCTGGAGTCTAGCCGGCGGCTGTCGGCGCCGATACACTCTTTTCCGAGGTTGTGATCCGCACCGCCGGAGGCCCCATGAGCGCGAATCCTCCGCTGAATCGGGCATCGGAGCGTCTGATCGCGCAGATCGAGTCGCATTTGATCGCGCAGATCGAACCGGCGCTCGGGCGCGTGTTCGACACGATCGATGACGCGCTGTTCGATCTCGCGGAGCGCAATTCCGCGCAGTCCCAGGGCGACTACTTCCATGGAATGCGCGAGATCCGCCGCAAGCGCCAGCCCATCGCGCAGGAGTTCATCCGGCTTCTCCGGCAGAGCTTCGAGGATTTCCGACTGCGCCGTCTGAGTACACCCGCAGCCGCCGAGCGCCCGCGTTCGCTCTCCCTGGTCGACGAACGGGAGATGGAGCTCATCGTGGCCCTGAACAGTATGGCGGGGCGAATCGAAGGGCAGCATGGGCAGGCGCTGTGGGCGCTCAACCAGCGTTTCGGGGCATTGATCGGAGCGCGCGAGCTGGTCGACAACGCGCGCAACCCGATGGGCCCGCGCCGGCTCAGCGAATGCTTCATCGAGGCGACGGAGGTCCTTGAGGTCACGATGGAGGTTCGGCTCATCGTCCTCAAACACTTCGAACGGGAAGTGCTCACGGTGCTCGAGGGCGTGATCGATCAGGTCAACAACGCCCTCGCCCGGGCCGGGGTCCTGCCGGAGATCCGCCACGAGGTCATCCGCAAGGACGTGCCGGCGCCGCGCCGCGCGGAGGAGCCGGTACCAGCCCGTGCGCGCAGTGAGCGCGCCTCTCCCGCTGAGGCTGCGGCGCCGGAATCAGGGGCAGAGGAGGAGACGCGGGTCCGCATCCTCCAGGTCGTGGACGAGCTGCGCTCGCTGCTCGCGCAGCAGCGTCGCCAAGGTATGGCCGCCTCGGGCGGTGGGGGCGGGGTCCCGATCCGCCAAGTGCGGGACGAGGACATCTTGAGTGCCCTGACCGCGATGCAGTCGGAACTGAGCGCGCGTCTGCACGAGGAGCCCTCGCCCGATCCGGCGATGGTCGGACAATTCAAGGATGCGCTGCTGCGCCGCGTCGGGGGCGTCGACGAGCGCGGGCGGCGCGTGGCGGAACTCGGCAAGAACGAGGACACCCTCGACCTGGTCGGCATGGTCTTCGAGTATGCGATCCAGGACCGCAACCTGGCACCGCCGATCCAAGCCCAGCTCGCGCGTCTGCAGATTCCCTATCTCAAGGTCGCGCTCCTCGATCCCGATTTCCTGACCAATACCGAACATCCGGCGCGCAAGCTGCTGGATCGCATGTCGGAGGCCGCGATCGGGTGGACTCCGGACACCGACAAGGATCAGCGACTGCTCGAGCAGATCCGGCAGACGGTGAATACCGTGTTGCGCGATTTCGAAGACGATCTCGGCGTCTTCGAGCGCCTTGGGCGGGAGTTCGAGAGCTTCCTCGAACAAAACCGCAAACGAGCCGAGGTCGCCGAGCGCCGAGCGGCGGAGGCCGCGCGAGGTCGAGAGCGCCTGGAGCTCGCGCAGCGCATGGCCACCCGCGCCTTGCGCCGTCGGCTCTCTGGACGCTTGCTGCCGGACAAGGTTCGTGAGCTGCTGACTCAGCGGTGGATGAACTATCTCGCCTTCGTGTTCCTTCGCCACGGTCCCGAATCGGAGGAATGGCAGGCGGCCGAGAACTTCATCGATCAGGTCGTGGCCGTGGTCCAGCCGCCGAAGGATGCCGGCGAGCGCGAGCGGCTGCGCAGCATGCGGCCCGCCCTCGAGTGGACCTTGCGCAAGGGCCTGGCCGCGACCGGGATGCACGAGCAGGACATCGACGCGATCTGGGAGGGGCTCGCACAGATCATCGACCATCACATCGAGGCGATCGAGTCCGAACAGGTTCAGCCGGCGGTGACGGTGGCGCTCGAGGATCTCTCGGTCCAGTTCGGCTCGGCACAGGAAACGGCTGCCGTCGGAGCAGGCGAGAAGATCGAATCCGAAAGCGAGCACGAGCAGAGCACGGGGGATGCCGGGAGCGATGCGGCGCAGGAGCTCGACGACGCCCTGCGCCAATGGATGGAGGTCACCAAGCAGCTCAAAGCCGGGACCTGGTTCGAGTTCCTCAAGGACGATGGCACGCGAGAGCGCGCGAAGTTGCTTTGGATCAGCACCATTCGGGCGCTTTATCTCTTCGTCAACCGCAACGGGCTCAAGGTTGCCGAGAAGACGGCGCGGCAGCTGGCCGAAGAGCTGCATCGGCAACGCGCCGTCATCCTCGAAGAGACGGCGCTCGTCAACCGGGCGCTGGATGCGATCCTCGCTCGGCTGCGTCAGCGGCGCGAGGCTCCGCAAGGGGCATCCACCCCGCAAGAGGAGCAACGAAGCTCAGTGACCAGCGGCGCCTGAGCCCGCCGCGCGCTTTCAGCGGGCTTGCGGGCCCTCGCAGACGAAGATCTGGATCGGCCACGGACTGCGCCATTCGACCGAGCGCACCACCCGCTCGAAGCGTTCCCGAAGGTGGCGCTCGACGGCACGGGTGTACTGATAGACCAGGAAACGCCCCGACCGATCCAATGCGCGGACGGTGGCGTCGAGGATGCGCTCGCGAAGAGGCGGGGGCAGGGTGGTGAAAGGGATCCCGGAAAGGATCACGTCCGCAGGGGGGAGGGAGTGCTCCTGCATCAAGCTCAGGATCGCCTCCGCGGAGCGATGGGCGACGATCAGACGCGGGTCTGCGATGTGGCGTTCGAGATGGCGGCAGAAATCCGCATTGGTCTCGATCGCCAAGAGCCGAGCGTCGGGACGGAGCTCGCGAAGCAGAGGAAGGGTGATCGTGCCCACCCCCGGCCCATACTCCACGACGCTCTGGACGCGCGACCAGTCCCCCGAGCGCAGCAATCGTCGAACCAGGAACGGCGAACTCGGGGCGAAGGTGCCGACCGATAGCGGGTGGCGCAGGAAGTTGAGGAGGAAGACGCCGAACTGGCGAAACGCACCGGGAGAACGCGGAGGATCCGAAGCGATTCCACTCATCCCTCAACGGTGCCGCAAGACGGGGGCAAAGGCAAGTTCGCGATCGTCGGATCGCCTCAGAAACTCATGTAGTAGCCACCGTTGACCGGGAGATTGGCGCCGGTGATGTAGCCGGCCGAATCCTCGGTGAGGAAGACCACCGCGCGGGCGACTTCCTCGGGTTCGCCGAGGCGGCCGACTGGGATGGATTCGATGATGCGCGCGCGGATCGGCTCGGGAATCGACATCACGAGCTGGGTTCGGCAGTAGCCGGGGGAGACGGAGTTCACGGTCACGCCTTTGCGCGCCACTTCTCGGGCGAGGGCCATGGTGAAGCCATGCATCCCGGCCTTGGCGGCGGCGTAGTTGGTCTGGCCGAACTGGCCGGTCTGGCCGTTGACCGAGGAGATGTTGACGATCCTGCCGAAGCCGCGCTCGCACATGCCCTCGACCACATGCCGCGTCAGATTGAAGACGCCTTCGAGGTTGACGCGGATCACTTCCGACCACTGCTCGGGGCTCATCTTGCGCAGGGTCACATCGCGGGTGATTCCGGCCGCGTTCACGAGGATGTCGATCGGGCCGACATCCCGACTCACCTCCTCGATCAAACGACGGCAGTCCTCGAAGTCGGCGACGTCCACGGGACGGAATTGCACCTGCCCGTCGAGATGGGCAAGCGCCTCTCGGAAGGCCGAGAGGCGTTCGGGACGCGAGGGGAGGTCGGCAGCGACCACCCTTCGGCCAGCCTCGGCCAGCGCTCGACAGATGGCCGTACCGAGGCCGCCGATGCCACCCGTGACCAGTGCGACACGTGCGCTCATATCTACGTTTCGATGGCTGCGGTTAAGGAAGGAAGCGCGCCGCAATGCTGCGGCGCAAAATGCGCCCGCAATCTAGGAGGGCAGGACCTCTCTGTCAAGCGCGGAGGAGATCAGCCGCCTTCCGATTTCTTGCCGCTTCGCGCTTTGCCGCCGCCGAGGAGCGCATCCTGGAACTTGCGCAGGGCCTCGAGGTTGCGCTCGGTCATTTCGTTGAGCAGCGCCATCGGGGTTTGCCCCATCAGTTGACTGAGCTGCGAGCGGAACTGCTGCTGCTGTTCGAGAAAGGCTTGGGTGGCGCGCTCGAGGTAGCTTCCCATGAAGCCCTGCAGGGAGTCGCCGTAGAAGCGGATGAGCTGGGCGAGCAGGCGCGTGGAGAACATCGGCGCACCGCGCTCCTCGTGCTCGGCGATGATCTGCAACAGCACGGAACGGGTCAGGTCTTCGCCAGTCTTGGCGTCGCGCACCTCGAATTCCTCGCCGTCGAGCACCAGCTGCCGGACGTCCTCGAGGGTGATATAGCTCGAGATCGCCGTGTCGTAGAGCCGACGGTTGGGATACTTCTTGATGATGCGCGGTTCGGCCATCGATCCTCACCAGCCCATGTACTGCCCGCCGTTGATGGCGATGTTGGCGCCGGTGATCCAGGCGGCTTCCTCGCCGACCAGGAAGGCCACGACCGCAGCGATCTCCTCCGGTGCGCCGAAGCGGCCGGTCGGGATCTGCTGGAGAATTTTCTCGCGGATGTGCTCAGGCACTGCCATCACCATGTCGGTCCCGACGTAGCCGGGCGAGACCGTGTTGACCGTGATGCCGTGCTTGGCATTTTCCTGTGCCAGCGAAATGGTGAATCCGTGCATTCCAGCCTTGGCGGCGGCGTAATTGGCCTGCCCATACTGTCCCTTCTGTCCGTTCACCGAGCTGATCTGCACGATCCGGCCCCAGCGCCGCTCGCGCATCCCTTCGATGATGGGGCGGGTGACGTTGAAGCAGGAGTCGAGATTGGTGCGGATGACCTCGCTCCACTGCTGGTAGCTCATCTTGTGGAAGACCGCATCGCGGGTGATGCCGGCGTTGTTGACCAGGATCTCGACCGGCCCGAGCCCCTGCTCGACGGCGCGCACCATGGCCGCAGCCGAATCCGGGTCGGACACGTCGCCTGGAGCGAGGAACACCTCCACGCCCTTCGCGCGCATCGCCTCCTGCCAGGCGCGCGCCTTCTCCTCGTTGCGGTAGTTGGTGGCCACACGGTGGCCGGCGCGCGCCAGGCGCTCGCAGATGGCGGTGCCGATGCCGCCCGTGCCTCCGGTGATCAATGCGACTCTGCTGGACATGTCCTCTCTCCCCTCGAAAACGCTGCTGACGATGGCCGCGAGGACGGCTCCTCGAGCAAGATTCTACACCCCATCGATCGGCGAAGCTCGGTGGCTGCGCGGAACTTCGCGGCGCGCTCGCGGTCCGCTTCGAGGGTTCGAGCGCGGTGAGCATCGCCAGGTGCGCTTGAATTGCGCAACGGCGCGCCCATCATGATGATCGGCGCTCGTTCGCTGCGCGATCCCAAGTCTTCCCATCACGCCTCGGAGTCAGGTTTCGATGATCACTCGCATCCTGCTGTTCCTCGCCACCAACATCGCCGTCCTCTTCGTGCTCGGCGTCGTCCTTCGCCTCACCGGGATCGATGCGGCCCTTGCCGGTACCGGGCAGGACCTGTGGGGGCTTTTGGTGTTCGCCTCGGTGATCGGTTTCGTCGGGTCGTTCATCTCGCTGGCGATGTCGAAAACGGCGGCCAAGCTCGCCACCGGTGCGCGGGTCATCACCCAGCCGCGGGATCCCCTCGAGGCATGGCTGCTCGACACCGTCGCCCGGCAGGCGCGCCAGGCGGGAATCGGCATGCCCGAGGTCGCGATCTACGATGCGCCCGAGCCCAATGCCTTCGCGACTGGCATGAACCGCAACCATGCCTTGGTCGCGGTGAGCACGGGGCTGCTCCGCGCGATGAATCGCGACGAGGTGGAGGCCGTGCTCGGCCACGAGGTGGCGCACGTCGCGAATGGGGACATGGTGACGATGGCGCTGCTTCAGGGTGTCCTCAACACCTTCGTGATCTTCCTCTCCCGCATCATCGGTAGCGTGATCGACCGCGTGGTCTTCCGGAGCGAGAACGGCTATGGCCCGGGCTACTGGATCACGGTGATGATCCTCCAGGTGCTGCTCGGGATCCTGGCCTCGATTCTGGTCATGGCCTTCAGCCGCTGGCGCGAGTTCCGCGCCGATGCAGGCGGTGCGCGCCTGGCCGGCCGCGAGAAGATGATCGCGGCGCTTGAGCGACTGGCGCAGAGCTATGGCCAGTCCACGCTCCCGGAGCAGGTCGAGGCCTTCGGCATTTCCGGACGCCAGGGAGGTGGGCTGCGGCGCTTGTTCATGAGCCATCCGCCGATCGCCGAGCGGATCGAGGCCTTGCGCCGCGCCGCTTGAGCCGCGGCTCGGGGCGAGAGCTCGCTCAGGCTGCCTCTGCGACTAGAACTCGTAGCTCATCTCGCGGCTCGGCGCATGGACGAAGAAGCCTTGCACGAGGTCCACGCCGAGCCCGAGAACCTCCTGAAGCTTCGAGGGCGAGTCGATGTGCTCGGCGATGACTTTCGCGCCGAGCGCACGCACTTCGTGGCAGATCGCCTCGACCTTCTGCGTGATCTCCGGATTGCGCCCGAGATCGGCGACGAATCCCCGGTCGAGTTTCACGTGCGTCGGTTTGATGTGTTTGAACAGATGCGTCGAGTTCAGCCCCGATCCGAACTGGGTGATGCACACGCCGCAATGTAGCGGCTCGAGCATGCGCATGAACTCCTTGCAGCTCTTGAGGTTGACCAGGACATCGGCCTCGGGGAGTTCGAAGACCAGCGCGTCGCCCCGCAGGCGGGTCTCCTTGAGTTTTTCGGCGAGCCAGGGCACGAAGCTCGCATCCTCGACCGTGGACATGGCCAGACGAACGTAGAAGGTCGTCGGCTTCCCCGCCTTCTCGAGCTGTGCCGCGGTCTGCACGGCATGGCGGACCATCCAGCGATCGAGCTTGCCGAGCAGGCCCTTGCGTTGCGCGACGGCGATGAACTCCGAAGCCGGAATCTCCTGCCCGTCGGCGCTGAGCGCGACCGAGAGCTCGTAAGCCGGTCCGGCGACCTCCCCGGACATGCTGACCAGCGCCTGGTAGTAGGGGACGAGACCCTGGCTGACGATGGCGCGGTCGAGTTGTTGGGCGAGGGCCTCCTGGCGCGCCGCCTCGGCCTTGTCTTCGGCGGCCGGATCGAAGATCAGGGCGCGGTTTCCGCCCATCGCGGCAGACTTGTGCAGCATCTCCTCGGCCCGACTGAGGATCTCCGGCACGTTGCCGCTTTTCTCCCCGATGATCGCACCGCCCGCGCTCACGGTCAGGGTGAAAGACTGACCACCCACCTCGAAGATGTGCTCGGCGACCTTGCGCTTGAGCGTTTCGGCGACCGCCTCGGCTCGATCCGCACCGCCCTGAACGAGGAGCGCGAAGCTCTGGTCGGTGAATCGCGCGGCGTGATCGCCGGCACCTGCGGCCGCGCGGATCAACTCGGCGAGGTCGCGAAGCAGGAGATCGGTGTTGGCCAGGCCGACGCGCTGGAGGACGCGTCGGAATTCGTCGATCTCGAACAGCAACAGCGCCGATTCGCCGGAGCCGCGCAGAGCACTCGCCAGCGCCTCCTCGACGCGCTGCATCAGGGTCTGACGGTTGAGCAATCCCGTGACCGGGTCGCGGGTCTTGAATTCTTCGAGCTGGCGGGCGAGCTCCGGATCGACGGTCTGCTGGCGGAAGATGATCTGCAAGCACGGTTCGCCCTGATAGTTCGCGGGCGAGAACTCGAGCGTGGCCTTGAAGCTGGAGCCATCGGCTCGTACCGCCACCGTGTCCAATTGGCGCGGGGGTTGCTCGCCCTTGTCGATCCGCTTGAGCAGGTCGCGAAAAGCGAGCGCGTGCTCGCCTTCGAGCAGGTCGAGAACCGGTGTTCCGAGGATCTCTTCGAAGTCCTCGTAGCCGAACATCTCGAGATAAGCCTGATTGGCCCGCACGTGCATCCCTCCGTGGATGTAGGCGATGGGATCGCGCGAGGAATCGATCAGATTCTCGCAGCGGCGCTCGGTCTCGAGCAGACTCGCCTCCAGGCGCCGCAGCGCGCGTCGGCTGCGAACGTCCGCGAGCACGTGCGCGACCACCTCGCGCAGCAGTCGCTCGTTCTTTCGCGGCGCGAAGGCGTAGATCCCGAGATCGTAAAGGGCGATGATCTCGCTCTCGTGGAGCCGGCTGAGCAGCGCGACGATGCCCACATCCTTGCCGCTGTCGCGCGCGCGCTCGAGCATCTCTTCGACCGGAAGCAAGCAGGTTTCGGGATCGAACAACAGGATTTCGGGATTCTGCCGCTCGAGCACGCCGGCGAGCTCTTCGAGCGTCTCCGGACGAGTCGGACGCACTGGCATGCCGCCGCTTTTGAGGATTCCGATCAGTCTCTCCGCCTCCTCCATCGAGTCTTCGAGGAGGACGAGTCGCAACGGTTCGTCTTTTTGTTTGTTCGCCATGCTGAAATCCGCTTCCCGTCGGTTTTCTAGCCGAAAGGGGCTTTCCTGTCCACCGCGAGGCGGCCCTCATAGGGGCATCTTGGCCGGTGCGCCGGGGACTTCCCGCACCAACCTCGGAACGAGGTATCCCGGCAGGCGGGCGGCCAAAGCCTCGTGGATACGACGGGCTGTGTCGTCCTCGACCGCGAAATGAGCGGTGCCTCGGACTCGGTCGAGCTGGTGGAGGTAGTAGGGCAGCACGCCGCAGTCGAAGAGCGCCTCGCTCAGCTCCTCCAACGTGTCCACGCGGTCGTTGACCCCCGCGAGCAGGACCGTCTGGTTGAGCAGCAGGCAGCCGGCGGCGCTCAGCTCCCGACAGGCCCGAGCCACGGCCCCATCGATTTCGCGCGGGTGGTTGGCGTGCACGACGACGACGCGGCGCAAGGGGACCTGCTGAAGCCAGGCGCAGAGCTCCTCATCGACCCGCTCTGGGAGCACGATCGGGATGCGCGTATGGATGCGCAGGCTGCGAAGCTCGGGCAGCGCGCCGAGTCCTCGGGTGAACTCGGCGAGCCTGTCGGTGGCGAGGGCGAGTGGATCCCCTCCGCTCAGGATGAGCTCCCGCAGCCCGGGTTCGGCCTTCAGTTTCAGCAGCGCCGGGCGGAAGCGCTCGGCCGTCGCTCGTTCCTCGCCATAGGGGAAATGGCGCCGGAAGCAATAGCGGCAATGGATCGCGCAGGCGCCGGTGGTGATGAGCAGCGCGCGTCGTTCGTACTTGAGGAGCACGCCGGCACCGCGGCGTGCAGCCCCGTCCCCGACCGCGTCCTCGACATAGCCCTCGACCTCGCGAAGCTCGAGGTCGAGGGGAAGGACCTGTCGGAGCAGCGGATCATCAGGATCGCCGCGGCGCATCTTGGCGGCGTAGCCCCGCGGCACGCGCATCGCGAAGCCATGCGGCGGCGATGCCGGTACGCGTTCGGCGAGTTCGGAAAGATCCAGGAAGTCGAGGAGGGCCTTGGGATCGGTGAAGGCGTCGCGCCAGGCGCGCTGCCAGCTCCGGAGAGCTGCGCGCTCAGCGACGGACTTCGGACTCGGGTTATGATCGAACACTTGGCGCGGGCGCTTATGGCCGGGTGCGGCCGATTCGCCATTCTAGCGCCGGCCTCCGAACCCCTTTCCCTGCGATCTGAGCGAGCGGTCATGGCGAGCTACGGCCTCAACGACGTCCGGAACGGACTCAAGATTCTCATCGACGGCGAGCCCTACACCATTCTGGAGTGCGATTTCATCAAACCGGGCAAGGGTCAGGCCTTCACCCGGATCAAGATTCGCAACCTGCGCAACGGTCGGGTGACCGAGCGAACCCTCAAGGCCACCGACACGGTGGAGGGTGCCGACGTGGTCGATACCGACATGCAGTACCTCTACTTCGACGGTGAGTACTACCACTTCATGCACCCGGAGACCTACGAGCAGTACCAGGCCGACCGGACGGCGATGGGCGATGCTGCGCAGTGGTTGAAGGGCGAGGAAATGTGCATCGTCACGCTCTGGAATGGCCAGCCCCTGACGGTCACGCCGCCCAACTTCGTCGAGCTCGCCATCGTCGAAACCGATCCGGGGGTGCGCGGCGATACCGCAAGCGGCGGCGGCAAGCCTGCCAAGCTCGAGACGGGGGCGGTGGTCAGGGTTCCGCTCTTCGTCAACCAGGGCGAGGTCATTCGCATCGACACCCGGACCGGCGAATACGTCGCGCGGGTCAAGTGAGCTTCGGCGGTGGAACGGACCGAGGGCGAAGTCCAGCCCTGTGATCTGCTGATCCTCACCCGCTGGGTGATCCCGATCGAGCCGCCTGGTCGGGTGCTCGAGGATCACGCCGTGGCGGTAACGGCGGGTCGGATCGTCGCGGTCTTGCCGGCGCAGGAGGCGCGTCGCCGCTTTTCGCCGGCGGAGCTCGTCGAGCGTCCCGAGCACGTGCTACTGCCCGGGCTCATCAATGCGCATACCCACAATCCGATGACGCTCATGCGCGGTCTGGCCGACGATCGACCGCTCATGCGCTGGCTGCAAGGGCACATCTGGCCCGCCGAGCAGCGGGTGATGGGCCCTGAGTTCGTGGAACACGGCGCCGAGCTCGCCGTGGTCGAGATGATCCGCGGAGGCACGACTTGCTGCAACGAGAACTACTTCTTTCCCGACGTGCTCGCCGCGACCTACCGCCGCTTGGGCTTCCGCGCGGTCGTGGGACTGCCCTTGATCGAATTCCCGAGCGCATGGGCGCGGGATCCCGATGAATACCTCCACAAGGCGGTCGCGATCCATGATCAGTGGAAGGACGATCCGCTCATCGCCACCGCCTTCGCCCCGCACGCGCCCTACACCGTCGGCGATGAGAGTTTTCGTCGGATCGGCCTCCTCGCCGACCAACTCGGTTGCAAGATCCACCTCCACCTGCTGGAAACGGCCGAGGAAGTCGCCGAGTCCCGCCGCCGATTCGGAACGCCGCCGCTGGCGCGCATCGCGGGTCTTGGCCTGCTCGACGAGCGCTTGATCGCGGTGCACATGACCCAAGTCGCCCCTGAGGAAATACCGTTGCTCGCGCGTAGCGGCGCCTCGGTGGTGCACTGCCCGGAGTCGAACCTGAAGCTGGCGAGCGGCTTCTGCCCCGTCGCGCGGTTGCGTGCGGCCGGCGTCACCGTGGCGCTCGGCACCGATGGCTGTGCCAGCAACAACGACCTCGACCTGTTCGGGGAAATGCGCACCGCAGCGCTGCTCGCCAAGGGGGTCGCGGGGGATGCCGCGGCCTTGCCGGCGGCCGAGGTGCTGCGCATGGCGACCATCGAAGGCGCCCGCGCGCTCGGCCTCGCCGATCGCATCGGCAGCATCGAGCCGGGCAAGGAGGCCGATCTGATCACGGTCGATCTCGGCGTCGTCGAGTCGCTGCCCGTTTATCAGCCCGTCTCCCATCTCGTCTATGCGACCCAGCGCGCGCAGGTGCGCGATGTGTGGATCGCGGGCAGGCGTCGGCTCGAAGACGGTCGAATCGTCGGCATCGACCTCGAGGCGGTCCGGGAACGGGCGCGCTTCTGGAGGCAGCGTCTTTCGGAGCATGCGGCGTGAGCGCGACGGGGGCCAACGCAGACCCGGCTGAGCTCGCCCGTTTCGCATCCCTCGCGGCGCGCTGGTGGGATCCCGAGGGTCCGCTCAAGCCGCTGCACGCCCTCAACCCGGCGCGTCTCGCCTTCATCCGTGAGCGGGTTCCTTTGGCGGGCATTGACGCCTGCGACGTCGGTTGCGGAGGCGGTCTGCTCGCCGAAGCCCTCGCCGCCGAGGGAGCGCGAGTGCTCGGTATCGATCTCGCCCGCGAGACCCTCGAGGTGGCGCGCCTGCATGCCCTGGAGAGGGGTCTTCCGATCGAGTACCGGGAGGTCGCCGCCGAGCGCCTGGCGGAGGAGCGCCCTCAAGCCTTCGGCCTGGTGAGCTGCATGGAACTGATCGAGCACGTCCCGGATCCGGCGTCCCTGATCCGGGCCCTCGCCGCGCTGCTCGCTCCGGGTGGCGAGCTATTCCTCTCCACCATCGCGCGAACGCCGCGGGCCTTCCTCCATGCGATCCTGGTCGGCGAGCACTTGCTCCGGCTGCTGCCGGTCGGCACCCACCGCTACGAGCGCTTCGTGCGGCCTTCGGAACTCTGCGCATGGCTGCGGGCCGCTGGTCTCGAAGTCGTTTCGCTTTCCGGGATCGAGTGGCGACCCTGGTGGCCCGAGGCTCGCCTCGTCCCGGATCTCTCGGTGAACTACCTCGTCCATGCCCGAAAGAAGCGCTGAGTCCGCCGCGATCCTCTTCGACCTCGATGGGACCCTGGTCGATACCGCGCCCGATCTCCACCGCGCCGCTTGCCGGCTGTGTCGGAGCCTCGCGCGGCCCGAGCCTGCCTTCGCCGACTTCCGCCCCACGGTCTCGCGCGGGGCGCGGGCGATGTTGGCCTGCGCCTTGCCGGATCTGAGCGAGAGCGAGCGTGAGCGCCTCATCGAGCCGTTTCTCGCGCTCTATCGCGAGGACCTCTGCCGCGAGTCGCGGCTTTTTCCGGGGATCGAAGCGGTGCTCGCCGGCCTCGGAGCGCGCGGGCTTCCCTGGGGCATCGTGACCAACAAGCCGCGCTTCCTCACCGAGCCGCTGCTCGCCGCTCTGCCTTTGGGCGGTGCGCCGGCGGTCTTGTTCTGCGGCGATTGCCTGCCGGTGCGTAAACCCGACCCCGCCCCCGTGCTCGCCGCCTGTTCGGCGCTGGGCCTGAATCCGGGGTTGGTGTGGTTCGTCGGCGACGACGAGCGGGACGTTCTGGCGGGACGTGCCGCCGGCTGTCGCACGGCGGTCGCGGGCTGGGGTTACGTGCCCGAGGTCGAGATCTATCGCGCGTGGGGTAGCGAGCGGGTGCTCGATCGCCCCGACCAAGTGCTTGCGCTGCTCGCGGGTGAGTGAGGGAGGATCTGGCGAGTTTCGTCGAGAAGTGGGCGGAGCGCGATCCGGCGATCCGACTGGTGCTGCTCTTCGCCCCTTCCCGCCACCGGGACGCCGTGGGATTGTGGTTCGCCCAGCTCAGGGAGCTCGAGGATGCGGGGCTTGGCCGATCCTCTCCGCAAGTCGCCGTAGCCAAGCTCGGTTTCTATGCCCGGGAGTTCGGCTCGAGTGCGGAGGCGGCACATCCTCTCGTCCGCGCCTGGCGCGAGCGCTCGGCGCAGCGCCTGGGCGAGCGTCTGGCGCGGGAGCTCCAGCAGCTCATGGAGTTCAGCTCCGTGGTCTCGGCCGAGGCGCTTCACGATCGGCTCCGGCCTTGGGCTCAGACCGCGGCCGAGGCCGCCGATCGGCTGTTCGGGGAGCGCCTCTCGACAGCCGCGATCGCGGCGGACTTTTTGTGCCGTCGTTTGCACGACCTCGAGGCGGAGGCGGCTCGAGGGCGCTTGTGGCTGCCGCTCGATCTCCTCGCCGCGGAGGGCCTTGACCGCAGCGCCCTCGCCGGGGCGGGGGGAAATCCGCCCCTGGCGCGCGTGCGCGCGCGCTTGGCGCGATGGTGGTTGGCGCGGCTCGAGGTCGATGGCGGGCCGGTGCAAGCCGTTCTTTCGGCGCTCGCTCGGCTTCGTCTGGAGCAGATCGATCGCGGTCGGCCGGCGCGCTGGCCGCCGCTTCGCGGCCTCTTGCGGGCATGGAACGCGGCGCGCTCCGCACGGCGGCGTAACGAAACCGGGAACTGCTAGACTTCGGCCCTCACCCCGCTTCGACGGGCGCTCCTTCAGCTTCCAAGGCCCATCGCGTCTCCCCGGGCTTGCCATGTCTTCGATCGAACGGACCCTCAAGTCTCTCCCCGACGTCGCCACCGAATCCGAGGCCGAGGCGGCTTCCGCGCTCGCCTGGGTCGGGATGGAGCGCGTCGAAGCGCCCGTGTTGCTCTCCGGCAGCGAGGGGCCGATTCTTTGCCCGGCGCGGGTCGCCGCGGCCGTGAACCTGCTGGCGCCGCAGGCCCGTGGCATCCACATGTCGCGCCTCTACCTGCTCGTCGATGAGTGGCTGGGACGGGAGCCGCTCTCGCCATCGCTGCTGCGGCGGGTTCTACGTGCATTCGTCGAATCGCACCGGGGCTTGAGCGATCGGGCCCGGATCTCGGTGGCTTTCGATTACCTCGTGCGGCGCAAGGCTCTGGTGAGCGAATACGCCGGTTGGCGCGTCTATCCGGTGACGGTCTCCGCGACTCTGGAGCCTCAGGGCTTCCAGGTCGAGCTTTCGGTCGCCGTGGATTACTCAAGCACCTGCCCCTGTTCCGCCGCGCTTGCCCGCCAGGTCGTGCAGCGCCGGTTCGAGCAGGCGTTTCCGCTGGGCAGCGCGCTTGATCGCGATCGGATCATCGAGTGGCTGGGCAAGCCCGAGGGCATCTCGGCAACGCCACATGCTCAGCGCTCGCGGGCGGATTTGCGTGTCCGGTTGCGTCCCGGCTTCGGCGAGCTTCCGATCCTCGATCTGATCGATCTGGCCGAGCGAGCGCTGGGCACGCCGGTGCAGGCCGCGGTCAAACGCGAGGACGAGCAGGCCTTCGCCGTGCTCAATGGACAAAACCCGATGTTCTGCGAAGACGCGGCCCGGCGTCTGGCACAGGCGCTCGATGACGACGATCGCTTCCTCGACTTCTGGCTGCGCGCGAGCCATTTCGAGAGCCTCCATCCGCACGATGCGGTCGCGGTCGCGGTGAAGGGTGTGCCCGGCGGCTATCGCGGCGGACTGCACGAGTGAGACGCTGGCCGCGTCTTAGGGTTTCGTTCCCATTGCCAGCTCCCTGAGCGCGTAGAGGATTTCGAGCGCCTCGCGAGGCGTGATCGCGTCCGGATCGATCGAGCGCAGGCGCTCGCGCAAGGGATCAGCGCGTTCCTCGAGCGGCAGCCTCAGCTGCGGCCCCTGTTCGCGTATCCGCAAGTGGGAGCGCTCGAACTCGGCGAGCAGTCTGCGTGCGCGCTGGATCGTGGGTGCCGGGACGCCGGCGAGGGCGGCGACGCTGAGTCCGAAACTGCGGTCGGCGGGGCCCTCGCGGACTTGGTGGAGCAGGATCAAGCGTTCGCCGTGCTCGAGCGCGGCGAGGTGGACGTTGGCGGCGCCGGGCAGCTCGTGGGCGAGGACGGTGAGCTCGAAGTAATGGGTCGCGAACAGGGTGAAGCTGCGGTTCTTCGTCAGCAGGTGCTCCGCCGTCGCGCGTGCGATGGCGAGGCCGTCGTAGGTGCTCGTGCCGCGCCCGATCTCATCGAGCAGGACGAGGCTCCGCGGGCCGGCGTTGTGCAGGATCTGCGCCGTTTCGGTCATTTCGACCATGAAGGTGCTTTGCCCGCGGGCGAGATCATCCGAGGCGCCGATCCGGGTGAAGATGCGGTCGATGGGAGCGATGCGGGCGAGCTCGGCGGGAACGAAGCTGCCGATGTGGGCGAGGATCACGATGAGCGCGATCTGCCGCATATAGGTGCTCTTGCCCCCCATGTTGGGACCGGTGATCACGAGCAGGCGCCGTCCTTCGTCGAGGAGGAGATCGTTGGGCTCGAAAGGTTCCGGCCGTAGCGCCTCGACCACCGGATGACGGCCCCGTCGAATCTCGATGCGGTCTTCCTCGATCAGCTCCGGGCGCACCCATCCGTAGCGCTCGGCCCGGTCCGCGAGCGCAGCGAACACGTCGGCCTCGGCGAGTGCGGCGGCCAGCGCCTTGAGTTCTCGGACCTGCGAGCAGAGCTCGGCGAGCAGGGCCTCGTAGAGCTGCCGTTCGCGAGCGATGGCGCGCTCGCGGGCGGAGAGGACGCGATCCTCGAAAAGCTTCAGTTCGGGCGTGATGTAGCGCTCGCTCTGCACCAGGGTCTGGCGGCGCTGGTAATGCGACGGGACGCGGTCGCTCTGCGCCTTGCTCACCTCGATGTAGAAGCCATGGATCCGGTTGTAGCCGACCTTCAGGTTGGGGATGCCGGTCGCTTCCCGCTCGCGTCGCTCGAAGTCGAGCAGCGCCTCGTCGACCGAGGCGCCCAGTCGCCTGAGCGCATCGAGCTCGGCGTCGAAACCGCTCGCGATCACCCCGCCGTCGCGCAGTTGTGCGGGAGGTTCTGCCGCCAGGGCGCGGTCGAGGAGCACGACCCATCGCGTGGGATCGCCCAGGGCCAGGGCGAGCGCTCGCAGCCGGGAAGCGGGCATCGCCTCGAGCCCTTCGCGGAGCGGTGGTACCCGGCGCAGGCTTTCGCGCAGCGCGGCGAGATCGCGCGGGCGGGCTGTTCGCAGCGCCACCCGCGCGAGAATCCGCTCCAGATCGGCGATTCCGGACAGCGCCGCCGCGATCCGACGATGGCTGCCTTCTCTGAGCAGCGCCTCGACCGCGTCGAGACGTTCAGCAAGCTCGCGGCGGTCCCGCAAGGGACGCCCGAGCCAGCGCGCGAGCAGCCGGGCGCCCATTCCGGTCTGCGTCGCGTCCAGGACGCCGAGGAGGGTGTAGCGCCGATCGCCGCTTCGGTGGTGGTCGAGTTCGAGATGGCGGCGCGCCGTGGCGTCGAGGAACAGTGCCTGCTCGGGAACCTCACGGGCGATGCCGGTGAAATGCGGCAGCGCCGTGCGCTGTGTCTCCTCGAGGTAGGCCAAGATGGCCCCCGCCGCGCCGATCGCGAGCGGCAGGTCCTCGACCCCGAAGCCGGCGAGACTTTCGGCCTTGAAGAAATCGGCGAGCCTGCGCGCGGCGCTGTCGCGGTCGAAATGCCACGCGGGACGGCGTCTCATCGTCCGATCGGAAAGGATCTCCGGCCGATCCAGGTCCTCCGGCCAGAGCACTTCGGCGGGATCGAGGCGGGCCAACTCCGCCTCGAGCGCCTCGGGTCCGGAGAGCTCGCCGACGACCAGCCGTCCGCCCGCGAGGTCGGCGTAGGCCAATCCGAAGCGTCCCCCCCGGCCCGGCCTGAGGGCGAGGAGCAGCCGCTCCCTGCGTTCCTCGAGCAGCGTTTCGTCGGTCAGGGTGCCAGGCGTGAGGATTCGAACCACGCGCCGCTCCATCGGGCCGCGCCCGCCTTCGGCCTCGCCGACCTGTTCGCATATCGCCACCGATTCGCCTCGCTCGAGCAGCCGAGCGAGGTAGTTCTCGACCGCGTGCACGGGCACGCCGGCCATCGGGATCGGCTGTCCTGCCGATTGCCCGCGTCGGGTCAGGACGATGTCGAGGATCTCCGCGGCGCGCACCGCATCCTCGTAGAAGAGCTCGTAGAAGTCGCCCATCCGAAAGAACACCAGCCGGTCCGGGTGTTCGGCTTTGATCGCCAGGTACTGGCGCATCAGAGGGGTGTGTTCGGCGAGATCCTGCATGGCCTCGGATGGCGATCGGTAAACCGTTATCATGCCTCCGGACGATGCTTCCCCGCGGCGAAGTTCCGAGCGATGAGGTCCTGCACGCCCTCGCGTGCAGAGTGGGCGAGGCGCTGCTCGCCTGCCGCGCCAGCCTGGCGGTGGCCGAGAGTTGCACCGGGGGATTGATCGCCAAGGTGCTCACCGATGTCCCGGGCGCCTCCGGATGGTTCGACTGTGGCATGGTGGCCTACAGCTACGAGGCCAAGCAGGCACTCCTCGGCGTGCGCCAGGACACGCTGCTCGCGCACGGCGCGGTCAGCCGGGAGACCGTGCTGGAAATGGTCGCCGGAGCCCTGGTCCATTCCGGTGCGAGCCTGGCGCTTGCGGTCACGGGGATCGCCGGTCCTGGCGGAGGCACGCCGGAGAAGCCGGTGGGCTCGGTATGGCTGGCCTGGAAGCGGCGCGGCGACTATCCGCAGGCGCGGCTCGAGCGCTTTGCCGGTGGACGCGACGAGATTCGCCGGCGAACGGCGGCGGCGGCGCTCGCTGGCCTGCTCAAGCTTCTCGCTCCAGCGGGCTGAGGGCGCGCGGTCGGGTTTTTCCGACTCGCGGATGCGGCATGGGCCCGGTGGCCGATGCGGCGGCCTGTGGGATAATCCCAGTTCGCTTCAACGGTGGTACGCGATGAAGGCCTCGACGATGGAAGAGAATCGGCGCCGGGCGCTCGCTGCTGCGCTTTCGCAGATCGAGAGACAGTTCGGCAAGGGATCGGTGATGCGCATGGGAGACCGTGGCAGCGAGCCCGTGGAGGTGGTCTCCACCGGCTCCCTCGGTCTCGACCTCGCCCTCGGGATCGGTGGACTGCCGCGGGGCCGGGTGGTCGAGATCTTCGGCCCTGAGTCCTCGGGCAAGACCACCCTCGCGCTGCAGGCCATCGCCAACGTCCAACGCGCCGGTGGAGTGGCCGCCTTCATCGACGCCGAGCACGCCCTGGACCCGGCCTACGCCGAGAAGTTGGGGGTGAAGGTCGATGATCTGCTGGTCTCGCAGCCGGACACGGGCGAGCAGGCCCTTGAGATCGCCGACATGCTGGTGCGCTCGGGGGCCGTGGATATCGTGGTCATCGACTCGGTGGCGGCGCTGACCCCCAAGGCCGAGATCGAGGGCGAGATGGGCGATTCCCACGTCGGGCTGCAGGCACGGCTCATGAGCCAGGCGCTGCGCAAGCTCACCGGCAACATCAAGCGCTCGAATGCGCTCGTGATCTTCATCAACCAGATCCGGATGAAGATCGGGGTGATGTTCGGCAATCCCGAGACCACCACCGGTGGCAACGCGCTCAAGTTCTATGCCTCGGTGCGGCTCGACATCCGGCGAATCGGATCGGTCAAGCGCGGGGAGGACATCATCGGCTCGGAAACCCGGGTCAAGGTGGTCAAGAACAAGCTCGCGCCGCCGTTCCGCCAGGCCGACTTCGAGATCCTCTACGGCGAAGGCATCTCGCGCGAGGGCGAAATCATCGAGCTTGGCGTCGCTCACGAGGTGATCGAGAAGACCGGCTCCTGGTTCAGCTACCAGGGCGAGCGGATCGGTCAGGGCAAGGACAATGCCCGCCAGTTCCTCAAGGAACATCCCGACATCGCGCGCGCGATCGAGCAGAAACTGAGAGACAAGCTGCTCCTCAGCCCGCGTCCGGCGCGCGAGGAGGCGGCGGTCGGCGAGGAGGCGTGAGCACGGAGAAGGAAGTCCGGGCCGCCGCCTATGCGTTGCTCGCGCGACGCGATCATTCGCTCGCCGAACTCAAGCGCCGGCTCCTGGCGCGGGGTCACGATCCGGCGGCGGTGGGTGGGGTGCTCGCCGCTCTGGTCGAGGAGGGCGTGCTGAACGAAGAGCGCCTGGCCGAGTCCGTCGTGCGCCGGGGTCTGCGGAGGGGACGTGGCCCGCGCCGGCTGGAGGCGGAGCTTCTGGCGCGCGGGCTGGAAGCAGCCTCCGCGCGCAAGCGGATCGCCGCCCTTTGCGAGGAAGGCGTCGATTGGTTGCAGCGCGCCGAAGAGGCCGTGCACCGGCTGAAGCGGCGACCCGGCGAGACGAAAGAGGCCTTTCGAGCGCGCATCGCACGGCACCTGGAACGGCAAGGCTTTCCTTCTTCCGTGATCGCGCGGGTGCTCGAGCTCGAGCCAGCCGAGCCGGACGAGGCGTGAGCGGTTCATCGGCTTCCGTTTCCGCGTATCCTGATCCGTTCGCTTCGAGATCGCTGCCTTCGATGTCCACTACCGCCGAGATCCGCAACCGATTCCTGGATTTCTTTCGCGCGCGCGGCCACGAAGTGGTTCCCTCGAGCCCGCTGGTGCCCGCCAACGACCCCACGCTCTTGTTCACCAATGCCGGCATGGTCCAGTTCAAGGACGTCTTTCTCGGCGCGGAGAAACGACCTTATCGCCGAGCGGCGAGCGCGCAGAAATGCCTGCGCGCCGGCGGCAAGCACAACGACCTCGACCAGGTCGGCTACACCGCCCGGCATCACACCTTCTTCGAGATGCTCGGCAACTTCAGCTTCGGCGACTACTTCAAGGAGGAGGCGATCGTCTATGCCTGGGAACTCCTGACCGAGGTCTATGGCCTGCCCCGCGAGCGGCTCTGGGTCTCCGTGTACCACACGGACGAGGAGGCCTTCCGCATCTGGGAACGAACGATCGGCATTCCGACCGAGCGCATCGTCCGGATCGGCGACAACAAGGGCGCACCTTACGCCTCGGACAATTTTTGGCAGATGGCCGACACCGGTCCTTGCGGCCCCTGCACGGAGATCTATTACGACCACGGGCCGGGCTCGCGCGGCGGACCTCCCGGCTCGCCGGAGGCCGACGGCGATCGTTTCGTCGAGATCTGGAATCTGGTGTTCATGCAGTTCGACCGCCAGGCGGACGGAAACTTGCTGCCACTGCCTGCACCCTGCGTCGATACCGGGATGGGGCTCGAGCGCCTGGCGGCCGTGCTTCAGGGCGTCCACTCCAACTTCGAGATCGACCTCTTCCGCGCCCTGGTGAGGGCGGCCGCCTCCCTCACCGGCTGCGAGGATCCGCACCATCCCTCGCTTCGGGTGATCGCCGATCACATCCGCGCGGTCGCCTTCCTGATCGCCGAACGGGTGTTGCCCTCGAACGAGGGTCGCGGCTACGTGCTTCGGCGGATCATCCGTCGGGCGCTGCGCCACGGCTTCAAGCTCGGCCGGCGCGAGCCCTTCTTCCACCGCATGGTCGAACCGCTCGTCGAGGCGATGGGTGATGCCTATCCGGAACTTCGTGAGCGGCAGGACTTCATCGCCGGGGTCCTGGCGCAGGAGGAGGACCGTTTCTCCGAGACGCTCGCGGCCGGGATGCGGATCTTCGAGGAGGTCGCGGCCAGTGCAGTCGATCGTATCCCCGGGGAGGCCGTCTTTCGACTCTACGACACCTACGGCTTCCCCGTCGATCTCACCGCCGACATGGCACGCGAGAGAGGTCTTTCGATCGACCTCGAAGGTTTCGAGAATGCCATGGCCGAGCAGCGCGAGCGCGCGCGTCAGGCCAGCGCCTTCGGCGGCGGCCTGCAGCTTCCGGCCGAGCTCGTGGCCCGGCTCCCAGCGACCCGGTTCCGCGGTTACGAGGCGGAGGCGCTCGAGGACGCCGAGGTGGTGGCCTTGCTCGCCGATGGGCGCCCCGTCGAGGCCCTTGAGGCGGAGCAGGATGGGGTGGTCATCTTGGCCGAGACCCCCTTCTACGCCGAATCCGGCGGCCAAGTCGGCGACACCGGCGTGCTCGAGGCGCCGGGGATGCGCTTCGAAGTTCGAGATACCCAGAAGATCGCGGGCCAATTCCACGCTCACCTCGGCCGCGTGCGGCAGGGTCGGATCGCGCGCGGTGATCGGGTGCGCGCGGCGATCGACGGCGGGCGCCGGGCAGCGATCCGTCTCAATCATTCCGCCACGCACTTGCTGCACGCGGCGCTTCGCGAGGTGCTCGGGTCCCACGTGCAGCAGAAAGGCTCGCTCGTCGCACCGGATCGTCTGCGCTTCGACTTCACCCACTTCGGGCCGCTGAGCGCCGAGGAGCTCGCGCGGGTCGAGCGGCGCGTCAACGAGCAGATCCGCGCCAATCGCGAGGGTGAGGTGCGCGAGATGGCCTTCGACGAGGCCATCGCCGCCGGAGCGCTGGCCTTCTTCGGCGACAAGTACGGCGAAAGGGTCCGGGTGCTGCGCTTCGGCGATTTCTCGGTCGAGTTGTGCGGCGGCACCCACGTCGCGCGTACCGGGGACATCGGCCTTTTCCGCATCGTCTCCCAATCCGGCATCGCCGCCGGCGTGCGCCGGATCGAGGCGCTGACCGGTGAGGCGGCGCTGGCCTTCGATCAGGCCCAGGCTCAGGCGGCGGAGGAGGCGGCGCGCCTACTCGGCGGGCCCAGTACGGAGCTCGTCGATCGCGTCCGCCAGGTACTCGAGAAACAGCGTCAGCTCGAACGGGAACTCGAGCGGCTCAAGCTTCGCCTTGCCGCCGGTTCGCTCGAAGAGATGGCTCGTCGCGCGCTCGAGCTCGGCGGTGTCAAGGTTCTCGCCGCCCGTCTCCCCGAGCTCGATGCGCGTGGCTTACGGGAGGCGGCGGATCGGCTGCGCGAGCGCTTGCGGCCGAACTTCGCGCTCGCTCTGGTCTCGGCGCAGGACGGCCGCGCCTCGGTGGTGGTCGCGGCCGAGGGCGACCCGCGGCTCGATGCCGGCAGCCTGATCAGACAGCTGCTCGCGCCGATTGGCGGCAAGGGCGGCGGACGGCGCGAACTGGCGCAAGGGGGCGGTAGTGACGGGCCGGCGCTCGACCGGGCTCTGGAAGGATTCCCGCAGCTGGTCGAAATGATGCTCGCAGAGTGAACGCGGCAAACATTGCAAGCATCCGATACGCGCCCTAATATGCCAACAATATGACATTTCGTAAGCGCGGAAATTCGCGACCGCGCCTGTTTCGTTCGGTGGTGGCGGATGTCTGCCCTAGAGCCGGAGGGCGGGGCGCAGGGATCCGTTGGGGGAGCGGTCCATATCACAGGAAACCGGAGCATTCAGAATGTTGATTCTTACCAGACGCGTTGGAGAGACCCTGATGATCGGCGATGAGGTCACCGTCACCGTCCTCGGGGTGAAGGGCAATCAAGTGCGGATCGGCATCAATGCGCCGCGCGAGGTCGCGGTACACCGCGAGGAGATCTACCGAAGAATCAAGGCCGAGGCGAGCGCCGCGCAACGAAGCGAGCTGAGCCTCGCTCCCCCCGGCGAGTCCTGAGGTTTACGGCGTCGGCGCGGAACGCTAAGCTTCCGGCTTCCGTCGCAAGCGGATTGCGGAGAGATGGCCGAGTGGTCGAAGGCGCTCCCCTGCTAAGGGAGTATGGGGCCAAAAGCCTCATCGAGGGTTCGAATCCCTCTCTCTCCGCCAGTATCACCATGTCGACGAGGACGAGACACGGCGACCGCCCTTGACGCTGCGCTGAGGTCTGTTCAGAATCTTCGGTCTGCGCGCGCCCGTAGCTCAGTTGGATAGAGTACCAGGCTACGAACTTGGTGGTCGGAGGTTCGAATCCTTCCGGGCGCGCCAACAAAAAAACGCCGGCTGGGTTCCAGCCGGCGTTTTTCCTTTGCGCGCTGCCGGCCTTCCCGCTCAGGCGGCGTGCGCCTCACGCGAGGCGGCGAGCTGACGCAGCACGTAGGGCAGAAGCCCGCCGTGGCGCATGTACTCCGCCTCCTTGGGCGTGAGGAGCAGCACCCGCGCCATGAACGCGAAGGCGCTGCCGTCGGGTCGCCGTGCCCGGACAGCCACCTCGCGCGCACGGCCGTCATCGAGCCCTTCGATGTCGAAGATCTCCTCCCCGGTCAGTCCGAGCGAGGCGGCGTTTTCGCCCTCGCGGAAGGCGAGCGGGAGCACCCCCATTCCGACCAGGTTCGCGCGGTGGATGCGCTCGAAGCTCTCGGCGATGACTGCTCTGACCCCGAGTAGCGCGGTGCCCTTGGCCGCCCAGTCGCGCGAGGAGCCCGTGCCGTATTCCTTGCCGGCGATGACGATGAGCGGAACGCCCTCTTCGCGGTAGCGCATGGCCGCATCGAAGATCGGCATCACCGCGCCGGAGGGCAGGTGGCGGGTGATCCCGCCCTCGCTGCCCGGCACCATGAGGTTGCGCAGGCGAATGTTGGCGAAGGTGCCGCGCATCATCACTTCATGGTTGCCGCGGCGGCTGCCGTAGGAGTTGAAGTCGGCGGGCGCCACGCCGCGCTCGATCAGCCAACGCCCGGCCGGGGAGTCCTTCTTGATCGAGCCCGCCGGCGAGATGTGGTCGGTCGTGATCGAATCGCCGAGGAGGGCCAGGCAGCGGGCGCCGCGGATGTCTTCGATCCGGCCCGCGCTCATGCTCATGCCCTCGAAGTAGGGCGGATGGGCGATATAAGTCGAGGCGGGATCCCAGCGGTAGCGCTCGCCCTCCGGCACTTCGATCGCGCGCCAGCGCTCGTCGCCGTCGAAGACGCGGGCGTAAGTGCTGCGGAATAGGGCGGGATCCAGGGCCGAGCCCACCACCTCGGCCACCTCGCGACTCGACGGCCAGATTTCGCGCAGGAACACGGGGCGGCCTTCGGCGTCGGTGCCGATCGGTTCGCGCTCGAGGTCGAGGTCCACGCTTCCCGCGAGCGCGTAGGCGACCACGAGCGGCGGCGAGGCGAGGTAGTTCATACGGACCTCTGGATGGACTCGACCCTCGAAGTTGCGGTTGCCGGAAAGCACCGAGACGGCGGCGATCTCGCCCTGCGCGATGGCCTTCGAAATGGCGGGAGGCAGCGGGCCGGAATTACCGATGCAAGTGGTGCAGCCATAGCCCACCACGGAGAAGCCCAGCGCCTCCAGATCGCGCATCAGTCCGGTCTTCTCCAGGTATTCGGTGACCACGAGGGAGCCGGGGGCGAGTGAGGTCTTGACCCACGGCTTGACCTCGAGGCCGCGCGCGCGCGCCTTGCGCGCGAGCAGCCCCGCGCCGAGCATCACCGCGGGGTTGGAGGTGTTGGTGCAGGAGGTGATGGCCGCGATGACCACTGCTCCGTCCCGGAGCTCGAGGTCCGAGCCATCGAGCTTCGCCCTTCCGGCCTGCGGTCCGCGCTTCGCGGCGAAGGCGCTCAGGGCGGCGGCGAAGTTTTCCTTCACCTTCGAGAGCGGCACCCGATCCTGCGGCCGGCGTGGCCCGGCCAGCGACGGCTCGACCGTCCCGAGGTCGAGGCGAAGGACGCTGCTGAAGGCGGGCGGCGACATCCCTGGCTCGCGCCATAGTCCCTGCGCCTTGGCATAGCGTTCGACCAGCTCGATGTGCTCCTCGCTGCGCGCGGTGAGGCGGAGATAGTTCAGGGTCTCGCGGTCGATCGGGAAGAAACCGCAGGTAGCACCGTATTCCGGTGCCATGTTGGCGATGGTGGCGCGATCGGCGAGCGGGAGCTCGTCGAGACCGTCGCCGAAGAACTCGACGAACTTGCCCACCACGCCGTGCTTCCTCAGCATCTCGGTCACGGTGAGCACGAGGTCGGTGGCGGTCGCCCCCTCGCGCAGGCGGCCGACCAGCTCGAAGCCCACGACCTCGGGAATGAGCATGGAGGAAGGTTGGCCGAGCATGGCCGCCTCGGCTTCGATCCCGCCGACGCCCCATCCGAGCACGCCGAGGGCGTTGACCATCGTCGTGTGCGAGTCGGTGCCGAAGACGGTGTCGGGATAGGCCAGCGAGACGCCATCCCGCGTGTCGGTCATCACCACCCGCGCCAGATACTCGAGATTCACTTGGTGGACAATGCCGGTCTTCGGCGGGACCACCTTGAAGTTGCGGAAGGCGCGCTGCCCCCAGCGGAGGAAGGCATAGCGCTCGCGGTTGCGCTCGAACTCGAGACGCACGTTGAGATCGAGCGCCTCCCGCCGACCGAAGTGATCCACCTGCACCGAGTGGTCGATGACCAGCTCGGCAGGGATCAGCGGATTGATCCGCGATGGATCGCCGCCGAGCCGCTCCATGGCATCGCGCATCGCGGCGAGATCCACCACGCAGGGAACGCCGGTGAAGTCCTGCATCAGGACCCTCGCCGGCATGAAGGCGATCTCGGTTTCCGATGCCCGATCCGGGGACCACCGAGCGAGGGCCTCGATCTCGCGCGCGGTCGTGGTCTGTCCGTCCTCGTGGCGGAGGAGGTTTTCGAGGAGCACGCGCAGGGAGAAAGGCAGGTGGTCGATGGGAAAATGACGGGCGAGGCGCGCAAGGCTGAAATAGCGATAGCTGCGGCCGCCGGCCTCGAGCGTGTCGCGAGTGGCGAAGGAATCGAGCATGTTGGCCTCCAGGCTGGCTTTTGAAAGCGAGCGAACGCGCCATTATGCCCCGGAGCGGCAATGGTCGTGCCGCGCTGCTAGAATCCGAGGATCATGAACGAGATCGTGCGTCTGACGCCCGCGGCCCTCGCGCGGGTGCAAAAGCTGCTCTCCGGGAAAGCGCAGACCGCCGCGCTGCGCTTCGGCGTTCGCAAGGCCGGATGCTCGGGCCACGCCTACCGCATGGAGCTTTGCGAGGGGCCCTCGCCTGGCGATGTCCTCGTCGAGCAAGAGGGAGTCCGCATCCTGATCGATGCCGAGAGCCTGCCGATGGTTCGCGGCACCGAAATCGACTTCGAGCGCCAGAACTTTGGCGAGCGTTTCGTCTTCCGCAACCCCAACGTCACCGCCGAGTGCGGCTGCGGCGAGAGCTTCACGACCCGACCGGAGTTCGCACGGTGAGGGGGAGGGCGCTTTCGGTCCTCGCCTCGCTGGGCGTGCTGCTGCTCGTGGGCGCTTGCGCCGGCCCGGCGCGGGTCGGTGCCGATTCGGCTAAGGAGGAGGCGCGGGCGGCGCTCCATCGCCTCTTCGCCGAGGAGTGGGAGCGCAGCCTCGTCGAAAATCCGGTCGCGGCCTCGCTTCGAGGCGAGCGACGTTTCGATGATCGTTGGGGAGATCTCTCGCTTTCCGCTTACGCTGCCCGCGCCGAGGCCGATCAGCGGGCGCTCGAACGGTTGCGGGCGATTCCGACCGATCGACTCTCCGAGCGCGATCGGATCAGCGCCGAGCTTTTCGCTTGGATGCTCGAGGACCGCCTGGCAGCGTACCGTTTCGGTGCGCACCTCGTTCCGCTCAACCAGCGCGGCGGGATTCAGACCCTCGACACGCTGGGCGACAGTCTGCCGTTCTCCGACGAGACGGCCTATCGCGCCTGGATCGCGCGTCTTTCGGCCTTCGATCGCCTGAGCGAGCAGACCATCGCCCTGATGCGCGAGGGCATGCGTCGCGGGGTGATGCCGCCGAAGATCGTGATGCAGCGCATCCCCGCTCAGCTTCAAGCACAGCTCGTCGCGAACCCCCGGGAGAGCCGCTTCTATCGGCCTTTCACGCGGATGCCTGCGAGCATTTCAGGCGAGCTCGCCGAGGCCTTGCGGGCGGAAGGCGAGCGGGCGATCGCCGAGGTGGTGCTTCCTGCGCTCCGGCGCTTCCACGATTTCTTCCTCGCCGAATATCTGCCGTCGTGTCGCGAGGGCATCGCGATCCGCGACATTCCCGATGGCGAGGCGTATTACCGCCATCTCGTCCGTCGCTACACGACCACCGAGCTCAGCCCCGAGGAGGTCCACGCGATCGGGTTGGCCGAGGTGCAGCGCATCCGCGCGGAGATGGAGCGGGTACGGGAACAGGTGGGTTTTCCTGGCGATCTCGCCGCCTTCATCGAGTACCTGCGCAGCGATCCGCGCTTCTACCATCGCGATTCCGAGGAACTCTTCCAAGCCTACCTCGCGATCAGCAAGCGCATCGACGGAGAGCTGCTCAAGGTCTTTCGTCCGGACAGCCTGCCGCGCACGCCCTACGGGCTCAAGCCCATCCCCGAGCACGTCGCACCCGATACCACCACCGCGTATTACATGCCGCCTTCGGCCGATGGGCGTCGGCCCGGTCTTTACTACGTCAACCTCTATCGACCGGAAACGCGCCCGAAGTACGAGATGATGGCGCTCTCGATCCACGAGGCGGTTCCGGGCCATCATCTGCAAATCGCGCGCGCGCTCGAGCTCAAGGACCTCCCGCCTTTCCGCCGTCATCTGGACATGACCGCCTACGTGGAGGGCTGGGCGCTCTACAGCGAGAAACTGGGGCATGAAATGGGTCTTTATCAGGACCCCTTCGATCACTTCGGACAGCTCACCTACGACATGTGGCGGGCGGTGAGGCTGGTCGTGGATACGGGGATGCACCATCTCGGCTGGAGCCGCGAGCAAGCGATCGCCTTCTTCCGCGAGCATGCCGCCAAGAGCGAGGCCGACATCGTCAACGAGATCGATCGCTACATCGCTTGGCCGGGGCAGGCGCTCGCCTACAAGATCGGGGAGCTTGAGATTCTGAAGCTCCGCCGCGAGGCCGAGAAGGCGCTCGGACCCCGCTTCGATTTGCGCGATTTCCATGAAGTGGTGCTCGCCGAAGGGCCGCTGCCCCTGTCTCTCCTCGCGCAGCGGGTGCGACACTGGATCCGCGAGACCGAGCGCGCAGCGGCCGCCCCCTGAAGGCGCTCTTGCTCGTCCGGCTTAGGGGCTGGCACAATATGGGGCTTTCCGCCCCATCGGGGCGGATCGACTCGCCCCACCGGAGGGTTCCCGGGGGGCTGGCCCATGCCCGGCGCTGGTGCCGGGCGGTCTAACCAGGAGTCCTCGAAGTGCGTCACTACGAAATCGTTTTCCTGGTCCACCCCGACCAGAGCGAGCAGGTGCCGGCGATGATCGAACGGTACCGCAACATCATCGAAAGCGACGGCGGCCGCATCCATCGCCTCGAGGATTGGGGGCGTCGTCAGCTCGCCTATCCGATCCAGCACCTTCACAAAGCGCATTACGTGTTGATGAACATCGAATGCAGTCAGAAGGTGCTCTCCGACCTGGTCGACGGCTTCCGCTTCAACGATGCGGTGCTGCGGCATCTGGTCATCCGCCGCGAGGGACCGATCACCGAGCAGTCGCCGATCGCGAAGGCCAAGGAAGAGAAGGACAGCCGCGAGGCGCGCGAGCGGGCGCGTTACGGCGAGGGCGACGAGACGGCGATGGAGGAACCCGAGCTCGAGACGTCCGAGCGCGGTGAATCGGAAGCGCCTTGATCGGATCCGGAGGTCGAACCATGAACAGTTTTTTCCGCCGCCGTAAGCTCCCGGCGATCTCTCCCGAAGCCGCCGGGGAAATCGATTACAAGGATCTCGCCACCCTCAAGCAGTTCCTGAGCGAGACGCACAAGATCATGCCCAGCCGACTGAGCGGGATTCGCGCCAAGCAGCAGCGGCAGCTCGCGCTCGCGGTCAAGCGGGCCCGCTTCCTCGCGCTGTTGCCGTACTGCGACAATCACTGAGGCGGAGGGCCGAACGCATGGAACTCATCTTGCTCCAGAAGGTGCACAAGCTGGGCGATCTCGGCGACCGCGTTCGCGTGCGGCCGGGCTATGGGCGCAACTATCTCATCCCGAAGGGTTTGGCCGTGCCGGCCACGCCCGAGAACATCGCCTTTTTCGAGCAGAAGCGCGCCGAATACGAGCAGCGCGCGCGCGATTTGCTCGCCCTCGCCGAGGCGCGCAAGGCGGCGATCGAGGGTGTCGAGGTCACGATCGCGGCGAATGCGAGCACCGAGGGCAAGCTTTATGGCTCGGTCGGCCCGCGCGATGTGGCGCATGCGCTCGCCGAACTCGGCCATAGCGTCGACAAGTCGGAAATCCACTTCGAGGAAGGCGGAGTGGTTCGGCAGATCGGCGAGTACAAGGCCGTGATTCGGCTGCACGCCGACGTCCGAGCCGAGATCCGCGTCCGCGTGGTGGCGGAGAGCTGAGCGCCCCGGAGTCGGGGCCTCGAGCGCAAGAAGCAGACGGCGCGGGTCGCGAAAAGGCGCGAGCGGTCGCTCCGCGGGGCGCCGTTCGAGCGGTGCTCGCCAGTCTCAGGTTTTGAGACCCTCGGCGGGCAAGCTCTGAGTGGTGCGGTGCTCCGCTCGTCGCCGCACAGCTTCTCCCCAAGCTTATCCCCAATGCGAGCTCGGCAAGGGGCCTATGATCGAGCGCCCGTTCGGACCGAGGAGTGAGCGAGTGGAGCGTTTCATGAGCGCACGCGCCGGCGGCAGCGTTCAAGCCTTGCGTGTGCCGCCGCATGCGATCGAAGCCGAGGAAGCCGTACTCGGCGGGCTCATGCTCACCGAGCGGGCTTGGGACGAAGTCGCCGATTTGCTCCGCGAGGAGGATTTCTACCGCCACGAGCACCGCCTGATCTTCCGCGCCGTGGCCGATTTGGCGAGGCAGCGGCGGCCTGCCGATGCGGTCACGGTCATCGATCATCTGCGCTCCCTCGAGCTGCTCGAGGAGGCGGGCGGCCGCGATTATGTGGTGGAACTCGCCGCCGGCGCGGTGAGCGCGGCCAACATCCGCGCCTACGCGGAAATCGTGCGCGAGAAAGCATTGCTGCGAAGGCTGATCGAGGTCGGCACTCGCACCCTCGACATGGCCTTCGGCCCCGACGGCCGCAGCGCGCGGGAGATCGTGGAGGCGGTCGAGCAGGAGATTTATGCGCTCTCCGAAGGCGGCGAGCGGCAGAAAGCCTATCTCGACATGCGCCAGGCGGTCACCGAGGCTTTCCGTCTGATCGAGGAGCGTGCCGCCTCCAATCGTCCGATCAGCGGGCTGCCCACTGGCTTCCACGACCTCGATCAGCGCACCTCCGGTCTGCACGGCGGCGATCTGATCATCGTGGCCGCCCGCCCGAGCATGGGCAAGACCGCGTTCGCCCTCAACATCGCCGAACACGCCGCGCTCTCCGAAAGCCGCACGCCGGTGGCTATCTTCAGCATGGAAATGTCGGCGGTGCAGATCACCATGCGTCTGCTCTCGTCGAATGGGAGGATCGATCAGTCACGGCTTCGCAATGGGCGCCTCGAGAGCGAGGATTGGCCGCGGCTGACGGCGGCGGTTCGCTTGCTCAGCCGGGCGCCCATCTACATCGACGAAACGCCGAGCCTCTCGCCGCTCGAGTTGCGGGCGCGCGCACGCAGGCTCAAGGCCTCGCAGAAGATCGGCTTGATCGTGGTCGATTATCTGCAGCTCATGCAGGTGCCGGGCACACGCGAGAACCGGGCCACCGAGATTTCCGAGATCTCGCGCTCGCTGAAGGCGCTGGCCAAGGAGCTCGACGTTCCGGTGATCGCCCTCTCGCAGCTCAACCGTCAGCTCGAGACCCGTCAGGACAAACGTCCGGTGATGGCCGATCTGCGCGAGTCTGGAGCGATCGAGCAGGATGCCGATCTCATCCTGTTCATCTACCGCGACGAGTACTATCACGAGGACAGCAGCGAGCGCGGCATCGCTGAGATCATCATCGGCAAACACCGCAATGGTCCCACCGGCACGGTGAAGCTGCTCTTCCGCAACGTTTTCACCCGCTTCGACAACCTCGCGCGCGAGGACGAGCCAGGAGGGCTTCGTTGAGCCGCGGCGTGGAAGCACTGCTCGACCTCGAAGCGCTGCGCCACAACCTGGGCGTGGCGCGCAGGATGGCGCCGGCGGCCGAGCTGATGGCCGTGGTCAAGGCGGAAGCCTACGGACATGGTCTGGAACGGGTGGCGATGGAACTCGCCGGCCGGGTGGAGCTTTTCGGAGTCGCCTCGCTCGAAGATGCCAAGCGGCTGCGCGCAGCGGGGTTGCGCGAGCGCATCGTTCTGCTTTCCGGTGTCCAGGACGAGGCCGATGCCGAGCGCGCGCAGGCGCTGGCCGCCGAGCAGGTGGTGCACGACGCCTCGCAGCTCTCCTGGTTCCGCCGCGCGCGCGGCCCGCGACTGCCGGTCTGGCTCAAGATCGATACCGGGATGAATCGCCTGGGATTCCGCCCCGAGAGCGTCGAAGAGGCCTGGGACGTCCTGCGCCGCTCGCCGGCCGTGAGCGAGATCGTCTGGATGACCCATCTCGCGAGTTCGGACCTGGTCGAGGATCCGAGCACCCCTCGGCAACTCTCGCGCTTCGCGGCCTCGATCGGCGAGCGCTCGGGCGTGCGTTCGGTCGCCAACTCGGCGGCGGTGCTGGCCTGGCCAGAGACGCGCTCGGGGATCGTCCGCGTCGGTGGGATGCTCTACGGTCTGGTGGTGGTGCCCGGGCGCTGTGGGGCTGACTACGGCCTGAGGCCGGTGATGACCCTGCGCGCCCGGCTGATCGCCCGTCGCCTCGCTCGCCGCGGCGAGCGGGTGGGCTATGGAGGGCATTTCCTCTGCCCCGAGGACATGCCGCTTGGGATCGCCGCGGTCGGCTATGGGGATGGCTATCCCCGGCATTTGCCGAGCGGGGCGCCGGTGCTGGTGGGCGATCGCTTGTGCGCGCTCGCCGGCCGTGTCTCCATGGACCTCATCGCCATCGATCTGCGAGCCGCCCCCGAGGCGCGGGTCGGCGAGACGGTCACGCTCTGGGGGCCGGCGCTTCCGGCGGAGCGGGTGGCGGAGGCGGCGGGCACCATCGCCTACGAGCTCACCTGCGGCATCACGCGGCGGGTGCGTTTTGTCGCCGAGAGAGCCTCGCCCGCCGCCGAGCGCCGACATGTGCCGGCTTGAGCTGCGCACGGCGGCGGGGCATCTGCTGCGTGAGTGCGATCCTGCGCGCAAATGCGAGGGTGTGCTCGCACTGGCGGAGGCCTGGCGAAGCGGGGAGGAGCTCTTCCTTGATGCGGAGGCGATGGCCCCTGGGCCTGCGATCGACTCGCCGGGAAGGCCCGATCGCCCCCCGCTGGTGCCTCCCGAGCGGCTCGCGCGTCGCAGCGTGCGGACGCGCGAGGGCCGGATCGCTCTGCTTCATGCGCTCGGCCACATCGAGTTCAACGCGGTCCAACTCGCGCTCGATGCGGTGTGGCGCTTTCCGGGCTTGCCCGAGAACTACTACGAGGATTGGCTCGGGGTCGCCGCGGACGAGGCTCGGCATTTTTCCTGGCTGTGTGAGCGCCTTCGTGCGCATGGTGCGAAATACGGCGACTTGCCGGCTCACGATGGCCTTTGGCAGGCGGCGCTCGCCACCGCCGGCGACCCGCTCGAGCGTATGGCCCTCGTGCCGCGGGTGCTCGAGGCGCGAGGCTTGGACGTGAGTCCGAGCCTCATCGCGGCGTTCGAGGCTGGCGGCGATCCCGAGAGCGCTGCGGTGCTTCGGGCGATCCTCGAGGAGGAGATCGGGCACGTCGCGATCGGCTCGCGCTGGTTCCGCTACCTGTGCGAGCAGCGGGGGCTTGATCCGGACGCGGCCTTCGCCGCGTTGATTCCTCGCGCCGCGCGCGGTGCGCTGAGAGGGCCGCTGAACCGGGCGGCGCGGCTCGCCGCCGGCTTCAGCGAATCGGAGCTCGCCGCGCTTGCAGCGATGGTTCAGTCGGAGCCCGGCGCGAGCCAGTCTTCGATCGCGGCGGCGAGCGCGGGTGCCGAGTCGTTGCGCTCGTAGAGCGCATGGGCTGTCGAGGCGAGCCGGGCGCGCCAGCTCGACTTTCGCTCCGCCTCGCGGGCGAAGCGGCGAGCGAGCGCGAGCAGCGCTTCGCGGTCGGGCGCCACCAGCTCCTCCGCTCCGATGAGGGCGAGCATCGCGGCACTTTGCCGGGCGCGCATGAAACGCCCTGGGGCGGTCAGCACCGGCAGGGCGACGGAAAGCGCATCGAGGGTGGTATTGCCACCGGACCAGCGCAGGCAGTCGAGGAGGAAATCGCAGCAGGCGGCGACGGCGAGATAGCGCTGGCGCGGCATCAGGGGTAGCCAGAGCAAGCGGCTTCGGGCATCCACGCCTTTGCGCGCGAAGGCGTCGAGCAATCTCTGCTCGAGCCGGGCGCGGAAGGAGGGTCGCTCGCCCTCGAAGAGCACGAAGCGAAGCGCGGGCTCGCTTGCCGCCAGATCGGCGAGCAGCTCGTCGTTCTCGGGATGGATCTTGAAAGGGCTGTGCGGGTAGAAGACCAGCACGGTCTCCTGGGGCAGGCCGAGCGCCGTCCGATCGAGCGGCTCCGGCGGAGGCGGGCGGGGATAGGCGGTGCCGATGCCCGGAAGCAGAATGAGCCGTTCGCGGTAGTGTTCCCTCGCGTCCGCTGGCTCCATGGCGGCCACCGAAAGGAACCCGTCGATGGTCGGCAAACCGCTGCTGATGGGATGCCCCCAGGCGCAGAGTTGCACCGGCGCCAGCCGCAGGGCGGCGAGGGCGAAGACGCGCGCATCCATCCCGAGCTCCGGGTAGAGGATCAGGTCGAAGCCCGCCTCGGCGATCCATCGCGCCAGCGCATCGGGGCCTTCATCGTGGAAGCGAAAGCGATCGGCGCTGCGGGCCAGACGCTCGGTCATGGCATCGCGGCGCGGCCCGAGCTGGACCAGGGTGAGCTCGAATCCGGCCCGGCGCAGCGCCTCGGGCCAGCTCGCGAAATAGTGCCCGACCGTCGAGTCGCGGAAAAAGCTGCTGATCATCGCCACACGTCGACCGCCTCGCTTGCGGCGAGCGGCGATGCGAGGTCCCAGGGGACGAGCGAGGGCGGCGAGCAAATCGCCGAGACGGGCGAGCAAATCCCGATCCGACTCCCCGTGATAGGCGAGGAGAAAGGGCGCGTGGCCGATGTCCTCGAGGGAGCTCGCGCGCAGCATCCCCGCGCGGTGCGCTTCCTCGAGGCGCTGAAGCCCGCGGACGAAATCTTCGCGCCAAGCGTCGAGCTCGGCACGATGGAGCGGCACCGCTCCGAGTGCGAGCTCCGCTTTCAAGCGGGCGGCGAGCCCCGACTCCCCTCGGGCCTCGCGACGCCGCGCCACGGTCCGAAGCAGCGCCCGCGCCGGCCCGATCTCCCCATCGAGCGCCAAGAGAGCGCCGAGCTCCTCGGCGAGGGCGGTCTGCGCATCGACCAGGCCTTCGATCGCTCCCCGGGATGCAGGGAGGTCCTGCCGCGCCATGAGCTCGGCGGCCACGCGCAGCGCATTGGCGGCGAGGGGCGGGGGGAGGGTCGGGGGCAAGGCCTCGAGCTGGGCGAGGGCGGAGGCCGGCTCATCCTCGAGTTCGGCCGCGAGCAACCTCGCCTCGGCATCTTCCGGCACGAGCCGCAGCGCCTCGCGGCAGGCGGCGAGCGCCTCGGTGCGCCGCCCTCTCGCCTGCTCGTAGAGCGCGAGATTGAACCACGCCTCGGGCAGCTCGGGCCAGATCGTGGTGGCACGACGAAGATCCTCCCCGGCACCGGAGAGGTCGCCGTTGCGCAGTCGGCGAGCCCCGCGGCGGTTGAGGGCCCGGGCGAGCACCCGTGCCAGGTCGGCTCGCCCCAGGGCGCTCAACAGATCGAGCGCGGAGATCGCCTCGTCGAGCTCTTCGAGGAGGAGATCGGCATTCGCGAGGAGCGCGAGCGCCTCGGGACGGTTCGGTTGCTCGGCGAGGATACGCTTGGCCAGCTCGCGGGCTCGATCGGCTCGACCCGCGGCGAGCGCACGCTGCCCGAGGAGCAGCCAATGTTCGGCAGGAGGCCGATTCACCGGCGTTTCGCACCTTGTTGCGGAAAAGCGACGATCGTTGCGCAGACGCCGCGAATCCCCTGATGATGCGCGGGTCCTCGGATCCAAACGTCCGTATTCGGCATCATGGCGATGGTGGAGATTCGCGTCCCCGTGTCGGTCGGCGAACTGCTCGACAAGATCGCGATCCTCGAGATCAAGTCCGAACGCATCACGGAGCCCAACAAGAGGGAGAATGTCTTGCGCGAGCTCGCGGCGCTGCGCATGGTCTGGGAGGAGTCTCCGCTCTCGCGCCTCGATCTCGAGGCGCTGCGCCGAGCCTTGCGCGAGGTGAACGAGCGGCTCTGGGACATCGAGGACGCGATCCGGGACAAGGAGCGACAGGGCGATTTCGGCGCGGAGTTCATCGAACTCGCGCGCAGCGTTTATCTCCAGAACGACGAGCGGGCGCGGATCAAGAGGGAGATCAACCTTCGCACCGGCTCGGCGCTGGTCGAGGAGAAATCGTACCGTGAGTACCGTCGCGACGGCGCTCCAGCTTGAGAGCGGGACGATCCGGCGCATCCCGTTCTCGGGCGGCGCCATGCTCTCGGTGTCGCGGCTCGCCGAGACCGTCGAGGCATCATGGTTCGATCCGGCGCGTTGGCTCGGGCATGGCCGCCTCCACGATACGGCAGGCGGTCGCGGCGGCAGCCTGGTGGTCAGGACGCCGATTGGCCCGGTCCTGCTCCGCCGTTATCTCCGCGGCGGCATGGCGGCTCGCTTCAGCCGGGACCGTTATCTCTACCGCGGGGAGGAGGCGACCCGCAGTTTCCGCGAGTTCCGCCTGCTCCACGAGCTCTCCGAGCGCGGCCTGCCGGTGCCAAGCCCTCTCGCCGCGGCCTACTGGCGGCAGGGTCTGTTCTACCGGGCGGCGATCATGCTCCACTTCATCCCCGGCGCCCGGCCGCTGCCGCTGCTCTTCGAGGATCTGGCGGAGCCTGACTTTCTCGCCATCGGGCGGGCCGTGGGGCGTCTGCATGCGGTCGGCGTGCGCCACGCCGACCTCAACGCCTGGAACGTGCTGCTCGATACCGAACGCAGCATCTGGATCGTGGACTTCGACCGTGCGCGGATTCTCCGACGACCGACCCTCGGCGCGAGCCGGGCGGTGCTCGCCCGATTGCGGCGATCCTTCCACAAGCTCGCCGCCGACCGGCGGGTGAGGCGTTTCGAAAGCTGCTGGGCGGCCCTGCTCGACGGGCACGCGCAGGCGTTTCTCAAGCCCGCCTGAGCCGCATCTTTTTTTTCTCGAGCGCGGATCGGCCCGGAGGGATGCTTTCTCCTCCCGGACCCCCTTGCGTCAAAAGCCCTCTGGTGCCATGGTGGAGTCGCTTCGGAGGGGCAGGGCCATGCGGGTGACGATCCAGTATTTCGCGGCTCTGAGAGAGGCGGCGGGACGTTCGGAGGAAAGTCTCGACACGGCGGCCTCCGACCTCGATCGGCTGCTTCACGAGCTTCGCGCGCGTCATGGCTTTGCGCTGGCGCGCGAGGATCTCCGCGTGGGTCGGAACGGCCGGCTCGCCGACTGGCGGAGCGCGTTGTGCGAGGGCGATCGCATCGCGATCATGCCGCGGTTCTCCGGTCTATGAAGCATTTCGCGCTCAGCGATCAACCCATCGACCCGGATGTCATGCGGCCGGGCTTGCGCGCCGCCTATCCGGCCGCCTACCTCGAGTTTCAGGCCCTCGTACCTGCCGAATGGCAGGCACGCGCCGTCGCCGGCATGGACGTCGAGGCGGTGCCTGGGCTGAGCGAACGCGAAGCGGAAGCGCTGATCGAGGAGATCCTCGCGCGACGGCCGGAGATCGAGATGGCCGGCGTTCACCGGGTGGGGAGTCTCGCGGTCGGGGACTGCGTGGCCTGGATCGGTCTCGCCGGCGTGCGCTTTGAGATTCTGCAGGCGGCGCTCGATGAGCTCATCGCGCTGTTCCGCGAGCGGGTGCCCATCTGGAAGCGGCTGGTATTCCAGGATGGCGAGCAGATGTGGTTGGAGCGCGGCGGACCATGAGCGTCATTCTCGCCGGGCTTCTGTTCGTCTGCGCGGCTGCGGACAGTCGGCCAGTGCCGACCGTCGTTCTGCCGGCACGCGAAGGAAACACCGCGGTGGCGCTGCGTGCCGACCCGCGGATCGCCTTCGTGCTCGAGCTGGGCGGGGAGGTGCTCGCCGGGGTCGCGGATCGCGAATTCTTCGCCCGGCTCGCGGCGGGCGAGGGAAACCGCATCGGGCCGATGCTTTCTCGAGACGAGCTCATGGTGCGCGAGCGGGTGTGCCCGGACCTCGATCCTCGGCCTCCGCTGCTGCGCGTGGGCGGATACGAGCTCCTGCGTGCGCCTCCCGCCCTGCGCCGTGCCGCCGAGCGTGCTGGGCGCGCCTTGGCGGTGCCGGGCGATGGCGTTCTCGCCCGACCCTACCGCGCCTGGCCTGAGGCCAAGCAAACGAGCGCGGCCGATCCCGCGGTCGCCGGCCTGGTGGCGCGAGTCGATGCCGAGCGCTGGTTCGCGACCATGGCCGAGCTCGCATCCTTCCCGCGCAACAGCTACGGCAGCGGCATCCACGCCGCCCACGATTGGATCCTCGCTCGCTTCGCCGAAGCAGGGCTCCAGACCTCTTCCCACGCCTTCTTGCTCTCGGTTCCGGGCTGCCCGGGAAGTCCGCTGCTCGGCAACCCGATCGGCATCAAACCAGGCGGCAGCCGCGCCGGGGAATGGATCGTCGTCGGCGCTCACTACGATTCGCGCAACCACTCGGCCTGCGACGGCGCGGTGCAGCCGCGTCCCGGAGCCAATGACAACGCCTCCGGCTGTGCGGGGGTAATCGAACTCGCGCGCGTGTTCCAAGGCGTGCGGACCGATCGCAGCCTCGTGTTCGCCTGCTTCTCGGGTGAGGAGCAGGGGCTGCGCGGCAGCAGTGCCTGGGTCCAGACGCTGATCGACAGCGAACAGCTCGGCCGGGTCCGGCACATGATCAATCTCGACATGATCGGGCACGCGATCGACGATCGCCTCGAGACCCGGGTCGAAACGAGCGCGGAGCATGCTGGCTGGCTTCCCGTGTACGGTGCCGCGGCGGCGCTCTATGCGCCCTCGCTCACCGTCTATCTCCAATCCAGCACCGCAGCCTACAGCGACCATTGGCCGTTCCTGCAGCGCGGGGTTCCTGCCGTCTTCACTTGGGAGAACGGCGCGAGCATCTATCCGCACTGGCACCGCACCACCGACCTGCCCTCGAATATGCTCCGGGCGCGGGAACTCGCCGGTGGCATTCTGCGGATGGACACCGCCGTGCTCGCCGAACTCGCGGGAATCTGGGGTCTGTTCGACGACGGTTTCGAGGGACCCTGAGGCTCTCTGCGGGTCGCTTGGCAGCCGATCTGCGGCGGTCACGCCGAACGGGGATGCCCAGCTTGGCCGGCCGAGCTCGCAAGGGCGAGCCTGCACTCGCCTTCTGCTCGAATCGGCGCGCTTCGGGGGGGCTTGGTGCCGAAGGTGGGACTCGAACCCACACTCTGTCGCCAGAAACGGATTTTGAGTCCGCCGCGTCTACCAGTTCCGCCACTTCGGCTACCCTGACCCGCCAGTATAGCGCTCCTCACCGTTCAGGGATCGAAGTGCAGTACTCGCTCGCGCGGGCGGTGCCACCCCTCGCCCAAGGGCTCGAATACCCGGCAGCGGTCCATCGGCGCCTCGTAGACGTGGAGCGAGACTGCTGTTTCCTCGCGAGCGGGATTGCGGATGAGATGGTACTCGTGCGGCGGGATCAGACTGCCGGCCGATCCGGCCACCGCATCGATCACTCCCCTCGGCTCGAGCTGAACGTCCTCGCCTCTCCTCGCGGTGAGTTCGTATGGAACGATCTCCAGCGTCCCGCTCCAGACGCCTTCGACGCACCACAGGCCGGCGTGATCGTGGATCAGGGTGCCTTGCCCCGGTCCCCAGGTCATGGCGATCAGGGTGAAGCCCGTCTCCCCGTTTCGGAACAGCTCGCGGCGCGCGTAGCGTTCGGGATGCGTCCTGAAGACGCGCTCGGGCAGCGCATCCCGACCTTCGCGGATCGCCCGGCAGAGCGCGTGCCGTACCGCCTCCGTGACCCGCGTTGGGTCGCCGAGTGCGACCGCCGCTTGGATCGCAGCGATCAGGCGGAGGATGCGGGCATCGGTGAGTCGTTCGGCAGGCATGATCCTGCCCGCCAAGTTTAAGGCAACGGTGCCGTGGCTCAGCGATCGATACTCCGCCACAGTCCGTTGAGGAACTCGGCGATGGGCGGTGCGAAGCGTTCATGATCGATGAGGAAGGCATCGTGCCCCTGCAGCGAGGGAAGTGCATGGAAAACGACTTCACAGCCTGCGGCGCGGAGGTTTTCGGCCAGCTCGCGCTGCTGCTCCAAGGGGTAGAGGATGTCCGTGCTCGTGCCCAGCACGAGCGCGCGTTCGAGGCGAGCGCGTGCGAGCGGACGCACCGGATCGCCGGCACCGTGTTCAGCGAGCTCGAACCAATCGGAGGCGCGCGAGAGGTAGAGGTAGCAGCAGGGATCGAAGTGATTGGAGAAGGCCGCCGCGCGGTTTTCCAAGTAGGCTTCGACTTCGAATTCACCCACCATGCGCGCATCGCCGGAAAGGGCCGACGCAGCGCGCCGCCGACCGAAGCGCTGCCGCCATTCTTCCGGCGATCGGTAGGTGAGCATGCCGAGTTTGCGGGCATAGAGCATTCCAGGCAGCGGCAGATCCTCGCTCCGGTAGCCGCCGTCGGCGAAGGCGGGATCGGCCAACACCGCCTGCCGTTGCAGCGAACGCAGGGCGATGGCGAAGGGTCGGGCAGCCGTCGCGGTGGAGATCAGGATCGCGCTTCGGGCCACCCCGGGATGCAGGGCGAGGAGCGCGAGGGCGCTCATTCCGCCCATCGAGGGTCCGACCAAGGCGGCCAGCCGCTCGATGCCGAGGGACCGCAAAACCTGGAAGCCCGCTTCGGCCACGTCCTCGAGGCTCAGGGGCGGGAAGCCGAGTCGGTAGGGACGGCCCGTGGCCGGATCGGGCGAGGCTGGGCCGGTCGAGCCGAAACACGAGCCGAGCGAATTCACGCAGAGCACGAACCACCGCTCGGTGTCGATCGCCTTTCCCGGTCCGATCATGGCTTCCCACCATCCGGGCGAGGGATCCTGCTCCGAACTGGCCGCATGGGCGCTCGGCGAGAGGCCGGTGAAGACGAGCACGGCGTTGTCCCGTCCGGGGCTGAGGCGGCCCCAGCACTCGAAAGCCACTCGGGCGCCCGAGAGGTACCCGCCGCGGTGAAGCGCGAAGGGGGAGGGCAGGGGCAGGAAATGGCGAGCGTCCGTCATCGAGCGGGCTTATACCCGAGCGGCCGGGCCGCGACCAGGAGCCGGCCAGGACGCTGCGGCATGGCGAAAGAAGCGCTTCGCTTAGAATGACCTACGTCTTTTCGGGGAGAGCGACCGTGCGGAGAATCCACCTCATCGCCTTGGGCATGCTGCTCCTGAGCGCGCGCCAGGCGGTCCTCGCGCAGGAGCTCTCGGTCTGCGATCAGGCCCATTTCCAGGGCCGATGCGAGCGTTTTGCGTTCGGCGTGCGCAACCTCAAGGCCTACGGTTTCAACGATCGCATCGTCAGCGTCGAGATCCTGCGCGGACGCTGGCTGCTGTGCGAACACGCCGACTTTCGCGGCGACTGCATCGTCCTGCGCAACTCGGTTCCAGACCTCGCCGAGTTCGATCTCGACGCCGCCGTGAGCTCGCTCAGGCCGCTGAGCCGAGGCGAGCGCGGCGGGGAACCGGCCGCGGGCATCGAACTCTTCGAGCATGCCGGTTACCGTGGCCGCCAGGCGATCTTCACCGGCGAGATCGCCAATCTCGGGCGCCACGGCTGGAACGACGTGGCCTCCTCGGTTCGCGTCTTGGGCGGCGCCTGGTTGCTCTGCCGCCATAGCCGTTTCCGCGAGTGCGTAGAGGTAGAGGCGGACCTGCCCAACCTCGGCGCACTCGGCCTCAACGACGAGATCTCGTCCCTGCGCCCCTTGGGTGTCGCCGACGGCGGCATGCTCCATCGCAAATGGCTCGGCGGGGAAGCGGACTGAGCGTCCCACGCTCAGGGAAGGACGCGGTCGATCTTGAGCCGGACTCTCTCCCCGGACCGGGTGGAGACCGGTCCGGTCAGGCCCTCGAGATCGCCGCTCTGTGGCTGAGCGAGCCCACTCCTTGAGACCCTTGCGCCGACCGCGACCCGATCGAAGCGGTCGAGGCTGAGCTCGGGCATCATCGCATCGCCGGCATCCAGCCGGACCTCGGCCGGAAGATCGGCGACCCGCAGGCGTCGGATCGCGAGAGGCATCCTGCCGCCCTCGGCGGGACGAGCGAAGACGAAGACCGTATCCTCGGGGCGCGCCCGATTCCGCAGCGAATCGTCGAGTTCGACGAGCACCGTCACCGAACCTGCTGCCACGGGCGCGGACGGGGCCTCGGTCTGGGGCTGCGCAGAAGAGCGTCCGCGCGCCTCGGCGATCAGCCTTTCGATTTCCGAGCGGACCCCCGGATCCAATGACTGCGAGGTGAGCAGCCGCTCCCAGTCGGCGACCGCCTGCTCGTTGCGTCCAGCCTGCCGGTGCGCGATGCCGCGCAGCCAGAGCGCGCGTGGATGATCAGGCGCGAGCAGAAGCGCGCGTTCGATCAAGGCCATGGCTTCTCCTTCGATCATGCGGCCTGGCGCGGCCAAGGCGAGCGCCTCGGCGTATTCGACCATCAAGTCGGGGTGCTCGGGAGCGAGCGCGTAGGCCCGCGCGAGGGCCTCGCGCGCCTCGGCGAAGCGTTCTAGCGCGCGGTAACTACGTCCGAGCAACACCCAGCCGGCGAGATCGCTCGGATCGCGCTCGAGGCGGGCAGCCAGCTGGGCCGTCGCGGCGAGCAGATCCGGCATCGTCCGGGCCGGACCGACGTCCTGTGCGCCGCGCATCGCGGATTCATCGGGCGGTCCGGGATAGATCAGCACAGCCGCGATCGAGAGCGTGGCGAACAGTGAGACGGCGAGCCAAGGTCGCGGCGGGTCGCCGTCGGTGCCGCGCTCCGCCGCGAGCGCCTGCGACTTGAGCTGATATTCGGCCTCGTCGAGCACGCCTGCCGCGCGGGCGTGCTCGAGCGCGCGCCGCCGACGAGCCGTGTCGGGTGCCGCGCGTAAGAGCGGCATGAGGAGAAAGGCGGCGGCGATCAGGATCAGCGCCCCGAAAAGCCCGTATGCGAGACTCACCAATCCTCCCCGAGAGGCTGGGAAGCGTCCCTCCGCAACCGGCTTGCGTTGCGGCGCACCACGACGACGAGGACCGTGAGGCCAGCGAAGAGCACGATGAGGGGACCGAGCCAGAGCGCGAGCGTATCGGCGCGGAATGGGGGCCGGTAAAGGACGAAATCGGAGTAGCGCTGGACCAGGAACCGCTTGATGTCCTCATCGGCGAGCCCCTCCTGCATCAGCCGCAGCACCTCCCGGCGCAAGTCGGCGGCCAACGGCGCATCGGAATCGGCGAGGCTCTGATTCTGGCAAACCATGCAACGCAGTTCCGCCGTCAGGCGGCGGAATCGCGCTTCCTCCTCGGCGTCGCGGAAGGGCAGCGGCTGGATCGCGGCGAGCGCGGTTCCGGCAGCCATGAGCAAAGTCAGCCAAGACCAGGGCCCGGACCTCACGGCGAACTCCCGGCGAGGAGGGGGAGGATCTCGCGTTCGACGATCTCCGGCGAGAGTGGACCCACCCGCTTGTAGCGCACGATGCCCGCCGCGTCGATGAGGAAGGTCTCCGGAGTCCCGTAGACGCCCCAATCGATGCCGACCCGGTTGTCGGGATCGAAGGCGATCGCGTGGTAGGGATCACCGAAGCGGTCGAGCCAAGCCAGGGCATCTTCGCGCCGATCCTTCCAGTTCAGGCCGATCACCGGCACGCCGGCGCGACGGGCGAGCGCGCTCAGGACCGGATGCTCGGCGCGGCAGCTCACGCACCAGCTCGCCCAGACGTTGAGGATCCAGGGGCGGCCACGGAGGGTTTCACTGTCCACCATCGGCTCGGTTTCGCGCAAAGCGGGCAGGACGAAGGACGGCGCCGGCCGGCCGAGCAGGGGCGAGGGGACGGTGCCGCGTTCGCGCCCGCGATTGAGCTCGACGCCGGCGAAGAGGATGAGGCCGAGCGAGGCGAAGATCGCAAGAGGCAGCCAACGTCCGATCATGCCGTCGCCTCGGCTGCCCCTGCCGGAACCGTGCCGGGAACGCGAGCGCGCTGCCGGAGGGCGGAGGCGGCGAGAAAACCACCCACCGCCATCAGCGCCGCCCCGAGCCAGATGAAGCGAACCAGCGGCTTGACGTGGATACGAACCGACCATGCGCCTTCGCCGAGCGGCTCTCCGAGCGAGACGTAGAGGTCGCGCCACAGCCCCGGCCGGATCGCCGCTTCCGTCATCACTTGACCGCCCGAGGCGTACGCTCGCTTCTCCGGAAAGAGTTCCGCGACCCGGCGTTCGCCGCGGAAGACGCTCAGATGCCCGCGATCGGCCTCGAAGTTCGGTCCCCGGCGATGGCCGACGCCATGGAACTGGAAACGCCAGTCGCCGAGGGTCGCGCTCTCTCCCGGCGCCAGGCGCAGATCCCGTTCGAGGCTCATCGACTCGGTGCCGAAGACCCCGAGCACGAAGAGACCGACGCCAGCGTGAGCGAGCAGCATCCCGGCCGCCGAGCGATCGAGGCGCGCTCCCGGCGGACGCTCCCGCCAGCGGCGGCGCAATTCGATGCCGATGCCGATCATCACCCAGGCGCAGGCGAGAAAACCGATCGCCGCACGAAGGGGCCAGCCGAAGGCGCCGACCAGAAAGACGGCGGTCACCAGGGCGAGGATCAGCGCCGGCCAGGCGGGGTGCAGGCGCGTGAGCAACTCCCGACCATCTTGGCGGCGCCAGCGCACGAGCGGGCCGATGGCGAGGAGGATCACCACCGGTGTCATCAGCGGAACGAAGAGTGCGGCGAAGTAGGGCGGCCCCACCGAGATGCTGCCCCGCCCGAGGGCCTCATAAGCGAGCGGGTAGAGGGTGCCGATGAGCACCATCGCCGCCGAGGCCGTGAACAGCAGGTTGTTGGCCAGCAGCAAACTCTCGCGTGACAGCGCCGCGAAACCGCCTCCTGTGGGCACGTGGTGCGCACGAAGGCCGTAGAGCGCCAGAGAGCCTCCGACCACGATGCCGAGGAAAATGAGTAGGAACAGCCCTCGGCCGGGATCGGAGGCGAAGGCATGGACGCTCGTGAGTACACCGGAGCGCACCAGGAACGTACCGAGGAGCGAGAGCGAGAAGGCGGCGATGGCGAGAAGCAGGGTCCAGTTGCGGAAGGCGCCTCGCCTTTCGGTCACGATCTGCGAGTGGATGAGCGCGGTTCCGACCAGCCAGGGCATAAAGCTCGCGTTTTCGACCGGGTCCCAGAACCACCAGCCGCCCCAGCCGAGCTCGTAGTAGGCCCACCAGCTTCCGAGGGCGATGCCGATGGTCAGGAAAGACCAGGCGGCGAGTGTCCACGGTCGCGACCAGCGGACCCAGGCGAGATCGGCCCGTCGGTCGAGCAGCGTCGCGATGGCGAAGGCGAAGGCCACCGAGAAGCCGACGTAGCCCATGTAGAGCATCGGCGGATGGATGATGAGCCCGAAATCCTGAAGGAGCGGGTTGAGATCGCGGCCATCGGGTGGCGGTGGCAAGTGCCGCTCGAAGGGATTGGAGGTGAACAGCGTGAAGGCGAGGAAACCCGCGGCGACCATGCCGAGGACCGCGAGCAGGCGCGCGCGGAAGCCATCCGGTAGCGAGCGACTTCCGAGGGCGACGGCGGCCTGCCATCCGGCCAGCATCAAGGCCCACAGCAGAAGCGAGCCTTCGTGGGCTCCCCAAACCGCCGAGATGCGGTAATACCAAGGCAGAAGGGAGTTCGAATGGTTGGCGACGTAGAGGACGGAGAAATCTCGCCCCAGAAAGGCGGCGGTCAGGACGAGATAGGCGAAAGCCACGAAGACCAGCTGCCCAGCAGCGGCGCTCGGGGCCACCGCCATCAGGCGCCGGTCGCCGCGGGCCGCGCCGATCAGCGGCAGCGTCGCCTGCGCGCAGGCGAGCAGGAAAGCGAGGATCAGGGCGACATGGCCGAGTTCGGGCAGCATGGCGATCAGGCGAGCCTATGCTCAGGGTGTTGCATCTTCGGCCTCCTTGAGTTGGCGCGCGCGGGCGATCGCCTCGGCGACCTCCTTGGGCACGTAGTTTTCGTCGTGTTTCGCCAGCACTTGATCGGCGCGGAATCGCTCGCCTTCGAGCCGGCCGACTGCGATCACGCTCTGCCCCTCGCGGAAGAGGTCGGGGAGGATGCCCTGGTAGTGCACCTCGATCGTTCGGAAGCGATCCGTGACCGCGAAGCGGACGCCGAGACCCTCGGGCGCACGGGCGAGGCTTCCTTCCGCGACCACGCCTCCCAAGCGGAAGCGCCGATCGCTCGGCGCCTTGCCACTCTCGACGTCGGTGGGGCTGTAGAAGTGCTGGAGATTTTCTTCGAGCGCGACCAGGATCAGACCGGTCGCGAGGCCGAGCGCGGTGAGCACGGCGATCAGGAAGGCGAGGCGGCGGCGGCGAAGGGGGTGCATGTCAATCCTTCGGGGCGGCAGCGCGCCGGGCTTCGCGGGTGAGCCGCGCCGCGAGCTCCCGTCGCAGACGGCGAGCGGCGAGGTAGGGCTGAACCGCGTCGAAGAGCAGGAGCAGGAAGAAGGCGGCGTAGGCACCGGCCACGAAAGGCCAGTGCGGCAAGCGCTCCATCAGGATGTCCTCGAGTCCGCTCACAGCCGCCCCTCTCGCCAGAGATCGCGCACCCACTGCTTGTTACTCTCGTTCTCGGCGAGCATCATCCGAGCACGGGCAAGCACCGCCCAGAGGAAATAGAACTTGGTCGCCAGCGCCATGACGAGCAAAGGCCAGAGCATCTGCGGATGGATGCTCGATCCGCTGAGGCGGATGCTCGCCGGCTGGTGAAGGGTGCTCCACCATTCGACCGAGTAACGGATGATCGGAAGATTGACCAAGCCGACCAGGATCAAGACCGAGGCGGCTCGCGCCGCCCGCCGCGGGTCTTCGATCGTGCGGTAAAGGCCGATCACGCCGAGGTAGAGGAACAGGAGGATCAGCTCGCTGGTCAGCCGCGCATCCCATACCCAATACGTCCCCCAAGTCGGCCTCCCCCAGAGCGAGCCAGTGAGGAGCGTGATCGCGGTGAAGCACGCGCCGATCGGGGCCGCGGCCATCGCGAGCGTCTCGGCCACCTTGGTCCGCCAAACCAGGGCGGCGATCGCCGCGAAAGCCATGAACGCCCAGATCGCGAGGCTCATCCAGGCGGCGGGCACGTGGATGTAGAGGATGCGGACACTCTCGCCTTGGAGATAGTCGGCCGGCGCATAGACGAGCCCCCAGACCAAGCCGATCCCCCCGCTCAGGATCGCAAGCGCGAGGGACCACGGCATGATCCTGCCCGCGAGGCGGAAGAAGATCGGCGGCGATGCCAGGCGATGGAATGAGGCGAGCCAGTGCTTCACGTTCAACTCAAGGCCGCACGGAGCGCTTTCGCGGCGAGCCAGGGGGCGAGCGCGAGCGAAAGGAAGACGCCGGCCGCCAGGAACAAGAGCGGCTGGCGCGGCGAGAGCCCGCTCGCACCCGCCTCCACGGCCCCCGCCCCGAAGATCAGGACGGGCACGTAGAGCGGCGCCACCAAGAGCACGAGCAGGATACCAGAGCCGCGAAGTCCAACGGTCAGCGCGGCGGCGATTCCGCCGATGGCGCTGAGCAAAGGGGTTCCGAGGAGCAGGCCGAGCGCGAGCGTGGGTAAAAGCGCCGGCGGAAGCCCGAGCCAGAGCGCGAGCAGCGGCAACAGCAGGGCGAGGGGCAAGCCGTGGACGAGCCAGTGCGCGAGGAACTTGCCGGCGACGATGAGGGAGAGCGGGACCGGAGCGAGCAGGAGCTGATCGAGAACCCCCTCTTCGGCATCGCGGCGGAAGATGTGGTCCAATCCGAGCAAGCCCGCGAGCAGCGCGGCGATCCAAGAAAACCCGCCGGCGACGATGGCGAGGCGTTCCGACTCCGGGCCCAGCGCGAGCGGCAGCAGAGTCGAGACCAGGGCCGCGAACCAAAGGGGCTGCAGCAGCTCGCCCGGACGCCGCCAGTAAGCGGCAAGATCGCGTCCGAGGGTCGCGAGGAAAGCCCGAGAGGCGCTCATAGCCTGAGCCTCCGTGCCGTTCCGCGCCAGGGCACGGCGCCGTGACTGGTGAGGATGATTCCGCCTCCGCGCGCGAGCTGGGCCTCCAGCATGCGGTTGAGCAGTTCGCAGCCCTCGCGGTCGAGGTTGGCGTAGGGTTCGTCGAGCAGCCAGAGCGCAGCCGGGGCCACGAGGAGCCTCGCCAGCGCCACGCGCTTGCGCTGTCCTGCGCTCAGCGTCGCCAACGGTCGGTCCTCCCAGCCGGCGAGTTCCACGGCGGCGAGCGCCATCGCCGGCGTCAGGCCCGGGGCGCTCGCCAGAGCGCGCGCATAGGCGAGATTGACCATGGCCGAGAGCTCGCCGCGCAGGCCGAGCTGGTGACCGAGGTAGGCCACGGCGCCGAAGCGTTCGATCCGGGCGGCTTCCTCGCCCTCCTCGTCGCTGGCGGCGCCGAGGCCGGCGAGTGCGCGCAGCAGGGTGGTCTTGCCGCTGCCGTTCGGTCCTTCGACCAAACAGAGCTCTCCGGGCCGAAGGCAGAGGTCGATCGGACCGAAGATTCTCTCACCGCCCCGCTCGCCGCAGAGCTTCTCGACCCGAAGCAGCGGACGCTCTTCCCCGAGGGCGGGCGCGTCGGCGAGACTTCGCAGCTCGCCCTGCTCCAGATCCGGGGCGGGCTCGAACGAGCCGTAGCAGCGAAGCTTGGTCGGTTGTTCCGGGCGGAGCAGAAGCACGGCCGCCTGTCCGAAGGCGTTGGCAAGCTCATCGAGCTGGGCGAGATCGCTGAAGCGCACGAGCCGACTCTCCTCGTTCCAGGCGGTATCCTCGGCGCGATGAGTGGCCGGCCAGCGTCTCCAGCCGAGGGCTTCGAGGCGTTCGTCGAGCGCCGCCATGCGCCGCGCGTTGGCAGCCGGGGGCAGGCGCCTTCCCCCGGGATTGCAGGCGGTGAGAAAGGCCGCTTCGCCTCCGACCGTTGCCTCGAACTCGCGGGGCGGTACTTCGCCCACCCGCAACACGTGGCGACGACCGTCGATCTCGACCTCGTAGCGGGTGCGACGAAAGGCGGAGAGGAGCTGCGGATCGAGCACCATCATGGCCTGCCAGAGCGTCGCAAGCCGGTTATCATCAACGAAGGGAGCCAGAGCATGCCAGTCCGGATCGCGCTCATCCTGCTTCTCTCGCTCGACTGCCTCGCCGCCGAGCGTTATCTGGTGGAGTTTTCCGAGCCGCCGGCGGTGCGTTTTCAGGGATCAGGCATCCTCAAGGCCCTCGATCCCGAGGCGAGCGGCCGGCCCTACGATGCGGGAAGCCCCGAGGCCAAAGCCTATCTCGCCGAGCTCGCGCGCCTTCAGGATCGCCGCCTCGAGGCACTCTCGGCGCGGCTCGGGCGGCCGCTCGAACCGGTCTTGCGTCTGCGTCACGCGCTGAATGCAGTGTCCCTCGAACTCGCGCCCGAGGAAGTGCCGCACGTCGCTGCAGCCGAAGGCGTTCGCGCCGTAATCCCCGTGGGCGTGGACTTCCCGCAAAGCGATGCCGGACCGGCTTGGACCGGGGCGGAGGCCCTGTGGCAGTCGGCCCTGCCGCGCAGCCGCGGCGAGGGTGTGGTCGTCGGGGTGATCGACACGGGTATTCACGAGACCCACCCCAGTTTTGCCGCGACCGACGGCGAGGGCTACACCCACCAGAACCCGCGCGGCCGTTTCTTCGGTCTCTGCGTGGCGAACCCCGGGCGCTGCAATGCCAAGCTGATCGGCATCCACGATTTCACCCAGGAGGGCGATCGCCAGGGGCGCGATCTCGACGGGCACGGCAGCCACGTCGCCGGCACCGCCGTCGGCAACGTGCTCAACAGCCGCATCGCCGGCCGCACCGTCGAACTCCCCATCCGCGTGGCCGGCGTCGCACCGCGCGCCAGCCTCATCAGTTACAAGGCCTGCCGCCGCGATCCCCCGGGCTGTCCCTGGGATGCGTTGAGCGCGGCCCTCGATCAGGCGATCGCCGACGGCGTGGACGTCATCAACTATTCCATCGGCGGCCCGGCGCGCGACCCTTGGGCGAGCCTGCGCCCCGGAGGTCAGGGCAGCCCGGATGCGCGGATCATGCTGGAAGCGCGCCGGCTCGGAATCGTCGTTGCGGTCTCGGCGGGGAACGACGGGCCGGGGCCGCAGACCATGCTCTCCCCCGCGAATGCGCCTTGGGTGGTGGCGGTCGCCAATGCCTCCCATCCGCGGCGCTTCGTCAATCCGGTGCTCGGCTTGAGCGGTGGAGGGGCCCCTCCGCCCGGCGACTTGGTCGGCGTCGGGATCAGCGCCGGCACCGACTCGCGGCGCATCGTCCTCGCGAGCGCCTATGGCTTTCCGCTCTGCAGTCAGGGAACGGGTCTCGACTTTCCGCCCACCGGTGCGAGCAACCCCTGGCCGCCGGGGACTTTCAACGGCGAGATCGTGGTCTGCGAGCGCGGGGTCACGGCCCGCGTGACCAAGGGCTACAACCTGATGCTCGCCGGCGCCGGGGGGATGATTCTGGTCAATACCGCCGCCGAGGGCGAGAGCATCGTCGCCGATGATCATTACCTGCCGGCCACGCACCTCGGCTTCCGCGACGGCGAGCGATTGAAGGCATGGCTTCTGCAGGGAAGCGGCCACGTGGGGCGTCTGGGCGGACTGACCCGCCTGCTCGATCCCGGGCGGGCCGACGTGCTCGCCGGATCGAGCTCGCGCGGGCCGGTGTGGCCGCATTGGGATTACCTCAAGCCCGACCTCACCGCGCCCGGCTCGAGCATCCTCGCGGCCGCGCACGAGGGGTCGGGCCTGACCACCAAGAGCGGCACCTCCATGGCGGCGCCTCACGTGGCCGGTGCGGCCGCGCTGCTCAAGGCACTCCGCCCGGATTGGGGTCCCGATGCGATCGAATCGGCGCTGCTGAGCTCGCTCCGCCCGAGCGTTCGCCTTCAAGATGGGCAGACGGCGGCGCTCTTCTCCGATCAGGGCGGTGGAGCGCTCGACGTCTCGGCGGCGAGTCGTGCGGGGCTTGCGTTCCCGATCTCGGATGCCGAGTTCCGGAATGCCGATCCGCTCCGGGGCGGCGATGCGGCGATGCTCAATCGCCCCTCGCTCTACCGAAAGGATTGCTTCCGCGCCTGCAGCTGGCAGCGGCGGGCGCGAAGCCTGCTCTCGCAGCCGATGCGCTGGCAGGCGCGCTTCGTGGGCGATGCTCGCGCGCGCGTGACGGTCGAGCCTGCCGTGTTCATCCTGTCCCCCGGAGGGGAGCAGGTTTTGAACATTTCCCTCGATATCTCCGACCCCGCCCTGCCGGGCGCATGGGTCGAGGGGAGGATCGAGCTCGTCCCTGACGATGCGGCGGTGACAACGGCAACGCTGCCGCTTCGCGCTTTCGCCTCGCCAGGCGCCCTGCCGGAGCGCATCGAGCTCGTTTCTGTGGGCGATGTGGGGGCGATCGAGATCGCGCTCGCGCCGCTCGTGGACCTGCCGCAAGCGAGCTTTGCCGGAACGGCGCTCGTGCCCGCACGGCTGGAGAACCAGACCCTTCGTGAGGACGACAAACCCTCCGATCCCTTCGATGGCACCCGGGGGATGCTCACCGTGCCCTTCACGGTACCCCCGCCGACGCCGGAAGGCGGGCAAGTGCTGATCGTTGCCGAGCTTCAATCCGGGGCGCGGGTCGCGCATCTTTACCTCGGCGAGGACCTCAATGGCGACGGGCGAGCGAGCCGCGACGAGTTGCGCGCCTCGGGGATCGAGCCTGAGGGCGTGCAGCGGGTACGGCTGGCCCTCGACTTTGCCCCCGGATCGGGGCCGCGGCGAGCGTGGATCCACGCCCAGAACCGCTCAGCCGTCAACAGCAGCGACGGGGACCCCTTCACCCTCGAATGGGCGGTGATCCCGCTTGCCGGGGGCGAGCGCGCCTTGTTCCCGAGCGGACCGGGGCGAAGCGCGCATGGAGGATCGGGGCGACTGGAGCTGGCGTGGAACGCGCCGCTGATGCAGCAGCCAGGCTCGGTCTGGTATGGCGCGCTGCTCGTGGGGACCCGTCCTGATCGGCTCGGGCAGACGGCGGTGGTGCCCGTGCGCCTGAGCCGTGGTGCATTCCTGCCGGCCGCCCGTGCGCTCGCTCAGGATGGGCGCGGGCGGCGGGTGGCGGTACCGATCGGCGGCGTCCATCTCGGGCTCTTCAGCGATGTGCCGGCGGGTGCCGAGAGGATCATCCTCGAGGCGCGGCAGGCCGAGCGCGCCGCGCTGCACTTGCTGCGCGCGCCATTACCCGCCCCAGGCAGCGGCCCGATCCATGATGGTCCTCCGGCGCTTTCCGAGGCCTTGGCGCGCGATGATCAACCCGGTCGCGGCGAGCGGCGCATCGAGTTTTTGAATCCCCCGCCGGGTCGCTATTTCTTCGGCTTGAGCCATCTCGGCGGGGATCCTGCCGAGGTGGAGGTCGCCCTGCGAGTGGAGTATGCGAGCGCTGCGCCGACCGCGCCGGTCGGCCCTTGGCACAATCCCGCCCGCGATGGCCATGGCATTTTCCTCAGTCGCGGAAGCGGCCAATGGGTGGTGCTCTGGTATAGCTACGACCGCCGCGACCAACCGGAATGGTTCATCGCCCAAGGCCCCGAGCCGACGGCAAACCAGCGCGTGTGGCAAGCGCCGCTTTATCGCTTCACCGATGATGGCCAGTCCCCGCCCCGCGGTGCGGAAGTGGGCATGCTCACGCTTTCCCGCATCGCCGAGCGCGAGCTCTTGATGAGCTATGAGCTCTCGGGTTTTTCGGGGAGCGAGCGCTTGCGTTGGCTCGATCCCGGCGCGTGCCGAGTGAGCGGCGGCGGGCCGCTCGCGTTGAGCGGGCTTTGGTATCCCCCGGCGGCAAGCGGCCGCGGGTTCGACCGGCTCTCGACGGCGTCGATCGAGGATGCCGCGGTGTATCTCTACGACGGCGAGGGCTGGCCGCGCTGGCTCTGGGCCAATGGCAGCCCCGGCGGATCCGCCTACCGCCTGCTCCAATACCGAGGGTTCTGCCGCGATTGCCTGTGGCGGCGGGCCGAGGCCCGCGAGGTCGGCACGATGAGCCTGAGCGGCGGCAGCAGCGCGAGCTGGCAGCTCTCGGCGAGCTTCGCCGCGCCGCTCATGGGCAACGTCTCGATTGCCGAGACCGTGGTCTTCCTCAGCGATCCCGCACCTTGCCCATGAATGCACGCGCTTGCAGGTAACATCGCCACCTCGGCTTTGGAGGTCGCGATGAATCCGCTTGCAAGCAAGCTGCCTTCGGTGGGCACTACCATCTTCACGATCATGTCGAGGCTCGCCCAGGAGCATGGGGCGATCAACCTCGGCCAAGGCTTTCCCGATTTCGACCCGCCTTCCTTCCTGCGGGAGGCGCTCGCCCGCCATGTCGAGGCAGGGCGCAATCAATACGCGCCGATGGCGGGACTGCCCCGGCTGCGCGAGGCGATCGCCCAGATGATCGCCGAGCGCGATGGCATCGCGCTCGATCCGGAAAGCGAGATCACGGTGACGAGCGGAGGCAGCGAGGCGCTTGCGGATGCGATTTTGGCCCTGGTGCATCGCGGCGACCGGGTGATCCTCTTCGATCCGGCCTACGATCTTTACGACCCGATGATCCGCCTCGCCGGCGGCGAGCCGGTGCATATCCCGCTCGAGGCACCGCGTTTTCTCCCCGATTGGGAGCGCGTGGCGGAGGAGATCGATGGAAGAACCCGCGGCATCCTCATCAACACCCCGCACAATCCCTGCGGCTCCGTGTTCGGTGCCAAGGACTTGGAAGCCCTTGCGGCGCTCGCCGAGCGACACGGCTTGTGGGTGATCTCCGATGAGGTCTATGAGCACATCGTCTTCGATGCGCATCGCCATCGGAGCGTGCTCAGCCACCCGCTCCTGCGCGATCGCAGCGTTGCCGTATCCTCTTTTGGCAAGACCTACCACTGCACCGGCTGGAAACTGGGCTATGCGGTCGCCGCCGCTCCTCTTTCCGCGGAGCTGCGCAAGGTGCACCAGTACAACACCTTCTGTAGCTTCACCCCGGCGCAGGAGGCGGTGGCCGATATGCTCACGGCTCACCCCGAGCACCATCGCGAGCTCGGGGGCTTCTATCAGCGGCTGCGCGACCGCTTCGTGGCGTTGCTGCGCACAACCCGCCTCGAGCCCTTGCCGGTGGCAGGGTCCTATTTCGTGCTCGCCGATTACTCGGCGGTCGCCGAGGAGGAAGACCGGCGCTTTTGCGAACAACTGGTGCGCGAGCACGGCGTGGCGGCGGTGCCGCTCTCGCCTTTTTACCAGGATCCTCCGCCCGAACTGAGGCTGATTCGCCTCTGTTTCGCCAAGAATCCGGAAACGTTGATGGCCGCCGCCGAGCGCCTGGCGACACTTTGAGGGGACGATGGAGACCTTGCGCGTCAGTCTGCTGCAGCTCGCCACGCTCTGGCACGATCCGCCGGGCAACCGCAAGCTCTATGGGCAAGCCATGGCCACGCTGGCGGGAGCAAGCGATCTGATCGTGCTTCCCGAGACCTTCACCAGCGGCTTCTCGAATGAAGCGGCCGACTCGGCCGAGCGCATGGAAGGGGAAACCGTGGCCTGGATGCGGGCCCAGGCGGCTGCCACCGGCGCGGCGGTGGTAGGCAGCCTGCCGATCCGCGCCGAGGGGGGCGTCTATAACCGCCTCCTCTTCGCCACGCCGGAGGGGGAGCTCCACGCGTACGACAAACGGCATCTCTTCCGCATGGCCGGCGAGCATGAGCGCTATGCCCAGGGCCGTAGACGGGTGCTCATCCCCTACCGAGGCTGGCGGATCCTGCCGCAGATCTGTTACGACCTGCGCTTTCCGGTCTTCATGCGCAATCGCGGCGATTACGATCTGATCCTGCTCGTCGCCAACTGGCCGGCCGCGCGTCATGCCCATTGGAGGACGCTGCTTCGCGCACGGGCGATCGAGAATCTCGCCTTCGTGGTGGCGGTCAACCGCGTCGGCCGCGATGGCAACGGCCTGGACTACGCCGGCGGCAGCGCGGTGATCGACCCTGAGGGTCGGCGGCTCGTGGAGCTCGGCCCTGAGCCGCAGGTGGTGACCGTCCGCCTCGATGGAGAATCCTTGCGCGCCTGGCGCGCGCGCTTTCCCGCCGATCGGGACGCGGATCGCTTCATCCTCGAGGAGGATTCGCCGTCCTGATCGCTGGCTGAAGAGCCTGCGCGGCCAGCGCTCGGAACACGGGGCGCAGGCGTATGATCCCGCGCAGGTGTCCATCTCGGCGCCTTTTTCCGTAGAGCAATAGGCAGCACCGTCCTTCGGGATCAAGACATGAGAATCATCCGGTTCATTCATTTGTTCGTGGCGACTTGGCTCGCCGCCGGCAGCAGCGTCGCCTCCGATGGGCGTCCGGTGGTGGCCGTCATCGATTTTGAGAACCGCGCCACCGTGCGGTGGTGGGGAAGTGGCGTCGGCGAGGAGCTCGCCGGCATGTTGTCCAATGAGCTGGCCGCGCTCGGATCCTTCCGCCTGGTCGAGCGCGACAAGCTGCGCGCGGTTCTCGAGGAGCAAAACCTGGCGGCCTCGGGCCGGGTCGCCGCGGGCACGGGCCCGGGGATCGGCCGCCTGACCGGCGCTCAGTATCTGATCACGGGTACGGTCACCGCCTACGACGAGTATTCCGGGGGCACGGGCGGAGGCATCAGTTTCAAGGGCATTTCTCTCGGCGGCAAGCAGAGCCGCGCCTACATCGCCATCGATCTCAGGGTGATCGAGGCGAATACTGGCGAGGTCGCCTATGCGCGGACCGTCGAGGGCACCGCCACCAGCGGCGGCGTCGCGGTGGGCATCTCGCGCGGGGGCTTCGGAGGCAGCTTGGCCAACGAGGAGCGCACGCCAGCCGGTCAAGCGATCCGCGCCGCGCTCATGGAGGCGGCGGAGTACCTCGAGTGCGTGATGGTGGTGAAGGACCGCTGCATCCAGGAATATCGGGCCAAGGAACAGCGTCGGCGGGATCGCACCCGCAGCAAGCTCAGGCTCTGAACCGGCCTCAGTCTTGGTCGCCGCCGTGATCGTTCGGCGCCGGCCCCCGATCCGAGCGGCGGCGGACGCCGGGCCGACGGCGCGGCTTCCGGGGGTGGACGCGGCGCGATGGCCCGCCCTCGGCGAACGGCGAGGTGGCACCGCCCTCGGGCACGTACCAGCTGCGGAAATCCTCCGGTATCGGCTGTCCGGGAGCGAGTCGGGCGGCGCGTCGGCGCTCCCTTTTCTCCTTCGCCCCGGAGGCGTTGCGCGGTCCCTCGGTCTTCCTCGGTTTCTTGTACGTCGGGCGCCGCTTGGACGGGCTGCGCGATCGTGCGGGACGGGCATGGGCGGTGGGCGAGGAGGATGCCAGGCGGTCGAAGGCGGCGAACTCCTGCGCCTCCGCGAGCCGCTCTCCCACCCAGGCGTCGGCCCCGGGAGCCTCGATCAATCGGCTGCGCGTCGCGCGCTGATGCAGCACCGGACGCAATGAGAGCAGCGGTGCCTGGCGCTCGTCGCGGCTGATGGCGGCGAGGACCTCCGCCACGGCTTCGGGTGGGAGCTCGAGCCAATGGCCGCGCCTGAGTTGCCGCGGCAGGGTGATCGGTCCGTACCGAACGCGTTTGAGTCGGCTGACGGTGAGCCCCTGGCTTTCCCAGAGCCTGCGGACCTCCCGGTTGCGGCCCTCGCGGATGACCACCCGGTACCAGGCATGGCTGCCGCCGCCGGCGTCGATGCGCTGGATGTGTTCGAAACGCGCCCGGCCGTCCTCGAGCTCGACACCGGAGAGCAGCCGCTCGAGGGCACTGCGATCGGCCGCCCCGCGGATCCGGCAGACGTACTCGCGCTCGACACCGTGCGAGGGATGCATGAGCCGATTCGCGAGCTCGCCGTCGGTGGTGAAGATCATGAGACCCGTGGTGTTGGCATCGAGCCTTCCGACCGCGATCCAGCGACCCTCACCCGCCGGCGGCAAGCGCTCGAAGACGGTGCTGCGTCCCTCCGGATCCTCGCTCGTGCTGATCTCCCCCTCGGGCTTGTGGTAGAGCAGGATTCTCGGCCGTTGCGCTTCGGCGGTCACGACGAAGAAGCGGCCGTCGATCTCCACCCGGTCGCCGCGTCCGACCGTGTCGCCGATCAGCGCGACCTTGCCATTGACTTTGACCTCGCCGCGCACGATGCGCTGTTCGATCGCCCGCCGCGAGCCGAGACCCGCATAGGCGAGGACCTTCTGAAGCCTTTCGCGCGGCAAGGGATCCTCGCTGCGGCTCCGGCGCAGGCTGAGGATGGGACGACGGTTCTCGCTCATGCGGTGGTGGTCTCCGGGGGTGGGGATTCGGCTCCCGATGCTGGGGTCGTGCCGCTTTCCAGCCGAAGCTCGGGTTCGATTTCGGGAATCTCCGGCAGCGCCGAAAGCGGCGGCAGCTCATCGAGGCTCTTGAGATTGAAGTAGTCGAGGAAAGCCTTGGTGGTGCCATAGAGCGAGGGCTTTCCCGGAACGTCGCGGTGACCGAGGACCCGAATCCACCCGCGCTCTTCGAGGGTGCGCATGATCTGGGTGGAAACCGCCACTCCTCGAATCTGCTCAATTTCACCGCGGGTGATGGGTTGACGGTAAGCGATCAGGGCCAGGGTTTCGAGCAGGGCGCGCGAATAGCGGGCGCTTCGCTCGGTCCACAGGCGCGAGACCCAGGGATAGAGCTCGCGCCGAACCTGGAATCGGAAGCCCGATGCCACCTCGCGCAGCTCGATTCCGCGTCGCGCACAGTCTTCGGCCAGCTCGGCCAAGGCGCGGTCCACGTTTTCGGCACCGACCTCGTCGGCCTCCTCGAACAGCGAGAGCAGCTGATCCCTGGAGAGTGGCTGGGAGGCAGCCAGAAGCGCGGCCTCGACGATCTGTCGAATGCGATCGGTGTCCATCGTGTCAGAGGTCCCTCAGAGGGCGAGCGAGCGCAGATAGATCGGGGCGAGCGGTCGCTCCTGCATCAGCTCGACGAGCTGCTCGCGCGCAAGCTCGAGGATGGCGAGGAAGGTGGCGACCACGCCGCGACGGCCTTCTTCGGCCGGGAAGAGTTCCTCGAAACGTCGAAACCGGCCGTCGCTGAGCGCCTTCAGGACTTCCCCCATGCGCTGGCGCACCGAGAGCGGTTCGCGTTCGATTCGATGATGCCCCGCGAGCTGGGCACGCCGCAAGACCCCGGCCAGCGCCACGAGGAGCTCGCGCAGCTCGACCGCGGGCGGGATCCGGATCACCCGGCGATCCTCGACCGCCGCGGATGCGATCGCGGTATCGCGCTCCAGACGCGGCAGGGCGTCGAGATCCTCCGCCGCCTTCTTGAAGCGTTCATATTCGAGGAGGCGACGGACCAGTTCCGCTCGCGGGTCGGGCTCGCTCTCGCTATGGACTTCGGCAGGGCGGGGCAGCAGGAGACGGGATTTGATCTCGGCCAGCACTGCGGCCATGACCAGATATTCCGCCGCCAGGCTCAGGCGGAATTCCCGCATCAGCTCGATGTACTCGACGTACTGGCGGGTGATTTCGGCCACCGGAATGTCGAGGATGTCGAGGTTCTGACGGCGAATGAGGTAGAGCAGCAGGTCGAGCGGCCCCTCGAAAGCATCCAGGATGACTTCCAGCGCATCCGGCGGAATGTAGAGATCCTGGGGAATCTCCAGGATCGGCTGGCCGCGCACGAAGGCAAGCGGCATCTCCTGCTGAACGGGGCGATGGGCGCGCGCCGGGCTCGTCGCGGTCTCTTGCACGTTCACGGACCTCGCCCGAAAGGGCTCATGAGCTGCGAGAGGGCCTCGGAGCCGAGGAAGGCCGCAGCGAACGAATGGACGACGATCGGCATGTTGATGCGAATGGGAACCGGCGACGGGGTCGCGGCTGGCGGCTCAGGGAGAATTGAGCGGAGGCGATTTCGGCGAGGGAGAACCGGATTCGCGCGACTCCCTGAGCCGCGCATCTTACGACATCGCTGGGTTCTGCGGCACAATCCAACCGGTTTCCCACCGGCCCCGTCCGTGCCACAGGATACGGAGTCCCTGATCGCCGCGATCGCAAGCCGTTTGCGCGAGGCCTTCGCGCCCGAACGCTTGCGCCTCGAGGACGAGTCCCTGCGCCATCGTCACCATCCGGGTCGCGGCTCCGGGTTGCATCTTCGCCTCGAGATCGTGAGTGCCCGCTTCCGCGGGCGAAGCGCGCTCGAGCGCCATCGCGAGATCTACGCCGTGCTCTCCGAATACCTTCCCGGGGCCATCCACGCACTGGCGATCCAGGCCCGAGCGCCGGAGGAGATTCCTTCGGAGACGGGACGCAACGGGTGATATACTCGTTCGCTTGTTGCCGCACAGCGGTCGCGGACGGCGGGCGGGAAGTCGCGACTGCGCTGGCCACGGCGCCTCCCTCGCGCGAAGCGGCGAGCCCTCCATGCGTCTGAGCACGATCAAGATCAGCGGCTTCAAGTCCTTCGTCGATCCGACGGTCGTCCATCTGCCCACGCAGCTCACCGCGATCGTGGGTCCGAACGGCTGTGGAAAGTCGAACATCATCGATGCCGTTCGCTGGGTCATGGGCGAGAGCGCCGCGAGCCGCCTCCGCGGCGATCAGCTCGCGGATGTGATCTTCTCCGGCTCGGGCTCCCGCAAGCCGGTCGGCACTGCCAGCGTCGAGCTGGTCTTCGACAACGGCGACGGCGCCCTCGGCGGCGAGTACGCGCGTTTTTCCGAAGTCTCCGTCAAGCGGACCGTCTCGCGGGATGGCGTGTCGACCTATTCGATCAACGGCAGTCAGTGCCGACGCAAGGACGTGATCGATCTCTTCCTCGGCACGGGTCTGGGTGCCCGCAGCTATTCGATCATCGAACAGGGGATGATCTCGGCGCTGATCGAGGCTCATCCGGAGGAACTGCGCCAGCACCTGGAAGAGGCGGCGGGGATCTCGAAGTACAAAGAGCGACGGAAGGAAACCGAGCAGCGGATCCGCGAGACGAGGGAGAATCTCGCCCGCTTGGAGGATCTGCGCCGGGAGCTCGCGCGGCAGGTGGATCACTTGGAGCGGCAGGCGAAGGCCGCCGAGCGCTACATGCGCTTGCAAGAGGAGCGCACGCGCATCGAGGGCCTCCTGCGTGCGCTCGCCCTATCGACGCTTCAATCCGAACGCGAGGCCGTGGCCCGCGAGCGGGTCGAGGCCGAGCTCGATGCCGAGCGTCTTGCGGCGGAGCTTCGGCGAGTAGAGAACGCGCTCGAGCAGGAGCGGGCGTCGCATCGCGATTGCACCGAAGCCCTCGCCGCGGCCCAAGCCGAGTCCTTCCGGATCGCCGCCGACATCGCCTCCGTCGAGCAACAGATCCGCCATGCCCGTGAGCTCGGTCAGCGCTTGGAGCAGGCCCGGCGTGAAACGTCGGGGAATCTCGCCCGGCTGGGCGAGGCCGAAGCCTCCGATCGGCAGCGCTTGGCGGCGCTCGAGGAGGAGCTGGCGGCGGCCGAACCGCTTCGCGTCCAGCTCGTCGAGGAGGTCGAGCGGGCACGTGCCTCTCTGCAGGAGGCCGAGGGGGCGATCGCCGACTGGCAGCAGCGCTGGGACCGGGTGAGTGCAGAGCGCTCCGATGCGCTACGCGCCGTCGAAGTCGAGCGGACGCGCATGGCGATGATCGAGGAGCGCATCGCGACGCTGGATCGGCGACGGCGGGAGCTCGAGGAGGAGCGGTCGCGCATCGATCTCGCGCCGATGACCGGGGAACTCGAGCGCTTGACTCTGGCGGAGCGCGAGGGGCAGGCGCGGGTGAAGCAGCTCGAGGAGGCGATCGCGGCGCAGCGTCGGGAGATCGAAGCGGTCGAAGGCGAAGAGCGGAATCTCGAGGATCGTATCGCCGAGCGCAGGGGCGCGCTGGAAGCTGCGCGGGGGCGACTCGCCTCCCTCGAGGCCTTGCAGCACGCCGCGCTCGGGCATGAGGATGCCAATCGTGAACGGGCCCTCGCGGCGCTCGGTTGGGGCTCGCGGCCGCGCCTCGGGGAAGTGCTGCGCGTGGAGCCTGGCTACGAGCGGGCGGTGGAGGCGGTGCTCGAGCCGCTGCTCGCGGCAGCGGTGGGCGAGGGCGCCGAAGAGGCGGTCGCCCGGGTGGTGGAGGGCACCGAGTGCGATCTGGCGCTGGTCGATGAGAGCGGCGCTCGCCCCGCGATCCCCTTGGACTCCCTCGCCGCCAAGGTCGAGGGTCCTGCGGCCGTTCTCGCGCTCCTCGCGCGGGTCAGAATCGCCGAGGACCTCACCGCCGCCCGCACGCGGCTTCGCCAGCTGCCGCCGGGGGAGGCGGTGGTGACCCCCGACGGCTTCTGGCTCGTGCGCGGCGCCGCTCGAATCGTCAGGAAACCCGCACCCGAACGGGGCGTTCTCGCCCGCGAGCGCGAGATTCGCGAGCTGCGCTCGCGTGTGAGCGAGGAAGAGGGCGCACTCGCCGCACTCGGGCAGGCGCTTTCGGATTGCCGTGAGCGCAAGACGGCGGCCGAAGCCGCGCGACGTCGTCTCGAATCCGAACTCGCGGAGTCGCATCGCGCCCGTGCGGAGCTCGCCGGCTCCCTTCGCGGTCAGCAGGGGCGCATCGAGGCCGCGCGGACGCGAATGGCTCAGATCGAACGCGAACTCGTTGCCCTTCTCGAAAGCGCGGAGGAGGCCGCTCGCTCCGTGCAAGTGGCAAGGTCCGCCCTCGATCGGGCGCGGACCGACGCGGCCCGTTTGGAGCAGGAGTGCGGCCGCCTCCAGGAGGAGCGACGCGCCCTGCGCGAGCGCCTCGAGACGGCCCGCGCGGCCGTTCGCGATGCCTCGGACCGACTGCATCGGCTCGATCTTCGCTTGGCGAGCCGGCAGAGCTCGGCGGCCTCGCTGCGCGAGGCGCTCGCGCGACTCGAGGAGCAGAGAAAGCAATTGCAATCGAGGAGCGCCGAGCTCGAATCCCAGCTCGCCGCCGGCGAGACGCCGCTCAAGGAGCTCCAACTCAGCCTCCAGGCGCTGCTCGAACGGCGTCTGATCGCCGACCGCGCCCTCGCCGAGGCGCAAGGACGACTCGAGCAAGCGGCCGAGCGTCTGCGCACCCAAGAGCACGCGCGGCAGCGGCTGGATTCCGAACTCGGGGCCGTGCGCGAGAGGCTCGCCGAAGTGCGCCTCCGTCTGCAGGCGGTGGAGCTTCGCGCGCAGACGCTGCGTGAGGCCATCGCGGCGGCGGGCCAGGACGCGGAAGCGCTGCTTGCCTCGCTCCCGCCCGATGCCGAGGAGGCGGCTCTGCAGCGAGAGCTCGAGGAGGTGGAGGCCCGCATCCGACGGATCGGCGCCGTCAACCTGGCGGCCATCGAGGAGCTCGCCGAAGCGTCCCGCCGCAAGGACTATCTCGACGCGCAGCACCTGGACCTGAGCACCGCCCTCGAGACGCTCGAGCAGGCCATCCGCAAGATCGACCGCGAGACCAGGACTCGCTTCGAGGACACTTTCGCGCGGGTGAACCAAGGTCTCAAGGAGCTGTTCCCGAGACTCTTCGGCGGGGGCGATGCCTATCTCGAGTTGGTCGGCGAAGACCCCTTGAGCGGCGGCGTGAGCATGATGGCCCGGCCGCCGGGCAAGCGGGTGAGCCGAATTTCCCTGCTGTCGGGCGGCGAGAAGGCGCTCGCGGCCGTCGCCTTGGTATTCGCGATCTTCCGCTTGAATCCATCGCCGTTTTGCATGCTCGACGAGGTCGATGCGCCGCTCGATGAGGCCAATGTCGGCCGGTTTTGCGATCTGCTGCGCGAGATGAGCGAGAAGGTGCAGTTCGTCGTGGTCACCCATAACCGACTCACGATGGAGGCCGCGCACCAGCTGATCGGCGTGACCATGCGCGAGCCTGGTGTGTCGCGCCTGGTGAGCGTGGACATCGCCGAGGCCGCAGCGTGGGCCGGGGCGGCGTGAGCAGAGGGGCGGCATCGTGAGCGCGAACGAACTCAGGCTCGTTTTGCTGGCGGTCGGGATCCTGCTCTTGCTGCTCATCTACTGGTTCGGGCGGCCGCGCCAGGGAGGCGCCGAGCGCCGGGGGCGTCGCGGCGGCTCGCGCCGTGAACCGCGCTTGCAGGAAGCGCGGACGGAGGAGGGGGCGAGTTCGGCGGCCGCGACGAGCCCAGCGGCGGAGGGAACCGCGACGGAAAACGGGATTGCGGGGCGCGAGCGTCCTCGCGTCGTCTTGAGCGCGCTGCGCGATTTCGAACGGGTCGTGGTGCTTTACGTGGTCGCCGAGACCGAGGAGGGCTTCGCCGGTTCGGATGTGGTCGTCGCCTGTGAGAAGCTCGGTCTTGTCTATGGCGAGGGTGAAATCTTCCACCGCCTCCCCGAAGGCCAGCGCGAGAGTGCGCCGCTGTTCAGCGTTGCGAGCATGGTCGAGCCGGGCAGCTTCGATCTCGCCAACCTGGAGACGCTGCGTGTCCCGGGGCTTTGCGTCTTCATGGCGATCCCGGGCCCACGGCCGGCGCTCGATCAGTGGGAGGCGATGTTGCCCGCGGCCGGACGCCTCGCGGGCCTCCTCGGCGGGCGATTGCTCGACGAGCGGATGAACGCGCTCGGTCGGCAAGGCATCGCCCACGTGCGCGAGGAGCTTCGCGCCTTCGATCGTCGGATGGCCCGGCGACGCTTTCACCCGCGGATCGGAGGCACGCCGTGAGCGCCGAGGGCGGGGCTCGCATCCTCGATGGGCGCGCGATCGCGGAACACTGGTTGCTGCGGATCGCTGCCCGCGTCGAAGAGCGGCGCCGCCGCGGCTTACGCCCTCCTGGCCTGGCCGTGCTGATGGTGGGCGAGGACCCGGCCTCGCTGGTGTACGTGCGCAACAAGCGGCGGGCGCTTGAGCGGGTCGGGATGGTCGGGCACGACTTCGACCTGCCGGCGAGCATCACCCAGCAGGCGCTTTTGGCCAAGGTGCGCGAACTCAACGCGGCGCCGGAAGTGGACGGGATCCTGGTCCAGCTTCCGCTTCCGCCGCACCTCGATGCCGCGGCCATCATCCGCTCGATCGCTCCGGAGAAGGATGTCGATGGTTTTCACCCGGAGAACGTGGGGCGTTTGGCCTTGCGGCAGCCAGGCATCCGCCCTTGCACCGCGCGCGGCGTGATGCAGCTTCTGTCCCATACGGACCGCCCCCTTCGCGGTGCGAACGTCCTGGTGGTCGGTGCTTCCAATCACGTCGGCCGTCCGATGGTCCTCGAGTTGCTGCTCGCCGGTTCGACCGTGACCTGTGCCCATCGCTACACCCGCGATCTTCGCGAGCACGTGGCGCGTGCCGAGATCTTGGTGGTGGCGGTCGGCCGGCCCGGATTGATTCCGGGCGAATGGATCCGGCCCGGCGCGGTGGTGGTGGACGTCGGAATCAGCCGCGACCCGGAGGGGCGTCTGCGCGGCGATGTCGATTTCGAGGGTGCGCTCGCGCGCGCCTCGTGGATCACCCCGGTGCCCGGAGGGGTCGGTCCGATGACCGTGGCCATGCTGTTGCTCAACACCCTCGAGGCGGCCGAGGCACGCGATGGCGGCGAAGCGCGGGGCGAGAAGGGATCATCGGCCGCGGCGATTGACGCACCGAAGTCCGAAAACTAAGATTCGTGGGCTTGGAATCCTGGTTCCCGCGCAGGACGAGAGCATGGCACTCGAGCGGGGTATAGCTCAGCCTGGTAGAGCGCCAGCTTTGGGAGCTGGACGTCGGGGGTTCGAATCCCTCTACCCCGACCACCATGCGGATCCCCGGATGAGCGCCCGTAGCTCAACCGGATAGAGCACCGGCCTTCTAAGCCGGTGGTTGCAGGTTCGAGTCCTGCCGGGCGCGCCAGGATCGAAGGGCGTTGGTGGACGTAGCTCAGTTGGTAGAGCGCAGGATTGTGATTCCTGTGGTCGTGGGTTCGAATCCCATCGTCCACCCCATTCGTCGGTCGGGCCGTTAGCTCAATTGGTAGAGCAGCTGACTCTTAATCAGTAGGTTCGGGGTTCGAGTCCCTGACGGCCCACCATCCTTGCGCGAGGTAGCCTGCTTCCGATGCACGCGAAAGTGGCGGAACTGGTAGACGCGCTGGATTTAGGTTCCAGTGGGGAAACCCGTGAGAGTTCGAGTCTCTCCTTTCGCACCATCCTTTGGGCGGGACGCGCGGACCGCGAGCGCGTCCGCATTCCGACGTCTCGCGGCGCTTTGAAGAGGGTAGCATGCAGGTATCACTGGAAAAGACCGGAACGCTCGGACGTCGGCTGACGGTGAGCGTCCCCGCCGAGCGGGTCGAGGCCGGCCTCAAGGCGCGGCTGCGCGAGATGCAGCGGACCGTGCGGATCAATGGCTTCCGTCCTGGAAAGGTTCCGACTGCCGTCATCGAGCGTCGCTTCGGCGCCGAGATCGAACGCGACGTCCTCGGCGAGCTGCTGCGCGAGAGCCTGCTCGAGGCTCTCCGTGAGCATTCGCTTTCCCCCGCGCGGCCGCCGCGGGTGGAGAAGGCCGATCGGGAGAACGATGGTCGCTTCACCTACGTCGTTCGCTTCGAAGAGTTCCCCGAAGTCCCGGACTTCGATCTGAGTTCCCTGGAGGTCGAGCGGGTGAGCGCCTCGGTGAGCGAGAGCGATGTCGATGCGATGATCGAGACGCTCAGACGCCAGCGCGCGCGTTGGCAGCCGGTCGATCGGCCGGCCCGTTCGGGTGACATGGTGCTCTTCGAGTTCGTCGCCGAGACCGATGAGGGCCGTCATCCGAGCGAAGGCCGGGAGCGGGCGGGAACGATCCTCGGCAGCCTCGCGCTCGGCGCGGAACTCGAGGAGCGCCTGCAGGGCCGGGCGGCGGGTGCCAGCGAGGAGGCCGAGTTGAGTTTCCCGCCGGATTTCAGGATCGAAGCCTTGGCCGGCCGTCGTGCCCGCCTCAGCCTCGAGGTGCTCAAGGTGCAGGAGCAGGTCCTGCCGGCGGTGGATTCCGATTTCGTCAAAGGTTTCGGGATCGCGAACGGGGACCTCGATCGCTTCCGCGCCGAGGTTCGCGCCAACCTCGAGCGGGAGCTCGAGGAGGCGACGCTCGCCCTTCTTCGGCGGGAGATCCTCGAGCAGCTGCTCGCGCGGGTGCCCGATTTCGAATTGCCGGAGACGATGGTGGCCGAGGTCGCCGAGGAGATGGCGCGAAGCCTGGGTGCCGAGCCGACGCCGGATCGGCTGCGCGAGCTCGATCCGGTCGCGAGGCGGCGGGTGCGCGGTTCCTTGATCTTTCGCGCCATCGCCATGCGTGCCGGTCTCACGGTGGATCCCGCGCGCCTGCGCCGGCTCTTGGCGCGCATCGCTTCCACTTACGAGGACCCCAAGGCCGTCGCCGAGCTCTATCTGCGCGATCCTGCCTTGCGCGCGGATCTGGAGGCGCGCACCCTCGACGAACAGGTGATCGATGTCGTGCTCGGCCAGGCGCAGGTTCGAGCGCTCGAGCTCAGTTTCGATGAAGTCGTCCGCCGTGCGCGCGGGAGCGCGGCATGATCGGAGACGGAGGGGTGAACGCGATGCGTCCCAAGGCGCTCAATCTGGTCCCGATCGTGGTCGAGCAGACGGCGCGCGGCGAGCGGGCCTACGACATCTTCTCGCGCCTGCTCAAGGAGCGCGTGGTCTTCTGCGTCGGGCCGATCGACGACTACATGGCCAATCTGATCGTCGCCCAGCTGCTCTTCCTCGAGGCCGAGAATCCGGAGAAGGACATCAGCCTGTACATCAACTCTCCGGGCGGGCTGGTGACGGCGGGGCTCGCGATCTACGACACCATGCGCTTCATCAAACCGGACGTGAGCACGATCTGCGTCGGTCAGGCGGCGAGCATGGGCGCGGTGTTGCTCGCGGCGGGCACGAAGGGCAAGCGCTACTGCTTGCCTCACTCCCGGGTGATGATCCATCAGCCGCTTGGGGGGTTCCAGGGCCAGGCTTCGGACGTGGAGATCCATGCCCGGGAGATCCTGTTCCTGCGGGATCGGCTCAACGAGATCCTGGCCCGGCACACGGGGCAGGACATCGCCACCATCGCCCGCGACACCGACCGAGATTTCTTCATGAGCGCCGAGGCCGCCCGCGACTACGGTCTGATCGATCACGTGCTCGATCGTCGCAGCGAGTCCAGCGTGCGTTCCGGCTGAGCCTGCTTGCTGGGGCTCGACCGCGGAAGCGCTCCGCGGCGGGCGGCCGCGTCGGCGCGAAGCGTCTCCACCGATAGGGCCTTAAGCTCCGAGAGGGCGCTCGGCGAATCGCCGAGAACAGCCTGGCCTCCGGCGCAAGCGAGGATGATCTCAAGCTCGGGAGGATGATGCTCCCCCCGATTCGCGCCGCAGCGCGAGGGCCCCGCATGGGGGGCAAGCCATCCCGCCCGGTCCAGGGACCGAAGTGGGCTGCAAAACCGGAGCAGGCGCTCTGCGCTCACCCCGTCGTTGAGCGAGGGGCAGTCCGCCTGATGCGACACCCGGATCTCCCGGGGCGCCATGGGGACGGCGGAGCGGCCATCGCGGGAGACCGCGATGTCTTGGGTCTGCATCCTCACTCTCTCGTGGGGGCGCGAACTCTCCAATATCCGCGGAATATTCGCCGCCGTGCGCGAGGGCGGAAGCGGCCGTTGTGTTATCCTGCCGCATGAATCTCTTGAGTCTCTGGGTTCCGCGAGGCGTCGATGGCCGAAGAACGTTACGGACGTCACACTGACGGCGGTAAGGTGCATTACTGCTCCTTCTGCGGAAAGAGTCAGCACGACGTACGCAAGCTCATCGCCGGGCCAAGCGTCTTCATTTGCGATGAGTGCGTCGGCCTCTGCAACGACATCCTGCGCGAGGAGCTGGAGGAACGCAGCACCCATCCTCGCGCCCATCTGCCCAAGCCGCGCGAGATCCAGGCGGTCCTCGATCAGTACGTCATCGGCCAGGAGCGGGCGAAGAAAATCCTCTCGGTCGCGGTGTACAACCACTACAAGCGCCTGGAGTCCCGCAAGCGCGATGATGATGTCGAGCTTGCCAAGTCCAACATCTTGCTGATCGGGCCGACGGGATCGGGCAAGACGCTGCTCGCCGAAACGCTCGCGCGGATGCTGAACGTGCCCTTCACCATCGCCGATGCGACGACCCTGACGGAAGCGGGCTACGTCGGCGAAGACGTCGAGAACATCATCCAGAAGCTCTTGCAGAAGTGCGATTACGACGTCGAGAAGGCGCAGACCGGCATCGTTTACATCGACGAGATCGACAAGATTTCGCGCAAGGGCGAAAACCCTTCCATCACCCGCGACGTCTCGGGGGAGGGCGTGCAGCAGGCCCTCCTCAAGCTGATCGAGGGAACGATGGCCTCGGTGCCGCCGCAGGGCGGCCGCAAGCACCCGCAGCAAGAGTTCTTGCAGGTGGACACCCGGAACATCCTGTTCATCTGCGGCGGCGCTTTCGCCGGCTTGGAAAAGATCATCCAGGCGCGCTCCGAGGCCACCGGCATCGGCTTCAGCGCCGACATCCGCTCCACCAAACCGAAGGTCAACGTCGGTCAGACCCTGCGCGAGGTCGAGCCGGAGGATCTGATCAAATTCGGCCTGATCCCGGAGTTCGTGGGTCGGCTTCCGGTGATCGCGACCCTCGACGAACTCGACGAGGAGGCGCTGGTGCGCATCCTCACCGAGCCGAAGAACGCGATCACCAAGCAGTTCCGCAAGCTGTTCGAGATGGAAGGAGTCGAGCTCGAGTTTCGGCCCGAGGCGCTGCGGGCGGTGGCGCGCAAGGCCCTCAAGCGGCGCACCGGGGCGCGGGGGCTGCGCACGATCCTCGAGAACGTGCTGCTCGATACCATGTTCGAGCTGCCCTCGCTCGAGAATGTGCAGAAAGTGGTGGTCGACGAGGCCGTGGTCGAGGGCGCGGCCAAGCCCTATGTGATCTACCGCGGGCACGGGCAGCAGGCGCGCGCGGCCTCCGAGTAGCCCGACATCCGGCTGAAGGCGATCGCCCGGCGGCGCTTGCAGGCGCCGCCCTCGGCCCACATATTGGCCTCAGACTCGGCTTTTGCCCTCGCGGGCGGAAGCCGACCTGAACGCGAGGATTCGGACGATGAGTGAAATGCAAACCCCTAGGACCGACGAGCGTCTCCCCGTGCTGCCGCTCCGAGACGTGGTCGTATTCCCGCACATGGTCATCCCCCTCTTCGTCGGGCGGGAGAAGTCGGTGAAGGCGCTGGACCGGGCGATGAGCGAGCAGCGCCGGATCCTCCTGGTCGCGCAGCGCAGTCCCGAGACCGACGATCCTGGGGCGGCGGATCTCTATGAGGTGGGGACCACCGCGACCATCCTGCAGATGCTCAGGTTGCCCGATGGCACGATCAAGGTGTTGGTCGAGGGCGTCGAGCGCGCTCGCATCAAGGGTCTGGCTGAAGAGGGCGGCGCTCTGGTCGCGCAAGTCGAGGTCCAGGAGAACCTGCTCACCCGCTCGCCGCGGGAGTTCGAAGTGCTCTCGCGTTCACTGCTCAACACCTTCGAGCAGTTCGTGCAGATGAGCCAGAAACTTCCCGCCGAGCTGCTCACCACCCTCGCAGCGATCGAAGATCCGGCGCGCCTTGCGGATACGATCGCCGCGCATCTGGGCGTGCGCATTCCCGACAAGCAGCGCGTGCTCGAGGCCCGCGACGTTGGCGAGCGCATCGAGCTCTTGATCGGGCTCGTGGAGGCGGAAATCGACGTCCAACAGCTCGAGCGGCGCATCCGGGGCCGGGTCAAGTCGCAGATGGAGAAGAGCCAGCGCGAGTACTACCTCAACGAGCAGATGAAGGCGATCCAGAAGGAGCTCGGCGATCTCGACGAGAGCCACAATGAACTCGCCGAACTCGAGAAGAAGATCGCCGCCGCGGGGATGCCGAAAGACGTTGAGGCCAAGGCGCGGGCGGAGCTCAACAAGCTCAGGATGATGTCGCCGATGTCGGCGGAGGCCACGGTGGTGCGCAACTACCTCGACTGGCTGATCGCCGTGCCCTGGAACAAGCGCAGCCGCATCCGCAAGGACATCGCCGCCGCGCAGCGCGTGCTCGACGCCGATCACTTCGGCCTGGAGAAGGTCAAGGAGCGGATCCTCGAGTACCTGGCCGTGCAGCAGCGGGTGAGGAAGTTGAAAGGTCCCATCCTCTGCCTCGTCGGCCCGCCCGGTGTGGGCAAGACCTCGCTCGGCCGTTCGATCGCCAAAGCGACCAACCGAAAGTTCGTGCGCGTGAGCCTGGGTGGGGTTCGCGACGAGGCGGAGATCCGGGGTCACCGCCGCACCTACATCGGCTCGCTGCCAGGGCGCATCATCCAGAATCTCGCCAAGGCCGGCACGAAGAATCCGCTGTTCGTGCTCGACGAGATCGACAAGATGAGCATGGACTTCCGCGGCGATCCCTCGGCGGCGCTGCTCGAAGTGCTCGACCCCGAGCAGAACCATGCCTTCAGCGATCATTACCTGGAGGTGGACGTGGACCTCTCCGAGGTGATGTTCATCGCCACCGCCAACACCCTCAACATCCCTCCGGCGCTGCTCGACCGCATGGAGGTCATTCGTATCCCTGGCTACACCGAGGAAGAGAAGCTCGCCATCGCCGAGCGCTACCTGGTGCCGAAGCAGCTCAAGGCCAACGGGCTCGGGCCCTCCGATCTCGTGATCACGCGCGATGCCTTGATCGGGATGATTCGCTACTACACCCGCGAGGCCGGTGTCCGCAACCTCGAACGCGAGATTGCCAAGGTCTGCCGCAAGGTGGTCAAGGAGCTGGCGCTCTCGGGAGCCTCGAGCAAACGCGGCGGCCGCCACAAGCCTCAGAGTCCGGTCACCATCGACGCGGATCGCCTCGAGCATTACCTCGGGGTTCGGCAGTACGACTACGGCCGCGCCGAAACGCGCCACGAAGTCGGCCTGGTCACCGGGCTCGCCTGGACTCAGGTCGGTGGGGATCTGCTCAGCATCGAGGCCACGGTGGTGCCGGGTAAGGGCAAGCTGCTCTTGACCGGTCAGCTCGGCGAAGTCATGCGCGAGTCGGTGCAGGCCGCGCTCAGCGTCGTGCGGGCGCGCACCGACGCTTTGGGCATCGATCCGGAGTTCCACGCGAAGAACGACATCCACGTGCACGTGCCGGAGGGCGCGACGCCCAAGGACGGACCGAGCGCGGGGATCGGGATGTGCACGGCGCTGGTCTCGGCGCTAACCCGCATCCCGGTGCGGGCCGACGTCGCGATGACGGGCGAGATCACCTTGCGCGGTCGGGTTTTGCCCATCGGCGGTCTGAAGGAGAAGCTGCTCGCCGCGCAGCGAGGCGGCATTCGCACCGTGATCATTCCCGAGGAGAATCGCAAGGATCTCGCCGAGATCCCGGACAACGTGAAGTCGGGTCTCGAGATTCGCTGCGTGCGCTGGATCGATGAGGTGCTCGACATCGCCCTGAGCGAGCCGCTGCGTCCGGCGAAAGCCGCCGCCTGTACGATCCCGAGCGAAACCGTGGAAGGCTCAGCGGAAGGAGAGGGCGCTGTCCGTCCGCACTGACCGAGAGAGGCTCGGCAGCCGGCCAGCGAGGCGAGTCGCTTCCTTGCGTGCATTCGGGCAGGCTGGTATAAAACCGCGACGCCGCATTCGATCGGGTCGAGGCGGCGGAGCCACGCGGGTCGTTCGCGTCCGAGGGGGTTGAGCGCGGCGGCCCACCCATCCCCAATCCACCGAGCCTAGGGCCCGAGAGGGCCATGAGGGAGTGATCGATGAACAAAGCAGAATTCGTCGGCGCGGTCGCCGAGAAATGCAAGATGAGCAAGTCCCAGGCCGCAGAGGCGGTCGATGCCATGGTGGAGGTCCTGAAGAAGGCCCTCAAGAAGGGAGAGAGCGTGACGCTCGTCGGATTCGGCACCTTCTCGGTGCGAAAGCGCGCCGCTCGCGAGGGCCGTAATCCGCGCACCGGCCAGACGATCAAGATCAAGGCCAGCAAGACGCCCGTCTTCAAGGCTGGAAAGGCCTTCAAGGATGCCGTAAACTGAGGCGCTCGCCCTCGGGTGCTTAGCTCAGCGGGTAGAGCATCGCCTTTACACGGCGAGGGTCGGGGGTTCGAACCCCTCAGCACCCACCAGGGAACGTCAGTTCAGGAAGTTCATACGTCTCGGGAGTGGTAGTTCAGCTGGTCAGAATACCGGCCTGTCACGCCGGGGGTCGCGGGTTCGAGTCCCGTCCACTCCGCCACTGATTCGAAAGGCGCCGCTCGGCGCCTTTCGTCTTTCATGCCTGCCCTCATCGCGGCTTGCCGCGGAGCGGGTTTTGCCGCTACTGTTTCAGGTTTGCACGTCCCTTCAGAGACGCTCTCATGCTGCAGGCGCTGCGCGAGAAGATGACCGGTTGGATGGCCCTCCTGGTCATCGGTCTGCTCATCATCCCCTTCGCCTTCTTCGGCATCGATCAGTATTTCACCGGCCTGCGCGACACTTGGGTGGCCAAGGTCGAGGATCGCGAGATCACGCCGGAAGCGCTGCGTCGGCGCCTCGAGGAAACGAGGCAACAGATGCGACGTTTCCTCGGTCAGGCCTATGACGCTCGACTGTTCGAGACGCCGCAGTGGCGCCGGCAGGTGCTCGACCAGATGATCCTCGAGGAAGCCATCGCGCTCATGGCCGATCGTCTCGGCGTCGTGATCCCTGCCGAACGCTTGCGCCGCGAGATCCTCGGGATCGAGGTCCTGCAGAGAGATGGGGTCTTCGATGCGGAACTCTACCAGCGCCTGCTTCGGGCGCAGGGACTGACGGCCCAGAGCTTTGAGGAGCGTCTGCGCCGCGAGCTCTTGCTCCGAGAGTGGCCACAGCAGGTCGCGGTCTCGGCCTTGGTGACCGATGCCGAAGTCGACCGTTTCCTCGCTTTGGAGGGACAGGAGCGGGATCTCGCCTTCCTCGAACTCCCCGCGCCGGAGCTCGCGGCGGAGCCGGCCGAGGAGGCGCTTCGCACGTGGTACGAGCAGCATCTCGACCGTTTCCGCGAACCCGAGAAGGTCGTCATCGAGTATGTGGAGCTGCGCGAGTCCGAACTCGCGCCGGAGGTGAGCGTCGATGAGGCCGAGCTGAGGCGCCGTTACGAGGAACAGCGCCACCGTTTCGTGCGACCCGAGCAGCGGCATGTCGCGCATATCCTCGTGACACCCAAGGGCGCGGACGCGGACTCGGAAAAGGCCGCGCTGGCGACGGCGCAGGAGCTGCGTCGCCAGCTCGATGAGGGTGCCGACTTCGCCGCGCTCGCCCGCGAGCACTCCGACGATCCCGGCTCGAAGGCTTCAGGCGGAGACCTCGGCTGGATCGAAAAAGGAATGACCGATCCGGCTTTTGAGGAAGCGGTGTTCGCCGCAGAGCCCGGTCAGTTGATCGGGCCTCTGCGCGGTGCGAGCGGTTATCACCTGATCCGTGTGCTCGAGGTTCGACGCGAGGAAGGCCGTACCTTCGATGAGGTACGCGAGGAATTGCTCGCCGAGATGATCGCGGGCGAGCGCGAGCGGCGTTACCTCGAACTCACGGGGCGCCTCCAGGATCTCGTATATCGGGATCCGACCTCGCTCGCGCCGGTCGCGGAGGCCCTCGGCGTCGAAATCAAGAGCGAGGGGCCTTTCGACCGCAACGGAGGTCCCGGCATCGCCGCCCATCCGGAAGTGATCGCTCAGGCCTTTTCCGATCTGGTGCTGGTCGATGGGCAGACCAGCGAACCGATCGAAATCGACCGTGGTCACACGGTGGTGCTGAGGGTGCGGGAGCATCTGCCGGCGCGAGTAAAGCCCTTCGAGGACGTTCGCGCCGGGGTGCTGGAGGCTTATCGCGCCGACTCGCGCGAGCAACTGGGTCGGGAGCGCGCCGAGGCGCTGCTCGCGCGGCTCCGCGAGGGTTCGGCGACGCTCGACTCGATCGCGCAGGAGCTCGGAATCCAACCGCGGCGAGAAAACGGCGTGCGCCGTCAGGCCGCAGCGCTGGATTCGCGTTTGCTCGCCGAGGCGTTCAAGCTGCCGACGCCCCAAGGCGCTCCGGAACGCGCCTTGGTCGCGCTCGGCGATGGTCGTTACGCGATCCTCGAGGTGAGCGGTGTGCGCGATGCCGATCCGCAAAACGCCTCTGCGGAAGCTCGCCGGGCGGCGCGGGAGAGGCTGCGGGCGGATCGGGAGACGCGGGAACGGCAGGCTTTCCTCGAGGCGCTTCGAGCGCAGCTCAACGTCCGCATCGCCGAGGACCGGCTCGCCCAGATCTGAGCCGCGGACTCAGGACTCGTCCAGGCCGGTCATCCCGATGATGTGGTAGCCGGCATCCACGTAAATCGTCTCGCCGGTGATGCCGGCGGCAAGGGGCGAGGCGAGGAAAGCCGCCGCGTTGCCCACGTCCTCGATGCTCACGCTCCGGCGAAGGGGCGCGTGGCGTTCCACATGCGAGAGCATCTTGCGGAAGCCCGCGATGCCCGCTGCCGCCAGCGTCTTGATCGGACCGGCGGAGATCGCATTGACCCGGATGCCCTGGGCGCCGAGTTCGAGCGCGAGGTATCGAACGCAGGATTCGAGACTCGCCTTGGCCGGGCCCATCACGTTGTAGTGGGCCAGCGCGCGCTCGGCGCCGAGGTAGCTCAGGGTGAGGACCGAGCCTCGGCGCGAGGCGAGCGAGGCGCGTAGCGTCTTGCACAGCGCGACGAGGCTGTAGGCGGAGACTTCGTGGGCGATGCGGAAGGCTTCTCGATCGAGTCCATCGAGGAACCCGCCCTGCAGGGCCTCGCGCGGCGCATAGGCGACCGAATGAACGAGGCAGTCCAAACCCTCCGGCCAGGTGGCCGCGACCCGAGCGGCGAGCGCCTCGATCTCGCGGTCCTCGGCCACGTCGAGCGGCGCCACGAAAGCCGCGCCGAAGGTCTCCGCGGCCTCTTCGACGCGGGGGCGCAGCTTGTCGTTTTGGTAAGTGAATGCGAGTTCGGCGCCTTCACGGCGCATGGCCGCGGCGATGCCCCAAGCGATCGAGCGGTTGCTCGCCACGCCGATGATGAGTGCGCGCTGGCCGTGGAGGAAGCCCATGAGGAGGAATACTGCCGCGAAAGGGGCGCTTAGTCTAAGGCATCCTCGGCGGGGATCGCAGCGCGCTCGGGAAACGATCCTTCGCGGCTCGCAGCGCCGCGAAAACCGCGACCGGATCGCCATCGGCGAGGCCGACCGCGCGCTTGACGGCGGGCTCCCGGCAGCGCAGGAAGGGATTGGTCTGCCGTTCGCGAGCGATGGTGCTCGGCAAAGTGGGGAGTCCGGCCTCGCGCAGCCGTTCGGCTTCGGCAGCGCGGCTGCGCAGCCCTGGGTTGTCGGGCTCGATGGTGAGGGCGAATGCGGCATTGGCCAGCGTGTACTCGTGCGCGGGGCAGACGAGGGTCTCGCCGGGCAGCTTCGCAAGCCGTTCGAGGGAGGCGTGGAGCGCTTCGGCCGAGCCCTCGAAGATGCGCCCGCAACCCAAGCTGAAGAGGGTATCGCCGCAGAAGAGCACGCCTGAACCGAAGTAACCGACGTGCGTTCGGGTATGTCCAGGAAGCGCGAGCACCTCCAAATCGAGCTCGAGGGCGGGAAGGCGAATGCGGTCGCCCCCCGTGACCTCATGCTGCACGCAGGCGATGCGGGGATCCCGAGGACCGTACACGGCGGCCCCAGTCGCTTTGCGGATGTCCTCCGCTCCCGCGATGTGATCGGCGTGGTGGTGGGTCAGGAGGATGGCGACGGCCTCGAGCCCTTCGGCATCGAGTCGGGCGAGGACGGGCGCGGCCTCGCCTGGATCGACGATCAGGCAGTGGCCTCCCCTTGCCCACAGCCACACATAGTTGTCGGCGAGGATCGGGACGGGGAACAGCCTTCGTCGGTTCGAGCTTGAGCGCGTGGAGCTCATCGTTGGACAATCTCCGACATGATTCCGATCGGCACAAGTGGCGGCGATCAGGACTTCGCGAGACGGGCATCCGAAAGGGGCCGCCGGTAATGGATGCGGAATCGCATCGTGACCTGGTGGAGATCGTGACCGATGGGGCCTGTATCGGAAATCCCGGTCCGGGTGGCTGGGCGGCGCTGCTTCGCTACCGCGGACGAGAGCGGATCCTGGTGGGCGGCGCGCCGGAGACGACCAACAATCGCATGGAGCTGACTGCGGCGCTTCAGGCCCTGCGTGCGCTCAAGCGCGCTTGCCGGGTCCGGCTCCACACCGATTCGCGCTATTTGCGAGACGGCATCGAGCGTTGGCTCGCGACTTGGCAAGCGAAGGGCTGGCGCACGGCCGATGGCAAGACGGTGCGCAACCGCGATCTTTGGGAAGATCTCGATCGAGAGCGCGGCCGTCACGAGATCGAGTGGGTGTGGGTGAAGGCTCATGCCGGCCATCCCGACAACGAGCGCGTCGATCGGCTGGCGCGGGAGGAGGCACGGCGGCAGGCGAGGGGTCGGGAATCGTGAGGGCGCGCCAGGTTTTCTTGGACACCGAGACCACGGGCTTGCGGGTCGAAGAGGGTCACCGGATCATCGAGATCGCCTGCCTGGAGATGATCGGCCGCCGCCTGAGCGGTCGGCGGTTCCACACCTTTCTCAATCCGGAGCGGGACATCGAGGAGGGCGCTCAGAAAGTCCACGGCATCGAACTCGCCTCGCTGCGCGACAAGCCGCGTTTCGCCGAGATCGCGGATCCCTTGCTCGATTTCCTCGAAGACTCGGAGATCCTCGCGCACAACGCGGCCTTCGACGTCGGCTTCGTCGAAGCCGAGCTCGAGCGCTGCGGTGCGCGGGTGCGCCGCCTGCGGGATATCGCCTCGGTGACCGATACCCTGGCGCTGGCGCGGCGCCTCTTTCCGGGGCAGCCGGCCAGTCTCGACCGACTTTGCCGGCGCTTCGGCATCGATCTCAGCCGACGGATCCATCACGGCGCTCTGCTCGATGCGGAGCTGCTCGCCGAGCTCTATCTGCGCATGACCCAGGGTCAGACCAGCCTCGAATTGCCCTCTGCCGAAGCCGATCCGGGGGTCGTAAGTCCGCTGAGCGATGGCGGCGGGTCGGGCGCTCTGGTGATTCGGCGAGCGGAGGCAAGCGAGCGCGAACGCCATCAGAGGCGGTTGGAGGCGATTCAGAAGCGTGCGGGCGCCTGTCTGTGGAACCTGCTCGAGGGCGGCTCGAGCTGAGCGAGGGACGGTCATGGCTGGCGCCGCTTCGGTGGCATAATGCGTTCGTTGGTCCGTGGGGAGCGCAGGCGATGAACCGTGCGATCGGTTGGGGGGCGGTGCTCGTCTTCGCCACGGCGGAGACATCCGCAGTCGGCGTCGTCGAGCGGATTGCGGCGCACGCCCATCAGGGGGTGGCGAGCTGCGCGAGCAGCGTCTGCCATGGCGCGGCGGAGTCACCCGGCTCGAGCCGCGTCCGTCAAGACGAGGTGGCGATCTGGCAGGATCGCGATCCCCATGCGCGCGCCTATCGAACCCTGCTCAGTGAGGCCTCGCGACGGATCGCGGCGAACCTGGGCCTGCGCGCCGCCCACGAGGCGCCAGAGTGCCTGGTCTGCCACACGGATTTCGTGCCGCCGGAGAAGCGCGGCGAACGTTTCCAGATCAGCGAAGGGGTGGGCTGCGAGGCTTGCCATGGCGGCGCGGAACGATGGCTTTCCTCGCACGCGCAGGCTGGCGTCCCGCACGCGGAGAACATCGCCCTCGGAATGTACCCCACGTCCGATCCGCAGGCGCGCGCGGCGCTTTGCCTGTCCTGCCACATGGGCACGGTGGATCGTCCGATCACGCACCGGATCATGGGTGCGGGCCATCCGCGCCTCTCGTTCGAGCTCGACACCTTCACCTGGATGTACCCGCATTACGATTTCGACGAGGATTACCGGGCGCGCAAGGGTGAGGTCAACGGACTTCGCGACTGGGCCATCGGTCAAGGGGTTGCCGCACGGGTGCTTTTGCAGCGGCTTGCTGATGAACAGGCGGGGCGCGACGGGCTGTTTCCTGAGCTTGCGCTCTTCGATTGCCACGCCTGCCATCGCTCGCTGAAAGAACGCCGCTGGCAGCCGCGGTCGGGGACGGGCTTGCCGCCGGGCGTGGTCCGGCTCAACGACAGCCACCTCGTCATGTTCCGCCACGTGCTCGCGATCGTGGCACCGGAAAGGCGTGCGCGTCTGCTCGAGCTCACGCGCGAGCTCCATGCCGCTAGCCAGCGCGACTTCGCGAGCACGCGGGCCGTCGCCCGACGGCTTTCCGAGCTCATCACCGAGTCGTTGCCGCGCGTGGCCTCGCATCCGTTCGGGAAAGACGATGCGGGCCGATTGCTCGATTCGGTGCTCGCCGAGGCCGAGCGGGGCGAGTACGCCGATTTCGCCGCGGCGGAGCAGGCGGCGATGGCGGTCTCATCCCTGGTCGCTGCTTTCGAGAGCCTCGGCCTCATCGATTCGTCCCGGGTTGAGCGCGCCCGATCCCGTCTCGACGCCCTCTATGCGACGCTCGACGATGAGGATCGCTATCAACCCGCCCGCCTGCTTGCGGCCTTGCGCGAGCTGCGCACCGAGGTCCGATGATGCGCTCTCGACGATGACACGGCCGCCCTGCCCCTGTGCGTGGGTGTGTGGCCGTTGCTCCTGATCGGCGATGGCCACCGTCCCCGTCGAGATTCCAGGCTACCGGGTCGTGCGTCTGCTGGGGCAGGGCGGCATGGCCGCCGTCTATCTCGCGATCCAGGAATCGCTCGATCGCGAGGTGGCGCTGAAAGTCCTGGTTCCCGGGCTCGCCGCCGATCAGTCCTTCTGCGAGCGGTTCCTCAAGGAAGGGAAGATCACGGCCAAGCTCCAGCACCCGAATTTGGTGACGGTGCATGACATCGGGCACTACGGCCCCACCTACTATCTGGCGGCGGAATACATCCCCGGCGGTAGCCTCAGGGAACGGCTCGCCGCCGGTCCCTTGCCGGTCGCGGAAGCGTTGAGGATCGCGATCGAGATCGCGCGCGGACTCGACTACGCGCATTCCAAACAGTTCGTGCATCGTGACGTCAAGCCGGCAAACATTCTCTTCCGCGCCGACGGGAGCGCGGTCCTGGCCGATTTCGGAATCGCCAAAGCGCTGGATTCCACGACGCAATCGACCCTGGTGGGCACTGCGATCGGAACACCGCATTACATGAGCCCCGAGCAGGCACGCGGAGAACCGGTCGATGGACGCTCCGACCTCTATTCGCTCGGCGTGGTGCTTTTCGAGATGCTCACCGGGCGCGTGCCTTACGATGCGAGCGACGCCTTCACCGTCGCCTTGATGCACGTCAGTCAGCCGGTGCCTCGGCTCCCCGGTCGGATCGGCTGGCTGAACCCCCTGATCGAGGGTCTGATGGCGAAGGAGCGCGATCGGCGCTTCGCTACTGCGAGCGATTTCGTGGCGGCGGTGGAGTCCCTGCTCGAGAGCGCGCCCGAGGCGATCGCGGTGCGCGAGGCCTGGCGCAGCGGCAGTCGTGGAGCGGCCTCGCGTCCGCTTCCGCCCGCAGCGACCTCTTCCGTCGGCTGGAGCGGAAGGCATCGCTGGGCTTGGGCGCTGGTGGCCCTGGCTGGCCTCGCACTGCTCGCCGCTTGGATCTTCGTCTTCGAGCGGAGGCCGAGCAAGGAGCTCCGATACGCGGAGCTCGAGATCGCCGAGACGGCCGCGCCCGATCCCGCAGCCGGAGGGACCGAGAGGGTACCGGCCGACGTGCCCGCCTTGCTCGCTCGGGCGCGTGCCCTGGCGCAGGTGGGCCTCGGCTCCGATCAACCGGGACGCGGCCTCACCATGCCTCCGGGCGAATCGGCGGTCGATCTCTATCGGGCCGTGCTGCGGCTTGAGCCGAACCATGCCGAGGCTCGCGAGGGCCTCGCGGCGATCGCCGATTTCTACCGGCGGCGGGCGATGATCGCGCTCGAGCGCGGCCTCTACCCCTTCGCCCGCGAGCTGGCGGAGGAGGGTCTCAAGGCCGAACCGGAAAATCGCGAACTGCTGCAGATCAGGAGTCGAGCGGAGGACATGCTCAGCCGTCAGGGTGGATGAGCGCTCGCTCGTCTCACCGCCTGCGGATGAGGATCACCGTGATGTTGTCCGAGCCGCCTGCGTCCAGGGCCGCGACCAGCAGGTGGTCCACGCATTCCTGGGGGCTCAGGTCGGTGCGCGCCAGGATGCGCTCGATGGTGAGATCGTCGACCTCCTCGGTGAGACCGTCGCTGCAAAGGAGGAGCTGCATGCCCGGCTTGAGCTCGCCGCGTACGGTTTCCACCCGCAAGTGCTCCGGATCGGTGACGCCCAGCGCCTGGGTCACGACGTTGCGATGGGGGTGGGTCCTCGCTTGCTCCGGACTGATCGCGCCCTGCTCGATGAGCTCGCGGACATAGGAATGATCCTGCGAGATCTGTTTCAGGGTGCCGTTCCAGAGGTAAACCCGGCTGTCTCCGACCCAGGCCGCCTCGAACTGATCATCCCGCACCCGAGCCGCAGCCACCGTCGTGCCCATCGGCAGGCCGCCGCTCCGACCCCGGGAATGGCGGATGATGACTTCGTCGGCCTTGCGAATCGCCTCGGTCAGCGAGCGCCCGGCGGCCACCTCGGAGAGGATCGCGTCACGGGCGAGCGCGCTCGCCACCTCGCCATGCTCGTGCCCGCCCATGCCGTCGGCCACCAGCCAAAGACCGAGGTCCGCATCCGCCAGGTACGTGTCTTCGTTGTGGTCGCGACGCAGTCCGACGTGTGAGCCGTGTCCGAACTCAATCATTGATCCCAAGACTCCGATCACGGATCTAGGCAGATGCGCCAACTCAGCATGGCCGGTTTCTGGGGCTTCCGGCAAGCGGTTCGCAGCGAGTCGTCGTGGAGCATCCGAATGCCCATCAGAACTCGAACCGAAGGCCGAGCGAGAGCTGTTCTCGGCGCTCGCGTTCGAGCCCCACGGTCCGTTCGTAGAACATATAACCACTGCGACCGCCGCTCAAAACCGCGGAGACCCCGAGGCCGAGATTGGCGAAGCTGCGATCGAAGCGGTCGCCACGGAGAACGAAGGACGCCGCCGAGGGATCGTGGAGGAAGCGGATGACGAGGCCATGCGCATCGTCCTCGTACTCCCGGGTCCACTCGATCTGGGCGGTGGGAATCAATACGCCGGCTCCGAAGGGCACGATGTATTGTGCTCTCGCCCCGGCCGTCAGCTGCCGAGACTCGATCCGTTGCGCGGCGACGGCGACGGCGAGCGCCGCGCCCGGACGATCCTGGCGCAGCGCCCGTTCGCGATGGGCATCGATGCGTTGCCGCAGCCAGGTGGCGCGGAGATAGGGGCCGAAGCTCAGCGCCCCGCGGTTGAAGTCGTACCCGCCGGTGATGAAGAGGCCGGTTTGGCGGCCCTCGGCCTCGCTCGCGAAGCGCTGATCGATCGCCAACACGTTCGCGCCCTGGCCGAGATTGAGCTGCAGTTGCCGCTCCTGATCGAGGCGGTTGGTGGCGCGCGTGAGGACACCCTCGAGGTAGCTCGTCTCGCCGTTCCACGAGAGATAAACGGCGAGCGAGCGGGTTGTCGCATCGATCCGCCCGGTGGCTCGGCCGAGGCGGGTTTCGGTGGCGTTGTAGCCGAGGGCGCCGCCGATGAACAGCTGGTCCGTGAGCCTATAGTCGACGCCGCCGGTGAGACTCCATTCGTCGAAGCGGAAGCCCGTTTCCTGCGCACTGGGGTCACGTCGGCCTCGCCCCACCGTGCCGGTGAGAAAGAGGCCCCAGCGCGAGAAGGCATCGCTTTCTTCGCTCGTCGCCGCTGGCCAGAGGATCGCTTGCACGAGCGATAGCGGCAGGGCATTTCCCCCATCGACCAGACTCAACCCGTTGACGCTCACGCCGCGCTCGCCGCCGCGCAGGGCCATCAGTCGCTGCTTGAGATTCTCAAGTTGCGCCGATGCCGCTTGCAGCGCGAGCCGCCCTCCCGCCAATGGGGCAGGAGTGATTAGGGTTGCCAGGGCGCTGCGCAGGCGTTGGGGGTCGGCTCCCGCCTCCTCCGAGAGTCGGCGACAAAGCTCGCGCAGCTCCGCTTGCCTCGGGTCGGGGCTGGGAAGATTGGCGACACCCTGACAGAGACGGTCGAAACCGCGCGCCTGGTCGCGTTCGGGAGGATTAAGACCAGGCGTTTGGGCGAGAGCAGCGGAGAGCGAGAAATTGACGGATGCGCTTGCGCCAGGTGGATCGAACACCTCGACTCGGACCGTGACGCTGATCGGTTCAAGCACCCGCACCACATTGCTCGACGTCCCTTCGCTCCCGGTTCGGGTTTCGGTGGACTCGAACCGCACCGCTTCGGCCGGCGTCGCCGACCAGCGCAGGCCAACGCCCGGCAAGGGCCGGCCCTGGCGATCCACGGCGCGCACGACAAGCGGTTGCGAGGGGCTATTGGGGGTTAGGCTCTGCCCATTGCCAGAAACGATTTCCAAGCGGAGATCGTCGGGCAGGAAGGAGCGCGCCTCGGCCCGGAAAACGACCGATCCGGCCGTTGGCGCGCTGGCCTCCACCAGCACGGTACCGGGCTGACTCGGGAGGGTGAGGCGATTTTCCGCTCGGCCATCGCTGGCGGTCGGGGTCGAGCTCGCCGCCAGGTTGCCGCCTCCCTGAAGAATACGCCAAGAAATGGCTTCTCCTGCGATCGGTCGGGTACCGCTGCCGCTGTCGGCAACGAGCCGCACCACCAGCGGCTGGGATAGGGTCTCGCCCACTCGCCCGACCTGGCCGTCACCACCAACCAGGATCAATCGCGGACCCAGCGACTCAGCCCGGAAGAGCACACTGCGCGGGGATCCGGCGAGGCGGGCGCGGATCGCGATCGGGCCGGGAGTTCCGAAGACGAAACGCACATCGGCGAGGCCGCTTCCGTCGGTGAACGAAACGGGCGTACTCAAGGTTGCGCTTCCCTGCTCGACTGTCCACTCCACCCGGCGGTCAGGGAGGGCAGCGCCGCTAGGGAGCGCGTACACGCGTACGACAAGTCTTTCGGAGAGCGAGCCGATCGGCGCGACTTGCCCATCGCCGGAGACGATCTCGATTTGTTCGTCTGGTGCGATCACCACCGCCTCGAACTCCACGGAAGCGAAGCCGGCGGCGCTGGCGCGGATACGGGCTCGCCCGGCGGTGGCACCGGCGCGTAGATCGATGCGGGCGATGCCGTCACTGTTGGTGAAAGAGACCGCATTCGTTCCGCCGGAAGCGAAAACCACCGGCCCAGACACGACGTCCCATTCGACCGGCAGATTGCTGACAGGTTGACCGCCGCTGAGAGCGCGCACGACGAGGGGTTGCGCGAAGGGCGAGTTGATGAGCGCGGATTGCTGGTCGCCCGAGATACGAATGAGCTGGGCCGAGGCAGGAGCCGAGACCTGGAGCTGAAACTCGACTGCCGAAGCCAGGGGGAAAGCCGGCAGCGAGGCGCGAATCCGCACCGAACTCGGGCCGGCTCCCGCCAGCGCGCTGGCGGAAGCCGTTCCCCCCAACGGCAGCGGAGTGACCACGCTTTGCGCGCCCCCTGGGAAGCTCGTCTGGCCGGCCACGACCTCCCATAACACGGAAGTCGTCGTGGCGGGGAGCGGCTGGTCCTCATCGAGACCGACGATCAGCGGCGCGAAGGGACTGAACGGAGGAACGTTCTGGCCATTGCCCGCGACGATCTTGAGTTTCGGCCACGCGGCCGTGGCTATGAAGCAAACCGGCGCTGGCGGAGTGGTCACCACGAGCTGTGCGCAGACCCTGACTGTCCCCGCTTGCGGGCCGAGGGTGAGCGAGGCGGAAGCGCGCCCCAATGAGTTGGTGTTCACGGAGGGCAATGGGATGCTTGCGCCGCCGGTCTCGTCTTGGGTGATGGTGAAGAGGACGGGAACGCTGACCAGCGGATTACCCAACAGAAGTGCCTGCACCACAAGGGGCTGCGCGAGGGCAGACCCGGGAAGCCCCTTTTGTCCGTCGCCGCTGACAAGAACAAGCGTGGGCTGAGGAGCCTGCGCGCGGACCGGGTCTGGCTTGGCAAGCAGCGAAAGGGCAGCACAGAGAACGAGCAGGAGGTAGCCGCGCGCCGGAGGCCGTGAAAGCTTCGCCCTTCTGCCCATCGCGGAAGCCTCCCCCCCCCTCATCTTGAACCTGGTACCGGTGCGTTCTATCGTACAGGAAGTCGTCTTCCGCGCAGCGGGCGGTGAGGGTGGTGACATGGGAATCCGCTCTCGAAGAAAGGGGCGCAGGAGCTGTCTGGTATTCGCCGCCGCGCTCGTCCTACCCCTGATCGGCGGGGAGAATGGTTCGGTCCGCGCATCGTCGGGGGTGCGTCAGGCGGAGGATCTGCTCATCGTCGATTGCTTGCTGCCGGGTCAGGTGCGCAAGCTCGGCAGGATGAGCACCTATCTGACAGCGCGGCGCCCGGTTCGGACTACCCAGGCCGATTGCGAGATCCGCGGCGGGGAGTACGTCGCCTACGATCGCGCGAACTATCAGACGGCGCTGCGTTTCTGGATGGAACGAGCGGAGGCAGGGGACGCGGAGGCTCAGAACTACGTCGGCGAGATCTATCAAAAGGGGCTCGGCACCTCGCCGGATTTCGCCCGCGCCGCGGAGTGGTATGCGCGCGCGGTCGAACAGGGGTTCAAGCGGGCGATGGTCAATCTCGGTTTCCTCTACGAGAACGGCCTCGGGGTGGAGCGCGATCTGGCCAAGGCGCTCAATCTGTATCGCCAAGCCTCCGGCCTGCCCGCGGATCGCGACGATCTGGTCTTTGCATCGAGCGTGCAGGTCAGCGCCGCAGTCCAGGCGGAGCTGTCTTCGCTGCGCGCATCGCTGGAGCGGGAACGGGAGGAGAGCGCGGCGCTGCGCGAAGAGGTCGAGCGTCTGCGCCGGGCGTTGGAGGCGCAGCGACGCGCGGTCGAGGATGCCGAACGCGAGCGCCGGGAGCTGGAGCGCAGGCTCCAGCGTCAGCGTGAGTCGCTGGCGGCGGCCACACCGGAGCTCATCCAGCTGCAGGCGTCGCTCGAGCGCGAGCAGAGGAACCTGGCCGCCGCTCGAGCCGCGCTCGAGGCGGAGCGCCGCCAGACCGCTGCGCGCGATGCCGAATTGCGCGCGCGTCTCGCGGCCCTGGAGGAACGGGAGCGCGCGCTGGCCGCGGCCGACGCGGGCGCTGAGGAGGAACGCCGGGCGGTTGCAGAGGAACTACTGGCGCTGCGCGACGAGCTCGCTCGAGTGGCCCGCGCCGCGGAGGCGTTGGGCGCGCGGCTCGAGGAAAGCGAGCGCCGGCTGGCCGAGGAGCGTCGCCGTTACGAAGAAGAGCTGGCGCGGCTTCAGCGCGAGGCCGCGGAGCGACGCGAGGACTGGGAACTCATGCGCTTGCTCGAGACGCAGCTGATGGCGAAAGATCATCAGTTGCGACAGCAGAAGCAGGAGCTCGCCGAGCTCGAGCGGCGCTTGGCCTCGGCAAGGCCCGCACCGCCTGCGATGGCCCAGGTGGTCCATACCCGACCGATGGGGCCGGTGGTCGAGGTCATCGAGCCGGCCCTCACCCTGACCCGCGGACGAATGGCGGCGGTGTTGCGCGGGGTCGGTGGCGAGGTCGAGATCGTCGGTCGCGTGAGCTCCGACGCCGAGGTCGCGAAAGTCGAGCTCAATGGCGAGACATTGCATCTCTCCCCGCAAGGTGGCTTCCGGCATCGCGTGAAACTCAGCGGGCGCGAGACGCCCGTTTCGATCGCCGCAAGCGACGTAGAGGGCCGCAGCGCGCGGCTGGAGTTCGTGTTGTTTCCGGCGGCCTCGGGTACCCTCGAGGTTGCATCCCCGCAGACCGAACCGGCCGCCGGCGGTCGGACGCTGCCGCGGGGCGTGAGCTTGGGGCGTTTCCACGCCCTTATCATCGGCAACGATGAGTACCAGCGCTACCCGCGCTTGCGAAGCGCTCGCAACGATGCGCGCGCACTCGCCGAGCTCTTGCGCAATCGTTACGGCTACGAGGTGCGGCTGCTGCTCGATGCCGATCGTTTCACCATGCTCTCGGCGATGAACGAGTTGCGAGAGAAGCTCGGCAAGGACGACAACCTCCTCATCTACTTCGCCGGTCATGGCGAACTCGATCCGATCGGACGCCAGGGCTACTGGCTCCCGGTCGATGCGCGTCCCGAGCTGCCGCTGACGTGGATCTCGAACACCGCCGTGAGCGACTTCCTCAACACGATGAACGCCCGGCATGTCCTGGTCGTGGCCGATAGCTGCTACTCCGGCGCCATGACGCGCTCGGCGGTGCCTTCCTTCGCCGGACAGCCGCGCGGGTCGGCGTGGTCGGACTGGGTGCGCGCGATGGTGGCCGGCCGTTCGCGCTTGGCGCTGACCTCGGGCGGACTCCAGCCGGTACCCGACACCGGGCGCGGGGATCACTCCTATTTCGCCCGCGCCTTGCTCGCCGCGTTGGAGGACAACAACGGCTTGCTGGATGCGCAGACGCTCTTCAGGCAGGTCTCGGTCTCGCTCGGCCTCCTCGTGGCCGAGACACCCCTCGTCCAGGTTCCGGAGTTCGCGCCGATCCAGTTCGCCGGGCACGAATCGGGCATGTTCTTCTTCCTGCCGCGGGCGCGAAGTGGGGCATCGGCATCGGGCTTGTAGCCCCGGGCGGGCTCGCGTATCCTGCCGCCTCCGCACGTCGGAGGCGAAGCGCGTCGATCGCCCTCGATCCTGCTTCGCGGCGGGAATCTCGTGGCGCATCGGCTCCGCGGCTCGAGGGCGAAGCGGCAGAAGGGCCGTCAACGAGGTTTCGCGGCGCCCCCGATCGGCCGCGAGGGCAGGTCGCGGGGAGGACCACGTCGCTTCAGCGGACGAGCGTGCGGATGAGGCCGAACGCGGAGAGGTGGCAGAGTGGTTGAATGCGCCGGACTCGAAATCCGGTATACGGGTTTTCCCGTATCGAGGGTTCGAATCCCTCCCTCTCCGCCAAACGGCGCGCTGGCCCTGGCTCAGTGAGCTTTGCGCCAGTCTTCGAGCGCGAGGAGCACGCGCAGGGCGTCCATGTATCGGTTGTAGAGCGGCGCGAGGGAGAGGCGGATCACATCCGGCTCGCGCCAGTCGCAGACGATCCCTCGGGCCGAGAGCAGAGCGAAAAGACGCCGACCCTCCTCGCGACCGCTCTGCACCCGAAGCGAAAGCTGGGCCCCGCGGCGGGCAGGCGCTCGGGGCGTGATCACTTCGATCGAGTCGGCAAAACGCTCGGCAAGCTCGGCTTGAAGCCGGCCGGTGAGGGCGAGGGATTTGGCGCGCAGCCGCTCGATCCCTGCTTCGCGAAAGATCGCAAGGGAGGCGCGAAGGGGCGCGAGCGCGAGCACCGGCGGATTGGACAGGGCCCACGCATCGGCACCGCGAGCCGGAATGAATTCCTGCGGCATGGCGAAGCGGTCCTTGGGGCGATGGCCCCACCAGCCCCAGAGGCTCGGCAGGATCTGCCCGTGATGCCGCTCATGCACGAATAAACCAGCGATCGCGCCGGGGCCGGCGTTGAGGTACTTGTAGCTGCACCAGACGGCGAAATCGACCCCATCCTCGTGCAAGGACAGGGGGATGTTGCCGATGGCATGCGCGAGATCGAGCCCGAAAAAACATCCGATCTGCCGCGCCAGGCGGGCGATCTCTGCGATCGGGAAGACTTCGCCGGTGAGGTACTGCACCCCTGGGAGCAGGATCAACGCGAGGCGGTCGCCGTGGCGCGCGATCTCGGCGAGGAGGTGTTCGGGCGAAAAGGTGCCTGCCGGCTCGTCGGGTTCGACTTCGATCAGCGCTTCCGCTGGCTCGAAGCCGTGCAGCCGAATTTGCGAAACGACCGCGTAGCGGTCCGATGGGAAGGCCCTCTTTTCGATCAGGATCGCGGGACGCTCGCGCGTGGGTCGGTAGAAGCTCAAAAGCAAAAGATGCAGGTTGACGGTGAGCGAGTTCATCGCCGCGACCTCGCTCGCCCGCGCCCCCGCAAGCAGCGCCAAGTCCTCGCGCACGAACTCTTGCGCCTGCCACCAGGGCCGCGGTCCTGAAAAATGCGCCTCCACCGCGAGCGTTTGCCAATCGGCAAGCTCTTCCTCGATCGCCGTTTTCGCGTCCTTGGGCATCAGCCCTAGGGAATTGCCGCAGAGGTAAACGAGTTCCTCATCCTCGCGCCTCGGGATGGCAAAGCGATCGCGGAAATCGGCGAGCGGGCAGGCGGCATCGAGGCTGAGGGCTTCCCATTCATCCAAGGCCATCGGCGCTCCTCAATGGAAACGGTCGGCGCGAAGCCCGAGCCATTCGAGCGCGCTGCCGTGGAACAGACGAGCGCGATCGGCCTCGGGTAAAGCCAGGCGCTCGATGTGACTTCCCGGCTCCTGCTCGCCCAAGGGGAAGGGGTAGTCGGTGCCGAGCATGATTCGCTCCACGCCCACGATTTCGATGAGATGGCGCAGCGCAACGGGATCGTGGACACAAGAATCGAAATAGAGGCGCTTAAGGTAAAGCCGCGGGTTATGGGGATTATCGGTGGCGACGAGATCGGGCCGCATGCGAAAGCCGTGCTCGATCCGGCCGATGGTGAAGGGGAAGCTTCCGCCGCCGTGGGCGAGGCAGACGCGAAGCCGCGGTAAACGCTCGAGCACTCCGCCGAAGATCAGGCAGCAGGCGGCGCGGCTTTGTTCTGCCGGCATCCCGACCAGCCACGGCAGCCAGTATTTGGGCATGGACTCTCGGCCCATCATGTCCCACGGGTGAATCAGGATCGCGGCGCCGAGGTCGGCGGCGGCCTCGAAAAACGGGAAAAGCTCGGGTGCATCGAGATTCCAGTCGTTGACGTGCGAGCCGATCTGGACGCCGGCGAGGCCGAGCACCTCGATGCAGCGCTCGAGCTCTTGAATCGCCAGGGTGGGCGATTGCAAGGGCACGGTCCCAAGACCCACGAAATGCCGGGGGTACTGCCGGCAAATCTCGGCGAGATGATCGTTGAGGAAGCGATGGAGCTCGAGCGCTTGGTGCGGCTTCGCCCAGTAGCTGAACATCACCGGCACGGTCGAGATCACCTGCACCTGCACGCCGAAGCGGGCGTAGTCCTCGATCCTGAGTTCAGGGTTCCAGGTCTTCGGACCGATCTCGCGGAAAAACTTCCCCTCCCGGTAGATGCGGTGGCGGTCGCCGTCGTGATGGATCACGGGAAAACGATCATCCCCGTATTTCTCGGCGAGGTTGGGCCAGTCCATCGGCAGGATGTGGGCATGGACGTCGATCCTGAGCATGGCTCAGGTGCTCGTTTCTCCGGGGCGGGGATGGACGAAACCGCAGCGAGGGCAGGTGCGATGGGCGAGCGAGCCGTAAAAACGCTCGAAAACCGGCGGGAAGTCGCGTTCGATGTCGCGCAGCGGGAAAAATTCCTCATAGAGCTTGGTGTGGCAGCGCGGACAGAACCACATCAGGCCATCCTTTTCCTCCGGCCGCCGCTTGCGCTCGATCACGAGCCCAACCGAGCCCGGCATGCGCTGGGGCGAATGCGGGATGCGCGGCGGCAAATAAAAGACCTCGCCGGCGCGGATCGGAATCTCCTTGGGCCCTTCCTCGGTCATGAGGTTCAACCTCATTTCGCCTTCGAGTTGGTAGAAGAATTCAGGGCCTTCTTCGTAATGGTAGTCGCTTCGCGCGTTCGGACCGCCGACCACCATCACGATGAAATCCCCCTGCTCGAGGCACTTGTTGCCGACCGGCGGCTTGAGCAGGTGGCGATGGCGCTCGATCCAGCCGTGCAGATCAATCGCGGCTTCCCACATCGGCTTACCCCTTCTGGCGGGTGAGGGCTTGCTGGTAGCGCTCCGCCACCGCCGACCAGTCGAGCACCTTCCAGAACGCTTCCAGGTAATCGGCACGGCGGTTTTGATGCTTGAGGTAGTAGGCGTGCTCCCAGACGTCGATGCCGAGGATCGGGGTGTGTCCGAGCATCAGCGGACTGTCCTGGTTGGGCGTGGTTTCGACCAGGAGCTTGCCTTGGCCGTCCACGCTCAGCCAGGCCCATCCTGAGCCAAAGACCGAGAGCGCGGCTTGGGTGAGCGCTTGTCGCAAAGCCTCGAGGCTTCCGAACTGCTGGTTCACGGCCTCGAGGAAGGGACCTTGTTCCGCGGCTTTGGGCGCGGGCGAAAGGATGGTCCAGAAAAGCGAGTGGTTGGCATGGCCGCCGCCATGGTTGCGCACCGCCGGCTTCAGTTCGTTCGGGAGGCTATCGAAGCTGCGAAGAAGATCCTCGAGCAGCCAGGTCTCGTAGGGCGTGCCGATGAGGGCGCGGTTGAGGCCATCGACGTAGGCCTGGTGGTGGCGGCGATGGTGGATCTCCATCGTCGCTTTGTCGATGTGGGGCTCGAGCGCCTCGTAGGCATAGGGCAAATCGGGCAGGCGGTGCGGCCAGGAGGTCTGGGCAAAGGCCAGCGACGAGAGGATCAGCGGAAGGATCGCGAGGGCACGCATCGGAAGCTCCGCTCTTCGGGAACGACTAGCGAAGTTTACGTCGTACCGAAGCATCCGGCCGCCTCGCGTTTCAGCTCGCCAGCCAACGGGCGAAGGCGGCGAAGCTGGGGATGCCGATGAGCAGGTTGAAGGGGAAGGTGATGCCCAGGGCAGCGGTGATGCAACGGCCGGCATTGGCCTGTGGGAGGCCGGCGCGCACCGCTGCGGGTGCGGCGATGTAGGAGGCGCTCGCGAAAAGCGTGCCGAAGACGGCGGCGCCGGCCGCGGAGAGACCGGCGATCAGGCCGAGCGCGGTCGCGGCGAGGCCGTGAATGAGCGGCAGCGCGGTGGCATAGAGCGCAAGCCGCCACCAGCCGCTGCCGAGTTCGCCGAGGCGCGATGCGGCAAGCATCCCCATGTCGAGCATGAACAGCATGAGCACCCCCTGGAACAGGCCGAAATACATCGCATCCACCGGCGCCACCCCGCGCGGCCCCGCGATCGCGCCGATGGCGAGGCCGCCGAGCAGCAGCACCACCGATTTGCTCACCAGCACTTCGTAAAGCACCTCCCGCCTTCGCCGACGCGCGGCCAGACCGATCCGACCGATGGAAAGCCCCACGAGCAAGGCGGGAATCTCGAGGAGCACGACCAGGGTGATGAGCAGCGCCTCGGGCTTTTCGCCCGCAGCCTCCATGAACTGATGGGCGGCGATGAAGGTCACCGCCGAGACGCAGCCATAGTGTGCGGCCAGCGCCGCAGCCTCGATCCGAGGGTCCTTGAGCCAAAGCCGGGCCACGCCATAGGCGCTCAGCGTGCTGATCACCCCGCCGAGGATGGTGATCAACGAAAGCAGCACCAGACCGGAGAGGTCAGCACCGGCCAAAGCAACTCCGCCCTTGAGGCCAATGGCGAGGAGCAGAAAGATCGCGAGGTAGCTTTGGATCGCCGCCGGCAGCTCGAGGTCGCTTCGCAGAGAGCGCGCGATCATCCCGAGCGCGAAGGCGAGGACCACCGGCGATTGCAGGTTGAGGAGCAAGAGTTCCATGCTCAGCGCTCGCCGAGCCAGGCGATGCATTTGAGCTCGATGGCGATCGGCGTGGGCAGCGCATTGACCCCGAGCGTCGTCCGGCAGGCTCGAACGCCAGCGAAGAATTCGCCGTAAAGCCTGTTGAAAACAGGAAAATCCTTTTCCATCCGGGTGAGGAAAACGGTCACGTCGATGAGCTGATCGAGCCTTGCGCCAGCAGCGTTCAGCACGGCGGCGACGTTGCCGAACACCGATCGGCACTGCGCCTCGAAGTCGTAGGCGATGAGCCGTCCCTCCGAGTCGTAAAGGTTGCCTGGGACTTCGCCCGTTTTCGGGTCGCGCGGGCCGATGCCCGAAAGGAACACAAACGGACCCACGCGCCGGGCGTGGGGATAGGCACCGATCGGCGGGGGCGCCTCAGGCGTCAGGATGCTCGCTTCGTCCATCGGCTTGGGGGGAAGGGCGTGGTTTGCGGCGCAGTCGGAAAAAGGCCAAGGCGAGAAGCAGCAGCCCGAGGAGGAGCGAGCCGATGATCACGGCCAACGCGAGATCAGGCCGGTCGAGCTCGGGCCGCTTGAGGAGGGGCAGGGCGATGCGGGCGAGGATGTAGGTGGTGAGTAGCGTGAGCAGGGCGGCAAGCAGGACCGCCGCCAGGCTGAGGCCAAGCCGCGCGAGCCTGCGGTTCATGGCGCGATGCCGATGCTTCGCGCCTCGGTGAAGAAGCGCAGGGCTTCGAAGCCGCCCTCGCGGCCAAGGCCTGAGTTCTTGATGCCGCCGAAGGGCACCCGCAAATCGCGAAGCATCCAAGTGTTGACCCAGAGCATGCCGCACTGCAAACGGGCGGCCAGGCGCATCGCTCGGCGGAGATCAGCGGTGAAGAGACTGGCGGACAGGCCGTAGTCCACCGCGTTGGCGCGGCAGAGGGCCTCGTCCTCGTCGGCAAAGGGGCTCAGGCTCACCACTGGCCCGAAGATTTCCTCGCGCTCGGTCGCACAATCTGGCGGCAGACCCTCGATCACCGTGGGCGCGTAAAACCAGCCCTCGGCGAGGCGCCCCGGGAGGGTCAGCCGCATGCCGCCGCAGAGGATGCCTCCGCCCTCGGCGCGGGCGCGCGCCACTGCTTGCTCGACGCGGGAAAGATGCGCCTCGCTCACGAGCGCGCCGAACTCCGTCGCCGGGTCGGATGGGTCGCCGATGCGAAGCGCGGCGACCCGATTGAGGAAGGCCTCGCGGAACTCTCGGTAGATACTCGCTTCGACGAGCAGGCGCGAGCCACACAGGCAGATCTGCCCCTGATTGGCGAAGGCTGACCGCACCAAGAGATCGAGGCGTTCCTGCCAAGGGCCATCGGCGAACACGAGGGTCGGATTCTTGCCGCCGAGCTCGAGCGAGAGCTTCTTCAAGGCCGGCGCGGCCCGCGCGGCGATGTCCCGGCCGGCTCGGGTGCTGCCGGTGAAGGAAATCGCCCGCACCGTCGGATGCTCGACGATCATCCGCCCGATGGTCTCGCCCGGCCCGTGCAGAATGTTGACCACGCCCGCCGGAAGTCCGATCTCGGCGAAGACTTCGGCGAGCATGGTCGCGGTCTCCGGCGTGAGCTCCGAGGGCTTGGCAAGAACCGTGTTGCCGGCGGCGATCGCCGGTGCGATCTTCCAGCTCAGGAGATAAAGCGGCAGGTTCCAGGGGCTGATCAGCCCGACGACACCAAGCGGCGGGCGCAGCACGAGATGCCAGGCGCCGCCAGCGCCCTCGTAGAACTCGCTCGCGAACTGGCGGATGGCGGCGGCGAAGAAGCGGAAGTTGGCGATGGCGCGCGGGATGTCGAGGGCGCGCGCCAGGGCGATCGGTTTGCCGGTGTTGCGGCTTTCGGCGGCCGCGAAAGCCTCGGCGCGCGCCTCGATCGCTTCAGCGATGCGCTCGAGCCAGCGCGCCCGCTCCTCGCTCGAGCGCGCCGACCAATCCGGAAAAGCGCGGCTTGCTGCGGCCACCGCAGCCTCGAGCTCAGCCGCCCCGCAAAGGGCGAGCTCGGCATAGGGCTTTCCGCTCGCCGGCTCGAACACGGCGATCCGCTCGCCGCTTTCGGGTTCGACGAAGCCGCCGCCGATGTAGGGAAGAAAAAGCCGCACGCTGGCGAAGTCGGATTCGGAATGAGGCAAGTCTAGCTTTCCTCGCCCTGCGCTCGCTTCTCCCATGGGAAGCGACATCCCCCCTGGCCGAGCCCGAGGAGGGCAGCGAAGCACTTGCCTGCTGCGGACAATCGCGTCTGCTTCGTGCCTTTAGGCTTGGTCCAAGCCTTCGGCGCACTCAGATGCAGCGCGTGCGCCCGCCATCCACGGCGATCGCCTGACCGGTGAGGTAACTCGCTGCCGGTGTACAGAGAAAGGCGATGACCGCCGCGATTTCTTCCGGGCGCGCGAAGCGCCCGAGGGGGATGGTGGCACGCCAGGCTTCGGCCACCTGTTCGGGACTCTGCCCGCTTTTGGCGGCGCGCTCATTGATGAGCCGCTCAAGCCGACCGGTGGCGGTGTAACCGGGCAGCACGCTGTTGACCGTGATGCCATAGGGTGCGAGTTCGGCCGAGAGGGTCTTCGCCCAGGCGGCCACCGCGGCCCGCACCGTGTTGGAAACGCCGAGATCGGGGATCGGCTCACGCACCGAGGTCGAGATCACATTGACCCAGCGGCCATAGCCGCGGCTGCGCATCCCGGGCAGCACGAGCCCGAGGATGACTTGCCCCGCGATCAGATGCCGGCGGAAAGCGCGCTCGTATTCCTCGGGCGGAGCGCGGTGGGCGGGACCAGGGGGCGGGCCGCCGCTATTGTGGATCACGATCTCGACCGGCGCTTCGGCCACGGCTGCGCGCAAGCGATCGTGGAGCGCCTCGGGTTGATCCAAATCGGCGCTCAATGCCTGGTGCCGCTGCCCGGGAGTGGAAGAGGGGAGCTCGCTCAAGAGCGCCTGCAAGCGATCAGCGCGGCGGGAGAGCGCGAGCACGGAGGCACCGGCGGAAGCGAGGGCAAAAGCCGCAGCGCGACCGATGCCCTCCGAGGCGCCGCAAACCAGTGCGCGACGGCCCTCGAGGCGGAGCCCGTCAAGGAAATCCATCGAAGTCTGGCTCTCGGAAACCGGCGACGATTCTCCGCGCCGATTCTTCCAGGAGCAAGCACTCCGGCTCAGTTCGCGCCGAGCCCGAGCGCAGCAGCGGCGAGCAGGCTCCCGAACAGAAATGCGATGCCGAGCCAACGGGCCGGTGCCGCCAGGCCGACGAGCCCGGTATCGCCGAAGGATCGCCACTTCGATGTGATAATCCATGCGAAGAAGCGATGCGAAATAAATGTTTTAGTTGGGATTTTTTCGGGATACTTCTCTCGGAGATGGCGCCAGGCCAAGGGCGCGAAGATGAGGTAGCCGGCGAGTCCGGCCGCGGCGATCCCGGCGCCGCTCAGGATGAGAAAGGTGGCCCAAAGCCCGTACACGATTCAGAAAGCGATTCAGAAAGCGATGCTGCCTGGGGTGCGCGGAAAGGGAATGGCGTCCCGGATGTTGCTGAGCCCGCAGAGATAGCAGAGCAGCCGCTCGAAGCCGAGCCCGAAGCCGGCGTGAGGCACCGTCCCGTAGCGCCGGAGGTCGCGGTACCACTGGTAGCGCTCGGGGTTGAGCCCGAACTGGGCCATGCGCCGGTCGAGCACTTCGAGCCGTTCCTCGCGCTGGCTGCCGCCGATGATTTCACCGATGCCCGGAGCGAGCACATCCATCGCGGCAACCGTCCGCCCATCGTCGTTCAGGCGCATGTAAAAAGCCTTGATGCCCTCCGGATAGTTCATGACGATCACTGGACGCCGGAAGTGCACCTCGGTGAGGTAGCGCTCGTGCTCGGTCTGGAGATCCATGCCCCAACGGGGCGGGAACTCGAAGCGATGGTCCGCCCTTTCGAGGATGGCGATCGCTTCGCCGTAGTCGAGCCGCTCGAAAGGCGCCTCGATCAGCTGCTCGAGGCGCTCGACGACCGTGGGCTCCAGCCGCTTGGCGAAGAACTCAAGCTCCTCCCGCCGCTCCTCGAGCACGCACTGAATGAGATATTTGAGGAAGTCCTCTGCGAGCCTCGCGTCTTCATCGAGATCGGCAAAAGCGATTTCGGGCTCGATCATCCAGAACTCGGCGAGGTGCCGTGAGGTGTTGGAATTCTCGGCGCGGAAGGTGGGCCCGAAGGTATAGACCTTGGAAAGCGCGAGGCAATAACACTCGACATTGAGCTGGCCGGAGACGGTGAGGAAGGCCTCCCGCCCGAAGAAATCCTGGCGGAAATCCACCTTGCCGTCGGGGGTCCGAGGGAGATTGAGGAGATCGAGCGTGGAGACCCGAAAGAGCTGTCCCGCGCCTTCGGCATCGGAGCTCGTGATGATCGGCGTGTTGACCCAGAAGAAGCCGCGCTCGTCGAAGAAGCGATGCACGGCCAGGGCCAAGGTGTGGCGCACGCGGGCGACGGCCGCATGAAGGAAGGTTCGCGGTCGCAGGTGCGCCACCTCGCGGAGGAATTCGAGGCTGTGCGGCTTGGGCTGGATCGGGTAGGTCTCGGGATCCTCCACCCAGCCGAGCACTTCGATCGCCTCGGCCTTGAGCTCCACCGGCTGCTTGCCCGGGCTCGGCACGAGTTCGCCGCGCACGCGCAACGAGCAGCCGCTCGAGAGGTGCAGCACCTCGTCACGGTAGTTGCCGAGCGCGGCGGGTGCGACCACTTGCAGATCGGCGACCGAGGAGCCGTCGCTCAGGTCGATGAAGGAAACGCCCGCCTTGGAATCGCGCCGGTGCCGCACCCAGCCGCAGACTTCGACCTTGCTACCCATCGGCAATGCACCGCGGAGGATGGCCTTGACCGATTCCCGTCTCATTCGCGCCTCGTCGCCGCCCGAAAGCACAACATCTTAGCCGTGAGCCCGAAGGCGTGCCGAGGAGGTCCGTCGGGGCGGTGAGAGGCTCTCGCCATATCCCCTCGCGACGGACGGCGATCAGGATTCGAAGCCGTTGCGGAACAGGTCGCTTTCCAGGCGCTGAGCGAGCTGGTGCAGGTAGCACTCGAGGTTCGTGTAGCCGGCGATGCCGGTCAAAGGCACCGAAAGTTGGGTGCCGTTGTGGTCCTGGACGTTGGGATCGAGACCGTGGGCCAGCTCCCATTCGTCGGGCATTCCGTCGAGATCGGTGTCCTGTGGCGGCGCCGGCGGCGAGCCAGCGGGAAAGTCGAGGAGAAAGGCGTCGCCGTACGGATTGAGGTGGCGCGGCGTCGGATCGATGGCGCCGGAGGCCAGCGGCGCCATCAGCCGCCGGTCCATGGGGTCGCGCGGGCGCGCTCCGGCGCGCGCGTAGAGCAGCCCGGTGAGGCTCGCGGAGGGGTGGTAGGTGATGGCCGGGAACGGATGCCTTGCGCTCACCGCGTAGGCGGGGACCCCGGGCAGCGGGTTCGGCGGGTAGTCGTTGCAGCAGTAGTTGAGCTGATAGTCGGTCCAGCCTGGGTAGCGACTGAGGCGGTTGTCGTGGAAGTAGGTCGTGGTCTGGCCAGCGACCAGCGGATCGCGGAAGTAGATCAGGCCGTAGGGGAAGTTCGAGCGGACCTGGGCGTAGTTGCCGACCCAGTTGAAGCGGTAGAAGACGGGCTGGTTCCAGGGCTCGTAGGGAAAAGTCCCGTTGGTCATGTCGATGTGGTAGCCGGGATCCCAGAGGAGGTTATTGGAGAGCTCGAGCTCGATGGTCGAACCGGCGGCCTCCGGGCTCTCGCAGGAGACCTCGGGCAGCCGTCCCTCAATGCGGTTCCAGACGTTGTGGTGCACGGAGATCCGCGTCAGCGGCCAGCCCACGTTGGGATGCGAGTAGTTGAGCAGCATCCCCCCGTACTGCGCGTGGGAGCCCACCGTCTCGGCGATGATCGAGTATTGGATGGTGATGTCGCTCGAATAGGAGATCTGCACCGCTTCGTCGGTGGCGTTGGCGATCGAGACGTGATCGACGATGGCGCGCTTGGTGTGCAGTAGGCGAAGGCCGTCGTCGAAGGCGTCGGGGCCCGTCCCGGGGCGAAGCCTGACGTGACGCAGGATCCAGTTCTCGGCGGTGCGCGCGCCACCGATGCACGAGGGGTTCTGATCGCAGTAAGGCACTTCCGTGGTGTGGAAGCCGCGGATGATGACCCCGCCCGGCGAGGTCTGGCCGGCGATGGTGACGTCGTCGTAGGTCAGGTGCGCGGCCGCGGGAATCACCCCGCTCACCCGGAACAAGATGTAACGAGGCCCCGGGGTGTCCAGGGCGGCTTGCAGAGAGCCCGGGCCACTGGGGGCGAGCGTCGTGACGTAGATCACCTGTCCGCCGCGGCCGCCGCTCGCCTGCGCGCCGAAGCCCTCGGCGCCGGGGAAGGCCGGGGGATTGGCCGACAACGTCGACGTGAAGACGGTGTACGGGAGCAAAAGGTTTGGACACGTTTTGCAAAAGGTTTGGACACGACCGGAAGGGGGAGATGGCCGGCGGCAGGGCGGCGATCGAGGGGGTCAGAGGAGCTCCACCGCCTGGAGGCACTACTGTCGATCGACAAGATCGGGTTGGACCGAGGGGTCAGAGGAGCTCCACTGCGTGGAGGGTTGTCGAGAAGCGGTTGCCGCCGCGGTGCTCGATGGTGGGGGGCGACACGAGGTGACCGAACACGGCGAGTCGTTGAATCGCCTGGTGGTCGTAGCTGTTCGGGGCCGCGGACTGTAAAGCCCTCGGTACGATGAGAACGTGTTTGGACACGCCGATCCGAAAGAGGGTCGTTTGCACATCGGAGCTGAAGGAGACGTCACCTCCGAAGAACTGCTCCCAATCGCCTTCGATGGTCATCTCGATGGTTCGAGCGATTCGGCCAGGCTCGCTGTAGCCCGACAGCGATCTCGTCACGGTCATCTTGCCAGTATCCTGGAATCCCATTCGCCAACTCCTTAACACGCCGTCGGGCAGGCGAAGGATTTCTCCCACCCAGATCGCGCCGATTGTAAGCGGCGTCGGACTGCCATCGATCTGAAACTCCACGGCGCCAACGGATGTCATCGGGGAATAAGGAGCCCTGATAGACAAGATGTGCCTCGGCCAAGGCTCATTCTGACCGTAAACGACCGTCATGGTATCGGATTGCATGACGGCGTTGGTGACGGCCGCTCGCCATCGGATCGTCACCGTCTTGGTGACAGGCTGGTTTATGTGGCATCGATAATCGAGAAGCGCGGCGACGTAAGCGCGAACGCCGTCTGGTATCCCACCGCTCTGCGAAACTTTGACACGGATCGTCAGACTTGATCCTGAGTTTAACCATCCCGCATATTTCGACAATCGCAAATCTGTCCAGTTCTCTAAATTTCCCATTTGCAGTGCCGGACCTGAAACGATTTGGATCGGATCTATTGACTCCCACAGCGGAGTGTGACTGATGATCGCCTTGGTCATGGTGCTGGTCCCCACAGGGTGAGTTCAGCGATGTTTGATCCGATTTCGCCACGGATGCCGATCAGAAGAAGACGATGGTCCACGAGACCAAAGACCGTGCCTTTTGAGGAACGCCTCACAGTGATCTGGACGGTCTGACCGGGCCGGAGGGTGAGAACGCCGGTTGCTCCGATGATGGAGCGGACTCGCCAAAAGTAACGAGGGCCGCCATAAAGCGTAGCCCGCCGATTCGCTTCCTGGTTGCAGGATAAGGGCATTGCGAAAAGCGTTCCCTGGCCGTGATCTGACTCTGGTCGCTGCGCCCCACCTATCGATGGACTGAGCGTCGGTCGGACCAGCGTGGATTGCGGAACATCGCGACGCGCACCGGTGAGCCCTTGGCCGGCCTGGTAGATGGGATGCGGTGTGAACGATGTTCGGAATCGATAATCCTTCATGAGGAGCGCGCCGATGGCGGTGTCACGGACGGATCCGGCGAGCTCGGATGGCCCATGCACGTGCCAATTCCGAAGCGCGCAAAGGGTCGTCGTCAAACCAGGTGCCGCATCGAACTCCACCTCAACATCACCGACTAAGTCGGTGTCATCCAATATCAGGTCGGGGCTCGTCGAGGGCAACTCAAGGCGCCGGATTCGGAAGTAGCCCTCTCGATCGCAGTACCAATAGCCACCGATGGAATCGGCGATCAGGTCGAAGGCGGCTCGATAGGTCATGGCGCCATCGATGTAGAGCCCCATGCGACCCTGAAAAGAATAAAGGCTGTTGAGACCGTTGATTTCGCTTGCCACATAGGAGGAGAACTGGAGCCGCTGCAACAGTTGCGTGATACATTCCGCAATGGAGCCGTCCGTTCCCTGTAACACGTCACAAGTGATCCTGCCGGCGGAGGCCTGAAGTAAACGGAACCCGTGATGAGGCGGTACGTTTACGGATTGCCACTGGGTGTTGGGCGTGAGAACGACTCCCTGATCACGCACCGTTGATGGGACGACGGCCGTCGTATCGTGGAATGAAAAGCGAAGGTTGGCAGCGTCGGTGAGCAGAGCAGGCACGCTATGGCATAGACCGACGGTCACGGGCATGATCCGGCCAACGTGTTCACCGCTCGCGTAAAGGTTCTGGGCGATGCCGCGCTCGAAGATGTGGCTTTTGTCCGATATGGTGAGAGCGACCCTCCCTTCGCCGCGTGTTGCAACGTTTTGGATGATACCAGTAAATGCGAGCGTGTCCCAGCCGTATCTGATGAGGCATTCACCCCCTATGTAGTCATAGTCGAACAGCAGCGAATCTAAGGCGTGATCGGTATTCACCAGGATGATCTCGCCGACACCACAAGTCGACCGCCCACCGCCCCAGAAAATGGTTGAAACCCGAAGTTGATAAGAAATGCTCTCCTCGATTCTCGCCTCGATTTCCGGGAAACCCGGCACGGGGCGGTCGGCCACGAAAAGCGCAGGGGGGCCGCTTTTTTTCCTCAGTTCCACGATCACGGGCTCGCTCATGCTCAACCCCTCAGCAGAGCCACGCCAAGCGCCGGCTGACGAAGCGCGCGCTCGAGCCGATCGGAGCTTTGTTGCTCTGCAGCAGCCACGGAGAGCATCGCGCGTTCGAGCGCCTCGAGCCTACGCTCGGTGATCGCGATGAGCGCATCCAGGCGCTGCGCTACGGAGTCGCTTTGCGCATTGATCGGGAGACCCTCTCTTCGCATCCAATCGGCGACGGATGCGGGCAAAACGGCTTCTCCCCGGTGCAACATGGCCGGTCCGGTCTGCGAAACGAAGGCCGTGCCGGTGGCGTATCCATGTTGGGGCTCAGGGTGACTGGACCGGATCGCGTCGAGGATGTCATGAAGCACCATCAGCTGTTCGCGGGCTGTTTCTGCAATCGAGGCCAGCGACGTGAGCTGCGTGACGATTGGCGCGGGGTCGAGGAAATGGAAGAATGGCGCGAGCAGGTCGCGAATGCCAGGCGGCAGGCTGGATGTGACCTGGCGCAGTTGCTCGATGGCCGCGTTGGCATCGGCGCTCGTCACCGCCGACCGCAGGGCCTCCAGTGGAGGCAGGAGACGATCTCGAAACTCCGGTGGCAGCTGCTGGATCGTCGCATCCAGGGCCTGATTGAGGAGACTTTGACGATCGGCGAGTTCTCCGAGCTCGACGCCAAGAAGCCGGCCGAGCTCGGCGAGATCCACACCGAGCTGCGCGGCCACCCGCGCCAGGGCGACGGCGGTTTCGACGGTCATTTCATCGAGTGAAATGCCGAGATCCCGGACGAGGTCGTCGATGGATACCCCAATGCGTGAGGCGATGTCCTCAAGGGTGTCGCCGGTGGCCTGGATAAGCTCTCGAATCATGCCGGCAAGTTCCGTTGCCATTTCCCGGCGCGATTGCAGTTCGGCCTCGCGGATGAGTCGCTCGCGTTCGGCATAAAGGGCTTCCAGCTCTGGACTGGGGATGATTTCGACGCGCCCTCCTCCGCCGCCGCCCATCCCGCCGCCTCCGCCGCCGCCGGTACTTCCCTGTGGTTGGAGGCTGGCGATTTCCTCGAGTAGCGCTCTCACCCAGGCTTCTCCGGCAGAAAACTCCTCTCCGCTTGCCCAAAAGGCGCGCAATTCGCGCAAAAACTGCGTGGCCAGTTGTGGCAATCGCTGCATCGCTTCGAGGTCCCCGCCGCGGGCGGCCTCGGCGGCAGCCAAAAGTTGTCGCCGCGCCTCGGCCAGACGCTGCTCGGGGGTGAGCGAGGACAGGTTCGGATCGAGTCGCTGTTGGTCGAGCCAATCACGAATGGACTGGATCGCGCGCAACTGCTGTTCGAACATGCGCTCGGAAGCCTCGCTCACCCTTTGGACGCCATTCGCCATGCCGTCGAACAAGCTGCGCTGGGCCTCTTCTACCTCACGAATCCGGCGCTCGACGCGCTCCAGCGGTGTCCCGTAGAGCCTGCGGGCAATGTCGCGTGCGGCACCTTCGAGTCTCGAAATGGCGGCGGCGGCGCGGGCGGCTGCGACCTGGTGGACCAAGGCGAGGTCTTCTTCTCTCGCTGCTTGCAGACCGGCCGCGCGAGCGGCGGCGTGCATGGCTTCGGTCGTCTCCCGAACCCACCGGTCGATGGCTCGCATCTCGCGCTGGAACTCAGTCAAACCTGCATCAGCGAGTTCATCGCGCAAGCCATCGACGATCGATTGGTATTCGGCGAGGGCTCGAGCCTGTTCCGCAAGCGCTTCGGCGCGCCGGTTTTCGAGCTCGATCAGGTCGGCGATCGCCCCAGCCGCTTCGAGCCAGGCGGCGATTTGCTCAGGCGACAGGTTCGGCAACGCCGCCTCAAACGCGGCCCGAAATCCGGTCAAAGCCTCTTCGACGGTCATGCCGAGCGGGGCGAGGAGGGCCGCGGCGCGCGAACGCGCCTGCGCGATGGCCACTTCGAGCCGCTCGCCTTCCGAGTAGAAGGTCTGGAAGTACCGCTGCCACAACTGAGTCGCGCGCTCGATGCCGCCCGCGGCTTCGGCGATCGCGGCGGCATGCTCAACGAGCGCTTCGCGAGCGCCTTGCCATGATTGCCCCATCAGGGCGAGGGCCTGTTCATAGAGCTCGGTGGCCTGTTTGAGGCGCTGGTAGGTCTGTTCGAGGCTCTCGCCATGCTGGCGAAGGCGTTCGACGATTGCGGTGGTGGCGGTCAGGGTCGCTGAATCGCCCAAGAGGGCGCTGCCGCGGCGGATGTCGACAGCGGCGGCGAGCAGCATACGGGCGCCATCGAGCAGAGTTTGGGCGTCGTTGCGCCAGCGCTCGGCGATGGCGCTGGCCTCACCTTGTACCGCTTCCACGCCCTTCGTGATGACGCTCCCGATTGCTTCGCGAATGGGTCCGCTCACGGCTTCATCGACCGCATCTTCGATCGTCCCGCCCGAGTCGCCGCTGGCTGTTGAGATGCCGCGAACGACCCCGCCGAGAATGGCGTCGATGGTGGCGATGATCCCTTCGGCAACCAGGCGCGAGCGTGCCGCCTCAAGGGTGGCTTCCTCCCAGGTCCGACCCAGCACCTCGACCAGGATTCGACGGCGTTTCTCTTGGCCTTTGTTGTCGTACTCAATGACGGTTCGGATGGCGCCGTCGATGATGGGCGGCACTTGGCCGGCGAGCAGACGGGCCGCTTCCCGCATCGCGCCGGCGACGGCCTCGGCAAGCTCTTGCGCTGCCTGCCGCGTCTCGTCGGAGGTGATGTCCACGGTTCGCCATTGCCGCCCGCGAAACAAGGAGCGCTGCCGGACGTCGCGGCGCTGCTCGCTCGCCTCGCCGGCGGTGGTGATCACCTGGGTGAGGCTTTCTGGCCGGAAACGAGTGCCGAAGAGCCTGCCTCCGGAGATGGCATTGATGATCGAGGCAACGGCGACCAGGGCCGCGATGGGGCCCGCGAGCGCCCCCAGACCGAGACCGATGTTGCCAGCGGCCAGATTGGCCAAGCCGAACTGGGCGCTGGCGGTCAAGCCGCCGATCAGACCCATGTGGGCCACGGTTGCCGCGGTCACGCCCATACCCAAACCGACGCCTCCGAGTCCGGGCACCAGGGTGAGGAGCCCCCCGAGTCCGCCCCAGGCAGCGCCCAAGCCGGCGGTGAGAGCGGACCCGAGGCCGATGCCGGCTGCGCCCGCGGCCAGGGCGGTGCCCGTGCCGGCGGCAGCGGCGGCTGCCGGCATCAGCATGGCGCCAAGCCCCGGCATCACCGCCCCGATACGGAGGATGATCGCGTTGCGAATGAACATGGCGATGATGTCGGCGAGCGTCCGCCGCAAAATGTCGCGCATCGCCCGGCCGAGATCGGACACACTTTTGATGCCGCGCGTCACCCACTGGCCGATCGCTTGCGCAACCCCGTCGATGGCGCTCTGCCACGTTCGCTGATAGTCGGCAGCGACCGCCTGTGCGTGCTCGATGGCTTCGAGTTGCGCGAGGCGCTGGGTCACGCCCTCGCGCAACAGCGCGATCTCTTCTTCGCTCAGGACGATGCCTTCGAGCTTCGCCTCGTTGACGGCTCGGATGATGGCCTCTTCGGTCAGCCGAGCCCTGGTTGACATTTGACGGAGCCTGATCTCGTCGTCGAGTTCCCCGAGCAGCTCGGCGATGATGTCGCGCTCGGTCCGAGCGGCTTGAATGGCGCGTTGATAGATCTCAGCGGCCTGTGCGCGCGCCTGCGCCAGCTTAGCGACTTGCTCGCTGCCGAGCCGACCGGTCTCGGCCAGCGTTTGCTCGATGCGCTGCAATTCGATCAGGCGGTCGCGGTATTGGATGGCGGCCGCGACGATTGGACCTCCGAGCTCGGAGGCCTGCCGGGCGAGAATACCGTCGAGCGCCTCGATCGCCTGCGTTGCGGACTCGGTCGCGCTGACATGGTCTTTCGCGGCGCTGGTCGCGATTCGCAAACTGGCGGTCATTCCATCCATGGCGGCGCTGGTCTGCGCGATGGTGCGTGCCGTCTGGGTGCGGGCTTGCTCCGCCTTCGCTTCCGCGAACTCCAAGTCGGCCATCGCGGCCGTCTCCTCTCGGATCGCAGCGATGGCCCGATCGCGCTCGGCTGCGGCCTTGCCGATCGACTCACGCATCGCCTCGTAAGCACTCACGGCCGGCCGGATTTGATCCGCAAGCGAGCGCAGCGAGTCAGCAGTACCTCCCACCAGTCGCTTTCCGAACAGCTCCACATCGACCATCTCCGCCAGGGTGCCGACGATGGCGGCGACACCGCTGCGGATCGCGTTCAGCGCGCCCAAGGCGGCGGCCTTGATCGTTTCCCAGGCCGCGATGGCGATGAATTTCATCCGCTCCCACAAGACCATGAGCCCTTCGATCATGGCTATGCCGAAGGTCCGGGCCTCGAGAAACTCGGCGCGCAGCCACTTACCGATTTGCCAGCCGGTGAGGGCGGCGAGCCCGACGCGGAGCCCGGCGGCAAGATGTCCGAGCTCTGCGTTGGCGGCGGCAAAGCCTTCGGCCTGGGCTTGGGTCAGCTCGCGGGTTCGTGCAATCAAGATCGTCTTGAGCGCGATCTGTTTCACGAGCTCGGTGGTGTAGGCCACAGCGCTTGTCAGCAGCTTGGCGCCGAAGGCGGCCAATAGCACGGGGGTGAGCTTGGAGGCGAGCGTGAGGGCGGCACCGATTTCTTGGGAAAATCTCGCCACAGCCTCCACAAGCCGCACGATCAGCGACAGGACGTCCGGGATGAGCTCGATCATGCGCTCGAAAAGGCGCTGAAGCCCTTGCTTGATGGCGGGGTCGGTCAGGCGCTGTGTGAGCGCGTCGAGGGCAGCGCGAATCGCCGGCAAGCCCTGTTCGACTTCGAGGAGGTCCGAGAAAGCGTTGCGAAGCGCCGTCAGGGCACCACCGAGGGTGTTGCGGGCGGCCTCGGCGGCGCCGCCGTACTGCCGGTTGAGCTCGGCGAGGATGAGGCCTTGGGCTTCTGCGAGGCGACCGCTCTCCGCCAGGGCCTTGATCACGCGCTCCTGTTCGGCGCTGAACTGGGTGCCGGATCGCTGCAGGGCGGACAAGGCTTGCGAGGGCTCATTGAGCGCCTTTCCGACTTGCAGCACGGCGGTCTTGAGGTCGGTGCCCAGCGCGGCGGCGAGATCGAGAACGGCACGGGTGGCTTCGTGAAACCGCTCGCCGCGGATATTGGTGAAGGTGAGCAGGAGGGCCTGCGCTTCGAGGATGGCGTCGTCGGCGTAGGTCGAGACGGCCTGAAGGGCGGAGGCGACTTCGGTGAGGGCATCGATGGTCACGCCGGCAGCGCCGCCCGTCGACCGGAGTCGCGCCTCGACTTGGGCGAGCGCGTTTTCCTGCGCGATGGTGGCCTGCACGACGCTCGTGAAGGCGGCGCGCAGCTGCTGGATGCTGAAGACGCCAGCGACCAGGCTCACGAGCTCGGCCTTGGTCCGAGCGAGCTGCTGGCTGATGGACTCGATGCCGCTGCGCAGGCGGCCGGCGGCTTGACGGGTGGCGTCGAGCGCTTGCTCCGCTTGCTGACTGTCGGCGATGATTCGGAGCGAGATGTTCATCTTGGCGGCGGCATGAGGCCCTGGACCACGTCTTTCATGACGAGCCTCGCGATCTCACTTCTCCTTTTCCCGGAGGATGATGAGCTGCGCGTGGTGTTCGCGGTCTTGCTTACCCCGGCAATCGTGCCTTTCATCATCGTCCTGCGCTGGCTTTCATCGTCGTGTGCTGGCTCGCGCGGCCGCGGCTCGATTGATGGCGTGGGCAGCTGCTCTGCCCATGATCAGGAGCGCCTGGGTCGTCTCGGGCCATCGTGAGCGGGGCACGCCGGTGCATCGGAGAGCGGCTTGAATCTCGGTCATGGACAGGCCGAGGCAGATCGGTCCGCCCATGGTCGAGACATAGCTGAGCTGGCAGCACTGATAAACCTCGACGATCTCGCGATGGCAGGCGAGCACTTCGATCTCGTCTCGCGAGGCGTGCTGCGCATGCCACCTTTCGATCAGGTCTTCCGAGACGCCCCAGCGCCGCAGGTCTTCGGCGACCGATTCCGGATCGGGGCCAGCCCGCGCGCCGCTCAACGCGACCGCGACGTTCTCGAGTTTTTTGCCGCCGCGCCGCCATAGCAGCTCACGAACGCATCGAAGGCGGCGTTCAGGAGCGGGAGATGCTCGAGCACGGCGCGGCGCGCCGAATCCTGGTCGAGCGGCTTGCCATCGCCATCGGCGATCCCCTCGACCGAGGTCAGCAGCTCGTCGATGACGCGGGCCTTCCAATTGAGGAGGTCGGAGATGCGCGTGTCGCCGTCGGCAGCCAAGGCCTGCGCCTGATCGATGAGCTCGGCGTAGCGTTCTTTGCTGATGTACCGGAAGCGGGCCGTGAAGGTTCCGGTCGAGCCATCGGGGAGCCGCACTTCGACTTCCGCTGGAAAGTCTTCGACGATCTTGAGTTTGAGCATGGCGGTCTTGGCTCAGGTGAAGGTGATCGAGTACTCGTCGTCGCCGAGGTCTGGCACGCAGGTGAAGGGGATTTGCAAGGCTGCGACGCCCTCGACATCGGTCGGTTCGGGGTAACCGAGTTGAGCGCGGCAGGTGATGGTCGTGGTCTTGCCAGCGCCGCCGTTGATCGTGCTGGTGATCGTGACGACGCTGTGCTGATCGGCCAGCTGCCAGGGGTTCCAGGTGCTGAGGGCGTCGTTCTTGACCACGACCAGCGAGCCTGATGGTTTGCGGTCGGTCCAGATCACCTGACGCGTTTCCGAGGTCTCGATCAGGGGTGTCTCGCCGCCTTGGTCGAGAGAGAACGACGTGGCATGCGCGGCGTAGGTGCCGATCGTCAGTGTCCAAGTAGGTTCCTCGACCGGAGGCGGTGTCTGGAAGGCGGACAAGTCGATGCCGGTCGGCGGATTCTGATCGGAGGGGATGGTGAGCAGGCCGACGAACCGGCATCGGGCCTTGGCGTACTGCTTGATCTGCGTCTCGAAGGCCATCGAGCCGCGCGCGCCAAGCAGCCTGAAACGCACGCCAGCCCAGTAGAAGTCGATGGTCACGCTCGCCTGATTCTGACTCACCGGGGAGTACTGGGCGCTCGTGCTCGGCGTGAGCACCTCGGCATGGCCACAGCCGCGATAAACGGCGGATAGCGGCGCGGCGTTGCCGACCGTCGCCGAGCCGATCACGTCGCACTCGAACTCCAGTTCGGCGCGCTTCCCCACCAGCACAAAGGGATCGCCTCCGAAATGGGGGCGGTCGATCTCGCGGGCGAGTTGGTCGGCTGCCGTGCGAATCGTGGCGTTCATCGCCAGGACTGCGGTCGCGGCGTTCATCGTCGGTGGCGAGGCATAGGTCGGTTCGACGGCGACCAGGACTACGCGGTCTTTTGCGGAGCGAAACGGCATGGCTTAGTCCTCCTTTCTCTTGGTTCGGCGGGGCGGCGGCGAGGGATGGGTGGCTTGGGTTTTGGCATCCGGCGGCAGGGTCGCGGGAAAGAGAACGGTCAGGGACCCGTCCGGCTCTCGGCGGTAGGAAGCGCCTTCGCGGGGCTTTTGCGGCTCGTTCACGGCATCCTCAAGAGGTAGTCGCACCCGTAGGTCTCCTGCCACCAGATCACGGCATCGTCGAACGACAGAAGGCGACCCTGGCGGAACTCGATCGCGGTCAGGGCGGTGCTCGGCATCCAACCGACGAGGGCGCGGCGAAGCTCGCCGGCCAGCTCGCCGGCGGTCTCGGCGAGCGCCTGTCCGAGGGCATCGCGCGCGTTGCGGGCGGCGAGGAGCACCGCGAATCGAACACTCACCCGCTGCAGGTGCGCTCCCGAGCTCCCGAAGGTTGGGGAGGCAGATTCCTCTTCCAGCATCACGAATGCCGCAGGCAGGCCCTGGAGGCTGCCGCGCTGGGCCGCGGCGGCCTCGGCGACGCCGCCCACCGTGCGAAGCAGAGGCACCTCTTGGCGGATGCGGGCGATGATCGGAGAGAGCGCAAGGGGCCCCAAGCTCACGGGTAGTGATCCGCGAATTGCATGCGAGATGCTCTGCGTCTCAGCCCAGGCTGGGCGGAGGCGACGGCCGGGTCGGAGGGTCCGAGCGTGAGTCGTCCGTCCCTCATTTCCGCCAGCATCTTGAGCGCTGCCTCATAGCGGCTGCGCGCTTCCTCGGTTGCCCGATCATCCATGAGCAGAAACCGGGCAATGTCGCCGGCCAGGCGCGGGAGCGGAGGCGGCACGGGCACGAGCGGAAGCGCGTAGCGCGACCGCAGGAAGCTGTCGATGATGGCTGAGGCTTCCGTGAGTGCCATCTGGATTCGTGCCAGCGCCTCGTCGGCGGTGGCGATCTCCACGGCGCTGAAGGCGCTTCGATCGCCCCCGGTGATCGTCAGCCGAAGCAGTTCGCTATCGACGATGTGGAGATCGTCCGCGGTGCTGAGCTCGGCCAGTTCGCGGGGGCCGAAGCGGTCCATCAATCCGGACGGGGTCAGGTACACGTCAGATACTCCCTGATCCGCGGCAGAACGCGTCGGCCGATGGCGGGGATGGTGACGAGCTCATCGAGATCGTTGATGGTCTTCACCGCGCGTCGATAGTTCAGGATCGCGTCCGCGATCTGCGCGCCGATGCCTCGAACCGACATCAGCGTCTCGCGCGAGGCGAAGTTGATCCGCACGCGGCCTTGCGCATCGCGCTCCGGCTCCTGCGAAAAAGGCGCCGCAGGAGGCTGGGGAGCGGGATCCTCCTGCGGCGCAGCCCCGTGGTCGCCCATCAATTCGACGGCGCCTAGCGCGTGCAGCCGCCGGGCTTCATCCTCCGGAATCGTGAGGATGGCGCCCTCGGCGATTCGTCCACCACGATGCAGATGGCCGATCAGGACACGCACGCGCACGCTCAATTTCAAGCCACCGCGTTTTGGAACAGGAAACCCGCTTCGGCGCCGGCGATGACCGGCGCCACCTCGTCGATCACGGGATAGACCCAGCTTCGGATCTGACGGTCCTGGTAGGGTTCCTCGACGATCGGCATGCCCTCGAGTCGGTAGGTGTACCCGAAGGTGGGTTGCGCGGCATCGATCGAGCCCAAGGCGGTAAAGGCGAGGATGGCGTCCTTACCCCAGACGTCGACCATCGCTGATCCGTCGTCATAGACGGCATCGCCGACCACCACGCGCTCCAAACCGAACAGGCTGGCCAAGAGCTCTGGCGTTGCCACCTCGCGCGAGGTGTACTTGATCCGGTCGGTGATGACCGGGTGGGTTTTCAAGGCCGCGAAGACGGAGGCACTGACGAGGAGGGTGTTCGGGCGCACGCCGATCTTGCCGCGAACGACTTCTTTGGCCTCCTCGATCGCCCGCACTGGATCACTGCCCGGGTCGGACCATTGCGAAGGGCCGGAGAGCGTCAGCTTGTTCGATGCGGGGTAGTTGGCGGCGTTTCGTGCCAAGTCGGCCTGGATCTTCTCAAGACGAAGTCCGATGATGGCCAAGCCCCGTTGGACGGCGGCGGCGCCGAGGTCGATTTTCGGCACGGCCTGGGCATCTTCCAGGAGCTCGTATGGGACAGGTTCCTCGACGGCGTGCTGCTCGAGGGCGAAGGTTTTGCTGCCATGGCCGGCGGTGATGCGGACGACCTGGGCCCCCGGGGCGCGGGCGGTGTTGTAAAGCCGGAAGTGCTCTTTACCGAACTCGATCACACGCCCGCCGCGGGCGCCGACCGGCACGGCAGGGAAGAGGGCCATCCCAGCAAAAGCTGGTGAGGAGAAACCGCGCGCGACCTGCGTCAGAACCGGATCGACGACGCGCGCTTGCGCTGGAGTCATCTGGGGCATGGATCATCCTCAGGCGTTGGGGATCAGGAAAACCTCGATCAAGTCGCCGCTCCGTCCGGAGGTGAGCGCGACCGCGACCTTGTTGCCGCTGGTATGGACGACGGCTCGACCGGCGGCATCGGTGGCGATCGGATCGCCCACGGCGATCGCCGCTGCGGCTTCGACGACCGCGGTCCCGATCGTCACGATCGGCGTTTGATCGCCTGCTTGCGCTGCGCTCAAGGTGACGCCGAGGGTCGAGGCTCCGGCGGCGGGGACGTTGCCGGAAGCGGTGACAAATCGATGCGCGGACAGATTTGCGCCAGCGCGGATCGAAATGATTTGGGCGGGGCGGTACTGCATGGATGAGCCTCAAGGTTGAATGGCGCGCACGGCATCGAGGTAGTTGGTGCCGGGATGCGCGTGCATGAAGGCGATGGCGCGGTTGTGGACGTGCAAGCCCGCTTCGCTCAGCCGATAACCGGCGGGCACCTTGGGCGGTCGGTTGTCGAGGCTGGCCTGGGCTGATACGACCTCCCCCAAAGGCACGCGCGGAGGCAAGCGGCGCAGGTGCTCGCGCAACAGATCCAAGGGCGTTCTCTGCTCGGCGTCTTCGCCGAAGGCGATCGGGCGAGCCTCGTGGAGCGCTTCAAAGACGGGGAGGAGCATCGGCACTTCCGATGCCGTGATCTGCCCAGCAGCGACGTGTCTTTCGAGCTCTGACCGGAACGCTTCACGACGAAGCGCCGCTTCTCGCCGCGCCAGTTCGGCTTCGCGCAGGGCGAGCGCGGCCTCTCTTTCTGCAAGTGACGACATTGATGCCTCCGCGAAAGTGATGGTGAGCGTGGACCTGCAGTCCTGCTCGGCGTGCACCCTGACGGGGGTGAGGCCCTTCACCGCGGGCGCGGCGGCGCCGAGAAAGCCAAGGTGTTTGAGGCTGTAGGAGCCAGGTGCCGGGTTCCCGGGGGCGTTCGGTGTCCAAAGCGACACCGACACGGCCCTGTAGCGGCCAGAAGCGACCCATTCCGCCATTTCCGGCAGGAGATCGACGTCGAGCCAAAGGCCATCGCCGTCGGCGCTGGCCGCGACGACCCAGCCCCAAGCGGGGTCATCGGTTTCGGGGTGGCCGATGACGACCGGGGCTTGATAGACCTCCGGCCGATACGACGCCGCGATGGCCGAGATGTCCTCGGTGGTGAGGGTCACCGGCTCTGGTTCGGCGGGCCAGGTACCTGCCTTCAGAGCATGGACCCGCACCCGGACGAACTGCGGGGAGGATGAGATGGACGCGGCGCTGTGCGGAGAGGTCGGCGGCACGGGCGCACCTTACTGGTGGCGACTGGAGGTCGCCATCCTGATGCCCGTTGAATTCAAGCCTCTCAGAAGGCCCAGGATCGACGCCGAGGGCTGGGATGTAGGGAGCTAAGGGGTCGATCGATTTAAACGATTCTGAGCGTTTTTAAACGGGGTTTAAACACACTCTCGTGGCGTTTGAAAGACTCATGGGGAAATGTGTGCGCGGAGGAGGGCGAGGACGTCGTCTCGATCGCGCGGCGAAAGGCCGAGGAACGGTCGTGCCGGGATCTCGCCCCAAGGAATCGGTGTCCCGCGCCGGGTCGTGCCGAACTGCCCTTTTCTCGCGCCGAACTGCTGCACCGCAGCGTAGACCAAATTGCTGCCGACCTCGACGTGGTCGTGGCCGATGGCGTAGGCGATCTCCGAAGAGAGCCTTCGCGACTCGCCGATGAGCGGTCGTTTGGCCGAGGCGAGGCGGCGGGCGCGGGCAGCGAGCGTGCCGTCGCGCTTTCGCGGGACCGCCCCGCCGTAGTATCGGCCAACGAAGGCCTCGATCGTTGCCGGGCTGTTGGGTGGCCAGCTCTTTCCGTCGGGCCCTTTCCCTTCGCGGAAGCGCGCCTTGGTTCGTTCCACCAGGAGTTCGCCGATGCGGCGCATCGCCGGGGTCAGATCGCCGAGGCGCGCGCGCAATCGGGCGAGCTCGCTCCGCAGCTCGGCATCATCGATTTCGATCCGGAGCATGATCGCAAGCGAGGAGCGGGGGCGAGCGCCGGCTGCACCTTGGCGCGTGGCGGCTGCCTAGTTGACGTACAGAATGACACCCGGGCCGGGCGGCTCCGGGTCGCTTTCCGGTGGCAAGAGCTCGAGGAGCTCCTTTGGCCACTGCCTTAAGTCATTCCAGCTACCCGTGACCATGAACGCGACCATGTCGCGCACCGACGACCAAGGATGGGTGATGTAGATGGGATCGCGAACCGGATTGCCGACCCAGTGGGCCATTGGATCCTTGGCAACATCCTCCTCCCACCTTTCGATCAGATAAAGGAGCAACGCGGCGCCGGGGCCGCGGATGGTACGGGTGCGGAAGTCGATCTCGACCGACTCGTCGCGCCCAAAGGAGTGGTATGGAAGCGAGAAGCCGTCCATGTCACGGCTTGTAGCGCAAGAGGGCGCCGATGGCAAGGGCGAGGAGCTCGCGGTCTTTGGTCAGGAATCCGATGAGCAGCTCATCGGCAAGCTCGTCCTCGCCGAGCAGGGCCTGATAGACCATGGTCATGACCTCGTGCGCTGGACCTTGGTCGTAAGAAGCAGGCTTGCGTGATCGAACATACTCGCGGCCGACGTATTCGGTGACGTACTGGTCGCGTCGACCCCATTCGCCTTTCCCGATCATGATCAGGTCTTCGGAGGCGGTTCGACGCCGGTGCAGCGCCTGAAAGATGGCGTCAAGCTTCGGGTCTGCGCGCTGGAGCAGGTGGATCCACTCGTGCTCGGCCGTGGACCCGGTGGAGGTGCGGATGAAGGGCCGCCAGATGCCGCGGTCGTACTTCATCTGAAAAAAACCGCGTTTGCTGCTGATCATCACTCTGACCGGCGGCAGATTGTTCATGGCCGCCACCCAGTCGGCGGGCAGCTTGGCGGCGATGCGTGCCGCCAGGGATCGCGCGCGGCGGCTGGCGACGTTGAGTGTGCCTCCGAATGGTCGGATCGCCTTGCCGGCCTCCAACACCCAATGCCGGAAGAGTTTGGGAAGGGCCCAGGCGTAGTCTTGGATGATCGTCTCCGTGAGGCGCTGTCCGCGAAGCCGGATCAACGGCATGAGCTGACGGTCGTCGGGAATCACGCGACCAAGCAGGCTCTTGAGAAAGGTGTTGCCGCTGTCGATCAGTTCATCGAGGGTGGCCTGATCAGGGCTGAGCCGCGAATAACGCTGCAGATCGATGGAAAGCGCCGTGGCGAGGGCGGGCGGCAGCTTCTCGACCTTATTCTGTAAGAACGACTCGCTCGTCGCGCCAGGGGCGTAATCCCAACCTTCGTCGACGCCGGGGAGACGGCCGCGGCCATCGCGCACGTCCCAGTCTCGGGGCAGGGGCTTTTCCGGGCGGCCGCCGAGGAGTCTGGCTTCGTCCTCGGAGGTAGCGCCAACGACGTAGCAGGAGCAGCCCCAGCCGTTGGGGGGGTAGTGCGTCTGCCAGAAAGGGTGGTCGGACGGAAGCGTCAGACCATCCCACGCCAGGTGTTCGGGGCGGGGATCTCGGCTGCCGCCGTGGCGGTAGACCCACACCGGAAAGGCTTGCAGTTGGGCGAGTCGGCCGGCGGCATAACTGGCGGCGGCGTTGGTTCGGTAGATGACGCGGGTGCGCCACGCCCGCCCCGCCGGCGAGTCCTCACCGGTCCAGCCATGCCAGCCATGCTGGGCGACGATGGAGCGGAAACGGCTTCGGAACTGCTCCAGACTCTCGCCGTCGGCGATGGCTTTCTCGACCGCGGCGGCGAGGTCGGCCAGAAGATCGGCTTTGGCCGCTCCTGCGACCATGAAGGCGCGGTCGTGCGCCTCGCGCCAGACGTCGCGCCAAGTTCTGGAGGGCATCAGCCGGCCGAGCTTGCCGCGGAAGAAAGCGACCTGCTCCGCGAAGGGGCGCCTGAAGATGGCTCGGAGACTGGGATCCTCGACGCTTTTCGGCATGTTCTTCAGCGGCGGCTGTCTTCGATGGCATCGAAACGGCCGGCGAGCTCGGCGGCGGCGAAGGCCATCGTCATGATTTCGGCGAGCCTATCGCTGGGCAGGTCGCCGTAAGCGGCGATCAGAGCATCCCGAAATTCGGACAAAGAGTTGGCGCGCGCCAAAAGCTGCTGGATGAAATCCATGATCTCGGTCCATGCGGGACCGGCTTCCACTTCCAGCCGGTCGGCGATCAGGCTGTCCGGCAGCGGCAAGCTGGGTGTCGTTCCCACGACCCCCTGCGTTTTCTGTTCGGAAGCGGACACGAGTCCATCGCGCGCCGATGGCCCTGGCTGCAACGGCTCGTAGCCGTCGCCGTAGATGTCCTGCACCTTGGTCGGGCTCAGTCGGTAGCCGATTTGCATCAGCTTGAGGTCGCGGTCGGCGCGCCGGTCCAAGTCCTCGGGGTCGGACATGTCGCGCCACACCTTGGGATAAGCCGCGCCGGGGAGGGCAGCGTCGATGAGCCAGCGCACCCAGGTGCGATTCGCGCTCTCGCAAATCAGATCGGCATCGGCTCGCACGATGTCGTCTCGAACGGCGAGGTGTACCTCGGCCTGGGCGCGCGAACTGCCGTCTTCGGTGGTCATCGTCTGGCCGAGGATGATTTTGGCGATGGCTCGGTCCCAGTACGAGAGCCAGGCTTCATACGAGGCGTGGCCGCTACGCGTCGCTTCGATCAGCTCGATGCGCATCCCCTCCGGCAGGATGATGCCGGTCTCGGTCTGGATGGCGTCAACGGCTTCGAGGAGCTTGACGCGGGCCGCCTCATCGGTGCCGGCCGGAAAGGTACCGATCACGGTCGGGGCGGCGAATTTCTCCAGATAGGTAGCCCAAAAGCGGGCGCCATGCCGTTTGAACCAGCAAGGCCAGTAAAGAGCCTGGGCCAAGCCGTGGCCATAGGGTTCGTCGTGATGGCTGGCGCCGACCGCGACCACCCAGAATTTGAAGGGAGGGAGCCTCTCGCCATCAGGATGCTGGACGGTCCTCAGTAGGAGTTCTCCTTTCGTCGAAAAAAGGAAGCGGGCGCGATCCCGAACTTTGATGTCCTCGATCGCGATGCCCTTCTCGCCGACTCGCCAGATGATTTCGGCGACGGCGAACCCGAAGAATCGGGCATAGAGCATCTGATCGGTGATGGCATCGAAGTCGATCGCTTCGATCGTCTCTCGCAGCAGATCGGCCGCTTGGCGGTCGATTCGGCGGTCGCCGCCAGGTTCCACCACCCATGGGCGCGAGACGACCGCGTGCCGCCGCTGTTGGAAACAGGCATGAACCTGATCGTCTCGCAGCAGTTCCTCATACCCCGCCCAGCCGCCCGCGAGGCGAAGTACCCGATCGGTCGGCGGGAGGTAGGGGAGCCGATCGACATAGCCGCGGGTGATGTCTCTGCCCTGCTGGGTGGTGGCGATTTCGAGCCCGTCGAGGTCGCGCACCTTGCTAACCATGGGGCACACCTCCACTCAGACCGAAGGCGCGATTCGTCGATCGCCGCGTCTTGAACAGGAATGCCGTCGGCCTCGGTCCGACCGAGGCCCACTGGGTGACATCGGGCTGGGGTCTGCTGCTGGCCGCGGCACAGGCCAAAGCCAGCGCCCAGAAGACATCGCCATGGCCGGTTGGGCCGCGGTCGGCGACCAGCCGTGGGATTCCGGCGGTGCCTCGCTCCATTTTCACGGACCGGAGCTCATCGATCAGCGACTGCCGCTCATGTTCGGGCACGGGCAAGATGAGGCGCCGGTTTTGCAGCCGGTCTTTGAGGGCGACGGCGAGCTCAAGTTTGTTGCCGGGGGTGAACAGCACCCCTTCGACTCGGTACCGGCCGTGACGCCGCCGGGCCTCTTCGACGGGCATTTCGCCCATGCCGGTTTGGTCGATGGCCGCCCTGATGACGTGGTAACGCCGAAAGGTCTGGTCGAGGGCCGCAAGTTGGGCGGCAAAGCTCTGGCCGCGCATCTTGATGAGCTCGCGCAGCACCAACACATCGGCCCCAACGTCCTCCAGCACGGCGATGACGGTGAGGTCGGCGCGCGCCGCGATGTCCATTCCGACCAGGCAGGGCCGGCCATCGTAGGGCGGCAGTGGGGGTGCGTTGAGTGCCGCCAGGATTTCCTCGAAGGACAGCCATGCACAGCTGCCATGGTCGAGAAAGACGCACTCGAACTCTTGTTGAAAAGCATCGGGGTCGCCCATCGCTCGCCGAAGTTCCTCGATGTCCCGCGGCAACCCCTCCCGGACGGCGGTGTGGATGGTCACCGTGTGGCGACTGAACAGACCGCCGAGGCCGGTGCTCATGATCGCGTGGAACATGTCGCCGACCCCGTTCGGGGTCGAGATCACCCGGACCTTGAGGTCTGGTCTGGAGACCACCGGGGCGAGCGCTTGCCAGAGGGCGCGGTTGTCTTGGTGGTGCGCGAATTCGTCGAGGATGAGGTTGTCGCTCATGCCGCGCGCGTTCGCCGGCTTGGCGGCGATGGCGCGGATGTAGCTGCCGCCAGGAAAGCGGACGATGTGGGCGAGCTCGTCCGTCGCCAGCTGCTGATCCAAGGCCTCGAAGGCGCATCCAATGGCCCGCAAGTGGCGTTTGACACCGTTGTCCATGGCATCGAGGGCGCGGTCTCGATTGACCGAAAGGATGGTCCATCGTCGTGGCTTGCCTTGCGACTCGCCCTCGAGCGCGTCGAGCACTGCTTCCAAGGTCGTGGTGAAGGTCTTTCCGGTCTGTCGTGCCCAGCAGGCGGCCTTCCAGCGGGAGCGATCAAGCAAATATCTGCGCTGGTAAGGAAAAAGAACGGCCTCAGCCATACAGGGCCTCTCGAACGGCCGCCAGTGTCTCGGGGTCGAGCCTGCGTCCTGGTTGGCGCTCGAGAGCGTCGAGCCGTGACCGAACCTCTTCGGCCCATCGTTTTTGCCCGATGGCGGCGCGGCTGGCGTCGGCGATGGCTCTCGCCGCCTGGCAAAGCAGGCGCATCCGTTCGGCGGGATCATCGTTCTGGTCCGCGCTCGCCAGGTCGGTCATGGCCTCGAACAGGGCGCTCTGGACCATCCGGATGACGGCGGCGGAGTGCTCATCGGCTTGGTCAGGGCTGGTTTGAGCGATCAGTCGAGCGGCTTCGGTGCTTGCGCGGATCCGCTGCATGAGCTGCTGCAGCTTTTGATCGTAGCGATGGATCGAACTCTTGCTGATGCTGAAGCCCTTTTCCGCGAGATAGTCGGCCAGCGCCTGATACCCGTGATGCCCGTCGATCAGGGCTTTTTCGAGCCATGCTCGAACGGTTGGCGGTAGACCCAGGATCTTGCTGCGGCGGGGCATATCATCACCAGCGCGGCGGCCGGGCGAGTCCGGCGGGTGCATCGGCGCGGTAGTCGTAAACATCCTCGCCGAGCGCCGAGATCTTGGCTGCCCAGAAGGGGCCTGAGCGGTCGATGGTGACCAGGCCGTGGTTCTCGAGCCATCCGAGCTCCTGGCGTAGCGTCAGGGATGTGACGCGCAGCGGCACGTCGTGCGCGCAGGTCAGTAGCAGGCTTTCCAGCGCTCCGTAAGGGCGGGCGTGCCAGAGCGCGGTCAGGAGCACCCAACGCAAGGTCTCTCGCTCGGCGCGAGCGAGATCGATGGTTTTGTCGATCGGTCCGCTCATCGTGGTTTGACCAGGATCTCGTAGATGCGGTCGAGCTTGGCGGAAATCGCGGTCATGTCGCGGATGTGATCGTCGCGCCGAACGTAGTGCACCGGCAGTTCCAGTGTGAGGCGGCGTAGCTCTTGGTCGAGTCTCGCCAACTCAGCGGCCAGCTGGTCAAGCCTCCCGAGCTTGCGGTCGATGTCAGAAAGCAGCTTTGCTGCGGCATAGCGCAGCAACACGAAGCTGCCGCCAAGTAGCGCCGCCATCACGAGAGCGAAAGGGTAGAGCGCCGGCAGCCAGGCGGCGAACAGATCACCTTCCATGGACCGTCTCCGTCCACTGACGTAGGGCATCGATCCGCGCGCGACAGCGCTCGTAGGCGGTCATGGCTTCAGCGGCCCAGATGGCCGCGGCTCGCTCGCTGGTTGCTCTGGCTGGCTCTCTTCGATGACCAGGTCCGCCGGCAGCGGCGGCAACGGTGGCATCGGCTCGAGCAACGCCGGCGGCGGCGTTGGGCACGGTGGTGGACGCACCAGGGCCGTCGAGCAGCCGGCGAACAGGGTCAGAGAAGCAAGCGCGAGTGGCGGAAGCACGCCTTGCCAGGGCTGCGCGTAGATCGTTTTCGCGTTCACGAAGTTGAGCCTCCAAGCTGTGGATGGCCTCGGCCGCGGCTCGCTCGGCGGCTTGCGCGCGGGCCAGCGCCGCCGCGGCTTCGCTGGCCCGTTCGCGCTCGCGGTTGGCGGTCTCGGCTTCACATCGACGAAGCGCTGCCTCCCCCGTCGATTGACCCAGCCGGTAACCGGCCCATCCGGCGTAGGCGATGGCGGTCGTGAGCAAGATCGTCGCGACCAGCGAGGAGCGGGCGGCCATGAAGAAAGGTGTCACGGCTTGCCTCCTTGACCGAGGCAGCGGCGGTATTCGGCCTCGCGCCGTTTTTTCAGGCCGGGCACGGAGCGGCCACCGGCGTAGTGCCAGCGGAGGATTTCTTCGCACGCGCCGGCGTAGTCTGGCGGGGACTTCCGGAGCAGCTTTGCGGCCGTCGACCGGCAAAAGGTGTGAGCGCCGATGTTGTAAGCCAGGCTCACGAAAGCGTCCCATTCATGGGCGAACAACGGCACATCGGCCAGGCACCGACGAAGGGTGCGCTGCACGTCATCGAGGTGGGCATCCATGGCCTTGAGAGCGCTCACCGGGTCGATCCGGTCGCCCGGCTGTACGGGACGGCCGTCGATGATCGTGGTGCCGTAGCCGATGGTGTAAATTCCGCGGCCGTCGTCGTAGGCTTGGCTGCGATAGCCCTCATGAAGCATGATCGCGATCAGCCCAGCAGCGGATAACGCAAGAAAAGCGGGCAGCATTCGACCTGGACGGACCTCCATCCTCCGATACTCACCGTTTGAGCGAGAAATACTCAGCCTGACGGCTGTCTTTTCGTGAGGGAGGCCAGACGATAGACCTGGCGGATATGAAGGCCGAGGCGTTCAGCGATCTCGCGAGCGGACAGTCCGGCCCGACGCAGGTCGGAAACCTCCCTGACCAGCCTGATCCGTCGCTCGTTGGTCCCTTGCGGAATGATGATCTGCATTCCGGGGGCGATGGCGCATAGCACACGCATCGTCTCCAGCCCCGCCACTTGCGCGATTGGATGATTGGGGCGAGGGGTTCTTGGCACGTACAGAGGAAATCCCCCCCATTTCGCGATGAGCTGCTGGATGTTCTGCTCGGAGACGCCGTGCTCGCGCAGTTGCTCGACGAACTTACTCATGTCGACGAACCCTTCGTTTCGCATACAACAGAGCGGCGAGCATGGCTCGCAGCTGCTCGGGGTCATGCCATTCGATCCGCGCCGGCGCGCGAGCGCCGAACATCTGACGGCTGATTCCCATCACGTAGGCCGGCCAAGGCACCCCAAGCTCTGTGGACTCGCGCTCCAGGCGCCATAGCAATCGCGCCCGATCGGGGTTCACCCGCCGTCCTGCCAGCCGGCGGAGCTCGTCGAGGACGTGACCAAGCTGGGACGAATCCATCTCGGCGCAACTCACGATGCCGGTGACTCGCTGCTGCAGGGCGCGCCTGGTCTCGTCATCGAGGCCGAGGCGGCGGGCCTCGGCGTGGATGCCGGCGATCATTCGCGCTCGGCGCGAGCGCGCGCGTTGGCGGTCGTCGAGGCGCTTGGCCATGGCTTTTCCCCCCACTGATCCCACTGATCCTCGAGTACGGCAGCGAGCGCGACGGCCAGTCGGGCTCGTAAAACCGGGCCTTCCGGATGGGCTTCCCAGGCTTCATCCGGCATGGCCAGAACGGCCGAGGCGGCCGAACACAGTCTCGTGATGCGAGCGGCGTCGTCACAATCGCCACGTCCGATTTCAACCTTTTGGATGACGTTCATGCCCCATCTCCATCCAGTAGTACCACTTGTTGCCGACGCGCTGACATGCGATCGCCAATCCGTTTCGTCGCAGCTCCGAGACGACCGTGCTCACGGCGCAAACCCGAGCGGCGCTGGCAATCTGCAGCGTGGTTCTCGGCCTTCCATCGGCGAGCAAACGCGCGACCCGTCGCAATCGGGCACTTCGGTCCAAACGAGCGGCGTTCATGACTCGTCCCCATCGCGGATCAACGAAAAGACTTGCTCGAGGGCACGATCAAGCTCGGAAGAAAGATCCTTCACCACGACGACATCGCAATCGTCGGAAATCCGAATCCCAAGCCTTTTCAGGTCATAGGCGGTGAGGTCATAGACGGCTGGCTTGTGCACCGATTCTCGAACCCTGATGAGAAGCACGGCTTGTTCGGGGGGTAACAGTTTCCTGATCCTCTCGATCACTTTCGCTTCGTCGTCCCACTCCACTTTTCCTCTCTGCTTCTGCCAGCCGACCCGGATCCCGTGGATCGTCATCGTCTTCGTCCGCCAGATTTCCCGCGGCGAGCTCTCCACGGCCTCGCGAACACGAGACTCGGCTTCCGCCACAGCACGCAAGAGCTCTCGCAATGTCGGGAGGTGCTCGTTGCGTACTGCCTCGATGGCAGCGTTGGTGCGCGCGACCGCCTCGCGCAGCCGGTCACGCGCCTGACGATAGGATTGCGCGGCTTTTTCGATGGTTTCGATGGATTCGATCGTCGTCGTCATGTTGGTTTCCTCTCATGGTGGAATAGGTCGTGCTTCGCGGATCGCCTTCAGAAGTCTCGATAAGGCCCATGCTGGACTGGAACCCTTGCTGAGCTCCTTCAGGACGATGGCTCTGGCGAGGCGCTCGTCGACGCCTCGTGCCCTCGCAAGCTCAAGGGCCGCTCGCAAAACGAAGAAGGCTTTGTCCGTCATGCCGGGACTCCCGTCAGGTCGGCATGCGCCGAACGGAGGTGCGTGAGACGAAGTTCCTCTTGGCGCGAGGCGGCCATCATCCGCGCGAGCCGGATGACCTTCGTCACTTGCCTGAGCGCGCCGGCCTGCTGGCCGATCTGGCAGAGAAACTCGATTTCCGACCCATCATGGATGCCGTTGGCGTTCGCGAGGCGAGTCACGTCGTCCTTGGTGGCTCGGGGTAGGCGAAGCCGCCGGCCGATTCGAGAAAAAAGGCGATCGAGAAAAACCGAACGGGTTCCGGTCATCCTGGCATAGATCAAGTCGTTCCCCATCAGTGCCAGGCCGATGCCAGCTTGGTCGTGAACCCAGCGAATCGCATCGAGGGCAGCGACCGACAGATGCTGCGCCTCATCGATGATGAGAAGACCGCCGGTGCCGACCACCCGAGCCGCGATCTCGCGCTGCATCCTTGCCGCACCGGATGGCAGCTCTCGAAAGCCAAGTGCGAGACAGACCTCCTCCAAGGACGGGTTGACGCCGGCCATGGCCGGAGACATCGTCGCGATCCACACGCTCGAAAATCGCCTTGCATACTCCTTGGCGGCAGTGGTTTTGCCGGTTCCGGCACCGCCATAAACGACGACGATGTCGGCGGCGATTTGCGCATAGCCGAGCGCTGCGATGATCCTTTCTGCGGTCGGGGTCTCCACGAACGGCGGCATTTCAGGGAGACGAGGTGCTTCATGATGCTGTTTCAGGCGAGCCAGCCATCGCTCGAGCCGCTGAATGACCCTGGTCGGGTCGGCCGCGTAAGTTCCACTGAGAACCTGTGCAAGGCTCGATGTGGAAACCCCCGCTTCTCTGGCCACTTGCGATTGAGTCAGCCCTTGGCGGGCGATCTCTTCGCGGACACGGTGAATGACGTCTTCTCGTACCTCCGACGCCATTTCATTGATGACAGCGTTCATCGCGACCTCCGGCTGCAAACGATTACGCGTCTTCGTAGGGAGTTCTCGGTTTCAGGGCGCGTAGGACCGCCCGATCGAGCGATGCGACGTACTCTCCGACGAACTCCTTGATCGGCTCCTGTTTTGCGATTTTTCCTGGAATCATGCGGATCACCTTCGGTCTTGGAATGGGAGACTGCTCGGGGTTGAAAATGAGCGCTTCGATGGCCTCGACACGGCGAGTCGCCTCGAGCTCCGCCCGAATGGCCCGCAGGCGCTGACGACGTGCCTGTTGCAGCCGACGGGCGGCCTCCAGGTCATCGAATCGAGCAACGATCCGTTGGGCCTCGCCCAAGTACGTGCCGTTGCTCTCGTAAACGGAGATCGGTTGATCGAGTCTTTCGGGATCGAAACGAACCACCACCCGCTTCCCGGCAAGTGGGGGAAGAAACTCGGCGAAGTAGGCATTTCCGAGAAGGCTGACGAACCCATCCTTTCTCACCCGAACGCCTTCCGCAGCCATCAGCCACATCCTTCTCTGCGTCGGAGAAGGCCGCCTCACTTCCTTGTACGCCTCCGCAAAGGTCTGCAAGAAACTGCGTCCTTTGGCCGTTTCGGTCCGTCGTCCAGGCTTTTCGTTGTAGTACTTGATCTCGGTTTCGACGAGGCGGCAGAAGTCAGCCCATTCCATGGCTCGTTCGCCGTAGTTCTCGGGTTTGGAGTGCGGCGCGTTGCCGGTGTAAGCGCCTCGAGCAAGAGGATGTTTCGCGATTCGGTCGCAAAACTCCCGGAATGCACGCTCGATGGGTTTCGACTGCCCGTGGTAGGGTGTGGTCCAGTGGACCTCGACGCCAAGCTGGACAAAAAGTCCGATGGGGTCCTCTTCTCGTACTTGGAATCGATAACGATTCTTGACCCCGCCGGTCAGTGCCTTGGCGGCGAACTCTCGGCCGTTGTCGATGTAAAGGTGCTCGGGTATGCCGAATCGTTCCAGCAGATCACCGAATGCGAGCCTGACGAGATGGCTGTTGATCGTTTCGCCGATCCGCCAGGAAAGGATCATGCCGCTGAACACGTCAGAAAAAGCGACGATCGCAGGCCGTCCGACTCGACCGTCCGGGAAAGTCACTCTCACATCGAAGACATGCCCGTCGGCATTGACGGCCTCGAGTGGTCGGAGATGCTCTCGTGTTCGTTTCTGAGACCCGAGCTTCCTGAGCAGAACCTCCCGCCCATCCCTGGCGAGGGAGATGACCTGCCACGGTATCAGTCGAATCATCCGTCTCACGGTCCAGTAACTCGGCACCGCCCATCCCTGTTGACGGGCTGCCCGGAGCAGCCTCTCGTAGCAACTTCGCAGTGTGGGTTTTTCCGGTCTTAGATAATCCGAGACGATGGCATCCCAAGCGTCCGGCGTGATTTCGGCCCTCGGCTTGTGGCCTCGGTAACTTGGAATCAAGGTCGGCAGATAATCGGGCGGTTCCACTTTTGCAACGCCTGCTCGGTTTGCGTTGCCATACCACCACTTCTTGATCGTGCTCACTGGAACGCCATGCTCCCGGGCCACGGCGTTCATCGCGATCGTGACCTTGAGGCCCGATTCAATTGCCCTCCTTAGGGCGAGAACAACAGGCAGTCGTCGTTTCGCGATTTCACGAAGGCGGTCAGAGACATTCTCATACGAGCTCCAAGACTCTGCGCTGATTCGCTTTGACTGAGCCGCGCTCGTGATCACAGCGAGCTTAACCCTGACGTCTTCAGGGAGGGTTTCGATTGGATAAACCCTCTTTTTTCCTCCGCGAAATGGGACTTCGAGGTATGGCCACGACCTTGCTCTGCGCTGGACAGCGCGTTTTGAGATGCCGAGGGCGTCGGCGAGGGTTGAGGCGTCGACAGTGTTCGTCATTCGACTACCCCGTCTTTCAGACCGAGGAGGACCGCGACCTTGTGCGCGGCTCCTCGCCGCCCCTTCAGTCGTCCACGCAACACCTCGTACACCAAGCTCGGGTTGAGCCTTTGTGCTCGAGCCCACGCTCGAATGCTGATGCCACGCCGCTCGAAGTCCTCACGAACCTGCTGGCGAGTCTTGACCGTGTTCGACGATTGACCCATCGTGTGTGGGCAAAAGTGCGCGTTCGTGGGAGTCTATGTTCGTCGATCGACTAAGTCAACTGTCGAGCGACAGAGTCAGCGAGGGTGAAGAGATGTGCCGAGTCCTTGTCGCACTTGGAAGCGCGACGGAGCAGAGAAAGCGAAGGAAAATCAAATCTCTAGAAGTGCGACAGCCGGACCTGAGCGTGTCGCACTTCGGCGACGAAAGTGCGACACGCTCGTGAGCATCGGGAAGCGGCTTCGGCAATGGCGAGAATACCTTGGGCTCACTCAGGCCCAGTTCGCCGCGCGCGCGGGTCTGTCGAAAGCGACTCTAGTCGGCTATGAGATAGGTCAGAGGAAGCCTGGGGCTGAAGCGCTAGCCTTGATCGCCCGGACTGGCGTCAACCTGACCTGGCTCCTGACGGGCGAAGGCGAAATGAGTTCGATTGCCCACGGTTCTCAGGAAGAACAGAGAAAACAGGATCTTACGTCATTGATTCCCTCGAACCATCCCCGGCGTGAACGGTGGGCGAAGCTCATCGAGCTGGTTGAACAAGAACCTGACCCAGACCGTCGCGAAGCACTTTTGACTGACCTCATCTCACGCGCTCAGGAAGCGGCAGAACTGAACGAACTCCGCCGCGCTCTCCAGCAGCTCCTTAAGGCAAGGTGCTGACTCTTTCCCACTTTGCAATCGTCTTGAACGCTTTGTAAACACCTTTGCAAGAGCGTTCCGCGTGTCCAAACCTTTTGCTCAAAAGCCGCCGCCAGTCCCCAGATCGAAGTCCCTGCGGAGCAAAAAATGGACACAAACTAAGTCGTCCAACCGGTTGTTTTCCCACCATTTCCCCCATCATCCCGCCACGTCGCGCAATGTCCAAACCTTCTGCTCTCGCACAGACGGCGAGGAGGGCGATGGCGAGTGCGAGCTTCGCCCGAATGCGATCGTCGACCCTATGCCTCGCCTTGGGATGTTCAACGAAACGATGCACGCTCATCGCGGCCCCCGCGTTTCCCGAGACCAAATGGAGAAGCTCGAGCATTTCACGCCACTACGGAACGCAGACCTCCTTGCGGACATCGGCAACGCGTCCCTGGAGCACTCTCGGTGCGGGTCTGGAAGAGACCCTCCGCATCCCTGGAAGAATGGCTCACGGCTCGGTCTGAATCCGGCCCCGCGCTGGAGATCCGGGGATTTGCCCCGGGGACTCGGTGAGGGTGGAGAGGTGCTTGGGACGGGTGCTTTCGAGTCCGGATGCGAGCGAGGCGCGAGCATCCGGGCAGGGCCATCCGCTTCGGCGGCGCCTCAGGGTCGAGGGATCGCGATGCCACCATGCGAGCGCGCGGCGAACGCGGGATCGAGGTTTTCCGTCCGAGCTCGCCAAAAAATGCGCGCAGTGGTCTCGTAGGATCGCTCGCGCCTCGACAGCGCGTTGTGCATCAGGGCCGATCGTCCTCCGCCCACCGCTGCCTCTTCGTTCCGACGATCAGCCCTCGAGCTTTGCTCATGCTCGGGCGAGTGCCGTGATTCACCTGCCCTTCGCGAAGGCTGTCCAGGGTCCTGGGGCGGAGGCGGGGATGCCGCGAGGGCCGATCCCGGATCCGAGCGCCATGCGATATCCGAACGGGAGCAGCGCCCTCGGCCGAAGCAGCCTTCATGAGGCAAAAAGCCAGGCTTCCAGCCTGGCTTTCGGAAGATCTGGTGGAGCGGAGGAGGATCGAACTCCCGACCTTCGCATTGCGAACGCGACGCTCTCCCAGCTGAGCTACCGCCCCACGCGAGCCCTCTATCGTAGCGCTAAGGGCGTGGGTTTCCAAGGGCAGTAGTCGCTGCGAGTTCAAATCGGCCGAACGCTGCTGCGGGATCGAATCAGCCGATCAGGGATGCGAGCAGTACCGAGCGCCAACCCGATCGCAGCGGCATCGGCGTCTCGCCGCGCAGGTGCGCTTCGAGCCAGCGGCGCGGCGCGAGCAGAGGCGGCGGCAGGCCGTGTTCGGCAGCGAGGGCGGCGACCGCCGCCGAGAGCCGTCGCAGCTGATCGCGGGCGGAAGGCTCCAGCGGCCGGGGAATCGGTCGAAATGGCTCCTCTCCTTCGGCGGTGGAGCTGAGGGCGGCGAGCAGGGTCTTCGCCTCGCTCCGATGCAGTCGCTCCCTCGGCCCCAGGCCGGCGAGCAGCGTTTCCTCGCGACTGGGCGGCTCGTAGGCGATGCGCACGCAGCTTTCGTCGGAGAGAAGCCAGCGCTGCGGCAGATCGCGGGCGCGGGCACGGTTCTCCCGCCAGAGGAGAATACGCAGCAGGCGGCGTTGGACGATCTCCGGGGCGAAGGCCAGCGCCGTGAACTCATGATGCGGGGGTGCGGCTGGCAGCTCGCCTCGGGCTGCGGCCACCATCCTTTGACACTCTTCCTCGAGCCAGCCGAGACGACCGAGTCGGCCGAGCGTCTCGCGAAGCCTCGCCGCGATCTCGGGCAGATGCCGAACGTCCTCGGCGGCGTAGCGGAGCTGTTCGGAACTCAGGGGGCGTCGCAGCCAATCCGAACGCGTCTGGTCCTTCGCCACCTCGATCCCGAGGAGTTGCCAAACGAGCGCTGCGTACCCGAGGCCGTGGCCGAGCCCGGCCAGGGCGGCGGCAATCTGGGTGTCGAACAGGGGCTCGGGAAGCGCGCCGAGCGCGTGCGCAAAGGTCTCGAGGTCTTCCCCGGGCGCATGCATGAGCTTTTCGCGCCTGCGGTCGGTGAGCATCCCGATGAGAGCGGGCGAGCGAGGCAAAGCCAGGGTATCGATGAGCACCGTGCGCCCGCCGCAGCAAAGCTGGACGAGCGCGAGCTTGGGGTGGAAGCTCCGCTCCCGCTGAAACTCGCTGTCCAGCGCGATCTCACCTGCTCGTTCTGCGAGAAAATCCTCGATTTCCCGTTCTTTGCTGAGAAGGTGTTGCAAGTCGTCAAAAACCGTTGCCGACGTCCTCACAATAGCCTATGGTGATCGCGCGGCCGTGATGTCTCGGTCGCAGCCGAGTCAGACGACAGAAATTTTCGAGGGTGCTGATGATGCGTCGGTGTTGGGTCGGTCTCGCAGTCGGGGTGGGGATCTGCGCGATCAGCGGATCGGCGTCGGCGGTGCCGGTCTCCTCGATGATCCGGCTCGAGGCGGCGGTCTTCTGGGCGCAGTCTGCCGAAGAGGGGGAGGAGGAGGAGGAGCGCCGCGTGCGGCGCCGACTCGTGGATGCCGCCGGTCTGGAAGAGGGCTTCCGGCCCGACCTCAGTGCCACGCCGGTCGTCTCGATCGATCGGCTGCTCGACGATGCCGCGGCCGCGCTGCGGGCTGGGCGGCTGTTCGAGCCCGAAGGCGACAACGCGCTCTCCTACTATCTGCAGGTGCTCGAACGCGAGCCGCAGAACCAGCGTGCCCGGGAGGGCATCGACCAAGTGGTCGAGCGGATGATGGAAAGGGCGAATCAGGCGCTTCGCGAGAATCGCGCCAACGAGGCGCAGCGCTTGCTCAATGTCGCCGAGCGCTTCCGCCCGGATGCGCCCTCGGTACAGGAAGTTCGGCGCACGCTCGAGGCAGGGCGCGAGCTCGCTGCGCTGCTGGCGCAAGCGGCCGAGGCTCGGCGTGCGGGGCAACTCGTGGCCCCGGCGGGCTCGAGTGCCGCCGACCTCTACCGGCAGGTCCTCCAGCGGGACGCCCAAAACGTGCAGGCGCGCGAGGGGCTGGCCGCGATCGAACAAACCCTGCTCGAGCAGGCGCAGCAGAGCATCGCCGCGGGCCGTTTCGAGGAGGCGGAGCGGATCATCGCCGATGCCGGTCGGGTGAATCCGGGTTCGGGGGCGGTGCTCGAGACCGCGACGCGCTTGCAGCAGGCCAAGCAAAATCGCGCCTCCGAGCTCGTCGCGCAGGCCGAGCAGGCGCTCGCGCAGCAGCGTTTCGAGGAGGCCGAGCGCTTGATCGCCGAGGCCGAGCGTCTCACGCCGGACATCGAGGGGCTCGATGAATTCCGTGAGCGCATCACCAGCGTCAAGGTCTATGCCAGCATGCGGCCCGGCCAGGTCTTCAGCGACGCGCTGCAGGGCGGCGGGCGCGGCCCCGAGATGGTCGTGATCCCGCTCGGTGGTTTTCGCATGGGTTCCCCTGAGCGCGAGCCCAACCGCCGGGCCAACGAGGGTCCGCAGTTCGAGGTCCGCTTCGCCCGCGCTTTCGCGCTCTCCCGGAGCGAAATCACCGTCGGCCAGTTCCGCGCTTTCGTGGAGGCCACCGGCTATCAGACGGATGCCGAAAAACTTGGCGATTCGAGCGTTTATAGCGAGGAGACGGGCCGGATCGACAAGGCGCGGCGGATCACCTGGCAGAACGACTACGCCGGAGGTCGCGCCAGCGACGATCTGCCGGTGGTGCATGTCTCCTGGAACGATGCCAACGCCTACGCCCAGTGGCTGGCCCGTTCGACGGGGCTTCGCTACCGCCTGCCGAGCGAGGCGGAGTTCGAATACGCCTTGCGCGCGGGCTCGACCACGATCTATCCCTGGGGCGATGGCAATCCCGATCGGGTGCTCGAAAACGTGACCGGCGACGGCGACCGTTCGCCGACCCGGCGCAGCTGGACGATCGCTTTTCCCGACTACAACGACGGATTCTGGGGACCGGCGCCCGTGCGCAGCTTCCCCCCCAATCCCTTCGGCCTGCATGACATGAACGGCAACGTTTCGGAGTGGGTGCAGGATTGCTGGCATGACAACTATGTGCGCGCGCCGACCGACGGGCGGCCGTGGGTGAACGAGGGTTGCACCAGGCGGGTGATCCGCGGGGGCTCCTGGGCCAGCACGCCCGATCAACTGCGTTCTGCCTTCCGAGTGGGAGCGAACGCCGATTTCCGCAGCGCTCGCGTCGGCTTCCGCGTCGTGCGCGAGCTCTGATCCGCGGCAAGATCCTCGCCGCGGCATCGTTCCTTCCGGGAGAGCCAGAAGGCGCGGGACGGCGAGGATGAGTCGTCCCGCCGCGTCCTGAGGCGTCCGTCTGCCGCGGAATCATCCTCGATTCGGACATACCGACCGAGGCCGCTGGGCGAGAGGGAAGCACCGGCCTTTTGCGGGGGCGATGGAACCATCTCGGCCTACCCGCGAGGCTGGATTCGGTTTCGGCTTGACAATACGCTAATGCGCTATTACATTGCCGGCCTTCACGAGTCCGGAGCTCAGCGCTTGAAACGCCGTCACGTCATGCCCCGTATCGCTCGCGAGGAGGCCGAGCGCGCGCTCTGCCGGGCGCTGCTCGCCTTGCGCGAGGAGAAAGAGCTTTGCGATTTCCTCCGGGATTTGTGTACACCCGCCGAACTCGAGGCGCTCTGCGACCGCTGGCAGGTCGTGCCGCTCTTGCTGCAAGGCATTCCGTATCGCGACATCCACGAGCGTACCGGGGTGAGTGTGACCACCATCGGCCGCGTGGCGCGCTTTCTCATGGGGGGCTACGGCGGCTATCGAGTGGCGGCGGAGCGGCTGGGTTGGGTTGCCGCGAGCAAGGGGGAGAGCGCCGATGAGCGCGCGTGATCGGCTGCGCTTGGCGGTACAGAAGTCGGGGCGGCTCGCCGAGCCCTCGCGGGAGCTTTTGGCGCGCTGCGGCTTGAGCTTCCGCGAGAGCCGGGATCGCCTGTTTTGTTATGGCGAGACGCTTCCCATCGATTTGCTCCTGGTACGCGACGATGACATCCCCGGGCTTTTGCAGCAGGGCGTCTGCGATCTCGGCATCGTGGGACGCAATGTACTCGCCGAAGCCTTGGCCGCTTCCGAGAGTGCGGGCGAGAACCTGCGGGAATGGCTGCCGCTGGGTTTCGGCGCCTGCCGCTTGGCATTGGCCGTTCCCCAGGAATGGGGTTTCCTCGAGCTGCGCGAGCTCGCGGGGAAACGAATCGCCACGAGCTACCCGATGCTGCTTCGACGTTGGCTGGAACAACGAGGTTTGCGCGCCGAGATCGTGGTGCTTTCCGGCTCCGTGGAGATCGCTCCGCGCTTGGGAACCGCGGATCTCATCTGCGATCTCGTCTCCACCGGCGCCACGCTCGCCGCCAATCAGCTTCGCGAAGTCGCGACGGTCCTCGAGAGCGAGGCGGTGCTGGCGGGGCCAGTTCGGCCTTTCGGCGATGAGCGGGCCGCGCTCGCGGAGCTCTTGCTCCGTCGCCTGCGCGGGGTGCTCGAAGGCCGTGCGAGCCGCCTCGTGATGATGCGGGCACCGGTCTCGGCCTTGGCGGAGATCGAGCGACGCCTCCCTCGGGTCAGCGCGCGCAACGTGCTGCCTTTGGCCGATGCCCATGGGGCGGTGGCGATCCAGGCCCTGTGCGGGGCCGAGCCCAGCTGGGCGCAGCTCGAGGAGCTCAAGCGGCTGGGCGTCGAAAACCTGCTCGTCCTCCCCGTCGAGAAGGCGCTGTTGTGAGCCTCATCCACACGTGGTCTTCCCTGAGGCCGAGCGAACGGCGCGTGCTGCTCGCCCGGCCGAGCCAAAACGTCGCGAAGGAGACAGGTGCGGCGGTGCGCCGGATTCTCGAGCAGGTGCGGGCGGATGGCGATCACGCGCTGCGTTTGCTCACCCGCCGCTTCGACGGCTGCGAGCTCGATGGGCTGTGGATCGGGGCGGAGGAACTGGCTCAGGCTTCGGCTTCGCTCGATCCAGCTCTGAAAACGGCGATCAGCGAGTCCATCGCGCGCATCGAGTCTTTCCATCGCGCACAGCGCCCTGCCGAGCTCAGCCTTGAGACCGCGCCCGGCCTTCGCTGCGAGCGCATCATCCGGCCCATTCGGCGGGTCGGCCTCTATGTGCCCGCGGGCAGCGCCCCGCTGCCCTCGACCCTGCTCATGCTCGCGGTGCCGGCGAAGTTGGCGGGCTGTCGCGAGATCATCGTCTGCACGCCGCCTCGCGGCGATGGTCGGATCGATCCGACAGTGGCGGCTGCTGCGCACATGCTTGGCCTCGAGCGGGTGGCGCGAGTGGGTGGCGCCCAGGCGATCGCCGCCATGGCCTATGGCACGGAGAGCATTCCGCGCTGCGACAAGATCTTCGGCCCGGGCAACGCCTATGTCACCGAAGCGAAGCGGCAAGTCGCCGCCGAGCCGGATGGACCCGACATCGATCTCCCCGCCGGTCCCTCGGAAGTCTTGGTGATCGCCGATGAATCCGCGCGCGCCGATTGGGTGGCCGCCGATCTTCTCGCCCAGGCCGAGCATGGCCCGGATGCCCAGGCGATCGCGGTCTCGCCAGCGCGAAGACTGCTCGAAGCCGTGGCCGATGCCATCAAGGCGCAGCGCGCTCGACTTCCGCGCTCGGACATCCTCGCGCAGTCGCTTGCGCATCTGCGCCTGATCGAAGTCGAGGACTTGGCGCAAGCCTTCGCCTTGAGCAACGAGCATGCCCCGGAGCACCTGATCCTGCACCTTCGCCATCCGCGTCGCTGGCTCGATCGCGTGGAGGCCGCAGGCTCGGTTTTCCTCGGCCCCTATACCCCCGAGACCTTGGGCGATTACACGAGCGGCACCAATCACGTCTTGCCCACGGGCGGCGCGGCGCGCGCCCGCTCAGGGGTTTCGCTCGAGAGTTTCCTTTTGAGGATCACGGTGCAGGAGGCAAGCCGCGAGGGGCTTTTGGCCGTGGCCCAAGCGGCCATGCGCCTGGCCGAGGCCGAGGGGCTTGCCGCCCACCGCGCGGCGGTGGCCCTGCGCCTCGAGGAGGGCGCATGAATCCCCTAAGCCTCGCTCGTCCTGAGATCTTGACCCTGAAGCCCTACGGCTCGGCCCGGCGCGAGGCAGGCCTGGCCCCGGTCCTGCTCAATGCCAACGAAAGCCCACAGCCGCGGCCGGGGCTTTGCGGGCTCAACCGCTATCCCGAGCCGCGCCCGCAGGCGCTCGTTCGCGCCCTCGCCGAGAGCTATGGCCTTCCTCCCGAGCGTGTGCTCGTGATCCGCGGCAGCGACGAGGCCATCGATCTGCTGCTTCGCGCCTTCTGCGCGGCTGGTCGCGATGCGGTGCTCATCTGCCCCCCGACCTTCGGCTACTACGCGGTGAGCGCTGCGATCCAAGGAGCAGCGCGGGTCGAGGTGCCCCTCATCCCCCCGGATTTCCGCCTCGATCGCACAGGCATCGAGCGCGCGCTGCGCGAGCAGCCGATCAAGCTGATCTTCCTCTGCTCGCCCAACAACCCCACCGGTGGGGTGTTGTCGGAAGAGGAGATCCTCGCGGTGCTCGAGATGGCGGCCGATCGCGCCTTGGTCGTGCTCGATGAGGCCTACATCGAGTTCGCGGCGGCCCCCTCGTGGTCCGGACGACTCGATGCCTTTCCCCAGCTTGCGATTCTTCGCACCCTGTCGAAGGCGCATGGCCTCGCCGGCGCGCGAGTCGGGGCGCTGCTCGCCGATCCCAGGGTGATCGGCTTGCTCGAGCGCATCCTCGCCCCTTATCCGCTGCCGGCGCCCAGCATCGAGGCGGCGTTGCAGGCCTTATCCGATCAGGCTTGGCTTGAGCGCAACATCGCCTACATCCGCAAGGCCCGGCAAGAGCTGGCCGAGGCGCTCGCCGCGCGCGAGGGCGTGCTTCGCGTCCTTCCTTCCGAAGCCAATTTCCTCGCTTTCGCGGTGGCCAGGCCGAAAGAGGTGCACGAACATCTCGCTGCCCAGGGGGTGCTGGTGCGCGATCTCAGTCGCCAGCCCGGCATGGAAGGCTTCTTGCGGGTGAGCGTGGGCCGCCCCGAGGAAAACGCCGCCTTCCTCGCCGCTTTGGACCAAGCCCTCGCGGAGACGATCGCGCCATGAAAATCCTCTTCCTCGACCGCGACGGCACCTTGATCGAGGAGCCGCCCGATGAACAGGTCGATGCCCTGGAAAAAGTGCGGCTCATGCCGGGGGTGATCCCGGCGCTTTTGCGCCTGAAGGAGGCGGGCTATGAGTTCGTCATGGTGAGCAATCAGGACGGTCTAGGCACGCCGAGTTTCCCGGAGGAGCGATTCTGGCCGGTGCAGCGCTTCGTGCTCGAGCTTTTCGCCTCGCAAGGCATCGTCTTTCGCGAGGTGCTCATCGATCGCAGTTTCGCTCACGATCCGGCGCCCACGCGCAAGCCTGGGATCGGCTTGGTGCTTCATTACCTCAAAGGCGGGGTGCTCGATTTTGCGGCGAGCGCGATGGTCGGGGACCGGGAAACCGATCTTCAGTTCGCAGCCAACCTCGGTATTCGCGGTTTTCGGGTCGGTCCTGCAGGTGAGCCATGGGCACGGGTGGCGAGCAAAATCCTCGGGGAGCGGCGGGCCGAGCTTCAGCGCCGGACGCGGGAAACCGAAATCGCCCTCGAGCTCGTCCTCGACCGCGAGGAGCAGCCTCAGGTCGAAACCGGCATCGGCTTTTTCGACCACATGCTCATCCAGCTCGCCGTTCACGGGGGCTTCGCCCTGCGCCTCCGCTGCCGCGGCGATCTCGAGGTCGATGAGCACCATACCGTCGAGGACTGCGCCCTGGCCCTGGGTGAAGCGCTTCGCCGAGCCTTGGGCGACAAGCGCGGCATTGGCCGTTACGGCTTTCTGCTGCCGATGGACGAAAGTCTCGCGCAGGTGGCCCTCGATCTCAGCGGCAGGCCCTATTTCGTCTTCGAGGGGCGTTTTCCGCGCGAGCAGGTCGGGGGCTTACCGACCGAGCTCGTGCCGCATTTCTTCCGTTCCTTGGCCGAGAGCCTCGGCGCGGCTTTGCACCTCTCGGTGCGCGGTGAGAACGCGCATCACATGATCGAGGCCTGTTTCAAGGCGGTGGGCCGGGCGCTGCGCCAGGCGCTCAGGCGCGAGGGCGAGCGTCTGCCGAGCAGCAAGGGGATGCTCTGATGCGGGTGGCGGTGATCGACATGGGGCGCGGGAACCTCGGTTCGGTGTGCTACGCCTTGCGGCGGCTCGGCGCCGAGCCGGTGGTGGCGAGCGATCCCGATGGTCTTTCCGGCTGTCGGCGGTGGATCCTGCCCGGAGTGGGAGCGGCGGCGCCGGCCATGGCCAGCCTCGCCGAGCGCGGCTTCGTGCCGCTGCTTCGGGAGCCGCCGGTGCCTCTGCTTGGGATCTGTTTGGGCATGCAGCTCTTGTTCGAGTTCTCCGCCGAAGGCGCTGCGCCCTGCCTCGGCCTGATCCCGGGCCGGGTCGAGCCCTTGCCTTCTGGGCCCGGGCTTCGCATCCCGCACATGGGCTGGAATGCGGTTCAGCCGCTCATCCCCCATCCGCTGTTCGCCGGCATCGACCCCGGCAGGCAGTTTTACTTCGTGCACAGTTTCGCCGCCGCCTGCGGGGAGGCGACGATCGCCCTCTGCGAGTATGGCATGGCGTTCAGCGCGGCCGTCGCGAGCGGTCGGATCGCCGGTGTCCAGTTCCATCCCGAACGATCCGGGTCGGCCGGGGCCAAGCTCCTTCGCAACTTCCTCGCCGAGGCCACATGGAGCTGATTCCTGCGCTCGATCTTCGCGGCGGGCAGGTCGTGCGCCTGAGGCAGGGGGATTTTTCCGCCCTCACCCGCTATGCCGAAGATCCCATTCCGCTTGCCCGCCGCTTCGCCGAAGCCGGTTTCAGGCGCTTGCACGTCGTTGATCTCGATGGAGCCGAAGCCGGGGAACCCCGCCAGTCGGCATGCGTCGCGAGAATCGCGCAGGCCTTCGGCGGCGAGGTCGAGCTCGGCGGCGGGCTTCGCCGAGAGGCGGATCTCGAGGCGGCCTTCGCCTCAGGCATCACCCGCGCGGTCGTCGGCTCCGCGGCGCTTGCCGATCCCCAGGCGTTCTCGCGGTGGCTTTCGCGCTTCGGCGCCGATCGCATCGTGCTCGCCCTCGACGTGCGCGAAGAGGGTGGCATCTATCGCGTGCGAAGCGCCGGCTGGAAGGCCGACGGAGGGCTCGAACTCTTTGCGGCCTTGAGCCTTTTCTGCGCGCTCGGAGTCAAGCGGGTCTTGTGCACCGACATCGCTCGCGATGGCATGCTCACCGGCCCCAATCTGGCTCTTTATCGAGCAATCCGCGAGGCGCAGCCGGCGCTTGCGCTCATCGCCTCAGGCGGGATTCGCCACCAAGAGGACCTCGCCTCGCTCGCCGTTTTGGGCATCGAGGCGGCGGTAATCGGGCGCGCCCTGCTCGAGGGGCGCATCGCATCCACGACGCCATGTTGAGTCGGCGGATCATCCCCTGCTTGGACGTGCGCGCGGGTCGGGTGGTCAAGGGCGTGCGCTTTCGCGACCACCGCGATATGGGGGACATTCTGGCCCTGGCGCAGCGCTACCGCGATCAAGGCGCCGATGAGCTCGTGTTCTATGACATCACCGCGAGTCCCGAAGGGCGCAGCGTGGATCGGGAATGGGTGCGGCAGGTGGCGGAACTCCTCGACATCCCTTTTTGCGTGGCAGGCGGCATCACCTCCGTGGAAGAGGCGCGGGCGGTGCTCGCGGCGGGTGCGGACAAGATTTCGGTCAATACGCCGGCCCTGCGCCGCCCGGATCTGATCGATGAGCTGGCCGATGCCTTCGGCAGCCAGTGCGTGGTGGTGGGCATCGACAGCCGTCTGCGCGATGGGACCTGGCGGGTGAGCATCGATACCGGAGACCCTGAGCGCAGCCGCGACCTCGCTCGCCCGACTTTGGAATGGATCAAGGAGGCGGTCGAGCGCGGCGCCGGCGAGATCGTGCTCAACTGCATGAACGCCGATGGCACCCGCTCGGGTTATGACCTCGAGCAGCTTTCGGCGGCGCGTCGGGTCTGCCGGGTGCCGCTCGTCGCCTCGGGCGGGGCAGGCGCGATCGAGCACTTCATCGCGGTCTTTCAGCACGCCGACGTGGATGCTGCCCTCGCGGCGAGCGTCTTTCACAGCGGCCAGATCGCGATTCCCACGCTCAAGCACTCGCTCGCGAAAGCCGGCGTGCCGGTCCGTTTGGAGGAAGGGTGATGAAAGAGCCCGATTTCTCGCGCGGGCTGCTGCCTGCGGTGGTTCAGGATGCCGACACCGGCCAAGTGCTCATGCTCGGTTGGATGAACGAGGAGGCCTTGGCCGTGACCCGCGCGAGCGGAAAGGTGACCTTTTTCTCGCGCAGTCGCGGCCGCTTGTGGACCAAGGGCGAGACTTCCGGGCATGTGCTGCAATTCCTGAATCTCGCCGTGGATTGCGATGCCGATTCCCTGCTGATCGAGGCGCGCCCGGCGGGGCCGACGTGCCATCGCGGTCTCGCCAGCTGTTTTGGGGAAGCCCAAGCCGCAGGCGTTCTCGGACGCCTCGAACGCAGGATCGAAGCGCGCGCGGCATCGGGGGATGCTCAGAGCTACACGGCGCGGCTTTTCGCTCAGGGACCGCTACGCGCGGCCAAGAAGCTCGCCGAAGAGGGGGCCGAAACGGCGCTCGCCGCCGCCTGCGAGGATGAGCAGGCGGTGGTGCGCGAGGCGGCCGATTTGCTCTATCACCTGCTCGTTTTGCTCAGGCTGCGGAAGATTCCCTTGGCCCGCGTCTTTGCGGAACTCGCCTCTCGGGAAGCCCCTCGGCCACGAGGCGAGCGCTAGCGCTCGATCGAAGCGCGCCCTCGCGATGGTCGGCCCGATGGCGATGGGGGCGGTGGACCCTCGCCGGCTGGCCCCGGCACCCGCTCGAACCGCTACCGTTGCTCCCTTCCGGGCCTGGCGGGGTTCACGGCCTCGCGTCGCGGGGGGCCGACGAGGGCCACCATCGGAACGTGGCGGAGAGGGTGGGATTCGAACCCACGATACGGCTTTTGACCGTATACACACTTTCCAGGCGTGCTCCTTCAACCACTCGGACACCTCTCCGCGGCGGCCGGCATCCTGCCGAGATAAGCGCGTCACGATAGCAAAGGGCAGCGAGCGGGGACAAGCGACATGGGCGCTCGTGGCTCGGAGTGGATGATCCGCGTCAAGCCGCGCTCGCGCCAGCCCGGTGTGCGCGTGCGGCCCGATGGCACGATCGAGGTCGCGGGCAGCGCTCCGCCGGTGGATGGGCAAGCCAATGCCGAGACGATCGGCATGCTGGCCAAGCATCTGGGCGTGTCGGCGAGCCGCCTGCGCCTGGTGTCGGGGGCGACTTCGCGCTTCAAGCGGATCCGCCTCCTCGGATCCTGAGAACTTCAGGGAAGTGCGGGCACTGGGGCCTGAAGCGCGAGGGCGAGGGTCTCGGGGTCGGCATTGCCGCCGGAGAGCATCACCCCGACGCAGCGGCCGCGAAAACGATGCCGCGCTTTGAGCAAGGCCGCGAGCGCCGCCGCGCCGGAAGGTTCGAGCACGAGCTTCAAGCGCTCGCAGGCAAAACGCATGGCGGCGAGCACCTCGTCGTCTTCCACGACCAGCACCTCGGCCAAATGGGCGCTCAGGATGCGGAATGTGAGGGGTCCCAACTCGGCGCGAAGCGCATCGCACAGCGTCGGCCCGACGAGCCCACGCTGGATCGAACCAGCCGCGAGCGAAGCGCGGGCATCGGCCGCGGCGCTCGGCTCCACGCCGAAGACCTCGATCTTGGGATCGTGCGCATGAGCGGCGAGGGCGGTTCCCGAAGCCAAGCCGCCGCCGCTGACCGGAACCAAGATCACCTCGAGCTTCGGCACTTCTTCGAGCCATTCGAGGGTCGCGCTCGCTTGACCGGCGATCACCCAAGAATCATCGAACGGGTGGACGTAAGCGACGTCGCCCTCGGCGCGAACGGCCTCGACCGCGGCATCGCGGCTCGCCTGATCCGGCTCGCAGAAGACGAGTTCGGCGCCCTCGCGGCGCATGGCCTCGATCTTGCTCCTCGGGGCGGTTCGGGGGACCACGACGGTGAGCGCGAGCCCGAGGCGCCGACAGGCGAGGGCGAGTGCCGCGCCGTGGTTCCCGGAGGACTGAGTCAGCAGCCGGCCCTGATGGCCCGAGGCGGCGATGAGGAGGGCAGCATGAGTCGCGCCGCGCAGCTTGAAGGCGCCGCCGATCTGCAAGTTCTCGCATTTCATGAACAATTGCAGCCCGAGCAGACGATCGAGCTCTGGATCGTGGAGGACAGGGGTTCTGCGCACGAAGGGCGCGATGCGCGCGCGGGCGGCGAGAAGATCGTCGAACCGCGGGACGGCGGCGCGGGAATCGGGATCCATGGCGGCGCGTGGCAGATTCGGCATCGAACGGATTTGACGGCTTTCGGCGAGCGGTTTCAAATGGGGCGTTCATGCGTGGGGAGACGTGGATGAGTGCGAGGGTCGGTGAGCGCGAGCCAATGGCCAAGGTGGACACCGCTTGGCTGCGCATGGAAAGCCCCGAGAACCGCATGATGATCACCGGGGTCATGGTCCTCGCCGAGCGCTTGCCGCTCGCGCGCTTGCGGCGGCTGGTGGCCGAGCGCTTCCTCGCTTTTCCCCGTTTCCGCCAGCGTGCCGTGGATACGCCCGCAGGGGCTTTCTGGGAGGAGGTCGAGCCCGATCTCGACTGGCACGTGCAGCGAGTGGCCTTGGGGCCGACCGAGAGTCGTGAGGCGCTGCAGGCGCTGGTCTCCGAGCTCGCATCGAGCGGCTTGGACCACGAGCGGCCGCTGTGGCAGTTCCACTTGGTCGAGCGCTTCGGCCAGGGCAGCGCCTTGATCGCCCGTATCCACCATTGCTACGCCGATGGGATCGCACTGGTCCAGGTGCTGCTGTCGCTCACCGATACTTCGCCGAAGTCGCGCTCCCGCGATGCCTTGCCCAGGCGATGGCTGAAGGAGGATGGGGGAGACGTCTTTCGCCGCCTGCTCGGCGCCGGGCGCGCCGGCTTCAGCAAGGCGCTCGCGTGGACCGGGCGGGTCTTCGATTTCGGAGGACAAATGATCCGCGATCCCTCGCTTGGCGCCGTGATCCTCCGTGAGGGTCTGCACATCGCGCGCGAGCTGGCCCGGGTGATCGCCCTTTCCGACGACCCGCCGACCCCGCTGCGTCGGTCTCTGAGCGCGGAGAAACGCGTGGCCTGGGCGGATCCGATCCCGCTTGAGGAAATCAAGGCGATCGGACGCGCCTACGATTGCACGGTCAACGACGTCCTGCTCGCCGCGGCAAGCGGGGCGATCCGGCGCCTCTTCGTCGATCTCGGGGAGAACCCTGATGGCCTCACCATCCGCGCCACCGTACCGGTGAACCTCAGGCCCCTGGAGCACGCCAAGAAACTGGGCAACCACTTCGGCCTGGTCTTTCTCGAGCTTCCCATCGGCGAGCCGAATCCGGTCGCTCGGCTGGAGCGGGTGGCCGCTGGCATGCGCGAGCTCAAGGGCTCGCGTCAGGCGCTGGTGGCCTATGGATTGCTCGGCGCGCTCGGTATGGGGCCGCAGGCGCTCCAGAAGCCGGCCCTCGAACTCTTCTCGCGCAAGGCGACGGTGGTCGCGACCAACGTGCCTGGACCGCAGCAGCCGCTCTATCTCGCCGGGGCGCGGATCGCCGACATCATGTTCTGGGTCCCGCAGTCGGGCTCGATCGGGATCGGTCTGAGCATCCTGAGCTATGACGGATCGGTGCGCTTCGGCGTCATCGCCGACCGGCAATGCTTGGCCGAGCCGGAGGCCCTGGTCGAGCGTTTCCGTCCTGAGCTCGAGAAGCTGCTCTATCTCGCTCTTCTCGAGGATTGGGAAGGACCGATCACGGCAGAAGCCGCCGAGGCGTGGAGGAAGCGGCTCGAGGCCACGGCCTCGACCCCAGTCGATGGGGGAGCGGAGCGATGAACCTCGCGGTCGCGAGGCATTCCACGTCTCGCTCGGGGCCAGGTCGCGGTTCTGAGGCTGGGCGCTTCCGGGCGGGGGAGGACGATGCCGCACTGGCGCTAAGGAATTCGTCGCAGCGGGTTCGGATCCGCGCCGAGGCCCTCTGGGGGCGCGGATGGGCGGCATCCGAAGCGCGGCCAGCCCGCTGAGGCCGTGGCCGAAGCTTTGGAAGCGTCCCGCGGATGGCGCGCACGCCGCGGGGCCTTCCGGCTTGCCATCCTTCAGGCGTGCGTCGAACTCGGCAGACCGGCGCCTGCGGCCGTGCTCGGCCGCTGCCCGGCGGGGAGAGGCGCTGCCGCGTTAGAGATCCGGCTGCGGCGGCGAGGCTTCCTCGGACAAGAGGGCGGCGGCGGCGCCACGCTCGTCCTCCAGCGAAGCGATGCGCTCGATGGCGGCCACGGTCTCGCCCTCCTCGAGGCGGATCAGCGACACCCCTTGGGTGTTGCGTCCGATCCGGGAGATTTCGCTCGCACGGGTGCGGATGAGGGTGCCCGCGCTCGAGATCAGCATCACCTCGTCTTCCTCACCCACCGCGACGGCCCCGATTAGGCTGCCGTTGCGGGCCGTGGTCTGGATGGCGATGACGCCCTGAGTGGCGCGACCTTTGAGAGGGTGCTGTTCGAGAGGCGTGCGCTTGCCATAGCCGTGCTCGGTGACGGTCAGCACGTCCTTGCCTTCCTCGGCGACGAGCATGCTCACCACGCTGGCACCCGGTGCCAGCCGCATGCCGATGACCCCGTGGGCGGCCCGACCCATCGGTCGCACCTCGTCCTCGCGGAAGCGGACCACCTTGCCGTCGGAGGCGAAGAGCAGCACGTCGCGGTCGCCATCGGTGAGGGCAACGTCGACCAAGCCGTCACCCTCGTCGAGCAGGATCGCGCGGATGCCGTCTCGGCGCGGCCGGGAGTACTCGGAGAGCGGCGTTTTCTTGACGATGCCCTGGCGCGTGGCGAAGAAAACGAACAGACCCTCCGCATACTCTCGAACGGGCAGGACGGCCTGGATCTTCTCGCCTGGCTGAAGGGGCAGGAGATTGACGATGGGCCGACCGCGGCCATCGTGGCCCGCCTGCGGCAGCCGATGCACCGGCTGCCAGTAAATCTGGCCCCGATTCGTGAAACAGAGCAGGGTGTCGTGGGTGTTGACCACCCAGATCGATTCGATGAAATCCTCTTCCTTGACCGCCGCGGCGCTGCGGCCGCGTCCGCCGCGGCGCTGCGCTCGGTAGTCGGCGATGGGCTGGGTCTTGATGTAGCCCACGTGCGAGAGGGTGAGCACGACGTCCTCCGGCGGGATGAGATCGAGCGTGTCGAGCTCCTCCCGGCTGGCCTGGATCTCCGTTCGCCGGGCATCTGCGAACTCGCTCTTGAGCGTCCTGAGCTCCTCGCGGATCACCGCGAGCAGGCGCGCCGGATCGCGCAGGGTCGCGATCAGTCCCTCGATGGTCTCGATCAGGGCACGGTACTCATCGTTCAGCTTTTCCTGCTCGAGTCCGGTGAGGCGGTGGAGCCTCATGTCGAGGATTTCCTTCGCTTGGGCCTCGCTCAGGCGATACCCGGAAGCCGTCAGTCCGAGCTCGGCGGAGAGTCCTTCCGGCCTCGTGACCTCGGCGCCGGCTGCGGCGAGCAATGCGGCAACGGCCCCTGGGGGCCAAGTTCTCGCGAGCAAGCGCGTGCGAGCCTCTGCGGGCGTGGGCGAGGACTTGATCAGTTCGATCACCTCATCGATGTTCGCCAGTGCGACGCTGAGTCCCTCGAGCAAGTGGGCGCGGCTTCGGGCCTTGGCGAGGTCGAACAGGCAGCGCCGGGTCACGACCTCGCGGCGATGGCGGAGGAAGGCCTCGAGCAGCTCCTTCAGATTGAACAGCCGCGGCTGACCGCGGTCGAGGGCGACCATGTTGACCCCGAAGACGGACTCCATCGGGGTTTGCTGGAAAAGGTTATTGAGGACGACCGCGCCCGACTCGCCCTTCTTGAGCTCGATGTAGATGCGCATGCCGTCCTTGTCCGATTCGTCGCGAAGCTCCGAGATGCCCTCGAGCTTCTTGTCCTTGACCAGTTCCGCGATGCGTTCAATCAGCCGCGCCTTGTTCACCTGATAGGGCAGCTCGGTGACGATGATCGCCTCGCGGCCGGTGTCCTCGTCCGTCTCGAAATGGGTCCGTGCCCGGACCAGGATGCGACCGCGCCCGGTGCGGTAGGCGTCGAGGATGCCGGCGGCGCCGTTGATGATTCCGCCCGTCGGGAAGTCGGGACCGGGCAGCCAGCGCATCAAACTCTCGATGGAGATCTCCGGATCGTCGATCAGCGCGATTAAGGCGTCGATCACCTCGCCGAGGTTGTGCGGGGGAATGTTGGTCGCCATCCCCACCGCGATGCCGGCTGCGCCGTTGACCAGAAGGTTGGGCAGGCGCCCGGGCAGGACCGTCGGTTCGCGCTCGGACTCGTCGTAGTTCGGCTGAAAATCGACCGTGTCGCGGTCGATGTCCTCGAGCAGCTCATGCGCGATGCGCGACAAGCGAACCTCGGTGTAACGCATCGCCGCTGGCGCATCGCCGTCGATCGAGCCGAAGTTGCCCTGACCGTCGACCAGCGGATAGCGCAGTGAAAAGGGCTGCGCCATGCGCACCAAGGTGTCGTAGACGGCGGCGTCGCCGTGCGGGTGATACTTACCGACGACATCGCCGACCACGCGCGCGGATTTCTTATAGGGCTTGTTCCAGTCGTTGCCGAGCTCGCGCATCGCATAGAGCACGCGGCGATGGACGGGCTTGAGACCGTCACGCACGTCCGGCAGCGCCCGCCCCACGATCACGCTCATCGCGTAATCGAGGTAGGACTGGCGCATTTCGTCTTCGATGTTGACGCGGATGATCTCGCTGCCGCCTTGGGCCATACGCTGCTCCGAGGACCTTGGAAATTCCCCGCAGGAGGGCCAGTGTGGAAAACGAAGATTCTAGCAGGAGCCTCGGCCCAGACCGCTCAGCGCGGCGGCGATGCGCTCTCGATTCGGACGCTCGAGCACGAAGCGTTCGGTGACGAGCACGTCGATGAGTTCGGCCGGGGTGACGTCGAAGACGGGATTCCACGCCTCGGCCTCATCGGGCGTATGGCGATGGCCGCCGCAGGCCAAGAGCTCCTCGGCATCGCGAAGCTCGATCGGGATCTCCGCTCCGCTCGCCGTCTGCGTGTCGATGCTCGAGGTCGGGGCGACCACCATCGTTTTCACGCCGTGATGCCGCGCCGCGATCATGAGCGAAAGCGTTCCGATCTTGTTCGCCGTGTCGCCGTTGGCGGCGATGCGATCGGCGCCCACGATCAACCAGGCGATGCCGAGCCGCGCCATCGCCCAGGCCCCAGCCCCATCGGCGATCAGGCTCGCGGGGATGCCCTCGCGGGCGAGCTCCCAGAGCGTGAGCCTAGCGCCTTGCAGCCAGGGTCGGGTTTCGCAGGCATAGACCCGCTCGATCCGCCCTCGGGCGTAGGCGAAGCGGATCACGCCGAGGGCGGTGCCGATGCCCGCGGTGGCCAGAGCGCCGGTATTGCAATGGGTGAGCACTCGACCCCGCTCGTTGAGAAGCTCGGCTCCCGCCTCGGCCATGGCCCGATTCGCGGCGAGGTCTTCGGCCTCGATCCTCTGCGCTTCCGCGAGCAAGCGCTCCGCGGGGGCCTCGAGCAGAGGCTCCATTCGCGCCACCGCCCATGCGAGATTGACGGCCGTCGGCCGCGCCTCCTGTAACAGTCGGCAAGCCGCGGCGAGTCGCGAGACCCGATCCGGCCCATCGCCGAGGCGCAAAGCCTCGAGCGCGATGCCGTAGGCGGCGGCGATACCGATCGCGGGCGCACCGCGCACCGCCAGGCTGCGTATCGCTTCGGCGACCTCCTCGGCCGACTGAAGCACGAGCCAGCGTTCCTCCCTCGGTAGGAGACGCTGATCGAGGATTTCGAGGCGCCGGTCTTCCCAGCGCAGCGCTCTCAAAGAGGCGAACTTTTCCACGCGGTCAACGGTCAGAGGCATCGCGTCGCTGAGCCTCCAGTTTGCCAGCGAAGCCCTGCCCGGCGACAATGTTCCGTCGGGCCGCCCGAAGGTTCCGGCCGTCCATCGTCCTCTTCCACGGAGTCATTTGCATGAAAGCTTCCTTCGCCGCCGCGATTTCCGCGGCCATCCTCGTCTTCAACCCTGCCCTTGCGGCGGAACCGCTCAAGAGTGAGCGTGAGAAGGTGAGCTACATGATCGGAATGGATGTCGGTCAGTCGCTGATCCAGATCAAGGACGAGGTCGATGTCGAAGTCATGGCGCGGGCGGTGGGCGATGTCCTCGCTGGCCGCGAAACGGCGCTCAGCCGCGAGGAGGCCAATCAAGTGCGAGAAGCGTTCATGCAGAGATTGCAGCAGGAGTTCGCGGAGAAGCGCGCACGGCAAGCCGAGGAGAACAAGAAGGCCGGGGAGGCCTTCCTCGCCGAGAACCGCAAGCGCAAGGGCGTGAAAGTCACCGACTCGGGTCTGCAATACGAGGTGATCAAGGAAGGCAACGGCAAAAAGCCCTCCGCGACCGATCAGGTCAAGGTGCACTACGTCGGCACCCTGATCGACGGGACGAAGTTCGACAGCTCCCGCGACCGGGGGCAGCCGGCCGTTTTCCCGCTCAATGGCGTGATCCCCGGCTGGACCGAGGGCCTGCAGCTCATGTCCGAGGGGAGTGTGTACAAGCTCTACATCCCCTCCAATCTGGCCTACGGCGAACAGGGCACCCAGGGCTTGATCGGCCCGAATGCCACCCTGATCTTCGAGGTCGAATTGCTCGAAGTGGTGAAGTGAGCTTCGAGGCCGCGCTCGCGCGCGGCAGTCGTTTCGCGATCCATGCGCATTACCGTCTTCGGGGCGGGTTACGTCGGTCTCGTTTCGGCGGCGTGTTTCGCCGAAGTCGGCAACGACGTCCTGGTGGTCGAGATCGACCGCGAACGGGTCGCTCGGCTCCGCGCCGGCATCTGCCCGATCTATGAACCGGGCCTACCGGATCTCATCGAACGAGGTCTTGCGACCCATCGGCTGGCGTTCACCGACTCCCCCCGCGAAGGGGTGGCGCACGGTGAATTTCTCCTCATCGCCGTAGGTACGCCGCCTGAGGAAGACGGCAGCGCCGATCTCAGCCACGTGCTCGCCGTGGCTCGAAGCATCGGCCAGCACCTCGAGCGTGCAGGGTCCATCGTGGTCGTGAAGTCCACGGTGCCGGTGGGGACCAATGCGAAGGTCCGCGAGACCATCGCGGCGGCTTTGGCGGAACGCGGTCGCTCCCTCGACTTCGCGGTGGTGTCGAACCCGGAGTTCCTCAAGGAAGGCGCTGCGGTCCAGGACTTTCAGCGTCCGGATCGGATCATCATCGGCTGCGAGAGCGGCGAGGTGCTCGATCGGATGCGGGCGCTGTACGCGCCCTTCAACCGCAGCCACGAGCGCATCGTGTGGATGGATCCCGCTTCGGCCGAACTCAGCAAATACGCGGCGAATGCGATGTTGGCCACGCGCATCAGCTTCATGAACGAGATCGCGGCGATCGCCGAGCGGGTGGGCGCCGACATCGAGCGGGTTCGTATCGGCATCGGTTCCGATCCGCGCATCGGCTTCAGCTTCCTGTACGCGGGAGCGGGCTTCGGCGGTTCGTGCTTTCCCAAGGATCTCAACGCGCTATCCCATTTGGCGCGAAGCCGAGGCTTGGAATGCCGCCTCGTCGATGCCGTGATCGCCATCAATCACGCGCAGAAGCGGCGCCTTTTCCGCATGATCGATCGATTTTTCGAGGGGCGGCTCGAGGATCGAACGGTGGCCGTCTGGGGTCTGGCCTTCAAGCCGGGTACCGATGATGTGCGCGAAGCGCCGAGCCGGGTGCTGCTGGAATCGCTCTGGGAAGCGGGAGCGAAGGTGCGCGCCTACGATCCTGCGGCGGCGGAGGCCATCGCAGCGCTCTACGGGCCGCGGCCGGATCTCATCCTCTGTTCTTCGCCTGAGGAGGCGATCGAGGGGGCGGACGTCCTGGCCATCGTCACCGAATGGAAGGTCTTCTGGAGCCCGGACTATGTCCGTCTCGCCGAGACGCTTCGCGAGCGCGCCATTTTCGACGGGCGGAACATCCTCGATCCGGAGACGGCCCGTCGCGCGGGTCTTCGCTATTTCGGGATCGGTCGGGGCGAGCCTTTGCTTTGAGTTCGAAGCATGGAGAGTGAAACCTTGGCCCGAATCGAGGGGCTCGAGATCCGCCTGTGTTTTCTCGAGGATCGCCTGGATGCGCTGGCCCAGGAGCAGATCGCGCTCATGCGAGCGTTTGAGCGACTGAACGAGCGCTTGTTGCGTCTCGAACGGACCGGCGAACGGGCTCGGGCGGCGAGCTCAGGGGAGGATGGGAACTGAGGTACCAAGCCCCGGCCCGAAGATCACGGCGTTGCCGAGGAATCGCTGCATGGCGAGGGCCGCCCCGCGGAAGGCGGGCGTGCCGGCGAAGAGGATCACTTGCCCCTGGCCGACCGGCTCGCGCAGGAGCCAAGCGCTGTTGAGCAGGCGTTCCTGGGCTTCGGGCCACAAGAGTCCAGCGATACGCAGATAAGCCGCGCTCGCGGGCGGCACGCCGCTCCAACCGAAGGCGCGCCAATCGCTTCTCTCGGAGCGAGGGGCGCGTTCCCGATCGAACCAGCCCAACCGCACGGGCGCCTCGGCCGGGGCAGCGGCCAGCAAGGGTTCGTCGCGCCGCACGAGCAGCGGGACGAGGTCCTTGCAGCCGAAGCTCAGCCAGTGGCGCTCATCGCAGCGAGCAGCGACGAAGGCGCCTTGCGGCATGAAGTTCCGTGCCAAGCGATCGCGTTCGCCGAGGCGGCGAAGCTCCTCCGCGGAGAGCGCGGGCAGAGAGGCGGTAAGCGCCATCGTCGCCTCGCGCTCGGGCAGGCGGTGCGACCAGAGTGTCTCGGGGCGCCAGTCCGCCGCCGAAGCCGCATTCCATTCGCGCAGAACGGCATCGCGGAAAGGCGAAAGCTCCTCGAGCGCCTCGGTGAGCGATCGCGCGCCGGAGAGCGGACCACCTTTACGCGCCAGGCGAGCGGCGCTCGCGCCCGTCGCGATCAGGGTGTTGCCGGCGCGCACCCAGGCGATCAGCGCCTGCTCGGCATCGGAAGCAAGCTCGCCTTGGGCATCGGTGAGGAGCAGGACGTTGTAGCGGCGAAGATCGAGCGAGGCGAGCCTCGGCTCGGCGAGGATCGTCGGTTTCAGCTCGAGCTCCTGTTCCAGGTAATGCCAATGGAATCCGAAGACATCGGGCTGGATGCGAGGGCCATGGCCGAGGATGGCGACTCGGGGCGGCTGGAGCAGGCGAAAGCGCCCACCACCGAGATCGGGAAGATCACCAGGGCCGCGGCCGCTGGCCAGGGCGTGCACGGGTAAGCCGGTGCCGCTGAGGGCCTGCGCGAGCCGGTCGCGCAGCCATTGCGGCTGTCGAGAGCGGTGATCGTGAAGCAGCACGACCAGGCTGCCCCGGGGATAGGATTGGCCATCGAGCTCTCCGGCCTCGAGCGCCACCCGTGGGCGGATGTGGGCCGCCAGCAGGCGAGAGGCGAGCTTCAAGCTCGCATCATCCTCGCTCGGAATCAGCCAGCCGAGCCGCGTCTCGGCGAGAGCGTTGGGCGTGTCTTCGCGCCTGCGGGCGGGTATGAGCTTGACCGGAAGCGGGGCGTCGACCTTGCGCAGCGGGAGGCCGAAGAAGTGGGGAAGCGCCCAGGCGGTGAGGTCATAGACCGTGCTCGAGCCGTCGCGAAGCAGGCGGCGGCGTTCCTCCTGGAGAACCGCCTCAGAGAGCTTCGGATCGAAGTCGAGCAGCGCCGACAAGAGCGGGGCAAGCGGTTGAGCAGCCGGGACGATCAGGCTTCCTGGCGGCAGCTTGAGCCGCTCCTTGCGGCCGAGGGCGTCGCTCGCCTGTGCGAATTCGAGCGCCTCGGTGTTCCGCCAGACGGTGAGCCCTTGCCGCTCAAGGAGTTCGACGAGCCGTTCTTCCCGAGAGGGATGCGGCCCCGATGGTAGCACCCAAAAGTCTGACGGGCCGCGGAGCTCGCGCCGCCGCGTCGCCACCCGTTCCCGAAGCAAAGCCTCGCGGTGCTCGGCAAGGAAGCGAAGGTTGGCCCAGGAAGCTGCGAGCTGGCGCGCGATGCCTTCCCCGTAGTGCAGGATCTCGCGATTGGCCTGGAGCACGCCGTAGTCGGCGACGCGCGCCTGCTCGTAAAGCAAGTTGACCGCTCCGCGCAGGCCGCCCCAGGCATCGCTGTAGCCCGGATACCAACCTTCGTTCCACTCGCCGGAGTAATAGACGAATCCGCGGCGGTCGAAGTCTCGAGCCAGCGCTTCGGCGAAGCGCTCCACCCAGCGCCGTTGCTCCGGCGGATAGGCCGGATGAACCGGCTCGCGCGGCGGGGAGAATAGGAAGCTGTCCTGAGCGCCCATCTCGTGAGCATCCACGAAGAGGTGCGGCCGCCAGGCATCGAGCAAGGCGATGCGGGCGCGGGTCTCCGGCTGGGTGGCGAAAATCCAGTCGCGGTTGAGATCGAAGCCATAGTGATTGAAGCGGCCGGAAGGCCAGCTGCCCATGCGGAAAAGCGCCTGATCGTCGTAAGAGGGGCCCAGGCCGCTCAGGCTCCTGAGGTCGTGGACGGCGCGGGCACGGCCGTCGGGATTCATCAGCGGCTCGAGGATGAGCAGCGTCGAAGCGAGGATTTTTTCGCTTTCCTCATCCTCGGCGGCAGCCAGGTGATATGCGAGCAGCAAGGCGGCATCGGCGCCGGAGGTCTCGTTGCCGTGGATGGAATAGCCGAGGTAGGCGAGGGCAGGAAGCTCCTTGATGAGCCGTTCTTCCTCGGCAGCGCTCAGGCCTTCAGGGTTTTCAAGGCGCATCAGCTCGGCGCGAAGACGCTCAAGCCGCGCGAGCGTTTCGGGACGGGACACGAAAAGCACCGCCAGGGGCCGACCCTGCCAGCTCTGGCCGATCTTCTGATAGAGAAGGCGCGGGCTTGCGTCTGCGAGCATCCGCATGACGTGATCGATCTCCTCAGGTGTCGGCGCCCGGCTGCCGAGAGGATGAGCCAGCTTTTGGTTTGGGTGCGGAACCGCCGCTCCATAGCGCGCCTCCGGGAACACGATGGCGAGCGGGTCCCGCTCTTCGTGGGCGTCGCTGACCATAGAGAGCAGAAGAACGAGAAGAAAGACAGTGACCGGCATCGCCTTCATTCCGGGTCGTAATCGAGGTTGGCAGCGAGCAGGCGCTCGGCCTCGGCGAGAGGGATGCCGCGGCGCCTCGCATAGTCCTCCACCTGATCGCGGCCCAGGCGGCCCACGACGAAGTAGCGGCTTTCGGGGTGGGAGAAATAAAAACCCGATACGGCGGAAGGCGGTAGCATGGCGAAATTCTCCGTCAACCGCACGCCGATGGCGGCCTCGGCCTCCAGGATGCGGAAGATTTGGGCCTTGTGGCTGTGGTCAGGACATGCGGGGTAACCGGGAGCCGGGCGAATGCCGCGGTATTCCTCGCGGATCAAGGCCTCGTTGTCGAGCTTCTCCTCAGGGGCGTAGGCCCAGAATTCGCGCCGGATGCGTTCATGCAAGCGCTCCGCCAGCGCTTCGGCGAAGCGATCGGCGAGCGCCTTGAGCAGGATCGCCGAATAGTCATCGTGGGCCTGCTCGAAGTGGCGGATGCGATCGTCCATCCCGAAGCCGGCGGCGACCACGAAGAAGCCAAGCCAATCCTCCACACCGCTTGCGCGCGGCGCGATGTAGTCGGCGAGGCACAGGTTGAAACGCTCTCCGCGCGGCTTGTCCACCTGCTGGCGCAGGAAGGCGAAACGCTCACCCTCACACAGCACGTCTTCGTCTTCGGCGCAGGCCGGAAAAATCCCGAAGACGGCGCGCGCCTCGAACCATCGCTCTTCGATGATGCGCTCGAGCATCCGCTGAGCATCGCGGTAAAGCTCGCGCGCCTGCGTTCCGACGACGGGATCCTCGAGGATCTCGGGGAAGCGGCCGGCAAGCTCCCAGGCTTGGAAAAACGGCGTCCAGTCGAAGTAGGAGACCAGCTCTGCAAGCGGATAGGGCGCCAGCAGATGCCGGCCCGGTTTTGCCGGACGCGGCGGGCGATACTCCGAAAAACGGCCGTCGAAGCGGTTGGCGCGCGCCTCGGCGAGAGGGATCAGCCGCTTGCCTTCGGCGCGAAGCGCGTGCCGCTCGCGGATGGCGCGGTATTCCGACTCGTTGGCGGCGATGAAGGCATCGCGCTGCTCTGGGCTGAGCAAGGCCTGCACGACCCCCACTGCGCGCGAGGCGTCCTTCACCCAGATCACCGGCGCCCGGCGATAACGCGGGGCGATTTTGAGTGCAGTATGGGCGCGCGACGTGGTCGCGCCGCCGATGAGCATCGGGATGTCGAAGCCCGTCCGCTCGAGCTCTGCGGCCACATGGCTCATCTCCTCGAGCGAAGGGGTGATCAAACCGGACAGGCCGATCAGATCCACGGCATGCTCGCGGGCGCGCTCGAGGATGGTCTGCGCCGGCACCATCACCCCGAGATCGATCACCTCGTAGTGGTTGCAGGCGAGAACCACGCCCACGATGTTCTTGCCGATGTCGTGGACATCGCCTTTGACCGTGGCGAGGAGGATGCGCGCCTTGCGCGCCGGAGCTTCAGCGCTCGTCCGCTGTTCCGCTTCGATGTGCGGCACCAGGCAGGCCACCGCTTTTTTCATCACCCGCGCCGCTTTCACCACTTGCGGCAGGAACATTTTGCCGGCGCCGAAGAGGTCGCCGACCTTGTTCATGCCGCGCATGAGGGGACCTTCGATGACCTGAAGCGCGCGCGCGAAGCGCTGTCTCGCCTCTTCGACGTCCTGCTCCACGTATTGGTCGATGCCATGCAGCAGGGCGTATTCCAGCCTTTCCTCCGGCGGGAGATGGCGCCATGCCGCGGCCTTCTCCTCGCGCTCGCGTTTCTTGCGATGGCGCTCGGCGACTGCGAGCAAACGCTCGGTGGCATCGGGACGGCGGTTGAGCACCAAATCTTCGACCAGCTCGCGAAGCTCGGGGTCCAGCTCGTCGTAAAGCGGGAGCGCCCCGGCGTTCACGATCCCCATGTCCATCCCGGCGCGGATGGCGTGGTAGAGGAACACCGAATGGATCGCCTGCCGTACCGGCTCATTGCCCCGGAAAGCGAAGCTCACGTTGCTGACGCCGCCGGAAACCTTGGCGTGCGGCAGGGTCTCTTTGATGATCCGCGTGGCCTCGATGAAGGCCACGGCGTAGTCGTCGTGTTCGGGAATCCCGGTGCCGATCGCGAAGATGTTGGGATCGAAGACGATCTCTTCGGGCGGAAAGCCGGCCTGCTCGGTGAGCAAGCGGTAGGCGCGGGTGCAGATCGCGACCTTGCGCTCCACCGTCTCCGCCTGCCCCTTCTCATCGAAGGCCATCACCACCACCGCAGCGCCGAGACGGCGGATGCGCCGCGCCTGCCACAAAAAGAGCGCCTCGCCCTCCTTGAGCGAGATCGAGTTGGCAAGCCCTTTGCCTTGAAGGCATTTGAGACCCGCCTCGAGCACCGAGAACTTGGAGCTATCGACCATCACCGGCACCCGCGCGATGTCGGGCTCGGCGGCGATGCGGTTGAGAAAACGACGCATGCAGCGCTCGGCGTCGAGCAGGGCGTCGTCCATGTTGACGTCGAGAATCTGCGCGCCGGACTCGACCTGCTGACGGGCGACTTCGACGGCTTCATCGAAGCGCTCTTCGATGATCAGCTTGCGAAAGCGGGCCGAGCCGGTGACGTTGGTGCGCTCGCCGATATTGATGAAATTGCTGCCCGCAGCGATGCTGAGGGGCTCGAGCCCCGCGAGCAGCAGGGGCCGGGCAGTAGTCATGCGGCCTGGGCGAGCTTGCGCGCCTGCCGCGGGGGATAGGGGGCCACGGCTTGCGCGATCGCCGCGATGTGATCCGGCGTCGTGCCGCAGCAGCCTCCGACGACGTCCACGAGCCCCAAAGCGGCATACTCGGCGAGCGCCGACGCGGTCTGTGCCGGCGTCTCGTCGTAGCCGCCGAAGGCGTTGGGCAGTCCGGCGTTGGGATGAACGCTCACCCGGCAGTCCGCGACCCGCGCCAGGGCCTCCAAGTGCGGACGCAGTTGGCGCGCGCCCAAGGCGCAATTGAAGCCCACCGAGAAAGGCGCGGCATGGCGGATCGAGGCCCAGAAAGCCTCGGGCGTCTGCCCGGACAAGGTTCGGCCGGAGCGATCGGTGATCGTGCCCGAGATCATCACCGGCACTCGGCCGCCCAAGCGCTCGAAGACCTCCTCGAGGGCATAAAGAGCCGCTTTGGCATTGAGCGTGTCGAAGATGGTCTCGACCATGATCAGCTCGGCACCGCCCTCGATCAGGGCCGTGGCCGCCTCGGCGTAGGCGGCGGCGAGGGTGTCGAAGTCCACGGCGCGATGGCCTGGATCGCTGACATCCGGGCTGATGCTCGCGGTCTTGTTGGTGGGGCCGAGGATCCCCACCGGGAAGCGCGGACGGCGAGGGTCGCGGGCCTCGAACTCGCGGCAGGCAGCGGCGGCGAGCGCGGCACCGGCGCGGTTGAGCTCAGGGACGAGCGCCTCGGTGCCGTAGTCGGCCTGCGCGATGCGCGTGGCGTTGAAGGTGTTGGTCTCGATGAGATCGGCGCCGGCGGCGAGGTAGGCGCGATGAATGGAGAGGATGAGCTCGGGTCGGCTCAGGTTGAGCAGATCGTGATTGCCCTTCAGTTCCCCGCAATGGGCGCAGGGATGGCCTTCCGGATGAAAATCCCGCTCATCGAGGCGCGCGGCTTGCAGCATCGTGCCCATCGCCCCGTCGAGCAACAGGATGCGTTCGGCCAGGGCAGCCTCGAGGCGGGCGATGCGATCGGGTCTCAGCCAATTCATTGCTTGCGCGCGAGTAGGGTGAGCACTTCGAAATGCGGCGGGCGCCGTTCCCGCGTGGCGAGGCGGCATTCGATGACCTCCAGCCCACAACCTGAGCACAGCGCTTGAAGCTCAGCCGTTTCGAAGCCGAGATTGCGGTGTCCATAAGCGCGGACGATATCGCTGTGGCCGTGGCGGGCGAGGGTGGCGGCGAGCAAGCGACCACCGGGGCGAAGCACCCTTGCGGCCTCGGCCAGAGCCTGCATCGGATGATCGCTGTAGGTCAGCGCGTGGGTGAGCAGAACCAGGTCGAAGCTCGCATCGGGTACGGGCAAGGCGTGCATATCGCCCTGGAGGACGCGCACGTTGGCGTAGTGCGCAAGCCGCGTGCGCGCGGCCTCGACCACTTTCGCGCTCGCATCGACGCAGACGATCGAGCGGGCGCGGGGGGCTAAAAGCTCGGCGGTGACCCCATCGCCGGAGGCGACGTCGAGCACGTCGCCAAGCTCGAGCAAGAGGACCATCGAGCGGGCGAAGCTCTCCCAGCTGCGGCCCGGGGAATAATGCCGTTCCATGTCGCCGGCGACCGTATCCGGCCAGTTTTGCTCGGCGGCGCGCTGGGCGAGGATGAGCGGCAGGCGCTCGGCGTCCTGGGCGATGAGCGGGTCGGCACTCGCCGCGCGTAGGGCGGGCCAGAGACCGGCCGTGAGCGAAGACAGATCGTCGGCCACCCGGTGGTAGGCCGAGACCCCGGCGCGACGGTCGAGCACCAAGCCCGCTTCCTTGAGTTTGGCCAGATGGGTGGAAACCCGCGGCTGCGCAAGCCCCGTGATCGCGGCAAGCTCGGCCACTGTGAGCTCCTCGCGTTCGAGCAGGGCGATCAGGCGCAGCCGGGTGGGATCGGCAAGCAGGCGGAGGAGCTCGGAAAGCGCGCCGAGGTTCACTTCATCCTTTCATCGCGAAAAAGCGATGAAAGGATGCGGGTACGCCCCCACGCCGTCAAGACGGCCATCGCCGCCTCATTTGACGGCGCTTTCTGGGCGCGGCGGTTCTCGCAGCTCGCGGCGCAGGATTTTGCCGACGTTGGATTTGGGTAGCTCGCTGCGAAACTCGATGTATTTCGGGCGCTTGTAGCCGGTGAGGTGCTTCTCGCAGTGGGCGCGGATGTCCTCGGCGGTGAGATTGGGGTCCTTCTTGACGATCACCACCTTGACCGCCTCGCCGGATTTCTCATCGGGAACACCGACCGCCGCCACTTCGAGCACGCCAGGGTGCTCGGCGATCACGTCCTCGATCTCGTTCGGATAGACGTTGAAGCCCGAGACCAGGATCATGTCCTTCTTGCGGTCGACGATGTAGAAGAAACCGCGCTCGTCCATCTTGCCCATGTCGCCGGTGTGCAGCCAGCCGTCCTTGAGGACCTTGGCGGTCTCATCGGGCCGCTTCCAGTAACCCTTCATCACCTGCGGACCGCGCACGCAGATCTCGCCCACTTCGCCCACGCCGAGGATGTGGCCCTCATCGTCCTGGACCGAGACATCGGTCGAGGGCACGGGAATGCCGATCGAGCCGGTGAAGTTCTCGATGTTGGGCGGATTGACCGTGGCCACTGGCGAGGTCTCGGTAAGGCCGTAGCCCTCGATCAGCACGCAGCCCGTGACCTGCTTCCAGCGCTCGGCCACCGCCCGCTGCACGGCCATGCCGCCGCCCATCGAGGCCTTGAGGTTGCTGAAATCGAGCTTGTCGAAGCCAGGGGTATTGAGCAGACCGTTGAACAGGGTGTTGACCCCGGTGATGATCGAGAAGCGCCACTTCGAGAGCTCCTTGACGAAGCCCTTCATGTCGCGCGGATTGGTGATGAGCACGTTGTGCCCGCCCATGCGCACGAAGATCAGGCAGTTCACGGTGAGCGCGAAGATGTGATAAAGCGGCAGGGCGGTGATCACGATCTCTTCGCCCTCCTTGGCCTTGCCGGCGATGATCGGCGTCACCTGTTCCATGTTCGCCACCATATTGCGGTGAGTGAGCATCGCCCCCTTGGCCACGCCGGTCGTGCCGCCGGTGTACTGAAGAAAGGCGAGATCGTCGGGGGCAAGCTCGGTGCGGACACTTGGAAGCTTGCTTCCCTCGGCGAGCACCTGCTTGAAGCGAAGATGACCGGGAAGCTCGTAATCCGGGACCATCTTCTTGACGTGCCGCACGAGGAAGTTCACGAGCGCACCCTTCAACCCGCCGAGGAGATCGCCGAGGGCGGTGACGATGACGTGTTTGACCGGCACCTCGGCTCTGACCTGAGCGAGCACATGGGCGAAGTTCTCGAGGATCAGGATCGCCGAGGCCTCGGAGTCCACGAGCTGATGCTTGAGCTCGCGCGGGGTGTACATGGGATTGGTGTTGACCACGACCAAACCCGCGCGATGCGCGCCGAACAGCGCGACCGGATACTGAAGAATGTTGGGCATCATGAGGGCGATGCGTTCGCCCTTCTTCAGTCCCAGGCGATGGACGAGATAGCTTGCGAACGCAGCGCTCCGACGGTCCACATCGGCGAAACTCAGCGTGCGCCCGAGATTGCTAAAGGCTGGCCGATCGCGAAAACGCTCGACACTGCGTTCGAAGACCTCGACCACGGAGCGGAAGCGCTCGGGGTCGATTTCATGCGGTACGCCGGCAGGATAATGGGCAAGCCAAGGGCGAGCGAAGTTCATGAGTGCACCCCCTCGAATGGACGACGATCGCGTGCCCCTCCTCCCGAGGAACGGCACGTCGCGATTGCAACACAGGCGCCTCGGACTGACAAGGCAGTCGCTCGGCCTCTGCGCGCTCGCCGTGCTACTCGCCCTTTCTGCCGCTTGTCGTGCACCGCTGCCCGACGAAGGCGCGCTACGCGCACGGATCGCGGCCATGCAGACGGCGCTCGCCGAAGGGCGGGCCAACGACTTCATGGACGCCTTGGCCGATGATTTCATCGGCCCCGAGGCGGACTTCGACCGACGCCGTGCCGCCTGGCTCTTGCGCTTCCACCTTCAGCGCCATCGCGCCATCCGCGTCGATCTCGGGCCGCCTGAGCTCGATCTCAGGGGCGAGCGCGCCGAGGTCCGTTTCATCGCCGTCCTGCGCGCCGGCGAGGGGCTGCTGCCCGAGGAATTCGGCGCCTGGCGGGTGGTAACCGGCTGGCGACGCGAGGGGCGCGAGTGGAAGCTCATCTCGGCCCGTTGGGAGCGAGCCTTGGGCGGTTAGAGGCGATGGCCCGCCCCGCCGAGAGCGCAGTCTTCGGGCATCCGCTCGCCGAGAATCAGCGCGTAGCCGCGCCGGTTGGCGGGCCCGAGGTGGATGATGGCTTCCTTCGGCATACACTCGGGCAAGAGCTCCTCGGCGATGAACAAGGCGCGGTGGGTGGGGTCCGCGCGCAGCCAACGCTCGGCGTCCTTCGCCTGCTCAAGGAGGGGACGCTCGAAGCCGAAGGTGAGCGCGGGCCGGCGCGCCTGCAGGAGGTGCTGCTCGCGCCAACCGAGCAGGGCCAGCGCTCGCTCCGGGGCGAGGTGTTGCTCCAGCTCTTCCATCAAACCGCGCGCCGAGCTCGAGCGATCGAGCGCGGGCGCCAAGACCCTGCCCTCGATCGCCCAGAGGGCGGTGGTGGCCAGCAACAGCCCGCTCACCAGCTTGCGCCACGCGATATAGAAGGCGGCGAGGAGGACGAGCGCGAGGAGGAGCAGGCCGCGCGCGAGCGTTTGCATGTCCTCGGCGCTGAGGCCGCGCTCGGCGGTGAGCCTCGAGGCCAGTCGGGAGTCTCCCGCCAGCAACCAAGCGATCATCGCGGCGAGGAGCGCGAGCGCGAGGGGATAGGCCACCAACAGCCTTCTCGGCCAAGGCCGCCGGAGCAGGGCGGTGAGAAGCGGGGCGGCGGCGACAGCGACGGCGGGCAGGGCGGGGAAGATGTAAACCTCCCGTTTGCCCGGCGAGAGGCTGAAGAAGACCAACACCAAAGCCGCCCAGCCGAGGGGGAGGATGTATCGCGGATCGCCGCGGCGGATGCGGCGCCACCACGCGGGGATGAGCCAGGGCAGGAGCAGGGCGCCTGGCAGCCATAGGGTGGCGATGACCTGGAGGTAATACCAAGGCGGCTGGTGGTGGTGCCAGGGATCGAAGTAGCGCTCGGCCGTCTGACGCAGGAAAATCTCGCGGAGGTACTGCTCCATTTCCGGATCGATCCCGGACAGCAGGCGAAGCGCAAGCGGCCCCAGCCAGACGAAACTGCCGAAGAGAAAGCCTGCGAACACCACGAAGCCGTGATGTCCGCGAGCAGGCAGCCGCTTCGCGAAGCGCGCCGGCAGATAGACGAGGAGCGGCAAAAAACCAACGCCTTTGGTGACCGTGCCCAAACCGGCGGCAAAGCCCCCGAGCCACGCTTGCGGGCGCCCGCCCTGCCCCATCAGCGCGCGCACGAGCGCCCACAACGAGAGCGTCGTCAGGGCGACGAGCACCATGTCGATTTGCGCGCGCTTGGCCTGAAGCCCGAACTGGAGGGTGATGAAAAGCGCGAGGGCCGCTGGCAGGGCCGCGCGCTCGCCGTGGAGGCGCCGCGCGAGGTCGGCGGTCAGCCAGAGGGTGAAGAGCGCCGCGATCAGCGAGGGCAGAAGAAAGGCGATCCGCCATTCGCCGGTGAGACCGTAGGCGGCGGCGAGCAGCCACATGAAGACCGGCGGCTTGTGGGCGTAGATTTCGCTTCCCCGATGGGGGATCAGATACTCCCCGCTCTCGACCATCTGCCGTGCCACCAGCACGAAGCGGGGCTCGTCCGCAGGCCAGGGCTCGCGTCCGCCGATGCCGATGGAAAAGCTCGCCAAGGCGAGCGCCAACAGCGCGTACAACCGCCGACGGCTTTCCGACTTCATTCGCGGCATGATGCCTGTCTCGAGGAGGGCCGTCGAACGATGCGGATTCTCATCATCGAAGACAACCCCGACCTGGCGGCTTCCCTGATCGATGAGCTCGAGGCTCGCGGTCACGTGGTGGACGCGGCACCGGACGGCCTGGTCGGCCTGCATCTGCTGGGGCGTCACGACTACGAGGCGGTCGTGCTGGACTGGAACCTGCCGCGCCTGGATGGGCTGACGATGCTCAAGCGCTTGCGCAAGGAACTCAAGAAAGACGTGCCGGTGCTCCTCCTGACCGTGCGCGATGAGCTTCCCGACAAGATCGCCGGCTTCCGGGCGGGGGCCGATGATTACCTCACCAAGCCTTTCGCGGTTCAGGAACTCGAGCTTCGGCTCCAGGCCATCGCGAACCGTGGACGGGGGCGGCTTCGTCGGCTGAACGTGGAGGATCTCGCCTTCGATCTCGATACGCTCGAGGTCTTCAGGGCGGGGCGAAGGATCGAGCTTTATCCTGCATGCCTCAAGCTGCTCGAAGTGCTCATGCGCGCCTCCCCGGCGGTGGTGCCGCGACAGAAGCTCGAGGAGGCGATCTGGGGCGATGATCCTCCGGACCGCGATCTTTTGCGTTCGCACATCTACGAGCTCCGTCGCGCCATCGATGGCCCCTTTCCGCGCAAGCTGCTGCATACGGTGGCCAGGGTCGGCTACCGGCTCGGGCCTGAAGCCTGCGAGGCGCTCCAAAGCGAAGGCGAACCATGAGCCGGGGCGAGGGGCAGAGCCTACGCCGGATGCTCATCCTGTTGCTCGCTGGCTATGCCACGCTGATCGCCATCAGCGTGACCGTGCTCGGGGCTTGGATCCACGAGCGGGCCGAGCATACGGTGTGGCGGGCCGTGCTCGGCGCGGCCTTGCAGCGAACCTTGGGGGGCCCTGAGGGCGGCGAGGAGCAGCTCAAGATCTGGATCGGAAAGCATCATGAGCTTCCGCCTGCTCTGAGCCAACTCCCGCCCGGGCTTCACGATCACTGGCGTTTCGGCGATCGCGTCTATGCCGCCTATGTGCTCGAAGAAGGCGAGCGGCGGGCGATCGCCCTCCTCGATGTCAGCGCCTTTGAGAGCGAGGAATGGCAAACAGCCCTATTCGTCGCCGTCGCCGCCGCGATCCTGGTGGCTGCGCTCACGTTGGCGATGTTCCTCGCCGGTCGGCGTATCGCCCGCCCTTTCGAACGCATCGCCGAGAGCGTCGAGCACCTGGATCCGGAATCCTCCCCCGTGCTCACAAGCAAGGACGCGCCGCGCGAGGCGGTCGCCATCGCCCAGGCGGTTGAGCGGCTCGTCGAAAGGATCGGCGAAGTGCTCGCGCGCGAGCGCGCCTTCGCGGAGACCGTAAGCCACGAGCTTCGCACGCCGCTCAGCGCCGTGCAGAGCACGATCGAGCGTCTGCTTGCGCTTCCCGACCTCGGCGACCCCCTGCGCCGGCGCATCGAGCGCCTGGCGCGAAGCGTCGGAGCGATGCGGGAGACCGTGGAGATGCTCTTGATCCTGGCGCGAAGCCCCGAGCGGATCGCGGGCCTCAAAGAGCCGCTCGAGCTTGCGGAGACAGTCAAGGAGATCGTCGAGGAACATATCCCGCTCCTCGCCGGAAGACCTCTTCGCATCCGACTCTCGTGCGAAGCGCAGCCGAGGATCGAGGCGCCGGCCGCCTTGCTTCGAGCCGCCGCCGGGAATCTCCTTCGCAATGCGATCGAGCATGGAGGCGAGGGCGACATCGAAGTACGTCTCGCCGAACCCGCGCGTTTGATCATCGCCGATCCCGGTCCCGGCTTCGATCTCGATGCGATCGCGGCGCGCTGGCGTGAGCGGGTTCGCTCTCGCGCGCCGGGCGGCGGCGGCATCGGTCTCACGCTCACCCGCAGGCTCGTCGAACACCTGGGTTGGCGACTTCATTGCCGTTTCCGGGATGGCGGCGGTACGGTGATCGAGCTCGATATGAGCAACGCCCTCCTCGGCAAGCGCGTTTGACGAGAACTTACCCGCGATCCGACAGTTCGGCGACGGCCGCCTTCCGAGATTGATGCGGATGACCGTCGGCGAAACCGCGCATCCATCGGGACTTCGGCGTCTCAGTCGCCCTCTGCTCTTCATCCTGCCGCTGCTCGCGCCGCTCTATGGCCTCGGCCAGCGCGGCCTCTTCGAGAGCGATGAGGGACGCTACGCCGCCGTCGCCTTGGCGATGCTCGAAAGCGGTGATCAGTGGATTCCGCGCTTCGATCCGGACACCCCGCATCTGAGCAAACCGCCGCTCCTTTACTGGACGATCGCGGCCTCGATCGCGATCTTCGGGAAGAGCGAATGGACCGTTCGGCTGCCGAGCGTGCTGGGGTTCTGGCTCGGCTGTCTGGGAGTGGCCCTGGCGGCGCGAGCGCTCAGCATCCGACCTTGGGCGGCGGTTTGGATCTTTGCCTCGGCGCTTCTGGTGGCAGTGGCCGCCGAGATCGTTTCCACCGACATGCTCCTCACCGGATTGCTCGCTGCGGCCGTGGGCAGTTGGCTCTCCTCCCTGGTGAGCCCGAAGCCTCTCCTCTGGCGTTTTCTTGCCGGCATCGCCTTCGGCCTCGCATTTCTTTGCAAAGGGCCTCCTGCGCTGCTACCGCTCATCGCCATGGCCGCCTGGCGCAAGCGCGAGGGGCTTTCGGTACCGCTTCTCGGTGCCATCGGCTGGTTGGCTTTCGCCGCCTCGGCGCTGCCTTGGTATCTCGTGGTGATGATGAAAATCCCGGACGTGGGGGGCTATTGGCTCGGCTATGAATTCTTCGCCCGCCTCCTCAGCGCCGAGCATGATCGTCACGCCCGGTGGTACGGCTTCGTCGAAGCCTATGGGGGTTTGCTGGCGCTCGGTTTGCTGCCTTGGGTGTGGCTGCTGCTGCCGCGGCGTCCTCGCGCGAACGGGCAGGAGCCGCCCCAGGCTCGGTTCTTGCGCTGGTGGTTTTGGCTTCCTTTGGCGATCTTTTGTCTTTCGCGCTCGCGGCTTCCGCTCTACGTGCTCCCGCTCTTCGCGCCGGCGGCGCTGATGCTGGCTCGGCGTGCTGAGCAGCGGGGAAGCGTCAGCCTCGCGATGGCCTTGTCGATCCTACTTTTCGGTGCCGGTGCGGTCTTGCGCGATGTCATCGCCCGCTGGCCCACCCACCGCGACGCACGCGCCGAAGCGGCGAGCATTGCGCCGTGGCTGAGCGCGGACACCGAGCGGATCGTATTCCTGGGGATGCCCGCCCATTACGGACTGCGCTTCTACACGGGGATTCCGGTGGTGCGGGCGGAGGGCAGCGATTTCTTGCGCTTCCAGGGCAGCAACTGGATGCGGGAGAGCGAGGTCGACCCCTCGCGCACGCTGCTCGTCGTGGGCGACAATCCGCAGCCTGAGATTCTCGCGGAAGCAGCGCTTCGCTTCCGCGGCGCGCACTGGCTCGGTTGGGAGCGGGTCCGGTGCGAACCGAAGTCGCTGCTGTGTTCGGAAAAATCCAGGTTTTTCAGCATGCCGCATGAACGCCGACGCCGAGCGGAGGATCTTCCGTGAGCACGACCGAAGCCCAAACGAGGGCCGATGAGGTGCCCGAACTCTCGGTGGTGATTCCGGTGCACGATGAGGCGGACAATATCCTGCCCTTGCTTCAAGAGATCGAGACCGCGCTTAGCGGGCGTGTGCGCTTCGAGGTCGTCGTGGTCGATGACGGAAGCCGCGATGAGACCCCGGCTCGGCTGAGCGAGGCGCTTTCCGCCATGCCCTTTCTGCGCGTGCTGCGCCATGAACGGCAGGCCGGCCAGAGTCGTGCGATCTGGAACGGCGTGCGGGCGGCGCGGGCGCCATGGATCGCCACCCTCGACGGGGACGGGCAGAACGATCCTGGTGATATTCCCAAACTGCTCGCCGAGCGGGAACGCCTCGGCGGCGAGGTGGGCCTGCTGGCCGGATGGCGAGTCCATCGCCGCGATTCGGCTTGGAAGCGCTTCGGCTCGCGCCTGGCCAATGCCGTGCGCGGATGGCTGCTCAAGGATCGCACCCCCGATACCGGCTGCGGTCTGAAGCTTTTTCGCCGCGATGCGTTTCTCGAGTTACCCTATTTCGACCACATGCATCGCTTTTTACCCGCCCTTTTCCAGCGCGAGGGATGGCTAACGCGGAGCATCCCCGTGGGCCATCGCCCGCGCCGCGCGGGGCGTTCCCATTACGGGAACCTGCGCCGCCTCTGGGTCGGCCTTGCCGATCTCGGCGGGGTGGCGTGGCTTCTGCGGCGACGTCGGCGAACCGCCGTGCATGAGATTGGACCGAGCCGAATCGGAGAGCATCCGTGAACGACACCCTCCTGTGGATCATCATCGGCTTCATCGGCCAGGCGCTTTTCTCGGCGCGGTTCCTGGTTCAGTGGTGGGCTTCCGAGCGCGCCGGCCGCAGCGTGGTGCCGAAGGCATTTTGGATCCTGAGCCTCGGCGGCAGCCTCGTCCTATTGAGCTATGCCATCCACCGTGAGGATCCGGTCTTCATCGTCGGCCAGAGCATGGGCTTCCTCATCTACCTGAGGAATCTCCAGCTGCTCAAACAGGTGCCCGCGGAGGCCGATCCAGCCTGAATCCTCAGCGGGGCGGGCCGCGACGGCCCCTGCCGGGCGGCGGATACGGGCGCTCGCCGCGGAGACGTTTGGCCAGCCGCTCCCGGCCGTCGTGGTCGAGGGAGGCCGCAAGCTCGATGAGCAGCTCGTGCGAGCGGCGCGCATGTTCGCTGCGCGCTCGCTCGAGTTCGGCGAAAGCGGCGAGGAGCGCCTCCCGGTCGAAGGGATCGCGGCGTAGGGCGGCGGCCACTCGCGCCTGGGCCCGGCGAAGCTCGGCGTGGGTCTCTCGCACCGCTTTCCGCCGCTCGGAAAGAGAGGCGGGGGGCGAGGCGGGTTCGAGCGATTCGGCCTCGGAAGCGGTGATCTCGGCTTGCGCCTCGCGCCAGAGGTGCGTGGCGAAGGCGGCCGCCAGCGCGACGTTGAGCCCGAGCGAAGCGAGAAGGAGGAAACGCAAGCCTTTGCTCATGGCTGCGGAAGCTCGAATTCGGCCGCGATCGCGCCACGCAGCGCGAGCTCGACCGGGTCCGGTGTGCCGACCGTGGGCATGAGGAACCCGAGCCCGATGCCGAGGATGAGCGAGAATGCGAAAGCGAGCCCCAAGGGTGCCCAGCCGAAGAAGGGCCTTTCCTCGGGTCGCGGCAAGGCGGCGAGGATGCGAGCCTCGAGCGCATGGAGGCGCTGCGGCTCCGGCCGGGTCGCAGCGAACAGGCGGGCGAGGGGATCGGCCTGGTCGCCCGGATTTTCAACCGACCTGTCGAAACGAGCCTTCATCGCTCCTCCTCGGAAAGCCGTCGGGCGAGCCGACGCCGCGCCCGCGCCAGCAGCGATTCTGCCGCATGCACGCCGATTCCGAGGCTTTCTGCGATCTCGCGCACGCCGAGCTGCTGATCGTAAAAGAGCGCAAGCGCTGCTCTTTGGCGCAGAGGAAGCTCGGCCAGGGCAGCGCGGAGCCTTCTCGCCTCTTCCGCCCGTTGCGCTTGTTCAGGCGGCAGGGGCGCGGGATCGGGCGGCTCAGCGGTCGGTGCTTCGGTCTGTCGGCCGAGGCGGCGCCAGGCCCGGTGGCACTGGGATAGGGCGACACGGTGGAGCCAAGCCGCGAGCGGTGGTCCATCGGCGCGCCAGGAGGGCGCTTTTCGCCACAACCGCAAAAAGGTCTCCTGGGCCACGTCCTCGGCCTCGGCGCGGCTGCCGAGCAGCCGCTCGGCGAGGGCGAGCACGGCGGGGAGATGCCGGCGGAGGAGGAGGGCGAAGGCGCGCTCCTCCCCCGCGGCAGCGCGCCGCAGCAGCTGCTCGTCGTCAGGACTCGCATCGCGGCGCTCCTCCGCCGCCATCGGCATCGAGGGCAGACTTCAGTCCCGCACCTTGGACTTGCCCCGACTCTTGGCTTCGCCATGCCGGCGGCCGTGCGCCTTGCCCGAATGGAAGGCGCGCCATTCCTCGGCATCGATGCGACCATCCTTGTTGGCATCCATGGCCTCGAGGCGGGCCATTCGCCGCTCGACGTAGTCCTCGACTCGAACCTTCAACCCCTGCTGCTCGCGCTGGGCGCGCTTGGCCTCGCGCCAGGCTCTCCGCTCCTCGGCGCTGATATAGCCATCGCCGTCGCGGTCCTTCTCCGCCGCCTCGCGCAGGATGCGCTCCTTCTCTGCGGCGATCTCGAGCGGCAGGCGCTGATGCAATGGCCCCGGCGCGGGTTCGGCGCGCAGGCCGCTGCCCGCGAGCAGGGCGACGATTGCGATGGCGATCAAGCTGTTGCGATTGGACATGACGTATTTCTCCAGTTGAGTTGACGAGCGGTGATCCGCTCACCCTCTTTCACCCCCGAGCACGGCCGATCCGTCGCTTTCCTCGAAGATGCGTTCAGGAATCATTCAGCTCGTCGGACACCCCGGGCCCATCGCGCAGCACCCGCACTTTCTCCACGGTGATCAACATGCTGGCGCTCAGACCGTCGAGCTTGGGCAGGAATGAGGCGATCGCTTCCTCGCGATCGACGATTTCGACCACCATCGGCAGATCGCTCGAAAGGCGGAGAACGCCCTCGTGATGCAGCCGCGAGGAGCGGCCGAAGCCGAGGCTGCCGCGGAGCACGGTCGCGCCGGCAAGTCCGTGCTCGCGGGCCAGCTTCACGATGTGCTCATAAAGCGGCCGCGAGCCTGCACGGTCATCCTCGCCGAGGAAAATCCGAAGCAGGATGGACTCTACGAATGAGCGCATCAGGCACCCCTCGAGTGGAACATCATCAGTCGGGCCAAGCTGCGGCCGAGGTAAGCGGCTGCTATCCAGCTCAGTCCCGAGAGCAGGAGGAAACCGATCACGGCCCATGCCCCGGATGCGCTCGCCAGCAGCAGAGATTCGAGGGCGACGAGCGAGAAGCTGGTGAAGCCCCCGAGCAGGCCGCTCATGATGAACTGGCGGAGCACGGGCCGATGATAGATTCGTCCTCCCGGCCGCGTCAGCTCGTGATAGAAGGCGATGAGGAAGCAGCCGAGGAGATTCGCCAGCAGGAGACCCCAAGGGAAGTCGGGCGTGGCCTTGGCCGTGAACAGCAGCCGCAGCAGGCCGCCGAGACCGCTGCCCGCGGCGATGGCGAGAAGGACGCTCGCCCGCTCAGGCATGGCGCGCAAGCCACCAGCCGAGGGCGGCGAGCGGCAGACCGAAGGCGAAATGCGACAGCAAGAAGCCGACCGCCTCGCGGCGGCGACCGCTCTCGAAGAGACTCAGGGCTTGCAAGGCGAGTGAGGACACGGTGGTGTATCCACCGAGCAGACCGCCGAGGAGGAAATGCGCCCAGCCGGGCGATAGTCTTGCGCTGGCCTGAGCGCCGAATATCGCCCCGGCGAGAAAGGCGCCGCTCAGGTTCACGCTCAGCGTGCCCCAGGGGAAACGCTCTCCCGCGCGCAGGGTGACCCAGGCGGAGACGAGCGCCCTGGCGAATCCGCCGAGGGCACCACCCAGAGCGAGAGCGAAGGGCTCGAGCCAGGGCATCCCGCGGCGGCTCGCTAGCGCTTGCCCTGGTCGCGCGCCAGCAAGCGCTGGCGAGCGCGTTGCCAATCTCGTTCCCGCTCGCTCGCGCGCTTGTCGTGGAGCTTCTTGCCCCGGGCGAGCGCGAGCTCGACTTTGACCCGGCCGCTTTTCCAGTAGAGCGCGGTGGGCACCAAGGTATAGCCTTGCCGTTCGACCGCGCCGATCAGCCGGTCGATTTCGCGCCGATGGAGGAGCAGCTTGCGAGTGCGGCGCGGGTCGGGCGGGCGATGGGTGGAGGCGGTGGGAAGGGGCGTGATCTGGGCGCCGAAGAGATAGATCTCGCCGTCCTTGATGAGCGCGTAGCTCTCTTCGAAGGCGATGCGGCCCGCGCGCAGCGCCTTGACTTCCCAGCCCTGTAGCGCGATCCCGGCCTCGAAACGCTCGCCGAGGGCATACTCGAAGCGGGCGCGGCGGTTGAGCGCGATCGTGCCCCCGCTATGCTGCCCGTCTTTCCTGCCCTCGCTCATGAATCAAGGCGCCGGTCGCGATGCCTGAGACTGAACCCGTCACGATACAGCGCGAGGCGTTTGTCGTCCAAAGGCGCGAGCGGCTGTTCGCCTTGGTGCGCGACGTGGCCTCCTACCCCTCGTGGTTTGCCTGGTGCCGCGAAGGGCGAGTGCTCTCGCGAGGCGGGGGCGATCCGCCTTGGGAAATCGCTTCGCTGACCGTCGAGGTTGCCGGGATGCCGGTTCGTTTCGTCACCCGCAATCGTTACCTCGAGCCCGAGCGGATCGAGATGAGCCTGGTCGAGGGTCCGTTCCGGAGCTTGGAGGGGTGCTGGAACTTCCATGCGATCGGAGCCGAGGCCACGAGGGTGGCTTTTTCCTTGCGCTTCGAGCCGAGGGCGCGTTGGATCGGCGTCGCGCTCGGCCGGGGCTTCGCCCGTCTCGCCGATCGGATGGTGGATGATTTCTGCCGTGTGGCAGGGCGTTTCCGGGAGGAGCCCGGTGTGGATTGAGGTGGTTTACGCCCTCGCCGATCGGCAATGGCGCCGGAGGGTGGAGCTTCCCCCGGGGGCGACGATCCGCGAGGCCATCGCGGCCAGCGGCCTGCTCGCGAGCTTCCCGGAGCTTTCGATCGAGGAGGGCATGGTCGGGGTGTGGTATCGCGTTCGCCCCTTGGATGCGCCTTTGCGGGAGGGCGACCGGGTCGAGATCTATCGTCCCCTGCGCGCCGACCCGAAGCAGGCTCGGCGCGAGCGGACTCGGCGCGGTTGAATCGCTCACTCGCGGCGGCGGCGCCGATCCTTGTCTTTCTCCTTCGGAAGGTTGCCGAAATGCCGCACCGAGGCGAGCAAAGCCTTGTTGTCCACGTCGAAACGATCGCCTTCGATGCGGACGAGCTGACCCCGTTCGAAGAACAGGGTCAGATTCCGGACCTGGGGTTCGCCGCGCCCCGTCTGCGCCGAGGCGAGATAGTCCCAGCGGTCGGGATGGAAGGGGCTGGCGCCGACCGGAGCGCCCAGGATCAGCTCGACCTGACGCTTGCTCATTCCCGGCCGGAGTTGCTCGAACTGGCTCTGCTCGATCAGGTGCCCCTGGAAGACCGGCGGGCGATAGACGGCGCAGGCGGAGGCGAGCAGAGCGAGCAGGGGCGTGAGGAGGCGGATCATCGGCGCTGGAATCCGACCGGAAATCGGGACGAGGATGGTACACTATCAGCGACCTTTAGCGTGCCTCGAGCATCGATGAGAGATCCGGTGGAGTCGAACGATCTGCGCAAGGTCGGCCTGAAGGTCACCGTTCCGAGGATGAAGATCCTCGAGATTCTGAGCCAGGCGGAGAAGGAAGGCCGGCACCTCACCGCGGAAGACATCTACCGGGAACTGCTCGCGGTCGGTTCCGACATCGGTATCGCGACCGTCTATCGCGTGTTGACCCAATTCGAAGCGGCGGGGCTCGTGGCCAAGCATCATTTCGAAGGCGGACATGCGGTCTATGAGCTCGATCGCGGCGAGCACCACGACCACATGGTCTGCGTCGAGACCGGCAGGATCGTCGAATTCGTCAGTCCCGAGATCGAAGCCCTTCAGCGGGAAATCGCCGAACGCCATGGCTTCGAACTGGAGGACCATTCCCTGGTGCTTTACGTCCGCCCGCGGCGGAAGCGCTGAGCGTTCAGGCCGCGGCCTGCCTGAGGAGACGGCGGGCGAGCGCCAGGGACTCCCTTCCGACCTTGGCGCCGTCGAGCATTCTCGCGATCTCCTCGACCCTCTCCGACTCTGCGAGCACCTGAAAGGTGGTCGCGACGCGCCCGCCGTGGACGTCCTTGCTCGCTCGCAGATGATGGTGGCCGTGGCTCGCCACCTGTGCGAGATGGGTCACGCACAGCACTTGGCGGCGAGTCCCGAGTCGGCGTAGCAGTCCTCCCAGCACTTCCGCGGTGGCGCCACTCACGCCGTTGTCGATTTCGTCGAAGACCATCGTCGGGACCGGGTCGGCATCGAGGGCGGTGACCTCGATGGCGAGGGCGACCCGGGCCACCTCTCCGCCCGAGGCGATCCGCCTGAGCGGCCGCATCGCTTCGCCGGGGTTGGCGCTGAACAGGAACTCGGCGCGTTCGGTGCCGAGCGGATCGGGTTCGTCGCTGGCGGTGGCCTCTAAGGAGACCTCGAAGCGGGCTGCTGGCATCGCCAGCGCATGGAGCAGCTCCTCGACGCGCGCCGACACCGCGCTGGCGGTCTCGGTCCGGAGGGCGCGGAGCCGCGCGGCATGCGCTCGCCAGCGCTCGGCGAGCCGATCCCGCTCGGATTCGATCTCCTGGATGCGGGCCGCCCCCGCACCGAGCTCGCGCAGCTCCTGGCGCAGCGCTTCGGCATGCTCGGCGAGTTGCGACTCTCGGACGCGATGCTTGCGCGCGAGGGCGTGGAGGCGCGCGAGTCGGCCTTCGACCTCGGCGAGACGGGCCGGGTCCAGATCGAGCCTTTCGCGAGCGGAAGCGAGGGGATGGCGGGTCTCTGCGAGCAGCCGGGCGGCTTCCCCGATCCGGGCTTCGATCTCCGCGAAGAGGGGATCGAAACGGGCCATGCGCGAAGCGAGGGCGCGGGCCCGAGCGAGCCGCTTCAACAGGCCCTGCTCGTCGTCGTGCAGCGATGCCTCGAGCTCGCCGATGCCAGCAAGAAGCTCGCTCGCGTGCGCGAGTCGGCGCTGTTCGGCCTCGAGCTCGGCGTAGGCATCCGGTCGAGGAAGCTCTCGCTCGAGCTCGAGGAGACTCTCCTCCAGGAATCGCATCCGCTCGGCGGCATCGCCGCCGGCGCGGTCTCTGAGATCGGCCAGCTGGCCGTTGAGCCTGCGCCAATCGCGGGCGAGCGCGGCGACGGCCTGGGCATCCTCGCCGAGCCGGCCGATGCGGTCGATGAGGAAGAGTTGGAACTCGCGCTCGAGGAGTCGTTGTTGTTGGTGCTGGCCGTGGATGGCGAGCAGCAGTCCGCCGAGCTCGCGGAGCTGGCCGACGGTGACGGGGCGCCCGTTGATGAAGGCGCGTCCGCCGCCGTCGGCGGTCAGGATGCGCCGTAGCACGATGTCCCCTTCGTCCTCGAGCGCCTGCTCGGCCAGCCAAGCGCGCGCAGGATGCTCCGGGGGGGGACGAAAGAGGGCAGTGACTTCGGCGCGCGAGGCGCCCTCGCGCACCAAGCCGGCGTCACCGCGCCCCCCGCAGACCAGCGCGAGGGCATCCACGAGCAGGGATTTGCCGGCGCCGGTCTCGCCGCTGATCACTGTCAGCCCGGGACCGAAACCGAGGGAGGCCTCGCCCACGATGGCGAAATCTTTCACCAGCAGCTCGCACAGCATGGGAGACGTTGGAATGGGGCCGACGCCGGGGGGAGATCTTGTCGCCGCCCGCCGGCGACCGCATTCTAGACCCAGTCGAGGCTCGACCGCGGAAGACAAGACCATGCGCTCCGTCGCAGCCGACTTGATCGATGCCCGCGCCCGGCGGCTGTTGCGCACCCTGATCGTCGAATACCTTCGCGACGGTCAGCCGGTGGGCTCGCGCACGCTCGCCAAGGCGTCCGGCCTGGAGGTCAGTCCGGCGACGATCCGCAATGTCATGGCCGACCTCGAGGAAATCGGATTGGTCACGGCGCCTCATACCTCGGCAGGGCGCGTGCCGACCACGCTCGGCTATCGCTTCTTCGTCGACTCGCTGCTCGAGGTGGAGCCGCTGAGCGAGGAGGAGCTGAGGCAGCTCCGCCGCGCGCTCGAGGTCGCGGAAGGCACGCAGGAGCTCTTGCGAAGCGCCTCGGGGCTTTTGTCGGCCATGACCCATTTCGTCGGGCTGGTCACCGTCCCTCGGCGCGAGCAGTTCGCGTTCCGACTGATCGAGTTCCTTCCCATCTCGGAACGTCGCGTGCTCGTGGTGCTGGTCTTCACCGACCACGAGGTCCAGAACCGGATCATCGAGACGCCGCGTCCTTTCTCGCCTCAGGAGCTCGAGCAGGCGGCGAATTACCTCAATACGCACTTCGCCGGCCGGCCCCTGGCCGAAATCCGTGCCCACCTCGTCGAGGATCTTCGCCGCACCCGCCGGGCGGTCGACTCCCTGATGAGCGTCGCCGTCGAGCTCGCCGATCAGGCGCTGCGCGACGCCGGTGCCGAGGACGTCGTCGTCGCCGGTCAGACGAATCTGCTCGACATCGGCGATCTGGCCGATCTCAACAAGCTGCGCGAGCTGTTCGAGGCTTTCCAGCGCAAGCATGATCTGCTGGCGCTGCTCGAGCGTTGCAGCCAGGCCGAAGGCGTGCGGGTGTTCATCGGCGAGGAGGCCGGGCTTCATCCGCTCGATCACTGCACGCTCATCGCGGCGCCCTACCGCGCCGGGAACCAGACGCTCGGCGTGCTCGGCGTGATCGGGCCGACGCGGATGTGCTACGAGCGGATCATCCCCCTGGTCGAGGGCACTGCGGCGTTGGTCAGCGATCGCCTCCATCGGAGCGTGTGAAGCGGCGCATGAAGCTCTTGAAGTCGAGGTCGGTCGCCCACAATGAGATCGCTTCGGATCCACACGGCGAACCGACATGAGCGAGAACCAGCCCGCCGAGAGGGCGGAAGAGGGAATCGAGGCCACGAAGGAGGCGGCTGCGAGCGCCTCACAGCCGGTCGAGGCCGGTCCTTCACCCGAGGAGAGTTCCGAGCCGATTCCCCAAGAGCGGATTCGGGTCCTCGAGCAGGAGCTGGCCGAGTGGCGGGATCGCTGTCTGCGGGCGCACGCCGAACTCGACAATCTCCGCAAGCGGCTCGAGCGCGAAGCCGAGCAGTCTCGGCGTTTCGCCAATGAGGCCATCTTGGTCGATCTCCTGCCGGTTCTGGACAGCCTCGAGCGCGGTCTGGCCGCCGGGCTGGTCGATGCCGCGACCCTGCGCGAGGGCATGGAGCTCACGCTGCGTCAGCTGATCAAGGCGCTCGAGGCGCATGGCGTTCGCATTCTCGATCCACAGGGGGAAGCCTTCGACCCCCGCTTCCACCAGGCGGTGGCCACGCAGCCGGCCAAGGAAGTCGAGGCCGATCGGGTGCTTGCGGTCGTGCAAAAAGGGATGCTTCTGCGCGAGCGCCTCCTCCGCCCCGCCTTGGTCGTGGTCTCCGCGGGTACCGCCGAGGCGTCTTGAAACCACGTCCCGGACCCAAACATAGCCTTTCGGTCAGATTTTCCTTTTTCCGATTCTGCATCGATTTGGAGCCCGGCAATGAGCAAGATCATCGGCATCGACCTCGGTACCACCAACTCCTGCGTGGCGGTGCTCGAGGGCGGCAAGGTCAAGGTCATCGAGAATTCGGAGGGCGACCGCACCACGCCTTCGGTGGTCGCCTTCACCAAAGATGGCGAAGTGCTGGTCGGCGCCCCCGCCAAGCGGCAGGCCATCACCAATCCGCGCAACACCTTCTACGCCGTCAAGCGGCTGATCGGACGTCGCTTCGACGATGCGGAAGTCCAGCGCGACGTGGGCATCATGCCCTACAAGATCGTGCGGGCGGACAATGGCGATGCCTGGGTGGAGACCGCCGATGGCAAGAGGATGGCGCCTCCGGAGATCTCCGCGCGGGTTCTGATGAAGATGAAGAAGACCGCCGAGGATTACCTCGGCCATCCGGTCACCGAAGCGGTGATCACGGTGCCGGCCTACTTCAACGACTCGCAGCGGCAGGCGACGAAGGACGCCGGCCGAATCGCCGGTCTCGAGGTCAAGCGGATCATCAACGAGCCCACCGCCGCGGCCCTGGCCTACGGCCTCGACAAGGCGGGTGCGGATCGCAAGATCGCGGTCTATGACCTCGGCGGCGGCACTTTCGACATCTCGATCATCGAGATCGCCAATGTGGATGGCGAGAAGCAGTTCGAGGTGCTGGCCACCAACGGCGACACCCACCTCGGTGGCGAGGACTTCGACAAGCGGCTGATGGATTACCTGATCGAGGAGTTCAAGAAGGAGCAGGGCATCGACCTGCGCAATGATCCGCTCGCCCTGCAGCGGCTGCGCGATGCCGCCGAGCGGGCGAAGATCGAGCTGTCCTCTGCCCAGCAGACGGAGGTGAACCTGCCCTACATCACGGCCGACGCGAGCGGGCCGAAGCACCTCAACGTCCGCATCACGCGTGCCAAGCTCGAGGCGCTCGTGGAGGACCTCATCCGCAAGACCATCGAGCCGTGCAAGATCGCGCTCAAGGACGCCGGACTGAAGCCGCAGGACATCGACGAAGTGATTCTGGTCGGCGGCCAGACCCGGATGCCCAAGGTGCAGCAGGCCGTCGCCGAGTTCTTCGGCAAGGAGCCGCGCAAGGACGTGAATCCGGACGAGGCCGTGGCGATCGGTGCGGCGATCCAGGCGGGGGTGCTCGCAGGCGAAGTCAAGGACGTGCTCCTGCTCGATGTGACCCCGCTCAGCCTCGGGATCGAGACCTTGGGCGGCGTGTTCACCAAGATCATCGAGAAGAATACGACCATTCCCACCCGCGCCTCGCAGATCTTCAGCACCGCCGAGGATGGGCAGACGGCCGTGACCGTCCACGTGCTCCAGGGCGAGCGCGAGCAGGCGCGATTCAACAAGTCGCTGGCCAAGTTCGACCTGGTCGGCATCGAGCCCGCGCCGCGCGGGGTGCCGCAGATCGAGGTCACCTTCGACATCGATGCCAACGGCATCCTGCACGTCTCGGCCAAGGACAAGAAGACCGGCAAGGAGCAGCGCATCGAGATCAAGGCGAGCTCCGGCCTGAGCGAGGAGGAGATCAAGCGGATGATCGCCGACGCCGAGGCCCATCGCGAGGAGGACCGCCGGTTCCATGAACTCGTGGACGCCCGTAACCGCGCGGATCACCTGCTGCACGTCGTGCGCGGCGCGATCAAGGAGCACGGTTCGAAGGTGCCGGCGGGCTCGATCGCGGCGGTCGAGGCCGCCATTGCCGAGCTCGAGGGCGTGATCAAGGGTGATGACAAGGAGAAGATCGTGCTCAAGACCCAGGCGCTCGAGCAGGCGGCGGCTTCGCTGATGGCGGCGGCTGCGGCGGCCACGAGCGGCGGCGGAGAGCGTTCGGCATCGGAGCCGCGGCAGGATGACGTGGTCGACGCGGAGTTCACCGACGTCAAGGAAGACCGTTGAGCGGGTCGCGCCCGTCGCCGAAGGCCGGAGTGATCCGAGCACCTCGCCATGCGGGCTGATCCTTACCAGGTCCTAGGGGTCGCGCGCGACGCCACACCGGAGGAGATCAAGCGCGCCTACCGCAGGCTCGCGCATCGGTACCACCCCGACCGCAATCCGGGGGACCGGGATGCGGAGGAGCGGTTTAAGGAGGTCAAGGCCGCTTACGACATCTTGTCCGACCCGGAGCGACGCGCGCGTTACGATCGCTTCGGATGGGAGGACCCCTCGGCCTCCTCTTCCGCTGGATTCGAGGATCTCGGCACGGTCTTCGAGGACCTCTTCGCTGGCATCTTCGGGGGATCGAGCGGGGGTCGCGCGCGCGGCGAGGACCTCGAGTTCGAGCTCGAGATCGAGCTCGAAGAGGCGGTGAGCGGAATCGCGCGCGAGATCTCCATCCCCAGCCGGGAGCCCTGTCCGAGCTGCCAAGGCACGGGCGCTGAAAACGCTCAGCTCGACGTCTGCCCCACCTGCGGCGGTCTGGGTCGGGTGCGCATCGCCGGGGGGATGTTTTCGATCCAGCAGACCTGTCCGCATTGTCGCGGTCGCGGACGGATCCCGCGCCGCGTCTGCGGCGCGTGCGGGGGAACGGGGCGGGTGATCCGGGAGCGGCGGATCCAGGTCGAGATCCCGGCCGGCGTCGAGGACGGCGATCGGCTGCGTCTCAGGGGGCAGGGCGAAGCCGGGCACGACGGGAGTCGCCGTGGTGATCTTTATCTGCGCATCCACGTGCGACCGCATCCCATCTTCCAGAGAGACGGCGCCGATCTCTATTGCGAGGTGCCGGTTCCCTTCACCACCGTCGCCCTCGGCGGAAGTCTGCGGATCCCGACCCTCGACGGCGAGGCGATGCTCGAGATTCCGGCGGGCACGCAAACGGGTCAGCTCTTCCGTCTTCGCGGCTTGGGCGCGCGCACGCTTCGATCCAATCGCGGCGATCTCATTTGCCGGGTCGTGGTCGAAACCCCGGTGGGCTTGGATGCGCGGCAACGCGAACTCTTGGAGGCTTTCGCCGCGACCTTGGAGGGCGATCGGGCGCGCAGCCACGTGCCGCGAGCCAGCTCCTGGCTCGAGACGGTCAAGGGCTTCTGGAATCGGGTCACCGGGAACAAGGTCGACGCCGGCTGAGTGAGGCATCTTGCCCTGTACGACGAGCTCGCCCACACTGCGGCGCCGTGGAAGGCAAGCTCGCATCGCTTCGCATCGCGCTTTGGGGCGCGTCCGGTCGTATGGGCGAGGCCGTACTCGATTGTCTCGGCGAGCAATCGGAAATGTCCTTGGTGGCGGCCGTCGTCTCCGAGGGTTCGACATGGCGCGGACGCCTCCTCCGCGAACGCTTCCCCTCGGCTCCGGCCGAGCAGCGTTTCCTCTGTGCGCGTGATTGCCCGCCCTGCGATCTGATCCTCGATTTCAGCGGCGCAGCCGGCTTCGCCGAGGCGCTCTCGACCGCGCTTCGGTTCGGCGCGGCACTGGTCAGCGGCAGCACGGGTCTTTCGCGGCAGGACGAAGAACGCCTCGAGCAGGCCTCGGCCCGAATCCCGGTGCTCTGGGCGGCGAACTTCTCGCTCGGCTTGATCGTGTTGCTCGCCCTCGCCGAGCAGGCGGCGGCATGGCTTTCCGACTTCGACGTGGAGCTGTTGGATCTGCATCACCGCGGCAAGCGTGATGCGCCCTCGGGCACCGCTCGAGCGCTGGGCGAGGCGGTCATCCGCGCGAAGGAAAGCCAGGGATGCCACGCGCGCGCAGTCTTTCAGCGCGAGGGGGCGCGCGGGGAGGGCGAAGTGGGTATGGTCTCCTTGCGAGGCGGGGATGCGGTCGGGGAGCACCGCTTGTTCCTCCTCGGGAAGGGCGAGCGGCTCGAGCTCGCCCATCAGGTCAGCGATCGGCGCGTGTTCGCCCGCGGTGCGCTGCGGGCGGCGAGCTGCCTCGCCGGTCGGCCTCCGGGACGCTACCGTCTCGAGTCGATGCTGCCCTCGCTCGTCGGGCCGGTCGAGTTGGACAGGGTGGGGAGCAGGCCAGTATGATCTTGCGGGTTCCCGAGCCTGTCTGTGCGGTCGCCTGAGAGCGGCCCGCGTCCGTGCGCGACCAATGAATCCGATCCGCCGCTCTCCTGCCGTCCTCGCCCTCGCCGATGGCTCCGTGTTCCACGGCGAAAGCCTCGGTGCGGATGGCGTCGCGGTCGGCGAAGCGGTCTTCAATACCGCGATGACCGGCTATCAGGAGATCCTCACGGATCCCTCCTACGCGCGTCAGATCGTCTGTCTCACCTTCCCGCACATCGGCAACGTCGGTGTCAACGAAGCCGACGCCGAATCGAGCCGTGTTCATGCCGCGGGCCTGATCATCCGCGAGTGCTCCCCGCTCGCGAGCAACTGGCGGATGGAGGGCTCCTTCGAACGCTGGCTGATGGAGAACCGGGTGGTGGCGATTGGCGGTGTGGATACCCGCCGGCTCACCCGCATTCTGCGCGATCGGGGTGCTCAAGCCGCCTGCATCATCGCAGGCGAGCGGGCCGATGCCGAGGCGGCGATCGAGGCCGCGCGCGCATTTCCGGGCCTCCTCGGCCTCGACCTGGCGCGCGAGGTCTCCTGCCGGCAGCCCTACCCGTGGACGGAAGGAGGGCTCGATTTCGACACCGGAGCCTTCGGCAGGGGCGTCGGCACGCATCACGTCGTCGTCTACGACTTCGGGGTCAAGCGGAACATTCTGAGGATGCTCGTCGATCGCGGCTGCCGAGTGACGGTCGTCCCAGCGCAGACGCCGGCGAGCGAGGTCCTCAAGCTCGCACCCGATGGCGTGCTGCTCTCGAACGGCCCTGGCGATCCCGAGCCTTGCGAATATGCGATCGCCGCGACCCGAGCCCTCCTCGCGCAAGGAGTTCCGCTTTTCGGCATCTGCCTCGGCCATCAGATCCTCGGGCTGGCGCTCGGTGCGCGCACCCTCAAGATGAAGTTCGGTCACCACGGCGCCAATCATCCGGTGCTCGAATTGGACACCGGTCGGGTGCTGATCACCAGCCAGAATCACGGCTTCGCCGTCGATGAAGCGAGCCTGCCGGAAGGCGTGCGGGTCACGCATCGCTCGCTCTTCGATGGCTCACTTCAAGGATTCGCCTGCGAGCGAGTCCCCGCCTTCGGATTCCAGGGGCATCCCGAGGCGAGCCCCGGTCCTCATGATCTTCATCATCTTTTCGATCGTTTCCTGGCCGCGATGCGCGTGCGCCGCGCCGCGGACCTGTCTTCGGAGAGCATCCGATGAGCGCCATGATCCTGATGTTCGCTTTTCTTGCGGCCCTCAATGGGAGCTCGAAGGCGATCCCGATCGAGGATTTCTTCCGCGATCCGGAGTTCAAGCAGGTGACGCTCTCCCCGCGCGGGGATTATTTCACGGTCGCCGTGCCCAAAGGCGATCGAACCTACCTCGTCGTGATGCGCACCCGCGACAAGAAAGTCGTCAGTTCCTGGGATTTCGGCAGCAACCGGCACGCGGAGAATGTGCGCTGGGTAGGGGACGAGCGCTTCTTCGTCACCGTCACCCGCAAGACCGGCGCCTTCGACGTCCCGGTGATCGACAGCTTCGACGTGTATGCGAGCAACGTCGATGGCAAACGCCGCCGACAGATTCCCGATGCGAACAAGTACCAATTCGTCAGCCTGCTTCCCGGCGATCCTGACCACGTCCTGGTGCAGCGTTCGATCGACAGCGCCTTCCTGTTCAAGCTCAACGTCTGGAACGGCGAGACGATCGTGGTCGCCAATGCCCCCGTTCGCCGCGGTTCCTTCGTGGTCGATTTCGACGGGCGCCCGCGTTACGTGATCGGGAGCGAGGCCGACAACAGCACGGTGATCCTGCGCCGGGAAGGCGATGGCTGGAAGGAGGTCCAGCGCGCGCCCTTCGGCCAGGACGTGAGGATGCCGATCGGCTTCGCACCGGATGGCAAGCAGGTCTACTTCTCCGAGAGCGCGAGGGGCGAGCCGCCGGCGATCGTCCTGATCGATCCCGAAAGCGGGGCGAGGCGAGAGGTGCTGCCACCGAAGCGGGTGGAACCGGCGGGCTTCCTGCGCAGCGCCGATGATCGCCATCTGCTTGCGGTTTTGTACGAGGACGGCCTTCCCGCCTACGAATGGATCAACACCGACCATCCCGAGAGCAAGGTTTATGCCGGGCTGATCAACGCCTTTCCCAATCATGCGGTGCACTTCGAAGGCGTCAGCCGCGACGGGCGCACGATCTTGCTTCGCGCCTTCAGCGACCGCGATCCGGGCTCCTACTACCTCTTCGATCGCGACAGCGGCAAGGCGACCTTCCTGCTCGCCGCGCGGCCTTGGATCAAACCGGAGCGCATGGCGCGGGTGGCGCCGATCGAGTTTCAGGCGCGCGATGGAACCCTGATCCACGGCTACCTGAGCATCCCCGAGGGTTCCGGTGGTCGAAATCTGCCCCTGATCCTGCATCCCCACGGCGGCCCGCACGGCATCCGCGACCGTTGGGGCTTCGATCCGATCGTGCAGTTCCTCGCAAGCCGAGGCTATGCCGTGCTTCGGGTCAACTTCCGGGGCTCGGGCGGCTACGGCATGGGTTTTCTGCGCCAGGGCTTTCGCAACTGGGGCACGAGCATGATCGATGACATGAACGATGGCGTGCGCTGGGCCATCGCCCAAGGCATCGCCGATCCGAATCGCATTTGCTCCTTCGGGGCCTCCTACGGCGGTTATGCGGCTTTGCAAGTGGTGGTGCGCGAGCCCGAGCTCTACCGTTGCGCGATCGGCTACGTCGGCGTCTACAGTCTGCCGCTCATGTTCCGCGATGGCGACATCCCGCAAAGCGAAGAAGGTCGCAGCTTTCTCCGCTCCGTGTTGCCGGAGGACCGCGCCGAGCAGGAGCGGCAGTCCCCCGCCTACAACGTGGATCGCATCCGCGTGCCGGTAATGCTGGTCCACGGGGCGAAGGATCAGCGGGTGCCGATGTCGCAGTTTCGGGCGCTCAAGGAGGCGTTGAGCGAGGCGGGACGGCCGCCGGAGCGAGAAGTCGTGGCCCCCAAGGAGGGACATGGCTTTTACGATCTCGAGAACAACAAGAAGCTCTACGCCGAGCTCGAAGCCTTCCTCGCTCGTCACATCGGACAGAGCGGCGCCACCGCCCAACGCTGATGCCGAAGCGAAACGACCTGCAATCCATCCTGGTGATCGGAGCCGGGCCGATCGTGATCGGCCAGGCCTGCGAGTTCGACTATTCCGGCGTACAAGCCTGCAAGGCGCTGAGGGCCGAGGGTTACCGGGTGATCCTGGTCAACTCCAATCCGGCCACGATCATGACCGATCCGGAGATGGCCGATGCGGTCTACATCGAGCCGATCACCCCTTCGATCCTCGAGCGGGTAATCGCCAAGGAGCGGCCCGATGCGTTGCTTCCCACGATGGGGGGTCAGACTGCGCTCAACTGCGCGATCGCGCTGGCCGATGGCGGTGTGCTCGAGCGCTTCGGCGTGGAGCTGATCGGCGCCAGCCGCGACGCGATCAGGCTCGCGGAGGATCGTGAGCTTTTTCGCCAGGCGATGCTCGAGATCGGTTTGGCGTGCCCGCGCGCCCGCATCGCGCGGAGCTTCGAGGAGGCGCTCGGCGCCCAGTCCGAGGTGGGCTTCCCCACGGTCATCAGACCCAGCTTCACGCTCGGGGGAACGGGCGGGGGGATCGCCTACAACCGCGAGGAATTCGAGCAGATCGTGCGTCGCGGGCTGGAACTCTCCCCAGTGGGCGAAGTGCTCATCGAGGAATCGGTGCTCGGCTGGAAGGAGTTCGAGCTCGAAGTGGTGCGGGACCGGGCCGACAACTGCATCATCGTCTGCACGATCGAGAACGTCGATCCGATGGGCGTGCACACCGGTGATTCGATCACGGTGGCGCCGGCGCTGACCCTGACCGACAAGGAGTACCAGCGCTTGCGGAACGCCGCGATCGCGGTCTTGCGCCGGGTAGGGGTGGATACGGGTGGCTCGAACGTCCAGTTTGCCGTGAATCCGGACAACGGGCGCGTGTTGGTCATCGAGATGAACCCGCGGGTGTCGCGCTCCTCGGCCCTCGCCTCGAAGGCGACCGGCTTTCCCATCGCGAAGGTCGCGGCCAAGCTCGCGGTGGGCTACACCTTGGATGAGCTCGCGAACGAGATCACCGGAGGCCGCACGCCGGCCAGCTTCGAACCGACCATCGACTACGTGGTCACCAAGATCCCGCGCTTTGCCTTCGAGAAGTTCCCCTCGACCGACAAGCGCTTGACCACTCAGATGAAGTCGGTCGGCGAGGTGATGGCGATCGGCCGCAGTTTCCAGGAGTCGCTGCAGAAGGCATTGCGCGGACTGGAGATCGGGGTACATGGGCTCGATCCTCCGCGCAGCGAGGAGCCTCACGACGCGGTGCTCATCCGGCAGCGCCTGCACGAGCCCGGTCCCGATCGACTGTTCTTCATCGCCGAGGCGTTCCGTGCGGGGCTGGCGCTCGAGGAAATCCATCAGCTGACCCGCATCGACCCTTGGTTTCTCGCTCAGATCCAGGACTTGGTTCGCGAGGAGGAGGCGATTGCCCGGGAGGGAATCGCCAGCCTCGATCGGGAGCGGCTGCGGCATCTGAAGCGCAAGGGCTTCGCCGATGCGCGTATCGCCGCCTTGGTCGGCAGCGACGAGCAATCGATCCGAGCGCTGCGGCGCGCCTACAACGTGAGACCGGTGTTCAAGCGCGTCGACTCCTGCGCTGCCGAGTTTCCCACCACCACGGCCTATCTTTATTCGAGCTACGAGGAGGAGTGCGAAGCCGAGCCCAGCGACCGGCCCAAGGTGATCGTGCTCGGCGGCGGGCCGAACCGGATCGGCCAAGGCATCGAGTTCGACTATTGCTGCGTGCACGCGGCGCTCGCGCTTCGGGAGGATGGCTACGAGACGATCATGGTCAACTGCAATCCCGAGACCGTCTCGACCGACTACGACACCTCCGATCGCCTCTATTTCGAGCCGCTCACGCTCGAGAACGTGCTCGACATCGTCGAGCTCGAACGGCCGCTCGGGGTGATCGTCCAATATGGCGGCCAGACCCCGCTCAAGCTGGCCAAGGCCCTGGCGGCTGCTGGCGTGCCGATCGTCGGCACCAGCGCCGATGCCATCGATCTCGCCGAGGATCGCGAGCGTTTTCAGAAGTTGATCGAGCGGCTCGGCCTCAGGCAACCGGCCAACCGCACCGCCCGTTCCCCGGAGGAGGCCTTGCGCCAGGCGCGCGAAATCGGTTATCCGCTGGTGGTGCGGCCGAGCTATGTGCTCGGCGGGCGGGCGATGGAGGTGGTGCACGGCGATGCCGAACTCGCTCGCTACATGCGTGAAGCGGTCAAGGTCTCGCACGAGGCCCCGGTGCTGCTCGATCGTTTCCTGGATCAGGCCACCGAGGTGGACGTGGACTTGGTGGCCGATGCCAAGGGCGAGGTCTTCGTCGGCGGCATCATGGAGCACATCGAGGAAGCGGGCGTCCATTCCGGCGATAGTTCCTGTTCGCTACCCCCTCATTCGCTGAGCCATCGGGTGCAAGAGGAGCTGATCCGGCAGGTGCGACTGATGGCGCGGGAGCTTGGAGTGATCGGGTTGATGAACGCCCAGTTCGCGATCCAGGGTGAGGATATCTACGTGCTCGAGGTGAATCCGCGCGCCTCCCGCACCGTGCCTTTCGTATCCAAGGCGATCGGTCTTCCACTGGCCAAGATCGGTGCACGCTGCATGATGGGCCGGACGCTCGCCGAACAGGGTGTGCGCGAGCCGGTGAGGCCTCGCTACTGGTCGGTCAAGGAGGCCGTGTTCCCCTTCGCCAAGTTCAGCAACGTCGATCCGATCCTCGGGCCCGAGATGCGTTCCACTGGCGAGGTGATGGGCATCGGCATGAGTTTCGGCGAGGCTTTCGCCCGCGCCCACGAGGCGGCGAACATCCGCGCGCCGAAGCCCGGACGAGCCTTCCTGAGCGTGCGTGATCCCGACAAACCGCGCTTGGTACCGGTGGCCGAGGAACTCTTGCGCCGCGGTTTCAGCCTGATCGCCACCAGCGGGACCCACGCCTATCTCACCGCGCACGGCATCCCCTGCGAGCGGATCAACAAGGTCACGGAAGGCAGACCTCACATCGTCGATCTCATCAAAAACGGCGAGATCGCTTTCATCGTCAACACGACCGAGGGTCGTCAGGCGATCGCCGACTCGTTTTCGATTCGGCGTGAGGCCCTTCAGCACGGCGTGACCTATTCCACCACCATCACCGGAGCCCGCGCCCTCCTCCACTCCTTGGACTTTCGCGATCTCGGCGAGGTGCGATCCCTCGGTGAGCTCTACCGGAGCTTGCGCGCATGAATCGGGTGCCTCTCACCATCGAAGGCGCGAGGCGGCTGCGCGAGGAGCTCGAGTTCCTGAAGAGCGTGAAGCGGCCGCAGGTGATCCAGGCCATCGCCGAGGCTCGGGCGCACGGCGACTTGCGCGAAAACGCCGAATATGCGGCGGCACGCGAGCAGCAGAGCTTCATCGAGGGACGGATCAAGGAGCTCGAAGCCGCGCTGGCGTCTGCCGAAATCATCGATCCGAGCAAGATCAGCGCAGGCGGACGGATCGTGTTCGGCGCGATCGTCGAGCTCCTCGACTTGCACAGCGAGGAGACCATGAGCTTCCAAATCGTCGGCGAGCTCGAGGCCGAGGCGCGAGCCGGGCGCATTTCGGTCGGTTCGCCGCTTGCACGGGCGCTGATCGGCAAGCACGAGGGGGATACGGTGGAGATTCAAACCCCTGCCGGCCGCAAGCTCTGCGAGATCGTCGCCGTGCGTTACCGTTGAGCGGCCCGGAGAGCGATGCGTGTCGTCCTGCTCCCGCCGCTGACGCAGGCGCTCGGGAGGAGAACCGACGCAAGGCGCTTGTCGCGCCGTGTGGCGCGTGCGCGGCCGCTTCCGCCCCTTCCGCCGGGACGCCTCGCTCAGCTCGAGGCGTTCTTCGGGATCGAGGCGCCTGAGCTCGCCTGGCTCGCCGCGGTCGCCGATGGGCTCGAGGAGGGCACCGCGTGGGTGCGCGCCGAACCGGTGTGCGTCCACGTGGACATCGCTTCGCTACGGCTGCTCGCCCACGGGGAAGGGATCGGGCTCTCGCCCCAGGAGGAGCTCCCGCTCTTCGAATCCCTCGAGCGCTGGTGCGGGCAGCGGGGCATCGTCGCGCGGCGGACGGCTTTCTGCCGATGGTTCCTGGCGCCGCCCTCGGACTGGCCGAGCCCTGAGAGCGACCCGCCCGAGCGCTGGCTCGGTCGCGCGCTGGACTGGTCCTGGCGCGCCCCTAGGGCGCCTTGGAGTCGGCTGCTCGCGGAAATCGAGATGCTCTTCGCAAGCCATCCCCTCAACCTTTCGCGTCGGCAGCGCGGGCTGAGCCCCGTCACTGGCGTCTGGATCTGGGGCGGCCGTCGCGGGGAAGCGAGCCCGCTTCGTTCCGCAGCGAGGGAAGGAATCGTGATCAGCGGCGATCCGCTGATCCAGGCCAGTGCGCGCCGGCTGGGTATGGAAGCCATTCCTGGGCTTCCCGATCGGCCGCTTCGGCGGGTGGTTCTCCTCGACTGCGCATCGGGTGCCGACGAGGACCCCCTCGCGCCGCCGGTCCCCGCCGAGTGGTGGTTCGGCTGCGGGCGTCGCTTCGCGGTCGGGCGACTCGACTTCTTTTGCTTCTGGCGGCGGGCTGGGCTCGCGGACGGGGAGCCGAATCCAGCCGATGCCCGACTCGCGGCGGCGGCGACACGGCGAGCAGGGCTGTTCGCGGGAGCCGAGCCATGATCCGTTTGCGCCGCCGTTCGGTGGGCTTTTTCGCGGACCCCGAGAATCGCTTGCACCCGGTCGTGCGCCGGGTGCTCGCCGCGCGGGGCCTGCGGCGGCCCGAGGAGATCGACTACCGGCTCGCCAGCCTCCATTCGCCGGGGACGATGCCTGGTGTGGCGCTTGCCTGTGACCACCTCTTGGAGGCGATGGCGCGGGGACATCGCGTCCACGTCGTCGGCGATTTCGATGCCGACGGGGCGACCGGCGCAGCGGTGGCGACCCTGGGACTACGGGCCTTCGGCCTCGATGCTCGGGCGCACGTGCCCGACCGGATGCGTCATGGATACGGATTGCAACCTGAGTTCGTCGAGGAGCTCGCCGCAGAGGTCGGTGCGAAGCCGGGGGACGTCCTGCTGACGGTCGATCATGGCACTTCGAGCATCGCCGGCGTCAAAAGGGCGCGCGAACGAGGCCTCACCGTCATCGTTTGCGATCACCACTTGGCGGGAAGCGAGCTTCCCGATGCGCAGGCCATCGTGAATCCGCAACTCGACGGCAGCGCTTTTCCGAGCCGCGCGCTGGCGGGCGTCGGAGTGGCTTTCTATCTGCTGCTCGCGCTGCGCGGGCGACGGAGGATGCTCGGAGCATCGCCCGAGCACGAACCGGAGCTCAAGGCTCTGCTCGATCTGGTCGCTCTCGGGACGGTCGCGGATCTGGTGCCGCTCGATCGCAACAACCGGATCCTGGTCGCCAAAGGTCTCGAGCGCATCCGCCGAGGACGGATGCGCCCCGGACTCGCGGCCCTGTTCGAGGTCGCAGGCCGCGATCCCGCACGCGCAAGGGCGAGCGACCTCGCCTTCGCCATCGCGCCAAGGCTCAATGCCGCCGGCCGCCTCGAGAGCATGGACACCGGCCTGCGCCTGCTCCTCACCGACGATCCCGAGCAGGCGCGCGAGCTCGCGCATCGTCTGGATGCGATCAACGAGGAGCGGCGTGCGTTGCAGCGGGAGAGCATCGATCGGGCCGAGGCCCTGCTCAAGCGCCTGTTCCTGCCCGAGAACGATCTTCCGGCCGCACTCTGCCTTCGCCAGGAAGATTGGCATCCGGGAATCGTCGGCCTCATCGCCGCCGCTCTCAAAGAGCGTCATCATCGGCCCGCGCTCGTCTTCGCGCCGGATGGCCAAGGCGCACTGCGGGGCTCGGCCCGCTCGATACAGGGGTTCCACATCCGCGACGCCCTGGCTGCACTCGATGCCCGAATGCCGGGGCTGATCGCGCGTTTCGGCGGGCATGCGGCAGCCGCGGGCCTCATCCTGCCTGAGAGTCACTGGGAAACCTTCCAGAGCGCTTTCACCGAGCTCGCGGGGCAAATGCTCTCCGAGGAGCTGCTGGCGCGCGAGCTGCTCACCGACGGCGAACTCGACGCGGAGCACTTCGAGTGGGAGGTCGCGCGAGCCCTGGAAGCCTGCGGCCCCTTCGGCCAGGGTTTCCCGGAGCCCCTGTTCGAGGGCGTCTTCGAATGCGTCCGGTCATGGCCGGTCGGGAACGTGCACCGTCGTCTCCTGTTGCGGCCGGAGGGCAGCCACCGTTCCGTGACCGGTTTCGCCTTCAATCTCGGCGAGGATCCGCCCTCGCGGTTCCGCGCGGTGTTCGAGCTTGAGCCCAAGGAATCGAACGGTCGGCGGGAGGCGCGGGTGATGATCCGGCATCTCCTGCCCGTGTGAGCGCCTTGCTGCTGTTACACTCTCGCGCCGTTTGGCCGCTTCGCAACGACCGCATGATCGAGCTCAATCCACTTCGTCACCGCATCGCCGATCTCAAGGCTCGGGTCGAGAGCCTTAGGGGGTATCTTTGACTACGCGCGCAAGCGCGAGCGTCTCGAGGAGGTCGAGCGGGAGCTTGGGGATCCGGCAGTCTGGGATCGCCCCGAGCGCGCCCAGGAACTCGGGCGCGAGCGGGCGCGCTTGGCCGAGGTGGTCGAGACCCTGGACGGACTTGAGCGTGCGCTCGCGGATGCGGGCGAGCTGATCGAGCTGGCCGCCAGCGAGAACGACGAGCGGGCGCTGTTGGGGATCGCCGAGGACCTCGAGGCCCTCGCGCGAAAGGTGCACGACCTCGAGTTTCGGCGGATGTTCTCCGGGGAAATGGATGCGGCCAATGCCTTCGTGGACATCCAGGCGGGGGCGGGCGGCACGGAAGCGCAGGATTGGGCGGAAATGCTGCTTCGCATGTATCTACGCTGGTGCGAGGGTCGCGGATGGAAGACCGAGCTGCTCGAAGTGACGCCGGGTGAAGTCGCCGGTATCAAGTCGGCGAGCTTCCGGGTCGATGCGCCTTACGCCTACGGCTGGCTCAAGACCGAGACTGGGGTGCATCGGCTGGTACGCAAGTCACCCTTCGACGCCGATCATCGTCGCCACACGAGCTTCGCCTCGGTGTTCGTGAGCCCGGAGGTGGATGAGGACATCGAGATCGAGATCAACCCTGCCGACCTGCGCATGGACGTTTACCGATCCTCCGGAGCCGGTGGGCAGCACGTCAACAAGACCGAATCGGCCGTCCGCCTCACCCACCTTCCCACCGGTATCGTGGTGGCCTGCCAGAGCGAGCGCAGCCAACATGCCAATCGCGAGCGCGCCCTCAAGATGCTCAAGGCCAGGCTCTACGAGCTCGAACTGGCCAAACGCGAGGCGGAGAAACGCAAGCTCGAAGAGAGCAAAGCGGACATCGGCTGGGGTAGCCAGATCCGCAACTACGTGCTCGATCAGAGCCGGATCAAAGACCTTCGCACCGGCGTCGAGCGCAGCGATACCCAGCGCGTCCTCGACGGAGACCTCGATGAGTTCATCGAGGCGGCCCTCAAGATGGGGCTCGAAGCAGGCGCGCGCCGACCGGACGCGGCCTAAGGAGGAAGCATGAGCGAATCGTCGAAGACGGCGGATCCCCAATCCCTTTCGCCGCGCGAGGAGAACTTCCTCGTGGCCGAGCGGCGGGCCAAGCTCGCCCGCCTGCGTCGGCGTGGCGAGGCATTCCCCAACGATTTTCGTCGCAACGCGCGGGCCGGTGAGCTGCAAAATCAATATGCCGACCGCGAGCGCTGGGACGGGGCGGCATTGGAGGCGCTTCACCGCAAGGTTCGGGTCGCGGGGCGTATCCGGGCCAAGCGCACGATGGGGCGGGTCGCATTCCTGCCGCTCGAGGACGAAAGCGGCCGGATTCAGCTCTTCCTCCGCGCCGACCGCACGCCGGACTACGAGGAGCTGCTCGAGCTCGTCGATGTGGGTGATCTGGTGGGGGCCGAGGGTTCGCTCACCCGGACCCGAAGCGGTGAGCTCTCGGTCGTGGTCGAGCGCCTACGAATCCTGGTCAAGGCGCTGCGGCCGCTGCCCGACAAGTGGCTGGGTCTTTCCGACATCGAGCAGCGCTATCGCCAGCGCTACCTCGATCTCATCGTGCACCCCGAGGTGCGGGAGGTCTTTCGCCTGCGCAGCCGCTTAGTGGCGGCGATGAGGCGTTGGCTCGATGCCCGCGGTTTCATCGAGGTCGAGACGCCGATGATGCACCCGATTCCGGGCGGAGCAGCGGCGAGACCCTTCATCACCCATCACAACGCGCTCGGCATCGATCTTTATCTCCGCATCGCCCCCGAGCTTTACCTCAAGCGCCTGGTGGTGGGCGGTTTCGAGCGCATCTACGAGATCAACCGCTGCTTCCGCAACGAGGGGGTGTCCACGAGGCACAACCCCGAGTTCACCATGCTCGAGCTCTATGAGGCCTACGCCGATTTCGAGGACATCATGGCGCTCACGGAAGCGATGATCCGCGAGCTCGCGGAGGAGCTTCTTGGCACCACCAGCCTCGTTTGGGAAGGGAAAAAGATCGATCTCGGACCTGAGTTCCGCCGCGTGCGGCTGGAGGAGCTGGTGGCGAAACATCACCCCGAGCTGCCGCGCAACCGGCTTCGCGATGAGGAGACCTTGCGCCGATACGCTTCGGCGCATGGCATCGTCCTGCCCGAGCAGGGCGGCTGGGGCAAGCTCCTGCTGGAACTTTTCGAGAAGACCATCGAGCCCGCCCTGATCCAGCCCACCTTCGTCACCCATTACCCGGCCGAGGTCTCGCCGCTGGCCCGTGCTAACGACGAAGACCGCGAGGTTACCGACCGCTTCGAGCTTTTCATCAATGGCCGGGAGATCGCCAACGGCTTCTCCGAGCTCAATGACCCGGAGGACCAGGCCGAGCGCTTCCGTGCACAGGCGCAGGCCAAGGCGGCGGGGGACGCAGAGGCCATGCCCTACGATGCCGATTACATCCGGGCTTTGGAATATGGCTTGCCGCCCACGGGTGGCCTCGGCGTGGGCATCGACCGGCTGACGATGTTCTTCGCCGATCGCTCCTCGATCCGCGACGTGCTGCTCTTTCCGGCGCTCCGTCCGGAAGCGGATTGAGTCCTTGACGCCGACTTCGGTCCCGGTCTGGCATAGTCTAGAAATCGTTCTTTGCTCGCGATCGAGGAGGTTTCCCCGATGTCACGTCCGCTGGCCATCGCAACCGTTTCGCTATTGGCGCTGCTGCTTGCCGCCTGCGGCGCTCCCCGCAGCGGCACGGTGCGCTACTACGACCGCAACTGTCCGACTTGCGGCACGGTGGAGAGCATCGAGTTCGTCTGGATCGAGGACGGTCCCAGCGGTGGCGGGGCGGTGCTCGGTGCCATCATCGGCGGCGTCGTCGGTAACCAGATCGGATCGGGCAGCGGTCGGCGGGCGGCGACGGCGGCGGGGGCGATCGCCGGGGCCGCGATCGGGCACGAGGCAGAACAGCGTTCGCTCGAGCGCCGCCGCGGCTACCGCTTCATCGTCCGGCTCGACGACGGGCGCTATGCCGAGGTGGTGCAATACGAGAATCCGGGGCTGCGCGTAGGCGATCGCGCCGAGATCCGGCGCAATGAACTCCACCCGTTGCGCTGAGGCGGCTTCGCGGAGGATCGTCCTCGACCGAGCATGGTCGGAACCTGGGGCTGCGGGCGCCGCCCGCTAGAATGCCCGTGGAGTCGTCATCGCTGAACGAGCCTTACGATGGATTTCAGTTTCACCGAAGAGCAGCTCATGATCCGCGACGTCGCCCGGCGGATCGCTCAGGAGAAGATCGCCCCAACCGCGGCGCACTACGATGAAACCGGCGAGTTTCCGAGCGAAAACATCCGCTTGCTCGGGGAAGCCGGCTTGATGGGAATCGAGGTGCCGCAGGAATACGGCGGTGCCGGGCTCGATGCGATTTCCTATGTGCTTGCCATGATCGAGGTGGCCGCCGCCGACTGCGCCCACTCGACGATCATGTCGGTGAACAACACGCTCTACTGCAACGGGTTGCTCAAGTTCGGCACCGAGGAGCAGAAGCGCAAGTACGTGACCCCGGTTGCCAGTGGCCAGGCGATCGGCGCCTACGCCCTGACGGAGCCGCAGTCCGGATCGGATGCCTCGGCGATGCGCTGTCGCGCAGTGCGCTCGCCGGACGGCAGTCACTACATCGTCAACGGCAAGAAGAGTTGGATCACCTCCGGGCCGGTGGCGAAGTACGTGATGCTTTTCGCGATGACCGACCCTGCGAAGGGCGCAAAGGGGATCAGCGCATTCCTCATCGATACCGAGCGGGAGGGTTTCCACCGCGGGAAGACCGAGCCCAAGCTCGGCATCCGGGCCTCCGCGACCTGCGAAATCGAGTTCACGGATTACCGGGTGCCCGTCGAGGATCGCATCGGGGAAGAAGGAGAGGGCTTCAAGGTGGCAATGAGCGTGCTCGACGCCGGTCGGATCGGCATCGCCGCGCAGGCGGTCGGCCTCGCCCGCGCCGCCTACGAGGCGGCGGTGCGCTACGTGAAGGAGCGCAAGAGCTTCGGTCAGCCGATCGGGAGCTTCCAGATGATCCAGGCCAAGATCGCGGACATGAAGTGCCGACTCGATGCGGCCGAGCTTTTGACCCTGCGCGCGGCTTGGGCCAAGCAGCAGGCAGCGAAGACCGGAGCCCGTTTCAGCACTGAGGCCTCGGTCGCGAAGCTTTTCGCCTCCGAGACGGCGATGTTCGTGACCCATCAGGCGCTCCAGATCCACGGTGGCATGGGCTATTCCAAGGAGATGCCGCTCGAGCGGTATTTCCGCGATGCGAAGATCACCGAGATCTACGAGGGTACCAGCGAGATTCAACGCATCGTCATCGCGCGCAACGAGACCGGGCTGCGCTGAGCGCCGGCGAAGGAGGCGGTGCCGCGCTCCGGCCTTTTCGCGTCCAGCCCCGTCTGCGCTCCGAGTCCGCCTTTCGGAGCGGCTGCTGGCAGGGGTGCAGGCGGCCCGCTATCCTTTTCGGCTTCAACGTCGGGATTTGGCGGGGATTCCATGGCTTCGATCGAGTCGCTTGGCGCCCAAGCGGTCAATCGGGACACGTTGCTGGAGGCGATCATCAGCGTTGCCCCTCCGGCGAGACGCGATGAACTGGGTCGTTTCGCTCGCATCTTCTTGAGGCGCGTTCCGGAAGAGGATCTCGCGGGTCGCGAGGTCGGCGACTGGTCGGGGATGCTCGCCGACTGGCTCAGCTTTCTGCGGACGCGACGGGCCGAGAGCGTCAAGCTTCGCATCTTCGAGCCGAGCCGGGAGGCCGAGGGCTGGAGCTCCGATCACAGCATCGTCCAGATCCTCAACGATGACATGCCCTTTCTCGTGGACTCGGTGAGCATGGCGATCGCCGCGGCGGGACATGCGATCCACGCGATCTTCCACCCCGTGGTCTCGGTCGAGCGCGATCCCTCCGGCCATCTCCTCGGTTTCTCCGAATCCGGACACCGCATGCGCGAATCGCTCATCCACGTCGAGATCGACCGCATCGCGGAGGCGCAGGATGCCTTGGCGCTGAAGGCCTCGATCGAGCAGTCGCTCGCCGAGGTGCGTGCGGCCGTGAGAGACTGGCGAAAGATGCGGGAGAGAATGCTCGAGCTCGCCGCTCGGCTGGAGACGCTGCGCGCGCCGGTTGCGGCGGAAGAGCGCGAGGAGGCCCGTGCGCTCTTGCAATGGCTCGCGGAGGATCACTTCACCTTCCTCGGCTATCGCGAGTACCGGCGGGTCACGCGCGAGGACCGCGATTGGCTGGAGGCGGTGCCGGGCACGGGTCTCGGCATTCTCCGCGACGACATGCGGCCCTCGAAACCCAGGCCGCTCGACAGCCTCGCGGTGCCGAGCGGAGAGATGGAGGCGGCGGGGGACGCGCTGATCCTCACGAAGACCAACGCGCGCTCGCTGGTCCACCGACCCGGTTACATGGATTACATCGGCCTCCTCGAGTTCGACGACCGCGGCCGACCGGTCGGTGAGCGGCGCTTCGTCGGCTTGTTCACCTCCTCGGCTTACAACCGTCGGCCGTGGGAGATCCCGCTGATCCGCCGCAAGTTCGAGCAGGTCATGCAGCGCTCCGGACTCTCCCCGGAAGGCCATAGCGGAAAGGCCTTGCGCCACATCCTCGAGACCCTTCCGCGCGACGAACTCTTTCAGGCGCCGGTGGATGAGCTCGAGCGGATCGCGATCGGGATCCTGAACCTGCAGGAGCGGCAGCGAACCCGCCTGTTCGTGCGCCGCGACCGCTACGGTCGCTTCTTCTCCTGCCTCGTCTTCATCCCCCGTGACCGCTTCAACACGGCGACGCGGCTGCGCATCGAGGAGCTTTTGATGCGCGCCCTCGAGGGTGAGCGGTGCGATTCGCAGGTCATGGTCGGCGAATCGACCCTGGCTCGGGTCCACCTGGTGATCCGGCCGCGGGCGGGTGCGAATCCGGCATTCTCCGCGCAGCAGCTCGAGTCCGAAATCGCACGCATCGTTCGCGACTGGTTTGACGAACTGCGGGAAGCACTGGTGAGGCGCCACGGAGAAGAAAAGGGTCTGCGGCTCGCTCACCGCTACGGCCGCTCCCTACCGGCCGGTTACATCGAGCGGGTCAAGCCCGAGCTGGCCGCGATCGATGTCGAGGAGCTCTCACGCCTTCGCGATGCCGCAGATTTGAGGGTGCAGATCTATCGGCTCGATCGCGATCCGCCTCAGGTCCTCCGCTTGAAGCTGTTCCGATGGGGCGATCCTATCGCCCTCTCGGATGCGCTTCCGCTGCTCGAGAGCCTCGGCCTGAGGGTGATCAGCGAGCATCCCTACACGGTTCAGCTCCAAAGCGGCCGCGCCGCAATCCAGGATTTCGAGCTGATGCCGGCCTCGGGGAAGTCGGTGGCGGTCGATGAGGTGCGCTCGCGCCTCATCGAAGCCTTCCTGGGGCTATGGCAGGGGACCTACGAGTGCGACCGTTTCAACTGCCTGATCCTCGAGGCCGGGCTCGACGCGCGGCAGGTCTCGGTGCTGCGCGCGTACTGCAAGTACCTCTTGCAGCTCGGGGTGCCGTTTTCGCAGGCGTACATGGAGCAGGCCTTCGCCGCCCATCCCGAGATCGCCTTGCTCCTCGTCGAGCTCTTCGCCGCGCGATTCGACCCGCTGCGCGTGCTCGATCCGACTGAGGCGGAGTCGGTCGCCGAGGCGGAGAAGCAGCGTTTGCTGGGACCGCTTCCGTCCTCGGCGCGGGAACGTCTAGGCGCCCTGCTCGAGGCAGTGGCCTCGCGTCGTGCCGAGCCGCGCGAAACCCAGATCGAGAGCGTCCGGCAGGCGCTGAACGCAGGATTGGACTTGGTCGACAGCCTCGACCAGGACCGAATCTTCCGCCTGTTCATGACGCTGATCGAGGCGAGTCTTCGCACCAACGCTTATCAGCAGCGCGATGGCCGCCCCGTCGAGACCCTCGCTTTCAAGTTCGATCCGCAGCGGATCCCCGAGCTGCCGCGGCCACGCCCCTACCGCGAGATCTTCGTTTACTCGCCGCGGGTGGAAGGCGTTCACCTCCGTTTCGGCCCGGTGGCGCGCGGCGGGCTGCGCTGGTCGGACCGGCGCGAGGATTTCCGTACCGAGGTGCTCGGTCTGGTCAAGGCGCAGATGGTCAAGAACACGATCATCGTGCCGGTGGGTGCGAAGGGCGGTTTCTACGTGAAGAACCCGCCGCCGGGCGGAGATCGCGACGCCGTGCTCGCGGAAGGCGTGGCGTGCTACCGCTTGTTCATCAACGCCTTGCTCGACCTCACGGACAACCGCGTCGATGGACAGATCGTCCCGCCGCCGGACACCGTTCGTCATGACGGCGATGATCCCTACCTGGTGGTGGCCGCGGACAAAGGCACGGCCACCTTCTCCGACATCGCCAACGCCGTCGCCCTCGAGCGCGGATTCTGGCTGGGGGATGCCTTCGCCTCGGGCGGGTCGCAAGGCTACGACCACAAGAAGATGGGGATCACCGCGAAGGGCGCATGGGAATCGGTGAAACGTCACTTCCGCGCGCTCGGCCGCGACTGCCAGAGCGAGGATTTCACCTGCGTGGGCATCGGTGACATGTCTGGCGATGTCTTCGGCAACGGCATGCTCCTGTCGCGGCACATCAAGTTGATCGCCGCCTTCGACCATCGTCACATCTTCATCGATCCGGACCCCGATCCGGCGCTGAGCTACGCGGAGCGTGAGCGGCTTTTCCGGCTGCCGCGTTCGAGTTGGGACGACTACGACAAGTCACTGATCTCGAAGGGCGGCGGCGTCTGGCCGCGCAGCGCCAAGGCGATCCGTTTGAGTGCAGAGGCACGGCGTGCGCTCGGCTTGCCCGAGAGCGATGCGCCGATGACGCCTGCGGAGTTGATCCGCGCGATCCTCAAGGCGCCGGTGGACCTGCTCTGGAACGGCGGCATCGGCACTTACGTCAAGGCGAGCAGCGAGAGTCACGCCGAGGTGGGAGACCGGGCGAACGATGCGTTGCGGGTGGATGGCCGAGAGCTGCGCTGCAAGGTGGTCGGGGAGGGCGGAAACCTCGGATTCACCCAGCGCGGGCGGGTGGAGGCGGCGCTCCACGGCGTACTGCTCAATACCGACTTCATCGACAACTCGGCCGGTGTGGATACCTCCGACCATGAGGTCAACATCAAGATCCTGCTCAGCGATGCGGTGCGTCGCGGCGAGCTCTCCCTCGAGGATCGCAATCGCCTGCTCGCCGACATGACCGCTGAGGTGGAATCGCTGGTGCTCTGGGACAATTACCGCCAGAACCAGGCGATCAGCCTGATGGAGCGGCTGAGCGTGGCCCGGCTCGGTGCCAAGCAGCACTTCGTGCGGGTGCTCGAAGAGCGCGGTGTCCTCGACCGTGAGCTCGAGGGCTTGCCGAGCGAGAACGAGTTCAAGGAGCGGCGGCTTCGCGGGCTTGGCTTGACCCGGCCGGAGCTCGCCGTTTTGCTCTCGTACTCCAAGATCGTGCTCTATCAAGAGCTGCTCGCCTCCGACGTCCCCGAGGATGGCTACCTCGGACGCGAGCTTGCGCGATATTTCCCGGAGCCTCTGCGCGAGCGCTTCGCCGAGCACATGGCTCGTCATCCGCTGAAACGCGAGATCATCGCCACCGCGGTGACCAACTCGCTGGTCAACCGCATGGGCTCGACCTTCGTCTTGCGGATGCAGGAGGACACTGCGCGCAGTTCGGGGGAGATCGCGAAAGCCTTCACCGCGGCCCGCGAAATTTTCAACGCTCGCAGCCTCTGGGAGCGGATCGACGCCCTCGACGGCAAAGTGTCCGATGCGGTGCAGATCGACGCCCTGATCGCACTGTGGTCGCTGCTGCGCCACGCGACCCGCTGGCTGCTCAACGACGAACTCGGCCGCAGCGACATCGCCGGGGCCGTGGGCCGCTACGCCAGCGGTGTGGCCGAGCTTTGGGACCGTCTGCCGGAGGCCCTATCCGCAACCGGATTGCGGCACTGGGAAGAGCGGCTTGCGGCATGGCGCGAGCGAGGCCTGCCCGGCGACATCGCCGAGCCGCTGGCGGGTTCAGCGCCGATGAGCGCCGCGCTCGACGTCGTGGAGATCGCCCAGCGGGCGCATGGCTCGGTCACCGAGGCCGCGCGTGCCTATTTCGCGCTCGGCGATGCCTTGCATCTGCATTGGCTCCTCGAGCGAATCGAGAGCCTGGAGGTCGAGGGCTTCTGGCACGCGAACGCGCGCGGTGCGTTGCGCGACGAGCTGCTTTCGCATCAGAGGACCCTCACCGTGGCTCTGCTTGAGCGGATGAGCGGCCGTTTCGATCCGCAGGTGCTCGCAGACTGGGTGGCGAGCAGCGATCCGGCGATGCGCGCGACCCGGGCGATGCTGGAGTCGATGCGGAGCCTGGTGCGGATGGACTATGCGACCGTCCTCGTGGCCGTGCGCCGGGTGGCGCAGTTGGCGGCGGATCCGCTGTCGCGAACGGGCTGAGCGGGCGTGCCTCAGCGTCTTGCCTGGAAGAAGGCATGATCGCCGATCACGGCGATGGGCTCGCCCTCGGCCCAGGGTCGCACCGTGCCATCGTCGAGGTGAAAATGCTCGGCGCGAGGGACGATGTAGCGGCGCCGACCAGGACCGCGGTTCCATTCGCGCAGGGTGGCCAGGGAGGATCTCACTACGTTTTCCCAGGCATGGGGTTCTTGCAGGAGGTAACGTCGGGAGACACGACCGGTGGCGAACTGTCCGGGCGCCAAGACGACGTCGCAGGCGTTGGTGCCATAACGGCCGCTGTCGCGCCGGCGCAGGATCACTTCGGCCACTGCGCGTTGGCCCTCTTCGGACTGGTTGCGAGCCTCGAGATAGACCGTCGTCGCGAGGCAGAGGGGTTCGGCGAGGGAGGGCGGGAGGACGCCAACCAGCCAAAGGATCCATCCGAGTTGCATGCTGTCTCACCTCCGGAGTCGGGAACGGCGCTCCATCGTGACCGCCGGAAGATCGCAGAGAGGCGGCATGAGGAGAACCGCTTCGGGTTCGACCACGGGACGCCACGCCATCAAGACGGGTGCCCGCCGTCGTACGGAGTGCCCGCACATCACCCGTCCGAGAGGGGTGCGGGCATGAGTTCGGCCGAGGCCGGATGCCGATTATCATGGGCGGATTGCACTGGAGCAAGTCCTCCAGTGAGGCGTCGAACCGCGAGCGCGGCTGTCGCGCGGCCTCGGCAGGGCTTAAGCTTGCGCGCCGATTTCGACGGTGAGACTGCGCGGCAATGAATGCGGTGATCAGACCTCGTACGATGCCCGGCGTGCTCGAGCTCCTGCCGCGCGAGCAGATCGCTTTTCAGCGGATGCTCGACACGATCCGACGCGTTTACGAGCGGCATGGTTTTCTCCCCATCGAAACCCCGGCCATCGAGCTCGCCGAGGTTTTGCTGACCAAGAGTGGCGGCGAGACCGAGCGGCAGGTCTATTTCGTCCAGTCCACGGGCGCGCTGGAGCAGGGTCATGCGCCCGAGCTCGCTCTGCGTTTCGATCTCACGGTGCCGCTCGCGCGTTACGTGGCCGAGCACGAGCACGAGCTCCATTTCCCGTTCCGCCGCTATCAGATCCAGCGCGTGTACCGCGGCGAGCGAGCCCAACGCGGACGCTTCCGCGAGTTTTACCAATGCGACATCGACATCGTGGGCAAGGATCGGCTCTCGATCCGTCATGACGCCGAGATGCCGGCGGTGATCCATGCCGTCTTCGAGGAGCTGGCGATCGGCCCTTTCACCATCCGGCTCAATCACCGCAAGATCCTCAAGGGTGTGCTGGCGGGTCTCGGCCTGATCGAGACGGCGGCCCAGTCGGCGGCGCTGCGAGCCCTCGATAAGCTCGACAAGAAGCCGCGGGATGAGCTCCTCGCCGAGCTGAGCGCCGCGGGGCTCTCCGCTGCCGCGTCCGAGACCCTGCTCGCCTGGGCCGTGGAGCGCAGCCCTGGTTACGAAGCGGCGCAGGCGATGCTGAGTGCACTGCCGGAGCGTTTTCCCGCCGGCGGAGCGCTCATGAGGGCAGGGGCAGAGGAGCTTGCCGAGGTCTTCGCCTGCATGGCGGAGCTCGGCGTGCCCGGCCATCGTGTGATGCTCGATTTCTCCATCGCGCGCGGGCTCGACTACTACACCGGCACCGTCTACGAGACGACGCTCGATGCGCATCCGGAGATCGGCAGCATCTGTTCGGGAGGGCGTTACGAGGATCTCGCCTCCCACTACACGCGCTCGCGCCTGCCCGGTGTGGGCATCTCCATCGGGGCCACTCGTCTGTTCTGGCAGCTGCGCGAGGCGGGACTGATCCGCGCCGCGGAGAGCACCGTCGAGGTGTTGGTGTGTCTGCTGGAGGATGCGCTGCGTCCGACCTCCTTGGCGCTCGCCAGCGAGCTGCGTGCGGCCGGGATCGCCACCGAGGCGGTGCTCGAACCGCGCAAGCTCGCCAAGCAGCTTCAGTACGCCGATCGCGCCGGCATCCCCTTCGCCGTACTCGTCGGCGAGGACGAACTCGCGCGCGGGGAGGTCAGCGTTCGGGATCTCCTACGCGGAGAACAGTTCCGGGTCGCGCGCAGCGAACTGGCCGCGACGCTGAGGGTCGAGATCGAGCAAGGCCGGGCATTGCGCCGGGGATCGCCGTGATGGAAAGCCTCGTTCTCGACGGGCGCTCGCTCTCGATCGCGGAGGTGCTTCAGGCGGCCAAGGGATCGGTTCGTCTGGTCCTCGACCGAAAGCAACTCGAACAGGTGGAACGTTGCGCGCGTTTCGTCGCGGCGCAGGTGGCGGCGGGGGAGGCGATCTACGGCGTGACCACGGGCTTCGGGAGCAATGCCGAGCGCTTGCTCGGCAAACGTCCGCTTCGTGCCGATGTCGATCCCGAGGTTCACGGCCGGCGTCCGCCGCCTCCATCGGAGCTTCAGCGCAATCTGATCCTGAGCCATGCGGTCGGGGTCGGCGAAGCACTCGCGCCGGAGGTGGTGCGGGCGATGATGGTGATCCGGATCAACACGCTGATGCGTGGCCATTCCGGTATCCGCGCCAAGGTCCTCGAGCGCCTCGTTAGGCTTCACAACGCCGGGGTGGTCCCGGTCGTGCCGGAGAAGGGCTCCGTGGGCGCTTCGGGCGATCTGGCACCGCTTTCGCACTTGGCTCTGCTCCTGCTCGGAGAGGGAGAGGCGTTCCTCGACGGGGTGCGCTTGCCGGGGGCGCAGGCGCTCGCTGCTCTCGGTCTGGAACCCATCGAACTCGGGCCGAAGGAGGGGCTGGCCCTCAACAACGGCACCAGCCTGATGCTCGCCTTCGCCTGCCTGAGCCTGGCGGGCCTCGAACGCCTTCTCGACCTCGCGGATCTCGCCGCCGCTCTCTCCCTGGAGGCATTCGCGGGTCGCAGCGCGGCCTTCGATCCTCGCGTCCACGTGCTTCGGCCCCATGCCGGCCAGATCGCCTGTGCGCGGCGCATCCGCCAACTCATCGCCGGATCGGCGCTGATCGATCTCGATTACCACCTCGCGCCCGCCTTCGCGCCGTGGACGCCGGCAGCCTGGTGGTCGGAGGATCTCGCGCGGTTGAGCTTCGACATCCGCTGGCGTTGGGTGCGGCCGGAGGAGCGCGAGGGCCGCGAGGCTTTCTATGCCCGCCATCGGCCTTTCCGCGGCGGAAAGAAGCATCAGCCGCAGGATGCGTATTCCTTGCGCTGCGTGCCGCAGGTCCACGGAGCGGTTCGCGATCTGTTGGCGCGGGTGCGGGCGGTGCTCGAGTGCGAGCTCAACGCCGTCACCGACAATCCGATCGTCTTTCCCGAAGCGCGGGAGGTCCGGGAGCAATTCGTCTCTGCGGGCAACTTCCACGGGATGCCATTGGCCTTGGCCTTGGCCGAGCTCAAGCTCGCCGCGCCGGTTTTGGCCTCGATGTCCGAGAGGCGCATCGCCAAACTGCTCGATCCGGCCACTTCGGATGGACTGCCGCCATTCCTGGTCGGCAACGAGGACGCCACCGATTCCGGGCTGATGATCGTGCAATACACCGCGGCCGCCTTGGTCAACGAGTTGGCGACCGCATCGCACCCCGCTTGCGTCTACTCGATTCCCACCAGCGCGAATGCCGAGGACCATGTCTCGATGGGGGCGACCGAGGGCCGGCAGGTTTTCGCCATGCTGGCCGACCTCGAGCGGGTGATCGGCCTGGAACTGTTCGTCGCCTGCCAAGCCCTCGAGCTGCGCAGCCAGATGATCGAGGCGGCGCGTGCGACGGGCCGCGCCGGCGCGGAGCGCTTGATCACCAAGATCGAGGGCGCTCCCGAGCCTGGCACGGCCCTCAGGCCACAGTTCGAGCGAGAAGTCGCCGAGCTTGCCGCGGAGCTGGCGGAGCGGCCGTCTTGCCCGCCGGGGCCGGTGGCGCGGGCGGTGCTCGCCTCGCTTCGCGCCGCCGGGGTGGCCTTCCTCGAGCGCGACCGCGCGCTCGATCAAGACCTGCGTGTGCTCTTCGACTGGGTGGCGCGCGGCGAGCCTCTGCGCGCGGCGGCGGAAGCGCTCGCCGAACACGGCGCCGAGGGTCGCTAGCGGTTGGCCATCTGGCCGCTGCCCACCTCCGCATCGGTGACCGTTCGCCTGGCCAAAACCGCCTCGCGGTGGGCGATGTAGGCGGTGGCAGCGAGGATGATTCCGGCACCGAACAAGGTATGGCGGTCGAGGCGCTCGGCGAACAGGAGCCAAGCGAAAAAGGCGACCAAGGGCAGCTGCAGAAAGTTGAGCGGCTGGAGTGCCGAGGCATCGCCCCGTTTGTAGGCGCCGGTGAGGGCGAGATGGCCCACCGTTCCGAACAGCCCGGTCAGGGCGACCCAGATCCAACCGGCGGCGCTCGGCCAGGTCCAGTAAGGCAGAGCCGGCGGCAACGACAGCGGGGTCATGATCAGCACCATCCAGATCACGATCGCGCCGGTCGGCTCCGTGCGCGACAGAAACTTGATGCTCACCGCGGCCGCCGCCGCGAGGAAGGCGGAAAGCAGCGCGACGAGCGTGGGCCAGGAAGTCTCCAGAGCGCCGGGGCGGATGATCACGAGCGCACCGAGAAAGCCGACGATCACCGCACTCCAGCGCCGGAGCCTGACCTTCTCGCGCAGGAAGAACACGGCAAGCACGGTGACGAACAAAGGCGTGGTGTACGACAGGGCCACGGCTTGGGCGAGCGGCAGGTGGACCAGCGACCAGAAGCCGGTGAGCATCGCTGCGAGCCCGATCAGGCAGCGCAGGAAGTAAAGCCCCAAGCGGCGGGTTCGCAGCGAGACATGGGAGCCCGCCAGCAGCGGCAAGGCGAAGATCAGCCCGAAGAGGTTGCGGAAGAAGGCGATTTGGAAAGGGTGGAGCTCCGCCGCCGCCATTCGGATGCCCACCGCCATCAGTCCGAACATGATCGCGCTGGCCGCCATCAGGAGGATCGCTTGAGTGGGGTCCCGCCGGGGATCGCTGCTCACGGCCAGGACCCTCCGACGATCGCCGGCTCGGGCTCGAGCTCCACTTGGAAACGCGCGAGCACGGCATCGCGCACCCGGCGCGCGAGATCGAGAACGGCTCCTCCTTCGGCTCCGGGCTCGCTCACGATCACCAGGGCGTGTTGGGGTGAGATCCGGCAGCCTCGGCCGGTCAGTGTTTTCAGGCCGCAGGCTTCGATCAGGAACGCCGCGGGCACCTTGATCGTGCCATCCGCCTGCGGCCAGCCGGGGAGCGCGGGGAGCTCGTTTCGGAGCGCTTGGTAGCGATCCGCCGGCAGCACGGGGTTCTTGAAGAAGCTGCCCAGGTTCGGCTCTCGCGCCGGGTCTGGCAGTTTTCGCCGCCTGAGCGCCGCGACCGCGCGGGCGATGTGGGCGGGGTCGTCCTCTCGACCGCCCAAGGCGCAAAGCATCTCGCGCAGGCCGGGATAATCAAGGCGCGGTGCCGGCTCGCTGCTCAGGCGGAGGCGAATCGCGGTGATCAGCCAGCGATCCTGGCCGGACGCGCGGCGAAAGCGGCTGCTGCGGTAGCCGAGGTCGCATTCCTCGGCCTTCAGTCGAAGATGGCGAGCCTCCTCAAGATCGAACAGCTCCACCTCTTCCAGCACTTCGTGAAGCTCGCGGCCGTAGGCGCCGATGTTTTGCACCGGGGCGGCCCCCACCGTGCCCGGGATGGACACCAGGTTCTCGAGGCCCCAAAGCCCGCGTCGCACGCTTTCCCACACCAGCCGATCCCATCGCTCCCCGGCGGCGACCTCGACCGCAGTCACGCCTTGCTTCGCCTCGCGCCAGCGAAGGCCGCGCTTCCTGAAACGGATCAAGAGGCCCGGGAAATCGCCGGCGAAGAGCACATTGCTTCCCTCGCCGAGGACCAGGCGCGGCAGGCCCGCGAGCGGTGGGACGGAAAGCGCCTCGGCGAGCGCTTCGACGTGTTCGGTTTCGATGAGCCAGGCCGCGCGCGCCCGCGTGCGCATGTAACTGAGCGCGGAAAGCTCCGGTCGTGCGCAGAGCCGAAAAGGGCTCACGGCATCGTCTCGGCGGGTGCGGCACGGGCGCATTCAGCGATCAGCGAGGGGCCGCGGAAGATCAAGCCGGTGTAAAGCTGGATCAGATCGGCGCCGGCGGCGAAGCGGCGCTCGGCATCCTCCGCGGAGAGAATGCCGCCGACGCCGATCAGCAGAGGCTCAGGTCCGAGCCGTTCACGCATCTCTCGCAGGATGGTTTCGGCCAGCGGACGCAAGGGACGACCGGAAAGACCGCCCGGTTCCCTCGCCAGGGGATGGCGCTCCAGACCCGGGCGAGCGAGGGTGGTGTTGGTGAGCACCAGGCCCTCGATGCCGAGCTCTCGGACCGCGGCTGCGAGCGCATCGAGCTCTTGCGACGCGAGATCGGGCGCAAGCTTGAACAGCAGGGGCGGGCGCCGCCCGTGCCGCGTCTCGAGGCGCTCGCGAGCATCGAGCAAAGCCGAGGCCAGCGTGCGCAGCGCGCTGGCGCTCTGCAGCCCGCGCAGACCCGGGGTGTTCGGCGAGGAGACGTTGATCGTGAAGTAATCGGCATACGGGAACAAGCGCTCGAGGCACGCGCGATAATCCCTGTCGGCCTCTTCGTTCGGCGTGTCTTTGTTGCGGCCGATGTTGATGCCGAGCACCGGCGGGCGCCTTCGGAGCCTCTCGAGCCGCTGCGCGAGCGCCTCCATCCCTTCGTTGTTGAAGCCCATGCGATTGATCAGGGCCTCGTGCTCAAGGAGGCGGAAAAGGCGAGGTCGCGGATTGCCCGGTTGTGGCCGCGGCGTGACCGTGCCGATTTCAACGAAGCCGAAACCGAATGCGGAAAGCCCTTCGAGGGCTTTGCCGTCCTTGTCCCAGCCGGCCGCGAGCCCGACCGGATTCGGGAAAAGCAGGCCGAGGCGTCGCCGCGGCCGGGCCGCGACTCGCGGCGCGAGCAAGCTGGCGAGCCGAGGGGAAAAGGAGAGGGCACCGAGGGCTGCCGCGTGCGCAGCCTCGGGGGGCAGGGCGAAGAGGAAAGGGCGAAGGAGGGAGTACACGGCCAGTTGCGGCGCGGCATGTTAGCGCAGAAGCGCCGAGGCGTTGGTACCCCTCGACGAAATGGGGCCCGGAAGACCGGGCCCCATGGGATTGGTCGGGGTGAGAGGATTCGAACCTCCGACTTCTACCTCCCGAAAGTAGCGCTCTACCAGGCTGAGCTACACCCCGCCGAGAGGCGAAAAAGTCTAAGGCCAACGCCGCCTCTGGGCAATCGCCGGTCGCTTCGGCGCAGCGATGGCGGCAGCCTTAGACTGGCGGCATGGATCGTGGCGATCTCTTCACGGGTCCCTTCGACCCCAGACCGCTCGCCGAGCGGATGCGCCCGCGTCGTCTCGAGGAGATCGTCGGGCAGGAACGCCTGCTCGCGCCTGGTGCGGCCTTGGGTGAGGCCCTGCGCGCCGGCCACCTCCATTCGATGATCCTCTGGGGTCCGCCGGGAACCGGCAAGACCAGTCTCGCTCAGCTCGTGGCGGAAGCCGGGGACGCCGAGTTCGAGGCGCTTTCGGCGGTGACCGCGGGATTGCCCGAGGTGCGCAAGTTGCTGCGCGAGGCCGAGCAGCGCGTGGTCCTGGGGCGGCGCACGGTGCTGTTCGTGGATGAGGTGCATCGCTTCAACAAGGCGCAGCAGGATGCCTTCCTGCCTGCGATCGAGCGGGGCAGCATTGTCTTCGTCGGCGCTACCACCGAAAACCCGAGTTTCGAGCTCAACTCGGCGCTGCTTTCGCGCTGCCGAGTGTATGTCCTCGAGGCGCTCAAGGTGCCCGCGATCCTCACGGTCCTGCGCCGTGCCCTCGCCACTCCCGAACGGGGCCTCGGGGCCCGCGGTCTGAGCGCCGACGAAGAGGCGTTGATGCTGATCGCCGAAGCCGCCGACGGTGATCTTCGCCGGGCGCTGACCATGCTCGAGCTTGCCGCGGATCTGGCCAAAGAAGGGCGGATTGCGCGCGAGACGGCCCTCGCTGTGGTCAGCGACCGACGTCGCCGTTTCGACCGGAAGGGCGAGCAGTTCTATGACCAGATCTCCGCCCTTCACAAATCGGTGCGAAGCTCGGACCCCGACGCCGCGCTGTACTGGTTGGCGCGAATGCTCGACGGCGGCGCCGATCCCGACTTCCTCGCGCGTCGCCTCGTGCGGATGGCGGCGGAGGACATCGGCTTGGCCGATCCCCGTGCGCTGCCCTTTACGGTGGCGGCCTGGCAAGCCTGGGAACGCCTCGGCTCACCCGAAGGCGAACTTGCGCTCGCCGAGGCGGCGGTGTACCTCGCCTGCGCGCCCAAGAGCAACGCGCTTTATCGAGCCTTCGCGGAAGCGAGGGCCGCGGTCGAGGCGCACGGCTCCCTGGAAGTGCCCTTGCATCTGCGCAATGCGCCCACCCCACTGATGCGTGAGCTGGGCTACGGCGCGGGCTATCGTTACGACCACGACGAACCCGAAGGCATCGCGCTCGGCCAGCGCTGCCTGCCCGAAGAGCTGGGCGAGCCGGTGTTCTACCAGCCGAGCGAGCGCGGCGCCGAAGGGAGGTTGAGGGAGTGGTTGAGCGCATTGCGCGAGCGGCGGCGGCGAGCGCGGGCTGACGAAGAGCCCTGAGCGGCTACAATCGCCGCCCATCGTCCTTCCAAGATGCCTTCGCCATGCTCGATCCCCAGCTGCTTCGCCGCGATCTCGACCGGGTGGCGGAAGCCTTGGCGCGCCGCGGCTTTGCGCTGCCGAGGGAACGGCTTCGCGCCATCGAAGCGCGCCGGAAAGCATTCCAGACGGAAGTGGAGCGCCTTCAGGCCGAGCGCAATGCCCGCTCGAAGGCCATCGGCATCGCCAAGGCGAAGGGCGAAGACCCAAGCGGCTTGCTGGCCGAGGTCGCCGGCCTCGGCGAACGACTGCAGGGGCTCGAGCGGGAGCTCGCCGAGGTGTTGCGGGAATGGGAGGCGATCGCGCTCGAGATCCCGAACCTCCCCCACGAGAGCGTCCCTCTGGGCCGCGACGAGCAGGACAACCGCGAGCTTCGCCGCTTTGGCGAACCGCACACCTTTTCCTTTCCGGTGCGCGATCACGTCGAGCTTGGCGCACGCAAAGGCTGGCTCGATGCCGAGACCGCGGCCCGGCTCTCGGGCGCTCGTTTCACCGTGCTGCGCGGCGAGCTCGCCAGGCTTCATCGTGCGCTCGCTCAGTTCATGCTCGACCTGCATACCCGCGAGCATGGCTACCTCGAGGTCAACACCCCGCTTCTCGTGCTTCCCGAGGTCATGCAGGGCACCGGCCAACTGCCCAAGTTCGAGGCCGATCTCTTCGCGGTCGCGGGCGAGCCGAGGCGCTATCTCATCCCCACCGCCGAGGTCACGCTCACCAACCTGGTGCGCGAACGGATCCTCTCCGCCGAAGAGCTGCCATTGCGCCTCACCGCCCATACCCCCTGCTTCCGCGCCGAGGCGGGCTCTTACGGCAAGGACGTGCGCGGCATGATCCGCCAGCACCAGTTCGAGAAGGTGGAGCTCGTGCAGATTCGCAGGCCCGAGGATTCCTACGCCGCGCTTGAGGAAATGACCGGCCATGCGGAGGAGGTGCTCCGCCGTCTCGGGCTGCCCTATCGTCTGGTGGCGCTGTGCACGGGGGATCTCGGATTCGCCAGCGCCAAGACCTACGACCTCGAGGTCTGGCTACCCTCGCAGAACCGCTACCGCGAGATTTCCTCCTGCTCCAACTGCGAAGCGTTCCAGGCCAGGCGCATGCAGGCTCGATTTCGCGATCCGGCAAGCGGCAAGAGCGAGTACGTGCATACGCTCAACGGCTCGGGCGTGGCGGTGGGCCGGGCGCTCATCGCCGTCATGGAGAACTACCAAAACGAAGACGGCTCGATCACCGTTCCCGAGGTGCTCAGGCCCTATCTTGGGGGCGTGGAGCGGATCGCCTGAATGATTCTTCGATCCGCACGCTGCCCTTGCCGGCGAGGGCTGCTCGCTCTGGCAGAATGAGCGGCATGCGGAGAGGTGGCCGAGCGGTTGAAGGCAGCGGTCTTGAAAACCGCCAGGGGACTTGCGCCCCTCGTGGGTTCGAATCCCACCCTCTCCGCCAGCTTCTTCGCCCCTTGCTGATCTCATGAATGCTCGGGCGAAGAAGTCGGCAGGCCGCGGCACGAGCGAAGAAGAGCGCCCGAGCGCGGCCGTGCTCGAACGGCGCTTCGCGGCGCTCCTGCGCCGCCGTTGTCTCGAAGCGGCAACTTCGGCCGCCTTGGAGGCTGCGGCGGAGGCGCTTCCCGCCTTGCGGGTTGCGGGTCGGCTCGTCTTCGGCAGCGAGCCGAAGCCCTCGCCGGCGGATCGGCGCCTCGCGCTCGCGCTCGAGGTGATGGCGCTTTACGGTCTGTCGCTGTCGGCGCGCGAGGAGCGGGCGATGCGACTCGTGCTCTCGCGCTTGACGGCGGCGAGCGTCGAGGCCGCCGAACGGGCAGCGCAAAGCGTCGCGGTGAAGATGGCGCGCGAACTGGGCGGTCCCTTCGCCGACTCGGCCTTGCCCTTGCTCAAAATCTTCGCCTCCGCCGCGGCCGCGGTCTTCGCGAGTTTCGCCGTCGCCCGGCGCGCGCAGGCGCTGGCGCGTTTGGCCGATCCCGCGCTCGATGACTTGCCGAGCTTCCTGCGCGGTCTGAGCGGGGTGGATGAGGAGAAGCTGATCCAATGGACCCGCGAAGGTCTGATGCGGGTTCTCCGGCCCATCGAGGCCGGCGCTCGCGGTCTCGGTGCTTTGGCGCGCCTCGCGAGCCGCTTGGCCTAAAACGGGCAGAAGTTGAGTCGCGCCCGAATCGGGCTCAGCGGCATGGAAACGCGTTGAACAAGCGCATCCAGCCTCGGCGAGAGCGCCCTCTCGCTGCGCGCGAAAGCGATGAAAAATTGCCCTTCCTTCCGGCAGGCAGCGATCGCGACGATCCTCGGCGATCGACTCGCGCCGCCAAAAAAGGCCTTCTCGCGGATCATGCAGGGGCGCGCCCTGCGGTTTCCTTGGCTCCGCGGGAACGGGCGTCGGCGCTGATGTCGGAGTAGGCGAGGCTTGGGCCTTTTCTGCGGCTTCGTTCGCCGCCGTGGGCGTTGTGCCTGGCCTTTTTCCGCGAGCGGCAAGATCGGAAGAGGAAAACCATCGCCTCGCCGCCCTCGGCACTCGAAAAAGCCGCACGCACCCCCGCTTGCGGCGGCTCACTCGAAGCCGTTGCGGAAGATCAAATCCGGCGGCGGCGGTGGCGGCGCGAAGTTCGCGGTGACGTTGCGGGCGCTGCTCATGATCAGGTTGCAGGCGCCGGTTCCGGAGCAGTCGCCGCTCCAACCGGTGAAGCTCGAGCCTTCGAGGGGCGTGGCCTGGAGGGTCACGCTGCTACCCGCGGGGAAGGACGAAGCGCACTGAATACCGCAGCTGATGCCGGCGGGCGAGGAACTCACAAAGCCAAATCCCGCCCCGGCCTTGCTCACCGTGAGCGTCTGCGGTGGGCCGGCATTGAACTGCGCAGTGACCTGCCGCGGCGCATGCATGCTGAGCGTGCACACGCCGGTGCCGGTGCAATCCCCGCTCCAGCCGGCGAAGGAGGAGCCCGAGGCGGGGGTGGCGGTGAGCGTGACGTTGCTACCGAGCGCCAAGGTCGCGCTGCACGTGGGGCCGCAGTTGATCCCGCCGACGGAACTGCTCACCGTTCCGCTGCCAGAGCCGCTCTTGCTCACGGAAAGCGACATCGCCGAGGAATCGGTCGGGTTGAACCACCAGTCCACGCCTGGCGGCGGCTCGAAGCTCGCGACGCCACTCAAGATGAAGCGATTGTTGCCACTGCCGCTGAAGGAGAACTGGCAGTAGGCGAAACCCGCCCCCGTTTGGTAGCGAATGCGAAGGGTGCAGGCATTGGATACGCCGACGTACCGCAGCAAGGGACGGTAGTTGTCCGAGGGTGCGAGCTCATCCCCATCCGCGCCGGCGCGCGCGACGCGCCAGGTGGCGACATCGCTCGGCGCGAGCTCGCGGTACACATTGTTGGTGCAGATCACCGGCATCATGATGCTCTGCGTGGGAGGCTGCCCGCGCAGGAAGCTCGTGCTCGCCGCAGTGCCCGGAGAGCAGGGGTCGTGAGCGGTCGCGGCCTCGACGTAGAGGTGCCCTGCCGGCAGATCAGCGAGGAGCACGCCGTAGGTCGTGCGGTCGATGCGGCCGCTTGGGATCGCGAAAGGATTGTTCACCCCTTTGCGGAACCAATGCAGGTTCACGTCGTCACCGCGCAGATCATCGCGGCTTGCGCGCACCCCATCGGCGCCCGCGCTGGCCTCGAAGTTGGCGTTCGCGCCAGCCGTGCTGATCGTGTAGTAGAGCCTCGGATCGGAGAAGTTGCCATCGAGCTCGGAGGGTCCCAAGGTGTTGTGGCCGAGCCCCAAGCAATGCCCGAGTTCGTGGAGCAAAACCGACTCGAAGTCCGGGCGAAAGTTCGGGATGCCGACCGCGGAGGCGCTTTGCCGGTTGCCGAGGGTCGGGAGGAAGCGGTTGAAGGTGGCGATGGCGTTCTTGGTCGGCGTCTCGGCCGCGGCGGGCATGCTCGGATCGAGGCAGACATCGATCAGGATCTCGCCGCTCTGCGAGCCCGTGTAGCCCGGAGGATGGGTGACGATCTCGGGGTTGCTCCCCGAGGCACCGATGAAGGAAGTGGCCGAGGCGTCGGCGAAGGCGGCGAGGAGGGCGAGGACGAGGAGTCGCTCGCTCAAGCGCATGGTCATGGCCGCAACTCCTCGACCCGCCGCGCGAGCGCCTCCAGCCTGTCGCGCAAATGCGCCATCAGACGCAGTTCGGGTTCCTCACCGTGGTTGAGCAAGTCCTGCTCGAGATTGGGCCAGACGAAGCTCAAGGGCTGGCGGCCGTCTCGGGCGAGATGAAAGCGCCTGATGGGCGCATCGAGCACGGCGAAGCCCTCGCTCCGTTCTCGGTCGATGTCCCGAAGCGCGCGCTTGGCGGCGCGCGGGTCGAAATCATCGGGGATGGAGGAAAGCTCCGCCCGGAGCATGGCGAGCTCGCTCTTGTCGAGCTTCAAGCGCGTCGCGCCTGGGTGCGCTGAAAGGGCGAAGCGGCGCACTTCCGCGCAGCCATGCCGGTCGATGCGCAAGGAGAGGGCGGGGCCGAGGTGTGCGACGAGGGGCGATGTGATTTCGTAAGCGAGGATGAGTTCCCCTTCGACCAAGTGGCAGGCGGGAACGGCAGGGGCGATGAAGGCCGAGGCGGCGAGGGACAGGACGAGGATCGCTCGCCTCGGGTTGACGCTCAGCGCGACTCGGTCTAGCATGCGCCCTCCTCGTGGGCGGTTAGCTCAGCGGTAGAGCACTGCTTTCACACGGCAGGGGTCAGTGGTTCGATCCCACTACCGCCCACCACCTCCTCGAGAAGCCTAAGGCCGATCCCGCCTGTTGCATGGCCGCCGGTCGCCTCGCCGGTCCGGTCATCGGCTGCTCGCGGAGAGCGCCTCGAGCACGTTCTCGGCGGCCGAGACTCTGAATTCTCCCGGCGCTTCTACGAACAAGTGGGTGACGACCCCGTCGTCGGCGACCAGGGCGAAGCGCTGCGAGCGAACGCCCATGCCGAAGGCGGAGGCGTCGAGCTCGAGGCCGAGCTTGCGGGTGAACTCGGCGTTGCCGTCCGAGAGCATGAGCAGCCCCTCGGGTACGTGCTGCTGCTTTGCCCACGCGTCCATGACGAAGGGGTCGTTGACCGCCATGCAGGCCACCGTGTCGATGCCTTTGGCGCGAAGGGCCTCGAAATGCTCCACATAGCCGGGCAGGTGACGCGCAGAACAGGTGGGTGTGAAGGCACCCGGCACGGCGAAGAGGACGACCTTTTTGCCGGAGAAGATCTCGCTCGTGCGGATGTCTTGGATGCCATCACCGAGCCGTTTGAGGGTGGCTTCCGGAATGCGTTCGCCGATTTGGATGGGCATGGGATGCTTCCTCTCTCGTCGGATTCGAGGGCGTCAAGCTTAGCCGAAGCGGGTGAAAGGCACGCGAAGTGAGCAAGTTCTCGTTTTTACCCGGGTGCGCGCTCTCGCCGAAACACTTGTTTCGCGGGAGAATGGACATCGAGCTTCGAGAGAGAGCCCGGCGATGCGAGTTTCCTTTGCCTTCCTTCTCGCGTGGCTCATGCTCGCCGAACCGGGAGGGGCGAGTCCGATTTTTGCAAGCGGCTTCGAGCCACCGTTCAACATCCCGGCCAATGCCGCCGAAGCGGCTCGATTCCTCACCCAGGCGAGCTTCGGCCCGACCCCGCAGGACATCGCGAGGGTGCAGGCGATTGGCTACGTCGGTTGGCTGCACCAACAGTTCAATACCCCGCCCACGCGCGCCCGGCCCCACCTCGAGCAGATCGCCGCCGCAGGGGTCGCGGTCAGCCATCACCACCGAATGGATCGCTGGTTTCACACGGTGGTCTATGCGCCCGACCAGTTGCGTCAGCGCATGGCCTATGCGCTGAGCCAGATCCTGGTCATCTCCGATCGCGATTCGTCCCTCGCCAGCGACTACTTCGGGGTGGCCGAGTACTGGGACCTGCTTGCGACGCATGCCTTCGGCAACTACCGCGACCTCATGCGTGCGGTGAGTCTAAGCCCGCAGATGGCGCGTTATCTCACGTTCCTGCGCAACCGCAAGGGCGATCCGGCGACCGGACGGCTGCCCGATGAGAACTACGCGCGCGAGCTGATGCAGCTTTTCACCATCGGGCTGGTCGAGCGCAACGACGACTTTTCGCCGGTGCTGGATGCCCAAGGTCGGCCGATTCCAACCTACGACCAGGCCACCATCATGGAGCTCGCGCGCGTCTTCACCGGTTTTACCTACGCCGGTTCGACGAGCTTCTTCTCGGGCTCGCCCAATTACCTTCCGATGATGTGCTTCCAGAGCCAGCACGACGATCAGCCAAAGGAAATCTTCGGCATCCGGCTGCTCTCGGGGCAGTGCATGCAGGATCTCGAGGAGGCCCTCGACATCCTGTTTCTCCATCCCAACACGCCGCCTTTCGTGGCGCGGCAGCTGATCCAGCGTTTCGTCACCAGCAACCCCTCGCCGCAGTACATCGAGCGGGTGGTCAGGGTCTTCAAGAACAATGGCCAGGGCGTGCGCGGCGATTTGCGGGCGGTCCTGGAAGCGATCCTGCTCGATCCCGAGGCGCGCATCCGAGACCCCTCGCCTCGTTATGGCAAGCCTCGTGAGCCCTTGCTCAAGCTCACTGCGCTCTGGCGAGCCTTCGCGGCGCAGCCGCCGCCCGCCGATCCGAGCGGCTTCGTCCCCATGGGCGTGCGCAGCCCGCAGAACGACTACGCCCAGCGGCCTCTCGGGGCACCCACGGTTTTCAATTTCTACGAACCGGATTATCGGCCGGCGGGATCGATCGCCGATGCGGGCCTCTATGCCCCCGAGTTTCAGATCATCGATGAGAACTACGTCATCCGCACCGCCAACCATCTCTACCAGCGGATCTGGTCGGGCTACATCGGGATGCCGAACCCGCCCCCCGATCGGCCGCTGCTCGATCTCGCGCCGGTCGCGGCGCTCGCCAACGACCCCGAAGGCATGGTCAACCTGCTCGATCTGCGCCTGACCTACGGCACCATGTCGCCAGGCCTGCGGGACATCCTGCGCCGGATGATCGCCGAGCTTCCCGCCGATGGCCTCACCAAGGCGCGAGCGGCCATTCAAGTGATCACGCTCTCCCCCGATTTCGCGGTGCAGCGCTGACTGGGAGGACGCCATGAGCAGGCGCAACGATCGTCGCGAGTTCCTCAAGCAGATGGGCCTCCTGCTCGCTGCGGGCGGGGTGAGTAGCTGGTGGCCACAGTTCCGGCTCTTGGGCCAGGCGCTCGCCCAAACCTCCAGCAGTGACTATCGGGCGCTGGTCTGCGTCTACCTTGCCGGCGGCAACGACGCCTTCAATTGGCTGGTTCCGCGCGAGATCAACGCATACAACGTCTACCGCACCACCCGCGGAGGAGTTTACGACCCGCAGAGCAACCCGACGGGGCTCGCCATCGCTCGCGATGCGCTCTTGCCGATCGCGCCGATCAATGGCGGCGATTACGGTCTCCATCCCTCCTGCCCGGAGCTCAAGCAGCTCTTTGACCAAGGAAAACTGGCCTTCATTGCCAACATCGGGGCGCTCATCGTGCCGACCACCAAGGCGCAGTACCTCAATCGGAGCGTGCCGCTGCCCCCGGAGCTCTTCTCGCACAATAGCCAGACGACGTTCTGGCAGATCGGGCATGGAGACCTGCGCGATCCCTACGGTTGGGGCGGAGAGCTCGCGGCGAGGATCGCCACCGGCGCGGTGGCGGGTCGGCTTTCGCCCTGCATCTCGATCGCGGGCAGCACGCGCTACCTGATGGGTCCGGTGTGGACGCCCTATCAAATGGGCGCCAGCGGGGCGGTCGCGCTCACCACGAGCCTGCCCTCAGGCACCCCGAACGCGACCGCCGTGCGCAACCGTCGCGACCAGGCGGTCGCCGAGCTTTTGGCCCTCGAATACCACCATCTCTTCGAACGGGAACACCAAAGCGTGCTCCGGCGTTCGCTCGAGATCTACCAAGAGGTGAGCAACGCCCTCAATGCCGATCCGCCGCTCAGCACCGCCTTTCCGAGCGAGAATCCGCTCGCCGACCAGCTCAAGATGGTGGCGCGGATGATCCGCGCCTCCCGTCGCCCGGAAATCGGCCACCGACGTCAGATCTACTTCGTCTCCCTCGGCGGTTTCGACACCCACGACAACCAAATGGTGAGCACCGGGCAACCGCGGCTGCTGATGCGCGTGTCCCAAGCGCTTGCCGCCTTCCAGCAGGCGCTCGGCGAGATCGGCGCCGAGCAGCAGGTCGTGACCTTCACCCTGAGCGAGTTTGCTCGCACGCTCGCGACCAACGGCAATGGCACCGATCATGCGTGGGGGACGGTGCAAGCCGTGATGGGTGCGCCGGTGATCGGAGGGCGGATCTACGGCACCTATCCGGTCCTCGACAACGACGGCGCGTGGACGCTCTCACGCGGACGGGTCATCCCCACTCTCGCCGTGGAACAGATGGCCTCCACCCTGGCGCGCTGGATGGGGCTCGCCACATCGGAGCTCGCGGCCGTGTTTCCCAATCTCGGCCACTTCGCGCCGCAAAGCCTCCCGTTCCTTTCCCTGTGAAGCCTCTTGAAGATCGCGCCGATGCGCCCATCTAAAGGCCATCCGCTCAGCGATCCAATCGGAGGTTTCGAAGATGAGCATCGTCCGTTACAACCCCTGGCCGAGCGCGAACCTGCTCCAGGAGGAAATCAAGAATCTGTTCGACCGCTTCTTCGGCGAGGAGCCGGGGGATCAGTCGAACGTGGTCACCAGCCAGTGGATGCCGCGCGTGGACATCCGTGAGGAGAAGGACCGCTTCGTGATCCTGGCCGACATTCCCGGCGTGGATCCGAAGGACATCGAGGTCAGCATGGACAAGGGCATCCTCTCCATCCGCGGCGAGCGCAAGGCCGAGCACACGGAAGAGAACGGTCGGTATACCCGCATCGAAAGGGCTCACGGGGTGTTCTATCGGCGCTTCGCCCTGCCGGACAGCGCCGATGCTGACGGCATCAAGGCGAGTGGTCGCCATGGGGTCCTCGAAATCGTGATCCCCAAGCGGCCCGAGAGCACGCCGCGGCGCATCGAAGTGAGCCATTCCTGAGGGGCCATCGCTCCTTGGGATCCCTGAGGCGCCCGGGCCCGTCCCGGGCGCCGTTCTATGGGGCGCTTGTTTCACGCAGTCCGCTTTAGACTTGCCGCGTTCAAGGGCGAAAGACCTCCATGCAATTCAAGGATTATTACGAGATCCTCGAGGTGAGCCCGCAGGCGAGCCAGGAGGAGATCAAGCGCGCCTACCGCAAGCTCGCGCATCGTTTCCATCCCGACCGGAACAAGTCGCCCGGTGCCGAGGAACGCTTCAAAGCGATCAACGAGGCCTATGAGGCCTTGCGCGATCCCGGTCGGCGGGCGGCCTACGACCGAATCCGCGCCGGCGGCTTCCGGCAAGGGGATCCCTTCCAGCCGCCCCCGGATTTCGACGTCGGCGGTTTCGATTTCGGCGAAATACGTGGTGAGGAGGGCTTCAGCGATTTCTTCGAGGCGCTCTTCGGGAGGGCGCGCCGAAGCGCCGCTCGCGGTCCGCGCCGAGGCCGCGACTTGGAAGCGGTGATCACGGTGGACCTGGAGACGGTTTATCGCGGCGAGCCCGTGCGCCTCAATCTCGAAGGCCGAACGCTGGAGGTGCGAATCCCGCCTGGCACGATCGAAGGTCAGCGCATCCGCTTGAGCGGGCAGGGCGGGCCGGGAAGGGATGGGGGTCCCCCGGGCGATCTATTGCTCGAGCTTCGCTTTCGGCCCCACCCCCTGTTCCGGGTCGAGGGCCGGGACGTGCACCATCGCGCCGCGATTCCGCCTTGGCTCGCCGCGCTCGGAGGGGAGATCCGAGTCCCTACCCTCGGCGGTACGGTGGCTTTGCGGGTCCCTGCGGGCTCGGCGAACGGGAGCAAACTACGCCTGCGCGGCCGGGGGCTGCCTGGGGAACCACCTGGGGATCAGATCGTCGAGCTCTCCGTCGAGATACCACCCGTGAGGAACGGCGAGCAGCGTTCCGCCTGGGAAGCATTACGCCGCGCCTACGAGGGCACTTGAGCCGGGAGGAGGTTTTCCCTCGCGCGGCTAGCCCAGGTGCTGTTGAATCGCCTTGACCAGCTCTTTCTCGTCGATCGGCTTGGTGATGTAGCCCTTGGCGCCCTGCCGAAGTCCCCAAACGCGGTCGGTCTCCTGGTCCTTGGTCGTGACCAAGATGATCGGGATGTGGCTCGTTTCCTGGTCACGGCTGATTTGACGGGTCGCCTGGAAGCCGTTGAGGTTGGGCATCACCACATCCATCAAGATGAGATCAGGCCTCTCGCGGCGGGCCAGATCCACGCCTGCCGCACCATCTTCGGCAGTGATGGCTTCATGCCCCAGGCGTTCGACGATGCGCTTGAGGCTCGCGAGCTGGGTGGGGGAATCGTCGACGATCAGCACCTTGGCCATGGGGAGGAAAGAGCCGGTTCTGGAAACGGTCAGGAAGTCTAGCGTGAGTCCTCATCCGACGTCACCTCCGCCACCCGCACGAGGGTGCGGCCGAAGGAGCCGCCGGCGAGCATCGTCGAGAAGACTTCGGGAAGCTGCTCCAGGGAAACCTCACGCGTGAGGATCCGCTCGAGATGACGCGGCTTCCAGGGCCCCGCCAGGCGACGCCACATCTCCTCGCGAATGCGCCGCTCGGTGCCGGCAGAGGCGATGCCAAGGAGGCTCACGCCGCGAATGATGAAGGGCATCACCGTGGTTTTGAGGTCATGACCACCCGCGAGACCGCAGCAGGCGATGTTGCCGTAGGGTGCGATCACTCGGGTGAGACCGCTCAGCATGTCGCCGCCGACGTTGTCGATCGCCCCGGCCCAGCTCGCGCTCTCGAGGGGGCGCTCGCCCCAGTAGAGACCGTGCCGCGAGATGCATTGCCGGGCGCCGAGCTCGATCAGGAAATCGAAATGTTCCGGTTTGCCCGAGATCGCGTGGACCTCGTAGCCGGCGCCGGCGAGGATGTCGATGGCGAGCATCCCCACGCCGCCGGTGGCACCGGTGACGACGATCGGGCCCATCTCCGGCCGCTGACCGTTCTGCTCCATGCGGTAGAGCGCGAGCGCCGCGGTGAAGCCTGCCGTGCCCAGGATCATCGCCTCCCGCAGGCTGAGGCCCGGGGGGAGGGGAATGGCCGCGGCGGCCTCCAGACGTGCGTATTCGGCATAGCCGCCGTCCCGGGTTTCCGACAGTCCGCAGCCCGTGGCAAGGACGCGATCGCCCGGCTTGAAGCGCGGATCGACGCTCGCCACCACCACCCCGGCGAGATCGATCCCGCCCACCAAGGGCGAGCGCCTGAGGATCTTGCCCTTGCCGGTTCCGGCGAGGGCATCCTTGTAGTTCACGCTCGAATAGTGCACCCGCACCACGAGCTCGCCGGGGCTGAGATCCTCGAGGGCGAGCGAGACCAGCTCGGCGCGGTGATGGTTGGCACCGGTATCGATGCGGAACGCGCGGAATCGCTCGGGGATGTCGCTCATCGTGCCTCCTAGCGCGCCTTGTGGATCGCTCTCCGGTCCACGGCCAGGGCCGCCTCGTGAATGGCCTCGGCGAGCGTGGGGTGGGCATGGCAGATGCGGGCGAGATCCTCGGAACTGCCGTGAAAGGCCATGGTGAGCACCGCCTCGTGGATCAGCTCGGAGGCCTGAGGGCCGATGATCTGCATCCCAAGCAGGCGGTCGGTCTTTTCGTGGGCGATGAGCTTCACCGCGCCCGCGGTCTCACCGATGGCGAGCGCGCGTCCGCTCGCGGCGAAGGGGAAGCTGCCGCTGCGGGTCGGAATCCCGCGCTCGGCGGCTTGCTTTTCGGTGAGCCCGACCCAGGCGATCTCGGGGTCGGTGTAAATCACCCACGGAATCTGATCGAGCTCCACGTGTCCGGGAAGGCCGGCGATGCGCTCCGCGACGGCGATGCCCTCCTCGCTGGCCTTGTGCGCGAGCATGGGTCCGCGAACCAGGTCTCCGATGGCCCAGACCCCATCGACACCGGTGAAGCAGTGCGCATCGACCTCGACGAAACCACGAGCGTCCACGCGCACGCCGCTGTCTTCTCCGAGCAATCCGGCGCTTGCGGGCTTGCGTCCGACCGCCACGAGCAGCCGGTCGCATTCGAGCGTCTCCTTCCGATCGCCGTGCTGATAGCGGATGCAGAGACCCGATGCCTCTTTCTCCACCGCTTCGACCCGGCAGCCGAGGCGGATGTCGAGCCCTTGCTTGCGGAACTCGCGCTCGGCCAGGCGGGCCATGTCGCGGTCGAGGGCGGGCAGGAGCTCGGGCAACGCCTCCAGGATCACGACCTCCGCGCCCAAGCGACGCCAGACGCTGCCCATTTCGAGTCCGATCACGCCGGCTCCGATCACGCCAAGACGCCTCGGCACCTCTTCGAGATCGAGGATGCCGGCGTTGTCCAGGATGAGCTCGCCGTCGAAGGGTGCGAAGGGTAGCTCGACGGGTACCGAACCCGCGGCGAGGATCACGTGCGGGGCGCTGAGTTCGGTCTGACCGCCGTCGTGGAGGGCGATGCGAACCCGGCGATCGCCGTGCAACTTGGCGCGGCCATGCAGCGTCTCGATGCGGTGTGCCTTGAACAATTGGGCGATGCCGGCGTTGAGCTGGGCGACGATGCCGTCCTTGCGCGCGATCATGCGCTTGGGGTCGATGCGCGCGTTGTCCGCCTGGATGCCATGCTCGCCGAAGCCGTGCAGCAGGCGATGGAAGTGGTGCGAGGAATCGAGTAGGGCCTTGGAGGGGATACAGCCGACGTTGAGACAAGTGCCCCCGAGAGCGAGCCCGCCGTTCCGCTTGCCCCGGAAGGCATCGACGACCAACACTTTCATGCCGAGCTGAGCGGCGCGAATGGCGGCCACGTAGCCACCCGGGCCGCCTCCAATGACGATCAGATCGAGCGCGCTCATCGGCACGTCACAGTCCAAGCAGCATGCGCTGCGGGTTCTCGAGCTGGGTCTTGATGTCCACGAGGAACAGCACCGCGTCCTTGCCGTCGATGATTCGATGATCGTAGGAAAGCGCGATGTACATCATCGGCGCGATCACGACCTGCCCGTTTTCGGCGATGGGGCGATCCTTGATCGCGTGCATCCCGAGAATCGCCGACTGCGGCGGATTGACGATCGGGGTGGACATGAGCGAACCGAAAGTCCCGCCGTTGGTGATGGTGAAGGTGCCGCCTTGCAGGTCTTCGAGGCCGAGCTTGCCTTCTCGCGCCCTCTTGGCGAAGTCGGCGATCGCTCGTTCGATCTCGGCGAAGCTCATGCTCTCGGCATTGCGCAAGACCGGCGTCACCAGCCCTCGTTCCGTGGCCACCGCGATCGAGATGTCGGCGTAGTCGTGGTAGAGGATGTCATTACCGTCCACCGAGGCATTGATGATCGGATGACGGGCCAAGGCGTTGGCGGCGGCCTTCACGAAGAAGCTCATCAGGCCGAGGCGGACGCCATGCGTCTTCTCGAAGGCTTCGCCGAGGCTCTTGCGAATCTCGACCACCCGGCTCAGGTTCACCTCGTTGAAGGAGGTGAGCATCGCGATCGAGTTCTTCGATTCGAGCATCCGCTCCGCGATCCTCGCCCGGATCCGCGTCATCGGCACCCGCCGCTCGCCGCGGGCATGAGCCGGCGGCGCGGATGGCACCGCGGCTTGAGCCGGTGCCGCTGTTTGCGGTTCCTTCTTCTCCTCCAAGGCAGCGAGAACGTCCTCCTTGGTAACGAGGCCACCGCGGCCGCTGCCGCTCAGGCGCGAAGGGTCCACCCCATGCTGTTCGGCCACTCGGCGAGCCGCAGGCGAGAGCGGCGCTTGCTGCGCCGCAGGGCTCTTCGTGGCGGGGGCGACGGTCTCGGGTTCAGTCGGCGCGGCTGGCGAGGGGCTCGCGACGGCCTCCTCCTCGATCACGGCGAGCACCTCCTGACTGGTGACGGTCTCACCGACCTGACGCAGCACCTGCTTGAGCACCCCGTCGGCCGGCGCCGGCACCTCGAGGACCACTTTGTCGGTCTCGAGATCGACGAGATTCTCGTCGCGTCGGACCGCATCGCCCGGCTTCTTGTGCCAGGCGGCGATGGTGGCATCGGCGACGGACTCGGGAAGGACGGGAACCTTGACTTCGATGCTCATGGGCGGAATCGTCGATGGAGGTTGACGCTCATTCCGGGGCGTGCTCGCCATTGAGCGGGGAGGCGAGGGCGGCCTCGATCAGCGCCGCCTGCTCCTCGAGATGGACGTAGAGATACCCGCTCGCCGGAGCCGGAGAGCGCGGACGCCCGGCGTAATGCAGACGCTGGCCCGGGGCGAGGCAAGCGCTGAGATGGTGGCGGATCTGGAACCAGGCCCCCTGGTTCATCGGCTCTTCCTGACACCACACGACATCGCTCACGTGCCCGAGGCGGCTCAGCTCGGCGGCGAGCAAGGCGCGCGGGAAGGGATAGAGCTGCTCGACACGGATCAAGGCCACTCGCTCGCTCAGACCGCGTCGCTCGCGTTCCTCGAAGATCTCGTAGTACACCTTGCCGGCGCATAGAACGATGCGTTCGAAGGCGTCGGCGGGTTGCGGGTCGGGGATCAACTCGCGGAAACAGCCCTCGGCGAGATCCTGAAGCGAGGATACCGAAAGACGATGCCTGAGCAGGCTCTTCGGGGTCATCACGATCAGAGGCTTGCGCGCACGCCGCAGCATTTGGCGCCGGAGCATATGGAACATCTGCGCCGGCGTGGTCGGGACGCACACCTGCACGTTTTCCAGCGCGCATAGCTGCAGGAAGCGCTCCAATCGAGCCGAGCTGTGTTCCGGGCCCTGCCCCTCGTAGCCGTGCGGCAGAAAAAGCACGATGCCGCACAGCCGCCCCCACTTGGCTTCTCCCGAGGTGATGAACTGATCGATGACCACCTGCGCGCCGTTGGCGAAATCGCCGAACTGGGCCTCCCAGATCACCAACGTCTTGGGATCGGCGGTGGCATAGCCGTATTCATACCCGAGCACCGCCTCCTCGCTGAGGAGCGAATCGACGATGCAAACGGCTCCCGGCTCGGACCGGATCGCGGCGAGCGGCGCGTGCGTCCGGCCGGTCTTCTGGTCGTGCAGCACCGCATGGCGATGGAAAAAGGTTCCCCGCTGAGAGTCCTGGCCTACCAGTCGGAGCTTGAACCCTTCTTCGAGCAGCGTGGCGTAGGCCAGCAACTCGGCGAAGCCCCAGTCCAGCGGGATCTCGCCCTCGGTCATTCGACGACGCTCTTCCATGATCTTGGCCACGCGCGGGTGGAGCTCGAAATCCTCGGGCAGCTCGGAGAGCTTGGAACCGAGCCGAAGAAGGCGATCGCGCTCGACGCCACTCGCGACCTTCTCGCACAAATCCGCGCCCAGATGCGGCGACCAGTCCACCAGGAACGCATCGGAGGGTGCGGGCGCCTGCTCGACGAGGATACGCCCTTCCTCCAGTGCCTTGCGGTAGTCCTCGCTCATCGCCGCCGCTTCTTCAGCAGTCGCGATGCCCTCGGCAGCGAGCTTTTCGGCGTAGAGCTGGCGCGTGCTCTTGTGCGCGCGGATCTTGCGATACATGAGCGGCTGCGTCGCCGCCGGCTCGTCGGCTTCGTTGTGACCATGCCGGCGATAGCACACGAGATCGATGACCACGTCGCGCTTGAAGGTCTTGCGATACTCGAAGGCCAGCCGCGCGCAGAACACCACCGCCTCCGGATCGTCCCCATTCACGTGCAGCACCGGCGCATTGACGATCTTGGCGACGTCGGTGCAGTAGAGCGTGGAGCGGGCATCCTGGGGGTTCGCGACGGTGAAACCGATTTGGTTGTTCACCACGACGTGGATCGTGCCGCCCACGGTGAAGCCGCGCGCTTGCGACATGTTGAAGAGTTCGGCCACGACCCCCTGACCCGAGAAAGCGGCATCACCGTGGATGAGCAGGGGGACGACCTGCTCGCGCGCCTGATCTCCGCGCCGGGTTTGGCGAGCGCGGACGGAACCCGCGATGACCGGGTCGATGATCTCAAGGTGCGAGGGATTGAAGCCGAGCGCCAGATGGACGGTTCCACCCGGGGTGCGGATGTCCGAGGAGTAGCCGAGGTGGTATTTCACATCGCCGCTGCGCGCGGGATCGCGAGGCTGGTCCTTCCGTCCTTCGAACTCGGCGAAGAGCTCGTGGGGCGGTTTGCCGAGGACATTCACCAGCACGTTGAGCCGCCCGCGGTGGGCCATCCCGATCACGAGCTCGCGCACACCGTGGGCACCCGCTTGCCGAACGAGCTCGTCGAGCAGCGGAATCAGGCTGTCGCCGCCCTCGAGGGAGAAGCGCTTCTGGCCGACGTACTTGGTGTGGAGATAGCGCTCGAGCCCTTCGGCGGCGGTGAGCCGGTCCAGGATACGGCGCCGCTCGCCGGGATCGAAACCGAAGCGACCCCCCGCGCGTTCGAGCCGTTCGTAGAACCAGCGCCGTTGCGCCGCGTCCGAGATGTGCATGAACTCGGCGCCGATGGTGCCGGTGTAGGTCCGGCGCAACCAGTCGCGGAAATCGCGCAGCTTCATGCGCGCAGGCCCAGCGAAGCTGCCGGTCTCGAACTCGGTCTCCAGATCGGCCTCGCTCAGTCCGTGGAAAGCGAGCTCGAGGTCGGGCGCCGGCGGCTTCTCCCACAGGCCGAGCGGATCGATGTCGGCGTGGAGGTGGCCGCGCGAGCGGAAGGCGGTCAGCAGGCGAAGCACTCCAGCCTGCTTGTTCGCGAAGACGGTATCCTGCCCCGCCGGCAGGGCGATCCGGGTGGCGATGCGCTCGCGCCGATCGGCCAGCGCACGCAGCAGGGGGCCGTGCGGAAGGTCGTTGGGACGGGTGCCGGCGATCGACTCGAAATACCGGCGCCACTCGGGAGCGACGCGCTCGGGTTCGGATAGCCAGAGTTCGTAAAGCCCCTCGACGAAGGCGGCATTGCCAGGAGCGATGTGCGAACTCGCGCGAAAGATGTCGATGAGGGACTGACTCACTGCTGCGCTCCACGGCGGCGAGCGGCCGCCGCTTCCGGACTCGTCTACGGGAGTTGAAACGGCGCGGAAGTATAGCGCGCGGTGCGTTGTTGCGCCGCGGCAAGGATGCGCTAAAGCGGCTCAGATGGAGAGCCTACGGAATTCCACGGAAGGGATGCCCCGTTCCCACATGGCATCGAACCAGGCGCTGAGCTCACGATGGCGGAGCGGTGCCCCGAGATCGCCGTCACCTTCGTAGCGCACCGCGAGCGGACGGAAGTAGAAGCCGCCCCGGTCGTCGATCAGGAAGGCGCCGGCGAACTGACGATCCTGCTCGTCTCCGGGTTGGCGCAGTTCGAAGACCGAAGGAAGTCGCTGGATGAGTTCGATCAGCCGGTGATTGCCGCTGACGGCCGGTTGCGGATCGTGGATCAGGATGCGCACGCGCCGTGAGCGCCCGCCGGTCGCGAAGCGGCGCATCGCATCGAGGACGGGCGGCGCGTCGAGCAGCCCGGGATCGAGGTGGCGGGTCACCATCGCGATCTCGCGTCGAGCCTGCTCGAGGATCCTCAGGATCAGGCGCTCGGCATCGGCCCGGTCGCTGATCGTCATCGGCTCGCGCCGGGGCGGGGCGACGGGCGGACGCTCCGGAGTTACGCGGGGTTCAAGGCTTCGCCGCATCCGTCGGTGCGGGATCCCCGCCTCCTCGAAGACTTCGCCTTCGGGCGCGAACCCATGAGCGGAGTAGAAACTCGAAGCCGCGAGCTGGGCATGGCACCAGACTTCGCGCAAGCCGGCCGCGCGGGCGTGATCGAGCAAAAGGGCGAGCATCTGCGAGCCGACGCCTCGTCGCCGCCACGGCGCGAGCACCGCCATCCGGCCGATCTTGCCGTCGGGGGCCAGCCTCGCGGTGCCGATGGGGCTGCCGTCGAGCGCACGCGCCAAGACGTGATGACAGATGGGATCCAAGCCATCGCGCTCCTCATCGCGCGGCACGCCCTGTTCCCGCTCGAAGACGGCCTCGCGGACCGAGAGCAGCGCGTCCTGTTCCCGCGACCAATCGGCGGGTTCGACGAAGAAATCCGGATCGATTCGAGGGCTGCTCACCTTCCGATCATCGCACCGCGGAGCCGTTCGGCGCCAGCTCCAGGACGGCGTGCGCTGCGAGTTCGCGAAGCAGCCGCCGCTCCTCCGGGAGAGGGTCCGGAAGCTCGTCACGGCCGAAGCCGCTCGCGCCCGCCACCAGCTCGGCGAGACGCGGCGTGGCGGAGAACACCCGGCCCCCGACCGCGAGCCGCACCGCATCCGCCCGACGCCACCAGAGCGCACGCAACCAGGGATTGCGCCTGAGTCTCTGACCGGCAGCGAGCGCCGCTACGGGATCGAAGCGCGCTCGCCTGGGCGCAGCGGCGGGTTTTCCTCGCCAGGACGAGAGGAAGGAGGCGAGCAGCTCGGCGAAGTGATCGTTCCCGCGGAGCGGCGCACACAGCGCGGCGGCGACGCGCTCGAGATCCTCCTCGCGCAGTTCGCCCGCGTGGCGGCGCGGCGCGAGATCGGGATCGCTGAGCAGGAGCGGCGGGTCCCGCTCGAGGAACGCATCCGCCAGCGCTCCGAAGAGCTCGCCCAAGGCGGGAGCCCGCATCCCGAGCGAAAAGGTGAGGCATTCGCTCCGAGCGATGCCATGATGCGGCACCCCGGGCGGAAGATAGAGCAGATCGCCGGGCTCGAGCACAGCCCGCCAGGTCGCGCGGAAGCCGCTGACCAGGCGCAGCTCGGAGTGCGGTCGGAGGCGCCAGCCTTCCGGGCGCAGATCGAGTCGCCACTCGCGTCGGCCGATGCCTTGCACGAGGAAGACGTCGTACTGATCGACATGCGCCCCGACCGAGCCCCCTGGCACGGCGTAGCTCACCATGAGGTCGTCGATCCTCCATCTGGGCAGGAAACCAAAGGCGCTCAGAAGCTCGGCGAAACGCTCCGGGTGGTGCTTTTCGAGGTCGTTCACGAGCAGCGTCCACTGCGTGCCGGGAGGGCGTGCGAGTTCGCCGCGGGTGAAGGGGCCATGGCGCAGCCGAAGACGACCTCGCGGACTGTTCCGCCAGACCATGCGAGCCGTGGCCTCCTTCCGGCTCGCGGTGGCGAACAGGACAGGGCGATCCACGAGGGCCGCGAGCCTCGGGAAAGCCCCGCGCACGAGCAGCGGCTTCTTCTGCCAGAAATCGCGCATGAAGGCGGCGGGCGTCAAGCCGAGCGGCTTGCCGGGACGCGCGGAGAGCTCGACCATCGCCATCACAGGAAGCGCTCCCACCCCCGTTTGGGCTGGAATCGCTCGCCGTGACGGGCGGCCAGCGCCTCGAGCCGACTTTTCAGGGCCGCTGCGCCGGCGCTCTGCAGGTGGGCGATGGGGCCGCCTCGGAAGGGGGCGAAGCCGGTACCGAAGATGATGCCGGCATCGGCGAGTTCCTCATCCTCCACCACCCCTTCGGCGAGGCAGGCCACCGTCTCGTTGATGAGCGGCAGGATCAGACGGTCCTCGAGATCTTCCGGCGCCCGGTAGGCACGGTCGACCGGCGGCTTGACCGGCTTGCCCTCGCGCCACTCATAGAAACCTCGGCCGGTCTTGCGGCCGAGCCGCCCCTGCTCCAAGAGCGCTTCCAGCCCAGCAGGAACGCGAATGCCTAGAAAATCGGCGAGGATCCGACCGACCGCGGCAGCGACATCCAGGCCGACCTGATCGGCGAGTTCGATCGGTCCCATCGGCATGCCGAATGCCTTGGCGGCCCGATCGATGAGCGGGGCCGGTACGCCCTCTTGGTAGAGGAGCATGGCTTCGAGGAGATAAGGGAAGAGAACGCGGTTCACCAGGAAGCCGGTGCTGGGTGCCACCGGCAGCGGCAGCTTGTCGAGCGACTTGACGAAGGCGGCGGCGCGTTCGAGCCGCTCTGCGGGAAGCGCATCGTGGCGCACGACCTCGACCAGGGGCATGAGCGGCACCGGATTGAAGAAGTGCAGGCCGAGGAACCGCCCCGGGTCGCTTCGGCCCTCGAGTAGTGCCGCCAATGGGATGCTCGAGGTATTGGTGGCGAGCAGGGCGTCGGCCTTCATCCGCGGCTCGATCGCCTCGTAAAGTTGCCGTTTGGCCTCGAGATTCTCGTAGATCGCCTCGATCACCAGATCGGCATCCGGGATCCCCTCGCCGTCCACGTCGGGGCGAAGCCTCGCCGATGCCTTGCGCCGCTGGTCGGGATCGCGCACGCGCTTCTCGAAGAGCTGACCGGCGCGCGCGATCGCCGCCTCGACCAGGCGCGCTTCGCGATCCTGGAGGGTGACGGAGAATCCCCGCAATGCCGCCCAGGCGGCGATGTCACCCCCCATCACCCCGGCACCGACCACGTGTACGCGGGTGATTCCATGCGCTCGCTTGCCGCCGAGCCCTTTCAGTCGCTCCTGAAGGAAGAACACCCGCACCAGGTTGCGGGCAGTGGGCGTTGCGGCGAGCTCGGCCACGGCGCGGCGCTCGGCGCGGGCCATGCGCGCCGGATCGCCCCCGTGGCGGCGCCAGGTGTCGATCAGTTTGTAGGGTGCCGGGTAATGCTCGCGCCGGACTTTGCTGCGCAGTCGGCGGCGGATGGCGAGGGCGATCATCGGACGAAGCGGCCAGGCGTTGCTCAGCCGCGCCCACAGGCGTCGACCGAGGGGACGGCTCGCCCCCTTGTGCGCGAGCGCGCGGGCGGCCTCGATCAGCGTCTCCGGCGGTGCGAGTCGGTCGACGAGACCGAGGCGCAGCGCTTCCTTAGGCCGCAACGCCCGGCCGGTGAGCATGAGATCGAGGGCGGCCGGAGCCCCAATGAGTTGCGGAAGCCGGGTGCTGCCGCCCCAGCCCGGCAAGATGCCGAGCCGGATCTCGGGCAAGCCGATGCGGGTGCCCTCCTCGTCGGCGGCGATCCGGTAGCGGCAAGCCAGCGCAAGCTCGGTGCCGCCGCCCATGCAGAAACCGCGGATGGCGGCGACGGTCGGGCAGGGCAGCGTGGCGAGCCGGTCGAAGACGCGATGGCCGCGCTCGAGCGCCTCCCGGACTTCCTCAAGGTCTCGGTAACGAGTGAATTCGCGGATGTCGGCGCCGGCGATGAATCCCGAAGTCTTGCCCGAGGCGATGATCAGAGCGGTGGGCGGTTCGATCCTGAGGCGCTCCAAGACCGCTTCGAGTTCCTCCAGGACCTCCCGTCCGAGGGTGTTCACGTTCTCGCCGTGTCGGTCGAGCAGGAGCAGCACAGCGCCGTCGGCTTCGAGATGCGGTTTGAGGTGGCGCAAACGCAGACCATCGAGAGCAGGCATCGGAAACTCACCCATGCTTTGGGAACTTCGCGGCTTTCGCCGAGGTCCGAGCCCTCGTCGCAAGTCACGCAAGGGCGCTATGATCGAAGGGGTGCTTCTGCCGGGTCAATCGTTGGAGGTTTCGCCGGTGCGGGAGCGTGCTCGCTCGGCTAAGATCGCGCGGCCCGTCGAAGACGTGCCGGTCCGGCCCCTCGATCGGGCCGACATCGAGACTCCGGCGAAGGGCGTGGGCGAGAACGAAATCGACCGAATGCTGGTCGAGCGCGTTCGCAAGGGCGAGCGCGCCGCCTTTGACGTGCTGGTGCGCAAGTATCAGCACCGCATCCTCCACGCGATCATGCGCTACGTGGGCGATCCGCACGAAGCCGAGGACGTCGCCCAGGAAACCTTTCTCAGGGCCTACCGGGCCATCGACGGCTTCCGGGGCGAGAGCAGTTTCTACACTTGGCTGTTCCGGATCGCGGTCAACGCAGCGAAAAACTGGCTGGTGGCGCAAGGGCGCCGACCGCCCGGGGAAGACCTCGCCGCGGAGGACGCCGTCAACGTCGATTCGGCCCATCGTCTGCGCGACCACGCCACGCCCGAAGGCGAGCTGATGCGGCAAGAAATCGAGCGGCTGGTCTACGAAACCGTCCGTTCCCTTCCCGAAGAGATTCGTCGTGCCTTGACCCTCCGTGAGGTCGAGGGACTGAGCTATGAGGAGATCGCCAAGGCGATGAACTGTCCCATCGGAACCGTGCGCTCTCGCATCTTCCGGGCGAGAGAGGCGATCGAACAACGGCTTCGGAGCGTGATGAACGATGGCGAGTAATGAGCACATGAGCGAGGCTCGGAACTCGGATTTCGCCGAATCCCTCTCGGTTTTCTTCGATGGAGAGATCGAGCGCGACGCGGCTCGCTTCGTGATCCGTCGGCTGGAGAGCGATGCGGAAGCCCGTGCCAAGTTGGAGCGCATGGCCCTGATCGGCGCCTGTCTGCGTGGCGAGCTGGTGTCGGGCCGTCGGCCCTCCCTCGCCGATCGAGTCGCAGCCGGTCTGGCGGCCGAGGAGCGTGAATGGCGCCGTCGGCGGAATCTCTGGTGGCGTTGGCCCATCGGCATCGCCGCCGCCGCCTCCGTGGCGGCCGTGGTCCTGCTCGGGGGGGGACCGGCTCCGATGCCGCAATCGCCGGTGACCGGGCTGGCCGCGTCCCCGCCCGCGGTCGCCGCTGGCTCGCGCTCGGATGCGCGGCTGCCCGGCGCCGTACCCCCGCCGCTCGTCGAGCTGCGCACGGCGAGCTGGATGCCCGATGGGCACCGCTCCCCGATGCAGAATCGCTGGCTCCTCGCGACCGAGCCTCCGGCCTACCTGCGTCTCCTCAGAACCGATCCGCTCGCGCCGTCGCTGGGGCAGGGCGCCGTGCCGGCGAGCTTCTCGCGTCCGCTCCAGGCGGAATCCGCGCGCGAGCAGGATCCTCGGCGTTGACCCTTTCTCGCGGCCTTGAATGAAGGAGTTCTGCGCCCCACCGAATGAGGGTCGGTGCGTCGGGCGATGCCTGCCGAGGGCTCGGCCGCTTCAGGGCTTGCCGTGGTCGGCTTGTGCTTTGCTCCTCGCGCTACCACTCGCTGCGGTGGCCGGAAGCCTCTTGGCCGCGGAGCTCGGGGCGCACGCCGATGCGGGCGCTCTGCTGGGCGTACTGCTCGCCGCGGTGATCGTCCGAAGTGTCCGCCGGAATCCCGATTCTCCTCAGGTGTCCCGTTTCCGAACCGAGAACTCGAATCCATGTCCACGATGATCCGCCTGAAAACCTTCCTCGCTCTTCTGCTCCTGTTTCAAGGCCTGGCCGGTGCGGCGCTCATCGCTCCGGATTTCACCGCCATCGTCGAGCGCACGGCGCCGGCGGTGGTCAACATCGAGGCGATCCGCACTGCCGGGCGTGAGCCGCAAGGCTTCGGTCCTTCCGGGGAAATGGAGGAATTGTTCCGCCGTTTCTTCGGCGAGCCGGGTCTGCCGCAGATGCCGATTCCGCGCGACCAAGTCTCCTCCGGCTCGGGTTTCATCATCACGCCCGATGGTTTCGTCCTCACCAATCATCACGTGGTGGACGGTGCCGACCGGGTGGTGGTCAAGATGGCCGACCGACGTGAGTTCGACGCCCGCATCGTCGGTACCGATCCCGCCAGCGACGTCGCGCTGCTCAAGATCGAGGCGAGCGATCTGCCGACCCTCAAGCTCGGCGATTCGAGCAAGCTGAAGCCGGGCGAGTGGGTGATCGCGATCGGCTCTCCCTTCGGCTTCGAGCACTCGGTGACGGCGGGGGTGGTGAGCGGAACGGGTCGCAGCGTGGGTTCCGGGCAGCAGTACGTGCCCTTCATCCAGACCGACGTGCCGATCAACCGCGGCAACTCCGGAGGGCCTCTCATCAACATGGCCGGCGAGGCGGTGGGGATCAACTCGCAGATCTTCTCCAACACCGGTGGTTTCATGGGGCTGAGCTTCGCGGTGCCGATCGAGGTGGCGCGCAACGTCGCTGACCAGATCCGTGAGAAAGGTCGGGTCATCCGCGGGCGCCTCGGCGTCAACATCCAGGAAGTTACCCGCGAGTTCGCCAAGACCCTCGGTCTCGAGCGGCCGCGCGGTGCACTCGTGAGCGGGATCGTTCCGGGCAGCGCGGCCGAAAAGGCAGGGATTCGGGTCCAGGACGTGATCCTCTCGTTCAATGGGCGCGAGATCCTTCGTTCCTCCGAGCTTCCGCCGCTGGTGGGGGCCACGCCGCCGGGGACGCGCGCCGAAGTCGAGGTTTTCCGCGATGGTCGGGTGCGCAAGCTCACCGTGGTGGTGGACGAGCTTCCTGCCGAGGGCGCTCTGGCCGCTTCGGGCTCGCGCTCCGGCGGCGGTGCTGCCGCCGGTCGTCTCGGAATCGTGGTCGAGGCGCTCACGGCCGAGCAACGCGAGCGCTTGGGCCTCAAGCAGGACGAGGGCGTCCTGATCGCCGGCGTCTCGGGGGCTGCGGCTCGCGCCGGGCTTCGCCCGGGCGACATCGTGCTGATGGTCGGACGGGATAAGGTCGGCTCCCCAGCCGAGTTCGAGCGCCGCACCCGGGGCGTGAAGCCGGGCGATACGGTGATGCTGCTCGTGCGTCGCGGCGATCAGACGGTGTTCTTCGCGGTCACACCGCGAGAGCAGGACTGAAGCCGACCGACGCCTTCCTGCATAATGGCGTGTTGAAGCGCCCGCCGGTGACCCCGGCGGGCGCTGCCTTGACCGTTTTCCTCGACATGGACCACATCCGCAATTTCTCGATCATCGCCCACGTCGACCACGGCAAATCGACGCTGGCCGACCGTTTCATCGAGATCTGCGGAGGGCTGAGCGAGCGGGAGATGGAGGATCAGGTCCTCGATTCGAACCCGATCGAGCGGGAACGCGGGATCACGATCAAGGCGCAGGCGGTGTCGCTTCCCTACCGCGCCGAGGATGGGCGGGAATACTTGCTCAACTTCATCGACACCCCCGGACACGTGGACTTTTCCTACGAGGTCAGCCGCTCCCTGGCGGCCTGCGAGGGTGCTTTGCTGATCGTGGACGCCGCTCAGGGGGTCGAGGCGCAGAGCGTGGCCAACTGCTACACGGCGATCGAACAGGGGCTCGAGATCATCCCGGTGCTCAACAAGATCGACTTGCCCACCGCCGATCCCGACCGCGTGCGGCGCGAGATCGAGGAGGTGATCGGACTGGATGCCTCCGGGGCCATCGAGGTCAGCGCCAAGACCGGTCAGAACGTGCGTGTGGTCCTCGAGGCGATCGTCTCGCGTATCCCCCCGCCGCGCCCACGCGATTGCGAGGCGCTCCAGGCCCTCATCATCGATTCGTGGTTCGACAACTATCTCGGCGTCGTCTCCTTGGTGCGGGTCATGCAAGGGGAGATTCGGCGCGGCGACCGCATCCTCGTGATGTCCACCGGCAGGAGCTACGAAGTGGACCAGGTCGGGGTTTTCACGCCCAAGCGCCAGCCGCGCGAACGGCTTGGTCCGGGAGAGGTCGGTTTCGTCTGCGCCTCGATCAAAGACATCCACGGTGCGCCGGTCGGCGATACCCTGACCGAGGCGGCTCGGCCGGCACCCAAGCCGCTGCCCGGCTTCCGCCGGATCCAGCCACGGGTCTTCGCCGGTCTGTTTCCCAGCGAGGCGGACGGTTTTCCGGCTCTGCGCGACGCCTTGGAGAAGCTCGCCCTCAACGACGCATCGCTTCAGTTCGAGCCGGAGAGCTCGGAAGCGATGGGCTTCGGCTTTCGCTGCGGTTTCCTTGGTCTGCTGCACATGGAGATCGTGCAAGAGCGGCTGGAGCGGGAGTACGACATCGATCTCGTCACCACTGCGCCGACGGTGGTTTACGAGGTGGCGCTCACCGACGGCACGGTGCTCACTCTGGACAATCCCGCCAAGCTCCCGCCGCCGAACAAGATCGCCGAGATCCGCGAGCCGATCATCCTCGCGCAGATCCTGACGCCGCCGGAACACGTGGGAGCGGTGATCACCCTGTGCGAGGAGAAGCGCGGTGCACAGAAGGACATCCGCTACTACGGCACCCAGGTGCAGATCGCCTACGAATTGCCGCTCGCGGAGGTGGTGCTCGATTTCTTCGACCGCCTGAAGTCGGTCTCGCGTGGTTATGCCTCCTTGGACTATCACTTTCTGCGCTACCAAGCGGGTCCCTTCGTTCGACTGGACATCCTGATCAACGGCGAGCGCGTGGACGCGCTCAGCCTGATCGTCCACCGTTCGCTGGCCGAGCGGCGCGGACGGGAGCTGGTCGAACGCATGCGTGAGTTGATCCCGCGGCAGCTCTTCGACGTGGCCATCCAGGCCGCGATCGGTTCGCAGATCATCGCCCGCTCCACGGTCAAGGCGCTGCGCAAGAACGTGCTCGCCAAGTGCTACGGCGGTGACGTGACCCGCAAGCGCAAGCTGCTCGAGAAACAAAAGGCCGGCAAAAAGCGCATGAAGCAGGTGGGGAAGGTCGACATCCCGCAAGAGGCATTCCTCGCCTTGCTCAGCGTCGAACCCCGTCAATGAGTCTTCGGGAAGTTTCCCGTCCACCTCGACGATGCATCTCGATTTCGCGCTGATCCTCGTCCTGTTGACGTTCGTCTCGGGCGCCATCTGGGCGCTCGATCGCCTTTTCTTCGCGCCGCGGCGTGCGCGTCTGGCTCAGTCGGGCACCAAGCAAAGGGTGCGCGAGCCGACGATCGTGGAGTACTCGCGCTCGCTCTTTCCGGTCTTCCTCATCGTTTTGCTGCTACGCTCCTTTCTCGCGGAGCCCTTCCGCATTCCCTCGAGTTCGATGCTGCCCACCCTCGAGGTCGGGGATTTCATCCTGGTCAACAAGTTCGCCTACGGGCTCAGGCTTCCTGTGCTGGAATGGGAGTTCCTGCGCATCGGCCGTCCTCGACGCGGCGACGTGGTGGTCTTCCGCTATCCGCTCAATCCCCGCGAGGACTACATCAAGCGCGTGGTGGGTATCCCCGGGGACGTGGTCGAATACCGCGGCAAGCGGCTCTGGGTGAACGGCGAAGAGCTCCGCTATGAACCGGTGGGCATCTACACGGCGAGCGGCGATCCCGGCAACGATGGGGCCGAAAGGCTCTTGGAAGATCTCGGAGGCGTTCGGCACGAGATCCTGGTGAATCCGCGGGTTCCCCCAGGTGCGGTTCGTGAGGGTCGCTGGACGCTCGGCGAAGGCGAGTATTTCGTGTTGGGCGACAACCGTGACAACAGTCAGGACAGCCGCGTCTGGGGGCCGGTGCCCGAGACCCATCTCAAGGGACGCGCCTTCCTGATCTGGATGCATTGGAACGGTCGCCGCGGTGGCATCGATTTCGAGCGAATCGGTAAAGTGATCCGATGAATCCTCTCAAGAACGGAGCCCTCATGAAAACCCCGCAGCACAAGAATCGAGGCCTCACCCTCCTCGGTTTCCTGATCCTCCTCGGCGTGCTCGGCTTCTTCGCCTACCTGGCGATGCGGCTGATCCCGATTTACCTCGAGTTCTATACCGTCTCGGCGGCGATGGACAAGGTCCGCTCGGAAGTCGGCATGCAGAACGCCTCCCCGCTCGAAGTGCGCAAGGCTTTCATGAAATACCTCGAGGTCGATTACGTCTCCTCGATCGAGGAGCAGCACGTCGTGGTCTCCCGCGAGCGGGGACGGCCCGTGCTGCGGGTCCGGTATCAGATCGAAAGACCCTTCATCGACAAGATCTATCTGGTCGGCAAGTTCGATCGCTCGGTCGAGATCACCGGTCGGCCGGGCGGCGATTGATCGAGGAGGCATGAGCATCAGGGCTCGGGCCGACGCCGTGCGGGATTCCTTGCCGGGGATTCCCCATCGCTTCCGCGAGCCTCGACTGCTCTCGCAGGCGCTGCGGCACCGGAGCGCGGGTTCTCCTCACAATGAGAGACTGGAGTTCCTGGGCGACGGCTTGCTCGCCGCCATCACCGCCGAGCTGCTCTACCAACGCTACCCGAGTGCCGACGAAGGACGTCTCAGCCGTCTGCGCAGCCGCCTGGTCCGAGGAGAGACCCTGTCTCGGGTAGCGCGGAGGATCGGACTCGGCGATCACCTCGAACTCGGTGCCGGGGAGCTCGCGAGCGGCGGCTTTCGGCGCGATTCGATCCTCGCCGATGCGCTCGAGGCGGTGATTGCCGCGGTATACCTCGATGCCGGCTGGAGGGCATGCGCCGCGACGGTGGGCGTACTGCTCGAGCCCGAACTCGATTCTCTCGCCTCCGAGGGGGATGAGAAGGACGCGAAATCGCGGCTGCAGGAGTGGCTGCAGGGTCGGCGTCTGGCGCTTCCGCGATATCGCTTGATCAGCGAGGAAGGCCCCGACCATGCACGTTGCTACACCGTCGAATGCGAGGCCGGGGAGCCGCCGCTTCGCGCAAGCGGACGCGGTCGCTCGCGCCGCGAGGCGGAACAGGCTGCGGCGGAGGCCCTGCTCGCGCGGCTTCTTCAGGCCGATGAGCGCCGTGACTGACGCCGAGCCGGGCCATCGCGCCGGGCTGATCGCCGTGATCGGCCGCCCCAACGTGGGCAAGTCGAGCCTGGTGAACGCCCTCGTCGGGGAGGCCGTGAGCATCGTCGCACCCCGGCCCCAGACGACGCGCCACCGCATCCTCGCAATCCACTCCACGCCGCGCGCCCAGTTCGTCTATGTGGACACGCCGGGGCTTCATGATCGCAGGACGCGCGCCCTCGACCGGCAGCTCCTCCGGGTCGCCCGCGGGGCGCTCGAGGGCGTACAGGCGGTGCTGTTCGTGGTCGAGGCTCTGCGCTTCGGGCCGGACGACGAGCGCGCGCTCGCAGTGGCGGCCTCCGCGGGCGTACCGATTCTGGCCGTGATCAACAAGATCGATCGGGTCCCTGATCGGAAGCGGCTGTTGCCCTTTATCGCGGAGCTCGCGAAGCGCCACCCTTTCGCTGCCCTGATCCCGGTCTCGGCGCGTCGAGCCGAGGGCCTTCGCTTCATCGAGGAGGAACTGTTGAAGTTGCTGCCCGAGTGCGAAGCGCTCTACCCGCAGGATTGGTTCACCGATCGCAGCGAGCGTTTCCTGGTCGCCGAACGGATCCGGGAGCAGCTGATGATCCGACTGCGCGACGAGCTTCCCTACGGCTGTGCGGTCGAAATCGAAAGCTTCGAAGAAGGGGACGAGGCCGTGCGCATCGCGGCGGTGATCTGGGTCGAACGCGAGCGTCACAAGGGCATGGTGATCGGCGCAGGAGGTCGGATGCTCAAGGAGATCGGCATCGCCGCGCGCCGCTCGATCGAGCGACTGCTCGGCCGGCGGACGCATCTCAGCCTGTGGTGCAAAGTGCGGGAGGACTGGGCCGACGACGAGCGTGCGCTGCGCATGCTCGGCTACGCGGAGTAGAGGCGGCCTTGGCTCTGCTCGGCTTCGTCATCGCCGCTCGGCCCTACCGCGAGACCAGCCTTCTGCTCGAACTGTTCACTCGCGAAGAAGGACGCACTCCCGTGCTCGCTCGCGGCGTGCGCACGCCGCGCCGCTCCTCGCCGCGGGCGGTGCTCGAGCCCTTTCGATTGCTCGCCTTGGACTGCCGCGGGCGCGGCGAACTGAAGACCCTGGTGCGAGCGGAGACTCTGGAGGAGCCTTTGCCGCTCGCCGGCGGGCGGCTCTTTGCAGGGCTGTGTCTCAACGAGCTGATATACCGGCTCTTGCCTCGGCACGATCCGCACCCGCAGCTGTTCGCGCGCTATGCGGCGACTCTCGCCGAGCTCGCGGCGACGGACCGTCCGAGCTGGACGCTGCTGCGATTCGAGCGTGACCTGCTGGCCGCCCTCGGCTACGCCCTCGAACTTGAGCGCGATGCGTTTGGAAAGCCGATCGAGGCGGGGCGGCGCTACCGCTTCGATCCTCACGGCGCCCCGCAGCCCTCGGCGGGCATGCCCGACTTCGACGGCGAGGCCTTTCTCGCGCTCGCCGAAGACCGTCTGCCGCCCCCCGCGATCGAACGCGAGTGCCGCGGATTGCTCGCGGCGGCGCGGGCGGCGCATCTTCCCGCGCGCCTGCGCGGCCCGGGATGGTTCGCCCTTCTCGCCGCGATGCGCCGCTCAAGGCCAGTCGAGGCGCCCGTCGATGATGGTCGCGGTGCGGCCGCCGACCCATACGCCGTCGCTTTCGATCAGCAGCTCGATCAGCGCATCGTGGCCGATCTCCCGTCCTTGGCTGACGCGCAGGTGGCGAGTGCACAGGCGGCCGCTGGCCGCGAGATAGGCGGCGATGAGGCCGTTGGCGGCCCCGGAGGCCGGATCCTCGGCGATGCCAACGCCGGCGGGGAAGGCCCGCACGACCAGATCGAAGGCGGGGTCGGCGCTCGTGGCGAAGAGGGCCAGGCCGAGGCTGTCGGTGGCATGGGCGAGGGCCGCGATCGCCGGGTGATCGGCGTGCCAGCCCCGCAGCGCGCGCTCCTCGGCGATTTCGGCGAGCCACCAGCGTCTGCCGCCCTCGACCAGAGCCGGGGGTAACGGGCCAGCCGGCAACCCGGCCAGGAGGGCCCGGAGCCCCGGCTCGGCATCGTGGCCGGTCGTAAGGATGCGGGCCGCGGGTGCCCGCACGAAGATCCGGCGGGAGACCCCGTGACCGACGACCCGCAGGGGCAGGAGTCCGGCCAGGCATTCCTGGACGATGGTCTCCCCTTCGCGGACCAGGCCAAGCTCGAGGGCGGCGTGTGCACTGCCGATGCTCGGATGTCCGGCGAAGGCGATTTCACGCTGCGGGGTGAAGATCCGCAGGCGGTAGCTGGCATCGGGTTCGGTAGGCGGCAGCAGGAAGGTGGTCTCGACCAGGTCCAGCCAGCGCGCGAGGCTTTGCATGTCGCTCGAGTCCCAGGTCTCGGCACCATGGACCACGGCGAGGGGATTGCCGCCACCCTTGCGGGCGGGGAAGACATCGAGCTGGAGGAAGCGCAGCCTCACGCGCCGGCTTCCTCCCGCCGGTCGAACCAACGGCGACCCTCCTCCATGAGCGCCGCGAAGGCATCGCCATCGGCGTCCTCGACGGCTCGCTCGAGCCGCTCGAGCTGCCGGCGAAACGCACGTCGCGCCTGCGCGGCATGCGGATCCAGGCGTTGGATCTCGAAGTAGAGGGCGGGATTCTCTGCGACCACCTCGCGCGCGACGGCCAACTGACGCTCGAAGGTGGTGCTCGAGATCGAAAGCAGTCTCGCGTGGCTGTCGCTCGCTGCGGCCAAGGCGGCGGCGAAGCCGATGTTGAGAGCGTGAGAGAGCACGAGCACCTCCGCCATCAACCGGTCGTGCTCCTCAAGGCTCATCTCGACGAGCTCGGCCGCAGTCGAAGCGAACAGGGATCGGGCGAGCTCAGCGGCTTCCGGCGAGCCGCCCTCGATCAGAACCACGTGTCTTCCGGCGAGGGTGGTCACGCCCGGGCCGAAGAGCGGGTGGATCGATGCGAGACGAAGTCCCGCTCGCCGCGCCTCGGCGATCGCCGAAAGGAGCGGGGTCTTGACCGAGGCGATCTCGAGGATCGCAGCCGCAGGGGCGATCGCCGCGAGCTCCATGATTCGCTCGGCCGTGACCTGGATCGGCGTGGCAAGCAGGATGAGCGCCGAGGAAGCCGCGGCCTCGCGCCAGTCCGCGACCAAGGGAAAATCATCCGGACTACCGGCCGGATCCGCGATTCGCACCCGCCATTCGAGGTCGTGCAGGAAGCGCGCGAACCACCGGCCCATCCGTCCGCCGCCGCCGATCACCAGGGCTTCGCGGCCGCCGCCGGCGCCGTCCTGGCGCATCCGGATCCGCTCCTGGCGGGCCAGTGAATGCTCGATCAGGCTGAGCAGAAGCGATCGGGCCAAGCGCGGATCGAGGCCGAGGCGGTTGGCCGTGGCCTCGGCCTTCGCCAAGACCTCGCGCTCGCGCCGGAAGTCGCGCAGCTCCCGTCCGCGGGCCTGCTTGACGGCGGCGATGGCCTCGACCAGTCGCAGCCGCTCGGCGGCCTTGGCGAGGAGCTCGGCATCGAGGGCGTCGAGCCGGTCGCGAAGAATCTTGAGTTCATCCATGGCGGTGATCGGCGGTTGACGCAACGCAGCATCCCACAGCCGCCGCCTTCCGTGGAAGAGGGGCGGCATTCCAGAACGAGGCTGGACTCCCCACGCTCGCCTTTCGCGGGCTATCGTGTTGCAACGCAAAAGAGGCCTTGCGATGCGTGTGATCCTCAAACTCGGCACCTCGACGTTGAGCGGAAGCGACGGGCTGCCGTGCCGCGAGCGCTTGCGCGGCTATGCCGCCGCGCTCGCCGAGCTGAGGGCAGGGGGTCATCAGCCCCTCATCGTGAGCTCCGGTGCCGTCGCCTGCGGACGGGCGCGCCTGGGCTGGGCGGGTGGCAGCGTGATCGAGAAGCAGCAACTCGCTGCGGTCGGCCAGCCGCTGCTGATGCGCTTCTGGGAGGAGGCTTTGGCCACGCAGGATCTGGTCTGTGCCCAAATCCTGCTCACCCGCGCCGATCTCGAGCGGCGACGCGGCTACCTCAATGCGCGCTCGACGCTGCTCGGACTGCTCGCTCGCGGTGTCGTACCGGTGGTGAACGAGAACGACACGGTCGCGACCGAGGAAATACGGCTCGGGGACAACGATACGCTCTCGGCCAGGGTGGCGGCGCTCACGGAGGCCGACCTGCTCATTCTGCTCACCGATCGAGAGGCGCTCTACGAACGCGACCCCGCGGTCGATCCCAAGGCCCAGCCGATCCGCGAGGTCGGCCCCGGGCCGATCCCCGAGGCGGTCAGGCGTGCGGCATCGGCCGCGGGTGGCCGGTTCGGAACGGGCGGGATGGCGACCAAACTCGAAGCCGCGCTCCTCGCCAGACGGGCAGGGGTGAGGGTGGTGATCGCCTCGGGAGGGGATCCGAGGACGGTGCTGCGCATCGCGGAAGGGGAGGCGATCGGCACCTGCTTCCATCCCGAGGAGGAGACCCTCGCCGCCCGCAAGCGCTATCTGCTGGCCCTGACGCCGGCTGGCCGGCTCCACGTCGATCCCGGAGCGGCGCGTGCCCTGTCCGAGGGCCGAAGCCTGCTCACGGTGGGGCTGATGCGCGTCGAGGGCGCTTTCGAAAGGGGCGATGCGGTGAGCATCCTCGCTCCCGGGGGGGCGGAGCTCGCCCGTGGTCTGGTGAACTACGATGCCGAGGACCTTGCCCGGCTCTGCGGTCGGCGTTCTCAGGAGATCGCTCGGCTCCTGGGCTACCACTACGGCGACGAAGCCGTGCACCGCGATCATTTGGTAATGCTATGAACCTTCCCTCCGTCCGTTCGCTCGCCGAACAGGCTCGTCGAGCCAGAACCAAGCTTGCACTCAGCTCGGATGCGGCCCGCCGCCGCCTTCTCGAGGCCATCGCCGAGGCGCTTTGCGCCTCTGCGCCGACGATCCTCGCGGCGAACGAGGATGATCTGATCGCAGCTTCCTCGCGAGGCATGAGCGAGGCGATGCTGGATCGGTCCCGGCTCGATCGCCGCCGCCTGGACGGGGTCGTGGAGGATCTCAGGCGCGTGGCGAAACTGCCCGACCCCCTCGCGGCTCAGGAGGCCGTGCGCGTCCTCCCCAACGGCCTGAGGATCCATCGGCGACGCGTCCCGCTGGGCGTGATCGGCGTGATCTACGAGGCGCGTCCGAACGTCACCGTGGACGTGGCGGGGCTCGCGCTGCGCTCGGGCAATGCCGTCATCCTGCGCGGTGGAAGCGAGACGCTGGCCACCAACCGCGCCTTGATCGCCGCCATTCATGAGGGGCTTCGCGGCGAGGGCTTCGAGGCGGCGCTCGTCGCCTTCGTCGATCGTTCCGACCGCGAATCGGTGGAGGAACTCATCTCGCTCGAGGGGCTGGTGGACCTGCTGATTCCTCGCGGTGGGGAAAGCCTGCAGCGGCTTTGCCGGGAGCGAAGCCGGATCCCGGTGCTCACCGGAGGGATCGGCATTTGCCACCTCTACGTCCACCCTTCCGCCGACCTCGAACGGGCCCTCGCCGTGATCGAGAACGCCAAGACCCAGCGACCGACCGTCTGTAATGCACTCGATACGCTGCTCGTGGATCGGATGGTGAGCGCGGGTTTCCTACCGCGGGTGGTGGAGCGCCTCGGCGCCCTCGGGGTTCGCTTCCGCGCCGATCCTCAGGCGCAGGAGCTGCTCGGCGGGATACCTGGGGTGGAGCCAGCGGGGCCGGGGGACTTCGATCGCGAATGGCTGTCGCTGGTCCTCGGTCTCAAGGTCGTGGACGGGATCGATGAGGCGCTTGCCCACATCGCTCGTCATGGCTCCGGGCACTCCGATGGGATCCTCGCCGAGGATCGCGAGGCGATCGCCCGGTTTCTGGCCGAGGTGGACTCGGCGGCGGTTTACGCCAATGCGAGCACCCGTTTCACCGACGGCGGAGAGTTCGGGCTCGGCGCCGAAGTGGCCGTTTCCACCGAACGCATCCACGCTCGCGGACCCGTGGGCCTCGAGGGTTTGACGACTTACAAGTGGGTGGTGGAGGGGGAGTACCACTGCCGCCGCTGAGGCGAGATATGGGCGGGGGCGTCCCTGCCCCCGGAACCCTCCACTGGTTCTTCGCCTTCCCTGGCCAGCGGTGGCTGCCGCTGGTCCATTTCCCACCGGAGCAAGCGTGGGAAGCGATCCGAGGACGGGAAAGGAGGCATCCTTGCCTCCTGGAGCTTCCCATCTCCTCGCCATCCAGGGCCGGCGCATGCGCGCCGCGTCCTCGTTCCTTCCGGAGAAAGCATCAGGGCGTTCGCGCCGCCAGCGCCGTGCCGCAGGCCGGATCGGGCGTCGCCAGGGCGAACACGAGCTCGAGGAGCTGCCCCTGTTTACCGCCGGGCGGCGGGGGGTTCCCTGTGCCGCCGTGCTCAGCCTTGACGAGCGGCGTCGCACAGTCCGCATCGGGGTCGTCGTCGCCGCCTCCCGGCTTGCCGGTTCCGCCGTGTTCGGCCTTGGCGAGTGCCGGGACGCAGACCCCGTCCAGGGCCTCGGGATCCTCCTCCTCGCCCGGCTTGCCGGTTCCGCCGTGTTCGGCCTTGATCAATGCGTCGAGGTCGATCGACAGCATCCCGTCGGCGGCGCAACCGGCGAAAAGGAGGCGCATCTCGCCGACCCGGGCGGCGCCGCGGGCATGGGGGCGGCTGACCTCGAGCCAGGCGTCTTCCCCGTCGCGCATGCCGCGGGCGACGAGGAGGATGTCCTCGTGCGGGCCGGTCGCAAGCAGGAAGCTCATCTCGATCGCCCCGTCGGCGCGCTGGTTGAGCAGAGCCGCCCCCGAGAGTTCGCCTGCGACCCGGGAATGCTCGCGAGCCTCCACGCCGGCCGCGCCCAGGGCAGTGAGGAGGAGCAGGAAACGCGAGGCGCGGTGATGCCGGAAGAGACCCGTGCCGCCGCGTTCGGGAGCGATGCCGGTACCTCCCTTCTCCGGGACGAGCGAGGGGCGAAACGCCCAGGTGGAGGCGGAACGATGCGGCATGGGCTCGGGGCATCTGAACATGTCGGCTGCCTCGCGAGTTCGAGAGCGACGCATTCCCCGCATCAGGACTCGAAGTAGTAATAGCCAACGCCCACCGTCCGATGGTCCGGGCGTGCCGGTAGGCGCTCCTCGCGGTCCAGCAGCGCCAGGGAATCGTCGATCTGGGCGGCGAGCAGCTCGCGCAGCTGCTGGCGGAGGAGGGCGACCCGTTCGGGCGGGATGGCGCGCGACCAGACCTCGCGCTGTAGGAAGGGCTCGCCCTCGCGGAGCAGGTTGCGGACGATGGTGTCGCCGAAGCGGCGCGTGGCGTCGCCGAAGTAGCGCAGCGGGTCCACTCCGCTCGAGGAGCGGTAGCGGCGGTCGAGCAGGACCAGCCGTCCATGGCGGCGTTCGACGCAGCCGCTCAAGAGCAGCTCTTCGAGAACCGTCGCGCGTGGAATGTCGGCGCCGAAGCGCCGGATCAGCGTTTCGAAGCTGCGGCCGCTCCCCGTCTCGGGTAGGGCGATCGGACGGCCCTCCTCGTCGAGGAACAGCGGATCCGTCGCCCAACCCGCGATGATCGCGGGAATGCGGGCGGTGTGAGCGGCGTGGGGGAGCTCCTCGCCGGTCTCGAGGATTCGGCGAACCTCGGGGCGGGTGAGGCCGGTGAGTAACGCCGTCCGCGCCTTGGTGGTGCGAAAAGGGCCATGGACGTCGGGTGCCATTGCTGCTTCCACGAAGGCGCGCTTGGCCATCTCGGCGAAGGCTGGATAGCCGATGCCGTTGCGCATCAGCAGGCGCGCGATCGGCACCAGCAGACGATGGAGACTGCGCAGCAGGATCTCCTGGCTCTCGGCCCAGCCACTGGCGAGCGCGGTCTTGATCGCCGCGGAGACTTTCATGGGCATGCGCCTCCGGCGACCGTGACCGCGGGCAGCACGACCTCGCCGCGATGCGTGGCGCCTGCGCCCATCGTCAGTCGGGGCTCGCCGCCGTCGTGGAATCCCTGGACGTAGTCGATGCCGAGGCCGAGCAGAAGCTGGCGCTGCTCCGCGGTTTCCACGCCCTCGGCGACGGTGACCAAAGCGAGCTCGCGGCCAAAAGCGGTGAGGCCGCGGAACAGCTTTTCCGTATCGGCGCCGGGAAGGCGCTCGACGAAGCTGCGATCAATCTTGATGAAGTCGATCGAGAGCGGCGCGAGCAAGGCCATGTGCGAGGCGCCACTGCCGAAGTCGTCGATCCCGACCCAAAGCCCCCGGGAACGGAGGAGGGCCGTCAGGGTGCGAGCGCGGGGGAGGTCACGGATGGGCGCGCTCTCCGTGATCTCCACCGCCAGGCGGGCTGGGTCGACATCGGCCCCTTCGATCAGGGACAGGAGACGGCGAGGGGCATCCGGGGAGGCGACCGTCTCGGGCGCGAGGTTGAAACCGAGCAGGCCGACCTCGGGGTGTTGCTCGAGCCAAGCCAAGCCAAGGCGCATCACCGCGAGGTCGAAGTCGAGCGCACGTCCGCTCGAAGCCGCCCATTGCACGACGGGAAGCGGGGAGCCGAAGCCGTGCGGGCGAGCGAGCACCTCGAACCACCCCTCTCGGAGAACGCGAGGCGCGCCGAGCGGCCGCACCGGCTGCAGGGCGATCTCGAGCCCAACGCCGCGCAGGATTTCCGCGCACCGGCCGTCTTCGCTGACCGAGGGGATAGACACGAGAAAAAAATCCCAAACGGATGGGAATAAATTAGCACGCTTTCGCCCAGTGCGAAGGCCACGCGGTGTGTCCGATGGTCACAACGCGATGGGGATCACGCCGAAGATGGGTCTTCGCTGAGCCAGGGGGGTGCCGTCCTCGCCGGCGATCGCGACGAGGGACGGCATCGCGCGGCTGACCGTTCATCGTCCGGAGACGACCGCCTGTCTGCCCCCTTTCCGGCCGCCTGGGTTCGGTGCGTAGGCGACCTCAGGCTTTGATGAATGCCTCGTTCGATGCGCTCCGAAACGAGAAGCTTCCGATCCTCCTTGGCCTTCTGGATGTTGCTGATCGCCGGCTCGGCATCCGCGCAGACCACCAACCAGTGGCCGGCCGGTATCGGTTTCCCCAACGTCTCGCGCACGCCCGGGCAGCGCCTGGCCGGACCCTTCGCCACCAGCGACGGGCGGATCGCGCTGCTCGCCTGGCACAACGGGGTGCTGTTCTCGATCCCCGAAACCCCTTCGAGCATGCCCGGCTCGAACCTCCAGGTCCGGATCTGGAACATCACCGACCCGACGAATCCGCGGCGGATCGCGCTGCCACCAGCGGGAAGCCAAGGCGAACTCGGACAGACCCGCGATCCGATCAATGCCCACGGGTATTTCCACCTCGGACAGCGCATGGACAACGGCGCTCCCGGGCACTACCTGGTCATCGGCGAGGATTACCAGTGGCCCTCGGGGCCGATCTGGTCCTTCCACGCCGCAAGCGGCAACCCGGGCGTCACGAGGCAGCGGTCCTATCACTTGGGTGCCGTCACCCGCGGGGACCAGTTCCAGCCCTGGTTCGTGGGCCCGACTTTCACCGAGTACCTCGCCAATCCCGGCAACGTCGAGCTGCGCTTCGGCGGCAATCAGTGGAACCCGGGCAGCCAGCTCCTCGCCCAATGGGACCATCTCGCGCAGACCGGGGTCTTCGGGCATCCGTTCATCCTCGGCAACCTGCTCATCTACGCTGCCGATCAGGGGCGCAGCGGGGTGGCGACCTACGACATCAGCAATCCGAACGTGCCGGTGCTGCTCGACGTGCTCCGAATCGGCGGCCCCGGCGGCTATTGGCCGGAACTGTGGGCGCACGATGGCGAGCTCTACGTCGTCTTTCCCTACAACAACAACGGCAACGGCTTCCGCATGGTGGACGCCACCGACCCGAGCGCCCTGCGCTTCGTCGCCGACGTCCCGCTGTTCCAGCCGCCGGATTCCTCTGGCGCGATGTACGCCCAGTTCCAGGACGAGTTCGGCTTCATCGGCGATCACAAGATCGACATGCGCACCCGCCAGAGCGTGCTGCGCTTTCAGACCACGGATGCCTCGCTGCCGACCGGCCAGCGGGTGGACATGAGCCAGTTCGCGCTGCCGCTCGGCAATCTGATCGTCACCGGCGGGCAGGGCATCTACCAAGGGATGGCGATCTTCGCTCACCAAGCCGATCCGGACACCCGTCCGCCCAGCGTGGGCTTCCACATTCCGCGCGCCGGCCAGACGAACTACCCGCGCCGCGCCCCGATCAGCCTGATCATCCACGAGACCCTGGACACGCTCTCGATCGTCAACGGCAGCAGCTTCATGCTCAGGCGCGTGCTGGGGCCGGGCAGCTATGGCCCGGCTCTGCCCGGTAAATGGGTCTTCGGCTTCAACGACATTCTCACCTTCACGCCCGACGCCGAGCTCGACGTGAATGCCACCTACGAGGTGCGGGTCTCCGGCATCCGCGACGCCGCCGGCAACGCGATGCCGACTTACGCCTTCACCTTTTCGACGGGCAGCGCCGGCAGCGGCAACCGGCCGCCTTCCGTCACCGCTTTCTCGGCCAGCCCGTATCCGGTCGCACCCGGGGGAACGACCAGTTTCGCCGCCTCGGCCAGCGACCCCGACGGCGATGCGCTCCAATACCGCTTCGACTTCGGCGATGGGACGCCGAAGACCGCCTGGTCGGCCTCGGCGAGCGCGACGCACGTCTACGCCCAGCAGGGGCACTATCGGGCGGTGGTGCAGGTCCGCGATCCCTCCGGCGTGATCGCCAGCCGCAGCACCGTGGTCAGCGTCCTCGCCCCGCTCTCGGGACCGCGGCCCACGGCGAGCGGCCAGATGCATTGCGAGGCGAGCAACCGCCGCGTCTACACGGTCCACCCCGATCACGACCGGGTGAGCGTGTTCAACGCCGACACCCTCGCCAAGATCGCCGAGTGGCCGGTCTGCGACCACCCCTCGGCCGTGGCCTTCCGTGCCGGATCGCCGGGCGAGCTGTGGATCGCCTGCCGCGACGATGATCGCGTCCAGATCCGCCGCGCCGACGACGGCAGTCTGCTCCACACCATCGACCTCGGTTACGGCGCCGCGCCCGAGGCGGTGGCGTTGTCGCCGGACGGCAATCGGGCCTTCGTGGCGCTGGCGGGCTCCGCGGAGCTGCGCCGCTTCGCCACCTCCACCCGCGCCGAGACGGGGCGGCTGGCCTTGCCGGCCCCGCCCCGGGGGCTGGGGGTCTCGGCCGATGGCCAAACCGTGTTCGCCACGCGCTTCCTCTCCGCTCGCAACCATGCCGAGGTCTATCGAATCGAGGGCGCCGGCGGCACGCTCAGCCTCGGCGAGCGACGACGGGTGGCCAAGTTCGGAGGCGAGCGTCATCGCGACACCCCCTCGAGCGGCCGCGGCGTGGCCAATCAGCTCGCCGCCGCCGTGCTCTCGCCGCGCGATGGGCGCATCTTCGTGCCGGCGACCAAACCCAACGCCGAGCGCGGGCCTTTGATCCACTCGAGCGTCGATCTCACCCAGGACAACACCGTGCGCGCCGTTCTTCTCGCGCTCAATGGCAGCGGCTCGCCGGTGCTGGTGCGCGACGTGGACATCGACAACAGCGATTCGCCCTCCGCCGTCGCCTTTTCGCCGCTCGGCGATTACCTGCTGGTCGCCCTCCAGGGCACCAACGAGGTGGCGATTTTCGATGCGCTGGCGCTCGCCGATCAGACCGGCTTCGGGGCCAACGTGGTGCGCCTCGACGTCGGGCTGGCGCCGCAGGGGCTCTGTGTGGATCCGACGACCGGACGCACCTTCGTCCACAACTTCATGGGCCGCAGCCTCTCGGTGCTCGAGACCGGAAGCCTCTGGCAGACCGGAAACACCCAGGTGGCGGCTCCATGTCGTTTCGTGTGGAAAGCAACACTGTCACTGGGGCATCGCCGGCGCGAACGGACTGGCCGGCAGGTGCTTGAGCTTGGACATGCGCAGGTAGGCGATGGCGATGAAGTTCTGGCTCGTCCTGAAGCCGCGCGCGGCGCGCTTGGCCTGCTGCAGCAGCCCGTTCATCGCCTCGACGAAGGCGTTGCTGCGGTGATCGACCATGCCGCGCACCACCGCGTCGAACCGCTCCTTGAGCGTGGCGGCCAGCTTCTTGAACGGCTCGAGCCGACAGCGCCGCGCCCAGCTCAGCCAGGCCCTGAGGTCGGATGCGGCCTGTTCGATGCTGTTGTGCGCTGTGGCCCGCGCGTACACCTCGCGCAGCGCCATCTTCAGCCGCCACGCCCGCGCGCTTTTGAGCGTCGAGCGCTGCAGCCAGTGCATCGCCTGGATCTGGCGGGCGCTCCAGGTGCTGGGGTTGCGCCGCATGCCCCACAGCAGCTGCCTGAGCGTCTTACGCTGGCCAGTGCCCAGCGCGGCTCGCACCGCCTGCGCGTCGGTGGCCATCTCCGCGCGGCGCACCTGGTCCATCGCCTCGATGGCCATCGAGACGACGTGGAAGCGGTCGTAGCTGATCTGCGCCTGGGGCAGCGCCAGCGCCACGCCCTTGGCGTAGGCCGCGCTCATGTCCATGCACACGTGCCGCACCTGGGCGGGATCGCCGCCATGGGCCTTCAGATCCTCGGCGAACTCCACCACCGTGCGGTGCTCGCGCCCCTCGGTGGCGAACAGCAGCCGCTTGCGATCCAGGTCGTGCACGACGGTGATGTAGTGCTGCCCGCGCCGCAGGCTGGTCTCGTCGATGCCCACCGTGCGCACGCCGGCGAAGTCTTCCAGCGCACGCGCCTGCGCGACGTAGAACTCGATGCGCCGCCACAGCCGCTTGTCCTTGCAGCGCAGCAACTCGGCGGCCTGGCGCACCGGCAGGTCCAGGCACAAGGTCAGCGCCAGCGCTTCGAACGCCGCGGTGAAGCCCGAGCCCGGACGCGCCCAGGGCACGGCCACCTGCGTGGTCTTGCCGCAGGCACCGCAGGCCACGCGCGGCACGTCGCAATGCAGCCAGGCCTCGAACTGGAAGAAGTCCAGGTGCCGCCAGGATCGGCGCAGCCGGTCGTGCACCGGTTGCGTGGCCGCACCGCATGCCGGGCAGGCGAGCCTGCTGGTGTGGCAGCCGATCTCGAAGTCGATACGCCGCTTGGCGGTGTCGAGCCTGACGTCATCGACGACCCACGGCGGCTGCAAGCCCAGCGCGCTGGTGAACAGAGCTTCTACGGCAATGCCCATGGACTCATCCTCCTGATCAAACACGCCTCGTGGACATGTGCACAGGCCGGCCAGCGGCCTGCACACATGCCCACCGGGCTCGACGACCAGGAGTCATTGTGACTGTTGGGTTCCACACGAAATGACGAAGAGCCCAGGTGGCCCGGCAGGAGCTTCCGGCCTTGGCCAGCGAACCGCTCAGCGCGCAAGTGCTCGCCGGCAAACGCATCTTCTACAACGCCCGCGACCCGCGGATGAGCGCCGAGGGCTATCTCTCCTGCGCCACCTGCCATCTCGACGGGGATCACGACGGCCGTACCTTCGATTTCACCGGCCGCGGCGAGGGCTTGCGCAACACCACCAGCCTGCGCGGCCGCGGCGGCATGGCGCACGGCCTGGTGCACTGGAGCGCGAACTTCGACGAGATCCAGGATTTCGAGAACGACATCCGCCAGTTCTTCGGCGGACGGGGCTTTCTCACCGACGCCCAGTTCGCCTCCACCCAGAATCCGCTGGGCCCGCCCAAGGCGGGGCTCAATGCAGCGCTCGACGCGCTCGCGGCCTACGTCGCCTCCCTCGGGCCTTCGAGTCTCCCGCGGAGCCCCTATCGCAATCCCGATGGCAGCCTGAGCGCGGCGGCCGTGCGCGGGCAGACCGTGTTCCAGAACGAAGGCTGCGCGAGCTGCCATACGCCCCCGCGCTACACGGAAAGCGGTATGGGCCTGCCGCCGCTCCTGCGTGATGTGGGTACCCTCAGGCCCACCTCCGGCGGCCGCTTGGGTGGCACGCTGTCGGGCATCGACACTCCGACCCTGCTCGGCCTCTTCGCCACCGCGCCCTACTTCCACGATGGCAGCGCAGCCACCCTGGAGGACGTTTTCCGAGTGACCGGCGGCGTTCTGGTTCCGGCCGAGAACGGTACGCCTTACGGCGGCGCCTGGATCGTGAACCAGTTCACCGAGCAGAACTACGATGACACCCCGCGCGGGCGCGCCTTCGTCAATCTGGAAGGCAATGGCCAAGGTCTGCGCCTGACCGGCGTGAACGGCGGCAGCGGCGGCACCGCCGCTCTGGAGATTCGCTTCTCGAACTCGCGGCCGCTCGGCGGCAGCATCGGACTCCGCGTGCGGGTCAACGGCAGCCTCTGGCAGACGGTCTCGCTCCCCGGCGTGGGCAACGACCCCAACTGGCGCATGACGAACTGGGAGAGCCTGTGGATCGAAGGCTTCACCCTGAACGCGGGCAGCGGGAACACGATCGAGCTCGAGGCCACCGACTGGGCCATCGCCATCGACGAGGTGCTGATCGCCAACCACAACCGTCTGCAACAAGCGCAGCCCCACCGCCGGGTGCTCGCGCTCTCGCCTTCGGATCGCGCGGATCTGATCGCTTTCTTGCGCAGTCTCGACCGGCAGACGGCCGCGGGCAGCGCGCCGCCGCCATCGGCCATCTTCGCCGACGGCTTCGAGTGAGGAACGCTCAAGGTCCTTCCCCGAGGCGTGCGGCTTCGAGCAAGCGGCGGCTCGCAGGATGATGGGGGGCGGAGAGCAGCGCGGCGGCTTCGCCCCGCTCGACGATGCGGCCTGCCTCCATCACGGCGATCGCGTCGCAAAGCCGCGCGACGGCGGGGATGTCGTGCGAGATGAAAAGCAAGCTCAAGCGGAAGCGCTCCCGGAGCGCGGCGAGGAGATCGAGGATCTCGAGCTTGAGCGCGGCATCGAGCGCCGAGACTGCCTCATCGAGGATCAGGAGCGCGGGTTTCAGCGCGAGGGCGCGGGCGATCGCCACCCGCTGGCGCTGCCCGCCGGAGAGCTCGTGCGGATAGCGGCCGAGGAAGCGCTCATCCAAGCCCACCGTGGCGAGCGCTTCAGCCGCGAGCTTCCATCGCGCCTTCTTGCTCGGGGCCTCGCCCTGGAGTCGCAGACCCTCGGCGACGATCTCGGCGATGGGCATCCTCGGATCGAGGCTGGCGCCTGGGTCCTGAAAGACGATTTGCAGGTGCCGCCGCAATGGCCGCCAGGCCGAGGCGGACAGCCCCGTGAGCTCTCGACCCTGGAAGCGGATGCGGCCGGCCCGGATCGGCATCAGCCCGAGAATGGCGCGAGCCAGCGTCGATTTGCCGCTGCCTGAGGAGCCGATCAAGCCGAGGGCGGCACCGCGAGGCAACGAGAGCTCCACGTCATCGAGGATTCGGCGTGCGCCGCCAAAACCGCGCGCGGGAGCCTCCACCACCAGGCCCTGCACCGACAGCAGGGTTTCCTCCTTGCGAGTGGGCTCGTCGCCTCGGTGCGCCAACACGGGCATGGTCGCTGCCGCCACCATCGTTTCCGTGGCTTTCTGCGTTGGTGCGACGAGCAGGGACTGCGGATTTCCGCTCTCGACGATCCGCCCACGGTCGAGGACGTAAATGCGATCGGCATGGCGGGCCAGGAGCGGGAGATCATGCGAAATCAGCAGCAAACCGCCGCTCCGCGCGCGCATCTCGCGCGTGAGCAGGCGCACGAGCTCCTCGGCGAGCGGAGGATCGAGTGCGCTGGTCGGCTCATCGGCGATGACCAGCTCCGGAGCCGGTGCGAGCGCTTGCGCGATCGCCACGCGCTGCCTCTGGCCGCCGGAGAGCTCGTGGGGATAGCGCCTCGCCGCGCGTTCTGGCTCCGGAATGCCCACCCGCGCCAGCCACTCGACCACCTGCTCCCAGGCGGCCTTTCGCGGTAGGCGGCGGTGATGGATGAGCCCCTCTGCGATCTGCGTGCCCACGGGGAGGAGAGGATGGAGGGCGGCCAACGGTTCCTGGAAGATCAGCGCGATCCTGCGACCACGAAGGCTCCGAAGCGCCCTGGGCTCGGCAGGGAATGCCTCTCCGGCGAGCGCCATCCGCGTCCAGCTCGCGGCGAAGAGGCGCTCTGGCAAAAGGCCCAGGATCGCGCGCGCGGTCAGGGACTTGCCCGCACCCGAGGCCCCGATCAGCGCGATGACTTCGCCGCGAGCGATGCGAAGGGACACCCGATCGAGCAGAGGCCCCGAAAACGCGCGCACGCGGAGCGCCTCGACTTCGAAAAGAGCGGTGCTCACCGCCCGTCTCGTGGGTCGAGGGCATCGCGCAGGCCCTCGGCGAGGAAGTGGAATATCAAAAGCAGCGCGATGAGGAAAAGAGCCGGAAAGATCAGAGCCCAGGGCACGAAGCCCATGTCCTGTGCGCCTTCGTTGACGAGCCCCCCCAGTGAGACCAGCGGCTCCTGCAGGCCAAGGCCGAGATAGCTCAGGAAACTTTCGATGAGCACGATCTTGGGCACGATGACGGCGAGGGCGGCGAGGGCGGTACCTGCCAGCTGCGGCAGGATGTGGCGGCCGAGGATCCAAAGGGGGCCGGCACCGAGGGCGCGAGCGGCGAGCACGAACTCGCGCTCGCGCAGAGAGAGGGTCTCGGCGCGGGTGATGCGTGCGAGATCGAGCCAGACGTAGGCACCGATCGCGATGAAGATGAGCTCGCTCCTCCTGCCGAACACGACCACGAGGACGATGGCCAGGAACAGGAACGGCAGAGCGTAGAGGACATCCACGGTGCGCATGAGCAGGGCGTCCAGCCAGCCACCGAAGTAACCGGCCAGCATGCCGTAAGGCAGGCCGATGAGCAGCGCGAGGAGCGCTGCGCTTCCCGCCACGGCGAGGGTCATGCGGAGCCCGATGGCGGTGCGCGTGAGCAAATCCCGTCCGATGGCATCGGTGCCGAAGGGATGCAGGCGATCGGGTGGCGTCGCGATCCGCTCCCAGTCCGGCTTGAGTGCGTCGTGAGGGCTCAACCAGGGCGCGAGGACGGCGAAGGCGACGAAGAGCACGAGCAGCGCGAGGCAGGCCAGCGCCGCTCGGTGGCGGCGAAAGCGTCGCCAGGCGAGGCTCCAAGGTCGGTTCGAGGAAGCGGGGATCATCGCAGCCGGATGCGGGGGTCGAGCCAGGCGGCGATCAGATCGGCGAGGAAGTTGAAGAAGACGACGAAACCGCCGACCACGACGATCACGCCGAGGACCAGGGTGTAATCGCGATTGAGCGCGCCTTGCACGAAATGGCGGCCGATGCCCGGCAGGGAGAATGTCTGTTCGATGACCACCGATCCCGTGAGGATGGCGGCCGCTGCCGGGCCGAGGTAGGCGACCACCGGCACGAGCGCCGGCCTGAGGGCGTGGACCCAAAGGACTCGGATTTCTGGAAGCCCCCTGCTGCGCGCGGCCAGGATGTATTCGCTCGCCAGCACCTCGACCAGGGCCATGCGGCTGAGTCGGGCGACCGCCGCCACGTAGGGCAGGGCGAGCGCGACGACCGGAAGCAGCAGATGGCGAAGCGACCCATCGCCGTAACCGCCCGCCGGCAGCCAGCCGAGGCCCACCGCGAAGACGAGCACGAGGAGCGGCGCGAGCACGAAGTTGGGGATCGCTTGTGCCAGTACCGCAAAGCCCATGAGGAGCCGGTCGAGTAGGCGATCGCGCCGCCAGGCGGCAAGGATGCCGATGGCGAGTCCGAGGAAGACGGCGAGGGCGAGGGCGGCAGCGCCGATCTTCATGCTCACCGGCAGGCCGGAGGCGATCAGCTCGCCCACTCGGTGATCACGATACTGAAAGCTCGGCCCGAAATCGCCGCGGAGCAAGCCGCCGAGGTAAGCGAGGTACTGGTGCCAGAGCGGGCGGTCGAGTCCGTAATGCGCCTCCAGGCGAAGGCGGATCTCGGGTTCGAGCGCGCGCTCGGCGTCGAAGGGCCCGCCGGGGGCCAGCCGGATCAGCGCAAAACTCACACTGACCAGGACGAAGAGCGTCAGTACCCCGAGCAGTAGCCGGTTGAGCGCGAAACGGATCATCGGGCCGGGCTCGGATGCGCGCTGATCCAGAGCCATCGGCTCGGGTGTCGGTCCAGCGGATTGGGCTGCCAGCCGCGCACCCAGGGGCGGATCAGGCGGCGGCTTGCGTAGTGGAACAGGGGGATGACCACCGCTTCCTCGAGGAGGATGGACTCGGCCTCGGCGAGCAGCGCGAGGCGTCGCGTCTCGTCGGATTCCGTCGCGGCCTCCTCGAGAAGCCGGTCGAAGCGCGGATCGGAGAAAGCGGTATCGTTGCGAGGGCTGTCGCTGCGGAAGTTCTCCAGGAAATCGGCAGGGTCCGGAAGGTCTGCCACCCATCCGGCGCGGAACATTTCGGTCGCGCGGCGTCTTCGGTTTTCGAGAAAGACTCGGAATTCCTCGTGGTGAAGCTCGACTTGGACCGGCAAATGCTCTCGCCAGAGGGCGGAAGCGGCGAGGGCGATGCGCCGATGATCCTCGCCGGTGTTGAAGCGAAGCTCGAAGCGAAGAGGCCGCTGCTCGCCATAGCCGGCTTCGGCGAGCAGGCGGCGGGCGAGGGCGAGGCGTTCCTCGTCGGAAAGTCCGGCCCAGGAGGGCCGCGGAGAGGAATAAGCCTCGAGAGTCGGCGGCACGAAGGAATACGCCGCCTGCCGAGGTGTGAAGAGCGCCGCAGAGCTGAGGCGACGGCTGTCGAGGCTCATCGCCAAGGCGCGTCGCACTCGCGGGTCGGAAAAAGGGGGGCGCGAGGCGTTGAGCCCGAAGTAATACGTCCCGAGGTAGGGCAGGACGAGGAGCTCGCCGGGAAATTCGGCCGCGAGCGCGGCAGCCTCGGTCACTGGAATCTCATCTGCCCAGTCGATCTCATTGGTGCGATAGCGCGCGAGCGTCGCTTGCGAGCGTTCGATCGGGAGATAAAGCACCTCCTGCAGGCGGACCTCCTCGGCGGCGTGGTAGTGAGGATTCTTGAGCAGGCGAAGATGCGAATTGAGCACCCGCTCGACGAGCATGAAAGGGCCGTTGCCCACCGGAATCCGGAGCGGCTCGCCGTGCTCATCGCGCTTGAGCCGGACCGGGAAGGCGATCGGATGGGTGAGACGGGCGAGGAAGGAAGGCGTGGGTCGCTCGAGCTCGATGCGCAGGAGGTCCTCGCTCGATGCATGAACGCCGAGGGCCTCGGGAGGAAGGCGGCCTGCGATGATCGCCTCGGCATGAAGGATCGGTCTGAGCAAGGCGGCGTAGCGAGCTCCGGTTTCCGGAGCCACCGCCCGTCGGAAGCTCCGCACCCAGTCGGCGGCGCGCAGCGGTGTGCCGTCAGACCAGCGCGCTCCAGGGCGCAGGCGGGACACGTAGGCGCGGCCGCCATCCTCCACCTCCCAGCTCGATGCCGCGCCGGGGATGAGCTTGCCCGCGGGATCCTCGGCGACGAGACCCTCGAAAAGGTCCCGCAACACGTGTCCGGCCTGTAGGCTTTCCGCGCGATGCGGATCCAACGATTCCGGTTCGATGCTCAGGGATCGTCTGAGTACTTGCTCTGCGGCCAGGACAATCGGTTCCGCACGCTCAGGAGGAGCGTTGACCGAATCCAGGGCTGGGGGCGGCTGAGCGCGCTCGCAGGCGATCAGAAGGAGCGCGAAGGCACCGAGGGCGAAGAATCGGCGCGAGACCGCGGTCGGAGGAGGAGCGGGGTCACGCGATGCGATGGGGGAGACCACCGCTATTTCAGCCGCGCCCGAGATACTCACCCGTAGCCGTGTTGATTCGAACCCGATCCCCTACGGCGAGGTAATCGGGCACTTGCACCTCGAGCCCGGTCGAGAGGCGGGCGGGCTTGCTGCGCTTGGTGGCGGTCGCCCCCTTCAGTTCCGGCGCGGTATCGACGATCTCCAGGACCACCGACGGCGGCAGTTCCAGTCCGATCGGCCGCTCGTCGAGGAGGCGGAGGAAGCAGCCCTCGAGGCCCTCGCTGAGGTAGGCGGCCTGTTCGCCCACGATCTCCCCATCGAGCGTGTAAGGGGTGAAGTCCTGAGCGTCGAGAAAGACGAAGTCGGCGCCGTCGCGGTAGGAAAACTGCACGGCGCGACGCTCGAGCTCGACTTCCCGAACCTCATCGTCGGCGCGAAGGCTGAGGTCGAGTTTGCTGCCGCCCGGGATCGCATAGAGGGTGAAGCGGAAGGTGACGTTGCTGTTCCGGGCGGTGGGGGCCGAGCGCTCGACCTCCCGCACTTGAAAGATCCGCCCCTCGTGCTCGATGACCATCCCTCGCTTGAGATCGGCAGCCCGCATCGTGTCACCTCGGAGGAAGACGCAGCGCGCCGTCGAGCCGGAGCACGGCGCCGTTGAAATACCGATTGCCGATTGCGAAGAGCACCGCGTCGGCGAACTCGTCGACCGTCCCGAGGCGAGAGGGGAAGGGCACTTGGGCGCAGAGGGCGCGATAAACCTCCTCCGGGACCCCCTCGATCATCGGCGTGTGGAAGACGCCGGGAGCGATGGCCGCCACCCGAATACCGAAACGGGCGAGCTCCCGCGCGATCGGCAGAGTCATCCCGATCACCCCCGCCTTCGAGGCGCTGTAGGCGGCTTGGCCGATCTGCCCCTCGAAGGCCGCGATCGAGGCGGTGAAGAGGATCAAGCCTCGCTCTCCGTCCTCCCCCGGGGGATTGTGCTGCATGCGTTCCGCAGCGGCCTTGGCGAGGTTGAAGCTCCCCACGAGGTTCACCCGCACGGTCTTTTCGAAGAACGAGAGCGGCATCGGCCCCTCCTTGCCCAGGACGCGACCCGGGCCGAGCACGCCCGCGCAGGCCACGGCGCAGTCGAGCCCCCCGAAGCGCCCGCAAACCTCGGCGATCGCGGTGGCGACGGCGGCCTCCTCGCATACGTCGGCCGGCAGGAAGAAGACCCCGAGCTCGCTCGCGATCGCCTGCCCGCGGACCTCGTCGCGATCGAGCACGGCCACGGAAGCGCCCTCTCGCACTAGACGGCGCACCACCCCGAGGCCGAGCCCCGAGGCCCCACCACTCACCACGACGCGCAAACCCGCCACTCGCATCGCCATTCCCGCATTGCCGATGAGAGTGCCAGATTCTACCCGGCACCGGCGGCCGGATCCCGGGGGTCTTCCGCGCAGGGCGTGGCCCATTCGAGCAAATAGAACCGATCGCAGCCGAAATGCCCGGTCTCACCGAGGCGCTGATCGATCGGGCGGAACCCGAAACGCCGATAGAGTCCTTGTGCCGCTTGCATGCTGTGGAGGGTTTCGAGATAGCAGGCAATAAAGCCGAAAGAACGAGCCGCCTCCAAGCAATGGGCCAGGAGTCTCGCGCCGATGCCGCGGCCACGTGCAATCGGCAACAGGTACATCTTTCGCAGCTCGCAGATCCAGGCTTCGCCTCCCTGGAGCGGCCCGATGCCGGCGCCCCCGAGGATGCGACCTCCCTCTTCGGCGACAAAATAACGGGATCGCGGGGCGGAGTAGGCGAGGCTCATGGCGTCGACCTCGGGATCGTGGATGGCGAAGCCCGGGCCGCTCGCACCGCATTCGGTCATCACCGTGCGGATGATCCTGGCGAGCTCGGGATCATCGGACGCTCGGACGGGCCGAATCAAGGGATCCACGGCGATGCTCAGGCGAGGCTGCGTCGCTCGCGGTAGAACTGGACGAACTGCTGGGCCGGGAGCGGCCGGGAAAAGAGGTAGCCCTGGACGATCCGCACCCCATTGCGCTGCATGAAGCTGCGTTGGGCCTCGGTTTCCACGCCTTCCGCGATGACCTCCAGTCCCAAACCGCGCGCCACACCGATGATCGCCTGACAGATCGCGACGTCCCCCGCCACGTGGGGGACGCCGGCGGTGAAGCGGTGACTGATCTTGAGCGTCTGGATCGGGAGGCGGCGCAGACGGTCGAGGGCGCTGTAGCCCTCGCCGAAGTCGTCGATCACGATCCCGACGCCCGCGGCGCGCAGAGCCTGCAGGATCGGGCGCACGTCGCTCACTTCCTCGGCGAGGATGCGTTCGGTGATCTCGACCTCGAGCATCTCTCCGGAGAGCTCGTACTCGAATAGGGCGCGCAGCACGTCGTCCGCCACCCGCGTACTCACCAGCTGACGGTACGAAAGGTTGATCGACAGGCGTTCGAGGGCGAGGCCACTGCGTCGCCACGAGGCGAGTCGGCGACACGCCTCCTCGATGATCCAGCGGCCGATGCGCACGATATCGCCGCTCGCTTCGGCCTGCGGGATGAAGCGCTCCGGCGATACCATCCCGAGCTTGGGCGAGTGCCAGCGGAGCAGCGCCTCGGCTCCGACGATCCTTCCATCGCGCAGATCGATCTGCGGCTGGAAGACGAGCTCGAATTCCTCGTGCTCCAGCGCGAGCCGGAGATTGGACTCGATCGCGATGCGCTCCCCGAGGTCGCGGACCAGAACGCCGCTCGAGCCCACCCATCCCTTGCGACCGCGACGCTTGGCTTCCTCGAGGGCCGCCTCGGCCTGCATCAGCAACTGATGCATGTCGGAGGCGTCCTCCGGTGCGCGAGCGAGGCCGATCGAAATGCCGAGGGGGAACTCCTGTTCGCCGATCCGGAACGGTCGTTCGAAAGCGCGGACCAGGACTTCGGCCACCGTTTCCGCGCGGGACGCGAATGATGCGGGCAAGATCATCAGGAACTCATCGCCGGTCAGGCGTCCCAGCGGTACCCCGGCGCTCACCGCGGCCCGCAGGCGGGCGGCCGCGGCAGCGAGGAGACGATCGCCCGTCTCGTGCCCCAGGAGATCGTTCGCGAGTTTGAAGCGATCGAGGTCGATGTGCAGCAAGGCGACTCGCCCCCCCGCATGCGCGGTGTGCGCGGCGAGCGAGCGAAGGATGGCGTCGCGGTTGAGCAGGCCGGTGAGCGGATCGGTGTCCGCGCGCATCTGGAGCTCTTCCTCGCGCCGTTTCTCTTCGGTGATGTCCTGGATGATGCCGCTCAAGCGAACGGACTTCGCGCCGATATGGTCCGCCTGGCCTCGGATCCTCACCCAGCGGCGGTGCCCATCCGGCCTTCGCACTCGACACTCCAAGGCGAGTTCGCCGTGATCTCGAACGCTCTCTTCGAAAGCGCTGACCAGTCGGGCTCGATCCTCCTCGACGAAGTGCTGCACGAAATCCTCCCAGCGCAGCTCGGGCCCACTCGCTCCGCAACCGAGTTCGCCCCATTGCGGAGTGCAGAACACGACGCCCGTGCCCGGCCACCACTCGAAACCCGCGATGCATCCTAGGCGCTGCACGCGCGCGAAGAGCTCCAGGTCACGTTGCAGCTCGGTCACGTCTTGGATCACCGAGATGACCCGCTCGGGCCTCAGCGCGCCCTCCGGCCACTGCGGTATGGCGGTCACCTCGAGCCAGCGGTATCGAGTACCGTCGCGGTCGGGGATGCCGAGCAGACGGCGATGGACCGTCTCACCCGTTTCGATGGCGATGCGCGAGGGGATTGCCTTTTCGCGCAATCGCATGCCGTCGCCATCGACGATGTGCCACTCCGAGGCGAGCGCGGACAGGGGCGGAAGATCGCCGTCCGGAAAGCCCAGTAGGCGCCGGGCGGCGGGGTTGGCCTCCAGGATCCGACCCTCGGCGTCTTCGACCAGGATGCCCTGCTCGATGCTCCGGAGGAGCTCGGCAAGGCGATGCTCGGCACGGCGCAGTTCGGCGCGCAGGGTCTCCGCCTTCTGCTCACGGCGAAACAAGACGAAAAGGGCTTGTCCTTCGAGCTCGATCAGGCTTCGGGACCAAGCCCCCGCGGAGGACTCGTTTCCCTGATCATCATCGGCCTCGCTTGCGGAATCGCCCTGGCGACCCGCTTCGGAGATGAGCCGCGCCACGCCTCTCGTCCACCAATCCGGCGCGATTTCCGCGAGGGATCGGCCGATCATCCGCGAGCGTGATCGGGAGAGCAGGGCGGCTGCGGCCTCGTTGGCATCAAGGATCCGGCCTTCGCGGTCGAGCGCGAGGATGGGGTCGGGGATTGCGTCGAGCAAGGCTTGGCGCCGAACCGAGTCGGAGCGCAGGGCTGCGATCGTCGCCTGAATCGCCGAGAGCTTTTCGCGCAGTGTTTCCGCATCGATGGCGCCGCCCGAAGCCTCCGTGTCGAGAGCGCCAAGGAGCGTTCCCAGGAATTCGGCAATGTCCTCGCTCTGGGCACGACCATTCGGGAGCGCTCGCGGCGCCGCTGGTTCTTTCATCGAGGTCCTCAGAAGCCTTGGGGCGCTTGCGCCTGACGGATCATCGAGGAGAAGGCCCCGAGCCGAACACTGGGTACTTTCAAGATAGCACCTCGCGTGCGACGCCCATTTCAATTTGAAGTACGGAAGGCGCGCGCCACTCGGCTGGCCGGTTCGCGACCCAGCGCAGCCGCGATCCAGCGCGCGGTTTCGACCAGTCGGGCGAGATCGACGCTGGGCGCACGGCCAAGGCCCCGCAGCATGTAAAGCAAGTCCTCGGTGGCGAGATTGCCGCTCGCGCCTTGTGCGTAAGGGCAGCCGCCCAAGCCCGCCACGGCGCTGTCCACGACGCGAACGCCTTCCTCGAGGCAGGCGTACACGTTCGCGAGGGCTTGGCCATAGGTGTCGTGAAAATGCACGGCGAGGCGCTCGATGGGGACTTCGCCGGCGACCGCGCGGAGCATCGCTCGCGCCTTGTGGGGCGTGCCGACGCCGATGGTGTCGCCGAGCGAAATCTCATCGCAGCCCATCTCGTGGAGACGGCGCGCGACGCGGACCACGTCCCCGACCGGAACCTCCCCTTGGTAGGGGCAGCCGAGCACGGTGGAGATGTAGCCGCGGACCCACACGCCATCGGCCCGCGCCCGCTCGAGGACCGGGCGGAAGCGCTCGAGCGACTCCTCGATGCCGGCGTTGATGTTTTTCCGATTGAAGGCCTCGCTGGCGGCGGTGAAGACCGCCACGGCGCCGATGCCCACGGCGCGGGCGCGCTCGTAACCTTTCTCATTGGGCACGAGCGCGATCCAGCGAAGGCCCTGGCGGGTCGGGAGCTGGGAGGCCACGGCTTCAGCATCGGCGAGCTGTGGCACCCACTTGGGGCTGACGAAGCTCGTCGCCTCGATGTCGGTGAGCCCGGTTTCAGCCAGCCGGGCCAAAAGCTTGAGCTTGCGCTCGGTCGGCACGATCAGCGCCTCGTTCTGAAGCCCATCGCGTGGGCCCACCTCGACGATGCGGACGGTCTCGCTCATGGCCTTCGTTCGAGCTCGACGAGCAGGGCATCGGCCTCGACAAAGTCGCCCTCGGCGACCGCGATGCGAAGGACGTGCGCTCGCCCGGGCGCGCGCAGAGTGAGTTCCATCTTCATCGCCTCCATCACCACGAGCGGTTGGTCCTTCTCGACCTCGCTGCCTGAGCTCACGCGCAGGGCCACGATTCGCCCCGGCATCGGCGCGCGCAGATGGCCCTCGCCGCCGCCTTCCTCGACTTTGGCGGCGAAGGGCTGATCGCGGTGGAACCGACGGCGATAACCTCCCGCCCAAAGCCAAAGATCCTCGCCCTCGCGCAGACACAGAAGCGAGAGGGCACGGCCATCGGCGAAGCGAAGCAGGAGACGATCCTCAGGCAGGAATGCCGCCTCGGCGATCTCGGCGCATAGCGCCGGATCGGCGCTCGCAAGCCGGTAGCGCCCGCCATGGCCGAAGGCTTCGAACAGGCCGAGCCACTCCCCACAACGCAGCTTGACCAGCCGTTTCCCGACATGATTGGGCCTCCATGCATCGGTGCGCGCCCATGGATCGGCGGGATCGACGCCTTCTTCCTCCTTGAGCAGAGCGGCGGTCGCGGCGGCCTGCCAAAGCCAGGGCGGAGGATTGTCGCTGAGCGGGGCGAGCAGGGCCGGGAGCTCGCGGTCCACGAAGCCGGTGTCCACCCGGCCCTCGCACATCGCGGGATGATCGAGAAGGGCGAGAAGGAAATCGAGATTGCTCGCCGGACCTCTGACCAGGCTGCGGGCGAGACCCTCGCGCAGGCGGGCGAGTGCTTCCTCGCGAGTGCCGCCATGGGCGATGAGCTTGGCGATCATCGGGTCGTAGAAGATGCTGACCCGATCGCCGGCCTCCACGCCGCTATCGATGCGAAGCCCCTCGGCCAGCCTGAGCGTTTCGATCCTCCCCGAAGCAGGGAGAAAGCCCTTGGCGGGGTCCTCGGCGTAAAGCCGGACCTCGATGGCGTGGCCGCGGGCCGGCGGCGGCTCGGCGGGAAGGGCTTCGCCGGCGGCGATGCGAATCTGCCACTCGACCAGGTCCAGGCCGCGCACCAGCTCCGTGACGGGGTGCTCGACCTGGAGCCTCGTGTTCATCTCCATGAAGTAAAACTCGCGGTCGGCGGCGAGGATGAACTCGACGGTGCCCGCCCCCACGTAGTGGACCGCTCTGGCTGCGGCGACGGCGGCTTCTCCCATGCGGGCCCGGAGCGCCTCATCGAGGGCCGGGGAGGGCGTTTCCTCGACGATCTTCTGGTAGCGGCGCTGGGCCGAGCAGTCGCGCTCGCCGAGGTGGATCACCCGCCCATGACGGTCGCCGAAGACCTGAAACTCGATGTGGCGCGGCTTTTCGAGGTAGCGTTCGAGGATCAGACGACCATCGCCGAAAGCGCTTTCCGCCTCGCGCCGCGCCGCGGCGATCGCTTCTTCGAGCCCGGAGGTCTCGCGCACGATGCGCATGCCCTTGCCGCCGCCGCCGGCTGCCGCCTTGATCATCAAGGGAAAGCCGATGCGCTCGGCTTCGGCGGCAAGCCTTTCGATGTCCTGCGCCTCGCCGTGGTAACCGGGCACGACCGGAACCCCATGGGCGATCATCAGCGCTTTGGCCGCGGCCTTCGAGCCCATCGCTTCCATGCTCTCTGGATCGGGGCCGATGAAGACCAAGCCCGCCTCGCGCACCGCACGGGCGAAGCGCGGGTTTTCCGAGAGGAAACCGTAGCCGGGATGGATGGCCTGCGCCCCTGTCTCCTTGGCGGCAGCGATGAGCTTGTCGATGCGAAGATAACTATCGGCCGGGCGCTCGCCGCCGATGCCGATGGCGCGATCGGCTTCGCGTACATGCCGAGCACCACGGTCGGCATCGGAATACACCGCGATCGCCTCGATGCCAAGACGACGGCAGGTCCGGGCGATGCGACAGGCGATCTCGCCGCGGTTGGCGATCAGGATGCTCTTGAACACAGCCCCTCTCCCGTGACCTCCCGCGGCTCGCGTCGATCGCCGCTATTTCAGCCGGTAGGTGATGCGGCCTTTGCTCAAGTCGTAGGGGGTGAGCTCCACCTTGACCCGGTCGCCGGTGAGAATTCGGATGTAGTTCTTGCGCATGCGGCCCGAGATGTGGGCCGTAAGGACGTGCCCGTTGTCAAGTTTGACTCGGAACATGGTATTGGGCAGCGCCTCGATGACGGTGCCTTCCATCTCGATGGCGTCGTCTTTGGGCATCGGCCTTGTGATTCCGCTACGCGAAGGCGCGCGATTTTGCCACGAAGCGCGGCGGCATGCAGCGGTCCAGGGCGCTTGACCTGGATCAAGAATCGTTTCCCGATAGCCGATAACCTCTGATTCGACCGCTCGGAGGATGGCATGGCGATCCGGCGATGCGCCTTTTCCTTGGCGCTCATGCTCCTCATCCCGGATGGTGCTCCGGGCGTCGAGGAACCCTGCCTGCTGTGCCATCGCGCCGAGGAGCCCGCGCAGCAAGCGCTTCTCGCAAGCCCTCACGGTAGCCTCGCTCACCCGCGCAGCCCGATGGCGGTGGGCGGTTGCGGGGGCTGTCATGGCGAGAGCCTGGCCCACCTGCGTCGGCCGACGGAATCGCCCGATCTTGCGTTCTCGGCAACGGAAGCGCTCGCTCGCCGCAACGAGCGCTGCCTCGAATGCCACCGCGACGCGGCCCTGCACTGGCCGGCTTCGGCCCACGCACGCGCCGAGCTCGCTTGCCACGACTGCCATAGCGCCCACGAACCGAGCTTTCCCCGGCCGAGCGCCGATATCCGGGTCGAGGCTTGTCTTGGTTGCCATGTGGAGCTTCGCGGCGCGCTCGCGCGTCCCTTCAACCATCCTCTGGGTACCGGCGATTTCGACTGCAGCGCCTGTCACGATCCGCATGGCGCATTCGAGCGCGCGGCGCTACGCGAAGTCGGACGCAACGAGACCTGTTACCGCTGTCACGCCGATCTCCGCGGGCCTTTCCTCTGGGAGCACCGCCCGGTGCGCGAGAACTGTGGCGATTGCCATGCCGCCCATGGCTCCATCCACCCAGGAATGCTCACGGCGCGAGCGCCGTTCCTCTGCCAGTTTTGCCACCTGGCCCAGTTCCATCCGAGCACGCTTTACTCGGGCACGGGGCTGCCCGGGGAGAGCCGCCCCTCCGGGTCCGCCTTCCTGCTCGGCCAGAACTGCATGAATTGCCATCCGGCGGTGCATGGCAGCAATCACCCTTCCGGCGCGAGGCTGACGCGATGAGACACCGTTGGCTGCTCCTCCTGCTCGTCGTTCCCGGATGGGCCTGGGCCTTCGAGCGCGGTTTTTGGCTCGCCGGCTTGGCATGGCTCGAGCGGCCTTCGGAATGGTCCGCCCGCCGTTGGGGACTGAAGGAGCAGGGCGGTTACGGGGTACTTCGTCTCGAGGTGGCCTCGCAGGATCCCTGGCGAGAGCCGGTCCGCAACCGGATCGAGGCCGAGATTCGAGACCTCGGGCTGCCAGTGGCGGGCGCCTCGCTTCGCTTGGGCCGAGACGGGCAGGGCGAGGTGCTCTTCCGCTGGGAGCGCCGGGCGAGCGCCGAGGGCAGGGCAGCGACGCCTTTTCAGGGTGTCGGCGGCAACGCGCTTCGGCTTCCTCCTGACTGGCAGGCAGGTCCGAGCACCGCTGCCTTCCGCCTCGAGAGGGTGCCCCTCGAGCGCTTCGAATACGGCAAGCAGAGGGACCGCCATGGCGTGGCTTGGCGCTGGCTGCCGACGGCCGACACCCGCCTGGAACTCATGGCGGAACGGGAAAGGCGGCAGGGACTGAAGCCCTTCGGCGCCATGGTCGGCACCACCGGCGGCAACGCCCGTGCGGCGATTGTGCCCATGCCGATCGACGAGACCACCCAGGACATGCGCCTTGCTCTGAGCCGAGGCGGCAGCGAGCAGGCCTGGCGCATGGAGACGAAGCTTTCGCAATACCGCGATCGGGTCAATACCCTGATCTGGCAGCACCCTTTCGCGAATGTGCCCGGCCTGCCCGCGGAGGCGGGCTGGCCGCGGGCGATCGGACAGGCCGCGGCCCCGCCCAGCAATCGCGCCCTGATGCTTTCGGCTTCCGGTTGGCGCCGGCTGAGACCCACGCTCGCCGTGCACGGCGAGCTCATGCTCGGGCGACATTGGCAGGATCGCCCGTTCTTGCCTTACACCGCGCATCCCGACTGGCTGGCCAGGCCGCTCGTCCCGCCGCCGCGCAGGTCGCTCGATGGCGAGATTCGCCTCGAGCGCGCGGCGGGGCGCGTGGAATGGCGGCTTTCGGAATCGACGGAGCTTGCCGTCCTCGCTCGCCACGAGCGGCGCGAGGATCGAAGCCCGATCGCCCTGTTCCGACAGGTGCCGAGCGATGCCGCGCCGCAGGCAGCCGCGCCCGATGCGCGCTGGCGCTTCCGCCTCCCGCTCGACTGGCGGGAGTGCGCCCTCGAAAGCGGCCTCACCTGGCGTTTCGCCCACAGCGGGCGCCTCGGGCTGCGGCTTGGCCTTGAAGAGACCGCGCGTCGTTTCGCCGAACGGGATCGCACGCGCGATCGCTTTCTCGCGGCTGAGGCGATGGCGAAGGGACCCTTCGACACGCGGCTTTCCCTGCAGGCCGAATACCGCGAGCGGAGGGGCGATGCCTACATCGGCGAGCGTCCCTTCCTCGCGGCCTTTTTGCCGGAGTACGTGGCCACCGTGCCGGGGGGCTTCGAGAACGCGCCGTTGCTGCGCCGTCCTCATTTGGCCGACCGCGATCGCCTGGTGCTCGCCGGGCAACTGTTCCGGGCGCTCGGTGAGCGCACCGAGCTCGTGCTGCGCTGGAATCACCTCGAGGATTCCTTCGATCGCTCGGTTCTGGGGCTTCTCGCCGCGCGCCGGCATGCGCTCGCCCTGGAGCTGGTGCGCCCTCTGGGACCAGAGGGGAGCCTCTCGGCATTCCTGGTCGGGGAGCGGGCGGAGAGCGTGCAGGCGGGCCATAGCTTCCGCGGCGGCGCCAACCGGCTTCCCGACCTTGCCGATCCCGGCCGCCGCTGGCGGGTGGAACAGGAAGACGAGATCGACGGCTTGGGTATCGCTGCGCGTCGCGGAACGGGGCTGAGGACACTCGAACTTTCGCTCGCGGCTTTGCGTTACCGCACGCGTTTCGGGATCGAGGCCGGGTCGGCGCTGAGCGCGGCGCCTTTGCCGAGCCTCTCCGGCCGCATGCTGCTTGGCAGTCTGCGTGCGATGCAGCCGCTGCGCGAGGGGGTGGCGCTCGTGGGCGAATGGCGGGGCGAACGGCTGTGGTTTCGCGATCCCTTGGCCCGTGGGCTCGCGGCGGATCAGCTCGCCGGCGTGCTGCTTGCGACCCCTGAGGATCGGCCGGGGCCGGCGCATGTGTTCCTGATCGCTCTGCGCGTGGATTTGCCGTGATCCGCGCTGCCCTCTGGTTGGCCCTCTATCTCGGGCTCGTACTGCTGCCGCCGGCCCTTCTGGTCCTGCTCGAGCCGCCGCGCTCAGGCGGCTTCGCCTGGGATTTCGCCATGATCCTGGGTTACTCGGCGCTTGCGATGTTCGGGCTTCAGTTCGTGCTCACCGCCCGTTTCAAGCGCGCCACCGCGCCTTTCGGCATCGATCTGATCTACGCGCTTCATCGTTGGCTGGCGATCGCGGCGCTTCTCTTCGTCATGGTGCACGTGATCCTCCTCGCTTGGCGTTACCCCGCTGCGTTGGGTAGCGCCGATCCGCTGCGGGCGCCTTGGCACATGAGCGCGGGAAGGCTCGCGCTCATCCTCTTCGCGTTCATCGTCTTGAGTTCGCTTTTGCGCAAGCGATTGCGCTGGGCGTATGAAAGCTGGCGTTTTTGGCATGGACTCGCCGCCACCGCAGCGCTCTTGTTGGCCATCGTCCATGCCGAAGGGGCAGGGCATTTCCTCAATGCAGCGTGGAAGCAGTGGGCTTGGGGTGCGCTTGCCGCCTTCTGGATCTTTGCGATCATCCACGTTCGCTTGCTCAGGCCCTGGTGGGTCGCGCGACGACCGTGGCGGATCGCGAGCCGCGAGCGTTTGGCGGGTCGGATGTGGCGCTTGCGCCTGCGTCCAGTCGGGCATGAGGGTCTCAGGCGTTTCGAACCTGGGCAGTTCGCTTGGCTGAGCTTCGGTCAGCATCCGATCCGCCTGGCGGAGCACCCCTTTTCCATCGCCTCAGCGCCGGGATCGGAAGAGCTTGAGTTCGCGATCAAGGAACTGGGGGATTTCACCTCGACGATCGGTGAGCTTTCGCCCGATACCCACGTCTATGTCGATGGTCCCTATGGGGCTTTCAGCCTCGACCGGGAGCCGCAAGCTCGAGGCTTCGTTTTCATCGCCGGCGGGGCAGGGATCGCGCCGATCCTCAGCATGATCCGGGCGATGGCTGCGCGGGGCGATCTGCGGCCTGCGGTTCTGTTCTACGGCAACCGAAACCTCCAACGCACGGCTTACCGCGCGGAGCTTGCAGCCCTTGCCGAGCAATGTCGGCTGAAGGTCGTTTTGCTGCTCCATGAACCCGAGACCGACTGGGAGGGAGAACGGGGCTACATCAGCGAGGGGATCCTTCGTCGTCATCTGCCGGAAAAGCACGATGGTTGGCATGCTTTTCTCTGCGGTCCGAAGCCGATGCTCGCGCTCGCCGAGAAGAGCCTGCGCCGTCTCGGTTTTCCGTTGGCTGCGATCCACTCCGAAATCTTCGATCTGGCTTGAAGGAGGAGAGCGAATGCGCGAACGTCTGGCTTTCTTGAGCGCGGTCATCACCTCGGTGCTGGTCCTGGCGATGAGCGGGCTGCTCGCCGTCAAGCTTCAGTCGGATGCCCAGGCGGGTGCGAGCTCGGGCGCTCAAAACCTCGACCGGGAGGAGGAAGCGCGTTTTGCCCGGGGGCGGGCGCTTTTCTTCAGCGAGGGCTGTGCCGGCTGCCACAGTGTGGGCGGCGAGGGCAATCCGCGAGGTCCGCTCGATGGGGTCGCGGCCCGCCGCTCGCGGGAGCAGCTTCGCGACTTCGCGTTCGGCACGGGCACCGCGGCCCAGGAGCTTCCGCGGCGCATCGCGGTCGCCAAATCGGTCTACGCGGAACTCAGCGACGCGGATCGGGAAGCAATCCTCGCGTTTCTCGAAAGCCTGCATTGAAACCGACGCTGGCCAGCGCCTGCGCAAGTCCCCATCGAAGCCGGCGCTCGTCGGCGCTCGCGATAGCCCGCATTCAAGCCGCCGTTGGAGGAGCTTGGCTTGATCTCCGTGGCGGTGAGGAGGCTTGAGGCCCCCGCGGCCCATAGGCGGAGCGTTCTTTTCCCTTGCGCGCGCTCGCGAGCCCGATCAGCGGAAGGGAGCCTCGCGCAATGGCGGGGTCGCCCACGCCGACCGAGCGCGAGAAACGCGTTGGACAAGGCGGGTTGCGCTTGACTCCAGCGCAGACACGATGAACTTGCGGGAGACGGCCGTTCATGGGACGAGGTTTGGCCGGTCGGCTTGCGCGGGATGGTCGGAGAGTGGTGCTGGGGTTGCGCTCTGTGAAGCATCCCAATCGTGCTTCGGCCGCCCCTGCAAATACGCATAATGTCGATTATGTCGATAATGTCCTTACCGTAGAAAAGCGGCGAGCGCGAGCACGCCCGAGGTTTCCCGCGCGCCACCCCCTATTGCACTGCGCGCAGCGCCTGAAGAGATCTCTGATTTTCGATTTTCAATCAATGCGATGTCTCTTCATCATGAGGATCGTTCTCGATCCGTGGAACACTCTCGCGATCCCCGCGCGCACGAAGTGGTGCTCGTCGCATCCACCCGCTTTCGGTCCTCGCGTCCTCGATGCGATCGAGGCTCTGCCGCTCGCTTGCCACCACCCAAGCCCTCTCCGTACGGGCCGAGGACAGCCCCTTGCACTCTGCGGCGTTGGCCTCATAATGGCGGGTGGCGAATCCACTCCGTTCGGGGGCGACCGGCTTCGACGGGGGTTGCGAAATCGCCCGATGCATGCCGAGGGGGCCGCTTTCCTCGCGAATCCAGCGGCGAAAAGTAGTTGCGAACGACGACAACTACGCTCTGGCCGCCTAATCCGGCCGGACCGAGACCGCACCGGCGCCCGTGACGGGCGGAATCTCGGTCATCTCCACGGGCTCGCCTGCCCGCCCCGCCCGCGGCGGCAGGTTAAATCCCAGGGCTGGCTCCGGATGAGGCTGGCGCGTCGGCCGAGTTCGGAGCGAGAGTCAAGGACGCGCTAAGCATGTAGAGTCGGGGATGGAGGACTTCCGGACGCGGGTTCGATTCCCGCCGCCTCCACCACTTCGAAGAAAAAGCCGAACCTTTCGGGTTCGGCTTTTTCTTCTCCCGAAGGCAGTGGATCGGGGTTACCTTTTCGCGAGCAGGCTCCGAATCTGCTCGAGCTCGTGGCGGATCTGCTGGATCTGAACGAACAAGCCAAGGAAGACGACCAAAAGCACGAATGCGGCAATCAAGCCCTCGATCGCGAATAAGATGCTCTGGACGAAACCGTCTCCCATCGTGAACCCGATAATGAAACCGGCGATGAGCACCAACCAACTGAAAATCTCGATGAGCAGATGAAAGGTCTTGGCGATCGCGGCTCCATGTCGTTTCGTGTGGAAAGCAACACTGTCACTGGGGCATCGCCGGCGCGAACGGACTGGCCGGCAGGTGCTTGAGCTTGGACATGCGCAGGTAGGCGATGGCGATGAAGTTCTGGCTCGTCCTGAAGCCGCGCGCGGCGCGCTTGGCCTGCTGCAGCAGCCCGTTCATCGCCTCGACGAAGGCGTTGCTGCGGTGATCGACCATGCCGCGCACCACCGCGTCGAACCGCTCCTTGAGCGTGGCGGCCAGCTTCTTGAACGGCTCGAGCCGACAGCGCCGCGCCCAGCTCAGCCAGGCCCTGAGGTCGGATGCGGCCTGTTCGATGCTGTTGTGCGCTGTGGCCCGCGCGTACACCTCGCGCAGCGCCATCTTCAGCCGCCACGCCCGCGCGCTTTTGAGCGTCGAGCGCTGCAGCCAGTGCATCGCCTGGATCTGGCGGGCGCTCCAGCTGCTGGGGTTGCGCCGCATGCCCCACAGCAGCTGCCTGAGCGTCTTACGCTGGCCAGTGCCCAGCGCGGCTCGCACCGCCTGCGCGTCGGTGGCCATCTCCGCGCGGCGCACCTGGTCCATCGCCTCGATGGCCATCGAGACGACGTGGAAGCGGTCGTAGCTGATCTGCGCCTGGGGCAGCGCCAGCGCCACGCCCTTGGCGTAGGCCGCGCTCATGTCCATGCACACGTGCCGCACCTGGGCGGGATCGCCGCCATGGGCCCTCAGATCCTCGGCGAACTCCACCACCGTGCGGTGCTCGCGCCCCTCGGTGGCGAACAGCAGCCGCTTGCGATCCAGGTCGTGCACGACGGTGATGTAGTGCTGCCCGCGCCGCAGGCTGGTCTCGTCGATGCCCACCGTGCGCACGCCGGCGAAGTCTTCCAGCGCACGCGCCTGCGCGACGTAGAACTCGATGCGCCGCCACAGCCGCTTGTCCTTGCAGCGCAGCAACTCGGCGGCCTGGCGCACCGGCAGGTCCAGGCACAAGGTCAGCGCCAGCGCTTCGAACGCCGCGGTGAAGCCCGAGCCCGGACGCGCCCAGGGCACGGCCACCTGCGTGGTCTTGCCGCAGGCACCGCAGGCCACGCGCGGCACGTCGCAATGCAGCCAGGCCTCGAACTGGAAGAAGTCCAGGTGCCGCCAGGATCGGCGCAGCCGGTCGTGCACCGGTTGCGTGGCCGCACCGCATGCCGGGCAGGCGAGCCTGCTGGTGTGGCAGCCGATCTCGAAGTCGATACGCCGCTTGGCGGTGTCGAGCCTGACGTCATCGACGACCCACGGCGGCTGCAAGCCCAGCGCGCTGGTGAACAGAGCTTCTACGGCAATGCCCATGGACTCATCCTCCTGATCAAACACGCCTCGTGGACATGTGCACAGGCCGGCCAGCGGCCTGCACACATGCCCACCGGGCTCGACGACCAGGAGTCATTGTGACTGTTGGGTTCCACACGAAATGACGAAGAGCCTCCATGTCGTTTCGTGTGGAAAGCAACACTGTCACTGGGGCATCGCCGGCGCGAACGGACTGGCCGGCAGGTGCTTGAGCTTGGACATGCGCAGGTAGGCGATGGCGATGAAGTTCTGGCTCGTCCTGAAGCCGCGCGCGGCGCGCTTGGCCTGCTGCAGCAGCCCGTTCATCGCCTCGACGAAGGCGTTGCTGCGGTGATCGACCATGCCGCGCACCACCGCGTCGAACCGCTCCTTGAGCGTGGCGGCCAGCTTCTTGAACGGCTCGAGCCGACAGCGCCGCGCCCAGCTCAGCCAGGCCCCGAGATCGGAAGCGGCCTGTTCGATGCTGTTGTGCGCTGTGGCCCGCGCGTACACCGCGCGCAGCGCCATCTTCAGCCGCCACGCCCGCGCGCTCTTGAGCGTCGAGCGCTGCAGCCAGTGCATCGCCTGGAGCTGGCGGGCGCTCCAGGTGCTGGGGTTGCGCCGCATGCCCCACAGCAGCTGCCTGAGCGTCTTACGCTGGCCAGTGCCCAGCGCGGCTCGCACCGCCTGCGCGTCGGTGGCCATCTCCGCGCGGCGCACCTGGTCCATCGCCTCGATGGCCATCGAGACGACGTGGAAGCGGTCGTAGCTGATCTGCGCCTGGGGCAGCGCCAGCGCCACGCCCTTGGCGTAGGCCGCGCTCATGTCCATGCACACGTGCCGCACCTGGGCGGGATCGCCGCCATGGGCCTTCAGATCCTCGGCGAACTCCACCACCGTGCGGTGCTCGCGCCCCTCGGTGGCGAACAGCAGCCGCTTGCGATCCAGGTCGTGCACGACGGTGATGTAGTGCTGCCCGCGCCGCAGGCTGGTCTCGTCGATGCCCACCGTGCGCACGCCGGCGAAGTCTTCCAGCGCACGCGCCTGCGCGACGTAGAACTCGATGCGCCGCCACAGCCGCTTGTCCTTGCAGCGCAGCAACTCGGCGGCCTGGCGCACCGGCAGGTCCAGGCACAAGGTCAGCGCCAGCGCTTCGAACGCCGCGGTGAAGCCCGAGCCCGGACGCGCCCAGGGCACGGCCACCTGCGTGGTCTTGCCGCAGGCACCGCAGGCCACGCGCGGCACGTCGCAATGCAGCCAGGCCTCGAACTGGAAGAAGTCCAGGTGCCGCCAGGATCGGCGCAGCCGGTCGTGCACCGGTTGCGTGGCCGCACCGCATGCCGGGCAGGCGAGCCTGCTGGTGTGGCAGCCGATCTCGAAGTCGATACGCCGCTTGGCGGTGTCGAGCCTGACGTCATCGACGACCCACGGCGGCTGCAAGCCCAGCGCGCTGGTGAACAGAGCTTCTACGGCAATGCCCATGGACTCATCCTCCTGATCAAACACGCCTCGTGGACATGTGCACAGGCCGGCCAGCGGCCTGCACACATGCCCACCGGGCTCGACGACCAGGAGTCATTGTGACTGTTGGGTTCCACACGAAATGACGAAGAGCCGCGATCGCCCGCGTCAGGATCATGGTGAGAACCCCCCGTTTCTCAATAGAGTGTCACGTAGCTTATAAGGGGGAGAATGGGTGGTCAAGTCCGGATCGAGTGCGAGCGGCGACTGGCATCAGCGAACGGTGATCGCCGCTGGAATGACCAGCGGGCTCGGTGATTTTTGTTACGAGACGGCGCGAGCGGTCCTGCCCGGCTTTTCGGCGGCGCTCGGCGTTCCGGCGGCGGTGCTCGGGCTGATCGAGGGGCTGGCCGAGGCGATGGCCAGCCTGATGAAAAGCCTGGCGGGCTGGATCGCGGAGCGCCTCGGAACGCGCAAGGGATTGGTCGTGCTCGGTTATGCGCTCACGCCCATCGGGCAGGCCTTGATGGCGCTTGCCCTCGCCTGGCCGCTGCTGCTACTCGGGCGCGTGCTTTCCTGGTTGGGCAAGGGGCTTCGCGGTCCGCTACGCGATGCGATCATCGCGCAAGCGGTGGCTTCCGGCGCGCGGGGTCGCGCCTTCGGCCTGCATCGCAGCCTCGATACGCTCGGGGCGGTGCTGGGCCCGCTCGCCGCCGTGGGCTTGCTCGAATGGGCGCGGCATTGGCTCGATGCCGACCCGGTGGGGCCTTTCCGATTGGTGTTGTGGCTCTCGCTCATTCCAGGCGTGCTGGCGGTGCTGATCTTCGCCCGATTCGTCCGCGATGAGGGGATCAAGCCCAATCCGCGATTTCGCTTGCGCGAAACCTTCTCCGCTTGGCCGCCTAGCTTTCGGCGCTATCTGGGCGCGGTCTTCCTCTTCGGACTGGGCGATGTCTCACCCGTCCTGATCATTCTTGCGGCAACGGCGGTGCTCACGCCCGAGCTCGGCGCGCTTGCCGCCGCGCAGTTCGGTGCCCTGCTCTACGGGCTACGCAACCTCGTCCAGGTGGTGGCGTCTTGGCCAGCCGGCTGGCTCGCCGATCGGCTCGGTCACTTGCCGATCCTGCTCGCGGGCTACGGCCTCGGTCTCATGGGGATGATCCTGCTGGCGAGCGCTTTCTTGGCCGAGGCTTCGTCGGTTCTGCTGGTGGCGGCCTTCCTCGTCGTCGGGCTGTCGGCGGCGGTGCAGGAGGCTTTGGAATCCACCGTCGCTGCCGAGCTTTCCGGGCTTGACGGCATCGCCCTCAAACTTGGGGTGCTCGGTAGTGCGAACGGGCTTTCGCGCTTGCTCGGCAACACGCTCGTCGGCTTTCTTTGGACGGCGCTTTCACCGTTTGCGGGGCTGATGGCGGCAGCGACGACGATGATGCTCGGCGGCTTGCTGCTCGCCGCAGTGCCGCGGCGCTGAGGCGCGCTGACATGGAACATCGTCAGATGGCGATTTACCTTCTGGCGCTCATTCTCGGCATGAGCCTCGGCAGCGAACCGGGTTTTCGGGCTGCGGCCGCGCTCGCCTTGTGGCCCGCGCTCGCCTCCCTGCTCTTCATTACTTTTTTGCAAATCCCGCTCCTTCGCCTGAAAGCGGCCATCACCGACTTCCGCTTTCTCGGCAGCATGATGCTCGGTGAGGCTTTGCTCGTGCCTCTCTTGGTCGCCGCCCTACTCAAACTGCTGCCGGCCGAACCGGGGCTCCGCCTCGGGGTGGCTCTGGTGCTGCTTGCGCCCTGCACCGATTGGTTCGTGAGCTTCAGCTTACTGGGACGCGGCGATTCGACCCGAGCCTTGGCGTCGACGCCCTTGCGGCTACTGCTTCAAATCGTCTCGGTACCGCTGTGGCTTGCCCTGCTCGTGCCTGGCGAACTCGCTTGGATCGAGCTGGGGAGGCTCGCTCCGGCGGTTTTGCTGATCGCGGTACCGCTCGTCTTGGCAGTAATCTTGGAGCAGATGCCGAAGGCTTTGCGCGAGAACCTGCGCGAAGGCACCCGTCGCCTGATGGTGCCGCTTCTCGCAGCAGTGATTGTTTTCGTGGCCGGTGCACAACCCCTCTCCCTCGGCGAGCTCGCGGGATGGTTGCCCAGCCTGCTAGGGGTGTTCGCAGCCTATCTGATCTTGGCGGCTTTTCTCGCCCGCCTGCTCGCCGCCCTCTTTCGACTGCCGCCGGCTCAAGGCCGGACCCTCGCCTACGGCTTCGGGACGCGCAATTCGTTCGTGGTGCTGCCGATCGCTCTCGTCCTGCCCGAGCCGCTCTCCATCGCGGCGATGGTGATCGTCTTGCAGGCGCTGGTGGAGCTGCTCGGCATGTTGGTCTATCTCGCGGCACTCGTGAGGCTTTTTCCCGATCGGAACGAGATCCGAGTGCGAACTACATAGGACCGGCCGTGATCAGCGATTCTTCATCTTGCGGGCGCGGATCCTCACGCGGCGGCAAACAAAAGATGGCGTCCCCACGGGGATTCGAACCCCGGTTACCACCGTGAAAGGGTGGTGTCCTAGGCCTCTAGACGATGGGGACGCGCTGACGAGGAGTGCTGAGACGTGATGTCGTTGTTGGAATGGGGTCTTGGTGGAGCCAGCCGGGATCGAACCGGCGACCTCTACAATGCCATTGTAGCGCTCTCCCAGCTGAGCTATGGCCCCACCCGGGAAAGGAGAGCATACCCACCCAACGCAGGGGGCGTCAATCGAAGCCGCTCATTCGCAAGCGACCAGGCGTCCCGGGGCGAGGCCCGGCGAGCTGAGCCAAGGCTCTAGCGTCTGCCGCGAATGGCCGCGATCTCTCAGGAACTCCAGCCATTTTGCGAGGAAAACGTTCAGTTCGATCTTTCGTTCGAGAACGCTTCCGGCGGGTGGCGCCCGACGCGCCAGGAAGCCGTGGTGGGCGACGACCTCGCAGAGCCGGGCGTCGAGGTAGAGGCGAAGCTCCGCTTCGGGAACCGACTCGGGGCACTCGCCGTCGCTGAAGAGGTGGCTCAGGCGAAGGATGATCGTGTAGCGGCAGCGCTCAATGACATCCAGTCGCAGCGCCGGGTCGCCGCCCACCTCGGACCGATAGCTTCCCACCGGCAAGCTCTCGGGGTCGAAGAGTCTCACCAGCCGACCGTGATTCTCGGCGAGCAGCGCCATCAGCCAGGCGAATCGGCTGGGACGGAGCAGGCGTTGGACGAGCGTTTGCGACATGGCGCGATGATAGCCACCCTTCCCTCGCCGCGCGACCCGATGGTTCAGAACGTCTGCCGATCGAAACCAAGCCGCGCGAGCACCTTGCTCGCGATCTCCTCGATCGAGGTGTGGGTGGTGTTGAGGAAGGGGATGCCCTCCTGCCGAAACAAACGCTCCGCGAGCATCACTTCGCGCCGACATTGCTCGATGTGCGCGTAGCGGCTGTGCGGGCGGCGCGACTGGCGAATCTGCTGGAGTCGCTCCGGGTCGATGGTGAGACCGAACAGCTTGTCTCGGTGCGGTGACAAGCGCGGTGGCAGGCGGCCCGCCTCCAGTTCCTCCTCGGTGAGCGGGTAGTTGGCGGCGGTGATCCCGTAATGCAAGGCGAGATAGAGACAGGTGGGGGTCTTGCCCGAGCGTGATACGCCCACCAGCACCACCGCCGCGTCCTCATAGTTGGGGTTCATTCCATCGTCGTGGGCGAGGGCGTAGTTGGTGGCGCTGATCCGCCGCTCGTAGGCGGTGAGATTGGTCATGCCGTGGGCGCGCCCGACCCGGGGCTTGCGCGGCACCCCGAGCTCTCTCTCGAGCGGACCCAGGAAAGGCTCGAAGACATCGAGCATGAGCGCCCCCGACTCGGCGAGGATTTCACCGATGCGCTTGTCCACCACCGTGTTGACCACGATGGCGCGCTGACCGGATGCCTCGCCGGCGCGACGGATGCGTTCGGCGGCCTGGCGGGCCTTGTCCTCGCTGTCCACGAAGGGGATGCGGTAGCTCTCGAACTCGATGCCCTCGAATTGGGTGAGCACCGAATGCCCGATGGTCTCGGCGGTGATGCCGGTCCCGTCGGAAACGAAGAAGATCAGTCTGCGCACGGTGGCTTCGTCTTGCCGGAGTTCCTCGACGCGCCGCATCATACGCCCTCCCACCCTGCCCTGCCCTGACGGTTCTTGTCCATGTCCGAACTCGTGCTCTGGCTCGATCAGGTCCGGATGAGCGATATCGCCCGCGTCGGCGGGAAGAACGCCTCGCTCGGCGAGATGATCGCGAACCTTCAGGGTCTCGGGGTGCGGGTGCCGGGCGGCTTCGCGACCACGGCCGAAGCCTATCGCGGTTTCCTTGCGCAAGATGGTTTGGCGGAACGCATCGCCGCGCGCTTGCGCGATCTCGATCCCGAGAACCTGAGCGAACTCGCTCGCGCCGGGGAAGACATCCGCCGTTGGATCTCCTCGGCTCCGCTACCGAAAGCGCTCGAGGAGGAGGTGCGGGCGGCTTACCGGGAACTATCGCGGCGCAATGGTGGCGAGGTGGCCGTGGCGGTCCGCTCGTCGGCCACCGCCGAAGACCTGCCCGATGCCTCTTTCGCCGGCCAGCAGGAGACTTATCTCAACGTGCGCGGGGAAGAAGCCGTCCTCGCGCACCTCAAGCACGTCTTCGCCTCGCTTTACACCGACCGCGCCATCGCCTACCGGGCGCATCACGGCTTCGCGCACGAGGAGGTGGCCCTCTCCGCGGGTATCCAGCAGATGGTGCGCGCCGATCAGGGGGCCTCGGGGGTGATGTTCACTCTCGATACCGAATCAGGTTTCCGCGAGGTGGTTTTCATCACCGCCACCTGGGGGCTCGGCGAGCTTTTGGTGCAGGGCCAGGTGAATCCCGATGAGTTCTACCTTTACAAGCCCGCGCTGCGCGCCGGCCGGCACCCCATCCTGCGCCGACAGCTCGGCGGCAAGCAGCAGCGCATGGTCTTCGCGCCGCCGGGAAGCCCTGAGCGGGTGCGGGTGGAGCCCACCCCAGAAGCGCTCAGGCAGCGCTTTTGCTTGAGCGATGAGGAGGCGGTGGAACTCGCTCGCCAGGCGCTCGCGATCGAAGCGCATTACGGCAGGCCGATGGACATCGAATGGGCCAAGGACGGCGAGACCGGTCGTCTGTACATCCTCCAAGCGCGGCCAGAAACGGTGCGCTCGCGCGCCACGCGCATCGAGCGCTACCACCTCAAGGAACGGGGCCAAGTGCTCGCCGAAGGCCGGGCCATCGGACAAAAGATCGGCGTGGGCAACGCGCGGGTGGTGCGTTCGCTGGCTGAGATCGGGCGGGTCGGCGCCGGAGAGGTGCTCATCACCGATATGACCGACCCCGACTGGGAGCCGGTGATGAAGCGCGCCGCCGCGATCGTCACCAACCGCGGCGGCCGCACCTGCCATGCTGCGATCATCGCCCGCGAGCTCGGTATTCCGGCAGTGGTCGGCTGCGGCAACGCCACGGACGCGATCCGCGATGGCGAGCCGGTCACCGTCTCGTGCGCCGAGGGTGACACCGGTTATGTCTATGCCGGGCGTCTCCCATTCGAGCGGATCGAGGCGGATCTCGGCGCCCTACCCGAGCCGCCGCTCAAGATCATGATGAACGTCGGCCATCCCGAGCGCGCCTTCGACTTTGCGCAATTGCCGCATCGCGGTGTCGGCTTGGCGCGCCTTGAGTTCATCATCGCCCGACAGATCGGCGTGCACCCGCGCGCCCTGCTCGAATACGACCAGCAGGAGCCTGATTTACGGGCCGAGATCGATCGGCTCAGCGCCGGCTATCCCGACCCGGTGAGCTTCTACGTGGAGCGGCTGAGCGAAGGCATCGCCACCATCGCCGCCGCCTTCGCCCCTCATCCGGTCATCGTCCGCTTGTCCGACTTCAAGTCGAACGAATACGCCAACCTGCTCGGCGGCAAGCGCTACGAGCCGGTCGAAGAGAATCCGATGCTCGGCTTCCGCGGCGCCTCCCGCTACGTTTCGCCTGCGTTTCGCCCCTGCTTTGCCCTCGAGTGCCGCGCGATCCGCCGGGTGCGCGAGGCGATGGGGCTCGAGAACGTCTGGCTGATGGTCCCCTTCGTGCGCACCGTCGAGGAGGCGCGCGAGGTGGTGGCCGCACTCGCCGAAGAGGGTCTTGAGCGCGGCAAAGCGGGTTTGAAGCTGATCGTGATGTGCGAGCTCCCCTCGAATGCCCTGCTCGCCGATCGGTTCCTCGAACATTTCGATGGCTTCTCGATCGGCTCCAACGACCTCACCCAGCTCACCCTCGGTCTCGACCGCGATTCCGGCATCGTCGCCCATCGCTTCGATGAGCGGGACCCAGCGGTCAAGAGGCTGATCGCCATGGCCATCGACGCCTGCCGCCGGCACGGCAAGTACATCGGCATCTGCGGCCAAGGGCCCTCGGATCATCCGGATTTCGCCGATTGGCTGCTCGAGCAAGGGATCGAATCGATCTCGCTCAATCCCGATACGGTCGTCGACACCTGGCTGAGGCTGGTCGAACGGGCGAAAGGCTGAGCGCTCAGCCGCTGCAGTCGAGAACGGCCGCGCCCACCACCCGCCCCTCGCGCAAGTCCGCCAAGGCACGATCGGCTTCGCTGAGCGCATAAGGGACGACTTCTGCGGTGATTCCCGCGCGTTGCGCGACCTTCAGGAAGGCTTCGCCATCCGCGCGGGTGAGGTTGGCCACGGAGCGGATCATCCGCTCCCCCCAGAGCCACGCGTAGGGAAAAGCGGGAATATCGCTCATGTGGATCCCTGCGCAAACGACGATCCCGCCTTTTTCTAACCAAGTCAGAGCCTTGGGAACTAAATCTCCAACTGATGCGAAGATGATCACCGCATCCAGGCGCTCGGGTGGGTCTTCGTCGCTGCCGCCGGCCCATGCGCAACCAAGACGCCGCGCCAGCGCTTGCGCTGCGGTATCGCCGGGTCGAGTGAAGGCAAAGACCTCCCGGCCCTGCCAGCGGGCGACTTGCGCCAGCAAGTGGGCACTCGCGCCGAAACCGACGAGGCCGAGGCGCTGGGCATCCTCGCCGGCGAGGCGGAGTGCGCGATAGCCGATCAGACCTGCGCACAGCCAAGGGGCCATCCGCAACGGATCGCCGGCGGGAAGCGGCAAGACGAAGCGGGCATCGGCGCGCAGGAAACGGGCATAGCCGCCGTCGCGGGTGCAGCCGGTGAAGACGGCTTCGTCGCAGAGGTTTTCGCGGCCGCTGCGACAGAAGCGGCAGACACCGCAGGTGCCGCCGAGCCAGGGCACACCGACGAGCTCGCCTTCCTTGGGGCTCTCGACGCCACTCCCACAGGCGATGACCCGCCCCACCGCCTCATGGCCGGGCACCACCGGATAGCGCGCTTGCGGGAGCTCACCGTCGGCGAGGTGAAGATCGGTGCGGCAAACGCCGCAGGCGCTGAGGGCGATCGTCACCTCGCCTGGGTCTGGCTCGGGCATGGCTTGCGGTTCGCGCCGAAGCGGTTGCTTGGGCGCGGTGAGGAGCATGCGAAAAGGCGGATGTTCAGGCATTGACGACGGCTTGCTGAAGTCGCAAGTTGCGTTCATGTGCGGACGTTATTTTCTCGCGGCCGATGGCGAAACCATCGCGCGTCGCTTCGCGCTCCGCGCGGTGCCTGAGGTCGCGCCCCGCTACAACGTGGCGCCCGGTCAGCGAGCCTGGATCATCCGCCGCGAAGGCGAGGAGGTGGTGGCGACACCCATGACTTGGGGGTTTTTGCCGCATTGGGCGAAGCCGGATTTCCGCCACCGACCGATCAACGCCCGGGCAGAAACGATCGCCCAAAAACCGATCTTTCGCGATGCCTGGCGCCGCGCTCGCCGCTGCCTGGTTCCGGCCTCCGGCTTCTACGAATGGGAGCAGACCCTGGCCGGAAAGATGCCCTGGGCGATCGCCGCTGCCGACGGCGAGCTGCTCGCCATGGCGGGGATTTGGGACGAGTGGCGCGATGCGGAGGCCAAGTCCCACTCAAGCTTCGCGATTCTCACCCGCCCCGCGGAGCCGCCGGTGGACCGGCTGCACGAGCGCATGCCGGTGCTCATGCCGCTCCATCACCAAGCGCTTTGGCTGAGTGGACCGCCCGCCGCTGCCGAAACCTTGCTCGCTTTGCCCAACGAGGTTCCGCTTCGGATGTGGCGTGTCTCCCGGCGGGTGAACGATGCCCATCACGACGAGGCTTCCCTCATCGAGCCCATGAGCGCCTCGACAGGTGCACCCGATTGAATCTATGCTGCCTCCGGGTTTCCGAATCGAAAGGTCGGATGCGGGTTCTTCTCGTTGGTCTCATGATCGGTCTGATCAGCGGTGCGCTCTTGGGGGCGATGGGATACCGCACGGTGCGTCAGTGGTATTTGCACCCAGAGGCCGTGATGACCCTGCTCCAGACCAACCTCGCGGGGCTCAAAGGTCAGCAGGAAGCGGGCCAATGCGTGGGTCAACCGCTTGCTTTGCGACTGTTTCGTCTCGAGGCAGTGAGCTCCGAGATCGTCGATGCCTTTCTCGCCCCCGGTGCAGAGGATGAGCGGTTCGCGGATTTGGCCCGGAAGCTCGAGGCGACGGTGGCGAGGCTGCGCATGAATCCTCCCACGGACTGCGCGGGACTGGAGCGGGCACGAGCCGAGATCGGCCAGGCCTGCAAGGCCTGCCATGATCTCTACCGCGGGTGAGGTGGGGCGAAGCGCGCCCGGCCCCATCCTGGTCGCGACGGATTTCTCTGCGGACGCCGACAGGGCCGTGGCGCGAGCGGCCTTGCTCGCAAAGACCTCCGGCCGGAGCCTGGTCCTCCTCGCCGTGGTGCATCGAGAGGCGTTGCTTCCCGCTTGGCTCGAGGCAAGCGTGCCGGAGCTCGCGAGCGAGGATCGGCTCGAACGGCGGGTGGAAAGCCGGCTCGCCGAGGCTGCGGCACGACATGCGCTTCCTTCCACCACCCGCCTCGTCGTCCGCTTCGGCAAGCCCTGGGAGACCATCCTCGCCGAGGCGAAGCGCGAGGGGGCTTCACTGCTCGTGCTCGGCGCGCGCGGCGAGAGAGCGTCGCACGCGGGGGTGGGCTCCACGGCTTGGCGTGTCCTGCAGGGTGCCGATTCGCCCCTGCTGATCGTGCGCGGCCCCGTGCATGGGCGTTATCGCCGCGTCCTCGCCGCCCTCGACTTCGACCAGGCCGCTGCCGCCGTTCTCTCGGCGGTGCTCCATTTCGCTGAGGAAGCGGAGATTCTCGTTCTGCATGCACTCGGACGCCCGGGCTTGTCCCTTCTGAGCCACGGCGGCGCGAGTCTCGACCCCTTGGCGACCGAGCCGGCGGCCCTCCTCGGCGAGGCGCGATCGAGACTGGAAGCCCTCGTGCGCGAGCACGCCGCGGGAGGATCGCTCGAGCTTCGGGTATGCGCCGCCGATCCAGTCGAGGCCGCGAAACGGCTCATCGAGGAGGGATGCGAGCTGATCGCCTTCGGAGCGCCTCGCCGGCATCCCTGGATCGGCGCCTTGCTCGGCAGCTTCGCGCTCGCTCAGCTCGCCGAAGGCTCGACCGACATGCTGATCGTGACGACAAAACAGGCCGAGCCTGGGCGAAGCCCGCCTGCCGCGGCGATCGCCGCTCGGGCCTAGAATCTTCGGCCAGCGCCACTTGGAGGCTTGATCATGCCGCTCGCCTGGCCGCTTTTGTCCGCGTGGCTTCTCTCAGGCGTTCCGGTGCAGCCGGGGCATACCGGGCTCTGGTACGACCCGGAGCATCCCGGTCACGGTCTTTTCCTCCACATCGTCTCGCCCGAGCAAGCCGCCCTCAGCTGGAACGTCTTCGATCGCGAAGGTCGTCCGCTGTGGCTTTTTGGCGACGGTCGGATTCGCGGCGAGCGGATCGAGTTCGAGGCCTTCGTCGTCGAGGGCGGCTCTTTCCCACCCCTGTACGACCCGGCCCAGGTGCGCTTGCAGCCTTGGGGCCGCCTGGAAATGGTTTTTCAGGACTGCGAGCGGGGCGAGCTTCGCTGGCAGCCTCTTTCCTCCGCGGAGGGCCGTCGGCCCGTCGTGCGCTTGAGCTTTGCTTCGGGTTCGACCTGCAAGGCGCTGACCGGCAGCTGGTCCTTTCTCGACCTCGGCGAGGCGCCCGCGCCAGCGGCGCAGGGCTGGCACGGCCGGCGAAGCGCGCTCGCCAACGGCGAGCTGTTGATCGCCACCCGCGACGGACTGTGGCGGCGGCGGATCGACGGCGAAGGCGGCTTCGAACGCGCCGGCTTGGACGGGCACGAGGTGCTCTTCGTTCAGCGCGAAGCGGGAACGGGAGGGCGCCTGTTCGCTGGGGTGCGCTCGAATCGCCCTGATCTTCGGCCCTTTTTCGTCTCGGTGGACGGCGGTCGTTCCTGGCGCAACGCGCTGACCAGCCCTGCCGGCGTCGAGACGCCTTACGAGCACTTCATCGAGGTCCACGCGCATCCGACCAGGGAGGAATGGCTTTTCGCTGCCCTCGAGGGGGGCGCAGGGATCGCCTACAGCCAGGACGGCGGCCGCAACTGGCGGCGCGCCGACGGCGCGCCCGAGCCCTATTTCGGCTATCCCTGCCATCTCGCCATCCTGCCCGCTTTTCCCGAAAGGCTCTACCAAGGCTGCGAGGCGATCCTCGATTACGTGGAGCTTCGCTACTACCCGATCGATTTCGGCCGCCATCCCCCGCTCGGCGAGGCGGTGGTCATCGCCCGCACCGGCGACTCGGAGCTGCCCGACCTCGGCAATCGCCGTCCCAATGCGCTCGGCTTTTCGAGCGGCCGACCCGACACGCTGTACGCGGGACTCGAGGGCGCGGTAGTCGCGCTCTCGCCTTTCCGCGGCCTCGAACGGGTATTCTGGTCGCCGCTCGAGCCGCCTTCGAGCGAGCTTCCCTACGTGTACGTGCATACCCTTTGGGTCGCTCCGCGCAACCCCGCGCGCATCCTTTTCGGCGGCGGTCTCAACGGCGAAAACACCGTGCTCCATCTTTACGAGACCCGCGACCACGGCGCGAGCCTCACTCGCCTCCCCGCCCCTCTCTTGCGCGATCCTCGGGTCGATTCCCTGCACGTCCTCGACGAGAACGGAACCGATCTTCTCGTCGCCGTGCTCGAGCGCTTGGCCGAATCGGAGCCGGAGCGGCTGCGTTTGCTGCGTTATCGGCTTCGTCCCTGAGCGCGATGCGTTACATCAGGTAGCGTCTTTGCTTTATTCGCTAAGTCCTTGATGGTGCCCGGGGCGGGACTCGAACCCGCACGCCGATACGGCAAGGGATTTTAAGTCCCCAGCGTCTACCGGTTCCGCCACCCGGGCGCGCCATCAGTCTAACCGGCTCGGGAGCTGCGGCGGGCGGAAACCTCTGGCGGGATCGCCCGCAGATCCTGCGATTTGGCCACTGTGCACTCAGCCGCTCAAGGCAGGGATGCCCGATCCGGCGATGAGGGATGCCGGCCGAGGATGGCCGGTGCGCGGAGGGCGCAGGCGCCCGGAGCGGAGCGAAGCGAGGCTTGGCCGAGCGAGCGAGAAGCCGGTCGCGGCAGGGATGCCCGATCCGGCGATGAGGGATGCCGGCCGAGGATGGCCGGTGCGCGGAGGGCGCAGGCGCCCGGAGCGGAGCGAAGCGAGGCTTGGCCGAGCGAGCGAGAAGCCGGTCGCGGCCGGGATGCCCGATCCGGCGATGAGGGATGCCGGCCGAGGATGGCCGGTGCGCGGAGGGCGCAGGCGCCCGGAGCGGAGCGAAGCGAGGCTTGGCCGAGCGAGCGAGAAGCCGGTCGCGGCCGGGATGCCCGATCCGGCGATGAGGGATGCCGGCCGAGGATGGCCGGTGCGCGGAGGGCGCAGGCGCCCGGAGCGGAGCGAAGCGAGGCTTGGCCGAGCGAGCGAGAAGCCGGTCGCGGCAGGGATGCCCGATCCGGCGATGAGGGATGCCGGCCGAGGATGGCCGGTGCGCGGAGGGCGCAGGCGCCCGGAGCGGAGCGAAGCGAGGCTTAGCCGAGCGAGCGAGAAGCCGGTCGCGGCCGGGATGCCCGATCCGGCGATGAGGGATGCCGGCCGAGGACGGCCGGTGCGCGGAGGGCGCAGGCGCCCGGAGCGGAGCGAAGCGAGGCTTGGCCGAGCGAGCGAGAAGCCGGTCGCGGCAGGATGCCCGATCCGGCGATGAGAGATTGGAGGCCAGGGTCGGAATCGAACCGGCGTACACGGCTTTGCAGGCCGCTGCATAACCACTCTGCCACCTGGCCCCGATCGCACGCCCGAACGCTCGCGCGCGCCTGCGGGCTGCATCCTTCATCCGTCGTGACGGATGCTTTTGAAAAAACGAGACCCCGACGGGCGGGGTCTCGCGGGAATGGAGCGGGAAACGAGACTCGAACTCGCGACCCCGACCTTGGCAAGGTCGTGCTCTACCAACTGAGCTATTCCCGCACGCCGAGCCAACATTGTAAAAGCGCATCCCGGACTGTCAAGGCTGATCCGCGCGCTCGCGCATGATGGGCCAGGCCGCACGCAAATAGACCGCCCCTGACCAGAGGGTGAGGAGGGCGGCGAGAAGCAACAACGCCTGCCCGGTGAGGTAGATCGGGAATCCGAACAGGTCCTCGCGATAGAGCAGCATCACCAAGGCGATCATCTGGAAGATCGTCTTGATCTTGCCGATCCCGGCGACCTTGACCCGTGCCCGCTGCCCCATGCTCGCCATCCATTCGCGCAACGCCGAGACGCTGATTTCGCGCCCGACGATGATCGCGCCGAGGACGGCCATCAACGGCGTCGGATCGGCCGAGACCAGCAGGAAGAGCGCAAAAGTCACTGCAAGCTTGTCGGCCACCGGATCGAGCAAGGCACCGAGAGGCGAGGCCTGACCGAAGCGCCGGGCGACCCAGCCATCCAGCCCATCGGTGATCGCGGCGAGGGCGAAGACCAGGGCGGCCGCAAAATGCGTCCACTGGTAAGGGAGGTAGAACACGACCACGAGCACCGGCAACAGTGCGATTCGCAGGAGGGTGAGTAGCGTGGCGAGATTGAGCTTCACGTCGAGGGAGAGTGAAGAGCCTGGTAAATGCGCTCGGCCAGAACGCGGTGAATGCCGGGAACTCGCATGAGATCCGCGATTTCGGCGGCGCGCACCCCATCCCAGCCGCCGAAATGATGCAGCAGCTGGCGGCGCCGGTGGGGACCGATGCCGGGAATATCCTCGAGCCGGCTGCGCGATCGTGAGCGATCGCGCAGTCGTCGGTGCCCCTCCAGTGCGAAACGGTGCGCTTCGTCGCGTACCGCGCGCAGCAGGACGAAACCCTCGTCGTGCGCGTCTGGCTCGAGGGTTTCGCCTCGGCTGAGATGCAGGGTTTCTCGCCCCGATCGCCGTTCCTCGCCCTTGGCGATCGCCACCAGCAGCGGGGGTTTCTCCACCCCGACCCGCTCGAGGGCCGCCTTCGCATGACTGAGCTGGCCGCTGCCGCCGTCGATCAGGAGCAGGTCCGGCGCCGGATACTCACCGGCGAGGATGCGCCGCCAGCGCCGCTCCAAGGCTCGTTCGAGCGCGGCGAGGTCATCGCCCGGGGCGATGCCCGTGATGCGGAAACGACGATATTCGCGTCGCGCGGGGGCACCGTCGATGAACACGACGCAGGAGGCGACGGCCGCCTCGCCCATCGTGTGGCTGACGTCGAAGCACTCGATCCGATGCGGCACCGCCTGCAAGTCGAGCAATTTCACGAGTGCCATCAGCCGGTCGGCACGCTGCTCGCGCGCGGCGCGCGCGGTGGAGAGAGCAGCCTCGGCGTTACGGATCGCGAGCTCGAGCCAACGCCTACGGGGGCCGCGAGCGGCGAGCAGCCGCACTTCCCCGCCGGCGCGTTGCGACAGTCCTCGCGCGAGCCATTCGCCTTGGGGTACCTCTTCGAGCACGATTTCCGGAGGCGGCATCCGGTCGAGGTAATACTGCCCGAGGAAGGACTCGAGCACCTCGCGTTCCGCAGTACCCGGCGGAACCCTGGGAAAGTAGCTGCGCCCCCCCAGGTTCGCGCCGTTGCGGAAGAACAGGAATTGGACGCAGTAGAGCGTGCCCGAGCGTCGGCAGACCGCCACATCGAAATCCCCCGCGCTCTCACATCTTTGACCGGCTTGGTGTTCGCGTAAGCGGGCGATCGCATCGCGAAGCCGGGCGGCGCGCTCGAAATCGAGCTCGGAGGCGGCGGCCTCCATGTCGCGGACGAGCGTGTGCAGCAGTTCGGCTCCCCGGCCCTCCAGGAATCGTCGGGCGTGATCGACGTCGCGACGATACTCCTCTTCTCCGATCAGGCCCACGCAGGGCGCCGAGCAGCGCCCGATCTGGTGTTCCAGGCAAGGCCGGGTGCGATTGCGAAACACGGAGTCCTCGCAGGTCCTCAGACGGAAGAGCCGCTGCAGAGTCCCGAGGATTTCGCGTACCGCGGCCGCGCTCGGGTAGGGACCGAAAAGGCGGCCGCGGCCGCGAAAAGTACCGCGATGGAAAGCGATGCGAGGAAATCGCTCGCGCTCGTCGAAGAGCACATACGGATAACTCTTGTCGTCGCGGAGCAGGACGTTGTAGCGCGGGCGATGCAGTTTGATCAGCCGGCTTTCGAGGAGGAGCGCCTCCCCTTCGCTGGCCGTGAGCGTGACCCGGATCCCCGCGACCCGGCTGACCATCGCACGCAGACGCGCATCGGCCAGCGATCGGGAGAAGTAACTCTCGACGCGTCGCCTGAGGTTGCGGGCCTTGCCCACGTAGAGCACCTTGCCTGCGGCGTCGAGCATTTCGTAGACGCCCGTCGCCTCGCTCAGCGTCCGGGCGTAGCCGAGGGCGTCAAAAGCGCGGTTGCGATCGCTCAGAAGTGGACCTCGATGTCGTCGAACACTCCCTGGCGGACGTCGAAACGGCACAGCCTGTGGAGTCCCCGCTCGAGCCACCACACGATGCCGCCGGCGGCATCGATGGCGCATGGCTCCTCGGGCGCCAAGGGCAGATCGAGCGTCTCGACCGTACCACGCCGGAGATCGGCGATGCGGATCGCGTCATTGTAGGTGTCGGCGATCCACAGCTTTCGCTCCGTCGCCTCGTAGGTGAGGTCGAGCGGATACTGAAAACGCGCGGCGAGCCACTCGCCGTCTTCGCTTCCGAAATCGAAGGGTCCTCCGCCGATGATGCGATGTGGCGATTGCTGAGGCCCATCGACCGCGCGGATCAGGTTGGCATCCGCATCGGCGACGAAGAGGCGCCCGTCGCGGAAACACATGCCCGAAGGCTCGAGCCAATGACCGGACTCCTCGATCGGAAGCGGGTCGTGGAAACCGTCGCCGGAGTAAGGCGACAAACGCCCGTTGTCCGGTGAGAACAAGCAGATCTGACGCCATTGTCGCATCGCGACGAAGAGCCGCTCCCCGTCCGTCGCGAGACCCCAGGGTTCGCCCAGGGCCGTGAAACGAGCATCCACCGGAGCGCTCAAGGGTTGGCCGCTGCGGCCGGTGCCGGCGACCGTTTCCACGATGCCTCGGGCGAGATCGATACTGCGCAGGGCCTCGTTGCCCGCATCGGCGACGAACAGTCGGTGGCCGATTACGGCCAGGCCCTGGGGGTAGCGGAAGGCCGCCTCATGCCCTGGCCCATCCATCAAGCCCGGCTCGCCGCGACCGTAGACGCGCTGAATGGTTCCGTCGAGCCGGCATTGCACGATGCGGTGATTGCCGCTATCGGCGATGAAGATGCGTTCGCGCTCCACGAGCAGCGCCGATGGAAAACGGATCGCCTGGCGCTGCGCGGCGGAGACCGCGCGGCAGCCCGAGGGCCCGAAGCGGCGCTGATCCAGCCGCAAGGCCTCATCGAGCACCGCCTCGATCTGGGCCTGGAGACGCGAAGCCTGGCCCGCCCCGACCGCACGTGCCGCCTCGCGACCCGATACGTCGAGGACGACCACCGTGGGCCAGGCTTCGACGGCGAGCGACTGCCAGAGTCGGAAGTCGGGATCGTGGAAGCTCGGAAATCGCAATCCGAGCCGCTCCACGGCTCGCCGAGCGAGCTCCGCCGAACGCTCCCGCGGGTACTTCGGCGTGTGGATCGCGACTACGGTGAGTCCATCGTCCAGCACTCGCTGCAATTCGTCGAGTTCGCGCAGCATCCGCTCGCAGCAGGCACCGCTCGCGGACCAGAACGTGAGGGCCACCGCCCGTCCGGCGAGTTCCGACAGCGAAAGCGGCTCCGCCGAGTCCAAGCGCAGCAGGTTCGGCGGTAGGGTCACCGGCGGGCGGCGCTTCGTGGAGGGAATCAGCAAGGTGGTGTTGGACATCGTCCTCGCTCTCGGAACGGGTGGAGCGCGGGCTGGAGTCTACCCGCTCGCGGGCGCATGGGAAGCCATCGACCCGCGAAGAAGCGCTTCCGCGCGGGCGAGGTCGGCTTCGTTGTCCACACCCGCGGGCCAGGGGCTCTCCCAACGGCCGACCGCGATCGCCTCTCCGGCCTCGAGCATCCTGAGCTGCTCCAGAGCCTCGATGCGCTCGAGCGGCGAGATCGGAAGTCGCGCGAAGGCGGCGAGGAAGCCTGCGCGGTAGGCGTAGATGCCGATGTGCCGCAGCCAAAGCCCGCCTTCCGGAATGCGTAGCTGGTCGTGGGCGAAATGGTCCCGCGCCCAGGGGATCGGTGCGCGGCTGAAGTAAAGCGCCCGGCCGTTGCGGTCGCAGACCACCTTCACGCAATCGGGATCGAAGATTTCCTGCGCGCGCTCGATCGGCCTCGCCAGGGTGGCGACCGGGCAACCGCTCTCCCTGAGGAGCCCCGCCAACCGTGGGGGCGCTTCGGGCGGAGCGAAGGGTTCGTCCCCCTGCAGGTTCACGACGATGGTCTCTGCGTCGAGGCCAAGCGCTTGCGCCGCCGCAGCGATTCGATCGCTGCCCGAGGGGAGGCTCGGATCCGTGAGCACCCATTCGACCTCGCCGGCCGCCTCGGCCACGGCCGGATCGTCCACGGCAAGCACCACGCGTGCGCCTAGACAGCGTCGCGCGCGTTCGACCACGTGGGCGATCAACGCTCGGCCGGCGAGCGGCCGTAGGGGCTTGTCCGGAAGGCGCGTGGCAGCTCGTCGCGCGGGGATCAGGATCACGTAATCGCTCATGGGGGCGCGATTCTCGACAGCACGGTGTCGATCACGGTCTCGGGCAGAATGGCTTTGCTCTCCAGATACCAGACCTCGCGAGCGCCGAGAGCGGCGCCGAACAGTTTGACCGCATCCTTGCGCGTGATGAGCAGCGGCAATTCGGGCGACTCGGAGGGAAGCTCGCGCAGCGGCGCGTGGTCAGGCAGGGGAAGGCGAAGGCGCAGGTGGACGCCCAGCGCTTCGAGGTCGGCGAAGAAGCGCTCCGGCCGCGCGATCGCCGCAGCCGCGATCGCTTCCCGGCCGGCGAATGCGGTGATCGGAGCGCTCTCCTCGGAGCCCAGGCGACGGAAGCGTACTGGTTCGATACGAAAGCCGCGGCGCTCTCCACCGCCGCGACCATCGCGCACCAGCACCAGATCGGCCCGTTCGAGGCGAGCGGGATGCTCGCGCAGGGGACCCGCCGGAAGGAGCCGGCCATTCCCGAAGCCGAGCGTGCCATCCACCAGCACGATTTCGACATCGCGCGCGAGCCGATGGTGCTGCAAGCCATCGTCGCTCAAGATGACATCGACTTTGCCGCTCGAGGCCAGGACGCGCGCCGCGCGTGCCCGATCGGCGGCGACGACCACGGGACAGCCAGCCGCGATCCGGATCTCGAGCGGCTCGTCACCCACCTGCTCGGCTGCCGCTCCTGGCTCGACCCATCGCAATCCCCTGCCCCACCGACCGTAGCCGCGGCTCACCACCCCCGGGCGCAGTCCCCGCTCGGCCAGTGCTTCGGCGAGCGCGATCACCACGGGGGTCTTGCCGGTGCCGCCCACGGTGAGATTGCCGATCACGATCACCGGAACGCCGGGATGGATCCGCCTGCGCCAGCCCCGCCGGTAAAGGGCCTCGCGCAAGGCGATGAGACGGGCATAGAGGCGCTCGAGCGCGCCAAGCCAGCCCGGCACCGGCATTCCGCAGTACCAACGGGCCTCGAGCCATTCCCTCAAGGGCTGCGCTCCTGCTGACTCGCTCGATAAAGCGAGGCATAGAGTCCGCCTGCATCGAGCAGCGCGGCGTGGGTTCCTTCTTCGACGATGCGGCCGCGGTCGAGCACGAGGATGAGGTCGGCGCGCTCGACGGTACGCAGACGATGAGCGATCAGCAAAACCGTGCGCTCGCCCGCCAGGGCTTCGAGTGCATCCAGTAAAGCCGTCTCGGCCTCCGCATCGAGCGCGGCGGAGGGCTCGTCGAGGATCAGGATGGGGGCGTCCCGATAGAAGGCGCGAGCGAGCGCGATGCGTTGGCGCTGGCCACCTGAGAGCCTCATTCCGCCTTCGCCCAGGCGAGTGGCGAAGCCTTCGGGCAGGGCTTCGATGAACTCGAGAGCATGGGCCGCGCGCGCGGCGCGCAGCAGACGCGACGGGTCGGGTTTCGGATCGCCATAGGCGATGTTGGCGGCGACGCTGTCGTCGAAGAGCACCACCCGCTGCCCGACCCATGCGATCTGGCGCCGCAGGTCCGCGCGCCGGTAGGCACGCAGGTCGTGGCCATCGAGCATGATCCGGCCGTGGGTCGGGTCGTGGAAGCGAGCGAGCAGCCGGGCGATCGTGGTCTTGCCGCTGCCGCTTCGCCCGACGAGGGCAGCGACCGTTCCGGGCGCGATCGAAAAGGTCACCGACTCGAGGACGGCCCTCGACTCACCGGGAAAAGCGAAGCCGACTTCCTCGAAGCGAAGCTCGCCGCGAGCACGTTCGATCGGCAGCGTCCCGCCGGCATCTTCCTCCGGCTGATCGAGCTCGGCGAAGATGCGCTCGGCCGCCGCCGCACCCTTCCCGATGAGGGCATGGACCGAGGCCAGGCGCTTGAGCGAGGGGATCATCGCCATCATCGCGGTCATTAAGGCGACGAACTGCCCGGCGTCCATACGTCCCGCGAGCGCTTCTCGACCGGCAAGATAGAGCACCAGGGCGAGCGCCGCCGCGGCGGCGAGCTGGACCAGTGAGGAGGCGGCGGCGCGCGTCGACTCGACCTTCAGGTGGAGGCGGAAATTGCGCTCGGCCTCGCTCTGGAAGCGCCCGAGCTCGATCGCCTCCGCCCCGTGCAGCCGGACCTCATCGCTCGCCGCGAGCGTCTGTTCGGCGTGGGCCGCCATGCTGGCCATGCCCTCTTGGATGCGACCATGCAGACGGCGGTAGCGGCGAGAAACCGCCACCGTGATGCCGCCGACGGCCGGAGCCAGAAGCAGGAGGGCCAGCGTGACTTTCACGCTCTGCGCCAGCATGACCGTAAGCAGCACCAACACGGTGAGGACGTCGGTGAGCAGGATCTTGAGCGCCTCGGCGCTGGCCTGGGCGACCTGTTCGGTGTCGTAGCTCAGGCGCGAGATGCGCGCGGGCGCGGGCTCGGCCGCCAAGGCCGCGGGCGGAATCGCGAGAAACTTCGCCATCAGCGCCGACCGCAGATCGCGCACCACGCCGCGTCCGGTGCGGGCCATCGCGTAATCCACGACGAAGGTGGCCATGCCGCGAACGAGGAACAATGCGACGATGGCGAGCGGCAACAGCAGGCCGACATCGGGATTGCGCGCGACGAAGGTCTCGTTGACGATCGGCCGCATCATCCAGGTGAATGCGCCGGCCGAGAGGGCTTCGAGCACCATGCCGCAGGCTGCCGCTGCGAGCAGCGGCCAGTAGCGAGCGCTGTAGCCGAGCAGCCGACGATAAGGCCCCAGCGCCGGCGTCACGGCTCGGATTCCGCCACCGTGGCGATCGAGATGCGCGAGAGCCCGGCCCGACCGAGCGCATCGAGCGCGGTGACCACTGCCTGATGCCGCGCCTCGGCGTCGGCGCGCAACAGGACACGCCGCTCGGGATGATCCCCGCCGGCCTCGCGCAGCGCAGCGAGCAGGCTTTCGACGTCACGGCCGAGCACCTCGCGATCGCCGACGTAGTAGCGCCCCTCCCTGTCCACCGAGACCACCAGCGGTGGCTCCTCGACCTGGGCCTTGGGCGCCCCGCCTTCGGGAAGGTCGAGCGCGATTTGCGCGCGCTCCTGGAAGGTCGTGGTCACCACGAAAAAGATGATCAGGGTGAAGACCACGTCGATCAGCGGCGTCAGGCTGATCTCCGGCTCCTCTCCGCGCGGCAGGCCGATGCGCATGCGCTCAGCCTCCACGCCCCTCGAGGGCGTCGATCAGGGCAATCGCTTGCTTTTCCATCTCGACCACGTACTCGCCGATGAGCCCGCGGAAGTAGCGATAGAACATGAGCGCGGGAATCGCCACGAGCAGCCCTGCCGCGGTGGAGATCAGGGCCTCGCCGATGCCACCGGCGAGGCGAGCGGCGTCTCCCACTCCGCTCGCCAGGATTGCCAAGAATAGGCGGATCATCCCCACGACCGTGCCGAGCAGGCCGAGGAGCGGGCTGATCGCGGCGATCGTTCCGAGGGTGTTGAGGAAGCGTTCCAGCCGGTGAGTGATGTGCCGTCCCACGTCTTCGACCCGCTCCTTGATGACCTCGCGCGGGCGCCAGCGATTGGCGAGCGCCTCGGCGAGCAGCTCCCCCAGGGGCGAGTTCTGGCGCAGGATCTCGATGTGCTGAGGCTCCACGCGCGCGGTGCGCGCCCAGTCCCGCACCTCCTGACCGAGACCCGGCGGGAGCACCGCCGAGCGGCGCAGCGTCCAGAAGCGCTCGACGACGATCGTCAGCGCCGCGATCGAACAGGCGAGGATCGGCCACATGACCCAGCCGCCTGCAAGGAATAGCTCGAGCATTCCGAATGTCCTCTCGCTCGGATGAGCGGCGCCATGATAGCCGCCGACGCCCGCTCGCCTCAGCCGGGCGCGAAGGCCGATGGGCAGGGGCGGCGCCAGATCCGCGGATTCGAGGCACGCGCCGCCCTCCTTTCCCAGCCCGATCCTTCGCGGTAGACGAGCTCGATCATTCCGCAGGCGGTGGCATGAACGGTGGCACCGCTTTGCCGCCAGCGTTTCACCACCTCCGGCGCCGGATGTCCGAAGGGATTTCCATGCGCAGCGCTGATCAAGGCGTGGCGCGCTTTCACGGTCTTGACGAAGTCGGGGGAGGAAGAGCGGCGCGAGCCGTGATGCGGCACCAGCACCACCTCCGCGCGCAGGTCCCCTGGCCGCTCGCGAAGCAGCCGCCCCTCGACGATCAGGCCGATGTCCCCGGGAAGGAGCACGCTCGCATTCTTATGCTCGATGCGAAGCACGCAGCTCGATTCGTTGCGGAGGTCAGGCATCCAGGCAGGAGGATGAAGCCAGAGGAGCGCGGTGGAGCCCTGAAGGAAGCGCTGCCCCGCGAGGCAAGGCTCCGCACCCGGGATACCTGAGGCGAAGAGCCTCGCCTCTGGGTAGGCTCGTCGCACGGCTTCGAGCCCGCCGGCGTGATCGGCATCGCCATGGCTGACCACGATCCAGTCGAGCCGTCGGATCCGAAGCGCACGCAAGGCCGGCACGACGATCCGCTCGCCGGCATCGAAGGCTCCGGAGCGCGGCCCGGTGTCGTAGAGCAGGACGATGTCCGGAGTCGATACCAGCACCGCCGTCCCCTGCCCCACGTCGAACATCCGAACTGCGAGGGTACCGGGAGCTAAATGCTCGGCGGGAGGAAAGAGCAGAGGAAGGAACAACGGCAATCCAAGAGGGCGCCCGGGCAGGCCGCGCGGCGCGAGCAGGATCAGACTCCCGAGCATCGCCAGGCCGAGCGCCACTGCATCAGGGTTCCCTACCGGCCACAGTGCGAACCGGAGATCCGCCAAGAACGCGAGGAGGCGGGCGAGCAGCTCGAGGGAGAAGCCCGAGACGGCAAACAGCCAGCGCCCGCCACCAGGCACGCAAAGCTCCCCGAGCGCGCCGAGCAGGCCGAGCGGAACCGAAACGGCGCCGACCCAGGGCACTGCGATCAGGTTGGCGAGGAATCCGGCGATCGGAATGGCGCCGAACCAAATCGCGGCCAAGGGCGCCATCGCGAGCGAGAGCGCCGCCTGGGCTCGCGCCAGGCGAAGCCCGGCAGGGCCTTCCTCAGGAGGTACGAAGGCGAGGAGGATCGCCACCCCCGCGACCGAGAGCCAGAAGGAGGCGCCGATGACCGCCAGGGGGTCGAGGACGAGGACCAGGCTTGCCGCTAGCAGGAGCACGCGAAACGGCTGAAAGCCGCGGCGTACCGCGAGCGCGATCGCCGCAGCCAGCAGCATGAACAAAGCGCGCCGGGTCGGGACTGCGAAACCCGCCAGCGCGGCGTAGAAGGCCGCCGCCGGCAGGGCGAGGAGAAGCGCGAAGTGGCGGCTCGGCAGGATCAGCGCCAATCCCGGTGAGAAGCGAAGGATGATTCCGGCCAACGCCGCACCCAGCCCGGCGGCGAGGCCGATGTGCAGCCCGGAGATCGCCATCAGGTGACTCGTCCCGGTCGCGCGCAGAAGCTCCCAAAGCCCCTCGTCGAGGGCCCGCCGATCGCCCACCGCGAGGGCCCGCAGCAGGGCCCCGCCGGACCCCGGCCCGAGATCGGCGATTGCGTCGGCGAGCCGCTCGCGACGCGCCTCGATCGAGCGAGGCGCGGCGGGTGAGAGGCGTTCCCCGGAGCGCACCGTCCCGGTCGCGACGATCCCGCGTTCCAAGGCGAGCCTTTCGCCGTCGAAGCCGCCGGGATTCACTCGTCCCCGGGGTGCGGCGAGTCGCGCCTGGAAGCGCCAGCGTTCACCCGCCCGCGGGCCTTGCTCGGCGTTTCGTCCGTACCAGGCCAGGCGCACGATTCCGCCCCGGATCAGCGGGTCTGCCTCGGCGACTCGAGCCTCGAAGCGAAGCGCTGGGCCGCTCGAATCGGGCAGGCCCATGATCGTGGCGTCGAAGAAGAACTCGCGGCGCTCCTCGCCCAAGGCGTCCCAGACCGCGATGCGGGGCGCGGCCGCGAGTCCCGCCAGCGAGGCGCCGAAGACCAGAGCGCTCGTAAGGCGCAGCGAGGGTCGTATCGCCGCGAGCGGGGACAGGATCGCGCCGAGCAGGAGCAGCGCATCAGGCGGGCTCTCAGGCCAGATCGCGATGCTGGCCGTTCCGAGAATGAAGCCGAGGAGGAGTTTCGCGTGCATTCCCTGCAGCGGCGGGGGGATTCAGCCCGCCGGAGGACTGCCGCCGAGGCGCCCGTCGTGAAGCTCCAGGGCGCGATCGAGGCGCGCGGCCAGGTCGCGATCGTGCGTCACCACGACGAGCGCCGTCCCGAGCTCGCGGTTGAGCTCCAGCATCAAATCGAAGACGCGGGCAGCGGTGCGTTCGTCGAGGTTTCCGGTCGGCTCGTCGGCGAGGACGCAGGCCGGTTCGGTCACGAGGGCACGCGCCACCGCCGCTCGCTGGCGTTCGCCGCCGGAGAGTTCGCCGGGTCGATGGGCCAAGCGGGCTCCCAGACCGACGCGCTCGAGCAGCGTCTGCGCCCGGCGGCGGGCCTCGTCCCGGGGTACACCGCGGATGAGCAGCGGCATGGCCACGTTCTCCAGCGCGGAGAACTCGGGCAAAAGATGGTGGAACTGATACACGAAACCGAGCGCCTGATTGCGAAGACGGCCGCGCGCCTTCTCGCCGAGGGCGAAAGGATCCTGACCGAGGATGCGCACCTCGCCGGCGCTCGGCCGATCCAAGGCTCCGAGCAAGTGCAGGAGCGTACTCTTGCCCGCGCCGGACGCACCGAGGATGGCCACGGTCTCGCCGCGTCTGACCGCCAGATCGACGCTCGTGAGCACCGGGGTCTCGAGCCGCCCGTCGCGGTAGGTCTTGGCCAGGCCGCGGCAGGAAAGGACGATCTCACTCATAGCGCAGCGCCTGCGCCGGCTGCGTGCGCGCCGCTCGCCAGGCAGGATAGAGCGTGGCGGCGAAGGACATCAGCAGGGCCACGGTCACCACCGTCCACACATCGCCCCAGCGCAGGTCGGATGGGAGTTCGCTGATGTAATAGACCTCCGGGCTCATCAGCTCGAAGCCGAGCTTCGCCTCGAGCCAACGCATGAAGTTCTCCACGTTTTCGGCCAGAACCACCCCGCCCACGGTGCCGAGCAGAGTGCCGACCAGTCCGAGGATCATCCCCTGGACGATGAAACTGCTCATGACCATGCCCGGACTCGCGCCCAAGGTTCTCAGGATGGCGATGTCGGCTTGTTTGTCCGTGACCAGCATGACCAGCGAGGAGATCAGGTTGAATGCAGCCACCGCCACGATCAAGGACAAGATCACGAACATCACCGTCTTCTCCATCCGGATCGCGCGGAAGAAGTTGACGTGCTCGCGGCTCCAGTCGCGGATGCGATAGAAACCGCCGAGCTCGACCGAGAGCTCGCGCGAGACCTCGAAGGCGCGAAACATGTCTCGCAGCTTTAGGCGGACGCCGGTGACGTCCCCGCCCATGCGGAAGAGACGCTGCGCGTCCTGGAGGTGCACGAAGGCCAGCGCCCGGTCGTATTCCTGCATTCCGGCTTCGAACACCCCGGCCACGGTGAAACGGCGAAGCTTCGGTACGACGCCCACCGGCGTCGCCGCGAGCTGCGGCGCATAGACCACCACCCAATCGCCCACCCCGACCCCGAGGACGTCGGCGAGCTCCCGTCCGAGAACGATCTTCCAAGCCCCTGGGGCGAGTTCGCCGAGCGCGCCCTCGCGCATCTCGCGGGCGATGTCCGAGACCTCCGCCTCGAGGTCCGGCAGCACCCCGCGCAGGATCGCTCCGGCCACGCGCGAGCCGCCCTGAAGCATCGCCTCGCGTTCGACGAAGGGCGCGGCCCCGAGCACTTCCGGATGGGATCGCGCATGCTCCAGCACCAGCGGCCAGTCGGCGAGATCATGGCCGAGACCGGCGATGGTGGCATGAGCGATCATCCCGAGAATGCGCGCCCTGAGCTCTTTCTCGAAACCATTCATCACCGAGATCACGGTGATCAGCGCCGCCACGCCGACCGCGATGCCCAGCACCGAGGCGAGGGAAATGAACGAGATGAAATGGTTTCGCCGCTTGGCGCGGGTGTAACGCAGACCGATCCAAAGCGCGAGCGGGCGAAGCACGTCAGTTCGCTCCGGCCCGCGCGATCAGCCGGCGCTCGAGATCGCGGCCGAGCATCGCCCTCACCAGCACGAGGCGAGTGACACCCGCATCTCCCGTAAGCGACAGCACCAAGAACGGACCGTAAGGCCGCAGCGAGAGGCGTCGCGGCGAGTCCCCTTCCTCAAGCCACGCCGTACCGTCCTCGGCGAAGAAGAGACGCCGCGGTTGGCGCCGCACCGCGCGCAGGGACCGCCACAGCACCACGGCGATCGCCGTAACCAGGACGGCGCGAAGGGTTCCGGGGATCTCCGCGAGGAAAAGCGCGCCGAGGGCAAGGCCGGCCAGAAGCAGCAAGATGCCCTCGAGGACGAGCCGGCTTTCAGCGGCGAGGTCGAGCGAAATCGCGGATTTCATGGCAAAGCCGCCGCTTGAGCGCATCATCCGGTTCGGCGCCGCCCAAGAGCAGCGAAAACAGTCGATCGTCTTCGAGATCGAGCAAACGCTCGAACGCCTGCTGCTCGGACGGGCTGGCCTCGCCGTAACGGCGCTCGAGCCAGGAAAGCAGCATGAGATCGAGTTCGCGCATCCCGCGTCGGCAACGCCAGCGCAAACGCGCCTGCCTCGCCGGCTCGGCCATGCTCGCCGCTCACGTACCGCGCCGCTGGACGAGGAGTTTCTTGATCTCGGCGATGGCCTGCGCCGGGTTGAGCCCCTTCGGGCAGGTGCGCGCGCAGTTCATGATCGTGTGACAGCGGTAGAGCCGGAAGGGATCCTCGAGCTCGTCCAGACGGGCGCCGGTGTCTTCGTCCCGCGAGTCCACGATCCAACGATAGGCCTGCAGCAGAATCGCCGGTCCGAGGTATCGGTCGCCGTTCCACCAATAGCTCGGACAGGAAGTCGAGCAGCATGCGCAGAGGATGCATTCGTAAAGCCCGTCCAACTTGGCCCGATCCTCCTTGGACTGGAGGCGTTCCCGATCCGGAGGCGGAGCGCTCTGGGTGCGGATCCACGGGCGGATCGAGGCATATTGCGCGTAAAAATGCGTGAGGTCGGGCACCAGGTCCTTGATCACCGGCAGATGCGGCAGAGGATAGATCGGGATTTCCTTGCTGCGGCAATCGTCGATCGCCTTGGTGCAGGCGAGCGTGTTGGTGCCGTCGATGTTCATCGCGCAGGAGCCGCAAATGCCCTCGCGACAGGAACGACGGAAGGTGAGCGTCGGATCGATCTCGTTTTTGATCTTGATCAGGGCATCGAGCACCATCGGCCCGCAGCTTTCGAGATCGACCGTGTAGCGATCCATGCGCGGCTGGCCGCCCTCATCGGGGTTCCAGCGGTAGATCCGGAAAGTACGGGTGCGCTTCGCCGCGGATGGTGCCGGATGGTCCTTGCCCGGGACGATGCGGGAATTCTTGGGCAAGCGGAACTGGGGCATGGCAGGCTCGCAGGGATGGCTCAGTAGGTGCGGGGCTTGGGCGGGATGGGATCGACGGCGCCGGAGGTGGTCAATCGCACCGGACGGTAGTCGAAGCGGACCTCGCCATTCTCATCGACCCAGCACAGCGTGTGCTTGAGCCAGTTGCGGTCGTCGCGCTCCGGATAGTCCTCGCGGGCATGCGCTCCCCGCGACTCGGTGCGTTGCTCCGCCGAGCGGATGGTGGCGAGAGCCTGAGCGAGCAGGTTTCGCAGCTCGAGGGTCTCGATGAGATCGGAGTTCCACACCAAAGAGCGGTCGCTCACCTTGACGTGGGCGAAGTCGGCGAAACAGGCGTGGATCTCGCGGCAGCCTTCGCGGAGCGTCTCTCCGGTGCGGAACACGGCAGCGTCGCGCTGCATGATCCGCTGCATCCGGTCTCTGAGCTTGGCGGTGGGGATGTCGCCGTTCGCGTGACGGATTCGGTCGAAGTCGTCGAGGATCTTCTCCCACGGCCGGTGCGGGAGCTCCGGATGCGGCGCACCCGGGCGGATGCGCGTGGCACAACGTTCGGCGGCAGCGCGTCCGAACACCACGAGGTCGAGCAGCGAATTGGAGCCGAGCCGATTGGCGCCGTGGACCGAGACACAGGCGGCCTCGCCCACCGCGAACAGGCCGGGAACGACCGATTCGGGATCGCCGTCGCGCTTGGTGACGACTTCGCCGTGATAGTTGGTGGGAATCCCGCCCATGTTGTAGTGCACCGTCGGAATCACCGGGATCGGCTCGCGGGTCACGTCCACGCCGGCGAAGATGCGAGCGGTTTCGGCGATACCCGGTAGACGCTCCTCGATGACCTCTGGGCCGAGATGCTCTAAATGGAGGTGGATGTGGTCCTTGAGCGGTCCCACACCCCTACCCTCGCGGATCTCGATGGTCATCGCCCGACTGACCACGTCGCGCGAGGCGAGGTCCTTGGCGTTGGGCGCATAGCGCTCCATGAAGCGCTCGCCGAGTGCGTTGGTGAGGTAGCCGCCCTCGCCTCGGACGCCTTCGGTGATCAAACAGCCGGCGCCATAGATTCCGGTGGGGTGGAACTGGACGAATTCCATGTCCTGCAGCGGCAGGCCCGCGCGCAGCACCATGGCATTGCCATCGCCGGTGCAGGTATGCGCGGAAGTAGCCGAGAGATAAGCCCGTCCATAGCCGCCGGTGGCCAGGATCACCGCATGCGAGCGGAATAGATGAAGCGTGCCCTCGGCGATGTCCAGCGCCACCACACCTCGGCAGGCGCCGTCCTCGTCGAAGACCAGATCGAGGGCGAAGTACTCGATGAAGAAGCGGGCGTCGTATTTCAACGACTGCTGGTAGAGCGCGTGCAGGATGGCATGACCGGTGCGGTCGGCGGCGGCGCAAGTACGCTGTGCCACGCCCTTGCCGTAGTGCGTGGTCATGCCACCGAAGGGGCGCTGGTAGATCCGGCCATCCTCGGTACGGGAAAACGGCACCCCGAAGTGCTCGAGCTCGATCACCGCGGGAATCGCTTCCCGGCACATGTACTCGATCGCGTCCTGATCCCCGAGCCAATCCGAGCCTTTGACCGTGTCGTAGAAATGAAAGCGCCAGTCGTCCTCCCCCATGTTGCCGAGCGCCGCGGAAATCCCGCCTTGCGCCGCCACCGTGTGGCTTCTCGTGGGAAAGACCTTGGTCAAGCAAGCGGTCGCCAGGCCGCGCGCCGCCAAACCCATGGTCGCGCGCAGGCCCGCACCGCCGGCGCCGACGACGACTGCATCGTACTTATGAACCGTCAGAGGATAGGCCCTGCTCATCTTCAAGCGGTGAGCGCAATGCGGAGAACGGCGAGCACACCCACGGCGGCAACAAGGAAAAATACCGCGCGCAAGGCGATCTGAAGCGCGTATTCGAGGCCGCGCCGATGCACGTAATCCTCGACGATGACCTGCAACCCGAGCTGCGCGTGCCAGGCGGCGACCAGGACGAAGGCGATCATCAGCAAGGCATCGAGCGGCTGGGCGAGGCGCTCCCGCGCGAGCTGCGGATCGGCCAGGGCGAACGCGCCCAGCCACCAGAGCAACCACAGCGTCAAAGGCACGAGGAAGATCGCGCTCAGCCGTTGCCGCCACCAATGACTCACGCCGTCCTTGGCGCTGCCGAGACCGCGCGCGCGCGCGATCGGATGACGAAGACTCATCGGATCACCTCGAAGAGGTAAAAACTCGCTGCGACGGCGAAGAGCCCGGTCAGGGCGACGACCGTCCAGCCGCTGCGATAAGCCGCCGGGATGGAAAGACCTTTGCCGGCGTCCCAGAAGAGATGGCGGATGCCGTTCGCGAGGTGATAGAAGGCTCCGACCGAGAACAGCAGAAGGACGAGCCGGGAGAGCGTCGAGCCGGTGATCGCCGTCGGCGTGCCCCAGGCGAGCGCGTGCAGCCAGACGACCCACCCGATCAAGCCGATCGCCAGCAGGGCGCCGGTGATACGGTGCGCGATGGAGGTCATCGAGGTCAGTTGCGGCCGGTAATACGGTCCGATCATGAAGGGCGACAACGGTCGATCCGGTCGAGTCATGAGGAGGTTCTCTCGAAATGAAGCGGCGCTCGGCCGCTGCGAGGATCAGAAATCGATGCAACGACCCTTCCGCTCCCAGTCCCCATAGCGCGTCGGCTCGGGGCCGGGCGGACCGCCGATCTCCCGCGTCGCTTCCGCCGCATCCGGGCGGGGCTTTCGCCGCGCATCGTTGCCGACGGGCGAGGCGGAGGGCTTTTCGGGACGGGATTCTGCGGACACAGCGGGCATCTCGAACGAGCGACAAAGGGTATTATCCGCACCGTTCATCGGCAAGGCGTCAACGAGACATGAGCGAAGGCTCTTTCGTCCGCCTCGCGAGCGCCCAGATCGTCGCGGTGCAGGGACCCGAGGCGCGGTCCTTCCTCCAATCGCAGACCATGCACGACGTGGCCGCGCTCAAGCCCGGGGCGTGGCAGTGGAACGGATTGCTCAACACCAAGGGGCGAGTGTTGTTTCTGTTCCGCTTGGTCTGCCTCGCCGACGACGAGTTTCTTCTGATCCAGAGCGTTCCGCGGGCGGCTGCACTCGCCGCGCATCTCACGACCTACCGCTTTCGCGCGCGCGTGAGCATTAGTACCCGCCCCGAGCTCAGCGTCCACGGTGCGTTCGAGCCCTTGCCTCTGCTCGATGCCGCTTCGGTTCGCCGCGAGGAGGACGGCAGCCTGAGGATCTCCCTCGCACCCTGGCGGGCGGCCCATCTGCTCATCGGGGCGGAGCCGCCTTCGCGCGCGGAGGGCGAGGAGGGTTGGTGGCGCGAAGAAATCCTCTCGGGCGCGGTGCGCGTGCACGAGGCGCTCGCCGGGCAGTACCTGCCCCCGATGCTCGGCCTTCAGCGTATCGGCGCTTTCAGCCTGCGCAAAGGCTGTTACCCGGGCCAGGAAATACTGGCCCGTAGCCACTATCTCGGCGAGGTCAAACGGCATCTCGCCATCCTGCGCGGCAGCACGCGCCTCGCGCCGGGGCAGCGTCTGCAGGATCGCGAGGGACGCACCATCGGCGACGTCGTGGACGCGGCAGGGCCCGCGCACGATCGCGTCATCGCCTGCGTCACCAGCCTCGAGCTCGCGATGCCGAGTGTGCCGACGGCCGAAGGCATCCTGCTCGTCCACGAACCCCGGGGAAGCGTGAGCGAGCACTAGATTTTTCGACGCCTAACAGACTCTTCTGGCGAAAATCGAAGATATCCGGTTCAATAGGGCGCAAAAGTCGGGAGGGCGTCTGATGATGTCGGTGATCCGGAGACGCTGGATCCCCTTCTTTTGGGGGTGGCTGCTCGTCGCTCCGGGAGGGATCCACGGCCAGCCCTATACCCTGCTGGTCGAACCCTCTTATCCGCAGGACATGGCGGCGGAGGTCTACCGTCCTCTGCTCGATTACCTTCGGGCCGAGACCGGCGTCGAATTTCGCCTCAAGGCGCCGAGCGACCACTTGATCTATTGGCGGGATCTACGCAACAACGAGCCCGTCGATTTCGTCTTCGAGTACGCGCATTTCACCGACTACCGCAATCGCCGCTTTGGTTTCGTGCCGTTGGTCAAGACCGGCGAGCCGGTGCGCTTCGTCCTGCTCGTCCCGCGCGAAAACGAGGGGACCGGGCTCGATGATCTCGTCGGCCGCCCGATCGCGACGCTGCCCGCGCCGAGCCTCGGATTCCTGGTGCTGCGCGACATGTTTCCCGATCCGATCGCGCGTCCGCAGATCCTTGCCTCCCTGACCTCCTGGCAAGACGGTCCCTCGCTGATCTTCTCCGGTGAGGCGGCAGCGACCCTCGTTCCGGCCAATCTCGCCCAGGAACTCCAGAACTTGGTCGAGGTCGCGCACTCGCGCGATTTTCCTGGAACGGCCCTGTCGGCTTCCCCCACCGTGCCGGTCGAGCTTCGCGAGCGGATCATCGCCGCGATGCTCGCTCTGCATGAGAAGGCGGTCGAGGATCCTGCGGTTTATGCGGTGCTGCACGAGCTGCGAGTGACCCGCTTCGTGCCCGCCTCAGCATCCGAGTATCGCGGCTGGGAGCGGCTTCTCGCTCGCTTCCACGGCTATCAGCCGCCCTGAGGCGCGAAGACGCGGGCCACCGCGCCCTCGCCTTCTGCGCTCAACCGCGACCGCCGTAGTCGCATTGGAAATAGACGGCATCCTCGGCGTTGAGCGCGAGCGGCTGCCCCATGCTGAGCGTCCCCGACTTTCGCAGGTGCATTTCGTCGCGGTGGAGGCGGAGTTCCTCATCGTCCCCCAGGCGAACGTAGGTGCCATTCGTGCTGCGATCCGTGAGCACGAAATGCCCCTTTTTGTACTCGATGAGGGCGTGATACCGACTGACCCACTCGGCATCCACCACCAGTTCGTTTCCCGGATCGCGCCCCATCCGGAAGGGCGGTGAGTCCTCGTTGAGCTCGATCAGACGTCCGCGATGCCGAATGCTGAGCCTGGCGCCGATGCTTTCGCCGTCGTCCAGCCGCACGGCACGCTGCACCATGGTCACGCCGGCCAAGTCCTCCTGCCACAAGACGTCACAGATTTCGACCGGGAAGAGCTTGCCGGCCACTCTCGTGCGCCCGAGACTGCGCGTTCTCAGCTGGGTCGAGCCGGTGACGTCCCGGAGCGAGCCCGCGGTCGTGACGATTTGTTCGCGTTTGGCAATCGCCGTCATCCGTGCCGCGGTGTTGACCGCGTCCCCGAACACGTCGTTGTCCTCGACCAAAGCCTCCCCGTAATGCATTCCAATGCGAAGCCCGAGATTCTCGCGGACGAAATCCGGCTCTCGCGTGGTCAGCCGCTGCATTTCCATCGCGGCATGGACGCCTTGGATCGCCGTCGGGAACACGCTCATGATCTCATCGCCGATGGTTTTCACCACGCGTCCGCCGTGGCGACGCGTGACCTCGGCGAGTGCACCGAGCACTTTGGCCACCAGTTGCCGCGCCGCGACATCACCCTTTTGTTCGAACAATCGGGTGCTGCCGCTGATGTCGGCGAAGACGATGGCCAGAGGTTCAGAACGGCTCATCGGTTTGATGATAGGCAAAAAGGAACGACAACGCAGTATCAGCCACGAGGTCTCAACAAGTCCCGGGCCGAGGCCTCGACCGCGTTCTCATCCGGCAAGACCAGGAACGCAGCGCTGGCGAGCGGCGTGTAGGTGTCCGCGCCGCATACGCGGGCGATCGGCTTGCCGCCCTGCCCGCGCTCCACCAAGGCGGTGATGATCGCCTCGCCGAGGCCGCCGCTCCGACGACCCTCGTCGAGGACGAGGACGGCCCGGCAAGCGGCGGCCTGCTCGGCGATCAGCGCTTCATTGAGCGGAACCAGCCAGCGCAGATCGAGGACGCGAACCGAAAATCCATCCTCGGCGAGCCGGCGCGCCACGCGAAGCGCCATCGGAACCCCGTTGCCGAAGGTGACGATCAGGAGGTCCTCGGCCTCTGGGTGATACACCCTGCCCTCGCCGGGCACCATCGCCTCCTCGGGAGGCGGATACCCGAACTGCCAGCCGCCGTCCTCGGGCGCGTGGAGGTCCTTGCACATGTAAAGCGCAATCGGTTCGAGGAAGGCGCACACCCGTCCGTCCACCTTGGCCATCGCCATCATCGTGCGCAGCATCGTGACCGCATCATCCCCGCGCGAGGGGCAGCCCACCACGAGCCCGGGAATGTCGCGCAGGGCGGTGATCGAGTTGTCGTTGTGGAAATGCCCCCCGAAGCCGCGCTGGTAGCCGAGGCTGGCGATGCGCATGACCAGCGGGTTGCGGAACTGGCCATTGGAGAAGAATTGCAAGGAACACGCCTCGCCGCGAATCTGATCGCAGGCGTTGTGGAAATAGGCGAGGTACTGGATCTCCGGAATCGGAAGGAAGCCGAAGGTGCCAAAGCCCTGGGCCAGACCAAGGATCGTCGTTTCGTCGAGCAGGGTGTTGAACACGCGGCTCGGACCGAAGCGCCGCCACAAGCCCTTGGTGATCGTATAGACCCCACCCTTCTGCGCCACGTCTTCGCCGAAGACCAGCGCTTCCGGATATTTGCAGAGCAGATCGTGCAGACCCTGGTTGATGAGGATCGCCATGTGGCGGGGCGGCTGGCGCTCGGGAAGCTTGTCCTCGCCGCCGAAGATTTCGATCCGCCGTGCCCGATCGGGGGCGCGGCGCGCTTCGGCGAGCACTGCTTCGGGATGTAGCGGCGCGAGCGGTGCGACGATCTCGGCGAGGGAAGATAGTTTGGGCCGTCGGCCGGCCTCCTCGGCGGCCGCGAAGCAGCGGCTGCGGATCGATTCATACCAGTCGAGCAGCTCTTGCTTGCTCATCAGCCCGCTTTCGAGCGCGATCCCCGCGGAGCGCAGAATCGGATCCTCCGCTTCGACCTTGAGGATTTCCTCGAGGCTGCGCCACTCGATCTCGAAATCCGTGCCGGCGTGACCCATCAGCCGCGCGACCTTGAGATGCAGGAAGGTCGGCCGGCGGCTGCGGCGACAGTGCTCGACGGCGGCCAGGACCGCGGAATAGCCTGCGATGAGGTCGAGACCATCGGCGAAGAAGTAATCGAGACCGGGCATCGTCCGAAACCGGGTCTCGATCCAGCCGGGTGGGGTCTTCACCGAGATGCCGATGCCGTTGTCCTCGCACACGAAGAGCACCGGCGCGGAAAGCCTCTGGAATGCGGTCCAGGCTGCTGCGTTGAAGGCGGTCTGAGCGGTGGCGTGATTGGCGCTCGCGTCCCCGAATGAGCAAATCACGATGCTGTCCTCAGGGATCGGAAGCGGCCGCTTGAGCCGCTTGGCGAGCTCGATGGCCAGGGCCGCGCCGTATGCCTTCGGCAGATGGCTTGCGATCGTGGAGGTCTGAGGCAGCACCCACAGAGGCTTAGACCCCCACACCTTGTGTCGCCCCCCGGAAGCGGGATCCTCCTTGCTCGCCGCGAAGCTGAGCGCGGTATCGAACACGAAGTCGATGCCGGGCAGCTTGCGGGAACGCTCCGCCATGAAGGCGCCCGAGCGGTAGTGCAGGAAAGCCGGATCGGTGTGGCGAGTGAGCCTGCCGAGCAGCGCGTTGCCCTCGTGACCGGCGCTGCCGATGGTGTAGAACACCGCATTACGCAGCCTAAGCACCCGCGCCATGAGGTCGAGGTGTCGGCTCAGAAGCTGGGATTCGAAGAGCTCGCGAAACTCATCGGCCGAGATGGGGGCGCCGGGCAAGATGGGATCGTGAGGCGCAGGCTTCGGATGACGAGCGCCGGGATGGGCCTCGACGAACTCGCGGAAGTTGCGGTCGACCACTTCCGCACGGTTGAAGCCGCGCTTGTGGGCAGGAATGACCGGTACCGGACTCGCCATGAGGGCTCGCGCTTCGGGGGGAAGCGAACATTCTAACCCCCGAGGAGCGGTCCTTCTCAGGGGGAGGAATCGCTCAAAAGGCGTTGAAACCGGTGATCTCGCGGCCGACCACGAGCTGATGGACGAGCTCGGTCCCCTCGTAGGTGATGACCGATTCGAGATTGAGCATGTGCCGGATGGGGCAGTGCTCGGTGGTGATGCCGGCGCCGCCGAGGATGTCTCTCGCCTCTCGGGCGATGTCCAGCGCCATGCGCACGTTGTTCCACTTGGCGAGCGAAACCTGGGTCGGATGCATCCGCCCTTGGTCCTTGAGCCGGCCGAGCTGAAGGCTCAGGAGCTGCGCCTGCGTGATCCTTCGCGTCATGTCGGCGAGGCGGATCTGCATGCTTTGCGTCGCCGCCGTGGGACGTCCGAAGAGCACGCGTTCCTTCGCGTAGGCGAGGGCTTCTCGGTAGCAGGCGATGGCCGCGCCGATGGGTCCCCAGGTGATGCCGTAACGGGCCTGTGTCAAGCAGGAGAGCGGCCCTTTCAGACCTCGCACGCCGGGTAGGCGGTTGGCCTCGGGTACGCGCACGTCGTCGAAGTAGAGCTCGGAGGTCACCGAGGCGCGAAGCGACATCTTGCGGTGGATGTCGCGCGTCTCGAAGCCTTTCATGCCGCGCTCGACGATGAAGCCCTGGATGCCCTCCTCGGTGTTCGCCCAGACGATGGCGATGTGGGCGATGCCGCCGTTGGTGATCCACATCTTGGCGCCGTTGAGCACCCAGTCGCCGCCATCGCGGCGGGCATGGGTCTTCATGTTCGCCGGATCCGAGCCGCCATGCGGCTCGGTGAGCCCGAAGCATCCGATGATCTCGCCGCGCGCCATCGCCGGCAGGAAGCGACGGCGCTGCTCTTCGCTGCCGAAGGCATAGATCGGATACATGCAAAGCGAGCTTTGCACGGAGACGAAACTGCGGATCCCGGAGTCCCCGCGCTCGAGCTCCTGGCAGATCAGGCCATAGCAGACGGCATTGAGGCCGGCGCAGCCGTATTCCTCCGGCAGGGACGAACCGAGCAGCCCCATACTCGCGATCTCTGGGATCAGCTCGGCTGGGAAACGCCCCTCGGCGAAGCAATCGCCGATGATCGGAAGCACCTTTTCGTCGGTGAAGCGGGCCACCTGCTCTTGAACGGCACGCTCCTCCTCGCTCAAGAGCGAGCGGACATCGAAGAGGTCGCAGGGGTCGAGGCTGGGGCTGCTCATGTTCCGACCGGAGGGAAGATCGAAACGCGCAGTTTAGGCAAGGTCGGTCAAGCCGTCATCAAGACGGATTGCGCACCCCATGCGGCACGTGCCCGGCCGGAACGTGTCGCGCCGCCCGCTCGACGTAACCCCGCTGATCGTCGAAGAAAATGTCGGCTCCGAAGGCGGCGAGGAAGGGCCCCTTGTCGAGGCCGCCCAAAAACAAAGCCTCGTCGATGCGCACGCCCCAATGGCGGAGCGTGAGGATCACGCGCTTGTGAGCGGGTGCCGAGCGCGCGGTGACCAGGGCCGTTCGAATCGGCGGGTGCTCGCTCGGCAGCGCTTGCTGCAGCAGGTGCAAGGCTTGGAGGAACCCTTTGAACGGTCCGGCGGAAAGGGGTCGCTCGGCTTGTGCCTGCTCGCTGAGCCGGAAGGCATCGAATCCGGCTTCGGCCGTCACCCGCTCGGCTTCATCGCCGAAGATCACCGCATCGCCATCGAAGGCGATGCGCAGTTCCTGCGTCTGGGTGTATTCGGCGGGGCTGCCGGGACCGCCGAGGATGGTGGCCGCCGCCACCCCTTCCTGAAGCGCGCGGCGCACGTCCTCGGGGTCGGCCGAGAGGAACAGGTCGGCGCCGAAGGGGCGGACGTAGCGGGACAGCGGCGCCCCACCCGTGAAGACTGCGCGGGAAATCTCCAAGCCGTAGTGTTCGATCGAATTGAAGACGCGCAGGCCGGTGTCGCTCGAGTTGCGGCTGAGGAGGATCACCTCGACCTTGGGCCCCGCCGGCGGCAAGGCCTGATTGAGAGCGAGCAGCTTGCGTACCAACGGGAAGGCGATCCCCGGCCCGAGGATCTCGTTCTCCCGCTCGATCTGGTATCGCGCGTAGGCCTCGAGGCCCTGCTGCTCGAAGATACGATGCGCCTCCTCCAGATCGAAGAGCGCACGAGAGGAGATGGCGACCACCAAACGGCCTTTCTCCCCATCGGATGCGAGGCCTTTCTGCTCCGGCGAATCGCTCATGCTCGTGCCGCTCAGAAGGCGAACTGTTCCTCCAGGATCCGCTCGTCGAGGTTGTGCTCGGGATCGAACCACAGCTCGATCATCCTCTCCGCCGACTCGCGGACCTCGACCTCGACCACGTCGCGGACTTCATGGGCGTCGGCGGTGGCGCTCACCGGCCGCTTGTAAGGCTCCAGAACCTCGATGCGGATACGGGTATCGGCGCGCAGGATGGCGCCGCGCCATCGCCGCGGCCGGAAAGCGGCCAGCGGCGTGAGCGCCAGAACCCGGCTGTCGAGCGGCAGGATCGGTCCGTGGGCGGAAAGGTTGTAGGCGGTACTGCCCGCGGGGGTGGCGACGAGGATGCCATCGCAGATGAGTTCCTTCAGACGTTCCTGACCATTGAGCACGATCCTGAGCTTGGCCGCCTGCTTGGTCTCGCGCAAGAGCGAGACCTCGTTGAACGCGAGCGCCTCCGCCACCCCACCGGCTTCCGTCACCGCTCGCATCTCGAGCGGGCGCAGCTGATGGCGATGGGCGTGCTCGAGGCGCTCGAGCAAGCCTTCGGGGCGATATTCGTTCATCAGGAAACCCACCGTGCCCAGCTTCATGCCGAAGAAGGGCTTCGCGAGGTGAAGGAAGCGATGCAGGGTGCGGAGCATGAAGCCATCCCCGCCGAGCACGACGATGACGTCGGCTCGTTCCGGCTCGACCACCGGGATCCGTTCGCTCAGCGCCTCACGCGCCTCCTGGGCAGCGGGGCTGCCGGCGGCCACCAGGGCGATACGCGGTTCCATGCCCTCATCATCGCCGCGAGCGAGGGCAAAGCAAAGATGGGGGCTTTGCAAGCCATCGACGTCCGTCGGTGACAATGAGGCTCATGGAGGAACCCCTCATTCGACGGGACGAGGCTGGCCTCTACTGCCCCCTCGGCGGATTCCACATCGACCCCTGGCGGCCCGTGCCGCTCGCCGTGATCACCCACGCCCATGCGGATCACGCTCGCCCCGGATGCGGAGAATACCTTGCGGCCCGCGAGGGAGAGGCGCTGCTTCGGCACCGGCTCGGGCGCGAAGCGCGGATCCGGAGCCTCGAATGGGGCGAAACGGTCCGCCTTCGGGGGGTGCGCCTGAGCCTGCACCCGGCAGGACATATCCGCGGATCGGCCCAGGTGCGGATCGAGGGCGCTCGCGAAGTCTGGGTGGTGACCGGCGATTTCAAGCGCGCGTCGGATCCGACCTGCGGCGCCTTCGAGCCTCTGCCTTGCGACACCCTCGTCTGTGAGGCCACCTTCGCCCTTCCCTTGTATCGCTGGCCGAGCGCGGAATCGGTCCTGGCGGCCATTCGCATCTGGGTGGAGGATTGCGCCCGGCGCGGGATGGCTGCGGTGCTCTATGCCTACAGCCTCGGCAAGGCGCAGCGCCTCCTCGCCGCCTTGGGCGGATCCCTCGACCAGCCGGTGCTGGTTCACGGCGCCATCGCCGCGATCAATCGCCTCTACGAAGCCGAGGGGGTCGCGCTCGGGGACTGGGAGCCCCTGCCCGAGCGGCGACGTCGTGGCGCTCTCGCCGGCCGCCTGATCTTGGCTCCGCCCTCGGCCGCGGGTGCGTGGCTTCGCGCGCTCGGTCCTGCGGAGACCGCTTGCGCCTCCGGCTGGATGAGCATCCGCGGCCAGCGACGGCGCCGCGCTTACGATCGCGGCTTCATCCTCTCGGATCATGCCGACTGGCCCGCGCTGCTCGCGACGATCGCCGAAAGCGGGGCCCGACGGGTGCTGCTCACCCACGGCCAAGGCGAGGCCTTGGCGCGCTTCCTCTCCGAGCGGGGGCTGAGCGCCGAGACCTGGCTCACCACCTACGAGGGCGAGGGCGAATGAGGGATTTCGTGAGCTTGCTGGAGACTCTCGATCGAGCGCGCGGACAGCGTGCCCGCATCCTCGCGCTGGCCGATCACTTCGCTCGCAGCGACCCGGCCGATGCGGCCTGGACGGTGGCTCTGCTGCTCGGCGAACGTCCCGCGAGGATCCTCGATACCGCCAGGTTGCGAGGCCTGATCGCTCGCTCGAGCGGGCTGCCCGATTGGCTGGTGGAGCTGTGCCACGCGCATGCCGGCGATCTGGCGGAAACCGCCGCCCTCCTCCTCCCCGGAAGCGGCGAGGGCTTACCCCCGCTTTCGATCCTGATCGAGCGCGAACTCTTGCCGCTCGCGAGGCGTCCTTTGAGCGAACGCGAGCAGGCGGTGCTCGCCCTTTGGTCGAGGGCACGAGCCGATGAGCGATTCGCGCTCAACAAGCTGCTCACCGGCGGCTGGCGGCTCGGGGTCTCGCGGGCCACGGTGGTGCGTGCCCTAGCCCTCCATTCGGGACGCGAGACTTGGCGGATCACCGAGCGATTGGCCGGCGAATGGAGGCCCTCGGCCGAAGCCTTCCGCGCTCTCATCGCCAGCGAGGAAGAGCGACCCGATCCGGCTCGCCCCTACCCCTTCTTCCTGGCCTCGCCGCTTCCCGAGGGACCCGGCGCGCTCGGCGACCCCTCGGCGTGGCTCGCGGAGTGGAAATGGGACGGAATCCGGGCTCAACTGATCCGCCGCGGCGGCACCAGCGCCATCTGGTCGCGTGGCGGTGAACGGATCGAAGAGCGATTCCCCGAACTGCTCGCGGCGCTCGAGGCCCTGCCCGAAGATGCGGTCCTCGACGGGGAGATCGTGGCCTGGTCGAGCGATCGACCCGATTCCTTCGCCGCACTCCAGCGCCGGCTCCAGCGCCGCCGCAGTCCACGCCGGCTGAGCGCGGAGATTCCGGTGCGATTCCTCGCCTTCGATTTGCTCGAGCGATCGGGAGTGGACCTGCGGTCGCGACCGCTGGACGCGCGCCGCTCGGCGCTCGCGGAAATACTTCATAAGTCAAGTGATATTGTTCAGATAAGTCATTGTTTGGATTTCGATCAATGGGAGAGACTCTCCGCGCTTCGTGCCTGCTGTCGCGACTTCGGCGTCGAAGGGGTGATGCTCAAACGCAAGGATTCGCCCTACCGTTCCGGGCGCGTGCGAGGCGATTGGTGGAAATGGAAGATCGAGCCTTATACGGTCGATGCGGTGCTGCTCTACGCCGAGCCAGGCCACGGTCGGCGGGCGGGGCTGCTCACCGACTACACCTTCGGCGTCCGCGGCGAGCAGGGGCAATGGCTGCCGGTCGCCCGAGCCTACTCTGGTCTCAGCGAGGATGAGATCGTGGAGCTCGATCGCTGGCTGCGTCGCCACACCCTGAAGCGTTTCGGACCGGTGCGCCAAGTCGAACCCCATTTCGTCTTCGAACTCGGCTTCGAGGGGATTGCGCCCTCCACCCGGCATCGCGCCGGCCTGGCGCTTCGTTTTCCACGGATCCTGCGCTGGCGGCGCGATCTCGATCTCGCGGCAGTGAGCTCCATCGATGAGCTTCGCGCCCTCCTGCGGCATTGACCGGCTCAATTCTCGTCTGGCCGCGGCCGGATTCGCCCCTTTTTCTTTCCAGCGCGAGAGCTGGCACGCGCTCGAATCGGCCGAGGCGGTGCTGATCCTGGCGCCGACCGGAGCCGGCAAGACCCTCGCCGCGCTCGGAGCATTCCTCGCGCGCGCCCTCGCCGCGCCCCGACGCCGTGAGGGTCTGCGACTGCTCTGGGTGACGCCGCTTCGCGCGCTGGCCGCCGACACGGCTCGCTCCGCCGCCGAATGGGTGGCGACGGCAGGCATCGACTGGCGAGTCGTGCTTCGCAGTGGCGATGCGACCGAGGGGGCGAAACGCCGCGCGCGGGCCGGCGAAGCGGAGCTCCTCGTCACCACGCCGGAGAGTCTCACCCTGCTGCTGTCGCACGAGGGTTTCCAACGGGCCTGCGGCGGCCTTTGGGGCGTGGTCTGCGATGAGTGGCAAGAACTGCTCGGGAGCAAACGCGGTGTGCTGGTCGAGCTCGCCATCGCCCGGCTGCGCCGTCTCGCCCCAAGGCTCAGAGCGATCGCGCTCTCGGCGAGCATCGGCGATCCCGAGACCGCTCTGGCGGTGCTCGCCGCGGGTCGGGAGGGGCGGATCGTCCGTGCCGATTCGGCCAGGCCTTTGTTCCTCGAGACCCTTCTGCCGCCGGACCCCTTGGCCTTGCCCTGGGCGGGACACCTCGGTCTCGAGCGGCTTCCCGAGCTCCTGCCGCGGCTCACCGCCGCCGAGAGCAGCCTGCTGTTCACCAACACCCGCGCCCAGGCCGAGCAATGGTACGCCGCCCTCCATTCGGTCTGGCCCGGCGATCCGACCGAGCTCGCGCTGCATCATGGATCCATCGCGCCCGAGCGCCGGGCCTCGGTGGAGGAAGGCCTTCGCAGCGGGCGGCTCCGAGCCGTCGTGGCCACCTCCAGCCTCGACCTCGGGGTCGACCTCCCCAAAGTGGAGCAAGTCGTGCAGATCGGTTCGCCCAAGGGCCTCGCGCGACTGCTGCAAAGGGCGGGACGCGCCCGCCATCGCCCGGGGGCACCCGCGCGGATCATCCTCGTTCCCACGCATCCCTGGGAGCTCCTCGAGATCGCGGCTGCCCGCCTCGCCCTGGCCGAAGGGCGGATCGAGGCGCGGTCGCCGCTTCGGCTCTGCCTCGATGTCCTCGCGCAGCACCTCACCACCCTGGCCTTGGCCGAACCGCTCGATCCCGCCGAGATCTTCGCCGAGGTCCGCGGCACCCATGCCTTCGCGGCGCTCGAAGAAGCGGATTTCGCCGCGATTCTCGCGATGCTCGAGCACGGCGGCTCGGCCCTCGGCCGCTACCCGGGTTTCGCACGTCTGCGGCGAAACGGCGATGGGCGGCTGGTACCGGCATCCGCCCGCGTGGCCCGCGACCATCGCCTGGCCATCGGCACCATCCTCGGCGACGAGCTGGTCCCGGTCATGCTGCTCAACGGTCGGCGGATCGGCGAAGTCGAGAGCCGTTTCCTCGCCCGCTTGCTTCCCGGGGATTGCTTCCAGCTGGGCGGGGAGAGTCTGCGACTCGTGGCCTTGCGGGAAGACCGCGCTCTGGTGCGCAAGGCGAAGGGAGAGTCGGCCGTGGTGCCCCGCTGGGCGGGCGGGCGCCTGCCCCTCTCCAGCGAACTGGGAGAGGCGCTGCTTGGGGCCCTCGATCGCGGGGAGGGTCCCGAACTCGAGGCCGCTCGTCCCTTGCTCGCCCGCCAAGCCATGCTCTCCGCCCTGCCCCGTCCCGGCGAGCTGCTCTGCGAGTGCTACGCGCTTCCCGAAGCGTGGCAATTGTTCGTCTTTCCCTTCGCGGGGCGCGATCTCCATGCCGGCCTCGCCGCGCTGCTCGGCGCACGTCTTTCTCCTCCTCCCCTCGAGTTCGCAGTCAACGATTACGGGCTGCTCCTCCTTTTCGGCGAGGAGCCTCCCCTCGGTCGGCTCGGCGAATGCTTGGCGCGACCGCCGCGAGAGGAGGAACTCATCGGCGAGGGTCGGCTGGATGCGCTCTGGCGCCGTCGTTTCCACGAAAATGCCCAGATCGCCGGGCTCCTGCGCAAGGCACCGCCGGGTGCCGGCCAGGGTCTCCGGCACTTGCGCCTCTCGAGCCGACTCCTCTTCGAAGTCCTCCGCCGTCACGATCCCGGACATCCGATGCTGCGCTACGCCCACCGCGAGACGCTCGAACAGGACTTGGCCTTGTCCGGAATCCGGGCCCTCGTCGAACGGCTCGGGAAGGCCCGTCTGCTCCTCGAGCGACCTCGGCAGCTCAGCCCGCTCGCCCTCTCCCTTCAGGCCGAGCGCTTGCGCGCCCCGCTCGATCCGCGAGCCGTAGAGCAGAGGGTGAAGCAATGGGCGATCCGGCAGGGGCGTACCCCGTGAAGGCGAGCTCGTTCCGCTTCGCTGGCGAGACGCTCTGGCTCGATCCACGCCGCGCGGTGTGGTGGCCCCGCGGATCTTCCGTGCTCGTTGCCGACCTGCATCTGGGCAAGGCGCGGATCCTGCGCGAGCGAGGCATCCCCGTGCCTGAGGGCACGACCTGCGCCGATCTCCAGCGGCTCGCCGCCATCCTCGAGGCGCTGCGCCCGAAGCGTCTGCTGATCCTCGGTGATCTGGTCCATGGGCGTCCGCAGCCGGGACAGCTTTGGCTCGAGCACTGGTTGGACTTCCGCCGCCGCCACCGGGCGCTCGAAATCGCAGCCGTGCGCGGCAATCACGACCATCGGCTCGATTTCTCGGCCATGGCGATCGAGGATTGGGGTACCTGTGCCGACCTCGGACCGTTTCGGATCCGTCACGACCCCTCTTCGGAGCAACTGCCCGTCCTGAGCGGCCACGTGCATCCAGTGGCGAAGCTTCGCCTGGGGCGGCTGAGCGCGCGCTTTCCCTGTCTTTGGCTTCGGCCCGAGCACGCGGTGCTGCCGGCCTTCACGACCCTGGCCGGAGGCTATCCGGTACGAGCTGGCGCCCGAGAGCGGCTCTTCCTCTGCCTCGAGGACCAGGTGCTGCCTTGGCCGCCCGGCGAAGAGCGGGATCAAAGCACGCGGGCGAGGACCGCCTTGAGGTAGCGGCTCTCCGGAACATGGGCGAGGAAGGGGTGATCGGACCCCGCTCCGCCCACGTGGAGGATCTGCAAGCTGCGTCCGGCGAAGCCTGAGGCGCGCCGGAGCATCTCGAGAAACTGCGCCTCGCTCACCAGGCCGGTGCAAGAGCAGCTCAGCAAGAGACCACCGGGGGCGAGAACCTGCATGGCGAGACGATTCATGTCGAGGTATTTCTTGAGCGCCGCGATCACCTGATCGCGGTCGCGGGTGAGCTTGGGCGGATCGAGGACCACCGCCTCGAAGCGCTCGCCGTTGGCGATGGCATCGCGCAGCCAAGGGAACAGGTCGGCTTGGACGAAACGGGCGCGAACGCCATTGAGTCGGGCGTTACGGCGCGCGAGCTCGAGTGCCTCCCCGTCGAGATCGACCCCCACCGCCTCCCGCGCCTCGCCGCGGGCGAGGGCGTAGATCGTGAAGCCGCCGCTGTTGCAACAGAGATCGAGCACGCGCCGACCGGCGCAGAAGCGGGCGAACAGTGCCCGGTTCTCGCGCTGGTCGAGGAAAAATCCGGTCTTGTGCAAGCCCGCGGGCCGGACCCAGAAGCGCAAGCCGTTCTCCTGGATCTGAAGCTCGCTCCCGAGCGGAGGGGCCGGTGCCTTGAAACCCTCGCGTGCGGCGATTTCCTGATCGGCGGTGCCGAGGATCTCGGCTCCTGGAAAGTTCTCCCCCAAGGCCGCGAAGACCCACTCCCGATGCCGCCACATACCCGCGGCGTGGAATTCGACGACCAGCGTGTCGGCGAAACGGTCCACGATCAGTCCCGAGAGGCCATCGCCCTCGGCGTGAACCACGCGCCAGGCGTTGGTGTACCGGTCGAGTCCGAGCAGTTCCCGGCGCAGAGCGGCCGCCCGCGCGATGCGGCGCGCGAACCAATCCCGATCCACGGTTTCGGCGGGGTCCTCGCTCAGCATTCTGAGCGCGATCTGCGAGTGCCCGTTGTAGAAGCCCTCGCCGCAGGCTCGGCCGGTCCGGTCCTCGACCCGTACCAAGGTGCCCGGAGGTAGCTTCGCCTCCGGTCGCTCGACCATCTTGCGAAAGATCCAGGGATGGCGCGCGCTGCGCTCGATCTTGAGCCGAATCAGAGGCAGTGAGCGCTCGGCGGCATCGCTCACCGACGATGCTCACATGTTGCGGCGGTACTCACCGCCCACCTCGTAGAGCGCGTGCGTGATCTGGCCCAGGCTGTGGGTCTTGACCACCTCCATCAGCGCCCGGAAGAGATTCTCGCGCCGCCGCGCGCAATCCTTGAGGAAGGAAAGCGGCTCGCGCTCGCCGGCGAGCGCCACCAGCGCAGGGGGTCGCCGCGAGTTGCGTCGAGCCTGGAAGCGGCGCAGATTCTCGATCTGCTGCCGTTTCTCGGCCTCGGTGGAGCGGATCAGCTCGACCTCGGTGGTGATGTCGCCGGCGTGTTCCTTCGGCAGGAACGTGTTCACCCCGATGATCGGCAGCGAGCCATCGTGCTTCTTCTGCTCGTAGTAAAGGCTCTCCTCCTGGATCTTCCCGCGCTGGTACATGGTGTCCATCGCGCCGAGCACGCCACCTCGCGCCGAGAGCGCCTCGAACTCGCGATAAACCGCCTCCTCCACCAGATCGGTGAGGTACTCGATGAGGAAGCTCCCTTGCCAGGGGTTCTCGCAGAAGTTCAGCCCGAGCTCCTTGTTGATGATCATCTGGATCGCCACCGCCCGGCGCACGCTCTCCTCCGTCGGGGTGGTGATCGCCTCGTCGTAGGCGTTCGTGTGCAGGCTGTTGCAGTTGTCGAACAGGGCGTAGAGCGCCTGGAGCGTGGTACGGATGTCGTTGAATTGGATCTCCTGAGCATGGAGCGAGCGACCGGAGGTCTGGATGTGGTACTTGAGCATCTGGCTGCGCGGGCTCGCACCGTAGCGCTCCCGCATGGCACGCGCCCAGATGCGCCTCGCCACCCGGCCGATCACCGCGTATTCGGGATCCATCCCGTTGGAGAAGAAGAAGGAAAGGTTCGGGGCGAAGTCATCGATCTTCATCCCCCGCGCCAAGTAATACTCGACGATGGTCAGACCGTTGGCGAGCGTAAAAGCGAGCTGGGTGATGGGATTGGCCCCGGCCTCGGCGATGTGGTAGCCGGAGATCGACACCGAGTAGAAGTTCCGGACTCCTTTCTCGATGAAGTATTCCTGGATGTCGCCCATCATCTGGAGGGCGAATTGGATGCCGAAGATGCAGGTGTTCTGCGCCTGATCCTCCTTGAGGATGTCCGCCTGCACCGTGCCGCGCACCACGGAGAGGGTCTCGTCGCGAATACGCTCGTAGACCTCGAGCGGGACCAGCTCATCGCCACTCACGCCGAGCAGCCCGAGGCCGAGACCGTCGTTCCCCTCCGGCAGCGTGCCCACGAAGGCGGGGCGCTCGCCGTCGGCGAAGATCGCCTCCATCCTGCGGCGCGCGTCCTCCCAGCGCTGGGCATCGGCGCGCAGATACTTCTCGATCTGCTGATCCACCGCCGCGTTCATGAACATGGCGAGGATGATCGGCGCCGGCCCGTTGATGGTCATCGACACCGAGGTGGTCGGAGCGCACAGGTCGAAGCCGGAATAAAGCTTCTTCATGTCGTCGAGGGTCGCGATCGAGACCCCCGAGTTACCGATCTTTCCGTAGATGTCCGGCCGCTCGGCGGGGTCCTCCCCGTAGAGCGTCACCGAGTCGAAGGCGGTGGAGAGTCGGGCTGCCGGCTGGCCGAGGGAGAGGTAGTGGAAGCGCCGGTTGGTGCGCTCCGGCGTCCCCTCGCCGGCGAACATCCGGATCGGGTCTTCTCCGCTTCGGCGGTAGGGGTAGACGCCGGCGGTGTAGGGATACTCCCCGGGCAGATTCTCATTGGCGAGAAATCGCAGGAGATCGCCGAGACCCTGGAAGCGCGGCGGAGCGATCTTCGGGATTTTCTGCCGGCTCAGCGACTCGCGGTAGTTTTCGACCCGGATCGTCCTGTCGCGCACGCGGTACTCGTTGAACTCTCCGGTGATGGACTGAAGCCGCTCCGGCCAGCGCCTCAGCAACGCGAGGTACTCACCGTCGAGGGCCTGCAGAGCTTCCTCGTAGCGGCGCCTGAGCGCAGTCCAAGGCCCCTCCTTCTCGAGCGCGGAGGCGGGGTAAGGATGCAGGAGCGGCGGCCGCTCGGGGTCACAGAGCTCACCGAGCGCGATCCACAACGCCTGCACGCGATCCGCGATCGCCGCCTGCGCCTCGATGCGGCGGCGGATCGCACGGCCTTGCTCGGCGATCTCGGCGAGGTAACGCTCGCGCGCGGCAGGAATCAACGCATGGGCGCGCGGTTCGCGTTCCGTGAGCTCCAGACGCGGCCGGAAATCGCAGTGACGGGTGCGAAGCTCACCATCGCGACCGAGCTTCTCGCGGAGCAGACGGCAGAGATTGATGAACATCCAGCTCAGGCCGGGATCGTTGAACTGGCTCGCGATCGTGGGATAAACCGGCACCTGCTCGTCGGGAAGCTTGAACGCCTGGCGATTTCGCTTCCACTGCTTGCGCACGTCGCGCAGCGCGTCCTCGGCCCCACGCCGATCGAACTTGTTGAGCACCACCAGTTCGGCGTAGTCGAGCATGTCGATCTTCTCGAGCTGGCTCGCCGCGCCGTAGTCACTGGTCATGACGTAGATCGGGAAGTCCACCAGATCGACGATCGATGTGTCGCTCTGGCCGATGCCCGCCGTCTCGACCATGACCAAGTCGAAGCCCACCGCCTTCAGGAAGGCGATCGCGTCCTTGAGCACTTCACTCACCGCGACATGGTGCCGACGAGTGGCCATCGAGCGCATGAACACCCGCTCCGAACGCAGGCTGTTCATCCGGATGCGATCGCCGAGCAGCGCGCCGCCCGTGCGGCGGCGCGTCGGGTCCACCGCCACGACCGCGATGCGCATCTCGGGGAAGCACTGGAGGAAGCGATTGAGCAGCTCGTCCGTGACGCTCGACTTGCCGGCGCCGCCCGTGCCGGTGATGCCCACCACGGGCACCCCCCGACCGGCCACCCACCATAGCCTGCGACGCAACGCGAGCTCCTCCTCGTCGTGCTCGCCGTTCTCGATCGCGCTGAGCTCCCGGGCGATGGCGAGCTCCTGGTCGATCCCCGGAATCTCGCGCGGACTCGGCGGGGGCTTCAATCGGGCGGCGCGGGCGCGACGGATCACGTCCTCGATCATCCCGACCAGACCCATGTGGATCCCGTCGTTCGGATGGTAGATCCGCTCCACGCCGTAGCTTTCGAGCTCCGCGATCTCCCGCGGGGTGATGGTGCCGCCGCCGCCGCCAAAGACCCGCACGTGTCCAGCGCCCTTTTCCTTCAACAGATCGACCACGTAGCGGAAATACTCCATGTGGCCGCCCTGGTAGCTCGATAGCGCGATCGCGTCGGCATCTTCCTGGATCGCCGCGCGGACCACCTCGGCCGCCGCGCGATTGTGGCCGAGGTGCACGATTTCGGCACCCTGGGCCTGGATCAGGCGACGCATGATATTGATCGCGGCGTCGTGGCCGTCGAAGAGACTCGCGGCCGTGACGAAGCGCAAGGGCCGCTCGCGGAGCGTCGAACCCTGCGGAAGCTGCGGCGCGGGTCGGCTCATTCGGATTCCCTCGAAGATGGGCGCGAAGTCTCGATTTTAGGATCGGGGCGGGACGATCGGCGACGGGGCCGAGCGGCGCTCAGACGCCGCGCCGCGCGGTGAAGGTGAGACTTGACGGTGCCTTCGGGCAAGCCGAGCTCGAGGGCGATCGCGCGCGAGGACTTCCTGCCGATCACTGCGCGCGCGAGGACTTCGCGCTGGATCGCGCTCAGATGCGAAAGCCGCGCCTTGAGCGAATCATCGGCGCTCGCCGCGAGCGCAGCAGCGGGATCCGGCGGACCGGGAAGCGCGTGGTCTGAAAGCAGGGCCGCGGCGCGGCGAAAGATCACCGTTTCTGCACTCTCGCCGGCCGCGACTTCTTCGGGCTCTGGCGGCTGGAGCCAGAGGGACTCGAAGAGCCCGAGGCAGAGCGCCGCTGCGCGATCGGCATCGAAAAGCGCGAAGATGCCGTACACGCGGTCGCACCAGCGCTCGAAAAGAGTGATCAGCGCCTCGCTGCGGCGTTCGGCGATGCCCTGCAAGTCCTCGGGGAGCCGGCCGCCGGCGCGCTCATCTATCAAGAGGTGGGGATCATCCTCCCCGCGGATCAGGAGCAGCGCCCCACGCGGCGCGCTGACCGCCTTCTGGCGAGTGCCGGCCCGGGCCAGGATGAAGTCTCCGGCGCGGAAGCGGCGCTCGCCCTGGCGCAGCTCGCCGGCGAGGATCAGGCATTCCTCGTCCAAGCGATGGGGATGGCCGGGAATCACCGCCCCCGGCGCGAGGCGCCACAGGGCTAGCCGGACACCGGCCTCGCGGCGCAACAAGCGCAGCGAGACCCCGGGCAGCCGGCTCTTGTGCCAGTGCCGTCCGCCTCCGATCTCGCTTCCGTCCTCGGTCAGCCCCTCGAGTCTCGCGCGCAGCATCTCGCGCTGCTCGGCCGGAAGCGGAGGGCCGGAGAGGTGAGCGATGATGAGAGGCATCAGCGCGGCGGTGCCATGCGCGGGACGATCCGCGGTGGGCCGGCCGGCGGCGGAGCGGAGTGACATGGCCTCGATCATACGCAAGCGGAAAGCTCTCGAGCTGCGGGCGCCGCGCGAAGCGCCTACAATACGCGCCGTTCGGGCCGCGGGAGGGTTCGGCGGCCGGTTCGAGGGGAGAGAGCATCGCGGCGTCCATCCGCCGAGGTCCTGCCCTTGCCGGACGCGCGCCTCCCGCGCCTCCTCGTCCAACATCAGCGGGAGCTTCGCGAAAGATGCTGTTTCAGACCTTGGAATCCCTTGGCCACGAGGAAGTGGTTTTCTGTCACAACAAAGACGCGGGCCTCAAGGCGATCATCGCGATCCACAACACCGTGCTCGGACCGGCGCTCGGCGGCTTGCGCATGTGGCCCTATGGAAGCGAGCAGGAGGCGCTCGAGGACGTGCTCAGGCTTTCGCGGGGCATGACCTACAAAGCGGCCGTCGCCGGTCTCAATCTCGGCGGCGGGAAAGCCGTGATCATCGGTGATCCGGCCAAGGACAAGTCCGAAGTCCTCTTCCGCGCCTTCGGTCGCTTCGTCAACTCGCTCAACGGGCGTTACATCACCGCCGAGGACGTCGGCATCGACGTCAACGACATGGAATACGTTCTCAAGGAGACCGAGTTCGTCACCGGCGTGCACCAGGTGCATGGCGGCTCGGGCGATCCCTCCCCCTTCACCGCCTACGGCACCCTGCAGGGGCTTCTCGCTTCCCTCAGCCGCAAGTTCGGCAATGAGGAGGTGGGGAAATACAGCTACGCGGTCCAGGGCGTGGGGCATGTCGGCTTCGAGTTCTGCAAGCTGCTGCGCGAGCACGGCGCCAAGGTCTTCGTCTCCGACATCAATCAGAAGGCGGTCGAGCGCGCGGTGGACGAACTGGGCTGCGTCGCGGTTCCGCCCGAGGACATCTACGACTGCGAGGTGGACGTGTTCTCCCCTTGCGCGCTCGGCGCGACGATCAATGAAAAGACCCTGCCGCGCCTCAAGGCGAAGATCATCTGCGGCGCGGCCAACAACCAGCTCGCCGACGATGAGACCGGCTTCGAGGTCGAGCGCCGCGGGATCCTCTATGCGCCCGACTACGCAGTCAATGCCGGCGGCCTGATGAACGTCTCGATCGAGTTCGACGGCTACAACCGCGAGCGGGCAATGCGCATGATGCGCACGATCTACTACAACGTCACCAAGATCTTCCAGATCGCAGCCCGCGATGGGATTCCCACCTTCAAAGCCGCCGATCGGATGGCCGAGGAGCGGATCGCCGCCGTCGGACGGCTGAAACTGCCGCACATGGGCAACGTGCCGCCGCGCTTCCTCGGCCGTGTTCGCGGCGTGTGACCGCCGTGCGCAGCTTCCCCCTCGGTGAGGAACTCGACGCGCTGCGGGAGGCCGTGCGGCGCTTCGCGGAAGCGGAAATCGCTCCCCGTGCCGAAGCCATCGACCGCAGCAACGAGTTTCCCGGCGATCTCTGGCGCAAGCTCGGGGAGCTTGGAATCCTCGGCATCACCGTGCCGCCGGATTACGGCGGCGCCGGTCTCGGCTACCTCGCCCACCTGGTGGCGATGGAGGAGATTTCTCGTGCTTCCGGTTCGGTGGGCCTGAGCTACGGCGCGCACTCGAATCTCTGCCTCGACAATCTCTGGCGCAACGGCAACGAGGCGCAGCGCGCCAAGTACGTTCCGAAACTCTGCAGTGGAGAATGGGTGGGCGCCCTGGCGATGAGCGAGCCCGGGGCGGGCTCGGACGTGGTGGGTTCGATGAGCTGCCGCGCCGAAAGACGTGGCGATCGCTGGATCGCCAATGGCAGCAAGATGTGGATCACCAATGGGCCCGAGGCCGACGTCCTGGTGGTGTACATGCGGACCGCACCCAAGGAACAGGGCAGCCGCACGATCACGGCTTTCATCGTCGAACGCGGGATGAAAGGCTTCCGCACCGCGCAGAAGCTCGACAAGCTCGGCATGCGCGGCTCAAACACCTGCGAGCTGGTGTTCGAGGACTGCGAGATCCCCGAGGAAAACGTGCTCGGAGAGGTCAATCAGGGCGTCAGGGTGCTCATGTCGGGCCTCAACACCGAACGCCTGGTGCTCTCCGGTGGGCCGATCGGACTGATGCAGGCCGCGCTCGACCTGGTTCTCCCCTACGTGCGCGAGCGCAAGCAATTCGACCAGCCGATCGGCAGCTTCGGCATCATGCAAGCCAAGCTCGCCGACATGTACACGGCCCTGCAATCGAGCCGAGCCTACGCCTATCAAGTGGCGCGGGATTACGACGCCGGCCACCGCTCCCGGGTGGATGCGGCAAGCTGCCTGCTGCACTGCGCCGAGAGCGCCGTTCAGGTGGCGCTCGAGGCGATCCAGGCGCTCGGCGGTAACGGCTACATCAACGACTACCCCGCCGGTCGCATCCTGCGCGACGCCAAACTCTATGCCATCGGCGCGGGTACCAACGAGATCCGGCGGATGTTGATCGGTCGCGAGCTGTTCGAGGGGCGGGCGTGAAATCGAACGCCCGCCGTCCGCTCCGTTCGCGATTTCCGCGCCGAGTCGTCCCCTCTCTCCCCGGCGCCATCGCCGAGAAGGGACCGAGCCCGATGTCGAGACCGCGATGAGTGCCGCAACCTCACCGCGCGCGCCTCTCCTTTGGGAAGCCCTCGCGCCGCTCCTCTTCCTGGTCGCGCTCCTTGCAGGCTCCGTCGCGCTCTTCGGCGACTCCTCCTCGGGAGGGCCCAATCAGATCGCGCTGGTACTGGCGATGGCCTTCGCCGCGCTCATCGGCCGTCGGCTCGGGCATCGCTGGACGACCGTACAAGAGGCCATCGCCCGCGGTTTGGCGCTCGGTGCGAACGCGATTTTCATCCTGCTGGCGGTGGGCGCTCTGATCGGAGCGTGGATCCTTTCGGGGACCGTGCCGACGATCATCTATTACGGAATCGCGATCATCGATCCGGCGATCTTCTATCTCGCTTGCTGTCTGGTCTGCGCCCTCGTCTCCTTGTCGATCGGAAGTTCCTGGACTACGGCCGGGACCGTGGGTGTCGCCTTGATGGGGATCGCCCAGGGGCTCGGACTCTCACCGGCGATCACCGCCGGTGCGGTGGTTTCGGGCGCCTACTTCGGCGACAAGATGTCGCCGCTGTCGGACACCACCAACCTCGCGCCGGCGGCGGCCGGAAGCGAGCTCTTCGCCCATATCCGCCACATGGCCTGGACGACCGGGCCGAGTTTCCTCATCACTTTGGCCCTTTTCGCCCTCCTCGGTTGGGGGCATCAGGGCGCGACCGATGGGGCGGCCATCCAGACACTGCGGGAGGCGCTGAGGGCCCAGTTCGACCTCGGCCTGCACCTCATGCTTCCGCTCGTCCTGCTGTTGGCGATGGCCTGGCGCAAGATGCCCGCATTCCCGACGATCCTCGTAGGCGCGCTATGCGGTGTGCTTTTCGCGCTCGTCTTCCAACCCGATCTGGTGGCTCGACTCGGCGGCTCGGAAGGCATCGCCGGCACGATCGCGGGCGCCTGGAAAGTGCTGTTCGCAGGGTACCAGCTCGAATCCTCGATGCCTGCGCTCGATGATTTGCTCCGGCGCGGCGGAATGGCGAGCATGTTGGACACGGTCTGGCTGATCGCCTGTGCGCTCGCCTTCGGTTCGGTGATGGAAAGCCTTGGGATGCTCGCCCGGCTGGTCGCGGTGGTGCTCGCCGCCGCCCGCACGACCGCCTCGCTGATTCTCGCCGTGCTCGCCACCGCTTTCGGGGTCAACCTGATCGCTGCGGATCAGTACCTCGCCATCGTGCTGCCTGGACGGATCTACCGTCACGAGTTCGAACGGCGGGGGCTGGCGCCGGAGAATCTCTCGCGGGCGCTGGAAGACGCCGGCACCCTCACCTCACCGCTCGTGCCCTGGAACACCTGCGGCGCCTACATGGCGGCGACGCTTGGGGTATCAACCCTCGCCTACCTACCCTTCGCTTTCTTCAACCTGCTCAACCCGCTCATCGCCGCGCTCATGGCGATCGCCGGATGGAAGATCGCGCGTTCGCCCGCGGCCCACGAAACCGGAGGTGCCCGATGACGTTCCGACTCGCCGCACTGCTCGCTCTGCCGATCACGCTCTGGCCCGCGCTGGTTCGCGCCGGCGAGATCGACCGGGCCATCGAGGAATGGGTGCGGCCCGTCTTCGAGCCGATCATCACGACCGTCTTTTACTCCGTGCAGGTCGCGGAGGGCATCCGACTGCCCTTGATCGTCGTCTGGCTGCTCGTCGCGGCCGTGGTCCTCACCTTCTACTTCCGTTTCGTCAACTTGCGGGGTTTCGCGCAGGGCTTCCGGCTCATTCGCGGCGATTACAGCAACCCCCGCGATACCGGTGAGGTGAGCCACTTCCAAGCCCTCGCCACGGCGCTCTCGGGCACCGTGGGGCTCGGCAACATCGCCGGGGTGGCGGTGGCCATCACCATCGGCGGGCCGGGCGCGACTTTCTGGATGATCGTCGCCGGGCTGCTCGGGATGTCCACCAAGTTCTGCGAGTGCACGCTCGGGGTGAAGTACCGCCGGGAGAATCCCGATGGCAGCGTCTCGGGTGGACCGATGTACTACCTCTCGCGCGGCCTCGCCGAGCGCTCGCCGAGACTGGCCACCTTGGGCAAGGTTCTGGCCGCCGTGTTCGCGGTTTGCTGCATCGGCGGCTCCTTGGGCGGCGGCAACATGTTCCAAGCCAACCAGACCTTCCAGCAGATGGTCAACGTTTCGGGCGGTGCCGGAAGTTGGCTCGCCGGCAAGGGGTGGCTGTTCGGACTCTTCATGGCCTTTCTCGTGGGGTTGGTGATTATCGGCGGAATCAAGTCGATCGCCCGCGTCACCAGCAAACTGGTGCCCTTCATGGCGGCGCTCTATCTCGCGGCGAGCCTCTATATCCTCGCCGTCCACTGGCAGGACATCCCCGCCGCCTTCGCCCTGATCCTCAAGGGCGCATTCGCCCCCGAGGCGGCCTATGGCGGCATCATCGGCGTGCTCATCGTCGGCTTCCAGCGCGCCGCCTTCTCCAACGAGGCGGGAATCGGCTCGGCGGCGATCGCCCACTCCGCGGTGCGCACCAAGGAGCCGGTCACCGAGGGCCTCGTCGCGCTCTGGGAGCCTTTCATCGACACCGTGGTGATCTGCACCATGACCGCACTAGTGATCGTCATCACCGGGCTCTACCAGCAGCAAGGCGTCGAGGGTGTGGCTCTCACCTCGCAGGCCTATGCCTCGGTGCTTTCCTGGTTCCCCTATGTCCTGGCCCTGGCGGTGTTCCTCTTCGCTTACTCGACGATGCTCGCCTGGAGTTATTACGGCGAGAAAGCGGCCTGCTACCTGCTCGGCGAGACCAAGCAGGTTCAGCTCGGATACCGCTTTCTGTTCCTGCTTTTCATCGTCATCGGTTCGGCGATCAAGCTCGGCATCGTGCTCGACTTCTCCGACGCGATGATCTTCGTCATGGCCTTGCCGAACATTCTGGGACTGTATCTCCTGGCCCCGGTGGTCAAACGCGAACTCGACAGCTACTTTTCGCGCTTGAAGTCGGGGGAGATTCGGCCGACGAGGGTGCGTTAGGACGCTTCCTCGGATTCCTCATCGGGCTCGAGCGCGCTCGGAAGCGCGCGTTTCGGGCTCGCGCCGAGCGCGCGCAGCCGCTCCACCCGGCCGATGAGGTTTCCTTTCCCCGAGCTGAGCTTGGCGAAGGCGGCCTGATGCGCGGCCTGCGCTTTGGCCAGGGCCTCGCCGACCTTTCCAAGGTCCTCGACGAAGGCTGCGAACTTGTCGTAGAGCGCCCCTGCCTGGCGCGCGATCTCACGGGCATTGCGGCTTTGCGCATCGAGCCGCCAGAGAAAGGCCACGGCGCGCAGCATCGCGAGCAGGGTGTTGGGGCCGACGAGGGCGATCCGCCGCTCGAGCGCGTCGGCCTGCAGCGCCGGTTCGAGACGCAAGGCTTCGGCCAGGGCCGCCTCGGAAGGCACGAACATCAGCACCATCTCGACCGCGTCACCGCCCGCGGCCTGGTCGTAGCCGCGACCCGCGAGCTCGACGAGGTGCGCCCGCACCGCCCGTGCGTGCGCCGCCAGCGATTGCTGCCGCGTCTCCTCGTCACTCGCCTCGCATGCCCTGAGGTAGGCTTCGAGCGGTGCCTTGGCGTCGATCAGCACCTGGCGATTCTCGGGCAGCATCACGATCACGTCGGGCCGCAGCCTTCTTCCATCCTCCGCGCTCAAGGATTCCTGCACCAGGAACTCCCGCCCCTTCTCGAGTCCCGCGCTCTCCAGCACCCGCTCGAGGATCATCTCGCCCCATAGACCCCTGGTGCGAAACTCGCCGCGCAGGGCCTTGGCCAGGCTTTCCGCCTCCGCGCTCAGGCGTTCGTTGAGCCTCCTCAGCTGCTCGAGCTCGCCGCGCAGGAAGCCGCGCTGCTCGGCCTCGAGCCGAAAGCCGCTCTCGACCAAGGCGCGAAAGCCCCCCAAATCCTCGCGCAGCGGCCGGATCAGCTGCTCGAGCCTCTCACCGCCCTGCTGGCTGAAGCGGGCGATCTTCTCCTCGAAGATGCGCTGGGCGAGGTTCTCGAAGCTCTCCCCGAGCCGGCGCGACGCCTCCTCGAGCAGGGCGAGCTTCTCCGCGCCGCGGCGGCGCTCCTCCTCGAGGCGGACGGCGAGCTCGGCCTCGCGCTGGCGCGCGCCCTCGAGCTCGGAGAGGAGCCGCGCCTGCGCCTCGCGCAGCTCGCGTTCGCGATCGGCGACGGGCTCCAGGCGCGCCAGGGCCTGGCCGCGCTCCTCGGCGAGCCGCTCGCTGGTCGCGACCCGGCGCTGAGCCTCGGATAGCGCCAGCTCCCGCTCCTCGAGCCGCCGCTGCTGCCATTCGTTCTCGGCGCGTAGCGCCGCAAGACGCAGCCGACCCCGAAGCGCATCGGCCAGGGCGAGCAGGAAGCCCACGGCCAGAAGAAGGATCAACGGCGCTTCGAGGCTCATCGGCAGAAGCAGGGCGAGCTTGTCGCCACCCAGTATGCCCGCCCCCGTCGCAGAGGTTGCGACGGATCGCCGCCCGAGCTCCCGTCTTTGGGCGCTGCCTCAGCCGGGCTTCTTGACCCAGGCGGCGCACCAGCCGTTGGCGTGCACCAGCTTGCCGGGGAAGATGGCGCAGGGTCGCCATTCCTCCCCTTCCGCACCCTGGATCAGATTGCAGTTGGAGCACATCTGATCCGGCCGATGGTTGGGGTACTTCGCCCGATCCACGGCGTTGGTGTCGTGCTTGTAGCCGAGCGCGGCCGCGGTCGGATCGCTTTCCTCGAGCTTGGGCAGCTCGGCTCGAGCCGCTCCGATCAGCGCGGGCAGGAGCGGGGCGCCCGCGGCGCCGAGCACGACGAGGCGGATCAGGCGGCGGCGACGTGGATCGTGTCGATGCATCGGAGAACTCCTGGCGATGGCTTGGAGAGGAGGCGACGATAGCGCACACTCGCGTCGATGCCCAGTGCATGATGGCCGGATCGCGGACCGACTGCCTTGACCATGATCAACAACTCTCCCGATGCTCCCTGGGCCGCCCTCGCCGCCCTCGCCCGGCGCTTCGCGGAGCGCGGCTGGACGCCGGCCACCGCGGGCAACTTCTCGCTTCGGCTCGAGGGCGAGCGCTTTCTGGTGACGGCCTCCGGCCGCGACAAGGGCCGGCTCGGGGAGGGCGATTTCCTGATCGTCGATCGAGACGGCCGGATCTTGGCCGGATCCGGCCGGCCCTCGGCCGAGACCGCCTTGCACCTGCAGGTTTACCGCCTCCGGCCGGAGGCGGGGGCGGTGCTCCACACCCATTCCCCGACCCAGACCGTGGCCTCCCGGCTGTTCGCGGGAGAAGGGGAGATCCGCCTCGCCGGCTATGAGCTCCTCAAAGCCATTTCCGGGATCGACACCCATACGGCCGAGCTCTTCCTGCCGGTGGTGGCGAACAGCCAGGACATGGAGGAGATCGCGGCGCGGGTGGAACCTTCGCTCTCCGCCCCGGTCTGCGTCGGCTATCTGATCGAGGGCCACGGGCTTTATGCCTGGGGGCGTGATCCGGAGGAAGCGGCGCGGCATCTCGAGGCGCTCGATTTCCTCATCCAATGCGAACTCGACCTGCGGAGACTCCATCGATGAGCCGACTGCGCATCTTCGCCGAAGACGATCCCTCCACCCCCCGCTTCGTCACCCAGGACGGGGCGGAGATCGCCCGCTGCCTCGCCGAGATCGGGGTGCGCTTCGAGCGCTGGCAGCCGCGCGCCGAGATACGTGCCGGGGCGGCCTCCGAGGAAATCCTTTCCGCCTTCCGGGAGGACATCGATCGGCTGGTGGCCGAGTGCGGCTTCCGCACCGTGGACGTGGTCAGCATCCACCCCGAACATCCGGAGCGCGAGGCGCTGCGGCAGAAGTTCCTCGACGAGCACTACCACAAGGAGAACGAGGTGCGCTTCTTCGTCGCCGGCTCGGGACTGTTCACCCTCCACCCCGACCACCGGGTGTACGAGGTGCTGTGCGAGGCCGGCGACCTGATCAGCGTTCCCGACCGGATGAGGCACTGGTTCGACATGGGCCCGAGCCCGAGCTTCGTCGCGATCCGCTTCTTCACCGAGCCGGATGGCTGGGTCGGGCACTTCACCGGCACCGACATCGCCCGCCGTTTCCCCCGCTTCGAGCCGGGGTCGGCCTGAGATGCCGCGGTTCCACGGCATCCGCGCCGTCCTCACCGACATCGAGGGCACCACGAGCTCGCTCTCCTTCGTGAAGGACGTGCTGTTCCCTTACGCCCGCGCCGCCCTGCCCGACTTCCTTCGCGAACGGGCAGAGGATCCAGAGGTGCGTCCCTGGCTCGAGCAGGTGGCGGCGGAGACCGGCGAGGGCGGGCTCGAGGCCCAGATCGCCCGTCTCCTCGCCTGGATCGACGAGGACCGAAAGCACACCGCACTCAAGGCGCTGCAAGGGATGGTCTGGCGCCGCGGCTATGCCGAGGGGCGCTTCCAGGCGCATGTCTATCCCGACGCGGCGACGCGGCTTGGCGCCTGGCGCGCGGCCGGCATCCCGCTTTACGTCTACAGCTCGGGTTCGGTCGAGGCGCAGAAGCTCTTCTTCCGGCACAGCGAGGCGGGCGACCTCACCCCCCTGTTCAGCGGCCATTTCGATACCACGATCGGCGCGAAGACCGATCCTCGGTCCTACCGCCGCATCGCCGAGCGGATCGGCGTGCCGCCGGAGGGGATCCTGTTCCTCTCCGATCTCGAGGCCGAGCTCGACGCGGCCCGCGCGGCGGGCTTGGCCACGGTGCGGCTGGCGCGCGAAGGAAGCCCGCTGCCCGCCAGCGCCCATCCGGTGGTCTCCGATTTCGCCGCAATCGAGCTCCTTTAGGGAAAGCCGCGATCAGAGCACATCCCCGGCGGCTAGACGCGCCCGCAGCGCCAAGGCGGTCTCCGGGAAATCGCAGAACAAGGCATCCGCGCCGAGGTGCATCGCCCGCTTCAGTTCCGCCTCGGCGCTCGTCTCGCTTCCTGGGACCATGTCGTCGCGGAAGGTCCAGGCATGGACTTCGAGGCCGAGGCCGTGCAGCCGGGCGATCCCCTCGCCCGCCGCCGGATCGCGCAAGTAGCGTTTGTCCAGCCCCAACCCGTTCGCCCAACGGTGGATCCGCTCGGCGAGGGCGAGCAGCGCCGGCCAAGGCTGCCGCTCGTCCCAGACCATCAGCAGGAAGGAGGGGATGCCGATTCGCTCGCGGGCCTGGCGCAGGGGCTCTTCCTCGAAGCATTGCAGCCATACCCGCGCCCCCGGTCCCGTGATACCGCGCCGCTCGAGCTCGGCGCAGAAGGGCGCTACGGGGTCGTGCCCGCGGCTACGGAACCAGGACGGATGCTTGAGCTCGGGATAGAGGATCCGCCCGGCGGCGAGGGCGAGGTCGAGCGCTTCGGCGAAGCTCGGGATCGGATAGAGACCGTCGTGACGCCGGTCGCGTCCGGGAAAGGGCTGAATGGCGCGCAATCGGCCGATCTCCTCGTCGCGGAAGCGGTCCACCCACCAGTCCAGGCGGTCCTCCAACCCGCGTTCCCGGCGACGGGCGAACTCGCGCCGCCGGGCGACGTCGGTGCTACGCGAGAGATGGGCGTCGTGGCGCGCGAAAAGCGTCCCGTCGGCGCTGATCACCAGGTCCGGCTCGAGGATCTCGGCCCCTTGTTCGATGGCCAGCCGGTATGCGGGCAGGGTGTGCTCCGGCAACAGACCCGAGGCGCCGCGATGCGCGATGATGCGCGGCGGATGCCCGTCGAGGGTTTTCCAGTTCAAGGCATCCTCCTCGCCTCGACCCGGAAACGGCCTTCCAGCCGGTGGCGCGAGCCGAAACCATCTTCGGCTTCGACCTCGACCCGATGCTCGCCCTCGGGCAGCGCGGTGGGTAGAGGCGCGCGCCAGAGATGCGTGCTCGGGCGCGGCTCGGGCAGGCGGTGCCAGGCCGGCAGACTCGTGGCGTGGTCCTGTTCGACCAGGATCGGCAGCAGCACGGGATCCACCGCGGGCTGTCGGATCATCGTCTGCCAGGAGCCCTCTCCCACTCGGAAACGCACCGTGCTTTCCGCGTGGCCGAGGTAGAGGTTCACCGAAAGCAGCGCGCTGGGGTAGGCGTTCTGTTCCACCACGCGCGGAAGAAAGAGGTGCAAGGGTGGACCGTCCGGCTGTCCCGCCGGTCGGTAATACGGACGGAATCCCTCCTCCAGCCAGGCGAGGACGCCATAGCCGCGCGGCGTGCCATCGCTCATCCACGACGAAGGCAGACCGTCGGGTCCGGGCGGACCCGTCCAATAGCTGCCCGATACCGCACCGAGCGCCCAAAACAGGGTCACGGCCGCCTCAGGCTCGCGCCGGATTTCCTGGCGGTGCCAATGGCCGGCCACCAAGGCCAGCGGACTGCCTGCGAAAGCGGCCAGCAGTCGCGCGCGATCATCCGCCGGAAAACCGCTTTCGTGGTCCAGGGGTAGGTGGGTGGCGATCACCGTCGGCAGGCCCGCGGGGGTGGCCGCGGCATAGGCTTCGGCGAACGCCAGATCATCGGCGCTGCAGCCCGGCTCGTAGCCGCTGAGCGCGCCCTCGCGATAGCGGGGCCGCAGTCCAGGCAGCATCAGCACTCTCAGTCGCCCGCAACGAAAGGCATAGCGCTCGGTGCCGAAGACCGCACGGAAGGAACGGTAAGGATCCTCGCCTTCCCGACTCCCGGGTTCGAGATCATGATTGCCCGGAAGGGCGAGCAGCGGCACGCGCCCGTCTTCGAGCACGGCGCGCAGCTCCGCGAGGAGCTCAGGCCGATCGGCGGTCAAATCGCCGAGCACTACGCGCGCGCAGGCCGGCGGCTCGGCGGCGAGAGATCGCTCCAGGCTCCTCCGGACGAAACCGATTTCCCGGCGATCACCGACTTGCGGATCGGCGAAGAGGAGGAGCCGTTCCTCGTCCCGCCGCTCCACCAGCGGAAAGAGGATCGGTTCGCCGGAGGGATCGGCCTCCCGCCACAGCCGCAGCCTTCCCTCTGCATCGGGCAGCGGGAGCCGATCCGCGGGCTTGAGCAGGAAGACCTTGCTTCCGGACCTGAAGGGCAGACGGAAACGACCATCGCGGTCCGTGCTCACGATCCTCCGCCCATCCGAGACCAGCACGCCGGACAGTCGAACATCGCGGGCCGTGAGACGCCCGTCGGCATCCTCGTCGAGGAACACGACGCCCTCAAGCGCAGGCCCCGCGTTGGGCACCGCCGCGAGGGCGAGGGAGAACCATAGGGCCGATAGGGACATGTCGGCAGCAGTATGCGAGAAATTCCTGCGCCGCGCCGATCGAGTGCCGATCAACGGGGCATGCGTTCGAGGATGCCGGCGAGCTCGGCCGGCAAGGGCGCCGAGCAATCGAATGAGCCCCCGCCCCAAGGAAAACCGAGATAGGTGGCGTGCAGGAACATGCGGTTCAGGCCATAGCGACGCTGAAAGTCCCGGTTCAACTCGAAATTGCCGTAGCGCGCATCGCCGATCACCGGATGGCCGAGGGCCGCGGCGTGAGCGCGGATCTGGTGGGTCCGACCGGTGGCGATCGAGACCATACAGAAGGTCGCTTCGCGGTAAACCTCGATCCGTTCGAAGACGCTTCGCGCTTCCCGACCCTCATCCGCGGTTCTGACCCGACCACCGCGAACACGCTGGAGGGGATCGTCGGCCACCAGCCGTGCGCGCGGGAGCCGACCGGCGAGCAAGGTGAGATACCGTTTCTCGACTTCCCGCGCGGAAAGGGCCTGGTGGAGCGCCAGCAGAGCACGGCGGTTCCTCGCGAGGACGAGCACGCCCGAGGTCTCTCGATCGAGGCGATGGGCGAGCGCCAGCTCCGGCTCGTCGCGCAGGATCCGCATCGCCTCGATCAAGCCGACGCGGATGCCGCTGCCGCCGTGGCTCGCCACCCCGGCCGGTTTGTCCACCACGAGGAAGTCTTCGTTTTCGATGAGGATTGCCGAGAGCAGACGCTCGGCGAGCCGGGCGGGGACTTTCGCCTCCCGATCGGGCAGATCATCGCGGGTCAGAGGCGGCAGGGTGATGCGCTCGCCGCCGGAGACGCGGTCGGCGGGACGCGCCCTTCGCCCATCCACGCGGATCCGACCGCGCCGCAAAAGGCGGTAAATCAGGGAGCGGGGCAAATCCCGGAGCGCACCGAGGAGGAAATTGTCGATCCGCTGGCCGGCCCGGTCGGGGGGAACCTCGAGATCGTAAGCTTGGGGATCGCGCATGGGTTGATTGCCTGAAGGGGGCCGGCACGGCTATCATCGCGCTCCGCGAGTCGCGGATGATAACCGGGCGCTTGGTCGCGGTTGGCCGGACCGGGCGCAGGAGCCTGTGGAACCGCCTCCCATGCCCCGACGGCCCCCCCGAAGCGATGGACGGGGGTTCGGAACGGGATCACCGTCACGGCTCTTCCGAACCGTCCGCGCATTCGCCGGGTTCAAGGTCGGCGAGCGATCGCCGATCCGCCCGGATGGACGGCTCAGTCGCGGCGAGTTTTGCGCGAGCGATCGCGAACGCGGCGCGGCGCCCTCCAACGATCAACCAGCGCTCCCACGGCCGGCTCGAAAACGGCGCAGTGGTCCGAGCGCTTCAGGGAATCCAACGACATGAAACGAATGTTGATCAATGCGACGCATGCGGAGGAGCTGCGCGTCGCGCTGGTGGATGGACAATACCTCTTCGACATCGACATCGAGACCACCGGCCGGGAACAAAAGAAATCCAACATCTATAAGGGGCGCATCACCCGCGTCGAACCCTCGCTCGATGCGGTTTTCGTCGATTACGGCGGAGATCGCCATGGATTCCTCCCGGTCAAGGAGATCTCGAAGCGTTATTTCCAGCCCGGAGTCGAACCGGGAAAGGCGGGATTGAGGGAACTGATCAAGGAAGGAACCGAGCTCATCGTCCAGGTGAGCAAGGAAGAGCGCGGTACCAAAGGGGCGGCCCTGACCACTTACATCAGCTTGGCCGGCCGCTACATGGTCTTGATGCCCGACAACCCCGGTGCCGGAGGCGTCTCGCGGCGAATCGAGGGCGAGGACCGACAGGCGCTCAAGGAGGCCATGGAGCAGCTCAAGATTCCCGAAGGCATGGGCGTCATCGTGCGGACCGCCGGTCTCGGACGCGATCCCGAGGAGCTTCAGTGGGATCTCGATTATCTCGTCCAGATCTGGCGAGCCATCGAGAACGCCGCCCAGCAGCGGCCCGCGCCATTCCTGATCTATCAGGAGTCCAAGCTCATCATCCGCGCCCTGCGCGATTATCTGCGCCCGGACATCGGCGAGATCCTCATCGACAACGAAGAGCTCTACCGGGATGCCCGCGAGTTCATGGAGCTCGTGATGCCGGGCAATCTGCGCAAGCTCAAGCTCTATACCGATCGCGTCCCGCTCTTTTCCCGCTTCCAGATCGAGACGCAGATCGAGTCCGCTCACGAGCGCCAAGTCCGATTGCCATCGGGGGGCGTGATCGTCATCGATCACACCGAGGCGCTGACCGCGATCGACGTCAACTCCGCGCGGGCCACCAAAGGCGGAGACATCGAGGAAACGGCGCGACTGACCAATCTCGAGGCGGCCGACGAGATCGCCCGCCAGGTGCGACTGCGGGACCTCGGCGGTCTGATCGTCATCGATTTCATCGACATGGCTTCGACCAAGGCGCAGCGCGAGGTCGAGGAACGTCTCCGCGCCGCGTTGCGTCACGACCGGGCCCGCGTGCAGATTTCGCGCATCTCGCGTTTCGGGCTCCTCGAGATGTCGCGACAACGCCTTCGGCCCTCGCTCGAGGAGTTCACCCAAGCGCCTTGTCCTCGCTGCAAGGGCACGGGGATGATCCGCTCGGTGGAGTCGCTGTCATTGTCGATCTTGCGGCTCGCCGAAGAACAGGCGATGAAGGAGAACACCGGTCAGGTGTTGCTCCACGTCCCCGCCGACGTGGGCAACTATCTGCTCAACGAGAAACGGCGAGCCCTGGTCGAGATCGAGAACCGTTACGGCGGCCGGCCCATTCTGGTCATCGTCGATCAACGGCTCGAGCGCCCGCATTACCGGGTCGAGCGCATCCGCGCCAGTGATTTGCGCGCCGCTCCACCGCCGAGCTACGAGAGGGTTGCCGCGGACGATACCGCGCCCACGCTGCCGCAGAACACTGTTCCGCCGGCGGTACCGCGCCCGGCCGTGACCGGCGTCGCGCCGCCTCGACCCCTGCCGCTGGCCTCTGCGCCGACAGCGGACACGGCGGAATCCACCCCTGCGCCGACGAGCAGTGCCAGAGGCTGGTGGCGGCGGATCCTGGCGCTCTTCGGCCGCGAGACTCCTCCATCGCGTCGGGTCGAGCCAGTGCTGGGCGAGGCGCAGCGAGATCCGCACCGCGCGCGCGCGTCGGCCTCGGCACGGGCACCGGAGGCCGCGGGCCATCCGCCGCCGAGCGAGGCACCGAGCGAAGCCTCGCCGCGAGGAAGTGCGCCGCGAGCCACGGAAGCGTCGGAGCCTTCGGCATCCGCCACCCCGCCCTCTCCGCAGCGGGACCGCGAGGCTCCCCGGCGCCGACGGGTCGCGGACGGCGGCATGAATCGTGAGGAGCGCAAGCCGGCCTCGGCAGCGGCTGGGAATCCACGGGCTGTCCTCCTCGGTTCTCCGGATCCGCACGGCTCGGAAGCCCACCGAGCCGAGTCGGCCGCACCCGAAGATCGCCCGGTCGCCGCGGATGCAAGTGCCGCCGCGACCGAGGGCAGCGATGGGAGCGAGTCGGCCGGACGGCGCCGTCGCGGCCGCCGCGGCGGCCGACGCCGACGCAAGGCGACGACCGAGCCCGCAGCATCGGAGAGCGCCCCGGGGCCATCCGAGACGGGCGCCGAGGACTCGCCCCGCGAGCCGGAAAAGACGCCCCTGCCAACGGCGCTCCCGGCGCTCCCCGCTCCTGCCGAGCCTGAGCGGGGCGCGGCTCCGGCGGATCCTCAAATGGCGGAGCCGCCGCGGTAGGCATCGAGCAGACGCGCCAGCGCGACCACGCTATCCACGCCGAGCTTTTCGAAGACTCGGCTCTTGTAGGTCTGAACCGTCTTGACGCTGAGGTGGAGCTGCCGGGCGATCTCGGTCTGCCCGAGGCCTTCCGCGAGCTTGGAAGCGACCTCCAGTTCGCGCCTCGAGAGCCGCTCGAGCGGCGAGCGGTGGCCGTCGAGCGCGGAGAGGGCGAGCTGCTCGGCCACGGCCCGGGCGAGGAAACGGCGACCTTGTGCCGCGGCTCGAACCGCAGCCAGAAGCTCTTCCGCAGGTCCCGCCTTGACCACAAAGCCGGTCGCCCCCGCCTCGAGGACGCGGCGCGGGAACGGCGCATCCTCCCGCGCCGTGACCACCACCACCCGCGCCAAACCCGAGCGAGCGATGTGCTCGGTCGCCGCCAGACCGCTCATGCCGGGCAGCTGCAAATCCATGAGCACGACGTCCGGTCGCAGAGCCCGCACGAGGCGGAGCGCCTCCTCGCCATCGCCGGTTTCACCCACGACCTCGATATCCGATTCCGATTCCAGAACGGCACGAAGCCCTGCGCGCACGAGCGCATGATCATCAACCAAGAGGAGTCGCACTCTCCGCATCCCTCTCCCTCGGGCAAGGCCCGAGAGGATGCTATCGCAAACGAGGATGCGCGCGCGGCGGCCTGGGGAGGCTCAGGGCGGCGATAGCGCCAAGGCGGCCTCGATTGCCTCTTTCAGCTTCGGATCGTCGGGTCGGACATCGCTCGAATACTGGCCGATGAGCCGACCATCGCGCCCGATCAGGTATTTGTGGAAATTCCAGCGCGGCGCCTTGCCCCCCGCCGCCTCGGTGAGGGCCTTGTAGAACGGGTGCGCTTCCTGGCCTCGCACCTTGATCTTCTCGAACATCGGAAACTCGACGCCATACTGCGTGCGGCAAAAGGCGGCGATCTCCTCTTCGCTACCCGGCTCCTGCCCCATGAAGTCGTTGGACGGAAATCCGAGCACGGCGAAGCCCTGATCGGCGTAGCGCCGGTGGAGCGCTTCCAAGCCCTCGTACTGGGGCGTGAAGCCGCATTTGCTCGCGGTGTTGACCACGAGGAGAACCTTGCCGGCGAAGGCATCGCAGAGACGAACGCGTTCGGACGCGGCGAGCCTTCTGAGCTCGAAGTCGAGGAGCGGGGGACAGGTGGCGGAGACGGGCATGGCGATCAGGGAGGCAAGCAACAGAAGCAATGCGGACCGCATCGGCGTACTCGACGTTGCAACGACACTTGATGATCGCAGGAACGACGTGCAACGAAGGTGAACGCGAGCTCCAGGCCACCTCCGTCGCGCATCGAGCGCGTGTTGGACCCAGGGGCGCGAGGCCATGATCGCAAGGCTTCGGGGGCTCCCCTCGGCCCGAGGGGTGGACGAGCCGACGAGAGCCTCTCTCGCTTTCCGCCACCTCCTCGGCCTCTCCGCGCCGAATGGAGCTGCCGAGGCTCTGGCGCCGCCATTCCTTCCCGCAATGATGGCGGGGGCTCCCGCCCAAGGGATATGCACGTTCCATCGTGCCGGCCCGTAGGTGTTCGAGCCTCGACTCGCGCCGTGCTCGGGGAGGGGCGAGTTGGATCGCCTTCCCGCTCGCACCGCTGGTCAGCCAAAGCCTGCGCGGTTATCGTGAACTAAGGTTTTCCTTGCATGCGACCGGGGAGCAGTAACCATGAGTTATTTCGTCACGGGGGGAACGGGCTTCATCGGACGCCATCTGATCGAACGGCTCCTTCGGCGGAAGGGTTCGATCCACGTGCTGGTGCGGCCGGGCTCGGAGGACAAGTTCCGGACGCTGAAGCAGCGCTTCGGTGAGGAGGGTCGGCGGCTGATTCCGGTCAGCGGCGATCTCACCGCCCCGCGCCTGGGGCTGAGCGCCTCCAGCCTGGCCAAACTGAAGGGCAAGATCCGCCACTTCTTCCATCTGGCGGCCATCTACGATCTCGGCGCGGAGAGCGAGCCGCAGCGTCTCGTCAATGTGCAAGGCACGCGTCACGCCATGGAAGCGGCCGCTGCGATCGGAGCGAAATGTTTCCACCACGTGAGCTCGATCGCCGCCGCGGGTCTCTACCCCGGTGTCTTCCGCGAGGACATGTTCGAGGAGGCCGAGGGCCTGGATCATCCTTACTTCCGCACCAAGCACGATGCCGAGGGCATCGTGCGCCGCGAATGCCCGATTCCCTTCCGCATCTACCGCCCGGCGATCGTCGTCGGCCACTCCCAGACCGGCGAGATCGACAAGATCGACGGGCCCTATTACTTCTTCACCCTGATCAAGCGGATGCGGGAGATGCTGCCCCCTTGGATGCCGACGATCGGCATCGAGGGAGGTCGCATCAACCTCGTTCCCGTGGACTTCGTGGCGGCAGCCATCGACCACATCGCCCACAAACCCAGGCTCGACGGCAAGTGCTTCCACCTCGTGGACCCCAAGCCGCTCCGAGTCGGCGAAGTGCTCAACATCTTCGCGGGCGCTGCGCACGCCCCGCAGATGAGCATGCGCATCGACGCGCGCATGTTCGCCTTCATACCCGAGAGCATTCGCGCCGCGATCGCGAATCTTCCGCCGATCAAGCGATTGATCGCGATGATCCTTCGCGATTACCGCATTCCCAAGGACGTGCTCCAGTTCATCAACTATCCCACCCGCTTCGATGCGCGCGAGGCCGAGGCAGCCCTCGAGGGTTCGGGCATCAGCGTGCCGCCGCTCGAAAGCTACGCCTGGCGCCTATGGGACTACTGGGAGCGGCACCTCGATCCCGATCTGTTCGTGGATCGCTCGCTGGCGGGCCGGGTGCGAGGGAAGATCGTCATGGTCACCGGTGGCACCTCGGGCATCGGCAAGGCCACGGTGATGCGCCTCGCCCAGGCCGGCGCGCACGTCCTGATCGTCGCTCGCAAGCAGGAAGAACTCGAACAGACGCGCAGCGAGGTGGAGGCGCTCGGCGGGACCGCCTCGATCTACAGCGCCGATCTCTCCGACATGAGCCAATGCGACCGCCTCATTCAGCAGGTGATCGAAGAGCACGGCCACGTGGACATCCTCATCAACAATGCCGGACGCTCGATCCGCCGCTCGATCGCCCTCTCCTACGATCGCTTCCACGACTTCGAGCGCTGCATGCAGCTCAACTACTTCGGCGCGCTGCGCCTGATCCTCGGTTTCCTTCCGAAGATGGCCGAGCGCCGAAGCGGCCAGATCATCAACATCTCCTCGATCGGGGTGCTTTCCAACGCGCCGCGTTTCTCCGCCTACGTCGCCTCCAAGGCGGCGCTCGATGCCTTCTCGCGCTGCGCGCAGGCGGAGTATTCCGACCTCGGCATCGCTTTCACTACGATCAACATGCCGCTGGTGCGCACGCCGATGATCGCGCCGACCAAGATCTACGACTACGTGCCCACGCTGAGCCCCGATGAAGCCGCGGAGATGGTGGTGCGCGCGATCATCGAGCGGCCGGTGCGGATCGCCACCCGGCTCGGGATCTTCGCCGCCGTCCTCTATGCCGTGGCGCCGAAAGTCTGGGAGGTCATCATGAACACCGCCTTCCGTCTGTTCCCCGATTCGGCCGCGGCCCGCGGAGAACGCGAGGACCGGGTCGAGCCCTCGAGCGAGCAGATGGCCTTCGCCGCGATCATGCGCGGTATCCATTGGTGAGTTGGTGATCTTCGACGGCCTGATCGACTCCCACTGTCACCTCGATGCGGCCGAGTTCGCGATGGACCGCGAGCCCGTGCTGCTCCGCGCGCGCGCCTGTGGGGTCCTCGGCCAGATCGTGCCGGCAGTCCGCCGCGCGGGTTGGCCTTTTCTTGCCGCGCTCGTCGGAGAGCACCCCGATCTCCATCCGGCGTACGGGCTCCATCCCTGTTATATCGCCGAGCACCGTGAAGAGGACCTTCAGGCGCTCGCCGGCTGGCTGCACGAGCATCCGGCGGTGGCGGTGGGGGAATGCGGACTCGATGGCTTCGAGCCAGAGCTCGATTGGGCCGCGCAACAGCGCTTCTTCCGCGGCCAGCTCGAAATCGCCGACGCCCTCGGTTTGCCGGTGATCGTCCATGCCCGCCGGGCGGTGGAACAGGTGTGGCTCGTTCTTCGCGACTACCCGCGCGTGCGCGGGGTGGTGCATAGCTTTTCTGGCAGCCTCGAACAGGCCGAACGTTTCTGGCAGCGGGGTTTTTACACGGGGTTCGGCGGGCCGCTCACCTACCCCAACGCCCGCCGCGTGCGCGCGCTGGTTGCGGCTTGCCCCGCGGAGCTCATTCTGCTCGAAACCGATGCCCCGGATCAGCCGCCCGCCTCCCGGCGCGGCGAGCGCAACGAGCCGGCGGCCCTTCCCGAAATCCTGCTCGAGGCGGCGCGCATCCGCGGCGAGTCCCCGGAAGAGCTCGCCATGCGCAGCACCATGAACGCTCGCCGCCTGTTCGGGCTGCCTGAACCCTCCTCCTTGGCGTAGCATCGTCCTTCGATCGTCGAGACACGGCCATGCGCTCGCTCGAACAGTATCTCGAGGAATACGGTCAAACCCACCGCCACCCGGTGAATCTCGCCATCCACAAGCTTTGCGTCCCTTTGATCCTGTTCTCGACCGTCGGCCTGCTGTGGTGCCTGCCGCTCGGTGCTTGGCTTGGGCTTTCAGGAAGCGCAGCCTTCTGGCTGAATGGCGCGACGGTGGCGGTGCTGCCGGTGCTTTTTTTCTATGCCGCCCTCGGTTTGCGGGCTTTCCTGGCGATGCTGCTGATCCTGGCTTTCGGCCTGCTCCTGTCGGCAGCGCTTGCGGCTTCGGGAGCCCCGCTCCTGGGGATTGCGGCGGCGGTCTGGATCGCGGCCTGGGTGGCGCAGTTCATCGGGCATCGCATCGAGGGGGCCAAGCCGGCCTTCCTCGATGACTTGGTTTTCCTGCTCATCGGACCCTTGTTCATCCTTGCGCAATGGCTGCCGCTCGCCCCAAGCCCCGCTGCCTCGCCCCGATCATCGGGCTGATCGACGCAAACCCAAGCGTCGAGGCAGCGCGATGAACGCCGCGCCGCTCACCCGGCGAATCCTGATCGCCCTCATCGCCGGGTTGGCAGTCGGTTTTCTCATCAAGAGCGCGAGCCCGAGTCAGCCTTGGCTGGAAGCGACCCTGACCCGGGGTCTTTTCGAGCTGATCGCCCGCTGGTTCATCGCCGCCCTGATGATGCTCATCGTCCCGGTGGTGCTGATCACCCTGGTCAATGGCATCGCCCGGATGAGCGAGCCGACTCGTCTCGGGCGCATCGCCCTCCAGACCCTCGGCCTCTACCTCGCCACCACCGCCCTGGCCATCACTTTCGCGCTCACCGCGGCGGGGGTGGTCGATCCCGGAGAGGGGCGAAGCTTCGATCTTCCCGCCTACACGCCCCCGCAGCCGCCATCGGTCAAGGAGGTGCTTGCCGGCCTCATCCCGCGCAATCCGGTGCAGGCGATGGCGGAGGGGAACATGCTCCAGATCATCGTCTTTTCGGTGTTCCTCGGCCTTGCTCTCGCGCTCGCCCGCGACCGGGCGAAAGGTCTTGCCGCCTGGATCGAGGAGCTCGAAGCCGTGGTGCTCAAGCTCGTGGAACTCGTGGTCTTTCTCGCCCCGATCGGGGTCTTCGCGCTGATGGCGCGGCTCGGGGCAGAGCTCGGTCTTGCGGCCATCCGCCCGCTCGCCGCCTACTTCTTTACGGTGCTCGGCGTTTTGCTGCTCCACCTGTTCTTGGTCTATCCCCTGTTGCTTGCGCTGCTCGCCCGGCTCGACCCTCGTCCTTTCCTGCGCAAGATGCGCACGCCGCAGCTTTTCGCGTTCAGCACCGCAAGCAGCGCCGCCACCATTCCCGTCAACCTCAAGACCGTGGAGGAGGCGCTCGGGGTGGAGCGGCGGATCGCGGGCTTCACCGTGCCGCTCGGAGCCACGATCAACATGGACGGCACCGCGATCATGCAAGGGGTGGCGGTGGTCTTCATCGGCCAGCTCTATGGCCTCGAGTTCGGGCTTGCGCAGTTCCTGACGGTGATCTTGATGGCCACCCTCGCCTCGATCGGCACCGCGGGCGTCCCCGGGGTGGGCCTCATCATGCTCGCCATGGTCCTGGCCCAGCTCGGACTACCCGCTGAGGCGATCGGACTGATCATCGGCATCGACCGGCTGCTCGACATGGTGCGCACGGCGGTCAACATCACCGGCGATGCCATGGTCAGCGTGGTGGTCGGCCGCTGGAACGGGGCTCTCGATGAAAGCCGCTACGAGCAGCACACGGGAAGCGAAAGCAGGGGCTCGCCTGGCGATGGCGAACGAGATCGGGCTGAGGGATGAGCGCGACGCAACTATGATCGCTACTTACTACCCCGAGCTCAAAGTGCTGCACATCGGGCTCGCGCTCGCAAGCGGTGCCTTCTTCGCCATCCGCGGCCTCATGCGTCTTCTCGGCGCGCGCTGGCCGATGGCCGCCCCAGTTCGGCATGCGAGCTACACCCTCGACAGCCTGCTGCTGCTGAGCGGCATCGCCCTGATGTTGATCACCCGGCTTTCTCCTCTCGCCGCATCGTGGTTGGCGGTGAAACTCCTTTTGATCGTCTTCTACATTCTCCTTGGCATCGCGGCGATGAGGCGTCGGCGGCTCGGCGCCTACCTCGGGGCACTTGCGCTTTTTCTCGCGGCCTACGCGGTGGCCCGAAGCCACCATCCGCTGGGACCACTCTCTCGCCTGCTCGCCTGAAGCAGCGAGACCGCAAGGCCAAGCGGCCTCGACCGCGCATGCAGCCCTGAGATGCCTCGGTGCGGAGGCTCGGCGAAAGCCGCGCACCCTGTGATTCGAGAATGTTCCGAACGTGGGCCGAACTCGGTGCCTTCGGAGTCTCGGGGCGCGGCCATCCCGCCCGCACCGAAGCGCCGACGATGCGGCCACGGATCCCCAAGGTTGAGCAAAACAGCCCTCCGAGCCCGCGAGGCGGCCTGATGACCCCGAAGCCTGCGATCGAAATGCCATCTCTCTCGGGGCCCTACCCCTCGCGGCGAGGCAATGTTGATACCCTGCTTGCGCCTCGAAGGGACGAGCATGGCCAACGTCCGTGCATGCCCGGCCCGATCCCCAATCGGATGGGCCACGCGCCGATGCACATCGACCCTGCGGCTCACCCGAAGACCGATCGCCCCCGCGCCGAAGCCCACGCAATTCCCCCGCCATCCGCCGCCGAAGTGCTCAAGGGTCGAGGGCGTCGAGCGATCTTTGCAGGCGCCGTCTCGGGGAAAAATCGAGCTTCCACGGACCCGGCCCTCGCCTCAAGCCGAGTCCTGATGCCGACCGGAAAAAGCCATCCAACCCCGCCGAGCCAGGCTTGCGATCGGCGAGATTTCGGCCTTGAGGCGTTCAGTCCTGGTCGGCGCGCACCACTTCCACGCCGGGGGGCACGACGAAGAGGAACTCCGCCTCGGAAAAGGGAGGATCGCGCTGCCAGTTCGAGAAGGCGTATTCATTGCGCTGGCCGAGCCCGTCGATGAGGTGCATCGCACGAAGACTCCCCTCGATCAGCAGCAGCTCGGCGTATTCCATGCCTTCGGTCGGCTGCCGGGGGATGAGCCTGAGCCAGGCGGAACCGGGTGGTCCGGGACGTTCCTCGATCCGAAAAACCTCCTCGATCCGATCGGGCTGGACCAGGGCGAGCAGGGGGCTGCCCGGATCGGCTTCCGGCTGACGGCGCACGGTGACCTGCTCAAGCTCCGGGTCGTACACCCAAAGTTCGCGCCCGTCGGCGATGATGAGCTGCGCAAAGGGCTCCCGATACTCGATGCGCATCCGATTGGGCCGAGCGAGCAAGAGATCGCCTTCCGCCTGCTCACTGAGCTGGCCGTTCACGTCGTAGCTCATTTGCGTGAAGCGGGCGCGCAGGGCGGAGGCGCCATCGATGAAAGCATGGAGCTCGGACAAAGCTGGCGCTCGCCCGCCCTCCTCCGCCATGAGCGGGGCGGCCAGAAACATCAGAAAAAACCCGCAAGCGCGCATCCTCATCGGCAAGCCAAAGTTCGCGAAACGCTCTGAAGCTGGCCCGCTCGGGCTGAAGCGCTCATGAATCCTCGCGCTTGGGCGGGACGAGGACCTCTCGGTTGCCGTTGTGGCCCGGCGGGCTGACGATGCCGGCGGCTTCCATCTCCTCGATCAGCCGGGCCGCACGGTTGTAGCCGATCTTGAGCCGCCGCTGTACCCCGGAGATCGAAGCCCTGCGGGTCTCGAGGACGATCTGCACCGCCTTCTCGTATAGCTCATCCGCGCTGCCCTCTTCATCCTCCGGAAGACCCGTGGGGCCGACCATCTGGCCGTTACCGAGCGACTGCTCCTCCTCGAGGACCGCCGAGAGATAGCGTGGTCCTCCCTGCTTCCTCAGGAACTCGACCACCCGGTGTACCTCCGCGTCCTCGACGAAGGCCCCATGCACGCGCTCGGGCATCGCCGTGCCCGGCGGCAGGTAGAGCATGTCACCGTGCCCGAGCAAAGTTTCCGCCCCCATCTGGTCGAGGATCACCCGAGAATCGGTCCGCGAGGAGACCTGAAAGGCGATGCGCCCCGGGATGTTGGCCTTGATCAGGCCGGTGATCACATCCACCGAAGGCCGTTGCGTGGCGAGGATCAGATGGATGCCCGCCGCTCTCGCCTTTTGCGCGAGCCGGGCGATGAGCTCTTCGACCTTCTTGCCGACGATCATCATCATGTCGGCGAACTCATCGATCAGCACCACCACGTAAGGCAGCGGCTTGAGCGCTTCCGCGACCCGCTCCGGCTGCTCCGGATCGGGCGTGAAAAGCGGATCGAGGATCGGCTGACCCTGTTCGAGCGCGTCCTTGATCTTGCGATTGAAGCCGGCGAGGTTGCGCACCCCAAGCGCTGCCATCAGCCGGTAGCGCCGCTCCATCTCGGCCACGCACCAGCGGAGGGCGTTGGCTGCCTGCTTCATGTCGGTCACCACCGGCGCCAGCAAGTGCGGGATGCCCTCGTAGACCGAAAGCTCCAGCATCTTCGGATCGATCAGGATCAGCCTGACCTCCTCGGGTGGGGCCTTGTAGAGCAGGCTGAGCACCATGGCATTGAGCGCCACCGACTTACCCGAGCCGGTGGTTCCGGCAACTAAGAGATGCGGTAGGCGGGCGAGGTCGATGACGTAGGGGCGTCCGGCGATGTCCTTGCCGAGCGCCAGGGTCAAGGGCGAGGCGCTCTTGTCATACTCGCGCGAGCGGAGGATCTCCGATAGCCGGACGGTCTCCCGTTTCGCGTTCGGAATCTCGAGGCCGATCACCGATTTGCCGGGAATCACCTCGACCACCCGCACGCTCACCACCGAAAGCCCGCGGGCCAAATCCTTGTCGATGGCGCTGACCTGACTGACCTTGACGCCGGCGGCGAGCTCGAGCTCGAAGCGCGTGATCACTGGCCCCGGCTGGATGCCGACCACTTTCGCCTCGATGCGGAAGTCCTTGAGCTTCATCTCGACCTGGCGGGCGAGTGCCTCGAGCGCCTCGGCCGAATAGCCGCCTCCTTGAGCCGTCGGCTCGGCGAGCAGCGAAAGCGGGGGCAGGGAATCGCTGCCGCCAGAGAACAGCGGCAGCTGCAGCTCGCGCTCGGCGCGCTCGCTTTTCTCCACGGTCGCGAGTCTAGGCTCGATCCGGACGGGCTCGCGTTCCTCGGCCCGCGACCGACGACGCGGCTCGGCACGCACGACGGCCGGGCTCGGGTGCTCTGAGCGGCGAGCGGCGAGGCGAGCGAACAGCACCTTGAGCAGCGCGAAGAAACGGAGCACGACGGCACCGGTGAGGTCCATCGCTCGGAACCAGGAGAGCCCGGTGGCGAGACTGACCGCGATCAAGAAGGCGGAGAGGAGGAACAGCGTGGCGCCGAGGAGACCGAATCCCTGGACGGTCGCGCCCGCCACCAGCTCGCCGAGAATGCCGCCCGCCTGCCCCGGGAGGCGCCCGCCGGGATCCGGACCGTAGAGCAGGACCAAGGCACAGCCGGAGAGCAACAGCGCGAGCGCACCGATCAGTCGCAGGACCGGATCGAGACCGGACTCGCTGCCGTCGGGGAGCCGACGCCAAGGCCAAGCGCCCCCGAGCAAAAGGAGCGGGAGGAGAAAGGCGCCGTAGCCGAAGACATAGAGCAGGAGATCGGCGAGATACGCGCCGACGACGCCTCCGAGATTGCGAACCGGACCCTCGCCGCCGGAATGGGACCAACCCGGATCCGCGGGTTGGTAACTGAACAGAACCACCCACAAGTAGAGCACGGCGGGAAGGAGCAGCAGCAGCAGGCTCTCTCGCCAGCGCCTCCGCCAGCCGTCTTCCCCGGACGCCGATGAGGATGGGGTGGGCTGCCGCAACCCAGGACCGTTCTTAGGAAAAGCTTCTAAGTATCCGGATGATAACGCATCAACTAGCCAGAGCGGGATGCACGATCCGCCCCGCCTCGACGTTGATGCCGCGGCGGAGAGGGGCGTTCTCGCGCCAGCCCGGCTCGGCCAGCTTGATCGTCCAAGGCAGGATGGCCGCCGAAATCGCCTGGGAGGAGGTTTGCGGCACCGCCCCGGGCATGTTGGTCACGGCGAAATGAGTCACGCCGCATTCGACGTAGGTCGGATCGGCCCAGGTCGTGGGCCGGGTGGTTTCCACGCAACCGCCCTGATCGACGGAGATATCGACGATCACGCTCCCGGGCTCCATGCTCTCCACCATCGCCCGGCTCACCACGTGAGGGGCACGGGCGCCGGTGATCAGGACTGCACCGATCACCAGATCGGCGCTCTGCACCTCGCGGGCGACATACTCCTCGTAAGGGTAGAGGGTGGTGACGTTGGCGCCGAGGGCCATCATCCGCTCCATGCGGTCCTGGCGCTTCTCGAAGACCACGACGTTCGCCCCACCGGCGGCCGCGAGCTGCGCCGCATTCGCCCCGGCGGCGCCCGCGCCGATCACCACCACCTTGCCCCGTTCGGTCGAGGGCAGCCCGCCGAGCAGCTTGCCCTTGCCGCCCATCGGCTGATGCAGGAGGTGCGTGCCGACCTGCACGGCGATGCGGCCGGCGATCACGCTCATCGGCGCGAGCAGCGGCAGGTCGCCGTTGTCGAGCTCCACCGTCTCGAAGGCGACCGCGGTCAGACCGATCTCGAGCAGACGCTGGGTGAGCTTCGGCTCGGCCGCCAGGTGCAGGTAGCAGAACAGGAGGTGGTCGCGGCGCAGGTGCTGAAGATCGCCTTCGATCGGCTCCTTGACTTTGACGACGAGCTCGGCCTTCTCGTAGAGCGCGGCGGCATCCGGCGCGATCTTGACGCCGACCCGGGCGTACGCCTCGTCGGAAAAGCCGCTCTTGAGGCCCGCGCCCTTTTCGAGCCACACCTCATGCCCGCGCCGAACCAGGTCGGCGCAGGCCGCAGGCACGAGGGCGACCCGCCCTTCGAGCGTCTTGATTTCGCGGGGAATGCCGATGCGCATGAAAACTCCTCCCATCTCAGAAAAGGCGAGCGAGCCTCCCCGCCTTGCGCGCGTCTGAGCAAGCCCCCATGCTGAAAAGCCGGTCGCGCGACCCGCCCGCTGGGGGAACGCTCCGGCGTCCGCGCGCGCGAGTGGCTCCCCTCAAACAAACGGACAGTATACATGCCCGCCCGACACTGCCGCCTTTTGATTCTTGGTTCCGGCCCTGCCGGCTACACCGCCGCCATCTATGCCGCCCGTGCCAACCTCAAGCCGGTGTTGATCACCGGTCTGCAAGCCGGCGGCCAGCTCACCACCACCACGGACGTGGACAACTGGCCGGGCGACGTCGAGGGACTGCAAGGCCCCGAGCTGATGGAGCGGATGCGTCGCCACGCCGAGCGTTTTCACACTGAAATCGTCTTCGACCACATTCACGAAGCCGATCTTCGGCAACGACCGTTCCGGCTGCGCGGCGATCAGGGCGAATATCTTTGCGATGCCCTGATCATCGCCACCGGCGCCTCGGCCAAGTACCTCGGGCTGCCCTCCGAGCAGTACTACCTCGGCAAAGGCGTGTCCGCTTGTGCCACCTGCGATGGCTTCTTTTTCCGCGATCAAGACGTGGCGGTCGTGGGCGGCGGCAATACGGCGGTCGAAGAGGCGCTTTATCTCTCGAATATCTGCCGCAGAGTCACCCTGATCCACCGCCGCGACAAGCTCAGGGCGGAAAAGATCCTGCAAGACAAGCTCTTCGAACGGGCCGAGCGGGGCAAGATCGAGCTCATCTGGAACCACGTGGTCGAGGAAGTGCTCGGCGACGGCCGGCAGGTCACGGGACTCAGGCTGCGCTCGACCCAGAATCAGGAAACCCGGGAGATCGCCGTGCAGGGAGTCTTCATCGCGATTGGCCACACCCCGAATACCGGCATCTTCGAGGGTCAGCTCGAGATGCAAAACGGCTATATCGTGACCCGCGGGGGCCGCGAGGGCTTTGCCACCGCGACCAGCGTACCGGGGGTCTTCGCCGCCGGCGATGTCGCCGACCCGGTCTATCGCCAAGCGGTCACGTCGGCCGGATTCGGCTGCATGGCGGCCCTCGATGCCGAGAAGTTTCTCGATCAGTTCGGCTGAGCGCTGACCTCGCCTTGCCCTTCCCTCGCCTGGCGCTCCCTCGCCTGATCGCTAGCGAAGAGCCCTTTCCACCGATCTCCGATGAAATCCCTGGGGATACGGTGGCCCTGCTCACCCGCGAGCTCCGTCCAGAACGCATGGTCGAGGGCTATCGCCTCGGCTATTTCCCGTGGCCGCCGCGGGTGGCGGGATGGATGCCCTGGTGGAGCCCCGACCCGCGGGCGGTGCTGTTCCCCGAGGCATTCCACCTCGGCCGCAACATGCGCCGCTTGCTCCGCCGCTCGCGCTGGACGATCACCCACGATCGCGCCTTCCCCGCCGTGCTCGAAGGCTGCGCTGCGCCTCGTCCAGGACGGGAGCAGACATGGCTGAGCGATGAGCTCAAAGCGGGTTACCTCCGATTGCACCAGACCGGCTTTGCCCATTCGGTCGAGGTCTGGGACGGCGATCGCTTGGTGGGGGGTCTCTTCGGGGTCAGCGTCGGTGCGGCCTTCTGCGGGGATTCGATGTTCTCGGAAGAAAGCGAGGCCTCGAAAATCGCTTTGCTCTATCTCTGCCGACAGCTTGCGCGCGAGCCTCTTGCCCTCATCGACTGCCAGCTTCCGAGCGAACACTTAGAGCGCCTCGGCGCGCGCCTCTTGCCCCGCCGCGAATTCCTGATCCGTTTCGCAGAGGCCAAGGCCAAGCCCGATCCCCTCGCCTCGCCCTGTCTCATGCCGCAGCCGGCACCGGCCCTGCTCTCAGTCTGACTCGCCAAGCTCCGCACGGCGGCTTTCCGCCGCGGGCAGCCCGAGCCGCTCGGCACAAGCGGCAGCGCGCTCGGCATGCTGCCGCCAAGCCGACGCATCCTCATCCTCGCGCGCGACGCGGGCGAGCGCATCGAGCACCGGTAGAAGCTTCGGGTGGCAATCGCCATCGAGCTCCTCGAGCAGGCTCAGCGCATGGCCGAAGTGACGCCGTGCCAGACCCAGAGCCTCGCGGCTTCGCTCGAGCTCGCCGAGCTCGAAGGCGATGCGGGCCTGAAGCCTGCGATCGGCACTGCGGGCGGCAAGCGCCTCGGCTTCCTCGAGAAGCCGTTGCGAGCGCGCGGGATCGCCCAATAGGCGAGCGAGCACCGCCTGCTGCCTGCGCAGTTCGGCCAGCGCCGCGGTTTGAGGTGCTGTCGGCGACCGCTCAAGGCGTTCCTCAAGCCGCTTGAGCCAGACTTCCGCCTCGCGGTAGCGCCCGAGGCCGATCAGGGCGGAGGCCAAAGCCTTGGCCACCGCACGCTCCTTTTCCCCATCGGGCGTGGGGTTCGTCGCGTAGTGCGCCCAAGCCGCTTCCAGCAAGTCCCGTGCACGCTCGAGCTCGCCGCGGGCCATCGCCTGCTCGGCGTGGGCTTGCATCGACTCCGCAGAAAGACCCACGAGCAAGACGCTCAGAAGCACGCTGAAGCTCAGCATGGGTTTCACCCTCCTTCATGCGCATCTCGTGGTTTCGTGTGGGAGCAGGGCACGGAAATCAAGCCATGAAGCCTTCCGATCCATAAATATTTATGGTATTCTTCCCCCATGGTCGCCGATCTCACCCTCCGTCAGCGCGAAATCCTCGACTACATTCGCCGCTACCTGGAGGATCATGGCTATCCTCCCACCCGCGCCGAGATCGCCAAGCACTTCGGTTTCAAGGTGGCTGCCAGCGCCCAGGAGCATCTCAAGGCGCTCGCCGCCAAAGGCGCCATCGCCATCATCCCCGGTAACGCCCGGGGCATCCGAGTGCTCGCCGAGGACGAGGAGGGCGTACCCTTGGTGGGCCGGGTGGCGGCAGGGCAACCGATCCTCGCCGCCGAGCACATCGAGAGGCGTTACCGTTTGCCGGCGGGACTCTTTCAACCGACGCCCGATTACCTCTTGCGGGTGCGAGGGGAGAGCATGCGCGAGGCGGGCATTCTCGATGGGGATCTCTTGGCCGTGCGCGCTCAACGCCTCGCCGAAGAAGGGCAGATCGTGGTGGCTCGTTTGGGCGAAGAGGTCACGGTCAAGCGTCTGCGCCGCAAAGACGGGCGTCTTCTTCTCGAGCCGGCGCACCCTGCGATGCAGCCTATCGAGGTGACCGGCCGCGAGGATTTCGCCATCGAGGGTGTGGCGGTCGGGGTGATCCGCCGCCTCGACTGAAACCATGGCCGCCCTGCCCGAGCATCCCCGCTTGTGGAAGGGGGCACGGGCCCTTCCCCCCGGTCGCTTCCTCTCGCTGCCCCTCGAGGAGGGACCAAGCCCACTCGAGTTGCCGCTCGCCGGCTTGAGCGAATGCCTGCTTCCCGCCCCGGGGCAAGGGGAATGGCGCCTGCTCGCCCCTTTGCTCGCCCACTGGGAAGGGCCGGCTTTGCTCATCGCTCCCCCGCTACTGCCCTATCCGCCCGCCCTGGCCGCGTGGCGGCTTCGCCCCGAGCGGCTGCTTCTGATCGAGGCGGCCGAGGACAAAACGCGCCTGTGGGCAAGCGAGCAGGCCCTGCGCTGCGGCTGCCGCCCCTTGGTCCTGGCCTGGATCGAAAAAGCGGATTTCACGGCTCTGCGTCGCCTCAAACTCGCCGCCGCCGAGGGACAAGGCACCGCCCTGCTCTTCCGCCCGCTCGAAGCCGCCTCCAGCCCTTCTCCCGCCAGTCTGCGCTTTTGCCTCGAGCGCGGCCTCTTGCGCCTGCTCAAAGGCGGCGCGCCTGCACCTGCCTGAGGAGAAGGCGATGCTTTGGCTTGCCCTCTTCGCACCGAAGCTGCCTTTCGATCTCCTCGCCCGGCAAGGGCATCCTCCAAGCCGCCCCGCCGCCCTGCTCGGCGAGGAAAAGGGAATTCCCCGGCTTGCCGAGGTGAATGCCGCAGCCGCCCGGCGCGGTCTTCGCCCAGGCCAGAGCCTGGCCCATGCCTATGCGGTGGTCCCGGAACTGATCTTGCTGCGCAAGGATGAGGCCGCCGAGCGCGCCGCGTTCGAACGGCTGGGAAGCTGCGCGCTCGGCTTCAGCAGCGAGGTGCGGCTGGCCGAGCGGGCGGTGCTGCTCGAGGTCGGCGGCAGCCTCAGGCTCTTCGGCGGCCTCGAGGCCCTCGGCATGCGCCTGCGCGAGGCGCTCGAACCGCTGGCGGTGACGCTTCGCGAGGGCGTGGCCCCCACCGCCGAAGCAGCGCTCTTTCTCGCCCGAGCCGGCGGCGGCAGGATCCTCTCCCGCGAAGAGCTCAAGGCTTCGCTCGCCCCTCTCCGTCTGAGCGCTGCCCCCCTCCCCTCCGAGCTGATCGCCACCCTCGCCGCGTTGGGCCTCGATCGCCTCGGACGCCTGTTCCGGCTCCCACCCGCCTCCTTGAGCGAACGCTTCGGGCCGGCGCTCTTGGCGTGGCTGGAAAGCCTGCTCGGGGAGCGCCCCCCTGCTTGGCCGCGTTTCACCCCTCCTGAGCGCTTCCAGGCCGAGCTCGAGCTGCCGCAGCCGGCAGGGAGTGTGCCTGAGCTCCGCTTCGCGCTCGCTCGCCTGGTCCATGAACTCGAGGCCTGTCTTTCCCCGCGCCGGCTCGGGGTTGCCAAGCTGCGGCTCACGCTCAAGGGGCGGCGAAGCTTTCGGGATGCGACCATCGCCCTGCGCTCACCCAGCGCCGAAGCCAAGCGCCTGCTCGCCGCCGCCGAGGCGGCGCTCGAGCGCATCGAGCTGAGCGAGCCGGTGCTCGCTTTGGCCCTCGAAAGCGGCAGCCTCCGAGAAATACCACCTCTTCAGCAAACCCTTTGGGGCCCTGCCAGCGAAGGGCACCGAGAAAAGCTGGCCGAGCTCATCGAACGCCTGGAACAGCGGCTGGGAGAAGCGGCGCTTTATCGCCTCGGACTTGCCGAGGACCACCGTCCCGAACGCGCTTTCCGCCGCCTGCCGGCTTGGCCCGAACCGCAGCCGAGCAAGGCCGCTCTGCCCCTTTCGCCGCGGCCAGCCTGGTTTTTGCCCTCGCCCAGGCCGGTGCGGCGCGAGGATTACGAGCTTCTCTCCGGCCCCGAACGGATCGAAAGCGGCTGGTGGGACGGAGAGGAGCACAGGCGCGACTACTACCGCGCCCGCGACCGGCAAGGTCGGGAGTGCTGGTTGTTCCAAGCCGCGGAAGGATGGTTCCTGCAGGGCTTCTTTCGATGAGCGAGCTTCCGCCCTACGCCGAACTGCATTGCCTGAGCGATTTCAGCTTCCTGCGCGGCGCCTCCAGCGCCGCCGAGCTCTTCGCCCGCGCCAAAGCGCTCGGCTACTCGGCGCTGGCCATCACCGACGAATGCAGCCTCGCGGGCATCGTCAGGGCGCTCGAGGCCTCGGAAGCCAACGACTTGCCCCTGATCGTGGGCAGCGAGTTCCGCTTTTGCCATCACGGCCAACCGATCACGCTGGTGCTCCTCGCTGCCTCGATCTTCGGCTATCGCAATCTCTCGGCGCTCATCAGCCGCGCCCGCGCCCGCCAGCGCAAGGGCGGCTATCGGATCGAGCCTGAGGAGGATTTCAGCGAGGAGAAAACCGGCGCATTGATCCCGATCTGGGTTCCTGCCCGCGGCGATCTGGAAGATCCCCGCTGGCGCGAGGCGATGCTGAGCATCGGCCGATGGCTCAGCGAGCGTTTCCCCATCCGCCCCTGGATCGGTGCGGAGCTTCATCGCCAGGCAGATGATGAGGCATGGACGAGGGCGCTCCGCTGGCTTTCCGCCGCACTTGGCCTGCGCATCGTCGCCTGCGGCGATGTGCACATGCACCGGCGCAGTCGGCGCATGCTCCAAGACGCCCTGACCGCCATCCGCCATCGCTGCACGCTGGCCGAGGCCGGCTACCGGCTTTTTCCCAATGGCGAGCGCCACCTGCGCCGGCGGGAAGCGCTCGCTGCGATCTATCCGAGCGAGTGGCTGAAGGAGAGCATCGCCATCGCCGAGCGCTGCCGATTTTCTCTGCGCGACTTGCGCTATCGCTACCCGCGCGAACTGGTGCCGCCAGGCTTTCGCAGCGCCGATGATTACCTCGCGCTGCTCACCTGGGAGGGCGCCATCAAGCGCTGGCCGCAGGGCATCCCCGAAGCGGTGCGGGGGCAGATCGAGAAGGAGCTCGCCCTGATCCGGGAGCTTGGCTACGCCCATTTCTTCCTCACCGTCCATGATCTCGTGCATTTCGCCCGACAGCGGGGCATCCTCTGCCAAGGGCGCGGTTCGGCTGCCAACTCGGCGGTGTGCTATTGCCTGGGTATCACCGAAGTCGATCCCGCGCGGATGAACCTGCTCTTCGAGCGCTTCATCTCGCGCGAGCGCAACGAGCCGCCGGACATCGACGTCGATTTCGAACACGAACGGCGCGAGGAGGTGCTCCAATACGCCTTCGCCAAGTATGGCCGCGAGCGAGCGGCGCTGACCTCTACCGTGATCAGCTACCGCCCGCGCAGCGCCGTGCGCGATCTCGCTCGCGCCTTAGGCTTTTCCCCTGAGGAAGTGGCGCGGATGGGACGCGCGCTGGCCTGGACCCTCGACCCCGAAGAAATCCCTCTGCGCCTGCGCCAGGCCGGCTACGAGGTGCGAAGCCCCCCTCTTCAGCGCCTCATCGCCCTCGCCCAAGAGCTGGTCGGCCACCCGCGGCATCTCTCGCAACACGTCGGCGGGCTGGTGATTTCGGAGGAACCGCTCATCCACTTGGTGCCGATCGAGCCGACCGCCATGCCCGGTCGCCAAGTCATCCAATGGGACAAGGACGACCTCGAAACCCTGGGCCTGCTCAAGGTCGATTGCCTGGCCTTGGGGATGCTCACCTGCCTTCGCAAGTGCCTGGAATACCTGCGCCAACCTGGCGGACCTCGGCCGACGCTCGCCGACATTCCCCCCGAGGATCCGGCCGTCTATGCCATGCTCAGCCGCGGCGACTCGGTAGGAGTCTTTCAGGTCGAATCGCGCGCCCAGCAGGCGATGCTGCCCCGGCTGAAGCCGAAAAACTTCTACGACCTGGTCATCGAAGTGGCGATCGTCCGCCCTGGCCCCATTCAGGGGCAGATGGTCCATCCCTATCTGCGCCGCCGCCAAGGCCTCGAAGCGATCGAATACCCCTCTCCGGAGGTCCGGAAGGTGCTCGAGCGCACCCTCGGCGTGCCGATCTTCCAGGAGCAGGTCATGCAGCTTGCGGTGGTCGCGGCCGGTTTCAGCCCAGGGGAAGCGGATCAACTGCGCCGCTCGATGGCGGCTTGGCGGCGGCGCGGAGGACTCGAGCCCTTTCGCGAGCGGCTCTTTCGGGGCATGGCCGAGCGCGGTTACGGTGCCGATTATGCCGAGCGCCTGTTCGAGCAGATCCGCGGCTTCGGTTCCTATGGTTTCCCGGAATCGCATGCCGCGAGCTTCGCCCTTTTGGTCTATGCCTCGGCGTGGCTCAAGAGCCATTATCCGGAGGCCTTTGCCTGCGCCCTGCTCAATAGCCAGCCGCTTGGCTTTTATGCGCCCGATCAGATCATCCAGGACGCGCGCCGGCATGGGGTGCGCGTGCTGCCGATCGATGTGCGCTTCAGCGACTGGGACCATGGCCTCGAGTGGGGCCCAAAGCCGCCTCCCGCTTCATCGGGCGTCTTTCCGGATTGGCATGGGGCGCGGCCGCAGCTTCGCCTCGGCTTGCGCCTGGTGAAGGGTCTTGCCGAGTCGGCAGCCAGGCGCCTGCTCGCCGCCCGGGCGGAAGCGCCCTTCCGCGATCTCGCCGATCTCGCGGCAAGAAGCGGCCTCGATCGGCAAAGCCTCGATCGGCTGGCCGAGGCCGGAGCGCTCGCCGGTCTTGCCGGCCACCGCCGCCGGGCGCGCTGGGAAGCAGCCGGGCTCTGGCCTCGGGATTCCCTCTTCGCCACCCAGCCTGCACCGGAACACGGCGATCAGCCGATCCCGCCGGCTTCCAGCTTCGAGAACGTCTGCGCCGACTACGCGGCCTGCGGCCTTAGCCTCGGCCCTCACCCGCTTAGTTTTCTCCGCCCGCAGCTTGCTGCCCGGCGATTCGCGCGCATTCAGGATGCGCTCCGGCGCGGGGAAGGCCTCGTGCGCGTCGCCGGCCTGGTGCGCCTGCGTCAGCGGCCGGGGACCGCCAAGGGAACGCTTTTCCTCACCCTGGAGGACGAGACGGGTTGGCTCAACGTGATCGTCCATCCAAGCCTCGTGGAAAAGCATCGCTACGCCGTCCTCCAATGCCCGCTGCTTGGGATCAGCGGCCGGCTGGAGGCAAGGAATGGGGTGCATCACCTCATCGCCCGAGGTTTTCGGCCTCTTCAGGAACTGCTGGCAGGCCTCGAAGTCGCCTCGCGGGATTTTCACTGAGGGGTGCTGCCACCGCTCCCCTCGCCCGGGGCGGCAAGCTCGGCCAGACGGCTGCGGAGGTATTTAAGTTCGGCGATCGATTCGCGCACATCGGCCAGCGCCCGATGCCCACCGTTTTTGCTGAAGCCGGACAGCACCTGCGGCGCCCAGCGGCGGGCGAGCTCCTTGATCGTGGAGACATCGATCTGCCGGTAGTGAAAATAACGCTCGAGCCTCGGCATCAGGCGCGCGAGAAAACGGCGATCCTGGCAGATCGAATTCCCGCACATCGGCGACACCCCCGCTGGCACCCATTCGGCAAGGAAGGCCAAAGTCTGCTCCTCGGCCTCGGCGAGCGACACCCTCGAGGCGAGCACCCGCTCCCACAAGCCGGAGGCCCGATGCTGTCTCCGGTTCCAATCATCCATGGCCTCGAGCACGGCCTGAGGGTGGTGAATGGCGATTTCCGGCCCCTCCGCCAGGACCTCGAGCTCGGCATCAGTGACCACCGTCGCGATCTCGAGAATCGAATCGCGCTCGGGATCGAGCCCCGTCATCTCGAGGTCGATCCAGATCAGCCGCGACTCGGGCGCCTTCGGATCGAAACCATTCCCGCTCATCCTTCCGCCTCCAGCCGCCTGCCGCGCCGCGCGCGGAAAAAGGCGCGCAAGAGTTCTCCTGCTTCCTCGGCCAAAAGCCCGCCCTCGACCGTGACGCGATGATTGTGCAAGGGGCTGATCAGGGTATCGAAGCGCGAGCCCGCGGCGCCGGTCTTGGGGTCGAAAGCGGCAAAGACCACCCGGGCGATGCGCGCGTGCACGATCGCACCGGCGCACATCACGCAAGGCTCGAGCGTGACGTAAAGCGTGCTGCCCGGCAGCCGGTAGTTGCCGAGCCGCGCCCCTGCAGCGCGCAAAGCCAGGATTTCGGCATGGGCCGTGGGATCGGAAAGCCCGATGGTGCGGTTGAAACCCTCGCCGATCACCGCCGCCTCAGCCACCAGAACCGCGCCCACCGGGACCTCCTCCTCGGCCTCGGCGGCTCGCCGCGCCAAGGCCAAAGCCCGCTGCATGAAGCCGATGTCCTCGGGAGAAAAAGGCATCACTCCCACTCGATCGTGGCCGGCGGCTTGTCGCTGATGTCATAAACCACTCGCGAAACGCCGCGCACCTCGTTGACGATCCGGCGGCTCGCCTCGGCGAGAAGCTCCGGGGGCAACATCGCCCAGCGCGCGGTCATGAAGTCGCTGGTCTCGACCGCCCGCAGGGCAATGACCCATTCGTAGGCACGGCAATCCCCCACCACCCCCACGGAGCGGACCGGCAAAAATACGGCAAAGGCCTGGGCCACGCGATCGTAGTAGCCATGCCGGCGCAGCACCTCGAGAAAGATCGCATCGGCGGCCTGGAGGATCTCCACGTATTCCGGGCGCACCTCGCCGAGCACCCGGACCGCGAGCCCAGGTCCAGGAAAGGGGTGCCTGAAGACGATTTCCTTCGGCAAACCAAGCGCAAGACCCAGTTTTCTCACTTCATCTTTGAAAAGTTCGCGCAATGGCTCGACTAGCTTGAGATTCATGCGCTCCGGCAAGCCCCCGACATTGTGATGGGTCTTGATCACCTCGGCCTTGCCCGTGCGCGCGCGTGCCGATTCGATGACGTCCGGATAAATCGTTCCCTGAGCAAGGTAACGCAGGTTTTTGATTTTCTTAGATTCTTCCTCGAAGACCTCGATGAAGAGCCGGCCCACGATCCGCCGTTTCTCCTCAGGATCGCTCACCCCTCGAAGGGCCGCGAAGAAGCGCTCGCGCGCGTCCACGCAGCGCACCTCAAGCCCCAGTTGTTCGCGCATGAGCGCGAGCACCTGCGCGCTTTCGCCGCGGCGCAGAAGCCCCGTGTCCACGAACACGGGGTGGAGGCGCCGCCCAATCGCGCGAGCGAGCAACGCGGCGACCACGGTCGAGTCCACGCCGCCGGAAAGCCCGAGCAGGACCTCCTCGCCGGCAAGTTCGGCCTTGAGGCGCTCGATCAGCGCCTCGGCGATGTTCGCCGCCGTCCACGAGGGCTTGAGGCCGCAAATCTCGAGGACGAAGCGGCGAAGGATGGCCAAACCCTGGCGGGTATGGGCGACCTCGGGGTGAAACTGAACCCCGTACCAGGCGCGGCGCTCATCGGCGATGGCGGCGATGGGCAAGTCTTGGGTCTTCGCCACCACCGCGAAGCCAGGCGGCGGGTCGATCACCCGGTCGCCGTGGCTCATCCACACATCGAGGGCGGGCAGGCCCTCGTGCTCGCCATCGGCAAGTCCGTCGAACAGGCGCGAGGCCGCGCTCACGATCAGCCGGGCGTAGCCGAACTCGCGCACGACCCCCACTTCGGTGCGCCCGCCGAGTTGTTTGGCGAGCTGTTGCATCCCGTAGCAGATGCCCAGGATCGGCACCCCCAAGGCGAAGACGATCTCGGGAATGGAAGGGCTTTCTCCCGCCACCGTGGATTGCGGACCGCCGGAAAGGATCACTCCGCGTGGAGCGAAGGCGCCGATCCGCTTCGGATCCTCGTCCCAGGGAAAAATCTCGCAGTAAACGCCGATTTCGCGCACCCGCCGCGCGATGAGCTGGGTGTATTGGGAGCCGAAATCGAGGACCAGGACCCGATCGGCGTGGATGTCGGGGTGGGTCATCGCCCTACTCCACCCGATAGTTGGGCGCTTCCTTGACGATTTGCACGTCGTGCACGTGGCTTTCGCGGAAACCGGCCTGGGTGATGCGCACGAAACGGGGCTTCCGGCGCATGGTCTCGATGTCGGGGCAGCCGCAGTAGCCCATCGCCGCCCGCAAGCCGCCCGTGAGCTGGTGGATGATGGCGCGGATCGGGCCTCGGTAGTTCACCCGCCCCTCGATGCCCTCGGGCACCAGCTTGTCGAGCTCCTCTTCGAAATCCTGAAAATAGCGATCGCGCGAGCCCTTCTGCATCGCCCCGAGCGAGCCCATGCCGCGGTAGCTCTTGTAGGCCCGGCCTTGATAAAGCTCGACTTCGCCGGGCGCCTCCTCGGTGCCGGCGAACAGCCCCCCGATCATCACCGAATGGGCGCCGGCGGCGATCGCTTTCGCGATGTCGCCGGAATGGCGGATACCCCCATCGGCGATGACCGGCACCCCGGTGCCTTCGAGTGCCTGCGCCACCTCGGCCACGGCGCTGATCTGCGGCACGCCGACGCCGGCCACCACCCGGGTCGTACAGATCGAGCCCGGACCCACCCCGACCTTGACCGCATCGGCACCGGCCTCGACCAGGGCCTTGGCCCCCGCGGCGGTGACCACGTTGCCCCCGATCACTGGAAGCTCGGGGTAATGGCGTTTGATCCAGCGCACTCGCTCGAGCACACCGCGCGAATGGCCGTGCGCGGAATCGACCACGATCACATCCACCCCCGCCTCGACCAAAGCCGCGACCCGCTCCTCGGCATCGCCGCCCACGCCCACGGCGGCCCCCACCCGCAGCCGCTCGAGCGGATCCTTGCAGGCCAGCGGGTTGTCGCGTGCCTTCTGGATGTCCTTGACCGTGATCAAGCCCTTGAGCTCGAAGCGCTCGTTGACCACGAGCACCTTCTCGATGCGGTGCTCGTGGAGAAGGCGCAGCACCTCCTCCTCGCTCGCGCCCTCTTTGACGGTCACTAGCCGCTCGCGCGGGGTCATGGCCTCGCGCACAGGCGCGTGCAAACGGCGCTCGAAGCGAAGATCGCGACGGGTGACGATGCCGACGAGCTGGGTCCCCTCCACCACCGGGACCCCCGAGATGTCATGTTCGCGCGTGAGCCGCAAAACCTCGCCGATCGGGGTCTCGGGGCCGACCGTGATCGGGTCGCGAATGACCCCGGCCTCGTACTTCTTGACCAGCCGGACTTCGGCGGCCTGCTGCTCGATCGAGAGATTCTTGTGGATGATGCCAATGCCCCCCGCCTGGGCCATGGCGATGGCAAGACGCGCTTCGGTGACCGAATCCATGGCCGCCGAGATCAGAGGGATGTTGAGGCGAATGCCGCGGGTGAGTTCGGTGGAGAGATCCACCTCCCGAGGCAGCACCTCGGAATAATCCGGGACCAGGAGCACGTCGTCGAAGGTGAGCGCTTCCGAGATCAAGCGCATGGGCCGACTCCGCGGGTAAAGCCCGTTATTCTACCCCCGCCGCTTCGCTTCGTTGCCCACCCTTGCGCCGCATCCGCATCGACCGACCCGGCTCGCACCGCGTGCTCCGTCTCGAAGAGGCGCCCGACCCGGTGCCGCGGGAGGATGAGCTTTTGCTTCGCGTCCACGCCTGCGGGGTCAATTTCGCCGACACCCTGATCCGGCGCGGCCTCTACGCCTCAGCGCGAAAACTCCACGGCTACCCGATCACGCCGGGCTTCGAGGTCGCCGGCGAAGTGGTCGCGCTCGGAGCGAAAGTTCAGGGCTACAAGCCAGGCGATCGGGTCGTGGCGCTCACCCTGTTTGGCGGCTACAGCAGCCATCTTTGCCTGCCTTCGGATCGGGTGTTTCCCCTGCCGGAGGGTCTCAGCTTCGCGCAGGCGGCGGCCATTCCGACGGTCTTCCTTACCGCCTGGTACCTTGTGCACGAGCTCCTTCATCCCCGCGCCGGCGATCGCTGGCTCGTCCATTCCGCGGCGGGCGGCGTGGGCTCGGCCCTCTGCCAGCTCGGGCGCCTGGCCGGCTGCCACGTCGTCGGCGTGGTCGGCGCCGCGCACAAGCGCGAGCACGCCCTGGCCATGGGCGCGGAAGTCGTGATCGACCGCCGCCGCGAAGCGTGGATGAAAGCCGCGCGCGACCATGCGCCCGAGGGCTATCAGGCCGTTTTCGATGCCAACGGGTACACCACGCTCCGCCAGAGTTTCGATCTCCTCGCACCGGGCGGGCGCCTGGTGGTCTATGGTTTTCACGAGATGCTGCCGCGCAGCGGGGGGTTCGGGTTCTTGCGCCTGATCTGGGGCTGGCTGCGCACCCCCCGCTTCTCCCCATTGGCCCTGACCGAGAGCAATCGCAGCCTGCTCGCCGCCAACCTCAGTTTTCTCGAGCACCGAGCGCCGCTGCTTCGGCAAGGGATGCAGTGGGTGCTCGATGGATTCTCCCGAGGCCTGCTCCGCCCGCTGCCGGTGGAGCTCTATCCTCTGGCCGAGGTCGAAAGCGCCCATCGCCGCCTCGAATCCGGTCAGACCATCGGCAAAATCGTCCTCATACCATGATGAGCGGCTCGCCCAACGCTGGCCTGACCGTCTATACGCCGAGCCAACTGATCGCGCAGGTCAACGCGCTTTTGAAGAGCGGCCTGTCGCGGGTGGTAGTCGAAGGCGAGATCGCTTCCTTGCGCGTGGCGGGAAGCGGGCACACCTATTTCGAGCTTCGCGACGCCGAAGCCGTGCTGAACTGCGTGCTTTTCAAGAGCGACGCGATTCGGGTCGGGATCAAGCCCGCCGACGGCATGAAGGTCCGGGCGAGCGGTTCCTTGACGGTCTACAAAGCCTTCGGGCGATTTCAGTTGGTGGTCGAGGCGCTCGAAGACGCAGGCGAAGGCGAGCTGCTCCGCGCCTTCCTCGCGCTCAAGAAGAAGCTCGAGGCGGAAGGGCTCTTCGATCCCGCCCGCAAGCCGCCGCTGCCCAAATGGCCCAAGCGGCTCGCGTTACTGACATCGCCGGAGGGGGCGGTGCTCCATGATGTGCTCACCATCCTCGCCCGCCGCTTTCCCCTCTTGCCCGTCGATCTTCACCGCGTGCCGGTGCAAGGGCGCGAGGCGGCGCCGGCGATCATCGCGGCATTGCGCCGGGTCATCGCCGCCAAGCGCTGCGACCTCGTGCTCATCGCCCGCGGCGGCGGCTCGCTCTCCGATCTCGCCGCCTTCAACGACGAAGCCTTGGCACGCGCGATCGCCGCCTCGCCGCTGCCGGTGGTGAGCGCCGTGGGCCATGAGACCGACTACACGATCGCCGATTTCGTCGCGTCCTTGCGCGCCCCCACCCCCTCGGCAGCCGCCGAATGCATCGTGCCGGACCGGGCAGAGCTCCTCGATCGGCTCGCGCACAAGGCGAGGTTCCTCGGGCGCACGATGCGCGAGCGCTTGCGAAACGACCAGCAGCGGCTGGATGAGGCCGAGCGGATGCTCCGCGCCTACGCGCCAGCGCACGGTCCGCTCGCGCTCTCGCTCGAACATTTGAAAACCCAGCTCATCGCCAATCTGAGGCGATGCCTGAGCGAGCGGCGGCAGCGTCTCGAACCCTCCTCCTCGCGCCTGGCGGCATGGCCGGGCGCGCTCGCGCGAAAGCAATCCTCCGCCTTGGCGTTTCTGAACCGGCGCCTCGAGCGAGTCCGGCCGGGAGAGCGCATCGGCCATTTGGCGCGCCGGCTCATGGCCCTGCGCAGCAGACTCGTGCCCAACCTGAATCGAGGACGCACTCGGCTCGAAGCGCTCTCGAATCGCCTGCACGAAGCTCATCCCCAGCGCCGACTGGCGCGCTGGCGACAAAGGCTCCTGCCTGCTCCGCTCAAGCTGCTGCAGGGCTCGCAAGGCTCGCTCCTCTCATTCCGCCGTCGCTTGTCCGTTCTGCGCGAGCGCCTGTTGCGCAGCGAGCCGAGCTCGCGCCTGCGTGCGCTCGATGGCCGTCTCGGCCTCGCGGCAGGCCTCCTGCGCCGTCTACCTCGGCATGTCCTCGGCAGGCATTCCCAGAAGCTCGATCGACTGAAAGTGATCCCGCTCGGAACCGCCTTGCTGGGCCGATTCGGCGAAGGCAAGGAAACGCTCCTGATGCTCGTCGGGGCCCTTCAGTCGGCCATGAAGGCTCGCCTGGAGCAGGAAAGACTCGCTCTTGAGCAGGCCGAGCAGGGTCTCCGGCGCCTCGGTCCCATGGAGACCCTCAGGCGCGGTTATGCCATCCTGCTGCGCGAAGGAGGACAAGTGCTCACGCGCGCCCAAGAGGCCGCCCCGGGGCAGGCACTCTCCGCCATCCTCGCCGACGGCCGCCTCGATGTGCGCGTCGAGCATTACGAGGCCCATGAAGGCGATCGATTCCTCGATTCACGGGAACCGGAATCATGAGCGCCCCCCAACCTCTCTTTCTTGCTGGCAAGCCCCATCCTGGCGCCTCTTCCTTCGCGGTGAACGAGAAATTCACCGGCGAAGGGATCGCCGAGGTCGCAAGCGCCGATGCCAAGCTGCTGCTCGAGGCCATCGCTTGCGCGGAGCGGGCTCGGCCGGCGATGGCACAACTTCCTCCCTACCGGCGCCGGGAGGTCTTGCTCTCGGTCTCGGCGGGGATCGCTGAACGCGCCGCCGAGTTCGCCGAGCTCATCTGCCGCGAGAGCGGCAAGCCGATCCGCGATGCCCGCACCGAGGTCGAGCGCGCGATCGACACCTTTCGCATTGCAGCGGAAGAAGCGATGCGCCGGGACGGCCACATTCCCGAGGTCGTCACCAGTCCGCGGGGCGAAGGCTTCCGTTGCCTGGTCAAGCCGGTGCCGGTCGGGGTCTGCGCGCTGATCACGCCTTTCAATTTCCCGCTCAACCTGGTCGCTCACAAGGTGGCGCCGGCGATCGCCGCAGGTTGCCCTTTTCTGCTCAAGCCCGCCTCGGCCACCCCGCTCTCGGCGCTTGCACTCGGCCGTCTGCTGGCCGATGCCGGGCTGCCCGAGGGCGCTTTCTCGATTCTGCCGATGCCTGCTTCCGAAACAGCGGCGCTGATCGAGGATGAGCGCATCGCGCTGCTTTCCTTCACGGGTTCGGCGAAAGTCGGCTGGGCGCTCAAGAGCCGCGCAGGACGCAAGCGGGTGCTGCTTGAGCTTGGCGGAAATGCCGCTTGCATCGTCGATGGCGATCAAGAGCATCGCCTTCATTGGATCGCCGAGCGTCTGCTCTTCGGTGCTTTTTATCAGGCTGGTCAGAGCTGCATCAGCGTCCAGCGCATTTTCATCCATGAGCGTCTCTACGAAGCGCTCCGCGAGCAGCTGCGGGAGGGCGCCGCGCGCCTGCCGGTGGGCGATCCCCGGCGGGAAGAGACCGTGATCGGGCCGATGATCGACGAGAACGAGGCCCGACGCGTCGAAGCCTGGATCGAAAGAGCCCTCGCCCGGGGCGCCCGCCCAATCATGGGTGGGGTGCGTCAGGGCGCGCTCATGCCGCCGCACCTCCTCGAAGGGGTGCCTGAGGATGAACCGCTCTCTTGCGAGGAAGTCTTCGGCCCGGTCGCCATCCTCGCCCCCTTCTCCGATTTCGAGCAGGCGCTTCGCGCCGTCAATCGGAGCGCTTATGGCCTCCAAGCCGGTGTTTTCACGGGAAGCCTCGAGCATGCCCTCGCCACCTGGGACCATCTGGAGGTCGGGGCCGTCGTGATCGGCGACATCCCGAGTGTTCGGCTCGATGCCATGCCTTACGGCGGCGTCAAGGGTTCGGGGATCGGTCGCGAGGGTTTGCGCTATGCGATCGCCGAGATGAGCGAGCCGAGGACGCTCCTCATCCGTGGTTGAAAGCCTCGCGCGAGGCCGGATGGACGATTTCCGGCATAATCTGCCGCAAGATACGCTCATTTCTCGGCGTCGGGGGACATTGCCATGATTCACGCCACGATCCGCTCATCGCTTGCGTTGCTCGCTGCCCTGAGCGTCCTTCTTGGGTTACCCGCTTGCCAGCGCGAGGCCGAGGCGCCGCCACCTCCCCCTGCTCCGCCAACCCCGACCTGCACCCTGACGATGGGCTGGGATCCATGGGAGCCTTATCATTTCGAGGACGTGGACGGGAAACTGCGCGGCCTCGAGATCGAGCTGGTCGAGGCGATCGCGAACGGTGCCGGCTGCACGGTCCGCTATGAGCGTGGTCAATGGAATCAGCTCCTCGCCAAGCTCGATCGCGGAGAGATCGATTTGCTCACGGCGGCCACGCCCACCGAGGAACGCAAGGCCTACGCGCTCTTCTCGCAACCGTACCGCAGCGAATCCTTCCGGCTGTTCGTCCGCTCCGGTGAAGCGGAGCGCTTCTCCGGGCAGGACCTCGCCAGCCTGATCGCAGGGGGTATGCGGGTCGGGACCACGCTCGGCTACGTCTATACCCCCGAGATCAGCGCCCTGCGCGATGCCGATGCGACCGCCGGTGCCTTCGTGGATCACCCCGAGGCCGAGCTTGCCTTTCTCGCCCTGATCGAGAACCGCGTCGATGGCGTCCTCGAGGATCCCTATGTGGCGGCCGCGATCCTCCGTCGGCGCGGGTGGCAGGAACTGGTCGTGCAGCACCCGCTCGATCTGGGCGAGAATCAGGTGAGCTACATGTTCAGCAAGGCGAGCGTGAAGCCGGAGGTGGTCGCTCGTTTCGACCAGAGCCTCTCCTCGCTCAAGAACGCCGGTCGGCTCGACGAGATCATTCGCCGCTACCGGCTCTGAGCGCCACGCCCACGGGGGATTCGAACGGGCGGAACCATCGGCCGCCGCCCCGGGGACGAGACGGGGGAGGAAACCCCTTCCTGCCGCCGCGTAGGTTCCCGTTCGTGAGGCTCGCCATCCCTGAGCCTCGAGGCCGAAGCCCGGCTCGGAATGCCGCGGTGCGGGTTCGCGCACGATTGAGCTCAGCCGGATGCTTGCTCGGTCCATGTCCTTCTCTCGCCGTCGAATACGATTGGGGATGATGCCCGCGGATGAGCCGCGGACGATCGGGCTCGCACTCACTTCGAGGATCGACGAAGAAGCGATGGGGAAGCGCTCGCCGCCTCCCTCAACCAATACCCCATTCCTTCTCTCTCACCTTCGCTCCACCCGCACATCCTCGAGCTTGGCGTGACACGGGGGAGAAATGGCCTGCTCGCGCGATGCCGAGGATGTTGAGCCGTCTCAGCGCCGTGAGGGACACCTCGGCCTCTCCTCGGGAGGAGCGAGGATGCCGCCTGGACGGCGAGCCCTTTGCCTCGCTCGCGAAGGCCGATGCTCGAAGAACGGCGATCGCCAAACGACGGACAAGGCCGTCCCGGGCCTCATCCCCGGCCGAGCCAACGCGCCTGCCAGCGCATGAGGTGCACCCCGAGGCTGAAAGCAAAGACCCAAGGAAGGACGTAGGCGGCGCGCGTCAGCAGCGGTTGGCGCAGGAGCACGATCAAGGCGATGATCAGGGCGAGGACGAGCAGAGTCGCCAAGACGGCGCCCCCGAGGACCTCTCTCAGCCAAGAAGGAAGGAGCTGTTCACGCGGGATCCCGAGGGCCGCAGAGGTGAGCCCGATTTGACGCAAAGCCAACCAGAGCATGAACAGCATCGGCCCGAAAATGAGGATCAGGAGCGGCAGATAGGGAAGCATCTCAACTCCGATGACCGCTCAAGGGGTGGGCAAGAGCTCGGCGAGCGCCTGAACGATGCGCGGCACGAAGGCGGTCAGCCTGGCCAGTTCGGTCTTGAGCGCCTGCATACTGATCGGCTCCGCCCCGCCGCGGCCGGCGGCCCAGTTCACCACCAAGGCCAGGCAGGCATAAGGCACCGCAAGCTCACGGGCCAGAACGGCCTCGGGCATCCCCGTCATGCCGACCACATCAGCCCCATCGCGGGCCAGACGCTCGATCTCGGCGGCGGTCTCCAGCCGCGGCCCCTGCGTGGCGGCATAGACGCCCCCGTCCACAACCCCCAAACCGGCGCGGCGCACGGCGGCGACCAAATGATGCCGCAGGTGGCGGTCGTAAGGCTCGCTGAACTCGACGTGACGGACCTCCGCGCTCCCCTCGTCGGCGAAGGTGGAAATCCGTCCCCACGTGTAGTCGATGAGCTGGTGCGGTACCGCGATCGTCCCCGGCGGATAGGGCGCGGTGATGCCGCCGACGGCATTGATTCCGACGATCCGCTTCGCGCCGAGATGGTGGAGGCTCCAGAGGTTGGCGCGGTAGTTGATGCGATGAGGCGGCACCTGATGATGGATGCCATGCCGTGCCAGGAAACCCACGCGCCGCCCTGCGATGCTTCCGACCACCACCGGAGCGGAAGCCGGCCCGTAGGGTGTCTCGACGAGGATGCGCTCGGGTTCCTCGAGCTCCGGAAAATCGTAAAGGCCGGTTCCACCGATCAGGGCGAGGTCCATGATTCACTCCGGGAGGGCGTAAATCGCCGGGAGATTTCGTCCCTGATCGAAATAATCCATGCCGAAACCGAAGACGTAGCGATCCGGCACCTCGAGGCCGACGTAGTCCGCCCTGACACCAGGAGCGGAGCGATCGTGCCGCTTCCGCGTCAGGACCGCCACGGCCACCCGTGTCGCGCCCGCACTCTCGCAGTGGTGGCGCAGCGCGGCCAGGGTACGACCTTCGTCGAGGATGTCGTCCACGATCAGCACCGGCTTCCCCCGCATTTCGGCGCGCGGCATCTTGAGCCACATCAGCTCACCGCCGAGGGTGCCGTGGTAGCGAGCGAGATGCACCGTGTCGAACTCGAGATCGATACCGATCTCCAACGCGAGGTGAGCGGCGAAGACCAGGCCCCCATTGAGGACCGTGAGAAAGACCGGCCGCTGCCCGGCGAAATCGCGCGAGATCTCGGCTCCGATGCGACGGATCGCGGCGGCGATGGAATCCTTGTCGTAGAGCAGCTCCGCCCTCGCCAGGGCTTGCTTGAGGCTTGGACGCAGGCTCACGGGCACGACTCCGATCGAGGGAGGCGCGCTAGCATAGCGCGCGCCGCCACGAGTTCGTCCGCTTCGGGCATCGCCGGCGAGCTCCCGAGGAGCAGCGCACGAAGCCGCTCTTGCGAAAGCGGCGGATGTCCGCGGACCGCGGCGATGGCTTCGGGCACTTGTTCGGGTCGGCAGATGAGGAGGAGTTCGCATCCCGCCTCCAGATGGGCGGCGATCCGTGAGCTCAAGCCGCCGAGCCGTTCCGCGCCCCTCATCGCGAGATCGTCGCTCATCACCACCCCACGAAATCCGAGCGTGCTGCGAAGCGCATGGATCAGCGTGGGCTCGGCGCCGGCCGGTCGGGAGCCGAAGGCCGGACAGATCAGGTGCGCCATCATCACCGCCGCTGCGCCGGCCGCGATCCCGGCACGGAAAGGCAGCCAGTCGCATGTCTCCCACGCCTCCTGCGGGCGCGGATCGCAAGCGATCTCCTCGTGCGTGTCCTCGGCGATCGAGCCGTGGCCCGGAAAATGTTTGAGCGTGGCGGCCATCCCTGCCTCGCCCATGCCCTGCACGTAGCAGGCGACGAGCTCGGCGCACACCGCCGGATCGGGGGAGAAGGCGCGCGTGCCGATCGCGCGGTTGCCGCGACCGAGATCGGCCACGGGTGCCAAGCTGAGATCGATTCCGGCTGCACGCACTTCCTCTGCCATCAGCCTCGCGTGCAGCCTGGCGAGCGTTCGCCCGAGCTCGGGATCACGGGCATGAAGCCGGCCGATCTCCGCCAGGGCCGGCAGATCGCTGAAGCCTTCGCCCTTGAGACGCTGAACGGCTCCACCCTCCTGATCCACCGCGATCAGAAACGGGCGATCCGCCACTTCCCGTATCGCCCGGTTGAGACGAAGGATCTGATCACGGTCGCGGAAGTTGCGAGAAAACAGGATCACGCCGCTCACTTCAGGCTGGGCCAACCATGCCCGCTCCTCCCTCCCGAGCTCCGTTCCCGGCAGGCCGATCAGCAACATGCCGCCCGCTCCTCGAGGCTCCACTGCGAAAAGGGCCGCCGCGCGAGCTCGACATTGAAAAAGCGGGAGTCCTCGCTCACCTCGCGCCCGAGCCAGGGCGGCCGCGGGAACTCGGCCGAAACCGCCGGGAGCTCGATCTCGGCGATCACCAAACCCTCATTCTGATCGAGGAACTCATCGATTTCGAAGGTGGCGCCCCCGTAGGGCACCCAATGCCTGCGCTTACGCAAGGGTGGATCGAGGCAGAGCGCGAAGAGCGCCTCGGCGTCGGCAAGCGGGATCTCGTATTCGAACTCCCGCCGAAGGATCGCCGGGGTCGCCTCCTTGAGCGACAACAAGGCCTGCTCTCCGATCCGCCGGACCCGAACGGCGACGGGCGTCCGCGCGAGATAACCCTGCACCAAAAGTCGGCTCTCGCGCACGAGCGGGCGCCAGCCTTCGCCGCGGACGATGAACTTGCGCTCGATTTCGATCCCCATCGCCTCAGCGCTCGAAAAGCGCCATCGCCTCGACATGGGCGGTGTGCGGAAACATGTCCATCGCGCAGGCGCGACGCAGCCGGAAGCCGTACCGTTGGACGAGGATCCGGGCATCACGGGCGAGCGTTCCCGGATGGCAGGAGACGTAGAGCACGCGCCGAAGCTCGCCCCGCGGCAAATAGCCGAAAACCGTCTCCGCCCCGGAACGGGGAGGATCGAGCAGCATGGCCTCATAAGGCGCTTTCGCCCAAGCGCGGTGGCCCTGATCCTCGGTCAGGTCGGCCAGATGGAAGCGGAGCGAGTCCTCGAGGCCATTCGCGCGTGCGTTTTCCCGTGCGCGCTCGATCAAGCCCGCGTCGCCCTCGACCGCATCCACGAAGGCGCCGGCGCGAGCGAGCGGAAGGCTGAAGTTGCCGAGCCCCGCGAAGAGCTCGAGGACCCTCTCCCCCGGCCGCGGATCGAGCCATTCCAAGGCTCGCCGGACCATCGCCTTGTTCACCTCGGCATTGACCTGGATGAAATCGAGCGGAGCGAAGGCGATGCGAACCGCCTCCTCGGGCAGATCGTAGGAGAGCCTCGGAGGCTCGCCGAGGGGCTGGATCGAGTCGGCCGCACCCGGCTGCAGGAAAATCCCAAGCCCGCTCGCCTCCGAGAATGCCGTCAACCGCCGTCGATCCTCCTCGCTCAGCGGAGCGAGATGGCGGATCACCAAGGCCCCGGCACCCTCCCCCAGAGCCGCTTCGACCTGCGGAACCGCCGCCGCGACGGACAGGCCGCCGATGCACTGTGCGAGGGCATCGATACGCTCTCCGATCCGCGGATCGAGCACCGGGCAGCCATCGAGGTCGGCCACTTTGCGACCGTCCTGCTCGCGAAAGCCGACGAGCACCCTGCCCTTCTTGCCCACGAAACGCACGGAAAGCCGCGCCTTGCGGCGGTAGCCCCACCACGGCCCGGTCACCGCCGGTGCCCAGGATTCGGGCTCGACCCCGCCGATGCGGCGCAGGATCTCGGCGAGCTGACGCTCCTTCCAGGCGATCTGCTGTGCCGGCGCCAGATGCTGCAGGGCGCAGCCGCCGCAACGTCCGAAATGCCGACAAACGGGCTCGACCCGCGCGGGGCTCGGGGAGATGACTTCGAGCGCGACCGCCTCGTCGTGACGGCGCCGCCGGGCGACGATCCTCGCACGCACCCGCTCCTCTGGCAGCCCACCATGGACGAAAACCACCTTCCCTCCGACGCGCGCCACGCCGCGCCCGTCCTCGGCCAGGTCTTCGATCGCGAGCTCGATCTCGTTCATCGTCCAGAAAAAGCATCGTCCCCGCGGGGTGCGGGGACGACGCCGATTCTAATCCGCGCCCCGTGCGCTGCCTATTTCTGGGTCCAGCGCCCCTCGCCGTCTTGGTAGCGCCAACCCGGGCGCGCCTGCTCGATCCACTGGCGGGCGAAGATCGCGCGGATGTCCGGCTCCCATTCGGGATGGCCGTTCGCCACCGCGATCTCGCGATACACAGCATTTCGGTCCCGGTTGTCTTCGGCCACCGCCTGCTGGACCGCCGCCCGCTCACGAAGCGGGATCTTGCCGGGGTCCACGATCTCGATCAGCCCATCCCGGGTGAAGCCCAGCGCACCGTTGTCGAAATGGGGCTTCAGGACGTTTTGGAAGCGCTCGGCCATCCTCGCCTGGATCGCCTGGATTTGAGGCGTGCGGATGTCAATGTCGGGCCGCGCATGAGCGACCGGGATCAGCAGTTCCAGCAGCCGCATCAGCAGTGCCTGAGGCTCGCGGCCGCCCTCGGCTTCGCCCGAGGGCGACGGCTGCTCGCCGATCACCTTCCCGACGAATTCCTGCGCCGCCCGCTCCGCAGCAGCCGCCGGGAAATAGACGTTGATCGTCACGCACGACGCCAAGACCAAGCTCAACGCCGCCACCGCGCCTATCAAGACCGCCTTGCTCATTCTCGCACCTCGCCTCGCACAACCCGATCACTCGACCACCACCGTCCCCGAGCTCAGCGCCGCCTTGAGACGGGCGATCAGCACCGGCCAATCCACCTCGCGCTGATACCCGATGACGTCCACCCGGGGAATGCCGCGGCCGCGGAGGATAAAGTAGCCATCGCCTGCTGAACCCACACCGCCCATCGTACACACGTACCGAGAGAGGACGCAGGATAGCCCGAGTTCCTCGTAAGCGAAGCTGGAAAAGGCACCCACGATTCCGCGCTGGAGCGCGGCCGCAGCACCCCCGCCGCCGAGGGCGGCGAGATTCTCGACCGCCCGCTGCGAGATGCGGCGCCGACCGGAACGCTCGCTGGCCAGCTGCGCGGAGAAGGCGACGGGTTGCCAGTCGATCAGCCGCAAGCCCTCGATCCGGCCCGAGAGCCGGCCCTCGATCAGGCCGAAATCGAATACGCTGGTGATCCGCGCGAGATCGAGTCGCTCGAGCAGCACGTCGGCAGAAAGCGTTGGCAGGGTCCCGAAGGGTCGCTCCATCGAAAGGCCCCGGGCCAGGATCCGACCGTCGAAGACGGCGATCTCGAGAGTACCCTCGGTCTCGAGGCGTCCGGCTCGATAATGGGCCTTCGGCAGGCGTCCCGAGACGGTTCCGGGAAAAGGCGGCCAATCGAGCCGCGCCGCCAGTTCGGGCAGCGAGATTCCCTCGATCGCGACCGCCAAGCTGGCCTCGATCGAATCATCGAGGCCTAACGCGATCCGACCCTCCTCGAGGATGACGGCTCCGCCGAGCATCTCCAAACGCGAGGCTTCGCTCAGGATCAGGCTGCGTGAACCGTTCCTCAGGCGCACGCGCCATGGCCCCGCCCCGATCCCGAAAAAAGCCGCCGAGCTGCCGCTGAGTTCGCTCTCCGGCACCCGCGGTGCCGACGAGAACTCGAAGGAGCCTCGGAGATCCTCAAACGCCCATCGCCCCTTCGGGTCCCGCAGGCCGAGGGCATCCGCTTCGAAGCTGAGCTGGGTGAGGCCTCCTCGCTCCAGGCGCAGGCGGATCGCGGCCGACCCCTTGCCCTCGAGACCCGCGAAACCGGCCAAGGACAGGAGACTGAAGACGCGGCGAGCGAGGAAAGGCTCGGCGTCTTCGACGCGCAGCGAAATCCCCCCATCGGGCCAGACCCGATCGGGCCTCCAGCGGAGGTCGCCTTCGAGGGTGAAGACGCCAGGCTCGATGACCCGCAAGCGCTCGAGTTCGAGTCCCCGCGCCGGCGGTATGCGGAAGGCCGCATCGAGCGCGAGCGAATCCTCCCCGAGCGCGAGATAGAGCGGACCCAGGAGCCATTCGCCGCCTGAGAGCGTCGCCTCCAACTCGGCCCGCGGTGTCGCGCCGAGGATCGAGCTGAAGCGAACCGTCATTCCCGCTCCGATGGCTCCCGCCGATCCATCCCGGGTGTCGAAAGCCATGCGCTCGATCCGAAAGTCGCCGCGCAGCCGCGGCTCCGCCCCGAGACTCAAAACGAAACGCCCCCCGAGCGTGCCTTCCTGCAACAGCAGAGTCGGCCAGACCGCCGATCCCAAGGCCGCGAGCGAAGCGAGGGGAAGACCTGCGAGCGAAGCCCTCACCGCCCCCCGTTCGACGTCGGCTTCGAGATGCACCGACGCCGAGGCGCGCTGCCAATCCAGCGAAAGCTTTTCTCCCGCGATCCTGAGGGCGAGTTCGCCCTCGATCCGCTCCTCGGCCCAGCGCCATCCTCCGCGTCCGCGGCAATGCCATTCGCCCTGCTCTTGCCGAAGCAGGCAGGACACGCGGAGATCCGACACGTCCAGGGCCAGGGCCTTCAGATACAGGCGCGCGACCGCCACTTCGAGGCGAATGCCCGGCTCGGGGCCGGGCGCGGCGAGCATTGCGATACCCTCCGCCTGGATCCCCGGCGCCTCGAGCGCGAGCACCGATCCGCGAAGCGCGAACGCACCCGCCGTTGCGGCATGGCACAGACCGGCGAGCGCGAACACCGCCTTGCTCTTGAGTCGGCCGCCGTGGAGGGTCATGCTGGAATTCTTGCCGAGGGTCGCGGATCGCGAAACCGATGGATTCGATTCTGATCGCCGAAGACGATCCGGTGAGCGCACTTTTTCTGGAGCAAGGGCTCTCCACCCTCGCCCGGATCGAGCTCGCGGCCGACGGACTGGCCGCCCTCGCCCTGGCCAGGCGCACCCGTTTCGCCCTGCTGGTGCTGGATGCCCGCCTCCCGCGATTGGACGGTATCGCCGTCTTGAGCGAGCTGCGCACGGACCCGCATGCCGCCTCCCGGGATTCGCCCGCCATCGCGGTCAGCGCCCTGCTCGATGAGGCGACTCGGAGCCGCCTCGCCGCGGCCGGCTTCGACGATGCGCTGCTCAAACCGCTCGGCCTCGAAGCGCTCAGGACCGCGGCCGCACGCTGGCTCGGTCGCGAGCTGACGCCTCTTCTCGCCGACGAGCCCGCGCTCGCCGCGCTCGGCGGTCGACCCGAACTGTTGCGAAAAATGAGAAGGCTCTTCGGCAAAGAGCTGCCGCGCTCGATCGAGGCCATCCACGGGGCGATCCGCGATGACCGCCGCGAGGATGCACGCGCCCTGCTCCATCGTCTGCGCTCGAGCTGCGGATTCTGCGGGACACCCGCCCTTGAGGAGGCGGTGGCCGGGCTCGATCATGCGCTACAGCAGGGCATGGGGATCGAGCGTGCCCTCGCCCGCCTGCTCACGGCGAGCGAGGCCCTTGAGACCGCACTTTGCGCATCCTCGCCGCCAGAGCTCCCGACGCCTCGCTAGGAGCGCGCGCGCCGCGTCGGCGTGCGCCGTTCTCCCCCGGATGTCTTGCCGCCCGCATAGGGATTCCGTCCCTCGACGAATTCGAGGCGGATGGGCGTGCCCTCGAGCTGAAGCTGCTCGCGAAAGACGTTCTCGAGATAGCGACGATAGCTCGCGCCGAGGGTGGCCACACGGCTGCCGTGGACGACGATGCAGGGCGGCCTTCGGCCGCCTTGATGCGCGTACCGCAGTTTCGGCGTTCGCCCGCCCACCATCGGCGGCTGGAAGGCCGCATAAGCGCGTTCCAGGATCCGGTTCAACTCGGCGGTGGGCAATGCCCGGGTCGCGCTGTCGTAGGCGCGATCGACCGCCTCCCAGAGCTCGCCGAGGCCCGAGCCATGCAGGGCCGAGATGAACACGCGCTTGGCATAGCGCACGAAGCGCAATCGGCGGTCGAGCTCGGCCCGGCGTCGCTCTCGGTCCGAGGGCTCGAGGCCGTCCCACTTGTTGACGGCGATGACCAAGGCGCGACCGGCCTCCAGTACCTGAGCGATGATCGCCAGATCCTGCTCGGCGATGCCCTCGGCGGCGTCCAGCATCACGATCGCCACGTCGCAGGATTCGATCGCTTGCAGACTCTTGATCACGCTCACTTTTTCGAGCACGTCGGCGACCCGGGCGCGGCGCCGGATGCCGGCGGTGTCGATCAGCACGTAAGGGCGTCCATCGCGCTCGAAGGGCACCTCGATGGCATCGCGGGTGGTGCCGGGAAGCGCCGAAACCAGTACCCGCTCCTCACCGAGCAGGCGGTTCAGCAAGGTGGATTTGCCGGCATTGGGCCGCCCCACGATCGCGATTCGCGGACCCGGCGCTGCTGGCCCGCGTACCACTTGCGCCCGGTCCCCGAAATGCGCCAGCAAGGCCCGGCGGAGCTCGGCGATGCCCTGACCGTGCGCAGCCGCGGCGATCGAAAGGGGCTTCAGGCCGAGCTCCGCGAACTCGGCCTGAAGCCGCGCGGGATCCAGTCCCTCCGCCTTGTTGACGACCCCCCAGAGCGGCTTCCCGCTCCGGCGCAAGCGCCTCAAGACCTCCGAATCCCCAGGGGTGAGGCCGTCACGCGCATCGAGCACGAGCAGGAGCAGATCGGATTCGGCAACCGCCCGTTCCACCTGACGTTCGACCGCCGGCGCAAGGGGATCCTCCTCACCTCCAAGTCCCCCGGTATCCACCAGGATGAGGGCTCCCTCTTCCGCGCGGAGGACGCCGTGGTGGCGGTCCCGGGTGACCCCGGGACGATCGTGCACCAGCGCCTCCCGGCGCCCGAGCAAAGCATTGAACAGCGTGGACTTGCCGACGTTGGGTCGTCCGATCAGGGCGACCACCGGCAGCATGGTTTCACGATCCGATGCGGAATACGCTCAGGCGACCGCGCGCGTCCTGCACCACCAGGCGATCGCCCACCAGCAGCGGTGCGCCTCGGATCGCACCGCGACCCGCGCGCGCACGGCCGATGATTTTTCCGTCCTCGGCATCCAGCACGTGCACGTATCCTTCGAAGTCGCCCACGACGAGGAAAGCTTCGCCCACCGCGGGGCGACCGAGGCCACGGAAGCGCAGGGCCTCCTGCCGCCACAGAGGCGATCCGCTCGCTCGATCCAGGGCATGCACCACCCCTTCGTGGTCGGAGGCGAACAGGACCCGCCCTCGCAGGCTCAAACCCGACGCCGAAGAGAGTTCGCGCGTCCAGAGGGCGCGCCCGCCGTCGGCGGTCACTGCCGCCGCCTGTGCGCGATACGCGACGGCGTAAAGGTCCGAACCGACGATCTCGAGTGCGCCGTCGACGTCTCCGAGCCGTTCGATCTCGCTTCGCCCCTCGCGTGCCGAGAGGGTGAACTCCCACAACACCGTCCCATCGACGGTGCGCAGAGCGACCAGCTTGCCGTCGTCGTGGCCGAGGAACACCAAACCGCCGCGCAGCAAGGGCGCGCCGTTGCCGCGCAGGGAGAGCAAGGGAACCCCGCGGTCGTAAACCCAGCGCCGCGCGCCGTCGGCCGCCGAAAATCCGAAGATTCGGCCATCGTGCACGCGCACCACGACCAGCTCATCGCCGATCGCCGGCGCTGCGATCACCTCGGAAGAGACGCGGGTACGCCAACGCTCGCGGCCATCACGGAGTTCATAGACGATGAGCTCCCCATCGAGGGTACCGATCGCGAGCAGGCCCTCTCCGATCCCGGGGGTGGAGGAAAAGCGCGGCCCATCCCTCACCGACCAGCGCTCTTTCCCCGTTTCGAGCTCCAAGGCGAACAGACGCCCGTCCGGGGAGGCGGCATACACCACCCCACCGAGCTGAACCGGTGCCATCCCCGCGCGCAGCAGGCGCTCGCCCTTTCCGAGATCCCTCGACCAGAGCCGCTCGAGCGTAAGCTTCGCCTCGAACGCGCCGAGTTCGCTCGGCGCATCGGGCTCTTTTCGTCCTCGCAGCGTCTCGCATCCGGAGAGCGCAAGGGCGAGGAGGACGACGAGCAGCGTCGAATGCCTCATGGGGCGCCGCCTCCCGCCGTCTTCGCCGCTTCGATCTTCCAGGTCAAGGCGTCGCTGGGAAACGAGAGCGCGGCGCGCGCCCGCTCGTAAGCCGCCTGCGCCTCGGCCCCGCGACCGAGGGCGAGCAACACATCACCGCGCAGTTCTTCGACCTCAGCCGTCCAGGCCGAGGAGCGAATCCGGCCGATCGCGCTCAAGGCCTCCTCGTTGCGACCGAGCCCATGGAGCAAACGGGCCATGCGCAGACGGTTGAGCTCGCCGGACACCGCATCCGGCGCGAGTCGCTCGGCCGCCCGCAACCGCTCGATCGCCTCCTCCGGGCGACCCGCATCGAGCGCGCGGCGGGCCTGACGTTGCAGCGCGAGCCACGAATAGACACCGCCCTCCTTTTGCGAGAGCTCCGTGACCAGCGCATCCGCCCGATCGAAATCACGCGCATCCTCGGCTTCGACGAAGCGTTCGTAGATCAACGCCGCATCCTCGCGGACGCGCTCGCGCTGCGCCTGCCAGAACTGGATGCCGATCAGGATCGCGATGCCGGCCAGGACGCCCCCGAAGAGCGCGCCGCCGTACTGGCGCAGCCAGCGTCGCACCGCTTCGCTGCGCTCGACCTCATCAAGGTCTGAGATGTTCACGAGACTCGACCTCCATCATGATTGGGGACGCAGGCAACCTGCGCCTCACGGCGCCCGACTTGGATCGACAAGAAGCCTGCGCCTCAGGGATCGGCGGGCGCTTGGACCTCGCCCTGCGAGGATACCCTGAAACGCGCCACGTTCGCCCGAACCCAAGGTTCGATGGGCAGCGTGCGCTCGCCGATCTTGAGCTCGGTACCGGCGACGTTGCCGATGGTGAGGGTGAGGCCATCGCCCAGCGGAAACCGCCTTTCCGTGCCGGCGGGAAGGGTGGCGAATTCCAGTCGCGTGCCATCGGCGGACCTGACCTCGATCCAGCTCGATGCCGACACTCGCAGCCACAACTCGTTGGCCGGCTGCGGCGCCGGCAGCGGCCGATCCGAGGGACGCGGCGGGAAGAGACTGGCGAGCACCGGTTCCACGAGCACCGGCGGCACGGCCTCGCTTCGTTCCATGCCCGACTCGGCCATTCGCGTTTCCTCCACGACCGGAGACGAGGGGGCCTCGTCGAGGGGCAAAAGCTCGGGCGCATCCGGCGCCTGATCAATCACGAAAAGAGCGACCGGCACGACGATGAAGACCGTGAGCACGGCGTAGAGCATGCCTCGCCCCCACTCGCCCAGCCGCCGCTGCCAGGCCGGCACCACGGGCCCGGTCGCGACCAGGGGCGGCAACTCGAAGGGCAGCGCCCGCTCGAGCACTTCCCCGTCGAATCCGAGCAAGCGCGCGTAGGCGCGAAGGTGCCCGCGAACGTATACCGCCGCGCCAAGCGCCGACCAGTCGTCGCGCTCGATCGCATCGAGCACGTGCACTGGCAGCTTCAGCCGGCGCGCCGCCTCTTCGAGCGACAGCCCGAGCGATTCTCGACGCAGGCGAAGGCGCCCCCCCAGCGCGCCTCCGCGTCCCGAATTCTCGTGGTGGATGGATTCGGCTTTCATGATGCTCATCCTTCCGAATCGATTTCGCGCGCTTCCTCGGATTCCGGAAAGCTCTCGAGCAAGCGCTTGCGATAGTTTTCCGAGGCTCGCGCATCACCGAGGGCTCGCTCGACCCGATACCCGAGCAGCAACGCCTCCGGATCGAGCGCGACCACGGATTCGAGGCGCTGGAGAAAGGCTCGCGCGCGCAGGGCATCGCCCTGCTCGAAGTGGATCGCCGCGAGCTGGAACAGCGCCTCGGGATCGGTCGCTCGGTGGCGCAGCAGCTCGCGGAAACGCTCGGCGGCCGCCGCGTCATCGCCCGCTTTGCGGAAACACAGGCCGGAGTTGCGCAGCGCGACCTCGCGCTGCTCGTAGAGCGGATCGGCGAGGGCGCGCGCGAAATGTTCCTGAGCGGCCGCGAAATCCCCTTGACGGCACAACCAGCGCGCGTAGTTCTGCAAGTAAAGCCCCTGACCCGGCGCGAGCTCGACCGCCCGCCGGTAATGGCTCACGGCCTGATCTTCGTTGCCGAGACGCTCCATGAGCACGGCCATCAAGGTGTGCGCAGCCGGATTGCGCGGGTCCTGGGCGAGCGCGCGCTTGAGCCGATCCGAGGCGAGATCGAGCCGTCCCCGCTCGAGATAGCCTTGCGCCAAGGCGAGGTTGAGATCGACCGCCGAGCCATCGTTGGAGGCCTTGCGCGCACCCGCTCCCGCCGCACAGCCGAACGAGGACAAGGCACAGAGGGCGAGAGCGAGGGCGAGGGCGCGCTGCATCTCAGGCGGCATGTTCGAGAGTCGCGGGCTGATGCTCGGGCCGCCGACCGCTGCTGCGCCGTGTCCGGTCGAGCACACGACCCCGAAGCTGGCCGCAGGCCGCGTCGATGTCCTCTCCGCGGGTGCGACGCACCGTGGTCAGGATGCCGGCGTCGAGCAGAATCTTCTGGAACGCCCGGATCCGCTCCTCCTCCGGGCGCTGAAACTCCGTTCCCGGGAAGGGGTTGAAAGGGATCAAATTGACCTTGCTCGGCAAGCGCCGCATGAGTTTGACGAGCGCGCGCGCTTGCTCGGGCGCATCGTTCACTCCGCGGATCAGGGTGTACTCGAAGGTGACCGAGCTGCGCGGCCGCGCGCGCGCGTAGCGGGCGCACGCGGCCAGCAACTCATCGATCGGATATTTGCGATTGAGCGGCACCAGACGGGAGCGGAGCTCGTCGTCGGGTGCGTGCAGCGACACCGCCAAGGAGACGTCGCAGACCTCGGCCAGACGGTCGATCATCGGCACCAGGCCCGCCGTCGAGAGAGTCACCCGCTTGTTGGCGAGGCCATAGCCGAGGTCGTCGCGCATCACGTTCATCGCCCGGACGACGTTGTCGAAATTGAGCAGAGGCTCACCCATGCCCATCAGCACGACGTTGGTGATGCGGCGCTCACGATGCGGGAGATTGCCGAGCTTACGGGCGGCGATGAAGACCTGACCGACGATCTCGGCAGCGGAGAGATTACGGTTGAAGCCCTGACGCGCCGTTGCACAGAAGCTGCAGTTGAGCCCGCAGCCCACTTGCGAGGAGACGCACAGCGTGCCTCGTCCGCGATCGGGGATGAAAACCGTCTCCACCGCGTTGCCGGCGTCCATCCCCAGCAACCACTTGCGCGTTCCATCGCTGGAGACACCCTCGAAAAGCACCTCGGGGGGACGCACCTGCGCGATCTCGGCGAGACGAGCGCGGAGGCTCTTGCCGAGGTCGCTCATCGCCGCGAAGTCCGTCTCGTGGCGATGGTGAATCCACTTCATCAGCTGATGAGCACGAAACTTAGGCTCCCCGAGGTCGGCCACGAAGGCCTCCAAGCCCGCTCGGTCGAAGTCGAGGAGATTGATCCGCTCCGAGGCGCCCATGCCAACGCCATCCGCCATTTCAGCGCGAGTGGATCTCCGACTCCGCGAAGAAGAAGGCGATTTCGCGGCGTGCGTTCTCGGGGGAATCCGAGCCGTGCACGGCGTTGGCTTCGATGCTCTCGGCGAAATCGGCGCGGATGGTGCCGGGCTTGGCCTCGCGCGGGTTGGTCGCACCCATCAGCTCGCGGTTGCGCGCGATGGCATCCTCCCCTTCCAGCACCTGGATCATCACGGGCCCAGAGCTCATGTACTCGACCAGCGAGCGGAAGAAGGGACGTTCCCGATGCACCTCGTAGAAGCGTTCCGCCTCCTCGCGGGTCAGCCGCTTCATCTTGGCCGCCACGATCTTGAGCCCCGCCCGCTCGAAACGCGCGTAGATCTCGCCGATGAGATTCCTCGCGACGGCATCCGGCTTCACGATCGACAGAGTTCGCTCGATCGCCATGATTGGTCAACCCCCGAAAATCGTAGAGGGAAACGAACAAAAAGCGGCGCCGCCTGCGGGCACCGTTCAAGTCTTGACGAATGTAACACAGAACCAGGCTGAGATTCATCCGCCAAGACTCGCCAGGACGACGATTTCGCGAGTGTCGAGGGTGGGATGCACCGAGGTGGTCGAGGCCATGCCCCTAGCTCCTCCTCTCCGCCCCTGCTAGCATTCAAACGCTCGTTTGAACCGATTGTGACGTGAACGACACTGCCGCGAGCACCCGGGATCGAATCCTTTCCGCCGCCGAGCGAATGTTCGCGATTCATGGCCTCGATGGGGTGAGCCTGCGCCGGCTCACCGCCGAAGCCGGCGTGAACCTCGCGGCGGTGAACTACCACTTCGGCTCCAAAGACCGCCTCGTGCACGAGGTCTTCAGCCGTCGCCTCGATCGGCTCAACGAGGAGCGGATGGTCGCCCTCGATCGCTGGCTCGCGCGCGGCGAGCGCGATCTGCGCTCGCTCATCGCTGCCTTCGTCGATCCTGCCCTCGACCTTGCCCTCGACCCCGGCGGCGGCCAGCTGTTCGTGAAAGTGCTCGCTCATGCCTACGCCGAACGCGACGAGGGCCTGCGCGATTTCCTCGCCCAGCGCTACGGCCATGTCCTCAAGCGCTTCGCCGAGGCCTTCGCGCAGGTGCTCCCCTTCCTCGACCGCGAGACGCTCTTTTGGCGTCTCGATTTCATCGCCGGGGCCTTGGTCTATGCGATGGCCGAGTTCGGGGTAATGCGACGCCGACCGGGGCAAAGCGCCGAGGATCACCGCCGACGGGCGAGCGAGCAGCTCATCGCCTTCGCCATGGCCGGACTCGCCGCCCCGCGACCCGATTCCCTTTCTCCCCAAGGAAACACCGACCGATGAATTCCGAACGACTGCCGATTCGCCGCGCCGCGGTGCTCGGCGCCGGCGTGATGGGAGCGCAGATCGCCGCCCATCTCACCGCCGCCGGTGTCGAGACCCTGCTCTTCGACCTACCCGCCCGCGAGGGAGATCGGAATGGCATCGTGCTCAAAGCGATCGCCGGCCTGAAAAAGCTCTCGCCCTCGCCGCTCGCGCACGCCGCCCTCGCCGATGCGCTGATTCCTTGCAACTACGAGGAGCACCTCGATCGCCTCGCCAGCGCCGACTTCGTGATCGAAGCGGTGGCCGAGCGCATGGACATCAAGCGCGCGCTCTATCGCCAGATCGCCCCCCACCTCAAGCCCGCTTCGGTGCTCGCGAGCAATACCTCGGGGCTTTCGATCACCGCGCTCGCGGGAGAGCTGCCCGAAGCCCTGCGCCCGCGCTTCTGCGGCGTGCATTTCTTCAATCCGCCGCGCTACATGCACCTCGTGGAGCTGATCCCCCACGCCGGCACCGACCCTGCGGTGCTCGATGCGCTCGAGGGCTTTTTGACCAGCACCCTCGGCAAGGGCGTGGTGCGGGCCAAGGATACGCCGAACTTCATCGGCAACCGCATCGGCGTGTTTTCGATCCTGGCGGTGATGCACCACACCGAAGCCTTCGGCCTCGGCTTCGATGTCGTGGATGCGCTCACCGGTCCCGCCATCGGCCGACCGAAATCCGCGACCTACCGCACCGCCGACGTGGTGGGGCTCGACACGATGCAGCACGTCATCCGCACCATGGCCGAGGGTCTGCCCGATGATCCTTGGCATGCCCATTTCCAAAGCTCGCGCTGGCTCTCGGCGCTGATCGAAAAAGGCGCACTCGGGCAGAAGAGCGGGGCCGGCTTTTATCGCAAGCGCGGCAGCGAGATCGAAGTCCTCGATCTCGGTCGCGGCGATTACCGGCCTTCGGGAACGCAGCCGGGAGAGACCGTGCAGCAGATTCTCGCCGAACGCGACCCGGCCGCCCGCCTTCGCGCCTTGCGCGAGAGCGATGATCCGGAGGCGCGCTTCCTTTGGTCGGTCTTCCGCGATCTCTTCCACTACGCCGCTTACCACCTCGATGCGATCGCCGAGAGCGCGCGCGAGCTCGACCAGGCGATGCGCTGGGGTTACGGCTGGCAGCAAGGCCCCTTCGAGAGCTGGCAGGCGGCGGGCTGGCGCCAAGTCGCGAACTGGATCGCCGAGGACATCGCCGCCGGCCGGGCGATGAGCAAGGCGCCTTTGCCCGATTGGGTGTTCCGGCTCGAGCAAGGGGTGCACGGCGCTCAGGGTTCCTTCAGTCCCCGCCTGGGAGGGCCGCTGCCGCGCCCCGCGCATCCGGTCTATCGCCGTCAGTTGCTCCCAGAACGCCTGCTCGGGGAACCGCAGCCGAAGCTTCCGCTGATCTTCGAGACCGAGGCGGTGCGCCTGAGCGATGCCGGCGATGGGGTGGCGGTGCTTTCCTTCCGCACCAAGATGAACACGATCTCGCCGGCAGTGATCGAGGGCCTCGAACGGGCGCTCGATCACGTCGAGGCAAAGATGGCGGCGCTCGTGATTTGGCAGGAACGCGAGCCCTTCTCGGCTGGCGCCGACCTCTCCTCGGCGGTGGCGGCGGTGCAGGCGGGCCGCTTCGCCGAGTTCGAGGCCATGGTGGCGCGTTTCCAGCGCACGAGCCAGCGCCTCAAGTACGCCCTGGTGCCGGTGGTGGCGGCCGTCCGCGGGATGGCCTTGGGCGGCGGCTGCGAGTTTCAGATGCACTGCACGCGCACCGTCGCTGCGCTCGAAAGCTACATCGGCTTGGTCGAGGCGGGCGTGGGGCTCCTGCCGGCTGGCGGTGGTCTCAAGGAAATCGCCTTGCGCGCGGCGCGCTCCGGAGGCGATCCGATGCACGCGCTCAAGCCCATGTTCGAGACCGTGGCCATGGCCAAGGTCTCCGGTTCGGCGCTCGAGGCCAAAGCGATGGGTCTTTTGCGCGAGAGCGATGTGGTCGTGTTCCACGCTCAGGAGTTGTTGCACGTGGCCAAGCACACGGCCCTTGCGCTCGCCGAGGCGGGCCACCGCCCACCCCTGCCGGCACGCCGGATTCCCGTCGCCGGCCGGCCGGGCATCGCCCAGTTCCTGATGCAGCTGGTCAATCTCCGCGAAGGTGAATTCATCACCGAGCATGACTACGAGGTCGCGCGCCGCATCGCCATCGTCATGTGCGGTGGCGAGGTCGAGGCCGGCTGCGAAGTGGACGAGGACTGGCTGCTCGCCCTCGAGCGCGAGCACTTCGTCGCCCTCGCCGCCATGCCCAAGACCCAGGCGCGCATCCTGCACACCCTCAAGACCGGCAAGCCGCTTCGCAACTGAGGATTCCCCATGCCTTCGATCCAAGACGCCTATCTCGTCGCCGCCCGTCGCACGCCCGTGGGCAAAGCCCCGCGCGGCGTCTTCCGGCGGACCCGACCGGATGATCTTCTGGCGCACACGATCCGCGCCGTGCTCGCCGAGGTGCCCTCGGTCGACCCAGCGCGCATCGAGGATTGCATCGTCGGCTGCGCCATGCCCGAGGCCGAGCAGGGCATGAACGTCGCTCGCATCGGCGTGCTCCTCGCCGGCCTTCCCGACCGGGTGCCGGCGCAGACCATCAACCGCTTCTGTTCTTCGGGGCTTCAGGCGATCGCGCTGGCCGCCGACCGCATCCGATTGGGCGAGGCGGATCTCATGCTCGCTGGCGGCACCGAATCCATGTCCATGGTGCCGATGATGGGGCACAAGCCGGCGATCAACCCGCGCGTGTTCGAGGATGCCGATGTGGCGATCGCCTTCGGCATGGGCATCACCGCGGAAAAGGTCGCCGAACGCTGGAAGATCAGCCGCGAAGATCAGGACCTCTTCGCCCTCGCCTCGCATGCCAAGGCCCTCACCGCGCAAAAGGCAGGCGAGTTCGCCGCCGAGATCGCGCCTTATACCGTGCGCGAGCGCGTTCCCGAGGGCGCGACGGTGCGAATCCTCGAGCGCACGGTGACGGCCGATGAGGGCCCCCGCGCCGATACTTCGCTCGCCGCCCTCGCCGCCCTCAAGCCCGTCTTTCGTGCCAAGGGTACGGTCACCGCGGGCAACAGCTCGCAGATGTCCGATGGCGCAGCCATGGTGCTGCTCGCCTCCGAGCGAGCGGTCAAGGACTTCGGCCTCAAGCCGCTCGCCCGCTTCGTGAGCTACTCTGTGGCCGGCGTGCCGCCGGCGATCATGGGCATCGGACCGGTCGAGGCCATCCCGCGCGCCCTTCGCCAGGCGGGCATCCCTGCCCACCGTCTCGATTGGATCGAGCTCAACGAAGCCTTTGCCGCGCAAGCGCTGGCGGTCATCCGCGAGTGCGGGCTCGATCCGGCCAAGGTCAACCCCTTGGGGGGGGCGATTGCCTTGGGGCATCCCCTCGGCGCCACCGGCGCCATCCGCACCGCCACGCTCGTCCATGGCCTGCGCCGTCGGGGAGGCGGCTTCGGCATGGTGACGATGTGCATCGGCACGGGCATGGGCGCCGCCGGGATCTTCGAGGTCTTCCCCGCCTGAGCGCTTCAGGCCGGCTCGCGCATCGCCCGCTCGCGTAGCCAGTCCCGAAACTGAAGCCACAGGTAGCGAAGCTCGGCGGCGATCAAGCCGAGGACTCCATAGGCCGGGCGCGGCGCATAGGCCTCGAAGTCGCGCCAGCGCTCGTCTCCCTCGGCGATCGCCGCCGCGATGAGCTCGCCGCCGACCGTGGTCGTCGCCACCCCATGGCCGCCATAGCCTTGGTTGAGCCAGAGCCTGGGCGCGACCGCGCCGATGTGCGGCATCTGACTGCGGCCGTAGCCCATGAGCCCGCTCCAGGCGTATTCGATCGGAAGTTCGGCGAGCTCCGGAAACACGCGGCGCAGATCGCGGCGTAGCAAAGCCGCCACGGTCTCCGGTGAGCGATCGAGGATCGAGATCCTGCCACCCCAGAGCAAGCGCCCGTCCGGGAGCCGGCGGTAGTAGTCGAAAGCAAAGCGCGTGTCGTACACCGCAGCGGCGGTCGGAATGGCTTGCGCGATGATCGGGTCGGGCTGTGTGCACATCACGTAGGTCGCGATCGGCAAAAGCGCCCGATGCGCGCGGGCGAGCAAGGGTCGGGAATAACCGCCGAGGGCCAGCACCACGTGCTCGGCCTGCACCCGCCCCTCCGGGGTCGTCAGGAGATACTCTCGGCCGCGGCAGGAAAGCTCAAGTACCGGGCTTCGCTCGTAAATCGCCACTCCGCCTGCGCGCAAGGCTTGCGCGTAGCCTTGTGCGAGCTTCAGAGGATGGACATGAAAGCCGTTCGGCTCGAGCAGCGCCCCGAAATAGCGAGGGGTTCGCAGATGCTCGCGGGCGAGGGCTTCTTGCGAGATCAAGGGCCAATCGAGGCCGAAGCCTTCGGCCAGCAGGCGCTGCCGGGCGCGCGCAAGCGGCGCACCGGGAAACCAGTCCGCCCAGAGGACTCCCGCCTCGATGGCCTCGCAGGCGATGCGGTAGCGGCGGATGCGCTGCCGCACCGTCTCCACCGCATCCAGCGTGTAGCGAAAAAGCCGACGCGCATGCTCGCGCGGCAACTCCTTGAGGAGCCTCGACTCCGGACGCGAATAGCCTGCGAAAACGAAACCGCCGTTCCGACCGGAGGCACCGAAACCGATCTCCTTTGCCTCGAGCACGGTGACCTCGGCAATCCCGCGCTCCATGAGCCCGAGCGCGGTGCATAGCCCCGCATAGCCGCCACCGATCACTGCCACCTTGGTCGCAAGCTCTCCGCGAAGCGTCGGCAATCCGAGCGAGGGAGCGGTGGCGCGGTAGTAATCCTTCGCCTGGTTCATGCGGCAGCGAGCGCTTGCTCGAGGTCAGCGATGAGCCGTTCGGCGGGTTCGAGGCCGATGGACAAGCGCACCATGTCCAGGCTCAAGCCCTTCGGCAGCGGGCCCTCGTAGCCCTTCGGGTACAAAGCAGCCAGTGGCCAGGCGAGCGACTCGTAACCACCCCAGGAGCAGGTGAGAAGGAAGCGCCGTAAGGCATTGCAAAAGCGCTCGGCTGCCGCCGCGCCGCCGTTCAGCGCGATGGTGATAAGACCATTGCCCCCTTCAAGCTGTCCGCCGGGGCTCCTCTCCCCAGTGGCCGCCCGCCACAGCGCTCGGACCTTGGGATGCTGGGCGAGGAAGTGAGCGACCTTCTCCGCGTTGCTCGCGCTGCGCTCAAGACGAAGCGGCAGCGTGCGCAATCCCCGGATGATCAGAAAAGCATCGTGCGGGGAAAGCACGGCGCCGAAGCTCATGTACGGGCCGCGAAAGATGCGCTCGATCAGCTTTCGCGAGCCGCAGACCGCCCCCGCCAAGGCGTCGCTGTGGCCATTGAGATACTTGGTGAGGGTGTGCACCACGAGATCGATGCCGAGCGCGAGCGGACGCTGCAAAAGCGGCGTCGCGTAGCTGTTGTCGCACACCGTGAGGATGCCGCGGGGACGCGCCAAGGCGGCGATCGCCTTGAGGTCCTGTTGCTCGAAAGTCCAGGAGTTGGGGCTTTCGAGCACGATCATCCGAGTGTTGGGGCGGATCGCGGCGGCCACCGCCGCCGGATCGCGCATATCGAGAAACTCGGCGCTGATGCCGAAACGCGGAAGCATCTCGCGCACCAGCACCGCGGTCCAGCCATAGGGTTTCTCGACGCAGAGCAGATGATCGCCGCTCCTCAGGAAAGCCAGGATGGCGGCGGCCATGGCCGCGCTGCCCGAAGAAAACACCAGCGCCTCCTCGGCGCCCTCCAGGGCGGCGAGCTTTATCGCGAGCAGCCGCACCGTCGGGTTGTGGCCGCGGGTGTAGAACGGGACGTCCATTTCCTTCGCCACGGCCTCGCGCAGGGCGTCGACCGTGGGATAGGCGAACATGCTGCTCTGAAAGATGGGCGGGGCGACCGCCCCGAGCCAGCGCTCGCGCTCTTCGCCGAGGTGGTTGATGACGTCCCAAAGCTCTTCGTTCATCGCAGGCGGGCGAGGACCTCGAGCACCGCCGCCTTGAGTTCCTCCCGGCGCAGCGCGAGATGGAGGTTGGCGCTCAGCCAACCGGCAAGCTGCCCGCAGTCGTAGCGCTCGCAAGGCTGGCTGAGGGCGTACACCGGCTCCGCGATGGCCAAGGCGGCGATGGCATCGCTCAGCTGAATTTCGCCCTGCGCGCCAGGAGGTAGCTTTTCGAGAATCGGGATGATGCTCGGCGGGAGAATATAGCGGCCGATCGCGGCAAGACGCGAGGGCGCCGTCCCCGGCGCGGGCTTTTCGACGATCGCCTGCACGCGCAAAAGCTCGGGGCCGAGCGGTGCGCCGGCGACGATGCCGTAACGGCTCGTTTCCGCCTCCGGGACCTCCATCACTGCGAGCGCGGCCCCGCCCCGAGCTTCGGCCAGGGCAGCCAGCGCGCTCAACACCGGCGGATCCGCGATCAACAGCTCATCGGGCAGAAGCACCGCGAAGGGCCGCCCGGCGATGACCGGAGCCGCGCAAAGCACGGCATGACCAAGGCCCAAGGGCTCGGCCTGGAGCACGAAGACGCTGTGCACCCCCTCCGGGAGCAGACGCCGCAGGTCTTCGGCCAGCGCGAGCTTGCCCGCGGCCGCCAGGCGCTGCTCGAGCAGCAGCGCGCGGTCGAAGTAATCCACGAGCGCGAGCTTCTCGCGGTTGAGCACGAAGACGAGCGTGCGACAGCCGGCGGCGATGGCTTCTTCGACCGCGTACTGAAGAAGCGGGCGGTCGAGGACCGGCAACAGCTCCTTGGGCACCGCTTTGCTGGCGGGCAAGATGCGGGTGCCCAAGCCCGCCACCGGAAAGACCGCGACCTCGGGGCGCATCTCAGCTCTTCGGGATCACCCGCAAGTGCGGGCGTTCGAGCAGGGCCCGCTCCCGGCGGTAGCCCGGAACCCAAAGCGAAAGCAGCTCCTCGAGGCGCGCCTCGTCGCAGGCGGCCACCGCGCGCTCGGTTTCCGCGAGAAGCCGCCGCCACTCGGGCAATGCCTGCGGCTCGGGTCGGCATTCGAGGATCTTGGGATGCCGAGTCGGCAGCCGCTGCTCGTCATGGTGGAAGAGCTCCTCGCAGAGCTTCTCCCCCGGACGCAGGCCGGTGTAGACGATGGCGATGTCCTTGCCGGGGACCTTGCCCGCCAAGCGGATCATCTGCTCCGCGAGATAACGAATCTTGACCGGCTCGCCCATATCGAGCGCGAAAATCTCTCCGCCCTGCCCGATCACTGCCGCCTGCAGGATGAGCTGGCAGGCCTCGGGGATGGTCATGAAATAGCGCTCGATTTCGGGATGGGTGACGGTCACCGGACCGCCGCGCGCGATTTGCTCGCGAAACAGCGGCACCACGCTCCCCGCCGAGTCGAGCACGTTGCCGAAGCGCACGGTGATGAGACGGGTCGAACCCATCCCCGAAAGCTGCGCGAGCAGCCGTTCGGCCGCGCGCTTGCTCGCCCCCATGACGCTCGTGGGGTTGACCGCCTTGTCGGTCGAGATGAGGACGAAGGTCGAGACCCCCGCCTCGAGCGACGCCTGGGCCATGCGCGCGGTGCCCAACAGGTTGTTGCGCAGCGCCGAACGCACCTGCCCCTCGAGCAAGGGCACGTGTTTGTAGGCCGCGGCATGAAAGACGATCTCGGCCTTGGCGCGCGCCAGCGCCCGGCGGCAGACCTCCTCCTCGCAGACGTCGCCGAGCACGAGATGGAGCACGAGATCGGGAAAATCCCCTTTGAGCTCCTGCTCGATGCGATACAGGTTGTACTCGCTGTGCTCGAGGATGGTGAGCGAGGCCGGGCCGAGGCGAGCGAGCTGGCGGCAAAGCTCCGAACCGATCGAACCGCCCCCTCCGGTGACCACGAGGTGACGTCCGGCGAGCCCCAGACGGATCGCCGTCCAATCGAGCGCCACCGGTTCGCGGCCGAGCAGGTCCTCGATCGCCACCTCTTTGAGATCGACGAAGCGCAAGCGTCCTGCGACCACGTCCTGAAGCCGCGGCACGGTGCGGAAAGGCAGCCCGGTCTCCTCGCAGGCCTCGACGATGCGCTGCATCTCCTTGTTGGTCGCCGAGGGAATCGCGATCAGAAGCATCTCGGCGGCGGTCTCGGCGGCGATCAGCTTGAGCCGATCGATCCCGCCGAGCACCGGGTAACCGTGGATCTTGGCGCCGCGGAGTTTGGGGTCGTCATCGAGCAGCCCCACCACCCGATAGCGGGGGTCCTGCCTCAGTTCGCGCAGCAAAGCCTCCGCCGCCCGCCCGGCGCCGAGGATCAACACCCGCTTGGCCGGGGCATCGTGGGTGAGATCGAGCCGACTGTCTTTCCAATAGCGATAGGCAAGCCGGGGCAGGCCGAGGAGCAGCGCAAGAATCGGTGGGTAGAGCACCAGCACCGAGCGTGGCACCCCTTCGAGCCGATTGAACAGGAACAAGGCGAGCGCCACGGCGAAGGTGCCAAGGAGGCAGGCGCGGGCAATGTTGATGAGATCGGGAAGGCTGGCGAAGCGCCAAAGGCCCCGATAGAGGCCCGTCCACCAGAGCACCGCACCCTGGGCGAGGAGGACGACACCGAGCTCCGGCGGGAACCAGACGAGCGGCGGCGCATCCGGCCAGAGTTCGCGCCGCGCGATCAAGGCCAGCATCCAAGCAGCCCCGACCATGAACAGATCGTGCAGGACCACCGCCAGGCGGGGATGGATGGCTCCGATCAGGACGCGCAGCCTCACCGCGCCCTCCTCAGCGGGCTTGGGCGCGCAGGCGCGCAAGCGCATGCGCGCGCCCGAAGCGCCACAAGCCCAGACCGAGGACCAACCCGATCAGCGCGAACAAGGGCTGCCAGGCGGGCATCGAACGCCCCGCCGCCAGCAGCGGTACGACGACCAACAGATTCCACGACGCGTAGAGGGCGGCGACCTGGACGTGCGAGTAACCGCTTCTCACCAACCACTGGTAAAGGTGCTCGCGATGGGCAGTATACCAACCCCTTCCTCTGCTCACCCGGCCGATCCAAGTCGCCGAGGTATCGACGAGAAAGGCGGAGGCGAAGAGCACGACCTCGGGCAGACTCATATGACCGCTCGCGACCAGCGCCACGAGCGGCGCCGCCAAGGCGAAAGCGAGCGCCGTGCTGCCCACGTCCCCGAGGAAGACCCGGGCACGCGGAACGTTGAAGGGTAGGAATCCCAGAACCGCCCCCGCGAGGGCCATAGCGTAGAGCACCCAGGACGTCTCGCGAGCCAGAGCGGCGAAGCCCATCGTGACAGCCGCCATGAACACGGCCTGTTGCCCCGCCATACCATTCGCCCCGTCCATGAAATTGAACACATTGATCCAAGCCGCCGTCAGCAGGATCGCGATCAGCAGGGGCAGCAGCATGGGCCGTTCGCCATCGAGGAGGACGGCGGCCGCGAGCGCCAAGGCCGCGCCGAGCTGGATGAGGAGCCGAAGGCCGATCGCAGCGCCCTTGAAATCATCGTAAAGCCCCACCCCTGCGAGCGCGAGGAGGGCGAGCGCCACCGATCCGCTGTCTTTTCCGAGCGGCTGGAAGTGGAGCAAAGCGAGCACCGACACGAGGACGATGCCGATGCCCCCACCGCGAGGTACGGGCGAGCGGTGCAGTCGCCTCGCCCCAGGCCGATCGAGAAAGCCCAGGCGCGGGGCCGCCCAGGACCAGCACCAGGTGATCAGGAGCGAGAGCGCATAAGCGCCGAATGCCGCGAGGAGGAGGCCACCGCTGGATTCGACGAGGCTAAGCCAGTCGGCGCTCATCGCTCTGAGCACATTCGCTTCCGCCTCCTCCCCTCGCCGCCCCCTTCGCGGATGAGGCGCGATCGCTCATCGCCGGTCTTCGCGCGCCCGGGGCGATGCCCCGCCCTCGCTCGGCACGGCGGGGGGTGCCTCGCATCGGCGCGATCGGCCCGCGATCGAGACCGCACCGGCCAGCAAGGCCCCAACCAATGCCGCCATCCACACCAGCAAGCCAAGCCCGAGCTCGAGGGTCCATCCATAGAAATCGAGGGCCACCGGTTGCGGATTGAGCGCACCGAGCAGGAAGCCCGCCGCGACGAACAGGAGCAACAGCAGCACCCGCAGGCTGCGGCGGAGCATGGCGATGTCTTCAGTCGCCGGTGTCCACGTCGGCGGAACCGACCCCGCCGCCGCGACGCGCGGCATCGACTCGGCGGCGAAGCTCCTTGCCCGGCTTGAAGTGCGGAGAGTACTTCGCAGGCAGCGCGACCACCGCCCCGGTTCGCGGATTGCGGCCCAGACGCGGGGCGCGGTAGTTCAGAGAGAAACTTCCGAACCCGCGGATCTCGATGCGTTCCCCGCGCGCCAGAGCGCCGCTCATCTCATCGAGGATCACCCGCACCGCGAGTTCGACATCTTCGGCTGCGAGATGCTTCTGGCGCTCCGCCAGCAGCCGAATCAGCTCGGAACGGGTCAGCGCTACCGAACGAACGACGCTCATGGGTCAGACCGCAGGCACCGATCGGATCAGGAAGATTTGCCGAGGCGCTCCTTCAGCAGATCGCCGAGACTCGTGGTACCGGCGGCAGCGGTGTTCTGCTGGAATTCCTCGAGGGCTTCCTTGAGCTCCGCATCTTCCTTGGCCCGGATGGACAGCTGCAGCGTTCGGTTCTTGCGATCCATGCCGATGAACTTGGCCTCGACCTCTTGGCCGGGCTTGAACAGCTTGCTCACATCCTCGACGCGGTCCTTGGAGATGTCGCCGGCGCGCAGATAACCCTCGACACCCTCGGCAAGCTCGATCACCGCTCCCCGCTGATCGACCTCCTTGACCACGCCCTTGACGATGCTACCGCGCGGATGCGCGGCGACGTAGGCATTGACCGGATCCTGCTCAAGCTGCTTGAAGCCGAGCCCGATCCGCTCGCGCTCGGGATCGACCGCGAGAACCACCGCCTCCACCTTCTCGCCCTTCTTGTAGCGGCGGATCGCCTCCTCAGGCGGAAGCTGCCAGGACAGGTCGGAAAGGTGGACCAGCCCGTCGATGCCACCCTCCAGACCGATGAAAACACCGAAGTCGGTGATCGACTTGACCACGCCGGTGACCTTATCGCCCTTGCGGTAGGTCGCGGCGAAGGCCTCCCACGGATTGGGCTTGCACTGCTTGATGCCGAGCGAGATGCGGCGGCGCTCCTCGTCGATGTCGAGGACCATGACCTCGACCTCGTCGCCGATCTGAACCACCTTGCTGGGATTCACGTTCTTGTTGGTCCAGTCCATCTCCGAAACGTGGACCAAGCCTTCCACGCCCGGCTCGATCTCGACGAAACAGCCGTAGTCGGTCACGTTCGAGACCTTGCCGAACACGCGCGCTCCCGGCGGATAGCGGCGCTTGAGGTTGTCCCAAGGATCCTCGCCAAGCTGCTTGAGGCCGAGGCTCACACGGTTGCGCTCGCGGTCGAAGCGCAAGACCTTCACCTCGAGCTCATCACCGACATTGACCACCTCGGAAGGATGCCGGACGCGCCGCCAGGCCATATCGGTGATGTGCAGGAGCCCATCGATCCCGCCGAGATCGACGAAAGCGCCGTAATCGGTGAGGTTCTTGACGATGCCCTTGAGCACGGCGCCTTCCTGCAGGCGGTCGAGCAGCGCCTGGCGCTCCTCGGTGTTTTCGCTCTCGACCACCGCACGCCGCGAGACCACGAGATTGTTGCGCTTGCGGTCGAGCTTGATGATCTTGAACTCGAGTTCCTTGCCCTCGAGATAGGCCGGATCGCGCACCGGCCGCACATCGACCAGCGAGCCCGGCAGGAAAGCGCGCACATCGTTGATGTCCACGGAGAAGCCACCCTTCACTCGACCGGTGATCCGGCCGGTCACGACCTCCCCGCGCTCGAAGGCCCGCTCGAGCTCCTCCCAGACCATCGCCCGCTTGGCCTTTTCCCGCGAGAGCCGGGTTTCGCCGGTGCCGTCTTCGATGGCCTCGACGGCCACCTTGACCTCATCGCCGATCTTGACCTCCAGGCCGCCATCCGCCCCCCGGAACTGCTCGATCGGCACCACGCCTTCGGACTTCAATCCGGCGTTGATGACCACGACGTCGGGTCGGATGTCCACCACGATGCCGGAGACGATGCTCCCTGGGCGGATGTTGTTCAGATGTTTCTGGCTCTGTTCGAAGAGTTCGGCGAAGCTTTCGGTCATGTTGGATCTCGGTTGAAACACCGGGAGGACCACGGTGGCCGCGGTGCCTCCCGACCCCTTGTGGACGCCACGCGTCCCGTTGTTTGAATCACCCTTCCGCATCGCGGAGGGACCCCGTCCCGCACGGAATCAAACGAGCCCACGGCGTCTCGCCTCGGCATGGATGGCCTCCGCGACTTCCTCCGCCGACCATGCCGTCGAGTCGAGGAACCAGGCATCGTCTGCGGCTTTGAGAGGCGCCACCGGCCGCGACTGATCGCGCTCGTCGCGCTCGCGAATTTCGTGCAAAAGACGCGAAAGTGTAACGCTGATTCCTTTTTCCTTCAACTGCTTGTGACGACGTATGGCGCGTGCCTCCGCACTCGCCGTCAGAAACACCTTCAAGCCGGCATCGGGGAAGATGACCGTGCCCATGTCCCGGCCATCGGCGATCAGCCCCGGCGGGCGCCGGAAGGCGCGTTGGGCATCCACCAAGGCCGCGCGCACCTCCGGCAAGGCCGCGACCTGGGAGGCTGCCTGACCGACGCTTTCCATCCGCAGCGCATCTCCGAGCTCTTCCTCGCCGAGGTACACCCTCGGCTCTTCGAGCCCACGCGCCTCGATACGGATCGGGAGAGTCTGAAGGAGCGCGGCGATGGCAGCGCCGTCGCTCAGCGGCAGCCCCCGACGCAGGGCAGCGAGGCCGGCCGCTCGGTAAAGCAGACCGGAATCGAGATAATGCCACCCCAGCCGTTGGGCGAGCAGGCGCGCCACCGTGCCCTTGCCCGAGCCGACCGGCCCATCGATGGTGATGACCGGAGCGCTGGCCTCGGCTTCGAGATTCATCACGGGCATTCTAGGCGCGCTGCGATCATCCTGCCTGCATCGTCGCCCCGAGCGCCTGCATCCGCGCGACGAAACCGGGGAAGGAGGTGGCCACGTTCTCGCAATCCAGGACCACGACCTCCTCCTCCGCCACCAAGCCCGCGACGGCGAAAGCCATCGCGCAGCGGTGATCCCCGGCGCTCTCCACCACACCGCCGCGCAAGCGACCGCCGCGGATGATGGCGCCATCGCTCAGTTCCTCCGCCTCGATGCCAAGGATCCGCAAGCCTCGCACCATGACGGCAATCCGATCGGATTCCTTCACTCGGAGCTCCCCTGCTCCGCGCACCACCGTCTCGCCCTCGGCCGCCGCCGCCGCGACGAACAGAATCGGAAACTCATCGATCATGTCCGAGACCCACTCCGGCGGAATCTGGATCCCCCGGAGCTTCGCGCTCTCGATGCGAAGATCCCCGACCGGCTCGCCGGCGCAGAGCCGTTCGCGCTCGATGGTGATCCTCGCTCCCATCGCCTCCAGGACCCGAAGCAGGCCCAGCCGGCGAGGATTGAGCCCGACGTCAACAAGCTCGACCTGCGAGCCTTCGACCAATAGCGCCGCGACGAGCGGAAAGGCCGCCGAGGAGAAATCACCCGGGACCGCGACCTGCAGGGCCTCGAGGCGCGGACAGGGGCCTCGAAGCACAAGCTCGCCATCCTCCTCGTGCACGGGCCAGCCGGCGGCGGCGAGCATGCGCTCGGTATGGTCCCGCGTCGGATGCGGCTCGCGGATGCGGGTCTCGCCCTCTGCATAAAGCCCCGCCAAGAGCAGGCAAGACTTGAGCTGAGCGCTCGCCACCGGTAGCGAATAGCGGATGGCGCCGAGCGGTTTTCTCGCGGCGTCGATGCGAAGCGGCGGATGCTCGCCATCGCTCGCCTGGATCGAGGCGCCCATCCGCGAAAGAGGCTCGATGATGCGCCGCATCGGACGCCGCGAGAGCGAGGCATCGCCCACCAGGGTGCTCGCAAAAGGCTGCCCGGCGAGCAAGCCAGCCAGCAGGCGCATGGCCGTGCCCGAGTTGCCGCAATCGAGGGGCGCAAAAGGTGCCAAAAGGCCGCGCAGACCCACGCCTTCGATGGCGAGGCCGTCCTCGCGCAGCCGGCGGATCGGCACCCCCAGCGCACGAAAGGCGGCGGCGGTGCGAAGCGTATCCTCCGCCGGCAGGAAACCTGCGATCTCGCTTCGCCCTTCGGCGATGGCCGCAAGCATCACCGCCCGGTGCGAGATGGACTTGTCTCCGGGTACGCCGATTCGGCCGCGGAGGCCCCCTTTTTGCGGCCTACTGAGAATCCTCATCGAAGAAGCTCCGCCAGCGCGCTCAGAAGCCGCTCATTCTCCTCCGCTCGGCCGACCGAGACCCGAAGATGCGCGTCGAGACCATAGGGCATCAGCGGCCTCAGGACGATGCCGCGCGCGAGCAGCGCCTCACCGATCGCCGCCGCTTGCTCGCCGAAGCGCACGAGCAGAAAGTTCGCGCGCGATGGGTGAACCTCGAGACCCAAGGCGGAAAGCCCCGCCGCCAGGCGCTCTCGCTCGCGGGCATTGGCCTCGCGCACGACACGGAGATGCGCCTCATCGCCGAGCGCGGCGAGCGCTGCCTCCTGCGCCGGCTGGTTGACGTTGAACGTCTCCCGGCAGCGCTCGAGCCAGCAAGCGACCTCGGGATGGGCGAGGAGATACCCGACCCGCAGCGCCGCCAAGCCGTAAGCCTTGGAAAAGGTCCGGGTGACGACCAGCTGCGGAAAGCGCGATAACAACGCCACCGCGCTTCGGGGCTCCTCCTCGAGGACGTACTCCTGATAGGCCTCATCGACCACCACCAGGGTTTGCGGATCGGCGTGGGCAAGCAGCGCTTCGATCTCGGCCAGGCTCAGCCAACTGCCGGTGGGATTGTTGGGATTGGCGATGAAAAGAAGGCGCACGCGCGAAGAGAGCGCATCGGCCAATGCCTGCGGGTCGTGCCCAAAAGCGCGCGGATGCTCCTCCGGAAAAGCCGGCGCCGCCATACCTTCCGCTCCGGCCAGGGCGGCGGCGATCGGAAACACGGCAAAGCCGAATCGGCTGAACAGCACTTGGTCGCCCGGGCCAGCGAAGCAGCGAGCGAGCAGCACCAAGAGCTCGTGGGAGCCGTTGCCGAGCACGATCCCCTGCTCGGGATGGCGATGGCGCGCCGCCAAAGCCGCCTTGAGCGCCCGGCCGGAAGGATCGGGGTAGCGATGTACGCTTGCCGCTGCGCGCTCGAAGGCCGCCAGCGCCGAAGGGCTTGGGCCCAAGGGGTTCTCATTCGCGCCGAGCTCGCAGAGCAAGCCCCCGTGGCGCGCGCGCAGTTGGGTGAGATCATGACCCGGGTCATAAGCCGCGATCTGGCGAAGATGCGGCCTCGGCAACGGGGCGCTCATTCGCACCGCTCTTCGCCAAGCGCTTCAAGCCGCGCGGCGAGCCGCTCGAGCGCAAGGTGCCCTGGCGCCCCCAGAGAGACCCTCGCGGCGATGCTCGCCCGCGCATCGAAGCTCCCCGCGCCAAGCTCCGCCTTGACCTCGTGGTAGGCATCGCGAAACGCTCGCCCGGAAGCGGCAAGCGCCACCGCCCGATCGGTGGCGCCGAGCGCAGGATCCTTCACCGCCTGCTCCAAACGCTCGCGGTCCCATTCGAGCTCCGCCGTGAGCCGGTTGAGCAGGCGCAAGACCGTCAAGCCGCGGGCGAAAGCGCGCACCAGCGGCGCCTTGATCCCTTGTAGATCGCGGTGGTAGCCGGAAGGCAGCGCGAGGATCGCTTCGATTTCCGTCCGCGCCCCGGCCACGACCGCGTAGCTTGCGCGCATGAGCTCGATGGCATCGGGATTGCGCTTGTTGGGCATCAAGGACGAGCCCGTCACCCAGCGCGAGGGAAGTTTGATGAATCCGAATTCGCGGGTGGCGAAGAGCGAGAGATCCCAGGCCATCCGCCTGAGGTCGAGCAGCGCCTGGCTCAAGGCCTCGAGCGCCGCGAGCTCGAATTTGCCGCGCGCAAGCTGGCAGTAATGCGGGTTGAGTTGAAGGCGCGCGAAACCGAGGGCCTCGGTGGCGAAATCGCGATCGAGCGCGAGATTCACCCCATAGCCCGCTGCCGACCCCAAGGGATTGGCATCCACATAAGCAAGCGTCTGACGGGCGCGCCAGGCATCGTCGATGAAGGCCTCGGCGTAACCCGCCCACCAGTGGCCCACGGTCTGGACCACGGCCGGCTGAAGGTGGGTGTAGGCAGGCATGAGCCAATCGCTCTCCTGCCGCGCACGAGAGAGCGCGCAGTCGGCAAGAGCCCGGCACTGGTCCGCGAGCGCGCGCAGCCTCGCCTTGAGCCAAAGGCGGGTGGCGACCAGGATCTGGTCATTGCGGCTTCGGCCCGCATGGATCTTGCGTCCAAGCTCGCCGAGGCGTTCGCTCAGCCAATGCTCGATGGCGCTGTGACCATCCTCAAAGCGTCCATCGAGCCTGAGTGCACCGGCTTGCCACTCTCGCTCGAGGCTTTCGAGTGCCTCGCTCAGACGCCGCTCTTCCTCTTCGCTCAGCACCCCTGCCCGCCGAAGACAAGCCGCGTGGACGCGGCTTGCGCGCAGGTCCTCGGCGAGCCACTCGCGATCGAGCAGCACGTCTTCGCCAGCGAGAAAAGCTTGAATCTCCTCGTCGATCTCGGCCTCAACGCCGGCCCACAGGGTTTTCGCGCTCACTGAACCGACTCCGAAAGACCGAGGGTTTCGGGCCAGCCCACCGCGGCGTTCAAATTCTGGATCGCTTGGCTCGCCGCTCCTTTGAGCAGATTGTCGAGCACACAGACCAACACCAGACGTCGGCCGCCATCGGCGAGGGCGAGCCCGCCGAGAGCCGCGACCGGCCGGCCGAGGACATGGCGAATCCACGGTATCGAGTTCCCATGAAGCTCGATCAGCGGCTCGTTGCGATAGGCATGCTCGAGCCGGCTTTGGGCTTCCTCGATGGTGAGCGGATGAGAGAGCCTCAGATTGGCGGTGATGCTGATGCCGCGAAAGAAGGCGGCGACGTGCGGGAAGAACTCGACCGAATGGGCGAGGCGATGAGTCACTTCCCGCTCGTGCAGATGGCCGGTGAGCTGGTAAGGCATGAGGTTGTTCTCAAGCAGCTTCGGATCGTTGCGCGGCGAAGGGGTGGTGCCTGCGCCGGAATAACCCGAAACCCCGAAGCATTGCGGCGCCGCGGCGAGAAGCGCTCTGAAGGGATGAAGCGCAAGCTGCATCGCCGTCGCATAACAGCCGGGGTTGGCGATGCGGCCGGCGCCGACCAGGCTTCGGCGATCGAGCTCAGGAAGCCCGTAGATCCAGTCACTCGCGAAACGGTGATCGGCGCTGAGATCGATGATCAGCCGCGGAGGCCTCGCCGCGAGGGCTTCGAGCCACGGTCCGGATTGGCCATTCGGCAAGGCGAGCACGACCACATCGGCACCCCGCGCAGCCGCTTCCTCCGGGGTTAGAGCCTCGTAGCGGAGGCTCGGTTCATATCCTGGCACGGGCTGTCCCGCCCATTCGCGCGAGAGGGCATAAGCCAAGTCGAGACGGGGATGGCGGCGCAGAATGGCCAGAAGCTCGGCGCCCACGTAACCCCGTGCGCCGATGACACCGACTAAGAGTTTTTCCGGTGCATGCACGGCTTCAGCCCTTCAGTGTCGGCGGCCGCGATGCGCTATGAGCCACGCAGCGGGCGATCTCATCCCATTCCCCAAGCCCGTACCAATACACGATCCATGGACCGGCGCGGCGAAAACCGTCGGCCTCCTCGACGTAAAAATCGTTGATCGGATTGCCTGACCGCGCTCGCCAGAACAGGCGCGGCGTCTCCTCGCGCATCCTGAGCCAGGCCGCGCGGCCCAATCCCTCGCCCTGGGCGTCGTCGGCGACCGCGAACTTGTCGAGATGGGGAACGCCCTCCTCCAGGGTGAGGATGAGCGCAGCGCGATAGTGCTCGCTCACGTAGGCCCGAAGAAGCTTGGTGCGCTCGAAGTAATCGGGCACTAGCCGGCGGCGGAATGCCGATTCGATGAGCCCGCGCAGGCGCTCGAGATCGAGCTGTTGCCAACGGCTGTAACGTCGGATCCGCTCACCCAGGCGCACGAGTGTGCCCGAGCCGCGGTGGGTGAAAAGCTCTCTGGCGAGCTCGGCCGGGCGGGTGATCGATACCGAGGATTCGCGCGGCAGGTCGCGAAGCAGTGCGCGGATTTGTTCGATCTTGAGCCGCATCCCGGAATGGAGCCAAGGCTGACGGCGCAGTTTGGCGTAATCGGTGCTCAGGTTGATCGAGGGAATGATCCGGCCCTCGCCATCGAGCAGGCCGCCGGTGGCGGTCAAGAAAATCACCTTATAGGGCTTGAGCTCGCGCACGAGGGCATTGGCCGCCACGTCGGCATTGACGTTGAGGATCTGGCCGCTCCGCGTCTCCCCGAGGCTGGCGAGCACCGGAATCGAGCCTGAGCGCAGGCTCGCCTCGATCGGCGCGCGATGCACCCGCACGACTTCGCCGACCAAACCGAGGCGCCGGCGATCGAGCAGCCGCGCCTCGAAGGTGGCACCGGTGATCGAAGTCGCGCGCGCCCCCACTTGGTGCAAGGCCTCGACCAGCCGCAGGTTCTCCTCGTGCATCACGCGCCGCACCACCTCGAGCGCCTTCGCGCTCGTGACCCTGAGTCCGGCCACCGTGCGCTTCTGGATCCCGGCCTTCGCAAGCTCCTCATCGAGCTGCGGCCCTGCGCCATGGACCACGATGGGGCTCAAACCCACTTGCTGCAGGAAAGCGAGCGAGGAGACGAGGTTGGGCAAATCATCGCGGAGGACCGCGCCGCCCACCTTGATGACCGCAAAGCGCTCTGCATCGAGCTGGGAGAAGCGCTTGAGGTACTGCTGGATCTCCTTGGCGCTGCCGATGTTCGACAGCAGCCGGACGATCACGCTGCGAGTGTCGCGTTGCGGATTCATCCTCCGAGGATTCGTCGATAGTGTTCGGCGGCTTTCTCGAGCTGTTCCAGCGTGACCCACTCGTTCGCAGCGTGGGCCTGTGCGATATCGCCCGGACCGAAGACCAGTGCGGGCCATCCCGCTTGGGAGAAAAGCGAGGCTTCGGTCCAGAAGTCCACGGGCTCACCGAGCGGAAGACCGAGCGCCTCCGCGGCCTCGCGGGCTCGCGCGAAACTTTCCGCGGCCGTCGTGGGATTGGCCGGAAGCGGAGGGCCGATGAAGCTCGGCTCGAAGGCGAGCAGCTCCTCATCGGCGACGAGTTCGCGGAAACTCCGGAGCAAAGTCTCTATCGACTGCCCGGGAAGGGGCCGGAAGCCGAATCGAACGTAGGCTTCGGGAGCGACGACGTTGGCTTTGATCCCGCCCTCGATCCGACCGATGTTGAAACGAAAGCCGGAGAGCCCGTCGAAGGAGGCTTCATCGAGCGAATCGGCGAATGCCAAGGCCCGGGCCGACCAGCCTACCGCCCGGTGAAGGGCGTTCTCGCGCCGACTGCTCGCTCGTGCGGCATGACCGGCCCGACCTCGGAAGCGCAGATCCACCGATGCGATGCCCCGGTGCGCGAGCACCGCCCGGCAACCCGTCGGCTCGGCCACCACCGCCAGCTCGAAACGCGGTCCCTCCGCGAGGAAGGCGGCCACCCCGCGGGCATCGTTCGCCTCCTCATCGGTGGTGAAAAGGAGGGCTGCGTCTCCTCCGGCGAGCTCGCAGGCGGCGAGCATCGCCGCGGCGGCACCTTTGACATCGCAGGCACCGAGCCCATAGGCGCGGTCCTCCGCGACATGCAGACGCAAAGGGTCGCGATGCCAGCCGGGCGCATCGGGGACGGTGTCGAGATGGAAGTTGAAGAGGATGCGCGGACGGCCCCTCATCGCGAAGATTGAGACCGATCCGGCCCCATGATCGCGGACCTCGACTCGGAAGCTCGGCCGGAGCACGGCCGCGACATAGGCGATGATGCCTTCGGTGTCGATCCGCCGAGGCGGATTGCGGGTATCGTGCGCCACCAGGGCCGCCAGATGCTCCAAGGTGAGATCGAGCAACCTCGATCCGCGGGCGGCCTGGCTCATGCCTTGCTCTCCTGCCGGCGGATCTCCGCCCAGAGCGTGCTGCTCATCCCGTAAAGCCGAATGAAACCCTCGGCCTCCTGCACGCCCCAGTCGGCGCCCTGGGCGTAGGTCGCCCGTGGGGTGATCAGCAGCCGCGAGGATCTCACCGCCACCGCCTCCACCACTCCGCCATGGCTCTCGAGGAGCACCTCGCCTTCCACCTCGCTCTGCGAAGACGCGAGGAAGGCCTCCAGATCGCGTTTGAGCGGATCGAAATAGAAACCCTCGTAGACCAGTTCGGTCCACTTGCTCGCCACCAGCGGCTTGAAGCGATTCTGATGCTTGCTCAGGATCGCTTCCTCCAGCGCCCGGTGTGCGGTCGCGAGCGCAGTGAGACCAGGCGCCTCGAAGACGATCCGGCCCTTCAGCCCGATCGTCGTGTCCCCGGTGTAGATCCCTCGTCCGACGCCGTAGCGGGCGAACTCCCGATTGAGCCGATCGAGGATCTCGATACCCGGCAGGGATCGCCCGTCGAGGGCGACCGGCTCCCCGCGCTCGAAACGGAGCCGAACCCGCAACGGCTCATTCGGCCACGCCTCGCGCGGCGCGCACCATGCGCGGGCCTCCGCCGAGGGCTCTTCGAAACGGTCGATCTCACCGCCCGAGAGGGTCACGCCGAGGATGTTCTCATTGATCGTGTAACGCTTGGCCTTGGCCGGGATCGAAAAACCCCTCTCCTCGAGGAAACGCTGCTCGAAGGCCCGGACCTCGCGATGCTCGCGCTGGATCTCACGGATCGGGGCGTGGATGGTGAAGTCTCCGAGGGCGCGGATCGCGAGGTCGAAACGCACTTGGTCGTTGCCCATGCCGGTGCAGCCATGAGCGATGTGGCGAGTGCCAAGCTCCCGGCAGCGAGCGACGCAGGCATCGACGATGGCGTAACGGTCGGAGACGAGCAGCGGATAACGCCCCTGATACCAAGCCCCCGACCAGAGAAAGGGGCGAACGAAGCCCTCCCAGAGGGCTGCGCGCAAGTCCACCGTGCGATGGCTGGCCGCTCCCAGAGCGATCGCCCTCGCTTCGATGGCCCGCCGCTCGCTCTCCTCGACGCCTCCCGTATCGGCGAAGACGGTGTGGACTCGGAAACCCTGTTCGCGCAGATAAGGGACGCAGAAGCTCGTATCCAGTCCACCCGAGAATGCGAGCACGACGTCGCGCGCCTCTGTGCCCCCGACGGATACCGATTCCTCGCGTTCAGACATGAGGGGTGTTCTCCGCGATCAGCCAAGTCATCATCGCCTTTTGCACGTGCAGGCGATTCTCCGCCTCGTCGATGGCGAAGCAGTAGGGCGCGTCCATCACCGCATCGGTGGCCTTGACGTTGCGGCGAAGCGGCAGGCAGTGGCTGAAGAGCCCGCCGCGGGTGAGCGCCATCTTCGCTTCGTCCACGATGAAATGCCGGAAGCGCTCGCGCAGCGGACGCTCCTCTTCGGGACGGCCGTAGAAGGGCAAGGCGCCCCAGCTCTTGGCATAGACCACGGCCGCGTCGCGGTAGCCCTCCTCGATGTCGGTGGTGATCCTGAGCGAGCCCCCGCTCTCCTGGCAGTTGGCCTCTGCGGCCGCGAGGAAGCGTTCGTCCAGCCGATACTCCTCACTCGGGATCAACAGCGTCACGTCCATGCCGAGGCGGGTGGCGATGAGCAGCGCCGAGTTCGCCACCGCCGTGTTGAGCGGCCTCGGGTGGTACGTCCACGTAAGGAGATACTTGCGCCCGCGCAGATCGCCGAGCCGCTCGCGCATCGCCAGCGCGTGCGCGAGCTCTTGGCAAGGATGGAGGATCGTCTCCATGTTGAACACGGGCACCGTCGCATGGCGGACGAAAGCCGACAGCACCGGATCCTCTCGGTCCTCCGCCCAATCGCGGAAGCGGGGAAACGCGCGCACTCCGATCAGCGCCACGTAGCGGCTCAAGACCCGCGCGACCTCGGCCACGTGTTCCTCCGCCTCCCCGTCCATCACCGCGCCCTCGCGCCACTCGATGCCCCACGCGCCCCGCCCCGGCTCCAAGACCACCGCGTGTCCCCCGAGCTGATGCACCCCGAGCTCGAAGCTGGTGCGGGTGCGAAGCGAGGGGTTCAAGAACACCAAAGCGACCCCTTTGCCCGCGAGCGCATGCCCCGTGGGCTCACGCTTGAAGGCGGAGGCCAGAGAAAAAATCGCCTCCAGTTCGGCGCGGGAAAGATGCTGCGTACTCAGGAAATGGCGCAGGCTCATCGGCGGACAAACGAGGGAATCGCGTCCCGGCGGGGAAAGCCCCGACCGGGCAGGCGCGTGAGTTTCTCACAAGCCTGATGCCGCGCAAAGCGCGGCGAGTCTTCATTCCGCCGGCTCTACGGTGATCCGGATGCGCAAGCGCTTGCCCGGATCGTAGGGCAAACGCGAGACGTAGAGCTGGCCCCGGTGGCGGTATTCCACCTCGTAGCCGACGATCTGCTTCTCTTCGACCCACTCCTCCACGACGCGGCAGTGTCGCTCGACCGACTCGCGCGGCGGCTCATCGGCGCCGGCGACCTGACTGCCGATGACCGCCCCCGCGACGGCACCGGCCACCGTCGCGGCACGGCGACCGCTGCCGCGACCGACCTGGTTGCCCACCGCCCCTCCGACGATCGCCCCGACCACCGCGCCGCCGGCACGGCGACCCTCCCCGCCGCGCCGGATGACGGTCTCCTCCGTGCATTCCTCGCGCGGCCGGACCACACGCTGATGCTCATAGATCGGATCGGCGCGCAGCACCTCGGCGTAGGCATAGCTCACGTTCGGGCTGGCAGCGACCGGCCCGGCGGCAAGAAGGGTCGGAAGCAGCAAGGAGATTACCCGTGTCATCGGGAAGTCGAGTGGTCATGACGGCATCGCTCCCATCATTCGACCGAACGATGACTGAACGCAAGCGGAAGCGGTGGCTAAAATGCGACCATGAGCCTCCGATGAGATGGCATGGACATCCGTCTTTACAACACTGCCTCGCGTTCTCTCGAAATCTTTCGCCCGCTCGACCCTGAGCGGGTGACGATGTACGTTTGCGGGCCGACGGTCTATCACTATGCCCACATCGGCAACGCCCGACCCTACGTCGTGTTCGGGCTGCTCGCTCGGCTGCTCCGGCGGCGTTACCCACGGGTGATCTACGCCCGGAACATCACCGACGTCGATGACAAGATCAACGCCGCGGCCCTCGCGGCCGGCGTGCCGATCGAGGCGATCACCCGCCGCTATACCGCGACCTTCCACGAGGACATGGAGGCGCTCGGCGCCGATCCGCCGGACGTGGAGCCGCGGGCGACGGAGCACGTCTCGCAGATCATCGCCATGATCGAGAGGCTCATCGCCCGCGGCCATGCTTACTTGGCGCAGGGGCATGTCCTCTTTGCGATCGAGAGCTTCCCGGAGTACGGCAAGCTCTCCCGCCGCTCGCTGGAGGAGATGATCGCGGGCGCCCGCGTGGAAGTGGCGCCGTACAAGCGCCACCCGGCGGATTTCGTGCTCTGGAAACCCTCCCCGCCGGAGCTTCCCGGCTGGGAGAGCCCCTGGGGACGGGGCCGCCCCGGCTGGCACATCGAGTGCTCGGCGATGAGCGAGACCCATCTCGGCGACACCATCGACATCCACGCCGGCGGGGTGGATTTGGTCTTCCCCCACCATGAGAACGAAATCGCCCAAAGCGTTTGCGCCCATGGCGGCAAGCCCTTCGTGCGCTACTGGCTCCACAACGGCTTCGTCACCGTGGAAGGGGCGAAGATGTCGAAGTCGCTCGGCAACATCCTCTTGATCAGCGAGCTACGCCAGCAGGCACCCGCCGAGGCGATTCGTTATCTCTTGCTCAAGGCGCACTATCGGCAGCCGCTCGACTGGTCGCGCCTCGCGCTCGAACAGGCGCGCCGCACCCTCGATCGGCTTTATGGCGTGCTCCGCGACCTCGAACACGTGGAAGCCCTACCCGCACCCTGCCCGGAACCCATCGAGGCGGCCCTCGCGGATGATCTCAATACGCCGCGGGCTCTGGCCGAGCTTTCCGCCCTCGCCGACCGGGCGCGGGAGCGCGCCGATCCCGAGAGCAAGGGCGAGCTCCTCGCCGCCGGCGAGCTGCTCGGGTTGCTGCGGTTGCGGCCCGAAGAATGGTTCGGACAAGAGCGCCCGCCCCTCGATCAGGCCGAGATCGAACGCTTGATCGCCGCGCGCACCGCGGCGCGGAAGGCGCGCGATTTCGCACGCGCCGATGCGATCCGCGCCGAGCTCGCCGCGCTCGGCGTGGTGCTCGAGGACGGCGCGGATGGCACACGCTGGAGGATCGCACGGTGAGCGTGGCACTGCCGCCCGCCGAGGACACCGCGGCGAAGGCGCAGGAGGCGATCATCGCCGAGTTCGAGAGCCTGCCCGACTGGGGCGAACGCTATCAATACCTCATCGATCTCGGTCGGCGCCTGCCGCCCTTCCCCGAGGATTGGAAGACGGAGGAGAACCGCCTACGCGGCTGTCAGTCGCAGGTGTGGATCGTGTGCGAACCCGCTCAGGGGCGCCTTTTCTTCCGCGCGGCGAGCGACTCGGCGATCGTCTCCGGACTCATCGCCCTGGTGTTGCGGGTCTATTCCGGGCGGAGCGCTGAGGAAATCCTCGCGACCGAACCGAGCTTCGTGGAGCGCATCGGACTCAAGTCGCATCTCTCGCTCACGCGCGCCAACGGTCTGGCGGCCTTGCTCCAGCGGATCCGCGAGCTGGCCGCCGCTGCCCTCGGGCGATGATGTTCGATGCCACGAGCCTGCTCGTTCTGAGCACGCTGGCCTTTTCGCTGCTCGCCTGGCAGAGCCCAGCCTTGCTCGAAGCCGCGATCTTCTCCATGCGGCGCTTGCATCAGGGTCAATGGTGGCGAGTCCTGAGCTACGGCTTCGTCCACGCCGACGCTGCCCATCTGCTGTTCAATCTCCTGGCCCTCTATAGCTTCGGGCGGGCGCTCGAGCCGGTCTTCGACCGGACGTTCCCGCTCGGCGGATTCGCTGGCTTTTACCTGAGCGCCCTGCCCCTCGCCGTGCTGCCCGTGCTGATCGGTCGTTGGCAGGTGGCCGAATATCGCAGCCTCGGCGCCTCCGGCGCCGTGAGCGCGGTGATCTTCGCCTATGTGCTGCTCGATCCGCGAGGACTGCTCCTGGTCTTCCTCGTGCCGATGCCGGCGTTCCTTTTTGCCGTCCTTTTCCTCGCCTACTCGGTTTGGGCGGCGAATGCCCGGCGCGACCGCATCGCCCACGAAGTCCATCTGGCCGGCGCCGCCTATGGTCTTGCCTGCGCGGCCCTGTTCGTGCCGAATGCGCTCTCCGGCTTCCTCGATCGCCTGCTCGGCCCGTCGCCGGGAAATCACATCGTCTGCGTGGGACGGTCGGAAGTGAGCAGCCCGGCGAGGATCGATTCGATCTTGGTCTTCACCGCCTCCCCGTCCGGCGTGTCGTTGAACTGAACGCCGACTCCAGCCGAACGACTGCCTTGCGCGCGGGCGGGCGTGATCCAAACCACTTTACCGGCCACCGGCACCCGTCCGCCCTCTTCCGGCAGGGTCACGAGCAGGAAAACGCTGTCGCCGATCTGATAGGTGCGCGTGGTCGGCACGAACAGTCCGCCTCCTTTGAGGAAAGGCATGTAGGACGAGTAGAGCGAGGCCTTGTCCTTGAAGGCGACGCTCAGGATGCCCTGCTTCGCCGCACCCGCACCGAAATTCGCGACCATGCTTTCCCTCAGCGATCGAGGATCGATGGACCCGGCCAGCGCGCCAGAACCCCCGCGATCAGGAACTCTGCCCGCAAAGGTGTGGAGAGCTCCTGTCGCACGCGCTCGGCTTCCGCCAACCACGCCTCCAGCTTGGAGAAAAGCGCCGGATCGGTCAAGGCTCGAGGACGCAGCCAACGCCATGCGAAGCGCTCCGCCAAACGCATGCGAAGCTCCGGCCGGTCGGCGACCCAGTCGCGAGCCAGGGCCGCGGCCGATAAAGTTCCGCGCGCGAGCTCGCTCAATTCCGAGGCGACCGCAGCCGAGAGGGCCAGGGCATCGCCTCGGGCGAGCTCCAGCGCGCGCAAGGGCTGCCCGTCGGCGAGCTCGAGCGCTTTCCTCGCCGATTCCCCGTCGAGACCCTGCTCCTCGAGCCACGAGAGCGCATGCGCTGGTGAAGGCGTCCGAACCTCGATCCGGGTACAACGGCTGCGCACGGTCGCAGGCACCCGCTCGACTTCATCCGCAACCAGGATCAGCAGCCTTCGGGGCGCCGGCTCCTCCAGCGTCTTGAGGAAGGCATTGGCTGCGGAGGGCGTGAGGCGATCGGCCGGGTCCACGATCGCAAGGCAATGGCCGCCGCGCTGGCCCGCGGCCGCGAGATGGGGGATCAGTTCGCGGATTTGATCGATCAGGATCTCCTGGCGGCGCCCCCCGTCGGCGCGCTCCTGAGGCTCCGTCCGCCAAAGATCGGGGTGGGTGCCCGCCAAGCGCAGAATGCACTCCCGGCAGCGCCCGCAGGCCGTTCCGTCCGGCCCGGGAGCCATGCAGAGCACGCGCGCCACGAGCCAGTCCACGAGCCGCCTCTTGCCGAGGCCCCGGGGACCGGCAATCAGCAGCGCATGGGGCAGCCCGCCCGAACGCAGCCTTTGGTCGAGGGCGAGGGCGATCTCCCCGAGCCACGGTGGAAGCGCCTCGCTCACCCCCGCCCCTCCAGGATCGAAGCCAGCGCCCGCTTCACCTGTGCCGCCACCGATTCGGGCGGCTGCCCCGCATCGATGATCCGGAAGCGATCTGGCTCACGGCGCGCACGTTCGAGGTAGGAGGAGCGCACCCGTTCGAAGAAGGCATCGTCCTCTCGCTCGATTCGGTCGCACGCACGCTCGGCCAGCCGCTGCCGCGCGAGATGGATCGGCAGGTCGAGGAGAATGGTCAGATGAGGCTTGATCCCCACGACTCGACGCTCGAGCTCCGCGATCCACGAAAGCGGCAGCCCGCGCCCGCCGCCCTGGTAAGCGAAGCTCGCATCGGTGAAGCGATCGCAGAGCACGATGAAACCTTCCGCGAGCGCCGGTCGTATGCGCTCGGCAAGCAGCTGGGCTCGGCTCGCGAACATGAGCAACAGCTCCGCCTCGGGGGCGATCCCCTCCACGCCCCCATCGAGAAGCAAAGCCCTCAGCCGCTCGCCGAGGATCGTCCCGCCCGGCTCGCGCAAGACCAGAACCGGCTCGCCCGATCCGCGCAGGAAAGCCTCGGCGGCCGCGAGCGCGGTGCTCTTTCCGACACCCTCGCCGCCCTCGAAGCTGACCAGCACGCCCGGATTCACCGGCATTCCCCCCCGCAAGACTCGCGACCGGTGCCGAGGATGTAACGCCTGACCGCCCGGTTGTGCTCCTCGAGCGTCGCGGAGAAATGATGACTGCCATCGCCGCGGGCGACGAAGTAGAGCGCATCCCCCGGTTCCGGGCGAAGGGCCGCTTCGATCGAAGCGCGGCCCGGCAAGGCGATCGGCGTCGGCGGCAAGCCGGTCCGGGTATAGGTGTTGTAAGGGGTGTCGCGCTCGAGGTCCGCTCGGCGCAGGCGACCGGCGAAATCGGGGCCCAGGCCGTAGGCGACCGTAGGATCGGCCTGCAGACGCATTCCGCGCCGCAGACGGCGCACCAGCACACCGGCGATCTTGGCCCGCTCCTCCGGAAGCTTCGCCTCCTTCTCGATCACCGAGGCGAGGATCAAGGCTTCGTAGGGCTCTTGCAGGGGAAGGCTCGGGTCGCGTTCCGGCCAGAGGCGGTCGAGCAGCTCGCGCATGCCGAGGTGCGCGCGCCGCAGGATTTCCAAGTCGCGGGTACCGCGCGGAAACAGATAGGTCTCCGGCAGGAACCAGCCCTCGGGGTGCCAGCCAGGGGCGCCGAGTGCGGCCATCACCTCCTCGTCGCTCAGTCCCGGGATGGTGTGCGACACCGCCTCGTGCCGCGCGAGCGCGCGGCGCAGCTCGGCGAAGGTCCATCCCTCGACGATGGTGAAGCGGTGCTGCACCACCTGCCCGCTGGCCAGACGCCTGAGCACCTGCGTCGGCGTCATGCCGGGTTCGAGTCGATACTCGCCCGAGCGCAGGCGCGTGGCGAGATTCAGCTCATGGGCCAGCCACTGCCATTGCCAATCGCCGCCCTCGCGGATCCCGGCGGCGCGCAGCAGGCGGAGGACGGCGTTGAAGGATGCTCCGCGCGGGATGTCGAGGATGCGTTCCTCGGCGAGCGAAGGCAGCGGCGTCTCGACGAAGCGGCGCTGCGACTGCCAGAGAACGAAACCTACTGCGGCCAACACAATGCCCGCGAGCGACAACCCCGCGAGGAATCTCAGCGCCCGCCTCCCGCGATCAGTCTTCACCCTCATCCGTGCGAGGTTGCAGCAAAGGCTCCGCCGCCTGCAAGAGCCTCATCGCGGCGCGCGTGCACGGCCCCACCCGAAACCGCTTCCGCCCGACGGCGCAGACCGGCACGATGCCCTGCACGGCGTTGCTCAGGAAGATCTCCTCCGCCGCGAGCAGGCGCTCGCGCGGAATCCGCGCGACTTCGACGGGCAGATGCCTGATCAGGAAGGCGCGCACCGTGCCCGCCACGCCGCAGCGATGAAGCGCAGGCGTCAGCAGCCGGCCATCCTCGACGATGAAAACGTTAGCCGCGGTCGCCGCCACCAAAGCGCCGCTGGAATCGAACAGCAATCCCTCGGCGATGCGCGGATCGCGCCACTCCCGTCTCGCGAGAACCTGCTCGAGACGGTTGAGATGCTTGATGCCGGCAAGCTCAGGACGATCGGCCAGCCGGAGCCGACAAAAGCGCACTCGCACCCCGCTCCGGTAAGGACCGGGATCGGCGGGTTCGGCGGGCCATGCGCAGACGATGCGGGTCGGCGTTTCCGCTCGGGCGCCATAGCCGCGCTCCGCCGCGACGCCGCCGCAGAGGGTGATGCGCACGATGGCGCGGGGCAGCCCCTCCGCCACACAGGCGATCTCGCTTCGGAGCAGCGACTCCGCCGGCAAGGCGATACCCAGGCGGCGGCAGCCCTCGGCGAGCCGCCGCCAGTGCTCGCTCCAGAGGGTCGGACGCCCCTCGCCGCACAGGATGGTCTCGAAAAGCCCCTCGCCATAGAGCAACCCGCGATCGAGCGGCGAGATCGCGGCCGCGCGGACGCCATCCACCAGCCAGCGCACCTTCATTGGCTGCGCAGCGCCCTGAGCATCCCCTCCGCCTTGGCTCGCGACTCGGCGAGCTCGTCGCGCCCGCGCGAGTCCGCGACGATGCCGCAGCCGGCACGGAACTCGACGCTCTGGCGCTCCGCCGACCAGAGGCTACGGATGAGAATGTTGAGGTCGAGCCCGCCGTCGCGCGAGAGATAGCCGAACCCCCCCGTATAGGGACCGCGCGGCGCGCCCTCGAGCTCGGCGATGATCTCCATCGAGCGGATCTTCGGGCAGCCAGTGATCGTGCCGCCGGGAAACAAGGCCGCCAAGGCGTCGGTCGCATCCATCCCCGGACGTAGCCGCCCCCGCACCGAGGACACCAGGTGATGGACGTGACGGTAACTCTCGACGCTCAGGAGCTCGGCGACCTCGACACTCCCGGGCAGGCAGACGCGGCCGAGATCGTTACGCACCAGATCGACCAGCATCACATGTTCGGCACGCTCCTTGGGGTGGGCTCGAAGCTCACTCACCAGGCGGGCGTCTTCGGCGGGGTCCTCGGCACGCGGTCGGGTGCCGGCGATCGGCCGTGACTCGGCGCGATCCCCGCTCACGGCCAGCAAGCGCTCCGGCGAGGAGCTCAGCAGCCAGCGGCCGCCCCATTGCATCAACCCGGCGAAAGGGGCGGGATTGGCCCGCCGCAACGCGATGGCGAGGGCGGCTGGGTGAGGCGCCTGCGCGAAGATCGCTCGCCATCGGCGCGAGAGATTGACCTGAAAAATGTCGCCGGCCAGGAGATACTCCCGCGCCCGCGCCACCGCTCGCAGGAACCGGGCGGGATCTTCTTCCTCGACCGCGAGCGGCGGCGGAAGGGCCGGGATGTCCTCGGCGAAGGCGGCCTCGGCTTCCTCTTCGACTCGGCCGACGAGCGATTCCCATCCTGGCTCGACCACCAACAGGCATCGGCCCTCGTGCCGATCCCGTAGCAAGGCCAAGGGACAACGCCAGGCCAGTGCAAGGGGCCAGTCCCCACGCGGCAAGCGCTCCCTCAGCCGTGGCTCGAGCGCGGCGGCGAACTCGTAGGCGAAGAAGAGGGCGTGTCCTCCGATGAAGGGCAGACCGGAGGTGGGGCCCCGGATGGCGATCCGGCGATGCTCGGCAGCGAGCCGCTCCAGGAAAGGCTCCTCCGGAGCGAAGATCGCAAGCGGCTCGCCGACCGCTCGGAAAAGCAGGTCGTAGCGACCCTGCGGACCTTGCTCGGAACTCTCGAGGAGGAGGGGGTAGCGATCGGGCCAACGCGCGGCCAGGGCCAGGAAGTCTCCCGGCCCGGTCCAGTCGATCGCGACCGCCGTACTCAGATGCGCCGGAAGGCGAGCGTGGCGTTGGTCCCGCCGAAGCCGAAGCCGTTCGAAATCGCCGCCTCGATACGGCATTCGCGGGCAACGTGCGGGACGAAATCGAGGTCGCATCCCTCACCCGGCGCATCGAGGTTGATCGTCGGTGGGATCACGCCCTCCCTCAAGGCGAGGACGGTGAAGATCGCCTCGACGCCGCCCGCGGCCCCGAGCAGGTGGCCAGTGACGGACTTGGTCGAGCTCACCATCAGACCGCGCGCTCGATCTCCGAAGCAACGTTTGATGGCGAGCACCTCGGCCACGTCCCCGAGCGGGGTCGAGGTGCCGTGGGCATTGACGTAGCCGACCTCCTCGACCGACAAGCCGGCATCGGCGAGGGCGTTGGCCATGCACAATGCCGCTCCGGACCCGTCCTCGCTCGGAGCCGTCATGTGGTAGGCGTCACTGCTCATGCCGAAGCCGGCCAGCTCGGCGTAGATCCGCGCCCCGCGACGGCGGGCATGCTCGAACTCCTCGAGCACCAGAACGCCGGCCCCGTCGGAGAGCACGAAGCCGTCGCGATCCTTGTCCCAGGGCCGACTGGCGCGCTCCGGCTCCTCGTTGCGCGTGGAGAGCGCGCGAGCCGCGCAGAAACCGCCCACCGCGATCGCAGTGGTCGCGTATTCCGTGCCGCCTGCGATCATCACGTCGGCGTCGCCGGCTTGGATCGTGCGCATCGCGAGGCCGATGTTGTGGTTCGCCGTGGCGCAAGCCGAAACCGCCGCGAGATTGGGCCCTTTCAGCCCAAGCATGATCGAGAGATGGCCGGAGACCATATTGATGATCGAGCCAGGCACGAAGAACGGCGAGATGCGGCGGACCCCCTTCTCGGCGAACTCGATGGCGGTGCGCTCGATCCAGGCGATGCCGCCGATGCCTGCGCCGACCGCGACCCCGATCCGTTCCGGACGCTCGCGGGCGATGTCCACCCCGGCATCGCGCCATGCCTGGAGCGCGGCTGCGATGCCGTAGTGGATGAAGGGATCCATCTTCTTGACTTCCTTGGGCGTGATCCACGCCGAGGGATCGAAATCGCGAACCTCGCCGGCGATCCGAGTGGGGAAGCTCGAGGCATCGAAGTGGGTGATCGGACCGATCCCGGATCGCCCGGCGAGCACGTTCCGCCACGCGCTCTCGACATCGTTGCCCACGGGGGAGACGATGCCGAGCCCAGTGACCACCACTCTGCGCCTGCTCATCGAGGAACCCCGGGAGAGGAGCGCTTCACTCCTTGAGGTGCGCCCGAATGTAGTCGATCGCCTGCTGGACGTTGGTGATCTTCTCGGCCTCCTCGTCGGGAATCTCGCACTCGAACTCTTCCTCCAGGGCCATCACCAGCTCGACGATGTCGAGCGAGTCGGCGCCGAGATCGTCCACGAAGGATGCGTTCGGCGTCACCTCCTCCTCTTTGACGCCCAGTTGCTCGACGATGATCTTCTTCACCCGATCTTCGATGCTGCTCATGAGACGAACGACCTCCCGGTAAGAAAAGCGCGCGGATTGTAGGTGAACTGCCTCGCCGACGCCATGCAGGCGATCAGGCCATGTACATGCCGCCGTTGACGTGCAGGGTTTCTCCAGTGATGTAAGAGGCGGCGGGCGAGACCAGGAAGGCGACGGCGCGCGCGACCTCCCGCGCCTCCCCGAAGCGCCCCAGCGCGACCCGTTCCAGCATCGCCTGCCGCGCCGCCTCGGGCAAGCCCCTGGTCATGTCGGTCTCGATGAAACCCGGCGCCACCACGTTGACCGTGATGCCGCGGCTTCCCACCTCGCGTGCGAGCGACTTCGAGAAGCCGACGATGCCGGCCTTCGCCGCTGCGTAGTTGCACTGGCCGGGGTTGCCGGTGAAGGCGACGACCGAGGCGATGTTGACGATCCGCCCTCGCCTGGCCTTCAGCATCGCGCGAAGCGCCGCTCGGCAGACCCGGAAGATCGAGGACAGGTCGGTCTGGATGACCCGCTCCCAATCCTCGTCCTTCATCCTGAGGAGCAATTGGTCGCGGGTGATGGCGGCATTGTTTACCACGATGGAAGGCGAACAGCCCTCGCGCGCGAGGGCCTCGAAGAACCGTTCCACGTCCTCGGGATCGGCGACGTCGAGCCGCTTTCCTCCTCCGCCGCGCGTTGCCAAGGCCTCGCCGATCGCCGCTGCCCCCTCGGGGGTGGTGGCAGTGCCGATCACCCTCGCGCCGAGCGAGGCGAGCTCCTCCGCGATCGCCCGCCCGATGCCGCGGCTCGCGCCGGTCACGAGCGCCGTCTCCCCGGCCAGCAGATTCGGATCGAAGATCATGCCGCTCTCCATTCCTCGACGCTCTTCGCGAACACCTCCGCCTCGCCGAGGGGCCGCACCTCCGCATCCGGGCGAATGCGCCGAACGAGGCCGGTGAGCACCCGGCCCGGTCCGCACTCCCCGACCCGCAGCGCGCCCTCGCCGAGGCGCTCGACACAGGCTCGCCATCGGACCGGCCTGAACAGCTGCTGGTAGAGCAGCGCCCGCATGTCCTCCACATCATGCGCCGCGCGCGCCTCCGCATTGTGGATCACCGGAATCTCCGGCATTCGAAGCTCGAGTCGCGCGAGATCCTCGGCCAGCCGCTCCGCGGCCGACTTCATCAGCGAACAGTGCGAGGCGACGCTCACCGGCAGACGGACCGCCTTGCGCACCCCCTGCGTCGCGAGCCAAGCCAGTGCCGCCTCGACGGCGGCTCGTTCGCCGGCGATCACGATCTGACCGGGCGCGTTGTCGTTCGCGGCCTCGACGATGCCGCTGCCCCGCCCCACCTTGCAGGCTTCCTCCACCAGAGCCTCCTCCGCGCCGAGAACCGCAGCCATCGCTCCGGCTCCGGCCGGCACCGCCTCCTGCATCAGCTCGGCGCGACGCCGCACCAGGCGCAGCCCGTCGGCGAAGGAAAGCGCTCCGGCGCAGACGAGCGCGGTGTACTCGCCCAGACTGTGCCCAGCGGACACCGCCGGCCGCTCGCCTCCCGCCGCCCGCCACGCGCGATACACCGCCACTCCGGCCGCCAGCAGCGCGGGCTGGGTATTGACGGTGCGATCGAGATCCTCCGCAGGCCCCTCGCGAATGAGGCGCCAGAGATCGAAACCGAGCAGATCGCTCGCTTCACGAAAGGTGCTTTCGACTTCGGGTCGCGAGGCGGCGAGCCCGCTCAGCATTCCGACCGACTGCGAACCCTGGCCGGGGAAGACGAAGGCAAGCCGCGAAAATGGATTCGGCGAGGACATCGCGCGAGGGGAAACTCAGTAACGGATCAGGGCGGAGCCCCAAGTGAAACCGCCGCCGAAGGCTTCGAGAAGCAAAAGCTCTCCGGATCGGATCCGACCCGAGCGCACCGCCTCATCAAGGGCGAGCGGCACCGACGCCGCGGAGGTGTTGCCGTGGCGATCGACGGTGACCACCACGCGCTCCATCGGCATCTCCAGGCGGCGCGCCGTCGCGGCGATGATTCGCAGGTTGGCCTGGTGCGGGATCAGCCAGTCGATGTCGCTTTTGCTCAGGCCGTTGGCGGTGAGGGTCTCTTCGACGACCGCATCGAGGGTCCTCACCGCGACCTTGAACACCTCGTTGCCGGTCATCATCACCTTCACGCCATGATTGGGCTCGTCGCGGAAGCCCACGGAGACGCCCACCGGGTTGTAGAGCAGCTCCTTGTAGCCACCGTCGGCGTGGAGGTGGGTCGCGAGCACCCCGGGTTTCGAGTCGGCGGCGAGCACGACCGCCCCCGCACCATCACCGAAGAGCACACAGGTCGCGCGATCGCTCCAGTCGATCATCCGCGAGAGCGTCTCCGCGCCGACCACCAAAGCGCGCCGAACCGCTCCGGCGCGAATGAAGGCATCGGCGCTCGCCAGGGCGTAGATGAATCCGGTGCAAGCCGCGTTGAGGTCGAAGGCGGCGCAGCCGTTGGCGCCGAGGCGATGCTGGAGCAGACAGGCGGTGCTTGGAAAGATGAGGTCGGGCGTGGTGGTACCGACCACGATCAGGTCGAGCTCGCTGGGCGCCACGCCCGCCGCCTCGAGCGCTGCGCGCGCCGCCTGTTCGGCGAGGTCGCAGGTCGTCTCACCCTCGGCGGCGATCCTCCGCTCGCGGATGCCCGTGCGCTCGCGGATCCACTCGTCGCTGGTCGCGACCATGCGCTCGAGCTCCGCATTCGTGAGCACCCGCTCCGGTAGATAGCCGCCGGTCCCGATCAGCCGCGCGTAGCTCAGGGCCTGACTCCGGTGGTGAAAGGAAGCGCGAGGGGAGCGCGATCAGTGCTCGTGACCGTGTTCGTCTTCGACGTCCACGGCCCGACGCACATCGATCACCCGGCGACCGCGGTAAAACCCGTCGGCGGTCACGTGGTGGCGAAGATGCGTCTCTCCCGAGACCGGATCCACCGACAGCGTCTTCGCGCGAAGCGCATCGTGCGCGCGGCGCATGCCGCGGCGAGAGGGCGTTTTGCGACTCTTTTGGACAGCCATGAGCGTTACTCCAAAAACCCATGATTCTAATCGGGACGGAGTCGCTTGAGAACGGCGAAGGGATTCTCCGCCGTTTCCGCCTCCGGGTCGCCGAACGCCAGCGGTCCCTCGCCTGAGACCGCCGGATCGCGCGGGATCAGCGGCAGGGCGAGGATCAGCTCGTCCTCGAGGATGTCCCGAGGGACGATGAAACCGTCGCTCGGAACCAGCAAGGGCTCATAGCCCGGCAGCAGCCCCGCCTCCTCCCGCTCCTCGCGGATCAGCCCCAAGCGCAGCCGAAGGCCGATCGGATGGCGGTAGGGCCGGAGGCTGCGCTGGCAGGTCAGCGTGAGGGCGCCTTCGATCGAGACTTCGACGAAGGACCCTGCGAGCGCCTCGGAACCGAACTCCAGCGAGAAAACGATCTCATCGTCGGAAGCCGCGAGCAGCGGGGCGAGCCGCGGAAGCTGCCCGCCGAGAACCCGCCCTGAGAACACCTTGCGCTGAGCCGCAGCGCGCCAGACGTCGATCCGGTCCAGGAATCCGCCCATGACCGAACTGTGGCGGCGCTACATCCGTCCGTCAAGGGCTTCACTTGGCGGCTGCCGGACCTTGCGGCAGACTTGCACTACCGAGCGCCGGTGCCTGCACTTGACCACATCATTCGGCCTGCTGCTCAGTCTCTCCGCCCTCGCCATCCTCGCTTTGACCTGGATCGCGCGCCATTACTTCGCCCAGCGCCGCGCTCGTATGCTCGGCGAACTCCTCGATCAGATCGACGAGCTGGAGCGCGTGCTCGCGGAATGCCGAAGCCGCATGGGTGCGGTGAGCCGGGTGGTGCATCGCACCCCAGCCGACATCAACCAGAACGCGCTCGCCTCGCTCGATGCCGACAGCAAGCTGAGGCTCGCGTTTCGCGACATTCTCGAGCACCGCTTGTGGATCCAGCGGCATGGCCGCGAGGCGCGGCTGAGCGAACTGAGCGCCGCGGTATCGGCCGTCCGGCGCTCGCGCGAGCAATTGAGCAAGCAGCTCGGACGGCTGGCGGATGCCGGTGCCGCCCTCGAGGCCGCCTGCGACGCCTCCGATGCGCTCACTGCGCCGCCGACGTCGGCGTCTTTGCGCCTGCGACGCGGTGGCGCCTGAGCTGATCCTCGCCTCCTCCTCGCCTCACCGCCGCGCGCTCCTCGAGCGGCTCGGTCTTCCATTCCGCGCCCTTGCACCGGACATCGAGGAGTTCGCCGATCCGAGCGAGGATCCGGCCGCGACGGCGCGGCGGCTGGCGGAGGAAAAAGCCCGGGTCATCGCCGAACGCCATCCACGGGCGCTGGTGATCGGCTCCGATCAAATCGCAGAGCTCGACGGAAGGCGGCTTGGCAAGCCCGGGACGAGGGAGCGCGCCGCCGCACAGCTTGCCGCGATGTCCGGGCGGAGCGTCCGGTTTCTCACCGGGCTTTGCGTCCTGCGCCTCGAACCCCACTTCCATGCCACGGCGCTCGATCGCACCGAGGTCAGGATGCGCCCCCTCGAAGCCGCCGAAATCGAACGCTATCTCGACCGCGAGGCGGTGCTCGATTGCGCCGGCTCCTTCCGCAGCGAGGGTCTCGGGATCTGTCTCTTCGAGGAAGTGCGCTGCCTCGACCCGAGCGCCCTCATCGGTTTGCCTTTGATCGCCCTCTGCCGACTCCTACGCGAAGCGGGCATCCCCTTACCCTGATTCCTGAGCGGCGGAGGGCTCGTGTGAGGCAAAGGGCTGCTCAGGGAAATCGCGAACCGATCCGTCCGCCCCATAGAGCCTGAGGCCGATTCGACGCGGAGGGGGCTCATCCGGCGGCAGCTCGACCTCGATGCGGAATCCCACGCGGGGATGACGGGGATCCTGCGAGAAAGGCCATTGCGCGAGCACCTTTGACGCCGGCAACTCGACCTCCGCGCGCCCGCGCTCCCGCCCATCGAGGAGAAGGCCCACGCGCGCGACCCCGGAGAACTCCTTGAGCGCCCATCCCTCCACGCGCAGGACGCGGCGCGGCCCCTCCTCGAGCTCGATGCGGTCGATATAGGCGATCGGCGGTAGTCGGCAATCTTCGATCGAGCGGTCCACTCGGAAAAACAGGAAACGGCGGCGACCGCCGCTGAGCGCGAGTTCGCCCTCCCAGCGCACCGTCGGCGCGAGCCCACAGAGTCGGCGGTAGTTCGCGAGACGTTGCCGGAAGGGCGTCGCCTCATCCTCTACGACCAAAAGCGCCGGCAGGCTGCCCGAAGCCCGGAAGCTTTCTTCATCCACCCCCCATCGCCGGAGCTGAACCGCGCGGCCATGGAAGGCATTTCTCGGGTGGTCGAGGACGAACAGGGGCAGATGCGATCTCGCGAAAGCCAGTTGCGCGCCGAGAAGCACGTTGTCGGCGAGGAGCGCGCCATAGGACTGAGCCTGCAAACGCTCCTTCACCGCCCCGCGAAGCTCGCGCCAGCCCACGAAGCCTTCCGGAAACGCCTTGTACGCCGCCAGCCGCGCGGCCGAGTAGGGTGAGGAGGCTGCCACCAGGTAGGTGGCCGCCAGCAGGCTGCCGGATCCGAGCAGTGCGAAGACGCCCAAACGCAGCCCACGAGCCCGCTCGGACCAGCCGAGAAAGGCGGCCGGAAGCAGCACCAGGAATGAGGCGAAGGGCCAATGCAGCGAAGTCCGCGACTGATCCACGAGCGGGGCGAGGGCAGCGAAGACGAGCAGGGGGAACACGCCCACACCCACCATCACCGCAGCCGCCGCATCCTGCAGTAGCCGCTCGCGGAGGCGGAAAAGCCCGAGCCAAGCCATGAGCCAGAGCAGCGGGGTGGTGATCAAGGCCTGTATCGGCAGATGCCAAAGGCCCTCGAAGCCGAAGCGCCAAGGATGGCGGTCGGCGAATTGGAACGCGAGGCTCGCCGAGAAAACCTCCCGCTCGAAGAGCCAGGCCGGCAACATGCCGGCGAGGGCGATCACGCCTGCGATCCAGGGCCAGGGGCCGCGCAGGGCGATGCGCCCGCGCGGATGGATGATGAGGGTAAGCCCGAGCCCGGCCGCCGGAATCAAGAAACGATGGTGGATCTGGAATCCGAGAGCGAGTACGAGCCCCAAGAGCAGCCAATCCCGGGCCCGGCCGCGCGCGAGCACCTCTCTGGCCGTCAGCGCGAGGGCGAGCGTGACGAGCGCAAGAGGAGCCTCGGGAAGAGCGAGCAGTCCGACGGGCACGAACAGGGGCAGGAACATCGCGGCCGTGCCCACGCGCCACGCATCCCTCTCCGCCACGAAGCACCGTGACCACTTCACCACCCACCAGGGAAGCAGCGAGCCGAGCAAGAGGAAAGGCAGCCTCAAGGCGAAGGGCGATCCGGGGCCGAAGCCAAGACCCAGGGCCGCGAGCAAAGCCGTCGCCGGCGGCAGATCGCTGAAGGCGGGTGCGAGATGTCGGGCCTCCCAGGCGTAGTAGGCCTCGTCGCCGAAGAGATCGAGGACCGCAGCGAGGCCGAGCCGAACGGCGAGGAGGACCGCCCAGCAGAAGACGAAGACCGATCGCGCCCTCCGGGCCGAGCGGTCCATGCCACCATCACTCATCGGCCGCTACACTCGCCTGAAGCATTCGAGCGGAGCGCGGCATGCTGATCAGCCTGGAGCGACCTGCAGCCCTGCCGGAGGATCTCGGCGCGGCGATCGCCGCCGTCGAGCGCATCGTCCTCGGCAAACCCGAGGCCGTGCGCATGGCCTTCATCGCGTTGCTCGCCGAAGGCCATCTCCTGATCGAGGATTTGCCGGGCGTCGGCAAGACGACCCTCGCGCATGCGGTGGCCTCGGTCTCCGGTCTCCGTTTCCAGCGCATCCAGTTCACCTCGGATCTTCTGCCTTCGGACATTCTCGGCGTTTCGATCTTCGAGCGCGAAAGCCAGCGCTTCCATTTCCATCCGGGTCCGGTCTTCACCGAGTTGCTCCTGGCCGATGAGATCAACCGGGGCTCGCCGAAGACTCAGAGTGCGCTGCTCGAGGCCATGGCCGAGCGGCAGGTCAGCATCGATGGCGAATGCCATCCCTTGCCGCGACCCTTCCTGGTGATCGCCACGCAGAACCCCGTCGATCTCGCGGGCACCTTCCCCCTGCCCGACTCGCAGCTCGATCGCTTCCTGCTGTGTATCGGCATGGGCTACCCCGACCGCAGCGCCGAGCGCCGCATGCTCGAGGAACCCGACCGTCGGCGACTGCTCGCCGAACTGAGGCCCGTGCTTTCGGCCAGCCGCGTGCTCGAACTGATCGAACGCGTGCGGCAAGTGCACGTGAGCCCGGCATTGCTCGATTATCTGCAGGACCTGCTGGCCGCCAGCCGCCGCCTCCCGGAGGTGACCGCCGGCCTCTCGCCGAGGGCCGGACTCGGCCTGCTCGCCGCAGCGCGCGCACACGCCTTCCTCGCCGGGCGTCTTTTCGTGCTGCCCGAAGACCTTCAGGCGATCTTCGTGCCGGTGGTGGCGCATCGCCTGGTGCTGCGCGGCTCGGCCGTGATTCATCGGCGCGAGCTGGCCCGTCGCCTGCTCGCCGAGGTGGCGATCGACCGAGCGTGAGGGCGCTGAGCGAGCAGCTGTCGCACGGAGCACTCGCTGCCCTGGAGCGGCGACTGCCCGCGCTCACCCGGCTCAGGGCACCCGAATCCCTTCCGCTCAGGCTGGGGATGCGCCGGATCTACGTGCTGCCCACTCGCTTCGGCCTTTTCTTCGCCGTGAGCGTGTTCGCGATGCTGCTCACCGCGCTCAACTACGACAACGCGAGCGCGCTGATCCTCTGCTTCTTCGCCGCGGCGCTCGGCCACAATGCGCTTTTCGCGACCTTCCGCAACCTGCACGGACTCAGGGTCGAGTCGCTGCGGGCTCTACCCGTCTTCGCCGGCGAGCCGCTCCTCCTCCGCATCGAGCTCTGCGAGGGGGAAGGCCGCGATCGCGACGCCCTGAGGCTGCATCGCGGCTCGGTCGAGGCCCTGTTCGCGGTCCCCGCCCGAGGGCGTTGCGAAGTCGAACTCGCGATACCGACGCAACGACGCGGAATCTTTCCTCTCGGCACGCTCCGGATCGCCACCAGTGCGCCCTACGGCCTTTTCGTCGCATGGTCGTACCTCCATCCGGATACGGCGCTGCTCGTGTACCCGCGGCCGGAGACCGACGGTCCGCCGCTGCCCACCATCGGCGAGCAGGGTGAAATCACTACTGCCCGGCGGGGAGGCGAGGAGCCGGAGGGGCTTCGAGAATGGCGGCGAGGAGATCCGATGCGACTCATCGCCTGGCGTGCCAGCGCCCGGGCGGATCGCCTACTGAGCAAGGAGTTGGCTGAGGCCGCCTCGGCCGAAGTCGAGCTCCGCTACGAGGAGCTGAGCGGTCTCGACCATGAGGCGCGGATCGCGCGTCTGACTCGATGGGTGCTGCTCGCCGAGCGCGAGGGGCGGCGTTACGCCCTGCGCGTTCCCGGCAGCATCATCCCTCCGGGGCATGGTCCTGAGCACTTGGACCGCTGCCTGAGCACGCTCGCGAGGCTGCCCGAGGGATGAGCGCGGGGCAACGGCTGCTGCTCGACCGGCGCGGTGAGCTTTGGTGTGCGCTGCTGGTCGCAGGCGCCCTCGCCCCGCATTTCGCGCGTCTCCATCCTGCGCTCTTGGTGGTCCTCGGCACCCTCTTCGCCGGAAAACTGGTGCTCTCCTGGCGCGGCGTCGGCGCGATCGCGGCGTGGCAGCGGCTGCTCCTGGTCGGAGCCGTCTTCGGCCTCGTAGTCCTGGTCCATGGCGGCGGGGCTCCGCGCGACGGCGGTATCGCCCTGCTCGCCTCGATGCTCGTGCTCAAGCTCTACGAGACGCACCGAGTCCGCGACGCCCGCGCACTGGCGGGCTTCGCCTTGTTTTCGCTGCTCGGGGCGCTGCTTCTCGACAGCTCGCTGCTCTTGAACGCCTATGCCCTCGCGATCACCACCCTCATCTTCCTGGCCCTTCGCGACTTCGCCGACCTGGGTCCAGGACGGCAGCGGAGCCGACCGCGAGCCTTTCCGCTCGGTCTTCGGGCCACGCTCGTCTCCAGCCTGGCGGCTCTGCCGCTGACCGCCCTGCTCTTCGTGCTGTTTCCGCGCCTCCCCGGGCCGCTCTGGGGCGCAGGGATCATCGAGTCCGGCCGCACCGGCCTCGGCGGGGACATGAGCCCCGGCGATCTGCGCGAGCTGTTGATCGATGACCGCACGGCCGCGCGCGTGGAAATCCGGGCCGGGGCGATGCCGGATGAAGGGAACCGCTACCTTCGCGGCCCGGTGCTGTGGGATTTCGACGGGCGGCGCTGGAGTCGGGGCGCACCGCCCCCGCGCATGCGATCGCCCGAGCCGGTGCCCCCCGGCGCCCCGCGCATCCTCTACGACCTGAGCCTCGAGCCGAGCGATCGGCATTGGGTTCCCGCGCTGGATGCGCCCCTCGCGGCGCCCGATGGGCTCCTGCTCGACCGAGATCGGGTTTTGCGCAGCCGCGAGCCGATCACCCGCGTCCAATCCTTTCGTCTCGAGAGCGCCCGCACCGGCGGCGGGCTCATCGGTCCCGCCTCCGCCTCCGAGCGCGCGCGCGCCCTCGCCCTGCCCGAAGGCTTCGATCCACGGAGCCGAGCGCTGGCCCGCCGCTGGATGAGCGAGGCGGGCGGCGATGCGCGCGGCTACATCGAACGCATCCTGCGCTGGTTCGGCGAGGATTTCCGATACGACCTGGCCGCCCCCCCGCTCGGCAGGGACTCGGTCGACGATTTCCTGTTCTCCACTCGCACCGGATATTGCGAACATTTCGCCTCCGCCTTCGCGGTGCTGATGCGCGCGGCGGGGATTCCCGCGCGGGTGGTCACCGGCTTCCATGGGGGCTATCGCAATCCGATCGGGGATTACTGGATCTTCCGCTACTCCGACGCCCACGCCTGGGTCGAGGTGCTGCTCGGCGACACCTGGGTTCGGATCGACCCCACGGCGGCCGTCGCCCCGGAAAGGCGCACCCTCGGTACGGAACTCGGAGGACCGGCCTTGGAAGGCGTCTTCGGCCTCCGCCGCTCCCTGGCCATGCTCGGCGACTGGATCGCCCTGCGCTGGCACCGCCTGGTGCTCGATTTCGACCATCTGCGCCAGCAACGACTGCTCCGGCCGCTGGGCATCGAGGAGACGACATGGCGGGAACTCGCCTTCCTCATCGCCCTGATCCTGGTGCTCAGCGCCATCGTCGGCTTCGCCCTGATCCTGCGCGGCGGAAGGCAGCCGCGCACCGACGCCGCCCTGCGCGCCTGGGCCCTCCTCGGGCGCAAGCTCGGGCGACTGGGCCTCGATCGCCGAGCATGCGAGGGGCCGACCGATTGGATCGCGCGAGCGGCCGCCGCGCTCCCGTCCGCCCAGGCGGAACTCTGGGGTTTCGCCGAGCGCTTCGTCGCGGCCCGCTATGCCGGGCTCGGCGCGCGGCCCGGAGAGGAACTGCTCGAGGCGGTGCGCCGCTGGCAGCCGCCGCGGACGAGCCGCCTCAGCCGGGCGGCCAACTGAGGCGCCGACCGGCCAGCAGGTGGAGGTGGAGGTGGTACACGCTCTGCCCCCCGTCGCCGCGGCAGTTGATGACGATCCGGTAGCCGCGCTCGGCAAGCCCCTCGCGGCGCGCGTAAGCCGCCGCCGCGAGCATGAGCTTGCCGAGAAGCAAGGCATCCTCGGGCGCGGCCTCGTCGAGCGTGGGAATCGCCCGCTTGGGGATGAAGAGCACGTGCACCGGCGCCTGCGGATGGATGTCGCGGAAAGCGAGGATTTCCTCGTCCTCGTAAACGATGTCGGCCGGAATCTCGCGGCGGACGATTCTGGAAAAGAGGGTATCGCTCATGGCTGAGAGGCTCCCGTGGGTCTACGCGACTGGAACGCATGGGCGAGCGTGCTGCGGTCGACGTAATCGAGATCGCTGCCCACCGGCAATCCGAAGGCGAGCCGGCTCGCCCGCACGCCGCGCGCAGCAGCGAGCTCGGCCAGATAATGAGCCGTCGCCTCGCCCTCCACCGTCGCCCCGGTGGCGACGATCAGCTCCCTTACTTCTCCCTCTTCGAGACGCCGGATGAGCCGATCGAAGCCGAGCTCTTCCGGACCCAGGCCGTCGACCGGCGAAAGACGCCCGTGGAGGACGAAGTACCGGCCGCGATAACCGGTCGCCAGTTCGATCGAGAGCAGATCGAGCGGCGTCTCGACCACGCAAAGGAGGCTTCCGTCCCGATCCGCGGCGCTGCAGATCGCACAGGTCTCGGCATCGCTCAGCATCCGGCAGCGTGCGCAATGACCCACCCGCTCGACGGCTTCTCGCAGCGCCTCGGCAAGCCGTCTCGCGCCATCCCGGTCGCGTTCGAGCAAGTGGAACGCCAGACGCTGCGCGCTCTTCGGACCGATCCCGGGAAGACGACGCAGCGCCTCGATCAAGGCTTCGACCCGATTCGGCAGGCTCACGGCGGCGCGATGCCCGGAAGGATTCCCGGTACCAGCCCAGCGGCCATTCCCAACGCGGACAAACGCTCGCGAGCCAGCGCGCGGGCACGCTCGAGCGCATCGTTCACCGCGGCGGCGAGGAGATCCTCGAGCAGCTCCGGATTGGCTTCGCGAAGCGAAGCTTCGATCCGCACCGCTTTGACCACCATGCTGCCGCTCATCCGCACCTCCACCATCCCGCCCCCGGCTCGTCCCAGCACCTCCTCGCGCTCGAGCGCCGCCTGGACTTCGCTCATGCGCTCCTGAAGCTCGCGGGCGCGGCGCAGCAGCTCGGCGATGGGTCCCTTGATCATGACGGCGGCCTCAGGTCGGTTCGATCGAATCGGGAAGGATCCTCGCCCCGAGCCTCGCGCGCAACTCCCGCACCGTCGGATCCGCCTCCGCGGCATGAACGGCCGCTTGCCGCCGCCCCTCGTCCTCACGACGCCGCTGCTCATGCCAGGTCGGACCGCGGAAGCGGCGCCCGACGGCGATCTCGATCCGGATCGGACGGCCGAGGGCCTCGCCGACGGCGCGCTCGAGGGCGCTCTTGCTGTTCGGGGTGAGCAGCGGACGGTCTTCCTCGTCGATCTCGAGCCGCAAGAGCTCACCCTCCAGCGAAGCGAAACGGGTGATCTCGGCGAGGCTGGCCTCGGGTCCGGAAAGACCGAGACCCTGCAGGAACGCGGGCCAACGCTCGGCATCGAGCGCCACCGGCCGCGGCGGATCGCCCACCGCTCGCCGCGAATCCTCCTCCTTGACGGCCGACCTCGTCGCTTTCGCGAGCATTGCGGAGGATGGGGTGTCGTCCGCCCCAACGCCCGCGAGCGGCCGGAAGGCGAACATCCTCCAGATCGTCATTTCGAATCCGATGCGGCGGCTCGGGGCGAGCGGGAGGTCCCGACGCCCGAGCAGAGCCATCTGGTACCAGAGCTGGAGCGTCTCATCGGAGAGGCTTTCGGCCAACGGCCGCCAAGGCGCGGACAGGCGGTCGCGGGCGCTCGGCACCAGGCGTGCCACCTGGAGACGGTGGAGACCCTCCGCCAGCGCGGCGAGCAAATTGCCATGGTCGAGGTCGATGGCGCTCAGCGCCGTGAGCACGGCGTCCACGCGCTCTGCATCACCCGAGGCGAGCGCCAGCAACAGCTCCGGAAGACGGTCGCGCCCCGCCCAGCCGAGCATCGCCTCGACTTCCGCGTGGAGCACCCGGCCGCCCCCGAAGGCGATGGCCTGGTCGAGGAGGGACAGGCCGTCCCGGAGGCTGCCTTCGGCGGCTTGTGCGAGCGATCGCATCGCCTCCGGCTCGAAGACGATGTCCTCGCGCTCGGCAATGAAGGCGAGACGCTCGGCGATCCGCTCCGGCTCGAGCGCGGTCAGGGAGAGTTTGAGACAGCGCGAGAGCACGGTGGCCGGCAGCCGCTCGGGGTCGGTGGTGGCGAAGAGGAAACGGACATGCCCAGGCGGCTCCTCCAGGGTCTTGAGCAGCGCGTTGAACGCCGAGCGCGAGAGCATGTGCACCTCGTCGATGAGATACACCTTCGAACGGCCCCGCACCGGCGCGTATTGAGCGCCCTCGATGAGATCGCGCACGTGGTCCACGCCGGTGTTCGAGGCGGCGTCGATCTCGATCAGATCGGGGTGGCAACCCTCGTCGATCTCGCGACAGGAACCGCAAATCCCACAGGGCTCCGGTCGGACCCCTTCCTCGCATTGCAGGGCCTTGGCGAAGATCCGCGCCAGCGTGGTCTTGCCCACGCCCCGAGTTCCCGCGAAGAGGATCGCATGGTGAATGCGACCGCTGGCGAGCGCATGGGTGAGGACCCGGACGACGTGCTCCTGTCCGACCAGCTCGGCGAAACGACGCGGTCGCCACTTGCGGGCGAGTGCGAGATAGGACATGACCGCTTGAGCAAGGGACCTCCCTCATTCTGCCCATGGCGCAGGCGAGCCGCCATGCCGGCGAAGCACGCGGGGGACCGTTATACTCTTCCGCCGTTCGCCCCGGCGAGGGGCCAATCCCTTCGAGCTTCGATGATCCATCCTTTCCGCATGCGCCTGTTGCCCGCCTTCCTGTTGCTCGGCCTCGGTGTCACCGCGACCGCCGCCGAGCTCCCCGCCGGCGATGCCGATCGCGGCAGGACGAAGGCCTACACCTGCCGCGGGTGCCACGGCATTCCCGGTTATCGCAACGTCTACCCGCACTACCACGTGCCGCTGATCGCCGGCCAGAACGAGGCCTACCTGGCGCAAGCGCTGCTCAGCTATCGGGAGGGTCGCCGCCGTCACCCGACCATGCGCGCGCAGGGGCTGACGCTCTCCGACCAGGACATCGCCGACATCGCCGCCTTTCTCGCGCGCGCCGGAGAACGCCCATGAGCATTCGCGAGCTATTGATCGCCCTTGCCATGCTCCCGGTCATGCCCGTCTGGGCGGGTGATCCCATCGCCGGCCAACAAAAGTCCCAGCCCTGCCAGGCTTGCCACGGTCCGGATGGCAATCAGACCGTCGACCCGAGCTACCCGAAGATCGGCGGGCAGTACGAGGATTATCTCGTCCGCGCGATGCTCGCCTACAAGAACGGCGAACGCGAGAATGCGATCATGCAGGGCTTCATGGCCCCCTTGAGCGAGCGGGACATCCGCGATCTCGCCGCGTTCTATGCGAGGCAGCCGCGAATCATCGGCGACCTGAGGAACGCCTACCGCGACTGAGCTCAGCGGGCGCGGGGGTGATAGGGATTCCTCCCCGCGGCATGGTCGGTGACATCCACGACCTCGACGATCTCCGGGAAGCGCTCGCGCAGGCTCCGAGCGATGCCTTCGCGGAGCGTCTGATCGACCAGCCCGCAGCCCTGGCAACTGCCGCCGAAACGCAGCACGACGACCCCGCCCGCCTCGATCGCGACCAGTTCGACGTGTCCGCGATGACGGGCGAGCGCCGGATTGATCTCCTGCTCGATCAGATAGCGGACGCGATCGGACAGGGGCGCATCCGGCTCGGGAGCGATGCCCCGAAGCCTCGGCGCCCGGATGCTGAGGGCATGGCCCGCGCCCTCCTTGATCAGGTCGATCACCGCTCCCTCGAGGAATGGGATCGCCGTGGAATCCACCCAGAGGGTGAAGCCCTCGCAAGGAATCGCGAGCTCTCCGCCGGAAAGCTCGGAGGGCGCGCAGAATTCCAGGCGGCAATCCGCGGCAGGGGTTCCGCCGCGGATCACCGACAGCCGAATGCCCAGTCCCGGCTCCTCTTGGGCCTCGATCAGTCGCCGGAAGTGGGTCCTGGCCGCCTCGCTCAGTTCGATCACCGCCAATTTCGCCGATTGGTCGCTCAGCATCCATTCTAGGCCGCGACGCGGCTTCGGCGGCCCTAGAATGGTCGGGTCGCCTCCTGAGAAGCCGCCGCACGCCGATGAGAACCCTCTCCGATCTCCTGAACGCACGCTGCCGTCCTCGCCGGCCGGACACCGACCGACTCGACGCGGATCGGATCGAGGCCCTGCTCGCGTTGCTGCCGGGCTGGACGCGGGAGGGTGCGGGCATCGCGAAGACCTTCCGCTTCCCGGATTACCACCGAACGATGGCCTTCGTGAACGCGGTGGCCTGGATCGCCCACCGGGAGGACCACCATCCCGATTTGACGGTCTCCTACGCGAGCTGTCGGGTGTATTTCAGCACCCACGACACCGGCGGTCTCTCGGAGAACGACTTCATCTGCGCCGCCAAGGTCGAGGCCTTGCTCGGCGGCTGAACGCCGCCCGCCGCGGGCTCAGTCCTCGAGCTGCTCGCGGGCGTAAGCCGCATCGAGGGCCTGCATCGCATCGATCGGTTCGATCGAGGCGGCGCGGCGATAGGCCTTTTCGGCCTCTTCGAGGCCCTTGTCGCCCTCGAGCAGCAGCAGGCCGTTGCCGTACTCGATCCAGGCGATCGGCGCTGCCGGCGTGAGTTCGGTGGCGCGCCGCAGGTGCTCACGGGCAGCGCTCGCTTTGGCGCCATAGGTCAATCCGCCGATGGTCGCGCCGACCTTGGCGATGATCTCCGCGTGATAAAGACCCATCGCCGAATGCGCCTCGGCATGATCCGGAACCGCCGCGAGCGTCTTCGACAGGCTCTCCCGCACCTTGCCGCCGAGGCCCTCGGCGAGCGCGCGCGCGATGGAGATACCCTGCCCGTAACGCCCGAGCGCGAAGGCACGCAAGTAATGCAGGTTCACCGCATCGGGGAGAGCGGCCAGCGCCTGCTCGCAGCGTTCGGCGACCGCCATGAAACGCCGGAGCTTGGCCGTCTCATCCGTTTCCAGGTATTGCGCGTAGATCCCTTCGGCCTTCGCGGCCACCACGGCCCCGACGGGCCCGAGCTCGCTGCCCCGACGATAGGCCTCCTCGAAATCGCCGCGGTGGAATGCCCCCCAGGCTGCGATCAGCGAGGACAGAGCCGCCTCGACTTCCCGCGCCCCGGCTCGCGCCCCGCTGGCCTTCAGCCCTTTCCCGACCGTCGTCGGATCGGGAAAAGGCTCGCGATCGCCGCGATGGAGCTCATCCCAGTCGCGGCGCAGCTTCTCCACCGAACGGTCGAAGGATGCCTGGGAACCGGGGTACGCCCGCCACTTCTTGCTCATCGGAGACTCCACCGCAAAGACCCGGAATCAAGCTTGGGTGAGCTCTAGGACCCTCGCAAGCGCCCTAGGGTGTTTGTTCTAGGGAGAGGCCTTAGCCTGGAACGCCTCTCGGTCATCTTGAGCTCGCACCATGCACGACAAGCATACGCACCGTTCAATCAGCCTTTCCTCGCTCGGCGATTTCCGCCGTCTTTGGCTCGCCGGCCTGGGCGCCGTGGCCCTCGCCGAGCGCCATGGACGAGACTGGTTCGCCCGCCTGGTCGATGAGGGCGAGCGCATCCGCGAGGAAAGTGCCACGGCCGCCCGAATGCTCTATCGGCGGGCGGGACGAAGCCTCGCTTCGCGGCGCGATTGGATCCGGGAGCGGATCGCCGATGCCGCGGAGCGACTCGGCCGGAGTGTGGAGGACCTGGCTTCCTCTCTCGTCGAGCGCGTGGGCATTCCCTCGCGCCGCGAGCTCCGCGAGCTCTCCGCGCGGATGGCGGAACTCCGGCAACGCTTGCGCGAACTCGCGAACTGAGCGGCCCGCCTCGAGTCCTCCGCGCGCTCAACGCCGGTAAGCCGCGGCCAAGGCGAGCAGATGGTTGCGAGCCGGCTGCGCCAGCAGCGGCGCGATCAGCATCATCACCTGATAAACGCCGGCGGCGAGATCGGCGCTCGCGCCCTCGGTCTGGCCGCGACGAGCGGCATCGTAGCCCAGCCAGAACACGGTCACGAGCAGAACGTTCTCGGTCGCCGCCTCCATCTCCCGCGGGGAGGCGGCGACCATGCCGCGCAGGGCCAGCCCGGAGAGGAGCCGTTGCACGCTCTCGCGCGCCCGCCTGAGCAGCCGCCCGAAGCGGACGCGGATCCGGCGGTGACGGCTGAGGATGTCCACCAGATCGCGGTAGAGGAAACGCGAGGCCCAGAGGCACTCGAAGACCGAGTGGAGCTGGAACCAGAGGTCCTCGAGATCGGGCAGTCGCTCCCCCGGCATCGTCAGGGCTTCGTCCAGGCGCATCTCGTGCGCCGCGAAGAGCTGCTCGACAATGTCCTCTTTGCTGCGGAAGTGGTAATAGAGGTTGCCCGGGCTGATCTCGAGCTCCTCGGCGATGTGATTGGTGCTGACGTTGGGCTCGCCGCGCTCGTTGAACAGCGCGAGGCTGGTTTCGAGGATGCGCTCGCGCGTCTTGCGCGCCGGCACGGTGCTGTGCTCAGAGGCCCGCGAGCTTGTTGACCAGTGCGATGTACTGGCGCATCGCCTCGTCCTGACTCATCCCCTTGAGCTTGGCCCACGCCTCGTACTTCGCCGTCCCGACGAAGTCGAAGAAGCTCGGCTTGGGCCCGCTGACATCGCCCACGCTTCCCTGCTTGTAGAGGGCGTAGAGCTTGAGAAGGGTGTCGTTGTCGGGCCGCTCGGGAAGATTCATCGCCCGCTGCGCCGCTTCCTCGAACTGCTTTTTGAGATCGTTCATCGCCGCCTCTCCCGCGAATCGGCGTGCCGGTTCTAGCACGCCCCGCAGGCGGGGGTCAAATGCCGCTCATGCTTCATCGCCAGGCATCTTCCGCCGCTTCCCCTTCCCCTCCGCGCCGAGGCATGAGCGCGATCACTCGCCGATGTGGATCAGGCGCAATCGCCGATCGCTTTGCGCCATCGCCGCGCGCACGCGATCGAGTTCCGGCAGGTAGTCGGACGCGAGCCAAAGGCCGGGATCGGGCCTCGGCCAGCCCTGCTTGGGGATCGCGCGCCAACGCGCCCAGAGCTCGGGCAAGAGACCGCGGTTGCGCGGCTCCGTGAGCGGCCTCATCCAGTCGAGCTCGGTCAGCGGCGGAAGCAAAACGGCCAGTTCCGGATCGCGCCCGGCGATCTCGAGGAGGCTTCGTCGCGCGAAGCGGCGGCTCGAGGGATAAGGATCCTCCAAGGCCAGCAACAGGTGCGGGACCAGCATCCGATTGGCCTCGCGGGAGCGATATCCCGCATAGCGGCCGGCCGCATCGAGTGCCACCGCCCGCCTGAGCGGATCGCCTCGATGAAGCGCCCGCACCAGCTCCGCTTCCGCCGCATCCTTTGCCACGATTCCTTCGATAAGCGCGGCTTGCGCCCACTCAGGACTGCGCTCGAGATGGCAGAGATTGCAGGCGTTCGGGCGATCGGCCTCGGACTGCGCCTCGGGCGAGGGATTTTCGATGCGGTGGCTTTTGTGAATCTCCATCACCCCATAGACGATCCGCGGCATGTGACAGGCATAACAGTCCTCGGCCACGGGCGCGGCATGACGGGCATGCGCTACGGCTTCCTTTGCCTCGCGCGCATGGCATCCGGCGCAGGCGGCTTTGCTGCGCATCACCGGCTCGATCATCCCCAAGGGATCGCCGCCGTGCATCGCATGGCAACCGATGCAGCTCAGCCCCGCTTCGAGGTGCGGGCCGGAGAGCAGCCATCCCTGGTACTCGTAGGCAGTCAGCCGCGGCGTGCGATCGGGCCAGAAGCGAAGCGCGAAGAGGTCCGAGCCCGGCAGGCCCGGGACCGGCGTCTCCGGCCACAGCGGCTGCGCGTGCTGGTGGAGATCCTCCCCTGGTCGGTAGGTGGGTCCTTCCGTGAGCCAGCGCTCGAGCGCCTGAGGCCCCGGAGGCAGGCGCTGCCCGTGGCACTGGCCACAAACCTGGGCGCTGCGTAACGGATCGAGCCGGGCCGGATTGACGATGGTCGGGTCGGCCCAGCCGAAGATACGGAAGGCGAGCCGGCGCAGGGGATCGCGATGGTGTTCGATGTGGCGTGCGCCTGGAGCATGGCAGGCCTCGCAGGCGATGCCGAGCTCGGCGACTCGCGATTCGTACTCGGTGAGGCTTGCGGTCTCCACGACTTCGCCCGCGGCCAGGCGCCGCCCGAGCGCCTCGAGGTTGCGCACCCCAGGCTTGGGCCCGGTGTTGTGGCAAAAGATGCAGTTTTGCTCCCAGACGTTGAGATGCGCATCGAAATCCTGGCCATCTGGCCCGAGGAAGGCCGCATTGAGATGAACGAAGCGCCCTTCCTCGCGATGCCAGAGCCAATGAAGGCGGTAGTGATTGGGCGAGCGGGCCGGGTCATGCCCCAGATACTGCTGGTAACGCCGCGAGCCGACGGTGCGCACGACCGGGATCCGATCGAGGACGCGGCCCGTCTCTGGATCGAGGTACTCGAAGAAATAGCGCTCGCCCTCGCGCACGGGCCGCGTGCGTACGCCCTGGAAATCGAGCAGCCGTCCGTCGAAGGGGGCGATGACGCTTTCTTGCCCGGCCTGCTGCGTCATCGTGCGATGAAAGGTCACGAACCAGGTGGCGTGCCGCTCGCGGTGACAGGAGAAGCAGCTTTCCGAGCCCACGAACTCAAGCGACGCGAAATCGGGCCGATCCTCGGGCTTCGGGGCGTATCCCAAAGCCAGGCCGAGCAAGACGCCTGCCACCGCAATGAAGGCGGCGGCAAGCACCAGGGCGATGACCGGAAGGCGAGTCGCCATGTTGCAAAGCATCTTGACGCAAGCCGCTCTTCCTTGCGATACGCTACGCAACGTTTGCGACCGAACGCCCGCGCACGCACCGGCGTCGGTGGCCGTCCCGCCCACCGCTCTCGCTCCATTCGCCCATGAAGTCGAGTCTCTTTCTCCTCGCCCTCTTCGCCGCGACTGCTGTCGCCGCCGAGCGCAGCACCTACCTGATCGAGTTCAAGGACGAAGGTCTCATCCAATACCGAGGCGGCATTCCCGGACTGCGGGCGGTTTCCCCGCTGGTCACCGGTCAGCGTCTCGATCCGAACGATCCTTCGGTTCAGGCCTTCCTCGCCTTCGCCGAACAGCGCCTCTCCCAACGCATCCAAGAAATCGCACAAGCGATCGGTCGCAGCCCCGAGGTGCGCGGGCGCTATACCGTCACCCAGATCGGCGCGGCGCTGGCGCTCTCCCCGGCGGAAGCGGAGACGGTCGCACGATTGGGCAGCGTCAAGCACATCATGCCCGAGCCGATCGAGGTCCCCCAGACCTACAATAGCCCGCAGTTCATCGGCGCGAACTCGATTTGGAACGGTAGCGCCACGCCCGGCAACCTCCCGAATCAGGGCCAGGGCGTGCGCATCGGCATCGCCGACAGCGGTTTGCACACGCTGAGCCATCCCTCGTTCTCGGACATGGGCGCGGAATGCGGTTATTCCACGCCCACCCCGAAAGTGCTCCAGCGCTGGGATTGCCTGAGCGGCACCTGCTCGCTTCTGACCAGCGACCCGACCGGCTCGGCGAACTATGACCATGGGGTCCATGTCGCCGGCACCGCCGCCGGACGGCCCGTACCGGCCAATACCGGCACGCCGCCGCCTCTTTACAACATCGCCGGCGTCGCGCCCTGTGCGCAGCTCATCACTTACCGGGTCTGCGATTCCAACTGCCCGGGCGCTGCCATCCTCGCCGCCATTCAGCGGATGCCCCTTGACAACGTCCAGGTCGCGAACTTTTCGCTCGGTCCGACGGGCCCGGCGCAGTTCTCGCCATGGGATCCGGCCGAGGGAAGCCTGCGCTATCTGCCGCTGACCCAGGCCGGGATTTACGTTGCGGTGGCTGCGGGCAACACACGCCCTGCCGCGCAGGGCGGCCCGGAGAACCCCACCGGCAACGTCAAGAGTACCGGCCCGTGGATCACCACCGTGGCCAACATCACCGATAACGTGCGCGCGAGCGGAACCGCGACCGTGCAGATTCTCGGCCCCGGCAGCGTCCCTCCCGCGCTTCAGAACGTGGTGGTGAACCCCACCTCGACCTCGAGCAATCTCTCGAGCAGCCTGCTCAACACGCCCCTCACCCACTATGAGGCGAACGTGCGCGGCTGCACTTTGAACGGCGGTTTCCCATCCGGATTTTTCACGGGCCGGATCGCCCTGATCGAACGCGGCGACTGCACCTTCGCCGAGAAGGCCAACAATGCGGCCGCGGCGGGGGCGCTCGCGGTGCTGATCTACAACAACACGACGGGGACCTTCAATCCCGTGCTCTCCGGTGTGACCGTGCCGGTGTTCGCCATGCTCCAGGTCGATGGGCAGGCGATTCGCAACTTCGTCAATGCCGCGGGCCAGCCGGCCGACAGCAACCTCCTCATCGACAACCTGGTCTATGGCAACGTCCTCGCCGATTCGAGTCTGACCGGTCCCGCCCAGTTCACCGACGGTATCACCAAGCCCGACATCGCCGCTCCGGGCACGGCGATCTATGCCGCCACTTTCTCCAATCCCGGGTACGGCAATCTCACGGGCACCTCGATGGCGTCCCCGCACATCGCCGGCGCCGCGGCACTCATCCGCGCCATCCATCCCTCCTGGACGCCGGCCGAGGTCAAGTCGGCGCTGATGCTCACCGCCTACAATCCCGGTTGGAAGCCCAATACCACCACGCCCTGGGACGTGGACGACGTCGGTAGCGGTCGAGTCGATCTGACCAAGGCGGCCCTCTCCGGCCTGGTCATGGACATCGATCCGACGATCTACAACACGCCGGCGATCAATCCACTCAATGGTGGCAACCCCACCCTGCTCAACCTCCCCTCGATGCGCACGAGGAACAATCAGGTGTGCAAGCCGGCCTGCACCTGGACGCGCACCGTGCGCAACACCTTGAGCACGCCGACCACTTGGAATGCCGGCGGCAATCCCCCGAACGGCATGAGCCTGATCGTCCAGCCGGCGAGCTTCTCCTTCAGCGGCAATCCGAACGAGACGCAGACGCTGACGATCACCGTCGTGGCCAACAACGACGTGATCTTCAGCGGCTTCCGCTTTGGCGATGTGATCCTCACCGAAGCGGGCAACCAGGCGCCGCCGGCGCGGATGACGATTGCGGTCGGCGCAGCCAACGGCCGCGATCTCTTCGCCGACGGCTTCGAGAGCCCGTGATCGGAATCTGAGCGAGGACGCGGGAGAGGGGCCGCACGCGGAGGCGGCCCCTCTCCATGGATGCGCCCGAGGAACGAACTCTCTCCCAAGCGAGCAACCGACGTGCCCGGCCGGCGTCGGACCCGTGCGTTAGGCTGACTTGAGGCGCGCCCTCATCCCACGACGGAAGGAGCGCCACCACTGGCGTGGCTGCGAGACTCTTCCACGTTGGCGCTTCGACCTTATTGGGACGTCTCGAAGCCGTCCTTGAACAGTCCTCGGCCCAGGCGCGCCACCGCGAAATCGAAGTCCAGGTTTTGCCAACGTCGCCAGCCAGCAATCACCGTGCGCCCGCCCGCCTCCCGGAGAATGCCGATAGCACCGCCCGCGGGGCCTGGGCTGCTCATCTGATGGGGGAAATCGATGATGAGCGGAACGCCACCGTTGAAGGCGGGATCGAGCTCGAGCAGATCCGGATTCGCCGGATTACTCAGACGCAGACCGAGCACACAGAAACGGGGCGTGACAGCCGAGCCGCAGGTCGCCGCGAGCACGATACGGTTGCCATCGAATCCGGGCTGGTAGGCGGCCGCGGTCCCGTAAACACCCGTCGGCAGGCTCGCGGTCAGGCAGCGCACGCGCCGATTCGGGCCTCCGGCGGCATCGTCCACGCTGGCGAACCAGGCGCGCCAGACGCCGCCGACATCCGATCCACCGAACATCTTGAGGGTCCCGCGCATGGTCAGCAGGGAAATCGGTCGATGGTCAATCCCGGTCCCACAGCCGTTTTCCCCGCCACTGCTCTGCACGTCCTGCAGTCCGAGCGACCCGAAAGCGGTGTCATTGGAGAGCGCCGAGGTCAGCCGCCAGAAAACCGCAGTTCCGGCGGCGAGCGTCTGGTCGCGGTCAACCGCCCACACCACCCCGTCGTCGGCGACCGCGCGACCGGCGACGATCCGCGCCGGAACCGAGTAGGACGCGCCCGGTACGTTGACGATGTCGTTCCCGTTCGCATCCAGCCGGCGGAACGCTGGACGCTCGATATGCGTCGGTCCGCTTCCGTCGTTATCGACCGATCCTCCGACGAGGATCTCCCCGCTGCCGCGCACGACGAGAGCGAAGGCGCGCTCTTGCGCTGCGGTCACCGTGGTGAAAGTGATGTTGCGCACCCCGCCGCCGCTGAAGGAGATGTCGAGCGCACCGCCCGCGGTGAGGCGCGCCAGCCGGCCATCCTCGCTACCTGCCGTTCCGCAAGCGGTGGTATTCCCGAGGATGAGGATCCGGCCTGAGGCATCCAGCGCCGCATCGGTGACCTCGTTCATGCACAGGTCGAGGTGAAGCTTCCCCCCGCTCCCGAAGCTCGGATCGAGGATCCCCTCCGAGTCGAAACGGGCGATCGCCACCTCCACGGCGCTCGCCGTAGCCGCGGTCCCGATCAGAAGGTAACGACCATCGTTGCGCCGCAGCACACGCATCGCCACATCGGTGAGATTGCCCCCGAGGTCGAAGCTCGCCGTCGCGCGGCCCGACGCAGAGCCGAAATCGCCATCGAGCGCATCGTCCTCCGCGGCGAAGGCAGAATGAGCAAAGAGGATGGTGAAGGGAAGGAGCAAGGCATGGGAGGGGCGCATTGGCGAGGCCGCGGGGGGTTCGCGGAGTCTAACCGCGCGAACCCGGAGGCGGGGATACCGCGATCGAGCCGCGGCGACGAACGGGCGCGGGGATCCGCCGCGAGGACGCTCAGCCCCCGCCGCCGCCCGGTTTGCCGTGGATCCCGCCTTTGGTGAGCAAGAGCGGATCGAGAAGCGCCTTGAGCGCCTCTTCCGCAAGACCGCTTTCCTCGCGAGCCACCTCGAGCACCGGACGGCCCTCGCGATAGGCGCGCTTGGCGATGGCCGCGCCCTTCTCGTAGCCGATCAGCGGATTGAGCGCAGTGATGAGGATTGGATTCCGATCGAGGGCCTCGCGGATCCGATCTTCGCGAACGCGGAAGCCAGCGATCGCCCGGTCGGCGAGCAGGCGGGCGGCATGCGCCAGAAGCTCGATCGACTGGATCAGATCGTAGGCGATGAGCGGGAGCATGACGTTGAGCTGGAAGTTGCCGCTCTGCCCCGCGATGGTGATGGCGGTGTGGTGACCCATCACCTGGGCGCAGACCATCGTCACCGCTTCGGGAATCACCGGATTCACCTTGCCGGGCATGATCGAAGAGCCGGGCTGCAAGGCCGGCAGTTCGATCTCGCCCAGCCCCGCCAAGGGCCCTGAGTTCATCCACCGCAGATCGTTGGCGATCTTCATCAGGGCGCAGGCGAGCGCATTGAGATGACCCGCCATTTCCACGGCATGATCCTGTGCCGAAATGCCCTCGAAGAAATTCTTGGCCGGCTTGAACTCGAAATTCGCCGCCTGCGAAAGCGCCTCGCAGAACAGCTTGGGAAACTTGCGATCGGCATTGATGCCGGTGCCCACCGCCGTCCCCCCCTGGGGCAGTCGCCGCAGGCGCTTGAGCCCATCCTCGATGCGCGCCTCCGCCGAGGCGATCTGCGCCGCCCAACCGGAGAGCTCCTGACCGAAGGTGATCGGCATGGCATCCATGAGGTGGGTGCGGCCGGTCTTGACCAGCTTGTCGAGCTCCTTGCTCCGCCGGGTGATGGTCTCGCGCAGATGCGCCAGGGCCGGGAGCAGCGCCTCATGAAGGCTCAAGCAAGCGCTCACCTGGATCGCCGTCGGGATCACGTCATTGGAGCTCTGCCCCATGTTGACCTGATCGTTGGGATGGACCTTCGTCCCGGCGATCTCGCTCGCCACCGCGGCGATCACTTCGTTGGCGTTCATGTTGCTCGAGGTGCCCGATCCGGTCTGAAAGACATCGACCGGGAAATGGGCATCGAACTCGCCGGCCGCCACCTTCTCCGCCGCCTTGCGGATCGCTTTCGCCACGGACTTATCGAGGTGACCGAGCTCGGCATTCGCACTGGCCGCCGCCGCCTTGATCAAGCCGAGCGCTCGGATGAAGGCGCGCGGCATCCGCAGCCCCGAAACCGGGAAGTTTTCGACGGCGCGTTGGGTCTGGGCGCCGTAAAGGGCCTCGGCGGGGACCTTGATCTCACCCATGCTGTCGCGCTCGATGCGGTGGCGGCTCATGGATCGGCTCCGGCTTGTAGGATCGGCGGATTATAGGCGGGAGCTTGCTGCGGCGCCGCAAGCGCGGGATTCTTCGCCGTTAGAATCGCGCTTTCCCTCATCAGCCCCCGGATCATGCAAGAAGCCCGTCTCCTCGCCCTCTCCCCGCTCGATGGCCGCTATGCGGAAGAACTCGGAGGGCTTTCGGAGCTGCTCGGCGAGTTCGGGCTGATCCGCGAGCGGCTCGCCGTCGAACTGGCCTGGTTCCTCGCGCTTGCGGAGGAACCCGGCATTCCCGAACTGCCTCCGCCGCCGGAGGAGGAGCGCGCCTGGTTGAGGGATTTGCTCGCCGGATTCTCGCCGGCGCAGGCGGCGGAGGTGAAGGCGCTCGAGCGTCGAACGCGCCACGACGTGAAGGCACTCGAGTACTGGATCAAAGCGCGCTTCGCGGAGCGTCCCTGGCTGGCCTCGCATCGGGAATGGGTCCACTTCGCGCTCACCTCCGAGGACGTCAACAACCTCGCCTGGGCCCGCCTGCTGCTGCGCGCGCGCGCAGAGGTGTTGCTGCCCACCCTCGACCGACTCGAGGAGGGGCTTCGGGCGCACGCTGAGGCACACGCCGGCCTCGCGATGCTGGCGCGAACCCACGGACAGCCCGCATCGCCGACCACCGTCGGCAAGGAGTTCGCGGTCTTCGCGGCCCGGCTGAGGCGACAACGCGACGGCCTGGCAGCGATCGAGGTGCTCGGAAAGTGCAATGGCGCGACGGGCAACTTCAACGCCCACCGCATCGCCTACCCGGATGTGGACTGGCTGCGGCTCACGCGAGCCTTCGTGCAAAGTCTCGGTCTTTCTCACAATCCGCTCACCACCCAGATCGAGCCGCACGACTGGATCGCGGAGTACGCCCACGCCCTGTGCCGTCTCGCCACCGTTCTCCTCGACCTGGCGCGCGATGTCTGGGGCTACATCGCGCTCGGCTACTTCCGCCAGCGCGCGGTCGCCGGAGAAGTGGGAAGCTCCACGATGCCGCACAAGATCAATCCCATCGACTTCGAGAATGCGGAGGGTCATCTCGGCATCGCCCGCGCCTTGTGTGCGCACTTCGCCGACAAACTCCCGATCTCGCGCTGGCAGCGCGACCTCTCCGATTCCACCGTGCTCAGGAATCTGGGTGTGGCCATCGGTCATTTCCTGCTCGCCTGCCGCGGCGTGGAGCGAGGTCTCTCGCGGATCGAGCCCGAGCGGGAACGACTCGCGGAAGATCTCGAGCGGCACTGGGAGGTCCTCGCCGAGGCCATCCAGACCGTGATGCGCCGCCACGGCCTGCCCGAACCCTATGAGCGCCTCAAGGCGCTCACCCGCGGCATGACCCTCGATCGCGAGGCCCTGCACGGCTTCATCTCTGAGCTCGAGCTGCCCGAAGAGGAGAAGAGGCGGCTCCTCGACCTCGCGCCTGCGACCTACCTGGGCTACGCCGCCGAGCTCGCCCGATCCCTCGGAGCATGAAGCCGCCGATCGCCATCGTCGGAGGCGGACTCGCCGGCGCATTGCTCGCCATCCTGCTTTGCCGCCGCGGCTTCTCGATCGACGTCTTCGAGAAGCGATCCGATCCTCGACTCGGCGGATGGGCCGGCGGGCGCTCGATCAATCTGGCCCTCGCCGAGCGCGGTCTGCACGCCCTCGCCCTCGCGGGCGTCCTCGATCGGGTCCTGGCGGAGGCCGTGCCGATGCGCGGGCGAATGATCCATGCGCGCGACGGCAAGAACCATTTCCAGGCGTACGGGCCTCATCCGAACGACTTCATCCGCTCCGTTCACCGCGCTCGGCTCAATGCCACCCTGCTCGGCGCGGCCGAGGCGAGCGGTGCGCGGCTTCACTTCGGCATGAGCCTGATCGATGGAGACCTCCGGGCCGGCCGACTGCTGTTCCGCGACGAGCTCGGCGGGCTCCACGAACGCCATGCGCAGGTGATCATCGGGGCCGATGGCATCGCCTCCGCCGTGCGCCGCCTGATCGCCCGCGAAAAGCCTTTGGGCGAGCGGCTCGATCCCCTCGACCACGGCTACAAGGAGATTCATCTGGCGCCGCGTGCGGGCGAGTTCGCGCTCGAGCCCGAGGCACTGCACATCTGGCCGCGGCTCGGCTACATGCTGATCGCATTACCGAATGCGGATCGAAGCTTCACCTGCACGCTGTTCCTGCCGCGCGTCGGCCCCGCCCCCTCCTTCGCCTGGCTCGGCTCCGCCCTGCGCGATGAGGTCGAGCAGTGGACCCGGCAAGATTTTCCCGACCTTTGCGCCCTCGTCCCTGACCTCAGCGAGCAGATCATCAGCCATCCGCTTGGTGAGCTTGGAACGCTCTGGCTCGAGCACTGGCATTTCGAAGGACGCGCGGTCCTGATCGGCGATGCCGCGCATGCGATCGTTCCCTTCCACGGACAGGGGATGAACGCCGCCTTCGAGGATTGCGCCTGGATCGCCGAGGCGATCGATCGCACCGGCGGTGAACCCGATTGGGGGGAGCTCTTCGCGGCCTTCGCCCGAGAGCGCAAGCCGCAGGCCGATGCCATCGCCGCGATGGCGCTCGAAAACTACGAGGAAATGCGGGCCAAAGTGCTCGATCCGCGCTTCCAGCGCCAACGCGAGCTCGAGCGCGAGCTCGAGCGCCGCCATCCCGGCCGCTTCCGCTCGCGCTATGCGATGGTGATGTTCACCCGCCTGCCCTATGCCGAAGCCCGCGCACAAGGGATGCGGCAGCAGCAAATCTTCGATCGCTTCCTCGCCGACGCGACCGTCCCGGACGAGATCTTGATCCGACGCCTGGAGGAGGCTTTCGGCCTCACGCCGGGCTGAAAAAGCGAGGGGCGCCTCGCGGCGCCCCTCCGGTCCTCGGAACCGAGGATGGGGATCAAATCTTCGTCACGTCCTCCGCCTGCGGGCCCTTCTGGCCGGGCACCACGCGAAAGCTCACGCGCTGACCCTCGCTCAGGGTACGGAAACCCGAGCCGCTGATGGCCCGGAAGTGAACGAAGACATCCGGCCCGTTGTCACGGGAGATGAAACCGAAGCCCTTGGCCTCGTTGAACCATTTGACGGTGCCGGTCTCGCGATCGGACATGGGTACTACACTCCACTCAAACACGGAAAACACCGTCCCTTGCGGGACGCACTCACTGGTGTTGCAGGGAAGCGGCGGGAGCGGTGGAACGGATCGCGGAACGGCGATGCATTCGGCCACGGCCGCAGCGTGACCTTGCAGCAACAGCGCGACGAGTATAGCCGAACTCGCAACGGCTTGGCGCGAAAGCGTCCAGCTGCGCTCACTCTTCCCGGCGCAAGGGCTGCGAGCGGATGCTTTCGGAGAGAAACCCGAGCAGCGCGTCGTGAAAGGCTTGCGGATGGGTTTCCATGGGATTGTGAGCCGCCTCCTCGATCCATGCGATGCGCGCGGAGGGAAAACGCGCAAGGAAACGCTCGGCGACTTGCGGAGGCACCCAGCGATCTTCCCGCCCCCAAATGAGCAAGGTCGGTTGGTCCCATCGCCCACCACCGCCGCCATAAAAGCCAAAGGCGAAGACCGCGCCTGCCGTGCCGGCGATCTTGAGCGGCCTGAGATAGCCCTCGACCTCCTCGGCCGTCGCCGGCCGACCGTAGGCCGAGGAGAGTGATCTCGCGAACGACTCGCGCCCGAGCAGACGCCAATGGGCAAAGAGTTCCGCGTAGCGAGAAAAAGGCGGGTACGACAACAAACCGAACAGGCCACGCCCTGCCCGCCGCCCCTGCGGCACCCCATCCACCAGCACCAACGCGAAGGCGCGACTTCCCAAGCGTTCGGCGAGCAGGGAAGCGACCGAGGCACCCATCGAGTGCCCGATCGCCGCGACGGGATCAGGGCCTCCCACGCGATCGGCAAGCTCCACGAGGCATGTTGCGAGGTCCCCTCGCGGCTTTCGCCGCTCGCTGTAGCCCCACGGAGGAAGATCGATCGCGATCGCATCGAAGCCGGCATCGGCCAAGGCCGGGCCGGTGTAGCGCCAGGAAAAGCTCGAGCCGCCGAGGCCATGCAGAAGGATCGCCCGGCCGCGCGCGAACCAGCCCGCGCGCCAGACCTGGACATGCCACCGGATCCCGCAAGCCTCCACCATCTCGCCGTTCGGGAAAGGCGAGGCACCCGGCCAAGGCTCGCGTTCGGGCAAGGGAACGAGGTAGGGGAGCAACGCGAGACCTAAGACCGCCGCAGCCGATGCCATCAGGAATCGCTTCAAAGCCGACACGGTGCAGATGCTAGGGCATCCGTCGGCAGAGCGCGCGCACGAGGCCCCATGAGGAGCCGCGCTGCAAACCCTCAGCGTGTGGCCGCGAACGAAGGCGGCGCTCCGTCATCCGACTCGCGGGCCGGCCACGCCTCGCCGGCGAGCGCCTCCCGGCTGGCGTGGAAGGTGGCATAGCCAAGCCAAGGGACGATCCCGGCCAACCCGATAAGGGCGAGGGCGATCCCGAGCAAGGCCGAGATCAGGATGACCGAAGCCCAAACGATGCTCGCCCCCGGGTTGGCGAACACCGCGCGTACGCTCGAGAGAACCGCGATCGTCATGTCCACGCGGCGGTCGGCGACCAAGGGCAAGGAAAAAGCCGACGCCGCGAAGACCAAAGCGGCGAAGATCGCCCCGACGGCGGCGATCACGACCAGGAACCCAAGCCAGGACCCGATCCCCGCATCCGCCTCGGCAGGGAAAAACACATGCGCCAGCGAGACTGCCCGGATCCACAGCAAAGCCACCACGAAGAGCACGATCGCGAGCACCATCGCCTCGCCGAGGGTGCGCCGCGCGAGCCCAATCACGCCGCGGCATGTCGGCCTGCGCCCGGCCAGCCTCGCGCGGGGAACCTCGTAGCAAGCGATCGCGAGCAAGGGCCCGACGAAGACGAAAGCGGAAAGACCGGCGAGCAGGGCCACGCCGCCGCCGAGCAGGAAGAAGAGCCCCGAGAGCGCCAGGCTGATCGCGACCACGACGAGGCCCAAGCCCAGGCTGATGGCCGGTGCCGCGCGCAGGTCCTCCAAGCCACGTCCCAACCAACCAAAAGGCGCCCATGGCCGAAGTCGCCGGTAAGGCACCAAGCGCTCGCTTTCCTCGGGTTGCTGATCGCTCCCGCTCATGCCGCTCTGCCCAGCGATCCTCCCGCGCGCTATTCTCCGACCTCTGCGCTTCTCGCGCCCAGCGCCCAACGATGTCGTTGTCCGCCGACGCCCTGTCCCGGGCTCTCGCCGCCCTCGCCGCCGGCGAGTGCATCGGGCTTCCCACCGAAACGGTCTATGGGCTCGCCGCCGACGCCGAGAACCCGGAAGCGATCCGGAAAGTCTTCGCGCGCAAGGGCCGACCCGCCGACCATCCTCTCATCCTTCACCTCGGGGCGGTCGGCTGGATGGAACGGTATGCCCGAGACATCCCCGCCCAAGCATTCGACCTCGCCGAGCGCTTCTGGCCAGGCCCCCTCACCTTGGTGCTCGAGCGCGGCGCGGCCGTTCCCCTGGAGGCCACCGGAGGACAGGACACGGTCGCGCTGCGCATGCCCGACCATGCGCTCGCGCTCGAGGTGTTGCGCCGATTCGGCCGAGCCCTGGTCGCGCCATCGGCCAACCGTTTCGGCGGCCTCAGCCCCACCCGCGCCGAGCACGTGCGCGAGGCCTTCCCGGACCTCATCGTCCTCGACGGCGGGCCGTGCCGGCACGGCATCGAGAGCACGATCCTCGATCTGAGCCGCGAGCCACCCCTCATTCTCCGTCCCGGCGCCATTCCGCGCCACGCCCTCGAGACCGTCATCGGCAAGCTGCCCATCGCCGCCGAGGTGCCGCGTCCGCGCGTTCCCGGTGGCCTTCCCCGCCACTACGCGCCCGAGACGCCCATTCGGCTCCTCCCTCGCGAAGCCCTCTCGAGCACGACGGGGGGAAGCCTCGTCCTCGCCATCGGGACGCTGCCCGAGGGCCTATCTGGTATCGCCCTGCCGAACGATCCCAGCGCGTACGCCCAGCGACTCTACGCCGCCCTGCGCGAGCTCGACCGCGCCGGCGCGGCCTCGATCCTGGTCGAGCTGCCGCCGAACGAACCCGCCTGGGAAGCCATCCAGGATCGTCTGCGCCGCGCGGCCGCGACGCCGGATCGGGCATCATGAGCCTTCCCCGCGAAAACGTTCCGCCGACGATGCCCATCCTGCTGCTGCTTGGCCTTCTTGCTTGGGCGAATCTCGCCCGAGCCGAAGCCGACGCCCTCCTCATCGCCGAGCTGCTCGCTGCGGACAGCCCGCTCTCGGTGTACGCGATACGCGAGCGCAAGGAGGCGGCGAACCTCGAGCAGGCGCTCCTCGCCGCGCTCCGCCGTGAGCCGCCCGAGGAAGGCCGGCGCATCCTCTTTCCGGGTCATTCGCGCGCCTGGCGGACCATCGAAATCGCGAAGGCGCGCGAAGGGGGTCTTTGGGCGATCTACCTCGAAGCCGACCGATTCATGCGGCCGCGCCTGCGCCTCTCCGGGCTACGCGAGCCGCTGCTTTGGCTTGGCGAACGCAGGCTCGAAGCCAAGGAGGGTGAGGTCGAGCTTCGCCTCACCCGCGGTGTCCATCGCCTGCTGCTCCTTCACTCAGGAGCCGAGGGCGAGACCGAGCCCTCGCTTCGCCTCTCCGGCGAGCGCCTGCCGCGCTTGCGTCTCGCGCCCTCCGGATTCGTGGAACCTGAGCGTTTGACCAATGCGCGCACCGCCGAGCGGCTGGCGATGGATCCGGCGGGACGCTGGCTCGCCGTCGCCTATCGACGGCGCGAGGAGACCACGGGCGAAACCGATCGCTGGCTGGCGATCTATGCCCTTCCGGAGGGCACGCTGCACACGAGCCTGCCGGTGGCCGCGGACGCGCTGGCCTTCTCCAACGCGGGCCGGCTCGCGATCGTGAGCGGCGAGGCCTTGCTGCTCCTCGATCCGCTCAGTGGCGAACTCAAGACGCTCCTGCGCAAGCGAAAAGGGCTCGCGAACCCGCGTTGGCTTGGCGATGAGACCTTGCTCTTCCTCGCCTCCGAGCCGCTCGAAGGGACCGAGCCCAAGGGCTTGAAGCGCTTGACCGCCCTCGAGGACCGCTGGCCGGAATTCCGCGCTCCCAAGCAGCTCTTCCGCGTCCATCCGGAAAGCGGCCTCATCCTGCCCCTCAGCGCCCGCCCGCTCGGGGTGGATCTGCTCGACGTGCATCCGAAAGAGGCGCGGGTCCTGCTCGGCGAGCGCCTGATCGACTACGAAGAACCGCCGCACGAGCGTTTCCGGGTGTTCGAGCTCGACTTGGCGAACGGTGCCGAACGAGAACTCGCCCGTCCGCGTCAGCTCGAGGCCTGGCGCTATCGCGAGGACGGTGGCTTCTTCGTCCTCGCCGGTCCCAATGCCTTCGCCGGCGGCTGTCGCGAGGAAGGCCTCGAGGTCGCCAACGACTACGAGCATGAACTCTTCGCCCTCAACCCCGCGGGAGGCTTCGAGCGTTGCCTGAGCCTCGACTTCGCACCCTCGATCGCGCGGCTCGAACGCGCCGGGCGCGGCTGGCTGGCCAGCGCACACGATGGCGACCGAGTGCGCCTCTACGCGATAGCCGCCTCCGGGCGTTTCGAGCCTTTGCCGCTGGCCATCGAGGTCATCGAGGATTTCGCGGCCGATGCCGAGGGGCGTCTGATCGCAGCGCTCGGAAGCGGCGCCGCCCTGCCACAGCGCATCGAGTTGCTGCGCGGCAACCGCAGCCGCGTGCTCTTCGACGGGACCGAGGATTACCGCCGGCTCACCCTCGGCGAAGTCCGCGATTTCCGCTTCAGGGCCCGCGACGGGCTCAGTATCGACGGCCGCTACTACCTGCCGCCGGATTTCTCGGCCGATCGCCGCTATCCCCTGATCGTCTATTGGTACGGCGGCACCTTGCCGGTCAGCCGCGCCTTCACCGGCCGCTACCCCTTTCACCTCTGGGCGGCGCATGGCTACGTCGTCTACGTCCTTCAGCCGCGCGGCACCATCGGTTACGGCCAGCGTTTCTCCGCATGGCATGTCAACGCCTGGGGCAAGGAGACCGCCGAGGACATCCTCGAAGGGGTCGAGGCCTTCGTCCGCGCCCACTCCTTCGTCGATCCGGAGCGGATCGGAGGCATCGGGGCGAGTTACGGCGGCTTCATGAGCATGTACCTCGCCACCCGAAGCGAGCGTTTCCGGGCGCTCGTCGCCCACGCCGGCATCAGCCTGCTGCCCGCCTACTGGGGCGAGGGCTTCTGGGGCTACAGCTACTCCGGCATCGCGAGCCGCGGCAGCTTCCCCTGGAATGCGCGCGAGCTCTACGTCGAGCAAAGCCCGCTCTTCTCCGCCGATCGCATCCGCACGCCGCTGCTTTTGCTCACCGGCAACCAGGATCGCAACGTCCCTCCCGGCGAAAGTCATGCGATATTCACCGCCCTCAAGCTGCTCGGCCGCGAGGTCGAACTGATCGAAGTCGAGGGCGAGGACCATTGGATCCTCGATCCGGTGAAACGCTACGCCTGGTGGGAGGCGATGCTCGCTTGGTTCGACCGTCACCTCAAAGGGGAAGGGGAGTGGTGGCGGCAACTCTTTCCCGAACGCCCGGGGATCGCGCCATGAGCGAAACGCTGTTTCCGCTCCACCCCCACGAAGCGCGCGCCCTCGCCGTGCTCGTCGAGAAGGAGCATCTGACGCCGGAGCAGTATCCGCTGACCGCCAACGCGGTCATGCTCGCCTGCAATCAGAAGAGCGCGCGCGAGCCGGTCATGAACTTGAGCGAAGGCGAGGTCGGCCATGCGCTGCGCAGGCTGGAGGACCGCGGTCTGGTCCAGGTGGTCCACGGCGCCCGGGCGCTGCGCTACCGGCACCGCCTCGGTGAACGGCTCTCCCTGCCGGTCGCGCAGAGAGTGGCCCTGGCCATCCTCATCCTGCGCGGGCCGCAGACCGTCGCCGAGTTGATGGCGCACGCCGAGCGACTCCATCGCTTCGCCGACGTCGAGGAGGCCGCCGCGGTGTTGGATCGCCTGGCTCGCCGTGATCCTCCGCTCGCCGTCCAACTCCCGCGCGCGGCCGGGCAGCGCGAGCCGCGTTTCGCCCACCGGCTTTGCGGCGATCCCGCTCCGCCGGGGCCCGAACCATCGCCCGAGCCAGAGGATGCGCTCGCGGTGCGCATCGCCCGTCTCGAACAGCGCCTCTCCGAGCTCGAGCGTCGGATCGCCGAGCTGCTCTCGGGCGCGAAGTCCACCTAGGTCCCCAGGGCGGAGGCTTCCAGCGCGCTTCCCTGCCCTCCTTCGGCGAGCAGCAGGCGCAGGATCTCCCCCGCGGCGATCAGGCCCATGCTCGCCGTCACGTGCATCGCCGAGCCGAGCGCGCCGCGGCAGTCGAGGCGTCCGCCGGCTTCGCAGCCGCCGCGGCGGAGCGGTTCGCGGGAAAAGACGGCGCGTATCCCGAAAGAGCGGCCACGTGGAAAGCCGTATTCTCGCCGCAGCCGGCGTCTGAGCTCGGCGAGCAGAGGGTCCTGCTCGCTCGCCCCGAGGTCCGCGACCTCGATGGCGGTGGGGTCCGTCTTGCCGCCGGCGGCTCCGCAGACCACGAGCGGGATGTCCCTCTCCCGGCAGTACGCGGCGAGCGCCGCCTTCGCCTTGAGCTGATCGCAGGCGTCGAGCACCGCATCGGGACCAGGCTCGAGCAAGTCCCCGAGGTTTCCCGGAAGCAGGAAGGCTTGCACAGGGACCAGCGCGAGCCGGGGATGGATCGCGCGGAGCCGCTCGCCGAGAACCGCGACCTTCGGCTTGCCGTAAGCGCCCTCGAGCGCCTGGACCTGCCGGTTGGTGTTGCTCACGCAGACCTCATCGCCATCGATCAGCGTGAGCCCGCCGACGGCGCTGCGCGCCAATGCCTCGGCCGCCCACCCTCCGACCCCGCCGACGCCCACGACCGTCACCCGTGCGGAACCGAGGCGCGCAAGCGCCCCCGGACCGTAAAGCCGCTCGATGCCCGCGAAGCGCTCCTCCACCGGATTCAGAGGATCGCCTTCGGGTAGGAGCCGAGCACCTTGAGCATCGAGGCCGCCGGGCCGAGCTCGGCGAGCGCACCCTTGAGCGGCTCTTCCTCCACGTGCCCCTCCACGTCGATGAAGAAGGCGTAGTCCCATTTGCCGCTGCGGGTCGGACGGGACTCGATCCTGGTCATGCTGATGCCTCGCCGGGCCAGAGGCTCGAGCAGATGATAGAGCGCACCCGGCTGGTCCTTGACCGTGAGCAGCAGCGAACTCTTGTCGTGCCCGCTCGGCGGGAAAGGCTCGCGTCCGAGCACCAGGAACCGCGTCGTGTTGTCGGGGCGGTCCTCGATCGGTCCCGCCAGCACCCGAAGCCCATAGATCCGCGCCGCCGTCTCGCCGGCGATCGCAGCCGCGTCCTCGGCGTTGCGGGCACGCCGCGCCGCCTCGGCATTGCTCGCCACCGCGATCCGCTCGGCCTTCGGCAGATGCTGGCGCAACCAGTGACGGCACTGCGCCAGCGACTGAGGATGGGAGTAGACCCGCTCGATGGCCGCAAGATCGCTGTTGCGACCGAGCAGGTATTGGTGGATGCGAAGCTCGACCTCCCCGCAGATCCTGAGCGGGGAGATCATGAACATGTCGAGGGTGGACTGCACCGATCCCTCGGCCGAGTTCTCCACCGGTACGATGCCGAAATCAGCATGTCCGGCCTCGACCTCCTGGAACACCTCCTCGATGGAGCCGAGCGGCAGGGCCCGCGCCGAATGCCCGAAATGCTTGCGCAGCGCCATCTCGGAGAAGGTGCCCTCCGGACCGAGATAGCCCACGGCGAGGGGTTCCTGCTGGGCCAGGCAGGCGGACATGATCTCGCGAAAAAGCCGGACCATTTCCTCGTCCGAGAGGGGGCCGCGATTGCGGTCGATCACGCCCCTGAGCACCTGCGCCTCGCGCTCGGGACGGTAATAATCCACCGCCCGCGCGAGTTCGCCCTTGGCCTTGCCGACCATGCGCGCGTATCGCGCCCGTTCGGAAATGAGCTCCTGGATGCGCCGATCGATCTCGTCGATGCGCGCCCGGATCTCGAGGAGGCTCTCCGCGCCGCGATCGGTCTCGCTCACACCACCCTCGCCGAAAGGACACCCTCGATGCGGCGGAGCTCGTCGACGATGTCGGGAGCCACCTCCCCGTCGATGTCGAGCAGGTTGTAGGCGAGCTCCCCGCGCGAGGCGTTGTGCATCTGCGCGATGTTGAGCCCGCGCCCGCCGAGCAGTTGGGTGACCTGCGCGATCATGTTCGGCACGTTGCGATTGGCCAGGCAAATCCGCGCCTGTCCGGCTCGCTCCATGCGCGTGGTCGGGAAGTTCACCGAGTTCTGCACGTTGCCGTGCTCTAGGAATTCGCGGATTTGATCGACGACCATGATGGCGCAGTTCTCCTCCGCCTCCTGGGTCGAGGCCCCCAGGTGCGGCAAGGCGATCACCCGCGCATCGCCGAGCAGCTCCGCCTGCGGGAAATCGCTGACGTAGCGCGCGATGATGCCTTCATCGAGACCGCGACGGATGGCGGCTGCATCCACCACCGCCTCGCGGGCGAAGTTGAGCACCACCACACCCCGGCGCACCCGCGCCAGCGCGCGCTCGTCGAACATGCCGCGGGTCTTGTCGTTGAGCGGCACGTGGAAACTCAGGAAATCGCTCGCCGCGTAGAGCTCGTCGAGGGAATGGGCCTTGCCCACTTCCGAGGACAGTTGCCAGGCACCCTCCACGGTCATGTGCGGGTCGTAACCGAGCACTCGCATCCCGAGGCCGAGGGCGGCATTGGCCACGCGTACGCCGATCGCGCCGAGTCCGACCACGCCGAGCGTGCGCCCCGCGAGCTCGGAACCGACGAAGCGCTTTTTCTCCCTCTCGACCCGCTCGTGCAGATCGGCCTCTCGGGGAAGGGCGGCGACGAACGCGAGGGCTTCGTGCAGGTTGCGCGCGGCGATCAACATGCCGGCGATGACCAGCTCGCGAACGGCGTTGGCGTTTGCCCCGGGCGCATTGAAGACGGGGATACCGAGGGCGCTCAGACGCGCCACCGGAATGTTATTGACGCCGGCCCCGGCCCGACCGACGCACAGCAAGCTCTTCGGGATCTCGATTTCGTGCAGGTCGGCGGAGCGCACGAGGAAGGCATGAGGATCGGCGATCTCGGTGCCCACGAGATACTGACCTGCGGGCAAGCGCGAGAGCCCACGCGGAGAGATGTGGTTGTAGAGGCGGATACGGAACATCGTGCTCGACTCAGCCATGACGACGGGCGAAGTCGCCCATGAAATCGGTCAGCGCCTCCACCGCCGCGACGGGCACGGCGTTGTAGAGGGACGCGCGCATCCCACCGACCGCGCGGTGGCCTTTGAGCGCCAAGAGCCCGTGCGCCTGCGCCTCGCGCAGGAAGAGCTCGTCCAGGGAAGGATCCGCCAGGATGAAGGGCACGTTCATCCAGGAACGGAAAGCCGGCTCCACCGGATTACGGTAAAACCCGCCTGAACCATCGATCGCCGCGTAAAGCAGCTCGGCCTTGCGGCGGTTGCGTCGCTCCATCTCCTCGAGCCCCCCCTGTCGCTCGATCCAGGCGAAGACCTTGCCGGCGAGATACCAGGCGAAGGTCGGGGGCGTGTTGAGCATTGAGCCCTCCTCGGCGTGGCGTCGGTAGCTCAGGATCTCGGGAAGCGTCGCGGGACAACGCTCGAGAAGGTCGCGCCGTAGGATCAGCAGCACCAAACCCGCGGGCCCGATGTTCTTTTGGGCGCCGGCGTAGATCATGCCGTAGCGGCGCACCTCGAGCGGACGCGAAAGCAAGGTCGAGGACATGTCGGCGATGACCGGCACGGCGCCGAGGTCGGGAAAGTCGTGGAACTCGACGCCGTGAATGGTCTCGTTGGGCGTCAGATGAACGTAAGCGGCGCCCGGATCGAGGTCCCACGCCGAGAACGACGGCACCGTGACGTAGCGGCTGTGTTTGGAGGACGCCGCCACGCGCGCCTCGCTGATCCGACCGCCCTCCTTGAAAGCCTTCTCGCTCCAATACCCGGTCAGGACATAGTCGGCACGCGCCCCCGCGGCGAAGTTCATCGGGATCAGAGCGAAATGCAGTCTCGCCCCGCCCTGCAGGAAGAGAACCGCGTAGTCCTCCGGTACCGCGAGCAGACGGCGCAAGCTCGCCTCGGCCTCCTCCGCGAGACGCATGAAAGCTTTGCCGCGATGACTGAGCTCGAGCACCGAGGCACCTTCGCCACGCCATTCGAGCAACTCCTCCTGCGCCTCGCGCAGGACTTCTTCCGGCAGCGCCGCCGGACCAGCACTGAAGTTGTGAGCGCGGGCCACGATCGCATTCACCCCGGGTTGAGGACCGGAGCTAGCATGTCGCAGTGCAACAAGGGCGACAAGCCCCTCGCGGCTCAGGGAACGAGCAGCAGGAAGGCGATCGCCACCGCGACCAGGAACGCCACCGCCAGCATCAACCAGGGACTGCCCGCGGCCTGAGGTTCCTGAGGTTGCTCCGCCTGCTTCGCGGCGGCCGTCGGCAGAACCGCCGTGCTTGAGGCGACCGGCTCGGGGGACTTGGGCCGCGAGGACAGGCCCGGGGCCTCGACCAGAAAGCGCTGGCGGCCGCAGGCGATCTGGTCCCCATTGACGACGAAGGCGCGGGAGACCGGGACACCGTTGACCTCGACCACCACCTCTTCCGAGAGGACTTCGAGTAAGGCATGACGACCATCCGTGCTGAGCGCGAAGGCCCTCGCCGGGGCGCGTCGGTCCTCGAGCCGAAGTTCGCAGGAGGCATCCGAACCCGCGAGCAGCCGCCCGGGGACCGGCACGACCTGGCCGCTCGCTCGCCCCGAGACGGCGCGCAGCACCACGCGCGGCGGACCGCCGCGCTGCGTCTCGATGCCCGAGGGATCGAGCTCCCAAGCGCTATCGCAAGCGAAGCGCTCATCGCTCTCCGGCTTGAGGACGAAAGCAGCTCGCCCGATCGTGATCCGATCGCCGAGGCGCAGAAGGGCGCGCTCGCGCACCGGACGCGCGTTGACGAAAGCCCCGCCCTGCTCGCTCAACAGCCACAGGATGGGACCCCGCGCATCGACGGTGAGGACGGCATGATGCGGCTCCACGCCCGGCGCCGAAAGCACGATCTCGTTGTCGGGCGCGCTGCCGATGCGAAGCTCCCCGCTCGAGAAACGAAGCTCTGCGTGCTCCCCGTTCGGAAACTCCAGTCTCATGTCGCCCCCCACGTGGCGGCATCACTTTACCACTCCATGACGGGCTTCGATGGCAACATAGGGGTTTTGGCAGGACCCTCGAAAAACCCCTCCCGCATCAGCGAAACCATGTCGCGCATCTGCATCCGACGCCGTCATGAGAAAGGACTTGAGGAAGCCCGTCGCGCGATCGAAAGGGTGGCGCAACGGATCGCCGAGCGCTTCGAGATCGGCTATGCCTGGCGCGGCAACCGCCTGCTCTTCGAGCGCCCGGGAGTGGAGGGCTCGATCACGGTCGAAGATTCCGCGGTCGCGGTCGAGGCCGAGCTCAGTTTCTGGCTTTTCGCCCTGCGCGGGACGATCGAGCGCGAGATCGAGCGCTACCTGGAGGAAGCGCTCGGCTGAGGCTTCAGCGGGCCTGCTCGGCGTCGAGGCGACGGCAGACCTCGAGCAGCTCCTCGCGGCTGCGCCGGAAGAGGGCGATGGCCTCAACATGCTCGTAGCGCACGATGCCGTCGCGATCGACGAGGAAAACCGCCCGTTTCATCCCGAACAGGCCCCATGCGCCGTAGCGCCGCGCGACCTCGCCGTCCGGATCGCTGAGCAGGCGGAACGGCAGAGCGCGCGCCTCGCGGAAGCGGCGGTGCGACTCGGCATCATCGGGCGAAATCCCGATCAACTCGACGCCGAGGTCGGCGAACGCCTCGATGCCGTCGCGATAATCGCACAGCTGCGCGGTGCACACGGGCGTTTCATCGCCGGGGTAGAACACGAGCAGGAGCCGACGTCCCCTCGCCTCGCGCAGGCTGAAGGGGCGTCCGTCCTGATCGGGAAGGGTGAAATCGGGAGCGGGCTTGCCGAGCAGGGTCATGGAGCTTCTCCGGATCGCCGATCGTCAGACTACGCCCCCATTTTCGAGTCCTTGCTCGATCGGCTGGGGCTAATATGAGAAACGATTGGAGGGCGGAGACGACATGCTTCTGATCCATCGCGCCCGCAACCGCCGCGGAGGAGGCCGCGTCGGACTTGCCGTCGCCGGCGGCGGCCCACTTGGCGGAACTTACGAGCTGGGCGCGCTTCGCGCGCTCGAGGAGGCGATCGAGGGCCTCGACCTCACCCGCCTGGACGTGTACGTCGGCGTCAGTTCCGGCGCCTTCATCGCAGCGGGCCTCGCCAACGGGATCAGCATCGAGCAGATGATCCGCATCTACATCCTCGGCGATCCGGACGAACCGCGCTTCCGGCCCGAAACCTTCCTGCGGCCCGCATTCCGCGAGTTTCTCCGGCGCTCGAGTCGCGTGCCTCGGATCTTCGCCGACTGGCTTCGCGAGCTGCTCCGTCACCCCGGCGGCGACGGATTCGGAGAGATCTTCGGCAGTCTCGGCACGCTCGTGCCCACGGGCTTGTTTGACAACGAGGCGATCGGCGCCTTCCTGTCGGAGCTCTTTTCGCGCCCCGGCCGCACCGACGATTTCCGCCGCCTACGGCGCCTGCTCTACATCGTCGCCGTGGAGCTCGACACCGGTGAGATCGTGCGCTTCGGCGCGCCTGGGCACGACCACGTGCCCATCTCCCGCGCCGTGCAGGCCAGCGCCGCCCTGCCCGGACTCTATCCCCCGGTCGAGATCGACGGACGCTACTTCGTGGATGGTGCGCTGCGCCGCACGCTCCACGCCTCGGTGGCGATGGATGAGGGCATCGACCTCCTGATCGGCCTGAACCCCTTGGTGCCTTTCGATGCGCGCCTCGCCCGTGGGTCGCACCGACCGGCCGGCACGACCTTGCTCGAAGGTGGATTGCCCGCCGTCCTTTCCCAAACCTTCCGCACCCTGCTGCAATCCCGGATGCAGGTGGGCCTCGCCAAGTACGATCAGGCCTATCCACGCACCGACCGCATCATCTGCGAGGCGGATCCCGACGACGCGGAACTGTTCTTCACCAACGTCTTCAGTTACGCGAGCCGCCGCCGCATGTGCGAACACGCCTACCGGCGGACGCTCGCCGACCTCGGGCAGCGACGCGCCGAACTCGCGGAATTGCTTGACCGGCATGGGCTGCGCCTGCGTCCGGAGATCATCGAGGATCGCGAGCGCAGCCTCTTTGACGGGATCCGCCCACGACGGCCGGCCTCGATCCCGGCCATCGCCGACCTGCGCAACGCGCTCGATGCGCTCGACCGGCATCTCGCTGCCCGACGGGCGCGCCGCCGCGAATCGCGCTCTCCTGCAACTTCCTGAGGCCGCTTCCTGCGCGAATCCGAAGCAACGCCCGAAGGTCCGATCGGCATCGCGCGATCCCTCGCCCGACGCAGCCCCGAAGCTCGACCCCGGGACCGCAGCGCGCATCTCCTCCGAAAGAGCAAATGCGCGGTGCTCTCGCGCTTTTCGCCTCCTTCCGGTGCGGCTAGTGCGAACACTCTAAGGCGGATCGCTAGAGTGGTCTTCCAGGGACGCCCACGAAGCGGCGTCGCCACTGCGATCAAGAGGAACCGACGATGAGCAAGCTGAAGGCCAAAGTGGCCAAGAACGAATCCGGCAAGGGCGGACTGCTCGAGTCCGCACAGCAGATCTGGCTCGCGGGGCTCGGCGCCTTCGCCAAGGCCCAGCAGGAAGGTACCCGTCTCTTTGAGGCGCTGGTCCGCGAGGGCATGGCGCTCGAGCAGCGCACCCGCGAGCTCGCAAGCGGCAAGGCCGATGAAATCCGCGAAGCGGTGCAGGGCAAGGTGCAGCAGGTGCGCGAGCGCGCCGCCGACACCTGGGACCGGCTCGAGAAGGTCTTCGAGGAACGCGTCCAGAAGGCCCTCGCCCGTCTCGGCGTCCCCAATCGCGAGGAGCTCAAGGAGCTCATGGAGCGGGTGGAGGCGCTCAACGCCGCCATCCGTGAGCTCAGCGGCGAACCCGCCCCGCGCCGCAGCACGCGCAAGGCGCCGGCGAAGCGCAGCCGCGCCAAGGGGGCCGAGGCTTCGACGAGCGCCTGAGCTCGCGCCGCACTCCGTTTCCCTTCAAGCCCGCCAGCCATCCCCTCCCGCCGCGAGTCCCCTCCCCTCCCGGCCCGGCTGGCGGGCTTCTTCTTACTCGAAGCCGTCGCGGAAGACGCGCGTGATGCTCGCCGGCCCGGCGATCATACCGGAGAGCTGGGTGCCGCTGTCGGGCTCGATGAGCGTCAGGGGATAGAGCGCGCTCTCCTCCAGCGGCTGATCGGTGAGGAAACCAAAGCGGTAAAGGGTGCCCCACAAGAGATCGGTTCCCGGGGATCCGGAAAACACCAAGGCGCCGCCGTCGCGCATCGCCGTCCAGTCATTCGCCGGCTGGGTGTCGAGATCGGCAAAGGCATCGGGCGGAATCCACACCGCCAACCCCGCATCGAGTCCGAGCCTGAACTCGCGCAGCCCGCGCTGCGCGAGCACGCGCAAGTTCGGGGGCGTACCGCTGGTCTGGCTTACCGCGAAGTCGAGGTTCTGCACGGCATAATCGAAACGGTAACAGGGTGGGCTCAGCCCGGATGCAGGCGGACAAGCGGCGAGCGGCTGGACGCGCACCGCCACTTTCACCCGCCCGTGCGGGCTCGTGATCTCGCGGTTGCGATGGGGATAAAGGTTCGGATCCACCCAGCGGTCGATCACCGGCCCGCGCGTCATCGGCCCGCTCACCGTCGGGCTCCAAGCATAGCCGTCGAACTCGATCGTCACCGGCACGTGACCCATCGTGTTGTAGATGTCCTGATCGTCCTGGATCACGTACCAACCCTCGGCGAAGAACTGCGCGCCGGCAGCCGAAAGCTGCGACTCGCGCACGATCAGCCGATGGTCGTAAGGACCGTTGGGGTTGGGATGGGTCTGGCTGCCGGTGCAGCCGGGATCGAAGATCGAGCCGCAACGGCCCCATTGGCCGGTGAAGGGGATGAGCTCACGCCGGGGGCCGAGCTCGGGACCGTAGTCGTTGCTCGACTGCGAGTAGATGTCGTAGCAGGCGCGGCCGAGGATGTTGCCGCCGCCCGCCCCGCAAGCGCCCGGGGCGCAGTACCAATTGATGGTGTAGAAGGCGTGCTTGAGCCCCGACGCCCCGATCTGCTCGAGCCGCCCATCGAGGATCCGATAGAGGTTCCACACGAGGTAGGGGTGCTGATCGTTGCCCGGGTAGGGGTAGGGATGAGGACTGGTCTGGAACTTCCTGTACCACGGCACGTCGGCGGTGTGCGGGGTGTCGCCGTTGCGAAGTGCCGCCCCCGGCGCGAAGACGACTACACCGTCATCGCCGCCCGGGCCGTCGCAAGGGCCCGAGGCCGCGGAATGGCGGCAGCGCATCACGTGCCAACTGAGGCTTTCGATGAGCACGTCCGTGCGATAGGTCCCGCCGCTCGGATGCGGCATGCCGTGAAAATTGGGGGAGGCACACTTGGCGATCAGGGGTTCTTCCCCCGGCCCCTGCACGATCGGCATGCGAAGTCGGAGTTCGCCCACGGTCTTGCCCGAAAGCGCTGCGACGCCCAAGCGCTCGGCCAGCCGCGGCTCCACGATCAGATCGGCCGTGTGGATCATAAGCCGCCGCCGCGCCTCCTCGATGCCGATCATCGGATGGGTGACACGGAGCACGCCCTCGCCCGCCTCGTCCACCAGTTGAAGATCCGCTGTCGAGCCATCTTTCGGCCGCAGTTGCAGCGACGAGAGGCGGATCCGGCCCGCGGGACCCTCGAACACCAGCCATCCTCGGGCCTCCAGAGCGCCGCCTGAGAGGCGCTGAAGCCCTTCCCGACTGACCCCCAGCTCGAGCGCCGTCGAGGAAAGGATGGGAAACAGCGCGAAGGAGGGCTCGCCGCTGTCCACCGGCGTCTTGGGAAGGCGGAGCCGAACACCGTAGAGGCCAAGCACATCGTGGTTGAAACGAAGCCTCAGCTCCCCGCCTCGCGCCGCCCAAGAGACCGGAGCAGTGACGGTGTCGGCCTCCGTCCCTCTCGAGGGCTCGCCCCAAAGAAGAACGCCGACCGCGAGCAAGAGCAACCACGATGGGCGCATCGAATTCGACCCCGAGCGACTTCAAGACACGCTAAACCTCCGGCGACTCGGCCGCAATGCTTCGCGACGACCCTCGCCGGCGATGCGGAACCTTTCGTCGGATGATCCGGATTTGCCCGAATCCTGCTGCACCGCGATAATCTCAGGATTCATCACTTGGGGAGACCGGATCATGTCGGACATCGTCATCCTTGGCGCCAAGCGCACCGCGATCGGGGCCATGCTCGGCCAGTTCACCGGCGTTTCGGCCACGGAGCTTGGTAGCACCGCGATCAAGGCCGCTCTCTCCGATGCCGGGGTGGCCGCCGAGCAGGTCCAGGAAGTGATCATGGGCTGCGTGCTGCCGGCCGGCCTCGGTCAGGCGCCTGCGCGCCAAGCGGCGCTCGGTGCCGGCATCCCGCCGGCTTCGGGCTGCACCACGATCAACAAGGTCTGCGGCTCCGGGATGAAGGCGATCATGTTCGCCCACGACCTGATCCGCGCCGGCTCGGCGGAGCTCGTGGTCGCAGGCGGCATGGAGAACATGACCAACGCCCCGCACATCCTGCCCGGCGCGCGCGGCGGCTTCCGGCTCGGCGATGCCACGCTCCTCGATCACATGATGTTCGACGGTCTGCAGAACGCCTACGACCGCCAGGCGATGGGGGTCTTCGCCGAAAGCTGCGTGGCCAAATACGGCATGACTCGCGAGGAGCAGGATGCCTTTGCTGCCGAGTCGGTGCGCCGTGCCCTCGAGGCGCAGAAGAACGGCGCCTTCGCCCGCGAGATCGCGCCCGTGCTGGTCAAGGGGCGGAAGGGCGAGACCCTTGTCGAGCTCGATGAGGAGCCCGGCCGCATGGATGTCAGCAAAATCCCCTCCCTGAAGCCGGCTTTCAAGAAAGACGGCACCGTCACCGCAGCCACCTCATCGAAGATTTCCGATGGCGCCGCCGCCGTGGTCGTGGCCTCGGCCGAGTACGCCGCGCGCCACGGCCTCAAGCCGAAAGCGCGCATCCTCGCCCACGCCACCCAGTCGCAGGAACCCGAGTGGTTCACGATCGCGCCGGTCGGCGCCATCCGCCGCTTGCTCGACAAGCTCGGCTGGAGCGTGGCCGATGTGGACCTGTTCGAGATCAACGAGGCCTTCGCCTGCGTGGCGATGGCGCCGATGAAGGAGCTTTCCATCCCGCACGAGAAGCTCAACGTCTTGGGCGGCGCCTGCGCGCTCGGCCATCCGATCGGCGCCACCGGCGCTCGCATCGTGGTGACCTTGCTCAATGCGCTCGCGCTTCGCGGCGGCAAGCGCGGCGTGGCGGCGCTGTGCATCGGCGGAGGCGAAGCGACCGCGCTCGCAGTCGAGTTGCTCTGAGCCGCTGGCCATTGCCATGAGCCGCATTCGCTCGCGCATCGACACGCGCAGCGAGGAATTCCGCCGCTACGAGGCGCACAACCGAGCGTTGGTCGAGGACCTCAAGCGCTTGCAGGCCGAAGCCGCCCTCGGCGGCGGCGAGGAAGCGCGCCGCAAGCACGAAGCCCGCGGCAAACTGCTGCCGCGCGAGCGCATCCGGGCGCTGCTCGATCCAGGATCGCCTTTCCTCGAGCTCTCGCCGCTCGCGGCCTACGGCATGTACGAGGGCCAAGCGCCGGCGGCCGGCATCATCACCGGCATCGGCCGGGTGCATGGCCGCGAGGTGATGGTGGTGGCCAACGATGCCACGGTGAAGGGCGGCACCTATTTCCCGATCACGGTCAAGAAGCACCTGCGCGCCCAGGAGATCGCCCTCGAGAATCATTTGCCCTGCGTGTACCTCGTGGATTCCGGCGGCGCCTTCCTGCCGCTTCAGGACGAGGTCTTTCCGGACCGGGACCACTTCGGCCGCATCTTTTACAACCAGGCGCGGATGTCGGCGCGCGGCATCCCCCAGATCGCGGTGGTGATGGGTTCCTGCACCGCCGGCGGCGCTTACGTGCCGGCGATGAGCGACGAGACGATCATCGTGCGCAACCAGGGCACGATCTTTCTCGGCGGTCCGCCGCTCGTCAAAGCAGCCACCGGCGAGGTCGTGGACGCCGAGTCCCTCGGCGGCGCCGAAGTGCACACGACCATCTCCGGCGTCGCCGACCATCTCGCCGAAAACGACCAGCACGCGCTCGAAATCGCGCGCGCCATCATCGCCCACCTCGGCCCGCGCGACCGCCAGAGCGTTCCGCTCGCAAGCCCGCGCGAGCCCGCCTATCCGCCTGAGGAGCTTTACGGGATCATCCCGCCCGACACCCGCATTCCTTACGACGTGCGCGAGGTCATCGCGCGACTGGTGGACGGCTCGGAGCTTTTCGAGTTCAAGGCCCGCTACGGAAAGACGCTGGTCTGCGGCTTCGCCCACATCCACGGCATCCCGGTCGGCATCCTCGCCAACAACGGCATCTTGTTTTCGGAATCGGCGCTCAAGGGCGCGCATTTCATCCAGCTCTGCAACCAGCGCGGCATCCCTTTGCTCTTCCTCCAGAACATCACCGGCTTCATGGTCGGCAAGAAGTACGAGAATGCCGGCATCGCCAAAGACGGGGCGAAGATGGTCACCGCCGTCGCTTGCTCGCACGTGCCCAAGTTCACGGTGATCATCGGCGGCAGCTTCGGTGCCGGCAACTACGCCATGTGCGGCCGCGCCTATCAGCCGCGTTTCCTCTGGACCTGGCCCAATGCCCGCATCAGCGTCATGGGCGGGGAGCAAGCCGCGAGCGTTCTCGCCACCGTGCGCCGCGACGCTCTCGAGGCCCAAGGCAAATCCTGGAGCGCCGAGGAAGAGGAGAACTTCAAGCGTCCGATCCGCGAGCAATACGAGCGCCAAGGGCATCCGCTCTATGCCACCGCCAGGCTCTGGGACGATGGCATTCTCGATCCCGCCGACACCCGCCGCGCCCTCGCGCTCGCCCTTTGGGCGAGCCTGAACGCGCCCTTCGCGAAGGAGCCTTACGGCGTCTTCCGCATGTGAGCGCCGCGTGAGGGGCAGGTGATCACTCTCGCGCGCTTTCGCTCGCAACCTGAGCGGGCCAGCATCGCCGCAGATAAAGGCGCTTGCGCCATCCGCCCGGAGCGGCGGCGGGAGCGCCGAGGTCATGGACTCAGGCCCGCATCAACCGGTTGCGCCCGGCTTCCTTCGCCCGATAGAGCGCCTCATCGGCCTTGGCGCGAAGCGCCCAAGCGTCCAAGGGCCCGCCCTCGGCGATCGCGAGACCGATGCTCACCGTCACTCGCAGTTCACGCGCTCCCCCTTTGCCGCTGACGCTCAGCCGCTCGCGCCCGATCCGCCGTCGCAGCGCCTCCAAGGCGGGCTCCGCCCGCGCGGCCGACCGTTTCGTGAAGATCAGGCAGAACTCCTCCCCGCCGTAGCGGTAAGCCGAAGCCCCTGGAATCCGCCGCAGCCGCCGGGCGATGCCGATCAGCACCTGATCGCCCGCGGCATGGCCGTGCCGGTCGTTGATCCGCTTGAAATGATCCACATCCACCATCGCCACCGCGCAAGGCGCCGCAAGGCCCGCGAGCGCCTCCTCGAGCGCTCGCCGGTTGCCAAGCCCGGTGAGCGGGTCGCGGAAAGCGAGGCGGTAGGAAGTGAGCACGACTCCCCCGAAGAGCAGGGTCGAGGCGATGCCTGCCGAAAGATTCAGCGCGAGCGGTGCCCCGCCCAATGGCGCGAGCGCCCATGCGGCGACGAGCAGCGCCAAGGTCTCGGCAAAGCGAAGCGGCTCGCCCTTCTGGACCCATTGCCCGAGGGCGAGCAGCCAGGAAAGATGCGCCAAGACCGCACTCGTCGTTCCGCCTGCGGCGGCGAGCACGCCCTCCTCCGCCCAGGCCAAGAGCCAAGGCAAGGCGAAGAGGAGCATGGCCGAAAACCGGTTCATCCGCGCCTCGGGCACCAAAAGCGCCACCAGGGCGAGAACCGGAAAAAGCGCTGGCGAAGGCGGATGCGGCCAGAGCAAGCCGAGGGCGAGATCGTAGGCGAGAAGCGCGGTGCGCGGCCTGCGAAAGACGAGCGCGAGAACGAGCGCTGCCGAGGCGGCGATCCAGGGCAAGGTTTCGGCCAGGGAAGGCGGCATCGAGCGGAACGGCCTAGGAGGCGATCACCCTACCAGCGCGAGCGCCATCCGGCGCGAGGATGCTCGCTCCGAGCACAGCCCCTCGCCGCCGCCACCGCCAGCGAAGCCGTTGCTCTGCCCTTCCTCGCGAGAGAAAGCTAACATGCCAAGCACCGAGGGGAGCCCGCTTCATGGCCACGCTTCGCATCGATCGGGAGACGCCGGCGCTCGCCGTCCTTCGCCTCGACCGGCCGAAGGTCCACAACGCCTTCGATGAGACGCTCATCGCCGAACTCACGGAGGCGCTCGATGCCCTCGCCCGTGAGGAGAGTCTGCGCGCCTTGGTCCTCACCGGCGAGGGCTCGACCTTCTCCGCCGGCGCCGACCTCGGCTGGATGCGGCGCATGGCGGAGGCCAGCGAAGAGCAAAATCGCGAGGATGCGCTCGCGCTCGCGAGGCTCCTTCGCACCCTCAAGTTCTTCCCCAAGCCGACCATCGCCCGCGTCAACGGCTCGGCCTATGGCGGCGGCGTCGGCCTCATCGCCTGCTGCGATCTCGCCATCGCCGTCGAGCACGCCAAGTTCTCCCTCTCCGAAGTCCGCCTCGGGCTGGTGCCCGCGGTGATCTCGCCCTACGTGATCGCCGCCATCGGCCCGCGCCAGGCGCAGCGGCTGTTCCTCACCGGCGAAGTCATCGAAGCGCCCGAAGCCGCGCGGATCGGCTTGATCCATCAGGCCGTGCCCGCCGAGCACCTCGATGCCGAACTCGAACGGCTCCTCCATTGGCTCGGCAAAGCAGGCCCGATCGCCTGCCGCGAAGCCAAGGCGCTGATCGCCCGCGTCACCGGCTTCGACGAAACGCATGCCGAGCGCCTCGATCGCGACAACGCCGCCCTCATCGCCCGCTTGCGCGCCTCCCCCGAAGGCCGCGCCGGCATCGAAGCCTTTCTCGAAAAGCGCCCGCCGCCCTGGAACGCTTGAACGCGCACGCCATGGACGCATCCACCGCCGAGGCGGTTTTCGACCCCTGGAAACCCTTCCCCGCCCAGCGTTACCGGCTGTCGTTCGAGCTGCGCCGCCCGCCGACCTCCCTGCCCTTCTCCGGCCCCGCGCTGCGCGGTGCTTTCGGCATCGCCCTGCGCCAGGCCTTGTGTATCACCCGCGCGCCGCAGTGCGAGGGCTGCGCGCTCCTCGAACGTTGCCTTTGGCCTGCGATCTTCGAGAGCACCGCGACCAAAGGCCTGAGCACCGCCCCTCTGAACGGTTGGTCGCTTGCGCCGCTGATCGAACGTGCGCCAGACGGGAGCAGTCGCTTCGCCGTGGAATTTCTCCTCGCCGGTCCGGTGCGCGAGCACCTCGCGCTGTTCGCCGCGCAACTCGAGCGCGCCGTGGCGAGGCTCGAGGTACCGGCCTTGCGCGGCGCGCGCCCCGTCGGCCTCGAGCTCGCGCTCACCCGCGAAGCGCTGCGCGAGGGCTTCCATCTTCGCGACCACCCGAGAGAGCTGCCCGCACCGCCACCCGCCCCCCGAAGCGCCACTTGGATCCTGCACCTTTCTACACCGCTTCGCCTGGCGAGCGATGGCCGCGACATCCCGTTGCATCAGTGGAACGCGCGGCAACTGGCGATGAGCGTCCGCGCTCGCATCCAGTCGCTTCTTGGCCAAGGCGCGCCCCGCGTCGTCTTCCCCTTCCCGAACCTGGCCGCGCTCGATGGGCTTCGCCTCGAAACCCAGGGCCTCCATCGCATCGCCACCCATTTCGGCAGCGATGAATCGGGCAATCCGCGCCTGACCAGCGGCTACGTCGGCATTCTTCCTCTCCGCGGCGAGGCGGAGGTGCTGAGCGCGCTCTGGCCCTACTTCTGGCTCGCCCAGCATCTCCAGATCGGCAAGCTCACCCGCGGCGGCTTCGGCCTCTTCCGCCTCGAAGCCGCAGCCTGAACGCTGCCTGCCTCGGCAGCAGCCCTCCGAGGAGCTGCTGCCATCAGGCCCCCTCGCATCGCAGCGAGCGCCATCGGCGACATCGCGGCCCACCGTGCACCCCTCCGCCGACAAGATTGCCACTTCCCCCAGTTCGATGAAGGGAGGTGCAACCTAAACGGAAATCCCCGAACAAATCGCCGGTTTTCGGGCGTCCAAAGGTTTTCTGCGAGCGCATGATGATCACCGACCGAGACGGAGACCGATCCGATGGATGCTCATCCCTTCCTCATCGGCTACGACATCCACGAGCCCCGCCGCCTGGCGCGAGCCTTGCGCATCGTTCGCGGCGTGGCCAACGGCGGCCAGAAATCGTTCTACGAGTGCTGGATCGACGAGCATGAGCACCAGCGCCGTCTGCGCTCGCTCTTCGAGCTCATCGACCCCGAGACCGATCGCATCTTCGCCGCCGAGCTCGATCCGCGCGGCCTCGCCATCGCGCTCGGCACGGGCACCACCCCTGCCAATCCTGAGCTGATCCTCATCGAGTGAAGCACCATGGGCCGGACGCTCACCATCGATCGCCGCGGCATTCGCCTCGAGCGCCAGGACGATTGCCTCGTGCTGCGCCGCGAGCAAGACATCCTGGCCCACGTGCCCCTGCATGGCCTAAAGCGCATCGTGCTCTCGGCCGATACTCAGCTCTCGAGCGGCCTGCTTGCCCATCTCGCAAGCCGCGGCATCGGCCTCATCGCCTTCGGCGGCCGCCATCGCGAGCACGTCGCCGAGCTCTTCGGCGCGCCGCACGGCGATGCCCGCATCCGCGTGCACCAGGCCCTGCTCGCGCGGGACTTCGATCGCGCCCAGCCGATCGCCGCGGCGATCGTCAAGCTCAAGGTGCGCGCGCAGCGCCGCTTGGTGGCTTCCGCCCTCGAGCGACGGCCGGACCAGCGCAAAGCTCTGCTCGATGCCTGCGCCACCCTCGACCGGGTCCTGATCGCCCTGCGCACTCCGCCCGCTGACCGCGACACCCTGCTCGGCCTCGAGGGTGCCGCCTCGGCCGCCTATTTCGCGGCCTTCAGCACCCTCTTTCCCCCGAGCCTCGGCTTCAACTGCCGTCGCCGTCGGCCGCCGCCCGACCCCGTGAACGCCTGCCTGTCGTTGGGCTACACGCTGCTGATCCATGCCGCCGCCCGCGCCTGCCAGATCGCCGGCCTCGATCCCGCGATCGGCTTCCTCCATGCCCTCGAGCATGGTCGCCCTGCCCTGGCCTGCGACCTCGCCGAGCCGCAGCGCGCCCGCATCGATCGCCTGGTCTGGGAGCTCTTCCGCGAGCGCCGCCTCGAGGAGGCTCATTTCCATCGCCGCGGCGAGGCTTGCGAGCTCGGCAAAGCCGGCCGCAGCCACTTCTACGAGGCCGTCTTGCCTCGACTCGAGGCCATCGAGCGCCACCTCCTGCGCCAAGCCCGCCTTTTGGCCCGTTCGTTTCGCGAGGACGCTTCGCCATGATCCGCACCGGCAACCCCGCCCCCACGAGCACCTTTCCTCGTCCGCTCTACCTCACCCCGAAAGCACCCATCACCGTTCGCCTCGGTCCCGGCCCGAGCCTTGAGCTTTACGAGACCGGCCGCAACATGCGCCCGATCCCCTTGGACTGGATTGGCCGCATCGTCTCCAACCGGAATGTCCAATGGGAGCCGGATGCGCTCTTCGCCTGCTTGGAGCATGGCATCCCCCTCATCCATGTGGACCGTGGCCGCGTTTGCGGTTGGTGCTTCGGCGAGCAGACAAAACGCCTCACCCTCGATCAGCACCTCGAGCTCATCCTCGACCGCGACGACTGGTCGAGCCTCCTGAACGGGTTCTTCCGCGCCGAGCAGCGCCGCGCTCAGCTTTATGCACTGGCCGCCCTCCGCGTCAGCTCGCAGCGCTTCGAGGAGGTTCATCTCCGCGGTCTGCTCGCGAATCGCCTGCGCGATCGCCTCGGTTACCCCATTGGCGAGATCCTCCGCCAGTGCGAGGTGTGCATGCACAGCCTCCTCGCTGGCGCACTCGCCGAGCGCATCCACCAACCGCATCTGCTCGCGCTTTACCGTCCGGACTTCCACCTGCCGGACCAACTCGGTCGCGTCCTCCTCTGGCACCTCTATCCCATCCTCGCCGAGCACCTCCCGCGAGGCGCACCTCCCCCCGAGATCCGTCGCTCGATCCCTCAGCTCCTCGAGTCGCCACAAAGCCCCTTGCGCGCGAGCCTTTATCGCCTGATCGGCCGTTTCGAGCACTACCTCGCCAACCTCGATCCCTAGGTGCACCATGAGCCGTCAAGATGCCCACGTTTGGCTGCTCGCCTACGACATCGCCAGCCCCAAACGCTGGCAGCGCATTCATCGCATCGCCCGCAGCCGCTTCCATCGGGTGAACTATTCGGTGTTCATCGGCCAGGCGCCGAATCGGGAGATGGAGAACCTCGCGGCCGAGCTTGCCCTCCTCATCGACGATCGCACCGACGATGTGCGCTTCTACGCCCTTCCCCGCAACGCCCGCACCTGGACCGGCGGCCGTGGCCGACCACTCGTCTGCAGCCCCGCCGAAAAGCTTCTCGCCGACCTCGACCGCTTCTGAGCCAAAGCTGCCCTTGCGCGATACCATGCACCCGACTATCGTTCAGCCATATCCTCGCCGCCCGACCCGCCACAGCGGCCGCTGTTTGACAAGAGAGCAACCTCTTTGTTCGGACAAAGCTCTCGCATCCCGCTTCGTAACCATTGGTGCGAGCTCCATTTTTCCGAACGAGGCCTTCCTTCCTTTCCCCCGAACCAAAGGGGATTAAGACCAAGGGTGCGGATGATAATCTCCGCGCCCACGGCTTCCTTCCTTTCCCCCGAACCAAAGGGGATTAAGACGTGAGCTCGATACTCATGATGTTTCCTCCGAATACTTCCTTCCTTTCCCCCGAACCAAAGGGGATTAAGACACCGCCGGATGCCGAGCCTTTCGATCATTTGCTTCCTTCCTTTCCCCCGAACCAAAGGGGATTAAGACTCGTGCCCTCGGCATCCGTGCCATACTTGGCACCCTTCCTTCCTTTCCCCCGAACCAAAGGGGATTAAGACGTGCTGTGATGGCTTTTCGAGGCCGGCCTCGCCCTTCCTTCCTTTCCCCCGAACCAAAGGGGATTAAGACGACAGGATTCATAGCGATCTACTCCAACTAAGACCGCTTCCTTCCTTTCCCCCGAACCAAAGGGGATTAAGACTGAAGAATTTTGCGAGATTTTTTCTGATGGGCGCTTCCTTCCTTTCCCCCGAACCAAAGGGGATTAAGACTTGTTAGGCCTCCAAGTATCGCAGCAGGATCGTTCCTTCCTTTCCCCCGAACCAAAGGGGATTAAGACTCGTACTCCGGATCAATTTGAGTAATGACGGCTTCCTTCCTTTCCCCCGAACCAAAGGGGATTAAGACCAATATCCTTTGCTTTCTTCTCGGCATCCGCTGGTCCTTCGTCATTTCGTGTGGAACCCAACAGTCACAATGACTCCTGGTCGTCGAGCCCGGTGGGCATGTGTGCAGGCCGCTGGCCGGCCTGTGCACATGTCCACGAGGCGTGTTTGATCAGGAGGATGAGTCCATGGGCATTGCCGTAGAAGCTCTGTTCACCAGCGCGCTGGGCTTGCAGCCGCCGTGGGTCGTCGATGACGTCAGGCTCGACACCGCCAAGCGGCGTATCGACTTCGAGATCGGCTGCCACACCAGCAGGCTCGCCTGCCCGGCATGCGGTGCGGCCACGCAACCGGTGCACGACCGGCTGCGCCGATCCTGGCGGCACCTGGACTTCTTCCAGTTCGAGGCCTGGCTGCATTGCGACGTGCCGCGCGTGGCCTGCGGTGCCTGCGGCAAGACCACGCAGGTGGCCGTGCCCTGGGCGCGTCCGGGCTCGGGCTTCACCGCGGCGTTCGAAGCGCTGGCGCTGACCTTGTGCCTGGACCTGCCGGTGCGCCAGGCCGCCGAGTTGCTGCGCTGCAAGGACAAGCGGCTGTGGCGGCGCATCGAGTTCTACGTCGCGCAGGCGCGTGCGCTGGAAGACTTCGCCGGCGTGCGCACGGTGGGCATCGACGAGACCAGCCTGCGGCGCGGGCAGCACTACATCACCGTCGTGCACGACCTGGATCGCAAGCGGCTGCTGTTCGCCACCGAGGGGCGCGAGCACCGCACGGTGGTGGAGTTCGCCGAGGATCTGAAGGCCCATGGCGGCGATCCCGCCCAGGTGCGGCACGTGTGCATGGACATGAGCGCGGCCTACGCCAAGGGCGTGGCGCTGGCGCTGCCCCAGGCGCAGATCAGCTACGACCGCTTCCACGTCGTCTCGATGGCCATCGAGGCGATGGACCAGGTGCGCCGCGCGGAGATGGCCACCGACGCGCAGGCGGTGCGAGCCGCGCTGGGCACTGGCCAGCGTAAGACGCTCAGGCAGCTGCTGTGGGGCATGCGGCGCAACCCCAGCACCTGGAGCGCCCGCCAGCTCCAGGCGATGCACTGGCTGCAGCGCTCGACGCTCAAGAGCGCGCGGGCGTGGCGGCTGAAGATGGCGCTGCGCGCGGTGTACGCACGGGCCACAGCGCACAACAGCATCGAACAGGCCGCATCCGACCTCAGGGCCTGGCTGAGCTGGGCGCGGCGCTGTCGGCTCGAGCCGTTCAAGAAGCTGGCCGCCACGCTCAAGGAGCGGTTCGACGCGGTGGTGCGCGGCATGGTCGATCACCGCAGCAACGCCTTCGTCGAGGCGATGAACGGGCTGCTGCAGCAGGCCAAGCGCGCCGCGCGCGGCTTCAGGACGAGCCAGAACTTCATCGCCATCGCCTACCTGCGCATGTCCAAGCTCAAGCACCTGCCGGCCAGTCCGTTCGCGCCGGCGATGCCCCAGTGACGGTGTTGCTTTCCACACGAAACGACATGGAGCCCCCAAAACGGCGGTGCGCGCAGCGCCCACGGGCAGCGTTTGGTGGATTGAAGACCTCGAGGCGACGCCGGAAGCGCTCCGCAAGCTTGTGGCGCGGGGACTTTGGTCGGACCCGTGCGAGGATCCCATCCGCCGGGCCGAGGGCTTCAATCGATTCACATTCGCCGTTTACTGAGGGAATCACCCGTTTACTGAGGGAATCACCATGTTTCAAAAACATGCCGCGGTTTTTCTCTACGCCGTCTCCCCCGTGCACATGGGCGCGGGCCAGGCCATCGGCGTGATCGACAACCCGATCCAGCGCGAGCGCCACACCGGGCATCCATGTTTCGCCGGCTCCGGTATCAAGGGCGCGGTACGGCATGGCTTCCAGGCGCTCGGGGGCGATCCCGCCCTCATCGACCGTCTGTTCGGGCCGGAGGCAGGCTCGAGCGATCTTCATGCCGGTGCCGTCTCCTTTGGCGATGCCCAGACCCTCTGTATTCCCGTGCGCTCGCTCAAAGGAGGCTATGTCTACGCCACTTGCCCGCAGGCCCTCTCGCGTGCGCGGCGTTTGCTCGCGCTGATCGGCGTGCAGACGCAATGGCCGGATCTGCCAGAGGTCGCCGAGGGCCGCTGCCTGGTCGCCAATCCAGCACTGCTCTCCAGCGACAAGCTGCATCTCGAGGCTTTCGAGTACACCGCCCGAAGCTGGGAAGACCTACGCAAAATCGCCGATGACCTGGCGATCAAGGCTTTGCCTGACGGAGACGCTTACCGGTTCTTCCGCGAAAAGCTCAAAACCGACCTCGTCGTCCTCTCCGACACCGACTTCGCCTATTTCAGCGAGCACGCCATGCTCGTCGAGCCGCATGTGCGCATCGACCACGACACCGGCACTGCCGCCGATGGCGGACTGTTCTACACCGAGAACCTGCCGCCCGAATCGCTACTCGTCGGTCCGATGCTGGTGAGCCGGACACGCACGGGCAAGGGCGAGGAAGACGAGGCCGTAGCGGTCATGGCCAAGATCAAAAGCGTCATCGACGGGAAACTGTTGCAGATCGGCGGCGATGCCACCACCGGCCGGGGGCTGGTCGTCGCCAAAGTCGCGGAGGGCAAGTGAAATGGTCACGACAGCAGTGAACCAATCCCAGCCCCGTCTCACGGCTGAGCAACGTCGCGCAAAGCACGCGTGGAATTGCGTAACGCAAGCCAAACAAGTGCTCGGTCACGACTATGATCAATATGCAAATCTCGCCAAAAGCATTCCCGCACTCATCCTGAACAGCGGACTCATGCAGGTGATGGCGTTCCTGCACGAGAAAGGTCGGGACAAGAAAACGGGAAAACCCGACCCGAACAAACCACACACTATGATTGGCGATCATCTCCGAAGCGCTTTACATGATCGCTTTACTGAAATTCCGACAGGCTTCGAGGAAGCTATGGGAAAGCTTATGGAAGCCGATCCCAGAAAGTTTCAGGCCATCACCACTGAGGCTTTCGCCTGGCTCAAGTGGCTTAGGCAGATGGCCGCGGCGCGGTAGGGGTGAGTGTCATGATCGAGCCGTCTTTCGATACCGCGCAGCCGCAGGAAGTCCGTGCGCGCGCTGACAATCTTCGCGCCGGTCGAACCCAGGTCTTGCGGCGGTTCGTCGCCAGTCACGAACCAATCGGCATAAGCGGCAAGGGCAGCAGCCAGGGTGGCCGCATCGGCTTCATCTGGCGCGCCCGGTATCCGAACAGCGGCGCTTGCACCTTCCTGGCATGCTCGCGTGAAAAATTCTTCTGCCAGTGCAATCTGCCCCTCTCGCGCCCGGAATTTCGTGCGGGCATCGCGAGTGAATTCCGGCCGTACTGCGGCGCAGATCATCAATTCCGCACGCGCTCGGATCAGGGCAGCCAGCAGATCAGCGCAGATGCCACACGCGAGTATCCCGCTCAGCAGCACATTCGTATCGAGAAAGACTTTCAAGAGAAATCCTGGAAAAACTCTTCATCGGTGATGTATTTGGCCTTTTCGGCCGAGGGCCGCAGCGTACACTACGGCGGCTTGAGCGCGGCCAGCGCCCTCTGCCGATGGATGAAGTCCCGCACCAAATCGCTTTTGCTGCGGTGGGTCTCTGCCGCCAGCCAGGACAATTCGGCATCGAGCTCCTCATCGATGCGCAGCGTCAAGGTCCTGGACATGTGCGAAGTCTCCCATGCGCGTTGTAATACAGCATGATACAGAGGGCCACTACCATGCCAATTGCAGCCGTACCCGAATATTTGCAGCGCGACGACAGAGAGTTTTACCTCTCGTCGCCGCCAGGACACCGGTTTCTTTTGTACTTTCCCGTTTGGGGAGAAAACCGTGAGCATGGCGGCAAATTCGACTGGCGTATTGAAGATCGTGTGCCGAAGATGAAACGGAAGGAAGGTAAGACGCAGCAGGACGGATGGGATGATCTTGATAACCGGCAATATGCCTGCACCATCGCCGCCTGCGGTTCGCCAACTTACGATGAGAGTAGACCAAGAGCCCGCAAACTCAAAACCGACCATGGGCTCAAGCCTTGGATACCCTTGATGAAAGGTTTGCTTAACCGCCAGACGGCCCTTGCCGACACAGTTCCTACGGACAACCTGCTGCGCCTCGACGCCACAGCCATCGCGCCCTTCACCACCGGCCTGGGTAACGAGCACCCGCTGGAGAACGGCTTCGCTTTCCTCAACCCCTATGGCCTGCCTTATTTGCCCGGAAGTGGCGTCAAGGGGGTGCTGCGTCAAGCGGCACGCGAACTCGCCTCGGGGGTCTGGGGCGACACACACGGCTGGTCGGCGGAGAAAAACATCCCGCTCATGGCAGGCGAGGGCGAGCGCCGCAAGCCGGTGCTGGACGACAGCAAGCGTCCCGTCATGCTCTCCGTTATCGACGTCCTGTTCGGGCTCGAATCTCGCGACGGCGAGAAGGAGCATGTGCGCGGTGCGCTGTCATTTTGGGACGTGATCCCACAAATCGCAGGCGACAGCCTGATGGTGGAGATCATGACACCGCATCAATCGCACTATTACCAGCAGGAGAAGGATAGAAAGACTGGCGACAGTACGAGCCCCCACGACTCCGGCCAGCCCATTCCGATCGCATTTCTCACGGTTCCGCCGGGCTCGCACTTCGTATTCCACGTGGTCTGCGATCGGGCGCACCTGGGCCGACTTGCCCCCGCTTTGCTGGAGCAGGACGGAGATGGGAAACCCCGCTGGCAAGGCCTCCTCAGAGCCGCCTTCGCCCACGCCTTCGAGTGGCTCGGCTTCGGCGCCAAGACCGCGGTCGGTTACGGAACGATGCAAATGCAAGGCCAAAGCACAACGACGAGCAGCGCAGAGGTTTCTAAGCCGTCCACGGCGGAACCCACGAAAGATTCATCTCCAAAAGAAGGCGCTGCGCCCTCCTCTATCCCAGTGAAGGCCAATCTTACTTTCAGAAAAGATTCCCAGCAGATTGAAGTGAGCTTCATCGGAATGAAGCTTCTTCACAACACCTCCCTAAAAAAAGAAGAAATCGAACGCCTTTTTGAAGATCCTAAGCAGTTCAACCGACTCCTGAAAGATTCGAAGTTACAAAACGTCGAGGTTATCGTTTCCGAAAATCGACCGGGCGCTAAAATTATCAAGATCCGTTGATCCAGAGATTCGACCTCGGCGGGAAACCAGTTCCGGATCTCGCCCCGCGATCGGCTGTCGGTGCGAACGATCGCTTCGATCCTGTGGGTGATACGGCGGGGTGGCTTTTTGCGTCCGACGGAGGCCATGAACAGGCCGCCGCCTGGACACGCCTCGCTTCCGCGCGCCGTTCGCGCGCAACGGCAACACGGCGCGAGCCGAAACATCGGACTTGCGCTGCGCGAGCCACGAGGAGGCGTGGCCGGAGTGCGTGCCGCGCGGCAACACGCGGGACCACCGATCGGACGAAAGGGCGGCAAGCGTTCCTTCGCAAGTTCTCGTGGACGAGGATTCCCGCCGAGGGGCACTATGCTCGAACTGCAAGGCCGCAGACGGTCAACAGCCGCCTACCATCACCGCACGATCGCAACTCGCAACCTGAAGGCGAAGGTCCTCGATCGGCGCTTTTGCCTCGATTGCCGCGATCCCAGCGCATTCGGCATATTCCCTTTCCAGCGGGCCTCGGTGAAAGCCCTCTCGATCCCCTGGGCACAGCCGAATCCCCGGTAATGATTCCCTGAAAATCAGGGCTGAAGCAGCGACTCCTCATCCTATTTCGCGGCTGGGCTTGCCTTCCCCGCTGGCACCCGCTAAGATGCCCCTGTCCGAGGCCACATAACCGAGATAAATCATAAGCTTAGCAATACTTTTCAATGCTGTTTGTGATTTCAGAAACGAATCGAGGAAACGAACTCGAAGCACAGGAGGCGTAAAATGGGAAAGAAATCCGATCGCAACAAAGAGGCCACGAAACAAAAAATCAAATTCATCAAAGAAGGATCGAAGAAACTTCGCCGTATCGTCAAAGTCAAACGTCGCTACACGTTCCCCCATCATCTGATGGCCGATCGCCTGGTCGTGATCGTCCATGACATCCTGCGGCGGAAAGGTCGCAAAGCGGCCAAGGCGCATCTCGAGCACCTGCTGCTGCCCAAGAGGGAACAAGGCACGTTTATTTCCCTTGCCGAAGATCCGGAGTACGTCGCGCTTTGTCGCGAGGCGCTCCTCGCCGCACGCCAGGGGCGCGATGGAAGGCCGTGCGCGCCTTGAGCGAATGCCCTGCCGAGCGTCAGCCAAGTCGCCGCTCAACGCCGGTCAGCCTTTGACGCAAAGAATCTGGCGCAAGGTGTGCACGACTTCGACCAAATCGTCCTGCCGTGCCATGACCTGGTCGATGTCCTTGTAGGCGCTCGGAATCTCGTCCAGGACCCCGGGATCCTTGCGGCACTCCACACCCTCCGTCTGGCGGGCGAGTTCGGCCACGGAAAACCGGCGCTTGGCTTCGGCGCGCGAATAACGCCTTCCTGCGCCATGCGAGCAGGAGCAGAAGCTCATGCGGTTGCCTTTGCCGCGGACGATGTACGACCGCGTCCCCATCGAACCGGGAATGATCCCAAGCTCCCCTGCCCCCGCACGGATAGCCCCCTTGCGAGTGACGTAAAGCCGCTCACCGAAGTGCTCCTCCACGGTTACGTAGTTGTGGTGGCAGTTGACGGCTTCTTCGGTGACCTCGAAGGGCGGCAGATGACGGCGCATGACGGCGAGAATGCGCTCGAGCATCAGCTGCCGGTTGAGGCGGGCATAGTCCTGCGCCCAGGAGACCGCTTCGACGTAATCGTCGAAGGACTGCGTACCCTCGCGGAGATAAGCGAGGTCGCGATTCGGGAGCCGGCGATCGAGCCGCTCCATTTCGCGCCTGGCCACCTCGATGTAGTGCGTGCCGATCGCATTGCCGATCCCGCGCGAGCCGGAATGGAGCATCACCCCCACCCGATCCTCCTCATCGAGCACGATCTCGATGAAGTGATTGCCGCCGCCGAGCGTTCCTGCTTGCTTGGCGGCTGTTGCTTCCGCGTCCTTCAAGCGCTTTTCGAGGGCGGGGGCTTTCTCGAGAATCGGCCGCAGGCGCTTGAGCACCGGCCGCAGCCTAGCATCGGGCAGCGGATCGCGATAGCTCGCGAAGCCGACCGGAATGGCATCTTCGATGGCCCCTCGGAGCGCCCGCAGGGAATCGGGAAGCTGCTCGGCCGTGAGCGTGGTGCGCACCCAGCACATGCCGCAGCCGATGTCCACGCCGACCGCTGCGGGGATGATCGCTTCCCGGGTGGGGATCACCGCCCCCACGGTCGCGCCGATCCCGAGATGCACATCGGGCATGACCGCGATGTGCGGATACACGATGTCGAGCTTCGCCATCGCCCGAAGCTGGGCGAGCGTTTCCTCGTCGATGTCATCGGTCCAGATGCGAACCGGAACTTTTTCCTCGATGGTGCGCAGGATCGGCATGGCATCTCGAAGATGCGATCGCGAGAGCGCCAAAACAAGGCCCCGCGGGCGGCGTCCCCGGAGCGACGGGGCGATTCCCCGCGGCCATCCCGTGCGCTCTCCTCCGGCGTACTGACACGAATGCCTGCCGGCGGAGGCCGAGGGCGCGCGGAGCCGCACCCCGCGGCGAGCGAGCGCCGACCGAACGGCCGTCGAGGTCAAGCCGCGAGCGAGCCAATCGCCACACCCGCAGGCCCGAGAGTCGCTCGTTCCTCGAGCAAAGCCGCCGGATTGCCTTCGAAGCCTGCGACCACGAGACCGCTCCGCGATGCGCGGGTTCAGTCGGAAGGCCGCAGCCTCAAGCCCCCGCGCGATGAGGCGCGAAGGGCCCGCCTTGCCGATGCGCCCTCGCTCGCAAGAGCGCGCTGCGATTAGACTAACGCCCTCTCCTCATCGAAGCTGGGAGCCGGGTCGTGAGCCAAGACCCCAACCTCGCCGAAGCCTCCCGTCTGCTGAACGAGGCTTTGCGGCGCACGATCGAGCGCTACGCGCTGTTCTATTTCGCCCAGGCGACGCTCACTGTCGCCGCGGGGGCCGTGGCGCTCGTGCTGCCGATCCTCGCTGCTCAGGCCGGCGCGCAGGCGCTCGGTTGGCTGCTCATCGCCAACGGCCTCGCCCAGGCGCTTGGGCTCGTCGGCATTCGCGCCCACCCGACCTTTCTCCTCAAGCTGATTTCGGCGGCGCTCGGGGTACTGCTCGGCACCCTGCTGATCCGCGCTGCCGGCGATCCGAGTGTCCTGCTCGGGGCGCTGCTGATCGTGTTCCTGACGATCGATGGGGTGGCGCGGTTGGTCTTCGCCCTCTCCATCCGGCCGATGCGCGGATGGTGGCTTCTGGCTTTGGCGGGGCTTCTGGCCATCCTGCTCGCCTTCACGCTGTGGTCGGTCTGGCCGGTGGCCTCGGTGGCCTGGCCGAGCGTGGTCCTCGGTCTTGCGCTGGTGGCCGGCGGACTCGCGCTCGGCAAACTGGTTTACGACCTCCGAAGAGACGAGGGCTGAGACGTATCGAAGGAGGCTCGGCGGGGTTGGATGACCACGTCGAGGGCTGCCGGCACGGCCTCTCGGAGGCGGGCGTCCCGCCCGCCTTTCTCTAGCGTGGCTCGGCGCATTGACGCAGCGCAACATCCGCGGCATCGTGAGCGTACGGCTCGCCGCCGTTCCGAGGGTGCCTGGCTATGCACGCGAATTTCTCCACCCTCCTCTCGTCGCCCGCACAGCCGCACGAGCGCGACGCCTGCGGTTTCGGCCTGATCGCCTCACTGGAGGACCGCCCGAGCCGGCGCCTCGTCGAGCTGGGTCTTTCCGCGCTCGAGCGCCTCAGTCACCGAGGCGCCTTGAACGCCGACGGCCGCACGGGTGACGGCTGCGGCATTGCTCTTCGGCGTCCGCATGCCTTCCTCAAGGAAATCGCTTCCTCCGCCGGCATCGCCCTGCCCGCGCGTTTCGCTGCGGGCCTCGTTTTCCTGCCGCACGACGCCGAGGAGGCCGAACGCTGCCGCAGGGTTCTGAGCGAGGAGCTCATCCGACTCGGACTCACCGTCTGCGGCTGGCGCGAGGTACCGGTGCGCCCGCAGGTGCTCGGAGAGCGCGCCCAGGCGCAATGCCCGAGGATCGTCCACATCTTCGTGGGCGACGCCGGCGCTTCGCCGGAGGCGCACTTCGAGCGTGATCTCTTCCTCGCGCGGCGGCGCGCGGAGCGACGCCTCGCGGACAGCGAGCTCTTTTACGTCGCAAGCCTTTCAGGCGAGACCCTCGTTTACAAGGCGATGACCATGCCGCGTCATCTGCCTGAGTTCTACCCCGATCTGCAACATCCGGCTTGCGCGAGCAGCGCAGTCCTTTTCCACCAGCGCTTTTCCACCAACACGATTCCCAACTGGCGGCTCGCTCAGCCCTTCCGTCTGCTCGCGCACAACGGGGAAATCAACTCGATCCGAGGCAATCGCCTCTGGGCCATGGCACGAGGACCTACTCTCCGTTCGCCCATGTTCGACGGGCGCGAGCTCGTGCCGCTGGTGTCCCTCGACGGATCGGATTCGCAAAGCCTCGACGACATGCTCGAAGTGCTGGTGCGAGGCGGAATGGATGCCCTGCTCGCCCTTCGCATCTTGATCCCGCCCGCCTGGCAGGCCGTCGAGGGCATGGATCCCGATCTGCGCGCGTTCTACGAGTACTTCGCGCTGCACATGGAGCCCTGGGATGGCCCTGCCGGGATCGTCGCGCTCACCGGCCGCCATGCGCTGTGCACGCTCGACCGCAACGGACTGCGGCCGGCCCGCTGGTTGCTCAGCAAAGACCGCCTGCTGGTCGTCGCCTCCGAAGCGGGCGTGATCGAGCTTCCGTCCGAGCAAATCATCGCCAAGGGCAAGCTCGGGCCGGGCGAGATGCTCGCCGTGGACTTTTCGAGCGGCGAGCTCCTCGACCAGGCGGCGATCGATGAGATCAACAAGAGGCGCGCCCCTTTCAAGCGCTGGCTGAAGCAGGGCGTCACCCTGCTCGAAAGCGATCTCATCGATCCGAGCCTCGCGAGCGAACCCATGCCCATCCCGGAGCTTTATCGCTGCGAGAAGATGTTCAACGTCTGCCGGGAGGAACGCGACGAGGTGCTGCGCGTGCTCGCGAGCACCAAGGAAGAGGCTATCGGCTCGATGGGCGATGACACCCCCCCGCCGGTGCTCTCTCACCTGGTGCGGCCGCTTTACGACTCCTTCCGCCAGGCCTTCGCCCAGGTGACCAACCCGCCGATCGATCCCATCCGCGAGCGGGTGGTGATGAGCCTCCATACCCAGATCGCGCGGGAATGCAATCTCTTCGACCTCAGGCCGGAGTATGCGCGGCAGATCGAGCTCAATTCGCCCGTCCTCTCGCAGCGCAAGTTTCTCGCCATCCTGCGCCTGGTCGAGGCCGACGGCGGTTTTGCGCGCATCGACCTCAATGTGCCGCGTGAGCAGCCATGGCGCGAGGCGATCGCCGACTTCTGCCGCCAGGCCGAAGAAGCAGTGCGCGCGGGGCGGCAGCTGATCGTCCTCAGCGATCGCGAGCTTCATCCCGAACGGATTCCCGTTCACGCGCTGCTCGCCACCGGTGCCGTGCACCTCCACCTCGTCCGCGAAGGGCTTCGCACGCAATGCAATCTCATCATCGAGACGGGGACGGCCCGCGACCCTCACCACTTCGCCTGCCTGATCGGCTACGGAGCCACCGCGGTCTATCCCTGGCTGGCCTACCAGTGCCTCTATGCCATGCTCAGCCACGGCGAGATCGAGGATCCTGAGGCCCGACGCGAACTCGGACGCAACTATCGGCGCGGTATCCGCAAAGGCTTGCTCAAGATCCTCTCGAAGATGGGGATCTCCACCATCGCCAGCTACCGCGGCGCACAGCTCTTCGAGATCATCGGTCTCGCCGAGGAGGTGGTCGAAACCTGTTTCGCTGGCACCCCCTCCAGACTTTCCGGCATGGATTTCGAGGACCTCCGCCGCGACCAGCTACTTCTCGCCGATCGCGCTTTCGACGCCCGCGTGCCGGTGCCGCATCTCGGCATCTACCGCTGGTCGCGCGAAGGCGAGCGACACGCCTTCGAGCCGGCGGTGGTGGAGGCGCTCCAGCGAGCGGTGCGAAGCAACGATCCCGAGAGCTACCAACGCTTCGCGACCTTGGTCAACGAGCGCGAGCCTTTGGCCCTGCGCGATCTCCTCAGGCTCCGCGAAGCACACTCGCCGCTTTCACTCGATGAGGTCGAGCCGCCGCAGGCAATTCTCCGCCGCTTCGACACCGCCGGCATGAGCCTGGGTGCGCTCTCGCCCGAGGCGCACGAGGCCCTGGCCATCGCCATGAATCGCCTCGGCGGGCGCAGCAACTCAGGCGAAGGCGGCGAGGACCCGGCCCGCTATGGCACCGAGAAAATGTCGAAGATCAAGCAGGTCGCGTCCGGGCGCTTCGGCGTCACCCCCGCCTACCTGATCAACGCCGAGGTGTTGCAGATCAAGATCGCGCAAGGCGCCAAGCCCGGCGAAGGCGGTCAGCTGCCGGGGCACAAGGTCAACGAGCTGATCGCGCGCTTGCGCTACGCCAGGCCGGGCATCGGCCTCATTTCGCCGCCTCCGCATCACGACATCTACTCGATCGAGGATCTCGCCCAGCTCATCTATGACCTCAAGTCGGTCAACCCGAAGGCCTTGGTCTCGGTCAAGCTGGTCTCCCACCATGGCATCGGCACCATCGCGTGCGGGGTGGTCAAGGCGGGGGCCGATTTGATCACCGTCTCCGGTCACGATGGGGGCACCGGCGCGAGCCCCTTGAGCTCGATCAAGTACGCGGGCACGCCGTGGGAGCTCGGGCTCAGCGAAACCCACCGCGCTCTTTGCGAACAGGGCTTACGCGAACGGGTCGTGCTTCAGGTGGACGGCGGACTCAAAACCGGCCTCGACGTGATCAAGGGCGCAGTTTTCGGGGCCGATAGCTTTGGCTTTGGCACCGCGCCGATGGTGGCGCTCGGCTGCAAGTATCTGCGCATCTGCCATCTCAACAACTGCGCCACGGGCGTTGCCACACAGCATGAGAAACTCAGGCGAGAGCATTTCCGCGGCTTGCCTGAGCTGGTCGAGCGCTATTTCCTCTTCGTGGCCGAGGAGGTGCGCGGCTGGCTTGCGCGGCTTGGTGCGCGCCGGCTCGATGAGATCATCGGCCGCGGCGCGCTGTTTCGCGAAGAGCGCGCGCGCCCGCCGCGCGCCCGCGGCTTGCGCTTGCACGTGATCCTGCAGAACTCGCCAGTGGCGGGCAGCCTCGACCGGCCGCCACAGCCGATCGCCAAGGGTGCACTCGAGCGGCGGCTCGAGGCCGAGGTGCTTCCCGCCATCGCCGCCAACGCCGGCTTCGAAGGGCACTACAAGATCGCCAACACCGATCGCACCATCGGTGCCCGCCTCTCCGGCGCAATCGCACGCCACTACGGCGATCACGGCGAAGGCATGAAGCCGATTCGCCTGCGTTTCGAAGGCACTGCCGGCCAAAGTTTCGGTGCTTTCAACGCCGGTGGGCTCGAGCTCAGCCTCGAGGGCGAGGCGAATGACTATGTCGGCAAGGGGATGGCGGGCGGGCGCATCGTGATCAAACCCCCTGCCCGCGCCGCCTGGAACCTCCGAGAATCGCCGATCCTCGGCAACACGTGCCTCTACGGCGCGACCGGCGGCGAACTTTTCGCCGCAGGCAGGGCCGGAGAACGTTTCGCCGTGCGCAACTCAGGCGCCATTGCGGTGGTGGAAGGCGCCGGGGATCACTGCTGCGAGTACATGACGGGCGGCGTGGTCCTCGTTCTCGGACGCACTGGGCTGAACTTTGGGGCCGGCATGACCGGCGGCTTTGCCTACGTGCTCGATCTCGACCGCGATTTCGTGGATCGGCTCAATCATGAGCTGGTCGATATCCACCGCATCGTGCCGGAGCAAATGGAGAACCATCTCCATCACCTGAAAGGGCTCATTCAGCGCCACGCCGAGCTCACCGCCAGCGCTTGGGCGATGGAGCTCCTCGAGAACTTCCGCGACATGCTTCCGCGCTTCTGGCTGGTCAAGCCGAAGGCCGCGGCGCTCGAGAGCCTGAGTCGCGAACTCAAGCGCGCCGCATGAGAGACGAGCGATGAGCAAGAAGCCCTTTCAGTTTCTCGAAGTGGCGCGGCGGATGCCGCGCGAGGTGCCGGTTTCGGTGCGCGTGCTCGGATCCGGGGAAATCTACGGCGATTACCAAGCCGGCGAAGCGGCGGAACAAGCCGCCCGCTGCCTCGATTGCGGCAATCCCTACTGCGCGCATGCCTGTCCTCTGCACAACCTGATCCCGGAGTGGCTCAAGCTCGTGGAGGAAGGGCGGCTGTTCGAAGCCCTCGATTTGGCTCACCGTACCAACCCACTACCTGAGATCTGCGGCCGCGTCTGCCCGCAGGATCGCCTTTGCGAGGGCGCTTGCACGCTCGAAGACACGGGCTTCGGCGCAGTGACCATCGGGTCGGTCGAGCGCTTCATCGTGGACGAAGCCTGGCGGCAAGGCTGGCGCCCGCGGCGGCTGGTGCCCGAAGACGCCCCGAGCGTGGCGATCGTCGGCGCCGGCCCGGCGGGGCTTGCCTGCGCCGATGTGCTCGCCCGGCACGGGATCGCGCCGGTGGTTTTCGACCGGCAGGAAGAGATCGGCGGCTTGCTGAGCTTCGGCATCCCGCCCTTCAAGCTCGATAAGGCGATCGTCCGCCGACGGCGAGAAATCCTCGAGGCCATGGGCGTGCGCTTCCGCCTCGGGGTCGACATCGGCCGGGACCTCGGCCTCGAAGCGCTGCTCGAGGCGCATGATGCAGTGTTTCTCGCGCTCGGCGCCTACCGTCCCGTCGATGGTCATCTGCCTGGGCAAGCTCTTCCCGGCGTGCTCTGGGCCTTGCCCTTTCTCGTCGAGCTCGATCGCCGAGCGCTTGGCCTGCCGGGGAAGCACGAGCTGCCCTCTTTTGCGGGCGCGAGGGTGGTGGTCCTCGGCGGAGGCGATACGGCGATGGATTGCGTGCGAAGCGCCGTGCGCCTCGGCGCGAAGCAGGTGCGCTGCGTGTATCGCCGCCAGGAACCGGCGATGCCAGGCTCGCGCCGGGAGGTGAAGAACGCTCGCGATGAAGGCGTGGAATTCCTGTTCGAGCGGCAGCCGATGGCGATCCTCGGCCAGGAGAGGGTCGAAGCCGTGCGCTTCCAGAGAACTCGCGCCACGGGACGGGAGGCGACACCCGCGCTCGTACCCGGAAGCGAAGAAGTATTGGAAGCGGACATCGTCATCCTCGCCTTCGGTTTTCGGCCCTCGCCGCCGGAATGGCTGCAGGAGCATGGCATCGAACTCCTCGCCGATGGCCGCGTTGCCGTCGATCCGAGCAGTTTCCGTACCTCGCATCCCCGCGTGTACGCGGGAGGGGATATGGTGCGGGGCGCCGATCTCGTGGTGCGCGCGGTCCATGACGGTCGCGAGGCTGCGCGCGCGATCGCGGCTTCGGTCAACAGCCGGGCTCGGGCTATGATGGAGGCCCTCGCGTCCCCGTAGCCCAGTGGATAGAGCGTCCGCCTCCTAAGCGGAAGGTCGCAGGTTCGATTCCTGCCGGGGACGCCACCCTACCGCGCCGATGTCGGATTTTTGGATCCTCCTTGCGCTCGTGGCGCTCGTTCTGATCGGCGCCCTCTTGCCGCTTCGCGCCAGCGCGCGCGGGCCGAAGAGCGGTCGCCGCCCGGGTGAGGACGGCTAGAATGGGCGTTTCCCGGCTCATTTGGTCGCGAGGTTTTCCGTGCATCCCATCTTCTCGGCACTCGGTCTGACGACCGAGAATCCCGGCACCTATCTCGGCGATGGCGAGTGGAGCTCTACGCCGGAGGCCGGTGTTCTCACCCCGGTCAACCCGGCTTCGGGCGAGCCTTTGGCCCACGTCTTCGCCACCAGCGAAGCCGACTACGAGCGGCTGATCGAGCGCGCCGTGGCGCGTTTCCGCATCTGGCGCGAGATTCCGGCCCCGAAGCGCGGCGAGGCGATCCGGCTCTGCGGCGAGGCGCTTCGTCGGCACAAAGACCCGCTCGGATCGCTGGTCAGCCTGGAGATGGGCAAGATCAAGGCCGAGGGCGATGGCGAGGTTCAGGAAATGATCGACATCGCCGACTTCGCGGTCGGCCAGTCGCGGATGCTCTATGGCCTCTCGATGCACTCCGAACGCCCAGGGCATCGCATGTACGAGCAGTGGCATCCCTTGGGGCCGGTCGGGATCATCAGCGCCTTCAACTTTCCGGTGGCGGTGTGGAGCTGGAATGCCTTCATCGCCGCGGTCTGCGGCGATGTGTGCATCTGGAAGCCCTCGCCGCGGACTCCCCTGTCGGCCATCGCCGCCACCCGCATCTGCAACGAGGCGCTGCGCGCAGGCGGCTTCCCGGAAATCTTTTTCCTGTTCAACGATGCCGGCACCGCGCTCGCGACCCGTTTCGTCGAGGACCGGCGGATTCCGCTGATCAGCTTCACCGGCTCGACCGAGGTCGGTCGTCAGGTGGCGGAACGAGTGGCGCGACGCCTCGGGCGCTCCTTGCTCGAACTCGGTGGCAACAACGCGATCATCGTGCACGAAAGCGCCGACCTCAAGCTCGCCATTCCGGCCATCGTCTTCGGCGCGGTCGGTACGGCGGGCCAGCGCTGTACCACCACGCGTCGGCTGATCGTTCATGAATCGCTGTTCGAGACGGTGCTCGAGCGGCTCGTGCATGCCTACCGCCAGGTGGAGGCCCGGGTCGGCGATCCGCTCGATCCCCGCACCCTGCTCGGCCCCTTGAACAGCGAAGCGGCCGTCCAGCGCTTCCTCGCAGCCGTGGCGCAGGCCCGCCAAGACGGCGCCCGGATCGTGTACGGCGGGGGGCAGATCGAGCGGCCTGGATTTTTCGTGCAGCCCACGATCATCACCGGCCTCGCCCCCGATCATCCCCTGGTGCAGCAAGAGACCTTCGCGCCGATTCTCTACGTGCTCCCCTATCGCGAGCTCGATGAGGCCATTGCCATCCAAAACGGCGTGCCGCAGGGCTTGAGCTCGGCGATCTTCGCCACCGATCTTCGCGCCGCCGAGCGCTTTCTCTCGGCTTCCGGCTCGGACTGCGGGATTGCCAACGTCAACATCGGCACCTCGGGCGCCGAGATCGGCGGCGCCTTCGGCGGCGAGAAGGACACCGGCGGCGGCCGGGAATCGGGCTCGGATGCCTGGAAGGCCTACATGCGCCGGCAGACCTGCACGATCAACTACTCGCAGGCCTTGCCGCTCGCTCAGGGCATCCGCTTCGAGCTCGACGGCTGAGCACCCACCACCGCCTGAAAGCTTCGCCGCGCTCTCAGGACGACTGCGTCGGGGGGCGAGGTTCCTCGATGGCGGAGGTCGGCGCGAAGCGGCGCTCCACGTAAGCGTCGATGATGCGGAGGAATTCCTCGGCGATCGCCGGGCCGCGCAGGGTTCGGGTCTTGACCCCATCCTCGAAGACCGGCGCCGCCGGCTCCTCGCCGGTGCCCGGCAGCGAAATGCCGATGTGGGCATGCCGGCTCTCTCCCGGGCCGTTGACCACACAGCCCATCACCGCCACGGTGAGGTTCTCGACGCCAGGATAGCGGCCGCGCCACCTCGGCATGCGCTCGCGCAGATGCGCGCTCACCTTCTCCGCAAGCTCGCGGAAGAAGCTGCTCGTGGTGCGGCCACAGCCTGGGCAGGCGGTGACGAGCGGCGTGAAGGCGCGAAGCCCCATGGTCTGCAGGATGAGCTGGGCGATCTCGACCTCGCGCCGGCGCGGGGCACCCGGCTCTGGGGTCAACGAGACGCGGATCGTGTCGCCGATGCCCTCCTGAAGCAGCACCGCGAGCGCCGCGGTCGAGGCGACGATCCCCTTGTCGCCCATTCCCGCTTCGGTGAGCCCAAGATGCAACGGGTAGCGACAGCGCGCTGCAAGCTCGCGATAGACCGCAATCAGGTCCTGGACACCGCTCACCTTGCAGGAGAGCACGATGCGGTCCGCAGGCATGCCGAGCGCCTCGGCCTTGGCAGCGGAATCGAGCGCCGAGCGCACCAGCGCCTCGCGCAGCACGCTGGCCGCATCCAGCGGCTCCGGGCGGCGCGCGTTTTCATCCATCAGCGCGCGCGCAAGCTGCTGGTCCAAACTCCCCCAGTTGACGCCGATGCGGATACGCTTGCCGTAGCGCAGCGCGGTCTCGATGATCGCGGCGAACTGGGGGTCCTTCTTGTGGCCGAAGCCGACGTTGCCGGGGTTGATCCGGTATTTGTCCAGGGCCTCGGCACAGGCCGGCTCGCGCGCCAAGAGCTCGTGGCCGTTGTAGTGGAAGTCCCCCACGAGCGGCACCTCCACGCCGCGGGCCGCCAGGCGCTCGCGAATCCTCGGCACCGCGCGCGCGGCTTGGAGGGTGTTGACCGTCACCCGCACGATCTCGGAGCCCGCGAGCGCCAGTTCTTCGACCTGCCGCGCGGTGGCCTCGACATCGGCGGTGTCGGTATCGGTCATGGACTGGACGACGATCGGCGCACCGCCGCCGATCGTCACGCCCCCGACGCGGACGGCGTGGCTCTCACGGCGGGGCGAAGCTCCGAAGCTGCCCATGCTCACGCCGCGGCCTGGACGAGCTGGCCGGTGGTCTGTGCCGCCGGCATCGGCTCGAGGACCAGATAGTCGGCAAGGACCTCGACCAAACGCACGCGATGGCCGGGCGGCCAACCGATCTCGGAAGCGCCCCGCTCGATGCGAAGCTGAATCTCGCCCCGGTCCGCCAGCAGGCTCTCGCCGCTGGCCGGCACGACCAGCTGCGGCGCTGAAGCATCCTGACGCAATGGTGCGTAGAGCAGACCCGGAACCGCAGCGTCACGGGCCTCGATCGCCACCGCGGAAAAGCGGTGGGCGAGCAGCTCCACCCCGCACTCCAGCTGCTCGCCCTGCGCGAAGCGCATCCAGCGGATCACCCCGAGCATCCACTCGCGATCGCGTTCGTCCTCGACGGGCAAAGCGAGACCGACGACTTCCCCGACGCGCACCTTGAGAGATTCCCGCGGCGTCCAGCGGATCAGGTAGCCGCCGAGGCTCTGGTCACGCACCTCGGTTGGCGCGATCACGAGACGCACGGCCGAAGCCTGTTGATTCCCACTTGCACTCGCCCGCTCCTCCAGTCCGAGCGCGAGGCGGATCTGGCCGAAACCCACGGCGAGATCGAGGCGATGCATCGCCGGCAGGCGCTGCCGCACGCGCGCGGCCTCGCCCCGCCAGGACTGCAGACAACGGCGCGCGAGATGCTTGGGCAGTGGCTCGCGCCCCCCGCGCAAGCCTTTCGCCTCGATGAAATCGGCGCCTGCGGCGAGTTCGCTCTCGATGCGCGCCGCGAGCGGGGCGAGATCGAGTCGCAGCGCCGGTTCCGGGCCTTGCTCCCGCTCTTCGGGCAGGTAGCCCGGACCGCGATCCTCTCCCTCAGGCACCCGGAAACCCTCCCGCAAGCGCGTCCCCATCCGGCACTCCTGGATCATCCAGGACACGGCGCGCCGAAGCTGAAGCTGCTCGCGTCGGCCGAAGCGATAAGGATTACACAGCGCCAGCAAGGCCGCCTCGCCGTAAGCCTGCGCGATGCTGCTACGGCGGCGTTCGAGCGGGTCATCGACCGGTTGTTCGGCAATACCCCGCGCGAAGGCGAAATGCGCGAGATCATGAAGGCTCGCCCACTCGCCCGGCCGAGGCAACCTGTAGAGCAAATAGGCGCCGGCCAGGGCGAGCCCGCGATGGTGAATCGCCCGATGCAGGGCGCTGCGGACGCGTCGCTTGCGCCACCAGGGGATCAGACCGTTGCGACCACTTGCATCGACGACCACTTCCTGGAATCCCATCGCGAAGGCCCCCTGGAGTTCGAGCACCTTCTGCGCCAGGGAAAGCCTGACCGGTGGCAAGGGCAGTCCAGCGTTGAGAAGCTGTTTCTCCACTGTCTCCACGACCGCGCGCACCCCGGGCCTGAGCGCCTCGAGCATGGCGAAACGCCGCCCCGAGGACATCCGCGAGCGGTTGAGGTCATCGACCAGATCGGTCAAACGCTCGAGATTGCGCACCGGATCGGCCGGCGGCAAGTCGGCGATGAATTGGCGCGCAGCGCGGACGCTGCGCGGCGAGGATCCGCTCAGACTCTTGTCGCGCGGTGGAAGCGTGCCGCGCAGACGCTCGAAGGCCCCCATGTTCTCCCGGGATTGCGGCGGAGTGGATCAGTGTATCCCCTTCCGAGCCGCCGATCATCGCGATTGGGCGCCGCGGCCCGCCAGCCGAGCGAGCCGATCGCCGTGCGACCCGATCCGCTAACATGGCGACTCGCGAGGGGAGAACCTCATGGCAGATCGGGTGGACATCGCGATCGTCGGCTCCGGTCCGGCGGGCCTGAGCGCCGCCGCACGGGCGGCCGAATGCAAAACGCCCCATGTGCTGCTCGAGGCGAGCCCTCATCTCGCCCAGACCATTCACCGCTATCAGAAGGGCAAGCACGTCATGGAGGAGCCGGCCTCCCTTCCGCTGCGTGCATCCCTCCCCTTCCGCGCGGGCAGCCGCGAGCAGGTCCTCGCCGCTTGGGAAGAGGGCATCCGGCGGCTCGGGGTCAACCTCCGGCTGGGCGCGGAGGTGACCGCAATCGAACGCGATGAGAAAGGCTTTCGACTCCTCATCGGCGGTCGCGAGGCGATCATGGCCCGGTCGGTGGTTCTGGCCATCGGGCTGCAGGGCAACATCCGCAAACTCGGCGTCCCTGGCCAGGACTTGCCTTGCGTCCAGTACCAGCTCGACGACCCGGAGGAGTTCCAAGGCGAGACCATCGTCGTGGTCGGTGCGGGCGATGCGGCGATCGAAAACGCGCTCGCCCTGGCGTTTCGCAATCAGGTGATCATCGTCAACCGCCGTGACGAGTTCTCGCGCGCCAAGGAGGGCAATCTCAAGGCCATCCTCAAGGCGATCGAGGAGGGCCGAATCGAATGCTATTACCGCAGCCAGCCGGAGCGTGTCGAACAACTCGCGGTGGGGCGGCGACGTGCCCGAGTCGTCCTCGCCACGCCCGACGGCGAGGCGCAGATCCTCTGCGATCGCGTGATCGCGCGCCTCGGGGCGCTTCCTCCGCGCGCTTTCGTCGAGCGCTGCGGGGTGAAGTTCCCGAGCGCCGATCCCGCGGCGGTGCCCGTGATCAGCCCCCGCTACGAATCGAACGTGCCCGGGCTTTACATCATCGGCGCGCTCGCCGGCTACCCATTGATCAAGCAGGCGATGAACCAGGGCTACGAGGTGGTGGAGACCATCCTCGGTCGGCAAGTGGAGCCCGCCGATGCCCCGCTGCTCCAACGCAAGCTCGAGCGTCTGCCCGGCTTCGCCGGGGTGGATGGTGCGATCGAATGGATCCGCAAGCGCACGCCGGTCCTCTCGCCCCTCTCGCCACTGCAGCTCAGAGAGTTGCTTCTGGAAGCGGACATCCAGTTTCCCACCGCCGGCAAGCCCGTGTTCCGGCGCAATGACTACACCGACAGCTTCTACGTGATCCTCGCCGGCCAGACGGAGGTCGAGACCGCGGATGGGAGGCGATTCCGGCTGCGGCAAGGCGAGTTTTTCGGTGAGATGAGCCTCATCTCCGGACGCCGGCGAAACGCCACGGTCATGGCCGGCGAGGGCTGCATCCTCCTGGAGATCCCCAGGCGGACCATGCTGCGGATCATGCAGTCGGTGGAGGAGGTGAAGCAGGCGATCGATCGTGCCTTCCTGAAACGGGCGATCCAGAGCCGTCTCGCGCCGGAAGCCACGCCCGAGCAGGTCGAGGAGCTGGCACGAGAGTCCTCCCTCCATCGTTTCCGGGCCGGGGAAATCCTTTTCGCCGAAGGCGAGATCGGGGACTGCTTGCATCTGGTGAGGTCGGGCTCCCTCATGGTCTCGCGCAACATCGCCGGGCGCGAGGTGGTGCTTTCCTACGTCGCGGCCGGGAACTACGTCGGAGAGATGGCGCTGCTCGGCGAAACGCGGCGCACCGCCACGGTGAGGGCCGCGATCGCCACCGAGACCATCCGCGTCGACGGAAAGTCCTTCAAGCGTGTGGTCGAACGCAATCCGGTGTTGCGCCTACGGCTCCAGGCGGAAATGCGCCAGCGCACCGCTCAGAACGTGGCCATGCAGGTCGATCCTCGCGGCGGGGACCTGATCTCGTTTCTACTCGCCCAAGGCGCGGGCGAGGCCACCGACATCCTGCTCATCGACGAATCGCTCTGCATCCGCTGCGACAACTGCGAGAAGGCCTGCGCCGAGACCCACGGCGGTACCTCGCGTCTGGATCGCGAAGCCGGCCCCACTTTCGCGGAGGTGCATGTCCCCACTTCCTGCCGGCATTGCGAACACCCGCACTGCATGAAGGACTGCCCGCCCGATGCCATCCATCGCGCCCCCAACGGCGAGGTTTACATCGCGGACAACTGCATCGGTTGCGGGAACTGCGTGGAAAACTGCCCCTATGGCGTGATCCACTTGGCCGGCCCCGTGGCGCGCAAGCCCGGACTGCTGGCATGGCTGCTCTTCGGGCTCGGGCCCGGTCCCGGAGAAGCCCCCAAGCGCTCCGATCCATCTGGCGAAAAGAAGGCCGTCAAATGCGACATGTGCCGTGACTTGCCGGGGGGGCCGGCCTGTGTTCGCTCCTGTCCGACCGGCGCGGCGATCCGCATCACGCCCGAGGAGTTTGCGAGTTATGCACGCGCCCGGCGTTGAACACGACACGCGATGATCTCGGCAGAGCCTTCGGTTCATGCATGAGTCCTTCCTCGCCCATCGCGGGCTTCGCTACCTCTGGGTCTCGGCGATCCTGCTCTCACTCTCCATCCTCGCCTATCTCTGGCACGATCCCATCCCCAGGCCCAACGGGGGGACCTGGCTCGGCTACACCCTGGGCACCATCGCCGCCCTCCTGATCCTCTGGCTCATGGCCTTCGGGCTGCGCAAGCGTCTTTACCGCAGCACCGCGGGAACGCTGCGCGGATGGCTGAGCGCGCATGTCTACTTGGGCCTTGCCGTCCCGGTGCTTTCGCTCCTCCATAGCGGTTTTCAGGTGGGCTGGAATCTCCACACCCTGCTGCTGGCCTTGGTCTTCGCCGTGGTCTTGTCCGGGCTCTTCGGGGTATGGGCGTACCTGCGTTATCCGCCGCTCATCACTCGCAACCGCGACAGCGCCACCCGATCCGCGATGCTGGAGGAGATCGCCGAGCTCGACCGCAAGGCGCTCGAACTCGCCGACCGCATCGATCCCAAGATCCACGCCTTGGTGCTGCGGTCGCAACAGAAAACGCGCTTGGGCGGCAGCGTGTGGCATCAGCTCACGGCAGGGGACCGATCGGAGGGCGTGCTCAAGGCGCTCAACCTCTTGAGCGAAAGGCAACGGCAGCAACGAGCGCAGGCGCCCACGGGCTCGACCATGAGCGGTGGTGCGACCATCCTCGCCATGGTGGACTACCTCGCTGCGGCGCCCGACCGGACGGGAGAGGCTTTACGTGAACTGATCGATTTGATCGCACGCAAAAGAAGCCTGGTCGCCCGCATCGCGCGCGACGTCCAATTCCAGGCCATCCTCGAAATCTGGCTCTATCTCCACGTGCCTTTGAGTTTCGCCCTGCTGGCGGCCCTCCTCTGGCACGTCCTGAGCGTGTTTTTCTATTGGTGAGCCATGCGCTGGCTGATTCGCCGATATCAGCGCAAGTCCCGGGGCGCCGCGAGGTACTCCGACGACATCCACTATGGCGACACCTTGACGGTGGGTCGGGGCACGGATCAGTCCGTGCAGCTGCAGGACCTCGAGGTTGCACTCGAGCACCTTCGCATCACCTCGCTCGGTGCCAACCGGTATCGGGTCGAGGCCCTCACGCTCGCCGGCGTGAAGATCGACGGTGCCTTGGTCAGCAGCGCGGAGGCCAAGGCAGGGGCGATCATCGAGCTGGGGCGATACCGCCTCGAACTGCTGGAGAGCCCCCGCGACTACGATGCGGCGATCGCGGTCATCCCCGCAGAAGACCTCGCGCCGGGCGAGCGTATCCGACGCATCCCGCTCGGGCTTGCTGAGACCCGCCTCTCGATTCGGCGGAGCTCCTGGTTCCTGTTCCTCGCCGTCCTCCTGCTCGGGGGTTTGCCGGCGGCGGCGCACTATTTCGCTCCGCTCGATCGTTTCCTCCGGGATCGCTCGTGGCTTCCTGACCGTTCGCTGTGGGAAACGGGCCCGCTCGCCGCTCCGCACCACTTCTTCGGCGAACAGTGCGAACTCTGCCACGAGCAGCCCTTCCGCATGGTGCGCGATCAGGCCTGCCTGCGCTGCCATGCGAGCACGCCGAGCCATGCCGATCCGGGTCGTTTCCCATTGCCCGCGCTCACCGATACCCGCTGCGCCCATTGCCACCGTGATCACAACGGCACGCGCGGCATCGTCCTCTCCCGTCAATCCCTTTGTAGCGATTGCCACGTCGGTTTGGCGGAACGATCGGGGGGCGCGAGCGCGCTCGCCGATTACGGCGATTTCGCGGAGCTCCATCCGCAGTTCCGAATCGAGCTCCCGCGCCTGGACCCCGTCAGCGGCCAGCTCCTCGGAGAGCGCGTCGAGTGGCGGGAAGGACTGATCGAGCAATCGGGCCTGCGTTTCCCGCACGACAAGCACCTTGCCCCCGGAGGCTTGCGCGCTCCGGGTGGGATGCGGGTCCTCAGCTGTGCCGACTGCCATCGCCCCGAGCCCGGTGGCGCGCGAATGCAGGCCATCGATTTCGAAAGCCATTGCCAAGGCTGTCATCAGCTCGCTTTCGATCCGAGCGCGCCGGAGCTTCAGGTGCCGCATGCCAAGGTGCCGGAGATCCTGTTCATGCTCGAAGCCTTTTATGCGCGCCAGGCGCTCGCCGGCGACGTGCGCGATCAGGAAGCGCCGGCCTCCCTGCGCATCCGCCGCCGACCCGGCCAGTCCATCTCGCGGGAGGAGCGGGAGGAGGCTTTGAGCTGGGCGCGGGAGAAGGCGCGCCGGGTCGGGGAAAGCCTGTTCCTCGGACGCGCATGCGCCGTCTGTCACGATGTGTCGCGGCCCAGCTCGGAGGACGACGGCTGGCGCATCGCCCCGGTCCGTGTCGCCGGCGCATGGTACCGCAAGGCGCGGTTCGACCATGGCCGCCACGCGAGCTTCGCCTGCGCCGATTGCCACGCCGCCTCGACCTCGGCGAGCGCGAGCGATCTCTTGATTCCCGGGATCGAGAACTGCCGCGGATGCCATGCGGGGGAGAAACCGGCGCGGCAGCGGGTACGGAGCCCCTGTGTCACCTGTCACGAATATCACATCGAGGGCAACCCGCCGCTCAGGCTCTAGCCCCCCACGACGGCCCGGCTTCGGTATGATCGCCGTTCGTCACGGGGAATGTCGAGGTGGGGAGAGCTGAGATGCGTGAGCGGAACTTCCGCCACCTTGTCCTGATGATGCTCTTCCTCGCCGGCTGCTCCGGCGAGGGCAATGCCCCGCCTGCGGTCGGGGTCGCACCTGCGCCTTCCGGGGCGGGAAGCCAGGGGTGCACCGGAAGCTGCGCCAGCGCCCAAAGCTTTCTCTCCCCTCCCGAGGTGGAGCGCATTCTCGCGCAAGCGGCGCAAGAGGCGCAGGCGCGCAACCGTCCGGCGGTGATCGCCGTCGTAGATCGTGTGGGCAACGTCCTTGCGGTCTATCGCATGAACGGAGCGCCCGCCACCATGCGCATCGTCTCCGGGCGGCCGGTGCGAGGGGGGCTTGAGGAGCTGATCGTTCCTTCGGAGCTCGCCGCCATCGCCAAAGCGATCACCGGCGCATTCCTGTCCTCGGAGGGCAACGCCTTTTCCACCCGCACCGCCGGCCAGATCGTCCAGGAGCACTTCAATCCCGGCGAGAGCGGCCAGCCGGGCGGGCCGCTGTTTGGGGTGCAGTTCAGCCAGCTCCCCTGCTCGGATGTCAACACGCGATTCGATGGTGCTTCCGTGAGGCCCGGACCTCACCGCTCGCCGCTTGGACTCTCGGCCGATCCCGGCGGCTTTCCGCTCTACAAGGGCGGGACGCCCGTCGGGGGCATCGGGGTCGCGGCCGACGGGCTTTATACCCTCGATCCCGATGTGAGCGACCGCGACCTCGATGTCGATGAGCTCATCGCGCTCGCAGGGACTTTCGGCTTCGCCGCCCCGCCCGAGCGGCGCGCCGAGCGCATCACCGTCGAAGGCAAGACGCTGCGCTTCAGCGACGCCGATTTCGCCGACCTGCGCAGCGATCCTGCGCGGGTACCGGCCTTGGGCGCTACGGCCGGACAGATCCTCGCCGTAGCCGGCTACGCCCCCGCGGCCATCCGGGCAGGCACGGCCTTCGGCACACCAGCCTCAGGCATTCGCCCCGATCGGCTGGACTACCCGGGCCTCGATGCTTTCGTCTTGGTCGATGGCAGCGATTCCGAGCGCTTCCGCCCGCGAGCCGCCCACGATGGCGCAGGCGCCCTGAGCGAAAACGAAGTGCGCACCATCATGCAGCGGGCACTGGCTCTCGCTAACCGCATGCGCGCGCAGATCCGCCAGCCCTTGGGCAGTCAGGCGCGGGTGAGCATTGCCATCGTCGATCGCGAGGGCGCGATCCTCGCTTTGGCCCGCACCCGTGATGCGCCAGTTTTCGGACTCGATGTATCGGTCCAGAAAGCCCGCGCTGCCGCCTTCTATTCGAGCGCGGCTGCCGCCAGCGTGCTCGCCTCGCTGCCGCGCACCAGTTATTTCCGGATCGCCCTCGAGCCGGGACGAGCGGTTCTATCGGTGAGCGAGGAGCGCGAGCCGCAAGCGCTGATCCCGGCCCTGCGCGGCTTCCTCGCCCGTCCTCAGGCTCTGTCCGATGGCGCCATCGCCTTCTCCGCGCGGGCGATCGGCAATCTGGCGCGGCCCTTCTACCCCGACGGAGTTCGCGGCGCCTCGGCCGGACCTTTCAGCCGACCCTTCGAGCAATGGAGCCCCTTCCACGTCGGAACCCAACTCGACTTGGTGTATCCGGCGGTGGCTTTGCACCTTGCCCATGTGCTCAATCAGTCGGGGCTTGCGATCTTCCTGGGCACGACGCTGATCGCCCCCGCGCCCTCATCGGACAATCCGGTGCCTTTGCCCGATCCGCCGCCGGGCAGTTGTACTGCCACGCCGCGACTCGCCAACGGCCATCAGATTTTCCCGGGTGCCGTCCCGATCTATCGCGGGAATACCCTGATTGGGGCGGTGGGGGTTTCCGGTGATGGGATCGATCAGGACGATCTCGTGGCCTTTCTCGCCGTGCACGAAGCAGGACAAGCGCTGGGCGGGGGACTTGGCCATGCGCCGCGCGAGCTTCGCGCCGATCAGCTCGCGCCGCAGGGCGTGCGCCTGCGCTACGTGCAGTGTCCCACCACCCCCTTCCTCGATTCCTCTGCTCAGAACGTCTGCGAGGGGTTGTGATGAAGAAACGCAGCATCCTCCCCTTGGCCTTGCTGATGCTTCCGACCGCCTGGGCCGCCGAGCCGGCCTGGTTCGCATGGCCCGCGCTGCTGCCGGCAGCCGATATTCCGCCAGCGCAAGTGCCCCGGCGCCGACCGGGACGACCGCCGCCCTCGCCGCCGGAAACGGCAGGCGAGATCAATTTAGGAGCGATCACGCCCGCTCCGGTCGATGCCGTCGGCGAATTCGTGCCCGTCCCCGATCGGTGGCGGCTGATGGAGGCACTGGGCTTCCAGTTTCCCTGGTACGACCCCTACAACCAGAACGTCCTCAAGGCGGACAAGCCGATCCGCGAGGACTGGTTCCTGAACCTCCTTGGCATCAGCGACACGATCATCGAGCCGCGCAGCTTGCCGACGCCGGTCGGGCCCCAAGGTTCGGCGCGGCCGGGGGCATACGATCCCTTCTCGCAGCCGCGGCAGCTCATCCTCGCCCAGACCTTGATCGCGGGGCTCGTCTACTACAAGGGCAACACGACCTTCAAGCCGCCGGAATGGGAATACCGCATCACCCTCGCAGGGCAATTCAACCGCGTGCAGACCCGCGAGCTTCGCACCACCCGCATCGACCCCCGCCGCGGGCGCAACCGGAGCGATGCGCATCTGGGCGTGCAGGAGCTTTTCGTGGACAAGCACCTCCGCGATGTCTCCGCGCGCTACGACTTCGATTCGATCCGCATCGGGATTCAGCCCTTTTCCAGCGATTTTCGGGGTTTCCTGTTCCAGGACAATCAGTTCGGGGTACGCCTCTTCGGCAACCGTGACAACAACAAGTGGCAGTACAACCTGGCTTGGTTCCGCCGCGTCGAGAAGGAGATCAACTCGGGCCTCAATGACGTCGGCGCCGGGCTGCGCGACGATGATGTGTTCATCGCCAACCTCTACCGACAGGATTGGCCGGTACTCGGCTTCTTCAGCCAGGCGACGATCGCCCACAACCGCAACCGCGAGGACGAATTCCTTTTCGATGACAACGGCTTCCTCGCGCGACCGGCGAGCCTCGGGGGCGAGCGGCCGCGCCGCTATCAGGTGACGTACCTCGGCCTCAACGGCGATGGCCACATCGGGCGGCTCAATCTCACCACGAGCGCCTACTATGCCCATGGCCGCTCTCGCCCGGGTAGCTTCGTCCCCTTCCCCACTCGCATCCGCGCCGGTTTTCTCGCCGCCGAGGCCTCGCTCGATTTCTCCTGGATTAGGCTTCGCGGCTCGCTGGCCTATGCTACAGGCGATCGCAACGCCTACGACGACAAGAGCACCGGTTTCGATGCGATCTTCGAAAACCCGATCTTCGCCGGTGCCGACACGAGTTATTGGATCCGGCAGAACGTCCCCTTAGTGGCCGGTGGCGGCGTGACGCTTTCCGGGCGCAACGGCATGCTCAACAGCCTGCGCAGCTCCAAGGAGCTCGGCCAAAGCAACTTCGACAACCCGGGTCTGCGGCTCCTCGGCGTGGGCGGGGATTTCGACCTCGCCCCCGAACACCGCCTTTCCTTCAATCTCAACCACCTTTGGTTCGACCACACCGCCACGCTGGAGGCGCTTCGCCAGCAGGCACCGATCCCGCGTTCGATCGGTTTCGATGCCTCGCTCGCTTGGATCTGGCGGCCATTCATGACCCAGAACGTGGTCTTCAGGCTGTCCGCGGCGGGGCTTTTTCCCGGCCGCGGCTTCAAAGCGCTGTTCCCGGACGAGCGCCATTATTCCGTGCTCGCCAACTTGGTCCTGAGCTACTGAGGGCGACGCGATGAGTCCCCACACAAGTCGGACGCCTCGCCTGCTTCCGATCCTCGCCTTGATCCTCGCCCCGCCGCTCGCCCATGCCGCCGGCGAGGCCTATCGCGCCGTCGAGCGGAGCTACCGCCCGCATCCCCCGGCACCCGCCGCCCAGACCTGGGCCGAGGCCGAGGCGAAAAGCCGCGGCTGCGAGAGCTGCCATGCTCCCGTCGATCGAAAGACCATGCACCTCAGCCAAGCGGTGGTCCTCGGCTGCACCGACTGCCATGGCGGAGACGCCTCGGTGTTCAAACCGCAAGGCACCGCCTCCCTCGCCGATCGCGGCTATCGCGAGGCCATGGAGCGCGCCCATGTACTGCCGCGCTACCCCGAGCTTTTCTCCTCCTCGGCCAACCCGGAGCGCAGCTACACCTGGTGGCTCAAGGAGTCCCCCGAGTTCGTGCGTTTCGTCAATCCGGGCGATCTGCGGGTGGCGGATGAGGCCTGCGGGGCCTGCCATGGCGCCATCGTCAAAGCGCAGAAAGGCTCCCTGATGAGCACTTCGGCGATGCTCTGGGGCGGTGCCGCCTACAACAACGGCATCCTGCCCTACAAACGCTACATCCTCGGGGAGGCCTATGACCGCGAAGGCCGTCCGGTGATCATCCACAATCCCATACCGGTGACGCCGGCGATGGAGAAGCGAGGCATCTTGCCCAAACTCCACCCCCTGCCGGCCTGGGAGGTGATTCCGCCTGCCGATGTGTTCCGCGTCTTCGAGCGCGGCGGCCGCAACATCGGCAATCTGTTCCCCGAAACCGGCCTACCCAACGCCCTCGGCCAGTTGCAGCGGCTCGAGGAGCCGGGCCGGCCCGACATCCGCCAGTCCAACCGCGGACCCGGGACCGGGAACCGGGTGGCGATCCCGGTGCTCAACATCCACAAGACCCGGCTCAACGATCCGCACCTCTGGCTGATGGGCACGAACGACCAGCCCGGCGATTGGCGCCACTCCGGCTGCACCGCCTGCCATGTGGTCTATGCCAACGATCGCGATCCGCGCCATTCCGGGCCTTATGCGCCTTTCGGTCACTTCGGCACTGCCCAGCAGGCGGATCCCACGATTCCCCGCGACCGCCCAGGCCACCCGCTCAAGCATCAGTTCACGCGCGCCATCCCGACCAGCCAGTGCATGGTCTGCCACATGCACCAGCCGAACATGTTCATGAACACCTACCTCGGCTACACGATGTGGGACTACGAGCCCGACGCCCCGCGCATGTGGCCGAAGGAGCAGCGCCATCCCGACCACGAGAGCGCGCGCAAGGTGCTCGATCGCAATCCGGAAGGGGCAAGCCCGAGAGGGCTTTGGGCCGATGTGGGTTTCCTCAGCCAGGTGGCCGAGAAGAACCCCACGATGCAGCACACCCAGTTCGCCGACTACCACGGCCACGGCTGGAACTTTCGCGCCGTATTCAAGCGCGATCGCAAAGGCCATCTGCTCGATGCCGAAGGCCGGATCGTGCCCCACGACGATCCCCAACGTTTCGAGAAAGCGGTGCACATGTCGAGCATCCACGCCGACGTCGGGATGCATTGCGTGGACTGCCATTTCGCTCAGGACATGCACTCGAACGGCCACCTGGTCGGCGAGGTGATGGCGGGGATCGAGATCACCTGCAAGGATTGCCACGGTACGGTGGACGCCTACCCGAACCTTCGCACCTCCGGCCCCATGGCCCCTCCGGCTGGTCGCAATCTCGCCTTGCTTCGCAATCCCGATGGCAAGCGTCGCTTCGAGTGGGTCGACGGCAAGCTGATCCAGCGCTCGGCGGTGATCCCTGGACTGGAATGGGAAATCAGCCTGCTCAAGGACACGGTGACGCCGGGCCATCCGGCGTACAACGTGAAAGCGGCACGAGCCAAGCTCATGGCCCGCGACACCAAAACGTTCCGCTTCGGCCTCGACGTCCCGCCGCAAGACCGCGCCCACCGCGACGAGGAGATGCTCTGCTACACCTGTCACACCTCCTGGACCACCGCCTGCGCGGGCTGCCACCTGCCGATCGAGGCCAACTGGAAGACCGAGCGGCACCATTTCGAGGGAGGGGCGACGCGGAACTGGGCGAGCTACAACCCGCAGGTGGCGCGCGATGACATGTTCCAGCTCGGTCGCCACGGGGAAATCAAGAACGGTGCGATCGCGCCGGTGCGCTCTTCCTCCGCTCTGGTCCTCTCCTCCACCAACGCCAACCGCGAAAAGATCTACATCCAGCAACCGCCGATCTCGGCCGCGGGTTTCAGTTCCCAGGCTTTCGCGCCGCATTACCCGCACACCGAGCGGCGCACGGAGACCAAGACCTGCAGCGATTGCCACCTCTCGGCCGCCAACGACAACAACGCGATCATGGCCCAGCTTTTGCTGCTCGGCACCCGCTTCGTCGATTTCCTCGGCTACATGGCGTATCTCGGCGGGGAGAGCGGCATCCATGCGGTGCGGGTCACGGAGTGGGAGGAGCCGCAGGCGGTGATCGGCTCGTGGCTCCATCGCTACGCCTATCCCGATTGGTTCAAAGCCCATGAGCAGCGCAGTCGCGAGCTTCAGGAGGCTTACCGGCACCAAAGTGGCGCGGTGGGATGCCTACAGCATCGCGGCGAGTATCTCTTTGTGGCCGAGGGACCGCGCGGGATGCGGGTCTATGACGTCGCGCAAGTGGCGAACAAGGGCTTCAGCCAGAGGATCATCACCGCCCCCTTCTCGCCCTTGGGCCATAACACTCACATCCCGAGCAAAAACGCGACCTGCGTGGCTTTGCCCACGAATCAACCCATCCATCCAGCCCGCAACCAGGGCGAGCTGATGCGCGTGATCAATCAGGAGCAGCCCTTCCATCCGATTTATCACTACGCCTACATCACCGACGCGGAGGAAGGGTTGATCCTGACCGATGTCAACACCCTCGCCGACGGTGAGCCGCGCAATAACTTCCTCAGCCGAGCGCTCACCTGGAACCCCGACGGCTTACTCGCAGGAGCGCGCCATCTCACCATTGCCGGGACCTGGTTCTATGTGGCCACACCGCGCGGCATCGTGGTCCTCGACATGGACGATCCGCTCAAGCCGCGCCACACCGCGACCATTCCCTTGCAAGATCCACGCGCTTCGGTGGTGCAGTTCCGCTACCTGTTCGCGACCACCGCGCGCGGGCTCGAGGTGGTGGATGTGACCCATCCTGAGCACCCTCGGATCGTGGTGGGCGCCTCAGTGCCGCTCAAGGACGCCCGCAAACTGCACGTCGCGCGAACCTATGCGTACATCGCAGCGGGTGCCCAGGGCCTCGTGATCGTGGATGTCGAACGGCCCGAGCAACCGCGTCTCGATCAGGTCTTCAACCCCGAAGGTGCCTTCGTCGATGCGAGCGATGTCACCGTGGCCTCGACCAACGCGAGCCTCTTCGCCTATGTCGCCGACGGCCGCGGCGGGCTCAAGGTGGTGCAACTCATCTCGCCTGACACCCAGCCCGGCTTCTACGGGTTCAGCCCCGAGCCGAAACCTGAGCTCATCGCGCACTATCCGAGCCGCGACCCGCTGCGGGCGATCAGTCGGCCGCTCGAGCGCGACCGGGCGGTGGATGAGACGGGCCACCAGATCGCCGTGCTCGGCCGGATCGGCTCGCGGCCCTTCAACCTCGAGGAGATGCGTCGGCTTTATCTCGATGCCGAGGGGAATCCCTGGTTCGTGAGCGATGAAATCGAGGGTCCGCGCGGGATCGCGACGAAGCCGCTGCCCTATAAGCCCAATCGCATCCTCGCGCTCCAGCCTGATGCCCCGCCTTTGCCCGCGCCTTTTGGATGGCCGAGCCCGAGAAGCCCCGAGCCTTCGACTGAAGCCGTTTCTCCTGCGATTACGCAACGCTTGGGCGATACCGACACCAGGCCTCAGGCCTGTGACTCGACGAAGACCCACGCGGCCTGCGCGATGGAGCGACTCTCACCGCGAGAGTGAGCGCCGGCTTAGCGCTTCTCGGGACCTGGCACTCAGGCCTCGTTCGCGCCGGCAATCGATGCCTCCCCGTCGCCTCTCGGACCGGCGAGCGCACCATGCCAATGCACGGCGAATCCCGATCGGCCCTGTCTCCTCCTCGCGCGGCCGGTCCTCGCGCCCCCTCCTCGCCCCTCGCCGAAGCCGTGGCGAGCGCGGATGATCCATCCAGGGTGGAAACGGATTGCGGCTCGTGACCGCGGACGCTTCGACGGAGGCCTTCGACGCCAAGGTCCGCTTCGTTCGAGGCCGCCGTTGAGCCTTCGCGGCCACCGCCGCGTACTCCGCCGTTCCCAGGCGGGATGGCCAAGCTTCGAACGCCAAGCCTCGAATGGCGAGCGTACTGACGACCGCCTGTCCGCTGAGCGCGCCTTTTGGCGTAGAGCCAACGGGCAAGATGCGCGAATCGGCTGCTAAGATAACGAGTCATCCTGGGGGGAATCTAGGTCCGACCGTCCCGGTCGGAAACGGCTCAGGGAACTTCTTCAAACCACGCTCGGGGTTTCATTGCCCATGAAGATCTTTCATGTCTTGCTCGTGTTGTTGCTCGGCTCGGGCATCGCGCGGGCTGCGGACGATACGCGGTGTACCGTCTCGTTCTCTTCCCTGCGCCACGACGTCTGCTCGGGCAAGATCGTTCCGGTTAGCCCGGCCATCGCCAGTCTCGCCAATCCGGCGGCCTTCTCCCACTCGAGATTGCGGCTGATCAAGTTCGCCGGCCCGATCACCCCCGAACAGCGCGAGCGCGTCGAACGACTGGGCGCAGAGATTCTCGGTTACGCGCCCTATTACGCCTACATCGTTCGCATGGATCGCAGCCGCGACGCTTCGGCACGGGCGATTTCGGGCGTGATCTGGGTCGGACCCTTCCTACCCGCCTTCAAGCTCGACCCGAACATCGCGCGTGATCTCGACGGCGCGCGCATCGCCGAGCAGGGCGGTGTGGATCGCATCGAGATCGGACTCCACCCCGGCGGAGGCGAAGCCGCACTGCGCAGCCAGCTCTTCTCGCTGCCCGGCATCGAGCATCAGTTCTCGGAGAACGCCGGCGATCACACCCGCATCGTCGCTCGTTTCGATCGCAGCCTTCTCGCGACGACCCTTCCGCAGATCGCTCAATTCGAAGACGTGGCTTACGTGGGCTATCGTTGGCCGAACGAGCTCTTCAACTCGCAGGCCGGCTGGTTGCACCAGGGCGGCAACCCGCCGCCGAATCCGACGCGTCCGATTTTCGCGCGCGGGATCTTCGGCTGTGGCGAGACCGTCGCGGCGCTCGACACGGGCCTGACCGTGTCCCACTGCTCGTTCAACGACACCTCGCAAAGCCCCGGGGTGTCGGTCTGCAACACGGGTGCGAGCTGCCCGGTCGGCACCCCCAACCCCGCTCATCGCAAAGTACCGATGTACTACGTCTGGTCGGGTGGATCCTCGCCGGTCGACAATCAGGGACACGGCACCCACGTGATGGGCTCGCTCGCCGGCAATAACCTCGGCACCGGCGCCGTGGATTGCGCCACCTACTCCACACCGGGCGGCAATACCGATCTCGACGGGACGGCGCCAGGTGCCAAGATCATCGCCCAGGAAGCCGGGAACTCGCTTCAGTATCTGAACAACCTCGGCGGCACGCTCTATCACGCGGCCAACACCGCCTTCCAGAACGGCGCGCGCATCCACAGCAACTCCTGGGGCTCGAGTTGTCGGAACAGCTTCGGTGCCTGCATCAGCGGCTGCACAGTGGATTACCGCGCGACCAGCCGCGACGGCGATCAGGTGGTCTGGGACCATCCTGAGCTCGCCGTTTTCGTGGCCGCCGGCAACAGCGGCGGCGCCCCTGGTGATGCCGGCTGCGGACCGGGCGCCGACGTCGGCGCGCCGGGAAATGCCAAGAACATCTTCTCGATCGGCAGCAATCTTCGCGGTACGTCCGGGGATAGCATGTCCGGCTTCTCCTCGCGCGGACCCACCCAGGATCGCCGAACCAAGCCGGATCTGACCGCCCAGGGCAGCAGCATCGTCTCCGCGATGAACAATACGAGCTGCGGCACCCGCACGGCGAGCGGCACCTCGATGGCCACCCCCACCGCGGCGGGCCTCGCCGCCTTGGTGCGCGAATACCTTCGCCGCGGTTTCTACCCCACCGGGCAAGACGGCATGGGGATCCCGATCACCAACCCCTCCTCGGCGCTGGTCAAGGCGATCCTGATCAACGGTGCTCACGCTATGACCGGCACCGGAAGCGGCGGACCCAACCCGGGCGATCCGCCGCCCAACACCAGCCAGGGCTGGGGCCGCATCCACCTCGACAATGCGCTCTATTTCCAGGGCGATTCCCGCAAGCTGTGGTTGGTGGACGAGACCACGGGGCTTCAGACGGGACAGGATCACACCTACACCCTCAACGTCGTCTCGAACAGCGAACCCTTCTCGGTCACGCTGGTGTGGCATGACTATCCCGCAGCGGTGAACGCGAATCCGACCCTGATCAACCAGCTCCGCCTCGAGGTCACCGCGCCGGATAGCTCGGTGTGGACTCAGAAGCTTCCCCCGACCGGCGGCCTCACCAATCCCAATCCCTTCCAAGCCACCACGAACACCGATTACGACAACCGCAACAACGTCCATCGGATCCGCTTCGCGACGCCATTGCTCGGCACCTATCTCATCCGCGTCGTCGGTGTGAACGTGGCGATGGGGGGATCGCCGCCGAAACAGCCCTACGCTTTGGCCGCCACCGGCGACATCGCGATCTCGAGCAGCCCGGACTTCTTCCTGTCGTCGGTACCGAACCAGGCGACCATCTGCGCGGGCGACTCGCCGAATTTCACGATCAATGCGCTCGGCGTCCTCGGCTGGTCGGATCAGGTCACGCTCTCTCACAGCGGCCTTCCCGCTCCGGCCACCGGTAGCTTCTCGAGCAACCCGGTGACGCCGAACAATCCGCCCGCGACCAGCACCTTCACGATCGCGAACACTTCCGGCGTCCCGACCGGAACCTATCCGATCACGATCACCGGTGCGAGCAATGGTCCCAATCACCCGGCAAGCACCAAGACGGCGACCATCCAACTCGGCGTCGTGGCGGGTACCGCCGCACCGGGGAGCCTCAATAGCCCACCCGATACGAGTGCGGTCAGCTCTCTGCGGCCGATCCTCTCCTGGTCCGCCTTCCCGACGGCCACTGGCTACAGGGTGCAGATCGCGACCGACGCAGGCTTCAGCAACATCGTCGTCGATCAAGTGGTCAACGCCACGAGTTTCCAGCCGGCGAGCAATCTCGCAGCCAATACCACGCACTACTGGCGCGTCGCCGGGATCAACGCCTGCGGTCAGGGAAGCTTCACGGCGGCCTGGAGCTTCACCACGCCGAACATGATCTGCCGCAGCCCGAACCTCGCGATTCCCGACAACAACGCGAGCGGCGTGAGCGACACGCTCAACGTGCCAAGCGGCGGCATCCTGAGCGATCTCAACGTGCGGCTCAAGGTGACCCACACCTACATCGGCGATCTCCGTTTCACCCTGAGCAAGGGCAGTACTTCGGTCCAGCTCCTCAACCGCCCGATCAACGGCGGGGGCAACTGCGCGGGGGACAACTTCGACGTGATCTTCGACGACCAGGCCAGCACCTCGGCGCAGAGCAGCTGCAGCAACGGAACGCCTGCCTACCCCGATGGCGCGCTGCTGATCCCAGCACAGGCTCTCTCCGCCTTCAACGGCCAGGGCCTCGCCGGCAACTGGGTCCTGACCGCGGCGGATCTTGCGAGTGTGGATACGGGTACTGTCGATGAGTGGTGCCTGATTCCCACCGCCGCGCCGCCGATCAACATTTTTGCGGACGGTTTCGAGAGTCCCTGAACTCGAACGCTCACGCACGTCGAGGCTCACCGCGGCAGCCTGGTATTCCCCAGGCTGCCGCTTTTTCTAGCGCGTTCCGCGCAGAATATCCGCGCAAGCTCGCCGCGGCCGGGGCTGATCGGCCACCGCCCTTCCGCCATGTCCTGGCTTCGCCGACCTTATTCGCCGCTCGAAGGCACCATCGTTTTCCCGCTGAGCGTCGCTGCGCTGACGGCCCCGATGCTCGCCGCAACGATCGCCGGCGCTCACGAACTCGCCACGGGAGCGACGGGCGAGCCCTTGGCACGGATCCTGCGCGCTTACCTCCTCTACCTGCTCCCCTTCAGCATCCAGTTCAGTCTGCTCCTTGGGGTTCCGCTCGCGCTCCTATGGGATCGCTGGCTCCTCGCCCCACGTCCGCTCTTCGTCCTTGCCGGTGCCTCGCTGGCTGCGGTTTTCGCTGCCTTCGTCGGGCTCGGAGGGGCGTGGTTTTTCGCCGCGCTCGCCGGTGCTGCCAATACCCTCGCCTATGTTCTCGCCCAGGACTGGGACCGTTCGCATCGCGAGCGCACCTCCGCCCGCTAGCCGAGCTCCCTCAGCACGAGCGCTGCCAGGCGCGGCTCAGCCTGGCCGTCCCGCTGTCTCAAGGCGGGTTGAGAAAACCGAGATCGGGCCCGGGAATGGCCAGGATCGGCCCACTCATGTGGATGAGGTTGGGAAACATGAGATCGCGGTCGGCATCGCTCAGACCGAACCACTTGGCGAGCGTGGCGGCGTACTGATCGACCGAGAGCGTGGGGATGATCTGGCCCCACCCTGCATCGTCGGGGTTGTTCTGGGCAACGAGGCTCGGCATCCGGCCGTAAATCCTTCGTCCGCGCACGGCCCCGCCGAAGACGAAGTGGTGGCCTCCCCACCCGTGGTCCGTTCCGCTGGAGTTCACGGTCAGGGTTCGACCGAACTCGGAGGCCGTGAAAGTCGTGACCAGCTGCGCCAGCCCCAGGTTGTCCAGAACCTCCTGGAAGGCGCGCACCGCTTGGGAAAACTGGCTCAACAGCGGCGGATGCTGATTCAGCTGATCGCCATGCGTGTCGAAGCCGCCGAGTCGGGCGTAGAAGAGTTGCCGCACCATCCCGAGCATGCTGCGCGCGCGAATCAGGCGCACGATCATCAACAGCTGGGCCGAGAGGCTGGGCAGGGTCGCGAGATTGTCGGGATTCCACGGCAAACTCGCGCGCTCCCAGAACGGCCGGTACGCCGGATCGTTGCGCGGGAAAGCCTCGAGGGCCGCGAGCACCTGCTCGGAGGTGGCCATCGCTCGGCGCGTGAGATCGGCGTAGGCCCGCTCGAAGACATGGGCGTGCGGCAGATCGAGTAACGCACGAAAAGTGAGGCACCGACGACGCCGCCAATCGTTGGCCGGGCCGCAGTTCGGCTGACTGGTCGCTATCGCCGAAATCCGCTCGACCCCGTCCGGCGAGACGAAATAAGGCAACACCACCTCCCCCGCTTGAAACACGTTCTCCCCGGCGAGGGAGACATTCATCGACAAAACCTGGTTGGGATTGGTCGCGTGGAAGATGTCGGCAAGCCGACCGCCCCAACCGAGGCGAGTACGGGTATCCGCACGCGGTGTCTGCCAGACGACGGTTTGGTCGGAGTGAGAGAAGAGTTGCGGCGGCAGGGGGTGACCGCGCTGATTGTAGAGTTGTTTATTCGTCGGACGGACCAAGGGCCCCACGTTGGCGACGATCGCCGCTCGCCCCTGCTCGAAGAGCTCGGCGACACCGGAAAGATCGAGGTGCAGACCCCAGGTGCCCCCATTCAGCGGGCCGGAGATCGGGTTGATCGGGACGACTGAGCCCAACGGCACGGCGAGGAAGCTCCGCGTCTGCGCATACTGCGCATGGGTCGCCGGATCGCGCGGCAGCACGGTGTTGAAGGCATCGTTACCGCCCTCGAGGAAGATGCACACGAGGGCGCGGTAGTCGGTGCCGAGCAGCGTGCGCTGGCCGGCGACGGCGTTCTGGGCGAGGAAGAGCTTTCCGAAGACGCTGCCGAAGGCGGCACTGCCGACCAGGCCGTGGAGCGCTTGACGCAAGAACTCGCGGCGATCGGAGCGTCGCATCTCACTTCTCCACGAGATATTGCGGCGAACTCAGGATCAACCACAGCGCATCCTGGACGCGGCGGCGGCGCCAGTTTTCTTCGCCGCCTTGGTTCTGGACCGTCATGTCGCGCAGGTGCACAAGCAGAAGATCGAACATCGCAGGCGGCATTCGGCGGCTCATGAACAACAGGCTCAAGCGCTCCAAAAGCCGCTCGGGGTCATGAGCAATCGCCATCTCCCGATTGAGATCGACTTGCAGCGGGTCCCAGGAGCCCAGCCCCGGATTGCCCCACCACGCCCAGGAGATCCGCCCCCAAGTGAAGTTGTGCATCCGGATGATGTAGGGGTCGGTGGCGATCTGGAACTCGGGTGCGACCAAGCCCGACTGCGCGATCTCACCCGGTAGGGCGTAGTCGGGTAGGAAGAAGTTGAACACCGTCGGCGAGCGCAGCACCGCCTGCGCCCCGTGGTATTCCGGCCAGCCCTCGCGAATCCGTCCGTCGCGCGAACGAGCATCGAGTGCCCGGAACATCTGGGTCATCCGCAGGAGCGGCTCGCGCAGCTTCCCGAAATGAGAAGGGGCGAGCTCGGGGCGTCGCGCCTCGGGATCCATCAAAATCGCCCGCACGACCGCCTTCAGATTGCCTCTAACGCCCTGACCATCATTGGCGAACACCGCCGCCACCCGCCCCACGTACGCCGGCGAGGGATTGCTCGTGGTGAAGCGCTGGATGAGTCGGCGGGCGATGAAGGGACCGACGTTCGGGTGGTGGAATACGTTATCGAGCGCGATCCCGAGATTGCCCCTCGCCGTTCCTCCCGGTCCGAGCACGCCTCCAGGAAGCGTCACACCCGGGTAGTTGAGCAGCTGCTTGCTGCCGGCGACGGCGTGATAGATGTCGCCGAAAGGCGTCCCTTCCCCCCACGGCTTCATCGGCGTACGCCAGCCCGGCTGCAAACGCCAGTCCTGCCCCTGCGGCCCGGCGGGACACCAGGTCCACGACCACCAGTTGAACTGCGGCGCGCCCTCGGGCGCGACCGGCGGTTCGCACGTCGAGTAATTCCAGCCGGTGAAAACATGCGCGAATCCGCGAATGGTTTCCTGCCCGTAGGTGGGGATGGGCTGAACGCCTGGCTGCGCAGGATTGCCGTCAACGAGGGTTCCGTCGGGATGCAGCCACCACAAGCCCACCGAGAACAGCTGCATGATCTCCCTCGCGAAGTTCTCGTCGGGGCGGATGTTCTGGGCGGGATCGGGCTTACGATTCTTGAACATCGAGAGGTAATGACCCATCGCCGGATGCAGGGTCACGACCTCGAGCAGCGTGCGGTAGTTGCCGAAGGCGTGCTGAACCAGTTGATCGTAGTAGTGCGCCAGCGTCGTGGGATTTCCTTCGAGCGCCCCGTTCTGATCGGAAACCACCAAGATTTGACTGAGCGCGAAGGCCATGCGCTGGCGCAGTTGATCTGGGCCCGTGAGCACGTTGCGCCACCAAATCTCCTGCCGCTTGTCCTGCCAGACCTGTTCCTGGCCCGCGAGGAGTAGCTGGTCGAGGAAGGGCAACTGAAGCGAGGGCGGCGCCGCGAACTGTTCGGAAAACCAGGCGTTATAGCCTTGGCGGTAAAGCGCCTCGATGCTCGCCAAGGTGGGACCGAAGGTCGCTTGGGTGAGGAAACGCGCAGCCTCGGCCCGCGAATAGGGCCCTTCAGGCGCTTCGTCGAAGCCGCTTTCGAAGATCGTGCGGCTGGCATCGGCCGGCGGCGGCAACGCCGTCGCCATCACCCCTAGGAGCACCGCCGCCAAGGCGCGCCGAAGCGGCATCGAGAAGCCCGCGTTTGCAACTGTTTCAGGATCTCAGCGCAACGCGCAGTTGTCCAGAGGCAGGACGGACTTCACGGTCAAATCGCGACTCATGCCTCGAAATCGTCCAGAAAAATGCCACGCTCCAGGATGAGCAGCGGTGTAAGTCCCTGCTGGTCGCGGCAACCGCCAGGGGGTTGAGGGCAATCCTGGATCAGAAAGGCGCGCAGCACCCCCACCTCCGTCGCACCGGGGAACCAGCGCCATTCGAGGAGCGACTGCATCTTGGGCAGCCCGTCCGTATGAGAGATCGCCCAAGTTGCACAGTTCGAGGAGCCGGGCATGTACTGCCAGCGTCCGTTGGCCGGCAGCTCGAACGTACCGGCCCCCTCGGTGGGACTCGACTTCGCCCACAGCAAAACGCCGCGCACGGCCTTGGTCGGATCGGGATGACGCAAGCGGATGGCGAGCGGACGACTCGGATAGAACACCAACCGCGATGCTTCGAGATACCAACCCGCGGGTGGCGGATCCGCGAGCGTGGGACTCATCTCCACGAGCGGCAGGCTGTGCACCTCGCAGATCGGCGAACCCGCCGAGAAGCCGTTCGCCGATCCTGCGACCAGGAGCAGCGACGGGACGATACCGAGGCCACACCGCCGCAGCCGCTCTTCGCAGCGACTCTTCGGAGAGCCAGCACCCGCGCACGTCCCAGACTCCCTTCCCGCGATCGCCCGCCGCTGCCAGAATCGGATCATGCCCCGACGCCTGAGCCACGCATTCGCCATCATCATGCTCCTGTCCTCGGCTCCGAGGTCAAGCATCGGCGAGACGCATCCTGGGCTGCTGCTCGGGGATGGGCCGCCGCCGACCTCGCTCCGCAGGGAGGCGGGGACAGCCGGAGGCGAGACCGGACGCGCGGCGGAAGAACGATCGATCGCACGTTGCTCCCGCGCGTTTCTCGAATGCGCCGGCCAGGGTCGTGCGGCGATGGACGTCTGTGTCGTGGGAATCCCGAGCTGCTCCGGGACGGTCGCCGAGCGGTGCTGTCCCGCCTCCTGCACGCGCCGTTATGCTGCGTTGCGGCGCGAGGGCCGTTCCCATCCCGAGGCCGTCCATGGCGCGCTCTTCCCCGAGCGAGGAAGAACCTGCGCCGCCACGCCTTGACGCGGGGTTCAGCCCGGTAGCGTGAAGGTCTCGAGCGAGAGGGCGAAGGCGCATTCCTCGTCGGGTCGCAGCGCACCGACGCCGATGACGCGGCGCGCCACCTCATGGCCCTCGCCGTTGCGCAGGGCGATGACCAACTGGTACTCCGCCCCCTTCGTCTCGCGCGGTTGGCGGAACCGCCCTTCGAATCGAAACACTTCCGCGCCGACCTGCTGACGGCCGGCAGCCTCGCTGTCGAAACGCAGATGATGCCGGCACTGTGGACAGACGGCCAAGCTCGCGAGGATGACCGCTCCGCAGTGGGGACAATCCCGGGTGGTACCCGGACCACGCCCGTTCATGGGCTGGCTTTCTTCTCCGCGGGCGGCGCGGACGTACTGCCGGGCGGCCCGGAAGCGGCCTTGGCGCTCTCGGCCTCGAAGCCGCATTCGACCTGTCCACGCAGCCGCGAACCCGCTGCGACGACCAGGGTCGTCGCCTTGATGTCCCCGATCACGCACGCCGAGCGGTTGAGCTCCACGCTCGACGCGTGGACGTTCCCTTGGATCTCGCCACCGACTTGAACCCGCTTGGCGCGAACGTTTCCGCCGAGCCAAGCTCCCGCCTCGACCGCGAGATCGCCCTTGACCTCCACCTCGCCTTTGAACCGTCCGGCCAGACGCACGTGGCCATCGCCGCTGATCTTTCCTTCGATGGTCAGACCCGCGGCGATCAGCGATTCGGCGCCTCCCTCGCCACCCCCGGTCGCGCGCAGAACCTCCCCGATGCCAGAGACAGGCACCGCCGTCTCGGATTTCGGCCGATCGGCCGGATTGGCTTTACCACCCGAGTCTTTCCACAAGGCCATCGAGACCTCCCGACTGATTCTTCACCGCAGGAACGTCACCCGAACGGCGACTTCGACAAGAGTAGCACGGGCTCAGGAACCCGGCGGAGCGAGCTGCTGCGAGACCTCGATCGAGGCATCGCCTTTCGGGCGCTCCTCCACCGCTTCCCGTCCGGTCACCAGGAACGAGACCATTTCGGCGATGTTGGTCGCGTGATCCCCGATCCGCTCGAGGTTCTTGGCGATGAACAGCAAATGGATGCCGGCACTGATGGTGCGCGGATCCTCCATCATATAAGTGAGGGTCTCGCGGAAGATGGCGGTGTAGCGCTGGTCGATCTCGCTGTCGTTGCGCCAAACCTCCGCGGCATCCTCGAGATCCCGCCGCGAGAGCGCGACGAGCACGCGCTCCAGCCGCCGCCTCACCTGCCGACCCAAGTCCGAAAGCCCGCCCACCGACGGGACGATGGCCAACGCATCGAGTGCGGCCGAGCGCTTGGCGATGTTCGAAGCGAGATCGCCAATCCGTTCGAGCTCCACCGAGATTCGTAAGGCGGCGATGATCTCCCGCAGATCCACCGCCATCGGCTGACGCAGCGCAAGGATTCGCAACACGTCGGCGTCGATCTCCCGTTCCAAGCGATCGAGCTCGACGTCGTCGCGCACCACCGCCTCGCAATCCTGCCGGCGCGGATGCGCGACGCAGGCCATGGCCCGCTCGAGCTGCTCGGTGGCCAGGCTGCCTAGTCGCTGCACCTTCGCCTTGAGACCCCGCAGGTCTTCCTCGTAGGTCTTGACCGTGTGTTCGTGAAGCATCGGCGACTCCTCAGCCGAAACGGCCGGTGATGTATTCCTGCGTCTGTTCGACCCGCGGCACGGTGAAGACGGTCTCGGTATCGCCGTATTCGATGAGCCGTCCGAGGTACATGAAAGCCGTGTTGTGCGACACCCGCGCCGCCTGCTGCATGTTGTGGGTGACGATCACGATAGTGAAACGACCGGCGAGACGGTCGATGAGTTCCTCGATCTTCGCGGTGGCGATGGGGTCGAGCGCCGAGCAGGGTTCGTCCATCAACAGCACCTCCGGCTCGTTGGCGATCGCGCGGGCGATGCACAGGCGCTGCTGTTGACCGCCCGAAAGGGCGAGCGCATTGTCCTCGAGCCGGTCCTTCACCTCGTCCCAAAGCGCCGCGGCGCGCAGGGACTTTTCCACCACCTCCTCCAGCACGGCCCGCTTGCGCACGCCGTCCACGCGCAGCGCATAGCAGACGTTGTCGAAGATCGACATCGGAAAAGGGTTCGGCTTCTGGAACACCATGCCCATCCGCTTCCTGAGCTCGATCACGTCGGTGCCCGGAGCATGGATGTCGCGGCCGTCGAACAGGATCCGCCCGCTCGTCCGCACCCCATCCACCAGATCGTTCATGCGGTTCAAGGAACGCAACAGCGTGGATTTGCCGCAACCGGAGGGACCGATCAGGGCCGTGACCAGGCCGCGTTCGATGTCGAGCGAGACCTCATAGAGCGCCTGCTGCGAACCATACCAAAGCGAAAAGTTCTCGATCCTCAAGACCTGCCCATGCCCGCCCTGGCGGGGGTGGTAGGCCGTGGAGACGGATGCGTTGGAGGCGAGGGCGTTCATCGGCGTCGCTCTCGAAGTCGCTCAGAATCGGCTCCCGGCAAATCGCCGCTTCATGCGCGCTCGCACCAGGATGGCCACGAGATTGATCGCGAACACGAAGGCGAGCAGGAGCAGCGCGGTGACGAAGACCATCGGCTTGGCCGCCTCGGAGTTTCGCGACTGGAAGCCGAGATCGAAGATGTGGAAGCCCAGATGCATGAAGCTGCGGTCGAGGTGGAGATACGGGAAGTTGCCGTCGATCGGCAGCTCAGGGGCCAGTTTCACCACCCCGACCAGCATCAGCGGTGCCACCTCACCAGCGCCGCGCGCCATCGCCAGGATCAGGCCGGTGAGGATGCCAGGCATCGCCCGCGGCAGCACGATGTTGCGGATGGTCTGCCACTTCGAGGCGCCGCAGGCCAAAGAGCCCTCTCGCATCGAGCGCGGAACGGCGGCGAGGGCCTCCTCGGTGGCGACGATCACCACCGGCACCGTGAGCAACGCGAGGGTCAGCGAGGCCCAGAGCAGCCCTCCGCTTCCGAAGGTGGGGCTCGGCAGGCGCTCGGGGAAGAACCAGGCATCGATGGTGCCTCCGACGAGGTAGGCGAAGAATCCCAAGCCGAAGACGCCGTACACGATCGAGGGCACGCCGGCCAGGTTGTTGACCGAGATGCGCACCAGCGAGACCATGCGCCCCTGCCGCGCATACTCGCGCAAGTAAAGCGCTGTGACCACTCCGAAAGGCGCCACCAGCACGGCGAGCAGGATGGTCATTACCGCCGTGCCGAAGATCGCGGGGAAGACACCGCCCTCGCTATTGGCCTCGCGCGGATCGGCGCTCAGAAACTCCCACCAGCGATCGAGATAGACCTCGAGCTTGCCGGCGAGCGAGAGATCATTGGGTCGGACGAAGCGAACGACTTGCGAAAGCGGCAGGGATATCCGTCGTCCGACGACGTCTGCCAGCACCACCCGCTCGCGCGAATCGCTCTCGCGCAGCGCCTTCGCCTTCCTCAGCCACTCCGCGAAGCGCTCTTCCAACCGCGCCGACTCGCTGGCGATCCGCGCCTCCTCGGCACGGTGAGCCAGGCTGTCCACGCCGTGGCGAAGCTCGGAGCGGCGCAAAGCCAGCCGCAAGCGCTCGAGCTCGTGATTGATCGCGCCGATCTCCGAACGCTCGATGCGCCGGATCTCCCGAAGCCGCCGCCTCGCCTCCCGATGCGCCTCCGCCAACGCGTCCCCGTCGGTTTCCGCGAGCGTCCCATCGCGCTCCAGGCCGATGAGGAAACCGATGAAGGGACCCCACTCCATCCTCTCCACCATCCAGGCATCGGCTGGAAAACGGGTCGAAGCGATCGCCTCCTCGGCAATCCAGCGGAAATCCTCGCCGTAGAGGTCGAAGTTTCCCACCCGCAACAGGCGGCGCATCCCCTCGCCCCCCGGCATCGGCTCCCGTCGCACCTCGATACCGAGCAGACGGGTGCCGTCTCGAAGCTCGATGAGCTCCAGAGGACGAGGCCAGAAGGCGTTGCTGCCCTGCCAGAGGACGAGCATGAGCAGCCCGACGATCATGGCCAGGGCGAGCCCGAGGGCTCCGCCGAGCAGCCACTGGAAGGGCTCCCCGCGTGCGGTCAAGGAAGTCGAACGCCCGCGCCGATCGCTCATAGCTGGGCCGCCCTCCGCCGGAAACGCAGGCGTATCACTTCCGCCAGCGTATTGAGCAGGAAGGTCAGCACGAACAGGACCAGGCCGGCGAGGAACAGGACGCGGTAAAGCGTGCCGCCCCGCACCGCCTCGGGCAGTTCCACCGCGATGTTCGCCGAGAGCGCACGGAATCCATTGAAGAGATTCCAATCGAGCAGCGGCGTGTTACCGGCGGCCATCACCACGATCATCGTCTCGCCGACGGCCCGCCCCATGCCGATCATGACCGCCGCAAAAATCCCAGAGAAAGCCGTCGGCACGATCACCCGCATGGCGGTCTGCCAGGGCGTCGCACCCAAGGCCAGACTCGCGGCCCGCAAATGCTCCGGCACCGAGGAGAGGGCATCCTCGGCGATCGTGTAGATCAAGGGGATCACGGCGAAGCCCATGGCGAAGGCCACCACCAGCGTGTTGCGCTGGGTGTAGGGACCGAATACGCCGCCCCGCCCCTCGAAGCCCGCGAGCGAGAGCAGCGCGCCACCAGCGAGCGCGAGAAGGCAAGCCGCGAGGAGGACGATGGCGAAGAAGCCGAGCTGACCGGCCGCGGTCTCCCGCAAGCTCGCAGGCAGCAGGCGGGCGCCCGCCCACCAGGAGAGGACGAGGGCCAGAGGCAGAAGCAGACCGACGAGCAAGGCACGGTCTCCCTCGCCCGCGCCGCTCAGCCACGCCCGGAAATCCCCCGCGAAAAACGCCTTTTCGAGGATCGGGGCGCTGCCGCCCGCCACCGCCAAGGCCAGCACGAGAACGGCCGCGAACAGCAGCGGACGCAGGAGTCTCGCATAGGCACCGTGCCGCCAAGGGAGAAGCTGCCAGAGGAATCCACCGGCGAGCAAAGCGATCGGGACGACCAAGAAGGCGACGAGCACCGCCAGCACCCAGTTCTCCACCCAAGGCGAGAGCACCAATGCAGCGATGAAACCGAGTACCACCGAGGGTAGAGCGGCCATTGTCTCGATGGCGGGCTTGACCAGGTTACGGGCGCGCGGAGTGAGGAACTCGGAGGTGTAGATCGCCGCCGCGAGCGCGATGGGAACCGCGAAGAGCAGCGCGTAGAGGGTGCCCTTAAAAGTTCCGAAGACGAGAGGCACCAGCGAGAGCTTGGGCTCGAAATCGTCGCTGCCCGCCGAGGACTGCCAAACGTAAGCGGGCTCGGGGAAACCCTCGTACCAGACCTTGCCGAACAGGGTGCGCCAGTTCGTCTCCGGATGGGGCACGTGGATTCGCCAGTGACGCACTCGGCCGTCCTCGCTCATCGCGAGCACCGCGTCCTCGCGCGGAGCGAAGAGGAGGCCGCGCACAGTTCCCTCGATCCCTGGCAACTCGAGCAGCCGGCGCTGGCTGGTCGCGTGCCATAGGGCGATCCTCCCTTCGACGTCGGCGGCGAGGAAACTCTTACTGCGCTGGCCGGGCACGAGACGGATGAGCGGACGACCGGACTCGAGGAAACGTCGCGCGAGGACGAGCGTCCGACCATCGGCCGCACCCGCCTGCTCCCGTTCGAGTAAGAACCAACCGGCGAGGCTGCCGTCCGTGCCCGCCACGAGCAGCGTCTGGTCTCCGAGCAGGAAGTCGATGGCCGAAAGCGAGACACCCGCAGGCAGCAGCCGCTTCTCCTCCACCCGCTGCACTCGGTCGAGATCGCGCACCAGGAAACGCTCCACCGCACCGTCCCGACGAGCCACGAGCACCTGATCGCCGCGGCTGGAGACGAGCACGGCTGCCACCTGCGTAGGCTCCGCGAGCGTCGCGATCTCGGCCACCGTGGGCAGGACTTCGAGGCTGCCGTCGGCGAGGTTGAGCCGGGCTCGGGCACGCACGAGGCGCAGCTTCCCGGCGGCATCGAGACTGAGCAGGTTCTGTTCCCGCCGCTCCGGTGTCCCGCTCAGGCGGAGGGCCAGCCGGAGCACGGGTGCACCTTCGGAGGAGGCGAGGAGAGGCTCGGCCAGCCGCACGATCGCCTGCGTTCTCCGCCATTCCCCGGAGTCGAGTCGAGAATAGAGACGAGAACCATAAAGCCCGTCGCGATCATCGAGGCGCATGAGCTCGCTCGGAACTCGCTCGCGCGATACGACCGTGGTGCGGAAAACGACCTCACCGAGGAGGATGCGCCCATCGGTGGTGCCCAGGGCGAAGTTTCGACCGTCCGGTGCGATCTCGAGGCTGCTTAGCCTCACGCTCTCGAGGGTTGGCGCCTCGACCGGTACAGGCGTGCCGGTTCCCACGTGGAAGCCGAGAAATCGCCCCTGACCATCCGCCTCGATCGCGATCCCATCGTACTCGTCCACGGCGAGCAGACGCCGCTCCTCCTCGGACGCGATCCGGTACTCCGCCTCGGCCACGACCGAGCCGCCGCGGAACAACGGCATCACCTCGGCCACCAGGAAGATCATGATCCCGAAGATCGCGAAGATCACCAGGACGCCGCCAACGCGGATGCATCGGTCGGCGAGCCGATCGGCGAGCAGGACCCGCCGGGGGGTCGGCCTCCGCCTCGCGACCGCGGATTCTGCCGGCAAAGGGGCCTCAGTCGATGGCAAGATCGAAACCCTCGAGGTCCTGGCGGGCGATGAAGCCTGTGATCGGATAGTAGCCGTCGCGGATCACCGCTTCCTGACCCTGCCGCGAATAGACGTAGCGGATGAACTCGGCGCGCAAGGGATCGAGTCGGCGGGCGGGATGTTTGTTCACGTAGATGTAGAGGAATCGCGCGATCGGGTAGCGGCCGGCGTAGGTGTTCTCCGGCGTGAGCTCGTAGCAGGGTTCCCCCTCGCGCTCCGCGATCGGGACCGCGCGCACGTCGGCGGTCTTGTAGCCCACCCCGGAGTAGCCGATGCCGAAGCGATCCGAGGCCACGCCCTGAACCACGGTGGAGGAGCCGGGCAATTCCTTCACGGTGTCCTTGAAGTCCCCTCCGTATAGCGCGACGTCCTTGAAGTAGCCATAGGTGCCGGAGGCGGAATTGCGGCCGTAGAGCGCGATCGGACGATCCGCGTAGTCGCCACCGAGTCCGAGATCGCCCCAGGTGCGCAGATCACGCGGGTGACCACCGAGCCTCGTCTTCGAGAAGATCGCATCCACCTGCGGCAGGGTGAGACAGGCGATCGGGTTGTCCTTGTGCACGTAGATCCCAAGGGCGTCGATAGCGCCGCGGATGGCGCTCGGCTTGTAACCGAAGCGTCGCTCGAACTGATCGATCTCATTGCCTTTCATCGGCCGCGACATCGGACCGAAATGCGCGGTTCCAGCGATCAGCGCCGGCGGTGCGGTCGACGAGCCCTTGCCCTCGATTTCGATCGACACCGCGGGATACCGGGCGTTGAAACCCTCGGCCCACAGCGTCATCAGGTTGTTGAGCGTATCCGAGCCGACGGATTTCAGACGGCCCGTGACGCCGCTGACGGGTCGATAGTCGGGAAGGGTGGGGTCCACCTCGATCGCCCCCGCCGTCGCAGCGAGCGCGAAGAGGATCGCTCCCGCGCAGTGCGCGGTACGGGCAGACTTCCAGGACATGGCCGTCGGGAAAGCGCCTAAGCGGAAGAAGACTAGGCGGCCATCATGACAGTTTTGTGGCAAGGCTCAGCCCGCCACCGGCGCGACGGCCTCCGACTCGATCTGCAGCTTGAGCTCACCGTCCTCGACGTAGAGATGGACGCGCCCACCCTCGCTCAGGCGCCCGAAGAGCAGCTCGTCGGCCAGCGGGCGCTTGATGTGATCGCGGATGACCCGCGCCATCGGTCGAGCGCCCATCTGCGGATCGAAGCCGTGCTCGGCGAGCCACTGGCGCGCCTCGCTCGTCACCGAGATCGCGACATGCCGATCCTGGAGCTGGGTCTCCAGCTCGATCAGGAACTTGTCGACGACCCTCAGGATGTCCTCGAAGCCGAGCGGCTGGAACTCGATGATCGCATCGAGCCGGTTGCGGAACTCAGGGCTGAAGGTCCGACGGATCACTTCCATCGCGTCGCTGCGGTGATCCTGCGTGACGAAGCCCATGCTCCGCCGCGCCGCCTGGGTCGCGCCCGCATTGGTGGTCATCACCAGGATCACGTTGCGGAAGTTCGACTCGCGGCCGTTGGTATCGGTGAGCACCCCGCGATCCATCACCTGGAGCAGGACATTGAAGATGTCCGGATGCGCCTTTTCGATCTCATCGAGCAAAAGCACGCAATGGGGGTGCTTGATCACCTGCTCGGTGAGCAGCCCGCCCTGATCGAAACCCACGTAGCCCGGCGGCGCCCCGATCAATCGGCTGACCGAATGGGCTTCCATGTATTCCGACATGTCGAAGCGGATCAGCTCGATCCCGAGCTGGATCGCCAACTGGCGGGTCACTTCCGTCTTGCCCACACCGGTCGGGCCGGCGAGCAGGAACGAACCGATCGGCCGATTCGGGGGTGCCAGACCGGAACGCGCCATCTTGATCGCGGCGACCAGCGCATCGATCGCCGGATCCTGGCCGAAAACGACCATTTTGAGATTCCGGTCCAGGTTGCGGAGCACATCGCGGTCGGAGGCGCTGACGTGCTTCGGCGGAATGCGCGCCATGCGGGCAACGATGTATTCGATGTCGGCCACATCCACCTTGCCGGTGCGCTGATCCGGCGGCAGGAGCTGCTGGCGAGCACCAGCCTCGTCGATGACGTCGATCGCCTTATCGGGCAACAAACGGTCGCTCAGATGCTTGACCGAGAGATCCACCGCCGCCTTCAAGGCTTCGTTGCTGTAGCTCACGCGATGGTGCTCCTCGAAGCGCGAGCGCAAGCCCTTGAGGATCTCCACCGCCTCGGCCGGCGTCGGCTCGACCACGTCGATCTTCTGGAAGCGCCGCGCCAGCGCCCGGTCCTTTTCGAACACGGCGCGGTACTCCTGGAAAGTGGTCGAGCCGATGCAGCGAATCTCCCCCGAGGCGAGAACGGGCTTGATCAGATTGGAGGCGTCCATGGTCCCGCCCGAAGCCGAACCGGCGCCGATGATGGTGTGGATCTCGTCGATGAAGAGGATCGCGTTCGGTTCGTTCTTGAGCGCAGAGAGCAGGCTCTTCAGTCGCTTCTCGAAGTCGCCCCGATACTTGGTGCCTGCGACCAAGGCCCCGAGATCGAGGGCATAGATCACCGCATCGGCGAGGACTTCGGGCACCGCCCCCTCGACGATCTTCCGCGCCAGCCCCTCGGCCAGCGCCGTCTTGCCTACGCCAGCGTCGCCGACGAAGAGAGGATTGTTCTTGCGCCGGCGGCAGAGCACCTGGATGGTGCGCTCGATCTCCGCCTCGCGCCCCACGAGCGGATCGATCTTGCCCGCCATCGCCAGTTCGTTGAGGTTGACGGCGTATTCCTTGAGCGGGTTGCCGCGCGATTCCTCGCCGCTACCCTCGTCGCTCGAAGCCCTCCTCTCGCTTTCCTCTCTCGCCGCGCCGGTCTTACCGTTCTTTTTGGTCACGCCATGCGCGATGTAGTTGACGACGTCCAAACGGGAGATGTCCTGCTGGCCGAGCAGGTAAACGGCATGGGAATCCTTTTCACCGAAGATCGCGACCAGCACGTTCGCACCGGTGACTTCCTTTCGCCCGGAGGACTGCACGTGGTAAACCGCCCGCTGCAACACCCTTTGGAAGGCGAGGGTGGGCTGCGTGTCCCGCTCGTCGCTGGGAGCGAGCACGGGCACCGTTTGGGCGATCACCGCCTTGAGCTCGCGACTCAGCACCTCGAGGTTGGCGCCCACTGCGCGCAGGACCTCGGCCGCAGAGGGGTTGTCGAGCAGGGCGAGAAGCAAATGCTCGACGGTCATGAACTCATGACGCTGCTCCCGTGCCTGCTTGTAGCACAGACCGATGGTGAGCTCGAGATCTTTGCTGAACATGGCACGCTCTCCTCATTCCGCTCGCTCATGCCCGTTCCATCGTGCAAAGCAGGGGATGCTGGTGACTCCGCGCGAACTCGTTGACCTGGGCCACCTTGGTCTCGGCCACTTCGCGCGTATACACGCCACAGACGCCGCGCCCGCGGGTGTGAACCTGGAGCATGATGCGGGTCGCCCGCTCTCGGCTCATGCCGAAGAAGAGCTCGAGCACCATGACCACGAAGTCCATGGGGGTGTAGTCATCGTTGAGCAACACGACCTGGTACATGGGCGGCCGATCGAGATCGACCCTGCCGGGCTCGACGAGCAGCCCCTCGCCGCTTTCCACGTTGGACCTGGGTTGCCGACTCATGGAACTTTCGCGGACTCCAGATCTGGATGTCACCGGAATAGAGTATAGGTCCGATAACACCCCTATTTTCGTGAACACCCAAGCACATTGCGCCAAGACCGCTCATGCGGTGGCGAGTTCCCTTGCCTCCCGGACGCTCCCCCGATGAAGCCGCCCCGCCTGACCGTTGCCGTCCTCGCCTTCGACGGTTCGAGACTGTTGTTCGTCGAGGAAGAGATCGAGGGTCGTGTGGTGCTCAACCAGCCGGCCGGACGGGTCGAACCCGGAGAATCCCTGCTCGAGGCCGCGCGCCGGGAGACTCTGGAAGAGACTGGCTGGACGGTCGAAATCGAGCATCTCGTCGGCGTCTATGAATGGCGCGACGCGGAGCGTCATACCGTGCGTTTCGCCTTCGCCGCGCGCCCACTCGCCCGACGTCCGGACGGCGTGATCGATCCCGTCATCCGCGCCGTGCTTTGGCTCGAACCCGAGCGTTTTCGGGAACATCCGCTCCCGCACCGCTCGCCGCTGGTCGCGCGCTGCGTGCAGGACTTCATCCGCGGTCGGCGGATCGGCCTCGATGCGGTGCTGAACGACCTCGGGCCGGACGGATCGCCGTGAGCATCTTGGTGGCGCTTTCCGGAGGCGTCGACTCCGCGGTCGCGGCCGCTTTGCTCGTGCGCGAGGGGCTGCGCGTCGAGGCGCTGTTCATGCGCAACTGGGAGGAGGAAGACCCCTCGCGGCCTTGTCCCGCCGAAGCCGATGCCGCCGACGCCGCGGAAGTGGCGAGGATCCTTGGCATCCCTTTCCATCGCCGCGACTTCGCCGTGGAATACTGGGAGAGCGTCTTCGCCCGCGCCCTGGAGGAATTCCGGGCCGGCCGTACCCCGAACCCGGACGTGCTGTGCAACCGCGAGATCAAATTCGGGGTCCTGCTCGAGCATGCGCGCGCCTTGGGCATCGGCTCGCTGGCGACGGGGCACCATGCGCGTATCGCCCGGCGCAATGACCGCATGATCCTGCTCCGAGGGGCCGATCCGGAGAAGGATCAGAGCTACTTCCTCCATGCGCTGAGCCAGGAGCAGCTCGAGGCCAGCCGTTTTCCTATCGGCCATCTGCGCAAGAGCGAGATCCGGCGCATCGCCCGCGAACTTCATCTGCGCGTTCACGACAAGCCCGATTCGACCGGCATCTGCTTCGTCGGCGAGCGGCGCTTCCGCCCGTTTCTCGAACGTTTCCTCGGCCGCCGCGAAGGCGAAATCCTCTCCACGGACGGGACTCGGCTCGGCCAGCATCCCGGCGTGCACCTCTTCACGCTCGGACAGCGCGCAGGGCTCGGCGGGCTTCGCGGCGCAGCCCCCGGGCCCTGGTACGTCCTCGCCAAGGACGTCGCGGGCAATCGCCTCTACGTGGCTCAGGATCCCGAACATCCCTGGCTGCAATCGCATCGTATCCGCGCCGCGCGCCTGAATTGGATCGCAGGAAGCCCTCCTGCCACTCGCTTCGCCTGCAGCGCCAAGCTCCGGTACCGTCAGCCGGATCAATCCTGCATCGTCGAGGTGCTCGATTCGGGCGAGGTGCTCGCCGCCTTCGAAGCACCCCAGCGCGCGGTCACGCCGGGCCAGTTTCTGGTCCTTTACGATGGCGAGGAATGCCTCGGCGGCGGGATCATCGTCGGCGGCGACGCGCCGGGACTGGCCCGCTACGGCTTTCCACCATGACCGCGGATGAGATCCGAGCCTTCGTCGGAATGCTGCAGGCCATCGGACTGGTCCAGCGCGTCGCGAACCACGGCGATGGTCCCGCGGAGGCCATGCGCGAAAGCCTCGCGAGCATCTTCGTGCTCGACCCGCGCACGCCCGAAGAGGTCTTTCCAGGTCCCTTGGCCTTTGGCTGTCGCACGGCGCTCGAGCTCCTCGAAAGGCCCGCCCGGCATCGCCCCGAACTCGCGATGAGCGCCGCCGTGCTCCAGGTGGAGCGTCTTTTTCGCCGGCATCCGAAACTGGTCGAGCGGGTCGGGCAGCAGTTGCGCGAGCTCGCCCCGCTCGCACGAGAATGCGGCCCGGACGACCCGCGCATCATCGAGGCGCTCGCCCTGCTCTATCAGCGCACCATCAGCACCCTCCCCGTCCGGGTGGTGGTCAAAGGAGACCCGCGTCAGCTCTCCCGCCCCTCCTGCATCGCCACGATCCGCGCCCTTCTCTTCGCCGCCCTGCGCGCTGCAGTCCTCTGGCGCCAACTCGGAGGCCGGCGCTGGCGCCTGCTATGGCATTTGGGCCGCTTGCGTCGCTGGTGCCGCACGCAGCTCGCGCGAGCGGCAGAGGAGGTCCCGCCACTGCCCTGAAGACCGGCTTCCACGCGCCCTCTCGCGGATCGGCTATAATTTCGTTTTGTCCCTTTGTTGCCCGACCTTGAACGGTCGGTACGGAGTTCGCCATGAAGGTGCTTGCTTCGCTCAAATCGGCCAAGACTCGCCACCGCGACTGCAAGGTCGTGCGCCGCCGTGGCAAGGTGTTCGTGATCTGCAAGACTCAGCCTCGCTTCAAGGCGCGTCAGCGCTGAGAGCGACGCGGCGACAGGGGGCTCGCGCCGCAAGCGTTGCATCTGAAGGAAGACCGCGATGCGATACCTCTCTCCGATTGCTCTGGTCCTCGCTCTGACGATCGCCCCCGCGGGAGTGTCCCAGCCACGCCGAGACGTTCTGCTGATCGAGCGCGTAGCGGTCGAGGGCGTCGAGCGTCCCGCGAATGGGATGCGCATGGACGAGGTCGAACGGCGCTTCGGAGCGCCCGAGCGCCGCCACCCGCCGGTCGGCGAGCCCCCCATCGCGCGGTGGGTCTATCCCGCTTTCACCGTCTATTTCGAGCACGATCGCGTGATTTACAGCGTGCTCAACCGCTCGCGGCCGGAGGAGAAGGGACCGCGCCCGCCGCGATGAGCGGCCTGCCGCGCCTGCCTGCGGAATGGGAGCCGCAGGACGGCGTCCTTCTCGCTTGGCCGCACGAGGGCACGGACTGGGCCGAGACCCTGGAAGAGGCCGAGGCGGCCTTCGCCGAGTTGGCGCGGGCCGTGCTCGACCACCAAACTTGCGTGGTGATCGTTCCCGATACCTCCTGCGAGGCGCGGGCTCGACGGCGGATCGGCGAGGCGGGGGGCAGGCTTCGTTTCGTTCACGCCCCCTATGACGACACTTGGCTTCGCGACACCGGGCCGATCACCGTGGTGGCGGGGGAAGGCTTCCGCCTCCTCGATTTCTCCTTCACCGGCTGGGGCGGGAAATACCCTCATGCACTCGATGATCGGCTCATCGAACGGCTCTTTGAAGCCGGCGTGTTCTCCCCTCGCTGCCACCACCGGCGCGTGGACTTCGCCCTCGAGGGAGGCGCCATCGAGAGCGACGGCGCAGGCCACCTCCTCACCACCTGGACCTGCCTGAGCCGACGTCATCCTGGCCGCAGCCGAAGCGAGATCGAGCAGCGCCTCCGCGAGGAGCTCGGGGTGCGACGAATACTCTGGCTCGAGCACGGTGCGCTCGCCGGGGATGACACTGATGCCCATATCGACACCCTCGCCCGCTTCGCGGCTTCGGACACGATCCTCTACCAATCCTGCGACGATCCCGCCGATCCGCATTTCGAGGCACTCGCCGCGATGGCGGCCGAGCTCGCTCTGCTGCGCGATGCGGAGGGTCGCCCTTTCCGTCTGTTGCCCCTGCCCTGGCCGAAGCCGGTGTATGCGCGAGACGGGCGCCGGCTGGCCGCTGGCTATGCCAACTTCCTGCTCATCAATGCGGCGGTCCTAGTCCCGGTGTTCGACGATCCCGCAGACGAGCGCGCACTAAGCACCCTCGCCGCGGCCTTCCCCGACCGGCGAGCAGTCCCCGTCCCTGCGCGCGCCTTCATCGAACAGAACGGCAGCGTGCATTGTCTCCTCATGCAGCTTCCTGCCGGAGTCCTCGCCTCGTGATCCCTCGCTTCCTCGCCGCCATCATCCAGGAACGCGACCACGGCAGCCCCGAGGCCAATCGCGCCGCGATTGCCGAAAGGCTGCGGGAGGCCGCGGCCCGCGGTGCGCGCCTGGCGCTGCTGATGGAGCTGCACAACGGGCCCTACTTCTGCCAAACGCAATCGCTCGAAGCCTTCGAGCGCGCCGAGCCGATCCCCGGACCGAGCACCGATTTCCTCGGGGCGCTGGCGGCCGAGCTGGGCCTGGTCGTGGTCGGATCGCTGTTCGAGCGTCGAGCGCCGGGCCTCTACCACAACACCGCCGTGGTCCTCGACGCCGACGGACGGCTCGCCGGCATCTACCGCAAGATGCACATTCCGCAAGATCCGGGCTTCGAGGAGAAGTTCTACTTCACTCCCGGTGACCTCGGCTTTCGTCCGATCCCGACCGCCGTCGGCAAGCTCGGGGTGCTCGTCTGCTGGGACCAGTGGTTTCCCGAGGCCGCCCGCCTGATGGCGATCGCCGGCGCCGAGCTCCTGCTTTATCCCACCGCCATCGGCTGGGACCCACGCGATCCCGAAGACGAACGCGAGCGACAGCGCGAGGCGTGGATGCTCGTGCAGCGGGGCCACGCGGTGGCCAACGCCCTGCCGGTTCTCGTGTGCAACCGCGTCGGACTGGAGCTTTCCTCGGGCGGGGGGGCGGGCATCCGCTTCTGGGGATCGAGTTTCGCGGTCGGTCCGCAAGGCGAGTGGCTCGCACGCGCCGGAGAAACCGAACCCGAAATCCTTCTCGTGGAGATCGACAAGACCCGTACCGAAGCGGTGCGTCGAATCTGGCCTTTCCTCCGCGACCGCCGGATCGAGTGCTACGAAGCGCTTCTCAAGCGCTGGAACGAGGGCTGAGACCGCTGTACCGGCGCAAGCCGATGGTCTATTTTGGTCGATCGAGGATCCCTCCCGCATCGCCACGGTTCGGAGCCACCACCCATGCCCCTGAAGCGCATCCTCTTCGGTCCGGATTGGCGCAGCAGGGATCCGGAGCGCAGGGCGCGCGCTGTCGCCCAGTCCGCCGACCCCGAGCTCGAGCGCGAGCTACCCCGAATCGCCCGCGAGGACGCGGAGGAGCGGGTGCGGCTGGCGGCGCTCAAGCGGCTCGATGATCCGCGTCGTTATCTGGAGGCGGCGCGCTCGGATCCCTCGCCGGAGCTCCGCCGCGAGGCCCATTCCCTGGCCATGCGCCAAATCGCCGGCGAGCGCCCTTGCGCGCTCTCGGAAACCCAGCTCGCCCTGCTCGCGAGCGAGCTTCTCGACCCGGCCGAGAGCGAATCGCTGATCAAACGGGCACGCTCCGTCGAGGTCCGACGCGCCCTTCTGGGCCGGATCCACCGCCTGAGCGTGTTGGTCGAGACGAGTCTCGGCGATCCCGATCCAGAGCTTCGCCGCATGGCGCTGGAGCGGATCGAGGATCCGGGAGCGCTCGAGCGGGTCGCCCGCCGCGCCCGGGGCAAGGACAAGAGGATCGAACGCCTGGCCGAAGAACGCCTCGCAGCGCTGCGCGCGAACAGCGCGGCCGATCTCGTCGCTTCCGCCGAGGCGCTTTGCCGCGAGGCCGATGCCGCCCTGCGTGATCCGCCGAGCGACCCACGCGCTGTTCTCGAGCGGCTTCGCGAGGCCCGCGCCCGTCTCGCTCTTCCGGAAACCGACCCTCGGATGATGCGCCTGAGCCATGCGCTCGCCATCCTCGAGGGATTCAGCAAGCGTCGCGAGGCCGCGAGCGAGGCGGAAAGCCCCGTCGCACCGGAAGCGGAGGCCGCCCCTCTGGCATCGTCCGAGGCGGAGGCGGAGGCGGAAGCCGAACCGCCTTCGACGGTGCCCCTCGGCTCCGAACCGCAGACCGCGTCTTTGCCGAACGAAGACGCTCCCGGCACCGTCGGCGCGAGCGAGGCGCCCGAGTCACCCCCCACTCCCCAACGCGATCCCGAACCGCGAGCCCTCCTCGAGGCGCTCGCCGAGGCGCTGGAGGCGGGCGAGATCGCGCGGGCCGAACAGCTGGCCGCGACCCTGCGCGGCCTGAGCCTGGCAGGGCGCGCGAGCGAACGGCTCAAAGCCCTTTCCCGCAAGCTCGGCGAGCTTCGACGGTGGAAGTCCTGGACCCTGCGCGAACACCGAGAGCGACTGCTCCAGGAGATGGCAGCCTTGGGCGGCGTCGGGCTTCACCCCGACGCTCTCGCCCAGCGCGTCCGTGAGTTGAGAGCCCAATGGGAGGAGCTCCACCGAGAGATGCCGGCACCGCCGGCGCTCGAGGGCCGTTTCCACGCTCTGGCACGAGCCGTGCTCGCGCCCGCTCGCGCCTTCTTCCGTCGCCGCGACGAACTCAGGGCTCGCCGCCGTCGCGAGATCGAGGCCTTGTTCGCCAGCGCCGAGGCTACCCTCGATTCTTCCCGCGCCGAGGATGGCGCGCCGGGGCGTCAGACCGCGGTCGCGCTCGCGGCCTTGCGTCGCCGGCTCGCGGCAGCGGGAAGAGAGCTCCGGGACCTCGCCGCCCAAGATCGCGCGCGCCTCGGCGAGCGCCTCCGCCGGCTGCTCGTTGCGCTCGACGAACGACGGAGGCTCCACGCCGAGAAGACGCTGCAAGCCAAGCGCGCCCTCCTGGAACGATTGGAACAGTCGGCCGGGCTTCCTCCCGAACGCGCCCTGCGCGATCTCGAGCGGATCGAATCCGAGTGGCGGCGGCTCGGTCGCGCCCTTCCTGCGCAGGAGGCCGAGCTACGGGAGCGCTTCGCCGCACTCGCGCTCAGCATCCGTGAAGCTCACCGTGAAAGCCAGCTCTCCGCCCAGCGCGCCGAAGCCGAACGCTCTGCCCAAGCGGAGGCCCTGCTCGGCCGCATCGAAGCGCTCGCCGAGCCGAGTCTCGGCGAAATCGAGCGCCTGGCCCAAGCCTTCCGCAGCCTGCGGCCCCTGCCTGCCGAGCTCCATCGGGCCCTGGCGGAGGCGATCGAGCAAGCGCGACGCCGCGCGCAAGCCGCGAACCGACGGCGCGTCGCCACCGAGTTGAGAGCGCTGCTCACGCCGAGCGCAGGCGCCGGCGACTTCCAGGGCGATGCGATCGCCGGAGCCAGACGCTGCTGCATCGCACTCGAGGAGCTGGCGGGCATTCCGCCCCGGCCGGAAGACGCCGAGCTGCGCCTGCGCCTGCAGATGGAACGGTTGGCCGCACGGCTCGGACAAGGGCAGGACGACGACCTCGCCGCGGCGCGCGCCTGGCTCGGCGACTGGCAGAGGCTGGCCCACGCCCTCCCCGATCCGGAACCCTACGCGGCCCGGCTGGAACGGGCGATCGAGGCCCTCGCCGCGCGGCTTCACCCCGATCCGCCGCGCCGCGAGGCCGCCTCAGGCGATCCGCCGGGCTGAGCGGCGCCGTGCCACAGGCGCGCCCAGAAGCGCCGCGAGGCCAAGGCACGGTCGTCGATCCACTCGTAGAGCAGGGGCATGAGCAGCAGGGTGATGAGCGTGGAGAAGAGCAGCCCGCCGATGATCGCCCGCGCCATTGGGAAATAAGGCGGCCCCTCGCCGCCGATCTGGGCCTGACCGAAGGCCAGCGGAAGCATGCCGAGGACGGTGGTGGCCACGGTCATCAGGATCGGGCGCAGCCGTTCCCTCGCACCCTGGATCAGCGCCTCGCGGCGTCCGAGTCCCTGGCGGCGCAGCGCATTGACGTGCTCCACCAGCACGATGCCGTTGTTGACCACCACCCCGATCAGAATCAGCACCCCGATCCAGGCCATCAGCGAGAAAGTCGTTCCGGTGATCCAGAAGAACCAATAAACACCGAAGATGGCGAAGACGATGCTGCTCGCGATGACCAGAGGATGGGCGAGGGACTCGAACAGCGCCGCCATCACGATGTAAACCAGCGCGATCGCGACCAGGGTATTGAACAGCATCCGCTTTCCGGCCTCGTCGGACTGCATGAAGGCCCCGCCTAAGGACCAGCGGAATCCCTCCGGCAGGGCAACCCCGCGCAAAGCCGCCTCGATCGCCTGCCGCACCTGCGATGCTCGAGCCTCCGCTTCGAGCTCTAGCTCGAGGGTGACCGCGCTCTCCCTGTTCACGCGACTGATGCTCGGACGAGCCTGCTCGCGCTCGATCGCGACCACGGCGAGGAGCGGGACATCCTCTCCGCGTCGGTTGCGCAGGCTGAGTCCGGCAAGCCGGTCGCGATCGATGCGCTCGCTGTCGCGGAAACGCAGCCAAACCGGCAACTCGCCCTCCTCTCCGCGATATTCCCGCAGGGGAATGCCGCGCAGGGCGATGCCCAGATACCGGGCGACCTCTTCGGCGGAAAAGCCGTAGCGGAGGGCGCGCTCGCGGTCCACGCGGACGGTCAGCTCGCGCGGTGCCCCGGATGAATCGCGCCTGACCCTCGCCACGCCTGGAATCTCGGCGAGCAGAGAGGCCAACACCTGCTCCACATCCGGCAAGCGGGCGCTATCGGGGCCTGAGATCACGACCCTGAGCCCCTCACGCGCACCGACGAAACCTTGACGGAAGCCTACGATACCGACCGGCACGGGCGGCAGCTCCCGTCGGATCTCGTCCATGATCGCCTGGCTTCGCCAACGTTGCTCGGGGCGCACCCGGAACTGAGTGAAGGCCATCCCCTGCTCGTTGAAGTAGCTGTAGATCTGGTCGATCCCGAAACGCTCGCGGTTGCGGTCGAGGAAACGCTCGATGCGTTCGATCGACTCCCTGAGCTCATCGAGCTGGTAGTTCGCGTTGAGCGTGAGATTGAGACGCAGGACCTCCTGCTGCTCCGGCGGAAAGAGATCGACCTTGGTCGAACGGACCGGTACCAACAGACTGAGCAGCACGATCCCCGATAGCGCCAGGAAGCTCGTCTTGCGTCGCCTCAAGATGGCCTCGAGCCAACGCGAATAGCGCTCGCCCAAGGCGGAGAACGAGCGTCCGTATCCACTCGCGGGCGCATGGATCCTGGCGGCGAGCATCGGGATCAGCGTCACCGCGACCACCCAGGAGGCGAGCAGGGTGACGCCGATGGCCGTCGCCACCTGCGCGAGATAGACGGTGATGAAGTTCTTCTCCCCGAAGATGTTCGGCGCGAAGACGATGACGCTGGTGAGCGTGCCCGCGCTCAGCGCCAGCGCCACGCCTTCGGTCCCCGCGAGGGCCGCCTGCTCCGGCCGGTGCGGCCAGCGCTCGCGCAGCCGGGCGATGTTCTCGCTCACCACCACCGCGTTGTCGACCAACAATCCGATGGCCAGGAGCAGGCCCATCAGGGTGAGGACGTTGAGCGACATGCCGAGGAAATAGAAGGCGGCCAGCGCCACGGTCAGACATACCGGAATCGAGAGCGCCACCATCAGGGTCGGGGCCCAGTGCCCGAGAAACAGGAAGAGGACGCCCACCGCGAGCACGAGCCCGACCAATCCGGCCGATGTCAGATCGGCGAGCGAGCTCGTGATGCCGGTCGCTTGGTCGTCGAAGACGATGAGCTCGATGCCGGCGAAGGAAGGGGAGGCGCCGATGCGCTCGACCTCGGCCAGGGCTCGCCGCCCCACCTCGACTACGTTCGCGTCGCTTTGCTTGTAGACCTCGACCCCCACCGCGTAACGCCCCTCCAGGCGACGCTCGTAGTCGCGCCGCCGCGGTGCGATCCGCACCTCGGCGATGTCGGAGAGCCTCAGGCCGCGGGCGTCCAGGGGCAGATCGCGCAAGGCCTGGAGCGAGCGCAGCTCGCCCCGAGGCTGCACCGCGAGCCGGCGATGACCGTCTTCGATCATCCCGCCGGCGACGGCGAAGTTGGCCTGCGCCAGGCGTTCGGCGAGCGCATTGAGCGCGATACCATGGGCGGCGAGCCGCTCGGGGATGACTTCGATCAAGACCTCCCGCGGTTCGACGCCCTGAAGCTCCACCCGCGCCACCCCCGGGATGCGCTCGAGCGGCCGCTTGAGCTCGCGCTCGAGCAGCTCGTAGGCGCCATCCAGGTCTCGCTGGCCGGAGATACGCACGTTGAGGATCGGCGCATCCCCGCTGTTCCAACGGAAGATGTTGATTCTTCTCACGTCTTCCGGAAGCTCGCCGCGGACGGCATCGAGCCGGTCACGCGCCTCGACCGCGCGCACGGCGATGTCCTCGCCAAATCGGAACAGCACGAAGACATTCGCTCCCTCGGAGGTGGACTGTGAGCGGATCTCCTCCACGCCCCTGAGGGAGGCGATCGCTTCCTCGATCGGGCGCGTGATGCGCTGTTCGACCTCCTCGGGCGTGGCGCCGGGATAGGGCACCTGAATGAAGAGGAATGGCGCGGCGATCGCGGGAAAATACTCCAGCGGAAGCCTGAAAGCCGCGATCATCCCGACCACGAGCAGCGAGACGTAAGCCATCGCCGTGGCCACCGGTCGCCGCACCGCGAGCGAGGCGGGATTCATGCGCTCGGCTCCGGTCGAACCCTCAGCCTGGCGAAGGCCGCATCATGCTTGCGATCGAGCGCCTCGTAGAGCGCCGGGATCACGAACAGGGTGAGCAGCGTCCCCACCGACAAGCCACCGACCACAGCGATGGCGAGCGGGCGTCGGAGCTCGGCCCCCTCCCCCCCGGCCAGGGCCATCGGCAAGAAACCGATCACGGTGGTGAGCGTCGTCATCAGGATCGGCCGCAATCGCTCCTCGGCCGCCTCGAGGATCGCCGCACGCCGCGGACGCCCCTCGATCCTGAGCTGGTTGATGCGGTCGATCAGCACGATCGCATTGTTGACCACGATCCCCGCGAGCAGGATCAGGCCGATCATTGCCATGGAGGACATCGGCAACCCGGTCACCAACAGAGAGAGGACCACGCCGATCACTGCCAGCGGTACGGTGAGAAGGATCACGAAGGGGTGAAGCAGCGACTCGAACTGCGCGGCCATCACCAGATATACGAGGAAGACCGCGAGCGCCAGGGTGAAGATCAGGGAGTCGCGTGAGGCGGTGAGCTCGCCGCTTTGTCCGCCCGGTCGGGCCTGCACCGCCGGCGCGAGCGGCTCGGCGATGAGCGCTTCGACCTCGGCGATCGCCGAGGCGAGGTCGCGATGCAAGTGCTGGGCGGCGACGATCGCCACCCGCTGCTGATTCACCCTCCGGATCTCGGAGGGAGCCTCGTCCACCACGATCCGCGCGACGGATGCGAGTCGCACCGGCCGCCCGCTCTGCGGATTGACGAGCAGCTCGGTCAAATCCTCCACCGAGCGGCGGCGCTCGGGAGGAAGGCGGACCACGATATCGATGCGCCGATCCTCGCTGCGCAGCCGGGTGGCCACCTCTCCGCGCACCGCGCGCACGATCTGGTCGGCGACTTGGCGGCTGCTGAGCCCGAGGCTCGCTAAGCGCTCGTGGTCGAACTCGATGCGCACCTCCGGCTGACCGCGCTCGATGGTCGAACGCAGGTCGGTGAATCGCCCAGTCGCCGCGAGCCTGGCCATCAGCCGCTCCGATGCGGCGCGCAAGGCGGCAGGATCATGACCCACGAGCTCGATCTCGAGGGGCCTGGCCAAGTCGATGAGCGCCGGACGCGCGAACTCCACCTCGACACCCGGGCGCATGGCGAGCGCCTCACGAAGCCGCGCCATCGCCTCCGCCTCGCCTTGCCGGCCGGCACCCGGCTCGAGCACCACGAGCAATCTCGCCACGTTCTCCCCGGCTTCGACCGGATTGGCATCGAGCCGAGCTCCGAGCCCACTCACGCCGTAGATCGTCCTCACCGGCGGCCGACCCGCCTCCTGCCGCGCAATCTCGGCCGCGAGCGCATCCGTGCGCGCGAGCGGCGTGCCGGGGGCCAGCCGCATCGTGAGATGGAAACGGTCCTGGACGAACTGCGGCACCAGGTCGAAGCCGAGCAGCGGCACCAAGGCGAGGGCGATGAGGAAGCTCGACGCCGCGGTCGCGAGCAGCTTCGCCTTGTGCGCCAGCACCCAAGGCAGCGCGGCGAGGTAGCTCCGAGCCAGGCGCTGATAGAGCCCGGCGAAGCGCTCGCCGAGCGGATCGAGCAACCGCCCGGCCAGGTCGAGAAAGGCTCTGAACAGGACGAGCACGAGGGCGATGAGCCGCGAGGGAAGCGCAAGCAGGCGACGAAGCCGGGTGCGAGCTGCCGACTCCTCCGGCACCAAGCCCGTCTCGCCCACCCGCTCACGCGCCGCAAGCATCGGGATCACCGCCAGAGCCACGAACAGCGATACGAGCATCGCGAAACTGACGGTGAGCGCCTGGTCGCGGAAGAGCTGTCCCGCCACGCCTTCGACGAAGACCAAGGGGAGGAAGACCGCCACCGTGGTCAGGACCGAAGCCGTGACCGCCGCCGCGACTCGGCTCGCTCCTTGCTCGGCGGCGGTGGCGGCGTCGAGACCGGGCTCCGCGCGACGGCGGGCGATGCTTTCGAGCACGACGATGGCGCCATCCACGACCATCCCGGTCGCCAGGGCCAGGCCGCCGAGGGACATCAGGTTGAGCCCGATGCCGGCCTGCTCCATCAGGAAGAAAGCGCCGAAGAGCGAAACCGGCACGCTCACGGCGATGATCGCCGTGGCACGTCGCTCGCGCAGGAACAGCCCAACCACGGCAATCGCGAGCAAGGCCCCCATCAGCGCCGCCTGCCGCACTTCGGCCAGCGCTGCGCGGATGAAGGCCGCCTGGTCGTCGACGACCGCGAGCGCCAGCGGCTCGGGGAGCTCGCGTCGCAGCGCCTCGAGGACCGCGCTCACCGCCTGGCTGGTCGCCACCGTATTCGCATCGCCCTCCTTGTAGATCGCGATTTCGACCGCCTCCCGACCATCGAGTCGGATGATCGCCTCGCGCTCCCGGTAGCCCCGCTCCACCCGCGCCACGTCGCCGAGCCTCAGCAATTCCGAGCCGCGGCTGCGCAAGGGCAGCGCCCGCATCTCCTCCAGACCCCGAAACTGATTGTAGGTGCGCAGGAGATAGCGCTCGGCTCCGTCGCCGAGGCGACCCGCCGCGAGGTTGACGTTCTCCGCCCGCAGCCGTTCGATGATCTCGCCGGTCGACAAGCCCACCTGAGCAAGGCGTTCGGGATCGAAGGCGACCTCGATCTCCTCGACCAGGCCGCCGGCGACCTTCACCGCCGCCACGCCTCGCGCCGTCTCGAGCCTCCGCCTCGCGACCTCCTCGGCGAAGCGCCGCATGAACATCAGGTCGGCGACCGATGCCGCACCGGATCCCTCACGGAGCAGGGCGAGCCGCATGATCGGCTCGGTGGAGGGATCGAAGCGCAAGAGCTGCGGGCGGCCCGCCTCGGGGGGGAGGTTCAAAAGCTCGAGCTTCTCGCGAACCTCGATGCTCGCTTGGTCCATGCTCGTCCCCCAGGCGAACTCCAGGGTGACGTCGGACAGCCCGGCGCGAGAAACCGAGACGATCCTCCGCAGATTCTTGACCACCCCGAGCACCTCCTCGATCGGCTCGGAGACGAGCAGTTCCATCTCGGCGGGGGCTGCGCCGACGTACTCGGTGCGGACGGTGAGCGTCGGAAAGGACAGGGGCGGCAGCAGATCCACCCTCAAGTTCGATAGGCCGATGGCCCCGAACAACAGCAGCGTGACCGCAAGCATTCCCACCGTGACCCGACGGCGGCATGCGAAAGCGGGCAGACTCATGGCGCGCTCAATCTCCCGAGGATTCGCGGCGCTCGACGGCGTCTTCGGGGATGCGATCCGGCTCCGAAGCCGATTCCGCGACCCGCTCGGAATCGGACGCGGGCTCGACTGGCGGCGAGATCCCCACTTCGTCGATCGCGGTCACCTCGGCGCCGTCGCGCAAGGCCTGCCGGCCGACCGTCGCCACCCGGTCGCCGAGCTCCAGACCGGACACGACCTCCGCGAAGGGACCGTCACTCGCGCCGAGGCGAAGCTCCACCCGCTGCGCGCGTCCGTCACGGATGCGGAAGGCGAAGACGCGGCCATCCTCCTCGATCAGCGCTTCGCGGGGAACCACCGGCACACCCTCCCGCCGCTCGTAAACGATCCGCAGGCGTCCGAACATCCCCGCCCGGAGACGCTCCTTGGGATCGTCGAATGCGGCCGTCACGCGGAAAGTGCCGGTTCCGGCATCGAGTGCGGGGCTCACCCGCAAGACTCGTCCCATGAAAACCTCGCCACCGAGGGCATCCACCACCATGAGCGCCGGCAAGCCTGGACGCATCCTCGAAAACTCCCGCTCCGGCACGTGCAACACCGCAAGCAGGGGGCGGAAGCTCGCGATCCGGAAAAGGGGCTGATTGGGCTGGATCAGATTGCCCTCCTTGACCAGACGCTCGAGAATCACGCCGCCGATCGGCGCACGAACCTCGGTATAGGACAGCTCGAGCGCCGCGAGATCGCGGGCGGCGCGCTGCACGGCCAGATCCGATCGAATGCGCTCGTAAGCCTCTTCAGAGAGCAATTTTTGCGCTCGCAGTTCGGTCGCGCGGCGGAACTCGTTCTCCAGACGCGCCAAGTTGGCCTCTGCGCGGGCGAGCTCCAGACGCTGCCGTTCGTCGTCGAGCCGGGCGAGAGGTTGGCCGGCCTCGACCCGATCCCCCTCCTCGGCGAGGAGACGGACCAAAACCCCCGAGGTCTTGGCGACCACCGCGGTCTCGCGCTCCGCCTCGAGCGTCGCCGGGCCCTGATGACTGAGTTCGATCGATCCGAGCCGTACCTCGGCGACGGCCACGGCAAGACGCGGCGCTTCGGAGGTCGAGCGCGCGCCCGCATCGGGGCGGCCGCATCCGGAGGCGATGAGGAGCGCGGCGAACGCGAGCCAAAAGAACGGTTCGAGGGCGTGTTTCATGGCCAACATCCTGCGCCGGGCCGCCGCCTCTGCAACAGGGCCGAAGGTCATGCCGAATCCCGAAGGACAAAGGCCGAGGGCGGGATCATCGAGGATCCCTGCGGCCCGTTTCCGGAACGCCCCTGGGCTTCGTCATCCGCCCGGGCTCGCCTTTTCGAAGCGATCGTGGCACGGGCGATCATCGCCCGCTCGCGGGGCGCCTTCCCTCGCAGAGGGATGTGCTGCCGCTCTGGCAACGGGGCATCGCGCTCAGCGCGGGCGGCTGGCACCCCTTCGCGTGGCGCGATCCCTGGCCGAATGCCGATTCCCCGATCGGCGCGGACACCGTGCGCGCCTTGCGGTGGCTTGCAAGGCGCGGGGAGAGGTTCGCGCCGGTCTTCGCGCTGAGCGTTCTCTTCGGGCCTATCGGGCCATCCGATCTCTTGAGGCTGCCCTCGGCATGTTTCGCGATGCCTTCCTCTTTCTGCTCGTTGCTCGCGCGGCTTGTCGTCACCCGCCGAGGCGAGGCTCGGCCACCGCATCCGGTGCGGCACGATTGCCGCCTCGATGCGAGCGATCGGGTCTCCGATGCGAAGCCTAAGGCGAGGTCGCCGCTGGATACCTTCGACCCTGAGCAGACGCTCCTCGAGCGACTTCTCGGACTGAAGCCGCCCGCCCCTCCCCGTGGTCCTGGTGGTCTGAAACCGCCTCGCACTCGAGCTCGCCGGCGCAGGGCCCGCTCATCGGCCTCGAGAAGCATCGCCTCTTGGATCAGGCCGCCACGAACATGCTTCGCCGAATGCGCGCATCCGGCCGCGTTGCTCATCGACACTCACCGGTCCGACTACATTGAGGCATTCGCGGCCACGCCGCCGATGATGGGCCTTCGCGAACCCTCGGTGCGATGTCCGGAAGGTTGGCTGAAGGCGCGGGCGTGGTGCCCGGAAAGCCGGGGCGAAGAGGCCTTCGCGCACTTCTCTCGCCGGGCCGAGGCCCATGCGGCCCTGGCGCTCTGGGAAGGGTTGGACGCCGCTTCCTCAGAGCGATGCCCGAGGCAATCAGCCTCTCCATCCGGGTCCCCATCGAGGATCGGAATGGGGGCCCCTCTCACCACCCGCCCGCAGGAGGCTCTCTTCTCTCGGAGGCTTGCCGCTCGAGCTTCTGCTCTCACCTTGCGCGCAGGCGGGGGAGGATGCGCGCGATCGCACCGAGCGGAGAGGTCGGGACTGCGCGCGAGCGGCGACAAGCGCCTCCCCGCCCCTGCCGGCTGGAGAGGTACACTCAGGAGGTTTCGGAAGACGAGAGAACCCCCTTGCTGTCAATCCGCCGGCGAGTCCTGCTCATTCTGCTGTGGCTGATCGCACCGCATGCGCGGGCGAGCGACGAGGAGTTCTGGTATGCCATCTACCTCGAAGGACGCAAGATCGGCACGGCCCACGCCGAGAGGCGGATCGACGAGGAGGGCGGGATCAGGGCCCGTATGCGCATGGAGCTTGCGATGGAGCGCAACGGCGTTCGCATCGGCATGGCCACCCAAGAGGAGCACCTCGAGTCGGCGGATGGTCGGCCGCTCGCACTCGCCGGCGAGACGATCTTCGGCGGTCAGAGCCTCCAGCGCTACGAGGGCGAGATTCGAGACGGCAAGCTTCGCTTGCGTCTGACCGGGCCAGCGGGCGAATCCCGCCGCGAGCTCGTTTGGCCGGAGGGAGCGACGCTCAGCGAAGGCTTGAGACGGGCGCTGAGCGGGCTCGAGCCCGGCGCGACGGCGATGCTGTCGCTGTTCGTCGGCGACCTCCTCGAGCCCGTTCCCGTGCGGCTGCGCGCGATCGACTACGAGGCCGTCGAATTGCCCGAGCTCGGTGCGGTTCGACTGCTCAGGGTCGAGCAGCAAACCGACATCGCCGGCCACCGCCTCGAAACCACGCTTTGGACCGACGAGCGGGGCGCGATTCCCAAGATGAGCATGCCCTTGCTCGGATCGCACATCGAACTGCTCGCCTGCTCGCGTGCCTGCGCCGAGGCTCCGAGCGACGTCGGCGGCCTCTTCGAGCGCAGCCTGGCACCGGCCCCCGAGGGAACGGCCGGTCTGAACCGTCGCCTCGCCTGGATCTATGAGATCCGTTCCCGCGACGGCGGCGGTGTCGTGCTTCCGGCCAGCGCGGAGCAGCGAGCCCGACGCGCCGAGTCCGAGTCGGAGTGGATCGTCGAGGTGCGGCCTGGTCAGAGCGCCCGCGAGGACACCGTGCCCGGGGCGCAATACCTCGCCCCGAACCGATGGATCGAGAGCGATCACGAGGAGATCGTTCGCTTCGCCCGCGCGGCCGTCCCTTCCGCGGCCTCCCCAGCCGAGGCGATGAAGGCCCTCGAAGCCGCGGTCGCCAAGCACATCCGCGACAAATCCCTCGCGGTCGGCTACGCCAGCGCCCTCGAGACCCTGCGCTCGCGAAGCGGTGATTGCACTGAACATGCCCTCCTCTTGGCCGCTGCCGGGCGGGCGCTCGGGATTCCCACCCGGGTCGCGACCGGCCTGGTCTTCAGTCCCGCCTTCGGCGAGGCACGCGAGGTCTTCGTTCCGCACGCCTGGACCCAGGCATGGATCGATCAGCGCTGGATCAGCTTCGACGCGGCTCAGAACGGCTTCGGCGGCGGCCATCTCCTGCTCGCGACCGGGGACGGGGATCCTTGGCGCTTCGCCGAGGGCATCGCTCAGCTCGGGCGTTTGGACATCATCGGGGTCCGGGAAGCGGCCGAAGTCGAAACGCGGCGATGAGGACACAGTTTCGAAAATGTGACCGCTCGCGCGGACTGCGACTCTGCGCTGCCCCAGAATCGCGGCTCACGACGCGTTCCTCGATTCCGAAAGCTCCCCCATCCTTCATCACCGAAGCGAGGACGTGTCCTAGGCGGGCGGGGCATCGCGGCCCCGCCCGTCGCCTTTTCTGCCCCGCTCCGCCCGGATCTCGGCCTTCTCGGTGGTGAGCGCGACCAGACTTTCGGCCCGGAGCGGGTGCGCGGAGGCGGTGCGGAGCCACGCTCCCATCCTCCTGAACGGGGCATGGCTTCAGCTCGAGGGTGCCCCCTCAGTAGGCTTCCTCGCTCGTCGCAAAGCGGGCGGAGAGAAGCTCGGGAGGCTGCTCTTGCCTCCGGGTCGGGTGGCCCGCTTCGAGGGCGAGCGCGCGCTGAGCGCATCGGAACGCCGTGAACTCCTCGGGCTCGTCCGGCGGGTCGCGCCGTCGCGGCGCTGGCTGAGCTGGGGTGGGCGCGAAGTGCGCCGGCGGGCGCTACCGCTGTCCTCGCAGGCCCCACCGCCCCTCTCCCTCTCCGAGCTTCTCTCTTCGCTCGGTCTCGAACTCCAAGCCTGTCTCGACCGCGGTCTGCCGCGCCATCCGGAGCCGCTGGAGCTTCGTTTCATCGGCAAGGACCGGCGAGGGCGCGCCCATTGGCTGATCGCTCCCGCGGCTACGGCGTTCAAGGCCATGCAGGAAGCGGCGCGAAGAGAGGGCATCGCCCTCGAAATCGTCTCCTCCTTCCGGAGCGTCCTGCACCAGGCCGAGATCTTCCGCCGCAAGCTGGCCCGCGGGATTCCCCTCTCCGAGATCCTTCGGGTGAACGCCCCGCCCGGCTTCAGCGAGCACCACAGCGGTCGGGCGCTCGATCTCGGCACGCCGGGTTGCCCGCCCACCGAGGAAGCCTTCGAGCAGACCTCGGCCTTCCGCTGGCTGGAGCGACACGCCGCAGGCTTCGGCTTCCGACTGAGCTATCCGCGCGAGAACCCCTACGGCTTCATCTACGAGCCCTGGCACTGGTGCTGGTCGAGCGGCCCATGAGCGGCAAGGCGCCAGAGCAGGAGGCTGGCCAGCGTGCGATGAGGGCGCCAGGCCTCGCCGGCGGAGGCGAGTTCGCCTGCGGACACGGGTCGGCCTCGGCCGAGCAGGTGGGCATAACCGCGGCGCAGACCGAGATCCGCCACCGCGAGCACATCGGGACGGCCGAGAGTGAAGATCAGCACCATCTCCGCGGTCCACCGCCCCACCCCCCGGTGCCGGCATAGTCGTTCGAGCAGCGCCGCATCCGAAAGCACTGCCGCCTCCGCCCCGAGCGGCAAAGATCCTCGAAGCGCCGCATCCGCGAGGCCAATCAAGCTTTGGGCCTTGGCCGCCGAGAGCCCGAGCGCGCGAAGGCCGGTCTCTCCCCCCTTCAGCACCGCCGCAGGCGTGAGCGGACAGCCGAGCGCCTCCTCCACGCGCCTCTCGACCGCTCCCGCCGCCCGCGCCGAGAGCTGCTGGGCGATCACGGCCCTCACCAGCCCATCGAAGAGCGAGGGAGGCTTGCGCCAACTCGGCGGCGCCTCCGGCCAGCCCACCCGTGCGGCCGCCATCCGCAAACGCGGATCGGCGGCAGCGAGTTGGGCTTTGGCCACCTCCCAGTCGAAGCCTGGCCTCAGCCCATCGCGCTCCCCGCTCAAGGCGTGGGCTGGAAGTTGATGGTGAGGACCGGTGTGGCGTTCTGCGCGCCGATGGTCATCGGCTTATAGGCATTCACCAGCCAACGTGGGAGCTGGCTGACGTAGGCCGGACCCTCGGTGATCACCCCGCTCTGGCCGCCGGGGATGACTTGCAGCGCCACCGGCGGGTCGGTCATCTCGCCGATGAAGCGGCGCACCGGGCCACCTCCGAACATGAAGCCGTTGAGGTCGATATTGCGGGCATTGTGACCGGAGGCATCCACCACCTCGAAACCGCCGGCACGCGCCAAGCCCGGCAGTCCCGGTCCGAGATCGCGGAAGGGGAAGGGATTGTCGCCCGGGATGTTGAAGGGCCCCCCGAGCTGATGGCGGAAGACGACGCGGTGCAGCCGGCCCCAACGGTAATCGTCGAGGTTGGTCGAGCGGTTGAAGGCCGGAGCAAAGTCAGCCGAAGCGAGCCGGTCCAAGGCATCGGCCAGGCTCTTCAGCAACAGGAAATCCCGGGCCGCCGCCTTGTTGGGAGCGCCTTCCACGCGGAAGAAATCGACGCCCGAAGCCCCCACGCCTTGCCGTTGCGGGAAGACCTCGAGATGATGCCGAAGCGAGGCGTAAGCCTGGGTGGCGCCAGGCAGCCGTTGTCCGAGCCCCACCCGCGCCAGGGTCGCGTCGATGACGTTGCGGATCGCGTAGGCGCGCCACAGGGCAAAAATGGTCGCGGCGGTGCTATTCCGAATCTCTTGCGCGCTCGGCGGCGTCCCCGGCACACGGAAGGGGTCGAAACCTTCCGCGAGGCCGGTCGGTGTCGAGAAATCCCAGGTCTGAAGCCTCGCGATCGCCGCCTGAATGCGCGGCTGCTGGGCGAGGGCCGCGAGCTGCGACCAGGCACCAGCGGCCTGCGCATTCTGGAAGGCACGCAAGAGGTGCGGCAGCACCAGCTCGGCGTCGAGCATTTGGTTGTTTGCCTGCAGACGGATCATGTCCTCGCGCGTGATCTTCTGGCCGCTCGCAATATGGGCCTGGATCACCCGATCGATCCGCCCCATACGGTGGCCATCGGCGTAGCCCGGGCTGAGGTAGTAAAGACCGCCGCCTGGGCGCAGTTGGTTGAGCGGGTTGTTGTCGAGACTGGTGCCGACGGGGTCGTTGTTGGCGTTGGCGAGGTAGCCCTGCGCCGGATTCACCGCTTGCGGGAGCTCGGAGAAGGGCAACACCTCGAAGCCGCGCACCTGCCCCGGCTGCGGGTTGCGAACAGGGAGCCACTCGTGGCGGCGCGAGCCATCACCGGTGCGGATCAGGAAGGGCGGAACGCCCCCGTCGGGGGCGCCGAGATTCTGCAAGTCATCGCGCACCGGCACGTCCACCGGCGCGAAGTAGGCGATATTGCCCTCGCGGTCGGCGTAAGCCCAGTTCTGGGAGCCGACGTTGAAGCCGGTCAGCGCCTGGCGGAACTCCTGGAGATTACGCGCCCGGTTGACCCGACGGACGGTATCGAGCTCGCCGGTCGCGCGGAAGCCCATCCAGGCGACCGACAGCCCACCCGAGCCTTGGATTTGCAGCACCGGGCCGAAGTTGCGCCGCGGCACGATCACCGTCACCCCGCCGTTGGTGTAGCCGATCGAGTTGTCGCGGCGGATGTTGTTCGCCACCCCGTCCCCGATCTGATTGACGAAGAAGCTCTGCACGACCCACAGCACCGGCTCCAGCGTATTGCCGAAGACCGTATGCGTGGGCAGGCCGTAGGTGTTGAGGACAAAACGCTCCTGGAAGGTATCGGTGATGTCGATCGGGTTGGTGGTCAGACCCCAGCAGAAGCGGGTGGTGCAGCCAAGAAGCGGAAATGGGGTACCCGGCGCGATCAAGCCCACCGTGTCCATCGGCTCGGGATAGCGGGGATCGGTGGAGCGGATGTTCGCCTCCCAGAACAACGTGGGCATCTCGAGGGAGAGATGCGGATCGTTGGCGAGGATCGGCCGCCCCGAAGCGGTGTGCTGGCCGCCTACGATCCACCAGTTGCTGCCTTCTTGCGTCTCCCGCCGCTCAAGCCGCGGCGCGAGCCACGGATTGGCCGCCCATTGCTCGCGAAGCGCCTCGGCCAGCGCGATGGTTTCCTCGGGAATCATCCCGAGCTGCTTCCAGAAGGGTTCGGCCTCCTTGCCCGCGGCAGCTTCAGCCGGACGGAAGCCGGGCACCGTGACCCGCCCGTCGGCGGGCGCGACACGGAAGGTGTCCTCGAAGAACAGAGCGGTCCCATTGAAGTTGCCTGCCTGACCGGCCTGCTGGTAGGCGGCGAGGTTGAGCGTCGGGTCGATCTCGAGATCGAAGGAAAGCTGGAAGGCGAGCAGCTTGCCGATGACGATCGAATCGACCGGGTGCCAAGGATCGGCGACCGTGATCTCGAGCGCACCGTATTCCGGCGGCAGCGGATTGGTGCGCAACCAGAAGTTCACCCCGTCGGCGTAGGCCTTGAGAAGGCCGCGCAGCTCCTCGCTGGCCGCCGCCCAGCTCTCCCAAGCGGCCCGACGAAGACCGAGGGTGCGAAGCTGCACGTCGTTGGCGAGGGCCGCCGGCCCGAGGAGCTCGGCGAGCGTCCCACTGCCCACCCGGCGCAGCCGGTCCATCTGCCAGAAGCGATCGCGAGCATGGGCCCAGCCGGCGAGGAACGCGGCATCGAAGTCGTTTTGCGCCTGGATGATCGGCACCCCTTCGGCGTCGTAGCCCACCGTGCCCGGGGCCCGAAGCGCCGGTGCGACGATGGTGGTGGCCTCGCTCGGATACGCGAGCGCAAAGCCGACGGCCAATGCGAGCGGACGAAGCGACGAAAGAAAACGGCGACGCATGAAGATCCCCCTCTCGACCAATGCAGTGAAGGTGAAGCGGCGGAAGCGACCCCGCCCGCGACCCTTGCGCGACTATAGCCCTCCGCGAGCCTTCGGCCAAGACCGTCGAAGGCACCGGCACGAGGCTTCCGGAGCGCGGTGTCTGAACGACGTTCGAATGCCCGGACTTGGCGGAGGCCGAAGGCCCGCAAACCGAGTGAGAGCGACCATTACTCTATGAGATGAGAATCCATACAAAAGGATGGTCACATGTCGAACACCGCTGCCCCCGCTTCTTTCCTTTGGTTCGACCTCGAGACTTTCGGCCGGGACGCGCGCCGCAACCGGATCGCTCAATTCGCGTGCGTGCGCACCGACGCCGAGCTCCGAGCGATCGGGGACCCGATCAGCTTGCTCTGCCGCCTCGATGAGGACGTTCTCCCCAGCCCGCAATCCTGTTGGGTGACCGGCTTGACGCCCCAACGCTGTCTTGAGGGACTCCCCGAGCCGCTCTTCGCCGCCGAAATCGCGACCCTTGCGAGCGAGCCGAACACCTGTCTTGCCGGATTCAACAACATCCGCTTCGATCACGAGTTCCTGCGTTTTCTCTTCTATCGCAACTTTTTCGATCCTTACGCCTGCGAATGGCAGCGAAACAACTCGCGCTTCGATCTGCTCGATCCGCTGCGCCTCGCCTATGCCTTGCGGCCCGAGGGGCTCCATTGGCCTCAGCGCGCGGATGGTTCAGGCCCCTCCTTCAAGCTCGCCGACCTCGCCCTCGCGAACGGCATTGCTCATGACTCGCACAACGCGCTCGGCGATGTCCTGGCGACCTTGGAGCTCGCACGAAAGCTCAAAGAGGCGCAACCGAGGCTGTGGAACTACGCGCTCGCACTCCGCGACAAGCGTCGCGTCCGCGAAGAGATCGAGATCGGCAAGCCTCTTTTCTACGTCTCGGGCCGCTACCCGGCGGAGCGCGGCTGCGCCGCCCTCGTTCTCCCGCTGGCCGAGCTCTCGAATGGAGAAGCGAGCTACCTCGTCTTCGATCTCGCATGCGATCCAAAGCCGCTCTTGAGGCTCGTGCAGCGACCCCTCGATCCGCCCGAGGCCCTTTGCGAAGCGCTGGCGGACCTTCTCGCGGAGCTTCCCCCCTTCGCCCTCAAGCGCCTGCGCCCCAACCGCCAGCCGATGGTCGTGCCTGCGCAGCAAGTGAAAAATACGGCGCTCGACCGCCTCGGCATCGAACGGCAGCGCTGCGAGCAGCACCTGACGCTTTTGCGACCGCATCTTGCCGAGCTCGGTGCGCGACTCCAGGCGGCGATGGAGCGGGCATCCGGTGCCGCAGAGGATCCCGAACTCGACCTTTACGCTCGCTTCGTCGCCGACCGCGACCGTTTTCTTTTCAGCGCATTGCGCAAGGCTTCGCCCAATGAGCTTGGAAAATACGCGGGACGATGGCGGGATCCGCGCCTGGACACCCTGCTCTTTCGCTACCGCGCGCGCCACTACCCCGAGACCTTGAGCGCTGACGAAGTGCAGGCGTGGGAGGAGTTTCGTCGACGCCGCTACCACGACCCAGAGCTCAGCGAGGTCACTGCCGAGCAATACTTCGCCCAGATCGACGCCTTGTGCGCGCAAGGCGGCGAGGAACGACAGGGTCTGACCGAGGAGCTCCTCGCTTGGGCCGATCGACTCGGCATCGAGCGGCCGTCCACGCTCGCCCAGCCCGCGAGTGCGGGGCGCGCAAACTTCAGCCGATCGCAGGTCGGCGCTCAATCGTGAGCGCGTTCACGGCGCCGGAAAACGAACGTTTCAAACGCGCGTTTGACATCCGCCCCGGTTCAGGGTAGATTCAGCGCCGTCCGATCCGGGGAGGGGTCGGTGATCGTTCGAGTCGGGGGCAGGTGCGGAGCGCTCGCCCCTGACGCTTCGAGCCGGAGGGTCACTGTGAAGCATCTCGCACTTCTCTTGCTCGCCGCCTTGTGGCCGCTGCAAGCGATGGCCAACAAGGGGGTGGCGCTCGTCCACGGCACCGGTCGCCAGACCAATGCCGCCGCCGACTATTGGACCTGGGACATGGTGAACTCCATTCGCCAGGGGCTACCCAATCAGGCCAACTACATCGTCATCAACTGCGATTTCACGCAGTACATGTGGGCCTCGGGGGCGGCCGGCTGCCTCGCCGGGCAGCTTCATGGCTTCATCACCCAGCGCGGCATCACCGATCTCGTGGTGATCACCCACTCCAATGGCGGCAACGTGATGCGCTGGATCCTCTCCAATCCCACCTATGACAGCCGCTATCCGCTGATCATCCAGCGCATCCGTTGGGTGAACGCTCTCGCCCCCAGCTCCGCCGGTACCCCACTCGCCACGGCGGTGATGAACGGCAACGTCTTCGAGCAGTCGCTCGGCTGGCTGCTCGGTTACAAGAACGATGCGGTTCGGATGCAGCAACCGAGCTGGATGGCGCACTACAACGCCAACAACCTCTATGGCACCGCCAGCCGCCCGGCGCTACCGAAGGGCTTCTGGACCGTGGTCGGGACCAATGTGCGCTCGGCGGTGTGGAGCGGAAACTCTTACTGTGGCGGCTACGCGGAGAACGTCGGATTGACCATCACCCAGGCGTGGCTCGCCTCCTGCAACGACGGCTTCCTCGAGTGCACGAGCCAGAGCGCGGCAGGCCGCGTCTGGTTCTATGACACCCAGCGGATGCAGAACGGCTATGTGCTCAGCCACAACCAGAGCCGCCGCCCCTGCTTCGGGCTGGATGTGATCCTGCGCAACGATCTGTGAGGAGCCTGCCATGATCCGTTTGCTTTCGCTGAGCGCGAGCCTGTTCCTCGCCGCACCCCATCTCTCTGCCGAAACCTTGAGGCTCAGCGCACCGAGCCCCACCGACCTCGTTCCGAGCGGTATCGCCGCCGCGAAAATCGCCGCCGTCGAGCGCCATACCGAGCGCGAGCTCGTGCAGTTTTCCTGGCCGATCGAGGAAAGCGCGGCCATCGATTTCTCCCCGCAGCCCTTCCTCGCCGAAAGCCGGGAGTTCTGGACCACGGTCGAAGCGGCCGAGCTCGCCAAGGGTGTCGCGTTCACCACCACCGCACCCGGCGCGCTCATCCGGCTCAGCCCCGCCGAGCCCGGCAAGCGGGCTGGTCTCGATCTCTCGGGCATGCGCATCGAGATCGCCGGACGGAGCTACACCCGCGAGCAGGCGGTCGCGGTCCTCGCCGATGCAGGGGCACTCAAGCAGGCAGGCGCCGAATTCCCCGAGGGAACGGTCGCCTTCCGAGTTCGCTCCGAGCTCGGCGCCGGACCGACGAGGCTGATCCTGCCGAAAGCCTCCGGCCGCGTGCTCCTTCATGTGTTCGAGCCGGATTCCTCGTTGGTCCTCCGGCTCGAGGCAGAGCCTTTCGTCGGTGCCGATGGCCGGCTCAGGATCGCCGGTGGCTGGGCGGGCTTGCCGAAGAACGCGCGTCCCATCGCCCTCACGGGCTTGATCACCGCGCCCGATGGGTACACCCAGAACTTCGAACTCGAGCGCCGCGGCGAGGACTTCGCGGCGGAGATCGCCCTCGAACGGGGGCGCGGATACGGTGAAGGCCTGTGGGAAGTGCATCTCTTCGCTGCGGCGGCCTCGGCCGCTGGCGACTTGCGCCGCGACGTCCGCACCGCCTTCGCCGTCTCGCAGCCGAGTGCCCGCCTCGACGGTCGCGTCGAAAGCATCGAGGAGAAGGGCGCCTTGGTGTTCGCGCTCGGGGTGGAAAACGCGCTCGCCGCCCGCTACGAGCTTCGCGCGGTCCTCACCGGAACCGCTGACGATGGCAGCGAGCGGCCGCTCGCCGTGACCCACGCGGCGGTTTGGCTGGAGCCTGGTCGCGGCGCGATCCCCTTGCGCATCGAGAAGGAGCACCTCGCCCGTCCCGGCATCGGTGCGCCTTATGCCTTGCGCGACCTCCGTCTGATCCGTCAGGGCGATCAGAATCTCCAAGAGCGCCGCGATCGGCCGCTCCACTGGCGCTGATCGGGTTCCCTCCCTCGCTCACGAGGCCGGGGCACGCCGCCCCGGCCTCTTTTTTTTCATCGGGCCTTGCGCTCAGGGAAAGAGCGCGACCTCCGCGATGTCCTCGCTTCCGAGCATCGCCATCAGCAAGCGCTCGATGCCAAGCGCCACGCCCGCGCACTCAGGCAGGCCCTCGACGAAAGCCGCCTCGACTTCGGGCGGCACCGCCCGCGGCGGCAGGCCGCGCTTCGCGCGGATCGCGTTGTCCTGGGCGAATCGCCGCCGCTGTTCCTCGAGGTCGGTCACTTCCCAATAGCCGTTGGCGATCTCAAGCGCCCCGAGGAAAGCCTCGAAGCGCGCCGCGGTTGGCGGCTCTCCGGGCAGAAGGCGGGCATAAGCCGCCTGCTCGAGCGGAAAGCCGTACACGAAGAGCAGCTCCTTCGCCCGATGAAAGCGCGGCAGCACGGCAGCGCTCAAGAGCATCAGCCAATCCTCGCGATCCATCGGCGAGGCCACTTCCAGCCCATGCGCCCGCGCCGCTTCGGCCATTTGCTCGGCCGTCGCCGCGAAGGGATCGAGGCCGAGCGGGGCGAACCATTCGCGATAGCTGAGCTCGCGCACGTTGAGCGCACGGCCGAGCAGCGCGAAGCTGCTTTGCACCAGCGCCGCCACCTCGGCCATGAGCTGCCGATGATCGAAGCCGAGGCGATACCACTCGAGCAGTGTGAACTCCGGGCGATGCCTGGGGCCATGCTCGCCGGCGCGGAACACGCGCGCGATCTCGAAGAGATCGCTAAAGCCTCGCGCCAGCAAACGTTTGTGGAAGAACTCGGGGGAGGCGCGGAGAAACCACTGCTGCCGCCCGTCGCTCGCGCGCAAGCCCTCGATGTGCGGCTCCATCGGCCCCATCGGGTCGAGGATCGGGGTTTGCACCTCGCGCACGCCGCGGGCGGCGAAGAAATCTCGGATCTCGGCGTAAAGCCGCTGGCGCAGCGCCTCGGCCTGGAATCGGCGATGATCAGCCCCGTCCATGACGGGCCAGCAATTCGAGAAAAGCCTGCTCTTCGAGGATCGGAACTCCTAAGCTTCGCGCTTTCTCGAGCTTGCTTCCCGGATCGCGGCCGAGTACCAAAAACGAGGTCTTGCGCGAGACGCTGTCGCTCACCTTGGCCCCGAGCGCCTCGAGCGCTCTCTTGGCCTCCTCGCGGCTCATCCGCGACAGCGTGCCCGTGAGCACGACGCTTTGGCCGGCAAGCGGCCCCGCCTCGTTTCCCGCCTTGCCTTCCGGCCAGCGGACCCCAGCCGCCTGAAGCGCCTCGATCACTTCCCGGTTGTGCGGCTCGTGGAAGAAACGCGCGATGTGCTCAGCGACCACCGGCCCGATGTCGGGCACGGCGCTGAGCTTGGGACAGCAGGGTTCCTGCCCGAGCGTGGCAAAGTCGGCTTCGGCAGCGGCGATCAGGGCTTCGAGGCTGCCGAAATGCCGGGCCAAGGCCTTGGCCGTTGCCTCGCCGACCTCGCGGATGCCGAGCGCGAAGAGGAAGCGATCGAGCGTCGTCTCTTTGCTCTTGGCGATGGCCTGAAGCAGCTTCTCGGCCCAGCGCGTCGCAGGCTTGCCGCCTGGAGCACCCTCATCGCCGTATTTCAGGCGGACGAGATCCTCAAGGCGCAGTCGGTAGAGGTCGGCCACCGTGGCGACCAATCCGCCATCCACCAGGGCCTCGATCATCTTCTCGCCGAGGCCCTCGATGTCCATCGCCCGGCGCGAGGCGAAATGGCGGATGGCTTCTTTGCGCTGCGCCGGGCAATAAAGCCCGCCGGTGCAGCGCGCGATCACCTCGCCGCGCACCCGCTCGATCGCCGAGCCGCAGGCCGGACAGCGCGTCGGCGGCTGCCAGGCTTCCGTCCCCGCCGGCCGGCGCTCCTTGATCACGCCCACGATCTCGGGAATCACATCGCCCGCGCGGCGCACGATGACGCTGTCGCCCACGCGCACGTCGAGGCGCGCCACCTGGTCGAAGTTGTGCAGGCTCGCGTTGGTGATCGTCACACCGGCGAGCGGAACCGGCCGAAGCCGTGCCACGGGCGTGATCGCGCCCGTTCGCCCGACCTGGACCTCGATCGCCTCGACGATGGTCACCGCCTCGCGAGCAGGAAACTTATGCGCCACCGCAAAACGCGGCGCACGCGCGAGATAGCCGAGCCGCTCCTGCGCATCGAGGCGGTCGAGCTTATAGACCGCGCCATCGATTTCGTAATCGAGCTTCTCGCGGCGAGCGAGCAGCTCGCGATACACAGCGAGCGCTTGTTCCCCACCGCGCACCAGGCGCGCTTCAGCAGTCACCGCGAACCCAAGCTCCGCCAGCCACGCCAAAGCGGCGCTTTGCCGCGAGGGCGGCGAACATCCCTCGCATCCCGCCACCGCGTAGGCGAAGAACCGGAGCGGACGCGAGGCGGCGACCTTCGGATCGAGCTGACGCACCGATCCTGCTGCGGCATTGCGCGGATTGGCGAAGCTGCGCTCGCCGAGCTCGCTCAGCCGCGCATTGAGACGCTCGAAATCGCGCCGGCGCATGTACACCTCGCCGCGCACCTCAAGCCGCCTCGGCCACGGCCTGGCCCGCTCCCGCAGCCGCAACGGAACCGAACGAATCGTGCGCACGGTATGGGTGACATCCTCGCCGATCTCGCCATCGCCGCGGGTGGCAGCGAGCACCAGTTGCCCCTGCTCGTAATGGAGCGCAATCGCCAGCCCGTCGATCTTGGGCTCGACCGACCACTCGAGCGCTGATTCCTGCTCGCTCAGCTCGCGGGCGATGCGCGCGAAGAAGGCCCGAGCCTCCTCCTCGGAGAACACGTTGTTGAGGCTGAGCATCGGCGGATCGTGACGCACCGAGCGGAAACCCTCGCGCACCGCCCCGCCCACGCGCTGGGTCGGCGAGTCGGGGACGACGAACTCAGGAAAACGCGCCTCGAGCGCTCTCAGTTCCGCGAGGAGCCGGTCGTATTCGCTGTCCGGGATCAGGGGATCGTCGAGCACGAAGTAACGGTAATCGTGCTCGGCGATTTCCCGGCGAAGCGCCTCGATGCGCCGGCGGGCTTCTTCTCGATCCACGCCCCCGCTCATCGCGCGGGAGCGCTTTACTCGCCGAGCTGCCGCTGCAGCAGCTCGCGCCGCTCCTGAGCATCCAGGCTCAGGGTCGCGATCGGGCGCGCCTCCAGGCGTTCCAAGCCGATCGGCTCGCCGGTTTCATCGCAGTAGCCGTAGGAGCCCTCTTCGATGCGGCGCAAGGCCGCGTCGATCTTGGCGATCAGCTTGCGGTAGCGATCGCGCGTGCGAAGCTCGAGCGCGTTCTCCGACTCGCGCGTGGCGCGCTCGAGCTCATCGCCCACATCGCGCACTTCCGAACGCAAATGATCCAACGTCTGGCGCGATTCCTCGACCAGTTCCTCGCGCCACTTGAGCAGCTTTCGCCGGAAGTACTCAAGCTGCATCGGGTTCATGTAAGGCTCTTCCGGCGAGGGGCGATAGCCCTCCGGCAGCTCCACGCGCACGGGTGTCACGCTGGCGATGGGGGGCGCCGGCGGCACTGCCCCCGCTGACGGCCTGGCGACGGCTCGCGCCACCGCCGTGACCGCCTGCTCGTCTGGAGCATCCGCACCCTTCACCGGGCTCGCGGCGGCGGCCTTGCGGCCCGCCCTCACCGGCCGAGACCGATCCCCCGCCTTCTCGCCCGGCCCACCGAAGCCACGGGCGCCTTTGCTGCTCGGCTTGGTCTCGGCCATCTTCTTCCCTTCCTGCGCCAACGCTTTCTCGGTCTTTTCCTTTTCCACGATCTCTTTCGCTACCGACTGAGCGCTCTTCGCCTTCGCAACGACTGGGGCTTTCGGGGTATCTTTCTTCGCGGCCACCTTGCGCACGGCCGCCTTCGACGCGTCCTGCCTCGCAGGGCGCTTCTTCGAGGAAGCCTTTTTCGTCGCGGGCGCCTCGGAGGGCGCCGTTCCGGGCTTGGCACGAGCCCTCGCGACCTTCTTCGCGGCAGCCTTCTTCGCCGCCGATTTGTTCTCGGCGAGCGCATCCTCGCCTTTGCGCCGTCGAGACGCCGCTGGGGGGGCGAGGGGCGATTCAGCCGGCTGCCGGCCACGCGCCCCCGATTCGCCCTTCGCGGCCGCCACTTTCACCGCCGCTGCCCTAAGGATGTCTTTCGCAGAGCGCGTCTTGCTGGATGTCGATCGAGCCACCGGTTCCCTCGTCCGAGCCTTGAGCGAAGCAGTCGGCTCTTATAGCCTAAGCGCTCCCATGCGGCAAGACGACCACCGCAGCGAGCGTCCTTCTCCGGGCATTCTCCGGCGCATCGCGGTCGCTCCCATCCGCGCCTATCGCATGCTGCTCAGTCCCTGGCTCGGCCAGTCGTGCCGCTTCCACCCGAGCTGCTCGCGTTACGCGGAAGAGGCGATCCTGCGCTTCGGATTGCTGCGCGGCGGAATCCTCATGTTCTGGCGGTTGCTCCGCTGCCAACCCTTGTGCGAGGGCGGCGAGGATCCCGTTCCCGATCGTTTCGTCCTCTCGCGACTTCCCGGATGCCGCGCCGATTCCTCCCGGGAGGCGCCAGGGTGAGCCTGATCCGCGGCGCATGGTTGTGCAACGAGGGAGAACGCTTCTTCGGCGATCTCCGAATCCGCGAAGGGCGCATCGCCCGCATCGCTCCGCGCATCGAGCCGCTACCCGGGGAGACGGTGTTCGAGGCGGAGGGCCGGTGGCTGCTGCCCGGCATGATCGACGACCAGGTCCACTTCCGCGAGCCGGGACTGACCCACAAGGGCGATCTCGAGAGCGAATCCCGCGCCGCGGTCGCCGGCGGCATCACGAGTTTCCTCGAGATGCCCAACACCAAGCCACCCACGCTCGACCGCGCAGCCCTGCTCGACAAATACCGGCGCGCGGAGGGCCGATGTCACGCGAATTATGGCTTCTACATCGGCGCCGCCAACGACAACCTTTCCGAGCTGCTCGCGGTGGATCCTCTGCTCGCCTGCGGGGTCAAGATTTTCATGGGGGCCTCCACGGGCAACATGCTGGTGGACGATCCCGAGGTGCTGGATGCGATCTTCGCGAAGGTTCGCCTGCGGCTGATCACCCATTGCGAGGAAACCCCGCGAATCGAGGCCAATCTCGCCCGCCTGAAGGCGCTTCACCCCGCGGGCCTCAGGCCTGAACACCACCCCTTGGTGCGCGACCGCCTCGCCTGCTTGGCATCCACGGAAAAGGCGATCGCGCTCGCCAAGCGTCACGATGCGCGCCTGCACGTGCTTCACATCTCAACCGCCGATGAGCTCGCGCTCTTCGAGCCGGGGCCGATCGAGGGCAAACGTATCACCGCCGAGACCTGCGTGCATTTCCTGCATTTCGACGAGTCTGACTATCCGCGCCTCGGCAACCTGATCAAGTGCAACCCCTCGATCAAGTCCGCGAGCGACCGCGAGGCGTTACTCAAGGCGCTCGCCGACCGACGACTCGATGTACTGGCCACCGACCATGCGCCCCACACCCTCGAGGAAAAGCAGCAGCCCTACGAGCAGGCACCCTCCGGACTTCCACTCGTTCAGCACGCGCTGCCCGCCGCCCTCGAGCCGGTCTTCTCCGGAAGGATCTCGCTCGAACGGGTCGTCGAGCTGACCGCCCACGCACCCGCTCGCCTTTTCCAGATCGAGGAGCGCGGTTTCCTGCGCGAAGGCTATTTCGCGGACCTCGTCCTCATCGATCCGGAGAAACCGACCGAAGTCCGCCGCGAAGCGCTGCTCTACCGCTGCGGCTGGTCGCCTTTCGAGGGACGCCGCTTCCGCTCTTCGGTGGCCGCGACCTGGGTCAACGGCCAACTCGTCTTCGACGGCAGAAAGGTGCGGGAAGAACCCGCAGGGCGGCGCCTCCGCTGGCGGCACCGCCCCTCTTGAGCGCCACCCGGCGATCGGGCTTCTCGGCAGCGCTTCTCGCCTGCCACCCTCCTCGGCTCAGCCGCCTCGCCGAAGCATCGCGCCCAACGCCCAAGCGCGACCGCGCCGCCGCGAGGATCCTTCGGCCGGCCTTTCTGGCTCGGCTTCGAGCGATCGAAAGGCCTGATCCGAGCGTTGGGATCGCGCGGACGTCGCTTCGCGCACGCCCGGCCGCCCGCTGCCGCTCATCGAAGCCACCCCATACGCCCGCGAGAGCCGGCCGCTCCCGGGCTCTCGGGAGATCGAAACCGAGGTCCAGGGCATCGGGGGATGCGGCAAAGGGCTTCGCCCCCTCTCCGACTCCGCGGCTGGATTGCTTCTGCACTCTCGGCCTCGGGGAGGAGCCTCGCGAGCTCTTTCTCCCGCGCTCTGCGGAATCGAGGGATCGGCAAGCGGCGACCGTCTCTTCGCGCGGCACCGCCATGCGAGCGCCTCGAATCGGAATGGAACCGAGCGGACAGGACGAAGGGATGTGGCGCGAGCCGAGGCCGCGCCCCCGCTTGGTCCATCCGCCGGGAAACGATCAATCCCGCCAGAGATAGGGCCAGCGATCGGGCAGAAGACCGCGACAGAACGTCATGATGCGGTACTCGGTGAGGCGGAACGACCCGTCGCGATATCGCCAGCTCGCCACTCGACCGCAATCCCCCAGCGCCCGAAACTTCGAGAAAATCGTGAGCTCGCCCCGCTCCGGGTCGAAGTTGGCGTTGACCAGCTTTGGTAGATCCTCCCTCTCGCTTTCCGGAAAGCGCTCGGGCCACTCTGGCTTGAGCGGCCTCAGCGCCTCGCCCCCCGGCGGAAGCACGAATCCGAGGGCGACTTGGTTGTAAGCCCCTGCCAAGCAATCCAACAGCACGAGCAGCGTGCCATCCGGATGCCTGAATGCCTCGCCCGGCGGATAGCCCTGATCCGCCTCCGGGGTATCACACTCCTGCGCCTCAGGCTGCGCCCGCGCTGCATCCAGCCAGGGCGTGAGCTCCTCGTCGCTCAAGCGTTTCCATGCCCCGCGCTCAATCGCGCCCGATGGCGGCAAGCCGCGCTCCTGCAACCAAGAGCGCACCTCCTCGAAGCCATTCAAGGCGATATAGGCGATCGGGGCCCCGTCCGCGCTGAGGGTGAGGACGCGCCCACCCCTCGCCATCGCTTCGAGCAGGTCCTGAACCTTGCGCGGGTTGCTCAAGACCACGCCCTCGCACAGATGGAGCGTCTCATCCGGCGCGCACCATTTCTCGATGCCCTCGATCTCGAGGCCCGCCTCCCCATCGATGGAAAGCCGCCAGATGCGATCGGGCGGCGCTCCCGCCGGCGCGTGGATGCGAAGGTTGAACTGGCCGCTCTCGTCGCGGGCGAGTTCGAGCACGGACTCCTCTTCTCCGCCGATCCAGGGCAACGATTCATCCTCTGCCGGGGCAAAACCGAAGGCGCGGCACAAGCCGCGATTGTCGCAGACAGCGAACCAATCTCCTGCCTCCAGGCTCTCCTGCCCCTGGGCGGTGCCAAAGCCGAGTGCGAGCACCCACAGCAAACGAGAGATGCCCGCCACGGGGTGAACCTTCATCCGTGCACCTCGATCGAAACTAGCCCCTAGGTGGGCTACGCGGCGAAAAAGGCCTCAGCCGCTCTGCGCGGCGTCACGCGCGGCCTGGCTCAGATCCTCGCGGATGCGCGCGGCCTTGCCCTGGCGCTCGCGGAGGAAGTAAAGCTTGGCGCGGCGAACCCGACCCCGGCGCTTGACCTCGATCGACTCGATCGCCGGGCTGTGCGTCTGGAAGACCCGCTCCACACCCACGCCGTGAGAGACCTTGCGTAGTGTGAAGGAGGAATTGAGACCCCGGTTGCGCATCGCGATGCAGATCCCCTCGAAGGCCTGGATCCGCTCGCGATTGCCCTCGCGAACCTTGACGTTCACCACGACCGTGTCGCCGGGCCCGAAATCGGGAATGTTCGGGCGAAGCTGGGCGCTCTCGAAGGCGCGAATGAAGTCGTTCATGGCAGCGTACACGCTGGAAACAAGCTCTCCATTATACGCTGCGTTCAACGTTTTCCCGCAAGACGCCATGCCTCGATGGCTTCGGCGAGGAGGGCCCGATCCTGCTCCGAGAGCGAGGCGCGCATGAGCAAGTCGGGGCGCCGATACCAGGTGCGCAAAAGCGCCTGCGAGCGCCGCCAGCGCCTGATCGCAGCGTGATCGCCGGAGAGCAGCACCTCTGGTACTCGGCGGCCGCGGTACTCGGCGGGCCGGGTGTAATGGGGACAATCGAGCAGCCCGTCGCTGAAGGAGTCCTCCTCAGCCGAGCGCGCATCACCGAGGACGCCCTCGCGAAGACGCGCCAGACCATCGATCAGCACCAGCGCCGGAAGCTCGCCGCCGCTCAAGACGTAGTCGCCGATCGACAGTTCTTCGTCCACGAAGGTCTCGACGAAGCGCTCGTCCACCCCTTCGTAACGAGCGCAGACGAGGATCAGGTGAGACGCCTTCGCGAGGGCGGCGAGGCGTGACTGGGTGAGCCTCTGGCCTTGCGGCGTGAGCAGGATCACTCGGCCCGGACGATCCGCTCGCGCCGCCTCGAGTGCCCGCTCGAGCGGCTCGACCCGCATCACCATCCCTGGGCCTCCGCCGAAAGGACGATCATCCACGCTGCGATAGGGATCATCGGTGAAATCCCGCGGATTGATCGTCGCCAGTTCGAGCAAACCGCGATCGAGGGCGCGTCCGAGCACGCCGAAACGAGCCACGGTCGCGATCAGCTCGGGGAAAAGCGAGAGGACCGTGATGCGCATCAGAAGGTGGGGTCCCAGTCCACGATCAGCAGGCCGCGCTCGAGATCGACTTCCTGCACGTGGCGCCCCAACACGAAGGGAATCCAGCGCTCACGCTCGCCGACCACCACCAAGACGTCGTTGGCCCCGGTCGGGACCACCCGCGCCACTCGTCCGAAGGAAATTCCTTCGAGATTGCGAACCTCGAGACCCTCGAGATCGCTCCAGTAGAACTGGCCCTCCGGAAGCGGGGGAAGCGCGGATCGCGGGACCTCGATCGTCGCACCCACCCAAAGCCTCGCTCGGTCGGGATCGTCCAGACCCGCCAGCTGGACCAGCAGGCCGCGACCATGACGGCGGCCCTGCAAAGACTCGATTCGCCATTCCCTCGCGGTCGAACGGAGGAACCAAGGCCTGTAGCCGAGGATCGCCTCGATGGGCTCGCACCACGATTCGATCTTCAGCGTTCCGGCCAGGCCATGGACACCAGCGACCCGGCCGACCTGAAGCCGCCGCTCCACCGGGAAGGCGATCAGGCGGCGCGCTGGAGCCGGCGGAACTGGCGCACGAGGGCGGCGACTTTGTCGGTCATTTGCGCGCCCTTGCCGAGCCAGTGTTCCACACGGTCGAGATTGAGTTGCAGGGGAATCTCCTGGCCGGAGGCGATCGGGTTGTAGAAACCCACGCGCTCGAGGAAGGCGCCGTTGCGCCTCGCGCGCTCATCGCAGACCACCACGTGATAGAAGGGCCGCCCTTTGGCGCCCGTTCTCGAGAGTCGAATCTTGACCATTGCCGTCAGTCGCGGAATCGAGCTTGTCTGGGTCGCAAACTCGGGATTCTAACACAGCGCGCGTGGTGCGCGGCAGGGCTCAACGGCGCGGACCACCGAAGAATCCGGGAACAGCCCGCAGCAGCCCCTTGAGCCCGCCCTTTCCGAACTTGCGCATCATCTTTTCCATCTGCTGGTATTGCTTGAGCAGGCGATTGACGTCGGCCGGCTGAGTGCCCGACCCTCGCGCGATGCGGACTTTGCGCGAGCCGTTGAGGATCTCGGGCCGGCGACGCTCGCCCGGCGTCATCGAATCCACGATCGCGATCATCCGTTTGATCTCGCGGTCGTTCACCTGAGCCTTTAGCGGCTCCGGAATCTGGGCGAAGCCTGGAAGCTTGTCGAGGATTCCGGCGATCCCGCCCATGCCGAGCATCTGTCGGAGCTGCTCGCGAAAGTCGGAGAGATCGAAGCGCTTGCCCGCGATCATCTTTTCCGCGAGCCGTTCTGCCCGCTCGCGGTCGAGCTTGCGCTCGACCTCCTCGACCAGGGAAAGCACATCGCCCATGTCGAGGATGCGCCCGGCCATCCGGTCCGGATGGAAGGGCTCGAGGCCTTCGAGCTTCTCCCCGGTGCCCAAGAACTTGATCGGCGCGCCGGTCACGTAGCGCACCGAGAGGGCCGCGCCGCCTCTGGCATCGCCATCCGCCTTGCTGAGCACGATCCCGGTCAAGGGCACCGCCTGCGCAAAGGCTTTCGCCGTCTGCGCCGCATCCTGTCCGGTCATCGCATCGACCACGAACAGGGTCTCGGCCGGCTTGAGCGCGGCATGCAAGGCGCGGATCTCCTCCATCATCTCGCGATCGACCGCGAGACGTCCGGCGGTATCGACGATGAGCACGTCGCGCAGGCTGCGCCGCGCCTCCTCCAGCGCCGCCCGCGCATTCGTCAGCGCATCCAGGTTCGGATCGGTGGCGAAAGCGGGGACGCCGATGCGGGCGGCGAGCTGAGCCAGCTGCTCGATCGCCGCCGGGCGACGGACGTCGCAGCTCGCGAGGAGAACCCGCTTGCGCATCTCCTGCGTGAGCAGTCGCGCGAGCTTCGCCGAGGTGGTGGTCTTGCCCGAACCCTGCAAGCCGCACATCAGGATCACGGCGGGCGGTGGAACGTTGAGTTCGAGCCCGCGGTGGCTCGAGCCCATGACCGCCGCAAGCTCGTCGCGCACGACCTTGATCAGCGCCTGCCCCGGGGTCAGGCTCTTGAGCACCTCCTGCCCGACGGCGCGGGTCTTGACCCGCTCGATGAAGGCCTGAACCACCGGCAAGGCCACGTCGGCCTCGAGCAAGGCCACCCGCACCTCGCGCAGGGTCTCGCGGATGTTCTCCTCAGTGAGCCGTCCACGGTCGCGCAGGCGCCCGACCATGGCGGAAAGACGACGCGTGAGATTCTCGAACATGGGATCGTCGCGAGGCTGAGAGCGGCGAGCAGCACCGCAGGGCTCACCATGGTAGCAGCACTGCCCCCGACCCCGACCCTGTGCCACACTTTGGACGCTTATGACGGCGATCCTCGCCAGCCTCGCTCTCTTCCTGTACGCGCTCGCGACGGCCACTCTGATCCTCAGGCTCGCTCGGGAAAGCGCGAGCTTCGCCGACCGACCGCTCGGACTCCTCGCCACGCTCCTGCACTTCGGTGTGCTTGTGCTCAGCGCGGAGCAGGCCGGCGGCGTCGATCTCCGCTTCTTCTCGGCGCTGTCGCTGAGCGGGATGGGGGTGGCGGCGGTCTATCGCATCGTCGGCCTGAAGCGTCCGATCGATCCCCTGGGCGTGGTCGTTTACCCGATCGCCGCGCTCACCCTGGGGCTGCAAATGCTCCTCGGCGGCCCGCCCCTGCCGCGTCCAGCGGAATGGCAGATCGTCCTGCACGCCGCCCTCGCCCTGGTCGCCTTCAGCATCCTGGCCTACGCAGCGCTGGTCGCGCTGGTTCTCGATCTGCAGGACCGCGCGCTCCGCCGGCGACGGCTGCATCGTTGGCTGATGCTCCTGCCGCCGCTCACGCTCACCGAGGGGCTGCTCTTCAAGCTGATCGGCGCAGGCTTCGCTCTGCTCACGCTGGCCCTGCTCAGCGGCGCCCTCTTCGTCCACGACATCCTCGGCCAGCATTTGGCCCACAAGACCGTGTTCAGCGCCCTCGCCTGGGTGATCTTCGGCGCGCTGCTCTATGGCCGGGTCCGTTTCGGATGGCGCGGCGCTTTGGCCGTGCGTTTGGCGCTGTCCGGCATGTTCCTCCTGCTGCTCGGCTTTTTCGGATCGAAGTTCGTGCTCGAGCTCTTGCTGCGCCGCGCCTGATCCATCCTCAGGAGAAGGCGGCATCGAGGGCTTCTCGCAGCCGCTCGACACCCACGAGGCGGATTCCCGCCGGCGCCTTGCGCGGGAGGTTGGCCTTCGGCAGCAGCAGCGATGAGAAGCCGTGCTGGCGCGCCTCGCGGATGCGTTCCTCGCCATGCGCGACCGGCCGGATCTCGCCGCTCAAACCGACCTCGCCGAAGACGGCGAGGTCCTTCGCCACGGCGCGGTCGCGGAAGCTCGAGGCCACCGCCAGTACGACGGCGAGATCGGCCGCGGTCTCGGCCACGCGCAGTCCGCCCACCAGGTTGACGAAGACATCCTGGGAGAACACCGCGAGTCCCCCATGGCGGTGGAGTACGGCGAGGAGCATGGCCAGGCGCGTGCCGTCGAGCCCCAGCGCCAGGCGGCGCGGACTGGGCAGAGGGCTTTCATCGACCAGGGCCTGAACCTCGATGAGTAGCGGCCGCGTACCCTCGCGCGAGACCATCACAACGCTGCCCGGTGCGCGCTCGGCCCTGCCCGCCAGGAACAGCGCCGAGGGGTTGGGCACCTCGCGCAGTCCCTTGTCCCCCATCGCGAACACCCCGAGCTCGTTGACCGGCCCGAAGCGGTTCTTGAGCGCGCGCAGCACCCGCAGGCGGCTGCCGCTCTCGCCCTCGAAATAGAGCACGGCATCGACCATGTGCTCGAGCACTCGCGGGCCGGCGATGCCGCCTTCTTTGGTGACGTGGCCGACGAGGATCACCGCGACCCCCCGCGTCTTCGCGAAGCGGACGAGTTCGGCTGCGCACTCTCGCACTTGGCTCACCGATCCGGGCGCCGCCGTCAGAGCCTCGCTCCAGATGGTCTGGATCGAATCGATGACCGCCAGCGCCGGGCGCTCGCGCTCGAGCACGCCGATGATCGCCTCTAGCCGGGTCTGCGCTAGGCATTCGATCGTCCCGAGTTCGATTCCGAGGCGCTCCGCCCGCGCCGCCAACTGCGCGAGACTCTCCTCGCCGCTCACGTAGATTCCCCGCAGGCGGCCGGCGAGGGCGGCGATCGCCTGAAGGAGCAGGGTGGATTTGCCGATCCCCGGATCGCCGCCGATGAGCACCACCGAGCCTTGGACCAGCCCGCCGCCGAGCACTCGGTCGAGCTCGCCGATACCCACCGGCGAACGCCACCCCCGTTCGCGCTCGACCGCATCCAGCCTCGCGAGGGCGAGCTCATCCACACCCGTCCAGCCGCGTGCTCCCAGCCCCCCCGCCTTCGCGGCGGCCTGCGGCGTCTCCACGATGGTGTTCCACTCCCCACAATCACCGCACTGGCCCTGCCATTTCGCGAAGCTCGCGCCGCAACTCTGGCATTGATAGAGGCTCCGCGATCGGCTCACGACGATCGTGCTCTCAAGGGAGGGGCCTTCACGATGCCACAGTCGGGCTGCTCTGGCGGCATTTCTCCTTCATAATGGCAGGTCCTGACGGACTTCCCTTCGATTCCTGCGCGACCTTGGAATCGCTCCCCCTCCCGCTCCTGTTCGCGGGGCTTCTCCTCCTCCTGATCCTCTCCGCCTTTTTCTCGGGGTCGGAAACGGCCCTGATGGCGATCAACCGTTACCGCTTGCGCCATCAGGCGAAGAGCGGACAGCGAGCGGCGCGGCTCGTCCAGTCCCTGATCGAGCGCCCGGACCGTTTCATCGGACTCGTACTGCTCGGAAACAATTTCGTCAACATTCTCGCCTCAGCGATCACCACACTGATCTTCATGCGCTTGGCGGGGGATGCGGGGGTGCTCGCCGGTACCCTCTTCCTCACCGTCACCATTCTCATCTTCGCCGAGGTCGCTCCGAAGACGCTCGCCGCGCAATACCCGGAGCGCATCGCCTATCCGGCCGCTTATGTCCTTTATCCGCTCCTTCGGCTGTTTTCGCCGCTGGTCCGCTTGATCAACGCCTTGGCGGGGCTTCTGACACGCCCCTTGCGTCGCAGCTCGGGCTCGACTCGCAGCGACCATCTAAGCGCGGAGGAGCTGCGCACCCTCCTTGGCGAGGCCGCCGTCCTCGTGCCACCGCGCCACCGTCGGATGCTGCTCAACATCCTCGACCTCGAGGAGGCGACCGTCGCCGACGTCATGGTGCCGCGCAACGAGATCGAGGGCATCGACCTCGACGAACCGATGGATCGCATCCTCGAGCAGCTCGCCCGCTTCCCCTACTCGAGAATCCCCCTCTATCAGGGATCCATCGACCAGGTCCTCGGCATCCTGCACCCGCGCAGCCTCTTGGCCCCGCTCGCCAGCGGCGGGGCTTTGAGCACGGAGACCTTGATCCAGCTCGCGCGCAAGCCCTACTTCGTTCCCGAGAGCACGCCGCTCATACGCCAGCTCTCGGAGTTCCAGAAGCGGGGAAGGCGCATGGCGTTGGTGGTCGACGAATACGGCGAGATCGTCGGGCTGGTCACCATCGAAGACATCCTCGAGGAGATCGTCGGCGAGTTCACCTCCGAGCCCCTCGAAAACGCCCGCCGAATCGAGAGGCTACCCGACGGCTCGGTCCGCATCGACGGGCGCATCACCCTCCGGCACCTGAACCGGATCATGGGCTGGGAGCTGCCCACCGACGGGGCGCGAACCCTCTCGGGCCTGATCGTCGATCTCCTCGAGAGCCTGCCCGCGCCCGGCGCGGAAGTCCGCGTCGGGAATCACCGGATGCGCATCGATCGGGTCGAGGACAACGTCGTTCGGCAGCTCACCGTCCTGCCCGAGAACCCCGAGACGGGGCAGGATACGAACGGATGAACCGCGGGGAGGCCCCCATGCCTCCGGCGAGAAGCGCTAAGGCTGGTGCCGGCGAAGAGATTCGAACTCCCGACCCACGCATTACGAATGCGTTGCTCTACCAGCTGAGCTACGCCGGCACCCGAGCCCAACATCGTACTTTTGCCTTCCTGGTGCCGGCAAGACTCCTCATGATTGCCGCGATTTCCCTTTGCGCTTAGGATCGCCGGCTTCACCCATCCGATTCCTCGACGGCGAAGCGTATGCGCACCCACCTCTGCGGCGCCATCGGCGAGCACCTCATCGGCCGCGAAGTGACGCTTTGCGGCTGGGTGGACGCCGTTCGACACCTCGGCGGACTGTGCTTCCTCGACCTTCGCGATCACGAAGGCGTCGTGCAAGTCGTCCTGGAGCCGGAGACCCCGCCTTATGCCCTCGCATCGCAGCTGCGCGCAGAGGACTGCATCAGGGTTCGTGGCACGGTGCGAGCGCGGTTCAAGGCGAACGAGAAGCTTCGGACGGGACGGGTGGAGCTACTCGCGGAGAGCGTCGATCTCCTCAATCGAGCGCGCGATCTGCCCTTCGCCCTGCACGAGAATCCGGGCGAGGAGGTGCGCCTGCGCTACCGGTGGCTCGACCTGAGACGACCGCCGATGCAAAACATGCTCCGGCGGCGAGCGCGCCTGATCGCGGCCTTCCGGCGCTGGCTGGAGGCGCGCGGCTTCATCGAGATCGAAACCCCCATCCTGACCAAGGCGACCCCTGAAGGCGCCCGCGATTTCCTGGTGCCAGCGCGGCTGCATCCGGGTTGCTTCTATGCCCTCCCGCAGTCGCCGCAGTTGTTCAAGCAAATCTTGATGATCGCCGGCTTCGACCGCTACTACCAAGTCGCGCGCTGCTTCCGCGACGAGGCGCTGCGCGCCGACCGGCAGCTTGAGTTCACCCAGCTCGATCTCGAGTTCGCCTGGGTCGATGAAGGCGAGGTCCAGGACACGGTGGAAGCGATGGTGCGCGAGGTCTTGGCCGAAGTCGCCGGGATCGAGCTGCCGAACCCCTTCCCGCGCCTGAGCTACGACGAGGCCATGCGCCGCTTCGGCTCGGACAAGCCCGATCTCCGTCTCGACCTCGAGCTTTGCGAGCTGACCGACATCTTCCGCGGCTCGGGATTCAGGGTCTTCGCCGAATGGGCGGAACGGCCCGAGGGTCGCATCGCCGCCCTGTGCCTGCCGCAAGGCGCCTCGCTCAGCCGCAAGCAGCTCGACGAACTCTCGGCCGAGGCGGCCAAGCACGGTCTCAAGGGCTTGTCCTGGCTGCGGGTGGAGGATCCCGCGCGTGGCCGCGAGGGGCTCAGCTCACCGCTCCTCAAACATGTGCACGACCCCGAGCTCGAAGCACTGCTTCGCCGCACCGGCGCGAGCGCCGGCGATCTGCTTCTCATCGGCGCCGGGCCCGACCCTCTCTGCTCGCAAGCCATGGGAGCGCTCAGGCTCCGCGCCGGACACTGGCTCGGACGCTTCCGCGACGGTTGGAGACCCCTCTGGGTAACCGACTTTCCGATGTTCGAGTTCGATGCCGAGGAACGCCGCTGGGTGGCCATGCACCACCCCTTCACCGCGCCGCGTTGCCAGGACGAGGCGGAGCTTGTGCACAATCCCGCCAACATGCGAAGCCGCGCCTACGATCTGGTACTGAACGGCCACGAGATCGGCGGCGGCTCGATTCGTATTCACCGCCCCGAGATGCAGCAGGCGGTCTTCTCAGTGCTCGGGATCGAGCCCGAGGAGGCGCAGGCCAAATTCGGCTTCCTGCTCGAAGCCCTCAAGCACGGGGCCCCGCCGCACGGAGGCATCGCTCTGGGCCTCGACCGGATCGCGGCCCTCGTCTGCGGCACCGATTCGATCCGCGACGTGATCGCCTTTCCCAAGACCACCACCGCGCAGTGCCTGATGACCGGCGCCCCCTCGCCGGTGACCGAGCTCCAGTGGCAAGAGCTCCACATCCGTCCGGCCGAAAAAGCACGCTCTTGAGAGCACGACGCGCAACCCGCACATCGTCGGAAACGCCGAGGAGCACCTTCTCATGCAAAGTCCTGCGACCAACCCTCACAGCATCGATGTGACCGCCGAGCGCTTCGAGCAGGACATCCTGCTCAAGTCGCGCGAGCTGCCCGTGCTCGTGGACTTCTGGGCCTCCTGGTGCGCCCCCTGCCGTCAGCTCAAGCCGATCCTCGAGAAGCTGGCCGAGGAATACCAGGGCAAGCTCCTGCTCGCCAAGGTGGACACCGATCAAGAACCGGAGCTCGCCGCGATCTTCGGGGTGCGCAGCCTGCCCACCGTGATCTTGCTCAAGAACGGCCAGCCGGTGGACGGCTTCATGGGCGCGCAGCCGGAGAGCGCCGTGCGCGCCTTCCTCGAACGTCATGTCGGGGCGCCCCCGGCCCGCACCGACGGCAGCGCGGCGGCTCCATTGTTGCGCCCCGGGGAAAGTCCCGCACAGGCGGTCGTGCGCCTGCGCAAGGCCGTGGCGGCCGAGCCGGAGAAGGCCGAGCTGAAGCGCGATCTGGCATTGGCTCTCATCGAAACCGGGGAACTCGACGAGGCGCAACGCTTGCTCGACGGCTTGCCGGATGCCTTGCAAGCCGAGGATCGAACGAAAGCCGCGCGGGCACGCCTGCAGTTCGCCTTCGCCGTGCGCCAAGCCCCCTCGCTCGCCGAGCTGCGCGCGAAGGTCGCTGCCGATCCTGCCGATCTCACGGCCCGCCATCAGCTCGGTGCGAGACTCTTGCTCGCCGGCGAGCACGAAGCCGCGCTCGAGCAGTTTTTCGCGATCATGGAAAAGGATCGCAAGTTCGGCGACGACCTCGGCCGGCGCAGCCTGATCGAAGCCTTTCGCCTGATCGAGGATCAGGACCTCATTTCTCGCTTCCGCCGACGCATGGCCTCGCTCCTGTTCTGAGCGATGCCCGTCTTCGCCGAAGCATAGTGCCAGGAGCGGAAGCGCCTGAAGATCAGAGCGCGGTCGCTTTGCGGAAGGCGGCGCCTCCCGTGAGCGCCCGCCAGCGACCGCCTTCGGCGAGACCGAGACGCTCTGCCGCGGCCGCCAGGACAGCTTTGCTCATCCCGTCACCTCGCACGCTCGTCGAGAGCAGGCCGTCGCCGACGACATTCCTCCGCATTTTTGGGCTGCGCTCTTGCGACACGGCTTCGTTCCTCGCTCCGAATCGCTCCGAGCGCGCGGCGAAGGCGGTGCACAGCACCCCATTTCCCCAACGCCACGCTCACCGCCTATGCCCGGCGAAAGCCGCGCCCCCCAAATGAAAGGTTCGCTATTCCCGATTCCTTGCCGCTGATTCGTGGCAAGGAAACCGTGAATCCCGATGATGTCTCATGCCATGGGCGAGGACCGAATCCGAGCGCATCGCGCTTCAGCCCAATCCCCAAGAGAAAGCCTGCGAGCCATTGCGTTCCTCGCTACTCGCTATTGCCTCGCCGAAATGCCCGATATTCGGCGGTTCTGCCTAAGCCGCATCAGGAGACCCCAATGGCACAGGCTCGGTTTGCCTTCGCCACCAGGCCGCGAATCCAGGAAAGCGCCCGAGGAGCCGCCTCGCTTCTTCCTCGCGCACATCCACCATCAGCCACCATCCCGCCTCCTCCGGTCGCTCTTCACGGACCGCCCCGAGGGCATGGAGCCGCGCCCGCAAGGCGCCCTCCTCGGCCGGCACCCAGAGCTCACCCCGCAGCCGACGACCCGCCAAAGCCTCGGCGATCGCTCTGGCCAGCACGTCCATGCCCCTGCCATCCAGCGCCGATATGAACACCCGTCGGGGGGGCGTCGTCTCGGGCGCGGACATCGGCTCCTCTCCGAGCCGGTCGATCTTGTTGAAGACGAGAATCCGCGGAATCTCGGCCGCTCCGATTTCGGCGAGCACTTGATCGACTTCGGCGATTCGCCGCTCGCATTCGGGATCGCTCGCATCGATCACATGAAGCAAAAGATCGGCATCCCGCGTCTCGTCCAGCGTCGCGCGGAAGGCCGCGACCAGCTCGTGCGGGAGATCACGAACGAAACCCACGGTATCGGCGAGCGCGAAGGGTCCGCAGGGCCAGCCATCGATCCGCCGGACGGTCGGATCGAGGGTCGCGAAGGGCTGATCAGCCACGAAGACCGAACTCCCACTCAGGCGGTTGAACAGCGTGGACTTCCCCGCGTTGGTGTAGCCCACGATCGCGACCAGCGGCAGCGGCCGCCGCAGGCGCGCGCGCCGGGCCTGGCTGCGCTGGCGCTCGACCTCGGCCAGGCGCCGCTCCAGGATCGCGATCCGCTTGGCGATCAGGCGCCGGTCGAGCTCGAGCTGGGTCTCGCCCGGACCGCGCAGCCCGATCGCGCCGCCGCGCTGCCGCTCGAGGTGGGTCCAGCCGCGCACCAGCCGCGTGGCCATGTGCTTCAGTTGCGCGAGCTCGACCTGGAGCTTGCCCTCGTGCGTCCGGGCGCGCTGGGCGAAGATGTCGAGGATCAAGCCGGTGCGATCCACCACCCGGCAAGCGAGATGCCGCTCGAGGTTGCGCTCTTGCACCGGCGAGAGCGCGGCATTGACCAGGAGCAACTCGGCGCCTTGCGCTTCTTTGGCCGCCTTCAGTTCATCGGCCTTACCGGTGCCGACGAAGAGCCCGGGGTGCGGGCGTTCGAGCCGCGCCGGAACCCTTCCGACCACGACGGCACCGGCGGCGCGCGCCAGCTCGGCAAATTCTTCTTCCGCGGAAGGATCCGCCTGAGCTCGCCACCGCGGCAGAAGCAGCAGAGCGCGTTCGCCGCCCTCCGCACGCTCGAACACCTTAGGAGCTTGCCTCCCCTAGCGTAGGCGGCATCTCCGCATCGGCCGGAGCGACCTGCGGTCCGCCGGGTCCCATGCGCACGTTGCGGGTCGGCACCACGGTGGAAATCGCGTGCTTGTAGACCATCTGGTTCACCGTGTTGCGCAACACGATCACGAACTGATCGAACGACTCGATCGTCCCCTGCAGCTTGATGCCATTCACCAGATACACGAAGACCGGAACGCGCTCGCGGCGCAAAGTATTGAGGAATGGGTCTTGAAGCGAATGTCCTTTGGACATGGGCCTGCTCCTCTTGTCGCGGCGGGAGTTGGAGGGCCGTAGGCCGGCCGCTTGGCGATAGTACCTTCAGCCCTCCTCGGATGAAAGGCGGGCCCACTGCGCCTGGGTGAGAAACAAGCGGATCGCCGCGAGAAAAGACTCGCATGCAGGAGGGAGAATGCGGTAGGCCGGCTCGCCCCGCAGCCATGTGATTTGACGTTTGGCGAGCTGCCGCGTGGCGAACAGTGCGCGCTCGAACATCTCGCTCCGGGAAGCCCCCCGCTCGAGGCCCTCCCAGATCTGGCGGTAGCCGACCGCGCGCAAGGCCGGCAGCCCGAGATGAAGATCGCCACGCGCGCGCAGCGCCTCGACCTCCTCGACGAAGCCTAAGCGGAACATGTGGCGCAACCGCTCCTCGATGCGGCGATGGAGCTCTTCGCGCGACGAGGGGAGCAGCGCCAACCTAAGCAGCCGAAAAGGGGGACGGTCGGCCCCGCCGAGCCAGGCGCGGCCCACCGGCACCTCATGGCCGAGCGCGATCAGTTCGAGGGCGCGCAGGATCCGCTGCCGATCTCCGGGCGCGATCCGAGCCGCGACCTCGGGCCGGAGCGCGCGCAGCCGCGCGTGCATGGGCTCTGGACCGAGGCGAGCGAGCTCCTCGGCCAGGGCGCGGCGCAGGGCCGGATCGGCAGGAGGCAGCCGCGAAAGCCCCCGTTCGAGGGCGCGGAAATAAAGCCCCGTGCCCCCGACCAGCAGCGGCAAGCGCCCGGTGGCGATCGCTTTCTCCATCTCGGCGAGAGCATCGCGGCGGAAATCGGCAGCCGAGTAGTTTTCGCCGGGATCGCGGATGTCGATCAAAGCGTGCGGATGCCTCGCGCGAAGCGCAGCGTCAGGTTTGGCGGTGCCGATGTCGAGACCGCGGTAGACCTGCGCCGAGTCGACGCTGATCAAATGACAGCGCAGGCGCTCGGCGAGGGCCAGGGCCATCGCCGTTTTCCCGCTCGCCGTAGGCCCCATCAGCAGGACGGCGGGCGGCCCGTTTACTAGAACAGCGGTCACAGCCGCCATTTTGAGCCAGCGCAGCACTCGGCTCGGCCTGCTTGCACGCCGCTGGCGATCGCGAATAATGGGCACCGAGGACGCCGAGTGCGGCGACGCCGATGCAAGCGGCCGATTTCCTGAGCACGATCTACCTCACCCAGGCCTTCGGCATCGGGCTGATCGCGGCGATCTTGTTTCACTATCATCGGCTTCGAGGTGACAGCGCTCTTCTTCTCTGGGCCCTCGGCTTTCTCTTCCATGCGCTCGGCTGGTTTCTCAGCGCCATCGCTCACCAGCTCGCCCAGCTCGGGCTCACGCTCAGCACCTCTCGCCAACTCGCCTCGCTCCTTTCCCTGAGCTTCGCCTACGGCCATCTGGTGTTCCTCTTCATGGCGGGATATGCCCTGAAGAGCCGGCGAAGCCCGCGCTACGCGGTGCTCGCCCTGGGCCTCGCCGCGGCGGCGATTTTTGCGCTGTTTTCGGTTTTCGGTTTGGCTCAGGAGCCGGAAGAGCAAAGTCTTCGCATCCTCCTCCGCGTCGGGCTTCGCGACACCATCCTCGGATCGTCGTATCTGCTCATGGCCGTGCTGCTCGGCCGGCTCGGATTGTCCTCGCGCTTCGGGCGGAGACTGCTGCTCACGGGTTTCGTCTTCTACGGCCTCGCCTTACTCATCAGCGCGGCGGTGCTCTGGGCCGATCACTTCGGCGATGTGGACACGCAGGTTTACGTGCCGCTCAACGCCCTCTTGGTGGTGGCTGCGCTCTACCTTGGTCTGGCCCTGATCGTATGGCTGATGGAGATCGAGCGTCTCCGCGCGGAAGCGGCGACGGTCCAAGTCCAGCACGTGCGCCGCTTCGATGCCCTCACCGGTTTCGCGCAGCAGGAGCATTTCCGTCGCATGCTCGAGCAGCGCTTGGAAGCCGGCGGATCGGGTCAGGAACTCGCCCTGTTCCGGATCGGGCTCGACGACTTCAAGACGGTCAACCTCGCCTACGGAAGCGGCGTCGGCGATCGAATCCTCGTGGCGCTCAGTCAGCGTCTCCGGCAGACCGAGGAGGAGGCGCTGCTCGGGCGCCTGGAAGGGGATGAGTTCGCCCTGGTGCTGCCGGTGCAAGGCTCGGAGCAGGCATCGCGGAAGGCGGCGCGTTTACTCTCCGTCCTCGAGCGCCCGTATACCATCGACGGGCAGACGATCGAGGTCCCCGCCAGTATCGGGGTCGCCATCCATCCTCACGATGCGCGCAAAGGCGAGACGCTGCTCCTCAACGCGAAACTTGCGCTGAAGCAGGCCAAGCGCGAGGGCGGCCGCCGCTGCCGCTTCTTCGACCGATCGCTCGACCGTGATGCCCGTAGCCGTCTGGAGCAGTCGCTCGAGCTCGGCCGGGCGCTGGCCAACGCCCACTTCGAGCCGCATTTCCAGCCGATCGTCCGCGCCGACGACGGGCGTATCGTCGCCTGGGAAGCGCTGGCGCGCTGGCGGCACCAGCGTCTCGGCCTCCTTCCCGCTCGCGATTTCCTGCCCATGCTCGAGGATTCGCGCCGCGTCGCGGAGCTGGATCTCGCGATCCTCGACCAGGCCGTCGCGCAGCTCGCCCGCGCGCTGGGTGATCGCCACGAAGCGGAGCATCCCTGGATTTCGGTCAACCTGAGCGCACTCACCCTCGAACGGCAGGATCTTCCGAGCACGATCGCCGAGATCCTCGCAAGGCACCGCCTCGACCCCCGGCGCCTCGCGATCGAACTCACCGAGTCCCGGGCGCTGGTGGACCAGGAAAGCTCGGCGCGGATCATGGCCGCCTTTCGCGAGAGCGGCGTGAGAGTGCTGCTCGACGACTTCGGCGCGGGCCACTCGAGTCTGGCACGCCTGCTCAGGCTTCCGCTCGACGGGATCAAACTCGATCGCGGTTTCCTTCAGGCCGCTCCGGGGGATGCCCGGCGCCGCGCCCTGGTCGCCGGGACGGTCCAAATCGCCAACGAACTCGGGCTGATCACGATCGCTGAGGGCATCGAGACGCCGGAGGACTGGCGCCTCGCGCGCGAGTGTGGTGTCCGGCTCCTGCAGGGCTTCGGCGTCGCGATCCCCTCTTCGCGGATGGAACCGGGGCAGGTGCTCATGGCCTCGGCGGCGAGGTCCGCCTCCGGCCAAGGCCTATAATCGTCTGCGGTTTTCCAGAGGTTCGCCCGCATGGCCGAACGCATGCGCGCGCTGGTCAAGCGCGAGGCCGCACCCGGTATCTGGATGGAGGAAGTGCCGATTCCCGAGCCGGGTCCGAACGAGGTCCTGATCAAGACCATCAAGACCGCGATCTGCGGCACCGATCTGCACATCTACAAGTGGGACGACTGGGCGCGTCGCACGATCAGGCCGGGACTGATCATCGGACACGAGTTCGTCGGTCGGATCGCGGCGCTCGGTTCGGCGGTCAGCGGCTATCGCATCGGGCAACGCGTCTCCGCCGAGGGTCACATCGTCTGCGGGGTCTGTCGCAACTGCCGGGCGGGGCGACAGCATCTCTGCCCTCACACGGTTGGCATCGGCGTCCACCGTGACGGCGCCTTCGCCGAGTACGTCACGGTACCGGCGAGCAACCTCTGGCCGATTCCGGATGCGGTTCCCTCCGAGTTCGCCGCCTTCTTCGATCCCTTCGGCAACGCCGCCCATTGCGCACTGGAGTTCGACGTGGTCGGGGAAGACGTGCTCATCACCGGCGCCGGACCGATCGGGGTGATGGCTGCGGGCATTTGCAAACACATCGGCGCGCGCAACGTGGTGGTGACCGACGTCAACGACTACCGGCTCAAGCTCGCCGCCGAGATGGGCGCGACCCGAGTGGTCAACGTCTCCCGTCAGTCGCTACGAGAGGTCATGAGAGACCTGCACATGGAGGGTTTCGACGTCGGCCTCGAGATGTCCGGCCACCCCGGTGCCTTCAACGACATGCTCGACTGCATGTACCACGGCGGCAAGATCGCGCTCCTCGGGCTGCTGCCGCAGGGCTCCGGCATCGACTGGGACAAGGTGATCTTCAAGGGCCTCGTGATCCACGGCATCTACGGCCGAAGGATGTACGAGACCTGGTACAAGATGACCCAGCTCGTGCTGAGCGGCTTCCCGCTGCACAAGGTCCTCACGCACCAGTTGCACATCGACGATTTCGAGGAAGGCTTCCGGCTGATGGCGAGCGGCCAGTGCGGGAAAGTGGTCTGCTCATGGAACTGAAGGAAAACGACGGCGGCGAAAACGTCGAGAACCTGCCGCTTCGCGAGTACGCCGAGCGCGCGTACCTCGATTACTCGATGTACGTGGTGCTCGACCGCGCCCTGCCCTACCTCGGCGACGGTCTGAAGCCCGTGCAACGTCGCATCCTCTATGCGATGCACGAACTCGGTCTCTCCGCGAACGCCAAGCCGCGCAAGGCGGCGCGCACCGTCGGCGACGTCATTGGCAAGTTTCATCCGCACGGCGATGCCGCCTGCTACGAAGCGCTGGTGCTGATGGCCCAGCCCTTCAACTTCCGCTATCCGCTGATCGAGGGCCAGGGCAACTTCGGTTCGCCCGACGATCCGAAGAGCTTCGCGGCCATGCGCTACACCGAGGCGCGGCTATCACGCTTCGCCGAGCTCTTGCTCGCGGAGCTCGATCAGGGAACGGTCGATTTCGCACCCAACTTCGACGGATCGCTTCGCGAACCCTCCTGGCTTCCGGCGCGCGTGCCCCACGTCCTGCTCAACGGCACCACCGGCATCGCCGTGGGCATGGCCACCGACATCCCCCCGCACAACCTACGCGAGGTCGTCTCCGCCTTGATCCGTCTGCTCGACGATCCGGAAGCGTCCGTCGCCGATCTGTGCGAGCACGTGCGCGGGCCCGATTTCCCGAGCGAGGCGGAGATCATCACGCCCCGAGCCGAGCTCCTGCGCATCTATCAAACCGGCAGCGGCAGCGTGCGGGCGCGGGCGACCTGGGTCCGAGAAGCTTCGCAGATCGTCATCACCGCCCTCCCCTGGCAGGTATCACCGGCCCGGGTGCTGGAACAGATCGCGGAGCAGATGCGCGCCAAGAAACTCCCCCTCATCGAGGATCTGAGGGATGAGAGCGATCACCGCCATCCCTGCAGGCTGGTCCTGGTGCCGCGTTCCTCGAGGGTGGATGCCGAGGCGCTGATGAGCCACCTCTTCGCCACCACCGACCTCGAGAAGAGCTATCGGGTCAACCTCAACGTGATCGGCCTCGATGGCCGTCCGCGGGTGATGGACTTGAAGCGCCTGCTCTCGGACTGGCTCTTTTTCCGCACCGAGACGGTGAGCCGAAGGCTGCGACACCGGCTGGAGCGCGTCGAGAAGCGACTCCACCTCCTCGATGGCCTGCTCACCGCCATCCTCGACATCGAGGAGGTGATCCGGATCATCCGCAGCGAAGACGAGCCCAAGCAAGCGCTGATGCGTCGCTTCGCGCTGAGCGAGGCGCAGGCGGAGTACATCCTCGAGACCAAGCTCCGGCAGCTCGCGCGATTGCAAGAAGTCGAGCTCCGCGCGGAACGCGAATCGCTCCTCGACGAGCGCGAGAGCCTAAAGGGAACCCTGGGCTCGCGGGCGCGGCTTCGCGGCCTGATCAAGGACGAGCTCCTGCGCGATGCCGAATCCTTTGGCGATGAGCGCCGCTCCCCGATCGTCGAGCGCGGCGAAGCGCGGATGCTGGCCGAGCACGAAGTCGTGCCAGCCGAGCCGGTGACCGTGGTCCTCTCGAAAAAAGGCTGGGTTCGTGTGGCCAAGGGTCACGACATCGACCCCACTGGGCTTTCCTACCGCGAGGGCGATGGCTTTCTCGCCGCCGCCCGCGGCCGCTCGAACCAGCACGTCGTCTTCCTCGACAGCCAGGGCCGCGCCTACAGCACGCTCGCATACACGCTGCCCTCGGCGCGGGGCAACGGCGAGCCGCTCACCGGCCGCTTCGATCCGCCCGCGGGCGCCTCCTTCGTGGCCGTCGCGCTCGGGGCGGAAGAGAGCTTCCTGCTTCTCGCCCACACGCATGCTCAAGGCTTCCTCGCCCCCTACCGAAGCCTGCTCGGCCGCGTCCGCAGCGGCAAGCAGGCGCTCGCCGTGCCGGAGGGGGCGCGCGTGCTCGAGCCGGCCATGGTGAGCGATCCCGCGCGGGATCGGATCGTGGTCGCGAGCAGCGCGGGATACCTGCTCATGTTCTCGGCCGCCGAGCTCCCGGTGATGGAACGCGGCAAGGGCGTGCGGCTCATGGGGATTCCACCGGCCAAGGCGCGGGCCGGCGAGGAGGCGCTCATCGCGGTGGCAAGCCTCGGCGAGGAGCAGGATCTGCTGATCGAGGCGGGCCAGCGCCACATGACCCTGCGCTGGAGCGAACTGCTCGAATACCAGGGTCGAAGAGCGCAAAGGGGTCGGAAGCTCCCTCGAGGCTTCCAGCGCGTCGATCGCCTTTCGGCGGCCGTCTGACCGGGATGGACGCGGATTTCTGGCGCGAGTGCTGGCGCAGACGGGAAACCCCCTGGGCGCAGAGCGAAGCCAACGGCCTCCTCGTTCGACATTGGGCATCGATCCCGCTGCGAACCGATGCCTGGGTCTTCGTGCCCCTGTGCGGCAGCAGCCTCGACATGGCCTTCCTCGCCGCGCGTGGACACCGCATCCTTGGCGTCGAGCTCGTGCCGGAGGCGATCGAAGCCTTCTTCGCGGGACAAGGCATCGCTCCTCGCCGCAGACCGCACCGCATCGGCGAAGTCTTCGAGGGCGGTTCCTACCGCATCCTCGCCGGCGATGCCTTCGAGCTGCGACCGGAAGATCTCGCGGAGTGCAGCGCTTTCTACGACCGCGCCGCGCTCGTCGCGGTGCCACCCGCGATGCGCCATCGCTACGTCGCCGAGGTCCTGGGCAAGCTCCCGCCAGGTAGTCAAGGGCTCCTGGTGAGCCTCGAGTTCCCCGAATCGGCGCGCGCCGGACCGCCATATCCCTTGTCGGCGGAGGAAATCCGGGTCCTGTTCGCGGATTGGAACCCGGTGCTGCTCGACCGTTTGGACCTCATCGAGCGAGATCCAGGCTTCGCCCGGGGCATGGCCCACGCCTGGACCACCGCCTGGCGGCTTCGTCGCCCCGGATGAAGCCTCTTCCGATCATGGCCAAGCTCGTTCGCCGGTCGCTGGCGGCACTGCTCGCCCTCGTCCTCGCATTCATCATCTATGTCGGATACCACCTCGAGCGCAGCCAGCCCCGACTCGAAGGCGCCCTGAGCCTCGCATCCTTGACGGCACCCGTCGCCGTCGAGCGCGATGCGCTCGGCGTGGTGAGCATCCGTGCCACCAACCGCCTGGATGCGATCCGTGCGCTCGGTTTCGTCCACGCCCAGGAGCGCTTCTTCGAGATGGATCTGATGCGCCGCGCGGCGGCGGGAGAGCTCGCCGAGCTCCTCGGTCGGCAGCTACTCCCCATCGATCGGGCGCGACGACCGCATCGCTTTCGCGAGCGCGCCCGCAGAGCCTTGTCCGCTTTGCCGCCAGCGCAGCTCGCCTGGCTTGAGGCCTATGCCGACGGCGTGCGCGAGGGGCTCGCCGATCTCGGCGCCTCGCCCTTCCCGCATCGCTTGCTGTTTCTTCCGTTCCGAAGCTGGACGCCGGAGGATTCGCTTCTCGTCGTCTATGCGATGTACTTCGATCTGCAGGGCCGCGAGTCGGCCTATGACCTCTCTCGCCTGAGGCTTCGACGCGCGCTTCCGGACGCGGTCCACGCCTTCCTTACTGCACCGGCGGCGGACTGGGAGACACCGCTCGCAGGCGAGCCGCCGGCGCCCCCGCCGCCGCCGATTCCGGACCCGGCGCTCATCGATCTTCGTAGCCTGCCGAGCGCCCTTTGGCCCGAACGTCCCGAGATCGGAAGCGGGGATTTCGCCCCGGGCAGCAACGCCTGGGCGGTGGCGGGCACGCGCACGAACGACGGTCGCGCCCTGCTTGCCAACGACATGCACCTCGGCCTTCGCGTGCCCAACATCTGGTTCCGGGTGAGGATGGTGTATCCCGGCGTGGATGCGGTGGGTGTGAGCCTTCCAGGGGTGCCTGGGATCGTCGTGGGCAGTAACGGCCATCTCGCCTGGGGCTTCACCAACGCCTACGGCGACTTCCAACAGTGGATCGCGGTACCCGCCGAGCGCCGGCGTGAGCATGAGGAAATCCTCGCGGTGCGCTCGGCTGGCGAGGAACGGCTCCGTTTCGAGGAAAGCGATTTCGGTCCCGTGCTCGAGCGCCTCGCAGACGGCACCGCCCTCGCCCTGGCCTGGACGGCGCATCAGCCGGGCGCCGCCGATCTCGGGCTGTTCGAACTGATCGAAGCGCGTTCGATCGAAGAGGCCCTCGCGGTCGCCGCACGAGCGGGGATGCCCGCCCAAAACATGCTCATCGCAAGCGCCGATGGCCGCATCGCCTGGACCATCGCCGGGCGCCTTCCGAGGCGAAACGGCCCCGCCGAGGCTTTGCTTTCTCACGACGATCCGCGCGCGGTTTGGCAGGGCTGGCTCGAGCCCGAAGAACAACCACGCCGCCTCGACCCACCGGATGGGGTGCTTTGGAGCGCCAATGCGCGCATGGTCTCGGGGGCGGATGGGGAGAAGATCGGGGATGGGGGACTCGTGCTTGGCGCCCGCGCTCGGCAAATCCGCGATGCGCTGTTTTCGCTCCGGGAGGCCGATGAGCGCGCCATGCTCGCCATCCAGCTCGACGACCGCGCCCTGTTCCTCGGGCGCTGGCAAAGGCTCCTGCTCGCCGCCCTCGCGGGCATGGAGGGAGAGAACGCACGGAAAATGCGCGAACTCGTGCTCGCCTCCTCCGAGCGCGCGGCTCCCGAGGCCGTGGGCTACCGTTTGGTCCGCGATTTTCGCAGCGAAATCCACCGCCGCATCGCGGCCGGCGTGATCGCTGCCGTGCGCCGCCACGACCCCGAGTTTTCGGCCCTCCATCTGCCCCACTTCGAGGGCGTGGTGTGGCGGCTGCTCGAAGAGAGACCGATGCACTGGCTCGATCCGCGATTTGCGGATTGGGAGGGATTTTTGCGGGATGCGGCCGGAACCGTCCTCAGCCGCGCCCTCGAGGCCCCTGGCGGCCTCGAGGGCTACCGCTGGGGAGATCGCAACCGCGTCGCCGTCCGCCACCCCTTGAGCCAGGGCCTGCCTTGGCTTTCGCGCTGGCTCGACCCGCCGACCGAGCCGCTTGCTGGAGATCTCCACATGCCAAGGGTCCAAGGTCCCGTCTTTGGGGCGAGCGAGCGCCTCGCCGTCAGACCTGGAGGCGAGCGCGAGGGGATCTTCCACATGCCCGGTGGACAAAGCGGCCATCCGCGCTCGCCTTTTTACCTCGCCGGACACCGCGACTGGCTTAAGGGAGCGCCGACACCCTTCCTTCCGGGCCCTGCTCGCTACCGCCTGGCGCTTGAACTTGTCCGCTCCGAGCCTTCTGATCTACCATGAAGGCTCCTCGGTCCCGGGGCGGACGCGACATGAACCAGCCGGAAGTCGGGGAAGTGACCCGTCTGCTCCGAGCAGCCGGCCTCGACGACGACCGCGCGCTTCGCGACGCGCTGCCGTTGGTGATCGACGAGCTGCATCGCCTGGCCGCACGGCAGCGGCGCCGGCTGGATGCCGGCGACACTCTTCAGACGACCGCGCTCGTCAACGAGGCGTGGTTCAAGTTCTGCGGCGGACGCCTGGGACCGATCCAGGATCGCCAGCATTTCTTCGCGGTCGCGGCCCGAGCGATGCGTCAGATCCTGGTCGACCAGATGCGGCGCCGGGCTGCCCGCCGGATCCAGGATCGCGAGTCGCTGGAGGATGCTCCTCCGGGAGAGCTCGCCGAGCAGATCGATGCCGACCGCCTCATCGCCATCGACGATGCCTTGCGTCGTCTCGAGCGTTTCCAGCCGCGTCTCGCCGAGGTCGTCAACTGTCTCTGGTTTGCCGGCTACACGGAAAAAGAGACCGCGGAAATCCTCGGCGTATGCGACCGGACGGTACGCCGCGACTGGCTCAAGGCCAAAGCCTTTCTGCGCAAGATCCTCGAAGAGGGCGCGTGAACGAGCGCTGGAAGCGGCTCGAAGAGCTCCTGGACCGCGCGCTCGACCTGGAAGGTCCTGAGCGCCAAGCCTTCCTCGAAGCCCTCGGCGCCAGCGATCCCGAGCTCGCCGGAGAGCTCAAGCGCCTCCTCGCGGCGACGGATGAGGACTCGCTCCTCGACCGGCCATGGCCCGAGCTTCCGCCCGCGGCTTTGGGCGAGCGCATCGGCCCGTGGCGTCTGCTCGGCCGGATCGGCGAGGGCGGGATGGGCGCGGTCTTCCTCGCCGAACGCGCCGACGGGGCCTACGAGCGGCGGGCGGCGCTCAAACTCTTGCGCTGGGAGAATCCTGCGGCCTTGCGCGCCTTTCTGCTCGAGCGCCGGGCACTCGCGCGGCTCGAGCACCCCGGGATCGCGCGGATGCTCGATGCCGGCATCGACGAGCAGGGTCGCCACTACCTCGTCATGGAATGGATCGAGGGGGAGAATCTGCGCGCCTGGTGCCGACGCCGCCCGGCCCGGCTCGGTGAGCGTTTGCACCTATTCCTCGAGATCTGCGAAGCGGTCGCCCACGCCCACCGAAACTTGGTCGTCCATCGCGACCTCAAGCCGAGCAATGTGATGGTCGACCGCGAGGGCCACGCCCGGCTCCTCGATTTCGGCATCGCCAAGCTCCTCGAGGCCGAGGCGGAGGACAGCCGCACGCTGGCCGCCCTCACGCCCGAATACGCCGCCCCCGAGCAGCTCCGCGGGGAGCCGATCAGCACCCGCACCGACGTGTACGCCTTGGGCGGCGTCCTTTTCTTCCTGTTGACCGAGGAATCGCCGCTGCGCACGGAGGACCGCAGCCTGGCCACGGTCGTCCACGAAGTCTGCAACGCGCCGCCGCCGCGGCCGAGCGAGCGGGCCGCTTCGGCACCAGCGCGAGCACCCTTCCCGCCCGAGCGACTCCGCGGCGATCTCGATGCGATCGTCGTCCAGGCGATGGCCAAGCGTCCGGAATGGCGTTACCCATCGGTCGAGGCGCTCGCCGAGGACGTTCGCCGCCATCTCGAATTGCGACCGGTCCAGGCCCGACGCCCGACCGCAGCCTATCGCACGGGTCGTTTCCTGCGCCGCAACCGCGGGCCGATCGCCCTCGCCCTGATGCTGCTCACGGCCATCGCGATTGGCGCCAGCGCTTGGCTCAGCGAGCGCGAGGCGCGCAACGAAGCGCGCCTTGCGGCGCTGCTCGAAGGCGAGCGAGCACAGAGCATGCTCGATCTATTGCAGATCCTGCTGCGGGAAGGCGAGGGGTCGGAGCGCGCGCTCACCGATACGGTCCTCGAGAGGGCGCGAGAGGAGGTCAAGGCGATCTTCGCCGATCGCGCCGGCGAGCGCGCCCGGGTGCTGCTTGCCCTTGCCGCATTTCACTTGCTCCGCAACGATTTCCCTCGAGCTTTGGCGATTGTCGAGGGTCTGGCGGAGGAGGATGCGCCGCTGCCGCCCGTCACCCGCGCCGAGATCCACTGCAATGCCGCCCAGGCCGCGGCCCGTCTCGGCGACATGGAGCGTTTGCAGCGGCACCTCGCGGATGCGGAAAGGGCCCTGCACCCGATCCCCGAGGAAGCGGCCTCGCGCATCCGCGCCGACTGCCTCTTCGCGGACTCGATTCGCTTGCGTCTGCTCGGTCGGCCCGAGGAGGCGATCGAACGGGCGCGCGAGGCGGTCGAGCAGCGGCGTCAGGTCGAAGGCGATCGGGGATTGCAGGTTCATCTCCTCCTCGCCAATCTCGGCACCTCCTACCTCGGGGCCAACCGCCTGAAGGAAGCAGAGGAGGCTTACCGCCAGGCCCTCGCCGGATTGGCCCGCAACGGGCAAGACCGGGGCGCCCATGGGCTCAACATCCGCAACAACCTGGCGGCGGTACTCCTGCTCAAGGGCGAGGTTCAGGCCGCGGAGCGCGGCTTCGCGGAGGTGGCCGAATTGCATCGCGCGAGGCTGGGGGCCAATCCGGCGCTCGCCGCCGCCCTCGCCAACCGCGCTCGCTGCCTCCTGATTCTCGAACGGCTCGAGGAGGCGGAACCCCTCTTGCGCGAGGCGATCGACATCGCCGAACGCGATCTCGGCCCGGGCAGCGCCGAAACCGCGCAGCACCGCCTCCATCTGGCCGAGCTGTTGCTGACGCGCGGTCAGCGAGAGCAAGCGTCCGCCGAGTTCGCCCTCGCCGAGCCGGTGCTCGCCCAGCGCTTCCAGAGCCCGACCCATCCCGTTCGCGCCCGCGCCCGGCTGACCGCGCTTCGTCTCGCGCATGCCACCGGCGAAAAGGACATCCTCTCCGATTTGCTCAGCCTCGCCACCGACCTCGAGGGCTCGCCCGCGAGCCTCGCGATCGCGGCCCTCGCCTTCCGCGAAGCCGCGCTCTTGGCCGAACAGCGCGCGGCGGAGCAGGATGCGCGCGCCTACGCCGCGAACGCGCTCGCGCGGATGGAGGCGGCGCGCGGACGCGAACACTGGGAGAGCGCGACTGCGCTGCTGCTCCTCGCACGGCTCTCCCCTGCCCCCGACGCGAGCCTCAAGTCCCGCCTCGAGCAGGCCGAAGCCCTGCTCGCCCACCAGCTCGGGGAGGCGCATTCGAGCACGCAGGAGGCCAGGCGCTTGCTCGCCCGCGCTCAGGGCGAGTGAAGCCGGGCGAGGATCGCCTGATAGATCTCAGGCAGGGCGAAGAGCTCCGCCAGGGCGATATGCTCGTTCACCTGGTGGATCGAGGCGGCCGATGGGCCAAGCTCGACCACCTCCGCACCCGCCGCCGCCAGGAAACGCCCATCGGAGGTGCCGCCCCCGGTGTCGGCGCGGGGTGGGGCGCCGAAGCGCTCGACCAACACGGCTTCCACCGCCGCCCGCAAGGCGCCGGGCGGCGAGCGGAAGGGTTGCGCGCCGCGGACGAAGCGAAGCTCGTGGCTGGGGGCATGGCGGCCGACGACGGCCGCGATCCGCGCCTCGAGCGCCGCGAAGCCCCCGCTCGCGGGCCCGAAGCGCAGATTGAAGCGGGCGCTGGCCTCTCCGGGGACGACATTGTCAGCGCCCACGCCGGCGCTGACCGCCGTCACTTGCAGGCTGGTGGGGGGGAAATCGGCATCGCCCTCGTCCCAGCGCTCCTGGGCGAGCTCGCCAAGAATCCGCGCCATGCGGTGAATGGGATTGTCCACCTGCTCCGGGTAAGCGACATGACCCTGCCGGCCCCGCACGAGAAGCTCGACCGTGAGCGAGCCGCGGCGCCCGATGCGGATGCGATCGCCCAATCGCGCTCGGCCGCTCGCCTCCCCCACCAGCGCGAAGTCGGGCACCTCGCCGCGGGCCGAAAGCAACTCCACCACCCGCGCCGTGCCATCGATCGCAGGGCCCTCCTCGTCGGAGGTGAGGAGAATGCCCACCCGGCCGCGATGCCCGGGATAGGACCGCACGAAGCGCTCGAGCGCCACGACGAAAGCCGCGACCGCGCCCTTCATGTCGGCGGCCCCGCGGGCGAAGAGGCAGCCATCGCGAAGGGTGGGCGTGAACGGCGGCGTCAGCCAGGCGGAAAGGTCACCCGGCGGCACGACATCGGTGTGCCCAACGAAGAGCGTGAACGGGCGGCCCTCTCCGTGCCAGGCAAGCAGATTGTCCACCGCCCCGAAGCGGTGCTGCTCGATGGTGAAACCGGCCGCCACGAGGCGCTCGCCGATGAGCGCCTGGCAGCCGGCATCATCGGGCGTGAGCGAGGGCCGGGCGAGCAGGGCCTCGGCCAGGCGAAGAAGCTCCTTCGTTTCGCTCACCGCCCGAAAAGCTCGGCGAAGCGCTTCTCGCTGAAGCCCACGAGCAACGTGTCGCCGGCGACCACGAAAGGCCTGCGGATCAGCCCCGGGTAGTCGCGCACGAGCTTGAGCCACTCCTCCTCGCTTTGCGGGTTTTTGCGCGCCTCCGGCAAGTTGCGCCAGGTGGGCCCTGAACGGTTGACGAGCTTCTCCCAGGAAATTTCCGCCGCCAAGCGCTTGAGCAGCTGTTCCGGCACCGGCTTCTCATCGCGGTAGTCGAAAAAGCGGTAGCTCACGCCCTTGGCATCGAGCCAGGCCAGCGCCTTCTTGCAAGTACCGCATTGCTTCAGGCCGTAGATTTCGATCATCGCAAGAACTCCTCAGGAGGACATCTCGGCGGCTTCTCGCAGCAGGGCGTTGATGCCCACCTTGGCGCGGGTTTGGGCATCCACCCGCTTGACGATCACCGCCGCCGCGAGAGCGTAGCGGCCATCGCGTGAAGGAAGCGCGCCTGGGACCACCACGCTTCCTGCCGGAATCCGGCCGCGCAGCACCTCATCCCGCTCGCGATCGTAGATCGGGGTGCTCTGCCCGATGAAACAGCCCATGGCGATCACGCTGCCCTGCTCGACGATCACCCCTTCGACGATCTCGGAGCGGGCGCCGATGAAGCAATCATCCTCGATGATCGTGGGACGGGCCTGGAGCGGCTCGAGCACCCCGCCGATGCCGGCGCCGCCGGAAATATGGCAGCGCCGGCCGATTTGCGCGCAGGAGCCGACCGTCGCCCAGGTATCGATCATGCTGCCCTCGCCCACGTAGGCGCCGATGTTGACGAAGGAGGGCATGAGCACCACATCCCGGCCGATGTAAGCGCCGCGGCGAACGATCGCACCGGGCACGACGCGCGCGCCGAGGCGGCGGAAGTCCTGCTCCTCGAAGCTTGAGAAACGAAGCCCGATCTTGTCGAAGGAAGGCGCAACGCCGCCCGGCATCAGTCGGCTCTCCTCGAGGCGGAAATGAAGCAAGATCGCTTGCTTCACCCACTCCTGCACGACCCAGGTCCCCTCCCTCGGCTCGGCCACCCGTAAGCGCCCTTCCTCGAGCGCCATAAGCACCCACTCGATGGCCCCGCCGCAGAGTCGGCGCAGGTTCTCTCGATCCAGCTCGGCAGCGCGCGCGAAAGCGGCCTCGATGACGGTCTTCGCATGGGATGGATCCATACGGCCTCCTCAGCGCGATCGAAGAAAACGAAGGGCGCGGCGGGCTTCGGCCTGAAGCGCCGCCGCCTCGGGGTGCGAGCCTTGCCGGATGAGAAGCTTGCCGCCGGCGAAAACCCGCGCGACCACGCCGCGCTCGCCGGAAAAAATGAGCTGATCGGCAAGCGTTTCCGGGCTTGCCTCGAGCAGCGCGGGGGCCTCTTCGGAAAGCTCGATCCAATCCTCGGGCCGATCCTCGCCGTGCCCGCTGAAACCCGCCGCCCGCCAGCCGCCGGCCACCGCGCGCCGCAACAATCCCTCGCCGCCCTGCGCGCTCAGCACCCCGCGCCGGCCGAAGCGCAGCCGCTGACCCCATTCCAGCCAGCGAAGCTCCTCCCAAGGCGAGAGTACGAGCTCGCTGTCCGAGCCGATCGCCAAACCGAGAGCCGTGGGCGGCGGGGAGAACAGCTCGGCCGCCGGCGGCAATCCATCCCCGAGATCGGCTTCCGTGCTCGGGCAAAAGGCGATGGTGCAGGCGCTCGCCCGTAGCGTTTCGATCTCGGCTGCGGAGAGGTGAGTGGCATGGACCAAGGTCCAGCGCCGATCCGGCGCCAAGCGCGCGAAAAGGAGCTCGACCGGACGGCAACGGTGATGCACCAGGCATTCCTCGACCTCGCGCGGCTGCTCGGCGATGTGGATGTGGATCGGCCGCCCCTCGCTTTCCGGCCAGGACAAGACCTCGGCCATCTCGTCTAGCTCCACGGCCCGCAGCGAATGAAAAGCGATGCCGATGCGAAGCCTTGGCCCCTCCTCCGCGATGAGCGCCGCAAGCAGCTCTCGGTACTCGGCAAGCTCGAGGAAAAAACGGCGTTGTTCGGGGGCGAGCGGGCGCCGACCGAAGCCGCCGTGGCGATAAAGCACGGGCAGGAGGGTCATCCCGATCCCCGAGCGGCGCGCCGCCTCGATCAGAGCGCGGAGCATCGCCTCGGGCGGCTCGTCGAGCGAGCCGTCCGGCCGGCGATGGAGGTAATGGAACTCGCAGACCCAGGTGTAGCCATTGCAGAGCATCTCGGCATAAACCCAGGCGGCAAGATCGGCAAGCACTTCCGCTTCGATGCGGTTGGCAAGGCCATACATCGCCTCGCGCCAGCTCCAGAAATCGCCGCCGCCCCGCCCGGCACCGGCGGCGAGCAGGGCGCGTTGAAAGACGTGGCTATGGGCATTGACCAGGCCCGGCAGGCAGAAGCCGCTCGCCGGCGCGCTGGGGAGCTTGGCGGCATCCTCAGGCCAGGCGATCATGGCCAAGCCCCTTTGTGCCGCAAGCTCCGATGCCCTCGCTCAGTCCGCTCCGCTGCGAACTTCTGCTCGAGGACTTGCGCTTGCTCACCCTCGCCGAGGACGAGGCGCTTGCGATCATCGAAGACGGCGTCCTCGCCGTCGGCGAAGGTCGCATCCTCTACGCCGGGGCGGCTCGCGCCCTTCCGCCGAGGCTTCGCCAAGAAGCCGCTCGCCGCGAATCCGGCGAAGGCATGCTCGCGACGCCGGCCTTGGTGGACTCTCACACCCATCTCATCTTCGCCGGGGATCGTTCGGGAGAGTACTTCGAGCGCCTCGCCGGCGCGAGCTATGCCGATATCGCCGCCCGAGGCGGAGGGATTCTCGCCACCGTGCAGGCCACCCGCAAGGCGAGCGAAGCGGAGCTTTTCGCCGCGGCCTTGCCGCGCGCTGAGGCTCTGCTCGCGAGCGGGGTGGCCACGATCGAGATCAAATCCGGCTACGGGCTCGATCTCGAAAACGAGGCGAAGATGCTGAGCGTGGCGCGTGCCCTCGGCAGACACCTCGGCATCACCGTGACAACCAGCCTGCTCGCCGCCCACGCCCTACCTCCCGAGTACGCCGGCCGGCGCGAGGATTATCTGCGGCTCATTTGCGAAGGCATGATTCCGCGCTTCGCGGCGGAAGGGCTGATCGATGCGGTGGATGCCTACCTCGAGCCCTTCGCCTTCTCGGCGGCGGAGATCGAGCGGATCTTCCTCGCCGCCCACGCCCAGGGGCTTCCCGTTCGGCTCCACGCCGATCAGCTCTCGAACGGCGGCGGTGCTGCCCTCGCCGCCCGATTTCAAGCGCTCTCGGCCGATCACCTCGAATACACCGATGAGGCCGGGGTCGCGGCCCTCGCCCGCGCCGGGACCGTGGCCGTCCTGCTGCCGGGCGCCTTTCTCAGCCTGCGCGAGCGGCAGGCCCCGCCGGTCGCCGCATTGCGCGCTGCTGGCGTGCCCATGGCGCTCGCCACCGATCTCAATCCCGGCACCTCGCCGCTCTCATCCCTCACCCAAGCGATGAATCTCGGCTGCCTACTCTTCGGCCTCGCGCTCGATGAGGCGGTGCGCGCCGTCACCGTGCACGCCGCTCGCGCCCTCGGATTGAAGGACCGCGGCCGGCTCGCCCCCGGGCTTCGCGCCGATTTCGCCCTCTGGCCCCTGCGCCAGCCCGCCGAGCTCGCGTATTGGCTCAGTGGGCAGCAGGTCCATGGGCTCTATGCCGCGGGAACCCGGGTTTGGCCGCCGGCGAGCAGAGCCTGAAGCGAAGCCCGAAAGCGCCGGCTGGCGCGGCGCCAACGATCAGCCCTTGCCTTGGGCCTTCTTCGGCTTGCGCGGGCGCGCTTTGCCGTAAGTCGAACGGAAAATCTTGCCGCGAAAGGTACGACGATCACCCTTGCCCATGATCGGAATGCTCCGGAAAAGCGCTTTATCCTACCGGCGCGCGGGCGGTGTGCAATGCCCGCAGTGGGCATCGTGCACGTGACCGTGGGCAAGCCTGAGATTGACCAAGTGCCCGACCGCGACCAGCGTTCCGCCCACGCTCACGAGCACCGTATGGAGCGGCTCGCGCTCGTGCCATTCGCTGAAAGTCCCAAGGAGCAAGAGCAGCGCTCCGGGAACGAGGAACCAAAGCGGCGCGCCGATGCGGTGGCGAGGATAGCTCAGCGCCACCGTGGCGACGACCAGAGCCACCGCGAAGACGACGAAGCCCATCTCGAAGCTCCTGCCTGCCCACCAGCCAGCAGCCGCACCCGGCACCACGGCCACCGCGACGGGTAGCAGAGCGCAATGCAAAGCGCAGAGCAGCGAAGCCGACGCTCCGACGCGATCGAGCCAGCCGCTCATCGCCCGACTCCGCCCGGCCAGGGACACGCCCGCGCATCCTTCGCTCTCCAGTCGATGAGCAAGGCGAGCGCGACGAGCAAACCGCCCGCCGCCGCGGCCACGAAATGGGGCCAGCCGCGACCGAAAAAGCCCAAGGCGACCAGGCCGACCCCGAGCCCCGCCCAGGCGAGCGCTGATCCACGCCGGTGCTGCCGCCAGCGCCAGAAAAGGAACACGACGCTGAGCGCCGCGATCAGCGCCAAGAGCGGCCTTTCGTAGCCATGGAGCCAGAGCGAATACCGCAACAACTCATGCGCCAAGCTGCCCTTGGCCGCGACCGAGAGCGCCGAAAGCGGCAGGACAGCGAGGAGGGTGACGGTGAAGAGGCAATGCAGCGCGCAGACGATGGAGGCACCGCCCATCACGAGCTGGGTGAGACGCACGGCGGAGGAAAGGTGGATTTTGTTATATTGTAACAGCTTAAGCCTAGGGGTTCGCCGATGATTCGCGCCGTCTTGCCGGCTCTGGCCTTTCTCGGGGGCGCACTCGCATTGCCGATCCGCGCACACCAGCACGAGGAGCATGCCGCCTCCCCGCTACCCGCCCACGAGCACGGCCATGCCGAGCTCCTCGTCGCGCTCGAGGGCGGACTCTTGGAGCTCGAGCTCAGGCTTCCCGGGATGGACGCGGTGGGCTTCGAGCGTCCGCCGAAGAACGACGCCGAGCGGGACGCCATCGCCGGGGTGCTTGCCGCTTTCGAGGGAGCCGGATGGCTCTCCTTTCCCGCGGAGGCCGCGTGCACGCTCGAGCAGGCGCGCTTTCATACTCATGGCTTCGGCGAAGCCGAGGAGGCAGAGCACGATCCGGGCGAAGACCCCGGACATGAACACGAGCACACGCATCACGAGGGCCACGCCGAGTTCCACGGCAAGCTTCGCTACGCCTGTCTCGCACCGGAGCGGCTTGCCGCCTTCACGGTCGATCTCGGCTCGCGCTTTGCCGGTCTCAAGAAAGTGAGAGTGACGATCTTGGGGCCGGGCGGACAGAAGATGCTCGCCTTGGACGGCGGCCGCGGTTCGGTGCCGCTGTCCGGGCGATGAATGAGGCCCCTGCGCTCAGCATCCGCGATCTCCGCTTCGCTTGGCCTGGGCAGAGCGCCTTGCTTTCGATCGAGGCGTTCGCCGTGGCCCGCGGCGAGCGCGTGCTTCTCCGCGGCCCGAGCGGCAGCGGGAAGAGCACGCTGCTCTCGCTGATCGGCGGTGTGCTCAGGCCTCAGGCGGGATCGCTCGCCGTTTTCGGGACGGAACTCACTCGGCTCTCAGGACCCGCCCGCGACCGCTTTCGCGGCGAGCACCTCGGTTTCATCTTCCAGCAGTTCAACCTGTTGCCGTATCTCAGCGTGCTCGACAACGTCCTCCTCGCCTGTCGCTTCAACCCCATGCGCGCGCGCCGTGCCGGCGCCGACGAGCGGGCACGGATCGCCGAAGCCGAACGCCTGCTCGCGGCACTGGGGCTTGAGCCCGAGCTGTGGTATCGGCGGCGTGCGGTCGCGCTCAGCGTGGGTCAGCAGCAGCGGGTGGCGGCGGCCCGGGCCTTGATCGGCCGGCCCGAGCTCGTCATCGCCGATGAGCCCACTTCGGCGCTCGACGCCGAGCACCGCGACCGTTTCCTCGAGTTGCTGAGCGCGGAATGCCGACAAAGCGGTGCAGCCCTGCTGTTCGTCAGCCACGATCCGGCGCTCGCGCCCCACTTCGATCGCGTGGTCGAGCTCGCGGCCATCAACCGGATTCGATCATGACCCTTCTGCGCATGGCCTGGCTGAGCGTGCTCAACCGGCGCGGCAGCGCCATGCTCACCGCTGCCGCGCTCGGGGTGAGCGTCGCGCTGCTGCTCGGGGTGGAAAAGATCCGCAGCGAGACGAGGACGAGCTTCGCGGCGACGATCTCCGGCACCGACCTCATCGTCGGGGCCCGCGGCGGGGCGGTGCAGCTCCTGCTCTATGCCGTCTTCCGGATGGGTGAGCCCACCGCGAACATCCGCTGGGAGAGCTATCGGATGATCGCCGAGCACCCGCAGGTCGCCTGGGCGGTGCCGATTTCGCTCGGCGATTCGCATCGCGGCTTCCGGGTGGTGGGGACTACCGCCGAATACTTCGAGCGCTATCGCTTCGGGGCCGGGCGCAGCCTGCGCTTCGCCGCCGGAGGCCCCTTCGCCGCGCCGCTAGAGGCGGTGCTGGGGGCCGAGGTGGCGTCGCGACTCGGCTACGCCCTCGGCGATGCCATCGTGCTCACCCACGGCGTGGCACGGGTTGGCCTGCAGCACCACGAGGAGCATCCCTTCCGCGTGGTGGGGATTCTCGAGCGCACGGGGACGCCGGTCGATCAGGCCGTGCACGTGCCGCTCGAGGGCATCACCGCCATCCACATCGGCTGGGAGACCGGCACCCGCATCCCGGGCCGCAGCCTGCCCGTGGAGCGGCTAGAGGAGGTCGATCTGACCCCGCAGGCGGTCACCGCGGTCTTGGTCGGCATGAAAAGCCGCCTCGCGACCTTCGCCTTCCAGCGCCAGATCAACGAATACCGCGGCGAGCCCCTGATGGCGGTGCTGCCCGGCGTGGCCTTGCAGCAGCTTTGGAGCCTGGTGGCGGTCGCGGAGAACGCGCTCTTCGCGGTGAGCGCCTGCGTCGCGCTGGCGGGCCTCTTCGGGATGCTGGCGACGCTTCTCAGCACGCTGCGCGAGAGGCGCCGGGAAATGGCGATCCTACGCTCCGTCGGTGCCAGACCGCGCACGGTCTTCGCCCTGCTCCTGCTCGAGGCGATGGGCCTCACCGCCCTAGGCATCCTTTTGGGCCTTGCGATGCTCTATGGCGGCCAGTGGCTGCTCGCCGACTGGCTGGCCCTGCATCACGGTTTGCATCTCGCCTGGAGGATGCCGTCGACCTGGCAGCTTGCGATCATGGGCGCCGTGCTCGCGGCCGGCGCGATCGCCGGCACCTTGCCCGCCCTGGTCGCTTACCGTCAGACTCTGGCCGATGGCCTCAGCTTGCGCGTCTGAACCGATGAAACGATTTCTTCCCGTTCTGCTTTTGTCCGCACTCGCTCAGGCCAACGAGGTCCCTCGCGAGCTCGATTGGCTGGAGATGATGCCGAAGGACGAAGTCGATGCGCTGATGAACGCCCCGGTCATCGATCACTCCGGGCTCGCTCGGGCCGAACAGCAGGGTTCGTTCCGCACCATCCCCGAGCTCGACGGGCAACTCGTTCGCCTCCCCGGCTATATCGTCCCGATCGACACCAACGAGAAGGGCGAGCTGACCGAGTTCTTCCTGGTGCCCTACTTCGGCGCCTGCATCCACGTGCCGCCGCCTCCGCCCAACCAAATCGTGCTGGTGCGCCCCGAGAAGCCGATCCCGATGACCGATATCTGGGAGGCTTACTGGGTCGAAGGAGAACTTCGCGTCGAAACCCAGCGCAACGAGATCGCCGCTTCCGCTTACACGATGAAGGCGAGGAATGTCAGCCTTTATCAGTAGCGGCCACCCTCTGCCCACTTTTTGCCGACAGTGAAGTGGTACGTTATAACATTTGCTTCGGATGACGGAGTCCGATCATGTGCAAGCCTCGACGCTCTCCTCTCTTCATCGCCGTTCTGTGCGCGCTGTCCAGCTTCGCCATCGCAGAGGAAGGGACCGAGGAGAAAGAGCGCCTCGACCGAATGATCGTGCGCGCCTCGCCGCTCGCCCTACCCGCCGATGAGATCGTGCAGCCCGCGAGCATTCTCGATGGGGATGCCCTGGTCGAATCCCGCGCCGGGACGCTGGGCGAGACCGTGAGCGGCATCGCCGGCGTGCATAGCGGCTGGTTCGGCCCCGGAGTGGGCCGGCCGATCATCCGCGGTCAGGAAGGCGGCCGCGTGGGTGTGCTCACCGGCAACCTGCCGGTGCTCGACGCCTCCACCACCGCCGCCGACCACGCGGTCGCGGTCGAGCCGCTGCTCGCTGAGCGCGTCGAGGTGCTGAAAGGACCCTCCACCCTGCTCTACGGCTCGGGCGCCGCCGGCGGCCTGGTGCAGATCCTCGATGGGCGCATCGCCGAGGCGCCCAAGCCGGGTTTCAGCGCCGCCGCCGAGCTCCGCGGCGATCGCGTCGCCGATCTCTTCGCAGGCGTGGTCAAGTTGGGCCTCGGGAGCGAACGGAGCGTCTTCCGGGTCGATGCCTTCCGGCGCGAGACCCAGGACTATCGCGTGCCGCGGGGGGCGCTCCACGAGCACGGCGATCACGACGCGCTCAAAAACGGCGGGCACGATGACGATCGCCGCCGGGTCGAGAACAGCGCCACCGAAGTGCGCGGGGTGGGCGCTGGTATCACCTGGTTCGGGGACGGCGCCGAGTTGGGGCTGGCCGTGGGCCGGCATCTGAGCCTCTATGGCGTTCCTGGGCACGCGCACGAGGAGCACGAGGACCATCTACCCTTCGCCTGGCGGTGGCCCAAGAATGGCGATGCGCACGAGCACCAGGTGCGCCTCGATCTCGCCCAGACCCGCTACGAGACGCGGCTCGGCCTCGACCGCCCGCTCGGTTTTCTCGCGCGCGCGGATTGGCGCTTGGCCTATGGCGACTACCGGCACCAGGAGCTCGAGGAGCACGACGGCGAGGTCGAGATCGGAACCCGCTTCGACATCGAGGGCTGGGACAGCCGCATCGATCTTCAGCACGAGCCCTTCGGCGACTGGCGCGGCGTCTTCGGCTGGCAATGGGGCGAGCGCCGGCTCTCCGCGCTCGGCGAGGAAGCCTTCGTGCCTCCCTATCGGCAAAGCCAGTGGGGCCTGTTCCTGCTCGAGCGCTTCGAAGCCGAGCCCTTTGCGCTCGAACTCGGTGCCCGCTACGAGCAGCAGCGGGTGCGCGACCGAAGAAGCGGCGAGCGCATCCGCCACCGGCCGCTCAGTCTTTCCTTCGGCGCCCGCTACGCCCTGTCGGAGGGCTGGCATCTCAACGTGAGCCTCGCTCGCTACCAACGGGCGCCGCTGCCGGAAGAGCTCCTCTCCGACGGCCCACACGCCGCGACCCGCGCCTACGAAATCGGCGATCCTGAGCTCAAGCGCGAGACCGGCCGCCACCTCGAGCTTGGGCTCCATTGGCACGGCGAGCGCCTCGAGGCCAAAGGCAGCCTGTTCCACACGGATTTCGATGATTTCATCTACCTCGCCGATACCGGCGACTTCCAGGATGGGCTGCCGGTGCGGGTGTGGACGCAAGCAGGCGCCCGTTTCACCGGCTTCGAGCTCGAAGGCGGATGGCTCATCGGCGAAGGCGAGTTGGGTCAGTTGCGGCTGATCGGCATGGCCGATGCCGTCCGCGCCCGGCTCAAGCAAGGCGGCTGGCTGCCTCGCATCGCGCCTTATCGGCAGGCGCTGGGGCTGAACTGGCAGGCCGGCGCTTGGTCGGCGTCGCTTAGGGGCACGCGCTACGCCAAGCAGGACAAGGTGGCGGCCGGCGAGGAGGAAACCGAAGGCTTCACCCTGCTCGATGCCGATCTCGGGTGGCGCTTCGGGCCGGAGGGGCGTTATCGCCTGGGCATCGCCGGTCGCAACCTGAGCGACCGCATCGCCCGCTGGCACGTCTCCTACCTCAAAGAGGATGCGCCGCTGCCTGGGCGCGACCTCTTGCTTTCGCTCCGCGCCGAGTTCTGAGGCTCTCGGGGCGAACCCTTCGGTAACGCGAGCGAACCGGGCACCAGCGCCGCCCGGCGCGCCCCCGACTTCGCTCGCGCAATCGGCGCAGTCTCTGCTCGCGGCGAGGAAGGCTTCCGAGAGCGCCTTTCCCCGAGCGTGGGCGAGGCCGCTTTCCGCTCGACCTCATCGCCGCCAGCGCAAGGCTTGGGGAAAGCGAAGCCGCTGGCGCGGTGACCCTTCCACGCGCAGGCAGGGCGTCGCCGCGCGCTCGGGCTTCGCGCCCGGCCCGAAGCCGATGGGCGCGACGCGGTTCTAGGGCTCCTGCCGCGGGCAGCAGAGCGCCTCGCCGCCGCAGTCGATGCAGGAGTGGGTGGGGCAACAAATCATGTCGGCCGTGCAGCAGCAGCGGCTCGGACAGCGACCAAGAAGCGCCTCATGCGCCGCGATCGAGTCGCTGCCGCCGGCGCTGGCCCGCACCTCGAGGCCAAAACCCTTTGCGCTTCGATCCAGGGGAAGACGCAACACCCCGCCGGCGAAGAGATCGCTAAGCCGCATCTCGCCGGAAGCGAGGTGCACCGGCTTCGCCGCCGCCTTCGCCTGCCCCACCGCTTCGACCGACTCGATCTTCGCGCTCTGAAGGATGGCGACGGAGAGGATTTCTCCGCTTCGCTTCAGTTGCGCGAGCAGCACCCCGCCCTGCCCGTCCAAAGGCAGCTCGAGCATCGTTTCGCGCTGCGGCGGCAAGGCGACGCGAAGCTCAGTGCCGCTGCCCGGAATCGAGAGCTTGGCGAGGACGATCTCCTTCACGTCGCGGCAGTCGGATTCCTGCGCCGCAACGCCACCGGAAAGCAACAGCAATATGGCGAGCAGATTCATGACCGCGACCTCCCTTTCGGCACTTCCTCGCCTCTATTCGATGCGACGCTACTTGTCAAGACCCCGACTCGGCAGACCGCGATGCGTATCGAACCAAGCGGCGCGTGTCCGGCTCGAAGCTTTCGTCAGCGCCGCGGGAAGGGGCGGCTTCGCAGAAGCGAATCCCCGCGCGGCGAATGGAGTCGTGCAGATGCTCGACGCGCCGTCGCCATGGCCGGTTCGCGTCGGAGCGCGACCACGATCCGCCTCAGCCACCCCCCGCCTCCTCAGACATTTCTTCGTCCTCGGGCACGGCTTCCGGTTCCCGTGGGTCGCCGAGGGCAGGATCCAAGCGGTCGTGCTCGGGCGCGACCTCTTGCTTGCCCGTGCCCACGGCCTCAAGCAGCGCCTCCTCGCTGCCGCCGATGCCGATGTGAAAGGCGGCGAAGCCGGGCAGCACCAGCTGGTTTTGAGCCATGCCGATGATCCGGCCGGAAACCGGTGCTTCGATGGCGACGCTGCGATCGCGCAGCGGGTCGATCACCAGGCCGAGACGCTGACCCTTGCGCACGCGCTCGCCCAAGCTCACCTCGGCCATCAGCATCCCGCCCGCCGGCGAGCGTACCCAGCGCGAACCGTAGTACACCGGCGGCGGGTCCTGGCGCAGGCCGCGCCGCCTCGGCAGCATCTTGAGGCGCTGCATGAGCGCTTCGATCGCATGCACGCCCTTCTCGATCTCCGTAGGCTCGAGGCGCAACGGCGAACCGATCTCGAAGGTCACCGCGGCGATGCCGGCATCGGTCGCCGCCCGCCTGAGCATCCCGCGCTCGCCTGGGGTGTGAAGCACCACCACCCCCGAGAATCCGCGGGTGAGCTCGAGCACCGCTGGAATGTCGAGATCGCCCCTGACCTGCGGCAGGTTGCTGCGGTCGAAGGAGCCGGTGTGAAGATCGATGAGGGCGTGGCAATGAACGATGATCTCGTGGAACAACGAGTACGCGATGCGCGAGGCCAGCGAGCCCTGCGCGATGCCGGGAAAGAAGCGGTTGAGGTCGCGCCGGTCGGGGAGATAGCGGGAACCGGCGGTGAAGCCGAAGACGTTGACGACCGGCACCGCGATCACCATCCCGCGCACGCGCTGCTCGTCCAAGCGCACGAGCAAACGCCGGATCACCTCGACCCCATTGAGCTCATCGCCATGGACGGCCGCCGTAAGGCAAAGCGTCGGGCCTTCGCGTAAACCGCGCAACACATGCACCGAAGTGCGCAGTGTCTCGCCGGCGAAGGTCTCGCTGATCGTCCAATCCAGACGCAGGCGCTCGCCTGCCTCGATGCTCTGGCCGAGCAAAATAAAGGCCCGACTGGCCAACTCCCTCGGTGGCCCCACGAAATCAGGCGAGCTCTCGAGATCAGGAGGCACGCTCGCCTCGGTCGGTCCTTCGGACGAGCTCCTCGCGTGCGAAGATTCCGTCGACGCCGAGGATTCCGTCTCGGGAGCGCGCGCCTCATCCGAGAAGGGCTCGGCTCGCGGCGACCCTTCCGCGGGCTCCGCATCGCTGAAGATGAGCGCCTCGGGCGTGCCACGCGTCCCCGTCTCCCCCGCCCGCCCCCCCTCCCCGAGAGCGAGCGCACCCGCCAGAAGCCAGGCTACGAGCGCGCTCAACCCCCGCCCTCCGGCGAGGCCTCGGCTTTCGCGCACGCCTCGCAACGCCCTTGGACCTCGATCACCTGCGCCCGCGCCTGAAAACCGTACCGGGCCGCCTGGCGGCTCAGGATTCGGCCGAAGCGGTGATCGGCAAGCTCGATCACCCGCTGGCAGTGTTCGCAGACGAGGAAGGCGCGCGGATGCGGCTCGGTGGGATGAGGGCAGCCGACGTAGCTGTTCTGAGACGCGATGCGATGGATGAAACCCTGATCGAGCCAGAACTCGAGCGCTCGATAGACCGTCGGCGGCGCGGCGCGGCGCTGCCCCGGGTGAGCCTTGAGCTGCTCGAGTAGGTCGTAAGCCTTGAGTGGATGGGGCGAGCGGGCGATCAGCTCGAGCACCAGACGCCGTAGCGGGGTGAGCCGGAGGCCGCGATAACGGCAAACGCGCTCCGCCTCGGCGAGAAAAACGCCAGGGTCGTGGTGAGCGCAGCCGCGGGAGCAGTCGCCAGGTCGCATCGCTTCAGGCGAGCGCGCGCGCCTCCGCCTCGGCCGCGGCCCGTGCGATGCGCGCAAGCGCCTCCTCGCGTCCGGCGAGATACACGGTCTGCTCGATCGAGGGGCTGACCTCGCCGCCGGTGATCGCCACCCGCAAGGGCTGGGCGATCTTGCCGAGCCCGAGGCCACGCTCCGCGGCGAGCTCGCGCAGAACCGCCTCGATCCGCTCCGCACGCCATTCCTCGAGGGCCTCCAGCCGAGCGCCGAGCTCACGAAGCAAAGCGCCCGCCTGGGGGGTGAGATGCTTCGCCGCCGCCGCGGGTTCATAGCCCGCGAGCGGCTGATACCACACCCTCGCCCGCTCGGCCATCTCCTTGAGGGTCTTCACCCGATCGGCGAGCGCGCGGACGACGTCGGTGACGGCAGGGCCCTTTGCCGGATCGAGCCCGAACCGGCGCAGATGCCACTCGAGATGCGGCGCCACCGCCGCCGGGTCGGAATGCTTGCACCAATACTGGTTGAGCCAGCGCAGCTTCTCCGGATCGAAGCGCGCCGCCGCCCGGTGCACCGCCTCGATCCGGAACAGTCGGATCATCTCCTCACGCGTGAACACCTCCTGATCGCCGTGCGACCAGCCGAGGCGAACAAGGTAGTTGAGCAGGGCATGCGGCAGAAAACCCTCATCACGGTAAGCGAGCACGCTCACCGCCCCATGGCGCTTGCTCAGCTTGCTGCCATCCGGACCGAGGATCATCGGCAAGTGGGCGAAGCGCGGCGGCCTCGCGCCGAGCGCCTCGTAGATGTTGATCTGGCGGGGAGTATTGTTGACGTGGTCATCGCCGCGGATGACGTCGGTGATCCCCATGTCGAGGTCATCGACCACCACCGCGAAGTTGTACGTGGGATAGCCGTCGGCGCGGATGAGCACGAGGTCGTCGAGCTCCTCGTTGCGCCATTCGATCCGACCCTTGACCAGATCGTGGAAAACCACACTGCCGGAGAGCGGGTTCCTGAAGCGGATGACTTTGTTCGGGTCGTCGCGCTCCGGTTCGTTGCGGTCGCGGTAATAACCGTTGTAACGCGGCTTCTCGCCGCGCGCCATCGCCTCGGCGCGCATCGCCTCGAGCTCTTCGCGGCTCTCGTAGGCGAAGTAGGCCTTGCCCGCCCGCACCAGCTCGTACGCCACTTCACGGTAGCGATCGAGGCGCGAGGTCTGGAAGATCGGGCCCTCGTCCCAATCGAGGCCGAGCCAAGACAAGCCATCGAGAATGGCCTGAATCGCTTCCTCCGTACTGCGCTCGCGATCCGTATCTTCGATGCGCAGGATGAACTTGCCGCCGGCGTGGCGCGCGGCGAGCCAGCAATAAAGCGCCGTACGCGCGCCGCCAATATGGAGATAGCCGGTGGGGCTGGGGGCGAAACGGGTGCGGATACTCATCGCTCGAGGACCATGAAAAGCTCATTCTATCGAGAGCAGCCGGAGACCCGCCTCTTCGGTGCTAAGATCGTTGCCCGTTTCCATCGCCAAGATCGGTGCTCGCCCATGCGTTCCTCTCTCGTCGCGACGGTATTGCTCTCGGCGGGCCTGTCGGCACAGGCCGAGTCGCTGGAGCCCAAGGTGGTTCTCGTGACCAACCTCGGCGAAATCGTGCTCGAGCTCGATCCGCACCGCGCCCCCAAGACGGTGGAGAATTTCCTCACCTACGTCCGCGAGGGGCACTACGACGGCACGATTTTCCACCGGGTGATCGATGGCTTCGTCATCCAGGGCGGCGGGCTCACCCCCGATTACCGCGAGAAGCCGACGAGGGCGCCCATCCCCAACGAGGCCAACAATGGCTTGAGCAACCGCCGCGGGACCATCGCCATGGCCCGCACTCGCGAGCCGCATTCGGCGCGGGCGCAGTTCTTCATCAACGTCGTGGACAATCCGCGTCTGGATTTCGTCAGCGATCAAAGCGGGCACACCTGGGGCTATGCCGTCTTCGGCAAGGTGATCAAAGGCATGGACGTGGTCGATCAGATCCGCAAGATTCCCACCGGACCCGGCGGACCCTTCGCCAGCGACGTGCCGCAAACGCCGGTGATCATCGAACGGGCCTACGAGCTCACCGTCGAGTCGGCCGAACCCGCTGCGGCGCCGGAGGAGGCGGCCGCCCCGACCGAAACGCCTCCTGCCGCCGAGGCGGAGCGTGAAGGCGGCAATGGCGGCTGAGCCGGGCGCGCCGGTCTATTTCCTCTCGGATCTCCATCTCGCCGATCTCGAACAGCCGGCCACACGCCTCTTCCTCGACTGGCTCGAAGGTCCGGCACGGCAGGCGCGGGCGCTTTACATCCTGGGCGATCTCTTTGAAGCCTGGATCGGGGATGACGATCCCGATCCGCTCGCCGAAGCCGTCGCCGAGGCGCTCTCGCGGCTGGCGGATGAGGGGGTGCAAGCCTATTTCCAGCACGGCAATCGCGATTTCCTGATCGGCAGCGATTACGCCCGCCGCGCGCGCCTCGAGCTGCTGCCGGAACGGCACCTGATCGAGCTCGCCGGGGAAAGCTGCTTGCTTCTGCACGGCGATCAGCTCTGCACCGGTGATCAGGAATACCAACGCTGGCGCACGCTGTGCCGTTCTCCCGAATGGCAGCGCGCTTTTCTCGCTCGTCCGCTCGCCGAGCGCCGCGCCGAGGCGGCCAGAGCGCGGGAGGAAAGCCGCCGCCACCAGCGTCGGCTCGCGCCGGCCTTGGCCGACGTCGAGCTCGGGGCAGTCTTGGCTGCCTTCGCCGAGACGGGTGCGCATCGCATCATCCACGGCCATACCCATCGGCCCGCTTTGCACGGATACCCGACCGCGGCGGGAGTGCGCGAGCGCATCGTACTCGGCGATTGGGGCGAGCGCGGCTGCGTGCTGCGAGCAGGGCGCGAAGGCTTCCGCCTCGAGCTGCTCTGAAGCTCAGCCCAAGAACGCCTGGCTCCGGATTCGTCGGATCTGGTCGCGCAGCTTCGCGGCGTCCTCGAACTCGAGGTTCTGGGCGTGGGTATACATGCGCCGCTCGAGCTCGGCGATGAGCAGAGCGAGCCGCTCGGGAGGCAAAGCCCGGTAGTCGGCCTCTTCCTCCGCCACCTTCTGCCGCACACCCCGAGGCTTTGCGGCCGTCGGCTGACGCTCGAGGTCGAGGATGTCGGTCACCGGCTTGCTCACCGAGCGCGGGGTGATGCCGTGGCGCTGGTTGTACTCGATCTGTTTGCGCCGCCTGCGCTCGGTCTCCTCGATCGCCGCCCGCATCGAATCCGTGATCGTGTCGGCATAGAGAATCGCCTTGCCGCGCACATTGCGCGCGGCGCGGCCGATGGTTTGGATCAGCGATCCGGTGGAGCGCAGAAACCCCTCCTTGTCGGCATCGAGAATCGCGACCAGCGAGACCTCCGGAAGGTCGAGCCCCTCGCGCAGCAGATTGATCCCCACCAGCACGTCGAAAGCGCCAAGGCGCAAGTCGCGCAAGATCTCGACCCGCTCGACGGTTTCGACGTCGGAATGGAGGTAACGCACCCGGATCCCGTGCTCGGCGAGGAACTCGGTCAGGTGCTCGGCCATGCGCTTGGTGAGGGTGGTGATCAGCACCCGATCGCCCATCGCCACCCGCTGCCGGACTTCCATCAGCACGTCGTCCACTTGACGCGAGGCCGGCCGCACCTCGATCTCGGGGTCCACGAGACCGGTCGGACGCACCACCAGCTCGACCACCTCGCCGCGCGTCATCTCGAGCTCGTAGGGCCCGGGCGTGGCCGAGACGAAAATCGTGGGCGGCGCTCGCCTTTCCCACTCCTCGAAGCGCAGGGGCCGGTTGTCGAGAGCCGAGGGCAGGCGGAAACCGTATTCGACGAGGGTTTCCTTGCGCGAGCGGTCACCGCGATACATCCCGGCAAGCTGCGGCACGGTCACATGCGACTCATCCACCACCAGCAAGGCATCCGCAGGGAGGTAATCGAAAAGGGTCGGCGGGGGCTCGCCGGGAGCGCGGCCGGTGAGATGGCGCGAATAGTTCTCGATGCCTTGACAGTGACCGACCTCGACCAGCATCTCGAGGTCGAACTGCGTCCTCTGCCGGAGGCGCTCGGCTTCGAGGATGCGCCCTTGCGCCTCGAGTTCCTGAACCCGCTCCCTCAGTTCCGCCTTGATCGATTCGACCGCGGCGAGCACGGTGCGGCGGGTGGTCACATAGTGCGACTTGGGATAGACGGTGAACTTGGGCACGTCCTCGATCAGCGCTCCGGTGAGCGGATCGAAAAGGGTGAGCCGCTCGATTTCGCCGTCGAACAGCTCCACCCGCACGGCGAGCGACTCGTGCTCCGCCGGAAACACATCCACCGTCTCGCCGCGCACGCGGAAGCTGCCGCGCCGCAGTTCGAAATCCCCGCGGGTGTACTGAAGCTCCGAGAGCCTGCGCAGGAACTCGCGCTGATCGAGCCGCTCCCCGCGCACCAAGTGGATGGCCATGTGGTAGTACTCATCCGGGCTACCAAGCCCGTAGATGGCCGAGACGGTGGCCACGATCAGCGCATCGCGCCGCTCGAGTAGCGCTTTGGTCGCGGCAAGCCGAAGCTGCTCGATCTGCTCGTTGATCGAGGCGTCCTTTTCGATGTAGGTGTCGGTGGTGGGGACGTAGGCTTCCGGCTGGTAGTAGTCGTAATAGCTGACGAAGTATTCGACCGCGTTATCTGGAAAAAACTCGCGGAACTCGGCGTAGAGCTGGGCAGCGAGGGTCTTGTTGGGCGCGAGCACGAGGGTAGGCTTCTGCAGCCGCGCGATCACGTTGGCGATGGTGAAGGTCTTGCCCGATCCGGTGACGCCGAGCAGGACCTGATGGCGCTTGCCGGCGAGATAGCCCTCGACCAGCTTCTCGATCGCCTGCGGCTGGTCGCCGCTGGGCGCGAAGGCCGCGGCCAAGCGGAAGGGCCGTGACGGCCCGCTGATCGCCGCCAGCCGCGCCTGCCAGCGCTCACGGCTCTCCTCGCTCTCGATCCGCCGCGAGAAACGACCGCGCTTCACGACTCGTCGCGGATCACCGGCGGGCCCTCACCGGCGGTTTTTTCGTAAACCCCTTTGCCCACCTTGCGATACTGAGTGAAGCCATGGCGGGCGAGGTTGCTCTCGCGCAAAAGATGAGAATCTCCGCGGTGGACGGCAGGAGCCGAGATCACCCGGCGCACAGGGGCCGCGCAGCGCGGGCACTTCTCGAGGTCGGGCTCGCCGAGCTTCTGCCAGTGCTCGAAGCGCCCGCCACAGAGGGGACAATCGGGATGACCGCGATATTCGACGATTGGCATGGACGCCTTATGAAGCCATCGTCACGGGATTCAAGACCCCCTCCCGCTCGAGCCGGCTGAGCGTCTCCCAGCGGTTGACGATGGCGCAGAACAATCGCGCCGTCTGCTCGGCGTCATAGAGCGCCGAATGCGCTTCGCTCGCGTTCCATTCGAAACCCGCCGCTTCCACAGCCCTACTGAGCACCGTCTGGCCGAAGACCAATCCCGCGAGGCTCACCGTATCGAAGCAGGAGAAGGGGTGGAAAGGGTTGCGCTTGTGGCCGGTGCGGCGCACGGCGGCGTTGAGGAAGGCCAGATCGAAGCTCGCGTTGTGCCCGACCAGGATCGCTCGCTGACACTGGTAGCGGCGCACCGCCTGCCGCACCGGCTGGAAGATGCGCGTCAGCGCATCGCGTTCCGGCAAAGCCCCCCGCAAGGGCTGATCGGGGTCGATGCCATTGACCTCGAGCGCGCGCGGGTCGATGCGAGCTCCGGCGAAGGGCTCGACGTGGACGTTGAGCGCTTCCCCTGGGTGGAGCCAGCCGTCTTGATCCATCTCGATCACGACCACCGCGATCTCGAGCAGGGCATCGCGCTCGGGATCGAACCCGCCGGTCTCGACGTCGATCACAGCCGGCAGATAACCGCGAAATCGGCGGCGCATCCGTTCGGCTCGGGCGTCGGCCGATGCCTGCTCTGCTTCGCTCATGCCCGCGAGCTTAGCAGTTCGCGGAGAGCTCGGTAGAGGAACCCCCCTCGGCGGGCACCACCCCGAGCAGCGCCTCGCAGGAAACCAGGCTTTCCAGGGCAGGACGGCCCATGGCCAGGAATGCGGGAGTCGGCTGGCGAAGAACTTCGGCCAGGGCCAGGAGATGATCGCGACCGCTCGCGCCAGGGTGCTCGCGGATGCGCTCAAGCAGCGCTGCCGTCCACGGCGCAACCTCGTGGAACCGAACTCGGTCGTCGCGACCGCGCAGCACCAGCAGATAAGTGGGCGGTCCCGGCGGCTCCTCTTGCTCCGGTGGAGAACTGAGACGGTGCACCGGCCAGCGATAGCACAGGACGCAACTGACGGGATTCGCTACCGGCGCGCCCGAAAAGGGATCGCCGGCGACCGCTTTCACCGAAGAGAGCTCGGTCGGATCCATCGCGAGGGCGAGCTCCACCCACTCATAGTGGGCCAGCTCGCGCAGCCACTCCGGGGTCCCTTCGCGCTGACCGAGGAAAAGGAGGAACTCCTCGGCGAGGCGAGGGAAATACGGGGTAAGGCAGCGATGCTTAGCGAAGAACCCCTCGACCAAGGCGCGAAATCCGGCCTCGCCGAGGAGCCGCCGGCACACCGGGAAGTTCCCGGCGAGCAGGCTCTCGATATTGCGCAGGAAAAGCTCGCGATAGAGCGCAAGCCGCTCCGCCGCCATGCCCGCCGGCGGCGGCGAGTGCGCCGGATCACGGAGATGCCGCGCGAAAGCGATCAGCGGAGCGAGCGGATCAGCGCCCGCCCTCATGCACTGAACCCCGATCGCTGAAGGATCGAGCGCGCCCGCGAGGCTTCGGCCAGCAAGGCGGAAAGCGGCGGCAGGTGGAAATCGCGCTCGATCACGGTCGGCCGCGGCCCGATGGTCTGGCAGGTCCATTCGAAGAGTGCCCAGACCGGCTCCGGAACCGCCGCCCCATGGGTGTCCACGAGCAGATTCTCGGCCTGACGGTAATGACCGGCGAGGTGGTAGTAGACCACACGCTCGGCGGGCAATGCCGCGATGAAAGCGCGCGGGTCGTAGCCGTGGTTGATGCTGTTGACGTAGACGTTATTGACGTCGAGCAGCAGATCGCAATCCGCTTCGGCCAGCACCGCCGTGAGGAACGCCGCTTCGCTGAGCTCGCCGCCGAGCGCGCCGTAGTAGGAGATGTTCTCGATTGCGATCCGCCGCCCGAGCACGTCCTGAACCGCGCGAATGCGAGCGGCCGTGTGGGCGACGACCTCGGCGGTGAAAGGCAGCGGCATGAGGTCATAGAGCTGCGCGCCCTCCGCCGAGGTGGCGGCGAGATGGTCCGAGTAGATACGAACGTCGTGCTCTTTCAAGAAAAGGCTCACCTCGGCAAGCAGCGTCGAATCCAGAGGATCCGGCCCGCCGAGGGAAAGCGACAAGCCATGGCAGACCAGCGGAAAGCGCTCGCCGAGCGCGGCGAGACCCCTGCCCCAGCGGCCACCGACGCCGATCCAATTTTCCGGCGCGAGTTCGAGGAAGTCGGGACCGCCTTCGGCTAGGGCGAGCAGCGAGGAAAGATGAGGGCGGCGCAGGCCGATCCCAACGGCAGTGGCCGGCAACGCCGCCCTCATCGGCTGACGGTCAAGCGCTTCCGCACTTGCCCTCGCCGCACTTGCCCTCCCCACACTTCCCTTCCTCGCCTTTGTCGCCCTTGTCGCCCGACTCGCCGCCGCATCGCCCTTCCCCGCACTTCCCTTCGCCACACTTCCCTTCCTCTCCCTTCTTCTCCCCCTCCTGCTCGCCGTGTTCGGAGAGGAGATAACCCTGTTCCAGCGATACCAGCGAAAAGCCGCTTTGCGCCGAGGCCTCGGATGAGGGGAAGAGCTGACCCGCAAGCGCCAAACCGAGCGCCGCGGCGAGCGTGTTGAGCTTGTTGTGCGCCATGATCGACCTCCATAGTGAACGAGCAACAGCCGCCCCGACAGCGCGGGACAAACTCAGCCTACGCCGGCCGGAGAATGCGCTCAAGCCTGAGGCGGAATCGAGGACCCTCGGCTCTCGGGTGATCGGATGCGGCGGTCCGTCCGAGGGAGCCTCGGCAAGGGGCAACGGGATCACCGCCGTCGGATGAGCGCAGCGCCCGGCGAGGGTTTTCGGTCGAAGCGAAAGCCTTCGCGGAAACCGACCGAGGCCCTGCGAAAGCGCGTCCTCCCGCGTTCGCGGCAGGCGTTCATGCTGGGCGTTTTGGAAGCCGCGTCCCTGCGGCTCGCGGTCTGCCCCAAGAGCAGACGGGCAAAGCCATTCGCGATTCCGGAAACCTCAGCAGGAGGCGCGCTGGCGCGCTCGGCAGCAGACTCAAGCTCGCGCCACGCACCGCCTGAACGTGGAAAGCGCTCATGCTCCCGACCGCACAACAGTCGCCAGGCGGCCTTCGCTCGCGCCTGAGCCCACCGATGCTTGCAATCTGAGGACGGGACCTTCGCCCTGCGTCCAAGAGGGAAACTCCCTGCGCCTCGGGCTTACGTATGGCACCGGTGTTTGCCGGTGGCGACCTCCGCCGCCCAGCCCATCGGCGCGAGGCGCATCCTGACCGGGGCCCGGACGATCGAGGCGCCGAGGGTCGAACCCTGCCCTCAGCCTCGCGGCAGAGCGCGAGAAGCCTTGCCCCTTGCCCCGAGCCGAGTGGAAAAATAGCGCCCCAGCCGCGGGATTCGAGCCTTCAGCCGCGCGAGAAGGGTTCGCGCACGGGGCTTCCAAGACGTCGCCAGTGAGTCGGTCGCTTGCCGCCGACCGCCCGCCGAGCCGCGTTGCAACGCGAGAACCGACGATGCGAGACCGCCGAGGCATCCTGCCATCCGCGCTCGCCCCACCTCGCTTGCTGGTGGAGGGTCCCTTGGGCCGATTTCTGACGGTGCTCCTTCACCGCGACTCGGTGTCGCCATGGATCCCCTCGCCGATCCGTTCGACGCGCATGACCCCCTCGGCCGAGGGCGCCGAAGGTCTCTTCGATCATTCGGCCTGGGCCTGAGCCGCTCGTCTCGAGCGCCTTGCGTGCGCACAGAGATCGTTCACCGGGCAGCTTTCGCACTGTGGATCGCGAGCGCGGCAGATATAGCGCCCGTGCAGCACCAGCCAATGGTGGGCGTGCCGGCGGTACGGCAGCGGCACGCGCCGGAGGAGCTTCGACTCGACCTCGAGCGGCGTCCGCCCGGGGGCAAGGCCTGTCCGATTGGCCACCCGGAAGACATGGGTGTCCACGGCGATCGCCGGCTCGCCGTAAAGAGTATTGAGTAAGACGTTGGCGGTCTTGCGTCCCACCCCGGGCAGGGCTTCGAGTTCCTCGCGCCGATGCGGAACCTCGCCCCCGTGCCGCTCGATCAGCATGCGGCAGGTGGCGATGAGATGCTTGGCCTTGCTGCGATAAAGCCCGAGGCTCGCGATCCGCTGCGCAAGCCCCTCTTCCCCGAGCGCGAGCATCGCCGCTGGCGAGGGCGCCTCGGCGAAGAGCGTCTCGGTGACCTTGTTCACCTGGCGGTCGGTGGACTGCGCCGAGAGCACCACCGCGACCAGAAGCTCGAAAGGGTTTCGGAAGCGAAGTTCGGTACCGGGCTCGGGGTTGCGCTCCGCGAGCCGACGGAAGAATTCCAGCCGTTCCTTCGCCCTCAAGCGGGCACCGCCGCGCTGGCGCGCTGGCGCCGACGAAGGCTCTGTACGGCCGCCAGCAGGAACGCGAGCAAGAAAAAGCCTCCTACCGGCAGCAGCGCGGGCAGGAAACCCCGATAAGCGGGCATCGGACCGACTTCCAGGAACGCGGCCCAAGGTCCGAGCAAGAGCCCTGCATCGGCGAAGAGCGTCCCCCTCGCGATCAGCTCGCGCAAAGCAGACAGCGCGAGCAGGGCCCCCGCGAAGCCGAGCCCCATGAACAGGCCATCGGCGAGCGCCGCGCCGAGCCGATGGCGCGAGGCATACGCCTCGGCGCGGCCGAGCACGATACAGTTGGTGATGATGAGCGGCAGGAACAGGCCGAGCACCCGGTCGAGTTCAGGAAGAAAGGCTCGGATCAGCAGCTCGACCGCGGTGACCAGGGAGGCGATCAGCAGCACGAAGGCCGGCAGCCGAATCTCGGGCACGATCAGCCACCTGAGCGCCGCGACCAGGCCGTTGCTCAGGACCAGGACGAGGATGGTCGCCAAGCCGAGCCCGAGGGCGTGCGTCGCCGTCGTGCTGACGGCGAGCAATGGGCAAAGTCCGAGCAGCTGTCCCAGCGCGGGATTGTTCTCCCAAAGACCCTGGCGGGCGGCTTCCCGAGCGCTCATCATCAGGAGTATAGCGCGGTCCGATGCCACGCCTTCCGCTATAGTGTTGGGGCCGGAAGGCTTCTTCCATGCGCGATGAGCGACGATTCCAACGGCAGTAGTCCATCGCCGAAACGATCCTGGTTCGAACGACTCGGACAGGCCCTCTCGGGCGAGCCACGCAACCGAGAGGAATTGCTCCAGGATCTCAAGGACGCGGCCGCCTCGGGGCTGATTCCCAACGAGGCGCTGGCAATGATCGAGGGGGCGATCGAGGTCTCCGAGCTCAAGGCGGAAGACGTCATGGTGCCCCGCGCCCAGATCGTCTCGATTCCGGTAGATGCCTCGCTCGATGAGATCCTCGAGATCGTGGTCGAATCGGGTCATTCCCGCTTCCCGGTCCATGGCGAGGACCGCGACGACATCCTCGGCATCCTGCTCGCCAAAGACCTCCTGCGCTGCTTCCGCCGGAACGCCCCGCCCTGCGATCTGCGCGCCCTCATCCGCCCGGTGATGCGCATTCCGGAAAGCAAGCGCCTGGACCGGCTCTTGCGCGAGTTCCGGGAGAAGCGCTCGCATCTGGCGATCGTCGTGGACGAATACGGCGGCGTGGCGGGGCTCATCACCATCGAGGACGTGCTCGAGGAGATCGTCGGCGAGATCGACGACGAGCACGACGAAGGCGAAGAGAGCCGCCCGCTCATCGTTCCCCGCGAGGACGGCCGCCGCTACTTGGTGGACGCCCTCACCCCCATCGACGTGTTCAACGAGCGCTTCGGCTGCGACTTCAGCGACGAGGAGTTCGACACCGTCGGCGGGCTGGTGACCGATGCTCTCGGCCATTTGCCCGAAGTCGGCGAGGAGGCGCGCATCGGCCGCTTCCTGTTCCGGGTGGCGCGCGCCGATCAACGCCGGGTCCAGGCCCTCGAAGTCGAGCTCGCCGCCGAGTGAGGGCGGGCCTCCTCCTGCTGACGCTGATCCTTCCCTGCGCGGGTAAAAGCACCGAGATTGAGCTCATCACCATCGGCCCGGGCACGGAGTTCTGGAGCGTCTTCGGCCACAACGCGCTGCTCCTGCGGCAACAGGACGGCCGCGCGCTGATCTACAACTTCGGCGTCTTCGATCCGGAGGAGCCCGGTTTCCTCGGCCGCTTCCTGCGCGGCGAGCCGATCTACCGTCTGGAAGCCTGGCCGGCCTCGGTGCTGGCGAGCTATCGCGCCGAAGGGCGACGCATCGAGCGCCAGCGCCTCGGCCTCACCCCCGAGCAGGCGGATCGCCTCGCCGCGAAGCTCGCCGAAAACGCGCTTCCCGAGAATGCCGCCTACCGCTACCACTACTTCCGCGACAACTGCTCCACTCGCGTGCGCGATGCCCTCGATCAGGCCCTCGATGGATTGCTGCGACGCGACGGGAGCAGCCGCTCGCGCGGCCTGAGCTATCGCCACCACGCCCTGCGCATGAGCGCGGCGCACCCTTGGCTCTGGGCAGCCATCGACCTAGGCCTCGGGCAGCCCGCCGACCGTCCGCTTTCCCTGTGGGAAGAAAGTTTCCTTCCCGAGCTGCTCGCAGCGCACATCGAGCGGCTGAGGGAGAGTGGACTCCTCGCCGCCGGACCTCCCGAGGCGATCGCCGAAGGGACGCTGCCGTCTGCGCCCGCCTACCCGCCGGATCCCTTGTTCGGCTTCGCGCTCGCCGGGGGAATCTTCGCCGCCGCCCTGCATCTTAGCCTTCGCCGCCCGCCGCGCAGTTTCTGGCGTCGTGGCAGCATCGTCTTCCTCGGTGTCTTCTTCTTGCTCACCGGCCTTGCCGGCATCGCCCTGGCCTGGCTCTGGCTGGGCAGCCATCACGATTTCGCCGTCCGCAACGAGAACCTGTTCCTCCTCCATCCCTTGAGCCTTGGTCTCCTCGCCGCTCTGCCCGCCCTCTGGCGCGGCGAGCGTCCCGTGCTTCCGCTCCGGCTGCTGGCAAGCCTCGCGGCAGTCCTCGCCGTCTCAGCCCTCCTGCTCAAGGGACTGCCTTCGTTTTCTCAGCCCAACCTGCACTGGATCGCGCTCCTGGCACCGATCCATCTCATCGCCGCCCTCGCCATCTCCCGCGAACCGCCATCATGAGCCCAACGCCTCGAGGTCTGGTCAACGCCTTCGCCTACGACCGCCGCCACGGCAACCGGCGAGCCGTCTCGCTCGAGGAGCTGCCCGCGGTCATCCTGAAGCCCGATGTCTTTCTCTGGCTTGGGCTCTACGAGCCGGAGGCCGAACTGCTCGAGAGGCTCAAAGCCCTCTTCGGCTTGCACGAGCTCGCACTCGAAGACGCGCACAAGGCCCATCAACGGCCCAAAATCGAGCGTTACGGCGAGATGCTGTTCGTCGTCCTGCATACCGTTCAGTTTCAGGAAGGCGAGCCGAAGCGCGGCGAGACTCATCTCTTTGTGGGACCGCATTTCCTGATCAGCGTGCGCCATGGCGCGTCCCTTTCCTATGCACCGGTGCGCGCCCGCTGCGAGGCCGATCCCCGCCTGCACCGGCACGGACCCGCCTTCGCGCTCTATGCCATCTGCGACTTCGTCGTCGATCAGTACCTGCCCGTGGCGGAAAGCTGCGAACGCGAGCTGGAAAGACTGGAGGAGAGCATCTTCCAGCAGGCCATGAGCCGCGCCACCGTGCACCGCCTCTACACGCTCAAGAAGCGCCTGCTCGAGCTCAAGTTCACGCTGGCGCCGATGCAGGACGTCCTCGCCCAGCTCACCCGCGGCCACGAGCCCTTCGTGCCGCCGGCGATGCAACCCTACTTCCGCGACGTGCTCGATCACGCCCAGCGGGCCGCGAGCACCATCGACGCCGTGGCCGATCTGCTCGGCTCGGCGCTGCAGGTGAAACTCGCGCTCGTCACCGTCGGCCAGAACGAAGTGGTGAAGAAACTCGCCGGCTGGGCCGCGCTGGTCGCCGTCCCGACGCTGGTAGCGAGCTGGTACGGCATGAACTTCGAGCACATGCCCGAACTCTCCGAGCCGCTGGCCTACCCCATCCTCACCGGCGCCGTGGCGCTCGTCGTCGCCGCGCTCTACGGGTTGCTAAAGCGCGCCGGATGGCTTTAGTCGCCAAGCACGGAGCCCACGGCAAGGTCTATTGCTTCGCAGTCAGGACGAACGCCAGCGAAGCGACCTCAGTCGAGCTCTCGGAGGCGAAGCTCACCATGAGCAAGGGATTCGGGCGACCTGGCGCAACGGCGCGCCCCGATGCGCAAGGCGCCATGCGTGATTATTCTGCTCCCATCAGACCGTGGGATCGTCACCTCCACGTGGTGACGGCTCATAAGTCAAGCTAAAGCTCGTTTCGTTCAGCCAGCGTCGGAACGATTCGTTGTCCATGAATTGCTTGAACAGCTCCGCGTCGTCCTTCATCAGCGCGGTCATGACCCGCAGGAGTGCCTTGTCATGCTCGATGCGGGCGTTCTGCCTGTCGGAGTTCCGGCGCGCGTTCTGGTATGCCTTGTCGGCGGCCACGCGGTTCGGGATGTCCTCAGTGATCAGCTTGTGCACGCGGTCGGCATCGGACCACTGGATGTTGCCGAACTGCTCATTGAACGCCCTGATGATGTTGGACAGCCGGTCGAATTCGGGCTCCGGCTTGCGACCGCCGCCCGCAGTCGGCACCGGTTCGATCTCGGCGTCCGAGTCCGGAAGCTGGACCCGCATCGCCGCCTGCTTTTCGACCCGGTAGCTGTCCATGTCGATCGCTTCGAGGATGCCCTTCGATAAGTCCTCCTCGACCGGCGCCGGCAGCTTGGGCACCAGAAACGTCAGGAAAATCGAGAGCTTTTCCCACTCGACGTTCGTGTACGGCAGGATCGAGGAGAGAAACCCGTAGGTGCGGAGGAACGCCTTGGCCTTGCCCTTGAAGTCCACCTGTTCGTCCTCGTCCAGCCGCTCGAGGTAATCGGCGACACAGGCATCGAGGATCGGGTCCAGCTTGTCGCGGTCCGCGCCACCGAGGTACAGCCGCACCAAATCCTCCACCTGCGCGGCGGCATAGACCTGGTAGCCATCGAGCGCGGCTTGGAGGTCGTGCAGTTTGTTCGGGTCGGTCTCCTCGGCGAGGATCGTCGTGCGGTAGTAGTCGGCGAATGCCTGCCGGATCGTATCGGCGTCGTTCATAAAGTCGAGCACGAACACATCGTGCTTCTTCGGGTGCGCGCGGTTGAGCCTTGAGAGTGTCTGCACCGCCTCGATGCCGGAGAGCGGCTTGTCCACGTACATCGTGTGCAGCAGCGGCTCGTCGTAGCCGGTCTGGAACTTGTCGGCGCAGATCAGAAAGCGATACGGATCCTCGCGGATCTTGTCGGCGATCTGGCTCGAGGGAAAGCCGTTGAGCGAGGCTTCCGTCACCTTCGCGCCGGCGTATTCGTGCTCGCCGGAAAAGGCCACGATCGCCCGATACGGGCTCTTGCGCTCGGCGAGATAGGCCTGGAACGCGCGGAAGTACTGGATCGCGCGCTCGATGCCGCTCGTCACCACCATCGCACGCGCCTCACCGCCGATTTTGTTCTGCGCCAGCACCTGCTCGTAGAAGTGATCCACCATGATTTCGGCCTTCAGGCGAATCGCGTGATCGTGGCTTTCCACATACCGGCGCAGCTTCTTGTGTGCCCGCTTGGTGTCGAACTCCGGGTCGCCCTCGATCTTCTTGACCAGCCTGTAGTAGCTGTTGACCGGCGTGTAGTGCTTGAGCACATCCAGAATGAAGCCCTCCTGGATCGCCTGCTTCATCGTGTAGCAGTGGAACGGCCGGTGCTTGACTGTGCCGTCGGGCTGCGGTTCCGGCGTGCCGAAGATCTCCAAGGTTTTGTTCTTGGGCGTGGCGGTGAAGGCGAAGTAACTGGCATTGGACAAGAGCTTCTTCGCCTCCATCAGCCGGTTGATTTTGTCTTCCAGCGTCTCGTCTTCGTCCGAGACACCAGCCGGAGAGAGCGCCATCGACACGGCCGCCGACGTTCGCCCGCCCTGGCTCGAATGCGCCTCGTCGATCACGATGGCGAACTTGCGGCCACGGTGCTCGGCGCCGATCTCGTCCAGGATGAACGGGAACTTCTGCACCGTGGAGATGATGATCTTCTTCCCCTCGGCGATGAACTTCCGCAGGTCGCCGGAGCGTTCGGCGTGCCCGACGGTTGCGCCCACCTGCGCGAACTGCTTGATCGTGTCGCGGATCTGCTGGTCGAGAATGCGCCGGTCGGTGACGACGATGATCGAATCGAATACCGTCGCGCCGTCCTTCGCGAGGCCGATGAGCTGGTGTACGAGCCAGGCGATCGAGTTCGACTTGCCGCTGCCGGCCGAGTGCTGGATCAGGTAGCGTCGGCCTACCCCGTGTTCGCGCGCATCGGCGAGCAGCCGGCGCACCACGTCGAGCTGGTGGTAGCGCGGCCAGATTTGCAGGGGCCTCTTCTTGCCGGTCTTTTCGTCTTTGAATTCGACGATCTGCGCGTAGTTCTCCAGGATGTCCGTCAGACTCGCGCGGGTGAGGATCCTTTTCCACAGGTAGTCGGTCTTCAGCCCGTTCGGATTGGGTGGGTTGCCGGCGCCGTCGTTCCAACCCAGGTTGAAGGGCAGAAACCACGAGTCCTTGCCCCTCAAGTGCGTGCAAAAGCGCACCTCGTGGTCATCCACCGCGAAGTGCACCACACAGCGCCCGAAGGCGAACAGCGGCTCGCGCGGGTTGCGATCGCGCTTGTATTGCTCGATCGCATCCTCAACGGTTTGCTTGGTCAGGCTGTTCTTGAGTTCAAAGGTCGCGATCGGCAGACCGTTGATGAACAGCGCCAGATCGAGCGCGCGCTGCGTCTGGTCGTGGCTGTAGCGCAACTGCCGCGTCACGCTGAAGCGGTTGGCCTCGTACCGCTCGGCGGCCTTGGTATTGCCCGGCGACGGCGTGCCGTAAAAGAGGTCGATATGGTGCGGCCCGTGCTTCAGTCCGTGGCGCAGCACGTTGATCGTGCCGCGCTTGCTCACCTCGCCCCGCAGCCGCGCCAAGAACTTGCGCCGCGTCGGAGTGTCGTTGCCGAGGTCGAGGGCATCGGCCACCGCTGGCTGCGTGGCGCGGAGGAAGGCCCTAAGCTGCGCGAGGTCCACGCAGTATTCGCGGTCATAGTCATCGGCCGCGCCGCCGATCCAACCCGCCGTATAGGTCGCCGGTGGCTCCCCAACCGTGTTGGCCGACACCTCCGAATCGCAGGGCGCGCCGGTCAGCGCGGTGCAGATCAGCCGTTCCAGGCCACGCTCGGAGGTGTCGCTGAACGGCCGCTCGCTCATCGTGCTCACCGTCAGTCCGTGGCGCCCGATTCCGGCAGGGCTCCGATCGCTGTCAGGACGCGACGCGCAGCCGCCAGTATCTCGGACGAATTGCCGAGCTCAGCGGAGGTCATCTTCGCCTCCGATCACGAAGATCTTGGGCTGCGCCGCGATGCGCGCCGCGAAGCTGCCGGCCTCGGCCCGCTTGCGCCGCCACTCGCTGCGCGTCATCAGGTTCGGGTTCACCCGCCGCGCCAGCGCTTCCTCCGCTGCCGCTAGCGCGGCGGTGAGGCTCGCGTCATCCAGATCGTCAGCGATCACCATCAGGTCGATGTCGCTTGCCGCGCGATCGGCACCCTCGGCCACCGAGCCGTGAACGAAGGCCGCGGCAATACGGCCGGCGAGCGGCGCCAGCGCCGCCCGCAGCGGCCCCGCGAGCCCCACGGTCTTGCGCACCAGCCCGAGGAGCTCCGCGTACACCGGCGCGCGCTCGTTCGCCCGATAGAACTTCTGATTGCCCACCGTTTCCACCTGCAGCAGCCCGGTGGCCGCAAGGCGCGTCAGCAAGCGGTGCACGGCCCCGGTCCCGGAGCCCGCGAGACGGATCAGCTCCGCACTCTGAAAGCGCCGCTCGGGCTGGCCGAAGAGCAGCCCAAGGAGGCGCTGCTGCACGGGCGTGAACAGCACGTCGGCCAGCGCGGTCGGCGCGGGTGGGGGCGACTCGGTTCCGAACGTTCCCATATCGGGAATGAGCGTACCCACCTCGGGAATGATTGACCAGCGCGCCGAAGGGCTCAGTCCGGGATCAGGCATTCGACGCCCTGCTGGCACCTGCCCGTGGTCATCGCCACCCCGGCACGCGTTCGGCGAACGCGGGCACCCAGCGCTGCCGCGTCAAGACCTCGGCCGCAATCCCGATCTGCCGCGGCGTGAACTGGCGCTTGCGCTCGTTCCAAGCGTAGGTGCGCGCGACCACCTCGGGCAGCGTGCGTACCGGTTCGCGGCTCATGACCCAATGCACCGTGGAGAGAAGCTCCAGCCCGAACGGCGACTCGAAGCCTTCCACGAGGGCAGCCACCCGGTCGAAGCGTTCGCGCGTCTCTTGGTGCTCGGCGATGAATGCCGCCGCCTCCTCCACGGCACCGGGAACCAGCGTCAACGGTTTGTCCTGGGCATCGCCGCCGTCGCGGTAACCCGCGATCAGGTGTCCTTCGATCGCGCGCAGCACGTGGCGCAGGTTCTCGGCATAAGGGCCGTAGGGCGCAGCCCTGTAGCGCAGCCCGAGCGGCTCCCCTGCCTCCTGCAGGAAGTACATCAGTTTGTGCACTTCCAGCAGCGTCACGAAGGGATCGAGCAAACCGCCCAGGTAGCGGTGCATCAACCCCACCAGCGCGGCCCGGCCTGCGGTCATCTTCGGCACCTCGCGGCGATGCTTCATAGTGTCGGAGGCCGGCGCGCCATGGGGTTCATACACGATGACGTGGACATCGTCGAGCGCTCGCAGCGCCGCTTCGATGCGCGGACGCACCTCGGTTACCCAGTCGAGCCCGCCCAGACCGCTAGCGAGCGGCGGCAGCGCGATCGAGCGAATGCGCCGGGCGCGAATCTCCGCGACCAGCGCCACGAGGCCGGCCTCGATGTCCTCGATGCGGCTCTTACCACGCCAATGGCGCTTGGTGGGAAAGTTGATGATGTAGCGCGGCGGCGTGAGCTGCCCAGTCTCGAAGACGAACATGCGGCCCGGCCGCACCTGATCGCGTTTGCAGGCGGCCGCGTAGGCTTTGAAGTTCTCCGGAAACGCGTTCTTGAACTGAAGCGCGATGCCGCGCCCCATCACGCCCACACAGTTGACCGTGTTGACGAGCGCTTCCGCCTCGCTTTTCAGGATGTCTCCGCTGCGGTACTCGATCATGGCCAGCTCCTCCTCTCTCGCCGTCAGTAATACCACTCCGGCCGAATCTCGACCGGTGGCCTGTGTCCCTGCGCCGGCAGCGCCTCGACCACGGCGGTCTGCATTGCCTTCGAGAGCACACCGATGCGCTCCACCAGATGCCAGGGAAAGCTCCGTTCCAACAGAAACTCGGCCTGCTTGCCCTCCTTGCACTGGCGCCAGTCCGTGGCGCGCACGGCGTTCCAGTCGATCTCGCCAAGCTGGCGAAGGTCGCTGCGATCCTCGAAGTACCGAGCACCTGCGTTCGACAGCGTGAACGCCCAGCGCCTATTATTCTCATTCGCCCAGGCGACGACCCCATATAGATCCGCTTCGAGATGGACGATCCGCTCCTGTCCGCCGCGGTAGCTCAACTCCGGGTGATTGCCCTGATGGATCAGGTACAGCATGACCGAACGCGGGCAGAAGTAGAAGGGCACGCAATCACCCACGAACAGATCCGGATGACTGGTCAGGCGAAGCTCGTTCAGCCGCCGCCACTTGATGCTATTCATGCCGATCGCGGTGCCGGGTAGCGCTCGCCGCGCAACCTCTCGATCACACCAGAGACGCCCTTCGGCCACGATCGACGGCAGCCGGTCCACATGCACGATGTGGTAGAGCTTCGGCCGCGCCGGCACGGTCACGCCTCGGCCTCCTCGGGTTCGGGATCGAGGCCGTCACTTGCATCATCGTCCGGCGCTTCGCCGAGTGCTTCGGGTTCGTCGAGGGGCTCCAGTTCGTCGGCCTCGGGCGGCTCATCGGGCAACCGCGCCGCCACCTCTCGCACGTCGAGCTTGCCGGTGACCACGTCGGCGATCAGGCGGGTGCGGAAGTCGCGGAGAAGATCAATTTCAGTCTGGGCAGATTCCACTGCGCCTGTGAGTCGTGCTGTGGCGTTATCGAGATAGATGACGATCTGTCGCTGCTCTTCAATCGGGGGAATGGCGAGTGCGAGGTCCCTCCATCGCTCTGTGGGAAATCGCTTCGTACCATGCCCAGCTTCATCAATCATGGGGACAAACGTGGCTTGCGCTGCATCCATGCGGTATGCCAGATAACCAGCGTCGATCCCTGTTGCGGGAATGATTGCCTTCATATCCTGATTGATCGTCACTGCCTCGACCGTTCGAGCAATCGGTACTCTTCGAGCGAGGATCATTCCCCGCACAACAAGCAAGACCGACCCCGCCGGAACGAGCCGCAACGAGGTCACTTCAAGCGCCTTCGCCGAAACATGCATCTCGGCGCCCGAGATCGTGAAGCGCTTCATATCCTTGGGTGTCACCCATGGAATGTCACCGCCCCAAAGCGATCGGTCCGCCATACTTGGCGTCAACCCGCCGACGATCGACCCGCATTGCCTAATTTTTCGCACTTCCCAATGCTCCGGCACATCGCCGAGCCATTCGACGCCGGAGGGCTTGTAGGCCGCGTAGGGCTGGCCGGTGCGCACGTCGATCTGGCCGGTGACGGCGCGGTGGATGATGGCTGCTTTCAGCTCCTCCAGCAGCTTGATCAGCTTCTGCTTGGCGCGGATGTACCGCCGAATCCGCCGGTCCGCGTGGTCGAGGAAGCGCACGATGGCGGCTTGTTCGGGGAGGGGCGGCAGAGCCAGCGTAAGTCGCTTCAATTCACTTGCCGTACAATACTGCCACGACAGTGAAGCCGCGCCCCACTGCACGCTTTCTGCTTTCGTGACGGCTGGCGAATCCGACGCGTAGTCCCAGGTAGCGCGGCAGCGGCCGGCGACTCTCGCGGGCGCAAGCACGAGAATGTCGCCGCCACATCTGGCCTCGCCTTCGATCAGATTGACGGACGACCGCCCGATGTCCTCCTCCGTCTCGCCAGCTCGCTGCGAACAGCACGTCGCCATACCGAATCCGCGTATACGCCTCTGCGCGGTCGGCGGGCACGCTGGCCTTCGATCGAGTGACTAAAGAACTCATGCCTTGTGTACAAGTCACCATAGCGAACACAGGGAATCCCGAAGGCAACCTCGTCGCCCTCTGGTTGCGCTCGCCGTCTGTCCCTTGAAAAGCGCCCCGATACGCCCTCAGTCTGGGCGTACCGTCCCAATGCTCCGGCACCTCGCCCAGCCAGGGCACGCCGGAGTCCTTCATCTTCGGATAGGGCTTCAGGCCGTCGAACATGCGGCGGCTCCGGCGAGAAGCGCGGCGAGGGCGCGCGGCGGGATGGCTTCGATGTGCTCGCTCACGGGGTAGGTCTCGGCGCCGGGATAGACGAGGAAGCCCCGCTCGGGCGCGAGGTCGGCGCAGGCGCTGTGGAAGCCGCGCTCGGGCTTGGGCGCGAGGCTGCGCTTGACCTCGACGGCCCAGAGCCGCCCGTCGGGATGGGCGAGCAAGAGGTCGATCTCGGCGCCGCCGCTGGTGCGGTAGAAGTAGCCTTGGATGCCGGCGGACGCCGCTACGTTGAGCAGGTTCTCGATCACGAAGCCTTCCCAGCTCGCGCCGACGATGGGATGCGAGAGCAGTGCCTCGCGGTCACGCACGGCGAGCAGCGCATGGACCAGGCCGCTGTCGCGCAGGTAGACCTTGGGCGAGCGCACCAGCCGCTTGCCCAGGTTGGCATGCCACGGCGGCAGCCGGCGCAGGAGCAGGAGGTCGATGAGCAGGTCGAGGTAGCCGGCCGCGGTCTTGGCGTCCACGCCCAGGTTGCGAGCGAGCTGGGCGACGTTGAGCAGGCCGCCCTGCAGGTGCGCGAGCATGGTCCACAGCCGGCGCAGACGGTCGGCGGCGATGCGTCGTCCGAACTGGGGGATGTCGCGCTCAAGGTAGCTGCGGAGGAAGTCTTCGCGCCAGCGGAAGCTCGTCAGGTCGTCCGGAGCGAGGAAGCTTTCGGGAAAACCGCCGCGCAGCCACAGTCGGTCGAGCGCTGTCGGCGTGTCGCCGACTTCGAGCACGTCGAAGGGGTCGAGCGCCAGGTAACTCACGCGCCCGGCCAGCGTCTCGCCGGACTGACGCAGGAGGTCCAAGGCCGCCGAGCCGAGCAGCAGGTAGAGGCCATGGCGCCGCCCGGCGCGGCGCGCGCGGTCGATCAGGCCCCTCAGCACCGGGAACAGGCCGGGCGTCCGGTGCACTTCGTCCAGCACGACCAGGCGATCCAGGTGGCCGGAGAGGTAGAGCTCGGGCTCGGCGAGCTTGGCGCGATCGGCTTCGGATTCGAGGTCGAGATAGAGCGCGTCGCGCTTTTCGGCCACCGCCAGGGCGAGCGTGGTCTTGCCGACCTGACGCGGACCGAGCAGCACGACGGCGGGCACTTCGGCGAGCCGTCGCTCGAGTTCGAGCTGGATGCGGCGCGGCTTCATCCATGCAATCCTGGAGTTGGACTCCATGATTTGCAAGGTTTTGGTGCCCCCAAGGTTCCCGCCTTCGCGACCGCCTGGCCCAGCTCGGCTGCCATCGTTTCACGCGGTCTCACGGGACATTGCCGGGTCGGGTGCCGCTTGCCGGGTCAGAGCTGCCGGCCAAGGATCTCGCCGAGCAACCCCTCGGTCTCCTTCTCCAGCGCGAGGATGTCGGCGCGGATCTCTTCCAGCGTGCGCAGCGGCTTGGGCTTGTAGAAGTAGCGGTTGAAGCTGATCTCGTAGCCGATCTTGACGCTCGTGGGGTCGTACCAGGCATCGGGCGCATACGGCAGCACCTCGCGCGCCAGGAACGCCTCGATGGCGCACCGCGTGTCGGCTTCCGTCGGCAGGTAGCCGGGCTCGCGGCAGGCGGCGAACTCGAAGAAGGGGATTTGCTCGCTGTCGCGCAGGTCGGGGTCGGGCTCGTATTCGACGACGGCGGGCTTGCCCCCGATCATCGCCTCGAACAAGCCGCGCAGGGGGTCGGCCGCGGTGCCTTTCTTGTGGATCTTGCGGATGAGCGGCGGCGCGTCGTCGGCGCGCTCGGCGGTCTCCCTCAGCGCCTTGATCTCCTTCGGCGTATAGGCCCGCTCGGGGTCGGTGCCCTTCAGGCGCAGCGGGCGTTCGACGGTCACCTTCCAGTAGCCGAAGGCGGCGTTGGGAAAGATTTTCGAGTGCTCGCTTTCCTCGAACTTCAGGAATGTATCGCAGATGCGCGCGATGTCCTCCTCCGACAGCTCGCAGTTCTTCTTGCCCAGGTTCTTGCGCAGCGGCTTGTACCACTGCGTGGCGTCGATGAGTTGCACCCTGCCACGGCGGTGCGGCGGCTTGCGGTTGGTGAGCACCCAAATGTAGGTGGCGATGCCGGTGTTGTAGAACATGTTGAGCGGCAGCGCGACGATGGCTTCCAGCCAGTCGTTTTCGATGATCCAGCGGCGGATGTTGCTCTCGCCCTGGCCGGCATCGCCGGTGAAGAGCGAGCTTCCGTTGTGGACCTCGGCGATGCGGCTGCCCAGCTTGGTTTTCTGCTTCATCTTGCTGAGCAGGTTGACCAGGAACATCATCTGGCCATCGCTCGTGCGGGTGACGAGCGAGAGTTCCTCGCCCCGATGCTGGACGCGAAAGCGCGGGTCCTTGATTCCGTTCTTGCCGCCCATGCGCTCGAGATCGCTCTTCCAGCTCTTGCCGTAGGGCGGGTTCGAGAGCATGAAGTCGAACTCGTGCGAAGGGAAGGCGTCGTTGGCGAGCGTCGAGTATTCCGGGCCGCCGACGATGTTGTCCGCAGCATCGCCTTCGCCCTTGAGCAGGAGATCGGCCTTGCAGATGGCGTAGGTCTCGGCGTTGATCTCCTGGCCGTAGAGGTGCGTGGCGACTTGCTTGCCGCGCTCGCGCGCGAGCTCCTGCAATGTCTCCTCGGCCACCGTCAACATGCCGCCGGTGCCGAGCGCGCCGTCGTAAAGCAGATAGGTGCCCGATTCGATGTCGTCCGCGATGGGCAGGAAGAGCAGTTTCGCCATCAGCTTCACGGCGTCGCGCGGCGTCCAGTGTTCGCCGGCCTCTTCGTTGTTCTCCTCGTTGAAGCGGCGGACCAGCTCCTCGAACACCGTGCCCATGCCGTGGTTGTCGAGGCCGGGATGCCTGACCGAACCGTCGGCGTTGAACACCGGGTTGGGACTTAGATTGATGTCTGGCGAAAGGAACTTCTCGATCAGCGTGCCCAGCGCATCGGCCTTCGACAGCCGCGGGATCTGGTTGCGGAACTCGAAGTTGTCGAGGATGTCCTGCACGTTCGGCGAGAAGCCGTCCAAGTAAGCCTCGAAGTCCGCCTTGAGCTGCTGCTGGCTGGCGCGCGCCCGGAGGTCACGCAGCGTGAACTTGGAGGTGTTGTAGAAGGCCTGGCCCGCGGCCTGGCGCAGCGCCGCGTCCTGATGGACGACTCCCGCCTTGTCGAGCGCGGCCTTCATGTCGAGAACCGCCTGCTTGGTCGGTTCGAGCACCGCATCGAGCCGACGGATCACCGTCATCGGAAGGATCACGTCGCGGTACTTGCCGCGGACGTAGAGATCCCGCAGGACGTCGTCGGCGATGCCCCAGATGAAGTTGGCGATCCAGTTCAGTTGTTGCGCTTTCATGGTTGACTGCACAAACCTCCCGATGTCGTGTCTCGACGGGCGTGAGAGCGAGGCGCGCAGCTCAGGCACTCAGCGAGCGAGCTTGCGGCGATCCGGCGCGAGCATGCCACCGCCATTGCCGACCTCAGCCGCGGAAAACGACCAAGCCCGAGCCTTGGAGAAGACCCGGTGCCGATACACCGCCTCGAGCTCATTCATTACAGCCCGAACGGCACGAACCAGGCATCCCGAAGCTCGCGGTCGGCTTGCGAATCCCTCGAGGGCGGAGGACGTCGTGACGCTGCCGGCGAAGTCGGTTTGCTCCGAGAGCTCCGTGCACCTTCCGCGCTCCGCAGGCGACAGCGCCGCTCGAGGGCCCGATGGCGTGGCGGCTCGATCACGACAACCCCCCACCCTCGCGATGGGACCCGCACCGGCACGATCGCGCAGGGGTCGGCTTCAGGCGAAGGGATCCCGCAGGATGATGTTCGCCTCCCGCGCGGGGCCGGTGGAGACCATGGCCAGGGGGCAGCCGACCAGTTCCTCCAGGGCGCGGAGGTAGGCGCGGGCCGCCGCCGGCAGGCGGGAGAACTCGCGCACGCCGTGCGTGGACTCCTCCCAGCCGGGGAACTCGAGGTATTCGGGTTGGCACTCGGCCCAGCCGGCGGCATCGAGCGGGGCGTACTCGGTCTTCTTGCCGCGGTAGCGGTAGGCGATGCCCATCTTGATCTTCGGCAAGCCATCGAGCACGTCGAGCTTGGTCACGCACAGCCCATGCACGCCGTTGATCATCACCGCCCGCTTGAGCGCGACGATGTCGATCCAGCCGCAGCGGCGGGGGCGGCCGGTGGTGGCGCCGAACTCATCGCCGCGCCGGCGCAGCCACTCGCCGGTCTCGTCGTCGAGTTCGGTGGGGAAAGGCCCGCCGCCGACCCGCGTCGCATAGGCCTTGCAGATGCCAAGCACGTAGTCCACGTCCTGCACGCCGACCCCAGTGCCGGCGAGAGCCCCGCCGACGGTGGTGTTGGAGGAGGTGACGAAGGGGTAAGTGCCATGGTCGATGTCGAGCAGCGCGCCCTGGGCGCCCTCGAACAGCACCCGCGCGCCCTCGCGCCGCAGCCGGTGCAGCAGCCCGGCGACGTCGGTCTTCATCGGCTCGACGAACTCGCCGAAGGCGAGCGCCTCCTCGAGGGTGGCTTGGTAATCCACCGGCTCGGCCCCGTAGTAACGGGTGAGCACGAAGTTGTGGTAGTCGAGCACTGCGCGCAGCTTCTCGCCGAGCTCGCTCGGGTAGCTGAGATCGGCCACCCTGACGCCGCGCCGCGCCACCTTGTCCTCATAGGCCGGCCCGATGCCGCGACCGGTGGTGCCGATCGCCTTGCCGCCAGCCGCCTTTTCACGGGCACGGTCGAGGGCGACGTGGTAAGGCATGATCAAAGGGGTGGCTGGACTGATCTTGAGGCGGCTTCGCACCTCGACGCCTCTGGCCTCCAGCGCCGCGATTTCCTCGCGCAGCGCCGAGGGTGAGAGCACCACGCCGTTCCCGATCAGGCACAGCACCCCGGGCCTGAGGATGCCGGAGGGGATCAGGTGCAGGACCGTTTTTTCCTCGTCGATGACCAGGGTGTGGCCGGCGTTGTGGCCGCCCTGGAAACGCACCACCGCGCCGACTTCCTCGGTGAGCAAGTCCACGATCTTGCCCTTGCCCTCATCGCCCCACTGAAGCCCGATGACCAGAACCGACTTGCCCATGCCGTCTCGCTCCCGACTCGCCCCGCGCCCGAGGCGCGAAGTCCGAATCGCCCCGTCAAGATGCCCCGATTTCGCCGCCGCTCACGGTCCGGCGTCCCCGCCCCGCACCAGATAGAGCGCGAGGAGACCGAGCGCCACCATCACCGCACCGAAGCGCCGCACCACCGAATCGGGCAAGGCCTGGATCTGCTCGGCCATTTGCCGCCATGCGCCCGGCGCGACGAACAGGAACAGCCCCTCGATGACCAGCACCAGGGCGAGTGCGGCCCAGAGATCGCTCATCGCGCCGACGCCGGACGCGGCTCCTGGAAATAACGGAACAGCTCCGAGCGCGGATCGAGGACCAGGACCGCATCCCCGCCCTGCATCGCCTGGCGGTAGAGCTCCAGGCTGCGATAGAAGGCATAGAACTCCGTATCCCGCCCGTAAGCCTCGGCATAGATTTCGGCGGCGCGGGCATCGCCCTCGCCCCGCAGGCGCTGGGCGTCACGCTCGGCCTCGGCGACGATCACGGTGCGCTGGCGGTCGGCATTGGAGCGGATCCGTTCGGCCGCCTCCTGACCCTCCGCCCGAAGCTCGTTGGCGATTTGCTTGCGCTCGGCGCGCATCCGCTCGAAAACGGAAAGGAGCACGTCCGAGTCCTCGGGCAGCTCGATGCGCTTGATCCGGATGTCGATCAGCGCGATGCCGAGACCCGCCGCCGGCGGGCCCGCTGCCCGGAGCAGCCGCTCGCCGAGGCCCGCGCGTTCGCTGGAGACCACGTCCTGCAGCGTCCGCTCGTTGATCTCGATGCGCAAGACGTTCTGCACGATCGGCGTGAGCCGCGATTCGGCGACGAAGAGATCGCCTCCGGTCGCCTGGTAGAAACGGGCCACGTCGTCGATCCGCCACTTGGCGAAGAAGTCCACGCTCACGTCCTTCTTCTCGGCGGTGAGATACCGCTCCGGACGGGTGTCGAGGGTCATGACCCGCCGATCGAAGATGCGCACGTCCTGCACGAAGGGCAGCTTGAAATGAAGCCCCGGGCCGATGTCCGAACGCACGATCCGGCCGACCTGAAAGAGCAGCGCCCGCTCGTTTTCCTGCACCACGAACACGCCATCGAAAGCGGCGAGGACCGCTGCCACCACGATCACCCAAAGCGTTGTCCGGATCATGGCCTTCCTCCACGGGGGCTACGGCTCGCCTCGCGCCCGAGCGTGCGGGCCGGAGATTCCTCGGGCGGCGCGAGGACGGTGGTGGGCGGGAGCCGTTCGATCACCTGACCGGTGGCGCCGCGCGAAGGACCGCCGAGGCGGTCGATCGGGAGATAGAGCAGATGCCGACCTTCGCGATCGTCCACCAGCACCTTCGGGTTGGCCGCGAGCACCTGTTCCATGGTCTCGAGGAACAGCCGCCGGCGGGTGATCTCGGGCGCCTTCCGGTATTCCTCCAGCAGCTCGAGGAAGCGCGCCACCTCGCCCTGGGCGCGGGCGATCTTGGCTTCGCGGTAGGCCTCCGCCTCCTGGAGCACGCGCGCCGCCTGGCCGCGCGCCTCGGGAATGATCTTGCTCGCATAAGCGCGGGCCTCGTTCTCGATTCGCTGGCGGTCCTCGCGGGCGCTGATCGCATCGTCGAAGGCTTCGCGCACCTCCGCCGGCGGGCGGGCGTTCTGGAGGCTGAAATCGGTCACCCGAAGCCCGGTTTGATAGAGATCCAACGCCGCCTGGGTGATCTCTCGCGCCTGGCTGATCAGCTCCGCGCGCTGCCCGGAGAGCACGACCTCCATCGGACTGGTGCCGATGACCCCGCGCACCGCGCTTTCCGCCGCCTGCTTGAGCACGTCCTCCGGATTGCGGGCGCCAAAAAGGAACAGCACCGGATCCGCCACCCGATACTGCACGTTGTAGTCCACGATGACGATGTTCTCGTCGCGGGTCAGCACCCGCGACTGGCTGGTATGGGCGCGGACGGTGGTCACGTCCACCTTGCGCACCCGCTCGATCGGACGCGGCCAGGCGAAGTTGAGGCCTTCCGACATGATCCGATTGAACTGGCCGAAACGCAGCACGACCCCCTTTTGCCGGGCGTCGATCATGTGCCAGGAATCGAAGAGGACCCAGAGCGCGAGGAGGAGCAGGATCAGGCCGAAGAAACCGCGCATCCCCTCGCCCGATCGGCCGCCGCCCTCGCCCCCGCCGCGCAGGCGACCCACCCCCGCGCGCACACGGCGCAGGAAATCTTCGACGTCCGGGCTTCCGCGACCGCCGTCGCTCCAGGGGTCGTCGGAGCGGCCCTTTCCGGGTTTGTTCCAAGCCATAGTTCGAGGATCGGGAACCGAGGGAACGCGAGCGGACGAAGCCCGCGGGCGCGGTGGCCTTCGTCGGCAAAGACGCCAGTGTAGGCCGGCGAGGGGGTCCTCCTCAACCGGCAGGGGTCGGCGACGCGGAGAGCAGGCCCAGGCGCTCGGCCTCGGTCCGCACTCGGGTGCAGGCCTCCTCGATCAGCCTCTCCCGCGCCTGCCTAGCGTCGAGGCGCAGGATCTCAGGCTCCACCGGATCGAAGCGCGCGGCACACGCGAATACGCCTGGAGCCGTGGATTCGGCGATCCCCTCCGCGGCAGTCAAGCGCCGCGCCAGCACCCGCGCATGCGCCACCTCGGCCGGACAGTCGAGATACAAGCCCAGCCAGGGCGCATCGAAGCGTTCGAGAAGGCGTTTCAGGGCCTCGCGGTCCTCACGGCGGGCGAGGCTCATCCCATCGATCACCACCGGATGGCGCAGCAGGATGGAGATCTCGAGCGCCAGAAGCAGGGCACGGAAGGCCGCCCGCCGCTCGAGCGGCGCCCCATGCCCCATCGGGAACATGCTTTCCCGCAGCCGGTCCCGGGAAAGCACGCCGATGCCGAAGCGCTCGGCCAGAGCTTGCGCCACGGTGCTCTTGCCCGATCCAGGCAGGCCGATGAGCAAGATCCCGAGGAAACCGTGGAGCCGCGTCTTCGGCTCCCTCCCCCTGATCCCGAAGCCATCCAAAGGAATCGCCCCGATCGTCGCCTTGACCCACAATACGAGTCCGCGACCGACGAGAGGACAGCTCTGCCATGCGCCGCAGTTCCCTCCCCGTCCAGCGCTATCTCGTCACTGGCGTCCTCACCGTCATCCCGCTTTGGCTGACCTGGATCGTCTTCGACTTCGTCCTGAGGCTGCTCTCCCGCTTCGGCGCCCCCTGGGTGCAGGCCCTCGCCGCCGCGAGCGAGCGCTACCTACCCACGCTCTCGGCGCTGCTCGGCCGCGACTGGATCCAGAATCTGCTCGCCGCCCTGTTCACCCTGGCCGCGCTCGTGGGCCTGGGCTGGCTTGCCACGCACGTGCTCGGGCGGCGGCTGATCCAGGGTTTCGAGCGGCTCATCGGCCGCATCCCCATCATCCAGTCGGTCTACGGGGGCACGAAGAAGGTCCTCGAGGCGCTCCAGACCCGGCCGGAGGGCACCCAGCGGGTGGTCCTGATCGAGTTCCCCACCCCGGAGATGAAAGCCGTCGGTCTCGTCACCCGCGTGCTCAAGGACGCCGAGACCGGCGAGGAGATCGCCGCGGTCTATGTGCCCACGACCCCCAACCCCACTTCCGGCTACCTCGAGCTCGTGCCGACCAAGCGCCTGGTGCCGACCGACTGGAGCGTGGATCAGGCGATGAGCTTCATCATTTCGGGCGGCGCGGTCTCCCCCGAGAGCACCCGCTTCGGTTTCCGCACCCTCGGCGAGCCATCCACGAGCCCGCCTCCGCCCGCGCCGCGTCGGCGCGGCAGGCGCAAGCCCCGCCAGCCGCCCAAGCCTGAGACGCCACAGACACCGCCTGCCTAGGCCGAGCCCTCGAGGAAGCGCCGCACCGCCCAGGCATCGAAGGGCCAGGCCAGCTCTCGCCCGCTCGGCTCCTCGCGCAGCACCGGCGTGCGGCTGCCGTATTCGCGCTCGAGCGAGACATGCGGGGTGATGTCCACCGCCTCGAAGGGCAGGCCCACCTCGCGGAGGATGCGGTCCGCTTCTTCGCACAGCTCGCAGCCCTCGCCGCGCACGAACAACAGGTAATGCGACATCTCGGGAACTCCACCGGCGACGCCCTACAATGGGCGAACGCTTCAGGATAAACGGCGATGGCGGTCAGCGTCTTCGACCTCTTCAAGATCGGCATCGGCCCGTCGAGCTCGCACACCGTCGGGCCGATGCGCGCCGCCCGCCGCTTCCTGGAACGGCTCGAGGAACAGGGGCTTCTCGCCGACACCGCGCGCGTGCGCGCCGAGCTCTTCGGCTCGCTCGCCCTCACCGGCCGCGGCCACGGCACCGACAAGGCGCTCATCCTCGGCTTCCTCGGCGAAAAGCCCGATGAGGTGGCCCCCGACCGGATCCCGGCGCTGCTCGAAGACGTGCGGACGGGCGGCCAGCTGAGCCTTCTCGGCCAGCACCCGGTCCAGTTCTCGGAAAAGCGCGATTTCGTCTTCAACAAGCGCGAGAAGCTGCCGCTTCATCCGAACGGTATGCGCTTTTCCGCCTTCGCCGGCGACGGCCGCCTGCTGCTCAGCCGCGATTACTATTCGGTGGGCGGCGGCTTCGTGCTCAATCCGGACGAGGCGGCCGCCGACCGCATCGTCCCCGATCGCACGCCCCTGCCCTACCCCTTCCGCAGCGCCGAAGAGCTCCTCTCCCTCTGCGAGCGCGAAGGGATGAGCATCGCCGCCTTGATGCGCGCGAACGAGCGGGTCTGGCGCAGCGATGCCGAGATCGACGCGGGTCTCGACCGCATCTGGCAGGCGATGCAGGACTGCGTCGCGCGCGGCATCCGCAGCGAAGGGGTGCTGCCGGGGGGGCTCAAGGTGCGCCGCCGCGCCCCGCTCATGTACCGCGAGCTTCTCGCGCGGCCGGAGCGGGGCCTCAGCGACCCGCTCACCATCCTCGACTGGGTGAACCTCTACGCCCTCGCGGTGAACGAGGAGAACGCCGCCGGCGGCCGGGTCGTCACCGCCCCGACCAACGGCGCCGCGGGCATCATCCCTGCCGTGCTGCACTACTACGAGCGCTTCGTCCCCGGTGCCGATGCCCGAGGCGTTCGCGATTTCCTGCTCACCGCCGGCGCGATCGGCATCCTCTACAAGGAGAACGCCAGCATCTCCGGCGCCGAAGTCGGCTGCCAAGGCGAAGTCGGGGTCGCCTGCTCGATGGCCGCAGGGGGGCTCGCCGCCGTCCTCGGCGGCAGCATCCACCAGGTCGAGAACGCGGCGGAAATCGGCATGGAGCACAACCTGGGGCTCACCTGCGATCCGATCGCGGGCTTGGTCCAGATTCCCTGCATCGAGCGCAACGCCATGGGCGCGGTCAAGGCGATCAACGCCGCGCGCATGGCCCTGCGCGGCGACGGCAAGCACCGAGTGAGCCTGGACAAGGTGATCAAGACCATGCGCGAGACCGGCCTCGACATGAAAGACAAGTACAAGGAGACGAGCCGCGGCGGGCTTGCGGTCAACGTCATCGAGTGCTGAGCTGCCGTCGATCGGTCTCAGGCCTCAAGTCCTTGCCGAGCCGGTTCACGAAAGGTTAAAGTTCGGGGACTGTCGTCGGTCACACCACGGGGAGGAACCCATGCGCCCTGCACTCGCGCTCCTCGCCGCACTCGCGGCGTCCACTGCTTTCGCTCAGACCGGCTCGCGCACCCCACCTGGTCCCCCTGGGCCGCCGCCGGGACCGCCGAGCTACTTGCCTTTCGCGGTCATCACCGAGGGCTTCGACAGCCTGCCCGCGGGGCCAACCATCTGTCCCACCGGCTGGATCTGCGTGAACAACAGCACGCCGGTGGGCGCGACCGGCTGGTTCAACGGAAACTCAACCGACTTCACGGCGCACGCAGGAGCCGGTTACATCGCCGCCAACTTCCAAAATACAACGGGGGCGAACACCATCGACAACTGGCTGATCACCCCTCCGCTCAACTTCGGGGTAGGGGCTCAGCTCAGCTTCTGGACCCGGACGGTGACCACCGTGTTGTACCCCGACCGGCTCGAAGTGCGGCTGTGCCAAGGTACTCCGACGTTCTGCAGCAACACAGCCAACTTCACCACGCTGCTCGGGACCGTGAATCCCAATCTGCTGTCGGGCGCAGGAACCTGCGCACCGCTGCCGAACAACAATCCTTATCCGAATCAGTGGTGCAACTACGTCATCACCGCCGGCATTCCGAGCTCCGGCACAGGCCGCATCGCCTTCCGCTACTTCGTGACGAATGGCGGACCGTCGGGCGCGAACAGCGATTACATCGGCATCGACACCTTCAGCTTCGACGAGGGGCTGCTTCCTACCGATCTTCAGCTCACTCTGAGCCCCGCCTCGGTGGGTCCCGTCCTGGTCGGCGCGCCGGTGACGCTCACCGCGACCGTCACGAACGCCGGGCCGGAGAATGCCGCTGGGGTGACGGCCACCTTCACCATCCCGGCTGGACTGACTTATGTCAGTAACTCCTGTGGCGCCACCTTCAGCTCGCCGACCTTGACCTGGAGCATCGGTGCGCTTTCGAACGGTGGGAACGCGAATTGCACTATCAACCTCACCGCAGCGGCGGGCGGTACCCACACGGTCAATGGCAATGCCACCATGACCAATGCCGACACCGTTCCGGCGAATAACACCGCGAGCTCGCAGGTGCAGGTCATCGCCAATGCCGACCTGAGCCTGAGCATCACCGGCCCGACGAGCGGCATCATCGGCTCCAACCTCAACTTCACCGCCACGGTGAACAACGCCGGACCGGCGAACGCCACGGGGGTGGTCGCTACCTTCACGATTCCCGCCGGCTTCACCTACGTCAGCAACTCCTGCGGCGCCACCTTCAGCGCTCCGACCCTCACCTGGACCATCGGGTCGCTGGCCAATGGCGGCAGCGTGAGCTGCACCATCACCCTTACCCTGAACGCCCCGAACGTCACCCTGAGTGGCTCGGTGACCGGGAACGAAAACGATCCGACCCCGGCCAACAACGCGGGCAACGTCACGATCACGGGCATTCCCGCGGCTCGGCAGGTGCCAAGCCTCGATCTCATCGGTCTTGTCATCCTCGCGCTGGTGCTCATCGGCATCGGCTTCGCCAGCCTGCGCGAGCGGCGGGTGATCTGATCCCGAGCCGGAAGCCTCGGCGGATGTTCCGGGGGCGCCGAAAGGCGCCCCCGTTTTCTTTTCGCCAAGCCGCTCGAGGAGGAGCTCGCCGGCAGGCCGCGATCATCGAGGCCCACCGCCGGCGGCCAACGCGCCGACGCATCCCCGAAAGACGAAGACGGCCCCTTCGCGGCGCCCGGCACACCGCGCAGCGAGCCGATCCCGAACGAGGGATCTCGCCCGCAGCCTACTTTCCCCGAGGAGTCCTGCTTCGGATTCGGAGGCTCACCCATCGGACCCGAGGCAAGAGAAAATGGAGGGTCTTGTGATCTCGCATGCGAACATGCCGAACCTCCCCGATCCGGTCGCCCGCCGCCGCACTTTCGCGATCATCTCCCACCCCGACGCCGGCAAGACCACCCTCACCGAGAAGCTCCTGCTCTACGGCGGCGCCATCCAGCTCGCCGGCACGGTCAAGGGGCGCAAGGCGGCGCGCCATGCCACCTCCGACTGGCTCGCCATCGAGAAGGAGCGCGGCATCTCGGTGACGAGCTCGGTGATGCAGTTCCCCTACCGCGGCTTCGTGGTCAATCTGCTCGACACGCCGGGGCATGCCGATTTCGGCGAGGACACCTACCGCGTACTCACCGCCGTGGATTCGGCGCTGATGGTGATCGACGCGGCCAAGGGCGTGGAGGAGCGCACCGAGAAGCTGATGGAGGTCTGCCGGATGCGCGACACGCCGGTGATGAGCTTCATCAACAAGCTCGACCGCGAGGGCCGCTCGCCGCTTGAGCTCCTCGATGAGATCGAGAAGACGCTCGGGCTCGAATGCGCGCCCATCACCTGGCCGGTGGGCATGGGTCAGCGGCTGCGCGGCATCTACGACCTCCTGCGCGGCGAGCTCCATCTCTACGAGCCGGGGCGCAAGCTCACCCGCCAGGACTCGACCGTGCTCCAAAGCCTCGAGGATCCGCGTGCGCGCGAGCGCGTGGGCGAGGAACTGCTTGCCGAACTCCGCGTCGAGCTGGAGCTGCTCGAGGCCGCCGCGCCCGCCTTCGACCGCGAAAAGTACCTCGCCGGTAGGCAGACGCCGGTGTTCTTCGGCTCGGCGCTCAGTAACTTCGGCGTGGAGCTCCTGCTCGATTTCTTCGTCGAGCACGCGCCGCCGCCGAGGCCGCGGCCGGCGCGCGAACGCATGGTGCGGCCCGAGGAGGAGCGCTTCTCCGGCTTCGTGTTCAAGATCCAGGCGAACATGGACCCGCAGCACCGCGACCGGGTGGCTTTTCTCCGCATCTGCTCGGGACGCTACCAGCCGGGGATGCGGATCGTGCAATGCCGCACCGGACGCGAGTTCCGGCTGCAACAGGCCCTCAGCTTCCTCGCCAGCGAACGCGAAGCCGCCGAGGAAGCCTGGGCGGGGGATGTGATCGGCATCCACAACCACGGCACCATCGCCATCGGCGATGGTTTCAGCGAGGGCGAAACCCTCCATTTTCTCGGCATTCCCCATTTCGCTCCGGAGTTGTTCCGCCGGGTGCGGCTCAAGGATCCGCTCAAGAGCAAGCAGCTCGCCAAGGGCCTCGCGCAGCTCTCCGAGGAGGGCGCCACCCAGTTCTTCCGCCCGCTCATCGGCAACGAGCTCGTGCTGGGGGCGGTGGGGCCGCTTCAGTTCGAGGTGACGGCCTATCGGCTGCGGCACGAATACGGGGTCGAGGCCGTCTTCGAGCCGATGCAGGCTTACGCCGCCCGCTGGGTGAGCGGGCCAGAGGCAGCCATCGAGAAGCTCAAGGAGCGGGCGCTCAATCAGCTCTATCTCGATGCCGCAGGCCGGCTCGTCTATCTCGCCCCCACCCGGGTCAACCTCGAGCTCAGTATCGAGCGCTTCCCCGAGCTTCGCTTCGCCACCACCCAGGAATACGGTCACGCCGAGGAAGCCTTGGCGGCGGCCTGAACCGAGGGGCCTCGGCCATCGGCGCGCGAAGCGCGCACCGAGGACGGCGCCGCAGCAAGCGCCGGCAAGCGGTGAAGGCCGGGTCAACGCCGAGCAACCGCTGCGACGCCCCGGCTCGATGCGCGGCGCCGCTTTGTCCTACGCGCTCGCGCCGCCCTCCGTCTCGGCCCCGAGCGGGGCGATTTCGGCCTCCTCGGCCTTGGCCCGATCCCAGTAGCGGTCCTGCTCGGCCAAAGGAAGCTCGGCGAGCGAACGCCCATCGGCGCGGGCGAGCGCCTCCATGCGCCGGAAGCGGCGCTCGAACTTGGCGTTGGCGTGGCGGATCGCGGCCCCGGGATCGACGCCGAGATGCCGGCTGAGGTTGATCAAGACGAAGAACAGATCGCCGAGCTCATCGCTCAGCCTTTCGTGGCGGCTCGCCCCATCGCTCGGCCTCTCGAGTTCGCGTTTGAGCTCGGCCAGCTCTTCTTCGAGTTTCTGGAGCACCGCCTGCGGGCTTTGCCAGTCGAAACCGACTTCGGCGGCGCGCTTCTGTAGCTTCTGCGCCCGCATCCACTCAGGCAGGCCCGGCGCAATGCCGGCGAGGGCGCTCGCATCGGCCTCGCCGCGCTCGCGCCGCTTGTGCGCCTCCCAAGCGCGACTTTGTTCTTCGGCGCTGGCGATCCTCGCATCGCCGAAGACATGCGGATGGCGACGGATGAGCTTCTCGCTGATCGCCTGCGCGACCTCGGTGAAGCCGAAAAGACCCGCCTCCTCGGCCATGCGCGCGTGAAACACCACCTGCAACAGCAGATCGCCGAGCTCCTCTAAGAGCGCCGCGAAATCCCCGCGCGCGATGGCATCGGCGACTTCGTAGGCTTCTTCGATCGTATAAGGGGCGATGCTGCGGAAATCCTGCTCCCGATCCCAGGGACAGCCCTGCTCGGGATCGCGCAGACGGGCCATCACCGCAAGCAGCCGCTCGATCGCCTCCCCGGCGCTCATGCGAGGAGCTCCCACCAGCGCCGCGAGGGATCGCCGCAAGCCAGAAAGGGCGGATTGCGCAGGCTATCGCGCTGGTTGTAGCGGAGCGGACGGCCCTGCAAGTCCACCACCGCCCCGCCTGCCGCCTCGACGATCGCCTGGCCGGCGGCGGTATCCCACTCCGAGGTCGGCCCTTGGCGTAGGTAAAGGTCCACCATGCCCTCGGCGATGCGGCAGAGCTTGAGCGAGGAGCCGAGCGGCAGCGCCTCGTGCGGGCCGATGCGCGCGAGCAGGCGGTTCTCGAGCGGATCGCGATGCGAGCGGCTGCCCGCCACCACCGGCTTGCCGGGGGCAGGGCGGGCGGCGATCGCCCGCCAGGCCGAGCCTTGCCGACGGAAGGCGCCGCGGCCGAGCTCGCCGACCAGGGTGTGCGCCAGCGCAGGCGCGTGGATCACGCCGAGGATTGGCCGACCGTCCTCGATGAGGGCGATGTTGACGGTGAACTCGCCGTTGCGCTTGAGGAACTCGCGGGTGCCATCGAGCGGATCGACCAGGAACAAGCGGTCCCAGGCCAATCGTTCGGCGGCCTCGGCCGGGGCCGATTCCTCCGATAGCACGGGTATGCCGGGCGCGATCTCGGGAAGCCTTTCGAGAATCAGGCGATGGGCGGCGAGGTCGGCCTGGGTCAAGGGCGAGTCGTCCTCCTTGCAGGTGACCGCCACCTCGCTCTCATAAACCGCGAGGATCGCGCGCCCGGCCTCCTCGGCGAGCGCAGCCAATGCCTGCGCCAGCGGCGAGGGTGTCTTCATCGCCTCGCGATCCGCTCGCGCGCGATGAACAGGGCCGCGAGCGAGCGGCCCTCGCTACAGTCCTCGCGCTCGATCAGTTCGTTCAGCCGCGAAAGCGACCAGGGCACCACCTCGAGCTCCTCCGGCTCGTCCCCGGGCAGCTTTTCCTCGTAGAGCGACTCGGCCAGCACCACGTGGCTGAGATGGTTCATGTAAGCCGGCGCAAGGCTCAACCGCGCGATCAGGCTCAGACGGCGGGCGCCAAAGCCGATCTCCTCCTTGAGCTCACGGTTCGCGGCCTGCTCGGGGGTTTCTCCCGGCTCGATTCGGCCCTTGGGCAGGCCGAGCTCGTAACGATGAAAGCCCGCCGCGTATTCCCGCACCAGCAGGACGGTGTCGCGGTCGAGCATGGGCACGATGACCACTGCCCCGCGACCCGAGCCCCTGAGCCGCTCGAAGCGGCGGCGCGCGCCGTTGGCGAATTCAAGCTCGATTTCCTCGAGATGCAAACGTCCGCGAGCATCCACTTCGCGGGTGGCGTGCACGATCGGCAGGGGACGGTCCACGAGGAGATTCTAGCAACTGGCCGCCGCTCGGCCCCGCTCAGGCCGCTTCTTCGCTCAGCCGCGCAAGCAGCTCGCGGTGAAGCTCGCGGCTCCCCGCCGCGAGCACCGAGCTCGTGGCGAGCGTGAGCCTCCGCCCGCCGAGATCGGTGAAGATGCCGCCCGCTTCTTCGACGATGAGGGAAAGCGCGGCCACGTCGAGCACGTGCACGTCGGATTCGATCACCGCATCGAGGGCGCCTTCGGCCAGCCGGTGGTAGTGGAAGAAATCGCCGTAGCCGCGGACCCGCTCCGCCTCCACCACGAACTCGGCAAGTGCGGGAAAGCCGCGGGGACTTGCCGCCAGGCGCTTGAGGTTGCCGAAGCTCAAATGCGCCTGCGTGAGGGCGACCTCGCCGCGGCAGCGAAGCGGCCGCCCATCAAGGAAAGCCCCGCCGCCCGCGACCGCCCAGGCGGTCTCCCCGAACGCCGGCGCATGCGAGACCCCGAGCACCACCCGCTCTTCGTGCCAGAGCGCGATCTGCACCGAAAACATTGGCTGGCTGCGGATGAAGCTGCGCGTGCCATCGAGCGGATCGATCAGCCAAAGGAATTCGCTCTGCCCGCTTCGACCGCTCTCCTCGCCGTAGAAGGCATGATCGGGAAAGGCCGCGCGCAGGGTGGCGAGGATCGCCGCCTCGGCGGCGCGATCCGCTTCGGTGACCGGGCTCTGATCGTCTTTCCGCTCGACCGAAAGCGCCTTGCCGTAGCGGCGAAGGAGCTCGCCTCCGGCCGCCTCGGCGGCAGCCAAGGCGGCGCTCAAAGCGCGTTGCAGGAAGACCGGCCTCATCATCGCTGCGGCGGGATCACGGAGCCTTCGACGCGATAAAGCACGCTGCCGTCCTCCTGCGGCTCGCCGGCGAAACGAAGCGCCTCCTGGACCTGCGGATCGCCGCCGCGGGCGGCAAGCCTCGCTTCGGCGCGGTAATGAAGGCCGCTCAGCTCGAAAGATCCGGAAAGCGCAAGCGGCCCGCCACCGTCGTGAAAGCGGGCTTGCACGCGGCCCAGCGAAGGCGCCTCGAACTCCCCGAAGAGATCGCCGAGATGAGCTTCGGCCGCACCGCTCACCGAAGCATTGCGCCAGGCGAGGCGGCCGCGCGCCCGTTCCAGCCCGAAACGGCTGAGCTCGATGTCCTCCATGTCCACCTCAACCGCTCCGAGCAGCACCAGCGCAGGAATGTCGAGCGCCGGCTCGGCGAGGCGGGCGGGCAAGGTCATATGAAGGCGGGGCAGCTCGAGACGGCCCTCGCCCACGCGCCGGAGATGGGCGCTCAGGGTGAGCGGACCGCCGCTCAGGCGCAGGCGAAGTTCTGGCTTGCCACGGAGCACGCTCCAAGGGGCGAGGGTCCAATCGAGCCGGCCGAGGAACTCATCCTGTAACCACACGCGAAGCGCCCTGCCCTCCCAAAGCCTGCCCTCGATCCCCTCCACCCGCAGCCTATCGCTCTTCGGGCCGAACCAGGCCCAGGCCCAACGCGCCGGGAAGGCCCACACGAGCCCCACGAGCACGGCGAGCGTGAAGAGAAACGCAGAAAGAATCCGTTGCCCTCTCGACATCGGCCTAAGGTCGTTCCAGCGTGACTCGGAGATCGACGATGCCCGGCCCCTCGCCGCGCTGCGCGGAAAGCTCGCGCACCAGCGCGCCCTGTTCCTCGCCCAGCCGCTCGAAGAGCGCGATGGCGGCGTCGAAGGCGACACCCTCGAGCACGATCCTCACCCGCTTCTCGCCGAGCGGCTCGACCCGCTTCAGGCTCGCTCCGAGTCCTCGCTCGCGCAAGGCCGCATCCACCAGGGCGAGAAAGGATCGGGGATCGGCAGAGCGCGCACGCGGCGGATCGGCCTTCAGGGCCAGCGCCCGCGCCCGCAGGGACTCCATCCGCCCAAGATCCTCCGCCAGACGAAGGCGCGCCTCGGCATGCGCCCGTGCCAGAGGATCCCAAACCCAGGCCCAGCCGAGCAGGAGCAAGCCGAGGATCACCCCGCCCCCAAGAATGACTTGCTCGCGCCGACTCAAGGTCTTCCAGTGGCGGATCATGGTCGGCGCTCCTCGATGCGAAGACGGCCTTCGACACCGGCGGCGGATGGCTGGGCGGCGAGCAGCTCGACGCGGAGCCCGGGCAGGCTGCCCAAGCGCTCGCGCAGGAGATCGAGGGCCGCGACATCGCTGCTCGTGAGCACCAGTTCGAGCGCCCCTTCCCGGTACTCCAGGGCAGAGAGCCGCTGGGAGGGGCCTGCGGCCAGTAACGGCGCGATACGCCGAAGCAGCGGGATGGCGCCGGACTCGCCGCGACCGGAGGCCAGGATCGTCGCCTCGAGCATGGCCAAGGGATCGGGCGGCGGTGCCGGATCACCGCTCAGCTCCTGATAGAGCCGGGCGGCCTCGGTGAGGAGCTCGGCGTGAGCCGCACGCAGGGCATGAAGCTCCGCTGCACGTCCAGCGAGGGCGAGCGTGATGACGATACCGAAAGCAGCCAGGCTCCGGCGCAAAGCGCGCCTCACCGCGGGCGCTGCCACGGCATGATCGCCGGTGAGGAGTTCGAGGGCGCGATCCGCCGGCCGGCGCGCCGTCGCGGCCAGCCATGATTCGAGGTCATCCCACTCCTCGGCGTAGCCGCTCAGCCCCAATCGCGGGGCGAGAACGCGCCACATCGAGCATTCGAAGGCATGGCCAAGCCCCACGCCGAGCCTGGCAAGCACGCGCTCGCCGACGCGCACGGCGAGGGCCTCGCCCTCCCGCCTGGGCAGGAGTAGGGCATCGAGGGTCAAGGAGGCGGGCTCGAGGCCGAGTGCGCGGATGCGCTCGATGGCCTTCTCGATGAGCGCATGAGGGACGAAAACCGCCTCGATCGCTCCGTCCGCCCGGCGCTCGAAGGCGACATGGAAGCGCTCCACGGGCTCGGCCAAGGAATCCTCGGCAGCGAAGAGAACGGCGCGAAGGAGGGCCTCGCCATGTGCGGGAATGGGCGGCAATCGGAGCGCAAGCGCCTGCTCAGCGGGAAGCAGGGCGCGCGCCCTTGCGCCGCGTTGCGCATGCGCCTCGAGCTCCCGCGGCGAAAGCAGGCGCCCCGCGGCATCCGCCGCAGCGGGCGGATCGCGACCCAGCCAGAGCAACAGGAGAGGCGCCTGATTCGGCTTCATCGGCGGGCAACGATGCCAGAAACCGCAGGCGCCGTCATCGCCGCCCCGGCAGGCGCCAATGGGCCCGAAGACGGGCGCCATCCCGCTCGAGCAGCGCCGTCCAGGCGAAGGGGATTCCATCCAGTCGGAGCTCCGCCTGGGCGAGCAGGAAGCGGCTCTCGACCGAGGTTCCAGGCAGGGCGAGGAGCGAGATGCCGCGCTCGGCCAAGGCCCGCAGGAAGTCCTCGAGGCTCGCGTAGTCGGCCCGCCCCTCGCGATGAAGCGCCTCGGCCGCGGCGCGATCGATCGCGGGATCCAGGGCCATCAGAAGCTCCGGTGTGGCGAAGTTGAGGTTGATCGGGGCGGCCGGATCGGGAAGGGCGCAGACATGGGGCCTCAGGCGAGCATATGCGGCCTCGTCCACCGACGGCAGGAGCTGGAGTTCGCTCGCGAGCACGAAGGGCTGGTTCGCCGCCCGCCGCGGCGGGTTCATGCCGAGGTAGTACAAATCCTCGGCGCCGCCGACCTCGGGCACCTGATCCGGATCGATCCAGTCGATGGCCTGCGCGGCGATCACTCGCGGCAGCCCGAGCAGATCGAGCAGCCGCTCGAAGCGGGCGCGGGCCAGGCCATCGACTTGTCCACCCTGGACGAGGGCGTTGAGGTTGAAGCAGCCGCTGGCATCGAACAGTCGCCCGGCGATTTCGCCGCCCGGGACGGGAAGCCCGGGCAAGGGCTGAAACCAGGGGCTGAGCGGCGAGTCATGGTCGCGGCCATCATCCCGCTCGCGCGCCATCGAGAGCTCCGCCCAGCGCTCCAACCCCAAAGCGAGATGCCACGCCTGCTCGGCGCGAAGCGCGTGGGCGAGCCGCGCCCTCGCATCCTCCCCGCCGGTGAGGATGCCTGCGAGCATGAGGCTGGCCAGCGCCACCGCGAGGATGGCCACGAGCAAGGCGATGCCGCGGCGCGGTCTCATCGCAAGCCCTCGACCGCGAGAACGCGGCGAAGCTCGCCCAAGCCCTCGAGGCTGAGGCCAAGCTCGAGCGCGCGCGGCAAGCGATCATCCCCAGCAGGCCATTCCCGCCGCCAACGCCCTTCATGGTCGAGGTAGCGAAACTCCAAGCGGCTGATTCCGGCGAGCAGGCGCTCGCGGTATCGGGGCGATGCGAAAGCGCGGTCTGCGAAAGGGAAGCGCTCGACCACCCACTCCCCGCCCTCGAGCCTGTAAGCCACCCGCGAAACCGAGGCACCGCCGCCAGGCTCGGGGATCAAGAGCGTCCACTCCACCGCCGAGGCTCCCCCGAGCAAAGCGGCCTGCCTGGCACCGGAGCCATCCCGCACCGGGCGCGAGAGCATCGAGCGCCAATCGCGCTCGAAGAGCGCCATGGCGAAGAGCAGCTGGCCCAAGCGCTCCTGCTCGGCGGCAAGCGTCCGTCGCACCTCCACGAGCCGCGCCAAGCCGGCATAGGCCATGGCGGAGACCAGCGCGAAGATGACCAGCGCGACGAGCAGTTCGAGCAGGGTGAAGCCTTTCCCCCTCGCGCGGGCCGAAGCCGAGGGGGACATTCAGGGCTCCCCCAGGACCGCCATCAGAGACGCCGCCGCACCCCCACCAGCGCGACGAACGCGAACCTCGACCCGACGCAGCGCGGGCTCCTCCGTCGCGGCCACGATGAGCTCGTAGAGCCACTCGCGGTTGGCCATGCGCACCTGGCCGCTGCGCCTACCCGGTGCCGGCCAGGGCTCGGCGAGGCGGAGTTCCTCGATGGCATTGGCCGCGACCAGGCGGGCGATCGCGCGTTCGCGCTGATCGCCGAGGGATCGGGTCTCGGCGGCGGCAGCGGCGAGCAAGGCTGCCATGGCAATGGCCAGCACCGCCACCGCGATCAGCACCTCGAGCAGAAGAAAACCGCGATGCATCATCGCGGCATGGGATGCAAGCGCTCCAACCGCCCGAGCAGCGTGCCCTTCAGTCCGTGCACGCGCCCGTCCGGCTCGCGCAGCAAAAGCTCGAAGGGCGTGAGCTCCCCCGAGGGAAAACAGGCGATCTGCGGGCTTTCGGCTCGCTCGGGCAGAGGCGGTGAGCGGCCCTCACGGCTCAGCTCCGGATGAAGTCTTTCGGGCCAGAGGCGAGGCTGAAAGGCCGCCTCGGCGCCCGCTCCGTAGCGCAGCCAGCCCGAGCCATCGTCGAAGGCGAAGGCGTAGCCGCGCTTCTCCAGGAGCAGACCCTGGGCGAGACCGCTCAAACGCGCGCGCTCGCAGGCGAGGCGCATTCCACGGGCGAGGCGTTGCAGCTCCCGCTCGGCCGGCGGCATGGGTTGCGCGAGACCCGCCGAGAGCAATGCCGCTCCTGCCAGTACGGCAAGGATGGCCAGCACCACCAGAAGCTCAAGCAGACTCAATCCGAGAACGCGCTCAGCGCCCATCCCAGTTACCGATGTCGGCCGCGGCGCCGCTGCCGCCCGGTTTCCCATCCGCCCCCAGCGAGTAGAGATCGAAGGCCCCGCCGCGAGTGCCGGGATGGACGTACACATAATCTCGGCCCCAGGGGTCTTTCGGCAGGCGCTCGAGATAGCCTCCCTCGCGCCAATTGGGAGCCGGCGGATCCCCGGTCGGTCGCTCGATCAGCGCGCGCAAACCCTGCTGGGTACTCGGATACTCGAAGTTGTCCAGGCGATAGAGGTGCAGGGCCTGGGAGATGGCCAGGATGTCCTGACGCGCCCGCACCACACGCGCCTCGTCCGGCCGATCCATGATCCTTGGCACCACCACCGCGGCCAGGATGCCGAGGATCACCACGACGACCAGGACCTCGATCAGGGTGAAAGCGCGGACTCGCGTGTGCATCCGGCGGTGAGGAATCGGCATCATCAACGGGATCATAGCACCCCTCTGCGGCTGCGCTTATGCTGCCATTGAACGCATTCCCCCGAACTTGAGCGATGCAAGAGGAATGGATCCGACGCGATCTCGCCGTGCTCTGGCACCCCTGTACCCAGATGCACGATCACGAGCTCGCCCCGCCGATCCCCATCCGCTCGGGGCGCGGGGTGTGGCTCGAAGACTTCACCGGACGACGCTACCTCGATGCGATCAGCTCGTGGTGGACCAATCTCTTCGGGCACTGCCACCCGCACATCGTCGCCAGAGTGCAGGAGCAGGCGGCACGGCTCGAACACGTGCTGCTCGCAGGGTTCAGCCACGCGCCGGCGATCGAGCTCGCCGAGCGACTCGTGGCCATCGCGCCGCCCGGCCTCGAGCGAGTGTTCTACGCCGACAACGGCTCGAGCGCCATCGAGGTCGCGCTCAAGATGAGCTTTCACTACTGGCGGAATCTCGGGGAGCATCGGCCTCGATTCGTCGCGCTCGAGAATGGCTACCACGGTGAGACCTTGGGCGCTTTGTCGCTCACCGACGTCCCGCTCTATCGCAAGACTTACGAGCCGCTGCTGCTCAAACCGCTGTTCGCCCCATCCCCCGACGCCTACCAGGGCGAGCCCGGCGAGAGTGCCGAGTCGGTGGCGATGCGCCGGCTCGGCGAGATGGCGGAAATCCTCGCGCGGCACGAGGGCGAGGTCGCGGCCGTGATCGTCGAGCCGCTGGTTCAATGCGCGGGCGGCATGCGCATGTACCACCCGAGCTATCTCGCCGGCCTCCGCCGGCTCTGCGACCAGCACCGGGTGCACCTGATCGCCGATGAGATCGCGGTGGGCTTCGGCCGCACCGGCACCTTGTTCGCCTGCGAGCAAGCCGGGATCAGCCCCGATTTCCTCTGTCTCTCGAAGGGGCTGACCGGCGGCTGGCTGCCCCTGGCCGCGGTGCTCACCCGTGAGGCGATTTACCGCGCTTTCTACGGCGAATGGCGGCTCGGCAAGGCGTTTCTGCATTCCCACAGCTATACGGGCAATCCCCTCGCCTGCACCGCGGCGCTGGCGACGCTCGAGCTCCTCGATGCCTCGGTGCTTTCCGCGAACCGGCAGAAGGCCGCCTCGATGGCGGCGGCCGTCGATGCCCTGCGCGATCACCCGCACGTCGCGGAGATTCGCCAAACCGGCATGATCCTCGCCATCGAACTCGCCGCCGACCCGGCGAGCAAGCGCCCCTTCCCACCGGGCGAGCGCCGCGGCCGCCGCGCCTACCTCGCCGCCTTGGAAAAAGGCGCGATCCTCAGGCCGCTCGGCGATGTGATCTACTTCATGCCGCCCTATGTGATCGAGGATGAGGAGATCGCCTGGCTCGGCCGGGTGGCGAAAGAGGCGATCGTGCAGGCGGTGGCGGACGGTGCGCGTTCATGAGGACGCCGCGGATTTATCTCGCCGCTTCGCTGGCACCGGGTGAGCGCATCGCGCTTCCCGCCGAGATCGCCCACAAGCTCGGCAAGGTGCTCAGGCTTGCGGAGGATAGCCCCGTGGTGCTGTTCAACGGCGATGGTCGCGATCACCACGGGCGTCTGCAATGGTCGCAAGGCCGCGCCTTCGCCCTGCTCGAAGGCTGGGAGGACGCGCATTCTCGCGAGTCGCCGCTGGCCGTGATGCTCCTTCAGGGACTCGCTCGCGGGGAGAAGATGGATTGGATCGTCCAGAAATGCACCGAACTCGGGGTTCGGGCGATTCTGCCGCTCGCCTGCGAGCGCAGCGAAGTCCGCCTCGAGGGCGAACGTCGCGATCGTCGCATCGAGCACTGGCAAGCGGTGGCGAGGGCCGCCTGCGAGCAGAGCGGTCGCGCGGTACTGCCCGAGATCCACCCGCCCCTTCCGCTCTCGCAACTCGACCGCGTGCCGCTACCGCCCCAGCGCCTATTGCTCACGCCGGAAGGCGAGCGGCTGAGCGGGCTCAGCGTGGATCCGAGGGCTTCGATCGCGCTCGCCGTCGGCCCCGAGGGCGGCTTCTCGCCCGCGGAGAGGCAATGGCTGTGCGCGGCGCTGGGCTTCCGGCCATGGCGGCTCGGACCGCGGATCCTTCGCACCGAAACCGCAGGACTCGCGGCCCTCGCCGCGCTCCAGGCCCTTCACGGCGACTTCGATCGCTGAGCGCTCAGGCCGCGATCTTGAGGACCTCGACGAGACCGTTTTCGATCGCGGCGAGGTCGGGGATGAACGCGGGGTCGTCGCGAACCATCACCCGCATCAAGACCCCAGGCGGCAGCTCGCCTTCCCGAAACTCCGGCACGATCACATCGGGCGTGATCGTAACCAGGCGCGGGAAGCCCTGCGTGAGCATCGCCATGTAGGAGAAGCGCGGCCGGCCCCCGAGAGCCTTGAGCACCGCGACTTTGGCGTTGATGTAGCCCTCCTCGCGGGCCAAACCGGCCAGCATGGCGAAGGAGAACAGCGGCAGTCGCCAGCCGCGCCAACCGATCCGACCCAGCACCCACGGCGGCGCCTCGGGGACCGGCTCGGCGCTGGCGAACGTAATCACCTCCGCCACGGTGGCGTTGGGCAGGATCACGCGACCTCCGGTGACCCCGATCATGAGCGAACGGATTTCCTGCCGGGCTTGCTCGCTCATCGCCTCCTCCTCAGCCGACTTCCTGGTTGAAATGTTCGGCGAGCACCCGTGGGGTACCGACGAACAGCGCCACCCCGCGGGAACGCACCATCTCCGGCAGCTCGGGGGAGATGGCGGTTGCCGGATCCTGAACCCAGACCGCTCCGCCGCGCTGAGCCACCGCAAGCGTCCCATCGAAGCCCTCGCGGCTGGCGCCGCTAAATACGATCACCCCGCAATCGCTCGCGAAGAGATTCACCGCCTCGCGGATCAGCGTGTCGAGCCAGGAGGCGGCGTTTCCCCGTTGCCACCGCAGCTCCTGTCGCGTGCTCGAGCCGAGGCAGAGCCCCTCGGGCACGACCCACATATCGCCCGCGGCGAGCGCCACGCTCTGCTGACCGAGGACGGGAATGGAGCGCCCTGTGCGCTTCGCCAGCATGGAGGCGAGCGCCGCTGCCCCGTCCCCACCGCTCTCGGCGATCAGCAAGGCCGCCCTCTGCGAGGTGCGGAGCTGCCCGAGGAACTGGGCCATCGCCTCCGGGGCACCGAAGGAACCCACCAGCAGCCAAAGCTGCTGCGCGGGGCGCGCGGATGATGCGACGCCGCTCGCCGCCCCTGCAGCAGGGCCCGTACGAGCAGGTGTCGGAGCAGCCTTTTCCGGTGCCGATGGGGCTTCGGCCGGCCCATCCGCGGCTTTCGACCCGTCCTGCTCGAGCGGCACGAGACTCAGCTTGTCGAGGCGGAAGCGGGTCCAGTCCACCTTCGACGCGGCCGCACCCTTCGCCGTTTCGGACGCGACCGGGGAAGGGGAATCCTGATCCGCGAGCTTCAGTTCGACCGGCCGGGTCGCAGAGCCGCGACCGGCCGCGCCGGAGACCTTGGCAGACTGAGCCTCGGAGGGCGCCCCGGCCTGACGCAGCAGCTTCTCGAGCTCGTCCTCCTGAGACGGTGCCGGGACCTCCAGCTCGGCATCCACATCGATGCTGATCGGCGGCAAGCCTCCCTCCGCGCTTCCCTCGCCGACGATCAGGTCGAGATCGTCGGTGAAGGGGAGCTCGCCCTCCTCGATTGCTTTCAGGCTTTGGTCTTCCTCGCCAATTGCGGCCATGTCCGCGGCGGGTCCCTCCGCGCCCGTGGGTTCCGCCGACGCAAGTGTCGGACTGATCGCCGTCGGCGGGGCTTCCACCTTCGGCGACTCCCGATCCGGCCGGAGCGAGGCACCGCCAGGCGCAGAGGCACTCATCACCGGCTCGACGGCATCATAGGGCAGGGGCGGCGCCCCCATCTCCTCGCTGATCTCGTCTTCGACGTAGCGCCGTCCGGGGATCCGCAGGAGGACGGGTGCGACCTCCTCGGCCTCGGCGGGCGATTCCCCCTCGGCGGCGACCGGTATGGCCTCGGCGTCGGGAGGACGCTCGGGCAGCTCCGGGTGTCCCCCGAGGGCGAAGACCTTGGCCACCAGGTGGCGGGCCCAGCGCGTGAGATCCCACCCGCTCAGGCCCTCGGTGACCGTGGCATCGTTGAAGACGACGCGGACCGTCCCCGATGCCCACAGCGAATCGAGCCGACTGAGGTCGCCTTCGATCGCGGGATCCAGGTTCACGACCACGACCTCGCCCGTCGGGCGCTCGACTTCGAGCTGCTCCGGCTCCCCGATCCAGGCGAGGGTAGCACCCGCCTGCTCGAGCGCTTCCCGAAGCGAGTCGGCGGCAGCGCCCGGACGGCTCACCACGACGACGAGAGGTCGGCTCATCCATGCACCTCCTGGAGCATCTCGGCGACCGTGCGCAGCAACTCGGCTTCTTGATAGGGCTTACCGAGGTAGCGATTGACGCCGATCTCGAAGGCCCTCTGCCGATGTTTCTCGCCAGTGCGCGAGGTGATCATGATGATCGGAATGTGCCGCAGGCGAGGATCGTTGCGCACGTAGGTCGCAAGCTCGTAGCCGTCCATCCGCGGCATCTCGATATCGAGCAGCATGACGTCGGGGATGCGCTCCTGGAGCTTCTCGACGGCATCGAGTCCATCCTTGGCGGTGATGACTTCGTAGTCGTGCCGCTCGAGCGTGCGACCGGTGACCTTGCGCATGGTGATCGAGTCGTCCACCACCATGACCAGAGGCGTGCGCTTTTCCGCCGGCGCGGCCACCGGCTGAGTGGGCTGCGCGAGCGGGGCGAGAGCCGCCTCGGTGGTCTCGCGCAGCGCTGCCGCACGACGCACCAAAGGCGCCATGTCCAGGATCACGACGACCGAGCCATCGCCGAGGATGGTGGCGCCGAAGACACCCGGCACCGAACTGATCTGTGGACCGACCGGCTTGACCACGATCTCGCGGCTGCCGAGGACCAGGTCCACGCGCACCGCCGAACGCTGATCGCCGGTCCGCGAGAGCAGGAGCGGGTAGTGGGTCTCTTCGGTGCTGCGCGTGACCGGCAGGTCGAGGAGAACGGAGAGATCGTGGATGACGTACTCCTCGCCGGCGTAGCGGATGGTCGGCGACCCTTCGCCGATCTGCTTGGCGTACTCGTCCCGATGGATCCGGGCGATGCCTTGCACCGAGGAAATCGGCACCGCGAAGGTGGTCTCGCCGAGCTTGACCAGCACCGCCTGCGCCACGGCCAGGGTGAAGGGCAGGCGGATGGTGAACTCGGTGCCCTTGCCGCGCTCGGAGGCGATGTGCAGCGACCCGCCGAGCTGTTTGATCTCGCTCGCGACCACGTCCATACCCACGCCGCGGCCCGCGATCTGGCTCACCTCGGTGGCCGTCGAGAAGCCCGACTCCAGGATGAAGCCGAATAGATCGCGGTCGGACAGCTGGACATCGGGTTTGAGCAAGCCGCGCTCGATCGCCTTGCGGCGAATCGCGTCGCGGTCGATGCCGCGTCCGTCGTCGCTGATCTGAATGACGACTTCCGTCGCCTCGCGACCGATCCGGATCCGGATGGTGCCCTCTTCTGGCTTACCCAGAGCGATCCGCTCGGCAGGCGGCTCGATGCCATGGGCGAGCGCGTTGCGAAGCATGTGCTCGAGCGGCGCCACCATGCGCTCCAGCACGCCGCGATCCATTTCGCCCTGCCCTCCCTCGACCTTGAGCTGCGCCTTGCGGCCCAACTCTCTGGCCACTTGCCGGACCAGGCGTCGCAGGCGCGGCACCAGCCCCTCGAAGGGCACCATGCGGGTGCGCATGAGGCCATCTTGCAGCTCCGAACTGACTCGGGACTGCTGCAGAAGCAGGGTTTCGGCCTGACGGGCGTTGTCGTCGAGCAGGTTGGTCAGCGAGAGAAGGTCCGAGACCGACTCGGCGAGCGCTCTCGAGAGCTGCTGAAGCGTGGAGAATCGGTCCAGCTCGAGCGGATCGAAAATGCCCTCTTCCTCACCGGCACGCTGATAGCGCGAGAGGATCTGCGCCTCCGTCTCGATCTCGAGACGACGCAGCTGCTCGCGCAAACGATTGACCGTTCCTTCGAGCTCGGCGAGGTTGAAGCGGAAATTGCCGACCTGCTGATCGAGACGGCTTCGGTAGATCGCCACCTCGCCTGCGAAGTTGACCAGTCGGTCGAGGAGGTCGGCGCGGACACGGATGAACTCCTGCCCAGCGACCCGCGCCGGTTCCTCTTCCTCGCCCTCGGCCGCCACGGGTACCGAGACTACCCGCGGCACAGGCATCTCCGGTGCCGGCTCGGGCTGCCGGGCGAGCTCGGGAACCGGCTTCGCGCTCGGCTCGACCCGAGGCGCCGGTCTTGCCTCTGCGAGAATGGTCGGCATCTCGCCCTGCGCCAGGGCCTCGAGACGCTCGATCGTGCCCGACGCGCGCGCGATCGCACGGCGCTGACGAACGCGTGTGACCTGCGCATGCAGGCGGTCGAAGGCCCGCTCGAGGGTTTCGATGCTCACGCGCTGAAGCTCGTGCCGTCCATCGGCCGCCGCCTCGAATAACGATTCCATCGCATGGCCCAAATCGCCGATGGCGGCGAGGCCAGCCATTCTTGCGCCGCCCTTGAGCGTATGCAGCTCGCGCTGGAGACCGACGATGACCTCGCGCTCCTTCGGAGCCTCCCGCAGCCTCGCAAGCAGACGATCCGAGGTATCGAGGATTTCCTCGGCTTCCTGGACGAAGATCTCGAGCAGATCCGGATCGAGATCGGGGATGTCGAGCGGTCCATCGGGATCGTCAGGATCCTCAATCGGCGGCCAAGCGAAAACGGCCTCTTCGGCCACCGCCAGCTCCTCGGCCACCACCGGCTCTTCGGCCTCGACCGGTTCTTCGGCCACCACCGGTTCTTCGGCCACCACCGGTTCTTCGGCCACCACCGGTTCTTCGGCCACCACCGGTTCTTCGGCCACCACCGGTTCTTCGGCCACCACCGGTTCTTCGGCCACCACCGGTCTTCGGCCACCACCGGTTCTTCGGCCACCACCGGCTCTTCGGCCACCACCGGCTCCTCGGCCACCACCGGTTCTTCGGCCACCACCGGCTCCTCGGCCACCACCGGCTCTTCGGCCACCACCGGTTCTTCGGCCACCACCGGCTCTTCGGCCACCACCGGCTCTTCGGCCACCACCGGCTCCTCGGCCACCACCGGTTCTTCGGCCACCACCGGTTCTTCGGCCACCACCGGTTCTTCGGCCACCACCGGCTCTTCGGCCACCACCGGTTCTTCGGCCACCACCGGTTCTTCGGCCACCACCGGCTCCTCGGCCACCACCGGCTCTTCGGCCACCACCGGCTCTTCGGCCACCACCGGCTCTTCGGCCACCACCGGTCCTTCGACCACCAGCGGCTCTTCGGCCACCACCGGCTCTTCGGCCACCACCGGCTCTTCGGCCACCACCGGTCCTTCGACCACCACCGGCTCTTCGGCCACGACCGGTTCTTCGGCCACGACCGGTTCTTCGGCCACGACCGGTTCTTCGGCCACGACCGGTTCTTCGGCCACGACCGGTTCTTCGGCCACGACCGGATCCTCGGCCACCACCGGCTCCTCGGCCACCACCGGCTCCTCGGCCACCACCGGCTCCTCGGCCACCACCGGCTCCTTAGGCGCAACAGCCGCTTCCCGCGTTGGTCCGGATTCGCCGATGACTTCGGGACCCGCAGCCGCCACGAGTTCCTCTTCCACCGGCGGCAGGCTGACCGCTTCGATCGGTTCGGCGGACGCACCGATGAGCGCGGGCTCCTCGGAGGGTGCGAGCACGCGCGGGATGGGAGCGGGCAATTCATCGCGCAGGGCGGCGAGCTGCTCCGCCAATGCCCCCGTGTCTGGCATGGGCTCGTGGTACTCCAGCGCCACGACCACCGCCGCGATCGCTTCGGCCGCGCTGCGGATCGCCTCGAGACCACGCCGGTCAGGTACCCTGCCGGCAGCGTGAAGCCGCTTGAGATAAGCCTCCAGCGGCGCGGCGACCGCGCACGCGGCGGGGACGTCCACCATCGCGAACGCGCCGTTCATGGTGTGAGCGGCGCGCTGGAGCGCATCGCTGACCGGCAGAGCCGCGCCGCTCTGCTCGCATTGGAGGAGATAGCCCGACAAGACCTCGAGGTGGCCGTTGACCTCGCTGCGCAGGATCTCGAGCAAGACGGGATCGATGGCGATCGGACGCTCGAGCGCCACCTCCTCGGCCGGAGCGGCCGATGGGACCGCTTCCACAGCCGCCGCGGCCTCCTGCGCCTTCTCCAACTCCTCCGCCGTGGCTGGCGGAACCTCGATCGGAGTCTCCTCCGCCGCGGCGAACGCCACCTCCTCCGCAGGCGCCTCCGATGCTTCCTGCGAGAATTGGCTCGGTGCCTCCGCCGCTGCCGGCGTCGCCTGCGCCTCGACCTCCTCGGTCGCGAAATCCTCTTCGGTCGCCGGCTCCTCTTCGAGTACGGCGCCGAGCTCGGCAAGCATCTGCTCGAAACGATCGGACGGAGGCTCGGGTTCCGCCTCGGCCAATGCGGGCGGAACCGTCTCCTCGGCAGATACCGGTTCCGCGACGGATGGGGCCTCGATGGAAGGTGCAAGCTCGAGCGCTTCCTCCTTCTCCTCCGGCAGCGACTCCACGCCCTGATCCCCCGCGGCGAGCTCGGAGGCCGCGACCTCGAGCTCCGGCTCGGCTTCGGCGGGGGAAACAGGGGCCATGAGTTCTTCTTCGACTTGCGGAGCCGTGATCGCCTCGACCGAGGGCTCCTCTGCGATCCGCTCCGGCTCGGGCGCGGGCTCCGCGGCAGGAGCCGCCGCCCCAACCCATGCCTGTTCGCCCTGGGCCAGACGATCGGCGACCTCCATGATTTCGAGGATGATCGGTCCCGGAGCTCCGCGGCCCTCGAGGGCCGCGAGCATTTGCGGAAGCGCATCGAGGGCATGCTCGACGAGGGACACCACCCCCTCATGCGGCGCGATCGTGCGATCGAGAACCCGATTGAGCATGTTCTCGACCTTCCAGCTGAACTCGCCCAGCGCGCGCGCCCCGACCAGTCGCCCGCTTCCCTTGAGCGTATGGAAAGAGCGGCGGATGGGCTTGAGCCGCTCGAGGTCTTCGACGTTCTCGCGCCACGCCGGCACCAGCTCGTTGAGGTTGGCGATCTCTTCGCGTAGCTCCTCGAGGAAGACCTCGCGGATTTCCTCGTCGATTTCGTCCGAGGGCAACAGCTCGAAGCCCATCGCGGTTGCCATCGCCGGGGCCGAGGCGGGCGCTTCGGCAGGCGGGGCCGCGACTTGCTCTGCCGGACTCGGCGTTTCCGCCACCGACGCAGGCTCTGAAGGCCGCTCCTCCTCGATCTCGGGGGGCCGCGCCACGGGCTCGGAGAGCGCAGGCTCCGCCGCCGTCGGCTCCAGCGCCACCGCAGACGCCGCTGCCTCGGCCTGTTCAGCCGAGGCTGCTGGCTCCTGCACGACCTGCGCTTTCTCCTCCTCTTCCACAGGCTCCTCGACGAGCCGCGCCTCCGTCAGGCTGCGCTCATCGAGCGGCCAATAGCCGAGCCAGCGCATCCCTTCCTTCGCCACCTCGAGGATGCGTTCGCGGCCGGAACGATGCTCGCGGGTCGCCTCGAAGTAGTACTCGAGACTGGCGAGCACATCCGCAACCCGGTCCATCTGATCGGCGGTCGGGATTCGCCGCGCACGAAGCAATTCACGATCGACGAAGCGCGAGAGGGCGACCGCGATCAGCGCTGGCTCGGACTGCTCCAGGATGCGCAGGGCGCCCGCGACCTGGGCGAGCATGCCGCACACGCCGCGAAGCTTTTCGTGATCCCACGGCGACTCGATGAAGGCGACGAAATCGTCCTTGACCCGCTGCAGATTGAAGCCAGCCTCGCGGGCGACCGCCTCGACCACTCGGCGCGCCTCGCTGCGGGAGACCTGATCCTCGCCGCTCTCGACTCGAGTCCCCTCCTTGCCGAGCATCTCGACCTGGTCATCCAGGGTGCCCTCGACGTAGAGAAGGGCTCCGGCGATGTCGAGCAAGGCGCCTTCCTCGACTGGCCGCTCGCCGCTCACCATCGCCGCCAGCGCCGCGCGCTGTTCGGCCACCAACGCACGCGAAGAGTCAAGACCGAGCATCGCGAGCGTATCGCCCACGCGGGAGAGGACCTCAAGATTGGCTTCGAGCGCTCCAGCGCTCTTCTCCCCACTCCGCAAGTGGACATCGAGCGAGTCCTTCACTTTGAGCAGATCTTCCTTGATCGCCTTCGCCACCGTGTCGAGCAGAGCCCGATTGTGACCGGAGATCGCGCTTTGCGCGTGCTCCGCCTCGCGACCGCTGGACCTCAGATCGCTGAGCCGGAACGCGCGCCTGACCGCCTCGAGTCGCGGCGTCTCGGCAGGAAAGCGCGCGATCTGATAGAGCAGACCGCGCAAGAGCTCGCGCGGAGGGTCCACCCGAAAACTGAGCTCTCCCTGCATCGACAGCCGTTTGATCTCGCGTTCGAGCTTACCGAACAGCAGCTTCAACTCGTTGTCGGGACGCCCACCGACCTTGGCGAGCGCATCCACCAGGCTCGCGCCCACCCACCAAAGCTTTCGCGCGGCTTCCTCGTGGCTGAGTTCGGTGAGCCGTTCGAGGACCGCCGCCATGCGATGAAGACTGGCATCGCCCTCGCTGCCCTTGAACCACGCGAGAAGCGCACGCTGGAACCCCGCCCGCAGCCGCTCCGCGATGAGACCGAGCTCCATGACCGGCGCCGGTCGCGCCGCGCCGGGGACGCTCGCAGGAAGCGGCAGGCTGAGGTCGGGGGAGAACAGGACCTGTTCTCCGATCTGGGCCTGTCCCTGAAGCGAACGCAGGTCATTGACCAGAGGCAGGAGGACGACAGGGACGTCGCGGTGTCCGCTCTGCAGCCGATCGAGGTAGTCAGGCAGCTGCAGCATTCCGCGCATCAACACGCTGAATGCCTCGTCTCGGTCGGCGATCCGATCCTCGAGCAGAGCCTGGGCGACCCGTTCCATTTCCTCGACGGCGAGCGCCGGGCCCTGCAGCTCGACCATCCGCAAGGTGCCCTGAATCTGATGCAGATAGTGCGCGCAGGCGCGCATCTGTCCGCGGTCGGCGGGATCCTCGACGAACGCCTCGAGCGCCTGCCTCGCCTGCCGGAAGGTCGCGTCAAGCTCGGCCTTGACCCAGCTCAGGGTGGTGAAGTCGATGTCGTCCTGAAGCCTCATGGATACCTCGCCGACTCACTCACGCTCGCGGAATCGCAGCCCGGAGACCGCACCGCACGATCGCGGACCACGGACCCATACCCCGGCCCGCTCCCTTCGCACGATGCCGCTCCGCCCGCGGTCACGCACCTTCGACCTCAGCCGGGCAGCTTGAAGTCCGCCACCGAGCGCCTGAGGTCGGCGGCGAGCTGTGCGAGATTGCCGATCGATTCGGCGGTCTGACTGGCGCCCATGGCCGTCTGCGCGGTGATCTCCTGAATCACGTTCATGGTCGCCGTGATGCTGGCCGCGGCATGGGACTGCTGACGGGCGGCAGCGGAAATGTTCTGAATGAGATCGGCGAGGTCATTGGAAACCTTCTCGATCTCGCCCAGCGCCAGACCCGCATCCTCGGCCAGTCGCGCACCGGCGACGACTTCCGCAGTGGTCTGTTCCATCGAGCTGACGGCCTCGTTGGTGTCGGACTGAATCGTCTGCACCAGGGTCTCAATTCGCTTCGTCGCGTTGGAGGCGCGTTCGGCGAGACGCTGCACCTCGTCCGCGACCACGGCGAATCCACGGCCCGCCTCACCGGCCGAAGCCGCCTGAATGGCGGCATTGAGCGCGAGAATGTTGGTCTGCTCGGCGATGTCGTTAATCAGTTCGACGATCGAGCCAATTTCCTGCGAAGACTCGCCCAGGCGCTTGATCCGTTTCGAGGTCTCCTGGATCTGCTCGCGGATGTTGTCCATGCCCTGGATCGTCTCGCGCACGATCGCCGCGCCTTTGGATGCGATCTGCACCGAGCGCTGCGCCACGTCGGCGCTCTCAGCCGAGTTGCGGGACACCTCGTCGATCTGCGCGGCGATGTCGTTGATCGCCGCCGAGGCCGAGGTGATCTGCTGCGCCTGGTGTTCCGCGGCCTCCGCCAGGTGCATCGCGGTCGCCTGGGTTTCCTGCGCGGCAGCCGCGACCTGCACCGCCGTCTCGTTGATCGTCGTGACCAGCGAGCGCAGCGCCTCCACCGCGAAGTTGATCGAGTCCGCGATCGCACCAGTGATGTCCTCGGTGACCGTGGCCTTGACCGTGAGATCGCCTTCCGCCAGCGATCCCATCTCGTCCAGAAGGCGAAGAATCGCTTCCTGGTTGCGCTGGTTGAGCTCCTGCTCGGCGCGGAAGCGACGCCGCTGATCCCGGAAGATTCCAAAGATCACCATGACGATCGCGAAGATCGCCACGCCCAAGGCAACCAGACCCCAGATCAGCTTCGGGAAGGGCCTGAGCTCGGGAAGCTTGCCGAAGGCGACGGCGAGCTCTCGCGATTCGTTGAGAAACTCCTCGGCATCCAGGGAGATCGCATCCGTCGCGCGCTTGACCTCGGCCAGCTCGGCGGCCGACTCGAGGATGCGTCCGACCAACTGATCGACCTCCTGGAACTGGTTCATCACTTCGCCGAGCAAGCGAAGGGCCTCGTCGTTGGTCACGCGGCGGACGCGCTGGCTGCCGTTGAGCAGATCGGAGAGGAGCTGACCGATCAGTTTGACGTCGTTGCCGAGGTTGCTCGCCGCCTCCCGAGTCCGCTCGCCGCCTTGGAGGATGGTGGTCACGTTGCGCCGCAGACCGTCGGCCAAGGTCAGCGGCAGGGCGGCGTAGTACACCTGGTCGGGCGCACCGCCGCGCTGAACCAGCACCCTCGCGAACTGTTCGAGGGAGTTCTGGAACTGGATCACGGCGTCCTTGAAGTCGCGGTTGACCTCGAGCAGCTCGCGCAGCGTGCCCTCGCGCGACTCGATCGCCTCCGCATTTTGATTCATCGTGGTCCAACGCCGAACCACGCGGTCCAAGGCATCGGCCACGCCCGGCGCACGCTCGTAGCCGGGCATGACACCGTCGGGACTTCCGCGACGGAGCTCGTCGATGATGCGTTGGATGCTGCTGCGCAGATTGCGCAGCGGTTCGAAGCCCGACTCACCGCCTTCCACGTCGAGGAAGGTGGTGGCTTCGGTCGCCGCCTTGGCGAGCTGCTGCGAGAGCACTTGCAGCTCGGTCGCGCGCGCGATCGCCTGACGCTCCTGCTCGTTGTAGACCGCCGTCTGATACGCGTTGGCGGCCAGCACGAGGATGGCCAAGGCCAGCAGGAGGAACCACAGATTCAGTCCAGCCGAACGCTTGACCCCCGTCGATCTCGCAGTGGCACTCATGTCATCACCTCACACGTACAACCCCGACGCAGCCATCCTCGCAACAAACCCGGCCCTCATGCTGCCGCCTGCAGGAACTCCGCAGTGCGGATCAGACGGGTCATGCTGAAGACGCCCCAGAGATTCCCCTCGTAGCGATAGACCGCCGAGATGAAGGGCATGAGCGGACCGCCATCGAAAGCCTCGCGCTCGACTTTCATCTCGTCGGTGAAATTGCGCTGACCCAAGAGCTCATCGATCAGCAGCCCCACGTTGCCTCCCGGTTGCTTGATCACAAGAGCACGGGTGAAATCGTGCACCGGCGTACGCTGACCGAGCAGGAACAACTTGATGTCCACCATTGCCACCAGGTTGCCGCGCACGTTGGCGATGCCGACGAGCCATGGTTTGGTTCCCGGCACTGGCGTCACCGGCGGCAAGGTCAGGATTTCGCTGATCTCGGAGATGGCGCTCGCCAACCGAAAACGATCGAGGCGGAAAGCGATGCCGCGCCACAGCCCCGGCGCCTCGATCCGCTCCGGCACTCCCGCGACGTGCGCGAGGCTGCGACGCTCGTAATCGAGCAACACCGCAAAGGGCTCGCTGGCCCCGCCCTCGTGCCTCGCCGAGCCCGCGGCCATCTCAACCTCCACCGAGAAGCTGGTTGATCCGCGCGATGAGCTCTCGCTCGCTCGGCGGCTTGACCAGGTAGTCCTTCGCGCCCTGACGCAACCCCCAGACCCGGTCGGTCTCCATGTTCTTGGTGCTGACGATGATGATCGGAATGTCGCTCGTGGCCGGGTCGCGGCTCAAGGTGCGGGTCGCCTGAAAGCCGTTCATGCCGGGGAGAATGACATCCATCAGCACCAAATCCGGTCGGTCGCGCCGCGCCATCTCGACGCCCTCTTCGGCGTTCGGCGCACTGGAGACCTGATGGCCGTGGCGCTCGAGCAGCAACGAGAACACCTTCACGTCGGTCGGAGAATCGTCGATGATCAAGATTCGCGCCATATTCGACCCCCCTCGGTCGCCGCCCCCACTCATGCCCTCTTGCGATCGACGTGCTTACGGATCGCTTCGAGCAGCTCGTCGCGGGTGAAAGGCTTGGTCACATACTGCTCTGAACCCACGATCCGGCCGCGCGCCTTGTCGAACAAGCCGTCCTTGCTCGAGAGCATGATGACCGGTGTGGATTTGAAGCTTTGATTGTTTTTGATCAGCGCGCAAGTCTGATAGCCGTCGAGCCGCGGCATCATGATGTCCACGAAGATGATGTCGGGGTGGTGGTCGGCGATCTTGGCCAAAGCCTCGAAGCCGTCCACGGCCGTGATGACCTCGCAACCCTCGCGCTTGAGCAGCGTTTCGGCAGTTCGACGGATGGTCTTCGAGTCGTCGATGACCATCACCTTCAAGCCCGCCAGACTACCCTCTCGATTGGCTTCGTTCACGATGTTCCCCCAACCAGCCGCGACGACCCGCTCCCCGCGCCGCCGAGTCGCGAGCCTTCGAATTCCCCGCGCTAAACGAGGCCGACATTGCGATTTCCTCACGCGGGACTCTGGAACGCTGTTTACGAAGACGCCCCTCGGGTGTCAAGTTTCGATCCTAAATCTTTGTGACATCGCCGGTTGCCTCGGGCCGGATGATTCCACGCGACAACCACTGACGCCTAGTATACGCAGGAGGGCGAGGGGGATTCCGCCCTGCCGGTCGCAGTTTCCCGAGAGCCGCTCGCCATGAGCCCGTGCCTGCTCGTCGTGATGGATCCGATCGCGGGCATCCGCCCGCAAAAAGATTCCACCCTCGCGATGCTGCTCGAGGGGCAGCGCCGCGGGTGGAGGCTGCTCTACGCCGAACCCGGAGACCTCGCGCTGGACGGCGGACGCGCCTTTGCCTCGGTCCGCCCCATCGAGGTCGATGACCATCCGGAGCGATGGTTCCGGCTGGGCGACCCGAGCACCGTGCCGGTCGCGGAGGCCGACATCGTTTTGATGCGACGCGATCCGCCCTTCGATCGCGAGTATCTCTACGACACCCTGGTTTTGGAGCGCGCCGGCGAGGAGGGTGCGCTCATCGTCAATGATCCCGCCGCATTGCGCAGTCTCAACGAAAAACTGGCGGCCCTGGCCTTTCCCCAGTTCGCTCCTCCCAGTCTCGCCGCCCGGGAGATGGCTGCCCTGCGCGCCTTCGCGCGGCGTCACGGAGAGATCGTCCTGAAGCCGCTCGACGGCATGGCGGGGCGTTCCGTCTTCCGCACACGGGCGGACGATCCCAACCTCGGCGTGATCCTCGAGACCCTCACCGAGGAGGGAAAACGCATGGCCCTGGCCCAGCGCTACCTCCCCGAGATCGCTCAGGGCGACAAGCGCATCCTGGTGGTGGATGGGGAACCCGCCCCTTTCGCCCTCGCGCGCATCCCGAGCGGCGAGGGGGAGCACCGCGGCAACCTCGCTCGCGGCGGACGGGCGCAAGCCGTTCCGCTTTCGCCGCGCGATCGTGAGATCGCCAGCACGGTCGGGCTCGAACTTCGACGGCGTGGCGTGATCTTCGCCGGTCTCGACGTGATCGGAGAGCATCTCACCGAGATCAACATCACGAGCCCCACCGGCATCCGTGAACTGCGGCGGCTCTGCGGGATCGATGTCGCATCCATGCTCTTCGACGCCCTCGAGCGGAGGCTTCGGTGAGCGCCGCGGCCAGTTCATCGGATCGGTTCGGGGCGAGCGCCCTGCTCGCCGTGCTCGTTCATGGTTTGCTCCTGCTCGGCATCACCTTCGTCGCTCCCCGCCCCGGCGCGTTGCTGCCAACGCTGGATGTGATCCTGGTCGAGAGCAGCACCCCGAAGCCGCCCGAGCAGCCCGATTACCTCGCCCAGGCGAATCAGACCGGCGGGGGCGACACCCCCGAGCGCGTGCGGCCAGCCGAAATCGTCAGCAGCCCCGTCCCCATAACCGAAGCCGGGCTCGAAGCGACTCCGAATCCGCCGCGTTCCACCCCTCCACAGCCGCCCACCGAGGAGAATGTCATCCGAGCCGAGACGGCCGCACCCGGCGAGCGCTCGCCGCCCGAACGCCCCGAACGCGAGCTGCCCACCGCCGCCGAACTCATCGACAGGACGCTCGACATGGCGCGATTGGCCAGCGAACTCGACCGCAACCGCCAGGCCTACGCCAAGCGCCCCCGGCGCAAATTCATCTCCGCGAACACGCGCGAGTACGAGTTCGCCGCCTACATGCGCGCCTGGGTGGCCCGTGTCGAGCGGGTGGGCAATCTCAACTACCCGGAGGAGGCGCGGCGACGCGGCCTCAGCGGAGAACTCATCCTCACCGTGGCGATTCGTCGGGACGGTTCGGTGGAGAGCGCCGAAATCATCATGAGCAGCGGCGAGCCCGTCCTCGATCAGGCCGCCTTGCGCATCGTCCAGCTCGCGGCACCATTCCAGGCCCTGCCGGAGACCAAGGAACGGATCGACGTGCTGCACATCACCCGCACCTGGCAGTTCCTGCCCAGCGGCACGCTGCGCCAGCGTTGAACACCACGGCTTCGCGCAAGCGCTACACTGGCAACCATGAGTGCATCCACCTGGCTCACGGGACATTTCCTCATCGCCATGCCAACCCTGCGCGATCCCAACTTCGCGCGCGGCGTGGCTTACCTGTGCCACCACGACGCGCAGGGTGCATTGGGGCTGCTCATCAATCGTCCTTCGGGTATGCGCCTGCGCGACCTGCTGAGGCATCTGGACATCACGCTCTCCGAGCCCGCCTTCGGTGAACAGGCCGTGCTCATCGGAGGGCCTGTCTCGCCGGAGGTCGGGTTCGTCCTGCACGAACGGAACGGCGAGTGGGAATCCAGCCTTGCGGTGGGTGAAAGGCTCTGTCTCACCACTTCCCGCGACGTGCTCGCGGCGATTGCGCGCGGAGAGGGCCCGCGCCGTCATCTCGTCGCGCTCGGATACGCAGGCTGGTCGGCCGGGCAACTCGAAAGGGAAATGCTCGAGAACGCCTGGCTCGCGGTGCCCGCCGACGAGCGCGTTCTCTTCGAGGCTCCGCTCGAACGGCGCTGGGAGGAGGCCGCGGCACTCGTCGGGGTGAGGATCGGCGATCTCGGTCACTGGGTCGGCCACGCTTGAACGAGAGCGATTGCGTCCTCGGCTTCGACGTCGGCGCCCGCAAAATCGGTGCAGCCGTCGGCTCGCGTCTCCTGCGCAGCGCCCGCGCCCTCGAGGTCTTGCCAGCACGCGACGGGAAACCGGACTGGAAGGCGGTGGGAAGGCTGCTCGAGGACTGGTCCCCCGCGCTGGTTCTGGTGGGTTTTCCTCGTGCCGATGATGGTAGCGAGCAGTCGGCGGCGCCCATCGCTCGCGACTTCGCGCGCGAGGTCGAGCGCCGCTTTTCCATCCCTACGGTCCTGGTGGACGAACGCCTGAGCTCGAACGAGGCCCGACGCCGCTTCAGCGAGCTCAGGCGCCAGGGTCTCGCCCGCCGCCGCAGCGCGCGCGAACTGGATGCGATCGCGGCTCGTGTGATCGTCGAACAATGGCTGGAGAACCCTTGATCCCTCCTACGGATGCGGCGCTCGAGCGGCTGGCCGGCAGTCTCTGCACGGTGCTGAACGAGCGCGCTCGATCCGAGCCGGTCCTCGCCGGCATCCGCCGTGGCGGCGTGTGGGTGGCCGAGCGCCTCAAGAGCGCGCTCTCCCTCTCCGAACCGCTGGGAGAGATCGACTTCGGCATGTTTCGGGACGACCTCGGACGCATCAGCCCCGCCCGCCCGCTCTCGGCCTCCCGGTTGCCATGGGACGTCGAGGGCCGGCACGTGGTGCTCGTCGACGACGTCCTGGCCACGGGACGCACAGTGCGAGCCGCGCTCGAGGAACTGTTTCAGTTCGGCCGCCCGGCCAGCGTCACCCTGGCCATCCTCGTCGAACGCGCCGAACCCGGGCTTCGGGAGCTGCCGATCGCCCCCGACGCCGTGGGCTTTCGTCTGTGCTTCGGCCGCGCCCGGACGCTCAAACTGCGCGGCCCCGATCCGCTCTTCTTCGAACTCCTCGGAGACGCCTCGCAGTGAGCTCGATCCAGCTCGGAAGCGACGGCGCTCTCAGGCACCTCCTCACGCTGGAGGGTCTGGCGCGTGAGCGGCTCACCGCCTTGCTCGACACCGCCGATGCCTTTCGTGAGAGCCATGAGCGAGGCGTCAAGGCCATGCCGATCCTGCGCGGCCGGACCCTGGTCGGTCTGTTCTTCGAGCCCTCCACCCGAACCCGGGTCAGCTTCGAGATCGCCGCGCGCAAGCTCTCCGCCGATGTCGTGCACTTCGACATCGCCCAGTCGAGCACGCGCAAGGGCGAGAGCGTGCACGACACCCTGGCCACGCTCGCCGCCCTCGGTTGCGATCTCTTCGTCGTGCGTCACCAGACCGCGGGCACGGCAGCCCATCTCGCCGAGCGGCTGCCGGAAGGCTGCGCACTGATCAACGCTGGCGACGGGGAACATGCGCATCCGACCCAGGGTCTGCTCGATGCTCTGACCATCAGGCAGCGCAAGGGCGGCTTCGCCGGTCTCAAGGTGGCCATCGTCGGCGACATCCGCCATTCTCGGGTCGCGCGCTCGGATGTCCATGCGCTCCTCGCCCTCGGTGTGGAGGAGATCAGGCTCTGCGGACCGCCGCAGCTCCTGCCCGAGGTGGCGCCCGCTGGCTGCCGGGTGGAGCCGTCCGCCGATCGAGCGGTGGCCGGGGCGGATGTGGTCATCGCCTTGCGTTTGCAGAAGGAGCGGATGGAAGCCGGTCTCGTTCCCTCCGAAGACGAATACTTTCGCGACTTCGGCATCGACGCGCGCAGGCTCGCCCTGGCGGCGCCGGATGCGATCCTGATGCATCCGGGTCCGATCAATCGAGGCGTCGAGATCGCCTCCGAAGTCGCCGATGGGCCGCAGTCGGTGATCCTCGAGCAAGTCCGCAACGGCGTCTTCGTGCGCATGGCGGTCATGGCGCATCTGGCAGGGGCGCGCTGAGTCGCCGGTAGAGCCGTCCCAAGGCCTCGCCGGCGCGGCTCGTGCGCCACAGACGCCAGCTCGGCGGCAGAGCGAGCTCGAGCCGCGGAGGGCTCTCGATGTAGATCCACGCCTCATCATCGAGCCAGCCCCGCGACTCGAGCAGGCGGGCCGCCGATTCCCAAAGCGCCCTGTCGAAAGGCGGATCGAGGAATGCGAGGTGGAAGCGCCGGGGAGGCTCGGCGTCGAGGAACTCGAGGGCATCGCCGCAACGGACCCGAAGCCGAGCCGGGCGCACTCGCTCAATCTGCTCCGACAGAGCGCGACAGAGGAGAGGATGGCGTTCGCAGGCCAAACCCTCCTCCGCTCCTCGCGACAGCGCCTCCAGGACCAGAGCTCCGGTACCGGCGAAAGGATCGAGCACCGCCGCGCCGGGCAGGACGGGCATGAGCCAATTGAACAGGGTCTCGCGAAGCCGGTCCGGGCTCGGACGCAGCCCGGGCACGGGCGGCACGGGCAAACGCAAGCCGCGCAGGCGCCCACCGATGATGCGGATGCGACCCGTCGAGCGCATGGCTGCGAATGTTAGACTCGAAAGCCGATTCGAGCGCCTTACACCGCGATGCTCAGGTTTTGGAAGCGCGACGCGAAGGAAGAGCCCGGCAAATCCGAGACTTCGCCTCAGCCTGCGCAAGCGCCGGCCGAAACGGTTTCTGCGCCCGCACGGAGCTGGCGAGAACGCCTCGCGAGCTCCTTCCTGGGCCGCACGCTGCGCGGTCTCTTCGAGCGCCGCCAAGTCCCCGACGAAGCGTGGTTCGAGGAGCTCGAGACGCTTCTGCTCAGCAGCGATGCCGGCGTCACCACCACCGAGCATCTGATCGCTCGATTGAGGAAAAGCTGCAAGGAGCGCCGGATCGAAGACGCCACCGCCCTGCTTCAGGCGCTTCGCGAGGAACTTCTCGCCATCCTCGCGCCGGTGGCACGGCCGCTCGAGCTTCCGCGGGCCTTTCCGGCGGTGGTCTTGGTCGTGGGCGTCAACGGAGTGGGCAAGACCACGACGATCGCCAAACTCGCGCACCGGCTGCGGCGCGAAGGCCGAGAGGTCCTGATCGCCGCCGGCGACACTTTCCGCGCGGCGGCCATCGAACAGCTCAAAGTCTGGGGCGAGCGCATCGGCGCGCCGGTGATGGCTCAGATGCCGGGCTCCGATGCGGCGGCGGTCGTGTTCGATGCTCTGCAATCGGCCCGCTCGCGGGGGATCGAGGTCGTGATCGCCGACACCGCCGGACGCCTGCATAACCAGGCGCACCTGATGGCGGAGCTCGCCAAGCTCCGTCGAGTGATCGCCCGTTTCGACCCAGAAGCCCCCCACGAGACGCTGCTCGTGCTCGACGCCACCACCGGCCAGAACGCCCTCCAGCAGCTGCGCCAGTTCCGGGAAGCGGCGGGCGTGACCGGACTGGTCTTGACCAAGCTCGATGGCAGCGCCAAGGGAGGCGTGCTCCTCGCGCTGGCCCGCGAGTTCGGCCTTCCGGTCCGATTCGTCGGACTCGGGGAGGGCATCGAGGATCTCGAACCTTTCGATCCGCAAGCCTTCCTCGACGGGTTGCTTCCGGAAGCGCCCCGCCCCTGAGCCGGATGCGCAGGCTCAGAATCCTGTTGTCCCTACTCCTCCTGCTCCTCGCTCTCGCGCTTTGGCTCAAGCGGCTGATCGAGCCCGATGCGGTCGCGATGCGGCTGGGCGAAATCCTCGAGCGAACCACGGGCCTTGCTCTGCGGCTCGATGCCGAACCCGGAATCGAGCTCCTGCCGGCTCTCGCGCTACGCCTCGGGCCAGGCGAGTTGCGCGACCGCGAGGGGCATCCCGCCATTCGCTTCGAGCAGCTCAGCATCAGGGTCTCATGGCGGAAACTCCTCGCCCGACCGCTCGAGCTCGAGCAACTGAAGGCGCGGAGTCTGCGCGTCGATCTCCCCGCGCTCGCCGGACACCGGCTGCCGATGACCGAAACACGAGCCAGCCCGCCGAGCCTGATCGAGATCGGGCTACCGATCGAGATCCAGGACCTCCGCCTCCTCGGCGAGGGAGGTCGGGAAATCCTTCGCTTCGATCGTCTCAACGCTGAGCTGCTCCACGACGGTCGTCCTTGGCGAATCGAGGCCGAGGGGGAGGCCAGCGGCACTCGGGCCTTTCGCTTCTCCCTCGCGGCCGCCTCGACCCCCACCCGCCGAGCCGATGGCCTCGGCTTCGAGGATACGAGCCTCCGATTCGAGCTCTCATCGTGGATCGCGGCGGAACTTCGAGGCGGCTTGCGCTGGCGCCCCTCCTCGCTCTCCTGGAACTTCGCCGGAGGGGCCAAGCTCGGTGAGCGGCTGGCGAGGACCCTCGCTTCGGGTGCGTCCGAAGCACGGCTCGCGAGCGAGGGCGAGATCGGCGATCGCGCAACGATCGCCGCTCTGATCCTGAGCGATGCCGCCGGCGGCGAGATCGCCCGCCTCGACTGGGCGCCGAACGAGGCTGGAGCATCGCCGCTTCGCCTGAGCCTGCCGCGGCTGGCACTCGTTCCGCTCAGGCTCAAGGGAATCGAGCTCGAGTTGCTTGCCGCCGAGCCGTGAAACCCTTCGCCGAGCGAGTACTCGCCTGGTTCGAACGCCACGGACGTCGCGAGCTGCCCTGGCAGCGCGATCGCGATCCCTACCGGATCCTGATCGCCGAGCTCATGCTCCAGCAAACCCAGGTCGCGACCGCGATCCCTTATTACGAGCGTTTCCTCGCAACCTTCCCCGACCTCGATCGCCTCGCCGAAGCGCGCGAGGAGGAAGTCCTCGCCCTATGGTCCGGTTTGGGATACTACCGGCGCGCCCATCAGCTCCTCGCCACGGCTAGGCTCATCCGGGAACGCCACGGCGGCGTCATTCCCCGCTCGCGGGCCGCACTCGAGGCCCTTCCCGGCATCGGGCGCAGCACCGCCGCCGCCATCCTCGCCCAAGCCTTCGGCGCCCGCGAGGCGATCCTCGATGGCAACGTCAAGCGTGTGCTCGCCCGCCACGCCGGCATCGAGGGCTGGCCCGGTGCACCCGCCGTGGCCAAGAAGCTGTGGGCGCGAGCCGAAGAATGCCTCCCGTCGCAGCGCCTCGCCGAGTACACGCAAGGCTTGATGGATCTCGGCGCCATGGTGTGCAAGCCGCGGAATCCGCTCTGCGGGGAATGCCCGCTCGCGGAGGACTGCCGGGCCCTCGCCCTGAACGCCACACACCGCATACCGGCACCCAAGCCCATACGCACGCGCCCGGAACGCCGCCTGGTCTTCCTCATCGAGCACGATCCGACGCTGCGCGTTCGCCTGGTCCGGCGTCCACCGCTTGGAATCTGGCCGGGCCTCTACTGCCTGCCAGAATGCCCGGCGGATGCCGGGGAGCGACCGCTTCCCGGCTTTCGCCACGATTTCACCCATTTCCGATTGCTCGCCGAGATCCGTGCCCAAGCGGCGAATGAGCGCCGACTTGGCGACGGCGATGAGCGCTGGATCGATCGCGCCGATCTGCCGGGGATCGCCCTTCCCGCTCCGATACAATCACGGCTCGAACGCTTCTGGGAGGAGCGCGAGTGGCTCGAACCGTCTTCTGCGTGAAACTCGGACGCGAGGCCGAGGGGCTCGACTACGCGCCTTGGCCCGGAGAACTCGGCCGCCGCATTTACGAACGGGTGTCGAAGCAGGCCTGGCAGGATTGGCTCTCTCACCAGACCCTGCTCATCAACGAATACCGTCTCTCGCCCCTCGATCCGAAAGCGCGCGAATTCCTCTCCCGCGAGCTCGAAAAGTTCCTTTTCGGCGAAGGCGCCGAAAAGCCGGCGGGCTTCCGCCCGGCGGAATGAGCCTCAGCCTCGGACTTCGCGCAGGGCGCGCCGCACCACCCGATCATCCACCGGCCGGATGCTCTCGATCCGGCAGCGTTGGCCTTCGACCAGGATGGCGTCCAGTTTCCGCCGCAGGACGGGCGCCTGATACTCGACCCCGATGCGCTGCGCGAACTCGAGGTGCAGGCAAGGCTGCTGCACGCGAATCACATAGGCATCGCGCGCATTCCGCCAGAGCACCACGTGTTCGCGGTCGAGCGGCCGCCAGCCGGTGAGGCGAAAAGCGGTCACTTGCTCGACGGGCTCGCCGGCATGGGCGAGATACGCCTCGGCTTCCGCCTGGCGAAGCTCGCGGCCGGCACAGCCCGCGAGCAGCACCAGCGCCGCCGGAATCAGGAAGAACGTGGAAATGGACTTCATCTTCGACCCTCCTCGATGCCATCGCTGAGCCCAATGTAGGGCTGCGCTCGGACCGCTTCTTGAATGGAGACCGAACGGAGTGACGGGCACCGTATAAGATCGCGCGACGGACACCTGAATCGCACGAGATGCCATCCCTAAGCCCCGTCGTCGCCCTCCTGCTCGCGCTCAACCTCGCAGTCGAACTCGCCAAGCTCATGCTGCCGCCGACGGCGCTCCTCCCCTTCGCGCTCTGGCCGCTCGGTGGCCCCTTCCTGGTGGGCTTCGCTGAGGGTCGGCCGATTGAGGCCTCGTTCGAGCCTTGGCAATTGCTGAGCTATGGCTTCCTCCACGGCAGCCTGCCGCACCTCGGCTTCAACATGCTGGGACTTTGGATGTTCGGCACGGCGCTCGAGCGCACCCTCGGGAGCGGACCTTTCTTGCGCTACTTCATCGGCTGCGTGCTCGGAGCGGGTGTGCTTCAGCTCTTCGTCGCCAGCCAAGCGGCCGATCCCTATCCCACGGTGGGCGCCTCGGGCGGCCTTTACGGCCTCCTGCTCGCCTATGGCCTGCTTTTTCCGAGGCATCGGATTCTCTTGCTCTTCCCGCCGATCCCGCTTCCGGCACGTGCTGCGGTGCTCGTGTTCGCCCTGATCGAGCTCGTGCTCGGGGTGAGCGGCACCGCCTCGGGAATCGCTCACTTCGCGCACTTGGGCGGGCTGATCACGGGGTTCCTGATCCTTCAATACTGGCGCGGGCGCTTGCCCATCAAACCGCGCCGGCTTCTCCTCCGCTGAAAGCGGCCCGCAGCCGTTCGCGATAGCGTCGCGCCGAACCCGAGGGAAGGCTCTCCCACAAGGCGACCGCCTGTGCTGCGATCGCGATCGGCGGGGGGCGCGGCGGCGAGGCTCTCGGCAGCGCACCTGGTGCGCGCACGCGCGCAAGCGTCAGATGCGCGCGAAAAGGCCGCTGCTCCGCGTCGTAGCCGAGGTGGCGGGCGATTGCTTCGGCGGCCGACGCCACCGGCGCGAGCGCCTCTCCGCCTTCGATCAGCGCCACCACCACCCTGGCCTGGCGCACCGTCGGCCAGATCGCCACGCGCTCGGCGCGAAGCGCAAGCGGAGCCGTGGTCTCGGCGAGCATCGGCAGCGCCTGCTCGAGCGCGGGAAGCCGCTCCCCCTCGGCCTCGGGGAAGAATCGCAGGGTGAGGTGCAAATCCGCCTCGCCGATGAGGCTCAGCCGCCAACCCGTCAGCCAGCGCGGGAACTCGCTTTCGGCGAAAGCGGCGAGAGGCCGCGCGGCCTCGGCAGCGATCGGCACGCAGAAGAAGCAGCGAGGCATGACGCTATGCTAGGGTCTTTGCCCGGAGAGCGGCGATGCGGCTTCGCTTCCTCGGTGCCGCCGGCGAAGTGACCGGCTCGGCTTTCCTCCTCGAGAACGGCGCAGGTCGTCTTCTCCTCGATTGCGGTTTGTTTCAGGGCGGGGCCGATGAGCGGCGGCGCAATGCCGCCCCTTTCCCGTTCGATCCGACCTCGCTCGCGGCGGTGGTGCTCACCCACGCCCACATCGACCACATCGGGCGCTTGCCCTACCTGATCAGGGCTGGTTTCCGCCGGCGAATCCACGCCCATCGCGCCACGGTCGCGCTCGCCGACATCCTCCTGCGCGATGCCTACGAGCTGATGCGCGCCGACCTCGACAAAGAAAACCGCGCCAGACTGCGCCGCGGTCTGGCGCCGCGGCCGGCCCCTTACGAGCTAGAGGACCTCGAGCGCGTGCTCGAAAGCTTCGTGAGTCACGACTATCGAAAACCCTTCGAGCCGCTGCCCGGAATCATGGTCGAGTTTTACGATGCCGGGCATATCCTGGGCTCCGCGAGCCTGCGCATCCTCTGGCAGGAAGCCGGACGAGCGCGGGTGTTGGCGGTGAGCGGCGACCTCGGTCCTCATGGCGCACCGCTGTTGCGCGATCCGGAGCCGATCACCGATGCCGATTGGCTGATCCTCGAGAGCACGTACGGCGATCGCCGTCATCGCCCGCGCGCAGCCACCGTCGAGGAGCTCGGGATGATCCTGGAGACGGCGGCTGAAAGCGGCGGCAGCGTGTTGATTCCCGCCTTCGCGGTCGGACGCAGCCAGGAGATTCTCTGGTGGCTTTCACAACACCGCGAGCGCTTTGGCCTTCATCGCTTCCGCATCTTCCTCGACAGCCCGATGGCGGTGGCGGTGGGTGAGGTGTACGAGCGCTTCGTCACGCTCCTCGATGAGGAGGCGAAGCGCCGCTGGCAGGGGCCGGCCCATCCCCTGCGACTGCCCAACCTGCGCCTGGTCACCCGTAGCGAGGATTCGATCGCGATCAACCGCCTCGAAGGCCCCCTGATCGTCATCGCAGGCAGCGGCATGTGCAACGGCGGGCGGATCCTTCACCACCTCCGCCATCGGCTCTGGCGCGATAACACCGCCATCGTCTTCGTCGGCTACCAGGCGGCGGGCACCCTTGGCCGCAAGCTGGTCGAAGGCGCCTCTTACGTGACCATCTTCGGCGAGCGGATCAAAGTCCGGGCGCGCATCCACACCCTCGGGGGGCTTTCCGCGCATGGCGATCAGGAAGACCTCTGCCGCTGGTACGGTGCCCTCGAGAAGCATCCGCCGGTCTGGCTGGTGCATGGCGAGGAGCACGCCCGCGAGGGCCTCGCCGCCGCGCTGCGTCAGCGCTTCGGCGCCGAGGTGCATCGGCCACGGCAAGGCGAGGGCTTTCTCTTGAGCTGATCAGCCCGCGCTCATGCGCGCGCCGATCACCACCAGCACGAGCAGGAAGCTCACGCTCCAAAGCAGCATGCTGCCGGTGGGCCAGGTGCGGGCCAAGACGCCTTCCGCGCCGTGGCTGCGCATGAGCCGCGCAGAAAGGCTTGCCACCGCGTCTTTCGCCCCCTGCTCGAGGCGAGCGCGGAGCGCATTGGCGAGCCGCTCGATGATCCGATAGAGGCGGCTTGCCGCCACCCGCCAGAACCAATCGGTATCGAGGGTAATGGTGAGCGTGCGCTTCATCCAAGGCAGCATCACGAAGAAGGCAAGCCCGGCGAAGAGCAGCAGCTGAAGCTGGGTGAGGACGTGTTCTTGGGTGTAGGGGATGTAATCCACCGGGTAGGGCAACAGCCGGTAGAGCAGCGCGGGGAAGAGGCCGATGAGGAGGCAGAGCGCCGCGAAGAAGATCATCGCAATGCGCATGTTCCAGGGCGCCTCAGGCGGCCTGAGCCCTGAGTCCTTCTGGAAGAACACGAACCAGGGGAATTTGATCCCGGCGTGGAGGAACACGCCCGCCGAGGCGGCGACGAGCAGGAACCACACCCAGAGGAGGTGCTCATCGCCCGCCGCCTGAACGATGAGCGATTTGGAAACGAAGCCTGAGGTCAGCGGAAAGGCCGAGATCGACAAGGCGCCGATCACCCCGCAAAGGGTGGTGAGCGGCATGGTGCGAAACAGACCACCGAGATCGGAGCACTTGCGCTTGCCGGTGGCCGCGAGCACCGCGCCGGCGCTCATGAACAAAAGCGCCTTGTAGAGAATGTGGGTGAAGGCATGCGCCGCCGCGCCATTGAGCGCCATCTCGGTGCCGATCCCCACCCCGCAGACCATGAAGCCCACCTGGTTGACGATCGAGTACGACAGGATTCGGCGCATGTCGTTCTCGAGCAGCGCGTAGATGATCCCGTAGAAGATCATCCACAGGCCGACATAGATCAAAAGTTCCGTGCCCGGGAAGAGAAGGATGAGCGCGAGCACCGCGGTCTTGGTGGTGAAGGCGGAAAGCCAGACCCCACCGGTCGGCGTTGATTCGGGGTAGGCATCGGGCAGCCAGGCCGAGATCGGCGGAGCAGCGGCATTCACGAGCAGCCCGATCAAGATCATCCAGGTATCGAAGCTCTCGAGACTGAGCGCTCGAATCTCGACCGAGCCGGTATGGATCATCAGGCCCTCGATGCCGATCTTGAGCACGATACCGCCCACGAGATGCATGATCACGTAGCGGATGCCCGCCCGCCGCGCCGCCTCCGTGCCCCCGCTCCAGATGACCACCGTGGAGAAGAGGGCCATGAACTCCCAGAACACGAACATCACGATCAGATCGCCGGCGAAGCTCACGCCGACGGCGCCGGCCGCATAGGCGAGCGCCGCCGAGAGCTCCCACCACTTGGCATCGCGCAGCGAGAAGATCACCCCGCCGAAGGCCATCAGCGCGAAGATGGTGGCGAAGAGCCGCCTGAGCGGCCCGCCTTCGACGAGCTGCACCTCGTAGCCGAGGAAGGAGACCGCGAGTCGCACCCCATCCTCGACCTGCCAGATCGCATAAAGCGTGACCAGCGGCGCGAGCAGGGCGACGACCGGCCGCAGCGCAGGCCGCACGATGGCGACCAGGATCGCCCCGAAGATCAGGAAGAAAGCCGGCGGCAGGATGATCTCAAACATCGCGGTCGTAGTAGTCCTCGGGGCGCTTCAGAAAGACCCCGAGCAGCTTGGCGAAGAGCACCATGCCCACACAGGCGAGGAAGCCATAAGCGGCATGAAAGCCGAACAGTCCGTCGATCCCGAAATGGCCGTGCACGGGCGTCCATAACTGCCAGAGCACGACGGCCGCGAGCATCAGCGCGAACACCCGCCACAGCCAGCGGATCGTGGAGGAGCGCGCCAACCAGTGTTCCTTTTCGTTCATCGGCTCTTGCCCACCAATCCGGATTCGAGCTCGACCACCGGACCGTTGTAGAAGAAGAAGAGCAGCGTGAGCAGCGCCGTGGTCGAGAGCGCTGCCACCATCGGCCAGGGCGCCTCGCCATGCGGCTTCGCAGGCGGCTGGTCTTCCTCGCGGAAGAAGGCGCGGAAAATCACGGGCAGGAAGTAGGCGGCGTTGAGGCCGGTGGAGAGGGCCAGCACCGTGAGCACGAAGTAATCATCGAGCTGGAAGGCGCCGGCGATGATGTACCACTTGGAGACGAAGCCCGCCGTTGGCGGCACGCCGATCATGCTGAGCGCCCCGATCGCGAAAGCGGTCATGGTGATCGGCATGCGCCGCCCGATGCCGCGCAACTGGGAAAGCTCCGTCTTCTTGCTGGCGACGTAGATCGCACCCGCCGTGAAGAACAAGGTGATCTTGCCGAAGGCGTGGGCGATGATGTGCAGCGCCGCACCGATCTCGGAGAAGGAGGTCAGCACCAGGGTTGCGAGCACCACGTAGCTCAGCTGCCCCACCGTCGAGTAGGCGAGCATGCGCTTGATGTTGCTCTGCCGAAGCGCCACCAGCGAGGCGGCGACGATGGTGAAGCCAGCGAGATAGACGAGCATCCGCTCGGCCGGCACCTGGCCGAGCATCTCGGTGCCGAAGACGTAGAGCACGACTTTGACGATGGCGAAGACCCCCGCCTTGACCACCGCCACCGCATGCAGCAAAGCCGATACCGGCGTGGGAGCGACCATCGCCGCCGGCAACCAGCGATGCACGGGCATCACCGCCGCCTTGGCGGCGCCGAGCACGAAAAGGGCGAGCAAAAGCACGGTGATGAGCGGGTCGAGATCGCGCGGCAGAATCCCGCCCAAACGGAAATCCAGGGTGCCGGCGAGGGCGTAGGTCCAGACGATGGCCGGCAAGAGGAACACGAACGAGGTGGTGATGAGGATCATCAAATAAACGCGCGCCCCCATCCGCGCCTCCTCGTTTTCCTTGTGCGCGACCAGCGGATAGGTGGCGAGCGTGAGCACCTCGTAGAAGATGAACAAGGTGAGGAGATTGGCGGCGAAGGCGATGCCCATCGCCGCTCCCAGCGAGATCGCGAAGCAGACGTAAAAGCGGGTCTGGTGCTTCTCGTTCAGGCCCCGCATGTAGCCGATCGAGTAGACCGAGGTCACGATCCAAAGCCCGCTGGCGAGAAGCGCGAAGAGGATCGACAGCGGCTCGGTGTGGAACGCGATCGACAAGCCCGGGAAGAGCTCGATCAGCCGGGCCTCGATCGGTTCTCCGCGAAGGAAGGCCAGAAGGACCATCAGCACGGAGGCGAACAGCGCCCCGGAGGTGAGGAGGCTTGCGCTCTCGCGCAGGTTCGGATGGCGGCTGAGCACGGCGATGATGAGGAGCGCCCCGAGGTAAGGGATGGCCAGCGCCGCCTGAAGCCAGCTCGCGCCGCTCATGGCGTACCTCCGAGACTTTGGGCCGCAAGTTCGGCGAGCCCGACCGTGAGCCTGGTGTCGATGCCGAACCAGAAGTTGGCGATGACCAGCACCCAGGTCGGAATCAAGAGCGAAAGCGGCGCCTCGCAGCGTTCATCGCTCTCTCCCTTCTCGAACCAGGCGACCTCGATCACCCGCCCGATGTAGATCACGGCGAGCAGCGAGCCGATCACGATCACCGCGACGATCGGCCAGAAGCCGAGCTCGATCGCGGCGAGCACCAGATACCACTTGCTCACGAAGCCGACCGTCAGCGGCACCCCGATCAGGCTCAAACCCGCTGCCACGAAGGCCGCCATCGTCCAGGGCATCCGTCTTCCGATGCCTCGCCACTGGTGCAAACGGCTGGTGCCGACGCGATAGACCAAGGCGCCCAAGGCCATGAACAGCGCGCCCTTCATCAGGGCGTGGTTGAACACGTGCAAAAGCGCCGCCGCCAGGCCGAGGGAGCTCGCCATGCCGATACCGAGCACCATGTAGCCGATCTGCGCGACCGAGGAGTAGGCGAGCATGCGCTTGACCTTGTTCTGACCGATCGCGACCAAGGAGGTGCTCAACAGACCCACCACCGCGAGAGGAATGAGCAGCCAGGCAAGGGGCATCTCGCGGTAGGAAAAATCGGCGCCGAAGATGCCGTAAACGAAGCGGATCAAGAGATAAACCGCCACCTTCGTGGAGGAGGCCGCAAGCAGCGCGGTGACCGCGCTCGGCGCGTAGGTGTAGGCATTGGGAAGCCAGAGGTGGAGCGGAAAGAGCGCGATCTTCATGCACAGACCGACCACGATGAACGCAAAGGCGGTATGTGCAGCCCGCGTCTCGGCCACCTCCGGGATGCGCGCGGCGAGATCGGCCATGTTGAGGGTGCCGGTCAAGGCGTAGAGCAGGCCGATGCCGATGAGATAAAAGGTCGCGCCGACCGTGCCGATGATCAGGTAGGAGAAGGCCGCGGTGAGCGCCTTGCGATCCTTGCCGCTCGCCACCAGGGTGTAGGAGGCCAGGGAAGAGATTTCGAGGAACACGAAGACATTGAAGGCATCGCCCGTGACCGCGATCCCGAGCTGACCGGCGAGGAAAAGCAAAAGCGCGGCATAGAAGAGAGGGCTCTTTTCCTCGCCCAGCTCGCGCTTCACCGAGGGTCCGGCGAAGGGGAAAACCGCGGCCGCGACCGCGCCGATCAGCACCATGAGCAGCGCGTTGGCGGCATCGAGGCGGTATTCGATGCCCCATGGCGGTTCCCAGCCGCCCATCGGGTAACTGAGGACCTCTCCGCCAAGCGCGCGAAGCGCGAGCGCGAGGCTTGCGGCGAACACCAACCAGGCGATGCCGGTGGCGAGCAGCCACGGCTTGCGCCCCGGCGGCAGCAGCACCGCCACCGCCGCGGCGAGCAGTGGCAGAACCACAGGCAGCGCCACGAGATTGTGCGCGATCATCCCTCGGCGTCCTCCTTGAGCCGAATCTCGTCCTCCTCCACCGTGCCGAAGGCCTCGCGGATGCGGACCACGAGCGCGAGGCCGAGCGCGAGGGTAGCCACACCGACCACGATCGCAGTCAGAATCAGCACGTGCGGCAACGGGTTGCTATAGAGCGTCACGCCTTCGGTGAGGATCGGCACGCTACCGCCTGAGACGTAGCCGATGCTGATGTAGAGCATGAACACGGACACCTGGAAAATGCCGAGCCCGATCAGCTTCTTCACCAGGTTGTCGCGGGCGATGACGGTGTAGAAGCCGAGCATCATCAGCACCACGACCACGATGTAGTTGTAGTGGCCGAGCAGGTTCACTGCGCCTCCGGCTTCTGCCGCCCCGCGAATGCGTAGAAGATGAGCAGCATCACGGAGGCGACGGTGAAAAGCACACCGAGCTCGATCAGGATGATGCCCAAGTGCTGGCCCTTGACCGGATCCGCGGCGAGCACGCCGTAGTGCAGGAATTCCCCGCCGAAGAGCATGCCCGCCACCCCGGTCCCGCCATAGAGCAGCACGCCGCCGGCGGCGATCGCTTTCAATACGCCCGGCCGAGCGATCGGGCGCGTCTTGTTGAGCCCGAAGATCAGGGCATGGAGGATGAAGGCCGAGGCCACCAGCACGCCCGCCTGGAAGCCGCCTCCCGGGCTCACCTCACCATGGAAGTGCACATAAAGCCCATAGACCAGGATCAGAGGGATCAGGAATTTGGCGACGACCCTGAGGATCAGGTGATGGCTCATAGACCCCGCTCCTTGCGCTGCCGATGGCGCTTGCGCCCGCCGAGGAGGAGCATCACGCCCACGCCCGCGGCGAAGATCACCACCACCTCGCCGAAGGTATCGAAGCCGCGGTAGCTTGCCAGCACCGACGCGACCACGTTGGGGATGCCGATCTCCTCCCCACTTTTTTCGAGGTACCGCGGCACGACGTGGTGGTTGGGAGGGTTGGCCGGATCCCCGAAAGGCGGCAGATCGAAGGTGCCCCAGATGAGGGAGGCACCGGTCACCACCACGATCGCGAGCGGCAGGAAGTTCGATCGCCGCCGCGCTCGTTCCTCGGTACCGATCAGCGAAAGTGCCGCGACCAGCAGGACCGTGGACACCCCCGCACCCACCGCCGCCTCGGTGAAGGCGACGTCAGCGGCATCCATGATCAGGAACAAACCTGCCGAGAGCAGGCTGAACATGCCAAAGAGCATGGCGCCGGCGAAGAGGTCGCGCCCGCGCGCGACCGCAAGGGCGACCACGATCAGGAAGGCAAAGAGGACGACGTCGATCAGGCTATCCATGCGGATCCTCCCGCCGCTTCCAGGGTTTGAGCCCACCGTGCAAGGCCGCTTTGGCGAGCGCATGGCTGGCGGTTGGGCTGGTGAAAAGCACGAAGAAGAAGATCAAGGCGAGCTTGAGCGTGGCCTGCCAGTCGCCGAAAAGGCAGGCAAGCCCGCTCAAGAACAGACCGGTGGCCAGAGTGTCGGTGACGCCAGCCGCATGCAGGCGGGTGAAAAAGTCCGGAAAGCGCAGTACGCCGATGCCTCCCACCAATCCGAGGAGCGCGCCGAGGACCAGCAAGATCACCCCGAGCCACTCGATGCCACTCATCCCTCGTCTCCCTCTTCCGCGTGCGGATGGCCGAGGCTTCCGTATTCGAAGTATTTGAGGACCGCGATCACCCCGATGAAGTTGATCAAGGCATAGAGAAGCGCGATGTCGAGGTAATCGCTGCGCCCTGAACGCGCGGCGAGCAGGGCGATGAGGAGCACGGTCTTGGTCCCGAACATGTTGACCGCGAGGATGCGGTCATACACCGTCGGCCCGAGCAACCCGCGCGCGAGCGCCATCGCCATGGTCGCCAGCACCGCGAGGCCGACGAGAAGCAAAACCGAAGCGATGCTCACCGCCCCTCCTCCACGTCGCGGGGGATGCGGCGATCCATGACCCCCGAGGCCGCCTCCTCTGCGATTTCGCGGGTCAGGCCGTGCACGCGGAAGCGCGACCCCTGGATGTCGAGGGTCACCGTCCCGGGCGTGAGCGTGATCGAGTTGCCGAGGATCACCTTGCCGAGGTCCGAGCTCTGCTGCGATTCGAACTCCACCACCGTGGGCGTGATCGCCAAGCGGGGTCTGAGGATCTCACGGACCACTTGCGTGTTGGCGATCACGATGTCGCGGATCAGCAGAATCCAGAAGCGGATGAGCCCCCCGCTGATGTGAATGGGATGGCTCTCGCGATCGACGATGTCCATGCGCAGCGCAGTCCACAGGGCGAAGCCCACGCTCACGGCGCCGAGCAGCAGGAACAAGGGGTCGAGCTTGCCGGAAAGGCCGAGCCAGAGCGCGGCTAGCACCAAGCCGAGACTGACCTTGTGCTTCATCGCGAAGGAACCGGGAACCATCGCCCCGAAGGGGGCGACGCATGATACCAGGGCGATTTTCCGCGGTCATCCGTTATGCTGGCGCACTTCCTGACCATGCGCCTGCGATTCCATATCCCCGACGACGGCGCCCCGGGAACGCGAAGGCTTCTCGATGCGCTGGTCGAGCACGCGCCCGAGGAAGGTTGGTTGCTCGGGGACATCCTCGCGCACGTGCGTCAGCGCGCCTACGGCATGGCCACCCTGATCGCCACCCTGCCCGCCTTCCTGCCGATTCCGATCGGCGCGGGCACGGTGGGACTGCTGATTGCCCTGTTCGGCTTACAGATGATGCTGGCCCGGAGCGCCCCCTGGGTTCCGGCGGCCATCGCGGCGAGGAGGGTTCCCGCCGAGCGGCTGCGCCGTTTCGTCGAGCGCGCAGACCGCTGGCTCGACCGCCTCGAAAAGGTCTGCCGCCCTCGCTGGCTCTTCCTGACCGAAGGGATCGGGCTGCGGATCAGCGGCTTGATGCTCTCCGTCATGGGGCTGCTCCTCGCCCTCCCGCTGCCGCTCACCAACTATCCCTTCGCGTTGATCATGCTCCTTTACGCGGTGGCGCTGATCGAGCGCGACGGCCGCCTGATCCTCATCGCTTGGATACTGATCGCCGCAATCGCGATCACCCTCGCCCTCCTCGGCGGCCAGGCTTTCAAGATCCTCATGAGTTGGCTCTGAGGATCAGGGCCGTCGCGCGAGATCGCTCTCATCGCGCATCTTCGGCATGAGGTCCTGCTTGCTCACCCCGAGCTTGAGCAAGATCGGCGCCGCGAAAAGGATCGAGGAATAGGTTCCCACGACGATCCCGATGATCAGGGTCAGGGAGAAGCCTTCGAGCGCCGGACCGCCCGCGAGATAAAGCGCCACCACCGCGAGCAGAGTGAGGAACGACGTGATCAAGGTGCGCGCCAGGGTCTGATTGATCGCCTGATTGATCACTTCCTCGGGAGTCTGCTTGCGGCTGCTGCGGAAAAGCTCGCGGATACGATCGAAGACGACGATGGTGTCGTTGATCGAATAACCGATGACCGCGAGCAAGGCCGCGAGCACGGTGAGGTCGATCTCCTTGCCGAGCAGCGCCAGGAGACCAACAGTGATGACGGCGTCGTGGACCTCCGCCGCGACCGCCGCGAGGGCGAAACGCCATTCGAAGCGGGCGGCGATGTAGATCAAGAGCCCCACGATCACGACGAAGATCGCCACCACCCCGTCCTCGGCGAGCTCGCGGCCGATCTGGGGCCCCACGAACTCGACCCGCATCAGCTCCGATTTCAGGCCGCCTTCCGCCAAAAGATCGCGAATCCGCGTGCCGAGCTGCTGGTCGGTCGCCTCGCCCTCGCGCGGCGCGAGCCTGACTACGATGTCGTTGGCCGCTCCGAAGGTCTGCACCAAAGCGTCCTCGAAACCCGCCTCGGCGAGGCGGCGACGCACCTCCCCGATCTCCACCGCCTGCTCGAACTTGAGCTCGACCATCGTGCCGCCGGTGAAGTCGAGGCCGAAGCGCAGTCCCGGATAGACGAGGGAGAGCGCGGCGCCGAGCATGGCGGCGAGCGAGATCCACAGCGTCGCGCGCCCCCAACGGCTGAAGGGCAATCGCGTGGTGAGCGGGTCGAAGATCTGCCACATGTCGCGTTCCTCAGATCGGCAGGGTGGCCAGCTTGCGCCGGCGGCCGTAGGCGAGGGAGACGATCGCCTGAGACAGGGTGACGGCCGTGAACATCGAGGTCAGGATGCCGATGCAGAGCACCACCGCGAAGCCGCGGATCGGCCCGGAACCGAAGGCAAACAGGGCGAGACCGGCGATCAGCGTGGTGACGTTGGCATCGGCGATCGTGGACCACGCCTTGTCATAGCCGCCCTTGATCGCCGCAAGCGGCGTGTTTCCAGCCCGAAGCTCCTCGCGGATGCGCTCGAAGATGAGCACGTTGGCATCCACCGCCATACCCACGGTGAGCACGACGCCGGCGATGCCGGGCATGGTCAGCGTGGCGCCGAGGATGCTCAAGGCGGCGAAGATCAGCACCACGTTGGCGAGCAGCGCGATGTTCGCGATCAACCCGAACATCCGGTAGTAGAACAGCATGAAGCCGAGCACCAAAGCGAAGCCGAGCAGGATCGCATTGATACCGCGCTCGATGTTGTCCTGACCGAGGGAGGGACCGACGGTGCGCTCCTCGACGATGTCCACGGGTGCCGCGAGCGAACCCGCGCGCAGCAACAAGGCGAGTTCGGCGGCCTCCTGCGGGCTGCGCAAGCCGGTCGTCTGGAACGAGGCGCCGAATACACCGCGGATGGTGGCGGCGCTGATGACCTCCTCGACCACTCGGGTGGTGCGGACCTCGTTGCCATTCTCGTCGATCCGCACCTCCGGGATCCGCTCGATGAACACCACGGCCATGAGGTTGCCGACGTTGTCCTGGGTGAAATCGAGCATCCGCCGGGCGCCGGCGCTGTTGAGGCGCACGAACACCGCCGGCGTGCCATCGTCCTGAGAAAAACCCGCCGAGGCGTCGATCAGCTGATCGCCGGAAACGATGACTTGGCGTTTGAGCACGTAGGGCGTGCCATCCCGACCGTAGTAGAGCCGCGAATCCGGCGGAACCCGACCGGTCTGCGCCGCTTCCAAGGCATTGACCCCCATGTCCACCGCCCGATATTCGAGGGTGGCGGTCGCTCCCAAGATGCGCTTGGCGGAGGCGGTATCTTGCACGCCGGGAAGCTGCACCACGATGCGGTTCGCACCCTGGCGCTGAATGATGGGTTCTGCGACGCCGAGCTCGTTGATCCGATTGCGCAGGGTGGCGAGATTCTGCTCGACGGCGTGGTCCACGGCCTCGCGCACTCGCTCGGGCTTCACCTTCGCGAGGAGCTGGAAGCTGCCTTCGGCGGTGACGCCCGGCTCGACGCTCAACTCCTGGATGCGATCCTCGATGAGGCCGCGGGCGCGCTCGCGGTCGGCCTCGCTGAGCAGGGTGGCGGCGATCCCCTGCGGGGCTCGAACCACCGAGCGATACCGCACCCGGTTCTCGCGCAGCAGGACGCGGATGTCCTCGGCGAAGCGATTCTCGAGCTGCTCGATGACGGCGCGCTGATCCACCTCCATCAGGAAGTGCACGCCGCCTTGCAGGTCGAGACCGAGCACCAAGGGCTTGCCGCCGATCGCCGCCAGCCAGCCGGGCACGGTGGATGCGAGGTTGAGCGCCACCGTGTAACCTTGGCCGAGTTCGCGCCGGAGCAGGTCGGCGGCCTGCATCTGGCGCTCGACATCGGGGAAGCGGATCAGGATCTTCTCGCCCTCGCGCACCGCGAGGCGGTATTCGAGCCCAGCCTTCTCCAGGGCGAATCGCGCCCGCTCGAGCAACGCATCATCCGCGGTGGCGCCGCGCCCACCCGAGATCTGCACCGCAGGCTCCTGGGGAAAGAGATTGGGCAGCGCATAAACCGCCGCGATGAGCATCACGACGGCGATGAGCAGGTACTTCCAGCGTGGGTAATCGACCATGAGCCCTCCGAGCGCGATTGAGGAAATCGCGACCGACGCTTCAATCACCCTTCAACGTGCCCTTGGGCAGGACTGCGGCGACCGCGAACTTCTGCACCTTCACCCTCACGCCTTGCGCGATCTCGAGCGAGAGAAAGGAATCCCCCACCTCCTCGATCCGTCCCGCGAGACCTCCCTGGGTGACCACCTCATCGCCCCTCTGGAGCGACTCCACCATGGCGCGATGCTCGCGCTGCCGCTTCATCTGCGGACGGATGGCGATGAAGTAGAAGATCAGGAAGAAGATCACGAGCAGCACGAGCGGCTGCATCAGACTGGGTTGCGGCGACGCCCCTGGGGACTGAGCGAGAGCCGGCGGGATCAGGGAGAGCATGGAAACCCCTCGTTCATCTCGTCGCTTTTCGACATGAACGTTCGATTATGCCAGTTCGTCGGCAGGGGCGTTGAGGGCCCCTCTTCGCCCCGCCGCATACTCGCCCAGCCGACCCTCGGCGATCGCGGCCCGGATTTCGCGCATCAGCTCGAGGTAGTGATGGACATTGTGCAGGGTGCCGAGCACCGCGCCGAGGATTTCTCCGCTCCGATGGAGGTGGCTGAGGTAGGCGCGACTGAAGTGCCGACAGGTGTAACAGCCGCAGCCTTCCTCGATGGGGCGCAGATCCCGGAGATAGCGGGCATTGCGGATGCGGACCACGCCGCTGCGCGTGAAGAAGTGACCGTTGCGCGCGTTACGGGTAGGCAGGACGCAGTCGAAGAGGTCGATGCCGCGCTCCACTGCATCGAGGATGTCCACAGGACGGCCCACGCCCATCAGGTACCGCGGCCGGTCGTCGGGGAGCTCCGGCACCGTGGCGTCGAGCACGGCGTTGCGCTCGCTCGCTGGCTCGCCGACCGCAAGCCCGCCCACCGCGTAGCCATCGAAGCCCATGGCGCAGAGGATGCGCGCCGATTCGCGCCGCAGCGCCAGGTGGACTCCTCCCTGGACGATGCCGAAGAGGGCGTTCGGGCTGCCTTCGAAGGCGCGCTTGCTGCGCTCGGCCCAGTCCATGGAGAGCCGCATTGAGCGCGCGGCCTCGGCCTCGCTCGCGGGATAGGGCGTGCACTCGTCGAAGACCATGGCGATGTCGGAATCGAGGACGCGCTGGATTTCCATCGCCTTCTCCGGGCTCAGGAAGACCCGCGCCCCATCCACCGGCGAGGCGAAATGCACACCTTCGGGCGTGATCCGCCGGAGCTTGGCGAGCGAGAAGACCTGAAACCCCCCCGAGTCGGTGAGGATCGGCCGCGTCCAGCCCATGAAGCGGTGCAGCCCCCCATGATCGGCGATCACGTCCGGACCCGGCCTGAGCCAGAGGTGAAAGGTGTTGGCGAGCACGATCTCGGCGCCCAGTTCGCCAAGCTGCGCCGGCGTCAACGCCTTGACCGTCGCGCAGGTCCCCACCGGCATGAAGGCCGGCGTCTCGACCGTTCCGCGCGGCAGGTGCAGCCGCCCCCGCCGGGCACGGCCATCACGCGCGAGCAACTCGAAGCGAATCGCGCTCACGGCAGAATCAGCATGGCATCGCCGTAGGAATAAAAGCGGTAGCGCGCTGCCACCGCATGCCGATAGGCGGCCAAGATCCGCTCGCGACCCGCGAAGGCCGCGACCAGCATCAGCAGAGTCGAGCGCGGCAAATGGAAATTGGTGAAGAGTGCATCGACCACCCGGAAGCGAAAGCCGGGTTGGATGAAGAGATCGGTATCGCCCTCCCCCGGAGTCAAGGCCCCGGAGAGCGCAGCGCTCTCCAGAGCCCTGACCACGGTCGTCCCCACCGCCACCACGCGCCCGCCGCCCGCCCGGCAACGATTCACCGCCTCGACCAGCTCGGGAGGAACGCGATAGCGCTCCGAATGCATCCGATGTTGGCGAGGATCCTCGGTGCGGACGGGGAGGAAGGTTCCTGCGCCCACGTGGAGCGTGAGGCTCGCCTGCTCGACGCCCCGCCGCCGCAGGGCTTCGAGCAGTTCCTGGTCGAAATGCAGACCTGCCGTCGGCGCAGCGACCGCGCCGGGCTCTCGTGCGAAGACGGTCTGATAGCGCACGCGGTCGTGGGGCCCGGCATCGCGACCGAGATAGGGCGGAAGGGGCAGCTTGCCGATGCGCTCCAGGCAATCGAGAAGGCTATCCGCTCCCTCGTAGCGCACTTCCCAGAAATCGCCCCGCCGCCGGCCGACCAGAAGCGCGCTGCCATCCTCCAGGACGAGCCGAGTGCCGGGCTTCGGCTTGCGGTTGCCGCCGAGCAGAACGAGCGCCTCACCAGTGCCGAGCAGGCGTTCGACGAGGAGCTCCACCCGCCCGCCGCTCGGCTTGTGCGCGATGAGACGCGCTGGGATCACCCGCGTGTCGTTCAACACGAGGAGGTCCCCCGGCGAAAGGATCGCCGGCAGCTCGGCGACGCGGCGATCCTGAAAACGCTCGCTAAACCGGTCGAGCACGAGCAGCCGGCTGTCCGAACGCCGAGGTAGAGGCTCCCGTGCGATCAGCTCGGCAGGAAGTTCGTAGTCGAAATCGGAGAGCTTCATGACCGAACCCGAGGGCCGCGCATTATCCGCTCTCCGGGCGGGGCCGCGCGATGCGGTAGCAGCGATGACTGCCGCCCGAGGTGAAGTCGAAAGGACGCACTCGCGCCGTCCAGTCCTCGACCAAGAGACCCTCGGCGCGAAGGAGCGTCAAGTCGGGATCGAATCCACGCAGGTGATGGCTGAAGAAGATCGCTCCTCCGGGTGCGAGGCGAGCCGCGGTCGCGCGCAGCAAGTCGAGCCAGTCGCGCGCGAGATCGAAGTCTTCGGCCCCTTTCGAGTTCGAGAAGCTCGGCGGATCGAGATGGATGAGGTCGAAACACTCCCGCGATCGCAGGAGAAACTCGCGCACGTCGGCTCGAACGAGGCGCACCCTTCGTCCGGCGACCCCGTTCAGCTCGAGATTGCGCCTGGCCCACGCGAGATAGGTGTTGGAGTGATCCACGGCCACCACCTCCGCCGCGCCACCGACGAGCGCGGCCACCGTCGCCGTTCCCGTGTAGCAGAAGAGGTCCAAAACGCGCTTGCCTTCGGCTTCGGATCGGATCCGTCGGCGCACCTCGCGATGGTCGAGGAACAAACCGGTGTCGGCGTAGCGGTCGAGATCGACCAGGAAACGAAGACCGAGCTCCTCGACGATGAGCTCGAAATCCGCGCCGCTGGCTCGATATTGCTCGCGCGGCGACTGCGGGAAACGTTCCTTGAGGTGCATGTGCGAAAGCGGCACCGCGAGCGCCTCACGGCAGGCGAGGAGCAACTCCCGCAGACGCCTCATCGCCACGGGAGGCGGAATCTCCCCAGGAGCTCGGTACTCGGCGATGTGCAGCTGCTCGCCGTAACGGTCGATCACCGCCGCATACTCCGGTAGATCGGCGTCGTAGATGCGATAAGCCTCGACGCCGGCGCGGCGGGCGGCGCGCTCGAGATGACGGCTGCGCTTGCGCAGCCGATTCGCGAGCATCTCCGCGCCCTTCGCTGGCGGCGGAGTGGAAAGTTCGGCGAAACGCGCCATCTGGCAGTCGAGCGCGCCATTGCGCACGTGCCAGATTTTTTCCGCGCGCAAGCCGGTGAGGCGGAGCAGGCGCTCCTCGTGGGCGAGCAAGATCGCGCGAAAGCCTCTGAATCCCGCAAGCCGCTCCCCGAGCTCGACATAGAGGGGAGCGAGACGGGCTGGCGCGAGCAGCCGTTCTCCGTAGGGGGGATTGCAGACGATCAGTCCACCCGCGCAGGCCGGTTCCGGTTGCCATTCGCAGAGCTCTCCCCGCTCGATGCGAACCGGCAGTCCGGCGCGGGCCGCGTTCGCGCGCGCCGCCACCACCGCCTCGGGATGGCGATCTCGGCCGATGATGGGCGCGCGCAAGGACGCCAATCCCGCGCGTCGGCGCTCCGCGGCCTCTCGGCGAAGCGAGGCCCAGAGCTCGGCGGCGATGCCGGGCCAGCGCTCGGCGGCGAAACGACGAGCGATCCCCGGCGCGACATCGGCCGCGATCATCGCGCCCTCGATCAGGAGCGTGCCCGAGCCGCACATCGGATCGATCAGCGCCCCGCCGGCGCGGGCGATGTCCGCCCAATCGCCCCTGAGCAACATCGCCGCGGCGAGCGTCTCCTTGAGGGGAGCGCCGCCCGAGGCCACGCGCCAACCCCGTTTGTGCAGGGAGCTTCCGGCCAGGTCGAGGGAGAGAACCGCGAGGCGCCCGTCGAGCCTGAGGTCGAGCAGGAACTCACCCGCACCGGGATCAGGATGAGGCGGCGAGAGACCACGGTCTCGGAAAGCATCGCAGATGGCATCCTTGATCCTGAGCGCGGCGAAGCCGGAATGCCGGATCCCGGCCGACCGTCCATGCCCGTGCACGCGAAAACTCGCCCCACTGGGAAGGATGTCGCGCCAAGGCAGCGCCCGGGCGCTCTCGTAGAGCGCGTTGGCATCCTCGGCATCGAGTTCGCCGAGCGTGATCAGGATGCGGGAGGCCAATCGGCTCCACAGCAGCATCCGCGCCAGGCTCGCGCCCTCGGCGAGGAACGCGACCCCTCCAGCGGTCTCTTTCGCTTCGATGGCGCCGAGCCCCCGCATTTCCTCGGCGAGCAGCGCTTCCAGCCCACCAGCGCAGCGGGCGAAGGCGGCAAGAGCCATCGCCTCACGCGAGCCCGCGGAGGAACTCGCGGAACAGGGCGGCGATCGCCGGCACGTGCCGGTGCAGGCGATGATCGTCCTCGAAGAGCGCAAGCCCGGTGCGGCGGGAGCGAGCGAAGGCGATCACCGCCTCCGCCGGAATCAGCTCATCCGCCCAGCCGTGAACGATCATGGTGGGCACCGGCGCCGGATCGAATTCGATCTCCACCCCCGGCAGCTCGACCGGAGGCGCAATCAAGAAAAGTCCCGCGACGGGCAGGCGCCGGGAGGCCAGCGCCGAGACGTAGGCCCCGAGGCTCGAGCCGGCGAGCACCAACGGATTCGCGCCGAGGGCATGATCGATCAGGCGCGAGAGCCTGGCCTCGACCGTCTCCCGATCGATCCCGCGGTCGAGCGCGCGATAGTCCGGACGCACGCTCTCCCAGCCGAGCTCGGCACAGACCTCGGCCAGCGCCGCCACCTTGGTGGCCTGCGGCCCACTTTCCAGACCATGCGAGAGAACGACCAGGGCTCGATCCGCCATCGCGCGACCTCTTCGAGGACACCCCTCAGTGTGACACGATCGGAATTGCTACGCTCCCACCATGCTCGCCGAGCTCTCGATCCTGGTCGTTCCGCTGCCTTACGAGCAGCGGCTCGACTCGCGCCCCCCGGAATCGGTCGAACTCGTGGTCATCCACTGCACCGAAACGCCCGACCTCGCCGAAGCGCGCAGGCTCGGCGAGCGGATCCTCTACCCGAGCGGAACCGGCGCGAGCGGGCATTTCTACATCGACCGCGACGGACGCATCGAGCAATGGGTGGATCCCCTGCGCATCGCCCATCACGTGCGCGGCCACAACGCCTCCAGCATCGGCATCGAGCTGGTCAACCGCGGCCGTTTTCCGGATTGGTACCGAAGCGACCGCCAGCGCATGGAGGAGTCCTATCCCGAGGCCCAGATCGAGGCGCTGATCCGGCTGCTCGCCGACTTGCGCGCCCGCTTTCCCGGTCTCCGCTTCATCGCCGGCCACGAGGACCTCGACCGCGAGCAGATCCCGGCGAGCGACGATCCCTCCCTTCTCGTCCCGCGCAAGCTCGACCCTGGGCCGCTTTTTCCATGGGCTCGGGTCCTCGAAGCGAGTGGTCTCGAGCGAATGCGCCCGGGAGGCCCTTGAGTCCCCCGCCCAGACCGCTTTGGCCTAGACTCGAAGAGCGATGAAACGCTTCGGCCGATCCAGCGCTCTCGTGACGATCCCGCTCCTCCTCGCGACTCATCTCGCGCTTGCGGAAAGCGGGCTTGTCGGCTTCGAGGCGGCCACCGACGCCCGCCCGCCACCCCCTTGGCGGCTAGCGAGCGAGAGGCGGCAGCGGCCGCCCCAGTTCGACGTGATCGAGCAAGAGGGTCGCAAGGTCCTGATGGTCTATTCCGCGAGCGCCGAGGGGCGACTGGAACAGCCCCTCGGCCTGGCCCCATCCGAGTCGCTACGGCTGAACTGGCGCTGGCGGGTGGACGAGCACGCCCAAGCAGGGGATCTCGCGGATCCCGCCAAGGACGATCATGCGCTTCGCCTCTGCGTGCGGGTGGTGCCAGACCCGGAACGGGCCGGCGAGCGGACGAGGCGGGGCCTCGCGGCCCTGCTCGGCGGCAGCCTCCGCCACACGCTCTGCTACCTGTGGGACGCGCGCTACCCCTCCGGCCACCTCGCCTGGAGCGCCGATGAGAGCACCCGCCTCATCGTGCTGCGCGGCGCGGAGACGCCCACCGGACGGTGGCAATACGAAACCCGCGATCTCATCGCCGACTACCGCCAGCACTTCGGCGCCGAGGCCAAGAGCGTCGAGCTTCTCTGGCTCAGCGCGCGCAGCAGCGGGACCGGCGCCCGCACCCTGGCTTTCTTCGCCGACCCCGAGCTTCTCTCAGAGCCGACGGCGAACCAGCCTTAGCCCGGCGGCTCGGCGCGCACCGTGAAGACCACCACTTGCTCCTCCCCTTCGGAGAAGCGAAGGCGGATCGGCACCTCCGCGCCCTCGGGGAGGGGCTTGCTCGGGCGAAACAGCATCAGATGCGGACCGCCAGGCTTGAGGGCCACGGCACCTCCGGCCGGGATGGGCAGCTCGGACAGTCGCCGCATCCGCATGAGGCCATCCTGCTCGTAGGTCTCGTGGATCTCGATCGCGCCAAAAGCCTCGCTTTCCGCGCCCACCAGCACCCGATCCGATGATCCTGGATTGCGCAGGAGGCCGTAGCCAGCCATCACCCTCGCCTCGGGCGGCGCGAGCCGAATCCAAGGCCCCTCGACGGTGACCCCTTCCTCCGAGGCTGCAGCCGGAATGGCCCTCAACAGCAAGAAAGCGATCAGGGCGAGGAGACGCATCGAATTCCTCCGTTCTCTCAACGCTTGCGCTCAGTCTAGCTCTTTCAAACCCGCGACCGCCGCGGCACACTGCCGCAGAGTCGCCCTCGCAGGACTGCCATGCTCCAAGTTCACCGCCACGACCGAATCCTCGAGCTTCGCTTGAGCCGGCCGCCGGCCAATGCCCTGGACGAGGCCCTGATCGCCGCGCTGCTCGAAGCGGTGCGTACGGCCACGGCCGACGATGCTCGCGCGATCGTGCTCTCCGGCCAGCCCGGGCTCTTCTCGGCGGGGTTGGACGTGCCCGCGCTCCTGCGCTTGGAAAGGCCGGCGATGCGCCGGGTCTGGGAGGATTTCCTCGCGCTGATGGCCGCGCTGGCTCGTTCGCCGATCCCGGTCGCCTCTGCGATCACCGGTCATAGCCCCGCCGGGGGTGCGGTGATCGCGTTGTTCTGCGACTACCGGGTGATGGCGCGCTCCGCGAGCGCCGAAAAGCCTTACCGCATCGGCCTCAACGAGGTGGCGGTCGGTCTGGTGGTGCCCGAGGTCATTGCCCGCGCCCTCGCGCGGCTGGTGGGGCCTCACCGCGCCGAACGGCTGCTGGTGGAAGGTCGCATGCTCAGCGCCGAGGAGGCGCTCGCGATCGGGCTCGTGGATGAGCTGGCGGAGGGCGAAGCGGTGGTCGAGACGGCGCTTGCCTGGTGCCGCCGCCACCTCGCTTTGCCGCCGCAGGCGATGAGCGGCACCCGCCGCATCGCCCGCGCCGATCTCGCGAGCATCTTCGATCAGCCGGGCATGGATACCGAAGACTTCCTCGACGTCTGGTTCTCGGAGGAGACCCAGGGAACGCTTCGCGCCCTCGCCGAGCGCCTGGGCAAACGCTGAGCAGAGCGCCGCGCGGCGCGAGGAATCACCCGTCCTGGGACAGGACAGCTTGGCGGCTTTCGGCCTCGATTTCACGCTTCAGACGCCCGAAGTCCGCTTCATCTTCGGAATCCTCCTCATCGCTCGGCGGGGCCTCGCCGCGGAAGCGCTTGATCGAGGCCCCTTCCGTGCGCCCGATGCGCGCCGTCTCGTGCACCCAGATGTCGGTGGTCAGATCGGCGCCGAGAATCCGCCCGCGCAGCTCGCTTCGCGGCCCGATGACCACCCGCGAGGCGGCCATGCCGAGCGCCCCGACCGCGATGCTCATGCCCGGGACCCGCACCTCCGTTCCACCGCTCATGCCCGAGGACTTGCCCAGCCTGAGGTCGCCCTCGACCACCACACCCTGCATGAGCTCCACGTCGGCGGTGTGAGCGCGGACGTCGCCGCCCAATCGCCCTCCGCGCAGTTTGAGCGCGCCGCTACCCACCGACACCGAGCCCACGATCTCGGCCTCCTCGGCGATGAGCTCGCCGGTCTGCACGCTCACCGAGCCACCCACCCGGGCATTGCGGCCGATGCGGATCTCACCGTTCTGCACCGAGACATCGCCACCCACCTCGACGTTTTCCCCGAGGCTGATCGAACCGTTGAGCGTCTTGACGAACTCTGCGACCCGGGTCGAGGGTCCGATGCGGATCGAGCCATTCCTCGACTCCGCCGAGGCGATGCGCGCCTCTGCGCCGGTGCCGATGTGGCCGTTGACGCTCACCAGCCGACGCGCCTCGGCCTTGGGCTTGAGCTCGATCGAACCATGGACGGTGGAGAAATCGCGGATCTCTTCCCCTGCCCGAACCTCGACGTTTCGATCCGAGGCGACGAGCTGAGCAGACAGCATCAGGCTGGTCGACAAAGCGATGGATCGAACGACTCCATTCATGGCGTAGCGAGCCTCGGGTTTGAAGGGGTCCGAAACTATCAAAACCTTCTGGAAGTCTTATTTCATCATTCGCCGCAGGCGACGGGCCGCAGCGGATCGCTGATCCAGCCGCTCCATGAGTCGACGTACAAGCGGGAGCCGGGGAGACCGGCGATTTCCATGGCGAGCAGGTTGTGGCACGCGGTCACGCCCGAACCGCACATGTGCACCACCGAATCGGGCGGAGCGCCCTCGAGCAGCTTCGCGAACTCGGCCGCGAGCTGCTCAGGCGCCTTGAAACGCCCTCCTTGCAGATTTTCGGTGAAGGGGCGGTTGCGCGCCCCAGGCACATGACCAGGCACTAGATCGATCGGCTCGATGTCTCCGCGGAAGCGCTCGCGGGCGCGTGCATCGAGCAGGAGGATGCGGCCCTCGGCGAGCAAGGGCATCAGCGCGTCGCTTTCGAGATGGCCTCCTTCGGCGTATTCGCTTCGCCACGTCGCGACCGGAATGGGCGTCTTCGGCGTCCCGCGCTCGAGCGGGAGCCCTGCCTCGACCCAGGCGGCGAAGCCGCCATCGAGCAGCAGGGGCTCGGGAAGGCCGATCGCCCTGCACATCCACCACAGCCGGGCGGCGTATTGGCCCGCATCGGCGTCATAGGCCACGACCCGCGTCTGCGGTCCGATCCCCAATGAGGCCAGGAAAGCGCAGAAACGCTCCGCCGAAGGCAAGGGATGACGCCCGTGGCCGCGACGGCCGAGGTCGGAGAGATCGCGGTCCAGGTGGGCAAAACGCGCGCCGGGGATGCGCGCTTCGGCATGAAGGCGCGCGCCGGCCTCGGGATCGGCAAGATCGTGCCGACAATCGACCACCACCAGCCCCGGTTCATCAAGGCGAGCGGCCAGCGCTTGCGGATCGATGATCGGCCTCATCGCGGCTCCCCGCCGAGGCGCCGCGCGAGGTCGGCGAGGATCAGGGCGGTCGCGCCCCAGATGCGGCGTCCCTGGTAGTGGTAGGCGAGGATTCGCCGGACTCGGCCCCGGTGCTCGATCCGCTCGATCCGAAGCTGTGTGGGATCGAGAAAGAAATCCAGGGGTACGCGGAAGACCTCCGCAACCTCATGCGGATCCGGGACCGGCTCGAAGCCCCCCCCGATCCGCGCCACCACGGGAAGCACCTTGAAGGCGGTGATGGTGAGCAAGGTATCGAGCAGGCCGAGCGGCTCGAGCCTTTCCGGCGCCCAGCCGAGCTCCTCCCTGGCCTCGCGCATGGCCGTCGCCACGGGATCGGGGTCGCAGGGCTCCATTCTCCCACCCGGGAAAGCGAACTGACCCGCGTGCGTGGGCAGACCTTCGGTACGACGGATGAGCACCAGCTCAGGGGACTCACCTTCCTCGGCCAGCAGTGGCACGAGCACCGCCGCTGGCACCAAGTGCTCGGGCGGAGGCAGCAGATCGGCGATCTCCGCGAGATTCGATGGCTCGGCGAAGCCCTCGTCGAGCGGGCGCAGAGCGCTCCTCAGCCACTCGATCAGCTCCATCGACCCGCTGCGGCCTGACGAAGTGGCAGCACGTCCTCCATGATCCGTGCGCGTTCCTCCGCCGACAGCGAGGGCCATGCGGCGATCTCCTCGAGGCTTCGGGCGCAGCCCTCGCAGAGCCCGTCGCGGCCGATGGTGCAAATCCCGACGCAGGGCGAGAGGAGGGCTTCGCTCACTTCACCTCGAGCAGCCGGATGTCGAAGATCAGCGCCTCGTTCGGGCCGATCGGCGGATTACCGCGCTCGCCATAAGCGAGCTCGGGCGGCAGAAACACCTGCCAGTAGTCCCCCACGCGCATCAGCGGCAGTACCTCCTGCCAGCCCGGCAGCACCTGATCCACCTGGAAGGTCGCAGGGACCCCGCGCGCGAAGGAAGAATCGAACTCAAGCCCGCTGATCAGGGAGCCGCGGTAGTGCACCGTCACCTGGCTGGTGAGCGCCGGGCGCGGGCCGTCGCCCTCCTCGATGACACGGTACTGGACACCCGAGGGCAAGGCCACGATGCCCTTCTTGCGCCGATTCTCGGCGAGGAACTGTTCGCTCTTCTTCTTGTTCTCCTCGGCGATCTGCCGGAACTTCTCGCGCGCCTCCTCGCGCAACTTCTCCTGCATCTTGCCGATGCGCTCGCGCATGACCGCCTCCGAAACCGCCGGCTCACGCTTGCCGTGCCCATCCTGGATGGCGCGGACGAGGACACCGACGTCGACGTCGAGCTGGCGCTCCGCAAGATCACGGCCCAACTCATAGCCGATCGCATAGCTCAGTTCGGCCCGCTCGCCCTGGATGCGCTGCTGCGCCGCCGCGGGCGCCACCGCGAGCACCAGGAGCGAAAGGAGCGGAACGAGAGTCTTCATGCGAAACCTCCAGTCAAGAACGGGGCGAGAAAAGACGAAGCATTCTAGCGGTCGCGGTCCTGAACCGACACTGGCGCGGCTATGGACCGAAGAATGAGGATCGAGTTTCCTCAAGCGCCGTACAATCGCCTTCCCCCGCCGGAGGATCGCGCCCATGGCCTTTCGCAACCTGAGGATCGAACAGCAAGGTTCCATCCGCCGCATCACCATCGATCGCCCGGAGAAACTCAACGCGCTCGATCGTCTGACCATCGCCGAGCTCGACCGCGCTTTCGCCCAGGCGGCGGAGGAGCCGGAAGTGCGCGTGCTGGTCCTCTCCGGCGTCTGGCGACAAGGCCTTCGTCGCCGGCGCAGACATCGAGGAGCTCGCCCAGCGCTACGCCCGGTCGAAGCGCTCGCCCTGGCGAGGCAGCGGGCAGGCGATGATGCGCCGCATCGAAACGCTCGGGAAACCGGTGATCGCCCGCATCCAGGGCTATGCCCTGGGCGGCGGCCTCGAGCTGGCGATGGCCTGCCACCTGCGCGTCGCCTCACGTCAGGCGAGGCTCGGTCAGCCAGAGATCAAGCTCGGGCCTGCTTGCCAGGCTTCGGCGGAACCCAGCGGCTCGCTCCGCCTCGTCGGCCGGCGGCCCGGCTCTCGGCATGCTCCTGCTCACTGGAGAACCGATCGACGCGGAGCGGGCGCTAGGCGCTCGGCCTCGTGCACCGGGTGGTGGACCCGAGTGAACGGCTCGATCGCCGAGGTGGAGAGCGCTCGCGACCGCAGCTCGGCCGGCTCCGCACCCCTCGCCCTCGCCGCCATCCTCGACGCCGTCATCCGCGGCAACGATTGCGCGCTCGACGCTCGGCTTCGACTACGAGGCCCTGCGCCTTCGGCGTCGTCGCCGCCAGCGAGGACATGCGCGAGGGCACCCGCGCTTTCCTCGAGAAGCGCAAGCCGCAGTTCAAGGGCCGCTGACCGGCCCGGCGCCACCCCGGTAGAGCTTCTCGCCGGCACGCACCGCGAGGTCGAGGCGGTTCTCCGGCGGCGGCAGCGGGCAGGTCGAATAGGGAGTGAAGGCGCACGGCGGGGCGTAGGCGCGGTTGAAATCGAGGAGCACCCGGCCACTGGCATCCGGAGGACGGGCATAGAGGAAACGCCCTCCTCCATAGGTCTCCCGGCCGTTGGTGCGATCGGCGAAGACGAAGAACAGATCCTCCCCGGGCTGCTCCTGCAGAGCCTCCAGGGTGTAGCGCCGATCCCCCACGGTGAACTCCACCCGGCCGGGGTTGCGCCTCGGGGTCTCAAGACCGAGCACGTCGGCGACGGGGAGCATCCGCGGTGGGTCGTACGGCACGAAGCGGCCCTCGATCACCCAGTCCCAGGAGGCGGGGAAATACTCGAGTCCGGAGAAGCCGAGGCGCAGCGGCGCATTGGCATCCCATACCCGCAGCGCATAGCGTCCACCGCGCCGGATCACCGCGAGACGCACGCCGCCCTCGAGATCCAGGAAATCCTCCGGCTCCCCGCGTGCGTCCACCGCCAGCCGCTGCTCGCCCTCGCTCCCTTCCAGCCGGAATACCGCGCCTTCCTCCGTCTCCTCGCGCCGCAGGATGCCGATTTGCTCCGGCCCGCGCCCGAGCGCGATCTCGCCTTGATCCCGCCCGATGCGCCAGGGGCCGGGCCCCTCGAGCCAGTGCAGGCCGACCAGGCTCAGCCAGCCATAGGGGGCGGTCAGGCGTTCGAGGCGTTCGCGCTGCCAGGCCTCCACCTGCTGCTCGAGCCAGATCCGCGGCGGCGGCACGCAGCAGATCGGCTCCGACGCGGCGGGTGCCGCCCCCGCTCCGTCGGCGCCCAACACAACCATCGACCACCACAGCAGGCGAGGGAGGATCATGCTAGCGACCACGCAGGAACATGCGATCGAGCTCCGCCCAGCCGAGCCGCATCGAGGTCGGTCGGCCGTGATTGCAGACCCCCGACCGTTCGGTTCGTGGCAGAGCCTCGAGGAGATGGTGCATGGTCGCCTCGGGCATCCGCGTCCCGCGTCGCCAGGCCGCGTGGCAGGCGATGGTGGCCAGGGCGCGCTCGATTGCCTCGGTGCCCGGCCCGGCGTGATCGAATTCCGCGAGCTCGGCGAGCAGGGCGCGCAGCGCGCGTTCGGCCTGGTGGGTATCGTGCAGCAATGCCGGACAGGCTCTCAGGGCGACCCGCCCCGGTCCGATTCGGTCCACCGCGAACGCCCGCGCCGCCAGCCACTCCGCATGCCGTTCGGCGGCGTCGGCCTCGATCTCGGACACGGCGCATTCGCGAGGTATCAGCAGCGGCTGCGCCGCGATCCCTCCCTCGGCGAGCTCGCGCTTGAGTCGCTCGTAGAGCACGCGCTCGTGCGCGGCATGGGCATCGATGATCAGCAACCCCTCCTCGTCCTCGGCGAGGAGCCAGGTCCCACGCAGCAGCGCGAGCGGCCGAGGAGCCGCGGCTGGCAGGGGCAAGACGCTGGCATCGTCGGCACCCGGCGCGGGGGCGGCTCGATACAGCGCGGCGAGATCGGAAAGGTGCAGCCGGGACGCTCCGCCATCGCCATCCGGCGCCGACGACGGAGGGGTGGCGGCTCCCGGCTCCGACCTTCCTGCGCAGCCTTCCGCGCGGGCGATCGACGGACTCGTCACCACCGCCTTCGTCGCCGCGAGCGCACGTTCGATGACGTGCTGCAGCAGATCGTGTACGAGACGCGGCTCGCGAAATCGCACCTCAAGCTTGGCCGGGTGGACGTTGACATCGACCTTGGCCGGATCGAGCCGGAACTCGAGCACGTGGATCGGCTGCCGCTCGTGATGCAGAACGTCACGGTAGGCGGCGCGTACCGCATGCGCGAGCCGGCGGTCGCGTACCGGTCGGCCATTGACCAGGAAGAACTGCAGATCCCCGCGCCCACCACAGGCGGTGGGCGGTGCGATGAAGCCCTGCAGCCGCGTCCCGGCGACCTCGCCGGCGACCGGTAGCAGGGCGACGGCGAGTTCCTCGCCGAGCACGTCGCGACAGCGGTCGAAGGGCTTCGCAGCGCGATAGTGCAGCAGTTCCCGGCCCTCATGCAGCAGGCGGAACTCCACGCTGGGATGCGCCAGCGCGATGGCGTCGAGCCATTGCCGGACGTGCGCGAGCTCGGTCCGCGGTCCGCGCAGGAACCGCCGGCGTGCTGGCACGGCGAAGAACAGATCCTCCACTTCGACGCGGGTGCCGAAGGCGCCGGCCGCCGGCTCGACCGCCCCGATCCGTCCCTCATCGGCCGTGATCGCAAAGGCATGCGGGTAACCACGCGGCCGGGTGGTGATGCGTACCCGCGCGACGGCGGCCAGGGCCGCCAGCGCCTCACCGCGGAAGCCGAGGGTGATCACCCGCTCCAGATCCTGGACCTCGGTGAGCTTGCTGGTCGCGTGTCGGGCGAGCGCCAGCGGCAAATCCTCGGGTGCGATGCCGCAGCCATCGTCGCTCACCCGGATCCGCCGCGCCCCGCCCTCCTCCAGCTCCACCAGGATCCGCTCCGCCCCGGCATCCAGACTGTTCTCGACCAGCTCCTTGACCGCCGACGCCGGCCGCTCGACCACCTCGCCGGCGGCGATCTGATCGATCAAGAGCGGCGGCAGCGGGCGAATCCGAGGCGGGGTGGTGGTCACGCGCGAATGTTAGCGCAGCTCAGCACCCATCCCCGGAGCCTCAACCGCTGCCGCGGGCGGGAATGGTGAGGATTTCCCCTGCGCGGACCCGGTCTCCCCGCAGTCCGTTGGCCGCCCTGAGAGCCGTCAGGCTCACCCGGTGACGGCGGGCGATCGCACTCAAGGTCTCGCCGGGCTGGACCACGTGTTTCACCGGCCGTTCGAGCGCCTGGCGCGCCAGCAAGGTGCCCGGCGGCGGCGTTTCCTCGAAGTAGCGGCGTATGCCCTCGAGGATCGCCGCGGCGATCCGGCTCTGGTGACGATCATCGCGCAGTCTCATTTCCTCGGCGGGATTGCTGATGAAGGCCGTCTCGATCAGCACGGAGGGCACATCCGGAGAGCGCAGCACCATAAAGCCCGCCCGCTCCACTTCCCGCTTGTGCACCCGCCCCACCGCGGAGAGGGCCTTGAGCACGTGCCGGGCTGCACGGTGGCTCGCCTCCAGGGTCGCGCCCTGGGACAGATCGAGCAGCACCGCAGCGAGCAAGTCGTCCTTGTCGGCGAGCGAAACGCCACCGACCAGATCGGAGCGGTTTTCTCGCTCCGCGAGCCAGCGCGCCGCCTCGCTGCTCGCCCCCCGCGGGGAGAGCACGTACACCGAGCTGCCCGCCGCGCGCTGATCGTGGAAGGCATCGGCGTGGATCGAGACGAAGAGATCGGCGCGGGCTTGGCGTGCGAGCATGTAGCGGCGCTGCAAGGGAATGTAGTAGTCGCCCTCGCGGATCAGCACCGCCTTCATCCCGGGCTCGGCATCGATCGCCGCCGCCAGCTTGCGGGCGATGGCGAGGGTGACATCCTTTTCCCGCGTTCCCGAGGGCCCGATCGCGCCTGGATCCTCTCCGCCGTGTCCGGCGTCGATGGCGATGATCACTTCGCGGTCGCCCGATGCGACCGGCGCCTCTGAAGGCCGGGGCTCGGCGCGCGGCGGATAGAGGTCGATGACGAGCCGGTGGCCGCTGCCCTCCGCCGGCGGCAAGAGGAAGCTCTTGACCCGGCTCTGCCCGACCAGGTCGATGACGAGCCTCAGATCGCGTCCCTGATGGACGCCGCTGCGCACCCCCTTGACGCGGCCCCGCGCCGGGATCGCAGCCGCATCGGCCCTCAGACGCGTGCGCGGCAGGTCGATGACGACGCGGTCGGGATCACGCAAAGCGAACAAGCGATGCTCGATCGGCGCGGACAGATCGAGCACGACGCGGGTGTACTCCGGCCCATCCCAAAGGCGCAAACCCGCCACTTCGCCTGCCCCGATGGCAGGCGGAAGGAGCCAGAGCAAACACCAGGCGAGTGATCTGGACATCGGCCCCAGGACCAGGATCCGCCTACGCGATTTTCTCGTTGGATTCGCGTCTTGGCAATGGTTTCTCAACATCTTTGGAGATCACGCGAGCCCAAAGCCCCGCACAGGGGAAAGGGGCCGGTCGTCGAAACCGACCCGGGAACGAGGCTCGAGGAATCCTTCAGGTCACCGCCCGCCGTCGGCGTAAGCCGGCGAGGACCACCCGCCCACGGGCGCTCGATGCGAGCAGGCGCGCGCGGCGTGCGCCCTCCGCGAGCATCGCCAAGCGGATCTCGAGGTCCGAGGAAGGAAGACACCCTTCCGCCCTTTCCGGCCACTCGACCACGACGATGGCCGTGGGGTCGAAGAGCTCGCGGAATCCGATCGCCTCCAGCTCACCCGGATCGGCGATTCGGTAGAGATCGAGGTGATGGACGGTGCGGTCCGGGAAGTCGTAGCTCTCGAGGAGACTGAAACTCGGACTGCGCACCGGCCCGTTGTAACCGAGCCCTCGCAGCAAGCCGCGGGCGAGGGTGGTCTTGCCGGCACCGAGCTCGCCGCGCAGATGGATCAGAAAAGGGGGATCGATGAGCCCGGCGAGACGATGTCCCAGCGCGAGCGTGCTCGCCTCCTCAGGAAGGGTCTGGTAGCGGATCAAGACGAAAGCACCTTTGGCAGCATCGCGAGCAGGTCGCTCGCAATCAGACCCCGTCCGCCGGGGCCGGGCGCGGCCCGGTCCCCGGCCACCGCATGCGCGAGCGCGCCCGCACGCGCGGCCTCTCCCGGAGGAAGGCCCTGAGCGATGAGCGCAGCGATCACGCCGGTGAGGACATCGCCCATTCCCGCGCTTGCCATCGCCGGATTCCCGGCTTCGATCACCGAAGGTAGCCCCTCACCCGCGATCACCGTGCCCGCGCCCTTGAGCACCACGATACAGCCGTAGTCCGCGGCGAGCCGCTCAGCCGCCGCGAAACGATCCGCTTGTACGGCATCCACCTCGCAACCCAGCAGGCGAGCCGCCTCGCCCGGATGCGGGGTGATGATGGTCCCAGGCGGCAGCCGCCGCGGCGAACTCGCGAGCAGGGCGAGGGCGTCGGCATCGAGCACCAAACCCTTTCCGCTCGCCAAGGCCCGCTCGAACAGATGCCGCGCGCGCTCCTCGCGCCCCAAGCCTGGACCCACGGCGAGCACGGTCGCCCTAAGGAGCAGTTCCTCGATCGCTTCGAAGCCGCGCGCCATCAGCTCGGGCCTTCCTGCGAGCAGCGCGGGCACGTGCTCGAGCTCCGTGGCCACACTGACCCAACCCGCCCCCGCCCGCAGCGCCCCTTCCGCCGCGAGCCGCGCCGCGCCCCCGAAGCCGCGTGCGCCTCCGACCACCAAGACGTGCCCGAAATGCCCCTTGTGCACGTCTCGGCGCCGAGGCTCGAGCCGCTCGTGAAGCCACTTCGGACCGATGCGCACCGCCGCAGGCGCGACCCAGGCGAAAACCTCGGTGGGGACCGCGAGATCATCGACCAGCACTTCCCCGACGTGGTCCAGCGCCCGCCCGGTGAACAGCCCGCGCTTGGCCGCGATGAAGCAAAGGGTGAGGGTCGCTCGCGCCGCCGGACCTGGAACCGCTCCGCTGTCGGCATCGACCCCACTCGGCACGTCCAAGGCGAGAACCCGCGCGGATGCACCAGCGAGCGCCGCCAAGGCCTGCCGGCTGGCCTCGTCCTCGGCGCGGCGGAAACCCACACCGAAGAGCGCATCCACGAGGAGATCGGCCTTTGACAGGTCGGCGGGATCGTCGATGACGAGCCCGTCGCGCATGAGGTACTCGGCGCGCGCCGCCTGCGCCTCCGCGCTGCGCGGAGGACCCAGAGGCGCGACGACTCGGACCTCGTACCCCCTTGCGTGCAACTCGGAAGCGAGGTCGTAGCCATCGCCGCCGTTGTTGCCGGGCCCTGCCACCACGAGGATCCGGCGAGCCTCCCTGAAGCGCGTCTCGACGAGCCGAGCCGCCGCCGCTCCGGCCCGCCGCATCAGCTCCCTGGCAGGAATGCCGCTGGCGATGGCGCGCCGGTCCAGCTCGCGGACCGCCGCCACGGAGTAGAGCAGTTCGCGCTCGGCGCTCACGGAGGCATTCTATCGCCAATGCCCCATCCCACCGAGCTCGGAGAAATCGCCCGACGCATCCGCGCCCACGCGGCCGATCTCGGCTTTGCCGATCTCGGCTTCGCTCGGGGCGTACCCCCCGAAGACGAGGCTCACCTCGAGCGCTGGTTGGAGCTCGGCCGCCACGGCACGATGCACTACATGGCGCGGCACGGGCGAAAGCGCAGTCGCCCGGCCTTGCTGGTGCCGGGAACCCTGACCGTGATCTCGGTGCGGATGGATTACCTCCATCAAGACGCGCTGCCGATCGAAGCCCTGCTGGCCACTCCCGAGCGCGCGGCGATTTCGCGCTACGCCCTCGGCCGCGACTATCACAAGGTGCTCCGTGGCCGATTGCTCCGTTTGGCGCGATGGATTGCCGGGGAAATCGGCCCCTTCGGCTACCGTGTCTTCGTCGACTCGGCGCCCGTGCTCGAAAAGGCCCTCGCGCGCGAGGCCGGCCTCGGCTGGATCGGGAAGCACACCAACCTGATCCACCCCCGCGCGGGCTCCTGGTTCTTCCTCGGCGAAATCTACACCGACCTCGACCTTCCGAGCGATCGCGCGCCCGAGCCGGACCGCTGCGGCACCTGCACCCGCTGTCTCGCCGCCTGTCCCACCGGGGCGATCCTTGCCCCCTACGAGCTCGATGCCCGCCGCTGCATCAGTTACCTCACCATCGAGAATCGCGGCCCGATCCCGCTCGAGCTGAGGCCCCTCCTCGGCAATCGGATCTTCGGATGCGACGACTGTCAGGCGGTTTGCCCCTGGAATCGCTTCGCGCGCAAGGTGAGCATCCCCGATTTCGCGCCGCGCCCGGGCCTGGACGGCGCCTTGCTCACCGAGCTCTTCGGCTGGAGCGAGGAGGAGTTCTTGCGGAGGACCGAAGGCTCGGCCCTGCGCCGGGCCGGCTACGAAGGCTTCCTGCGCAACCTCGCGGTCGCCCTCGGCAACGGCCCGCCCAGCCCCGAAGCGATCGCAGCCCTCGAGGCGCGTCGCGAACATCCCTCGCCGCTCGTCCGCGAACACGTCGCCTGGGCGCTGGCTCGGCTCACGGCCAGCGCTGCAGCCACTCCCGAAGCAAAGGATCGCTCGGCGGATCCGCCTGCCCCGCGCGACTGAGCGCGATCTGCCGAGCCAAGGTCTTGCCCGCCTCGACGCCCCATTGGTCGAAGGCGTCGTTGCCCCACAGCAGGGACTGGGCGAAGGCCCGGTGTTCGTAGAAGGCGATCAACGCACCCAGGGTCTCGGGGCTCGAATCCTTTAGCGCGAGAAGGCGGGTCGGTCTCGGGCCGGCGGCGCGCCGCTCCGGTGCCGACTCCTCTGAAGGCGCGGCGAGCCGGCTCCACTGCGCGAGGAGGTGATCGGTGCGCAGTCGGTCGAGCGCGCAGCCCGGCTCGGGCGGCACGGCCACGAACTCCACCGGAACCGCCTCCAGTCCCTGCGCGAGCCACTGAAGCAGGGCGTGCTCGGCATCACAACCGACCTGCCCGAAGACCACCGGCGCGGCCGGAGCAGGAAGCGGACGTCCCTCCCGGTCCACCCCCTTGCCGTTGCTCTCCATGAAGAGCTGCTGCACGAAAGGCAGCAGGCCGGCCAGTCGGTCGGCATAGGGCAGGATGCACAGCGCGCCCGATCCGAGGATGCTGCGGTGCCAGAAATCGGCAAGCGAAGCGAGCACGGGCAGATTCGCGCTCGCCGCGGCCTCGCGGAAATGCCGATCCATCGCCGACGCCCCAGCCAGAAGCGCGCGGAAGGCCGTCTCCCCGTGCGCGAGCATGAGGCAGAAGCTGATCGCCGAGCAGCTCGAGTAGCGCCCCCCCACCGCCTCTGGCAGATGGAGGATCGCCTTTGCCCCGATCCCGAAATCGCGTGCCCGCTCGGGACGGCTGGTCACCGCCACCGTGGCGCGGAGTACCTCCGCCTCGCTCAGGCCGCGGCGCTCCGCCAGAGCCCGGATCAGGCTCCTCGCGTTGGCCAAGGTCTCCGCGGTCGCGAAGCTCTTCGAGGCGATGAGGAGCAGGCTTGCGTTCGGATCGATCGCAGCGAGCAATGCGCGAAGGCTTCGGCCGTCGGCGTTGCCGAGGAAATGAACCTCAGGGCCTTGCCCGGGACCGAGGAAGTCCATGATCAGCCGCGGCCCGGAGAGCGAGCCGCCGATGCCAACGTGGATGAGGTGCCGGACGGATTGAAGGCCGAAGGAACGGGGATCCTCTCTGAGGCGCGCGGCCAGCGTCTCCATCGCGCCGAGGGCGCAAAGACTCTCGGCCACTGCCGGCGCCGGACCCTCGCCGCGCAGGGCCGGATAGAGGGCCGGACCGCTCATCGCGCCGAGGACCGGCTCACCCGCGAACAGCGCCGCGATGCCCCGGGCGAGGCCTTGCTCATGCGCGAACTCGACCAATGCCGCGATCGTTTCCTCATCGAACCATTCCCGGCGCAGATCGAGGGCGAGGCCGCAGGCCTCCACGAACAGCGCTTGGCTTCGCGCGGTCTCATCCGCGCACCGACTCGGGACAAGGCGGCGCCAGCGCTCCGCGAGGCGCATCAGGCGGGAGAGCGGCGGCGCGCTCATCGCCCGCGATCAGGCCGCCTGCAAGGGAATGCGACGATTGAGGTGAGTGATGCGGTTGCGCTCGTCCACGTAGACCAGCCGGGGGGTGAATTCCGCCGCCTCGGCCGCCGACATGGAGGCGAAGGCACAAATGATGATGAGGTCCCCGGGCTGCGCTCGATGCGCCGCCGCCCCGTTCACCGAGATCTCTCCGGAACCCTCCTCGGCTCGGATGGCGTAGGTCACGAAGCGTTCGCCGTTGGCCACGTTGTAAACATGAATCTGCTCGTACTCGAGGATCCCCGCGGCATCGAGCAGGCGTCCATCGATCGCCAGAGAGCCTTCGTAATGGAGCTCCGCGCGCGTCACCGTCGCGCGGTGGATCTTGGCCTTGAGCATCGAGAGATTCATGGCCACGACAGGCTTCGCCGGAAGAGGCCTGAGTATAGCCGAGGCGGCAGCGCGCATGGTGCGACGCAATAGAGGCAAAGAAAAAGCCCTCGCCTGCTCAGGCGAGGGCTCAAGGAGGAGTGACGATGACCTCTACAATGCGCCCTGCTGCCGCTACGGAGTGCTCACCTTCACGGCAGGATGATCCTCCCATGGCCGCGCGAGAGATGCAACAAGCTGTTGCGGCTTTGCAACAGCCAAGACGAGATTCGCGCAGGATCAAGGGATCGGCCAGTTGTCGATCAGTCGCGCTTTCCCCACAACGGCGGCGGCGAGGGCGCGCACCGGCCGCTCGCCCGAGCGCGGCAGGGCGAGGTCCTCGGCGCGCCGGATCACCGCGTATTCGGGCTTGAGGCCGCCCGCTCGAAGCGCATCGAGCGCTTCCCGCTCGATGCGCTCGCGCTCCTCCCCCGCCAGCCAGCGCTCCCCCATCCGCCGAAGGACGCGATGGAGCAGCACGGCGCGCGCCCTGTCCTCGGCATCGAGATACGCATTGCGCGAACTGAGGGCGAGCCCATCGCCGTCCCTGACCGTGGGCACACCCTCGATCCGCACCGGAAGACCGAGATCGGCCACCAGCCGTCGCACGAGCAGGAGCTGCTGGTAGTCCTTCTCGCCGAAGACCGCCACCTCGGGGTCGAAGAGCGTAAGCAACCTCAGCACCACCGTGGCCACGCCGTCGAAATGCCCGGGACGACGCTCGCCGCACAGCACCTCGCTCAGGCCCGGAACCCGCACTCTGACGGCCGAGGGGATTCCAAAGGGGTACATCTCTTCCACCGGCGGCATGAACACGAGATCACAGGGCACCGTGGAGAGGGCGGCGAGGTCCTGTTCCGGCGTCCGTGGATAGCGATCGAAATCCTCTTCCGGTCCGAATTGGGTGGGGTTGACGAAAATGCTGACGGCGACCCGCTCGGCCAGCTTTGCCGCGCGCTCGACCAGGGCGAGGTGGCCGCGGTGCAGATTGCCCATGGTCGGTACCAAGGCGAGGGATGCGCCCGTGCTCCGCAAGCGGCGCAGGAACGCCGAGAGCTCGTCGCGGGTACGCAGGACGGTGAGGCTCATGCGAGGGTCTCCGCCGCGCTGGGGAAATCACCCTCCTTGACCGCCCGCACGTAGGCCGCGAAGGCCTCCGAAACCGAGCCTCGGCCGGCCAGGAAATCGCGGCAGAAGCGCGGCCTGCGTCCCGGACTGATCCCGAGCAGATCGTAGCTGACCAGGATCTGTCCGTCGCAGCCCGGACCCGCACCGATTCCGATCACCGGCACCGGCAGCTCGCGCGCGAGGCGACGGGCGAGCTCGGAAGGTACGCATTCCAGGACCAGCGCCGAGATTCCGGCTTCGACCAGGGCCAGGGCGTCGGCGGCAAGACGCCGTTGGGCATCCTCTTCACGCGCCTGCAGGCGATACCCGCCGAGGCGGAGCACGGACTGAGGCGTGAGACCGAGGTGCCCGCACACCGGCACCTCCCGCTCCACGAGCGCAGCGACGAGCTCGATGACGTAGCCCGCGCCCTCGAGCTTGAGCATCGCCGCGCCGCATTCGCCGATCAGACGGCGAGCGGCGAGGAAGGCCGACTCCCGGTCGGGATAGCTCAGGAAAGGCAGATCGGCGACGAGAAGCGCGCGCTCGAGGCCGCGGCGCACGGCAGCGGTGTGGTAGGCCACGTCTTCGAGGCGCACGGGCAGCGTGCTCGCATGCCCCTGGATCACCATTCCGAGAGAGTCACCCACCAGGACCAGATCGACACCCGCACGGTCCGCGAGCCTGGCCATGCTGGCATCGTAGGCCGTGAGCGCAGCGATGCGCTCCCCGCGCTGCTTCATCGCAAGCAGTGCCGGAATGGTCATGGCACCGTGGTTATTCGCTTCGCTCATCGCCGGATGGTCGCGGGGGGCATGGATTCTCTCAAAGGGCACCGCTCTCGGCGAGACACTCGCATTCGCCCATCGGTGGCGAGAGCGCGAGGAGCGCTTCCTCCGCGGTCCCTACGCCGGGGATGGGCAGTGTCGGCGCAATTTCGTTGAGCGGCACGAGGACGAAGCTGCGCTCGCGCAAGCGAGGATGGGGAAGGATGAGATCGCCGTCGGCGTAGGGGCGATCGCCGTGAACGAGCAGATCGAGATCGAGGCTGCGCGGCCCCCAGCGAGAGCCATCGCGAACCCGACCGAATGCCGCCTCGATGGCGAGCAGGGCGCGCCAGAGCGCGCGCGGCTTCAACCCGGTCGCGAGCAGGGCGACGGCATTCACGAAGCTCGGCTGGTCGCATCGCCCCCAGGGCTGGGTTCGATACAGGGACGACCGGGCCAGCATCCGAGTGTCGGGGAGCGAGGCCAGCGCGACGAGCGCCCGTCGAACGTTGCGCTCAGCGGCTCCGAGATTGGCACCGAGCGCCACCGCAGCGATGTCCGCCTCGCTCATCCCTCGGCGGCACTCCCCGCCTCGCGCTTGCGGCCCCGGCGTCGGCGACGTCGGCGCGTCTTTCGCTCCTCCGAGCTTCCAGCCGCGGCCGCGAGAAGGTCGGCAAGCTCCCGATCTCCGGCCCGCTGCGCCGCCTCCCACCACTCCACCAGCTCGGCCAGAGCGGCCGACTCCTCGCGACGCAGCGCCAGGAAATCGAAGGCGGCACGGAAACGCGGATGCTGGAGCAGCGCGACGACGCGCCGCCGCTGCCGCCGCTCGAAGCGCCACTGCATTCCCCAGATCTCGACGAGCGGCCCGGAGAAGCGCCGGGGCAAGGCGACGATCCGGGTTTGGGCCGACAAGACTTCCTGCGCCGCCTCCTGATGCGCCCTCTGCGGATCGAGTCCGGCGGCGCTGCGCGTTTCAGCCGCGGCGCGGTAGGCGGGCCAGAGCAGCGCCGCGAAGAGGAAGGAGGGGGTGACCGGTTTGTCCTCGCGCACCCGCGCATCGGTGTTGCTGAGCGCGCGCAGGATGAGGGCCCGGCCTTTGCCTTCCCGATCGGAGGCGAGGGCCTGCGCCGTCTCGGGGAAGAGCACCGGAATCAGTCCGTGTCGCTCAAGCCCGAGAAAGCTCTCCACCGCATGACCGGTGAGGAAAAGCTTGAGGCATTCATCGAACAGCCGGGCCGGCGGCACTTCGCGCAACAATCCCCTCATCCGGGCGATCGGGGCCTCGGTCGGCGGGTCGATGACGAAGCCGAGCTTGGCGGCGAGGCGTACCGCGCGCAGCATCCGCACCGGATCCTCGCGATAGCGCGTCTCGGGATCGCCGATCAGCCGCAGCCGGCGGCCGATGAGGTCCTCGAAGCCGCCGACGTAATCGCGCACCGCGAAATCGGTGATGCCGTAGTAGAGTGCATTCACCGTGAAGTCGCGCCGCAACGCGTCTTCCTCCTGGGTGCCCCAGACGTTGTCGCGAACCACCCGCCCATCGACCACCTCGCGATCGTCGTCCGGATCGGCATGAATCGCGCGGAAGGTGGCGACCTCGATGATCTCGGCACCGAAGAGCACATGCGCCAGACGAAAGCGCCGCCCGATGAGGCGGCAGTTCCGAAACAGGGCTTGCACCTGCTCGGGGGTGGCGTCGGTGGCGACGTCGAAATCTTTCGGCGAGCCTCCGAGCAAGAGATCGCGAACCGCCCCGCCCACCAGATAGGCCGCGTGCCCGGCCTCGGCGAGCCGGTAAAGCACCTTCAAGGCCGCGGCCGAGATCTGTCGCCTGCTGATGCCGTGCTCGGCGCGCGGGATGATCCGAAGGGAGGGCGTCACTCGCCCATCGCTGATCGTCTCCGCGGGGGACGGCGATTGTCGTGTCTGCATCGAAGACTTATACTACCAGGCTTGCATCTACGGCCCGCGCTCCCTTCGTCTAGCGGTCTAGGACATCGCCCTCTCAAGGCGGGAACAGGGGTTCGAGTCCCCTAGGGAGCGCCACGTTCCTCTCCTCGCGATGGCCTTCGTCGTCACCGAAAACTGCATCCGCTGCAAGTACACGGACTGCGTCGAAGTCTGCCCGGTGGATTGTTTCCACGAAGGTCCAAATTTTCTCGTCATCGACCCGGACGAGTGCATCGACTGCACCCTCTGCGAGCCAGAGTGTCCGGCGCAGGCGATATACCCCGAAGACGATGTCCCTGCTGGGCAAGAGCATTTCGTGGCTCTCAACCGCGAACTCGCCAAAGTATGGCCGGTGATCACCGAGCGTAAGGAGCCGCCTGCCGATGCCAAGGAATGGGACGGCAAGCCGGACAAGCTCAAATACCTTCAGCGCTGAATCGCTAGGCCGGGCGGGAAACCGCGATGGCGGCGGAAGGCGCATCCTCCGCCAAGCGCTCGAGCATCTCATCGGCGCAGGACGCCGGGTCTGGCACCGCGCGCGGATCCTCCGCGAACCAAGCACGCGCCCGAAGCGCCGTGCGCATGGGTGGCAAACGCACCGCCGTCACGCGCACACCCGAGGCGGCGAGCTCTCGATCGAGCATCGCGGCGAGCTCGGCGAGCGCCCCCTTGGCGATGCCGTAGGCGCCGTAGAGCGGACGACGCGAACACCCCTCCCCCTCGAGCAGGAAGAGCACCTGCGAGCCGCTTCGACGACGGAGCAGGGGCAGGCAGGCCATCGTCAGGAACAGCGGCGCGCTGAGATTGACGTGAAGACCGCGCAGCCACTCGACCGGATCGGTGTGCTCGAGCGGGGTCAACCCCGGAAAATGAGCGGCCGCATGGATGAGGACGTCGAGGCGGCCGTATTCTCGCTCAAGGGTCGCGGCGAGCTCCTCGTAATCGGCTGGAGAGGCCCGCTCGAGGTCGAGCGGATAGAGGCCCGGACGGATCCCTTCGAGGGCCTCGAGCTCATCGTGCACCCGCGCCAGAGCAGCCGATCGCCGGGCGAGGAGGACGAGCTCGCTTCCAAGTGCCGCCAAACGGCGCGCGAGCGCCCGCCCCAGGCCGCCCGTCGCGCCCGTGAGCAAAACGACCCGTCCTCGCCAGAAGGCGGAAAGACTCGGGCTCAGGCTCATCCCTCGGCGAGGGCCTCGCGCAGCATGCGCTCGAGCTCGCCTTTCTCCATCAGTTCGAGGGTGATGTCGCAGCCCCCGATCAGCTCGCCTTTGATGAACAGCTGCGGGAAGGTGGGCCAGTTCGAGAAACGCGGCAAGTTCGCCCGGATCTCGGGATCCTCCAACACGTTGACCGCGTGGAAACGGGCACCGAGGCTTTCCAGCGCGGCTGCGGCCCGCGCCGAGAAACCGCACATCGGAAACTCCGGCGTGCCCTTCATGAACAAGACCACGGGGTGCGACTCGACGATCCGGCGAATGCGATCGAGTACGTCCATCGGCTTCTGCCTTGCATGGGGATGTCCATAGGATACCTTGCCCGGCCTGCGCTTGCCCGAACTTCGCCGGCTCCTTAGACTCCGTTTTTCGACTTCCTTCGAACGACGGCGACGACGAGATTTGCCCCATGGCGATCACGCTTCCCCCGCTTCCCTACCCGCGCGATGCCCTCGCTCCCCACATCTCGGCGGAAACCATCGACTACCACTACGGCAAGCATCATCAGGCCTACGTTGACAACACGAACCGCCTGATCGCAGGCACCCCCTTCGAGAACCAGCCGCTCGAAGAGATCATCCGGAAGGCAACGGGCGCTCTCTTCAACAACGCCGCCCAAGTGTGGAATCACAGTTTCTACTGGAACTGCCTCAGGCCGCAGGGCGGCGGCGATCCCCCCGCGCCCCTGGCCGAGGCCATCACCCGCGCCTTCGGCTCGGTCGCGGCCTTCCGCGAACAATTCACGCAATGCGCCCTCACCACCTTCGGCTCGGGCTGGGCCTGGCTCGTCCAGCGGCCCGACGGCGGTCTGGCCATCGTCAGCACCTCGAATGCCGGCACGCCACTCACCGGAGAGGATCGGCCTCTGCTCACCTGCGACGTGTGGGAGCATGCCTACTACATCGACTATCGGAACCTGCGCGGCAAGTACGTGGACGCCTTCTGGCAACTGGTGAACTGGGATTTCGTCGCCTCCCAGATGCGCTGAGCCGGTGACCGCTCCGCCCCTGCTTCGCGTCGAGGGGCTTCACCTCCGCCTCGGGGAAAACGAGGTCTTGCGCGGCATATCGCTCGAGCTCGGGGCGGGCGAGCTCGGCTGCCTGCTCGGACCGAGCGGCTGCGGCAAGACCACGATGTTGCGCGCGATCGCCGGTCTCGAGCGACCGTCGGCGGGCCGGATCGAGATCGCTGGCCAGGACGCGAGCCGGCTTCCGCCGGAGCGCCGGCCCGTGGGTCTCGTCTTCCAAGACCTCGCCCTCTTCCCCCATCTCACCGTCGCCGGCAACCTCGCTTTCGCCCTGCATGATCTTCCTCGGCAGGAACGTCGCGCTCGATTAGAAGAGCTGCTCGATGCCACGGGTCTGAGGCCTCTCGCCGCGCGCCATCCCCACGAGCTCTCGGGCGGCCAGCAGCAGCGAGTGGCGATCGCGCGCACGCTCGCGCGCAGGCCGCGCCTGCTGCTCCTCGACGAGCCCTTCGCCTCCCTCGACGCCCCGCTGCGGCGTCAGCTCCGCGAGGACTTGCGCCAGCTGTGCAAACGCCTCGGCCTTTCCGCGCTCCTGGTCACCCATGACCGAGACGAGGGTTTCGCCTTCGCCGACCGTCTCGGCGTGATGCACGAGGGGCGCCTCGCGCAATGGGACCTCCCCTACGAGCTCTACCACCGCCCCGCGACGCCTTTCGTCGCCGAGTTCGTGGGGGAGGGACGGTGGCTGGAGGGAATCGTCCAGCCGGATGGGCGCGTGCTCACGGCCGTGGGCGCGTTTCCGCTGCCGCCGGGATCGGAGCAGCCTGCCGGGGCTCGGGTCCGCCTTCTGCTGCGGCTCGATGATGTGGTGCTCGACCCCGCCTCGCCGGTGCGGGCGCGGGTGCTCGGCGGCAGTTTCCGCGGGGCCGAGATCGCCTGCGCGCTCGAAGTCGGCGAGGGAATCCGCATCGATGCGCTTTTTCCGAGCCATCTCGAACTCGCCCCCGGCGCGGAGATCGGCATCCGCCTCGATCTGGTCCACGTCATCACCTTCCCGGCAGCAGCGTTCACGGCGGCACCGCCCTAGCGCCGACGGGACGATCTCTCCCTCGGTCGTTCGGCGCGGAACGCCTCCGCTAAAGAGCGCGGAAGGACCTCAACGCACCCCGGCCGAGGCGGCGAGGACACGCGCGACCTCGCCGGCGATGCTTCGATCTCCGAACAGTGCCGATGCTTGCTCCAAGGCCCGCGCCAGGGCGCCTGGGTCCTCGGCGAGCAGGGTGGCATGACCGAGCTTGCGGCCCGCGCGCGGCGTCTTGCCGTATTCATGCCAATGCAGACCCGCCACGGCGAGGGCGGCGCGTCGTTCCGGCAGCCGCCCGACGAAGTTGATCATCAGCGCATGCCCGCGCGGCCGAACCGCCCCGAGCGGCCAGCCGAGGACCGCGCGCAGATGGTTCTCGAACTGGCTCGTCTCCGCTCCCTCGATGGTCCAATGGCCGGTGTTGTGGACGCGCGGCGCGATCTCGTTGGCGAGGAGCTCTCCGTCACGCACGAAGAGCTCGAGGGCGAGCACCCCGACGTAGTCGAGCTCCGAGAGGATCGATCGCGCCATGCTCTGCGCGCGCTCCGCGAGCGCCGCCGCGATCGGAGCCGGCGCGAGGCTCGCGGCCAGGATGCCGCGATGGTGCCAGTTCATCACCGGCGGGTAGCACAGCACCGAGCCATCGACGCCCCGCACCGCGATGAGCGACAGCTCGGCGGAAAAGGGAACCACCGCTTCGAGCAGCGCCGGGACGGATCCAATGGCCCGCCAGGCCTCCTCGGCTCGCGCCGGCTCCTCGATTCGAACCTGACCCTTGCCGTCATAGCCCAGGCGCCGGGTCTTGAGCAAGGCGGGCAGTCCGACGGCCGAGATCGCGCGCGGCAGATCGTCCGCGCCATCCACGGGCGCGAACTCGGCCGTGGCGAAGCCGAGCCTTCGGAAGAGCCGCTTTTCCTCGAGCCGGTCCTGGGCGACGGCCAAGGCATTCGCAGAAGGGCGAACCACGAAGCACTGCGCGAGAAAGGAGGCGGTCTGCGCCGGCACGTTCTCGAAATCGAAGGTCAGCGCATCCGCGCCCTCGAAGAACCGGGCCAGGGCTTCGTGTTCCGAATAGGCCAGAGTCGCGAGACTCGCGATTTCGCCGGCGCAGGCCCCCGCATCGGGATCGGCGATCCGGAAACGAAGTCCCAGGGGAAGACCGGCGAGCACCATCATTCGGGCGAGTTGCCCGCCGCCGAGGATGCCGATGAGAGGTCGGTCGCTCATTCCTCTCGCGGATCGGAATGGGCGAGCACCTCCGCGGTCTGACGCGCGCGGAAGGCGGCCAGCGCCTCGGCCAGGGCGGAATCCTCGCGAGCGAGGATCGCAGCCGCGAAGAGCGCAGCATTGCGCGCTCCCGCGACGCCAATCGCGAAGGTGGCCACCGGTACCCCGGCGGGCATCTGCACGATCGACAACAACGAGTCGATCCCGTTCAGCGCTTGGCTCGGCACCGGCACACCCAGGACCGGCACCAGGGTCTTGGCGGCAAGCATGCCCGGCAGATGGGCGGCTCCTCCCGCCCCGGCGATGATCGCTCTCAGACCTCGAGCGGCGGCGTTGGCGGCGTATTCGTAAAGCAGGTCGGGCGTGCGATGAGCCGACACCACTCTCACCTCATGGGCGATGCCGAGCTGTTCGAGGATCTGGGCCGCCTCGCGCATCACCGCCCAGTCCGAACGTGAGCCCATGAGCACGCCGACCTTGACGCCTCGCCTCGCCTGCTCTTCCACCCTATTCGCCTCGGCATGAAAGCCGCTATTGTAGGTCTGCAGCCCACGTTCGGTTTCTCCGAGATGGATCCGAGACTGCTCGAAATCCTCCTCTGTCCGGTCTCGCGGCAAGCCCTGCGGCTGGCCGAGCCCAGCGAGCTCGATCGTCTCAACCGATCGATCGAGGAGGGCCGCGCTCGTACCTCGGAGGGAACGCTCCCCGCGCGCGTCCAAGCGGCACTGGTCACGCTCGATGGTCGGCGTTTCTACCGGATCGAGGATGGGATCCCCATCCTGCTGCCCGAAGAAGCGATCCTCTGCGAGGAGACTTCCGGGGCTTGAGTCTCCTGCCACGATTGTTTGCAATCCGCCGTCGAGTTCATCGGTTAGATTGTTGAGCGCCCCACGGACGAGGTTCGGCTCGCCCATGAGCTCATCGGCGAACCTGCCCCCGCACGACGAGCGAGGTCGGCGCGCTCAAGTCACGCGCGTCTTGCAATCCGCATCGGCGTGGTTCGCCGCGCGCTTCGCCGAATTCGCGACCGAGGCCGAGGCGTCGCTCGAACGGACCGCGGAAGCCGACCCGCAACGGAGAATCCGCCTCCTCGAAGCGCTCGCCCGCTTCCGCGAACAGTGCCCGGCGCTGGAACATGCCCTGCTCGCCTCGCTCGCCGCGCGCAGCACCCGCCTATCCGCTCCGCCGACCGCGCGCCCGCGCCCCCGGCTCGAGCTGATGGCCGATGATGACCTCGCCGTCGCCCTGGCGATCGCACCTCTCACCCGGCAGGCGCGCCAAATCGCCGCCGAAGAATGGGCCAGAATCGAGGACTGCCTTGCCCAGGTCTTCGATCCGCCCTCGGATGGAGAGCTCTGGCCGCTCGACCCCGCGGAAGTCATCGCCGCCTTCCGCGAGGCCACGGAGGTCCTTGAGGATTTCGACCGCGACGCCCTGCTCATCCTTCTCGATGGCTTCGGCGCGAGCGTGCTCGCGCACCTGCCCGAGCTCTATCGCCATCTGCTTCTCGTCTTCGCCAACGAACTCGGTCTGGTTCCGCGACCGCCCCGGCCCGTGGCCGTTCGGGCCGCAGCGGGAGAGGAGGCCTGCGAGCTTTGGAACCGGCTCGAGCGCCGGCTCGGTCGAGGGGACGCTGCCGATGCCGGGGAGCGAGTCGATACCCCGACGCCCGACCTCCTCCGTGTGCTCAGCCTGCTCCAGAACATCACGGGAACGGGGGAAGGAGCGGAAGCCCGCGCCGGAGAAGGCCTCAAGGCCTTGCTCCTGGACCGGCTCGCCGATCTGCGCGGCGGTCGAAGCCCACGCCTGAGCGCGCGCGACGAGCGCGGCATCGACCTGGTCGGGATGCTCTTCGACTTCATCCTTCGCGACGAGGCGATCCCTGAGCGGATCCGACTGATCCTGGCCCGTCTCCAGATTCCCTGCGTCAAAGCGGTGCTCATCCAGCCGAACAGCCTCGCCGACCGCAGCGGCGCCCCTCGGCGCCTGCTCGATCTCCTCGCCGATTCTTCGGTGGGATGGAGCCTCGAGGCCGATCGCGATGGCCGCTTCCTCGCCCAGGTCGAAGCCGCTGTGGAGACCGTGCGGCGCGAGTTCGAGGATGATCTCGAGGTGTTCGAGCGCGCGATCCGGGCGTTTCAGCGTTTCCATGCAAGCGAGCGGCAGCGCGCCGAGGCCGCGATGCAACGTCACCTCGCCGCATTCCAGGGCCGCGAGCGTCTCCGCCAGGCCCGAGCGGAAGTGGGCACGCGGATCGCTGAACTGGTCGGCGAGCATCCCCTCCCGCCGAGGCTTCGCCATCTGCTGTTCGGACCCTGGGCGCACTACCTGGTACTGACCATCCTCCGCCACGGCGAGGGTAGCGCCCCGGCCCGCGAGGCACTGGGCTTGGCCGAGCGCTTGGTCGCGATGGCCGGCTTGGGTGCCGTTCGACCCGGCGAGGAGGAGTTGGCGCGACTCGAGGCGCTTCTTCGTCATGGGTTGCATGCGGTCGCGGTTCACGACAGCGAAGTCGAGGCCTACGTGAGCTGGCTCCGCCATTGGATCGGCGCATCCGCGTCCGTGCCTGCACCGCCCGAGATCGTGCCTTCGGTCGAACCCGAGCCTCTCGCTCCACCCTTCGTCTCCGAAGCCGGCCGCGAGCGAATCGGCGCACCCGTGAGCGCGCCCGCCGGCCCCTCCTTCGAGGAACCCGAACTCGGCTCCTGGTGGTGCTTCCGCGATGGCGATCGGGAGCGACGCGGTCGCCTGATCTGGAAGAGCCCGCTCGACGGTCGCCTGCTCTTCGTCCATCAGCGCGGTGCGCCAAGCCTGGAGATCGATGCCCCGTCTTTCGCCGCCGCCTGCGCGGAGGGTAGGGCCGTCCCGCTCCCGGCCGGGGATTCACTCGTCGAGCGCGCCTTGCGCCGCATCGAGGATGCGCTCGGGCCATCCGCCGGACATGGCCGCTGAGCGGCCGCCAGCTCCACCGGAAGCCGCGCGCATCGCCGAGGACGTCGAGCGCGCACTCGCTGAGGACCTCGGTCCGGGTGATGCGACCGCCGAGCTGCTTCCCCCGGAGGTGCGGGCCGAGGCCGAACTCTGGTTGCGGGAGCCTGCCGTGCTCTGCGGCATCCCATGGTTCGAGGCCTGCTTTCGCGTCCTCGACCCGGCGGTCCGCTTCGAGTGGCATCACCACGAAGGGGAGCGGCTCGACGCCGAGACGCTGATCGGGGTCATCACCGGCAACGCCCGCGCCCTGGTCTCGGCCGAGCGCAGCGCGCTCAACTTCCTTCAGACCCTCTCCGGCACGGCGACGACCGTGGATGCCTGGATGCGGGCCCTCGCCGGGTCAGGGGTGGAGCTCCTCGACACCCGAAAGACGCTTCCCGGGCTTCGTCATGCCCAGAAATACGCGGTGCGGATCGGCGGAGCCTCCAACCACCGCATGGGGCTCTACGATGCGATGCTGATCAAGGAGAACCACATCGCTGCCGCGGGAAGCGTGAGTGCGGCGGTGCGGCGCGCCCGCGAAGCCCATCCGGAGCTGCCTCTCCAGGTCGAGGTCGAGTCCCTCGATCAGCTCGAGGAGGCCTTGGCGGCAGGCGTCGAATCGATCCTGCTCGATGATTTCGACGAGGAGGCAATCCGGGAAGCGGTCGAGCGCACGAGGGGGCGCGCCAAGCTCGAGGTCTCCGGGGGCATCACCCTGGACCGCGTCCGCCGCCTCGCCGAACTGGGGGTCGACCGGGTTTCCGCCGGAGCCCTGACCAAGCATCTCCGGGCGGTGGACTTCTCGCTGCGTTTCAGAACCAACCGGCCCACTTGAGCAGGGCGGCGAGCAAGGCGAGCACCAGCGCCCCGCCGACGGCCCAGGCCCAAACCGGAGTGCCACCGCGCGGCTCTTCCGGACTCTTCTGCGGCGGAACGGCCTTGGAGGGTGCCTTGGTCGGCTCGCTCCCCGGCTGGACGAGTAGGAAACGCAGGGTGTCCAACCGCAATTCATCGCCCGGCTTGAGCAAACCTTTGTGGATCCGCTCATCGTTCACGAAGGTGCCGTTCGAGGAGCCCAAGTCCTCGACCATGATTCCCTCCGGCACAGTCTGCAAGCGCGCGTGACGGCGCGAGATGCCCTCGAAGGGTAAAACGATCTCGCACTCGCTCATCCTTCCGATGGTCACCGTTCCGATGAGCGGGAAGTTCTTGCCGAAGGTGGGACCCGAGACACCGCGCAGGACGAAGCGCGGCACCGCCATCCGGATCGCCGTCCGACCCGACTCATCGACCGCGGGTGCCGATGGCGCACGCACCGGTGCGGCGGTAGGACCCCGATCCACCGCCACCACCCGGCATTGCACACCGGCGAAAGCGAGTAAATCGCCAGGCTTAAGATCGGTGTCCCCATTGAGCAAACGCCCGTTGAGCAATACCCGAGCGCCAGGAAGGATTCCCACGACCCGCGACCGGCCGGCCTCGGTCTCGATCGCGCAATGTTCTTCGAGGACGCCTTCGCCCTGGAGGCGCAGATCGGCACCCTCGCCGCTGCCGACCCGCACCCGTCCATCTTTGAGCTCGAACGGCGCGTGATCGCCATTCGGAAAGAGAAGCTTCATCGTCCGCTCGCCCCTATTCTGATGACCCCCTTCGCTCGAGTTCGCGAAGCAGCCGGAAGCCCACCGTGTTGGAGGCCGCATCCGCCGCGAGCGCCCGCTTCGACCCGTCGGTCTCCTCGACGGAATGCCAGGCCGTGCCCATGACCCAACGCTCGCGGCAACGACCCGACTCCTCGGCACAATCGGCCGACCACTCGCGAACGTTGCCGTTCATATCATAGAGACCGATGCCGGAGGCCGCAAAACGACCGATCGGCGAGGTCGCGGTGAAACCGTCGTCACAAGGCAAAGCACGCCCTCCGTAACGGCTGCGGAAGCTCTGATCGCCGCGGTTGGCCTCCGCACAGCCGGAGGGCCCTGGGAAAACTTTCAGCCATTCCTCTGCACGCGGCAAGCGATACCGCGCGCCGGTGCGTTCCGAGAGCCAGCGCGCGTAGGCTTCGGCTTGGGCATGGTTGACGCAGACCACCGGGTGATCGTCGCCTTGATCGAAGCCCGGATTCTGCCAGGTGCGCTGGCGGGAACTGCGAAACGCCGACTCCCGGTCGCGGCAGGCGCTCGCGGCGGCCGTCGCGCCGCCTTCCTGCCAGAAGCGCCGGAACTCGCCGCGGCTCACCGGTCCGCGCATGAGCGCGAATCCCGGCCCGACCACGAGTTCCGGCCCCTCTCCGCGCCCGTCGACGAAGCGATCGCGAAAAATCCAGCCCGGCTTACCGACCTTGCCGGACAAGGCCACGAGCTCGCGCGCACGGCGGTGCTCGGGGTCGACCTTGAGCACGGTTTCGGCCGCGGCCCGAGTGCGTGCTCCGTCCCATGCGGCGAATGCGCGCTCGGCCTCGGCCAGGTGCTGCTCGATCTCCTGCCGTCGCGCCGCGGCAATCCGATCGAGCGCCGGCTGCACGCCCTCGACACCGGCCACCGCCTCCGCCGCCCGCTGCCAGAGTTCCATACGCTCTTCGAGCGTGCCGGCGGCGGCCGCCATCGCCAGATAGGCATCAGCGATCGCCATGAGACCAGCCCGCGCCTCCTGCGATCCTGGATCCAGGCGGAGAGCGAGGCGAAAACTGTCCCAGGCGCTCGCCCCGGGGGGACGCATCAAGCGCTGGGCGCGGATCAGCCGCTGGCCTTCGCGAATGAGCTCGGCCAGAGGATCGACCACGGTGGGAAGCTGCCGCGGATCGACCAAAGCGGGCTCCAGGCCCTCCCCCTCGACCGCCTGCGCCTGCGTGCTCTCGACCACCGGTGCGGAGTCCGCATTCGCCTCCGGCTCTTCCGAAGGCGGGGTCATCTCGACGGGAGGGAGCGGGGAACTCACGGGGAAGGCAGGCGCCGACCCGGGCGACTCCAGCGGGCCCGACATCTCCGGCGTCTCACCCGAGGGCGATGGCGGTGGCGTTCGCAGCGCGAACCACCCCGCCACGCCGAGGCCGATCAGGACGAGCAGCACGGCGGCGAGCAAGGCGCGCTTTGGCAGGCCCCGCGAACGACTGGCTGCCTCGAAGCCACGCGGCGGCAGCTTCGGCAGCGCCGCGCTCAGCAGAGTCGCCTCGGTCTCGCTGACATCCGCCGGCGGACGCGAAAGATTCGGCGCAGCCTCCGGCGAGAGAGTTCGGATGTGCTCCAGGTGCGGCGCACGGATGGCGGGCACGAGACCGCTGATGTGCTCGGGGACACAGCGCTCGACCAGCGCCGCAAAGCCCTGCGCGTCCTGCAACCTTGCGTCCGGATGCTTGGCCATGGCCTGATCGATCAGCGGCTGCCAGCGCGCCAAGGCCGGCGGCAGGCGCGGCACCGGATTGAACATGTGGGCGTAGGCGATCTCGAAGGCGTCCTCCGCCTCGAAGGGCCGCACGCCGGTGAGGCACTCGAAGGCCATCACCCCGAGGCTGTAGATGTCGGCACGATGATCGAAGCGCGCCCCTTGCAGGAGCTCCGGACTCATGTAGCGCAAGGCCATGGGATGGACGCTGCGCAAGCCGGAGGTCTCGAGCTCGATCGGGTAGGGATCCACCCCGAAATCGGTCAGACAGGGGGTTTCGTCGGCATCGAAGAGGACGTTGCGAGGCGTCACGTCGCGATGCACGAGCCCGCGGCCGTGGATGTGAGCCAGCGCCAAGGCCACCGCATGGAGGATCCGCGCCGCGTCGAACTGGGTCAGAGGACCCGAGGCCAGACGCGCGGCCAGATCGCCGCCGGGAAGGTAGCGCATCGAGAAGTAATAAAGCCCGTCGCGGCCATCGCCCACGTCAAAGACGGCGACGATGTTCGGATGCTGCAATCCGGCGAGCCGCCGCGCCTCGTCGAGGAAGCGCTGGGCGACATCGAGGTCGCTCGCATGGGCCGGATCGAGGACCTTGAGCGCCACTTCCCGATCGAGGGAGACCTGGATCGCGCGATAAACGGTGGCGAAGCGACCCTGGCCGATGCGTTCGAGGATGCGATAACCCGCGATCTCGATCACCTCTCCCCCCGCACGATCGCCCCCTGCCCTTCGACAGTGTAAGCGCTACTTCACGATCCTGAGATGACCGCGCCGAGGCGCCCCTCCGCCCGTCCCTTCCGGACTGGTCTTCGCGTCCCCGCTCGCATCCCCGCCCGGCCCGGGCAGTTCCTCTGGAGGGAAAACCATCCCGACGCCGTTTTCTCGGGCATAGATCGCCGTGACGGCCGCGGTCGGAATCGATACCGCATGGCTCACTCCCCCGAAGCGGGCGAGGAAACGCAGACGCTCATCGCCAAGCTCCAACTGGTCCACGGCGCGCATGGCGATGTTGAGCACCACCTTGCCCTCGTGTATTGCCGAAGGGGGCACCTCCACCCCCGGGAAAGTGGCGTCCACGACGATATGCGGCGTCAATCCGTTGTCGCTGATCCAGTCGTAGAGCGCGCGCAGGAGATAAGGTCGGCTGGAGGTCATCGGGTCAAGCCTCTGGCACGCCGGACGCGGTCCGGATCAATGAACGTCGCGCCAGTACTCCCGCTTGAGCAGCCAGGCCAGCAGGGTGAAGAGGGCGAGGTAGAGCAAAACCCACACGCCGAGCGCCTCTCTCTGCAGCACGGCCGGCTCGGCCATGTAAGCCATGAAGGCGGCGATGTCGCGGATCGCCCGGTCGTACTCCTCCGGACTGAGCTTGCCCGGCTGCACCAATTCGAGCCGCTCCACATGGGAAGCCTCGCCCTGATGGCCGGCGGCATAGATCGGCCGCTGGATGCCCTGAAGCTCCCAGAGCACATGGGGCATACTGGCGTTGACCAACACCCGGTTGTTCCAGCCGAGTGGACGGCTTTCATCCGCGTAGAAGCTCTTGAGGAAGGTATAGATCCAATCGGGCCCGCCATATTTGGCGCGGGCGGTGAGCGAGAGATCCGGCGGCGCCGCGCCGAACCATTCGCTCGCTTGCTCCGGATTCATGGCATTGAGCATGGTGGCGCCGATGGGTGCCCCGGAAAAATTGAGATGGCGCTGCACCAGCTCTTCATCGAGGCCCAGATCGCGCGCCAAACGCTGGTAACGCATGAATCGAGCCTCGTGGCAGCCGGCGCAGTAGTTCATGAAAAGGCGAGCACCCCGCTGAAGCGAGGCCCGATCGTGGACATTCACGTGCGCCGGCTCGAGCGGACCACCGCCGGCCGCCGCGGCGACCGACGAAGCGATGCAAAGGGCGATCAGCGCGAGGCAACGTTCAAGCATGGGCCGGGATTCGCTCGGGAACGGGCCGCGTGCGGTCGATCCTCGTCCACAGCGGCATGGTGATGAAGAAGGCGAAGTAGTAGAAGGTAAACACCCGCGCCATCAGCGTCTGCAGCTCGCTGCCCGGCTGCATGCCGAGCCAGCCGAGGCTGACGAAGGCGATCACGAACAGGGCGAGAAGCACTCGGGTGAGCGGGCCGCGGTAGCGGATCGAACGCACCGGGCTGCGATCGAGCCACGGGAGGAAAAACAGGATCAGTACCGCTCCGAACATCACGATCACGCCGAAGAGCTTGTCGGGAATCGCCCGGAGCATGGCGTAATAAGGCGTGAAATACCACACCGGCTTGATGTGCTCGGGGGTCACGAGCGGATTCGCCTCGACGAAGTTGTCATGCTCGAGGAAGAGCCCGCCGAAGGTCGGCTCGAAGAAAATGACGAAGGAGAAGAGGATCAGGAAGAAACCCACGCCGACCAGGTCCTTGATCGTGTAGTAGGGATGGAAGGGCACCCCATCGAGCGGCTTGCCGTCGGGTCCCTTGACCTTCTTGATGTCGATGCCCTCCGGGTTGTTCGAACCGACCTCGTGCAGCGCCATCAGGTGCAGATACACCAGAAGCAACAAAACGAGGGGCAAGGCCACCACGTGCAGGGCGAAGAAGCGGTTGAGGGTGGCATCCGAAACCAGGTAATCGCCCCGGATCCATTCGGTGAGCGAATCCCCGATGCCAGGAATCGCCCCGAACAGGGAGATGATCACCTGTGCTCCCCAGTACGACATCTGCCCCCACGGCAGGACGTAGCCCATGAATGCCTCGGCCATCAGCACGAGGTAGATCAGCATGCCGAGGATCCAAACGAGCTCCCGCGGCTTCTGATAGCTCCCGTAGATCAGCGCGCGGAACATGTGCAGATACACCACGACGAAAAACGCCGAGGCGCCGGTGGAGTGCATGTAGCGGATCAGCCAGCCCCACTCCACGTCGCGCATGATGTACTCGACGGAAGCAAACGCCTCGGCGGCGCTCGGCTTGTAGTTCATGGTCAGCCAAATGCCGGTGACGATCTGGTTGACCAGAACGAGCAGCGCGAGCGAGCCGAAGAAGTACCAGAAGTTGAAGTTCTTCGGCGCGTAGTACTGAGCGGCGTGGCGGTTCCACCAGGTCCAAAGGCCTGGAGCGCGGTCGTGGAGCCAACCGAGGACTCGATTGGCGGGGCGCGGCGTGCTCACGTCGAGGACTCCTGATCTTCGCCGATTCTGATGCGGCGGTCGTCGAGGAAACGATAGGGCGGCACGCGCAGGTTCAGCGGGGCGGGAACCCCCTGGAAGACGCGGCCGGCGAGATCGAAGCGTGAATTGTGGCAAGGGCAGAAGAAGCCGCCTTTCCAGTCGGAGTCGAAGGGCTCCGGCCGCATCTCCGGGTAGTAGAGCGGAGAGCAGCCGAGGTGGGTGCAGAGCCCGACCACCACGAGCCATTCCGGCCGGATGGACCGGTGGGGATTTCGCGCGTAGGGCGGCTGATCGCTTTGGGCGGAGTTGGGATCGCGCAGCCGACCCTCGAGCTCGGCCAAGGCGGCGAGTGCGCGCTCGGTCCGGCGGACGATCCACACCGGCTGCCCCCGCCACTGCACGCGCTCCATCTGGCCAGGCTCGATCAAGGAAAGATCGACCTCGACCGGAGCGCCCGCCTGCTGTGCGCGCGCACTGGGTTTCCAGGACTCGATGAAGGGGACGGCGGCGAGCACCACCCCGGCGCCGCCGACCACCGAGGTCGTGGCCGTCAGGAAACGGCGCCGACCCGAATCGATTCGTTTCGTTGCCATCCGGAACTCCGGAGCAAGATTCTGAAACACCCGAGAGCCGCCGGTCACGAGGACACAGGGCATCGCACGAAGCGTGCTAGTGTAAGCGAAGCCAATTTGGCGCGACAACGACGCGAGCCGATCGCCGTCGCGAGGTGCCGTGTTCCGAATCCTGCTCTTCATCATCCAGTCGGTCGCCTTCGGCCTCGCCTTCGCCTTCCTGCTGCTGGTCTTCGCCCCGGACAGCGTGGACCGACTCCGCAGCCTCTACGGGCGGGCGCCCCTCCCGAACCGCTCGACCCTCCTTGCAAGCTACAGCCCCGCCGTGGAGCGCGCAGCGCCGGCGGTGGTCAACATCTACGCCAACAAGATCATCACCGAGCGTCCGGTCCGGCTGATCCCGAACCCCTATCTGCAGCGCTTCTCCGGTCTGAGCATCGGCCCGCCCCGGCAGCGCCTCGAGCAGAGCCTCGGCTCCGGGGTGATCGTCACCCCCCAGGGGCACCTCCTCACCAACCACCATCTCATCGCAGGAGCCGACGACATCCAAGCCGTGCTCCCCGATGGGCGCACGGCACGCGCCCAGCTGGTCGGAAGCGATCCGGAGACCGATCTCGCCGTGCTCAAGCTCGAAGGCGAGGGCTATCCCTTCCTCCGCCTCGATCCCACGGTCCCGTTCCGGGTCGGCGACGTCGCCCTGGCCATCGGTAACCCCTTCGGGATGGGCCAGTCGGTCACGCTCGGGATCATCGGCGCCACCGGGCGCAATCAGCTCAACCTCCTCACCTACGAGGACTTCATCCAGACCGACGCGGCGATCAACACTGGCAACTCGGGAGGCGCATTGATCAACGCCGACGGCCGCCTGATCGGCATCAACACGGCGATCCTCGGGCGGGGAACTGGCGCGGAAGGCATCGGATTCGCCATTCCCGTGCGCATCGCCGCGATGGTACTCGAACAAATCCTCGAGCATGGCTACGTCGTTCGCGGCTGGCTCGGAATCGAGTACGTCGATGCCGCCGGCCTCGCCCCGGGGATGCGCGGCGTCGCGGTGGTTGCCGTGCACCCGGGAGGACCCGCCGCGTCGGCGGGTCTGCGCCCTGGAGACCTGCTCCTCGCCCTCGACGGTCGGGAGATCATCGATCAACACGACCTGAGGATCCGCGAGGCCTCCTTGGCCCCGGGCGCGCCCGTGGAAATCGGTGGACTGCGCGGCGGCGTGCCGTTCCGCGCCGCCCTGACCCTCGCCCAGCGACCGCCGCCGCGACGGCTCGGCTGACCTCACTCGCCGTTCGCGTACCGGCGACGAAGCTGGCTCACGCGGTCCACGTAGACCTGGGTCTCCGCGAACGGCGGGATGCCCCCGTGCCGCGCCACCGCCTCCGGTCCTGCGTTATAGGCCGCGAGCGCCAGACGCTCGTCTCCGAACCGCTCGAGCATCCGCGCGAGGTAAGCGGTGCCGCCCTCGATGTTCTGACGCGGATCGAAAGGATCCGCCACCCCGAGCTCGCGCGCCGTGGCCGGCATGAGCTGCATCAGGCCCTGGGCACCTTTGTGCGAGCGGGCACCCGCCCGGAAATTCGACTCCGCGTGCATCACCGCCCGGATCAGCGCCTCGTCCACCCCGTAGCGTTTCGCCGCCTCGGCGACCTCCTCGGCGAAGGACTCGCGATCCAAGGGAATCGAGGACCAGTCGATGCTCGAGCGCGGCGCGCAGGCGTAGCAACGATCGATGTAGGTGAAGACGATCTCGTAAGCGCCGTGCTTCGGCCGCAGATTGGTGTAATGGGTGATGCCGTTGCGCCGAAACTTGTAAATGGCTCCGCGGCGTACCGCAGGCTTCGCCGCTGGCCCGTCCTGGGCGCTCGCCGTGGGAGCCGACGCGGGCGAGGCCGGCGGCGGGGCGTCCACCGTGATCGCCCGGCAGTCGCGAAACCGCTGCGGATCGCTGGTGAAGGCGATCTCGCCACGCGCCCCCTTGCAGCGATAGAGGCCCTGCGCCGAGGCACCATCCGCAAGGAAGGCGATCAGGAAGACACCCAGGATTCCCCTCATGATCCTAAAGTTTGCGCAAGAAGCGCCTCGAACCGCAACAGAGGCATCCCCCGACGCTAAAATATCCCGCCGAGGCGGCGATTCATGCAAGCGAAGTTCTGGATCGAGACCCACGGCTGCCAGATGAACGAGTACGACTCGGCGCGCATGGCCGAGCTGCTCGCGGCCGAGGGCTATTCCCCCACCAGCGACGAGGCCGAGGCCAGTCTCCTGCTGCTCAACACCTGCTCGGTTCGGGAAAAACCGCAGGAGAAGGTGTTCTCTCGGCTCGGCCAGTGGAAAGCGCTCAAGCGCTCGAATCCCGAGCTGATCATCGCCGTCGGCGGATGCGTCGCCAGCCAAGAGGGGGAGGCCATCCTCGAGCGCGCGCCCTTCGTCGATGTGGTCTTCGGGCCGCAGACCCTGCACCGGCTTCCGGAGCTCATCGCCCGGCGCAAAGCGACCGGCAAGCCGCAGGTCGACGTGAGCTTTCCGGAAATCGAGAAATTCGATCGGCTGCCGGAACCGCGTGCCGAAGGCCCCACCGCCTTCGTCTCGATCATGGAAGGCTGCAGCAAATACTGCAGCTTCTGCGTGGTGCCCTACACCCGCGGGGAGGAGGTGAGCCGGCCGCTCGCCGACGTCCTGCTCGAGGTCTCGACGCTCGCCGAGCAGGGCGTGCGCGAGGTCACCCTGCTTGGCCAGAACGTCAACGCTTACCGCGGTCGCACGCCCGAGGGCGAAGTGGCCGACTTGGCGATTCTGCTCCGGGCGATCGCGCGCATTCCCGGGATCGGGCGGATCCGCTACACGACCTCGCATCCACGGGAGTTCTCCGAGTCCCTGATCCGCGCCCATGCCGAGGAGGAGAAGCTCGCCCCCTTCGTGCATCTTCCGGTACAGTCGGGTTCGGATCGAATCCTGGCGGCGATGAAGCGCGGCTATACGGTGCTCGAGTACAAGGACATCGTGCGCCGCTTGCGCGCCGCACGCCCGGATGTTTCGGTGAGTTCGGATTTCATCGTCGGTTTTCCCGGTGAGACGGAGCGGGATTTCCAGCAGACGCTGGACCTGGTCGATGCGATCGGCTTCGACCAGAGCTTCAGCTTCGTCTATTCCCGCCGTCCGGGCACGCCCGCCGCCAGCTTGCCGGATGACACGCCGCCGGAGCTCAAGAAAGAGCGTCTCTACCGGCTCCAGGAGGCGCTGGAGCGCCACGCCCGCCGAATCAGTGAGGCCATGGTGGGAGGCGTCGAACGCGTCTTGGTCGAAGGGCCGAGCAAGCGCGATCCGCGAGAACTCACCGGCCGAACGGGCAACATGCGATACGTCAATTTCGCCGGGTCGAGGGCGCTGATCGGCGAATTCGTCGACGTTCGGATCGCGGCCGCCCTCTCGCATTCCCTGCGCGGGCGGCTGGCGGAGGAGACTGTCCTCGCCTCGTGAGCGCCGCAAGCAGCCTCGATTTCCATCTCGAGCCGGAGGACAGCGAACGGCTCGCCAACCTCTGTGGCCCCCTCGATCGGCACCTGCGCCAGATCGAACTCGGCATCGGCGTCGAGATCTTCAACCGAGGTCACCTGTTCCGAGTGGTCGGCGAGGAGAGCGCGGTGCAGCTTGCCCGTCGCCTGCTCGAACGGCTCTACCAGGCGACCGCGCACGAGCGTCTCGGCGCGGAACAGGTCCACCTACTCCTCCGCGAAGCCGGCGCCGATGGAGGTTCACCCGAAGAGACGCCGACTGAAGCCGCGGTGCGGGTGCGCCGCGGGATCGTGCGGGCCCGCGGCGCCAATCAGCGGCTCTATCTCCAGCGCATCGCCGCACACGACATCAACTTCGGCATCGGCCCTGCGGGCACGGGAAAGACCTACCTCGCCGTGGCCAGCGCGGTTCAGGCGCTCGAGCAGCATCGCGTCTCGCGCCTGATCCTGGTGCGCCCGGCGGTGGAGGCCGGCGAGAAGCTGGGCTTCTTGCCCGGCGATCTCGCGCAGAAGGTCGATCCCTACCTCAGGCCGCTTTACGACGCCCTCTACGAGATGCTCGGCTTCGATCGCGTGGCCAAACTCATGGAGCGCAACGTCATCGAGGTCGCACCCCTCGCCTACATGCGCGGCCGCACGCTCAATGAAGCCTTCGTCATCCTCGACGAGGCGCAAAACACCACGGTCGAGCAGATGAAAATGTTCCTCACCCGCATCGGCTTCGGCTCGGTCGCCGTGATCACGGGCGATCTCACCCAAGTCGATCTGCCGCGCAACCAGCGCTCGGGATTGCGTGATGCGCTCGAGGTGCTGCGCGGAGTGGAGGGGGTCAGTTTCACCTTTTTCAGCGCTCGCGACGTCGTCCGCCACCCGCTGGTCGCGCGCATCGTCGAAGCCTACGAGCGGGCCGAGCGCGAGCGATCCTGAGCCGTTCTCGCGAGGAATGCGCCCATGGCCGAGCTGATGCTGCGCCTCTCCTTCTCGGCGGGGCTCTCGCGCGAAGGTGTGCCGAGCAAAGCGAGGCTCTGCGACTTCATCTCTGCGGCCTTGGCCAGACGGCGAGGCCGCTACTTCTTGGATCTCCGCTTCGTCGACGAAAGGGAGGCGATCGAGCTCAATCGCCGCTTCCGCGACCGCGATTATCCGCCCAACGTCCTCGCCTTCCCCTCGGGGCTCAAGTTCCCCGAGGGACGGCATCTCGGCGACATCGCGCTTTGCCTACCGATCGCCCGGCGCGAAGCGAAGGAGCAGGAGAAGCCGCTGCTTCATCACCTCGCGCACCTGCTTCTTCACGCCACCTTGCACCTGCTCGGTCACGACCACGAGGAACCCGCCGAGGCGGCGAAGATGGAAGCGCTCGAGCGCCGCCTCCTCGCCCGCCTCGGCATACCCGATCCTTATGCGCCCCCCGAAGAGCGCCTGAGTCTCGCCTCGAGCAACAGCCGATAAGCGACGGGGATCACGAACAGGCTGAGCAGGGGCGCGCTCAGCATGCCGCCCACCATCGGCACCACCAGGCGCTCGAGCATCGCCGCCCCCACCCCCTCGCTGAACAGCATCGGCGTCAAACCCGCAAGCAGGGTGAGCACCGTCATCGCCTTCGGCCGAACCCGAAGCACCGCGCCTTCCTCGAGCGCCTGAAGCAAGGCATCGCGATCGCGCGGCGCGCGCGCTCTGACCGCCCGCTCGAGATAAAGGAGCATGATCACGCCGAACTCCGCCGCCACGCCGGCGAGCGCCAGCAAACCCACGATCGAGGCCACCGATATGGGCACCGAAAGCAGCCACATGAAGAGCACCGAACCGGAGAGCGCAAGCGGCAGGCTGAGGAGCACGATCAGCACCTCGCCCAGGCCAGCGAAGATCAGCCGCAACAGCACCGCGATGATGATGAGCACCAGAGGCGCCGCCAGGCTCAGTCTTTCTGAAGCCCGCTGCCAGTGCTCGTACTGACCGGTGAAGACGTGGCTCACCCCGGGCGGGAATCGCAGCTGTTCGCGCAGGGCGCGCTCGGCGCGGGCGACGTAGCCAAGCAAGTCGCCCGGCTCCGGGTCGATGAAGACGTGCACGGCAAGCCGAGCGTTCTCGCTTCGGATCATCGCCGGTCCCTCGCGGATGGCGATCTCCGCAAGCCGCGAGAGCGGCGCCTCGATCCCGCTCGGGGTCGGCAGGATGAGTTCGGCGAGGGCCTCGGGGCTGTCGCGGAAGGCTTGCGGCAACCTCAAGGCGACCGCATAGCGCGCTCGACCGACATAGGCCGTCGCCAGCGGCTCGCCGCCGATGGCGCTCGCCACCCATTCGGCGAAATCCTCCATGCTCAGACCGTAGCGAGCGAGGGCGAGCCGGTCGGGCCGCAGTTCGAGGTAGGGCTGGCTGCCCATCCGTTCGGCGAAGGCGCTGCGCGTTCCTGGTAGAGCCTTGAGCACGGCCTCCGCCTCCTCGGCAAGGCGGTTCAAAGTGATGAGATCATCCCCGAGCAATCTCAGCGCGAGCGGGGTGCGGATGCCCGTGCTTTGCATCTCGATCCGGGTGCGGATCGGCTGTACCCAGGCATTGACCAGGCCCGGCAATCGCACGCGCTGATCGAGCTCGGCCACCAGCTCATCGAGGTCGAGCCCCTCCCGCCACGCGGCTTTCGGCTTGAGCAGGATCGTGGTCTCGATCATGGTGAGCGGTGCGGGATCGGTGGCGCTCTCGGCGCGGCCGATCTTGCCGAACACGCGCTCGACCTCGGGAAGCTCGCGGATCAGCCGTGAGGTCTGCTGAAGAAGCTCTGCCGCCTTGCCCGGGGAAAGGCCGGCCACGGTGCTTGGCATGTAAAGCAAATCCCCTTCCTCGAGCTCGGGCAGAAACTCCGAGCCGAGCCGCGACCAGGGCCAGAGGCTGAGAAGAATGAGCAGGGCGGCGAGCGCGAGCACGCTCTTGGGGTGAGCGATGGCAAGCCGCAAGGCGGGTCGGTAGAGGCGGATCAAAGGCCCGGTCAGCCAATGCCGCTCCTCCTCGACCATCGCTCGCCGCAAGCTCGCAGCGATGAGCGCCGGCCCGAACGCGAGCGCCAGGACCGCGGCCGCGAGCATGGCAAGCGTCTTCGTCCATGCCAGCGGCGAGAACAGCCGGCCCTCCTGCCCCGTGAGCAGCAGCACGGGCAAGAACGAGAGAGCGATGATGAGGAGCGAGACAAAAAGCGCCGGCGCGACCTCAGCGGCGGCCTCGGCCACCGCCTGCCGGCGTTCGCTCAGCGAGCGCCCCTGAGGCCAGGATTCAAGCCGTCGGCAGGCGTTCTCGGTCATGACCAGGGAGGAGTCGACCATCGCCCCGATCGCCAGGGCGATGCCCGCCAGGGCCATGATGTCCGCGGAAAAGCCGAGGACCCCGATCCCGGCGAGCGCGATCAGCACCCCGAGGGGAAGCAGGATCAGGGAGGGCAGCGCGCTGCGCAGGGCGCCGAGGAAGATCACGCAGACGAGCGCCACCATGAGCAGCTCCTCGAGGAGCTTGCGGGCGAGAAAAGCGATCGCCCGCTCGATCAGCGCGGAACGGTCATAGACGGTGAGGATCTCCATCCCCTCCGGCAAGGCCGGCTTGAGGCGCTCGAGGCGCTGCTTGACCTGCTCGATGACTTCGCGCGGATTGGCCCCCTGCTGCATGACCACGATGCCGCCGACCACCTCGCCCTCGCCGTCGAGTTCCGCGATGCCCTGACGCGGCGCCGGGCCCTCGCGGATTTCGGCGACCCGCTCGAGCAGCACCGGGGTACCTTCATGAAGCACGCCGGTGGGCACCTGCGCGAGATCCGACAGCGAGCGGATGAGCCCGCGCATGGTTACCGGATAGCCACGCTCCGCAAGCTCCACCACCCCGCCGCCTTGCTCGCGCGAGGCGGCACGCACCGCATCGATCAGCGCGCCCCAGCCGATGCCATAGGCGCGAAGGGCGAGCGGATCGACGATGCCCTCGAACCGGCGCTCCATCCCGCCCACCCGCGCGATCTCGGCCACCCCGGGAATGGCTCGGAGTTCACGAGCCAGCCACCAATCCTGAAGCGCGGTGAGATCGGCGAGGTCGTGCCGGCCGGAGCGGTCGACGAGCGCGTACTGATAGACCCAGCTGAGGCCGCTCGCCGCGGGCCCAAGCTCCACCCGCGCACCGGGCGGAAGCTCGGGCCCGGCTTGGGCCAAGGCCTCGAGCACCCGCGAGCGCACCAGCCTGAGATCGGCATCGTCCTCGAACAAGGCGTAAAGGAAGGCATCGCCGAACATCGCGAAGGCGCGCACGGTCTTCACCCCAGGCACGGCGAGAAGACGCGAAGCCAAGGGATAGGCGAGCTGCTCCTCGATCAGCGAAGGCGCCTGACCTGGCCAGCGCGCGCGGACGATGACCTGGGGATCGGAAAGATCGGGTATGGCATCCACCGGCAGCCTGAGCGCAAGCCATGCCGAGAGAAAGGCGAGCAGGAAAGCGAGCAGCACGAGCAGGCCGCGCGCCTCGGCGGAGAAGCGCGCCCAGCGCTGGAAAGCACCCGCCAGAGGGCGCGCATCAGTGCGCATGTTCGGCCTCCGGCTGGTGACGATCGAGGCCGGCGCCGAGGGCGGCCTCGGCATCGAGCAGGAACTGGGCGTTGCTCACGATCCGCTCGCCCTCGGCAAGACCATCGCGAATCTCGACGAAACGCCCGAAGCGACGGCCGAGCACGACCCGCACCGGCCGGAAAAGCCCCTCCCCCTCGACGAGCATCACCCTCGCCTCCTCCGGAAGGAGCATGACCGCCGAAGCAGGAACTGCGAGCAACGGTGCACCCGCCTCGCCCACGAGCTCGGCGTGGAGGAAATCCCCGGGCGCGAGTAGTCCCTTGCGATTGGCGACCCGGTAGCGCAGCGTCAGGCTGCGGGTGATCGGATCCGCGAGCGGCAAGAGCACCGGATCCGCCGCCCGCCACACCCGGCCGGCGCGGCCGGGATGGCGAAGGATCAGGCGAGGCCGAGGGTCGGCGATTTGCTCGAGCGCCTCGGCGCTGAGCCGCACATCCACCCAAAGCTCGCTCAAATCGCTCAGCTCGAGCGCCACCATCGAAGGCTCGAGGAACATGCCGTGGCGAATGCCGATCGCCGTCACCACTCCCGCCCGCGGGGCACGCACGGGCACGGTGCGAAACGAGCGACCATGCTCGCCGAGCCTGGCGATGAAATCCTCATCGACCCCGAGGGTGAGCAGACGGAAGGCGGCGGCGCGCTCGGCGGGAGAGCCCTTTCCACCCGCGCGCCAAGCGATCAGGTAATCCTCCTGGGCGGCTGAGAGCTTGGGTGAATAGAGCTCGAAGAGCCGCTGACCGGCCGCGACCCGCTCGCCCAGGCTGTGCACGTCCACCGTCTCCACCCAGCCTTCCACGCGGCTGTGCACGTGCACGATCCGGTCCTCGGCGATGCGAGCGAAAGCCGGCGCGAGGACTCGCGGTGAAAGAGACCGCTTCTGCACCGTCTCGATCTTGACCGCGAGGGCTTGCATCACCCGGCCGGAAACTGCGATCGGCGGCGAAGATCCGACTCGAGCGGGCGGCTTCCGGGCGACGAGCGCCATGCCGCAGATCGGGCAGCGGCCAGGCTGCTCGCGCCGGATTTCCGGATGCATCGGGCAGACATAGATGCCGGCCTCTTGCGCGGACGCGTGCAACGCGGCGAGCGCAGGAAGCGCGGCGAAAGAGAGCGAAAGCAGGAGGCGCCTCAGGCGCACGGCCAGAGGGCAAGACATGATGCGAGGCATGGATGAACGACCTCCGTGACACGGAAACCCAAGGACAGACCGCTCCGATGAATCGAGCGGCCCTGGCGACGTTCAGCCGCAGGTGCTGGGGTTCGGAGGTCGATCGGGCTTGAAGGGCGTCCAGTAGGGGTGGCCCTTCGCTGCACCCATGGGAGAGGCCTGAAGGCGCGTTGACTCGGCCGAGGCAGCGCTCAGGCTGATGGCCGGCGCGGGCGCGCAGTCGCAGCAGAAATCGCAGCAGGGGCAGGGATCCGCCGGCCGGTCCTCGGGCGGCTTGAGCGGGCTTGCCGACTTCGCGCCGTGACAGCCCATCTCGGCAGGCGCGGGCAGGGGTTCATCGGGCCGCGCGCAGTCCGAAGGCACCGGCGGCACGGCGAGCGCGAAGGCGAGAACGATCGCAAGCCAGCGGAACACGGCACCATGTTACGGCAACGAAGGACGGCTCCGATGTGAACTACCGCCACTATTTCCACGCCGGCAATTTCGGGGATGTGTTCAAGCATTGGCTCCTGCTCGCCTTGCTTGAGGCGCTCACCCGCAAGGACAAGCCGCTTGCCTACCTCGAGACCCACGCCGGCGAGGGTCTCTATCCCCTTGCCCGCGAGGGCGAGGCGCAGGAATGGCGGCTTGGGATCGGCCGCCTGTGGGGGGCTGAGGAGCCCGCATTCGCAGCCTACCTCGAAGCCGTCCGGCGCCTCGGCGGCGAGGCCGCGGATGGTCCTTTGCGTTACCCAGGTTCGCCGCTCCTCGCCGCGGATCGGCTGCGTCCCGGTGACCGGCTGCTGCTCTGCGAGCTTCATCCCGAGGTCTATTCCGCCCTGAGGCGGTGCTTCGCCCCCGATCGCCGCGTTTCCGTCCACCAGCGCGATGGCTACGAGGCGCTCGGCGCCTTGCTTCCCCCGCCCGAGCGCCGGGCGCTGATCCTCATCGATCCGCCTTACGAGGCGAAAACCGCCGAGTTCGAGCGTATCGCGCAAGGGCTCGAGCGCGCATTCCGCCGCTTCCCCCAGGGCGTCTATGCGGTGTGGTACCCGATCAAGACGCTGCCGCCCCTCGCCCCGTTCAGCCGTTGGCTCGCGGCGCATGCACCCGGCCCCGTGCTCGATCTGCGGCTCTTCGTGCGCGAGCCGGACTCGCCCCTCCGGCTCAACGGCGCCGGTATGGCGATCCTGCGACCGCCATTCGCTTTGGCCGAGGAGCTGGCCAAAGGCTTGCGGCAGCTCGCGCGCGCGCTCGGACAAGGAGCGGGGGCCGCCTGGGAGATGCGCTGGTTGCGCGAGCCTTAGGGCTTTCGAGCATTCGCTCGCCATCATCCGCGCATACTGGCAGCATGAGCGCACCCCTCATCGCTTCCGCACGACATGGCCCGCGCATCGCGCCGCGGCACGCGGGCCGACCCTGGACGTGGGTCCTTGACATCGACGGCGAGTCCTGGCTGCTCAGGCCCATCGATCCGGCCGATGCCGAGGCGCTGCGGGAAGGTTTCCGGCAACTTTCACCCGAGGAAATCCGCCAGCGCTTCCTGCATCCCCTGACCGAACTCACCCACGAGCATGCACTTCAGCTGGCGAGCATCGACCCGCGCCGCGAGTTCGCCTTGGTGCTCGCCCACCCCGGTCCGCCTGGCGCATCGCGGATCGGCGCGGTGGCGCGGGTGGCGATCGATCCTCGAAGCGGCGAAGGCGAATTCGCGGTCATCGTCGGCCGGCCCTTGTCCGGACGCGGGATCGGAACCTTCCTGGTCCGCCGCCTGATCGAGTGGTGCCGACGCAAGCGGCTACCCGCCATCTTCGGCCTGAGCCTGGATGACAACGCGCCGATGCTTGCCATCGCCTCCCGCCTCGGGTTCAGCCGCTCGAGCCTCATCGGCGAGCCCGGCATCGTCCTTCTGCGCCTGCAACTGCAACCCGCGGGCGTTCATCCATCGCGTAGAGAGGGCTAAACTCCGGCCGCCCGTGATCAGCGCATCCTCCGTCCCGTCCCGCCTCGCGAAGAGCGGAGCCTCCGCCCTGCCCCTGCCGCCAGGGGCGGGGCTCGCCCTTTGGCTCGCGGAGCGCGCTCGCGCTCAGGCCCATCCGGTGGTCTTTCTCGCCCGCGACGCACAGACCGCGCACCGGCTGAGCGAGGAGTGCGCCGCCTTTCTCGGCGGGGCCCTGCCGATCCTTGCCTTTCCCGAGCGCGAGCTGTTGCCTTATGACGCCCTGGCGCCGCACCCGGCGGTCGCGGCGCGGCGCATGGAGGCCCTCTGGCGACTTCCGCGGCTCGAGCGTGGCGCCGTGATCGCTTCGGTCACGACGACGCTCGAGCGCTTACCACCGGCCAGCTTCGCGCTCGGACGAAGCTTCGTCGCGGCCGTGGGCGATCGCTTCGACCTCTCGGCGGAGCGCTTGCGTCTGGAGCAGGCTGGCTACCGACTCGTGCCGCAAGTCGGGGAACCGGGCGAATTCGCCGTGCGGGGCGGCCTCCTCGATCTCTTTCCACCGGGCGCTCCGCATCCCTATCGCATCGAGCTTTTCGACGATCGGATCGAATCGATTCGCAGTTTCGATCCCGAGACTCAGCGCTCCACTGGCTCGGTCAGGCGCATCGAGCTCTTGGCCGCCCGCGAATATCCGAACGACCCCGCTGCGCTCCGCGCGGCTTGGGAGCGGCTCATCGAGCGGTTTGCGGTCTCGCCGAAGTCGCGGCTGGCTCAGGAGCTCAAGGCAGGCCGCGCCCCTGCGGGGCTTGAGAGCTACCTGCCTCTGTTCTTTCCCAACCTCGCCACGTGGTTCGACTACCTCCCGGCCAACGCGGAGCTCGTCCTCGACGTCGGCTTCGATGAAGCCGTGCTCGGCTTCGCTGCGCTCATCGCCAAGCGGTACGAGGAGAGGCGCGAGGACCTCGACCGGCCGGCCTTCCCGCCGCCGGAGCTTTTCCTGGAGGCCGAGGAACTCGCGGAGCGCCTGACCGACTTCCGGATGCTTCGACTCACCACAGCGGTACCCGACGACGCCCGCTTCGCCCCGCCGCCGATCGGGGATCTTCAAGGCATCGCGGCGGTCCGCCACCTGCTCGGCTCCGGCGAAACGCGCCTCCTTCTCACCGCGAGCTCTCCCGGGCATGCCGAGCCGCTCGCCGAGCAGCTCCGAGCAGTCGGCCTCCACCCGAGGCGCATCGAACGCTTCGAGGAAGCGCTGGCCGCCTCCGATCCCTTGCTGCTGTGGGTGGCGCCGCTCGAAAGCGGCTTCCTCGATCGCCGGCATGGGCTGATCCTGCTCACCGAACAGGACCTCTACCCCGGTCGGGCGCTCAGGACTCGCAGTCGAAGCGAGGCGGCGCGCGATCCGGCTGCCATCCTGCGCGATCTCGCCGAGCTCGCCGAGGGCGCGCCGGTGGTTCACGCCGATCACGGGGTGGGGCGTTACCGCGGCCTGAAGCGGCTTCAGATCGGAGGTGCTCCCGGCGATTTCCTCGCCATCGAATACCGCGGCGGGGACATGCTCTACGTCCCGGTCATTCAGCTCGACCAGGTCAGCCGCTACCTCGGAGCCAATCCGGACGAGGCCCCTTGGCACAAACTCGGCGGCGAGGATTGGCAACGCGCCAAGCGGCGCGCCGCCTCCCGGGTGCGGGACGTGGCCGCCGAACTCCTCGCCCTGGAGGCCCGACGCCGGGCGGGCGCAGGGCATGCGATCCAATTGGACCGCGCCGCCCTCGCCCGTTTCGCCGAGGGTTTCCCCTTCGAGGAGACCCCTGACCAGCGCGCCGCGATCGAGGCCGTGCTTCAAGACCTCGAACGCCAAGAGCCGATGGACCGGCTGATTTGCGGGGATGTCGGCTTTGGCAAGACCGAGGTCGCCTTGCGCGCCGCCTGCGCGGTGGCGCTCGCGGGGCAACAGGTCGCGCTGCTCGTTCCCACCACCCTCCTCGCCCAGCAGCACTACGAGACCTTCCGCGATCGCTTCGCCGGCTGGCCGGTGCGCATCGCCCAGCTCTCCCGCCTCGGCGGTGCCTCCGCGCAGCGCCGCGACCTCGCCGATCTGGCCGAAGGCCGGATCGACATCGTCATCGGCACCCATCGCCTGCTTCAGGAGGACGTGCGCTTCGCGCGATTGGGCTTGGTGATCATCGACGAGGAGCAGCGCTTCGGCGTGCGCCACAAGGAACGGCTGAAGGCGCTGCGCGCCGAGGTGAATCTGCTCACCCTGACCGCCACCCCGATCCCGCGGACGCTCAACCTCGCCTTCGCCGGGGTCAAGGCGATGTCCCTGATCGCCACCCCGCCCTCCGATCGCCTCGCGGTGAAAACCCTGGTGGTCCCCTACGAGCGGGCGATCGTCCGGGAGGCGCTCGAACGCGAGCTCGCCCGCGGCGGACAGGCCTATTTCGTCCACAACGACATCGCCACGCTCGAAAAAAGGGCCGCCGAGCTCGAATCGATCCTGCCCGGTGCCCGATTCCGCATCGCCCACGGCAAGATGCGCGAGCGCGAGCTCGAGCGGGTGATGCTCGATTTCCATCGCCAGCGCTTCGACGTCTTGGTCTCGACCACGATCATCGAGTCAGGGATCGACGTGCCCAATGCCAACACGATCCTGATCGACCGTGCCGATCGCTTCGGGCTGGCTCAGCTGCACCAGCTCCGCGGCCGCGTCGGGCGCAGCCACCATCGCGCTTATGCCTACCTCTTCGTCCCCGAGCTTAAGACCATCAGCGAGGATGCCCGCAAGCGGCTCGAGGCGATCGCCGCGGTCGAGGAACTCGGTGCCGGCTTCGCCCTCGCGACCCAAGACCTCGAAATCCGCGGCGCGGGCGAGCTGCTCGGCGAGGAACAATCGGGCCAGATCGAGGAGATCGGATTCACCCTCTACCTCGAGATGCTCGAGCGGGCGGTGGCGGCCTACCGGCGCGGCGACTTCGACGAGCAGACGCTGCTCGAGCCCGATCCTGCCTGCCGCATCGAACTCGGACTCCCCGCCTTCCTGCCGGAAGACTACCTTCCCGACATCGCCGAACGACTGAGGCTCTACAAGCGCATCGCAGCCGCCAAGGACGAGCTTGGCATCGCCGAGCTCGAGCTCGAGCTCGCCGACCGCTTCGGCGCGCTGCCCGAGCCCGCCCGCCACCTCCTCCGTCTCACCCGACTGCGCCGCCGCGCGGAGGCGCTCGGCATCGAGAAACTCGAGCTCGGAACCCGCGGCGGACGGATCGAGTTCGCCCGCAATCCGCGTCTCGAGCCGGCGCGGCTGGTGGCGCTTCTCCAACGCGAGCCCCAGCGTTACGCGATGCAAGGATCGCAGCAACTGCGCATCCGCGAGGGCCATCCCGATCCCGCTGAGCGGCTGGCGATGGCCGAGGCCTTGATCGCTCTGCTCTCCTGAGCGCGCGGCGTTACACTGCTCTTCGGGTGAAGGCATTCGCGAGGTCGCCATGCCCCGTTTCTCCATGCTGCTCTTGCTCTGTGCGCTGATCGCGCCCGAAGAAACCCGCGCGGCGGAAAGCCTTCGCGTATCCGAGGTCCATCTCGAGCCGGTGGTCGTCGAACTCGACCGCGACGCGCTGAGAACGAGCGGCAGCCGAGTCGGAATCGGAAGCCGACGCGCCGCCCAGATTGAAGCGGAGCTCGCGGAGAGCCTGCGCAGCGCGCTCGAGCGATCGCTCGCGGCCCAAGGCATCACGCTCGCCTCCGAACCGAAGACGAGCGCCGCCAAGCTCAAGGTGCGGGCAAGCAGAGTACGGCTCCACCCCATCGCCGATGATCTGGCCACGCCCCTGGCAAGCTACGGGCGCAGCGAGGCGGGGGCGAGCCTGGCGCTCGAGCTCTTCGCGACCGACGGGCGTTTGTTGCTTCGCTTCGCGCAGGACTACGCCGCTCCCGACCCCGGCGAGCTCAGACCGCAGAGCGCGATCCAGTCGCGCAAGGCGCTCGAGGCGCTTTTCGCGCGCTTCGCGCTCGAGGCGGGGCTTCGGATCGGTGGCGCCGGATGAGCCGTCTCGGGTGCATCGCCCTCCTCATCTTCCTGCTCACGAGCCTCGCACCCGCGACGGCGCAGGAGGGCGAGCCGGGGCGGGACGTCTATCGGGTCGAACTGGTGCTGATCGCGCACGGAGACGCCGAAGCGGCGGGAGCCGTACCGGCGCTTGATCCCACGGTCACACCGCGCACGGCGCGGCCGCTGCCTCCTGCGGATCCGACCCGAGCCGATCGCCTGCCGCGGCGTCTGCCGTCACGCGAGCTTCGACTCGAGGCCTTGCTCGAGTCGCGCGCAGCCGCACTTCCCGATCAGCGTCCGATCGGCGCCCTCGGCTGGCAGCTCGGCGCTCGCGCTTTGCGAGCCGGCCGCACGGTGAGCCTGGATGGCGAGTTTCCGGGCTTGCTCGGCTTCGTGCGCCTGCGGCTGAGCACTCGTCTCGTGGTCGAACTCGACTTGCGTTGGGCGCCCGCGTCGCGCTCAGAGGGCGAGCCCCTCGTGTTCAGGCTGAGGGAGCGCCGGGCGATCCGGCTCAACGAGGTGCATTACTTCGATCATCCAGCCTTCGGCGTGTTGCTCAGGATCGAGCGCGAACCCAGTCTGCCCGCCGTCGCCGGCATCGCCGAAGCCTCTCCTTGATCGCCGTGCCGCGCCCGGAACTCAGGGTGGCGCTTGGGCCTCCTCGCTCTCCGCTTCGAGCTCGAGAAGGAAGCTGCCATCGGCCAGCCGCTTCGCTCTCTGCCCCGGGTCGAGCAACGTCCGCGCCCCTTCGACTCGGATCGAGCGGACTCGACTCCAGTCGGCGACCGGGATCGCGACGCTCGCATCCCGACCCGCTTTCAGTTCGAGCGCGCGGCTCGCCTCGGGACAGGGCGCCTTCACGCAGCGAACGCCCGTGTCCACCTCCACATGGACTCGACGAAGCCTAGCGGGAAAGCGCCGTTCACCGTCTTCGATCCGGAGTCGGACCGTGAGCTCCCCCGGCTTGAGCGCAGGGGCGAAGGGCGCTGGCGCGGCCTCACCCGGCTCGGGAACGGTGACGAGCAGAATCGCGAGAAACGCGACTCTACCGATGATCGAGCGAAGCCGACGTGCATGCGAGAGCGGCGCCGCCGGCTCGCGGCGGCCGAGCAGCCGAAGCGGGGACACCTCAGCGCTCACGATCGAAGACGAAAACTCGCGCGGGCGGGAGGTTGCGCCAGACGACCGCTCCCCTGTGGACCCTGAGGCCGAGCTCACGCCGCACCGAGCGGCGCAGGGGAGAAAAAGGCGCATAGCTGAACTGGATCACGCGCCCCGAGGGCCTGAGCACCGAAAGCAGCGAGGCGAAAAGGCGCCTCTGATCCTCTCGCGGCATCCCGAGCAGCCCGAGCCCGCTGATCACGGCGTCGAAGGGACCGCACTCGGGATGGGCCGCGAGCAAGGATGGAAGCTCCCGTGCATCGCCCCGAAGCACGCGCACCCTGGGGAACCGACGTTCCAGGAGGTCGGCGAAGGCCTCGTTGAGTTCGATCAGGAACAGATTCTCCGGAGCGATCCCCCGTTCGAGGATCGCGCGGGTGAAGACCCCCGTCCCCGGACCGAGTTCGAGCACCCGAGCCGCATCCGCCGGCAGCGCGTCGATCATGAGCGCCGCGAGGCGCCTGCCGGAAGGCGCGATCGCAGCCGTGGATTTCGGTCGGCGCCACCATTGGCGAACGAAACACCACCAGTCGGCGAACTGCTGGCGGCGGAGAGTATCCTCTGGATGAACCATGCGAAGCCGCTCCCGGAGCGGAGGCGGCAGAAGCTTATCACGATCATCCCTTCGCGTCGGCGACCGCGAGCGTTTTCTGGCCTTCGGCGCGCTCCATCGGCTATGATTTCGGGTTTCCCGCCCATCGTCCGGCAAACCGCGCCGGACTGCTTGCAACGGAGGTGGTCATGGACCGTCTGCTCTCGCTCCTCAACGAGATGCGCGCGGCCGGCGGCGCGATCCGCACCCGCGGCCTCGACGATGCAGTGATCCGGCGCTTCGCGGCCTCGCGCCCGGCCCTGCGTACCGCGATCGAGGAGGCGCACGCGCGCTTCCGCGAGCTCTCACGGGTCATGCCCGATTTCATCGCCCTCGACGAGGCTGAGCAGGTACGTCGCGCGCAGGAGGGGATCCTCAACTTCTATCCCGAGGACGCGGTCAACCCCTACGTCGCGCTCGCCGCCCGCGGAGCGTGGATCGTGACACTAAAGGGCGCGGTGGTGCTCGACATGGGTGGCTATGGGATGCTCGGCTTCGGCCATGCGCCCGAACCGGTGCTCGCCGCCCTCAACGGCACCCAAGTCATGGCCAACGTGATGACGCCGAGCCTGAGCCAAATGCGGGCCGTGGCGGCGCTGCGCGGCGAAATCGGCCATCGGCGGGGCGGCTGTCCCTACGCGAAGTTCTTTTTCCTCAACTCTGGCTCGGAGGCCGTCACCCTGGCCGGCCGGCTGGCGGACGTCAACGTGAAGCGGATGACCGATCCCGGTGCCCCGCGCGCCGGCGCCAAGGTGCGGCGCATCTCGGTCAAAGGCAGCTTCCACGGCCGCACCGAGCATCCCGCGCTCTATTCCGATTCGACCCGCCGCGCGTATCAACAGCACCTCGGCAGCGCCAAGCATCACGATCACCTGATCGCGATCGAACCCTACGACGTCGCGGCCTTGGAGCAGGCCTTCGCCGAGGCCGAGCGAAACGGCTGGTTCATCGAGGCGGTCTTCCTCGAGCCGGTCATGGGCGAGGGCAACCCCGGCAAGGCGCTCACGCCCGAGTTCTACGCCGCGGCCCGTGAACTGACGGCGCGCCACGGGACGCTCCTCCTGATCGACTCGATCCAAGCCGGCCTTCGCGCTCAAGGCGTGCTCTCGATCGTCGATTATCCCGGCTTCGAGGGTCTTCCCCCGCCGGACATGGAGACCTTCTCCAAAGCCCTCAATGCCGGCCAGTTCCCGCTCTCGGTGTTGGCAGTGAACGAACGCGCGGCCGGGCTCTACCGGAAAGGCATCTACGGCAACACCATGACCGCCAACCCGCGGGCCTTGGACTGCGCGACCGCCGTGCTCGCCGCCCTCACCCCCGAACTCCGGCGCAACATCGTCGAGCGCGGTCGCGAGTTCGTCGAGCGCCTGAAGCGTCTGCGCGAGGAGCTCGACGGCCGTATCTGCGCCGTCCAGGGCACCGGTCTGCTCGTCTCCTGCGAGCTCGCGCCCGATTACAAGTGCTACGGCGCGGACAGCATCGAGGATTTCCTGCGCACTCAAGGACTCGGGGTCATCCACGGCGGTCAGAACAGCCTGCGCTTCACCCCGACCTTCGACATCGGCAGCGAGGAGCTTGAGTTGGCGGTCAACGCGGTGCGCCACGCGCTGCTCCACGGGCCCAAGCAGCAGGCGGAGCGCGCCGCCGCCGCGTGATCGCGGGCGTGGGGGCGGAGCACATGGATCTGGGCCGCAGGCTGGCGGAGTTCGGCTTCGAGTCGAACGAATCCTACGAGTTTGCGATCGCCTGCCTTCTGGAGGAGCCGCCGGCTCTGCTTCGCTCCCTCAACGTCACCGGTCGCGGCGGTCGCCGCAAGACCGCTTTCGCCAGCGCGCTCGCCGGAGCGCTCGGCTTCGCGCATGTCCGCTACCATGATTTCTCGCAAGCGCCTGCCAAGGCCGAGGAAGCCGATCGCCCACCGCAGGACGCGCCGCTGCCGGCGTTCGACCGCGCGGTGGTGGAGGCCTGCGGCTACTCGGAAGCCGAGCCTTCGGCGCTGATCCTCGATCAACTCCAGGAAGCGCCCTTCACCGAACACCTCCGCCTCGAGCGCTTTCTCGTCAGCGGACGCTGGCCGCACGCCCACGGATTGGCCGAGGCCAATCCACGCCACCTCCTGGTGATGCTGATCTCGGAAGAACCGCTTTACCACGGGCTTCACCGTCTCAGTTTCCGCATCCACACCGACCGCGGAGAGGCGCCTTTCCGCTACCGTCCCAGCGACTTCGGACTCGATGCCGACGCGGAACCCTTGTTTCTCGCCCTCGGCGAGCTGTTCACGCGGCTTGGGGTGACGCCCACCACGAGCGAACTCCGTCTGCTCCTCGCCGACCTGCTCAAGCGCGTCCGGAGTCCGCTTCAGCTCGCGCAGGCCATCTTCGGCCGGGTCGAGGGGGTCGAGTACGAGGCGCTCAGGGCGCGCGCCCTCCAACCCGCCCTACAGGCGATCTGCGAGCGGCTGAGCGAGTTCCTGTCCCCCCCGTCCGACGGCTAAGCGGCGGACCGCTCGCGGAAGCGATCCGTGGCCCTGAGGAGGGCATCGGCGATTCCCGGCTCGTAAGCGGAGTGACCGGCATCCGGAACCACGATCAGCTCGGCTTCGGGCCAGGCGCGAGCGAGATCGAAGGCCGAACGCATCGGACAGACGAGGTCGTAACGCCCCTGCACGATGACCGCCGGAATGTGGCGAATGTGGCCGAGATCGCGCAGCAGCTGACCGTCCTCGTCGAAGAAACCTCCGTGAACGAAGTAATGACTCTCGATCCGAGCGAAAGCGAGGGCGAAGTCCTCGCGTTCGGATGCAGCGACATGCTCCGGGTCGGGCCTGAGAAAGCTGGTTCTCGCTTCCCAAACCGACCACGCGCGCGCCGCCTCGAGCCGCAGCGCGGCATCCTCCCCGGTGAGCCGACGGTGGTAGGCGCTCATCAAATCCCCTCGCTCCGCCGGCGGGATCGGCCTGAGGAAATCCTCCCAGGCCTCGGGGAAGATCTCGCTCGCACCGTGCTGATAGAACCACTCGAGCTCACTGCGGCGTAGCAGAAAGATTCCGCGCAGGATCAGCTCGCTCACCCGTTCGGGGTGCGTCTGTGCATACGCGAGCGCGAGCGTCGAGCCCCAGGAGCCTCCGAAGACTTGCCATCGCTCGATGCCGAGATGGACCCGCAGTCGCTCGATGTCCGCCACCAGATGCCAAGTCGTGTTCTCGCGGAGCTCGCCGAGCGGCCGCGAGCGGCCGCAGCCGCGCTGGTCGAAGAGCACGATGCGGTAGCTCGAGGGATCGTGGAAGCGGCGGCTGAGCGCATTGCAGCCGCCTCCCGGGCCACCGTGTAGGAACAGGGCGGGCTTGCCCTCGGGGTTCCCACACTGCTCGTAGTAGATCGAATGGAGCAAAGAGACTTGCAGGAAACCCTGATCGAAGGGTTCGATGGGGGGATAAAGGCTGCGCAGGGCTTGGCTCATGCGGAGAATCAAGGTTCGCGGATGGTCGGGGCGGCGAGATTCGAACTCGCGACCCCCACAACCCCATTGTGGTGCGCTACCAGGCTGCGCTACGCCCCGACCGAGGCGAACCTTCTCCACCCATCAGCGGCGGAGCAGCTGAGCGATTTCCTCGAGTTCGAGCCGGAGCTGATGCGCGAGCTGCTGCGAGAGCTGCGCCTCGCGCTTGCCCTGCTCCCCCTCGAGGCGTTGTCGCGCGCCGCCGATGGTGAAACCCTGATCATACAGCAAGCTACGGATCTGCCGCACGAGCAGGACGTCCTGCCGCTGGTAATAGCGCCGGTTGCCGCGCCGCTTCACCGGCTTGAGACCCGGAAACTCCTGTTCCCAATAGCGCAGGACGTGCGGCTTGACGTCGCACAGCTCGCTCACTTCGCCGATGGTGAAGTAGCGTTTGGCCGGAATCGGCGGGAGTTCGTCATTGCTTCGCGGGTCCAGCATAAGCCTCCACCCTGCTCTTCAGCTTTTGCCCGGAGCGAAAGGTCACGACCCTACGCGCCGAGATCGGGATTTCCTCTCCAGTCTTGGGATTGCGCCCGGGACGCCTCCGCTTGTCGCGCAGCTCGAAGGCCCCGAAGCCCGAGAGCTTCACTGGCCGCCCACGTTCGAGCGTCTCGACGATCGCCGCGAAGAAGGCATCGACGAACTCCTTGCCCTCCCTTTTGTTCAACCCCACCTCGGCATGGAGTCGTTCGGCCAGCTCGGCTTTGGTGAGCGCCATCGATCAAGCCCTCAAGCGTGCCGAGGCCTTTTGCTGCATGGCCGCCACGACGCGCGCCACCAGGCCGTCGACCTCGTCGTCGGTTAGAGTGCGGGAAGAATCCTGCAAAATCAAGCCGATGGCGAGGCTACGCCGCCCCTCGCCAAGCCCTCCGCCGCGGTATTCGTCGAACAGGAACAGATCGACCAGGAGCGATCCGACCGCTTCCCGCACGATCTGCTCGACCTCGGCGAAAGGAATACGCTCCTCGAGCTCGAAGGCGAGGTCCCGCCGCACCGACGGGAAACGCGGCGGCATCACCGCTCTGGGTAGCGGCCTCTCGGCGAACACGGCGAGCTCGATTTCGCAGGCGAGCGTCGCCTCGGGGAGGTCGAGGCGGGCGGCGAGCTTCGGGTCGAGTTGCCCCATCCAGCCGCATTCGATTCCCTGGACCTTGATCACCGCCGAACGCCCCGGGTGGAGCCAGGGCTTCGCCGCGGCTTCGAAGCTCGACGGCCGACCGAGGAGCGCAAGCAAGCTCTCCAGATCGCCCTTGAGATCGTAGAAATCGTGCTCCCCGCCCGGCTCGCACCAGTGGCCGGCATGGCGCGGACCGCAGAGGAGCAGCGCGAGGCGCTCGATCTCGCGCGGCGCGCCCTCCGCCTGGGGATGGAAGCTGCGTCCGAGCTCGAAGAGGCGGATCCGCTCACGCTGCCGGTAGCGGTTGAAGCGCGCCGCCTCGGCGAGCCCGGGAATGAGCGAGGGCCGCATCACCGCGAGCTCGGCGGAGAGAGGATTGGCGAGCCGCACCACCGCCTCATCCATCCCCCACTGCGCGAGCAGGGCATCGCCCACGAAGGCGAAGCAGATCGCCTCCGAATAGCCCCGCGCGGCCAGCCACTCCCGCAGCCGTTCCGGCGCGATTTGCCCCTCGGGCCGACGGGCCGGGGGTGTCACGCCGGCAAGAGGCATCGCTGGCAGGCGCTCGTAACCGTGGATGCGGATGAGCTCCTCGATGAGGTCCTCCTCGCGCTCGAGATCGAAGCGCGCGCTCGGCGGAATCACCCACCAGCCCTCGCCATGGGGGCGAAGCGCAAGCCCCAACGCGCCGAGAATGCGCTCGACTTCGGCATCGGGGATCACCAAGCCCAGCACCCGCGCCAGCCGCTCTCGCCGAAGCAGGATCGGCTCGCGCTTCGGCAGCTCCTCCGGCAGCACCGCCTCGACGATGGGACCCGGACGGCCGCCGGCGAGCGCGAGAAGCAACGCGGTGGCTCGCTCGATCGCTACGCGCGGCAATTCGGGATCGACGCCGCGCTCGAAGCGATGGGCGGCGTCGGTGGCGAGTCCGAGCCGACGCGCCCTGCCCATGACCGCCTGCGGGGCGAAGAAGGCGCTCTCGATGAACACCGCGTTCGTGTCCTCGCGCACTCGGCTCTCCTCCCCGCCCATGATCCCGGCGAGCGCCACGGGTCCGCGCCCATCGGCAATGACGAGGAACTCGGGGTCGAGCCTCACTTCGCGCCCATCGAGCAACACCAGCCGCTCGCCGGACCTTGCCCTTCGCACGTCGATCCCGCCGGAGAGAGCCGCGAGCGCAAAGGCGTGCAGCGGCTGGCCGAGCTCCAGCATGACGTAGTTGGTCACGTCGACCACGACATGGAGCGGCCGAAGACCGGCGCGACGCAGACGCTCGCGCATCCATCCGGGCGTCACGGCACGGGGATCGAGGCCCTCGATGATTCTGCCCAGGTAGCGGGCGCAGCCGGCTCCGCGCTCGAGCGAAACCGCCAGGCGGCGGTCGCTGCGCGCCTCGACCGCTTCGATCGCAGGCCCCTGCATCGCCTGACCGAAGAGGGTGGCGAGTTCTCGCGCGAGCCCGCGCACGCTCAGGCAGTCGCCGCGATTCGGGGTCAGCTTGAGCTCGAGGAGATGATCCGGAAGACCGAGCGCCTGCGCGAGCGGGATGCCCGCAGGCGTTGCGGGATCGAGCTCGAGCAGAGCGCCACGCTCCTCCCCCAGGCCGAGCTCCGCCGCCGAGCACAGCATCCCCTCGGAGCGCACGCCGCGCAGCACCGTCGTCTCGATTCGGCGACCATCGGGGAGGACCGCGCCGGGCAAGGCGAGCGGCGTCCTGAGACCAGGCCGCACGTTGCCGGCTCCGCAAACGATCGAACGATCCCGCTCGCCATCGAACACCACGCAGGCCCTCAGGCGCTCGGCCGCGGGGTGAGGCGAGACCTCGCGGACTTCGGCGACGATCACCCCTTCGAGGCCCTCGCCGATGGGGATGATCTGCTCGACCTCGATCCCCGCCATGGTCAGGCGCTCGGCGATCTCCGGCACCGCAACCGGCAGATCGCACCATTCGCGAAGCCAGCTCAAGGGAAGGCGCATCGGGCGCTCAGACGAAGGGGGCGAGGAAACGCAGATCGTTGTCGAAGAAGGCGCGGAGATCGCTGACGCCATAGCGCAACATGGCGAAGCGTTCCACGCCGAGACCGAAGGCGAAGCCGGTGTAGCGCTCAGGATCGATGCCGCCGTTCTTTAGGACGCGCGGATGCACCATGCCGCAGCCGAGCACCTCGAGCCAGCGCGGCGCCGAGCCATCGCCCGGCTCCCAGAGCAAATCGACTTCCGCCGAGGGCTCGGTGAAAGGAAAGTAGCTCGGCCGGAAACGCATCCGGAAACCGCGCTCGAAGAAGGCCGCGACGAAGTCCGAGAGGGTGCCTTTGAGCTGCGCGAAGCTCACGCCCTCGTCGACGACGAGACCCTCGACCTGGTGGAACATGGGCGAGTGGGTCTGATCCGAATCGCTGCGATAGACCTTGCCGGCGGCGATCACGCGCAAGGGCGGACGGTGCTCGCGCATCGCTCGCAATTGCACGGGCGAGGTATGGGTTCGCAGCAGCCGGCCGTCGGGGAGGTAGAAGGTGTCGTGCATCGCCCGCGCGGGGTGATGCGGTGGAAAGTTGAGGGCCTCGAAGTTGTGCCAGTCATCCTCGATCTCGGGACCGTCGGCGAGGCGGAACCCCATCTGTTCAAGGATCGCCACGATCCTGTTCAGGGTGATCGTGAGCGGATGCAGGCTACCGCGGAGGCGATCGCGTCCGGGCATGGTGACGTCGATCCGCTCCGCGGCGAGCCGTTCCCGATAGAGCGCATCCTCGAGGATCCGTCGGCGCGCGGCGATGCGCGCTTCGGCCTCGTCTCGCAGACGGTTGAGCACCTGGCCGCGTTGCCGGCGCAGCTCGGGCGGCAAAGTCCCGAGGCTCTTCAGGGCCTCGCTGATCGAGCCGTGACGACCGAGCAATGCGACGCGCACTCGCTCGAGCTCCTCGAGTGAGGCGGCGCGCTCGATGCTCTCCAGCGTGAACTCGACCTCTTCCGGCGCCTGGACGCCCTCACCCGGGCACATGCGTTCCCCCGAGGCAGACACGGCGGCGACTCGCCGCCTTCAGGCCGGGGCCAGGGCCGCCTTGGCGCGTTCGGCGAGCGCCGCGAAGGCCTGCGGATCGTGAACCGCGAGATCGGCGAGCGACTTGCGGTCCACGGCGATCGCCGCCTTCTGCAAACCGGCGATGAATCGGCTATAGCTCATCCCGAGCTGGCGAGCGGCGGCATTGATGCGCACGATCCAGAGGGCGCGAAACTCCCGCTTCTTCGCCCGGCGGTCGCGATAGGCATACTGTTCGGCCTTGATCACCGCCTGTTTGGCGACCCGATAGACCTTGCGTCGCGCGTTGTAGTAGCCCTTGGCCAGGGCGAGCACTTTCTTGTGCCGCGCACGCGCCGTCACACCACGCTTCACTCGAGCCATCTCAGGACCTCCTCAGGCGTAGGGGAGCATGCGCTCGACCGACTTCTGGTCGCACGCAGCGACATAGTTGACCCCACGCAGATTGCGCTTACGTTTGCTCGGCTTCTTCGTGAGGATGTGGCTATGGTTGGCGTGACCGCACTTGAAACGTCCGGTCGCCGTCTTGCGGAAGCGCTTGGCTGCCGCGCGGTTGGTCTTGATCTTCGGCATGAGTGGTCTCCCGGATCCGAGGAGGAAATCATGGTCGGCCTCAGGGCGGCCCCAGCGAGCGCTTGCCATCCTGCCCGTTCGGCCTTCTTCGCCCATCGTTGAGCGAGCCTGCGATTATAGCGCAGCGCTCGGCCACCGCGAAAGAACTCACCCTGGGCCAATCAGCGCTTGCGCGGCGCGATCAGCATCACCATCTGGCGGCCTTCGAGACGCGGACGTTGCTCGATGATCGCCTCGTCGCCGAGATCTTTCTCAATGCGCTCGGTCATGGCCAGACCGAGATCGCTGTGCATGACCTCTCGCCCGCGGAAGCGGACCGTCACCTTGACCTTGTCGCCTTCGCCGAGGAAAGCGCGCAAGTCGCGCAGCTTTCGCTGGTAATCCCCCTCGTCGGTGGTAGGACGAAACTTGAGCTCCTTGACCTCGATCTGCTTCTGCTTCTTCTTCGCCGCCTGCGCCTTCTTCTGCTGTTCGAAGCGGAACTTGCCGAAGTCCATGATTCGGCATACCGGCGGTTCGGCGTTGGGTTGGATCTCGACCAGGTCGAGGCCCTGCTCCCGGGCCAGTTCGAGCGCTTCGTTGCGCGAGAGGATGCCGATCTGCTTTCCTTCGGCGTCGATCACCCGCACTTTCCAAGCGCGGATTTCCTCGTTGCGGCGAATCGGTTTTTCGGTGGCGATGGGTCGAACCTCCGGGGTCTTCAGCAACTGCGCCCGGAACGGCCCGGGCGCGCCTCCTCGCGCAGCCGAGCCGCGAACTCGTCCGGCGTCATGGTGCCGAGATTCTCCCCGCTGCGCGCGCGCACCGCGACGAGCCCCGCCTCCCGCTCCCGATCCCCCACGACCAGCAGGTAAGGCACGCGCTGCACGGTGTGCTCGCGAATCTTATAGCCGATCTTTTCGTTCCTCAAGTCGGGCTGCACGCGCAGACCTCGGTCCTGCAAGGCTCGCACGACCGAGGCCGCATACTCCGCTTGTGCATCGGTGATGTTCATGACCACCGCCTGCACCGGCGCGAGCCAAGGCGGAAAAGCGCCCGCGTAGTGCTCGATCAAGATGCCGATGAAACGCTCGAAGGAGCCGATGATCGCGCGATGCAGCATCACCGGGGTGCGTCGGCTGGAATCTTCGGCCACGTACTCGGCGCCGAGGCGCTGAGGCATCGAGAAATCGACCTGAATGGTCCCGCACTGCCAGGTCCGACCGAGGGAATCCTTCAGCACGAACTCGATCTTGGGACCATAAAAGGCGCCTTCTCCGGGCTGAACCTGGTATTGAAGGCCGTGCGCCTCGAGCGCCGCCTCGAGCGCCTTCTCCGCCTTGTCCCAGATCTCGTCCGATCCGATGCGCTTGGCGGGACGCGTCGAGAGCTTGTAGAGGATATCCTCGAAGCCGAAGTCGGCGTAGACCTGACGGAGCACCTCGATGAAATCGTGCACCTCGCCTTCGATTTGCTCCTCGGTGCAGAAAATGTGCCCGTCGTCCTGAGTGAAGGCACGCACCCGCATCAGTCCGTGGAGCGCGCCCGAGGGCTCGTTGCGGTGACAGGACCCGAACTCGCCGTAGCGGATCGGGAGCTCGCGGTAGCTATGCAAGCCCTGCCGGAAGACCTGGACGTGCCCCGGGCAGTTCATCGGCTTGACCGCGTAGTCGCGGTTCTCCGAGCTCGTGGTGAACATGTTTTCCTTGAAGTTCTCCCAGTGCCCGGAGCGCTCCCATAGGCTCCTGTCGAGGATCATCGGACAGCGGATCTCCTGATATCCCGCCCGGCGATAGACCCCGCGCATGTAGTCCTCGACGATGCGATAGAGCGTCCAGCCCTTGGGATGCCAGAACACCATCCCGGGCGCTTCCTCCTGAAGGTGGAACAGGCCGAGCTGCCGTCCGAGCCGTCGGTGATCTCGCTTCTCGGCCTCCTCGAGACGCTTCAAATACGCCTCGAGGTCCTCGCGGCGAAGCCAAGCAGTGCCATAAATGCGCTGCAGCATCTCGTTGCGCGGATCGCCCCGCCAATAGGCCCCGGCCACCTTCATCAACTTGAAGTGCCTGAGCTTGCCGGTGTCGGGCACATGCGGGCCGCGGCAGAGATCCACGAACTCGCCCTGACGGTAGAGGGAGATCGTCTCCTCGGGCGGAATGCTCTCGATGATCTGCGCTTTGTACTCCTCGCCCATCCGCCGGAAGAATGCAATCGCCTCCTCGCGCGGCATCTCGGTACGCTCGACCACGAGCGCTTCGGCGGCGATCCGGCGCATTTCCGCCTCGATTTTCTCGAGATCTTCGGGCGTGAAGGCTTCCTCTCGGGCGAAGTCGTAGTAGAAGCCGTCCTCGATCACCGGCCCGATCGTCACCTGGGTGCCCGGGTAGAGGCGCTGCACTGCCTGCGCCAGCAGATGGGCAGTGGAGTGGCGGATGATTTCGAGCGCTTCAGGATCGCGCTCGGTCAGGATCTCCACCCGCGCATCGCGCTCGATGCGAAACGAGAGATCGACGATTCGCCCATCCACCCGCGCGGCGATGGCGGCCTCGGCCAAGCGGGAGCTGATCGATTCCGCCACCGCGCGCGCCGTGAGCGGCTGGGGATAGCTTCTTTCAGAGCCGTCTTTGAGGGTGATCCGAATCATGAACGAGAACGACCGATGCACGCTCGATGCCCTCGGCGCGAAGGCGACGCGAAGGCGCTCAGGAGCAGGCGGGCCCCAAAGTGTAGCAGCCGTCGAGCCGGTCTTCGCAGAACGGGTGCGCCTCGAGCCCCCAATTCAGCCGAGCGCTCGCGCGCTCGCGCGCTCGGCCCACGCGCGAAGAGGGGCTCGGCGACTCGACAAGCGCCCATCTCTCGATCCCTCTTCCTTCGCGTGCGCCTCCGTGTGCTTCGGAAATCCGCATCCAGCGGGCAACGCTTGTCCCGGCTCCGTCCCTAATCGCGACCCACCGACCAAACAGCAGCCTCCGTTCGCCGCAACGGCTTCCTTCCCGCCGCAAATGGGAGGGTGGCGAGCATGCGCGCTTGAGGGAGGCCGTCGAGCATGGCAGAATCGCAAGCTCGCGCGATTCAGGCGGGCGCGTAGCTCAGCGGTAGAGCACTACCTTGACATGGTAGGGGTCACAGGTTCGATCCCTGTCGCGCCCACCAACGAACCAGCGCTCGATGCTTGGGCGGCCATCGCTTCTGCCTCATCCCGCGGAACGAATGGGGTGACGGAGGTCGGATCGTGGCGTCGGCCCGAAAACCCTCAGGCCGGGTCGAAGGCGGAAGCATCCCATTGCTCGAACCGCGAGCGCGGCGCCGTAGCCGTGAAACATTGGGCTCGCGGCCCCGGCCTCTCACCACCCCCATCCACGCGGGAGAAGGGGTGAGCCGCCTGCCTGGACCACCCCCTTAGGCTTCCGCCGCCCTTGGACCGAAAGCTGGAAACGCCGCGACGAGGTTTTCACCAACAGTCGCGCGGCGTCCCCGAGCCGCTCACCGTCCGCTGGCCTGCCTGGTTGATGCGAAAAGTCCCGCACAGCGTATCGCGAGCCGCTTGCTGACCTTGCGGCACGGCCTCGACCGTGAAGGCGGTCTGAGTGCGCTGTGGGATACGCACTTGATAGGCCCGCGAGGGCGTCATCATCGGCATCGCCGGGAGCGTGCAGCTCGCATGGTCGTATCGGTTGAAACGCGTGAAGCAGCGCTCCAGCGTTTGCGAGAGCTCGAGCAGCGCCGCCCTGGCCTCCGACCGGTTCGATCGCACCACGTAGTCCCGATAGGAGGGAATCGCGACACCGACCAGCACCCCGAGCACGATGAGCACGATCATCAGTTCGACCAGGGTGAAGCCATGCACCCGGCTGAAAACCGCCGGCGCGGTACCGCACTTATTGCAAACATTCATCTTCATGGCATTCCCCTGTCATCGGCACCGCGTCATCAGCGAGCCCTGCTCGTCCACCAGCGGCAGCACGCCGACCGCCGTGTCGGCTCCCAACCGACTCAAATGTTTCGGGACGAACTGAACGATGACACACAAACCCGAGGGGTACCGCTTCAAAGCCTGATCCAAAGGTTCAGGCCGAGCCAGGGTATCGACGGTCGATTTCGGATCGAAGGCGATGAGGAAACGTCTCCCTCCGGCCTCGAGTGAGTCTTCACCGAGCGCGGTGAGGAGGAGCGTTGCCCCGTGCAGTTCCTCACCGTCGACTTTCACCTTTTCCCAGATCACGACGGAAGCAAGGGGCCGACCCCCATCGACCGGAGTCGGGGTGAGGGCGCCCGTTTTGCTATCCGCCATCACTGGGGAGGCCATTCCTGCTCCCAGGACGAGGGCTGTCGCCCATGAAATTCGTCTATGCCGCCATGACATCGCAAATCCTCCCAAAGTCTCAACGGATCTGCCGCCAGATCTGCCGTCCGTCACAGATCTCACCGAGCGGCTGGAAGCTCACATTACCCGTCGCCGGATCGACCACCGAGAGCGCGATCTGCCGGCACCAATCACGGCGACCACCTGGCGACGGCGACGGAGGAACCGGCGCTGGGGTCCCTTCATCCGGGCGCAGGTCAGGCGAAGGATTGACCGGCGGCGGAGGCAGGATCGCCACGCCCGGCGTACCGGGCGTGCCGGGCACCGGCTCGGTCGACGCGCAGTTCGGGCAGCTAGGCAAGGCGCCGATTCCGTTCGTCGCGCCAAGCACGTAGGTGCGGCGAGTACCCTCGCCGAAGCAGGGGTCCACGGCCGGCTCATAGGTGGTGAAGAACACGCGGCCCGCCACGACTACCGGGCTGTTGAGCACCCGCTCGCCACGATGCCCAGAGTTGTCGTTGGGCACCCGCAGGTTGACGTACCAACCGCCTTGGCGAGTACCCGAAACGCTCGCACTACGCTGACCCGAAGAGCCGACATTGGCGAGCGTGACCTGCTCGAGCTGGGCGATGTCCGTGACCCGGGCATTCCGGTCGCGGATCGCGAAGAACCGCTCGAGAGGATACGGAGTGGCGAGGCGGTCGCTCGCCTCGATCAGCTTGCCCGTACCGAAGAAGACAAGCAGCCCACCGTTGGGATCGGCCGCGATCTCGGGTGCCGCCGTGATCGGCCGGCCATTCGGATCGGTGAACAGCGGCTGCCCGCCGAAGGCCACTGAGGGCACCCCGGCATCGCTGATGTCGATCCGCCACATGTTGCCGCGCAGATCGCCGGCGTAAACCCGACGCGCCACCTGCTGCTGCGGATCGCGATAGACCGTCACTCCGGAGAGACCATTGCTGCTTCCCGCCGGGGTTGCGCCGCCCACCGCCAGCTTGTGCAGGATCTGACCATCACTCAGGCGGACGATGTAGAGATAGGGGCGATTCGACGCCGAGTTGTAGCCGTTGCCGAAGATCACCACCCAGGTGCCGTTCGGCAACCTTGTCACGGCCGCGCGACCGAAGACATGCCCGATGTCCGAATCGTGGAGTTGATTGCGCTCCCAGAGCACATTGCTCACGCCGAAACTCTGCGGCTGGCTCACGTCCAAGGCGAAGATTCCTCGACCGCCAGCGCCGAGACCGGAGACAAGCACCGAGCGCCAAGTCCCGCCGATCTGGGCGTCGTTCACCGTGATCTTGCCGTCCACGTAGAACCGATGCTGGTAATTCGGGTCGACGAAAAGATTCAGGCGCCCGAGAACGGCCGAGGGAACGTAAGCGAACAACGGATTCCCCGTCTCCGCGTCGAAAGCACGGAGCATGCCGTCGTTGGTCCCCACATAGACGGCGTTACGTCGGAAGGGCGGGCGCTTGCGATCGTCGAGGTAACTCAGATAGCTCCCTGACCCGGTCAGCGGCGGCACCGCCGTCCAACCCTCGTTCTTGGGACCGGCGAAGACCGGCTCGGAGTTGATGATCGTGCCCATCAAGGCCTCCCTGCGCCGGAAGGGGCCTGTCGGCTGTTCGCAGCTCCGGTCCCCGCGAATGTAGTTGATGATCGCCGCCGGCGTCGCGCACGCGCCCGCCGGCAGTCCGGTCGGAACGGTGATCTGCGAAAGCAGCCAGGTTCCGGCGCTGGGCAGGAACAAGCCACCCGTACCCGCCACATTGTTCCAAGTGAAGACCGGCAGATTGTTCACCCCGTTGGCCGCGAGCCACGCGTTCAGACGGCTGTTCCCTTGCCAACGAAGCGCGTTCGTACGCGGATCACGGGCGGTCAACTCACCCGTCCAGTTGTCGCTGTTGAAATCGGCGATGTAGAAATCCCCGCCCTCCTCGAGGCGCGCGCTCGAGGAGGCGCCGCCGGTCGCCGCACGGGTGCGATTGACGATATCGCGAAGCACGTTACGAAGCTCCCGCGAGAAGGTGTCGGGATCGGCCGCGCTGAAGAATCCGCCGCGGCTGTTCACCGACGCATGGAGCAAATCGTCGATGTTCGGCGCTCTCGCGCCCGCGCTGGGCAAGGGCCAGGCGATCGGCGCCCCGGTCGAAATCGCATCGAAGGCCGTCGCCGGATCAATCGTCCCTGACACACCCAAACCCACCCCATAAGTCACCATGTGCTGCCAGAAAGCCGGATTCCGGGAGGACGTCGGAACTAAATTCGGCACCGAGGGCAGCAAATCGCGGTACCAGTAATACATTGCGACGTCAGCCAAGATATTCGAATAATTGTCTCGAAACGGATGCGAAGGCACATACTGATAAGAAGCACCGCTGGGACTGGTAATCAGAGGACCTGGCCCACCACCATCCACATTCGCCCGTGCCGCTGCGGTGCTAGCTGCCGCGCCATTCCAGTAACCGTCCGTCATCAGGATCGTGAAACTTTGCCGACACGCATAAATCTCACCCCCGGGCGATCCGGGCGTCGTGCTCCATGGACCGCGATCATCCGTACGCGAAAAGTAGATGCCAGCGTCGTTGAGAGCATACCTTAGCGGCGTGCCCGCATACGGGATGTCTCGATTGTAGAGCAAATTATAAAAAGCTTCGCGAGTCGACGAATCGAAAACTCGAACGCCTCTCACCACCGTCTTATGGTTGACGTTATCGACGACGGAATTCGACGCATTGATCGTCCCATAGCCCACCCGAAGCGACTCGGGCTGATCCGCAAAGGCCCGGCCGATACCACCCCGAGCCGCGAGAATACGCGAACGATAGTAAGTGAACCAATTTGCGAAATTCTGAGCCTCTTCCTGGATGGTGCGGGTGATCGTTTGAGATCCGACCGTCCACGTGAACTGGGTAATCGGCGTTTCCACGCCGGACGGTAGCACCCGCCTGAACGCAAGGGAGCCACGAATTTGGTATTTCACATAACTTGCGGGAGAGGTGACATTGCTCCCTTCAACGACATAAAACGTGATCGGCCAGTAGCTCAGGCTACTATTGTTGTTACCGCTCGGCCCCCACCATTGATTGAACGTTTGCTGAGCGGTGAGATTGATTGTCCCTAAGGAGACGTTCGTCGGTAAATAGGGTGCAGCCGTAGGGTTTGCATTCGGAAACGAGGAACCGTCCGCACGAACCCAAGGCCTATAGGTCGACCGGGGGTTGTAGAAGATGGAATTGTTCTGAGGATGATTCGAGCGAAAACGCAAATTCCAGATGTAATCATCCCGAAACTCTATCATCCGCCGGGACGGCGAGGTTCCCGGCCCGTACAGGCTTGCCGTACTCGGGCGAGGCATCACCATGTAACATACATTGTGCGTTGTATTGTTCAGCGTGCACCCAGCCGCCACCATCAAGTCATCCGGCATCACCTCCCAGTGCATCGAACCGGAATCGTCCAGGATGAATAGGATGTTCGGCTCGACCGGCGCCGAGATGAACAGCGGCGCATCTGAAATCGCCAGAGTCGCCCGAGCCGGCCCGCTCCAACCCCCGAAGACCACCAGCGTGAGGCCGGCGAGAAAAGCTCCGAAATCACGTCTCGTCATGGCGAGAATCTCCCGTTTGTCTCACATCGGCCAATAGAAAATCGTCTGTAGGATCACATCGCCCGCCTGCTGCGGACCGCTGGCGCGAGCGAGGATCATGTATTTCCAGCCGGTCACCACCGCACGCGCGGGGTCGTTGCTGTCGATGAAGGCGCAGGGCGCCCCGCGCGGCAGGCCGGTCGCCGCATCGACCGTCTCATCCAAGGCGATCAGCATGTAGCGATTCTGAGTCTGCGGCGCGACCGACCATGGGGCCAGATCCCAGTTCGCCGACCAAGGCGCGTTCTGCAAGGCACAATCGCCTTCGGCCAGACCCAAGCCCCGCCAGGAAAGCTGCACCACCCCGCCGGAACCCCCTTGGGCGATCACTCTCACCGCCTGCTCGATCTCGCGGATGGTTGCCTCCGCACTCTGAAAGGCTTCGTTCTCCTCACGAACGTTGCCGGCCATACGTTCCTGCATGACCGCCATGTTCATCACCGTGAGCCCGAGAACGGTGAGCACGATCAGGATCATCAGACTCACCGCGAGCGCCGCGCCGCGCGCGCGCGCCGGCGAGAAGCGAGAAGGGCGACGAATGATTTTTCGTGGACTCATGCGCACTCACTCCACGATGGCCACGTTACGGATCTGGATGGTGGCAGTGAACGGCTTTCGCAGGCGCCGATCCGGCTGATGCGAGAGCGTCGTTCCGGCCAAGTTGTATTGACCCGGAAGCAGGCGGCTGTCCGAGTTCTCCGCGGAGCGGGCCAGCAACGCGACCCGAACCGCGATCACCGAGCTCCAGTCGTTGACCTGGTTGGCGGGGTACCAGGCGTCGACCGCGCGCCCGCTGCTCGAGGCCGGCGCGCCTGGACCGAAACTGACCCCGTAGCGAACCTGCATGCTCTCGATGCCGTCGGCGAGCGGCTGGATGTGTTCAGGCGCTCCGCCGCTGCCACCACCCGGAGGGCTCGGATCCGGCAGGCGCATCCGGAACAGCGCCGGCTCACCGCTCAGCGCGTCACGACCGATGTAGAAAACCTCGATCTCGTGGCTGAAGATCGCGGTGGAGGCCACGATCGGCTCGGGCTGGAACGGATTGGGGCCGGGAGGCCGGTTGCCGGGGCCGGGGTTGTTGCAGTTGCCAACGGGGCGGGTGAGCACGACCGCGTTGGCGTTGCTGGTGTTCTGGAAGACATGAGTGACGTTACAGTCGCTCATGATCACGACCGAGTTGTCCGGCAGCCCGTGCGGACCGCTGAGCTGTACCGTGGTGCCTGCGAAGCCTGTCACTCTTACTGGGACTGGCACGGTCCGCCGAACCACGAGGACGTCGCTGCCCGGAACCACACGCCCTTGGAGCATCGCCGGAAGCGGCCAGAGCGAGGTCCCTTCACGGGCTTGCCAGTTGGTCGCCGGTTGCCCGGCGGGGTCGAGGGCTTCCGGACTGTAGGTGTAGGTCTGGCCCGGACCCGTACCCACCGCCTCCCAGCCGAGCACCGCGAACTCCGGATTGAACAGCAGGTTGACGCCCCCGCCGCAGCCGTTCCGGGTGTGCTCGACGAGGAGCGGCCTGCCGGTGCAGATCTGACCCAAGCCGGCCATGCGAACCGATGGCTTCATCAGCTCAAGGGCGAAACGCCCGCTCTCTTGCACCCGCGCGAGGGCGAGGGAGGCCTGGGTGGACAGGCGGCTGGAACCGAAGATCTGCATGATCGCGATCAGCAGCATCGCGCCGATCAGAGTCGCGATCATCAGTTCCACGAGGCTGAAGCCTCGCGCAACCGGCCGGCTTCGGAAGAGGGCAATCGTTCGCTTCATCGCCTTCCCTCAGATGCGCGTGACCAAAACGAACTCCTGCCGGCCACCGGTCGGGCCGGTGGCCTGTTTCTCGTCGAGCCAGCTCACCGCGATGCGCACCTCGCTGCGGGCAGGATTGACCACGGCCACTTGCAGATCGCCGTCGGGAAGGAGATTGCGGACGTGATCCCGCCACGCCGCCACCGCCGGCATCAGCGCGCTCGGGCTCATGCCGAGCACCCCGCCGCGGCTGGCGCGCAAAAGATCCGCCATCTCATAGGCGGCATAGGTGGCCTGAGTGACGTAGTAGGCGCCTTGATTGCCACGCAGGCCGACCAGCTGGGTCGCGGCGATCCCGACCAGCGCGATGGCGACGATCGCCACGGTGACCAAGACCTCGACCAGCGAAAAGCCTGCTGACCGTCGTCTCAAGGGATCGACGGAGGGAATCGTCTTCGACATCGGTCTCCGAAGCATGAGGAGGCTCCTTCAGCAGTTCACTCGCCGCACGCCCACCCGTCCGCTGCGCGCGATTTCCACGTTTCGGCCGAAGGGACCGCGGCACTGATGCAACCGCAGGCTAAGCGTTACTGGGAAGTTCTGATTCCCGATCCGATCGGCCGCGCCGTTGCCCAGGAAACGCACGAAAGGATTGGCGGGTAGATTGGAGGCGGTGACCGTGGTGCCGTGGCCGAGGCCCTGCCAGACCCGCAGCACCTCGTTCACCGCGACGTTCGGGGAGCCCGGTGCGTTCCCGTCCAGGACCACGATCCAGCCCTCGGCCCAATCGGTCCCGCAGCTCGCGCCATCACGGCTCGGGCAGACCGAAACCGGACGCTTGCGCTTAAGCGCCTCCATCCGGGCGTACTGAAGACCCGTGAGGAGCTCGTTGGCCTGGGCCGTGGCCCGGTTGTTCTGGATGAGGGTTCGCAGGTTCGGCACGCCGATGCTGACGAGCACCGCCAACACGACGAGCACGACGAGCAACTCGATGAGCGTGAAACCGGAGGATGGCGTTTTCATGGCGTTGAGAAGCCTAGTTCCAAGGAAGCGGAAACACACCCCCACGAAGATGAACGGAAAGCGCGCGACGATCAACGGAATGTCGGGATCCACCGACACGCCGCCGAGCCCTCGCCTGACACCGCTCATCGCCCGAGTCGGCTTCCTCGCCCGCCCGAGGACCTCCATCCTCATGCAGCCGTTCCCCCAAGGACCCTGCCCATGAGAAAGCACCATGGATGGACCATGATCGAGATCGTGCTCGTCATCACGATCCTCGCCCTGCTGCTCGCAGCCGCCCTGCCCGGCTTCTCACGCGCCCGCGAACGAGCCGATCTTCGGCTCAGCGCCGTGAGCTTCGGGGAGGATCTCCGCCGCGCCTTCGTCCTCGCCATCGCCCGCGACCAGCGCGTGGTCTTCTGCCCGTTGGCCGACCCTGGCGCCGAGCATTGCGGCTCCGGAAGCGCATTCGATCACGGTTGGCTTGCTTTCTACGACGAGGATGGTGACCGCGAGCGCTCTCCTTCCGAGCCCATCCTTCTCCGAAACGCGCCGTCGTCCCCGCATCTGCGCATCCGAAGCAGCGAGGGTCGGCCGAGGGTGGTCATCCAGCCCGATGGCGGCAACCGCGGCACCAATGCGACGTTCCTCGTCTGCGGCCGGCTCGGCGTGGCCACCGCGACCAGCGTCGTGCTCAGCAACGACGGCCGGATCCGCTACGCCCAACCGAGTCCGGTGCAGGTCGCGGAGCGTTGCCGCTAAGCCCCTCATAGGAGGGAGGATCGAGTGAGCGCGCCGCCGATCCGGCTCTCCTGCCGAGGGGATCCATCAGGGATGGCGAAGGTCCTGAAGAACGCGCCGCGCGGCGAACTCGGCCGCATCATGCCAGGGCAAGAACACATGGTCGGCGCCTGCCTCGCGGAGCGCTTCGGCCTCGCGGCCGTCCACGGCAGTGAGCAGGACCTTGCCTTTGAAGCCGTGACGGCGCAGAGCCGCGATCAGCGCTTGATCGACATCGCGGTTGCGAAGGGTGCTGATCGCCACCCGTGCCTTCGCAAGCGGCAGATGGCCGATGAACTCCTCGTCCTCGACCGCACCGAAGACGACCTCGACCGACGGCGGACGCGGCGCGGCCAAGGCCTCAGGGTCGAAGTCGATGGCCAAAACGCGCGCGCCCGCCTGGCTCAAACACTCTGCGAAGCGCCGGCCGTAGCGGCCGAATCCGAACAGGAGCACCTCCGGATCGAGCACCCGCTCCTCCGGCTGATCCTCGCGGAACGGCTGGCGGCGCTCGAAGATCCCGAGAAAGGGCTCGAACCAGGCGAAGAGCTGCTGCGAGTAAAGGATCATGTAGGTGCTCAAGGTGATCGTGATCAGCCCGACCAAGGTCACGAGTCCGAGCGCGGCCTGATCCACGTGGCCGACGGCCACCCCCATGGCCATGAACAGGATCGAGAACTCGCTGATCTGGGCCACGGTGAGTCCAGCGAGGAATCCCGTGCGCTTGCGATAGCCCATATAGCCCATGATCGCCATCACGATCAGCGGATTGCCGATCAGCACGAACAGGGAAAACAGCAGGGCCGCGCCGATCTCGTCACCAAGCAGGCGAAGATCGAGCTGGGTGCCGAGGTGGACAAAGAAGAACAGCAGCAAGAAATCGCGCAGGCTGGCCAGGCGGGCGTGGATCGCCTCGCGGAAGGGCAGCGAGGCGAGCGAGAAGCCGGCGAGAAAAGCCCCCACCTCCTTGCTGAAGCCCAGCCATTCGCCGGCAGCGGCGAGCGCCGTCCCCCAGGCGACGGCGAAGACCAAGAGCAACTCCTGCGACTCGGCGGCGAGCGTCATCAGCTTCGGAAGAACGAAGCGCATGAGCGCGCCGACGAGGAGGGTCAACCCGCCCAGCTTGAGCAGCACCTCGAGCGCCCGCGCCCCGGCATCGCCCTCCCCGCCTGCCCCCTGGGTGCCGATGATCATCATCGCCACCACCACCGCGATGTCCTGCACGATCAGGAAGCCCATCGCGATCCGGCCATGCAGCGAATCGAGCTCGCGCTTGTCCGAAAGCAGCTTGACGATGATGATGGTCGAGGAGAAGGTGAGCGCGATTGCGATATAAAGCGCTCGCACCCAGCCCATGCCGAGGGCAAGGCCGATGAGAAAGCCGATGACGATGGTGAAGCCGAGCTGGCCCAAGCCGGTGGCGAGGGCCACTTTGCCAAGCCGTCGGATCAGATGAAGATCGAGTTTGAGGCCCACCACGAACAAGAGCACCGTCACCCCGATCTCGGCGAAGAGCTCGACCGGCGCGCTCGCCGTGATCCACCCCAATACCGAGGGCCCGACCGCCAGACCCACCAGCATGTAGGCGATGATCAGGGGCTGTTTGAGGCGCAAAAGGAGCGCGCCCACCGCAGCGGCGGCAAGGAGAAGCAGGGCGATTTCCTGAAAGACGTCGTGCCCGGACATGGACGCTGAAGATCGACGCGAGGCGCCAGGATCGGCCTAAGCGACGTCCTCTGTCGAGTGCGAAGCCTGCTGCTTCAAGGCATTGAGCGTCGCCTTCGCGCGCTGCGAAGCGCCCATTTCTCAAGCTCCCCGAGGGCAAAGATCAACAAGGCAGCTAGTGCGGCGAGCCACCACCCGGAAAGACCGATCGAAGCGGTCGCGAAGAGCGCCTGCATCGGCGGGAGTTCGGTGATCGCAAGCTGAAGCAGGATCAGCACCACGGTCGCGATCAGGGCCATGCGGTTGGCCAAAAGGTTGCTCGCCAAAAAGCTCGGCTCCAGCCAACGCCGAGCCGCGAACAAATAACCGATCTCGCCGAAGACCAGCAGATTGAGCGCAAGGCTTCGCGCCTGCGCAAGCTCGAGCCCCGCGGCCATCGCCCACAGGAAACCGCCCACGGTGAGGCCGGTCAACAGCACGCCCACCCAAAGGATGCGCGCGAGCATGAAAGGCGTGATCAGATCGCGCCGGCGCTCGACCGGCCGGCGCATGACCCCGCGTTCGAGCGGCTCCACCGCGAGCGCGAGGGCGAGGGTCACGGTCGTGACCATGTTCACCCAAAGGATCTGCACCGGCGAGAGCGGAAGCGTGAAGGCGAAGAGGATCGCCACCGCGACCACCGCTGCCTGGGCGGCATTCGTCGGGAGCACGAAGGCCAGCGATTTGCGGATGTTGTCCTCCACCCCGCGCCCTTCCTCGATGCCGGCAACGATCGTTGCGAAGTGATCATCGGCGAGGACGATTTCCGCCGCCTCGCGCGCCGCCTCGGCGCCGCGCCGGCCCATCGCCACGCCGATATCGGCGCGCTTGAGCGCAGGCGCATCATTCACGCCATCGCCGGTCATCGCCACGCAATGGCCCACCGCCTGCGCCGCCTCGACCAGCCTGAGCTTGTCCTCCGGCGTGGCGCGCGCGAAGACCTCGACCTCGCCGAGACGCTTCGCGAGTGCCTTGCCATCGAGGGCCGAGTATTCGCTGCCGGAAAGCGCCTTGGGCTGCGCTGCGAGACCGATTTGACGGGCGATCGCCGCAGCGGTCGCCGCATGATCGCCGGTGACGATGCGCACCCCGATTCCGGCCTCCCGACAGCGCGCGATCGCCTCCGGCACTTCCGGGCGGGGAGGATCGGAAAAGCCAATGAGACCGATGAGCTCAAGCTCTCCGAGCTGCTCAGGGCGAAGCGTTCCGCTTTCGCCCCGCGCCGGCCGCCGGCCGAGCGCGATCACCCGAAGCCCCTCGCCGAGCAGGGCATTCAGGGACCGCTGCCAGGAAGCCCTCTCCTCAGGATCGGCAAAGCGCGCCCGGGTGAGCAGCACTTCCGGCGCGCCCTTGGCGAAGACCCATCCTGCCCTCACCAGCGCGCTCATCTTGGTGCTCGAGGAGAAGGGCAGGCGCGCCTCGGGCGGCGCTCGTGCGCTGAGATCCCGGCCCTCCTGCTCGAGCAGCGAGGCGAGCGCCCGTTCCAGAGGATCGCGCTCATAGTCTTCGGCGAGAGCGCCGGCGATCGCCTCAAGGATCAGCGCAAACGCCGGGGTACCGCGCCAGCGATCGAGCAGCGCCGCTTCCCCGGGGAACCCGAGATGGGTCACCGCCAGGCGGTTTTCGGTGAGCGTGCCGGTCTTGTCGGTGAGGATGAGCGAGACCCGGCCGAGGGTCTCCACCGCCGGCAGGCGCCGCACCAGGGCATTGCGCCTCGCCATTCGCTCCACGCCGACCGCGAGCACGATGGTGAGAATCGCCGGCAAGCCCTCGGGGATCGCCGCCACCGCAAAGGCCACGGCGGCAAGCGTCGCTTCGGCGACCGGCAGGCCGGCGATGAACACGCCAAGCGGAAAGAGCATCAGCGCCGCGATGAGGATGAATTGGCTGAGCCTCATCCCGAAACGAGCGAGCTCGCGGGTGAGCGGGGTTTGCACCCGCTCGACCTCGCGAAGCATTCCCGAGATGCGGCCGATTTCGGTCGCGGCGCCGGTGGCGACGACGAGGCCGATCCCCTCGCCGCGGACCGCGAGCGTCCCCGAATAGGCCATCGAGCGGCGCTCCGCGAGCGGGGCCTGCTCGGCCTGGGGGGAGGTGTTCTTGGCGACCGGCAGTGATTCCCCCGTCAGAATGGATTCATCGATCTCGAGATCATCCACGGCCACGAGCCTGAGATCGGCCGGTACCCGATCGCCTGCGACCAGGCGCACCCGATCCCCAGGGACCAACTGCTCGGCGGGAAGCTCTCGCCAGCGCCCTCCTCGCAGCGCCCGCGCGCGCGGGGCGAGCAGCCGACCCACCGCCGCGATCGCCCGCTCCGCCTTGCTCTCGCGCACGAACCCGACGATTGCATTGATCAGCACCACGCCGAAGATCGCGGCGCTATCGAGAGAATGGCCGAGCGCCAGGGTCAGCACCCCCGAGGCGAGGAGCACGTAGATCAGGACATCGTGGAACTGGCGAAGGAAGCGCAGAAGCGCGCTCGGCGGAGGTGGTGCCGGCAGTCGGTTCTCGCCAAAGCGCGCGCGCCGCCGTGCGGCCTCCTCCTCGCTCAGACCCTCGCTCGAGCTCTCGAGAAGGCGCTCGATCTCCGCGGTGGAAAGCGCGTGCCAGGGGATTTCGCTCGAGGGTCGGTCGCGCATGCCTGCCAGAGCTTATCGAAGCCATACGCCTCGCACTTGATTTCCCTCAAGAACGCCGTGTTTCTCGCGGCGATCCGAGGCGATGCCCCGAAGCGAGCGCAGACCCGCCCGTCCGCCGAGGAGCCGCAATCCCCGCCGATTCAAGCCGCGCTCTCGTTTCGCCGGGCAGCGTGGAGGTCGCAGCGCTTGCGCCGAGAAGAGGGCGCACTCGCAACGACTGACCGGGCGTCGACGCCGCATCCACGCGCCATGCGGCGAGCACCCTCGCCGCGCTAAACTGAAAGGTTCTCCGGAGTCAACGCCCCATGCCCGTCGAGCGCATCCGCAACATCGCGATCGTGGCGCACGTCGATCACGGCAAGACCACCCTGATCGATCAGATGTTGCGGCAATCGGAGACGCTCGGCGAGCGCGAGCAGCTGCCGGAGCGAGCGCTCGACTCCAATCCGCTCGAACGCGAACGCGGCATCACCATCCTCGCCAAGAACACCGCCATTCTGTGGAATGGTTTTCGCATCAACGTCGTGGACACGCCGGGGCACGCCGATTTCGGCGGCGAGGTGGAAAGGATTCTGTCGATGGTCGATTCCGTCCTCTTGCTCGTGGATGCCTTCGACGGGCCGATGCCGCAGACCCGCTTCGTGACCGAAAAAGCGCTCGCCCGCGGCTTCAGGCCGATCGTGGTGATCAACAAGATCGACCGGCCTGGAGCGCGGCCGGAGTGGGTGCTGAATGCCACGTTCGAGCTCTTCGACCGCCTCGGAGCGAATGAGGCGCAGCTCGATTTTCCCGTGCTCTACTGCTCGGCGCTCCATGGCTACGCCGGCACCGATCCGACGATTCGCGAGGGCGATCTCACGCCCCTGTTCGATGCGATCCTCACGCACGTTCCGCCCCCTTCCGCCGACCCGAAAGGCCCACTCGCGTTCCAGGTGAGCGCCTTGGATCACTCGAGCTATTTGGGGCTCATCGGCATCGGAAGAGTCCAAAGCGGAAGCCTCGAGCGCGGTCAACACGTGCTGCTGATCGGCCGCGACGGGCAAGAGACGCAGGGGCGGGTGAGCGAACTGCTCTCCTTCACCGGTTTGAAGCGCCATCCCGTCGAGCGGGCCGAGGCGGGTGACATCGCCGCCGTGGCGGGGCTCGAGGCCCTCGAGATCGGTGCCACGCTGTGCGACCCGCAGCGTCCGCTGAGACTGCCGCCGATCGCGGTCGAGGAGCCCACGGTCGTGGTCGATTTCCTGGTCAACGATTCTCCCTTCGCGGGCAGGGAGGGCAAGTTCCTCACCAGCCGTCAGCTGCGCGATCGTCTCTTCCGGGAAGCCCGATACAACGTCGCGTTACGCGTGGAGGAAACCGAGGACCCCAACCGCTTCCGGGTCGCGGGGCGCGGCGAACTCCACCTTGGCGTGCTGATCGAGACGATGCGCCGCGAGGGCTACGAACTGGCCGTTTCCCGTCCGGAGGTCATCCTGCGTGAAAGCGAGGAAGGTCGGCTCGAGCCGTGGGAGAACGTGGTGCTCGACCTCGAAGAAATGCACCAAGGCGCCGTGATGGAGCGGCTGGGAGCGCGCCGAGCCGAGCTCATCGATCTGCGGCCAGGAACCGCCGGACGCGTCCGCCTCGAATACCGTTGTCCGGCTCGCGGGCTCATCGGCTTCCAGGCAGAGTTCCGCACGCTCACCGCCGGCAGCGGGCTCATGTTTCGCAGCTTCGAACGCTATGCGCGTTTCGTCGGCGCCCTTCCCCGGCGCCCGAACGGGGTGCTGATCGCCAATGCCGGAGGCGTGGCGCCCGCCTACGCCCTCTTCCACCTCCAGGAGCGGGGACGCTTATTCATCGGCCCCGGCGAAACGATCTACGAGGGTCAGATCATCGGCCTTCACAGCCGTGAAAACGACCTCACGGTCAACGCCCTCCGCGCCAAGCAATTGACCAACTTCCGTGCTGCCGGCAAGGACGACAACCTCCTGCTGACGCCGCCGCTGCGCATGAGCCTCGAGCAGGCGCTTGAGTTCATCGAGGACGACGAGCTCGTGGAGGTCACTCCGCGCGCGATTCGCCTTCGCAAGCGCCTTCTGAGCGAATCCGCTCGGCGCCAAGCGGCGCGGCGAGCGGGCGCGGCCTGAACCCGGCGAGCCTGGGCGGTTCCTCAAGTTTTTGATTGTAAAAGGATTCATCGAAGGGTTATAATCGCGGTCATGAGCTCTTCGAACTCTTCCCCTCGCTCCAAGACGAAGCGCGAATCCCTCAAGCGCGAGACCCGGAGTATCGCGCAGGAGGCGCGTTCCCCCAAGCCGACGGCCAAGAGAGTCGCCGCCCCCACCCGGTCCGAGAAACCGGCGTCCGTACGCGCTCGGGCTCGCGGGACGGGCGAAGTCGCCGCTGCCCGTCCCAAGGGCAAAGTGGCCGCCCGAAGCGCCCGCCCCTCCTCGACGCGGCGCGGTTCATCCGCGGGCAAGACCGCGGCCAGCGCGACTCGCACGCGACGCAAGACGATCATCGCCTCGGCTTCGCGAACGACTGGCCGCGCCCCGGCGACGGACACAGCGGCGATTTCGGCGTCTTCGCCGTCGTCGGTGCCGGCGGCTCCCGTCAATCCGGCACCTGTGGCGAATCCCGAGCCCGCGTCGGCCGCCTCCCGAAAGGCTTCCGCAGAGCGCCAAATGGGCCGACCCCTTCCGGCGCCGCAGCCGGAGGTGCGACGGCCGCGCTACCGGCTCGGAACATTCGATGATTTGATCGCGCCCTTTCCGACTCAGGTCCAGACCTTGTGCCTCGCTCTTCGGGGTTTGATCTCCCGGGTGATTCCGGGAGCGCGCGAAACCATCATCACCGGCGTGCAGCTGGCCCTCTTCGAGCAGGACGGGCCGATCGGCCTGCTCTCACCGCAGCGCGACCACGCCCGCCTTTACTTCGTGCGCGGCAACGAACTGAAGGATCATTCGCGGCTGCTGCAGGGAGGCAGCGGCCTGCCCTTCGTGAAACTCTGGCATCTCGACACTCTGCAGGTGCCGGCGCTGCGAAGCCTCCTTCAGGAAGCGGTCACGCTCAACCGCGAAAAGCCAGACCCGAATCTGACCGCCCGGATCTTCGCCGACCTCGCTCACTGACGCCTGCAGCGAGCGCCAACGCCGATGGTGCGCGTTCAGGCCCCCTCGCGGCGGTGGGCTGACCGGCGCTGCTTCTCCAGATACTTCTCGTAGAAGCGGCGGTGGCGATCGTCGAGCTGGATGGGTCGCCCGGCGATCCACGCGGCATGGATGCGCGAGCGAATCTCCAGAGGATCGCCCTCGACCAGGATGAAGCTCGCCTCTTTTCCGGGATCGAGGCTGCCGAGACGGTCGGCAACCCCGAGGATTTCTGCGGGATAGAGCGTGATCGCCTTGAGCGCCTCCTCGCGCGGCAAGCCCCAGGCCACGGCGGTGGCGGCATCGAAAGGAAGGTTGCGTTCGTTCGTGGAATCGCGCCCCGAGGAGGCGATGGCGAAGCGAATGCCGGCCTCGTAAAGCCGTCGCGGCAGCTCGAAAGGAGCGCTCACCGCATCGCCGCGACGCCGCGGAAGCCAATGGGTCCCGTTGAGGATCACCGGCACATCGAGTGCGCGCAGGCGCTCGAGGATCTCGCCGGCGTCCTGAGCGCCGACCAAGACCACCCTTAGCTTCTCGCGCTCGGCGAAATCGAGGGCGGCGACCAGATCGGCGCGCTCATCGGCGTGGATGAACAAGGGAATCTCACGAGCGATCACCGGCCGCAACGCTTCCCAGCGCAGATCGCGAGCCGGCGGCTCGGTGAAATCGGCGTAGCGGCGAGCGGCGGCGAAGGCTTCCCCGAGGGCGCTTCGGCGCTCGCGTGCGCGCTCCTCCGCTTGCCGCCGGATCGGCTCTGGCAGCCACGGCGGAAGCTCTCCGCTCGGCCAGAAGAGATGCATCGCGACGGGCGCGCGCACCAGCATGTCCTGCGTGCTCCAGCCATCGAGACGGATCAGTGCGGAGGTCCCGACGAGCACCCCCAGTTCGCCTGCCTGCGGCACCGAGAGGGCATAGAGCACCCCCCCCGATCGCGCCACCGGGATGAGCTCGCTGTCGGGGTTGATCGCGCTTTCGGCGCGGGCATTGGGATTGATCGGGCCGGTCTCGGCGGTGTCCACGGTCGCGCGTACCGCGCCGATTTCCACGAGCCCCAGCGTGGTGTGGGCGGAGAGAAAGCCCGGATAGAGGGCGAGGCCCTCGGCATCGACGCGCAACACGCCGTCCTCCGTCGGCGCCTCGCCGGCTCCCAGACCGGTGATCCTTCCGGCCTCGAAGCGTAGCCAGCCGCGCGCGATCGGCGGCGCGCTGACCGGATGGAGAACGACGTTTTCGATCACGACCGGCCCCTCGGGCGCCGGCAGCGGGCGGGTGACGTGGTTCTGGGCCGATGCGAGCGCCATCGCGGCGAGCATCGGTAGAGCCGAGACGAGACGAAGCTTCATGGCCAGAGCGTGCGGTGGCGATGTTCCTGCAGCGAGCAGGTGTCGAGATCCCATCCCTCGTGGTAAATCCCGCGCAATGCGGCGAGGTGGACGGCGATGTCGGGCAGGAGCCGCGGCCTGAAGCTGCGCGGCCGTTCTGGCGAAGAAGCGCCGGTCTCCCCCTCCTCGGCGGCACCCTCGCCCCGCGCCAGCGCCTCGCGCGCCAGCGCGAGCAGCCGCTGCCTTTCGGCGGCATCGCGAGTGCGCCATTGCGCGTCCTCCTCGCGGTCGAAATAGCGCCGACCATCGATCCAGGTCTGCTCGGCGATGCTGAAGGTCGAAAGCGGGTGCCCGCTCCAGACCACGAAGTCGGCGTCCCACCCGGGCGCGAGCCTGCCGATGCGCTGGCCGAGGCCGAGCTGCTCGGCGGGATTGCGCGTGACCAGGGCGAGAGCTTCGACCTCGCTCAAGCCCCCGTAGCGCACCGCCTTGGCCGCCTCGGTATTGAGCCGCCGCGCATGCTCGTTCGAATCCGAGTTGATCGAGGTGAGCACCCCGGCGCGGGTGAGCATCGCCGCATTGTGCGGAATCGCATCATAGACCTCGAACTTGAAGGCCCACCAGTCGGCGAAACTGGAGGCACCCGCACCGATCCTTCGGATCTCCTCGCTCACTTTGTAGCCTTCGAGCACGTGCTGGAAGGTCGCCACGCGGATGCCCCAGCGCTCGGCCAGGCGCGCGAACATCGCGATCTCGCTTTGCACGTAGCTGTGGATGTGCACCAGCCGTTTGCCTTCGAGGATCTCGGCCAGGGCCTCGAGGCGAAGATCGCGGCGAAGCGGCGGATCGCCCTTGCGCTGGCGCCTTCTCGCTTCCAGGTACTCGCGCGCGGCGCTGAAGCGGTCCTCGAAGATCTGCTCCACTCCCATCCGCGTCTGTGGATAGCGCACCCTGAAGGCATCGCCCCAGTTCGACTGCTTGACGTTTTCGCCGAGGGCGAACTTGATTCCCGGTGGCGCATCCGCGAGCAACAGACCCTCGGCCGACTCTCCCCAGCGCAGCTTGATCACCGCGCTCTGGCCGCCGATGGGATTGGCCGAACCATGCAGCAGAAGCGCCGCCGTCACTCCCCCTGCGAGCTGCCGGTAGAGATTGATGTCGGTGGGGTCGATGACGTCGGCGATGCGAACTTCACTCGTCACCGCGTGGCTGGCTTCGTTCAAGCCACCGGCGATCGCGGTATGCGAATGGGCATCGACGATCCCCGGCGTGAGGTGCTTGCCCGTGACATCGAGCACCAGCGCGCGCGGCGGCACCTGTAGCCCGCGCCCCACGGCACGGATGCGCCCGCGCTCCACGAGCAGATCCCCTCCTTCGATCCGTCCGAGCGCATCATCCATCGTCCAGATCGTCGCCCCGCGCAAGAGCAGGACCTCCGGCTGCGGCGGGGGCCCTTCCCGCCCGTACTCGCCCGCCGGGTACCGAGGAGAGGGGCTCAGCGAGCGCACTTCGACGGGCTTCGCCTCACGCGTGCGCGCAGCCACGCGCGCGCCGGTCACGCCCAACTTTGGCGTTGCGGCAAGCGCGAGTTCGCCGATGAGACGGCCCGCGATGATTGCGAAACCGAAACTCGCCTGACCCTCGCCGAGGCCGAGACGAGCCGCCGGAAGGACGGCGGCGAAGCGTCCCTCGCTGCGCTCGAGGCGGATGGGCCTTCCGGTTTCGCCCTCGGTGGGAAGGATCTCGGGTCGCTCGGCGCTGCCGCCGATCGCGACCTCGACGGGCTTTGCGACTTCCCCCGCGAACTCGAGCCGCCAACGGCCGCGCGGATCATCCTCCGGCGCCAGCGCAAAACGCTCTCCCTCGATCCAAAGCTCGATCAACCGCGCCTCTTGGTCGAGGAAGGGGTCACCCTCGGCGATGAGGAGATCGGCGCGGTAACCGGGCGCAATCCTGCCCATGCGGTCGCCGAGTCCAAGCCAAGCCGCGGGGGTCGTGGTCAGGGCGGCGAGCGCGGCCTCGGGCGGCAGGCCCGCGGCAATGGCACGCCGCAGATTGGGCCAGAATCGCCGCTCGGGCTGACGAAGCCCGCGGGCGCTGAGCGCGAAGCGAAGACCGCTCGCATGCAGGCGGGCCGGATTCGCCGGTGCCTCCTCCCAATGGCTGAGCTCTGCCAGGCTCACCCGCTGCTCCCGCTCCGGATGAGCGACGGCGGGGACATCCGGAAAAGCCAAGGGCAGGATCAGCCGCGGGCGCTCGCGGATCAGGCGCGGCAGCAGGCGGTATTCAAAGCCGCTGCCCAAGTACCAGGCCTCGATGCCCGCCTCTTCCGCGATGCGCGTGGCCCGGGCGTAATCCAGCTCATCGCGGAGCACGAAGAGCGCCGGCTGGCGACCCGCGAGAAGAGGGGCGAGGGCCTCGAGGGCGAGATTGGCCTCGGGCCGCGCGCTGCCCGGATGCGCGCGCCAATGGGCCAATCGCTCGCCGTGCCACCGCCCATCGAACAGCGTCTGGCGGATGAGCGCGATCGCACCCATCAAGGCATTGGGATACTCGCCGCTGCCGAACGGCGCGAAATCGAAGCCGATCACCTGAAGCGCATCCGGCTTCAGGAGCTGCCTGCGCCAGCCGCCTTCGCCGAGCCCCACGAAAGCCGCCTGACCGCGGAAGATGCCGGCCTCGGGGAGGCTGAGCGCGGCGGTGAAACCGAGCCCGCGCAAGCTCTTGGCCTTTTCCCCATCGGCCACGAGCTGGGCGGCAAGGGAAAACTCTGGTCGCACCCGACGCGACCAATGCCGCGCGCCAGGCTCAGCCTGCTGCTGATCGATCGGCGGCGGCGGCGTGAGCGGCGTCAAGGCGCTCGCGCGCGCCGCGGCGGGCAAGCCCACATCGGAGGCGAGATCGATGAGGCCGGGGAAGACCATCAGGCCCGAGACATCGCGGAGGCTGAACCCCGGGCGGGCATGGCGACCGCGCTCGACCGCCACGATTCGCCCCTCCTCGATGAAGATCGTTCCCTCCTCGATCACGCGCCCGGGTTCAGTGACGATTCGAGCGCCAGTAAGCGCGAAGCGGCGCGGAGTGGCATCGCGAAGACCCTCGAGGGGCAGGATCGTTTCCCCCGCGGCGGGGACGGCGGCGAAGGCCCAAAGCATCGAGAGCACGAAGGCACGCGACCGGAACATCCCGATCTCCTCGCTGAAACTGGCCAAGAATCGGGGAGAGCCCCGCGCTTGCGCAACTAGGCCTGGCGTGACCGCGCCTGGCACTTGCGCACGATCAACATCGCAAGCTCGAGCGACTGCTCGTAGTTGAGGCGCGGATCGACCGTGGACTTGTAGGCGCGTTCGAGATCGGCCTCCTCGAGCTCGCGGGCACCGCCGAGACACTCGGTCACATTCTCGCCGGTCAGCTCGAGGTGGATGCCCGCAAGCCTGGTGCCTAAGTCCGCGTGAATATCGAAGGCGAGCTCGAGCTCTCGGCGGATGCGATCGAAACGGCGGGTCTTGATGCCGTTGGGCAACACCTCGGTATTGCCGTGCATCGGATCACACACCCACAGCACCCGCGCACCGCTGTCGCGCACCGCCGCCAGGATCGGTGGCAGAAGCTTTTCGATGCGGTCCACCCCCATGCGGTGGATGAGCGCGAGGCGGCCGCGCTCGTTGTGCGGATTGAGCACTCGCACCAAATCGAGGACCGTTTCCGGCGTCGCCGTCGGCCCGATCTTGACCCCGATCGGATTGCGGATGCCGCGCATGTATTCGACGTGCGCGCCATCGACCTGCGCAGTGCGCATGCCCACCCAAGGGAAATGCGTCGAAAGGTTGAACCAGCCCCACTGATGGGGAACCTGGCGGGTGAGCGCCTCCTCGTAGACGAGGAGCAGCGCCTCGTGGGAGGTGTAGAAGTCCACCCGATTGAAGCTGCTGATTCTCCGTCCGGCGAGCGTCTCCATGAAGCGCAGCGCCTCGCCGATCGACTCGACCATGCGCTGATACTCGGCAGCGAGCGGCGAATGGCGAACCCAGTCGAGGTCCCAGTACTCCGGGTGATGCAGATCGGCGAAGCCGCCATCGACCAGGGCGCGCACGAAGTTCATGGTCATGGCCGAGCGGGCGTGCGCCTCGAGCAGCCTCGCCGGGTCCGGCCGGCGCGCCTCGGCGGTGAATTCCGGCCCATTGATGATGTCGCCGCGGTAGCTCGGCAAAGTGATGCCGTCTCGGGTCTCGTACTCGGCCGAGCGCGGCTTGGCGTACTGTCCGGCGAAGCGCCCGACGCGCACCACCGGCATCCGCAGCCCATGCACCAGCACGAGCGACATCTGAAGCAGCACCTTCAGGCGCGCGGCGATGGTGGATGAATCGCAGTCCGCGAAACTCTCCGCACAGTCGCCCCCTTGGAGCAGGAAGCAGCGCCCCTCCTCGGCCTCGGCGAGGCGCTCGCGAAGGGCGAGGATCTCCCAGGAGGTGACCAGGGGCGCCAAGCGCCGAAGCCGAGCGAGCGCCTCGTTCAAAGCCTCCGGATCGGGATAGACCGGCTGCTGTTCGGCGCGACGATGACGCCAGGAATCGGGCCGCCATTCCTTGGCCTCGGCAATGGTGGCGAATTGACGCTCAGGACTCACGGCCGCGTTTGCGAAGAAAGGGAGCTCAGGCACGATAGCACGAGCCGCGCCTCGATGTGCACTCGCAGCATGAGCCTATCGCGCGGCAAAGCCGGCGCGCAAGGAAAGCAAGCCGAGGAACACGAACCAGATCAAAGTCCAAGCCGGCATCGATAGGCCAAGGAAGGTCCAATCGACCTTGGCGCACTCTCCCGAGCCGGTGAACACCATCTCCACCACCTTCCGGAGCGGGAAGGCCTCGAGCATGTAAGCGAGCCCAGGGCCGCATTCGGGGACCCGATCGGGCGGCAGGCTCTGGAGGTAGACATGCCTGCCGGCGGTGAGCGCACCGCCGACCGAGAAGAGAAAAGCGAGCAGGCCGTAGAGGCCCCGCATCAGCCGCCCTGCGCGGTGCATGGCCGCGAGAAGAAACACCGCCCCCATGAGGATGAAGAACAGGCGCTGGACGATGCACAAGGGACAGGGGTCCAGACCCAGCAGGTGGTCCGCGTAGAGCGCGTAGGCGAGCAAGCTGAAGCAGGCCAGAAAGCCGAGGAAGAAAAGCAGCCGGGGTGGCCAGCGCCACGGGTTCAGCATAGGAATGCTCCAAGCGATCTTTGGAGCACCTTAGCGCATCCGCCCCGACACAGGAAAACGTCCCCGCGATCGGAGCACGACGCGCTCAGCCCTTGGCTTCGGGCTCGGTCTGCGGGCGCGGCCGATCGACGAGTTCGACGTAAGCCATCGGCGCATTGTCGCCCGGCCGGAAGCCGCACTTGAGGATTCTCAGGTATCCCCCCGGACGGGTGCGATAGCGCGGACCGAGCTCGACGAACAGCTTGCCCACCGCCTCCTTGTCGCGCAGCCGCGCGAAGGCGAGGCGGCGATTCGCCACGCCATCGGTTTTGGCGAGAGTGATGATCGGTTCGGCGACCCTTCTCAGCTCCTTGGCCTTGGGCAGGGTGGTGCGGATCAGCTCGTGCTTGATCAGCGACACCGTCATGTTGCGGAACATCGCCTCACGATGGGCGCTCGTGCGATTGAGCTTGCGTCCGGACTTGAGGTGGCGCATGAGGGACTCTCCGATGCGAGGCTCAGCCGATCTGCATGCCGTGCGAGGCCAGACCCGGCGGCGGCCAATTTTCGAGCTTCATCCCGAGTTCGAGGTTGTAGCGCTTGAGCGCGTCCTTGATCTCGGTCAACGACTTGCGCCCGAGATTGGGCGTCTTGAGCAGCTCGACCTCGGTACGCTGCACCAGATCACCGACGTAATAAATGCTCTCGGCCTTGAGACAGTTGGCGGAGCGCACCGTGAGTTCGAGTTCGTCGATCGGGCGCATCAAGATCGGATCGAAAGCGGCTTGGGCCTGCTTGACCGCAGCCTCCTCACGCCGGCTAAAGGTGCCGAAGACCTCGAGCTGCTTGCTCAGAATCTCCGCCGCCTCGCGAACCGCATCCTGGATGTCGATGGCCCCGTTGGTCTCGATCTCGAGCACCAGCCGATCGAGGTCGGTACGCTGTTCGACGCGGGCGTTCTCGACGTGATAGGCAACCCGACGCACGGGGCAGAAGCTCGCATCGAGCAAGAGGCGACCGAGGGGACGGGCGTCCTCGCCACTGCGTACGCGCTGGCTCGCAGGCTGATAGCCCATCCCGCGCTCGACCTTCATCTGCATCACGAGCTTGGTGTCCTTGGTCAGGGTGCAGAGGATGTGGTCGGGATTCACGATCTCGACATTGTGGTCGGCGGAGATGTCGCCCGCCCGCACCACGCCTTTGCCCTCGCGCCTCAGCGTCAGCGTCCCCGAGTCGGCGTTGCTCATCTTGACCGCGACCTCCTTGAGATTGAGCAGAAGCTCGAGAACATCCTCCTGCATTCCCTCGATGGTCGTGTATTCGTGCAGGACTCCTTCGATCTCGACCTCGGTGATCGCCGCTCCGGGAAGGGAGGACAGCAGCACGCGCCTTAGCGCGTTGCCGAGCGTGTGGCCGAAGCCACGCTCGAGCGGCTCGAGGATGACGCGTCCGCGATTGGGGGCTACGCGATCGACGTGCACCGACGTCGGTCGCAGCAAGGTGAGCGAGGCAGCCATGTGGTGACGGCTCTCCGTGAGGGTGGATTACTTGGAATACAGCTCGACGATCAGGTTCTCGTTGATGTCGGCGGGCAGGTCGGAGCGTTCGGGCAGCGCCTTGAGGAAGCCGCTCGCCTTGGCGTGATCGACCTCGATCCAGGGGGGGACCGAATCACGCTCCTGCGCGAGCTGTATCGCCTCCTTCACCCGAAGCTGCTCCCGCGCCCGTTCGGTGAGGCTGATCAGTTCGCCGGGCTTGACCTGATAGGACGGCAGATTGACCTTACGACCGTTGACGCGCACCGCACCATGCGACACGAGCTGTCGTGCCTGCGCCCGGGTGAGGGCGAAACCCATGCGGTAGACCACGTTGTCCAGCCGCGCCTCGAGCAGACGCAACAGCGTCTCCCCGGTGTTCCCCTTCTTCGCCGAAGCCTTGCGGTAATAGTTGCGGAACTGACGCTCAAGGACACCGTAGATGCGCTTGACCTTCTGCTTCTCGCGCAGCTGTACGGCGTAATCGGAAAGCTTGCCGCGCCGCGCCGGACCATGCTGACCCGGCTTCTGATCGAGCTTGCACTTGGTGCTGAGGTCCCGACGCGGACTCTTGAGACCGAGATCGACGCCTTCGCGACGGGCGAGCTTGCAGGTGGACCCGAGATAGCGTGCCATGAGGGCCTCCTCGACTCACTCAGACTCGGCGCCGCTTCGGCGGCCGGCAGCCGTTGTGCGGGATGGGAGTCACGTCGACGATGCTGGTGACGCGGTAGCCCAGCGCATGCAGCGAGCGCACCGCCGATTCACGGCCCGGACCAGGGCCCTTGATCCGCACCTCGATGTTCTTCACGCCATACTCGAGCGCCGCCCTTCCGGCCTTCTCCGCCGCCACCTGCGCGGCGAAGGGGGTGGACTTGCGCGAGCCGCGGAATCCCGAGGAACCCGCGGTGGCCCAGGCAAGGGCGTTGCCCTGGCGATCGGTGATGGTCACCACGGTGTTGTTGAACGAAGCCTGGATGTGAGCGATCGCATCGCTCACCAGGCGCTTCACCTTCTTTTTGGCTTTGGGCGTCTTGCTCATGAGGCTTGCGCTCGCTTCACTTCTTGATCTGCCGACGCGGCCCCTTGCGGGTGCGGGCATTGGTGCGGGTGCGCTGCCCGCGCACCGGCAGGCCGCGACGGTGACGCATGCCGCGATAACAACCAAGGTCCATGAGCCGCTTGATGCTCATCGCGACCTCGCGGCGAAGATCGCCTTCGACCGTGTACTTGCCCACCTCGGCGCGGATTCGCTCGAGCTCCGCCTCGGTGAGGTCCTTGATCTTGGTCGTCTCCGCCACGCCGGCGGCCTTGCAAATCTCGCGTGCCCGCGAGCGGCCGATCCCGTAAATCGCGGTGAGACCCACCCATGCGTGCTTGTGAATCGGAATGTTGACGCCTGCGATGCGCGCCATATTGGTGTTTCTCCGGTCGCTCGAGCCGTGAAGAGGGAACCCGCTATTCTAGCCTTGCATCATCGCCCTGCCAAGCCCTTCAGGAGCGGATGAGCCCGGAACGGCCGTAGCCCTTGAGGTTGGCCTTCTTGAGCAGGCTCTCGTACTGGTGGGACATCAGATGCGCCTGGATCTGTGCGGTGAAATCCATCACCACCACCACCACGATGAGCAACGAGGTGCCGCCGAAGTAGAAGGGAACGCTCCAGGCGATGCGCAGGAAATCAGGAATCAGGCACACGGCGGCGAGGTAGAGCGAACCCCAGAAGGTCAACCGGGTGAGGACGCCGTCGATGTACTCTCCCGTCGCCTTACCCGGCCGAATGCCCGGGATGAGGGCGCCGGAGCGCTTGAGATTGTCCGCCGTCTCCTGGGAATTGAAGATCAGCGCGGTGTAGAAGAACGCGAACAGGATGATCAGGCCGCCGAACAGCACGATGTAGAGCGGCTCGCCCGGGGTCAACATCGCCGCCACCCGCTGCAGCCACCGCGAACCCTCTCCCGCGGTCCCGAACCAACCGGCGGCGGTGGCCGGGAACATGATGATGCTCGAGGCGAAGATCGCCGGGATCACCCCCGACATGTTGAGCTTCAGCGGCAGATGCGAACTCTGCTGAGCATACTGCCCGCGACCCACTTGACGGCGCGCGTAGTTCACCGGAATCCGCCGCTGGGCGCGCTCGACGAAGACCACGAAGGCGGTGATGAGCGCCACCACCACGAAGATGAAGAGCACCCGCAAAGGACCGAGCTGTCCAGTGCGCGCAAGTTCGATCACCGCACCCACGGCGCCGGGCAAACCGGAGACGATGCCGGCGAAGATGATCAGCGAGATGCCATTGCCCACGCCGCGCTCGGTGATCTGCTCACCCAACCACATGAGGAACAAGGTCCCCGCGGTGAGGCCGACCACCGCCGAGAACACGAAGGCCGGGCCGGTGATGTACACGATCCCACCCTGGGCCTGGAGCGCCACCGCCACGCCCGCTGCCTGGAAGGCGGCGAGGAAAACCGTTCCGTAACGGGTGTATTCGGTCAGCTTGCGCCGCCCCGACTCGCCCTCCTTTTTCAGCGCCTGCAGCGAGGGCAAGACCGCGGAAAGCAGCTGCACGATGATCGAGGCGGAGATGTAGGGGATAACGTTGAGCGCGAAGATCGAGAAGCGCTCCAGCGCTCCGCCAGAGAACATGTTGAACAGGTCGATGATCCCGCCCTGCTGGTTCATGAAGCGGGTCATCGCCTCCGGATCCACGCCCGGAACGGGAATGAAGGTACCGAGGCGATAGACGATGAGCGCGCCCAGCACGAAGAGCAGACGCTGCCGAAGTTCGACGAGCTTGCCCATTCCGGCAAGGGCGCGGGCTGCGCCGGGCTGGCTGACCACGTTCGCTTACTCCACTCGGCCGCCGGCCGCCTCGATCGCCGCCCGGGCCCCGGCGGTGACGGCCACCCCGCGCAGCACGAGCGGACGATGGATTTCGCCCTTGAGCACGATCTTGGCGCGCTTGGCCGAAGCGGGCACCAGCCCCGCCCGGCGCAGCGTGTCGAGGTCGATGTCGTTTCCTTCGACCGCCGCCAGGCGGTAGAGCAGCACCTCGGCGGTATCCGCCGCCTTCGGGGAGCGGAAACCGATCTTCGGAAGACGCCGCTGCAACGGCATCTGACCGCCCTCGAAGCCGACCTTGTGATAGCCTCCTGCGCGCGCGTGCTGGCCCTTGTGCCCCCGGCCCGAGGTCTTGCCGAGGCCCGATCCGATGCCGCGGCCGAGGCGCTTGCGCGCAGTCTTGCTTCCCGCAGCGGGTTTCAACTCGTTCAGTCGCATCTTGTCGCTTCCTCTTCGGTGTCGGGGATCAGTCCTCGACCCGGACGAGATAATCCACCTGCCGAATCAGACCGCGCACCACCGGTGTATCCGGTAGCTCCCGGAGCTGATTCAGCCGACGCAAACCAAGGCCGCGGACCGCCTGACGGTGAACGGAACGGCAGCCGATCGGGCTCTTCACCAGGCGCACTTTGAGCGTGCGCGCCTTCTCGGGATCACTTTGCGCCATGACCGAGGATCTCCTCAACCGTCTTCCCGCGCTTGGCGGCGATGTATTCTGGCGAGACGATCTGCTTCAGGCCGCGGACCGTGGCCCGCGCGAGATTGATCGGGTTGCGCGATCCGAAGGCCTTGGCGAGCACGTTGCGCACGCCCACTGCCTCGAAGACGGCGCGCATGGCGCCACCCGCGATCACGCCCGTGCCTTCGGAGGCCGGCTGCATGTAGACCTTCGCCGCACCATGGCGCGCGGTCACGGCGTGCCACAGGGTGCCGCCGTTGAGATGGATCGCGACCATGTTGCGGCGCGCCTTCTCCATCGCCTTTTGGATCGCGACCGGGACCTCGCGCGCCTTGCCGTAGCCGATGCCGACTCGGCCGGCGCCGTCTCCGACCACGGTGAGGGCGGTGAAGCTCATTTGCCGTCCGCCCTTGACCGTCTTCGCCACTCGATTCACGGCCACCAGCTTTTCGATCAGACCGTCGCTGTTTTCGCGTTCGACGTTCATAACGGGATTCCAGAGAGATCAGAACTCAAGGCCCGCTGCCCGCGCGGCTTCGGCCAGCGCGGCGATGCGCCCGTGATATTTGAAACCCGAGCGGTCGAAGGCCACCTTGCTCACACCCTTGGCGCGCGCACGCTCGGCGATGATCCGGCCGACCACGGCGGCCGCCGCCTTGTTCTTGGTTCCGCCCGCGATGCCTTCGCGAACGGAGGGCTGCACGGTGGAGGCGGCCGCGATCACGCTCCGCCCATCGGCGGCGATGACCTGCGCGTAGAGGTGCTGATTGCTCCGGTGCACGGTCAGGCGAGGCACTCCGAGCTCGCGGATGTGCAGTCTCGTCGCACGCGCGCGCCGCAGGCGGGCCAGCTTCTTCTCCTGGGGATTCATCGCGAATTCCTCCGCATCAGGTCTTCTTCGCTTGTTTGAGCACGATCTTCTCGCCGGCATAACGCACGCCCTTGCCCTTGTAGGGCTCGGGCGGGCGGAACGCCCGGATCTTGGCCGCGACCTCGCCCACCCGCTGGCGATCCGCTCCGCGAATCACGATCTCCGTCTGGCTCGGGGTCTCGATGGTGATTCCCTCAGGTGCGACGAAGGTGACCGGATGGGAGAACCCCAGAGTCAGGCTCAGGGTCTTGCCCTGCATCGAGGCGCGGTAACCCACGCCAACGAGCTCGAGCTTCTTCTCGAAGCCGGAGGATACGCCCTTCACCATGTTCCCGAGGATCGCGCGATAAGTCCCGGCGAGGGCGATCGCCTCCTCGTCGGTGGTTTCGACCCGCAGGGCACCTCCGTCGAGCCGAACGCGCACCGCCGGGTTCGTGATGGAAAGCGACAAGGCGCCCTTCGGCCCCTTCACCTGGACCGCGCCCTCGCTGACCTGGCACTCCACCCCTTTCGGCAGGGGAAGCGGCTTCTTCGCAACTCGCGACATGGCACGACTCCTCAAGCGACCAAGGCGATGATCTCGCCGCCCACACCCAGCTCGCGCGCCTTGCGGTCGGTCATCAATCCCTTGGAGGTCGAGACGATGGCGATACCGAGCCCGCCCAGGACCTTCGGCAATGCGTCCTTCCCGCGGTACTGTCGAAGCCCCGGACGAGAGACGCGATCGATTCGTTCGATCACCGGCCGACCACGGTAATACTTGAGGACGAGTTCGAGCGAGGCTTTCGCGCCCTCGCGACGGACCTTGACGTCCGCCAGATAGCCCTCCTCCTTGAGCAGCTCGGCGATGGCAAGCTTCAGTTTCGATGCCGGCATGCTCACGGTCTCATGCCCGACCGCCTGCGCGTTGCGGATGCGGGTGAACATGTCGGCAATGGGATCAGTCATGCTCATGGGGAATCCTCTCGTTCGCAAGCACCGATATCCGCGCTCTCACCAGCTCGCCTTGCGCACGCCCGGGACGTCGCCGCGCATGGCCGCCTCGCGCAGCTTGTTGCGCCCGAGGTTGAACTTGCGATAGACGGCGCGAGGACGCCCGGACAAGGCACAGCGGGTCCGCAGCCGAACCGGGCTCGAATCGCGGGGAAGCTTCTGCAGGGCGACCTGCGCGGCCATGCGTTCCTCGAGACTGCTCGCCGGATCGTGGATGATTTTCTTGAGCGCCTCGCGCTTCTTCGCGTAGCGCTCGATCAGGCGGGCGCGCTTGAGATCGCGGTTGACCATGCTCTTCTTGGCCATCGGCGGGCTCCCTCGTCAGTTCCGGAAGGGGAAATTGAACGCTTCGAGCAGGGCCTTCGCCTCCGCATCGCTTCTCGCGTTGGTGGTGATGGCGATGTCCAGGCCGCGCACCGCGTCGATCTGGTCGAAATCGATCTCCGGGAAGATGATCTGCTCCTTGATTCCCAGGTTGTAGTTGCCGCGACCGTCGAAGGCGCGGGCGCTCAAGCCGCGGAAATCGCGCACGCGCGGGAGCGCGATGTTGATCAGCCGGTCGAGGAATTCATACATCCGGGCGCGGCGCAAAGTCACCTTGCAGCCGATCGGCCAGCCATCGCGGATCTTGAAGCTCGCCACCGACTTGCGCGCCTTGGTCGCTACCGGCTTCTGGCCGGCGATGCGGGCGAGATCGGCCATCGCGTTCTCGAGGATCTTCTTGTTGCCGACGGCCTCGCCCACGCCCATGTTGAGGGTGATCTTGACCAAGCGCGGTACCTGCATCGGATTGCGGTAACCGAAGCGCTGCATCAGCTTCGGCACCACCTCCTCCCGATAAATCTTTTCCAGACGGGTCATCGTCGCTCACCTCAGACGTCGACGACCTCGCCGGTGGAGCGAAACACTCGCACCTTGCGGCCGTCCTCGAGAATCTTGAAGCCAACCCGGTCGCCCTTCTTGGTGGCCGGATTGAACAGCATGACGTTGGAGATATGGATGGGCGCCTCGCGTTCGATGATGCCCCCGGGCTGGTTCGCCGCCGGGTTGGGCTTCTGATGACGCTTCACCAGATTGACGTTCTGCACGATGACATGCTCATCGAGCACGCGCAGCACCTCGCCGCGTTGCCCCTTGTTCTTGCCGGCGATCACCACGACCTGATCGCCTTTGCGGATCCTCTTCATCGCCAAGCCTCCTCCTCGCTCACAGCACTTCCGGAGCGAGCGAGACGATCTTCATGAAACGCTCGCTGCGCAGCTCGCGCGTGACCGGCCCGAAGATGCGGGTGCCGATCGGCTCGAGCTTGTTGTTGAGCAACACGGCGGCATTGCCGTCGAAACGGATCACCGAGCCATCGGCGCGGCGCACGCCGCGCTTGGTGCGCACGACCACCGCGTTGTAAACCTCGCCCTTCTTGACCTTGGCGCGAGGTATGGCGTCGCGGACGCTCACCTTGATCACATCGCCGATGTGCGCATAGCGTCGCTTGGATCCACCTAACACCTTGATGCACATCAACTCGCGAGCGCCGCTGTTGTCGGCCACCTCGAGGATCGTCTGCATCTGGATCATGGCTCGAACCTCCGAATCGACTGATCAGGCACCGACCCGCGTCACCACCTCGACCACGCGGTGGTGCTTGGTCTTGGAGATCGGCCGGCATTCCGCGATCCTCACCACGTCGCCCTCCTGGCAGCCGAACTCGTCGTGCGCATGGAGCTTGGTGGTGCGGGTGACGTACTTGCCGTAGAGCGGGTGCTTGACCCGGCGCTCGATCACGACCGTCACCGTCTTCTGCATCTTATTGCTCACCACCCGCCCTTCCAGGGTGCGGACCGCCTTCTTCGCCCCGGCGCTGGGCTTCACCTCGACTTCAGTCACGACCGACCTCCCGCCTTCTCCGCGAGCACCGTCTTGACGCGCGCGATGTCTCGGCGCACCCGCCTGAGCTCGTGCGTCTGCTTGAGCTGCCCGGATGCCTTTTGCATGCGCAGGGAGAACTGCTCCTTGCGCAAGTCGAGCAACTCGGCCTCGAGCTCGCTCTTGGACTTGTTGCGAAGATCTTTCGCTTCCATCACATCACCCTCCGGCTCACGAAGGCGGTCTTCACGGACAGCTTCGCCGCCGCCAAACGGAAGGCCTCGCGCGCCTGCTCCTCGCTGACGCCCTCGATCTCGTAAAGAACCCGTCCCGGCTGCACCGGGCAGGCGTAGAACTCGACGTTGCCCTTGCCGGAACCCATGCGGACCTCGATCGGCTTACGGGTAATCGGCTTGTCCGGGAAGATCCGAATCCAGAGCTTGCCGCCGCGCTTGACGAAGCGGGTGATGGCGCGCCGAGCGGCCTCGATCTGGCGCGCCGAGAGCAGGCCATGGCTCATCGCCTTCAGCCCGAACTCGCCGAAGCTGACCTCGTTGCCGGCCTGGGCATAACCTCGGTTTCGGCCTTTCTGCACTTTCCGGTATTTGGTTCGCTTGGGTTGCAGCATGTGCGGTCACCTCACTTCGCCTGGGCCCGCTCGACTTTGGAAGCCTCCTCCGTGGAACCGGGGAAGCCGAAGACGTCGCCTTTGTAGATCCACACCTTGACACCGATGACGCCATAGGTGGTCTTGGCCTCGGCGAAGCCGTAGTCGATGTCGGCGCGGAAGGTGTGCAAGGGAACGCGGCCTTCGCGGTACCACTCCGAACGCGCGATCTCGGCGCCATTGAGCCGGCCGGCGACGTTGACCTTGATGCCGAGCGCTCCGAGCCGCATCGCATTGCCGACCGCGCGCTTCATCGCGCGGCGGAACATGATCCGTCGCTCGAGCTGCTGCGCGATCGATTCCGCCACGAGTTGGGCCTCGAGCTCGGGCTTCTTGATCTCCACCACGTTGAGGTGGGTGGGAACCCCGAGCAGCGCCGAGATTTCGCTACGCAGACGCTCGATTTCCTCGCCCTTCTTGCCGATGACCACCCCGGGGCGCGCGGCATGGATGGTCACGCGGGCGTTCTTCGCCGGCCGCTCGATCACGATCCGGCTCACCCCCGCGCCGGCGAGCTTCTCCTGCAGAATCCGCCTCACCTGCAGATCCGCTTTCAGGTAGCGGGCGTACTGCGCCTTTTCAGCATACCAGATCGAATTCCAGTCCTTGGAGATGCCGAGTCGGATTCCGGTCGGGTGGACTTTCTGACCCATAACGCTCTGGCTCCCGTCAGTGGCCGTTCGACACCACCACCGTGATGTGGCTGGTGCGCTTGAGGATGCGCGTGCCGCGCCCCTTGGCGCGCGGTTGCATCCGCTTCAGGCGCGGACCCTCGTCGACGAAGATGCGCGCGACCTTGAGTTCGTCGACGTCGAGACCATGGTTGTTCTCGGCATTGCTGATCGCCGAGAACAGCACCTTGTAGATGATCGCCGCAGCCTTCTTATCGCTGAACTTGAGCAACTGCAGCGCCTTGCCCGTGGGCAACCCGCGCACTTGGTCGGCGACCAGACGGGCCTTCTGCGGCGAGATGCGGGCCTGGCGGAGAACGGCTCTGCTTTCCACGTTTCGGCTCCTCACTTCGTCTTCTTGTCGCCAGCGTGGCCCTTGAAGGTCCGGGTCGCCGCGAACTCGCCGAGCTTATGACCCACCATGTTCTCGTTGATCAGCACCGGTACGTGTGCGCGGCCGTTGTGGACGGCGATGGTCAGACCGACCATTTCCGGAACGATCATCGAACGCCGCGACCACGTCTTGATCGGACGCTTGCTGTTCGAGGCGATCGCGGCCTCGACCTTGGCCATCAGATGGTGGTCCACGAACGGACCCTTCTTGAGTGAACGAGGCATCTCAGGATCCTCCCATCACTTACGCCGGCGCACGATGAGGTGAGCAGTGCGCTTATTGCGCCGGGTCTTGTAGCCCTTCGTCGGCTGCCCCCAAGGCGACACCGGATGGGGGTTGCCCTGACCCGCCTTGCCCTCTCCGCCGCCGTGCGGATGATCGACCGGATTCATCGCCGCGCCGCGCACCGTCGGACGGATGCCGATCCAGCGCTTCGCCCCGGCCTTGCCGAACTTGCGCAGGTTGTGCTCCTCGTTGCCGACCTCGCCGATGGTCGCGCGGCATTCCGCAGGAACCTTGCGCATCTCGCCCGAGCGCAAGCGCAGCGTAGCCCAGGCGCCATCACGCGCGACGAGCTGGCAGGAGGCCCCGGCGCTGCGCGCAAGCTGCGCCCCGCGGCCCGGCTTGAGCTCGACGCAGTGCACCGTGGTACCGATCGGCACGTTGCGAAGCGGCAGGGCATTGCCGACGCGAATGGGCGCATCGCGGCCCGACATCAACTGATCCCCGACGGCGACACCCTTGGGCGCGATGATGTACCGCCGCTCACCATCGGCATAGAGCAGCAGGGCGATGTGGGCGGTACGGTTGGGGTCGTACTCGAGCCGCTCGACACGCGCCGGGATGCCGTCCTTGTCGCGCTTGAAATCGATGATCCGGTAGTGCTGCTTGTGACCACCCCCGCGATGGCGGGTCGTGATCCGGCCATAGTGGTTGCGCCCACCGGTCTTCTTCTGAGGCTCGATGAGCGCCTCATGGGGCCGGCCTCGATGCAGGCCCGGCGTGACCACCCGCACCACCGCGCGGCGTCCGGGCGAAGTCGGCTTTAACTTGATCACTGGCATGGCGGATCACTCCCGATCAGGCTCGCTGAGCCGTGACGTCGATGGTCTGTCCCTCGCGCAGCCGCACGTAAGCCTTGCGGATACCGGAACGCTCCCCGGCGCGGAAACGGAAATTCTTGCGCTTGCCGCGGATGTTGACCACGTTGACCTTCAGCACTTCCACGCCGAAGAGCTGCTCGACCGCCGCCTTGACCTCGGCCTTGGTGGCATCCGGCGCGACCTCGAAGACGTATTGATTGGACAGCTCCTGCAGACGCGCGGTCTTCTCGGACAAGCGCGGCGCGCGCAGGACCTGATAGAGACGTTCGTTGCTCATGCGAGCCAACCCTCGAGCTTCTTCACCGCCCCAACCGTCATGACCACACGCTCGGCCCCGACGAGGCTCACCGGATCGAGCGCATCGCTGTCGAGCACCAAGACGTCGGGAACATTGCGCGATGCGAGATAGAGCGCCTCGCTACATTGATCGGTGACGACCAGCGTGCGTCCGTGCCGCAGTTCGCCGAGGGTCTCCAAGAACAGCTTGGTCTTCGGCTCGGGCACGTCGATCTCCGGGACCACAGTGAGCCGGCCCTGCCGAAGCAGCTCGGAAACGATCGCGCGCATCGCGCCGCGATACATCTTCCGGTTGACCTTCTGCGCGTGGTCCCGCGGACGCGCGGCGAACGTGACGCCGCCACCGCGCCAGAGCGGCGAACGGATGCTTCCGGCACGAGCCCGTCCCGTGCCCTTCTGGCGCCACGGTTTCCTGCCGCCGCCGCGAACGTCACCCCGATTCTTCTGGGCCTTGGTGCCCGCGCGCGCACCCGCCAGATAAGCGGTCACGACCTGATGGACCAGTGCCTCGCTGAACTCGCGGCCGAAGACGGCCTCGGAGACCTCGATCGCGCCCGACCCGCCGATGACTGGGAGTTCCATCGTCTTCACCTCAGCTCTTCGCCGAACCGTACTTCGCCGACGGGCGCACGATCACATCGCCTCCGTTCGCGCCCGGCACCGCACCCTTCACAGCGATCAAGCCGCGCTCGGCATCGACGCGGACGACTTCGAGGTTGAGCGCCGAGCAGCGAACGGCGCCCATGTGGCCCGCCATCCTCTTACCCTTGAAGACGCGCCCCGGCGTCTGGCGCTGACCGATCGAGCCGGGGGCGCGATGCGAAAGGGAGTTACCGTGGCTGGCATCGCCCATCGTGAAGCCATGCCGTTTCACCGTGCCCTGAAAGCCCTTTCCCTTGCTGATGCCCGCGACGTCCACGCGCTGTCCCACGGAAAAGATGTCGGCGCGGATTTCTCCGCCCACTTGGAAGCGCGCCAGCTCCTCGGGCGTCACCCGGAACTCCCAAAGCCCCCGACCCGGCTCCACGCGCGCCTTAGCGAAATGGCCGGCCTCGGGCCGGGTGAGCAAGCTGGCCCGACGCGAACCCGCGGTCACCTGGACCGCCGCGTAGCCATCGCGCTCCGGCGTCTTGATCTGGGTCACGCGATTGGGCGTGGCCTCGATCAGGGTCACGGGGATACTGCGCCCATCCTCGGTGAAAACCCGGGTCATGCCCCGCTTGCGACCGACGATTCCGATACTCATCACTGCAATCTCCCGCTGAATCCACCGGTCAGTGCAGCTTGATCTGCACGTCGACGCCCGCCGGCAGCTCGAGCTTCATGAGCGCATCGACCGTCTTCTCGTTCGGATCGACGATGTCGAGGACCCGCTTGTGGGTCCGAATCTCGTACTGGTCGCGCGCATCTTTGTCGATGTGCGGCGAGATGAGCACGGTGTAGCGCTCGATCCGCGTCGGCAACGGGATCGGCCCGCGGACTTGCGCGCCGGTGCGCTTGGCGGTCTCCGCGATCTCGCCCGCCGAACGATCGATCAGACGATGATCGAAGGATTTGAGCCGGATGCGGATCTTCTGCTGTGCCATGGGGCTTGACTCCGACGACTTCACAAAGAACGACGAGCGGGCGATCTCGGGGCCGCCCGCCCCACCGAAAGCCTCACTCGATGATCTTGGTCACGACGCCGGCGCCCACGGTGCGACCGCCCTCGCGGATCGCGAAGCGCAGACCCTCCTCCATCGCCACCGGCGCAATCAAACTGATCGTCAGCTTCACGTTGTCCCCAGGCATCACCATCTCCACACCCGAGGGCAACACCACCGAACCCGTCACATCCGTCGTCCGAAAATAAAACTGCGGACGATAACCATTGAAAAACGGCGTGTGCCGACCCCCCTCCTCCTTGCTCAACACATACACCTCCGCCTCAAACTTCACATGCGGCGTGATCGACCCAGGCTTGCACAACACCTGACCACGCTCCACCTCATCCCGCTTCGTCCCACGCAACAACACCCCAATATTGTCCCCCGCACGCCCCTCATCCAATAACTTCCGAAACATCTCCACACCCGTACAGGTCGTCTTCTGCGTCGGACGCAATCCCACAATCTCCACCTCATCCCCCACCTTGATCACCCCACGCTCCACTCGACCCGTCACCACCGTCCCTCGACCCGAAATCGAAAACACATCCTCAATCGGCATCAAAAACGGCTTGTCCACCTCCCGCACCGGCTCCGGAATATACGCATCCAACGCCTCCACCAACTTCACCAACGAAGGCATCCCCACCTCCGACTGGTCCCCCTCCAACGCCTTCAGCGCCGACCCACGAATCACCGGCACCTCATCCCCAGGAAAACCATACTTGCTCAACAACTCCCGAACCTCCATCTCCACCAAATCCAACAACTCCGGATCATCCACCTGATCCACCTTGTTCATAAACACCACAATGTACGGCACCCCCACCTGACGCGCCAACAAAATATGCTCACGCGTCTGCGGCATCGGACCATCCGCCGCCGATACCACCAAAATCGCACCATCCATCTGCGCCGCACCCGTAATCATGTTCTTCACATAGTCCGCATGACCCGGACAATCCACATGCGCATAGTGCCGCTTCGCCGACTCATACTCCACATGCGCCGTCGCAATCGTAATCCCACGCGCACGCTCCTCCGGCGCCGCATCAATCTGATCATACGCCTTAAACTCACCCCCAAAACGCTCCGCACCCAACTTCGTCAACGCCGCCGTCAACGTCGTCTTCCCATGATCCACATGACCAATCGTCCCAACATTCACATGCGGCTTCGTGCGTACAAACTTCTCTTTGGCCATGGCTCAATTTCCTCGATGGATGGTGTTCTCGACGTGGGGATTCTTGGAAATCAGGACTTCTTGTTGTTGATGACCGCATCCGCGATGTTCGCGGGCGCCTCTGCGTAATGGTCGAATTCCATGGTGAAGGTCGCTCGGCCTTGGGTCATGGAACGCAGGGCGGTCGCATAACCGAACATTTCGCCGAGCGGAACCATTGCGTTGATGATCTTGCCCGAAGGGCTGTCATCGGAACCCTGCAGGATACCCCGGCGCCGCGACAGATCGCCCATCACGTCGCCCATGTAGTCCTCCGGCGTCACGACTTCGACCTTCATGATCGGCTCGAGGAGCACGGGATTGGCCTTCGTCACCGCCTCCTTGAAGGCCATCGACCCGGCGATCTTGAAGGCCATTTCGGAAGAGTCCACCTCGTGAAATGAGCCGTCGACGAGCCGGACCTTGAAATCGACCACGGGATAGCCAGCGATCACGCCGTTGGCCATCTGCTCCTGGATGCCCTTGTCCACCGCCGGAATGTATTCCTTCGGAATCACGCCGCCGACGATGGCGTTTTCGAAGATGTAGCCCTTACCGCGCTCGAGCGGCTCGAGCTCGATGACCACGTGCCCGTACTGACCGCGACCGCCGCTCTGACGTACGAACTTTCCTTCCTGCCGGACGGGACGACGGATGGTTTCTCGATACGCGACCTGCGGTTTGCCGACATTGGCCTCGACGCCGAATTCGCGCTTCATGCGGTCGACGATGATTTCGAGGTGCAGCTCTCCCATCCCGGCGATGATCGTCTGACCCGACTCCTCGTCGGTCCGCACCCGGAAGGAGGGATCTTCCTGGGCGAGACGAGACAGCGCCACGCCCATCTTTTCCTGATCGGCCTTGGTCTTGGGCTCGATCGCCATGGCGATCACGGGCTCGGGGAAGCTCATCCGCTCGAGAGTGATCGGATGACTCGGATCGCAGAGGGTGTCGCCCGTGGTGACATCCTTGAGCCCCACGGCGGCGGCGATGTCACCCGCGCGCACCTCCTTGATCTCGTCGCGCTGGTTCGCATGCATCTGCAAGAGGCGGCCGATCCGCTCTTTCTTGCCCTTCACCGAATTGAGCACGGTGTCGCCGGAGGTGACGACCCCGGAATAGACGCGGAAGAAGGTGAGCGAGCCGACGTAGGGGTCGGTCATGATCTTGAAGGCGAGACCGGCGAAGGGCGCGTCGTCGCTCGCCATCCGCGTGACCGGCCTCTCCTGATCGTCCACGCCGGCCACCGGCGGGATGTCCACGGGGGAGGGTAGATATTGGATGACGCCGTCGAGAAGCGCCTGGACCCCCTTGTTCTTGAAGGCCGAGCCGCAGAACACGGGGATGATGCTATTGGCGATCGTCGCCTGGCGAATGCCGCGAACGATTTCCTCCTCCGCGAGCTCTCCCTCCTCGAGGTACTTGTTCATCAGCTCTTCGCTGGACTCGGCCGCGCTCTCGACGAGATGGGCGCGGGCGGCACGGCATGCCTCCAGCATCTCGGAGGGGATCTCCCGGTACTCGAAGCGCATGCCTTGCGTCTCCGGATCCCAGATGATGGCCTTCATCTTCACGAGGTCCACCACCCCCTGGAACCCATCCTCGGCGCCGATCGGCAGCTGCATGGGAACCGGATGCGCCCCCAAGCGTTCGCGGAGCTGGCGCACGACCTTTTGAAAGTCGGCGCCGGTGCGATCCATCTTGTTGACGAAGGCCACGCGCGGAACGCGGTACTTGTTGGCCTGACGCCAGACCGTCTCCGACTGCGGTTGCACCCCACCGACCGCGCAGAGCACGAAAACCGCTCCATCGAGCACCCGCAGCGAGCGCTCGACCTCGATCGTGAAGTCGACGTGGCCGGGGGTGTCGATGATGTTGAAACGATGCTCGGGGAAGGAATGGTCCATCCCCTTCCAGAAACAGGTGGTCGCCGCCGAGGTGATGGTGATGCCCCTCTCCTGCTCCTGCTCCATCCAGTCCATGATCGCCGTTCCGTCATGGACTTCGCCGAGCTTGTGGGAGACGCCGGTATAGAACAGGATGCGCTCGGTGGTCGTGGTCTTTCCGGCATCAATGTGGGCCATGATGCCGAAGTTCCGGTAACGCTCGATGGGGGTCTTGCGCGACACGGTCCGCTCCTACTCTTCGTCCACGCTCACCAGCGGTAATGAGCGAAGGCCTTGTTGGCCTCGGCCATGCGATGGGTGTCTTCGCGCTTCTTGATCGCGCCGCCGCGCTGCTCGGAGGCATCGAGCAGCTCCCCAGCGAGCTTGCGCGGCATCGAGGGTTCGCCCCGCTTGTGCGCCGCCTCGATCACCCAACGCATCGCGAGCGTCGACCTACGCGCGGGGCGCACCTCGACCGGAACCTGATAGGTCGCACCGCCCACGCGCCGCGACTTCACCTCGACCAGGGGGGCCACGTTCTCGAGGGCCTTCTCGACCAACGGCAGAGGATCGCCCGCCTTCTCGGCGATCACATCGAGCGCGCCGTAGACGATCTTCTCGGCGACCGACTTCTTACCGTTACGCATCACCATGTTGATGAAGCGAGCGATCAGCTCGCTGCCATACTTCGGATCGGGCAACACTTCACGGCGGGGAACGGGGCCTTTGCGCGGCATCGTCGACTCCTGTTCTGATCAGCTCTTCGGACGCTTGGCGCCGTACTTGGACCGACCCTGGCGACGCTTGCTCACACCGGAGGCGTCCAATGCGCCGCGCACCGTGTGGTAGCGCACTCCGGGCAGGTCCTTGACGCGGCCGCCGCGGATCAGCACCACCGAGTGCTCCTGGAGGTTGTGACCCTCGCCGCCGATGTAGCTGGTGACCTCGTAGCCGTTGGTCAGGCGCACGCGGCAGACCTTGCGCAGCGCGGAGTTGGGTTTCTTCGGGGTCGTCGTGTAGACGCGCGTGCACACGCCGCGACGCTGCGGGCTCCCCTGCAGCGCCGGCACCTTGCTCTTCTCGACCTTCGGCCGCCTGGGCTTGCGGACCAACTGGTTGATCGTCGCCATGTCGTCACCTGGAACGGAAAAAGCAAGCCGACATGCGGCCTGCAAAGACCATCAAATCTAACCTGCGCCCTCTCTCGCTGTCAAGGCGGCGCACCCCCTCCATCGGGCCGAACACGAGGCGCCTCCCTGCGCCTCATTTCGTTGTTGCCGTCGCTCGACTCAGGTTCAGCCGTGCGTGGCCGCCTCCTCCGCACCCGCTGCCGGCTGCGCACTCCCCTCGATCGGCGCCGCCACGAGCGCGCTGAGCTCGCTCGCACTGAGCGCGCCGCTCATCCGCCGACGCCGCTTGTGATAGGCCAAGCCGGTGCCGGCCGGGATCAGACGCCCGACGATCACGTTCTCCTTCAGTCCGCGCAGATGATCGCGCACGCCGCGCACCGCCGCCTCGGTGAGGACTCGCGTGGTCTCCTGGAAGGAAGCCGCCGAGATGAAGGACTCGGTGGCCAGCGAGGCCTTCGTGATTCCGAGCAGCACCGGCTGGAACTCCGCCTCGCGCTCGTTGCGCGCGCGGGCACGAGCGTTCTCCTCCAACACCCGAACCCGCTCCACTTGCTCGCCGGGGAGGAAACGAGTGTCGCCGGGGTCGGTGATTTCGACCTTGCGCAGCATCTGGCGGATGATGACCTCGATGTGCTTGTCGTTGATCTTCACGCCCTGCAGGCGGTAGACGTCCTGGATCTCCTTGACGAGGTAGGCCGCGAGCCGCTCGACCCCGAGCAAGCGCAGCAGATCGTGCGGGTTGGGTTCGCCGTCCACGAGGGTCTCGCCCTTCTGCACGTGCTCCCCCTCGAAGACGATCACTTGCCGATGCTTCGGGATGAGAATCTCGAGCTCCTCGCCGGTTTCAGGGTTGGTGATCACCAGGCGCTGCTTGCCCTTGGTGTCCTTGCCGAAGCTCACCACCCCGCTTTGTTCGGCGAGGATGGCTGGCTCCTTGGGCACCCGCGCCTCCACGAGCTCCTGCACCCGCGGCAGACCGCCGGTGATGTCGCGGGTCTTGGAGGCTTCCTGCGGGATCTTGGCAAGCACGTCACCGACACCGACTTCGGCACCCGGCTCGATCGCGAGGATCGCGCGCGGCGGCATGAAGTAAAGCGCCGGCTGCTTGGTGCCCGGCAGCATGACCTCGTTGCCATGCTCGTCGACGATCCGGACCAGAGGTCGCGCCCCAGCCAGGTCTTTGAGCTTCTTGCGGCCGAGGCGCTTGCCCTCGGGCGTGCGCAAATCGACCTCGCGCTCGCGTTCGCCGGAGAAGCGCTTGGGGTCGATCACCTCGGTGGTCTCCAGTCCCGTGAGCTCGTCACGCCGGCGCTGGAACGTCACACCCTCGTAGAAATCCACGAACTCGACCCGGCCGGCGCACTCGGAGATCACCGGGTGGTTGTGCGGATCCCACTGGGCGATGCGCATCCCCGGCTCGACCGCATCGCCGTCGTTGATGGACAGCACCGCGCCGTAAGGCACCTTATGGCGTTCGCGCTCGCGCCCCGAGGCGTCGAGCACCGACACTTCCCCGGCGCGCGAGACCGCGACCAAGTGCCCGAGGGCATGGCGCACCGTCTTGAGATTGCCGAACTTGACCCGGCCGGCGGTCTTGACCGTGATGCTATCGGCGGCCGCGGTTCTCGAGGCGGCACCACCGATGTGGAAGGTGCGCATCGTGAGCTGGGTGCCCGGCTCGCCGATCGACTGCGCGGCGATGACACCCACCGCCTCCCCGATGTTGATCAGGTGGCCGCGGGCGAGATCGCGCCCATAGCACTTCGCGCAAACCCCGTAGGACGTCTCACAGGTGATCGGGGAGCGCACCTTGATCCGCTGGACGCCCGCGGCATCGAGCTTATCGACCCAGTGTTCGTCGAGCAGGGTGTTGCGCCGGATGAACGGCTCCTCGTCGTTGCCCGGCAGATAGACATCCTCGGCGACGACGCGACCGAGCACGCGATCGCGCAGGGGCTCGACCACGTCACCGCCCTCGACGATCGGCTCCATGACCAGGCCGCGGGTGGTCCCGCAATCGTCCTCGGTGATCACGACGTCCTGCGCCACGTCCACCAGACGGCGCGTGAGGTAGCCGGAGTTCGCGGTCTTGAGCGCCGTGTCGGCCAGACCCTTGCGTGCGCCGTGGGTGGAGATGAAGTACTGAAGGACGTTCAGTCCCTCGCGGAAGTTGGCCTTGATCGGCGTCTCGATGATCGAGCCATCGGGCTTCGCCATCAATCCACGCATCCCGGCCAACTGGCGGATCTGAGCCGCCGAACCACGAGCGCCGGAGTCGGCCATGATGAACACCGGATTCATCGACTTCTGCTCGACGATCCGGCCATCGGCGGTCTTGACCTTCTCCACTCCGATCGCCTGCATCAGCGCGCGCGAGACCTGATCCGCGATCCGCGACCAGATGTCCACCACCTTGTTGTAGCGCTCGTTCTGAGTGACCAGGCCGTTCTGATACTGCTCCTGGATCTCGAGCACCTCGCGGTCGCCCTGGGCGAGGATTTCCGCCTTCTCGGGAGGAATCACCATGTCGTCGATGCCGATCGAGATTCCGGCCTTCGTCGAGTAGCGGAAGCCGGTGTACATGAGCTGATCGGCGAAGACGACCGTATCCTTGAGACCGAGCTTGCGGTAGCAGGCGTTGATCAGCCTCGACACCGCCTTCTTGTTGAGCTCGCAATTCATCAGCTCGAAGGGCAGACCCTTCGGTAGGATCTCGGACAGGATCGCGCGGCCGACGGTGGTGTCGTAAAGCGTCGTCTTCTGCTCCCGCGAGCCATCGTCGCCAATCACGGTCTCGGTGATCCGCACCTTGACCTTGGCATGGAGTTCGGCGGCACCGGTCTCGTAGGCGCGCCGCGCCTCGGCCACGTTGGCGAAGACCATGCCCTCGCCCTTGCGATTGATCAGCTCCCGGGTCATGTAGTAGAGCCCAAGGATGACGTCCTGGGTCGGGACGATGATCGGGTCGCCGTTCGCCGGGCCGAGGATGTTGTTGGTGGACATCATGAGCGCCCTCGCCTCGAGCTGCGCCTCGAGCGAGAGCGGAACATGCACGGCCATCTGGTCGCCGTCGAAGTCGGCGTTGAAGGCCGTGCAGACGAGAGGATGGAGCTGGATCGCCTTGCCTTCGATCAGCACCGGCTCGAAGGCCTGGATGCCGAGTCGGTGCAAGGTTGGCGCTCGGTTGAGCAGCACCGGGTGCTCGCGAATGACCTCCTCGAGAATGTCCCAGACCTGGGGGTCCTCGCGTTCGACCATCCTCTTGGCGTTCTTGATGGTCGTCGCCAGGCCCCGGCGCATCAGCATCGAGAAGATGAAGGGCTTGAACAGCTCGAGCGCCATCTTCTTGGGCAGACCGCACTGATGCAGCTTGAGCGTGGGGCCGACCACGATCACCGAGCGGCCGGAATAGTCCACGCGCTTGCCGAGCAGGTTCTGGCGGAAACGGCCTTGCTTGCCCTTGATCATGTCGGCCAAGGACTTGAGGGCGCGCTTGTTGTTGCCGGTGATCGCCCGGCCGCGCCGGCCATTGTCCAGGAGCGCATCGACCGCTTCCTGGAGCATCCGCTTCTCGTTGCGGACGATGATCTCCGGGGCGTTGAGCTCGAGCAGCCGCTTCAGGCGGTTGTTGCGGTTGATGACCCGCCGATAGAGATCGTTCAGGTCCGAGGTCGCGAACCGCCCTCCATCCAGCGGCACCAGCGGTCGGAGATCAGGCGGCAGCACCGGCAGCACGGTGATGACCATCCACTCCGGACGGTTGCCCGACTCGATGAAGCTCTCCATGAGCTTGATCCGCTTGGTCAGGCGCTTGCTCTTGGTGTCCGAGGTGGTGGCGGCGAGCTCCTCGCGGAGCTTGAGCAGCTCGGTGTTGAGATCCATCGAGCGCAAAAGCTCATGAATCGCCTCGGCGCCCATGCGCGCGTCGAAGCCCTCGCCGTGCTCCTCGATCGCGGTCAGGTACTCGTCCTCGCTCAGCAGCTGCCCGCGCTTGAGGTCGGTGAGGCCGGGGTCGATCACGACGTAACACTCGAAGTAGAGGATGCGCTCGAGATCGCGCAGCGTCATGTCCAGCATGAGCCCGATGCGCGAGGGCAGCGAGCGCAGGAACCAGATGTGGGCGACGGGCGCAGCGAGTTCGATGTGACCCATGCGCTCGCGGCGCACCCTCGCGAGGGTGACCTCGGTACCACACTTCTCGCAGACCACGCCGCGATGTTTCATGCGCTTGTACTTTCCGCACAGGCACTCGTAGTCCTTGATCGGACCGAAGATGGCGGCGCAGAAAAGACCGTCGCGCTCCGGCTTGAAGGTGCGGTAGTTGATCGTCTCCGGCTTCTTGACTTCGCCGTAGGACCACGAGCGGATCATGTCCGGGGAGGCCAGACTGATCCGGATCGCATCGAAATCGACCGGCTGGGCCTGACGGTTGAACAGGTTGAGCAGCTCTTTCATGGCCTTACCTCCTCAGTCCTGCTCGAGCTCGATGTTGATACCGAGCGCCCGGATTTCGCGCAGGAGCACGTTGAACGACTCCGGCATCCCGGCCACCATCTCTTGGTTGCCGTCGACGATGTTCTTGTACATCTGGTTGCGACCACCGACGTCGTCGGACTTGACCGTGAGCATCTCCTGCAGGGTGTAGGCAGCCCCATAGGCCTCGAGCGCCCACACTTCCATCTCGCCGAAGCGCTGACCGCCGAACTGCGCCTTGCCGCCGAGCGGCTGCTGGGTGACGAGCGAATACGGTCCGGTCGAGCGCGCGTGCATCTTGTCGTCGACCAAGTGGTTGAGCTTGAGCATGTACATGTAGCCCACGGTCACAGGGCGGTCGAAGGGCTCTCCAGTGCGGCCGTCGTAGAGCACGGTCTGCCCGCTCTCGGGAAGCCCCGCCTTGCGCAGCATGGCCTTGATTTCCTGCTCGCTCGCGCCGTCGAAGACCGGGCTCGCCATCGGGATGCCGTTACGCAAGTTCCGCGCCATCTCGAGCAGCTCCTCGTCGGAGAGCTGGTCCAGATCGGCGCGCACGCCGCGCTCCTCGCGATCGTGGTTGTAGATTTCATCGAGATATTTGCGGATTTCCGCCACCGGACGCTGCAAATCGAGCATCTCGCCCAGGCGCTCGCCGAGGCGCTTGGCGGCCCAGCCAAGATGGGTCTCGAGGATCTGACCGATGTTCATGCGCGAAGGGACGCCCAGCGGATTGAGCACGATGTCCACCGGCGTGCCATCGGCCATATAGGGCATATCCTCAACCGGCACGATGGTCGAGATCACGCCCTTGTTGCCGTGACGCCCGGCCATCTTGTCCCCCGGCTGGAGCCGGCGCTTCACCGCGAGGTACACCTTGACCATCTTGAGCACCCCGGGTGCGAGATCGTCGCCACCGCGGATCTTCTGCTCCTTCTCCTTGAAGCGCCGCTCGAAATTCTCCTTGTGCCGGGCGATCTGCTCCTGGGCGCGCTCGAGCAGCTCGACCGCATCCGGATCCTTGAGCCGAATGGCGAACCACTCCTCGCGGCGCAGGCTGTCCAGGTATTCGGCGGTGATCTCCGCACCGCGCTTCAACCCCTGCGGACCGCCGTTCGCCACCCGTCCGATCAACGCCTGGCGCAGCCGCCCGAAGATCGCACCTTCGAGGATCCGGAGCTGATCGTCGAAGTCCTTGCGGATGCGCCGGATCTCGGCTTCCTCGATCAGCCTGGCGCGGCGGTCCTTCTCGATGCCGTCGCGGGTGAAGACCTGCACGTCGATCACCGTGCCGTCCATCCCCGGTGGCACCCTGAGCGAGGTGTCCTTCACGTCATGGGCCTTGTCGCCGAAGATCGCCCGGAGCAGCTTCTCCTCGGGGGTGAGCTGGCTCTCGCCCTTGGGCGTAACCTTGCCCACGAGAATGTCTCCCGCCTTGACCTCGGCGCCGATGAAGACGATGCCCGAATCGTCGAGCCTGGCGAGCGCCTGCTCCGAGGTGTTGGGAATGTCGGCGGTGATCTCCTCGGGCCCGAGCTTGGTGTCGCGGGCGACGCAGGTGAGTTCCTCGATGTGGATCGAGGTGTAGCGATCGGCCTGCACCACCCGCTCGGAGATCAGAATCGAATCCTCGAAGTTGAAGCCGTTCCAGGGCATGAAGGCCACGAGCATGTTCTGGCCGAGCGCGAGCTCGCCGAGATGTGTCGAGGGACCATCGGCCAAGACGTCACCCTTCGCCACCCGGTCGCCGACCTTCACGATCGGCCTCTGGCTGATGTAGGTGTTCTGATTGGAGCGCTGATATTTGGTCAGGGTGTAGATGTCGACACCCGCATCGTCGGGCCCGACCTCTTCCTCGTTCACCCGGACGACGATCCGAGCGGCGTCGACCTGCTCCACCACGCCGCCACGGCGGGCGACACAGCTCACGCCCGAATCGATCGCCACCACCCGCTCCATGCCGGTGCCGACCAACGGCGGCTCGAAGCGCAAGGTCGGCACCGCCTGACGCTGCATGTTCGAACCCATGAGCGCTCGGTTGGCGTCGTTGTGCTCGAGGAAGGGCACTAGCGAGGCCGCCACCGACACGGTCTGCATCGGCGAGACGTCCATGTACTGCACCTCGGAGGCCGGCTTGAGCATCGCCTCGCCCTGGTAACGGCAGGAGACGAAGGGCTCGGCGAAGCTGCCGTCCTCCTTCAGGGGAGCATTCGCCTGCGCGATCACGAATTCCCCTTCCTCGATCGCCGAGAGGTAATGCACCTCGTCGGTGACCTTCCCGCCGACGACCTTGCGGTAGGGCGTCTCGAGGAAACCGTAGCGGTTGGTGCGCGCATAGACCGCGAGCGAGTTGATCAGGCCGATGTTCGGGCCTTCCGGGGTCTCGATGGTGCACACCCGACCGTAATGGGTCGGATGCACGTCGCGCACCTCGAAGCCGGCACGCTCCCGGGTCAGGCCGCCGGGACCCAGCGCGGAGACTCGCCGTTTGTGCGTGACCTCGGAGAGCGGGTTCACCTGATCCATGAACTGCGACAGCTGCGAGGAGCCAAAAAACTCCTTGATCGCTGCCGCGACCGGCTTGGCGTTGATCAGCTCCTGGGGCGTGAGGTTCTCGGCCTCGGCGAGCGACAGACGCTCGCGCACCGCCCGCTCGACGCGGACCAAGCCGACCCGGAAGGCGTTCTCGGCCATTTCGCCGACCGAGCGCACCCGCCGATTGCCGAGGTGGTCGATGTCGTCGGTGGTCCCGTTGCCGTTGCGGATGTCGACCAGCGTACGGATGACGTCGACGATGTCCGAAATCTCGCCCATCTCGGCCACCAGCTGCCGGGAGAAGGCATCGTCGCGCTGGCTGAAATAACGGTGGTCGTAGAGCACGCCGGGACCGGTGAGCGTGCTGCGTCCGACGCGCCGGTTGAACTTCATTCGACCGACGGCGGAGAGATCGTAGCGCTCGGGAGCGAAGAAGAGGTTGTGGAACAGATTGATCGCAGCATCCTTGGTCGGCGGCTCGCCCGGGCGCATCATCCGGTAGATCTCGTAGAGCGCGTCGAGCTGGGTGCGCGTCGCATCCGCCCGCAGGGTCGTCGAAATGTAAGGACCCCGGTCGGTGTCGTTGACGAACAGGGTCTTGATCTCCTCCACGCCCGCCTTGCGGAACTTAGCCAGATGGTCCGCACCGATCTCCTCGTTGATCGCGGCGAGCAGCTCGCCGGTACGCGGATCCACCACATCGTGCGCGAGCGTTCGACCGAGGAGGTACTCGAGCGGTACCTCGAGCCTCTTCACGCCGGCCTCGCTCAAGAGCCGCACGTGACGGGCGGTGATGCGCTTACCCGCCTCCACGAGCACCCGCTCGCCGACGACGATGTCGAAGCCGATGGTCTCGCCTTTCAGGCGCTCGGGTACGAGCTCGAGCTCGGCATTGCCGTTGGGGAGCAGACGGAAGCTGTTGAGCTCGAAGAACAGCGAGAGAATCGAGCGGTTGTCGTAACCCAGCGCGCGCAACAACACCGTCACCGGCAGCTTGCGCCGTCGGTCGATGCGCGCATAGACCATGTCCTTCGGATCGAACTCGAAATCGAGCCAGGAGCCGCGATAGGGGATCACCCGCGCCGAATAGAGCTTCTTCCCCGAACTGTGCGTCTTGCCCCGGTCGTGATCGAAAAATACGCCGGGCGAGCGGTGGAGCTGGGACACCACGACCCGCTCGGTACCGTTGATGACGAAGGTCCCGCTCTCGGTCATGAGCGGAACCTCCCCCATGTAGACCTCTTGCTCGCGGACGTATTTGACCGCTTTCTGCTGGCTCTCCCGGTCGTAAATGACCAGTCGCACCAGCACCCGCAGCGGCGCCGCATAGGTGAGGCCGCGGGTAATGCACTCCCGAACCTCGAAGGGCGGCTCGCCGAGACGATAACGCACGTATTCGAGCGCTGCCGCCCCGTTGTGGCTGACGATCGGGAACACCGACTTCAGCGCAGCATGCAGCCCGATGTCCTGCCGCTCCTCCGGGGGCACGTCGGCCTGGAGGAAGGCGCGATAGGACTCGACCTGGATCGAAAGCAGGTAAGGCACCGGCAGGACCGCCGGACGCTTGCCGAAATCCTTACGGATGCGCTTCTTTTCGGTGAACGAGTAGGTCATGGATGGGGTAGCCTCGGGAATGAGGGTCGGCCGACGAAATCGGCCATGGAAAGCCGAAAAGGGGACAGCCCGGGGGCGCATGAGGCCCCCAGGCTGCCGCCCGCTGGTGAGCGCTTCGGCGGTCCCTTACTTGATCTCGACCTTGGCACCAGCCTCTTCGAGCTCCTTCTTGAACTTCTCGGCATCGGCCTTGCTCACCCCTTCCTTGACGGTGGCGGGGGCCGACTCCACCAGGTCCTTCGCCTCCTTCAGGCCAAGCCCGGTGATCGCGCGTACCGCCTTGATCACGTTCACCTTGTTCGCGCCGGCATTGGCGAGCACCACGGTGAACTCGGTCTTCTCCTCGACCGGAGCGGCGGCCGCAGCCGCGGCCGGCGCGGCAGCAACCGCCACCGGGGCGGCGGCAGAGACGCCGAACTTCTCCTCCATCATCTTCACCAGCTCGGTGATTTCGAGGAGGGTCATGTTGGCGATGGATTCGAGGATCTCTTCTTTGGAAACGGCCATGGGGATTACCTCTCTTGTCGAACGTGTGGATCGAACGGCTGGACGGAGAAGGATCAGGCGGCCTTGCGGTCACGCACTGCCGCGGTCGCGCGCGCAAGGCGCGCGGCCGGTTCGGCGAGCGTACGCGCGAGCTTCTCGATCGGCGCTTTGAGCAGGCCCATCAGCATCGCGATCGCCTGCTCGCGGGTGGGCAGGCTCGCCACCCTTTCGATGTCGGCAGGCGGATACATCCGGCCGCCGAGTGCGACGAATCGCGGCTTGACCACCTCCTGGTTCGCCTTCACGAGATCGCGAATGAGCCGCGCCGCGGCACCCGGGTCTTCCTTCGAGAAGGCGAAGAGCAAGGGCCCGCTCAACGCCTGCTCGACACAGGCGTAGTCGGTGCCCTCGAGCGCGCGTCGCATCAGGGTGTTCTTCGCCACCTTGACGAAGACCCCGCTCTCGCGCGCCTTTCGACGCAGCTCCGTGATCTTCTCGACGGTGAGTCCGGCATATTCGACCGCGACCAGCGACTGGGCGCTCCTCGCCACTGCCGCCAGCTCCGCGACCAGCGCCTTCTTTTGCTCGAGATTGAGCGACATGCTTCACCACTCCGAGTTTTCGATGCCGCACCGGCGGGTTGCGCCGGCACGGGGATCCCTCCGAGTTGCAGCGCCGCATCCTTCGCGACGCCGGCGGCGGCCGTTCCGAGCTCGCGCCCGGGTGACGGCACCATCTACGCAGGCCCGATTGCCGGCTTAGAAGCGCCGCCGCGAGGCCATCGCTCGAGGGAGCCGGAACGATCGCCGCGCCACGAACGCTCACCTGCGGTCTCGGACGGTCCCGCCGCTCCGGGCGGCCAAGACCCTCCGCATCTCCGCGCGGGACGCCTTCCCCCGCGGAGAAAAATCACTTCACCTCCAGACTTGCCTGATCGACGGGGATCCCGATGCCCATCGTGGTCGACAGGGAAATCTTGCGCAGATACTGCCCTTTCGCCGCGGCAGGCTTGGCCTTGATGAGATCCGCGAGCAGCGCGTGCAGATTCTGCTTCAGCGCCTCGATCTCGAAGTTCACCTTGCCGATCGTGCAATGGACATTGCCGCCCTTGTCGGCGCGGTAACGAACCTGCCCCGCCTTGGCGTTGCGCACCGCATCCGCCGGGTTGGGGCTCACGGTCCCGACCTTGGGGTTGGGCATCAGCCCGCGCGGACCGAGCAGGGGACCGAGCTTGCCCACCACGCGCATCGCATCGGGTGTCGCGATGACCACGTCGAAATCAAGCTCACCGCCCTGCATCCGCTCCGCAAGGTCCTCCATGCCGACCGCATCGGCGCCTGCGGCGCGCGCTTGCTCGGCCTTCTCCCCCGGAGGACAGAACACCGCAACCCGCACCCGCTTGCCGGTACCGGCTGGAAGCACGGTCGCGCCACGCACCTGCTGGTCGGACTTCTTCGGATCGATACCCAGCCGGACCGCCACATCCACGGACTCGACAAACTTGACCTTGCTCGATTCCTTGAGGATGCGCAGCGCCTCCTCCAGCGGATAGAGCTTGCCGGGCTGAACCAGAGCGCGCAGCGCCATGTAACGCTTGCCCTTCTTTGCCATCGCTCAATCCTCCACCACCAAGCCCATGCTCCGCGCGCTGCCCGCAATGGTGCGGACCGCCGCCTCGAGCGTTGCCGCGGTCAGATCGGGCTGCTTGATGCGCGCGATCTCCTCGAGCTGCTTGCGCGTGACCTTGCCGACCTTTTCCGTGTTCGGCCGCTTCGAGCCTGACTCGATGCCCGCCGCCTTTTTGAGCAGTACCGTCGCCGGCGGCGTCTTCAGCACGAAAGTGAAGCTGCGATCGGAATAGACGGTGATGACGACCGGGATCGGGAGTCCCGGCTCCATCTTCTGCGTGGCCGCATTGAAGGCCTTGCAGAACTCCATGATGTTCACCCCGCGCTGGCCGAGCGCAGGTCCGACCGGCGGGCTAGGATTGGCCTGCCCCGCCTTGATCACCAATTTGACGTAACCCGTGACTTTCTTTGCCATGCGTCTTCACTCCGGGAGTGCGAACGTCGCCCGGGATTCCGGCGCGACTCCTCCGCATCGATCAACGGGCGCGGCCCGCGCCCACCTCATCGCTCAGGCTTTTTCGACCTGAGAGAATTCCAGTTCGACCGGCGTCGAGCGACCAAAAATCGAAACCGCGACCCTCAGCCGGTTTTTCTCGTAATTGACCTCCTCCACGGTGCCGTGGAAATCGTTGAAGGGCCCCTCGGTGACGCGCACCAGCTCGCCGGGCTCGAACAACACCTTGGGTTTCGGTTTTTCCGCACCCTCTTGAACCTTGTGCAGGATTGCCTGAGCCTCCCTGTCAGAGATCGGCAGCGGACGGTCGGCGGTACCGCCGATGAAGCCCATCACGCGCGGCGTTTCGCGAACCAGATGCCAGCACTCGTCGTCGATGCGCAGCGAACGACCCTCCTGGTGGGTCTCGATCTCGACGAGCACGTAGCCAGGATAAAATTTGCGCTCGGTCTTTCGCTTCTGGCCCGCGCGCATCTCGATGACCTCCTCGGTCGGAACCAGAACGCGCCCGAAACGATCCTGCATCCCGAAGCGCTCGATTCGCTCTTTGAGCGAACGCGCCACCTGATGCTCGAAGCCGGAATAGGCGTGGACGACGTACCAGCGCTTGGCCACGAGAAACCCCTCAAGCTCCAAGAAGGGCGCGAATCGCCCAGGCGAGAATCGAATCGATCACCCAGAGGATGAACGCGACGATGATCACGACGACGGTGATCACGAGCGTCGTCTGGATCGTCTCCTGCCGGGTCGGCCAGACCACCTTGCGCAACTCGAAGTGCGCTTCGGCGAGAAACTCCCGCGCCGGCCGGCCGCGCTCGGTGAACGCCGCGAGAGCGAGGGCGGAGCCCGCCAGGACTAAAAGCAGGATCCAACGCCATCCCGCGGGAAGATCCGCGAAATAGAAGAACTGAAAAACGCCCGCAGCGGCGAGCAGCACGGCCGCCGCCAGCTTGGCGAAATCGACGCCGGAAATCCCGCGATCCGTATCGACCTTGCCGCTCATTCCCACCGTCCGCAATCGTGGCACGCCAGGAGGGACTCGAACCCCCAACCTGCGGTTTTGGAGACCGCTGCTCTGCCGATTGAGCTACTGGCGTAACGCATTCCCACGAAACTCGAATCGATCACTCGATGATCTTGGTCACGACGCCGGCGCCCACGGTGCGACCGCCCTCGCGAATCGCGAAGCGCAGACCCTCCTCCATCGCCACCGGCGCAATCAAACTGATCGTCAGCTTCACGTTGTCCCCAGGCATCACCATCTCCACACCCGAGGGCAACACCACCGAACCCGTCACATCCGTCGTCCGAAAATAAAACTGCGGACGATAACCATTGAAAAACGGCGTGTGCCGACCCCCCTCCTCCTTGCTCAACACATACACCTCCGCCTCAAACTTCACATGCGGCGTGATCGACCCAGGCTTGCACAACACCTGACCACGCTCCACCTCATCCCGCTTCGTCCCACGCAACAACACCCCAATATTGTCCCCCGCACGCCCCTCATCCAATAACTTCCGAAACATCTCCACACCCGTACAGGTCGTCTTCTGCGTCGGACGCAATCCCACAATCTCCACCTCATCCCCCACCTTGATCACCCCACGCTCCACTCGACCCGTCACCACCGTCCCTCGACCCGAAATCGAAAACACATCCTCAATCGGCATCAAAAACGGCTTGTCCACCTCCCGCACCGGCTCCGGAATATACGCATCCAACGCCTCCACCAACTTCACCAACGAAGGCATCCCCACCTCCGACTGGTCCCCCTCCAACGCCTTCAGCGCCGACCCACGAATCACCGGCACCTCATCCCCAGGAAAACCATACTTGCTCAACAACTCCCGAACCTCCATCTCCACCAAATCCAACAACTCCGGATCATCCACCTGATCCACCTTGTTCATAAACACCACAATGTACGGCACCCCCACCTGACGCGCCAACAAAATATGCTCACGCGTCTGCGGCATCGGACCATCCGCCGCCGATACCACCAAAATCGCACCATCCATCTGCGCCGCACCCGTAATCATGTTCTTCACATAGTCCGCATGACCCGGACAATCCACATGCGCATAGTGCCGCTTCGCCGACTCATACTCCACATGCGCCGTCGCAATCGTAATCCCACGCGCACGCTCCTCCGGCGCCGCATCAATCTGATCATACGCCTTAAACTCACCCCCAAAACGCTCCGCACCCAACTTCGTCAACGCCGCCGTCAACGTCGTCTTCCCATGATCCACATGACCAATCGTCCCAACATTCACATGCGGCTTCGTGCGTACAAACTTCTCTTTGGCCATGGCTGAAGAACTCGGTTTGGGTTGACTAGGGTCGAATCGAAGACTTCGCGAAAGGGATCACGCCTCGTGGCGCCATCACGATTGGTGCCCACAACCGGAATCGAACCGGTGACCTCTTCCTTACCAAGAAAGTGCTCTACCGACTGAGCTATGTGGGCCAAATCCTTCCACCCGACGGCGCGCGAAGAAGAGCCGCCCACCGTGAGGCAGGTCGCAGGTCCTCGCGCCGGAAACACCGCCGACGAGCGCGCGCCGCTGACGGGTTGGAGCGGGAGACGGGAATCGAACCCGCACCATCAGCTTGGAAGGCTGAGGTTCTGCCATTGAACTACTCCCGCAAGACCAGACGGCAGCGGCCGCACTCTTCGCCGCCGCTGCAGACTGGGCTCGCCGCCCCTACCATCCCTCGCGGGCGCGGAGGGGATCGGGTTGGTGGAGGGAGGTGGATTCGAACCACCGAAGGCGTAAGCCAGCAGATTTACAGTCTGCCCCCGTTGGCCGCTTGGGTATCCCTCCAACAAATAGCCCCCTATTGTGACCGGCACCGCCGCCAGCGTCAAGCATCCACCGAGCGAGATCGGTCCTCCGGGGGTGCCTGGACCTGCCGGTGCGCCAGGCCGCCGAGTTGCTGCGCTGCAAGGACAAGCGGCTGTGGCGGCGCATCGAGTTCTACGTCGCGCAGGCGCGTGCGCTGGAAGACTTCGCCGGCGTGCGCACGGTGGGCATCGACGAGACCAGCCTGCGGCGCGGGCAGCACTACATCACCGTCGTGCACGACCTGGATCGCAAGCGGCTGCTGTTCGCCACCGAGGGGCGCGAGCACCGCACGGTGGTGGAGTTCGCCGAGGATCTGAGGGCCCATGGCGGCGATCCCGCCCAGGTGCGGCACGTGTGCATGGACATGAGCGCGGCCTACGCCAAGGGCGTGGCGCTGGCGCTGCCCCAGGCGCAGATCAGCTACGACCGCTTCCACGTCGTCTCGATGGCCATCGAGGCGATGGACCAGGTGCGCCGCGCGGAGATGGCCACCGACGCGCAGGCGGTGCGAGCCGCGCTGGGCACTGGCCAGCGTAAGACGCTCAGGCAGCTGCTGTCCACGGCGAGCGCCTGCCGCAAGGCGGCGAGCTCGCGGCCCAGCTCGGCCAAGCGCCGTTCGATCTGCCGCGCCTCCTCGCTGGTGACCGCGCGTAGCGCCGCCAGGGTCGCCTCCGCCTCCTGCTGGTGCAGGGACTGCATGGTGTTGACGATGATTCCGATGAAGAGGTTCAGCATGGTGAAGGTGGCGACGATCACGAAGGGCACGAAGATTGCCCACGCCCATGGGTAAACCTGCATAACCGGCCGCACGATGCCCATGGACCAGGACTCGAGGGTCATGATCTGGAACAGGCTGTAGAAGGACGCGCCCAGGGTGCCGAACCAATCGGGGAAACTGGCACCGAAGAGCTTGGTCACGATCACTGCGAAGACGTAGAAGATGATCAACATCAGACCGGCAATCGCGCCGATGCCGGGAATGGCATGGAGCAAGGCCTCCACCACGAAGCGCAGGCGCGGCGTGGCCGAGACCAGCCGCAACACCCTGAGCACGCGCAGCGCTCGGAAAACGGCCAAGGGGCCGCTTGAGGGCACGAGCGCGATCGCCACCACCAAGAAGTCGAAGACGTTCCATCCATGCCGGAAGAAGGACAGACCGCGCGCCACCAGCTTGAGCCCGAGCTCGAGCACGAAAAAGGCGAGCATCGCCTGATCGAGCGCGCGCAGCAGCGGCCCGAATCGCGACATCGCCGACGAGGAAGTCTCCAGGCCGAGCACGAGGGCATTGGCGATGATGACGAGGATCACCAGGCGCTGGATCGCCGGGGTCTCGAGCCAGGCGCCGAGCCGCTCGCGCCAAGCCGCGCGTGCATCCGGGCGCGAAAGGGGAGGATTCGCTTCGATCATACGTTGAACCGAAAACGCATCACGTCGCCTTCCTGGACCACGTAATCGCGACCCTCGAGCCGCAGCCTCCCGGCCTCGCGCGCACCGGCCTCGCCGCGATACCGGACGAAGTCCTCGTAGGCGATGGTCTCGGCCCGGATGAAGCCTTTCTCGAAGTCGCTGTGGATGACCCCGGCGGCCTCCGGCGCGCGAGCACCTCTGCGCACCGTCCAGGCCCTGACCTCCTCGGGACCTGCGGTGAAGAAGGTCAACAAGCCGAGCAATGCGTAGCCCGCCCGAACCAGTCGGTGGAGCCCGGGCTCCTCGAGGCCGAGCGCCGCCAGGAAGTCGTCGCGTTCGTCCTCTTCGAGGCGCGCGAGCTCCTCCTCCACCGCAGCGCACAGAGCGACGCACGGTGCGCCTTGCCGCTCGGCATGGGCCTGCACCCGCGCGAGCCAGGGGTTGCTCGACCGATCCTGCTCGCGCAGGTTCGCCACGAAGACCACTGGCTTCGCAGTGAGCAGGAAGAGCTCGCGCGCGATCGCCCGCTCCTCATCGCTCAAGACGACGCTGCGCGCGGGATGGCCCTCGCCGAGCGCTTGCAGAAGCTTCTCGCAGACCCGGAGACGCGCGAGCGCCTCGGGCCGGCCAGTCTTGGCTGCGCGCGCAGCCCGCTCGAGCGCCTGTTCGACGGTTTGCAGGTCGGCGAGCAGCAGCTCGGTTTCGATGGTTTCGATGTCGGCGAGCGGATCGATCCGTCCGGCGACATGGGCGATGTCCGGATCCTCGAAGCAACGCACCACGTGGGCGATCGCATCGACCTCACGGATGTGGGCGAGGAAGCGGTTGCCGAGACCCTCCCCGCGCGATGCGCCGGCCACCAGGCCGGCGATGTCGGTGAATCGAACCACGGCCGGGATCACCCGCTCCGGCCGCACGATCTCCGCGAGCACCCGAAGCCGCTCGTCCGGCACCGGCACGGTGCCGACGTGGGGATCGATGGTGCAGAACGGATAGTTGGCCGCCGGGACCTGCGCGCGGGTGAGCGCGTTGAACAAGGTCGACTTGCCGACGTTGGGCAGGCCGACGATGCCGATCTCAAGCGCCATTCGATCCTCCTGCGGCGCCCGCCGCGCGATGCGGGCGCTCTTTTCCGCGCTCGCCGACAGGCGCATGCAGACGCTGCTGTGCCGCGGCCCAATGACCACGCACCAGCTCGCTCGTGACTTCGAGCGCGCGGCTCAGCGCCTGGTCGATCCGCGCCCGATCCTCCGCCGAGGGGGCCGAAAGCACCCAGGGCGTCACCTCGTCGCGGTGACCCGGGTGACCGATCCCGATGCGAAGCCTCGAGAACCTCCCGTGCCCGAGGTGAGCGATGAGATCGCGCAGGCCGTTGTGCCCTCCGTGCCCCCCATCGCGTTTGAGTCGCACCGTCCCGGGCGGCAGGTCGAGCTCGTCGTGGGCGACGAGCAGGCTTTCGGACGGAATCCGGAAGTAATCGAGCACCGCCCGCACCGGACGCCCGCTTTCGTTCATCCAAGACTCCGGGGCGGCGAGCCAGACCTTCTCCCCCGCGATCTCGCCCTGTGCCAGGCGGACCCCGAGCCGCGGTTCGGGACGCAGGGCGAGGCCCACCATTCCGGCCAGACGCTCGAGGAACCAGAACCCGGCGTTGTGACGGGTTCCGGCGTAGCGCGCGCCGGGATTGCCGAGCCCGACGAAAAGACGCACGGCCATCAGCACGGACGCCGAGACGGCGGGCGATCACGCCCGCCGATGGCTCACTTCTTCCCGGGCTCGCTCGGCTGCGTCGCGGGCGGAGGCGTCTCCTCCTGCACGCTGACGAAGCGCGCGCTCACCACCGTGACGTCGTGATCCTTGCCGAGCCTGAGCTCGGGGATCTCCACACCCGGGGGCAAGGGGATCTGCGAGAGATGGACGACATCCCCCGGCTTGAGCTCGGCGAGGTCGAGCTCGAGATACTCGGGAAGATCCTTCGGATAGCAGACCACCTCGACATCGGTGAGGTTGTGGGAGATCACCACCCCGGAGGTCTTCGCAGCCGGCGATTTGTCTTGATTCAGGAAATGGAGCGGCACCCGCTTGCGCAGCTTTTCCGTCTCCATCACCCGCTGGAAGTCAAGATGCGTGATGTCGCCACGCGCAGGATGACGCTGCAGGTCGCGCAGCAGCACCTTCTGCACGTCGCCATGCAGATCGAGGTCGAGAATGGCGCTATAGAACCATTCGTTCTCGGCCGCCTTGGCCACGACCCGCGCCTCGAGCTGGATCGGGCGAGGGGGGAGCCCGCCGCCATAGACGATCGCCGGGACGAAACCCGCGCGGCGCAGGCGGCGGCTCGCACCCTTGCCCTGCGCCGAACGCAGCTCCACCGGAAGCCTGTGAGCACTCATGTCAATCACCTCTTGCCGTTTCAGAACGTACGCCCGCATGGGGCGCTGAGGCGCTCCCGCGACCAGGAGCGCTGGGGGGTGAGGGCGGCGACAGCACGCCTCCGGCGAGGAGAACGCTGGCTGCCGCCGACCCGTGAACGAGGCCTTCAGTCCACATAGAGCGAGCTCACGGACTGGCCGAAGGCCATACGCCGAATCGTCTCGGCCAGGAGCTCGGCGACGCCGAGCTGCCGGATCCGGGGACAATCGCGCGCCGCCTGCGAGAGCGGGATCGTATCGGTCACGACCAGCTCGTCGAGCTGCGAGCGTTGAATGTTGTCCACCGCCGGACCCGAGAGCACGGGATGGGTGCAGTAGGCCACCACCCGCCGCGCCCCGCTGGCCTTGAGCGCCTCGGCAGCGGCGCAGAGCGTGCCTGCGGTGTCCACGATGTCATCCACCAGGACGCAGGTCTTGTCGCGCACGTCGCCGATGATGTTCATCACCGTCGCCTCGTTGGGGCGCGGACGGCGTTTGTCGATGATCGCGAGATCGGCATCGTCGAGGCGCTTGGCCATCGCCCGCGCCCGGACCACCCCGCCCACGTCGGGGCTCACCACGATCAGATCGTCCGTGCCGTAGTGGCGCCAGATGTCGGCCAGCAGGACCGGAGAGGCATAGACGTTGTCGACCGGGATGTCGAAGAAGCCCTGGATTTGCTCGGCATGCAGATCGACCGTGAGGACCCGGTCGGTGCCGACCGCACCGATGGTCTTGGCCACCACCTTGGCCGTGATCGGCACCCGGCTCGAGCGTGGCCGACGATCCTGACGCGCGAATCCGAAGTAGGGCACGACGGCGGTCACCGAGGCCGCCGAGGCACGCTTGAGGGCATCCACCAGGGCGATCAGCTCCATGAAGTTGTCGGCGGCCGGCGCACAGGTGGGCTGGATGAGGTAAACCTCCCGCCGGCGCACGTTTTCCTCGATCTCGATCTGCACCTCGCCGTCGGAGAAACGCGAAACCAGCGCCTTACCGAGCGGCACACCGAGCTCGCGGCAAATGCAGAGCGCCAGCTCGCGGTTGGCGTTGCCGGAGAAGACCAGGATGCCGTCGGTGCTCATCGTCGCCAGGGACCGCCGTGATCGACCTCGGACTGGCTGGGGCGGCAGGATTCGAACCTGCGGATGCCGGAATCAAAATCCGGTGCCTTACCGCTTGGCGACGCCCCAGTGTCTGCGCTCCTCCGCCGATAGCCGCCACAGCAATGGAGAGCGGGACAACGACGGCGCCACGTAGGCCACCCACGGCGGCGGACAACGCCGAGCCACCGCAAGCGCGTCGCGACGCGTTCGGAGCGGCAGGAATACACAACCTCCGCTCCCGCTCAGCCCCGGCACCCCGAAATCGCGCAACCACTCGAGCGCGGCTGCCACCTCGGGATAACGTGCCCGGACCACCGCCTCGAAGGCATTGCCGACCGCCTCGCCGCGGAGGAAGCTCGCTATTGTCCGGCGCGGCGCATTCCGTGTCAATTCCGAGGCCGCGTAAGCCTCCCGGGTGCTCACGCGCTGCCCCGGGTCCACGATGAGGTACCAGCGCCGCGGCAGTCTCAGCGGATGCAGGATTTCTCCCCGTCCCTCGGCCCAGGCATTCCGCCCCCGCACGAAGAAGGGCACGTCGCTGCCCAGCTCGAGGCCCAGCTCCGCGAGCTCCGATTCCGACAATCCGAGCCGCCACAGGCGATTGAGGGCGAGCAGTACCGTCGCCGCGTCGCTGCTACCTCCGCCGAGCCCTCCGCCCGCAGGAATGCGTTTCTCGACGTGGATCCGCACCCCCTCGCGCAGGCCGAAGCGGCGCTTCAGAAGCCAGGCCGCGCGCACTGCGAGGTCGTCTTCGACGGGAAGACCGGGCAAACCGCCTACGCGCTCCACCCGATCGCCCGGGATGCTGTGGAAGCGCAAGCGGTCGCAGAGGCCGATCAGCTGGAAGACCGTCTGCAGATCGTGGTAGCCGTCCTCGCGGCGGCCGGTGATGGCGAGGAACAGATTGATCTTCGCAGGCGCCGGCCAGCCGCGGCTCACGTTCGGCTCCAACGCGCTACCGACACCCGCACGCGCACACCGCCCCGCTCCGCCTCGATCAGACGCGGCATCGGCGGGCTCATCGCCTCGAACCACGCCCGGTAACGAATCGTCCAGCCCTTCTGGCGGATCTCAAGCGGCAAGCCGCCTTCGCTCCAGCGGGCCAGCGAACGCGAACCGGGCGCGCGCAGGCCGCGCAGCCACCAGGACAAGGCCCTGAGCGGCACCGGCGCTTCCAAGACCTCGGCGAGCAGTCTTTCGGCATCCGGTCCGCAGAGGGTGCCTTCGGGCCGTCCCTCGAGGCAGGCGCCTCGGCCTTGCGCCTGTAATCGCACGGCTCCGCTCGCGCCCGGAGGCCAAAGCACCAGATCGAGCGCATCGCTCGACTGCGCCCAACGGAAGTGTCCCGTACCGCCGCGACCATCGCGCCTGATCGCGAACCGCCCCTGCATCTCGAAGCCAGCGCTGGCCGAGAGCACCCGCTCCCGCTCGCGGGCGCTCGGCGGCTGCGCTGGGTCCGGACGAGTCTCGAGACGGGCACAGCCGAAGCCGAGGGCGATCAGCGCGAGCAGCGCCGCCGATCTCATTCGCCGAGAAAACGCCGGATGGTGGCCCTCAGGACGCGATGCTCCGGATCGATCGCATCGCCGCGCTGCCAAACCTCACGCGCTCGCTCTTGTTGCCCCAGGACCCAGAGCACCTCACCGAGATGCGCCGCCACCTCGGCATCGGGCTGCAGCGCGAAGGCACGCTCGAGGTATGGCAAGGCCTCGATCGCTCGTCCCTTGCGAAACAAGACCCATCCCATCGAGTCGATGAAGGCCGGCTCGTCCGGACGAGCGGCGAGCGCGCGCTCGATCAGCTGATAGGCCTCGTCGAGCCGGTCGGTCCGATCGGCCAGGGTGTAGCCGAGCGCATTCAGCGCCGAAGGATCCTCCGGATCGAGTTCGACCAGCCTGCGGAAGACGGCGATCGCCTCATCCACGCGGTCGAGGCGCTCGAGCAAGAGACCCTTGGAGTAAAGCAGCCGCGGCTCGTCCGCGAACTCGGTCGCCGCCCTTTCGAGCACGGCGAGCGCATCGTCGTGACGCCCCGCGCGCTGGAGGATCTCGCTCTCGAAAAGCGCGCGATCGAGCGCTTCCTCCTCGGTCTCCACCTCCTCCATCGCCTTGAGCGCCTCCGCCACCCGCCCCTGCGTCGCCAGCAGCAGCGCGCTCCGGCGGCGCGCCTCGGCCCAGGATTCGCTCTCGCGCGACACCGAGCGATACCACTGGAGCGCCTCCTCCGAACGCCTGAGCAGCTCGGCGAGCTGCCCGAGCAAGAGCCTTCCCTCGTCCGTCCGTTCGAGATCCGGGCGGGCCCGTAGCTCCTCGTAGAGTCGCCCGGTCTGCACCGGATCGGCGGCACGCGCTGCGACCGCTGCCCTCATCCGGATCACTTGCAAGCTCTCGCCCGCGGCGAGCAGCACCCTCTCCGCCTCGGCGAATTTCCCGCGCTCGGCCAGCATTCCCGCAAGCGCCAGGCTCAGGGACTCGCCACCGTCGCCCGAGAGACTCCGGATCCCTTCCTCGAGGAGTCCGACCGCGCCCTCGAAATCGCCGCGCCGGCGGCGCAGTTCGGCCTCCCACAGCCAGGTCTGCGCCTCCTGAGGATGGCTCGCGCGCGCGCGCGCCGCGAGTTCGAGGGCAAGCCCAAGGTCGCCAAGCCGCTCCGCGAGCTGACTGAAGACCACGCACGCCGTGGGATCCTCGGGGAGCCGATTGGCCGAGCTCAGCTGCGCGAGCAACGTCAGGGCCGGCTCGCCGCCATGCGCCAGCGCCTGCACCGCCGCCACCCACCCCTGGGCATTCGGATCGGCGAGAAGTCGCTCGATCGCCTCGCGGGCGGCGGGGAGATCGCCCGCGCGGAGCGCGAGAACCGCCTGCGCGTGACGCGGCCCGATCGCATCCGGCGCCAGCACCGACCAGCGCGCGAGGGCGCGGCGGATCAGGCTCGGATCGCCGGCGAGGAAGGCGATCTGGGTCGCTCGTTCGGCGAGCGCCGGATCGGCCTGAAGCTCCGCGGCACGGACCAGATACGAGGCCGCACCGGCGACATCTCCCTGCTCGAGCGCGAACTCGGCGGCGACGGCGTTGAAGAGCGGATCATCCTCGTCGGAGGCCGCCGCCGGCGCGCTCGCCGAGAGTTTCCGATCCGGTTCGGAGGGCCGCGTGCCGGCGCAAGCGACCAGCATCAACCCCAACGCGAGAATGATCAAACGCCGCATGTCCACCTCGAAACCGGCGGGTTCGCGCTTGAACGCACCCGCTCGTGATCCCAGAATGCAATCGCGACTATCCTAGCGCCCCCGCCGCCTCCGGCGAGCGAGGTCGCCGAGAACGCCGATGCCCCTGTTGGTGACCGGGATCAATCACGAGACCGCGCCGGTCGCGGTCCGGGAGCGCTTGGCATTCTCCGATCAGGAGGCGAGGGCCCTCTTGCCGAGATTGACGGGTGAGGCGGGCCTCGAGGAAGCCTTGCTGCTCGACACCTGCAACCGCAGCGAGCTCTACGCGATCGGGGAGGAACGCGCGCTTCGCGACGCCTTGGGCATTCTCTGCGCGCAGAGCGGAATGCCGCGCGAACAGCTCGATTCGTACCTTTACCGCCACGAGGAAGATGCGGCCGTCCGTCATGTCTTCCGGGTGGCGAGCGGCCTCGACTCGCTGATCCTCGGTGAGCCCCAGATCCTCGGTCAGGTCAAGCAGGCATGGCACCTGGCGCGGACGGCGGGCACCCTCGGGCCGATCCTCGACCGCCTGCTCCAGCATGCCTTCGCGGTGGCCAAGCGGGTGCGGAGCGACACCGCGATCGGGCGCCATCCCGTTTCGATCGCCTTCGCCGCCGTTCGCCTCGCCGAGCGGCTGTTCACCGATCTCGCCCAAGCGACGGTGCTCCTCATCGGCGCCGGCGAGATGATCGAACTCGCGGCCCGCCACCTCAGCGAGCGACGCATCCCGCGCCTGATCGTCGCCAACCGCACCCTCTCCCACGCCCAGGAAATCGCGACCCGCCACGGCGGCTACGCCATCACCCTCGAGGAGCTTCCCGTCCATCTCGCCGAGGCCGACGTCGTCATCGCGTCGACGGCCTCGCCGCAGCCGATCGTGGATCGGAGGATGGCCGAGGAAGCGCTCGCGCGACGTCAGCGTCGGCCGATGTTCATCCTCGACATCGCCGTTCCCCGCGACATCGATCCCGCGGTGGGGGAGCTTCCCGATGTCTATCTCTACACGATCGACGATCTGCGGCTCGCGATCGCGGATAACCTCGCCAGCCGCCGGGAGGCCGCGGCCCAAGCAGAACTCATCGTCGATCTGCAGGTACGGCATTTCCTCGCGTGGCGGCGAGCGCGCGACGGCTCGCAGCTGCTCCGGCGCTTGCGCGAGCGAATCGCATCACAGCGCGAAGAGCTCTTCGACCGAGCGCTCGCCATGCTCGAGAACGGCCGGGATCCGCGCGAGGTTCTGAAGTGGTTCGCGCACAGCCTCACCAATCGCTTCCTGCATGCGCCGAGCGCCACGTTGAGGGAAGCCGCGGGTCAGGGCGATCTCGCCCTGCTCGAGGCCGCGGCCCGCCTGTTCGAGACCCGCGCGAGCGGAGGCGATGCGGCATGAGCTTCGATCTCGAGGCCCGTGCGCGCGCGCTCGCGGAGCGGCATCGCGAGCTCGCCCTCCTCCTCGCCGAGGCCGGCGAACGGGAGGGCAACGAGCGTTACCGCGAGCTCGCCGGCGAGTTCGCGCGCCTCGACCCCGTTGTCGCCGCCCTCAAGAAGCTCGAGACGATCCAATCCGCACTCGCCTCGGCTGAAAGTCTGCGCGACGATCCCGAGCTCGGTGCCATCGCGCGCGAAGAGATCGCACAACTGCGCGACGCCCTCACTCGCGCGGAAAGCGAGCTGCTGGAGCTGCTGCTCCCGCCCGACCCTCTCGATGCTCGCGATGTCTTCCTCGAAATCCGCGCCGGCACCGGCGGCGAAGAGGCGGCGCTATTCGCGGCCGATCTCTTGCGCATGTACCTTCGCTACGCCGAACGCCGCGGCTGGCGCTGCGAGATCCTGAGCATGAGCGAGAGCGATCTGGCCGGCATCCGCGAGGTGGTGGTGCGAATCAGCGGGGAGCGCGTCCATTCGCGGCTCAAGTTCGAGGCCGGCACCCACCGGGTGCAGCGCGTCCCGGTCACCGAATCGCAGGGCCGGATCCACACCTCGGCGGCGACCGTCGCCGTCCTGCCGGAGGCCGATGAGGCCGAAGGGATCGAGCTTGCCGCGAGCGATATGCGCATCGACACCTTCCGAGCATCCGGCGCCGGCGGTCAGCACGTCAACAAGACCGATTCCGCGGTGCGGATCACCCATCTGCCGACCGGCATCGTGGTCGAGTGCCAGGACGAGCGCAGTCAGCACAAGAATCGTGCCAAGGCGCTCGCCCTGCTCAAGGCGCGCCTGCTCGAGCGCGAGCGAAGCCGGCGATCGGCGGAAATCGCCCGGACTCGTCGCGAGCAGGTGGGAAGCGGCGATCGCAGCGAGCGCATCCGCACCTACAACTTTCCGCAGGACAGAGTGACCGACCACCGCATCGGGCTCACGATCCATGACCTGGACGCCGTGCTCGATGGCGATCTGGACCGTCTGCTCGAACCGCTCCTCGCCGCCGAGCGCGAGCGCCGGCTCGCCGAGCTCGCACGATCGACCTGAACGACCGAGGGATCACCCCGATGGGCAAGCGAATGAAGCGCAAGCAATACGAGGAAACCCTGCGCGCCCTGCAGGAAGCCCTGCTCGCCCTCCAGCTCGGGATCCAAGCGCGCGGCGCGCGATTGCTCGTCCTTTTCGAGGGCCGCGACGCCGCCGGCAAGGGAGGCGTCATCCACGCCATCGCCGAGCGGCTCAATCCGCGCCACTGCCGCGTGGTCGCGCTCGGCAAACCCGACGAACGCGAGCGTGGCCAGTGGTATTTCCAACGCTATGTCGCCCACTTGCCCACCGCCGGCGAGATCGTGCTCTTCGACCGCAGCTGGTACAACCGCGCCGGCGTCGAGCGGGTGATGGGCTTCTGCACGCCCGAGGAGTACCGACGCTTTCTACGACAGGCGCCTCGTTTCGAGCGGATGCTGGCCGAGGACGGCATCCTGATTCTCAAGTATTGGCTCGCGGTGAGCCAGGAGGAGCAGGAACGGCGTTTCGCGGAGCGCGCCGCCGACCCGCTCAAGCGCCACAAGCTCTCGCCCATCGACCTCGCGGCGCGCGAGCGTTACGAGGAATACACCCGGCTGCGCGAGGCGATGTTTCGCGCCACCCACCGTCCGTGGGCGCCCTGGTTCCTGGTCGATTTCGAGGACCAGCGCCGGGGGCGTCTGAACCTGATCCAGCATTTACTCGAGCGGGTGCCCATTCGGGCCGAGCCCGGACCTCCCATTCTGCTGCCTCCGCTCCCCGGCGCCCCCCGCGCGGAGCGACGAAGCGCGCGCGTGGAGTGGGTGGGCGAAGCCGCCTAGCCCGAGCTCGGAAACGCACGAGCTCGCATTGCGGGGGCGCCGTCCCTCGCCTCGGGCGCTCAGCGTCGGATCTCGAAGGGGAGAGGCAGCGGCTCCTCACCGCAAGGGACTTCCTCCACCGCTTCGACCCGGGCCAGAGGGGGGCCCCGCCAAAGCCAGCGGAGAAGTGACTCGAGCGCCGTCTCGGTACCCTCGGCCTCGACCTCGACCGTCCCATCGGGAAGGTTTCGGGCGTAACCCTCGAGCCCCAGCGCGCGCGCCTGCTCCACCGTGGCGGCGCGGAAGAAGACGCCCTGAACTCGGCCGCGCACGATGAAGCGCCGCCTCATTGCGCGGGCTCCCAAGCGGCGATGGCCTGCTCGATCTCGGCGGCCGTCACCGGCCCGAGGAAGCGGCGAATGACCCGCCGGTCGGGTGCGAGCAGGTAGGTCAGCGGCAGTCCGCGCGGCACCGGCAAACCTTCGGGTGGGGCGAAGGGATCGATCCGCGCGATCGGGTAGCTCACCGGGTATCGCTCGAGGAAGCGCCGCAGCTCCGAGTCCTCGATCTCCTCGTAGGCCAGACCGAGCACCAAGAGGTCCTGTCTTTCGCGCGCCAGCCGGTCGAGCTCGGGCATCTCCTTGAGGCATGGCGTGCACCACGTGGCCCAGAAATTGATGACGAGGATCCGTGGATCCCCGCCGCCGATTTCGATTCGGCTCTGATCCAAAGCGAGGAACGCCAGCGGCGGGAAAGCCTCCTCGCCCCTCTCTCCCCCGGAGAGCAGCAGAACCAAGGAAAGGGCCGCGAGCCATCTCATCGCTGCGAGCTTAGCAGTCCTGCCGCCGCCGATGGCAGCTCGGCGAGCGAGATCGAGAGACCGCGGTTGGTATCGGCGCTCAGCCGCTCGAGCAGCCACCTCGCCGCCGCCCCTCGCGGATCCTCCTGTCCCGGCAGCGGCGGCAAGGAGGTCGGAACGCGATACGGACCGCTCTCGTAGAGCACCGCCAGCGAAAGACCGCTCGGATCGCGCGCCAGCACCCATTCTCCGGTTTCGGTACGAAGGACGACGCCGCGGCGATTGAGACCCTCGAGCAGAGCGAGCAGGCGGTGATCGTCCAGGTATGGCTCCTGTCGCCTGAGCTCACCGAGGGAGAGTCCGCGCCCATGGCGCTGGGCCTCGGCGAGGGCCAGGGCCACGCGCAGGAGTGCGTAGAACTCCACGCCTTCGCCGAGTTGCTTCTCTCGCGGCACGAGGCGAAAAGCCGAGAGGCTGGCGGCCAGGGATGCGCCGAGCAGGACCACCACCCAGGCGAGATAAATCCAGAGCAGGAAGATCGGCACCACCGCCACCGCCCCGTAGATCTGCTGGTAGGTCGGCCAGCGCGCGAGGTAGGCGGAAAAACCCCATTTCGCGAGCCAGAACAGCGTGGTGGCCAAGGCCGCTCCGACCGCCGCATGGCGAAAAGGCACCTGCGTGTTCGGCACCACCACGTAGGCCATCGTGAAGCCCAGGAAGACGACGGCCAAAGGCAGGGCGCCGAGCACGGGCGCGAGCCGCTGCGATGGCGTTGCGCCCTCCCCGAGGGCCCCCTGCACCACCTCGCTGCTCAAGGCCAGCCCGCCCGCGACGAGGAGCGGTCCGAGGGTGAGCACGGTCCAGTACATGGTCAGGCGCACGGCCGTGCGCCGTGCCTTCCTCACCCTGAAGATGCGGTTGAGCGCATCCTCCACGCTCGCCATCATGATCAGCGCCGAGAGGATCGAGGCGAGTACCCCGGCCACCGTCAGCCTGGTGGCGCTGGCGGCGAACTCCTGGATGTAAGCCTCCACGGTGCGCGCCGCCTCCGGCACGAAATGGGTGAACAGCCAGTCGCTGAGCGCATCCGCCCACGTTTCGAACACGGGAAAGGCGGTCAGAATGCCGAGGACGGCGGCGGTGAGCGGAACGAGCGCGAAGACCGTGGCATAGCTCAGCGCGCCCGCCGCCGAGAAGCAGTCCTCCTCGAGGAAACGGCGCAGCCAGTAGCGGAGAAAGGCCCGCAGGCGCGAGAGGGCGCCTTCCGGCGCGCTCGAGGAGGAAGCATGATCGTTCATTCCTCAAGACCCTTCGTGAGGCCCCGCTATGATGAATCCCGTTCTCATCCTCTACTACAGCCGGACCGGTCATGTCGCCGCCATGGCGCGACACATCGCCCGCGGGGTCGAGGAGGCCGGCCTCGAAGCGAGGCTTCGCACCGTCCCCCCGGTTGCGGCGCAGACGGAAGTGACCATCCCACCGGTGCCCGAAGAGGGACCGCCTTATGCCGAGCTTTCCGACCTCGAACGGTGCTCGGCGCTGATCCTGGGCAGCCCCACCCGCTTCGGCAACATCGCTGCACCGCTCAAGTTCTTCCTCGATCAGACCGGCCCCTTATGGGCCAGCGGTGCCCTCATCGGCAAACCGGCCGCGGTCTTCACCTCGACGTCCTCCCTCCACGGCGGCCAGGAGAGCACGCTCCTCAGCATGATGCTGCCGCTTCTCCACCACGGAATGGTCCTCGTGGGCCTGCCCTACAGCCTGCCCGAGCTTCGCACCACCTCAAGCGGCGGCACCCCCTACGGCGCGAGCCACTTCGCGGGGCCTGGGGGCGATCGCGAGCTCAGCCCCGAGGAGCTCGCCCTTTGCCGCGCCCTCGGGCGGCGAACGGCGGAGGCGGCCAAGCGCCTGAAGGATTTTCGGTGAGCCTGCGCGCGCTCGCAGCGCTCGCCCTCGCCACCCAGGGCGGAGCGATCCTTTGGTGGTTCGCCGCGGCCGCCCCCGGGCCGATCCTCGCGAGCCTGCTCGGAAGCGTGCTCGCGCTCCTGGCCGCCCTCGCACTCGCGCTCGCCTGCGGCTGGCGGCGCGCGCCTTTTTCCGTGGCCCTCGCGAGCCTGCTCCCTCTCACCATCGCCATCGGCGAGTTTCAGGCTCAACCCGAGGCGCGCCTCCCCGCTGCCGTGCTCGGCTTGAGCAGCCTTGCGGCCGTGCTCCTTCTCGGTATCGCCGCGCGTCGAAAGACTTCGGTCTAGCCGAGCAGAGGCTTTCCGTCCTCGCGCTCGACCACGACCACCGCCGAGCGGGGGCGGGCGGGATGACCATCGGGCCAATGCGAACGCAGACGGCCCTCGGCGAGCAGAGCCTCCGTGGTCGGCTCTCCGGGATGCTGCACGTTGACGAACAGGGTGCGGCCATCGGGGGTGAAGCACGCGCCGGAGAGCTCGCATCCCGGTGGGCCGACGAGGAAGCGGCGGATGGCGCCGCTTTCGGGATCCGCGACCAAGAGCTGGTTGTTGCCGAAACGCGCGTAAGGCGAGCGCTCGCCCGCGCGCGAAGGCATGTCGGTGTGGATCCACAGCCGCCCATGGCGATCGAAGACCAATCCGTCGGGACAGGCGAAGGCGCCATCGCCATCGAGCGCCGCCTCGCCGATCGCGCCCTCGCCCTCCGGGCCGGCGAGCAGGAACAGCGTCCAGCGAAAACGCCGCGCCCGCGGGTCGCGATCGTCTTTCGGCAGGGGCTCGGTCTCGCGCAGACGGAGGATGTGCCCGAAGGCATTGGGCGCGCGCGGGCACGCCGGGCCGCTTTCGCGGCGCTCGACATTGTTGGTGAGGGCCACGAACACTTCCCGAGTTTTGGGGTGAATGGCCACCCACTCCGGCCGATCGAGCGGGGTCGCCCCGAGGAGGCTCGCTGCCAGCCGCGCGTGGATGAGCACCTCGCCCTGATCGCGAAAACCCTGCGCGGCATCGAGCCCATGCTCGCCATGCCGCAGCGGCAACCAGAGACCGGTGCCATCGGACTGGAACCGGGCGACGAAAAGCGTGCCCTCATCGAGGATTTCGCCGCGCGTGCGCCCCGGACGGAACGCTTGCCGGCTGATGAACTTGTAGAGGTGCTCAAAGGGGTGATCGTCTCCCAGATAGCAGACCACCGCCTGCCCCTCCTCGGCCGGTTGGAAGCTCGCACCCTCGTGGGCAAAGCGGCCGAGCGCGGTGCGCTTGATCGGCACTGCATCGGGATCTTCAGGGTCGATTTCGACCACCCAGCCGAAGTGATGCGCCTCGTTACGAAAGTCCTCTACGGCCTCTTTGCCGCGCGGGGTGACGTCGAAGCGACGGGCGAGATACTCCGGATCTTCCTCGGGGGCGACGCGGTGCCAGCCCAGCGCGCTCACCCAGCCCTCTTCGTCCCTGCCGCTGGGAATACCGTAACGCTGCGCCGCCGGGTCCTGGCGCCCATCGAGCCGAGCGAAATAGGTCGCCCAGTTCTCCTCGCAGGTGAGATAGGTTCCCCAGGGGGTCACCCCATGCGCGCAGTTGTGCATGGTTCCGCGGCCCCGCCGGCCATCCGGGGCATAAGGGGTGATGAGCAGCGGGTGGCCGGCGGCGGGTCCGGAGAAGCGGACCGGGGTGGCGGCGTGGATGCGGCGATTGCGCCGATCGGCGCGCAGACGCCAGCGGCCCGCGCCATCGCGGGCAACGGCCGCGATGCTCACGCCATGGGCGTGCATCTCCTTGAGCACCTCCTCGATCGGGCGCGGCGATCCGCCGGGGCGCCAGCCCAAGGGGTGGAGCAAACGCGGGTCGATGTACTCGTGGTTGATCGCGAGCACGCCGCGCTCGGAAGAAAAGCCGTTCCCCTCCGGCTCCGGGAAAAAATGCATCCCATCGTGGTGCATGCCGATCTGCTCCGCCTGGTCGGCCGCTGAGCCTCCGCCATCGCCGCGGAAAGCTGGCATCCGCCCGCAAAGCGGCTCACCCCAAGGCAAAAGCACCTGATGGCGATAGCCAGGCGGCAGCACGATGGCATCGCCGGTGGCCATCGGCACCGCGCGGAAAGGCAGCGCGTGCCGCGCTGCGCGCGGCTTCGCCGCCCTCGCCCGCACGCTCGCCGGTACGAGCCAGAGGCCGAGCAAGGCGGATAAGGAACCGGAGAGGAAGCGGCGGCGAGAAAGCGCCATCCGCAGCGGGGTCTCCTCATCCCGTCCGAGCCCAGGGTCGCACGCTGCGGAGAGCGAATCGGGTGACGGAGGGGGCATCTTCGACCGCATGGCGAGGCAGACTCTTGCGGAGGAACCCTTGGAGTTTGCCTGAAAATGAGTGGGCCCTCGATGAGCGCCGGATCGTCTCCTGCGATCTTGGCGATCAAGCTCGGCGCGCTCGGCGACGTTCTCCTCGCCCTCGGCGCGCTCGCGGATCTGCGCGCCGCGCACCGAGAAGCTTTGGCGGTGCTCACCCGGCCCGCTTACCGGCCGCTGCTCGAACGCTGCCCGTGGGTGGATGCGGTGATTCCCGATCCGGCGCTTCCGCGCTGGCGGATCGACGGCTGGTGGCGGCTTGCGAGCAGGCTTCGCGGCTGGCGCTTCGTGCGCGTCTATGACCTGCAGAATTCGCGCCGCAGCGCGAGCTACCGCCGTTTCTTGCTGCCCGGCATCCCCGCATCCGCCCTGCCGCCGAATACCCCACTTCCGCCCGATGGCCGTCCCGCCCGCAGCCTGCCAGTCCCCGAGCGCCTGGCATTCCAGCTCGAACAGGCCGGCATTGCGCCGCGCCAGGTGCTGGCGCCTTCCTTGGAATGGATGTGCGCGCCGGTGGATGCCCTGCTCGCCTCCGTGGGGATCACCCGCCCCTACCTCGTGCTCCTGCCGGGCTCCTCCCGCCGCCACCTCGACAAGCGCTGGCCGCATTTCCAGAGCCTCGCCGCGCTCCTGGTGAAACGAGGCCTCAAGGTGATCACCATTCCAGGGCCCGAAGAAAGCGACATCGGCGATGACTGGCCCGGAGTCGTGCTTCGCGCCTCCGGCCGCGCCCTCGATCTCTTCGAACTCGCGGGCGTTCTCGCCGGCGCCTGGGCGGTGGTGGGCAACGACAGCGGCCCGACCCATCTCGCCGCCCTCCTCGGCCGTCCCGGGATCGCCCTCTTCGGACCGGCCAGCCCCGAGCCTGCGCTCACCGGCATCGATCGCCACCGGCTTCGCGTCTTGCAAAGCCGCGCGCTCGCCGATCTCTCCCCGCAGAGTGTCCTCGAGTCGCTGTTCGCTCAGCTGGGCGCTCGATAAAGCCCCCGCCGCTCGATCTCGGCCAGCACTTCCGGCGTGAGCAGGGACTCGACCGACTCGCCCCTCTCCAGCCGTGCCCGCACCTCGGAGGCGGAAACCGGCATCGGCTCGAGGGGGAAGCGGAGGATCCGACCACTGGGCGAGTCCAGCAACTCTTCGGGACTGCGCGCTTCGCGCCGGGTGAGCTCTGCCCCCAAGGCCTCCGGGAGAGCGGTTTCCGCACCCGGTCGGGCGAGCACGAGCAGGTGCGAAAGCCCGAGGATTCTTCGCCAATCGCGCCACCGATCGAAGGCGGAGAAGGCGTCCTGCCCGAGCATGAAGACGATGGGGCGATGCGGCCCGAGCTCGGCTCGAAGCTCGCTCAGGCTGTCGACGGTGTAGCCGGGGCCGGGGCGCGAGAGCTCGCGGTCGTCGACCGCCAACCAAGGGCGCTCGGACTGCGCCGCACGCAGCATGGCGAGGCGGTCGGCGGGACTGGCCGCCGGCGGCGGACGATGCGGCGGATGTGCCGCGAGCAGCAGATGCACGGGTTCGCCGAAGCATCGCGCGACCGCTTCCGCCGCGGCGAGATGTCCGCGATGGAGGGGATCGAAGGTACCGCCGAGGACGATCCGCGGCTTCACTGAAGGAGCCACTGCGCACGCGGACCCAGGGCGATCGCGATCAGCAGGCGCTCGAGCGCCACCCACGCATCGCGGGGATCGGGCGGCAGCTCGCTCGGGTCGGCGTGACCTTTCGCCAAGCGCTCGGCCCGAGCGAGCGCGATCAGGCACCGGCCCCAGAAGGAGGCGGGAGCGCGGCGAAGGGCCGACTCGAAGGCCCGCTTGCGTTCGCCGAAGCGCGGCTCGGCCCGGCCGGTCCCGTGCGCCGCCTCGGCTACCGCGAGGAGTTCGCGGCCGAGCCACGGGAGCAGCGCGGCCGGCGCTTCGCCTTCCCGCCTCAGATGCTCGATGATCGAGCTCACCCGCCCCGCATCCCCGGCGAGCGCGGCCTCGGCCAAGTCGAAGACCCGGAACCGCGCATCGTCGGCGATCCAGCGCCGCAGAATCTCCGGCTCCGGCATTTCCACTCCAGCCGTGAGAATGGCGAGCTTTTCGATCTCCTGCGCACAAGCGAGCAAGTGACCCTCGGTGCGCTCGACCAGGAGCTCGACCAGCGCCCGGTCGGCAGGCAAGCCCCGCTCCTCCAGACGGCGCCGCACCCAGGCACCGAGTTCGTGGCGAGTGCGGGGGGGCCAGAGAATGCTCACGGTGCCGCATGCCGCCACAGCCTGCGTCCAGGCGCCTTCATGCCGGCGGCTCCAAGCCTCGGCGAGGATCAGCAGCACCGTCTCCACGGGCGGCGACTGGCACCAGGCCAGGATCGCGCGTGTGCCCTCGGTGCCGGGCTGACCCTCGGGAAGCCGCAGTTCGACGACCCGCCGCGAGGCGAACAGCGATCCCTCCCTCGCCGAAGCCGAAAACGCCGCCCAGTCCACTCTTTCCCTGAGATCGAAGATCTCGCGCTCCGTGTAACCGGCGGCGCGCAGGCGGGCGCGCAGCCGGTCGGCGGCCTCGTTGAGAAAGAGGGGTTCCTCGGAGGCGATCAGATGAACCGGAGCGAGCTCAGGCTCGACCGTTCCCGATTGCCGAAGCCCCCCGTTCATGGCGAGGGGGAGCGGGCGGCCGCCCCGACGTGCCGAAGCACCGCCTGCAACATGTCACGGACCAGCTCCTCGCGCAGCTGTTCCGCCTCCAGCTCCGCGCCGAGCGCCCCCCGCTCGTCGAAGTTGTAGTCGCGGCTGAGTTCGAGCTGGACGGGCGCGAGCAGCGGTGCGCCCCCCCGATCGCGGACCTCCAGCTTGAGCCGATACCGGATGCGGAACTCGCGGATGCGCGCCCCCCCACCGATCGAGAGCACCTCCGTGCTCATGTTTTCCCCATCGAGTACCAGCAGGGCGCTCGCCTCGGCGGGAGTCGCCACAGGCACCGCCCCCGCCCGCGTCAGCGCGCGGCGCAAAGGCTCGGCGATCCGGCTTTCCGCCGAGGCCTCGATCCAGGGTCGCTCGAGGCCGGGCGGCAGCGGGGTTTCACCGCGCAGGCGGAAACCACAGCCGCCCACGATGAAGAGCACCGCTACGGCGAGCAGACCGCGAGCGAGCCGGCTCATGGCAGCACCACGTTGACCAGACGGCCAGGCACGACGATCACCCGCTTCGCCGCCCGCCCTCCGAGCTGCCGCTGCACGACGGGGTGGGAAAGCGCCAGCCGCTCGAGCGCCGAGGCATCGGCATCCGCCGGCGCCTCGATCCGACCGCGCAGCTTGCCATCGATCTGAAGCACGATGCTCACGCTCTCGCGCGCGAGCGCCGAGGAGTCGAGCACCGGCCATCCGAGGTCCTCGATCAAGGTCTCGGGATGACCCAAGGCCTGCCAAAGGACATGGGCGATGTGCGGGGTCACGGGGTTGAGCATGCGCACGGTGAGCTCGAGCGCCTCCTGCATCACCGCCCGGCCGCCGGGCGAATCATCCTCGAAGCGGGCCAGCGCGTTACAGAGCTCCATGATCGACGCGATCGCGGTGTTGAAGGCGTAGCGCCGGCCGTAATCGTCTTCGACTTTGCGCAGCGTCTCGTAGAGCTTGCGCCGCAAATTGCGTTGCTCCGGCGTGAGCGCATCCACCTGCAAGGCCGGGGCCGGACCCTTTTCGACATGGCGGCGGACGAGCTGCCAGAGCCGGCGCAGGAATCGCGCCATGCCCTCCACCCCGGCCTCGCTCCACTCCAGGCTCTGCTCCGGCGGGGCGGCGAACATCGAGAACAGGCGCACCGTATCCGCCCCGTAGCGCTCGATCAAAGCCTGCGGATCGACGCCGTTGTTCTTGGACTTCGACATCTTCTCCACCGGTCCGATCATCACCGGCAGGCCATCTTCCTTCAGGCGAGCGCCGATGATCTTGCCGCGCTCATCGCGCTCGACCTCGACCTCGGCGGGATTGATCCAGCGCCGTCCCTCCGGCGTATCCCGGTAGAAGGTCTCGGCGACGACCATGCCCTGGCACATCAAACGCTCGGCGGGCTCGTCGCAGCGGACCAAGCCGGCATCGCGCATCAGCTTGTGCCAGAAACGGAAATAGAGCAGGTGCATCACCGCATGCTCGATGCCGCCGATGTACTGATCGATCGGCAGCCAATAATTCGCCCGCTCATCGAGGATGTCCTCGGCGTCCGGACAGCAGTAGCGCGCGTAGTACCAGCTCGATTCGACGAAGGTGTCGAAAGTGTCCGTCTCGCGCTCGGCCGGTCCGCCGCACTGCGGGCAGCGGCATCGGCGCCATTCGGGATCGGCCTTGATCGGCGATTGCACGCCCATGAAGCGCACGTCCTCCGGCAGCACCACCGGCAGCTCTTCCTCCGGCACGGGCACCGGCCCGCAATCGGGGCAATGGATGATCGGAATCGGGCATCCCCAGTAGCGCTGCCGGGAAACGCCCCAGTCGCGAAGCCGGTAATTCACGCGGCGGCGGGCGCGCGGGCCGAGGAGCTCGGCGACCCGCTCGAAGGCCTCGCGATAAGAGAGGCCATCGAGCGGTCCAGAGTTCACCACCCGCATGCGCGGATGCTCTTTGTCGGCGTACCAATCCTGCCATCGTGCGGGGTCGTAGTGCTCGCCCTCGACGGCGATCACTTGGCGGATCGGGAGGCCGAAGCGGGTCGCGAACTCGAAGTCGCGCTGATCGTGACCCGGCACGGCCATCACCGCGCCGGTGCCGTAACTCATGAGCACGAAGTTGGCGACCCAGACCGGGACTCGCTCCCCGGAGAGCGGGTGGATCGCGCAGAAGCCCATCGGCATCCCCCGCTTTTCCTGGGTTTCGATGACGGCCTCCGAGACGCTCGCATGGGTGCACTCGGCGATGAAGGCCGCGAGCTCGGGATCGCGCTCCGCCGCACGCCGGGCGAGCGGGTGCTCGGGCGCGACCGCCATGTAGGTCACACCCATGAGGGTGTCCGGACGGGTCGTGAAGACGGTGAGCGGCGCATCCCAGCCCTCGACCGCGAAGTCGATCTCCAGGCCCTCGGAGCGGCCGATCCAGTTGCGCTGCATGGTCTTGACCGACTCCGGCCAGCCCTCGAGGCGATCCAGATCGGCAAGGAGTTCCTCGGCATACGCCGTGATCCGCAGGAACCACATCGGGATCTCGCGCCGCTCCACGAGAGCTCCGGAACGCCAGCCGCGCCCGTCGATGACCTGCTCGTTGGCGAGCACCGTCTGATCGACGGGATCCCAGTTGACCAGGCTGCTTTTGCGATACACCAGACCCTTCTTGAAGAGCCGCACGAAGAACCGTTGCTCCCAGCGGTAGTACTCCGGCTTGCAGGTGGTGAGCTCGCGCGACCAGTCGATGGCATATCCAAGCGCCTTGAGCTGGCGGCGCATCTGCTCGATGTTGCGGTAGGTCCACTTCGCCGGCGGCACCCCGTGTTGGATGGCGGCGTTCTCGGCGGGCAGCCCGAAGGCGTCCCAGCCCATCGGCTGGAGGACGTTTTTGCCCTGCATGCGCTGGAAGCGCGCGATCACATCGCCGATCGTGTAGTTGCGCACATGCCCCATGTGCAGGGCGCCCGAGGGGTAAGGAAGCATCGAGAGGCAATAGAACTTCGGACGCGAGGGATCTTCTCTCACCTCGAAGGCGCGGCTCTTCTCCCAGAATGCCTGGGCGGCGCCTTCCACCTCCTGCGGACGGTAGTGCTCGTACATCGCTGACGGGATTTCGGGAAAGCCTGAAAGCCTAGCGCAGCGCCCCGCGCCGGGAAACGCCGGGGACGGCATCATGCCTCGACCCATTCCCTCACCCTCGACCATGCGCCCTTGGATCCTGCTCGCTGCCGCCATTCTCAGCGAAGTCATCGCCACCACCGCGCTCAAGGCCGCCGACGGCTTCCGCCAGCCGCTGCCAACCGCCGTCGCACTCTTGGGCTACCTGATCGCCTTCTGGTGCCTATCGCTCGCGCTGCGCGACATACCGGTGGGGATCGCCTACGCGATCTGGTCGGGCGTGGGCATCGCGCTGATTTCCCTCGCCGCTTGGTGGCTTTACGGACAACGGCTCGACCCGGGCGCCATCCTCGGCATCCTGCTGATCGTCGCCGGGGTGGCCCTCATTGGCCTCTACTCTCGCACCTTGCACGCTTGAGCCCGTGGGCTCGCTCTCGCGCGCGGGTCCGCGATCCCCTAGGATGCCGTTCCCATCCGACCCCGAAGCTGCCCGATGAACCCCCTCGCGCTCCTCGTTCTCGCCCTCGCCCAAGGCGCCGGCCCGGCGAAGGGGCCGATCGCGCTCGAATGCGGGGCCGTGTTCGATGCGGAGAAAGGGCTCTTGGAGGATGCCCGCGTGCTGATGGTGGAGGGCGAGCGCATCACCGCCATTCACGCGCGGCTGCCCGCCGACTTCTCAGGAACGCGGATCGACTTGTCTGGAGCGAGCTGTCTGCCCGGACTGATCGACTTGCACACCCATCTCGCCTTCGAGCCCTCCGCTCAGTCCTACGGCGAGGTTTTCCGCCTCGATCCCGCCGACTATGCGCTGCGCGCCGCCGACAACGCGCGCAAGACCCTTCTCGCCGGCTTCACCACCGTGCGCGACCTCGGCGACCGAGACAACGTCACCGTGGCGCTCAAGCGCGCGATCGAGCAAGGCCGTATCCAAGGGCCTCGCATCGTCACCGCCGCCAAATCGATCGCCTCGACCGGAGGACACGCCGATCCCACCAACGGTTGGCGGATGGACCTGATGGGCGATCCCGGCCCACGGGAGGGCGTGATCAACGCCCCGCACGAGGCGCGCAAAGCGGTGCGCCAGCGCTACAAGGACGGCGCCGACTGGATCAAGATCACCGCGACGGGCGGCGTCCTCAGCTACGCACGAAGCCCCGACAATCCCCAGTTCACGGACGAGGAGCTGCAAGCAATCGTCGGCACCGCACGCGACTACGGCTTCAAAGTCGCTGCGCACGCCCACGGCAGGGAAGGCGCCAGGAGAGCGATCCTCGCCGGCGTGGACACGATCGAGCACGGGACCTTCATGGACGAGGAGCTCTTCGCCCTGATGAAGAAGCGGGGAACGGTGTTGGTCCCCACCCTCACGGCCGGTGCCTACGTGAGCGAGATGGCCAAGATCGAGGGCTACTATCCGGAGATCGTTCGCCCCAAGGCGCTTGCCATCGGCGCGCGCATCCAGCAGACCTTCGCCGCCGCATACCGCGCCGGGGTCGCCATCGCCTTCGGCACGGATGCCGGCGTGTTCCCCCATGGGGACAATGCTCGAGAGTTCGAGCTCATGGTGCAGGCGGGGATGCCCATGCCCGAAGCGCTGCGATCGGCCACCCTGACCGCCGCCCGCGTGCTCGGCATGGAACGGGAGATCGGCAGCATCGCGCCGGGAAAGCTCGCCGATCTCCTCGCCGTCGCCGGCGATCCCATCGCCGATCCGGCGGCGATGCGGCGGGTGGTCATGGTGATGAAGCAGGGGCGCATCGAGCGGCTCGAGCGGACCGAGCCCTGATGCCCTTCAGCGCACGCTGCCCTTCTCCAGGAGAAGCTTCGCGATCCAGGCATCGCCCTTGTCGAGCAGCTCGAGGGGGGTGTATTGCCAGCCGGTGAGACACATCGCTTCGGTCACACACCATTCCCGCTCGAGATCGGTGAATTTCCGGCGCCCCGCGGCCACCGCCTCGACCACGATGCGCGAGGGTGCGGTGCCTTCGATCGCCTCCTCTTGGCGCGCCTCCGACCAATCGCTTCGCGCCGGGGCGCGGCGCCCCCCGCGCGCGAGCTGCTCGATGCAACGCAGCGCGCGCTCCTGCGGCGACTTGCCCGTGACGTCCGGCACCGCCGCGAATAGCGCCTCGCGGAGTGCCGCAAGCTCGGCGCGAAGCTGCTCCAGTTCCTCCGCTTTTCGGGCGTATTCCGCTTCCTGCCACGCCAGCTCGCGACCGAGCCGTTCGCATTCCTTGCGCAGGGATTCGATCTCCTCACCCGGGTCTTTGAGCTCTGCGAGCTCGAGCAGCTCGAGGACCTTGCGGTTGAGCTCCGCATGGACCGTCGGATTGGAAAACTTGAGTTGACGCGCGGCCGTCTGCCACGCGAGAGCCACCCGGTGCGCCGAAGGGCTGTATGCCGGCTCGTTGCTCTCGCTCAGTCCCTGCTGGATCGCCTGTTCGAGCTGCTCGAGCAGTGCCGGCTGTTGGACGCCGGCATGCCTGAGCGCGATACGACAGTCGATCAGCAACTTGCGCAATGAGAAGGAGGCCATCGGCACGCCACCTCGGATCACTCCGCAGCTTAGCGCGTTCCTCGAGAGGACGTCAGCACACCCCGTCCGATCCGCTCCCGCCCGGCGTGATCTCGGATCGTGGCAAGCTCCGAAAATCCCGAACGGGCGAGCAGCTCTCGCACCGCCCGGCCCTGCTCGGCGCCATGCTCGACCAGCAACACCCCATCCGGATTCAGATGATCGGGCGCTCCCCTCACGACCTCGCGCAGGGCCTCAAGCCCGTCCGCACCGCCGTCGAGGGCGAGCGCCGGCTCGTAGGCGAGTTCCGGATCCGCCCGCTCGAGTTCCTCGCTCCTGAGATAGGGCGGATTCGAGACGATGAGATCGAAGCGCTCGCCCTCGACCGGACCGTACCAATACCCCAGACGGAAATCGATCCGCCTGGGGGCGAGAAGCGCGGCGTTTGCGCGGGCCACCTCGAGTGCCTCGGCGCTGAGATCGGTCGCCACGATCTGCGCATCCGGGCGCTCGAAGGCCAGCGCCACCGCGATCGCTCCGCTGCCGGTGCCAAGCTCGAGGACCTTCGGCGAGTGACGGCCGCCGAGGCAGGCGAGGGCCTCATCGATGAGGATCTCGGTGTCGGCGCGAGGAATCAGGACCGTGGGCTTGACTGCGATCGGAAGGCCGCGAAAAGGCTGATCCCCGAGGATGTAAGCCAACGGCTCGCCCCGCCGGCGCCTGAGGAGCGCATCGGCGAACACCGCTTCCGCCTGAGGCCCCGGTCGCCGCTCGGGATGGGCGTAGATCACGCTGCGCGGGCAACCCAAGGCCCAGGCGAGCAAGCACTCGGCCTCGAAACGCTCGAGTCCGACCGCCAGGGCATGGCCGAGCCACTCGCGCAACGAGCGCGGCGCCGCGCCACCGCTTGCGAGGCTCGACTCCGCGCGCTGCATCAGGCCAAAAGGACGATCGCCTGCACCACGCAAGCGAAGAGGAAACCGGCGAGCAGGAAGAGGTAGGCGATCCGAAGATAGGGGTACTTGTGCTGCGCGAGATAGCGGCCCTGCCCGTAAAGATCGCGCGCCTGGGCTTCGTAAACCGAGCCGTCGGCGCGCAGCGCCCGGCCCATGCGCTCAAGGAAATCCTCAAGCTCCAGGTTGGCGAAATGGCCGAAGAAGAGCAGATTGAACTGCGGCGGCGCCGGCTCGCCGGGACGGAGACGGATCGGACGATATTTCGGCAATACGGCGAGGATCGCGAGCAGAAGGGCGATCAGCGAGAACAGCGCCAGCGTCGCGGCACCGGCGCGCAGATCGGGGTCGTTGAGCCGCGCCAGGCTCAAGGTGAGCACGATCGAAGAGACGGTGATGATGATGTTGGCCTTGGTGTCGGCCATCAGGCTCAGTTGCGTCTGGATCTGCTGAGCGGTGCGCAGCAGATTGTCTCCCGTGTTGCGCTCGGGGATGGCGGCGAAGGACGGATGCGGGCTGTTCGCAGGCATGGTCGTTTCGGCGATGGTTCGAGAATGTTCCCGCTCGGGTCTGGCCAGCGAGCGGAAGCGGGAATAATATTTCAGCTTGGTGAATAGACCTCGGTCGAGGGGTCGGTGGCCAAAATCGTTGTCGCCGAGGCGTCTCAAACGCGCCGCCGGGCGCTGGCCTCCTTGTTCGTCCAGCAAGGGCACTCGGTCACCGCGCTCGCAGGCGCGGATCCGGTTTACGCGTTGCTGCGGCGGATGCATTCGAGCCTGAGCCAGTGCGACGTCCTCGTGCTGGGCTGGCCGGAATATCCGGATGGCAGCGTCGAGGACGTGCTCGGTCTGCTCTACGGGGAGCGCTACGAGCACCTCCCGGTCCTGTTGATGGCCGAGGAGGCCAAGCCGGCGGTGGTCAATTGGAAAATGACGCGGCCGCGCACCTCGGTTCTGCTGTGGCGTGACTTTCGCGCTGCGCCACAAGCGGTCGCCGATCTGCTCAGTCCGCCGGAGACGCAGAACGCCCGAAGTGACGGTGAGGAGCGGGGAACGCCGCTTTCGGTACTGCTGGTGGACGACTCGGCCACCGTGCGCGCGGCCTACGCCAAGCTGCTTGCACGACATGGCTTCCAGGTCGACCTCGCGTCGAGCGTCGCCGAAGGTCGCGAGCGGATTCGCGCCCGTCCCTACGACATCGCCATCGTCGACTACTACATGCCCGGCGAGAACGGTCCGGCGCTGCTTCGGGCGATGCGCGAGGAGCCCAACACCCGGCACACGCTGGCCACGATCCTCACCGGCACCTATTCCGACACGGTGATCGCCGAATCGCTCGCGGCCGGAGCGGTCGACTGTTTGTTCAAGAGCGAGGCGCAGGAGCTGTTCCTCACCCGGGTCAGGTCGCTGGCGCGAACCGTGCGCGATCGAAAGGCCATCGATGCCGAGCGGCGGCAACTCGAGGGCATCCTCCACTCGGTGGGCGATGGCGTGTACGGCGTCGATCCGAACGGCACCATCCGCTTCGTCAATCCAGCCGCGCTTCAGTTGCTCGGTCTCGGTGAGGCCAAGGATCTCATCGGTCGCGACGCCTACGCCACGTTCCACAACCGCGAGGAGGACGGTTCGATCGTTCCCCGAGGGGACTGTTTCCTATGCCGCTGCTACGAGGAGGGTCTTCAGGTCACCGCCCATCCCACGGTGTTCTGGACGCCGAGCGGAAGGATGATCCCCGTCGAATGCACGGTGTATCCGCTGGTCATCGAAGGCACGCGCACCGGCTCGGTGGTCGCCTTCCGAGACGTCTCGGAACGCAAGCTGCTCGAGGAGGAGCTGCGTTGGCAGGCGGAGCACGATGCCCTCACCCAGCTTCCGAACCGGGCGGCCTTCGAGCAGCAGCTCGCGAAGGAGATCGAACGACTCAAGCGGACGCACCAGAGCTCTTTGCTGCTGTTCATCGACCTCGACCGCTTCAAATACGTCAATGACACCGCCGGGCACAGCGCGGGCGACGAGATGCTCAAGGAGGTGGGGCGTCGGCTGCGGGCGCGGCTGCGCACCTCCGATGTCCTCGCACGGATGGGGGGCGATGAGTACGGCGTCATCCTCCGCAACGTTCGTCTCGAGGACGTCCACGGCCTGGTGGAGGGTTTTCGTCGGGCGCTCACGGGTGCGCCCTTCGTGCATGGCGGGAAGAGTTATCGGATCACGCTGTCCATCGGCGTCACTCTCCTCGATCAGACGACGGTCTCGCCGGGCGATGCGATGGCGCAGGCGGACGTCGCCTGTCACCTCGCCAAGCGCAGCGGCCGTGACCAGGTGCGGATTTACGAGCCTTCATCGGGGGAGCGGGCCGGGATGGAACGCGAACTGGGCTGGTCGGCTCGCCTCGAGGAAGCGCTGCGCGGCGACGGCTTCGATCTGTGTTTCCAGCCCATCGTGCCGCTCGCCGATCTGCCGGACGGGGCCACGCCCGCGCAGGCGGCGGAATGGGCGGCCAACGCGGCCAGCGGTGCGCGCCTCTTCGAGGTCCTGCTTCGCTACCGCGAAAAGAGCGGCGAGCTGGTGTCGCCGCATGCCTTTCTTTCGGCCGCGGAGCGCTTCGGACTGTTGCGCGCGATCGATGCCTGGGTCGTCGATCGTGCGCTCGCGATGCTCGCGGAGCGATCGCGCGAACGCCCTATCGCCCTCAGCATCAACCTCTCCGGCGAATCGCTGGAATCGGAGCAGATCGCCGAACGGCTCGCCGCGGCGATCGAGCGTCACCGCGTGGATCCGCGGCAGATCACCTTCGAGATCAACGAAGGGCACTCGATCCGCGACCTCGCCGGCGTGGAGCGGGTGATCGCGAAGCTTCGCGGACTGGGCTGCCGGATCGCCATCGACGATTTCGGAACCGGCTTCAGCACCTTCAGCTACATCAAACGGCTGGAGGCCGATTTCCTCAAGATCGACGGCTCACTGCTCGACGGCCTGCCCGACGATCGCCTCGATCGCACCGTGATCTCCTCGCTGGTCGCCATCGCCACGGCCGCGGGCAAGCGCACCGTGGCCGAGTGCGTGGAGCGGCCGGCCGCCCTGGCGGCCCTCAAGGCCTGCGGCGTCGATTTCGTCCAGGGCTACGCGATCGCCCCGCCTAGGCTCGGGTTGCCGGCCATGCGACCGCATCTGCTGCGCGAGGGTGCTCAACGCGGTCAGCCCCAGCTCGGTTGAGCGTGGATCACGCCGCTTGCGACATCCGCTCGGCGCCCATTTCCGCATCCAAGGCGACCGCGACCCCTTGCAGGACGGCGGCGATCCGCGCCGCGCTCTGAATCGCCTCCACGCTCACACCGTGCCGACGCAGCAGGGCCTCGTGTGCGCTCAAGCAGGCGCCACAGCCGTTGATCGCCGATACCGCGAGGCAGCCGAGCTCGAAAGTCGAGGTGTCGATCCCGGGACGCGCCAGCGCGTTCATCCGAAGCCGCGCCGGCATCTGGCGGTAGTCCTCGACGCCCACCAGGTGGGTGAAGCGGTAGTAGACGTTGTTCATCCCCATCAGGGCTGCACAGGTGACCGCCGCCGCCCTCTCCTCCTCCGACAGGATCGCGCCGGCGGCCCTCCACACCGCCGCCTGCAAGCGGGCTTGACGGACCGCGAGCGCACAGGCGAGGGCGATGAAGGCGATCTGACGAGCATCGAGCCCCGGCGCTCCCGATTCGCTGAGCACCTGATCCAGGTTCAGACGAAGATCGCGGGCGGCCTCGGGCAGCAAGTCGCGAAGGTGGGAAAGATTCATCATGCGGATCGTCCTCGTGTTGTTCGGTGGCGAGAAAAATCCCGACCGGAGCTTCGCTCCGGCCGGGATCCCCGGGCGCGTTTCGGTGATGGGGAGCGGATGCGCCCGGAAAGCTGCTCAAGCGGCCTTCAAGGTGGCGGTCCCCGGCTTCCAGTCGCACGGGCAGAGTTCCTCGGTCTGGAGCGCATCCAGCACCCGCAGCACCTCCCGAGGACTGCGCCCGACTGCAGGATCGGTCACGTAGATGAAGCGAATCCTGCCCTCGGGATCGACCAGGAAGGTGGCGCGCTGCGCGACGCCCTCGTTCGGATCGAGGATTCCGAGCGCTCCGGAGAGCTCGCGCTTGAGGTCCGATAGCATGGGGAAGGGCAAATGCTCGAGATCCTTGTGGTGCTTGCGCCAAGCGAGATGAACGAATTCCGAGTCGGTCGAGCAGGCCAGGATCTGACAGTCACGCGCGCGAAACTCTCGATCGAGATCGGCGAATCCCTTGATCTCGGTCGGGCAGACGAAGGTGAAATCCTTCGGGTAGAAGAACAGGCACAGCCACTGACCAGGGTAGCTGTCGTGGCCGATCTCGGCGAAGGCGTGATCGGGGGCGGTGGAGACGACCGCCTTCAGGCGGAAGGCGGGAAGCTTGTCACCGATTCGAATCATCTCAGGGTCCTCGCGGGGTGTGAAACTCGACGGCGCATGGTGCACTGCCGCAAGTGATCAGTCAAATCGATTGTAATAGATTTCCTGATAGTTTCGAGCTATCATTCATTGCATGAACCTGCGCGACCTCCAGTATCTCGTCGCCCTGGACGAACACCGCCATTTCGGGCGGGCCGCCGCTGCGAGTTTCGTCAGTCAGCCCACGCTCTCCACCCAGATCCGCAAACTGGAGGATGAACTCGGGGTGATCCTGATCGAGCGAGGCCCCCGGCGGGTCATGTTCACTCGAGCCGGCGAGCTGATGGTCGCCCACGCGCGCCGCATCCTCCGCGAGGTACAGGCGATGCGCGAGCAGGCGCGCCGCCTGAGCGACCCCGAATCGGGCACGCTTCGCCTCGGCATCTTCCCCACGCTGGGACCCTATCTGCTCCCCCACGTGATTCCGGAGCTTCACCGGCGATTCCCACGCCTGGAATTGCTCCTGGTCGAAGAAAAGACCCACGAAGTGGTGGCACAGCTGCTCGACGGACGGCTCGATGCCGGTCTCCTGGCGATGCCGATCGGGCAAGAGCGCCTGCACGAGGAGTACTTGTTCACCGAGCCCTTCTACCTCGCCGCGCCCGAGCACCATCCGCTCGCCGAGCGCAGCGCCCTCGGCGTGAGCGAGCTCGGTGGCGAAAGCCTCCTCCTGCTTGAGGACGGTCACTGCCTGCGCGATCAAGCGCTCGAAGTCTGCGCCTCGGCGGGCGCGAGCGAGCGCTCGGGTTTCCGCGCGACTAGCCTGGAGACGCTGCGCCAAATGGTCGCCGCCGACGTCGGCATCACGCTGCTTCCCGCGCTCGCCGTGATGCCGCCGGTTCCCCCCACACCGGGCATCCGCCTCATCCCCTTCGAAAACCCGCCGCCGGCCCGCAAGATCGCTTTGGTGTGGCGGCGGACGAGCCCGATCGCCGAATTTCTCCGGCGGATCGCGACGGTGGTACGCGAGCTCGCCCAAACATTGCTCGATTCGGAACATCGCCCACCGACGACCGCGCCCCCGGAGTTCAAGCCATGAAACGAGCCTCCACCACCATCGCTCTCCTCCTGCTCACCGCCTGCGCCCAGACGCCGAGTCCCACGCTCGCGCCGGGATTGATCGAGGATCCGCTTTTCACGAATCTGGGTCGGGATGGCAACGCCGCTTGGCGCACCTTGCAGCATGCCGGCCCCGATTCCTACCGGATGAGCGCCGCAGAGGGCGTCCTGCGCATCGAGCGCTTCGGTCGGGAGCCTTGGGGCAAGGTGGTCCAGTCGGTCAAGGTCGAGGAGCTTGCCGGGCGCACGCTCGAGTGGTCCGCCGAGGTCCGAGGGGAGCTCCGCATGCCCGCCGAGCGTTTCGTGACGGCATCTGGGCTCACCGCAGTCCTGATCGGAAGGGCACCTGGGGCTCCCTTGGCTCTGGGTGAAGGGGTGCTCGCAAACCTCTCGGGCCAACCCGAACTCCCAGAAGGCACGCTCCCTTGGACCGTCCAACGTCTCCGCATCCCGATCCCCGAAGGGGCGAGCCGGCTGGAGGTCGGCCTGATCCTGGGGCACGAGGGATGGATCGAGATTCGCCGCCCGAGCCTGCAAATCCTCCCCTGAGCGGACGTACTCGCCAGGCACCTTGATTGATGGAGTCGATCGAGATCATATTTTTGATCGACTTCCTTTAGGGATCGTGAGGCTTTAGGATCATAAGGGTTCCGGCCACGTGCCGGATCACTTCCATCCCTTGCTAGCAGGAGGTTCCACCATGCAACTGAAAGGCTCCAAGACCGAAGAGAACCTGAAGTACGCCTTCGCGGGCGAATCCCAGGCCAACCGTCGCTATCTGTATTTCGCGCAGAAGGCCGACGTCGAGGGCTACAACGATGTCGCCGCGGTCTTCCGCTCCACCGCCGAGGGCGAGACGGGCCATGCCCACGGCCATCTCGAATACCTCGAACAATGCGGCGATCCGGCCACCGGCCTGCCCTTCGGTGACACCGTGAACAACCTCAAGTCGGCCATCGCGGGCGAAACGCACGAGTACACGGACATGTACCCGGGTATGGCCAAGACGGCGCGCGAGGAAGGCTTCGATGAGATCGCCGACTGGTTCGAGACCTTGGCGAAGGCCGAGCGCTCGCACGCCAACCGCTTCCAGAAGGCGCTGGACGAAATCGCCCGCTGATCGCGGGACCTCACCGAGCGACGGGGTGCCGATGGGGCGCCCCGTCGCCCCTCACCTTTCCCCACGAGTCCTTTCCGGATGAGTGCAGCGAATTCTCCGCGCGAAGGCAGCCTCGAGGCCCCCACCCGTCACCCGCTCGAGTGGAAGCAGCCGGCGTTCTGGGACGAGGGCGCGCTCGAGAAAGAGATGGAGCGGGTCTTCGATCTCTGTCACGGCTGCCGCCGCTGCGTCAGCCTTTGCCAAGCCTTTCCGACCCTCTTCGACTTGGTCGATGCGGGACCGACCGGGGAGATCGATGGGGTGTCGAAAGCGGACTACGGCAAGATCGTCGAGCAGTGCTACCTCTGCGATCTGTGCTATCAGACGAAGTGCCCCTACACGCCGCCGCACCCTTGGAACATCGACTTCCCGCATCTGATGCTTCGGGCGAAGGCCGTGCATTTCCGCAAGCACGGCGCCCCCCTATCGGCGCGCCTGCTCTCGAACACCCGCCTGGTCGGGCGACTGGCCTCGATCCCCGTGGTTGCCGAGGCCGTGAACTGGGCCAACCGGCGCCCGGCCTTCCGCGGTCTCCTCGAGAAGACCCTCGGGGTTCATCGCGACGCGCGCGTGCCGCGTTATCACGCTCGCACGGCCGAGCGGCGGCTGCCTGAGGACGACGGGCTCGACCGCCCGGCGACGTCGGCCGGCCCGACGCGTGGTCGCGTGGCGATCTTCGCCACCTGCTACGGGCGTTTCAACCAGCCGCAGATGGTCGAGGATCTCGCGACGGTGCTCCGCCACAACGACATCCCGGTGCGGCTGGTCCGCGCCAATCAGTGTTGCGGCATGCCCAAGCTCGAGCTCGGCGATCTCGAGACCGTCGAGCGGTACAAGAACGCCGTGGTGCCGCTCCTGCACGAGCTCGTCCGCGAGGGCTGGGATCTCATCGCACCGGTGCCCTCCTGCGTGCTCATGTTCAAGCAGGAGCTCCCCCTGCTGTTCCCCGAAGAGGAAGCGCTCACCACCGTTCGCAAAGCCTTTTTCGACCCCTTCGAGTACCTCCTCCACCGCCATCAAGCCGGTCTGCTCAAGACCGATTTCAAGCAGCCCCTCGGCAAGGTCGCCTGGCACGTCGCCTGCCACCAACGGGTGCAGAACATCGGACCGAAGACCAAGCAGGTTCTGGAGCTCGTGCCGGGCACGGAGGTGGTGGCCATCGAACGCTGCTCCGGACACGACGGCACCTACGGCGTGAAGAAGGCGAGCTACCCCCTCGCGCGCAAGATCGCCAAGCCGGTCGAAAACCGCGTGCGGCAGATCGAGGCCCAGTATTTCACGAGCGACTGCGTCATGGCCGGCGCGCACATCGCTCACGGCCTCGACCGAGACGACCCCGAACACCCGATCTCGCTCTTGCGCCGGGCCTACGGCATTTGAGTCGGCCCACGCAGCTGAAAGCGCCCCATCCATGAGCAGCTCCACGATCGCGATGAAGAAACTCGTTGCTTCCGATCTCCACACCCTCGAGGCCTACGCCCGACTGCGACCGACTTTCCGGGCGCAGGTGCTCGCCCACAAGAAGCGGCGCACGCTCGCCCTCGGCCCGAATGTCACGCTGATCTTCGAGGATCGCTTGACCATCCAGTACCAGATTCAAGAAATGCTGAGGATCGAGCGGATCTTCGAGCCCGAGGCGATCGAGGAGGAGCTCGAGGCCTACAACCCGCTCATCCCCGATGGCCGCAATCTCAAGGCCACGATGTTGCTCGAGTTTCCCGACCATGAGGAGCGTCGACGGATGCTCGCCAAGCTGACCGGAATCGAGGACCGGGTCTATGCGGAGGTCGGGGGTTTCCCCCGAATCTTCGCCATCGCCGACGAGGATCTGGAGCGCAGCAACTCCGAGAAGACGGCTGCCGTGCACTTTCTCCGCTTCGAGTTCGGCGAGGAGCACGTTCAGGCCCTTCGCAACGGCGCCCCGCTCGCCTTCGGCATCGACGATCCCCGAATGCCGTGCCGGAAAGCGCTCGAGGACGAACAGCGCAGCGCTTTGATCGCCGACTTCGATCCCTAGGGCTGCTCTGGCGCATGAGCGCGCCCCACCGGACAGCGCACACCGGTGCCCTGTAGGCCGCAATAGCCCGTGGGACGGTGGAAAAGATACTGCTGATGATATGCCTCGGCGAAATGGAATGGCGGCGCCGGGAAGAGGATCTCGGTGGTGATCGGACCGAAACCCGCAGCGGTCAGCGCCTGACCGTAAGCGTCCCGGCATTGAACAGCCAAACGGTATTGCGTCTCGTCGGCACAAGCGATGAGCGAGCGATACTGCGAGCCGACGTCGTTGCCTTGGCGCCACCCCTGGGTCGGGTCGTGTCCCTCGAAGAAGGCGGCGAGAAGGGCTTCATACGGGAGGCTTCGCTCGTCGAAGACCACCATCACGGTCTCGGCGTGCCCCGTGTTTCCCGTGCAAACCGCCTCGTAGCTCGGCGCATCGGTCCAACCGCCGAGATACCCGACCGCCGTCAGGCGCACCCCTGGCAGACGCCAGAAGAGGCGCTCGGCGCCCCAGAAACAGCCCATCGCCAGCCAAGCGCGGGAGAGACCGTGGCAGGGATCGCCGAGCCGAAGCCCGAAGACGGGATGGATGAGTTCGGAAACCGAATGCGGCTTGGCAGCTTCAGGAGGCATTCGCTCGCGTCTCAATAGAGGCCGGGAACCGGCCTCAGCGGTGCCGGCCCCTGTTGGGCGGTGATGACCCGGTTTCGGCCGAGCGCCTTGGCTCGCGCCAGAGCCGCTTCGGCGCGCTGAACGAGGGAAGTGTCGCTGTCCTCGGCCTGGCGCTGGGCAAGGCCGATGCTCACCGTCAACTTGATCCTTCGCCCCTCCGATTCGATCTCCGCCGCTTCGACCGCGCTCCTGATCGACTCCGACAATTCACGGGCCTGCACCAGATTGCGCCCGGGCATGATCACGAGGAACTCCTCCCCTCCGTAGCGGACGACCACGTCGTCGCCGGCCAGATGCGCTGCGATCAGCTCGGCCACCGCGGTCAGGCAGCGATCCCCCACCTCGTGCCCGTGGAGCTCGTTGAGCGCGCGCAGATGATCGAGGTCGACCATCGCGACGGTGAGCGGGATTCGTTTGAGCGTGGTGCGCCGCACGGATTCGGCCAACGCCGCATCGCCGGCACGCCGGTTGAGAACGCCGGTGAGGACGTCGGTATCGGCCTCGCGCTTCAACTCCACCTGGGAACGCGTCTCTCCCACGAGTTCCACCGCCAGCGCCGCGAACTCCTGCAGGATCGCCAACTCGTCGCGGCCGAAACTCTCGCCGGCTTCGCGCTCCGCCATGACCACACCCCACGCCGGACGCTTGAGGGGCAAGGGCACGATCGCATAGCTGAATTGCTGGGGTTCCTGTTCGCCGGCCGGTCGGCGCTCGAATCGTGCCTCCACCGGCGCCCGCGACCGCCCCACCGCCCTGAGCTTCTCGATCCTTTCCCGCACCAGATCCTTGAAACTCGCCTGCTCCGCCTGAGGGTCGCTCACCCATACCTCGCTGCCGTCGCTGCCCGTCGCGTGCACGAAAAGGGCGCGTTGAGGCAGGAGCCCACGGAGTTCGGCGAGCAGGCGCCGGTAGGCCAGCCATTCGGCATCGCTCTGAGCCGCCTGGAGGAGCTGCGCCCGGGTGCTCTCCCGAAAGCGCCTGAGGGCCATCTCGCGCCTCAGGCTGGCCCCGAGCCGCTCGCTTTCCTCCCGCGCACGTGCGGATTCGATCCTGAACTCGATGACCCGCTCCACGAGCGCCACGGAAAACAAGAGCACACCGAGCGCGAAACTGAGCGGGGCGAGGAAATCGAGGCGAAAAGCGGCCCCCAGATGGCTCGCCGCGTGCGCGGTGGACAGCCAGGCCGAGGGTGCGAGCAGGAGCAGCACGGCGAAGCCGATGCGGCCGCGGCGGTAGCCTCGCCGCCACATCGCGGCCGTGAGGATGAGCAAGGCGGCGAAGCTCAGGGTCAGCGCGAGATCGGAGGCCAGCAACAGCGAGCGCGCATGCGCCGGGGGCAGGATGAAGCCAATTCCGGCCAGAGCGAGGAGGGTGAAGATGGAACCGAGCAAAAGCCGGTCGATCTCTCGCCCGAGCCTGCGGGCATCGGTGTAGCGGCGCACGAAGGACATCGTGGCGGCGGCCATCAAGAATCCGAAGATGGCCATCGCCCCGCTCCTCCACCACCCGAGCAGGCCGAGCACGGGAAGCGTGAACAGATGCCCGCTGCGAGCGAGCAACCACAGCAGCACGGCGAGCGCCCAGAGCGAGGCATCGCGGTAGATCGGCTCGCGCAGGGCGAAGAAGAGCATCAGGTTGACCAGAAGAAGGACGAACAGCGCGGTGTAGGCGGCGACGAAGACCATGACCGAGATTCGGTCGCGCCGCGCGGCCTCCTCGGTGCTGAGCAGGGCCGGTGAGACCATCACCGGGACGGCCGAGAGAACCCGAAGATAGCCGTGATCCGGCAAGTCACGGGCGGCGCCCAGCGGGAAGACCGACATCGCACCGAGCGGTGCCGAGTAGGCATCGGCCTCGAAGAAAGAGTGCCGTATGCGCTGCCATCCCTCCCCCGCCGGCACGATCAGCTCGATACGCTCTGCCGGTATGCGAGGCAGGACGAGACTGAACGTCTCATCGGAGGCGAAGCGCCCGAAGTCGAGGCGGAGCCAATGCTCACTGGAGCCTCCCGCCAACCGGATTTCCCCGGCGGGGATCGGCTGGAAGTGCTGCTCGAACTCGCCATCGAGGACGCCTTGCTCGGTGACGCCCGGAAGCGCCGGATCCAATCGCGACAGCGCGAAACCTGCCGGCCCCGAGGCAGCCACGAGCGAAGCGCTTAGCAACCCGAGGCCGAGGAGGCAGACCGAGAGCAAGCGCCCGAGGATGCCCCGCCGCTCCGGCTCAGGCCTCGATGAACGAGGGCCCATCGCTCCTCCTCAGGGTGCAAAGCAGCTCGCGGGCCCTGGCCTCGTCTCGTTCGTCCACCGCGATGCGCAGGATCCCGAATGCCGGAAGCTCGCCGATCGCACCGGTCAGGCTCTCGCCGAGCAGGATGCAGTGGATACCCTCCGAGGCGAGAAGCCCCCGGGCGAGCTGGGCATCGATCCAATGATCCGCGACGAAAACGACGCGCATGAGGCTCCTCCCGTTGGGCGGCATGTTGGCGCAGCCCGCCTTGGATCGCAACGCCCTTTTCCGCCTCGGCTACACTTCGCCCGCCATGAGCTTAGCCCGTCAGGATTTCATTCGCGACATCATCCGCGCCGACCTGGCCGCCGGCCGCCATTCCCAGATCCGGACCCGTTTCCCTCCGGAACCGAACGGCTATCTCCACATCGGCCATGCCAAGTCGATCTGCCTCAACTTCGGCATCGCTGAAGAATTCGGCGGCACCTGCAACCTGCGCTATGACGACACCAATCCCGCCAAAGAAGAGCGGGAATACATCGAAGCCATCCGCGAGGACGTCGCTTGGCTCGGCTTCCGCTGGCACGCCCTTCGCCATGCCTCGGATTACTTCGAGGTGTTCTACCGCGCCGCGGAATTGCTGATCCGGGAAGGCAAGGCCTACGTCTGCGACCTGAGCCAGGAAGAAATGCGCGCCCTGCGCGGAACGCTCACCGAGCCCGGTCGCGACTCCCCCTACCGCGAACGCTCCACCGCCGAAAATCTCGAGCTTTTCCGGCGGATGCGCGCGGGAGAGTTCCCGGACGGCAGTCGCACGCTGCGGGCGCGAATCGACATGCGATCCGGCAACCTCAATCTGCGCGATCCGGCGCTCTATCGGATCAAGCACCTCCCCCATCCGCACACCGGGGATGCCTGGTGCATCTACCCGATGTACGACTTCGCCCACGCGCTCTCGGATGCGATCGAGGGCATTACCCATTCGCTGTGCACCCTCGAGTTCGAGGACCATCGACCTCTCTACGACTGGTGCGTGGACAACGTCCGCCTCCACGAGCGCCCGGAACTGCTCGAGCCGCTGCGCGAGAAGGGCATCCTGGATCGCCCCGGACGGCCCCGCCAAATCGAATTCTCCCGGCTCGAGCTGAGCCACACGGTGCTCAGCAAACGCAAATTGCTCGCGTTGGTGCGCGAGGGCCTGGTCGAGGGCTGGGACGATCCGCGGCTGCCCACCTTGCGCGGTCTCCGGCGCCGGGGCGTACCGCCACAGGCGATCCGCCTGTTCGTCGAACGGATCGGCATCAGCAAGCAAAACTCGCGCATCGATTTCTCGGTGTTCGAAGGCGCGGTCAGGGAAGTCCTCGATGAAGAGGCAAAGCGGCGATTCGCAGTGCTCAAACCGCTGCGCCTGATCCTCGACAACTGGCCCGAGGGGCACGAGGAGCTCATCCGCCTTCCCAATCATCCGAAGAACCCGGCCTACGGGGAGCGCACCCTCGCCGCCGGCCGCGAGCTGTGGATCGAAAGCGAGGACTTCGCGCTCAGCCCTCCGAAGGGATTCCACCGCCTGAGCCCCGGAGCCGAAGTTCGACTGCGGGGTCTTGGGATCGTTCGCTGCATCGAGGCGAGGCTCAACCCCTCGGGAGGGGTCGAGGCCGTGAAGGGCTGGCTCGATCCAGACTCCCGTCCCGGCCATCCGGGCGCCGAACGCAAGGTCAAGGGCACCATCCACTGGCTGAGCACTACCCACGCCGTGCCGGCTCGCTTCCGCCTCTACGACCGACTCTTCGCCGTGCCGAACCCGGATGCCGAGGAGCGCCCGCTGGCCGAGCTCGTATCGCCCCGATCCCTGGAAACGCGCGAGGGCTTCGTCGAGCCCCTCCTCGCTGCCGCCGAGCCCGAGGAACGCTTCCAGTGTGAGCGGCTCGGATACTTCGTCGCCGACCGCGAACTGCACCGGCCCGATGCCCCGGTCTTCAATCGGATCGTGGCCCTGCGCGATGCCTGGGGCGGGGCGCATGGGCGCTGAGCTGGTCTCGGCCTTTCGCCTGGCGTTACCGGAGTGGATCGCCGACATCACGGATGAGGATCGCGCCTACCCGGGCGACCTGGCCAAGATGGAGCTTGCCGTGCGACTCGCCCGCGAGAACGTGCGCCGCGCCTCGGGGGGGCCCTTTGGCGCCGCGATCTTCGACGAGGCCGATCGGCTGGTCGCGGTGGGCGTCAACCGCGTGGTGCCGATGCATGCCTCGATCGCCCATGCGGAAATCATGGCCATCGTCTGCGCCCAGCAGCGGCTCGGCCGGCACCGGCTCGACGAAGGCGGCGGCCGGTTCCTGCTCGCCACCTCGGCCCAGCCCTGCTGCCAGTGTTACGGCGCGCTCTTCTGGGCGGGGCTGAGCGAGCTCTTGATCGGCGCCCGAGGCGAGGACGTGGAGCGGCTCACCGAGTTCGACGAGGGCCCCTTGCCGGAGGATTGGATCGGTGCGCTCGCCCGCCGGGGCATCACCGTCCGCCGCGATCTCCTGCGCGAGGAAGCCTGCGCTGTGCTCGCCGAATACGCCTCCGCGGGCGGCCCGTTCTACTGAGCCGTAGGGATCGGCAGCCCCATTCGCGACCCAGATCAAAATCAGGGAGCGGGCGGCCTGTTCTATGGAGCCGGAGGGATCAGCGGACTCTTGAGTCCCTTCTCGCGGGCGCAGGAGAGCGCCTCCTCGTAGCCCGCATCGGCATGGCGCATGACCCCGGTGCCGGGGTCGTTCCACAGCACCCGAGCCAACCGGGCATCCGCCGCCGGCGTGCCGTCGCAGACGATGACCACGCCCGCATGCTGGCTGAAGCCCATGCCCACGCCGCCGCCATGATGGAAGCTGACCCAGGTCGCGCCGCTGGCCACGTTGAGCAGGGCGTTGAGGATCGGCCAATCGGACACGGCGTCCGAACCGTCGCGCATCGCCTCGGTCTCGCGATTCGGGCTCGCCACCGAGCCGGCATCGAGGTGATCGCGCCCGATGACGATCGGAGCCGAAAGTTCGCCTTTGCGCACCATTTCGTTGAAGGCCAGTCCCACCCGGTGTCGGTCGCCCAGGCCCAACCAGCAGATGCGCGCCGGCAATCCCTGGAAGCGGATCCGGCTCTCGGCCAGATCGAGCCAGCGGTGGAGCATCGGATCGTCGGGGACCAGCTCGCGGACCTTCCGATCCGTCTTCCGGATGTCCTCCGGATCGCCGGAGAGCGCCACCCACCGGAAAGGCCCCTTGCCGCGGCAGAACAGTGGGCGAATGTAGGCGGGGACGAAGCCGGGGAAGTCGAAGGCGCGAGCGAGGCCCTCTTCCTTCGCCATCTGACGGATGTTGTTGCCGTAGTCGAAAACCGGAACGCCCTGATCGTGGAAGGCGAGCATCGCTTCCACGTGGATGCGCATCGAGCGGCGAGCGGCTTCGGCCGTGCCCTTCGGATCGCGCACACGTCGCTCGAACCATTCCTCGACCGTCCAGCCGATGGGGAGGTAGCCGTTGACCGGATCGTGGGCGCTGGTCTGATCGGTCACCGCATCGGGCCGTATCCCGCGCCGCACCAGCTCCGGCAGGAGCTCGGCGGCATTCCCGCAGAGCGCCACGGAACGCGCCAGCCCCTCTGCACAGTAACGGCGGATGCGCGCGATCGCGTCGTCGAGGTCCTGCGCCTGCTCGTCGAGATAACCGGTGCGCAGACGGAAGTCGATGCGGCTTTGTTGGCACTCGATCGCCAGCATCGAAGCGCCGGCCATGGTCGCGGCGAGCGGCTGGGCGCCTCCCATCCCGCCCAGTCCCGCCGTGAGGATCCACCGCCCGGTCAGGTTCCCGCCGTAATGGCGCCGGCCCATCTCGGCGAAGGTTTCGTAAGTGCCTTGGACGATGCCCTGCGAGCCGATGTAGATCCAGGAGCCGGCGGTCATCTGACCGTACATCATCAACCCCTTGCGGTCCAGCTCCTGGAAGTGCTCCCAGGTCGCCCAGGCGGGCACGAGGTTGCTGTTGGCGATCAGCACGCGGGGTGCATCCGGATGCGTGGGGAAAATCCCCACCGGCTTGCCCGATTGCACGAGCAGGGTCTCCTCATCGGAGAGTTCACGCAGGGCGGCGAGGATCGCATCGAAACAGACCCAATCCCGGGCGGCGCGACCGACGCCGCCATAGACCACCAGGCGCTCGGGGTCCTCGGCGACCTCGGGGTCGAGATTGTTCTGGATCATCCGGTACGCCGCCTCGGTCTGCCAGCTGCGGCAGCTCAGCCGCGAGCCTCTTGGCGCACGCACGATGCGGCCCGGCGCATGACGGGGGTCGCTCATCTCGTCTCCCACCCTCGAGTTCGGATGGCGGATTATAGGCGGCTCAGCCTTCGCTCCCGCCGCTCTCGCGCCATTGCAGGCTCAAGCGCTCAGCCAGCCGCTCGGCGAGCGCCTGCCGAGACGTGGGCGACAGCGGACGATCGTTCTCGCCGCCGAGCAGGAAAATGTCCTCCGCCCGCTCGCCCAGCGTCGCGATCCGCGCCTCGTGCACCCGGATCCCCAAGTCGCGAAACACGGCAGCCACCGCTGCGAGCAGCCCCGGTCGGTCCGTGCAGATGAGCAGCATCTCCGTCCTCCCATCGCGCTCGGCGAACTCGATCCGCGGCGGACGGGCGAAATACCGTTGCCTACGTGGCAACACCCGCCGCGCCGGTACGATGCGCAGCGGGCGCTCGGAGAGCGCCCGCGAGAGGGCGGCGGCGATCTCCCGAAGCCGCGGCCCTTCCCCCACGGCACCTCCCGAGCGCTCGTGGACCAGGAAGGTGTCGAAAGCGAGGCCGCTGGTCGTGGTCGCGATGCGCGCGGTGAGTACGTCGAGCTCGAGGCGGTCGAGGGTGGCCGTGAGGGCCGCGAACAATCCGTCCATGTCCGGGCAAACCACGAAGACCTCGGTGACGGGCCGATCCGCCGGACTCCTCACCGCAGCGAGCGGTCCGGCGGAACGATCCCACTCTGCGAGACAGCGAGTCTGCCAGGCGATCTGATCGGCCTCGTAGCGCAGGAAGGCGTCCTGTGGGAAATCGCGCCACAACCGCTCGGCCTGCTCGGGGGAAATGCCCGCATCCCGCAGCAGCTCGAGGGCCTCGCGCCGGCGCTCCGCGCCGCGCTCGGCAGCGGTGAGAGAGAGGCCACCGCTGCGGCGGATGAGGAGCCGAGTGCTGTCGTAGAGAGCCGCCAGCAGCTCACCCTTCCAGTCGTTCCAGAGCTTGGGGTGCGTGGCGGAAATGTCGGCGACCGTGAGCAGGTAGAGATAATCGAGGCGATCGCGATGACCCACGCTCGCGGCGAAACGCGCGATCACTTTGGGATCCTGGATGTCCTCACGCTGCGCGGTGCGCGACATGAGCAGGTGTGCGCGCACCAGCCAAGCCACCAGCTCGGCATCGGCGGCGCCAAGGCCCAAGCGCCTGGCAAAGGCGTGCGCGTCCTCCGCGCCGAGTTCGGAGTGGTCTCCCCCCCGCCCTTTGGCGATGTCGTGGAACAGCGCCCCGAGGTAGAGAAGTTCCGGACGTTGGATCTGCGCCGCCACCGCCTCCGGCAGGGGGCGTCTGCCCGGCCGCCCCGGCCGGAAAAGGTCATCCAATTCGCGCAGGACGAAGAGCGTGTGCTGATCGACCGTGTAGGCGTGGAACAGGTCGTACTGCATTCGCCCCGTGACTTTCGCGAAAGCGGGCAGGAGGGCGCCGAGTACGCCGTGGCGGTGCATCGCCGAGAGGCTCCGGAAAACCGCACCCGGCCGGCGCAGGATCTCGAGAAAGGCTCTCAGCGCCGCGGAATCCTCGGCCAAGCGCGGCGCTGCATCCGCGAGCGCCGAACCCAGCGCTCGCACCGTCGCCGCGGAAAGCGCAACACCGGTGGGCTGATCCGCGAGCACGCGAAATAGCTCGACGAGCGCGGCGGGACGCTCGAAGGCGCGAGGATCGGCGAGGGTGATGCGGTTGCCGCTGCGGCGGAAATCCAGGGTCAGCCGCTCCGTCGAAACCGGCGAGGGCGGCTCCAAGCGCTCGGCGAAGCGCTCGATGAGGAGCTCGCTCAGTCGTTCGACGGCATGGGCGCTGCGGTAATAGCCTTGCATGAACTGCTCCACGGCCAGGTTTTCGGCGTGCTCGTCGCGAAAACCGAAGCGGCGGGCGAGCTCGCGCTGGTGGTCGAAGAGCAAACGCTCCTCGGCGCGGCTGGTGAGCAGGTGGAGCGCGTAACGGATGCGCGCGAGGGTTTCTCGGGCCGTTCGGAGCTCCGACCACTCTTCGTGAGAGAGCTCGCCCATACGATGCATGGTCGTAAGGCCGCCGGGACCGTAGACGCGGGCCGCGATCCATTCGAGCGTTTGCAGATCGCGCAAGCCTCCCGGTCCATCTTTGACGTTTGGCTCGAGGTTGTAGGCGGTATCGTCAAAGCGGCGGTGACGAAGCGCACGCTCCTCGATCTTCGCGCGGAAGTATTCCGAGGGCGGCCAAAGCGTCGGCTCGGCGAGACCTGCCGCGAGCGCCGAGGCGAGCCCCTCTTCGCCTGCGATCCGCCGCGATTCGAACAAAGCGGTGGCCGTGCTCACGTCGCGGCGCGCCAGTTCGATCGTCTGCGCCGGCGTCCGCACCGCCCAACCCGGTCGCAGGCCCAGGTCCCAGAGCCGGGCCTTGAGCGCAGCGAGATGCGAGGCGAATGCCTCATCCGGTTCTTCCCCCACGAGGACCAGCAGATCGACGTCCGAGCGAGGAAACAGCTCACCGCGCCCGTATCCGCCGGTCGCCACCAAGGCTGCGGGGATCCCCTCCGGCCACAGGGCGATCAGGACCCGGTCGATGAGGGCGGTGCGGCGGGCGAGCAATTCCTGCACCGCAGACCCCTCGGCGAATCGCCGGGCGAGATCGGCCTCGCCCTGTGCCAGCTCGGCCTCGAGATCGGGGAAACCCCGGATCGCTTCGCACCGATCCTCGCTCACCCCGGCACTTGCTCCTCGGGCCTGAGCGTGAGCACCTCGAAACCCGTCTCCGTGACCAGGACCGTGTGCTCCCACTGCGCGGAGAGGCTGCGATCGCGAGTGATCACCGTCCAACCGTCCGGCAGCAGGCGGGTGTGGCGCTGGCCGGCGTTGATCATCGGTTCGACGGTGAAGGTCATTCCCGGCTTGAGCTCCACACCCTCGCCGGGTCGGCCGTAATGCAGGATGTTGGGCTCCTCGTGGAAGCGCTCGCCGATGCCGTGGCCGCAGTACTCGCGGACCACGGAGAAGCGCTGAGCCTCGACGAAGCTCTGGATCGCGTGCCCGATGTCGCCGGTGCGCGCTCCGGGACGGACGGCGAGGATGCCGCGCCACATCGCCTCGCGGGCGGTCTCGCACAGGCGCCGCGCGAGCACCGAGGGCTCGCCGACGTAGAACATCCGGCTGGTATCGCCGTGAAAACCATCCTTGATCACGGTGACGTCGACGTTGATGATGTCGCCCTCCTTCAAGCGCTTGCTCGGGCTCGGGATGCCGTGGCAGACGACGTGGTTGACCGAGGTGCAGATCGACTTGGGGAAGCCCTTGTAGCCGAGGCAGGCGGGAATCACCCCGAGCTCCTCGACCATGTAGCGGTGGCAAATCCGATCGAGCTCCTCGGTCGTGATTCCCGGCTGCACGTAGGGCTCGATCATGACCAACACCTGCGCGGCGAGGCGGCCTGCCTCGCGCATCTTCTCGATCTGCTCGGGCGTCTTGAGGGTGATCGGCACGGATGGCCCTTGTCCTCCGGAGGCTTTCAAGCCTATCATCCTCAGGATTTGTCGGTCGCGATGAGCGCCGGTGAGGGCGTCGGCCCCGAAATCCGGGAACCGCCGTCGCCCGATTCCACACACGCGCCGAAACCGGCGGCGGGGTGTCCGGAGTTCGCCGCTCCGGATCGCCGTGCGGGGCGCGTGGAGGCCCCAACCCCCTGCGCCGAGGTCCCAGCGGCGCGCTTGATCCAAGAGGTTCCATCCATGCCACAGATCACCATGCGCCAAATGCTGGAGGCTGGAGTCCACTTCGGCCACCAGACCCGCTATTGGAACCCGCGCATGGCGCCCTTCATCTTCGGCGCTCGCGGCAAGATCCACATCATCAACCTCGAGAAGACGCTCCCCCTGTTCAACCAGGCGATGCAGTTCCTCACCGAGGTCGCCAAGCGGCGCGGAACCGTGCTGTTCGTCGGCACCAAGCGCTCGGCGCGCGAGGCCATCCGGGAGGAAGCCCTCCGCTGCGGAATGCCTTACGTGGCGCACCGCTGGCTGGGCGGGATGCTCACCAACTTCCGCACCGTGCGCCAATCGGTGGCGCGGCTCAAAGAGCTCGAGGCGATGGCGAGCGATGGCAGCTTCGACCGCCTCCCCAAGCACGAGGTGCTCTCCCTGATGCGCGAGCGTGAGAAGCTCGAGAACTCGCTCGGCGGTATCAAGGAAATGGCAGGCCTACCCGACGCGCTCTTCGTGATCGACATCGGTCACGAGCGCATCGCCGTGGCCGAAGCGCGCAGGCTCGGCATCCCGGTCGTCGGGGTGGTCGATACCAACTACGACCCGCAGTTGGTGGACTATCCCATTCCCGGCAACGACGACGCCATCCGCGCCGTGCAGCTCTATGCTCGCGCCGCCGCCGACGCGGTGCTCGAAGGCAAGGCGAGTGCTCCCGAGGTGGCGCTGGTCGGCGACGATGAATTCGTCGAACTCGACGCCGAAGGGAATCCGGTGGTTTCCCGCGAGACCGAGCCGACTCCCGCCCGCAGGGCGACTCCTCGCCGCCGCGCCGCCGACGGTCGGCGCGGCGAGGCCGCAGGCCGCGCGCGCCGCTCCCAGCAGGCGACGCAGGAAACGGCCGCCGAGGACGAATGATCCCCCTTTCCTCCTGAGACGCCATGAACATTTCCGCCCAACTCGTCAAAGAACTCCGCGAACGCTCCGGCGCCGGCATGATGGAATGCAAGAAGGCCCTCGCCGAGAGCGGCGGTGACTTGGATGCCGCCATCGAGTACCTGCGCAAGCAGGGTTTGGCCAAGGCCGACAAGAAGGCGAGCCGGATCGCCGCCGAGGGGCGCATCGCGCTCGCCGTCGCGGATGACGGCCGTCGCGCAGTGCTGGTCGAGGTCAACTGCGAAACCGATTTCGTCGCCAAAGACGAGAGCTTCGTGCGCTTCGCCGAAGAGGTCGCGAAGGCGGCGCTCGCCGCCGACACCGGCGAGATCGAGCGGATCCGCGATCTGCCGCTCAACGGCCGTACCGTGGAGGAGGAACGGCAGGCGCTGGTGGCGCGGATCGGCGAGAACATCCAGGTCCGGCGCGCCGCCCGTCTCGAGGGACCGCGCATCGGCCATTACCTGCACGGCAGCAGGATCGGCGTCCTGCTCGCCCTGGAGGGTGGCGAGGAGACGCTGGCCCGCGAACTCGCGATGCACGTCGCCGCGCTCAAGCCGGTGTGGATCTCCGTAGAAACGGTTCCCGGGGAGGTGCTCGCCAAGGAGCGTGAGATCGCCCTCGCGCAGGTGAAGGACAGCGGCAAGCCGCCGGAGATCCTCGAGAAGATGGTCGAGGGCAAGGTGCGTAAGGCGCTGTCCGAACAGACGCTGCTTGGACAGGCCTTCGTCAAGGGCGACGGCAAGGAGACCGTAGCCGAGGTACTGCGCAAGCGTGCCGCCAAGGTCATCGGGTTCGTCCGCCTCGAAGTCGGCGAAGGCGTCGAAAAGAAGGCCGAGAACTTCGCCGAGGAGGTCATGAAGCAGGCCGGACTGGCCTGAGCTCCATGACCGAGCACGCCCCCCGCTACCGCCGCATCCTGCTCAAGCTGTCCGGCGAGGCGCTCCTCGGCCATGCCGACTACGGCATCGACCCCGAAGTGCTGGGACGAATCGCTGGGGAAATCCGCGAAGTCGCTTCGCTCGGGGTGCAGGTCGGGGTGGTCATCGGGGGAGGAAACATCTTCCGCGGCGCCGGCCTGGCCGCCTCCGGCATGGACCGGGTCACCGCCGACCACATGGGCATGCTGGCGACGGTGATGAATGCGCTGGCCATGCAGGACGCCCTCGAACGCATGGGATTGCCGGCGCGGGTGATGAGCGCGATCAAGATCAACGAAGTCTGCGAGGACTACATCCGGCGTCGCGCCATCCGGCATCTCGAGAAGGGACGGGTGACGATCTTTGCGGCGGGAACGGGCAATCCCTTCTTCACCACCGACTCGGCCGCGGCCCTGCGCGCCATCGAAATCGGCGCCGAAATCTTGATCAAGGCGACCAAGGTCGACGGCGTTTACGATGCCGATCCCGGCCGCTACCCCAACGCCCGGCGCTTCGCGCGAGTGAGCTACGAGGAGGTCATCCAGCACGACCTCAGGGTCATGGACACGGCCGCCATCGCGCTCTGCCGCGACTACTCGATGCCCCTTCGCATCTACGACATGAACCGCGAGGGCGGGCTCATTCGGATCGTGCGCGGGGAGGAGCTCGGGACGCTCGTCGCCCACCGCGAGGCCTGAGACCGCGGAACCGCCTCGCACGGCTCCCGTTACAATGCAGGTTTCCCTTTCGGGAGCTTCCGCCGATGATCCAGAACATCCTCAAGGATGCGGGTGCGCGCATGAGCAAGAGCATCGAGGCCTTGCGCCATGAGCTCGCCCGCCTTCGCACCGGCCGGGCCAGCGCCGCCCTCCTCGACCACATCAAGGTGGACTACTACGGCAACGAGGTTCCGATCAGCCAGGCGGCGACCGTATCAGTGAGCGACGCCCGGACGCTCACGATCACGCCGTGGGACAAGGCGATGGTCGCTCCGATCGAGAAGGCGATCCTCGCCTCCGATCTCGGGCTCACGCCGAACACCGCGGGAACCACCATCCGCATCGTCCTGCCGCCGCTCACCGAGGAACGCCGACGGGAACTCGGCAAGGTCGTCCACCACGAGGGCGAGAATACGAAGGTGGCGATCCGCAACATCCGTCGCGATGCCATCCATCACATCAAGGAGCTGCTCAAGGAGCGCAAGATTTCCGAGGACGAGGAGCGGCGCGCCGAAGAGGAAGTCCAGAAACTGACCGATCGCCACGTTCGCGAGGTGGACGAGCTGGTCCGGCAGAAGGAAGCAGAGCTCCTCGCCCTCTGATGGCCGCGCCCGAGGCCCCGCGCCTGCCGCCGGGAACGCGACTGCCGCGGCATCTCGCGGTGGTGATGGACGGCAACGGACGCTGGGCCCGACAGCGTAATCGTCCGCGCAGCTTCGGCCATCGCGCCGGCGCGAAGGCGGCGCGGACCACCATCGCCTTCTGCTTGCGAGAGGGCATTCCCTTCCTCACGCTCTTCGCCTTTTCGAGCGAAAACTGGCGCCGACCGCGGGAGGAAGTGAGCGGGCTGATGCGGATGTTGCTCGCCGCCCTGCGCCGGGACGTGGCCGAACTGGCGGGGCACGGCGTCAGCCTGCGTTTCTTCGGCGAGCGCAGCGCCCTTCCCGAGGCGGTGCGGCACGCGATCGGCGAAGCCGAGAAGCGTACCGCTGGGCTCGACCGCCTCACCCTCGCAATCGCCCTGAACTATGGCGGCCGCTGGGACATCGCCCAGGCCGCACGTACTCTCGCCACCCGCGTCGCCCGCGGCGAACTGGATCCGGAGGCGATCGACGAGGCGACTTTCGCCACGGCCTTGGCCACCACCGGCATGCCCGATCCCGATCTGCTGATCCGTACTGGCGGAGAGCTCAGGCTCAGCAACTTCCTGCTCTGGCAGTCGGCCTACAGCGAGCTCTACTTCACCGAACGCTTCTGGCCGGACGTCGACGACGAATTGCTCTGCAGCGCGGTCCTCGATTACGCCCGCCGCGAGCGTCGCTTCGGTCGGATCCCCGCAACGGAGCCGATGCCGTGACCGACTCTCTCCGCACTCGCATCGGCACGGCGGCGGTCCTGCTGCCGCCGGTGCTCGCGGTGATCCTCTTCGCTGGGCCTTTGGCCTTCGCGCTCGGACTGGGAGCCTTCCTTCTCATCGCCGGCTGGGAGTGGCTGCGCCTGTGCGGAATGCCATCGCGGCCGTTGCGGGCGCTGTGGCTCGCGGGGCTGCTCGCGCTCGCCGCGGCCCTCTACGCTTTCGCGCCTCGCCCGCTGGTGGAGGGTCTGATCCTTTCCGGCGCAGCTTTCTGGCTTCTCGCCCTGCTGTGGCTGCGCCATCCCCATTTCGGCGCGACGCCGGGAATCTATGCCTGTCTGCTCAAGGCCCTCGCCGGATGCTTTGCCCTGCTCGCGGGCTGGCTCGCGCTCGTCGTTTTGCGCGAAGGCACCGAAGGCGTGCAATGGGTGCTTTATCTGCTCGCGCTCGTGTGGGTGGCCGACATCGGCGCTTACTTCTCCGGCCGCGCGATCGGCGGCGCGCGTCTCGCGCCGACCATCAGCCCAGGAAAGACCTGGGCCGGCTTCGCCGGAGGGATGACCGCTTCCGCGGCGCTCGCCCTCATCGCCGGCCGCTTCGGCTTCGGACTGGTCGGGCGCGATCTCGCGATGCTTTTCCTGCTGAGCCTCGCCAGCGCCATGCTCTCGGTGGTCGGCGACCTCTTCGAGAGTCTCATCAAGCGCCAGGGAAGACAGAAGGACTCCGGTCGTCTGCTGCCGGGACACGGCGGCGTCTTCGACCGCATCGACTCCCTGCTCGCGGCGGCGCCGGTCTTCGTGGCCGGAAAAGCCTGGATCCTGCCATGAGGACGATCACCCTGCTCGGCGCCACCGGCTCGATCGGCCGCAGCGCCCTCGCTGTGATCGAGCGCCATCCCGACCGCTTCCGTCTGCGCGCCGCCGCAGCGCTCCGGGACGTCGAGGGCATGGCTGCGATCGTCCACCGTCACCGCCCGGCACGAGTGGCGCTCGCCGATCCCGAGGCCGCGGCGCGGCTTCGGGCAATGCTCGACGGATGCTGCGAGGTGCTCTCCGGAGAAGATGCGCTCCTCGAGCTTGCCGCCGAGCCCGAGACAGACACGGTGATCGCCGCGATCGTGGGAGCGAAGGGCCTGGCGCCGACCCTGGCGGCGGCTCAGGCGGGGAAGCGCATCCTGCTCGCGAACAAGGAGAGCGCCGTGGTCGGCGGCAGGCTGCTGCTCGAGAGCTGCCAGCGCTCGGGCGCGCGGTTGATCCCGATCGACAGCGAGCACAACGCCATCTTTCAATGCCTGCCCCCGGCACAGGACCGGCTCGGCGGGGTGGAGCGGATCGTACTCACCGCCTCGGGCGGACCCTTCCGCGGGCGCAAGCGGGAGTCCCTGATCGCGGTCACGCCGGAAGAGGCCGTCGCCCATCCCAACTGGCGAATGGGCGCGAAGATCTCGGTGGACTCGGCGAGCCTGATGAACAAAGGACTCGAGGTGATCGAGGCGCACATCCTCTTCGGAATCGCGCCGGAGCGCATCGAGGTCGTGGTCCATCCGCAGAGCATCGTCCACGCCCTGGTCGCTTACCGCGATGGCTCGGTCCTCGCCGAGCTCGCTCTTCCCGATATGCGGGTGGCCATCGCTCATGCCCTGGCCTGGCCCGAGCGCATGGAATCGGGGGTACCGCCGCTCGATCTCGGCGTCCTCGGCCGCCTCGATTTCGAACCGCCCGACCGGGACACCTTCCGCTGCCTCGATCTCGCCTATCGCTGCCTCGAGGCGGGGGGCTCCGGCCCGCTCGTGCTCAATGCCGCCAACGAGGTGGCGGTGGCGCACTTCCTCGCACGCCGGCTGCCTTTCCTAGCCATTCCCGAGTTGATCGAGCGCACGATCGAACGCTTCCAGCCCCCGCCGGCGCCCGACCTCGCGGGTCTGATCGCGCAGGATGCGGAAGCGCGGCGGGTCGCCGAGGGGATCGCGGCGAGCCTGGCCGCTTCCGGCACCGGCTAAAATCCCGTCCATGCTTGTGCTCGAGATTCTCGGTGCCCTTTGGTGGTTCATCCTCACCCTGGGCATCCTCATCACCTTCCATGAGTTCGGCCACTTCTGGGTGGCTCGCCGCTTCGGCGTGAAGGTCCAGCGCTTCTCGATCGGTTTCGGGCCCTCGCTGTGGAAGCGGCGCGGTCGCGATGGCACCGAATACGTCCTCGCCGCCATCCCGCTCGGCGGCTACGTCAGCATGCTCGATGAGCGCGATACCGAGCGGCCACTCTCCCCTGCCGAACGGGAAGCCGCCTTCAATGCCAAACCGGTCGGGCAGCGGATGGCGATCGTCGCGGCCGGGCCGGCCTTCAACCTCGCGCTCGCGATCCTGGCTTTCTGGCTGATGTTCGTGATCGGCAAGCCGGACTATGCGCCCGTGGTGGGCCGAAGCGAGGGCCTGGCGCGGGAAGCGGGGCTCGGCCCTGGGGATCGCATCCTCGCGGTGGACGGCGAAGGGGTCGAGACTTGGACGCACGTCCTGCTCGTGCTCACCCGGGCCGCCCTCGACCGCCGCGACCTCAAGCTCGCCGTCCGGGACGCGCGCGGCGAGGATCGCACGCTCGTCCTGCCGCTCTCCCGCCTGCGCGAGTTTCGGGACGAGGCGCGTAGCCTCGAAGCGGTGGGCATCCGGCCCAGGCATCTCGTCGCCGAGGCCGTGATCGGCGGCGTCCAGCCCGGAGGACCTGCGGCCGAAGCAGGGCTGGCGGCCGGGGATCGGGTGCTCGCCGTCGGGGATGAGCCGGTCGAGGGCTTCGAGGCGCTGGCCGATGCGATCAAACGGGCGGGCGAAGGCGGGGCCGCGGCCGTCCTCACCATCGAGCGCGATGGTCAGAAGCTGACGCTGAGCGTCCGCCCGCGCTATGACGAGCAACAGAAGCGTTACTTGATCGGGATCACCCCCGCGCCGGCGAGCCACGACGCCCTGCTCCGGCTCGGTCCGATCGCCGCCGTGCCAGCGGCGCTCCAGGAAACCCTGAGACTCACCGAGGCGACTCTGGGGATGCTCTGGCGGATGGTGGCGGGCATCGCCTCCACCCAAAACCTCTCCGGGCCGATCACCATCGCCCAGCTCGCTCAGGGCTCGGCCCGGCAAGGGCCGGGCTGGTTTCTGTTTTTCCTCGGCCTGATCTCCCTGTCGCTGGCGATCCTCAACCTCCTGCCCATCCCGGTCCTCGACGGCGGACACCTCATGTTCCTCCTCGCCGAATGGATCAAGGGTCGGCCGCTGAGCGAGAAGGTGATCGCCGCCGGCCAGGCCTTCGGCCTCCTCATCGTCGTCGGCCTGATCGGACTCGCCCTCTATAACGATTTCGCGCGCCTCTTTCGCTGAAGACCTTGGGGTATCCTTGGCGGGCCCTGCCGAGCGCGCGGCAGTTCGACCGCGCCCCTGTCCGCGACGGATGTGAAAAATGAGAACACTGCTGCGCATCTTGCCCTTCCTGCTCGCCCTGCTCCCCTGGAGGGCCCCGCTCGCCTTCGAAGCCTTTACCGTCGAGGAGATCCGCGTCGAGGGCAACGAGCGCATCGCCACCGGAACGGTCTTCACGTATCTCCCGATCGAGCGCGGCGACCGGGTGGATCGCCGCCGCATCGCCGAGGCGATCCGAGCGCTTTATGCCACCGGCTTCTTCGACGACGTTCGGATGAGCCGGGAAGGGGGAATCCTCGTGGTCCAGGTGCGCGAGCGCCCGGCCATCGCCAAGATCACCCTGGTCGGCAACAAGGACATCAAGAGCGAAGACCTGCTCAAGGGGCTAAAGGAAATCGGTCTCGCCGAGGGTGAGACCTTCGACCGTCTGGCCCTGGACCGGGTGACTCAGGAGCTCACTCGTCAGTACAACAATCGGGGAAAGTACAACGTCGCGGTCAAGCCGCAGGTCAAGACCCTCGATCGGAACCGGGTCGAGATCACGATCGACATCAAGGAGGGCAAGGCGGCGCGGATCAAGCACATCAACATCGTCGGCAACCAGGTCTTCAGCGACGAGGAGCTGCGAAAAGTCTTCGAGCTCAACACCACCAACTGGCTTTCCTGGTATCGCCGCGACGATCAGTACTCGCGCGAAAAACTCTCCGGAGACCTCGAAAACCTCGCCTCGTACTATTTCGACCGGGGCTATGTGGACTTCAACGTCGAGTCCACCCAAGTCTCGATCAGCCCCGACCGCCGCGAGATGTACATCGTGATCAACGTCCGCGAGGGCGAGCTCTATCGCTTCGGCCAGATTCGGCTGACCGGTGAGCTCATCTTGCCCGAGGAGGACCTGCGGATGCTCCTCATCCCGAAGGAAGGGGAAGTGTTCTCCCGCCAGCAGACCGAGAGCACGGCGGAGGCGATGGAGATCGTTCTCGCGAACATCGGTTATGCCTTCGCCGAGGTGACTCCCATTCCGGAGATCGATCGCGAAGCGCGCAAGGTGGACGTGACCTTCCTCGTCCAGCCCGGCAAACGGGTGTACGTGCGCCGCATCGTCTTCCGCGGGAATCAGCGGACCGACAGCGAGGTTCTGCGCCGCGAGCTTCGCCAGTACGAAGGCGCTTGGTACTCGCAGGCGGCGGTCGATCGTTCCAAGACCCGTTTGCTGCTCACCGGCTTCTTCAGCAAGGTGGACATCGAGACGGCTCGGGTTCCGGGCACCGAGGATCAGGTCGATCTCGAGGTGATCGTCGAGGAGCGACAGTCGGGGCAATTCCAGATCGCGGCCGGCTATTCCCAGTTCGCGGGCGTGATCCTCAGCTTCTCGATCAGCCAGAACAATTTCCTGGGATCCGGCAAGCGGGTCGCGCTCACCGCCCAGACCAACCGCTACGTCAAACGCCTCGATGCGGTCTACGTGGACCCCTACTTCACCGAGGACGGCGTGAGTCTCGGGCACCGGATCAACTACCGGGAACTGGACGAGTCGCAGCGCAATCTCGCCGCCTACACCTCGGACATCGCCGAATACCGTTTGCTGCTCGGGGTGCCCTTCACCGAATACGACACGGTGAGCTTCAATCTCGGCATCGACAGGCGTTTCATCGAGGCGCAGCGCGGAATCGCCCCCGACCTCATCGTCGATTTCATCGAGCGCATCGGGCGCAAGACCTTCAACGCCTGGCGCGCCGAAGTGGGCTGGGAGCGCGACAGCCGCAACCGGCGCTTCAACCCCACGCGCGGCGGCTATCAGCGCCTCGCACTCGAAGCGACGCTCCCGGGCTCGACCGTGGAGTACTACCGCCTGAACTACGAGATCTCTCGCTTCTATCCGCTCACCGACAGCCTGACGTTCTACACCCGATTCGAGCTCGGCTACGGCGATGGCTACGGCAAGAGCGACGAACTGCCTTTCTTCGAGAATTTCGTCGCCGGCGGCGTGCGTTCGGTGCGCGGCTTCGAGGACAACACCTTGGGACCGGTCGCCTTCTCCGACCTAGCCCCCGACATTCCCCAGCCGATCGGTGGGGCCTTCCTGACCACCGCCACGGCCGAGATCATCTTTCCGCCTCCCTTCGGCGCAGCCGCCGACGCGGTGCGATTCTCCGCCTTCTTCGACATCGGGAACGTCTTCGCGGACTACGACGCCTGGGATGCCAAGGAGCTTCGCGCCTCCACCGGCCTGTCCCTGCAGTGGCAGGCGCCAGTCGGACCGATCATCATCAACGTCGCCCGACCGGTCCGCAAGAAGCCCGGCGACCGCACCGAGACCATCCAGTTCGCCTTCGGCGACTTCTTCTGATTGGCCGTGCGCAGGGGCGGCATGAAGGGCGGTTGGAACATGCGGTTCCTCCTCGCCGCATTGCTCCTGGTGAGCCCCCTCGCCGCCCGCGCACAAGAGCCCCCCCTCCGGATCGGTTACGTGGACATGCAGCGCCTTCTCGAGGAAGCACCTCAGTCCAGGGCCGCGCGCTCTCGCCTCGAGGCCGAGTTCGCCGAGCGCGATCGGCTCTTGCAGGCCGAACAGGCGCGGCTGGCCGAACTGAGCGAGCGTGAGCGCCGGGAGGGTCCGCTGCTCCCTGCCGAGGAAGCGGAAAGGCTGCGCCGCGAAATCTCCGCGCTCGAACGCAGCCTGCGGCGCAGCCGTGAGCAGCTCCAGGCCGAGCTGATCGAGCGCGCCGACGCCGAGTACCAACGCTATTTCCGCGAGATCACCGAAGCGGTGATCGCCTTCGCGCGCGAGGAAGGTTACGACCTGGTGCTGCCGGGTCCAGCGGTGTACGCCGGCCCGCGCGTCGACCTCACCGACCGGATCCTGATGCGCCTCAGGCGCGAGGGCGTACCGAACCCATGAGACTCGCCGAGATCGCCCATCGTTTCGGCCTCGTCCTCCATGGCGACGGCGAGCGTGAGATCCAAGGCGTCGCCTCGCTCGCCGCCGCCGAGGCCGGGCATCTTTCCTTCCTCGCCAACCCGGGATACCGCCGTCATCTTCCCAACACCCGGGCGGGGGCGGTCGTCCTCGCCCCGGAAGACCTTCCCCTCTGTCCCACCGCCGCTCTGGTCTCGCCCAATCCCTACGCCGACTTCGCCCGGATCGCTGCGCTCTTCGCCGCGCCCGTCGAGGCCCCGCCGGGGATCCATCCGAGCGCCGTGATCGAGAGGGGCGCATTCATCGCCGCCGACGCTCACATCGGACCGCTGTGCCACGTCAGCGCCTCCGCCCACATCGGCCCGCGCAGCATCCTGGGGCCGGGCTGCACGATCGGGCCTCATTGCATCATCGGAGCCGATTGCCGTCTGGTGGCTCGGGTGAGCCTGGTGGAGCGAGTTCGGCTCGGCGATCGCGTGCTGATCCATCCCGGGGCAGTGATCGGCGCGGATGGCTTCGGGCTCGCCATGGACCGGGGGCGATGGCTCAAGGTGCCGCAGCTCGCCGGCGTGCGCATCGGCGATGACTGCGAAATCGGGGCGAACACGACCATCGACCGGGGAGCCCTCGAGGATACGGTGCTCGAGGAGGACGTCCGGCTCGACAATCAGATTCAAATCGGTCACGGCGTGCGGATCGGCGCGCACACGGCGATGGCCGGCTGTGCCGCAGTGGCCGGCTCGGCCAAGATCGGCCGCTACTGCTTGATCGGCGGCGGCGTCGGCATCGTCGGCCACATCGAGATCTGCGACCGGGTGACGATCACGGCGAGAAGCCTCGTCACCCATTCCATTCGAGAGCCCGGCGAGTATTCTTCCGGGGTTCCGCTGCAGGAGAACCGCCTGTGGCGGCGCAATGCCGCGCGTTTCGCTCAGCTCGATCGGCTCGCCCGCCGGTTGCTCGCGCTTCTCAAGGAGAGAAACGATGAATGAGTCCGTCGCCCTCCCCCTCGGGGTGAGCGCCATCGAGGCGCTCCTGCCGCATCGCTACCCCTTTCTGCTGGTGGACCGGGTGGTGGCGATCGAAGCAGGCAGGCTGATCCGCGCCGAGAAGTGCGTCAGCTTCAACGAACCCTTTTTCCAAGGCCATTTCCCCGGACATCCGGTGATGCCGGGGGTGCTCGTGGTGGAGGCCATGGCCCAGGCCGGCGGTCTCCTCAGCCAGCTCTCCTTGCCGCCGGAGCAGGCTCGGGCGCGTCGGCGCTTCTACTTGGTGCGTATCGACAAGGCACGCTTCTCGCGGATGGTCGTACCGGGTGATCGTCTCGAGCTCGAAGTGATGCTCAAGCGCAACATCCGGCGCATGGCGCTTTATGCAGGGACCGCACGGGTAGACGGGCAGGAAGTCGCCTGCGCCGAACTGCTTTGTGCCGAGGGGGGAGGATGAGCGACATCCATCCCACCGCCATCATCGACCCCCGCGCACGCCTCGGTGCCGATGTGCGCATCGGCCCCTATGCGGTGATCGGGCCGGACGTGGAGATCGGCCCGCAATGCGAGATCGGCCCGCACGTGGTCATCCACGGCCCGACGCGCATCGGCGCCGGCACCCGCATCCACGGACCGGCGGCGATCGGAGGTGATGCCCAGGACATGAAATACCGAGGCGAGCGTGCTCTCCTCGAGATCGGCGAGCGCAACACGATCCGCGAGTTCGTCACCATCAACCGCGGCACCGCCGGCGGAGGCGGCATCACCCGCATCGGGAACGACAACTGGATCCAGGCCTACGCCCACATCGCCCACGATTGCCAGGTCGGGGATCACTGTATCCTCTCCAACAACGCCACCCTCGCCGGTCACGTGGTGCTCGAGGACTGGGTGATCCTCTCCGGCTTCGCCGGCGTGCACCAGTTCTGTCGGGTCGGCGCCCACGCTTTCATCGGCATGGGCTGTCTCGTCAACGCCGATGTTCCCCCCTTCGTCCTGGTCGCCGACGACTACGGACGCCCGCGCGGGATCAACGGCGAGGGCCTGAGGCGCCGCGGCTTCTCGGCCGAGCGCATCGCTTCGATCAAGCGCGCCTTTCGCACCCTCTACCTGCGCGAGGGGTCGCATCAGGAGGCGCTGGCCGAGCTCGAGGCGCTCGCCGCAGAAAGCCCCGACGCAGCCCAGATGCTGGCCTTCGTGCGCTCGAGCTCGCGCGGCATCCTGCGCTGAGGGCGGGCATGGCCGCCGCGGGGCAGCCCTTGCGCATCGCTTTGGTCGCCGGCGAAGCCTCCGGCGACCGGCTGGGCGCAGGCTTGATCCGTGCCCTGCATCGCCTGGCGCCGACGGCGGAATTCGCGGGTGTGGGCGGGCCTGCGATGCGAGAGGCCGGCTGCGAGATTTGGTGGGCGGCCGAGGAGCTGTCGGTGATGGGGCTCATCGAGGTTCTGGCCGAGCTGCCGCGCCTGCTCTCGCTGCGCCGGCGCCTCCGCGAGCGAATCCTCGCGTGGCGCCCGCGGGTCTTCATCGGCATCGATGCCCCCGATTTCAACCTCGGCCTCGAACGGCGGCTTCGCCGCCAGGGCATTCGTACCGTTCACTACGTGAGCCCCTCGGTATGGGCCTGGCGCCGGGGCCGGGTGCGAAGCATCGGCCAAGCGGCCGAGCTCGTGCTTTGCTTATTCCCCATGGAGCCACCGCTCTACGCCGAGGTGGGGGTTCCCGCCCGCTTCGTCGGCCATCCCCTTGCGCGCCAGTTGCCGATCGTGCCGGATCGAGCGGCCGCGCGAGCAGCCTTGGATCTTTCCCTCGAAGGCACGGTCCTCGCCGTTCTACCCGGTTCGCGCCGCGGCGAAGTCGAGCGACTACTCCCGGTCTTTCTCGCGGCGCTCTCTCGACTCGCCGTGCGCGGCCTGGACTTCACCGCCCTCCTCCCGCTCGCCAGCGAAGCAGCCTCCGCCTGGGTGGAGCCACTCGTTCGGAAGAGCGAGCTCAGCCCTCGCCTGCGCCTGCTCCAGGGCCGATCCATTCAGGCGATGACCGCCGCCGATGCCTGCCTGCTCGCCTCGGGCACCGCTGCCCTCGAGGCCATGCTCTGCAAGCGGCCGATGGTGGTCGCCTACCGGCTCCATCCGCTGAGCTACGCGCTCGTGCGCGCGCTCAAGCTGCTCAAGACGCCTTGGGTGAGCCTGCCCAACATCCTCGCCGGCGAGGCCTTGGTGCCCGAGCTGCTGCAGGGGGCCTGCACCCCCGAGGCCCTCGCCAGCGCCCTCGCCGAGTCCTTGCAGCCCAACCGCCGCGAGCGCTTGGACGAGCGCTTCCGAGCCTTGCACGCGGCGCTGCGCGGCGAGGGGGAGGAGGGGGCGGCCTCGGCGATCCTGGAGCTCGCGCAATGGCCGAGTTGATCGCCGGCGTCGACGAGGCGGGCCGAGGCCCGCTCGCCGGCCCAGTAGTGGCGGCGGCGGTGATCCTCGATCCTGAGCGACTGATCCCAGGGCTTGGCGACAGCAAGACCATCCCGCCCCGCCGACGCCTCGCCTTGGCCGAACGCATCCGCGAGCGCGCGCTCGCTTTTGCCGTCGCGGTCGTGAGCGCCGCCGAGATCGATCGCCTCGGCATCCTCGCCGCCACCTTCGAGGCGATGGGGCAGGCGATCGCGGCACTCAGACCCTCGCCCGCGCTCGCAATGATCGACGGGCCCCTGTTGCCGCCTGCGCTTCCGTGCCGGGCGAAGGCGCTGGTCCGCGGGGATGCGACCGACCCGGCGATCGGCGCCGCCTCGATCCTGGCCAAGGTCGAGCGCGACCGGATCATGCTCGAACTCGACCGGCGCTATCCCGTTTACGGCTTCGCTGTGCACAAAGGCTACCCCACCGCCATGCATCGGCAACGGCTGCGCCTGCACGGCCCATGTCCCGAACACCGTCTGAGCTTCGCGCCGGTACGAGCCGCGATCGCCGGTCGCTCCGCTTCGCCGGAGAGGGGCCCATGAGCCGGCCCTTCGCGCATCTTCGCCTGCACAGCGAGTACTCGCTGCTCGACGGCACCTTGCGCCTGGAACGGCTGATCGCCGCGGCGCGAGAACGAGCGCTGCCGGCGCTCGCCCTCACCGACACGATGAACCTTTTCGCCGCGATCAAGTTCTATCGCGCCGCCGAGGCCGCAGGCATCAAGCCGATCCTCGGCGCCGACCTCTGGGTCGAAGGCGAAGGCGAAGAGGAGCCCTGGCGGATGACTGCCCTCTGCCTGGACGTGCAGGGCTTTCGCGATCTCTCCCTTCTGCTCTCCGACGCCTACCGTAAGCAGGAGGCGCGGAACCCCGCCCGGATCCGAGCCGACTGGCTCGAGGAGCTCGGCCGACGGCTGGTCCTGCTCCTCGGCGAAGACAGCCGAGTGGGCCGACTTCTCCTGCGCGGACGCCCCGAGCTCGCGCAGGAAGCCCTCGCCGACCTCGCCCGCCTCCATCCGGACCGAATCTACCTCGCCATCGCCCGCACCGGCGACGCCCTGGCTTCCGCCTTCGAGCCTGGGGCGCTCGCCCTCGCCCGGCGCTTGGGTATCCCGCCGGTCGCGCACAACGAAGTGCGATTCCTCGATCGCAGCGACCACGAGGCGCACGAGGTTCGGGTGGCGATCGCCCGCGGGGAGCTCCTCGCCCAACGCCGCGATCGCCCCGCCGCCACCCCCGAACAGTTCCTGAAGAGCGGCGAGGAGATGCATGCGCTGTTCTCGGACTTGCCGGAAGCCATCGAGAACGCGCTCGAGATCGCGGTACGCTGCACCACCGAGCTTCGCTTGGGCCAATACGCCCTGCCCGCCTTTCCCACGCCGCAAGGTCGAAGCGAAGCCGAACTCTTGAGAGCGCAAGCCGAGGAGGGGCTCGCGGCACGGCTCTCGGCGGAAGGCTTCCAACCCGCCGCCTCTCCCGACGACTATCGGCAGAGGCTCGAAGAGGAGCTTGCCGTCATCGAGCGCATGGGCTTCTCGGGGTATTTCCTCATCGTCGCCGATTTCATCGGCTGGGCGCGCCAGCAACGGATCCCCGTCGGTCCGGGGCGCGGCTCGGGGGCGGGCTCGCTGGTCGCCTGGGCGCTCGGCATCACCGATCTCGACCCGCTGCGCTTCGACCTCCTCTTCGAGCGCTTCCTCAACCCCGAGCGGATCTCGATGCCGGATTTCGATATCGACTTCTGCATGGAACGGCGCGACGAGGTGATCGAGTACGTCGCCCAACGCTACGGACGCGATCGGGTCTGCCAGATCATCACCTTCGGCTCGATGGCGGCGAAGGCGGCGGTGCGCGACGTCGGTCGGGTGCTCGGGCTCAGCTACGGCATGTGCGATGCGATCGCCAAGCTGATCCCCAACCGCATCGGCATCACCCTCGCTGACGCCCTCGGCCGCGGCGCGCAGGAGCTGGCCAGCCCCGAGCTGATCGAGCAGTACGAACGCGACGAGGAGGTGCGAGCGCTCATCGAACTCGCGCAGGCACTCGAGGGTCTGGTGCGCAATCCGGGACGGCACGCGGGAGGCGTGGTCATCGCCCCAGGGCCTCTGACCGAATTCACCCCGCTTTACAGCGAGTCCCCCAGCAGCGGGGCGGTCACCCAGTTCGACAAGGACGACCTCGAGAAGATCGGGCTGGTCAAGTTCGATTTCTTGGGTCTTCGCACCCTGACGATCCTCGATTGGGCGGTCCAGGCGGTGAACGCCAATCTTCCGCCGGAAGCCGCGCCGCTGGCGCTCGGTCGGATCCCGCTCGACGACGAGGCCACTTACCGTTTGATCCAGGAGGGGCGCACGGTCGCGGTGTTCCAGCTCGAATCGGCGGGGATGCGGCGGCTGGCGATGCAGCTCAAGCCCGACTGCTTCGAGGATCTGATCGCCCTCGTGGCCCTCTTTCGTCCCGGGCCGCTCGAATCCGGGATGGCGCAGGACTTCATCGACCGCAAGCACGGCAAGGTGCCCATTCGCTATCCGCACCCGGTCTTGGAGCCGATCCTCAAGCCGACCTACGGCACGATCGTCTATCAGGAGCAGGTCATGCAGATCGCGCAGGTGCTCGCCGGCTACTCGCTCGGGGGCGCCGACCTGCTCCGACGGGCGATGGGCAAGAAGGACGCCGAGGAGATGGCTCGCCAGCGCGAGGTCTTCGTCCAGGGCGCCGAGGCACGTGGCGTGCCGCGCGCGCTCGCGAGCGAGATCTTCGACCAGATGGAGAAGTTCGCCCGTTACGGCTTCAACAAATCGCACTCGGCGGCTTACGCCCTCCTCGCTTACCAGACCGCTTGGCTCAAGGCCCATCACCCCGCCGCTTTCATGGCCGCCGTGCTCTCCTCGGACATGGACGATAGCGATGCCATCATGGCGCTCGTCGCGGAATCCGCCGAGCTCGGTTTGCGTCTCGAACCTCCCGACATCAATCGCTCCCACTACCGATTCGTAGCGATCGACGAGGATCGCATCCGCTTCGGTCTGGGTGCGATCAAGGGTGTCGGCCGCGCGCTCGGTGAAGAGATCGTCCGTCGTAGGGAGCAGGAGGGCCCCTATCGGAGCCTGCTCGACTTCATCCTTCGTCTCGATCCGAACCGGCTCAACCGCCGCGCCCTCGAGGTGCTGATCAAAGCCGGCGCACTCGATGAGCTCGGCAGCCGCAGCGATCTGCTCGCCCGCCTCGATGCGACGGCGGTCGAAGCCGAGCGACTGCGCCTCGACCGGCTCGCCGGCCAAGGCAGCCTTTTCGGACTCGAGCCGCGCGCTGAGCAAGGCGCGGCGCCCGAGGCCCCCACCGCTCAGGACCCGCTCGAGCGGCGGCTTCAGTGGGAGCGCGAGGCCCTCGGCTTCTACCTCAGTGCCCACCCGATCGAGCTCCATGCCGACTTGCTCGAGCAGCTCTGTAGCCACGAGATCGGCAAGCTCCAGCGCGGCGAATACGGCAACGGCCGACCCGCGCGTCCTCCTCGCGAGGTGGTGATCGGTGGCCTGATCACCGAACTGCGTCGGCGAGGCGACGGCAGCGTGTTCTTCCTCCTCGAGGATGGGCGCGGAAGGATCGAGGTGAGCGCCTTCCGCGAAAAAGCGCAGGAATGGGGCCCGAGCCTGCGACGCGAAGCTTTCGTCGTGGTCGAAGGGGAGCTCCGACCCGACGAGTTCCGGGGTCCCTACGCGCTGCGCGCGCGCCGGCTGTGGTCCCTGGCCGAGGCTTGTGAGGCGCAGGCGCGATCGCTCGCGCTCGAGGTGGGCGGGGAGGGGCCCGATTTCGTGTTCGCTCTCGAGCAACGACTCGTACCCTGGCGAGGGGGCCGGACGCCGGTGCGGCTCCTGCTGGTCCGCGAGCGCTTCCGTTTGACGCTGGTATTGGGCGATGCATGGCGGGTGCGGGCCAACCCCGAGTTGCTGGCCGAGTTGCGCGCCCTGCCGGGCGTCCGAAACGCCTCTCTCGTCCTCGAACGCCTGGGTCATCCGAGCTGAGCGCGGGCTATACTCCCCGCCCCGGCCCCTGCGGCAAGCATCGATGAGCCGCGTCTTTCTCGACTTCGAACAGCCGATCGCCGAGCTCGAGGCCAAGATCGAGGAGCTGCGCCACGCCAGCAGCGGCAGCGCCGTGGACATCGAGGAGGAGATCGGCCGTCTGCGTGAGAAGATCGCCGCCCGCACCGCCCAAATCTTCGCCTCGCTCAACGCCTGGCAGATCGCTCAGCTCGCGCGTCATCCGGAGCGGCCGCATACGCTCGATTTCGCCCGTTTCATCTGCGACGAGTTTGAGCCTCTGGCGGGAGACCGGCTGTTCGCCGAGGATCCCTCCATCGTCGGCGGACCGGCCCGGATCGGCGGAAGGCCGATCATGCTCATCGGCCACGAAAAAGGTCGAGAGACCCGCGACAAGATCCGGCGCAACTTCGGAATGCCGCGTCCGGAGGGCTATCGCAAGGCGCTGCGCCTGTTCGAGCTTGCGGCCCGCTTCCGGCTCCCGGTGGTCAGCCTGATCGACACCCCGGGGGCCTACCCGGGCGTCGGCGCCGAGGAACGCGGGCAGAGCGAGGCCATCGCCCGCAATCTGCTGGCGTTGAGCCGCTTGCCGGTCCCGATCGTCTGCTGCGTGATCGGCGAAGGCGGCTCCGGCGGCGCGCTGGCCATCGGGGTCGGCGACCGATTGCTCATGCTGCAGTACGCCACCTATTCCGTGATCTCGCCCGAGGGCTGCGCCTCGATCCTCTGGAAGAGCGCGGAAAAAGCCCCCGAGGCGGCGGAGACGCTGGCGATGACCGCGCCTCGCCTCAAGGAGCTCGGGCTGATCGACCGCATCGTCCCTGAACCGCCAGGGGGTGCGCACCGCGATCCGGAGGCCGCGGCCCGACTGCTCGGGGAAGCGCTCGCGGCCGAGCTCGATGCGCTCGGCTCGATCGATTCCGCGGAACTCCTCCGGCGCCGGCTCGAGCGCCTGCGAAAAGCGGGTGCCTTTCGCATCTCCTGACGGCGTGGACGGAGACGCGCGTTCGCGCATCGAGAGTACGCTGCTTGCTTGGCTGCGCGCGCACCCCGAGGGCGCGCTGGCGGTGGCGTTCAGCGGCGGCGGCGATTCGACCGCCCTGCTCGCGGCTCTCTCTCGGCTTCCGCAGGCCCGAGAACGGCAACTGCGCGCGCTCCACGTCGATCACGGACTGGCCGCCGACAGCGGGCTTTGGGCGGCCCACTGCGAAACGCTCGCCCGCGCTTTGGGCGTCGGCTTCCAGCGCCTGGCCGCGGAAGTGAAGCCTTCCGGTTCGGGCATCGAGGCAGCGGCCCGCCAAGCCCGTTACCGGCTGCTCGCCCGATCGTTGGCTCCGGGTGAGTGGCTTCTCCTCGCGCACCACGCCGAGGACCAGGCGGAAACGATCCTGCTTCGCCTGCTGCGAGGCGCCTCACCGAGGCTCCTCGCCGGCATGCCGCCGCTGCGTCCGCTCGGTCGAGGTTTCCTCGCCCGGCCTCTGCTCGGACTGAGCCGCGCGACGCTGCGGGCCGCCCTGGCCCAGTACGGACTCTCCGGGATCGAAGACCCGGCCAACCAGGATCCCCGCTTCGATCGCGCCTATCTGCGGCAGGCCGTTCTGCCGGCCATCGCCGCGCGTTTCCCTCGCTTCGCCGAGCATGTCGCAGCCTCGGGCCGCATGATCGGGGAGGCGGTCGCATGCTTCTCCACCGATTGGTTGAGCGATGGGGAGGAAGACGGCTCGATCCGCCTCTCCAAGCTGCTCGCCGAACCGGCGAGCCGGGCCGCGCTCGCGCTCGAGCTCTGGCTCGATCGCCGCGGCCTGCGCCCGCCGCCGGGTCATCGCATCGCCGAGTTTCTCCGTCAGCTCGCCTGCGCCGCCCCGGATCGGGCGCCGAGCCTGCGCGGCCAGGGCTGGCGACTGAGACGCTTCCGCGAGCGTCTCTTTCTGCTGCGGGAACCCGTGCCGCGGCTGCCCCCCGAGCTCGATCTCCCCTGGGACGGCGAGCATCCCCTCGTCCTTCCCGACGGCAGTCGGCTCGAGCTGCGCGGCGACGGACCCGGTCGGCTGAAACTCGAGCTGCGGGTTCGCGCCCGACGCGGAGGCGAACGGATCCTGCTCGACCGCGCGCGCGGGCACCGCTCGGTCAAGGAGTTGCTGCGAGCCAGCGCCATCCCGCCTTGGGAAAGGGAGAGACTGCCGTTTCTGTGGTCGGGGCAGCGGCTGGTCGCCGTCGGCGAGCGCTGGCTCGATCCGGATTTCGCGGCACAGCTCGCCGCGGCGGGGCGACGCTTGCACCATGATCCGCCGCTTGCCGCGGAGAGACCGCTCAGTTAGCGTTGGCGCCATGAGTACGCCCCAGGATTCCCCCGTCGCCCGCTTCGAAAACGATCTGAGCCGCCTCGAAAAGATCGTGGAGGAGCTCGAGCGCGGCGAGCTCAGCCTCGAACGTTCGATCGCTCTCTTCGAGGAGGGGATGCGTCTTTACCGGCAATGCCGTCGGGCGCTCGAAACCGCGGAGCAAAGGGTCAACAGCATCCTCGCCGAGGACGAAGCAGCATCCTTCGAGCCCGGGTCCCGCGAAGAGCGCTCACCCCGCTCGCGGCGACCGCCTCGCGAGGCGGAGCCGCCCCCGGATTTCGAGCCCGATTTTGAAGACGACCTTCCCTTCTGAGCCCCCCGCCGAACTCTCGCGCTGGGCGGACCGGGTCGAAAAGGTTCTCGAAGCCTGTCTCCCCTCTCCGGAGCAGGAACCCGCTCGCCTCCATCAGGCGATGCGCTACGCCGTCTTGGGCGGGGGCAAGAGGATCCGCCCGGCCCTGGTGTACGCTGGCGGCTCCGCCCTCGGAGCCGCGCCCGCGGCGCTCGACCCTGCGGCCGCCGCCATCGAGTTGATTCACGCCTACTCGCTCATCCACGACGATCTTCCGGCGATGGACGACGACGACTGGCGCCGCGGCCGACCGAGCTGTCATCGCGCCTTCGACGAGGCCACAGCCATTCTCGCCGGCGACGCACTGCAAGCGCTCGCCTTCCAGACCCTCGCCACCGCTGCCCTTCCTGCCGAAACGCGGGTGCAGATGTGCGCACTGCTCGCGGAGGCGGCCGGTACTCGGGGTATGGCCGGCGGTCAAGCCCTCGATCTCGAGGCAGTCGGCCGCGAGCTCGGTGCCTCCGAGGTCGAAAGGATGCACGTCCTCAAGACCGGCGCCCTGATCGCCGCTTCGCTGCGGCTGGGTGCGCTGACAGCCGGCGCGCCCGCCGAGCTCGATCAGCGCCTCGATCGCTTCGGCCGCCGGCTGGGCCTCGCCTTCCAGATCCGCGACGATCTGCTCGATGAGGAAGGCGACCCCGAACGAGCGGGCAAACGCCTCAGGAAGGATCGGGCTGCAGGCAAAAGGAGCTTCACCGCCGTGCTCGGAGCCGAAGAGGCACGCCTAAGACTTCGCGCGGAAGCCGCTGCGCTCGAGGAGGAGCTCGCCGGGATGCCCGATCCGCTCGCGGCCGCGCTTTCGCCGCTGCTCGCCTACGCGATCGGAAGGGATCGTTGATCGCGAAGCGCTCCGAAGTGCTAGGCTTTGCGCGCGGCAAAGCCCGCCGCGTCATGCCAACCCCCGGGGAGAGTCGACGATGTCTTTCGATTTCCGTGATTTCTTGAGCCTCGAGCGTCCCGCTGCGCGGACGCTCATGCCGTTCTTTTACTACCTTCTCGTGATTTTCGCCGCCCTCGGCGGGCTGATCGGGATGTACTACGCCCTGCGCTTCAACTCTCTGCAGGCCTTCCTGACGGCTCTGGGCCTGCTCCTGACGGGCGTCCTTGGCTCTCGCATCTTGTGCGAGGTGCTTCTCGCGATCCTCGACGTGCGAGATCGCAAGAGCTGAAGCCGCCGTCCGAGCCCGCGGAAGAAGCGCATTCCTTCGGGCGATCCGAGGCGTCGGAATGCCCCTTTCGTGAGGCCTGAGGGGGGCCTGCTCGGTCGTTTTTCCTGGCTCCCTCAGGCGAGCATCCGCTCGTCGGCGAGCACGCCGACCCGCGGGGCAAGACCGGCCGCGGCGTAGGCTCGGTACATGCCGGCGGTGTTGAAGAGCGCGACGATCTCGCCTCGCGCGTCCACCGCGATCAGACCGCCGGCGCCGCCGAATCGCGGAAGCTCGGCGAGCACTTCCCGCGCGGCCGCCGCCAAGTCCTCGCCTCGGTGGCGCATCCTCGCGGCGAGCTCGTGCGCGCTCACCTGGCGCATGAAGCCCTCGCCGATTCCGGTCATCGAGACCGCCACCCATCCATGGCGCGCCAGGGTGCCGCAGCCAGGCAGGGGAGCATCGCCCACGCGGCCGGGTCGCTTGTGGGTGAGCCCGCCGGTGGAGGTGGCGGCCGCGAGTCGGCCCTCCCGGTCCAGCGCCACCGCCCCGACCGTGTCGCAACCCCGAGGCTCGCTTCGCGCCTTCTCGTCCCAGTGGATGCCGGAAACGCCCGTCTCCTTGGCGAGCTCGAGCTGGCGCAACCGATCCGGTACGCAGAGCCAAGACTCCTCGGCTGCCTCACAGCCCCGTTCGAGCGCGAACCGGCGCGCCCCTTCGCCGACCAGCAACACGTGTCGGCCGTCTTCGAGCACCTCGCGGGCCGCCTTCACCGGGTTGCGCAGACCCGAGACGGCGGCGACGGCGCCGAAGCGACCGCTGCCGCAGGCGATGGCGGCATCCATCTCGATCCGACCCTCGGCATTGAGCACGGAGCCTCGACCGGCGTTGAACAGCGGGCAGTCCTCGAGCAGGGCGACCGCCCGCTCCACCGAATCCAGGGCGCTCGCTCCGGCCTCGAGCGCGGCGAAACATTGTCGGAGGATCTCGCCGAGGGCGCTTTCCGCCTCGGCGATCCGATGCGGATCGAGATCGCGGGCATCGACGATCCCCGCGCCGCCATGGATGGCGAGCGCGGGTCGGCTCATGCCAAACGCTCGCTCACCGCCGCCGCGAAATCGGCCGTGCGGCCCTGACCGCCGAGGTCGGGTGTCAGGCGGTCACGCGATCGCAGCGTATCGGCGATGGCGTTGCGCAGGCGAGCGGCCGCGTCGGCGTGGCCGAGGTGCTCGAGCATCATTGCCGAGGCGAGCATCAGCGCGGCGGGATTGGCGATGCCTTTGCCGGCGATGTCCGGTGCCGAACCGTGCACGGCTTCGAAGATCGCCGCCTCGGTGCCGACGTTAGCCGCGGGCGCGAGCCCGAGCCCTCCGACCAGACCCGCACACAGGTCGGAGAGGATGTCGCCGAAGAGATTGGTGGTCAGGATCACGTCGAAGCGCGATGGATCGAGGACGAGCTGCATGCAGGCGTTGTCCACGATCATTTCCCGGCAGTCGATCTCGGGATATTCGCGCGCCACCTCGCGCGAGACCTTGAGGAACAGTCCCGAGGTGGTCTTGAGGATGTTGGCCTTGTGCACCACCGTCACCCGTCGGCGGCCGGTACGGCGGGCGAGCTCGAATGCGTAGCGAGCGATGCGCTCCGAGCCGCGGCGCGTCACCCGGATCAGCGACTGAGCGACCTCGCCGTCGGCGGACAGCGACTGCCCCTCCGCGAGGTAAGCGCCCTCGGTGTTCTCGCGCACCGTGACGATGTCCACGCCCTCGTATCGGGACGACATCCCAGGGAAGCTCCTGGCGGGGCGGACGTTCGCGTAGAGATCAAAGCGGCGGCGGAGCTCGACGTTGATCGAGGAAAACCCCTCCCCGACCGGCGTGGTCAACGGACCCTTGAGCGCCACGCGGTGCCGGCCGATCGCTTCCAGGGTATCCGGCGGCAGAAGCTCGCCGACTCGCTCGAGGGCCGTCAGACCCGCGTGGTGGACTTCGAAGCGAAGCCCGAGCGCAAGCGCCTCGAGCACGCCAAGGGTGGCTTCCATGACCTCCGGACCGATGCCATCGCCCGGGATCACGACGATGGTTTGCGACATGGGACGAAAGGACCTCGGGGTAAATCCGACTATTGTGCCTCGGCGATCCGAAGAAGGACATCCGCCCCGAACGCGCTATGCTGTGGCTGATGAGACGCCTGAGCTTGATCTTGGCGATTCTGAGCCCGTCGGTGCCTCTGGCCGCGGAGGCGCTCCTCGCCCCCGGCCTCGGTGAGGGATGCCTGGCCTTGGCCGGAACCTGGCAGCTCGATCAGGAGGCTCAGGCCGTCGCCCTCGCTCGTCCCTTGCCCCCTTCCCTCTGTCCGGCCGGTTCTCGAATGCCCGAGCCGCCGGCGATGGAGCGCGGCGGGGCGAGGCGCATTTTTCTCTTCGATGCCTTGCATCCGGAGCGCCTGCTCGCCTTCGCCCTCCGCGACGAGACCGCTCCCGCTTGGCGCCCCGAGACCGGCATGTGGTGGAGCCTCGATCCCGCCCAACGCGCGGGCGTTCCGGGAAGCGGCCTGTTCCTCGAAGTTCAGGGCGAGGCGCTCTCCGTCTGGATCGCCAGCTACGACGAGGCGGGACGGGCGACGTGGTGGATGGCCGCTGGGCCGTTCGAAGGCGGCGTCTTCCACGGCGAACTCTTGGAGTTCGAGGGCGGTCCCCTGGCATTTCGCGAGCCGAAGCCGCCGCGTTCGGCGCGTTCGGCCGCCCAGATCGCGATCCGCTTCCACGGCCCGGCGCGCGCCGAAGTCTGGATCGCGCGGAGCGCCGAAGGCGGGCTCAGCCTCCATGCCTTCGAGGCGGCTCGTTTCGTCTTCGGAATGCCCCCCGGCGTGTCTTCCCTCGCGGGGGATTGGGAGTGGAGTGCCGACGCCACGCACGCAAGCCCTCTGAGGCTCCGCCTGCGCCGCATCCCGAGCGCCGAGGGCGGCGAGCTTCTGGCCGATCCTTCGCGCTGGGTCTATCTTCGTTGCGAGGCGGTACCAGAGGGGATTCCGCCTCGTTGCGCGCTTTTCGGCGTCGGCGGCAGCACACCGATCGCCGAGTTCGAGGCGGTCGGTCTCAACCTCCTGAACGGCCGCGACCTCGAGGGACGCGAACACCGGCTCAGGCGGATCGCGCCGCCTCCTCCAGCCGATCGAGAAAATCGACCGCCCGTCTCAAGTGAGGAATGACGATCGAGCCGCCGACCACCAGGCCGATCGCGAAGGTCTCGAAAAGCTCATCGCGACTCGCTCCTGCTTCCCGCGAGCGGAGCAGGTGATAGCGGACACAGTCATCGCAACGCAACACCAGCGAGGCGACGAGTCCCAAGAGCTCCTTGAACTTCACCGGCAGCGCGCCTTCACGGTAGGCCTGACCGTCGAGCGCGAAGAAGCGCCGGATGACCTGATTGTCCTCAGCGAGGATGCGCTCGTTCAGACGCGCGCGAAAGGCCGCGAATTCCTCGGGATCAGCGCTCATCGCCCTCTCCCAGCAGGACCGCGAGGCGGCCCGAACCGTGGCAGGCGAGGAGGTCGTCGTAGCCGCCGATATGCTCTCCCCGGATGAAGATTTGCGGCACCGTCCGCCGACCGCCGCTGCGCTCAAGCATCTCGGACAAGCGCGCGGGATCCAAATCGACGCGATACTCGATCGCGCTCCTCCCGCGCTCCTTGAGAAAACGCTTCGCGAGCTCGCAGTAGGGGCATTGCGCCTTGGTGTAGATCTCGATCATCGACCCGAGGCGTCGGCGAAGAGGGGAGCCTCATCTTCGCAAAGACCCACATATCCGCGCCAGATCCCGGCGCCCGGGCTCGTGCCGACGCAAGCCAGGCGACGTTGGGCCGAGTTCACGCCGCCAGAGCCTGTGTGAGCTAACCTTGGTGGCCATGCTTCGAATCCGCTTCCTGCTTCTCGCTCTTCCCCTCGCGCTTGTCGCCCCGGCGCAGGCACAAAGCTCGCGCATCGAGCTTCCCGATATGGGCAGCTCGGCCGGCGGCATTCTCGCCCCCGGGGAGGAACGGCGGATCCGCGAAGAGCTCTCGCGCGAGCTCTACCGTCTGGGTCTGGTGATCGAGGATCCCTTGCTCGAGAGCTACATCGAGGAGCTCGGCTACCGCTTGGTGGCTGCCAGCGACACCGAGGCGCCCGACTTCCGTTTCCTGCTGCTCAGGCTGCGCACGATCAACGCCTTCGCCGCACCCGGGGGGCTGATCGCCACTCACGCCGGACTCGTCCTCGCGGCCAGTCGCGAAGATGAACTCGCGGCGGTGCTGGCCCACGAGGTCGCGCACGTAACCCAAAGGCACATCCTCAGGCGCCATGAGAACATGCAGCGGGCCTCGCTGCCGATCCTGCTCGGCATGCTCGGCGCCCTCGCCGCGAGCGCGGGGCGCACCGACGACGCCGCGCAGGCGGTCATCGTCGGCGGTCTCTCGCTGCTCGAGCAGCAAGCGATCAACTACACCCGCCAGAACGAGTACGAAGCCGACCGCATCGGCATCCAGATCCTCGCCCGCGCCGGCTTCGATCCGGAGGCCATGGCCGGAATGTTCCAGCGACTGGCGAGGGCATCGCGCGGCCCCGAGCAGGCGGTACCGGAATACCTGCGCACCCATCCGGTCACGACCTCGCGCATCGCCGAAGCGCGTCAGCGGGCCCAGGCCCAGAGAGAAACCCCGCCTCCCGTTGCGGCGACCTTTCCGCTCCATCCGGCGCTCGGCGGGTTTCCCCACCCCTTGCCCGCCGCTGGCACCGCTCCGGCGTCCGATCCCCTGCGCTTCCGTTTGATGCAGGAGCGGCTGCGGGTCCTCTCCGCGCGGGTTCCCGACGACGCGGTCGCTTTCTATCGCTCTGCCGCCCGCCGCGAGATGTCGGCCGATCCGGCCACGACCTATGGCCATGCGCTCGCTCTGGTGGAGGCAAGCCGTCTTGACGAAGCCCAACCCCTCATCGCCGCCCTGCTCGCGAATCAGGCCGCTCGGCTCGAATTCCGCCTCCTCGATGCCGACCTGAAACAGCGGAGGGGGGACCTCGCAGCGGCGCGAGCCGCCTTTCGCGAGCTGCTCGCCGACCATCCCGCCCATCCGGCAATCGTCTTCGCCTACGTTGATGCCCTCCTCCAGCGTGGGGATGCGGAATCGGCTCTGGAGGCGCAGGCGCTCCTGCGTGGCCGCCTCACGCCCTCCGAGGGGCCCCGCTTGCACCGCAGCTTCGCCCGCGCCGCCGAGCTCGCCGGCGACGAGATCCGCGCCTCCGAGGCTCATGCGGAGGCGGCCTTCGCCTCCGGCCATCTCGAAGACGCCCTCGGCATCCTCGAGAGACTCGCACGCCGCACCGATCTCGACCATTATCAACGGGCCCGGATCGAGGCCCGCATCGCGGATCTGACCCCGCTCGTGCTCGAACTCAGGCGGCGCTCACTGAACCCTCCGGAACGCCGGGCCGGATGACAGCAGACTGGCCGTCGTCATCGTCCTGCAACATTGCCGTTATCAAATCGCCGCGCCTCGAGGCCCGCCGCTGACCGTGCAGAAACGGATCCTCATCGTCGACGACGAACCCTCCATCCGCGACATGGTCGCCTTCGCCGTGCGTCGCTCGGGTTGGGAGCCGATCCATGCCGCGGACGCCCAGGCCGCCGAGCTCGCCATCGCCGAAAAGATCCCCGACCTCATCCTGCTCGATTGGATGCTGCCGGGTCTCAGCGGCCTGGAATACGCGCGTCGCCTGCGCCGCGATCAACTGACTCGCGAGATCCCGATCATCATGCTCACCGCCAAGGGCGAAGAGGCCGATCGCGTGGGCGGTTTGGAGGCTGGCGTCGACGATTACGTGGTCAAGCCCTTCTCGACCCGCGAGCTCATGGCGCGAATCAAAGCGGTGTTCCGAAGAAGCCGCGGAGAGACCGTCGAGGGAACCGTCGAGCTCGGCGGCCTGCGCATGGATACGGTCGCACACCGGGTCTTCGCCGGCGAGCGACCGGTGCCGATCGGCCCGACCGAATACCGATTGCTCCTGTTCTTCATGACTCACCCGGAGCGTGTGTACACCCGCAGTCAGCTCCTCGACCACGTCTGGGGCGGGACGGTTTATGTCGAGGAACGCACGGTGGACGTCCATATCCGCCGCCTGCGCAAGACGCTCGAACCCTTCGGCAAAGATGCCATGGTGCAGACCGTGCGCGGCGTCGGCTACCGTTTTTCGGTCAAGACCTGAACACACCCTTGAGCTAGGCTTGCGGCGATGAAGCTCCTGCCGCGCCCGGCCACCCGTTCCCTGATCGTCAGTCTCTGGGGTCTCGCGCTCGCCGCGGCATCGGGAGCCGCCGCCGGCGCCATCGTCGGTAAGACCTTCGCCGGCCTGGCCCTCGGCCTGAGCGCCTGGATCGGCTACGCCTTGCTGCGCTTGAGCGTGCTCGTCAATCGCTTGCGCTCCCGGCGCCGTCTACCGCCTCCCGAAGGGTGGGGGCTCTGGGCGGAGATCGACCGGATCCTGTGGCGCAGGCAGCGCGAGGCGCGCGCGCGTCAACGGCGGTTGCTCGAGGGCTTGTGCGCCTTCCGCGAAGGCGCCCGGCTCCTACCCGATGGTGTCATCGTCATCGACCGCGAGGACCGAATCCTGTGGAGCAACGAGGCCGCCCGACGGCTGCTCGGGCTTCGCGACCCCGCCGACCGCGGACGATTGCTGACCGACCTCGTGCGCACGCCGCGGCTCGCGCGCTGGCTGGCTGGCGACCGGGGATCGGAGCCGCTGCTCGATTTGCCCGCGCCGCAGGATGAGAATCTACGTCTCGCCATCCGACAGGTTCCACTCGGCCAGGGACGGCGCATGATCATCGCTCGCGACATCAGCCAGCTCATGCGTCTGGAGCAGATTCGGCGCGACTTCGTCGCCAACGTTTCGCACGAGCTCCGGACGCCGCTGACAGTGATCCACGGGTACCTCGACCTGCTCGATCCGGATGAGCACCCAGCCCTGCGCGAGGTACTCATCGAGCTCGCCAAACAGTCACGACGCATGACTCAACTGGTCGAGGACCTCCTCACCCTCTCCCGGCTGGAGAGCGAGAGGCAGCTTCCCGAAGCCCCGATCCCCATCCCGCCGCTGATCGACGCCCTGCGGCGGGAGGCGGAGGCGCTCAGCCAGGGACGCCATCGCATCGAAAGCGAGATCGGCTGCGCGAGCGATCTGGTGGGATCGGTCAAGGACATCCACAGCGCCTTCTCCAACCTGATCAGCAACGCCGTGCGCTACACCCCGCCGGGCGGGAAAATCACGATCCGCTGGTGCGATGATCCGCGAGGTGCGCGCTTCGAAGTGGAGGACACGGGCGTGGGCATCCCACCGGAACACATTCCCCGCATCACGGAACGTTTCTACCGCGTTTCGACCAGTCGCTCACGCGAGACCGGCGGCACCGGGCTCGGACTGTCGATCGTCAAACACGTGCTCAACCTCCATCAGGCGCAGTTGTCCATCCGCAGCGAGCCGGGGCGGGGAAGCGTCTTCGCCTGTATCTTTTCCGCCGAACGCCTTTGCCCGCGCGATGCGGCGAAGGAGACGATCGCATGAATGACACTCGCCCCTCCGCGGACGCCACCGCGGAGCTCGAACCGTATCTCGATCGCGAGCTGAGCCAGCTCGCCTTCATCCGCCGGGTGGTCGAGCTCGCCGAGGATACGCGCCAGCCGATCCTCGAGCGGCTTCGCTTCCTCGGCATTTCTTGCGCCATCCTCGACGAGTTCTTCGAGATCCGCGTGGCGGCTCTGCTGCAGCGGCGCGCCTACGCGCGCGCGCCCACGCCAGAAGAACCCGAGACTGCCGTGCGCCTGCGCCACATCCGCGAGCACACGCTCGCCCTGGTGGAGCAGCAATACCGCGCTTGGAACGAGCGGCTGATCCCGGAGCTCGCCGCCGCCGGCATCCATCTGCTGCGCCGCGACCAATGGACGCCGGCGCAGCGCCGCTGGCTGCATCGTTATTTCGAGGAACAGGTGCAGCCGGTGCTCAGCCCCTTAGGACTCGATCCCGCGCATCCATTCCCGCGCATCCTCAACAAGAGTCTGAACCTGGCGATCCAGCTCTCTGGCCACGATGCCTTCGGCCGTCCGGCCTCGCTCGCCATCCTCCGCGCCCCGCGAGCGCTGCCGCGAGTGATTCGGTTGCCTCGCGAAATCGCACCCGACGGTGATAGCTTCGTGTTCCTCTCCGGCATCCTCGCCGCCTTCGCCGGCGAGCTGTTCCCCGGGATGAAGGTCGAGGGCTGCTGGCAGTTCCGGGTGACCAGGAATTCGGACCTGGTGGTGGACGAAGAGGAGGTCGAGAATCTGGCCCGCGCCCTGCAGGGTGAGCTCGCCATGCGCGGATTCGCCCAGGCGGTGCGCCTGGAAATCGCCGAGGACATGCCAGAGGCGCTGGTCCGTCAGCTCACCAACTACTTCGAGCTCGACGCCGACGCGGTCTATCCCTGCGCTGGGCCGGTCAATCTCAATCGCGTGGTGGCGGTCTATGACATGCTCGACCGACCGGAGCTTAAGTATCCGCCCTTCAGCCCGCGCATGCCCGCGATCCTGGGAAGCAAGCCGAACCTGTTCGAGGCGGTGCGCGCCGGAGACATCCTCCTCCACCATCCTTACGAGAGTTTCCAGCCGGTCATCGAGCTGGTCCGTCAAGCCGCGAAAGACCCCGACGTCCTCGCGATCAAACAGACGCTCTATCGCACCGGACGCGACTCGCCTTTCGTCGAGGCGTTGATCGAAGCGGCGCGAGCCGGCAAGGAAGTGACGGCGGTGGTGGAGCTCAGGGCGCGTTTCGACGAGGAAGCCAACATCCAACTCGCGAACCGTCTTCAAGAAGTCGGCGTGCAGGTGGTTTACGGAGTGGTGGGCTACAAGACGCATGCCAAGATGCTGCTCATCGTCCGCCGGGAGGGGGGAAAACTCCGGCGTTACGTCCATCTGGGCACTGGCAACTACCATCCCTCCACGGCCCGCGCCTACACCGATCTTTCGCTGCTCACCGCGCGAGCGGACATCGGCGAGGACGTCCACCGCATCTTCCTGCAGCTCTCGGGATTGGCTCCGGCGATCGAGCTCAAGCGGGTGCTCGAGGCGCCTTTCACCCTCCACCGCGGCTTGATCGAGAAGATCGATCGGGAGATCGCCCACGTCCGCGAGGGCCGCGGCGGACGGGTGATCGCCAAGATGAATGCCCTCACCGAACGCGGCATCATCGACAAGCTCTACGAAGCCTCCCAGGCCGGCGTCGAGATCGATCTGATCGTGCGCGGTGCCTGTTGCCTCAGGCCCGGCGTCCCCGGACTTTCCGAGCGCATCCGGGTGCGTTCGATCGTGGGGCGCTTCCTCGAGCACAGTCGCGTCTATTGGTTCGCCAACGGCGGCAAGCCAGAGGTCTTCGCGTCCAGCGCCGACTGGATGGAGCGCAACTTGCTCTGGCGGGTCGAGACTTGCTTTCCCATCCTCGAGGCGCGGCTCGCCAGGCGAGTCAGCGAGGAATGCCTGGAGAACTACCTCGCCGATTCACGGCAGACCTGGGTGCTCGAGCCGGATGGAACATACCGGCGTATCCGCGAAGATGCCGAGGCTCATGGCGCGCAGGAGGCGCTGATCGCCAAGCATGGTCATGGCTGAGCGCGAGCCGATCGCCGAAGGCGCGCAGCTGGCCGCCGTCGATTTGGGATCGAACAGTTTCCACATGGTCGTCGCACGCTGGCACCGTGGTCGCGCCGAGATCGTCGATCGTCTGCGCGAGACGGTGAGGCTGGGGGCGGGTGTGGATGGCGAGGGCCGTCTCGACGGTCAGGCGCGGCTGCGAGCGATGTCCTGCCTCGCCCGCTTCGGCCAGCGCCTGCGTGGATTCGAGGCTCGTCACGTGCGCGCGCTCGCCACCAATGCCGTGCGGCAACTGCGCGCACCGCGCGCCTTCCTGCTCCCGGCCGAGACCGCCCTCGGCTTTCCGATCGAGGTGGTCTCTGGACGCGAGGAGGCGCGGCTCATTTACCTCGGCGTCTGCCGCGACCTGCCGGCCCGGCGCGAGCGCCGCTTGGTCATCGACATCGGCGGCGGCTCCACCGAGTTCATCATCGGAACCGGCCGCGAGCCGGAGCAGATGGAGAGCGTCCAGATGGGATGCATCGCCACCACCCGGCGCTTCTTCGCTGACGGCCAGATCAGTCGCAAGCGCTGGCGCGAAGCGCTGATCGAACTCGAGCTGGTCTTGCAGCAGTTCGCCGCCGACTTCCGCAAAGCCGGATGGACCCGTGCGATCGGTTCCTCGGGGACGATCAAGGCTGCGGCCGAGATGATCGCCGCCCGTGATCCGCGTGCCGAGGGTATCGATCGCGAGCATCTCGAGGAGCTGGTCGATCGCGTGCTCCGCCACGACCGGATCGAGGCGCTCAAGCTGCGCGGCCTCTCGGAGGAGCGCCGGCCCGTGATCCTCGGCGGCCTCGCCGTGCTCAGCGCAGCCTTCTCCGCGCTCGCGATCGAGCGGATGGAGGTGAGCCAGAGCGCGATGCGCGAAGGCATCCTGCTCGATCTGGTGGGGCGCCTCGAATCGCGTGATCCGCGCGCCGCGAGCATCGAGGGACTCGCTCAACGCTTCGGCATCGACTCCGCCCAGGCCGAACGGGTGCGGCGCGTGGCCAGAACCTTGTTCGAATCGGTCTGCGCCGAATGGTCGCTCGCTGAAGAGCATGGCGAATGGCTGGACTGGGCAGCGCGCCTTCACGAAGTCGGGCTCGCGATTGCCCACAGCCAGCACCACGTCCACGGGGCCTACTTGCTCGAGCATGCCGATCTGCCGGGCTTCAGCCGGGAGGAGCAGCGGCTGCTCGCCACCTTGGTGCGGGCTCACCGGCGGTCCGTACCGGTGGCGATGCTCGCCGCCCTGCCCGAGCGCCAGGCCGAGCCGGCTCGCCGCCTGTTGGTGCTCCTGCGCCTGGCTGTTCTGTTCTGCCGCAACCGTCAAGACGAGGCGATGCCCCCCTTCGAACTGAAGGCTCACGGGGATCGTGTCCGTCTCGCCTTGCCGAAGGCTTGGCTCGCCGGCCGATCCCTGACCCGGGCCGATCTCGCCCTCGAGCGCGAGGAGCTCGCGGCGATGGGCATTCGTCTCGAGATCGTGGACGACTGAGTCCGTCACCGGACCGTCGCGCAAGCGTCAACACACGGTCATCGGATGGCGGCATCGTGCCGTCAACGTATCCATCGCCTCGAGCGATGCATTTCGCGCTGGTCACCGAAACCTACCCGCCGGAGGTCAATGGTGTCGCACTAACCGTGCAGCACCTGCACGAAGGCTTGTGCGCTCTGGGTCACCACGTCGAGCTGATTCGCCCCCGCCGCCCAAACGAACCCGAATCGGCGCAAGAGGGTCTCGTGCTCGGACCGAGCCTTCCGCTGCCGCGCTATCCCTCGCTCCGCTTCGGTCTGCCCATCGGCCGCCGCCTGCTCGCGCGCTGGCGCCAGTGTCCCCCCGATGCCGTCTACATCGCCACCGAGGGTCCGCTCGGGTATTCGGCGCTGCGCGCCGCCCGGCGGTTGGGCATCCCGGTCGCCACCGGCTACCACACCCGTTTTCCGGAGTTCATGCGTCACTATCGCCTCGGCGCCCTCGCCCCTTTGGCGGAACGCTGGCTCCGACGCTTCCACAACCGAGCGCAGGCGACGCTGGTGCCGACCCGGGCGTTGTGCGAAGAACTGAGGCAACGGCGTTACCTCGCCCCATGCCTGCTCACACGCGGGGTGGACACGGCGCTCTTTCATCCCGGACGCCGGGACGAAGGCTTGCGTCGGGCGCTCGGCCTGAGCGAGCGGGATCTGCTCGTCATCTACGTCGGGCGGATCGCGCCCGAGAAGAATCTCGGCCTCGCCGTGCGGGCATTTCGCGCGATCGCCGAGAGGCGCCCCGATGCGCGCTATCTGTGGGTCGGCGATGGCCCCGCCCGCACCGAACTCGCCCGGGAGAATCCCGATTTCCTCTTCATCGGCACGCGACGGGGCGAGGAGCTCGCCCGGCACTTCGCCAGCGCCGATCTCTTCCTCTTTCCGAGCCTGACCGACACCTTCGGTAACGTGGTGCTCGAGGCGATGGCCTCCGGCGTCGCCACCGTCGCCTACGACGATGGCGCCGCGCGCGAACACCTCGCCGAAGGCTGTGGGGTGCGCGTTCCCGCGGGCGACGAGCACGGCTTCATCGCCGCAGCCCTCGGCCTCGCGATGGCCGACGATGCGCGCGCTCAGGCGGGATATGCGGCCCGCCGTCAGGCCGAAACCCTCGACCAGGCCCGAGTCGCCGGCGATTTCGCCCGGCTGCTCGCCGAACTCGCCCTCCGCAAGAGCTCGAGCCGGTGAGCGCGCTGATCCGTTTCCGCGAGACCGATCGTCGGCTCACCCGCCGCCTGAACGCCTTCGCCCGTGGGTCGTTCTGGCAGAGCTTCTTCGTCGCGGTCAGCCGCCTCGGCGATGGACCGTTTTGGTGCACCCTGATCCTCGTGCTCGCGCTCGCCGGCGAGTTTCGCGCCGCTTCCGCGATGGCCGCAAGCGGCTTGATCGGCCTCGCTCTTTACCGCGCCCTCAAGCGCCGCACCCGCCGTCCGCGCCCCTGCGCCGCCTGCCCGGGGGTGATCGCCCTCACCGCCCCGCTCGATGAGTTCAGCTTCCCCTCCGGCCACACCCTGCACGCCGTGGCCTTCACCGTGATCGCCGCGGCCTTCATCCCCTGGCTTGCGCTCGTCCTCGCCCCGCTGGCTCTCCTCATCGCCCTCTCGCGCCCCCTGCTCGGTCTTCATTACCCGAGCGATGTGCTGGCCGGAGCGGCGCTCGGCGCAACGCTCGGCATCCTGAGTTCGGTCCTGATCGCCGCCTGAGCCGGGCCCTCACAGGGCTCGCAGCCAGAAGACCAAGGTGTTCAACCGCTCGCCGTCCTGACCGAGCTCCTTCCAGCCAAGCTGCATGCGCAAGCCCGGTGCTTTGCGGTATCCAGCCTTTTCCCAGGCGGTGTCGAGCGTTCGATACCCCGTCGGACGTCTCGGGTCATCGGGATCGCGCTCGACGGCAGCAAAAGCGCACCAGCGGAACCCCCCGAGAGCGCGGGCATGGGCCTCGCGGTGCGCGAAAAACTGCCGATAGAGGCCGCGTCCGCGGTAGGCGGGGTCGAGCACCGATTCACCGCAGTAGAACACCGTCTCCGGCGGGATGCCCGCCTTGATGAAAGGCTTACGGAAGGGCTCGCTCTCCTCGGCCAGAGGAATGCCCGTCGAGGCCCCGACCACGCGCTCGCCGTCGCGTACCAACACCAACACGGCGGAACCGCTTCGCGCGTAGACCTCGAGGTAGCGCGCCTCGTAGTCGAGATCGCCATCGTAGAGATAAGGCCATTCGCGGAAGACCGCGATACGAAGGCGCGCGACCTCCGGCAAATACGGACGGATCGCGGCGCCGGAGAGGGTCTGCAGGCTGAGCTCGCTCACGGCTGTTCTTCGCTCCGCGTGGATGGGTGTTGCGTCGTTGCCGCCAACTGCTGGCGCAAGCTCTCGTATAGAGCGATGCCGGCGGCCACCGAGACGTTGAGGCTTTCGATTTGGCCGAGCATGGGCAAGGACGCGAGGAAATCGCAGTGCTCGCGAGTCAGGCGTTTGAGTCCCCGGCCTTCGCCGCCGAGGACCATCGCGATTCGCCCGCCGAGCTCGAGGGCGTAGAGGCTCTGCGGCGCCTCGTCGTCGAGGCCGACCAGGAAGAAACCCGCTTCGGCGAGCAGACGAAGCGCGCGCGCCAGGTTGGTCGCCCGCACGATGGGAACGAGCTCGGCAGCCCCTGCGGCGGCGCGGCGCGCGGCCGGCGATAGCGGCGCGGCGCCATCCTTGGGCACGAGGACGAACAATGCCCCCGCCGCCTCGGCCACGCGCAGGCAGGCACCAAAGTTCTGGGGATCCTCCACGCCATCGAGCACCAGCACCCGCGCCTGTTCGCCGGCCCTGGCCAGTAGCGAGGGCAGGGCATGCTCATCGAGCTCGGGATCGGCCTCGGCGAGGGCGAGAACCCCCTGATGGCGAAGCCCCTCGGCGATCGAAGCGAGCCTTTCGCGCTCGAGCTCGCGCACCGGAATCCCCCGCGCCCTCGCCTCTTCCGCGAGCGCCTGCACCCTGCGATTGCGGATCCCCCGCTCGATCAGAAGCTCGCGCAAGCCTGACCGCTCGCGCTTGAGCCTCGCGCGCACGGCCTGGATGCCCATGAGCCAGATCGTATTGCTCATTGCCGCCCACCGCGCGGCCTCACCCGCTCCGAGGACGCTTCCGCCTCGCGCGGGCTCTCGATCAGCCGAAGGTCGATCTTCCGCTCCTCGATGCTGGCTTTCAGGACCTGCACCCTCACCTCCGCGCCGAGGCGGTACTCGCGGCGGCTGCGCTCGCCGGTGAGCGTGTGGCGCACCGGATCGAAGCGGTAAAAATCGGCTGGAAGCTGGGTGACGTGCACGAGACCCGAGACGCCGGTCCCGGAGAGCTCGACGAAAAGTCCGAAGGATGCGACCCCGCTCACCACCCCATCGAAGACCTCGCCCACGTGCTCGCTCAGCCAAGCGACCCGATAGCGCTCGTCCACTTCGCGCTCGGCCTCCTCGGCGATTCGTTCTTGGCGCGAGCAATGCGCGCACAGCCGCGCGAGGGTCTCTTCCGCGAGCGGTGGATCCCGTTTTTCGAGCGCAGCGGCCATCTGACGATGAAGCATGAGGTCGGGATAGCGGCGGATCGGCGAGGTGAAGTGGGCATAAGCGGGCAAGGCCAGCCCGAAGTGCCCGATGTTCTCGGTCTGATAGACGGCGAGCGCCTGAGCGCGCAGGACGACGGTTTCGATCAAACGCGCCTCGAGCGCCGGCATCCGCCGCGCTCGCTCGAGCAAGCGCGCGAGATCAGCGGTTTCGAGCCGCTCGCGGGGAGGCAGACGCAGGCCGAACTCCTTGAGAAACTGCGAGAGGTTCTCGTAGCGGGCGGCCGGCGGCCGATCGTGCACGCGATAGGGCACCGGGATGCGACGCCGCTCTGCGAAGCGCGCGGCCTCCACGTTGGCCGCGATCATGCACTCCTCGATCAAGCGATGGGCGTCGTTGCGCTTCTTCCAGCCGAGCGCGACCACCCGACCCTCCGCGTCGAGCTCGAAACCCATCTCCTGCGATTCGAAGTCGAGGGCACCGCGCTCGCGCCGCCGCTCGGCGAGAAGCCGGTAGAGCGCGAAAGCCGCCTCGAGCCGGCGGATCAACGTTGGCCCGATCCCTTTGCGTGCGCCTTGGTCGCTCTCGCCGAAAGCGGCCCAGACCTGTTCATAGGTGAGCCTGGCCTTGGAGCGCATCACCGCCCGATAAAAGCGGGAGCGGCGGACGACGCCATCGGCATCGAGGCTCAAGTCGCAGACGAAACAAAGCCGGTCCTCCTCCGGCTTGAGCGAGCAGATGCCGTTGGAGAGGGGCTCGGGCAGCATCGGCACCACGTAGCCGGGGAAGTACACCGAACAGCCGCGGCGCGCGGCCTCGGCGTCGATCGCGCTGCCTTGCGGCACGTAGTGCGCGACGTCGGCGATCGCCACCACCAGGCGGAAGCCGCCGCCGCGCCTCGGCGCAACGTAGATCGCATCGTCGAAGTCTTTGGCGTCCTCGCCATCGATGGTCACGAGATCGAGCGCGCGAAGATCCTCGCGGCCCTGCCGATCGGCCTCTTCGACCCGATGCGGCACCTTCGCGAGCTCGGCCAGGACCTCCGCGGGCCATTCATGACGCAGCCCGTGATTGTGGATGGCGGCCTCGATGGCAAGGGTCGGCTTGAGCTCCGGGCCGAGCACGCTGAGCACTTCACCGATCGCGGGGACGAAGGCCGTCGGTGGCTCGCGGATCGCCACGATCACGAGCTCGCCGGGGCGCGCGCCCTTGGCGGCATCCGGCGGTATGAGCACCTCGCCGGGCAAACGCCGGTCATCGGGCACCACCACCCCAAGCCCTCCGCGCGCCTCGTAGCGCCCGAAGAGCCGAGGGGGACGCCGCTCGAGCACCTCGGTGATCATGCCCTCTGGGCGTCCACGGGGATCCACACCGACCACGCAGACCGCCACCCGATCCCCATGCATCACCTGCCGCGCCTGCGCCGGCGGCAGGAAGAGATCATCACCGCCCTGGTCGGGCCTCACGAAGGCGAAGCCATCGGGGTGGCCGAGCACCACGCCCGTGAGGATTTGCAGTTTCCGGGTGGGGGCATAGCCGCCGCGGCGATTGCGATGAAGCTGTCCATCGCGGACCATCGCCTCGAGCCTGCGCGCGAGGATGTCCTGCGCTTTCGCATCCTCCACGGCGAAGGCGGCGGCGATCTCCTCGAATTTCTGCGGCCGCGCCGCCCGATCGAGGAAGGCGAGAATGGCGGCGCGCGCAGGCAGCCCCGCTGTTTTCAGGAGCGGATCGTTCATCCCAGGCATCCTAGCAGGCCCCTGCGAGGCAAGGCGCCCCTGAGCGAATCCTGAGCGGGTCGCTCACCGCACGCGCATCGCTTCGGTGAGGCGCCAAGGGTACGCCCCGACCCTGCTTCAGGAAGACGGCCTGTCCGCTCCCCGAGCATCCTCTGGCCGATGAACGTCGCATGAGCGGGAAGCCGGCGCGAGCCCTCTGCATCCCTTCACGGTCATCGACACCCGCGTAGAATGCGCGGCGCGTGCCCGAGCCAAGCTCGGGCACGTTGGACCTCCCAACGATTGCTCAGGGGACAACGTCATGAAACGCACACTGCTCGCCATCGCGCTCGCCACGGCCGCGCCCTTCGCCGCCGCAAGCGAGCTCTCGTACAGCTTCCTCGAAATCGGCGTCGGTCGGGTGGATCCCGACGGCGCCTCCAGCACGGACACCTGGGGCCTCGAGGGCTCCCTCGCCGTCACCGAGAACTTCTTCTTGCGCGCGACCTATTCCCAGCTCGACGCCCCGGGCAGCAACCCCGACGGTTGGACCATCGGCGGCGGTTTCAACTTCGGTATCGGGGACGCGACCGACTTCGTGGCCGGCCTCGACTTCGGCGACTTCGAGGGTGCCGACCTCTGGAACGTTCACGGCGGCGTGCGCACCGCCTTCAACGAGAACTTCGAAGGCTGGTTCGGTGCGGGTTATGCCGACCCGGAAGGCACCTCCGGGGACTTCTATGGCTTCGGGCGGCTGCACATCCGTTTCACCGAGGTCATCGGCGCGACCCTCAACCTGCAGCTCGGTGACGACGCCACCGAGTACGGCGTGGGGCTGCGCGTCAGCTTCTGATCCGAGAGCATCTCGCCCGCAGCGGAAACCCGGCCCCTCGTGGCCGGGTTTCCTTTTCCAGAGCTTGGATCCGGCGCGCGTTGACAGCGACGGATCGCCGTTCGACAATGCAGGGCTCGCCGCACCGTGCCCAGGTGGCGGAATTGGTAGACGCGCTAGATTCAGGTTCTAGTGCCGCGAGGCGTGGAGGTTCGAGTCCTCTCCTGGGCACCACACTGCCCTTGCCGCGCACGCCAGCGCCTCCGCTCAACTACACCGCCGCGCGGCCTGTCCTGCTTGGCTGCGCGGGTAACGCCGCGATGTCCTCCGTTTCCGAGTGCGGAAGACGTCGCCAGTCACATTCGGATTCGAGCCCGCGCCCATCGAATGCGTGGTCGCTATCCCTGGGACTCCCTGCGGTCGCATCGACGCTCGCTGCCCACAACCCCACCCCGCCAAAACGCTCGTCAACGCTATGAAAGAGCGAAGCAAGAAGCCACGGACCGCGGAAGCTCGCTCACTCCTGGCTGATCCGATCGCGCCTGGCTTCAAACCCTCGATCACTCGCCCGAGCGATGCCCCTCATGGCCTCAGTCGTTTCCGCTGAGCAAGTCAGTGCGTTCCTCGCAGTGCTCTTGCTTGCCGCATTGCGGATCAGCTCATACCTCTGGCCACAAAAGGGCCAAGCGCGCTGAGAAAGGCCTACCCCAAGAGGCGCTCTCCTCTCGCGACCTCGTGATCGTTGAGCGGCGCGAGAGCCGATCCGGAAGCGCCTTGCCGCTCGTCGCTGCGCGGCCGAACAGCTCAGGGTGCGATCCAAATCAGGCTGGCGAAGCGACCGGTGTTTCCGCGATCGCGGCGATGGGAGTACCACAGTTCGGGCTCGCGATCGGTGTCATGGGGCGCGATGGCGATGGCCGCGACGCCCGCCGCCTGAAGCTGCTGCCAGGCAGCGAGGCGAAGATCGAGCTGATGCCGCCCGCGTTCGTTTTGGCGGAAACATTCGGCATGGCGGGGATCGCGATGGATGAGCGCGTTCAGGACCTCAGGCCCCACTTCGTATCCGGCGGCGGAAATCGCAGGGCCGATGAAGGCGCGAACACGGGAGGGCGGGATCGGGAGTTGGGCGAAGAGCGCAGGAATCACGCCAAGAGCGAGACCGCGCCAACCGGCGTGGGCGACCGCCACGAGCGATCCATCCTCGGCTGCGAGCAGGATGGGCACGCAGTCGGCGCTGAGCACTGCGAGCACCAGGCCACGCTGATCCGTCCAGGCGGCATCGGCTTCGGGCTCGGCCTCCCCTTCTGCGGGGGGCTTGTTCAGGCGGATGATCTCGCGGCCATGCACCTGGCGGAGAAAACAGGGGGTGCCGGGGAGGCCGAGTGCCGCGCGCAAACCGGCGCGGTTGGCCGCCACTGCCTCCGGCGCATCGCCCACCCGCGCGCCGAGATTGCACCGTGCGAAAACGCCGCTCGAAAAACCCGGTGCCGCGCGGGTGGTGATCTTGATGTGCACGCCCGGCGCGAGCGGCTGCTTAGGCTCGATGGCGTAGGGCAGCGCCCCTCGCTTCCCCACGCGCCTCAAGCCCCGCTCATGCGCGGGCAAGCCGCCACCATACCGCCCAAGGCCAGGCCAAAAACATCACCAGGACCCCCGCTCCGAGGGCCATCATCATCAAAAAGCCCCAGTCGAGCCAGCCGGAAAGCGCGCCGAAATCGGCTTGGGTGATGGCAGGAGCGAGCGCGAACACGGCGATGGCGGCGAGCGCGCCGATCGGCAAGGCAAGCGCCAAACCGCGGCGAAGCGGCAGAGGGCGCGGACCCATCCATAAGCGGATCAGCACCGCCAGCTCGAGGAGCAACAGCACCGCGAGCGGCCAGAAGAAAGGTCGCAGATTTTCGAACAAGATCGCGAAAAGCGAACTCAAAGACATATTCATCGCATCCACCCCTCAGGCGCGTCCGCGCAAGACCGCCTCATAGGCGCCATGCAGGAGCTTTTCTTTCATCACCCAGGGCAGCCAATGGATCTCGTAGGGGCTGATGAATGAAAACGAGGGCACCATCTTGAGCTCGTAATCGAACTCGACCAGGATCGCCCGCCCCCGGCCGATGAGCAAGGGGTAGGAGGTGTAGCCGTTGAAGCGGCCCTCTCCCTCGCGGTCGGCGATGGCCGCGAGCAGGTTTTTGACCACCACCGGCACATGCGCCTTGACCGTGGCCGCGGTCTTACCGATCGGCGTGCCCACGCAATCCCCGGCGCCGAAAACATTGGGATAGCGGGGATGACGCAAGGTATGCCGGTCCACCTCGAGCCAGCGTCCATCGTCCGCGAACTCACCGCTCTGCCAGGCGAGCGGGCTATTGGCCAGCGCATCCGGTGCGCGCATTTTCGGCACCACGTGGATAAGGTCGTAATCCATTTCCACCCGGCCGGCAGGGGTGGCGAAGCTCGCGATCTTGCGCGCCGGGTCGATCGCCACCAGCCGGTGCTCCCAATGGATGTCGATGCCCCGCTCGGGGAAGTGCTTTTTCAGGAACTCGTTGATCTCCGGCTGCGAGAAGAGCCCTTTTCCGGCGACCGCGTAGTGGAAATGCGCCCGGTCGCGAGCGCCTTCGCGGCGCAGCCGGTCCTCGACCAGCATCGCCATCTTGAGCGGTGCGCCGGCGCACTTGATGCCGCCCGGCGGGCGGGTGAAGATCGCCTTGCCGCCCTTCTCGGCGAAGGCGCGGATCGCCTCCCAGCTCCGCCCGGCGTGTTCGGGATTGTCGTAGACGCAGGCGATGCCGTTCCTGCCGATCAGACCCGCCTCCATCCCCTCGACCGAGGCGTAATCGACCTTGAGCCCCGTGGCAACGCAAAGGAAATCGTAGGGGATCGCTTCGCCCTGCTCGGTCACGATGCGATTGGCATCGGGATCGAACTCGGCCACCGCGGCCTTGACCCAGCGCACCGTCGAGGGCAGAAAGCGCTCGTTGCGGTCGATGACTTTCTCGGACGACCAGTAGCCGTTGGCCACCAGGGTCAGGCCGGGCTGATAAAGATGCCGCTCTCTGGCATCGACAATGGTGATCGAGGCCCCCTCGAGCGCCCGGCTCAGACGATTGGCAAGGGCGATACCCGCCGCGCCCGCCCCCGCGATGACGATGCGCGCCGAGGTCTTGAGCCGCGCCTCCGCCCGATCCCAGCCGGCGAGGGGCCCGAGGGCCCACAAGGCTCCGCTACCGCCGAGGAGCGAGAGAAACTGCCGCCGGGAGAGGCGCGAAGAACATTCATTGGAGTGAGGTGAGGTCATGGTCGAACATTTCGGTCGCGTTTATATCAGTCTCATCTAAAGTTTCTGGCCCATGCAAGCTGCAGCGCAGCAAACCCCACTCCCGCGCTCGCTGCCGATCTCGCGGCGCGCGAAAAAATCGGGGAACGAGACGATTCAGCGCGGAGACCGCGCCGGCTCAGGGCGGCCAGGCTTCGAAGCCGTCGGCGAAGATCAGGTCCGCGTTGGGCGGCGGTGGCTGCCCAGCGGGAAACAGCGGGTGGAAGAAGCACCAGCCGCGAGAACTTTGCACCGCCGGTTCCGACCCGCAGGCTGCGATACCGGAATCGGCACCCTGCGACTGGATGCCGGCGGTGAGGCCGGCCGCGGCCGTCGGGGAAACGGGGCCATACTGGATCACGATCTCCCGGCGCGCGTGGTAGAGGATGACTTGTGCATTGAGCAGCCCGGATGCGCCCTTCCGCTGCCAGTCAGCCCACTCGATCACGGTGCAGGCATCGCTGCCGTAGGAGGGCGCACGCGGGCAGGTCGGGAAGAACTGAGACCTGGCCAGGCCCTGGCTACCGGCTTCGAGGTCTCCGCCCATGGCATACACCCGGCCGAAGGCCGCCTCGGCGTTGTCCGGAATCGCCGGCAGCGGGCAATCGGAGCGCCAGTAGCCGCCATCGTCGGCTGGAAATCCGGACCAGGTGAAAGCGATGTAGCCATTGGTCGAGACCCGCAAGCTGGTGTGCGCCTTGTCGTAGAACACGAAGGGCAGCGCGAGCGCAAGATCGGCCCAGCCATCATCGCTCGCCGGGTCCGTGTCCGAGGGAGCGAACAGGAAGGGGGAACCGGCGCTGGTGTCGATCCATTGATACGGACAATGCGGCGCACCGTCGGCGAGGCGCTGGTAGCCGAAGGCATCGGCGGCCGTCGGCACGGTGCGCCCACCGGCGAGCACGGTCGTCGGCAGGAAGAGCAAGGGAAGGCTCAACCACGCGCGCATGGCACTCACTCCACCCGGACCGAGTAAAGCTCGGCGTTGAGGTCCGAATTCTGATTGATGAGGTCTCCCGCGGTGATGAACTGCACCACCGGCACGGAGACGTCCAATCCCGCGGCGAGCCCCAGCACGCCGTTCTGCAGCGCGAGGATCTGCTCCGCGGCGCTCGAGGTGCCGGCTTGGTAACCCACCTGGGTGAGGCCGGAGGCGAGATCGAAGCGCTCGAAGGCGAAGCGGGTCACCGGCGTGTTGCTCGCCGGATTGGGATCGAAGGGCACGCGGAAGCCATAGAGCAGGTGCGCGGTCGCCGTGAGCTGCGTCCACTGGAAGAACCCCCCCACCCCACCTGCAGACCCTGTACAGTCGGCGTTGTTGTTGCACTGGAATCGGAACAGCTGCACCGCCCCCGTGGGGTTGGCTCCAGCGTAGTTGCCATTCGAGAGGAAATAGACGTTCCGGCCGTTGTTGTCCCGATCGATCTGCGGGCTGAAGTTGGTGACCGGAGCCGTGCTCGTCGTGATCTGGCGCCTCGAGCCGGTGTCGCGGTTGAAGCGGAAGATCTCGAAGTTGCCATCGGCGTTGTCGCCGTGGTTGCAGTTCGCCTCGTAAACCACGTAGCGCCCGTCGCGCTCGCCGTCGTCGGCGTGATGGTTGAGCCAGGGATTGCGGGCGGTGCAGGCGGCGCTCGGCCCGGGCGCAACGGTGATGATGTTGCTCACCGCGTTCGTCCCTCCACCAGCCCACACCAGGACATGGCGATGGCCCGCGCTCACCCCGAGCGAGGTGCAGTCGCTGTCGAAGGCGATCACATCGCCGCCGCGATTGATCGCGGGGTTGCGGTTGTGGCAGCCGCTGGTGGCCGTAATCGTGGTCAAGATGTTGTTCACGCGATCCCAGCGGTAGATCTCGGTGTTGTCCGAGGGCGACACTTGGGCGGCGATCGCGAGGTAACGCCCCGGCGTACCGCCCACCGTCCCCGAGAAGGCAAGTCCCTGGATCTGGCCATCCAGCGCCATCGGCAGCACCGTGACCCGCGACCAGCCGCCCAGCCCCACGCGGACGAAGACCTGCTGCACGAAGTTGGGATTGGTGCCATCGAGATTGGCGTTCGAGACCACCGCCCGCACCGTCCCGGTGGGGTCGATGGCCGCGCGGGTCTGCGCATCCCCACGCCACACGAAGCCCCCGCCCTGCAAGCTGACCTGCTGTGCGCTCGTGTGGGTGATCTGGGTCACGCGCGAGAGCGGTGTGGCATCACAGGCCGCGCGGATCTCGACGCGATCGAGCACGAGCGCGCTGTCGTATTCCGGATCGCCTTGGTCAGCGACACGGAAACGGATGGTGCGGGTGAAGGGCGGAGCGGTATCGGGCAGCGGAATCGGCACGCAAGCATGACGCCAGCCGGGAATGCCGAAGCGGAGCTGAGTTCCGCTCACCGGCGGTGCACCGGTGATGCTCCAGTTGACCACCGAAGTGGTGAGGATATGGGTGTTGGGGAAGTTGGAGATGCTGCTGCCGCTGTTGCGCGGTGAGGAACCCGAGAACACGCGCCCCGCCGTGAAGGGGTCGCTCGGCGGCGCGCCCTGGAAGATCGTCACATCGAAGAGATCGTCGTAAGTCCCATCCTGATCCTGTTCGCTCGAGCCGAAGCTCCACTCGAAGGAGAGCACCGCCGGCCGGAAGGGGATGCTGACCGTCACCGACAAGGTCGCGGCATCGAAGTCGTTGGTCGCGTTGCCATCGATGAGCAGCGCGCCTCCACCGGCATTGCCGGGACCGGTCGAGAGAATCGCGAAGCGCGTCCCATCCGCCGCCGCGAACGGACCGGGCGTGACGTTGGCCGAGGTGATCACCGCCACCCGCCCAGTACCGCCCACGGTCCAGCCGGTGAGCCCCGACTCGAAGCTGCCGTTGGGAATGATCTGGGCCGAGGCGGCTCCCCCCGCCAGGCATCCGGCCACCAACGCCGCGTTCCCCCACCTTGTCCCGATCCTAGCTTTCATCGCTCGACCTCCTCCCTCCCCGGCGGGGCGGAAAGCCCCGCCTCAGGGATGAGTACAAGACCACTCAGATAGCGATCCGATAGTTCGATCTCGCGCACCGCGCGCAAGCCCCCCTCGGCGCCGACCCATTCGATCCGGTAGCGCCCTGGTGGTAGCCCCTCCACCCGAAAGACCCCATCCGCGCCGAGCGCCGCCTCGGCCCGCACCAGTCCTTCTCGATCGCGCACCAGCACCCGGCCCTCGGGCTTTGCGCCGAGCCGGCCCACGATCCCGAGGCGATAGGCGACTCGGAAGCGCAAGGCGGTGAGCCGACCCGGCGCGATCTCGGCATAGAGGCCTCGCTCCACCGGCGAGAGCTCGAGCGGCAGACCCTCCTCGTCGAGTTCGACCCGGTAAACGCCCGGTGCGAGATCGGCGAGGTGCAAACGCCCGGCGGCATCGGCGCGCCCGCGCACCTGACCATCGATGCGCACCGCCACCCCGGCGAGCGAGGGGGCCCCTGCAGGCGCCTCGATCGCGACGGCCAACGTCCCGCGCCCGCCGCTGGCACCATAACCCGCGCGCGTGAGCCTGCCCCCGCTCAGACCGAAGTCCCAGGAAAGGCCCAAGCCGAAGCGTTCGGGCACTTCCCCTGCCACCCCGTACCACAGCGGATCCTTCATCGCCTCCGCCCGGAAGCGCAGTCCCGGCCACAGTTCGCGTCCGACGCGCAAGAGATAGCCCTTGCTTCCGGAGCCGGCGAGCAGCCCGAAGTCCGCGTACCAGCCGAAGACATCCTCGGCGTCTTGATAGCTCGCCGAGAGCGCGATCCGTTCCCGCCCGCTCGCCCGCTCGCGAAGGAGCGAGGCGGCCACCAGCCAGCTCGCGCTCAACCGCTGCTCGCCGCCCAGTTGCTCGGCATAGGCATCGCGCCGGGCATACAGGCGCGTGTGCGGCGTCAGCGCGTAGTAGAGGTCATGCACGTACTCGCCGAGGAAATCCGGTCGGCTGCTCAGGCTCAGACCGAAATCGGTACTGTAGCGCAGCGCCGGCTTGAGGAATCGCGCATCGCCGCCGAAACCCTCGCGCTCGCGGCCGATCAGGCTGATTTCGAGCCGAGGCCAGCGCCGGTAGCCGATTTCAGCGAAGCGTTCGAAGGCCTCGCCGCGTGCCGGGGAGAAGCCCGCCTCCTCTTCGCGGAGGAAGAGCCGCCAAAACCAGCGCTCGCGCTCGCCCTCGAGGGTGGCAAGCCACGCCGAGGCCGAATCCGCTCGCGCTAGCGCCAGTCCGCCGAGGCCGAGCGGACCGAGCCCTGCTACCGCGCCGAGCGCAAGCTCCTGGCGTTGGGCTCGAGAGAGGGCGGCGCCTTCCAGCGTCAGCCGCTCGCCGAAAGCCCTGCGGCCGCGCAAGAAATAAGCGCCCTCGCCAGTGTCGAGCAGAGAATCGAAGGGGTTGCCCTCCACGCCGGCACCGCCATGCAGCAGGTAGGCCCCTTCCGGCAGCAGCCTGGGGCTGACCATGCCACTGAGATCGAGCACCGCCGCCGGCGCCCCCTCCGCGAAGGGCGCGTAGAGCAGCACTTCGATGCGGACGTAGCCCGGCGGCAAGCGCACGTCGAGGAACTCGAAGCGGCCATCGAGGGGAATGCGCTGCCTCGCCACCGTGCGCCCATCGAGCCTCAGTTCGGCGATGCCGCCGGGCGGGCCTTCGCCGCGGATGTTCTGCACCGCCGCTTGACCGTCGTCGAGCAGGCGCAGCGGGTCGGCCGGCCTGAGCAGATCCGGCGCCCCCTCGACGAAGGCCGCCTGCACGCCGCTGAAGTCGAAGCCCGAAAGCAGCGGATGCACCGCGAGGAACTGATGCCCGAGCAGAAGACCGCGCCGCTCCTCGCGGTAGCTCCACTGCCAGTCGCGCAGCCGCGAGCGGCCGGAAGGATCGCGCTCGAGCCGCGCGTGGTAGCTCCCCGGCCCTAGCCCGCCGCTCACCGCCAGGAAGCCGGAGTCGCTCTGCTCTCCGTCCACCTGTTCGAGGCGAATCTCGCCGCGCAGCGCGGAAAGGGAGAGTTCCTTCGGGCGCGCATCGGGGCGCACCGGCTGGTCCGGGCTTCTTCCGGGCTGCGGCGCGGGATCCCAGGAAAGCTCGATGCGCAGCGCGAAATCCGCCTCGTCGAAACGAATCCGTGCCGCGAGGCGCTCGGCCAAAAGCTCGATCGGCGCATAGCGCTCGCCGCCGAAGCGCGAAAGCTCGCGCTCCTCGAAGCGGGCCGGTCCGAGGGGGGTGATGAGCCACGGCCCGGAGGGCGTTTCGCGCAGATCGACCGAGAGGGCCCTCGCCAACGCCGCGACCGGTGCCAGCCGCCGACCGTCCGGCTGGCGTACCAGGACGATCGCCTCACCCTGCTCGCGGCCATTGACGATCAGGCCGGCAAGCTCGCTCAGACTCTCGCGGCCCGCGCGGCTGCCGCCGCTCGCGAAGGCGGGAAGCGCCGCGAAGGCCGCCTCATCCTCCGCCTCGGCCGCCGCGGCCAGCGGCGAGGCAGAAAGAAGGCTTGCGGCCAACGCGAGCATGCTCAGCCACCTCCTCACCGCCCTCCCGTCCTCGCACCCGTGCCGGCGCCCTCATCGGGCGCCCATTCGAGCTCATAGACGCCCGCGAGAGGAGCATCGCCGAGCGTGCCTTCGAGGCGAAGGCGATAGCGCCCCGGAGAAAGCCGCGCGCCCTGCGGCAGCGCGTGCGGGACCCAGCGCGTCTCCCCAGGCAGTACCGGCAACCCGCTCAGACTCCCCTCCACCGCCGCCGCCCCAGCGCTCAAGGGCTCGAGGATCAGACGGCCTTTCGGACGCACATGCGCTTCTCCCTCGTTGCGGATGCGGGTGCGCACGCCCTCCGGCGCGAGCGCCACTTCGAGCAGGCGCGCGCGTCGCGACAGCGAACCGACCGTGGCGTAGATCGCGCTCAGGATCTGAAAGCGCATGCGCAACACCAGACCATGCGCGCCCGCGACCGGCGGCTCGTCCGGCTTTTCCGTCGGCAGCTGCTCGAAGACCATGGCGAGCCGATATTCCCCTTCCGGAGGCATCGCCTCCGGGCGGATCGAGAAGCGCACGGTGCGCGACTCGCCGGGCGGAATCTCGAGCTCGACCGGATTGATGATCGTGCGCTCGACCAACCCCTGCTCGTCGCGTTCGCGCAGGCGCATGGAGAAATCCTCCGCGAGTTCGAAACCCGCCACCCGTACCTTGAGCCGCACCGGCTCGATGCCGAGGTTTTGCAGCCGGTAGGCATGGGTCTGCGGCCCCTCATCGAGCGCCACGATGTGATTCTGGGGGCTGATCGCAACTCCCCCCGGCAGACCGCCCGGCAGGGGACCCGCCACCGGCATCGCTTCCGCCGCGAGAAGCGCCCGAGCGCCCAACAGCAGCACGAAGCCCAAGGGCCGGATCATGGTCCATGCTCCGCGAGGAGCTCGATCCGTCCGGACAGACGCCCGGCATGGGCGATCCCTCGCAGCGGCAACTCGAGCACGAGTCGCCCTTCATACACCGTGCCCCGTTCGTCGCTGCTCACCGGCCACGGTCCGATGATTCGCACCCGCGCTGCCGGGCCGGGCACCGGCCTGCCGTCCACCGTGCGCGAGCCCTCTCGGCCGTCCTCGCCGATCCAGCGCGCTTGCACGCGCGGCGGCAGCGTCTCGGAAGAGCGCACGCGGAACACGAGGGGTAACTCGCGCTCGACCACCTCCACCGCCGCCGGGATCGGCAACGCCCCCGCCTCGGCCCGCACGGCCGAGGACCCTGACACGGCGCGACTGATCGCCGCCCCAACGGCGGCCGAGGGGGCGCCGCCGAAGTCGGCGAGCGACAGCGGCTCGACCTCGAGCACTCGGGGGGCACGCAGCCCCCCGGGTGTCACGAGTTCGACCGCCCCCCCAACGAGAGAGGCGAGGAGCAAAAACCCCGCGAGCAGCGAGCGCACGGCCCGCCCCCCAAAACAACGAATCCCGAACCGCGGCGAGCCCTTAGGGCAGCGCCAGGGTCAGGGTGTACGTCGGATCGGGATCCGAGTAGTTGCCCGGCACGAAGGCATTGGTGAGATCGAGGTTCAGGGTGACGTCCCCGAACTGAGGATTCACCATGCCTGGTGGCGGGAAGCTGCCCGGCGTGGCCGTCGCATTCGGGATCCCGATGCTCGAGGCCGGCGGACCCGCATTGACCAGCGGCACACCGGCCGCATTGACGGCCGCAGTCACGGTCACGTTGTTGTTGTGGATCGCCCGCACCGCCCAGACGTTCTGAAGCACCAAGGGAACGTTGGTTGGCGGGGAGCCAGGGGTTGGCGTGAGCGGGTTCGGCAGGCCGACGTTCGCCACGATGTTCGGCGCCGTATAGCTGACGTTGGCCACCGGCACCGAGATCGCGCCCTGCGGGCAGCCGGTGTTCGGACCCGGACCAGCGTTGTCCGGGCAGCTACTGAGGTTCAAGAGCTGCGCCATCACGCTGGCGGGAATCGGCACCGTGATCTGCTGCCGGTAATAGAGAATGCCGATGCTCGGCAGGTTGATGATCACCTGCACTCCCACCTGAGCATCCGCGCGGGGCGCGACCCCGAGGCCTGCGGCGATCGCCGCGGCGAGCGCGAAAGTACGGACAAAAGACCGTGTTGAGAGATGAGACTTACTTGAGGACATGATCGAATCTCCGGAAGAACGAGAAACCCTGGACGAAACCCCGACGGCAGCCGTCCCAGTGCCGCCGAGATCTTCAGAGAGATCTCGTATAAAGAATAGCTCAGAGGATGCGTCGGAGGGAAGCAAACTTTTGTAACGGAATGGCCCTCCTCAGCCGCGGCGCAGCGCCTCGATGAGGGCCTTGAGATCGGTCGGCGGCTCGGCGCGAAAGCGCAGCGAACGTTCCTCAGCCGGATGCACAAGCTCGAGGCTTTCGGCATGAAGCGCCTGCCGCCGAAAGCCCGCCAGGGTCTCGCGCAGCGCCGGCGAAGCGCCTTCCGGAAAGCGCGGTTTCCCCCCGTAGAGAGGATCCCCGACCAACGGGAAGCCGAGATGCGCGAGGTGGACCCTGATCTGATGCGTTCGCCCGGTCTCCAGCCGCACCGCGAGCAGCGCATGCGCAGCGAAGCGTTCGCGCACGCGGAAGTGGGTGATGGCTTGGCGACCGCCCTCGACGACCGCCATGCGCAGCCGATCCCGCGGATGGCGTCCGATGGGCGCCTCGATCGCACCTCCGGCCACGGGAACGCCTTGCACCACGGCCAGATACTCCCGGCCCACCTGCCGAGTCGAGAGCGCCTCCACCAAAGCCCGATGCGCGCGCTCGCTGCGCGCCACCACGAGCAGCCCGCTGGTGTCCTTGTCCAACCGATGCACGATGCCCGCCCGCGGCAGGCGGGCGAGCTCCGGAAAGTGGTGGAGCAGCGCGTTCTGCAGGGTCCCGCGCGCTTGCCCCGCACCGGGATGAACGGTGAGCCCGGCGGGTTTGTCGACGACGATGAGCGCCTCGTCCTGGTACACGATGGAAAGAGGAATCGGCTCCGGCTCGAGGCGCTGATCGGGAGCGCTTTCCGGGTCGAGCTCGATGAGCTCGCCGCCGAGCACCCGCGCGCTCGCCTTCACCCGCTCGCCGTCGAGCAGCGCCCGGCCCGCCTTGATCCAGGCCGCGAGCCGGCTGCGCGAATACTCGGGGAAAAGGCGTGCGAGGGCGCGATCGAAGCGCTCGCCAGCCCATTCGAGCGGGATTTCCGCACTCGCCAGGGATGATTCATCCATCCCCGAAGTTTAGTCGAGCGCAGAGCGCGAGCCCTCGGGCGATCCCATCCCGCGCGCGGCGAAGTCCCGCTCACCGCCGGGACTCGGCTCGAGCGAGGTCCCCATGATGCTTTCCACTCCGATCTCGTCAGCATGCCGGAAGCCCCAGACTCTTGACCGCCCGCGCCTTGCGGTGGAAGGTTTTGCCCGCTGGCCGCGCTTCGCGCCAGGTTGATTCGGGAGGGGAACATGCCGCAATACACCGTCGATCGCATCCGCAACATCGCCCTCGTGGGCCACGCCGGAGCAGGCAAAACCACGCTCTTCGAGGCGTTGCTCTACGCCGGCGGCACCATCGCCCAGCAAGGCGCGGTCGAGCGCGGCAACACCGTGTCGGATCACGACCCACTGGAGAAGACGCGCGGGCATTCCATCAATTCCGCCATCGCCTCGATCGACCACCAGGGGGTTCACCTCAATCTCATCGATACCCCAGGCTACCCCGACTTCCGCGGCCCCACCCTCGCGGCGCTGCCCGCCGTGGAGACGGTCGCCGTGGTGGTGGATGCCACGCGCGGCATCGAGCACGGCACGGTGAGGATGATGGAATATGCCAAGGCGCGGCGGCTCGCCCGGCTGATCGTGGTCAACAAGATCGACGCCGAGGGCGTGGACCTCGCCCGCCTGGTCGAGGAATTGCGCGAGAGCTTCGGTCCCGAATGCCTGCCGATCAATCTCCCCGCCCGCGGCGGCAAGGCGGTCGTGGATTGCTTTTTCCAGCCCGAAGGCGAGGTCACCGATTTCTCCTCGGTCGCCGAGGCGCACCAACGGATCATCGACCAGGTGGTCGAGATCAACGAGGAGGTCATGGGCCGCTACCTCGAGGAGGGGGAGGGCGGACTCACGCCCGAGCAGATCCACGATGCCTTCGAAGCCTGCCTGCGCGAGCAGCACCTGATTCCCATCGCCTTCACTTCGGCCAAGGCTTACGTCGGCGTGCGCAAGCTGCTCGATCTCTTCGAGAAGCTCGCGCCCAGCCCGCTCGAAGCCAATCCGCCGCCCTTCCTCAAGGGACGAGGCGCGGATGCGCAGCCGGTCCGAGCCGTGCCCGATCCTCAGGCGCATGTCCTCGCCGACGTTTTCAAGATCGTCCACGACCCTTACGCGGGCAAGGTCGCGGTCTTCCGCGTTTACCAGGGCACCATCCGCAAGGACACGCAGCTTTACATCGACGACGGGCGCAAGCCCTTCAAAGTCGCCCACCTGTTCAAGCTGCGCGGCAAGGACTACCTCGAGATCGAGGAGGCCATTCCCGGCGACATCGCCGCCGTGGCCAAGGTGGAGGAGATTCACTTCGACGCCGTGCTCCACGACAGCCACGACGAGGACGAGTGGCGGCTGAAACCAATCGACTTTCCCCAACCGATGTTCGGCCTGGCCGTCACCGCCAAACAGAAGGGCCAGGAGCAGAAACTCGCCGCGGCGCTCGCCAAGCTCGCCGAGGAAGACCCCTGCTTCCGCATCGAGCACAACAAAGAACTCAACGAGATCGTGATGCGCGGCCTGGGTGAGCTGCACCTCAGGGTGATGATCGAGCGCCTGCGCGAGCGCTTCGGCGTCGAGGTGGAGACCCGGCCCCCGAAGATCGCTTACCGCGAGACGATTTCGGCCAAGGCCGATGGACACGCCCGCCACAAGAAGCAGACCGGCGGCGCCGGCCAGTTCGGCGAGGTCTTCCTGCGCATCGAGCCGCTGCCGCGCGGTGCCGGCTTCGAGTTCGTGGACGAGGTGGTCGGCGGGGCGATCCCCGGACAGTTCATCCCGGCAGTCGAGAAGGGGGTGCGCCAAGTCATCGAATCAGGTGCCATCGCCGGCTATGCGATGCAGGACATCCGGGTGGTCGTCTATGACGGCAAGAGCCATCCGGTGGACTCCAAGGAGATCGCCTTCGTCCAGGCCGGACGCAAAGCCTTCCTCGACGCGGTCGCGAAAGCGAGGCCGCTGGTACTCGAACCGATCGTCAACATCGACGTGACCGTTCCCGCGGAACTGGTGGGCGAGATCACCGGTTCGCTCTCCTCCAAGCGCGGCCGGATCAACGGCACCGACTCCTTGCGCGGCGGTGAGATCGTGATCAAGGCCCAGGCCCCGCTCGCGGAACTCGCCGACTTCAGCAACGAGCTCAAGGCGCTCACCGCCGGGCGCGGCCGCTACGTCCTCGAGTTCAGTCACTACGACCCCGCGCCGGCGCAGGTTCAGAAGCGGCTCATGGAGGCCTTCCGGCCGAAGGCCGAGGAGGACTGATCCGGCAAGCCCCGGTTCAGCCGCAGGAGCGTAGAAGGGACTGAAGATTCCGGCACTCTGCGAGGCCATCCTCATGCGTCTGCGCGACTGTGTCCTCCTCGCCTATCTCCTGCTCGCCCTCGCCGCACCCGCTTCGGTTGCGCGCGAGCAGGATCCAGCCGGTCGGGTCGCTCGCATCGCCTACCTCGAGGGCACGGCAAGCTTCGCACCCGCGGGCGTCGAGGAATGGGCGAAGGCCATCCTCAACCGCCCGCTGATCGCCGGCGACCGCCTCTACACCGAGGCCGGCGCTCGGCTCGAGCTCGAGCTCGGCGGTTCAGCGCTCCGTCTCGACGAACGATCGGCGGCCGAGATCCTCGACCTCGATGACGAAGTGGCGCAGTTCTTCCTCAGCGAAGGCCGCGCCAATCTCTACGTTCGGCGCATCTTCGAGGGTCAGTTCTACGAGATCGCCACGCCGGTGGCCGCGGTGGTGGCGCGCTCGCCAGTGAGTCTCACCGTCGAGATGCCACCCGGCGGCGGGCCCTTGCGGGTGGCGGTGTGGCATGGACGCGCTCAAGTGGTGGGGGATGGACGGCGCATCGAGCTGGCCGGGGGCGAGGAACTGCTCGCCAGCGATCGCAGCCTGGCTGATCACGTGATTCGCCGCGACCCCCAGGAGAGCGATTTCGAGCGCTTCGCTTTCGCCCGCGACCGCGACTTCGACCGCGCCGAATCGCTGCGCTACGTTCCCGATGACCTGATCGGCTACCGCGAGTTGGATCGCTATGGCTCCTGGAGCTACGTGCGCGAGTATGGTTCGGTGTGGTTCCCGAGCCAGGTGAGCGTCGGCTGGGCGCCCTACCGTTACGGGCACTGGGTGTGGCTTCCGGTCTATGGCTGGACGTGGGTCGATGACGCGCCGTGGGGCTTCGCCGTCTCTCACTACGGCCGCTGGATCTGGTGGGACGGCCGCTGGGGCTGGGTGCCTTGTCCACGCCGCCACCGGGCCTATTGGGCACCGGCGCTCGTGGTCTTCTACGGCGGGAGGAACTGGAGTCTCAGCTATGCCAGCGCACCCGTCGGCTGGTTTCCGCTCGGGCCGGGAGACATCTGGCTCCCCTGGTACTCAGTGAGCTGGCATTACTTCCACCGCATCAACGCCTGGAACACCTGGGTCGGCTACGGCACGATCTACAGCGTTTACAACACCGTGCTCATCGGCGGCGGGGTGGTGATCAATCTCCACTATCGCTATCGCGGCCGCGACTTCGCCTGGACCTTCGTCCCCGAGGAGAACTTCCGCCGCGGGCGTCCCGTGCACCGCCATCTGCTGCCGGTGCGCCGTGAGGACATCGCCCGCGCCGAGCTGCGCCGGGTGCTCGGGGTGATGCCCACCCAGGCGAGCCTCAAGGGCGCCGCGCCGAGCGCGCGGGGCGTGCCCGACGCCGGTCTGTTCGCGCGGGAGGCGGTGGCGACGCGGCAACCCTCACCGCGGGCCGCGCTTCCCTTCGGCGAGACGGGTGGATCGTCGACGGTTTCGGCTCGCACGCGCGGTCTGACGTTGGTCGGCGAAGGACAGGAAAGCGGGCGAGGCGCGCGTTTCGCCTTGCCTTCGGTCGAGGAGGGGGCGCGCGCTCGCGGCATCTCCCCTGAGCGGAGCGAGGCCTCATCCTCGGGGTCTCGCCGCGGCGTCGCGGGTATGGCGGCGGATGCCTCCACTGAGCCGCTCCGGAGAGGATCGCTCTCCGCCTTCGAGGGCGCGACGCCCCGGTCGGCGGGCGCTTCGCCACTGCGCGGGCGAGCGCCAAGCCCCGCCGAGATCAGCGAGCGCCGCGCTGGCGCGCTTCCGCCCTCGGCCGAGTGGCGTGAGGGCCGAAGCGATCTGCCTCGGCGCGGTTGGAGCAGCTCGAGCGAAAGCCGCGAGGCGATCGTTCGCGCGCCGGAAAACGCTTCCACTCGCGGCGCCGGTCGGGATGGATTGACTCTTCCCTCGCGGTCGCGCCTCGGGGAATCCCACGGCCTGGAGACCGTCGGAGGGCGCGAGCCCTTCTCCCGGACCGCACCCTATTCTCGCAATCCGCCACCGAGCTCCGGCACCCTGATCTCGCCGCGCGGATCGGTGCCGAGCCCCGGCTCGGAAAGCCTCATTTCGCCGCGCGGAACGCCCCCGAGCCGCAGCTTCGAGCCGCGAGGCTCCGATCCACGCGGCAGCTTCGGCGAGCGGCGCCCCGGAAGCCTGATCGAACGGGCACCTGCGCAGGAGTTGCGATTCCGCGACGCCGGTATGGAAACGCGTTCTCGGCCTCCCATCGAAGGCGGATGGCCGGGACGCGATCGCTTCCACAGCCCCTCCTCGATCGGGGAGACTGCCCCGCCGATCAATACAGCTCCGCGGTCATACCGTGGGTCCTCCGGCGCTTTCGAACCTCGCCTGCCGCCGAGCAGCCGCTTCGGCACGGTCGAGCACGGCCCCCGCGAGCCTTCCTCTTCCGCCCCGGCGCGCGGCGGCTGGAGCGAGCCTGCTCCAAGGCACTTTCGTGCCGATCCGCCAGTCACCCGCGACATCTGGGACAATACTGGGCCCTCATCGCGAGGCAGTCTCCACCGCGACTTCGAATACAGCCCGCCCGTGACGGAAGTGCCGCGGGGGTCGAGCTCCCGCGAAGCATCCCCGCGCAGCGAGAGCCCGGTCCGCGAAGCCCTGCGTGGTCGGCGCGAGGAGTAGCGCTGACCTCGAGCGGCTTCGCGGCGATACTCCGTGTTCCCGAGCAACGACTGGACTCCCACCCCACCATGAGCGCCCGTGGTTTTCTCGAAAGCCTGATGACTTCCGCGAAGGACATCCTCGCCCAGACCGGACTCGCCGAGCGCAAGGAAGGCGGCGGCCTACGCATCAGCACCCTCGGCAAGGGGGCTGCCATCGGTGCAGTGGCGGCCACGTTGCTGCGCAACAAGAGCCTACGCCGGATCGGCGGCGTCGCCGCCCTCGGCTATCTCGCCTATCGGGCTGTCCAGCACTACAAGAGCCAGTCGGCGCCCGCGGCGCCCGCGGGGAGCGCTCCCTCCGCGGCACCTCTGCTCGCCCCACCGGCAGCGGCCGAGCAGCCGCCCATGCCCGAAGAGCGCGCCCAGGCGCTTTTGATTGCCATCATCCACGCCGCCAAGGCAGACGGGCACATCGACGCCGCCGAACGCACCACCATCGACCGCGCGCTCGCCGAGCAGGGCGACAGCCCCGCGCTTCGCGCCCTCATCGCCCGAGAAATGGACAAGCCCACCGATCCGCACGCGGTGGCCGCCCTCGCTCGAGACGAGCAGCACGCCGCCGAGATTTACCTCGCGAGCCTGATGACGGTGGCCGAGATGAGCTTCATGGAGCGGGCTTACCTCGATGCGCTCGCCAACGCGCTTCGCTTGCCACCGGAACTCAAGGCGACGCTCGAACGAGAAGCCTCCTCGGGCGGCTGAAGCGCTCGAGCTTCGAACTTGGTCGGAGGCCGCGCCTTGGACTCGCGGGCTCGTCGCCGCCATTGCGCGTTCACCCTTCGGTTCGCTTCGAGCCCCACGCGCCCTCGCAGCCGATCGCGGCTCCGCCTCGTCTCCCAGGCTTGACCAGCGAGAGCTCACGCCTCGGACCTTCGCCCATTTGCCGCGAAGCCATGACCCGCGGGCCGCGGCGGTCGCACGGCCCCTCGGGGTGCAGCCTAAAATGGCGTGTTCTCCCCGAAGCCCAGGCCATGAGCAGCATCCTCACCCCCGATCTCCGCGGCGAGCTTCCGCCTCTGCTCGCCGCTCTCGATGCGGCGTACCTGCGCGACGAGACCGAGCACGTGCGCGAGCTCCTGCTTCAGGCCGAGCTCAGTCCTGCCGAACGCGATCTGGTCATGGCGCGGGCGACCGAACTCGTCGCCCGGGTCCGGGCCCGGGCCGACAAGGCGAGCGCCGTCGAGCGCTTCATGCGCGAGTACGACCTCTCGAGCGAGGAGGGCGTGCTGCTCATGTGCGTGGCCGAAGCGCTGCTGCGCATCCCCGACAAGGAGACCGCCGACCGGCTGATCTCGGACAAGCTCGGGGAAGCCGACTGGGAGGCGCACCTCGGCAAGAGCGACAGCGTGCTGGTCAATGCCTCGACCTGGGGCTTGATGCTCACCGGCAAGCTCATCGAGCTCGCCGAGGACACCCGCCGCAGCTTCGGCGCCGCGCTCAAGCGCCTGATCGCCCGGGCTGGTGAACCGATCGTGCGGCTCGCGGTACGCCAGGCGATGAGGATCATGGGCCATCAGTTCGTGATGGGGCAGAGCATCGAGGAGGCGATTCGCGCCGCCGAGAGCAAAGAAGGACGGCGCTGGCGCTATAGCTTCGACATGCTCGGCGAGGCGGCCCTCACCGAAGCGGACGCCCAGCGTTACCTCGCCGCCTACCGCAAGGCGGTCGAAGCGGTAGGCGCGATGCCGGGCGAGCGCGATTCGGTCTTTGCTGCGCCCTCGGTGTCGGTCAAGCTCTCGGCCCTTCACCCTCGCTACGAACGCGCCCAGCGCGAGCGCGTGCTCGCCGAGCTGGTGCCGAGGCTTTCCGAGCTTGTGTTGTTGGCCAAGGCCGCCGGCATCGGCCTGACGGTGGACGCCGAGGAAGCCGATCGCCTGGAGCTCTCGCTCGAGGTCTTCGAGCGCGTCTTTGCGGATGAACGCCTCCGGGGCTACGAGGGCTTCGGTCTGGCCGTGCAGGCCTACCAGAAGCGCGCGCCTTTCGTCATCGATTGGCTCGCCGAGCTCGCCCGCCGGCATCAGCGGCGCATTCCGTTGCGCTTGGTCAAGGGCGCCTACTGGGACAGCGAGATCAAGCGCGCGCAAGAACAGGGCTTGGCCGGCTATCCGGTCTTCACCCGCAAGCTCAATACCGATGTGAGCTACCTCGCCTGCGCCAAGCGCCTGCTCGCCGCCGAGGACTGCTTCTACCCCCAGTTCGCCACCCACAACGCGCATACCATCGCCGCCGTGCACCACCTCGCCCGCGGCCGGCCCTTCGAGTTCCAGCGCCTCTTCGGCATGGGCGAGGCGCTTTACGAGGAGGTGATCGGCGAGGGGGGGCTGCGCGCGCCCTGCCGCGTCTACGCGCCGGTGGGCTCGCACGAGGACCTTTTGCCTTATCTCGTGCGCCGGCTGCTCGAGAACGGCGCCAACACGAGCTTCGTCAACCGGATTTCGGATGAGAGCCGGAGCATCCCCGAGCTCGTCGCCGATCCGGTGGAGACGGTCAAGGGCTTCGAGCGCATCCCCCACCCGCGCATCCCGCTTCCTGCCGACATCTACCTCCCCCACCGCAAGAACTCGCGGGGCCTCAACCTGGCCAGCGAGCTCGAGCTCAAGGCGCTGGCCGAAGCGATTGCGCGCGCGCCCACGCCGCCGCCGGCCATGCCCTTGGTCGCGGGCTACGAGGCGAAGGGTACGCTTCGGCCCGTTTATGCGCCCCGCCATCGCCAAGAAGCGGTCGGCGCCTGGCTCGCCGCCGATGAGGCCGCGGTCGAGCGAGCCTTAGAGAATGCCCTCGCCGCCCAGCGCGATTGGGATCGCCTCGGCGGCGAGCGGCGCGCGGCCATCCTCGAGCGAGCGGCCGATCTCATCGAGGCGGCGCGCGGTGAACTGGTGTGCCTGCTCGTGCGCGAGGCGGGCAAGACCATCCCCGATGCCCTTGCCGAGGTGCGCGAAGCGGCGGATTTTTGCCGCTACTACGCCGCCGAGGCGAGGCGCCTGCTCGCCCAGCCGCAAGCCCTCCCCGGCCCCACCGGCGAGCGCAATGAACTGAGCCTACACGGGCGAGGCCTCTTCGTCTGCATCAGCCCCTGGAACTTCCCGCTCGCCATCTTCACCGGCCAGGTCGCGGCGGCGTTGGTCGCCGGCAACACGGTGATCGCCAAACCGGCGGAGCAGACCAACCTCATCGGCCACCGCGCCGTGCGCCTGCTCCATGAGGCCGGCGTCCCGCCGGAGGTGCTTCAGTTCCTTCCCGGGGAGGGCCACACCGTCGGCAAACGCCTGACCAGCGATCCGCGGGTGGCGGGGGTGGCCTTCACCGGCTCCACCGAGACCGCCTGGGCGATCCAGCGCGCACTCGCCGCCCGCGATGCACCGATCGCCGTGCTCGTCGCCGAGACCGGCGGGCTCAATGCGATGATCGCCGATTCCTCGGCCCTGCCCGAACAGCTGATCAAGGACACCCTGCTTTCGGCCTTCGGCTCCGCGGGGCAGCGCTGCTCGGCGGCCCGCATCCTGCTCGTGCAAGAGGACATCGCCGAGAAGGTGCTCAAGATGCTTGCCGGCGCCATGGCCGAGCTTCGCGTGGGCGATCCCGGGCGGCTTCGCACCGACGTCGGCCCGATCATCGACGAGGAGGCGCGCGAGAACCTCATCCGCCACCAGGAGCGAATGGAGCGAGAGGCCAAGCTCGTCGCGCGCGCTTCGCTCAGCGAGGAATGCGATCGCGGCGTGTTCTTCGCGCCGGTGGCCTTCGAGCTGCAGAGCCTCAAGCAGATTCGCCGCGAGGTCTTCGGCCCGATCCTGCACGTGGTGCGCTACAAGGCGCGCGAGCTCGAGGATCGGCTGGATGAGCTCAACGAGGCGGGCTACGGGCTCACCTTGGGCATCCACAGCCGGATCGATTCGACCATCGAGCGCATCCTCGCGCGGGTGCGCGCCGGCAACCGCTACGTCAACCGCAGCATGATCGGGGCCGTGGTCGGGGTACAGCCCTTCGGCGGCGAGGGCCTTTCCGGCACCGGGCCGAAGGCCGGCGGGCCGCATTATCTGCCGCGTTTCTGCGTCGAGCGCACGCTCACCATCAACACCACCGCTTCCGGCGGCAACGCGAGCCTGCTCACCCTCGGCGATTGAGACCCATGCAAGGCAAGCGCGCGGTGGTGCTGCTCTCCGGCGGCATGGATTCGGCGGTCGCGCTCGCCGAGGCCCGCGCCGCCGGCTTTACCTGCCATGCGCTCAGCCTCGACTACGGCCAGCGCCATGCGGCCGAGCTTGCCGCCGCGCGGCGCGTGGCCGCCGCCATCGGCGCTGCCGAGCACCGCATCGTGGCGCTCGATCTTCGCGCCTTCGGCGGCTCGGCCCTGACCAGCGATCTTCCCGTTCCGGAAAGCCCGACCACCGGCATTCCCATCACCTACGTGCCGGCGCGCAACACGGTGTTGCTCGCCCTCGCCCTGGCCTGGGCCGAGACCCTCGGGGCCGAGGACATCTTCATCGGGGTCAACGCGATCGATTATTCCGGCTATCCCGACTGCCGCCCGGAGTTCATCGCCGCCTTCGAGCACTTGGCGCGGCTTGCGACCAAGGCGGGGGTGGAAGGCACGCCCTTTCGCATCCACACGCCCCTGATCGCGCTCAGCAAAGCCGAGATCGTCCGCCGCGGGCTGGCGCTCGGCGTGGATTTCGCGCTCACCGTGTCCTGCTACCAGGCCGACGCCGAAGGCCTCGCCTGCGGCCGTTGCGACGCCTGCCGCCTCCGCGCCAAGGGTTTCGCCGAGGCGGGCGTGCCCGATCCCACCCGCTATCGCGGCGATCCGCCGCGCCTGAGCTAGAATCGTCCGTTCCGGTGTGGGTCGTTAGCTCAGTCGGTAGAGCAGCGGACTTTTAATCCGTAGGTCGCAGGTTCGATTCCTGCACGACCCACCAGCGGGCCCTTCGGGCGAATCCTCGCCCAACGGCAAGCATCCATTGATCCCGCGATCCGGGCGTGCCTCGCTCGGGACCACCCGACTCGGCTCCGCAAAATCGCATGGCGTCGACAGGGGAGCGAGACGCGGTCGCACCTTGGCCATGCTCACGGCTCGCCTGGCGCATCAGGCGCTCGTCGCTCGAGCGAAGAGGCCGAGGCGCCATTCGCGCGGCCCGCTCGGATGCGTGCACGCGAAGCGTTCCCTCGCCCGGTCTTCACGCGTTTGTCCGGATGACGCCCCATTCCGCGTAGCAGGAGGTTCGACTCTCCCTCTGCGTTTCGCCATGTTCCGCCGTCTCGCTCGATTCCTCGCCCTGCTCATCGGGCCCCTTCCCGCGTTCGCGAGCGACGCCCCCGGTACCGCCGATCCGCCCGGCATGAAGCGGATCGAGGGCTCGCGCATCCTGTTCCAAAGCCGCGCCGATCACGACCGGCTCCGCTTCGCCCTCGAGAAGCTCAACTGGATCGGCCACGAGGGCAAGCTCGCACCCTTCAACAGCGCCTCCGCCGAGGGCCGCCGCCTGAGCACCTACTACGCTCTCCCCGAGCGGATGATGCCGCTCGAGGCGATGCGCAACTACGAAGCGGAACTTCGGGCGCAGGGCTTCGAGATCTTGTTCTCGGGAGGCGGCGAGGAGATCCAGACCCTCGGCTACGGCAACCTGATCGCCCGCCACGTGCTCGGCATGACCGGCACTTACAGCAATCCGGAGGAGCGCGCGCAATGGCCGCTGCAGAATGCCGATGATCGAAGCGCCGCCTACTTCGCCGCGCGCAAGACGGACGAGAAAGGCGCAGAGACCTACGTGAGCGGCTACTTCGGGCTCTACAAGCTCGGCGGGCCGTGGGAGATCACCCGCGGCGTAGTGCTCCCGGCGGGTGTGGCGATGGCGCGCATCGATCGGCTCGAGGTCAAGCCGCGCGAGCAGCGCATGGTCTTCGTCAGCAGCGAGGAGATGGCCGAGCAGATCGCGCTCAACGGCCGCGTGGCGCTCTATGGCATCGAGTTCGAGTTCGACTCGGCGAAGATCACGCCGGCCGCCGAGGCCACACTCGCCGAGATCGCCAAGCTGCTCGCAGCCAAGCCGGCGCTTCGCATCCTCGTCGTCGGTCACACCGACTCGCAGGGGAGCTTCGAATACAACCGCAAGCTCTCGCAGCAGCGCGCGGAAGCGGTGGTCGGCCGCCTCTCCGCACTCGGGATCGCCAAGGAGCGGCTGTTCCCGGTCGGGGTGGGCTTCGCCGCACCGATCGCGAGCAACCTCACCGAGGACGGCCGTGCCCGCAATCGGCGCGTCGAGCTGGTGGACCTCGCCGGCGGCAAGCTGCCCTGAGCCATCGTCGAATCGACCACGCCCAGGCCGCGAAGACACGGCACCGGGGCCTTTCTCGGCAGGATCGATGCCGACGTCTCCGCCGCCAAGGGGTCGCTCGCGATCCATCCCCGCCGAACTGGGCTCGCTCCTCGCCGCGAATGCCCTCACCCTGTGGGCGGCGCTCCACTTCGGATTCGGCACGCTCGACGTGCTGTGGGTGTATTGGATGCAGAGCGCTGGAATGGGTTTGCGCGCGGCTTTTCCCCGCGCGTGGAGGCGCCCACCCCCGCGCGGCGCATTCGCGGCGGCGCGCGCGCCGCCTTTCGATCCGGGGCGAATCGCTCGTGTCCTCCTCCTGCCGTATGGGCTGTTCCATCTCCTTTACCTCATCGCCCTGATCGCGCTCAGTCTGCGCGCCGCCTCCGACGGCAGCATCACCGTCACGGATGGAGAAAGCGGCCTGTCACGGAAGGTGCCCGTGGGTCGGCTCGACCTGGAAAGCCTCCTCCTCTCACCCGTTCTCGCGGCGGCGCTGATGCTCGCCCATCGTGAACGAGGCGCGCGCGCCGCCGAGGCCGAGCCCGAGCAGGTGGTCGTCTCCTCGCTCCTGCTCTACGCGCGGGTGCTGCCGCTCCATGCCGCGGTGATCCTCGCCCTGGTCCTCGGCGGCTTGGGAACGGTCGTCGCCTTCATCGCGCTCAAGACCGCCGTCGAGCTGCTCATCGTGCTGCTGCTCGCGTCGGGAGGCGGACGGTCATGAGGAAACGGTCGCAGGCCCGAACCCTCGACCCTAGCACCGCCGCGATCGCCGGCCCCTACTTTCGCGGCGAGGCATCGCCGATAGACTGCGAAGCCCGACCTCCGGCGAGAGCGCACGATCATGTCTCCATCCTCCTCCAAAACCGCCGATGCGCTCGCGCTGCTCTTGCCGCTGCTGCTCGCGAACGGGTTGACCGTGGCGGTGGCCGAACTCAGAGGCTTCGGCCCGATCGAGCTCCTCTGGCCCTTTTGGTTTCAGAACGTGTGGATCGGCCTGGCGCAGGCCCGGCGCATCCGCAGCCTTCAGGCGTATTCGACCGAGGGCTTCAGCATCGGCGGCCGCCCCGCCGAGCCCTCGCCTGAGCTACCAGGCCGCGTCGCGCGCTTCTTCCTGCTCCACTACGGCTTCTTCCATTTCGTTTATCTGATTTTCCTGCTTGCCTTCACCTTCGGCAGCGACGCGGACGGCACGATCGAAGTGACGGATGGCGAGACCGGCGCGACGAGCCGGGTGTACTTGGGTAGGGTTGAGGGCGGCGATTGGCTCGGTATCGGTCTCCTCGCCGCCGCCTTCGCCTTCTCGGAACGCGCTCAGGCACATACGCCTCGGGCATCGGGGCGCCTGCCGAACATCGGCACGATGATGTTCATGCCCTACCTTCGCATCATTCCGATGCACCTGACCATCATCCTGGCGATGGCGCTTGGCTCCGCAGGCGCCATCTGGCTCTTCGTCGGGCTGAAGACCCTGGCGGAGATCGCGACCCTGCTGCTCCTTCGCAAAATTGAAGGCGACTGAGCCCGCGCAGCCTTCCGCGGGCGCATTCTCAGGGAGACTCTGGCGAGTCGTGCGCGCTCCCTCGGCGCGGATCACCGCTCCCGAGGAGGCTCGAAGAGCACGGCCGCATCCGAAGGCAATTCGACTTGCTCCAGCCGTGCGCCCGACGCGCCGATGGCGCCACCACGGCGCTCAAGCCCTGCCGCTGGGCATGGCCAGGATGATCGAACGCATCGATCGTTTAGGACAAAACAATCGATTTCACAATCGAATCGCGGCGGCGTAGTGTGTTCTCCACACACGTCAAGAGGAGGGGTTTCACCATGAGACTTCGTACGCTCGTCGCCAGCCTCGCGCTGGCTTCCGGCACGTCCGGCGCCGCCGCCGCGGAGGAGCGGCCGATGTCCTTCAGCGACTGGTGGCCGAACTATCTCGATCTCAGTCCGCTACGCGCCGGTCCGGCCAGCCAGAATCCTTACGGCGAGGACTTCGATTACGCCGCTGCCTTCGCCAGCCTCGATCTGAAGGCGGTCAAGCGCGACCTCGAGGCGCTGATGAAGGACTCTCAGCCCTGGTGGCCGGCCGACTTCGGGCACTACGGTCCGTTGTTCATCCGCCTGGCCTGGCACAGCGCCGGTACGTACCGGATCTTCGATGGCCGCGGCGGCGCGGACGGGGGACAGATCCGCTTCGAGCCGCAAAACAGCTGGCCGGACAACGCCAACCTCGACCGCGCTCGGCGCTTGCTCTGGCCGATCAAGAAGAAGTACGGCCGAAACCTCTCGTGGGCCGACCTGATCATCCTCTCCGGCAACGTCGCCTTGGAGTCCATGGGCTTCAAGACTTATGGCTTCGCCGGCGGTCGTCCGGATCACTGGATGGCCGACCTCACCTATTGGGGCCCCGAGCGCAAGTGGCTCGATGATCTGCGACACGGCGAGGGCCGCACCCTCAAGAAGCCGCTCGCGGCCACTCAGATGGGCCTGATCTACGTCAATCCCGAGGGGCCGAACGGCGTGCCCGATCCCCTCGCCGCCGCCCGCGACATCCGCGAATCCTTCGGCCGGATGGGCATGAACGACGAGGAAACCGTGGCCTTGATCGCTGGCGGCCACACCTTCGGCAAGGCGCATGGTGCGCACAAGCCAGATGACTGCGTCGGCCCCGCGCCCACGGGCGCCGCGCTCGAGCATCAGGGCCTCGGATGGGTCAACCGCTGCGGAAAGGGCATGGGCGCAGACACCGTCACCTCCGGCCTCGAGGGCGCCTGGACGGTCAATCCGGTGGCCTTCACCACCAACTTCCTCGACAACCTCATGAACTTCGAGTGGGTGCAGACCCGCAGCCCCGCCGGCGCTATCCAGTGGATCCCGGCCAACGGCCAAGCCGCCAATCTCGTGCCCGACGCGCACGATCCGAGCAAGCGGCACGCGCCGATCATGCTCACGACCGACCTGGCGCTGAAGGAGGATCCGGCCTACCGCGCGATCGTCGAGCGCTTCCGCGCCGATCCCGAGCACTTCAAGGACGCCTTCGCCCGCGCCTGGTTCAAGCTCACTCACCGCGACATGGGTCCGAGCTGGCGCTATCTCGGCAAGGAGGTGCCGAGAGAGATGCTGATCTGGCAAGACCCCGTGCCGCCGCTCGATCACCCGCTGATCGACGCCCGCGATGTCGCCACCCTTAAGGACATGGTGCGCAAGTCGGGGCTGAGCACCGCCGAACTGGTGAAGGCGGCCTGGGCGAGCGCCGCCACCTATCGCAGGTCGGATAAGCGCGGTGGCACCAACGGCGCGCGCGTGCGGCTGGCTCCGCAGAAGGATTGGGAGGTGAACGACCCCGCAGAACTCGCCAAAGTCCTTAGCAAGCTCGAGGCGATCCAAAAGGACTTCAACGCCAAAGCGCGCGGGGGCAAGAAGGTTTCGCTCGCCGATCTCATCGTCATCGCCGGCAATACCGCGATCGAAGACGCCGCGGCCAAGGCCGGGGTGCGCATCGAGGTGCCCTTCCGTCCCGGCCGCACCGACGCCAGCGCCGAGCAGACCGACGTCGAGTCCTTCGCCGTGCTCGAACCCTTGTCCGATCCGTTCCGCAACTACCACTCCAACCGGCACTGGTTGCCGCCGCTTCAGGCCATGGTCGATCGCGCCCATCTGCTCGATCTCACCGTCCCGGAGATGGTCGCCCTCATCGGCGGGATGCGCACCCTCGGTGCGAACAGCGGCGGCAAGACCCACGGGCTCTTCGCCGACCAGACGGGGGTGCTCGACCACTCCTGGTTCGTGAACCTCCTCGACATGCGCACCCGCTGGCAGCCTTCCTCCGACGACCCCGGGCTGTACGAGGGCTACGACCGCGCGAGCGGCAAGCGCAAGTGGACCGCGACGCCGGTCGATCTGGTCGTCGGCTCGCACTCGGAGCTCAGGGCGGTGGCCGAGGCCTATGGCGCGGACGATGGCAAGGAAGAGTTCGTCCGCGACTTCGTCGCCGCTTGGGCCAAGGTGATGCACCACGGCTTGCCGCCGGCCAAGAAGCCCCAGTCCTCGCCCAGGGAGGGTCGCTTCGCCATGCGGTGAGGCGATAAGACTCCGATCCATACAACGCCCGCGGCCCCTGCCGCGGGCTTTTTTTGACCATCGCGCCGCTGCCCCTTGGCCGCGCCGGAGGAACCTGAGGGGATCTCGCCATCCTCGCCGCGAGGTGCTCCGCGCGCAGGACGCGAAGAACGGCACAGCGCGGTGGCCGGACCGCTCACTTGCGCCTCGGTCGAGCGAACCCGGTCGATCTAGCGTGGTGATACCCGCCCCTTGGCCCGGCCATTGACGTCTGAGCGAGAACCTGACTACTGTTAGGGCTCTCAGGGGAAACCGAAGAAAAAGGGGGTCACATGGTCAGCGTATCGAAGAGGGCCGCAGTCGCCGCTGTGGGGGCCCTGCTCGTGGCTTGCTCGGCGATGCAGGAACGGCAGATCCAGGCGGTCGACAGCTTCATCCAGCAGGGCGCTTTTCAGGACTTCGCTCTGGAGCTCGAAAGGAAAATGGGTTTTGCCGGCAAGGAGGACCTCGAACCGGTGGCGCCGGTCGTCTTCATGCCCAAGTACGTGCTCGAGCACCTCGAAGCGGCCGAGAGCTGGCGCCTGTGCGGACGCTACGAGCGCTCGCTGGCTCACTTCGACGCCGCCGATGCCGCGGTCGGCGACATCCAGGCCAACGTGGCCGGACAGGTCGCGAGCCAAGTGGTGGGGGCGGTCGCCACCGACGTCGCGGGCATGTACGTGCCCAACCCGGTCGAGGCGATCATGATCAACTACTACAAGGCGCTCTTGTTCCTCGCCCAGGGCAAGCCCGATCTCAGCCGCGTCGAGCTCAACCGGGCCGATGATCGCGCCCGGCGAACGGTCGAGCGCTTCTCGAAGGAAATCGAGAAGGCCCAGAAAGAGGCTGACGAGGCCTTTGCCAAAGAGCAGGCTCTCGGCGGGCAGAAGCCGCAGGGATATGACAACACCTTGCAGGAACAGCTCGCCGTCACCTCGGCCTGGAAGGTCTATCGCGACTTCGTGGTGCCCCCTGCGGTTTACCTGCATGCGCTCTACCTCGCGCACTCCACCGTGCCGAGCGATCGCGAGAAAGCGATCGAGCTCTACGAGCGCCTGCGCGAGATTACCGACCGCCACCTGGTGGTGGAGCAGGACCTGGCCGACCTTCAGAAAGGCCGCATCTGTCCGAGCAACGACTGTGTCTGGGTGATGGTCGAGCGCGGTCTGGGACCGACGATCGACGAACGCAAGATCACGCTGCCGATTCCGGTCAAGGACACCACGGTCCTGATCAGCATCGCGCTCCCGGAGATTCGCAATCGCTTCGAGGAGTACGCGTGGCCCTGCTCCATCGAGGTCAATGGCACCAGTGACACCTGCCTGTCGCTCGCCGCGACGGACGTCGTGGTGCGTACCGAACTCGCCAAGCGTTATCCCGGTATCGTCACCCGCGCGCTCGTATCGGCCTTCATCAAGGGCTTCGTGCAGTATCAGTTGCAGAAAGAGGCAGGGCTCTACGGGGCCCTCGCCGGCTTCCTGATCTCGGAGGCGCTCACCGCCGCCGACCGTCGAATTTGGCGCCAGATGCCTGGGGACGTGGCGCTTTACCGTTTCCGGCGCGATCCCAACGGCGAGCCGGCCATCCTGCGTTTGGTGCATCGCGAGATTCCCCTGCCGGTGAACGACACCGGCGGCATGCAGCTCATTCATGTAAAGCTCATGCACGCCCACCACGAGCCGCATATCCTGTCCATCCCACTGACTGGCATCTGAGAGTTCATCAGGGGGAACGCGCATGTTCAGCATTCGTCTCCTCACCGCGATCCTTCTCGCCTGCTTCCTTGTCGATGTCCACGCCTCCGGTACCAAGCGCGTCGATCCACGCCGTACCGGGACGACCGCCGTCGGTCTCGAATACGCCGACTTCGAGGAAGCCGCGCAGAACGCCGTCAACTCCCTGCTCGCGAGCGGGGCGCTCGATCACCCCAATGGCGATCGCTATGTGCTCATGATCTCGCGGGTGGTCAACGACACCATGCAGCGCATCGACACGGATCAGCTGGTCAAGAAGATCCGCATCGAGCTGCTGCGCAGCGGCAAGGTGGTGGTGACCACCGCCGTGGGCGGCGCGGGCCCTGAGGATTCCGCGAGCGTGGACGTGCGCCGCGACCTCCGCGGCAACGAGGAGTTCGACCAGAGCCGCGTGCAGCGCCGCGGCACGCTGGTTGCGCCGGATTACTCCCTGTCCGGGAAGATCCTTCAGCGCAACCTGACCTTGGATCGGGGTAAGCAGCAGATCGAGTACTACTTCCAGCTCACCCTCACCGATCTCGAAACCGGCCTCGCCATCTGGGAGGACGAGTATCCGATCATCAAGCAGACCTCCGCCCGCCGGGCGGCGTGGTGAGGAGCGCCAGCATGAGCGCCACGAGCCTTTCTCGGTTGTTCGCCGCTCTCGCGCTGTTTCTCCTGATCGGCGTCGTCATCGCCAAGGAGGAGCAGGTCGAAACCGTCGCCACGGGCACCGGCGATGATGAAACCGCCGCACTCTCCGATGCCCTCGCCAAAGCGGTCGCACAGGTCCTCGGCGTACAGTCGGAGCTGAATGTCGCCACCGGCCGCCAGAACGTCCGCGGCCGCACCGTGACCGAGGAAGGGGGCGCGACAGCCGAAACCCGCTTCGAGGTCTCGGCGGGGCAAACGGCCAATGCCACGATGCGCGCCAAGGGCCGCGTGGCGCGCTACGAGGTCGAGTCGGTCGAGACCCTGCCCGATGGGCGGGTGCGCGTGACCGCCCGCGCGTGGGTCGTCAAACACACGCCCGAGGTGTACAAGGCCCCCGGTTCGGCGCCGAGCAAGCGCCGGGTGGCGGTCTTGCCGGTCAGCACCGACCGCTACGAATACGACTTCTTCGGAAAGGTCGGCGGCAACGAACTCGGCGATCGTCTCACCAACGCCATCGAGTCGGCGCTGATTTCATCGGGGAGCGTGAGCGTCATGGATCGCCGCAGCCTCGACGTCGCCTTGAGCGAGCTCGGCCTGCTCGGCTCCAATTTCGCCGCGCCGGCGGAGCGAGCCAAGTTGCGCAACCTGCGCGGGACGGACCTGGTCGTTCAAGTCACGCTGAGAGAGGCCGTCCAGGAGCAGTACACCGAAGTCTTCAAGACCACCGGCCAGACGAAGGTGCACAACAGCGTGCGGCTGGAAGGCGAGATCCGCGGCATCGTCCCGGCGACTTCCGAAGTCGTGTTCAACCGCGTCGTGAGCGTTTACGGTGGCGCCTCCCGTCAGGCGGCTTTCGACGAGTTTGCGGCGCAAGTGGCGGCCGAGGCGATCGGTGCCGTGACCGGTAAACCGCCGGCCCGCGCGCCGCAGCCGACGCGCACCGTCGCCTCGGCGGAAGAGCCGCCCCCGCCTCCGGAACCCGAGGGTCCGCGGCGTTCCGGGGTGCGGCTCAAGTTCGATCGCCGCTGAAATCGCTGCCAAGCCGTCTCCGGGGCTCGGCGAGCGTTCCGTCCGCTTCAACGCGGCGGGCAAAAGGGTTCTACCGACCAGGAACGAACCGCCGCAGCTTGCCGCGAGGATGGCTCGAGTAGGGGTCCGAGCTCGGTGCAGGCGGGAGAGTCGATCGTCGTGGCTGATCGCAACCTGATCGCCCGCTGATCGGTCGAGGTCCCGGCGCCTCGCTCCCTACCCGATCCAGCGGCCCCAAGGCCCGTCGCCAGGCGCCTCACCGCGCCCCCTGAACTCCGAGGCAGGCGTGCCGGTGCGTGACGCCGCATCTCCGGACACGAATGCTCGCATGCGAATCGCAGGCGCACGCCTCTCATCCACCTCCTCAAGACCCATCCCGCGCGCGAGATGCCTTCCGCGGTCACTTGCTTCGATTCGATCCCGAAGCGCCAGGCGGTGAGAGGCGGTGAGAGCCCATCATGGAATGGCGGAGCCGCTTTCGCGGCGGCCTTCAGTGCTTCGGGGTGAATCCTCGCGGTGAGTCCTCGCGACAAGCCCGATCGCGCGGGCCTCAACCTTCCGAACGAGGTGGGCCCTCTTCGGACCGAAGGACGCGATGGATCGAGCGCCTCAGCCTCGCCCGGAACCCGCGGCGGCCTTCCGCAGGACCTCCAAGCCCTGCATGCTCATCTCGCGGATCGTCTGCTCCGCCGAGCCGGCCTCGGTCGAGCCGAGCTTGCGCCGCCACAGACCGAGCTCCCGGCGCTGCTGGAGATCGATCGCCCGCAGCGAGACGTTCCGGAGGTCGCCGCCTTCGCCCAGACGCACGACGAGAAGTGCCTCGGCCTGCGGATGGAGCGACTCGCCGAGGGCAGCGAGGTCGAGGCTGCGGGAATCCTCGGCCTGCTCCTCCACGCGCAGCACCGCGAGCTTGCTTCCCTCCACCGCTTGGGTCACCGCCCGCCACAACTCCTCCCGGCGATCCGCCGGGCCGAGCACCACCGTGGCCACCGTGGACAGAGGCCGACGCGTCGGCGATTCACCAGCCGTCTCCCGGCGGGCGATGGTCCTGCCCGTCGGCGCGGCCTCGACCATCACCCCCGCAAAGCCCGCCAACGAGCCGCCCGGCATCTCGACTCCGCCGGGCACTCCAGGCGTGAGGAGCGATCCCGCCCCGACCACCACCCGCGCGCGATGCATCCTCGAAGCCTGCGATTCCCCTTCCGCAGCAGTCTCCGCCCGAGTCGTTCCCGCCGAGGCTGCCGCCGAGCCGCCAGAGGCCATCGCCGGAGCCGGAGACCCGCCGCCGGATGCGATCGCACCGGCGGCGTTGGGTGATTCACCGCCCCCCGCTGCAAGACCGCGCGGAGCAGTGGCGCCCGACTGCTGCGGCAAACTCGAGTCCGACGTTTCCGCGAAGGAGGGCTGCCGAGCGAGGTAGAAAGCCAGTCCCACGGCCAAGGGGATGAGCACCGCCCCGATGATCACGAAGGTCATCGCCACACTGAGGCGGCGATGGACCAAGCGGGCCGGTGTGATCTGGGTGGGCTGCTCAGCGGAGGGCTTGGATCCAGAGGACCTCGGAGTCGCCTCGGAGCCACGGCGGCCGGATGTCGAAGCCGATGCGGACGCGGCAGACGTGGAGGCCACGCTCGGCTCGATGCCGCTCGCGCTCGTGCGCGCCTGCACGGCGAGCGCCACGGAGGAGATTCCACCCTGGCGAAACAGCGGATGCGCGGCGAGATCGGCGAGCAGCACCCGGCAATTGGGGTACCGATCCTCGGGCTCCTTGGCGATCATCCGCGCCAGAATGCCGCCGAGCAGCTCGTCCACGTCCGCGCGCAGCTCGCGGATGTCCGGAATCTCGCACTTGGCGATTTCCAGCATCAGCTTGAACGGGCTCTCCTCTTTGAACGGCAAACGACCGCTCAGCATCTCCCAGAGCACGATGCCGAGGCTGAAGATGTCGGACTGCGCCGTGGCCGGCTCACCCTTGCAGACTTCCGGCGGGAGATAGCCCGGCGTTCCCATCAGATTGCCGGTGGCCGTCAGCCGCTTGAGCTCCGTCGCCCCGGGATCCTGGGTGATGGCGGCGATGCCGAAATCGCCGAGCTTCACGATGCCGCGCTTGGATAGCAGGATGTTGCCCGGCTTGATGTCGCGGTGGATCACCCCCGCCTCGTGCGCGGTGGCAAGTCCCGAGGCCACCTGGAACACGATCTGAAGGGCATCGGCCGGGCTCAGCGCACCCTCCCGCTTGAGCCGGTGGCCGAGGCTCTCGCCCTCCACGTACTCCATGACGAAGTAGGGCTGGCCGTTTTCCGTGCCGACTGTATAGACCTGAATGATGTGCGGGTCGCTCAGCTTGGCCATCGCCTGCGCTTCCCGAAGGAAGCGCTCGCAGACGGTGGGATCGTCGGCGAGCGACTCCGACATCATCTTGATCGCCACGTAGCGCTTGAGCTCGGGTTCGTAGGCCTTGTAAACCCGACCCATCCCGCCTCGACCGAGCTCTCCTCTCACCTCATAGGGGCCGATGCGCTGCATGTGGAAATCCCCCTGACGCGTGTGATCGTTTCGATTCCTATCCTATGCCCGCCGGGTGGAACAGGGAACGCGGCGCGGGGCCGCGATTCCCCCCTCGTCCAGTTCTCATTCAGCAACAGCTTACGCCCGGACCTTGTCTTCGCCCATATCGCTCATCGCCTCGCGGGCACCGACGGGCGCTTCTTGCCGCCTCAGCCGCCTCCCGCCGGCGGTGTACGCAGCAACGCGGTGATGCCCCGTGCCGTCTCCTCGATCCGGGCACGACCCACGGCCTCGTCTGCCGTGCTCGGTCCGGGAAGCCGCAGGAACCAGCCGGCGCCGATCTTCTCGCCGTCAGGAAAACGCCGCACATCGATGCGCAAGCTCGCGCTCGCAGCCGACCCTCGGGACGGCTCTGCGCTCACCGCGAGCAACCAGTCGGCGGCGCTCTGGTGGCGCGCCAGGATCCGCGGCAAGTCGGCATCGCCATCCGCGCTGCCGAGCTCGATGACCGTCCATCCTTCCCTCGCCAAGGCCTCCGAAAGGATCCTGCACGCAGCCCCGGCGAGCTCGGCATCGCCGAAGCAAAGCAGGGCGATCCGCCCGCCGCCACCGGCCCCTCGCGCTTCCGTCCGGCTCGCATCGCGCGCTTGACTGTGCTCAGCCTCAGGCTTCGCCGTCGCATCCGCGCGCGGCGCGATCGGTCGCCCCTCCGACACCGCGGCGATGCGCTGCTGACGCTCCGCGCCAGCCGCACGCACCGTCCACTCCAAATGCTCGCGGTACGCCATCCAAAACAGGGGGATCGACAACAGGAAAGGCGAAAAACGCCAATCGCTAGCTGAACCAGGTCTCAGCATTCCCTGCCCAAATCCGTACGGTCCTTGATGGAACGAACGCTCCTCCTCCATGAAGCCAAGGCATCAGGGCGACTCGCCCGTTCTCCTGAGAAGCGCCGCCGCTCCGCGCCGACCATCACCTGGGAGCGCTTCAGCCTGAATTTCTTCCGAGCAGACCGAAAACCTGTGCAGCAATGTCGCGATATCGGGACACCGGAACCGCATTACCTTCCAGTCTCTGCTCATCAATCCGCATGAACCATCCGGCACCCATGCGTTCACCACTCGGCATCCGTAGAACCTCGATCCGGAAATTTCCCTTGCGATTGCCTGGTAAACCCTCGCCTTGCGCTGTCAAGATCGCCAGGAAATCAACCTCGGACCGATAACGCGCCGTCAGACGTCCAAAGTCAGGCGCATTCATTTGATCCTCGACCTCGAGTGCGATTACCGTCCAGCCCTGATCCCGTCCTGCTTGCTCCAACGACTCCACTGCCGTTGCCGTCCAATCTCGCGCGCCGTACGCGAGGATGCCCAACTTGCGCCCTCCGCCCGTCCTCTTCGCTTGTTGATCCTTCTCCAACGCGGCAGCATGCGGCAAACGGCTCGCCTCGCCGGCACCCTGAGCCGGCCCCTTCTCCGCCATCGGAAACCTAACCACACTCGATCGCTCATATTCCCCACCTTTATTCTGTTGATGCCCGGCCACAGGCACCCCACCCTCCCCCTTTGCTGTTCCATGCCTCGGAGTCGTCACCCCACTACCCACGTTCCGAACTGGCACACCAATCTCCGCCTTGTGACCAAACGAATCCCCCTCGACCGTCCTTTCACCACCGCCAGATTCGCTCACGGCGGCCGATGCTAAAGCTTTCTCCGCCGTAGCTTTCCGAATGGCTTGCACTTCGATCCAAAAGGTCACGAGCCAAACTAAACCCAAAAGGACTGGGGTTAAAGTGGTAATCGCAAAACCAATGGGCAAGACTTTCGAATAATCCATTCCTACCGTGGCACCGCTCGCCTCTCTGTTCCCATCCGGAACCATCTTCTAGCCCCCCTCTCCGCGCATTGCCAACGCCAACTCCCGAATCAGCGCGAGATAGCGCTCACGGGGATACTGTGGATCGATCATGCGTATCCTAAGCAACATGTCGGGATGCGTCGAAAAAATACCGCGAGCAAAATGAACTAACCTATACCATAGCCATTCAAACGCCCCGAACAAAGTGACCCTTAGACGACCCATCTTTGCCCAAAACCCCCTGCTGCGATAATGTCCTCGTTTCAAAACGATCCATTCTTTAGCACTGTAATACCTAGCAACCATATCCGACGCCGCAAGCGGATAGTCGATCATCAGCGCCGCGTAATTCGGATTTTCCGCTAGCGGGGTTGGCCGACGCGCAAGAACAATTTTTTCAAAAGCGCTGACCAATGCCTGTGGCTGACGGGTAAACTGTACCGCTGCCAGATCGGCGCGAAACTCCTGTCGCCGCGAATGCACAAAGTACAATATATGCGCGCCAACAACGCCCACAAAACCGATCATGCGCCACAATAGCGCCAGCAACCAAAAAGGCGCCAATATAAGCATCAAGCCGAGGCTCACGCCCGCACGTGTCGACGGAACTTCAGTTCGACTAACGACAGTGCCATCCCGAACGTAGACCACTTCGTACGACGGTTTCGAAGCAATGATTGCAGCAAGGAAGAGGTATATCTTATTGAGAACCTTAGACAACCAGCGCCCGACAGAATACAGTGCGTGAAGGCCGGAAGAAACCGCTAAAAGATAAGACCCATCACGCGTGTCACCATAACGCAAATGTCCGAATTCATGCGCCATTACCGCTCGCAATTCGTCATCCGTCAAATGCTCCAGGGCCCCCGAGGTCGCGGCAACGGCTGATCCGTCCAGGTACACGCCACTGGCGAAAGCATTGATCGTTTGGTCGGGAATTATATATACGTCTGGCTTCGCGGGAAGATTGGCAGCCAAAGACACCTCTTCAACGATCCGTAGGAGCCGTTTTTGCTGCGGGTCATTCGTCCCAGGTTCTATCTTTTGACCGCCCAGCTCGACCGCCACTGCTCCGCCATCGGCGGCAATCTTGCTCATCGTCCAAAACGCGACGCCGCCAACGATGAGTCCAGCGATAATCATCGACAAGGGAGGAGCGATGAGAAAAATATCTGGGAACGCCAGCCCAATGATCGTCGAAATGAACGGCATGATGGCGAGAACGGTCAGATTGACGATGAACAAAAAGGCGATGACCGTGATCAGCGCCTGCCGGCTACGACGCCTCTGATCGGTGAAAAAGTCGACCGTCACTCGTTGCATGGCTCCCCCCTTTGGTGCGCGACTTCCAATCGGACTTTCCCCTCCACTCGCTGAGCACGGCCTGCAGGCTGGCTCCAATGCGAGAGACGCTAACAGCATCAGACTAGAGAGCAGCATGACTCTCTGTCAACTATGCGAATGACGAAGGGTCCTTCAAAACGTCGCCTCGGCGAAGTGTTTTTGCAATTTGTTGCATCGCAGCTGGGTCGTCGTCATTGTCGCGCTGGTACACGCTCCTTCACGTCAGGAGCCGATGATTTTTCCCTGCGGCCGGTGTTCGGCCATCGCTCGCGGCGGAGCAAGGGTGCGAACGATCGCATCGCTTGCGATCGTCGATCAACGTGAGGAATTTGGCAGAGTCCGAGGAAGGAGGCGTCCCTCTGGCGCTGGATGCATCGAGCCATCGGCGACTTGCCTTCGATGCGAGCCAACGGTCGAGCGCGAGATGCAGAGGGCCCCGTGGTCACCAGCGATTCCGCGTTGGCAACCCGCCGAAACCGCGGCCGCCCGCGTCCTCCCAGGCGAGCTTCAGCCATTCGACCAGGGAGAAATAGCGCGCCATGGCCGTTTGCCCGAGCACCCCGGCGTCGATCAGGAAATGGGCATATTCCGATCTCGGCGCGGCGCGAGGAGGCAGGCGGTGGAAAACGATCTTCTCGAATAGCCCGACGATCGCCGCGGGGTTGCGCACCATCTGCAGCGCGTAGGCATCCGCCCGGTACTCCATGGTCCGGCGACCGGCCATCACGAGGAGTCTCGCCGCCACCGCGCCGATGCCCGCGAGCAGGCGCCAGGACCAGGCAAAAAGCCACGGAAAGATGAGCAACAAGGCGGCCGCGCCGGAGGAGGTGGGCTCCTCACCACGGGTTCTGATGGGCGCCTCCTCGGCCCGTGCGCGATGCCAAACCCAGTAGGCCGCGCTCCAATCGCTCGGTCGGATGGAACGCCGGACGCCGAAGTCGTCGGACTTCACGACCGAGAACCACAACCACCGCGTGACCGCACGCCCGACACGGTAGAGCGCGGATAGGCCGCGGGCGGCGGCGAAGAGATAGCTGCTGTCGCGGCAGTCACCGTAGCGAAGATGTCCGAACTCGTGCGCGACGAGCGCCGTGAGCTCCTCCCGCGAAAGCTGCTCGAGCGCACCCACGGTGACCCCGACCGCGAGGCGGTCGATGCGCACCCCCGCCGCCAAAGCATTGATCGACCCTGAGGGCAGCACATAGACGTCGGGAAGATAAGGCATCTGCGAGGCGATGGTGAGCTCCTCGACGACGTTCTGAAGCACCCGCGCCTGTCGCCCGTCCTCGTAGTCCTCGAGCGGAATCCCGCCGAGATCACGGCAGACCGATCCACCGTCCCGCCTCAGCCGGTAAAAGGCCAGCAGCGTCGCGAAAGCCACCAGCGCGCCGACGATCAGCACGCTCAACGGCCAAACGTAGTTGATGAGGGGTATCGCCTTGCGATCGAAGTCGGCGAACAGCAGGACGAAAACCATGATGAAGACCGCGAGGACGAAGGTGATCGCCCACACCGTCACATTCACCAGCACGAAGAAGAGGAGCGCAAGGAAAATCGCTTGCCGATTGCGCTGTCGCTGGATCGCGAAGAAATCCGCCGTCGCACGCATGCTCCCCCCTTCGTCCTGGCAGCGAGCGCTCCCCGAGAGGCGCCGTTCCGCATGGCCTACCCGAGGAATCGTAGTCGCCGGTCCGCCTGCGATCAACGAGGCAGGACCGCAGGAATCGCCGCTCCTCGGCAGCCCCCCAAAAAAAGGGGCGCCCGGATGGGCGCCCCTCAGCCGATCGCTGGTGAGGAATCAGCTCAGCCGCCGGTAGGCCACGAAGCCGCCGACCAGCAGCGTGAGCAGGCCGAGCAGGTACCAGCCCCAGGCCGAGCCGGCCGGCACCGGCCGCGGCGGCGGCACCAGCGAGCCCGCGGGGCAGGTGACGTCATAAGTGAAGGTCTGCGGCGTGGCCTCACGATCATTGATCGTGCAGGTGACGGTGCCCGACTGCGGCGCCGCGGTCAGGGTGCAGCCCACCGTGAAGCCGGACGGGCTCGGCGTCGAGGTGCCCGGCGGCACGGTGATCGAGGCCGGGGTCACCGTGATCGGCGGGGTCGCCGTGCAGCTCGCCGTGGCGTTGGCGGCACCGGTCTCGCCCGGCGTCACCACCGTGAGCGGCAGCGTCGAGGTGACCGTGTTGCCCACGAAGCCGCCCGGCAGGGTGATCGGCCCGCTCGGCGGCAGGTTCAGATCCGCCGGCAGCGCGCCGGGGCAGGTGAGGTCATACCACTCGCTCCGAGGACCGCCCTGGTCGTTGACCCGGCACTCAAGCTGAGCACTGCGCGGGTTCGGACCGCGGTTGCATTGCACCGTGAAGGGCTCCGTGCGCGGGGTGCCGGCGGTGTAGGTGATCGGGAAGATCACCGCCGGGTTGAAGGAGAAATGCGCCGCATCGGGACCCAAGAAGGTGCAGTCGATGATCTGCCCGTTCGGGCCGCCGGGATCGCCCGGATTTCCGCCAGGCGCCGCCGAGGTGGCCGTGATGGTCGTGGTCGCGATGCCTGGCGAGGAGGGCGTCAGGGTGATCGGAAAGCCCGGCCCCGCCGGATTACCGTCCGGCGTGAAGCCGATCGTCGGCGCCTGCAGGGCGACGCGTTGATACTCCCACGGCACACCGGCTCGATTACAGGGCATGAAACCGAGCGGGTGCGCGCACTCGATGAACTCCTCGACGAAGGCATTCACGTCCGGACCACCCGGCGCGATGGTCAGCGCGAACTGACAGTACGCCGTCGGCGTTGACGTCAGAGGCGTTCCGCCTCCGCTCGGCGGGATGATCCGCAGGCGCCGAGTGTTCGGTGCCGCGCAGGGCGCCGCGGAAACCTGATCGGCGCAGACCGAGCCCGGCACGAGGACGGTCGGCGTCACGCCGGTGATGATCGAGGGGTTGTAGCAGATGTCGAGCTGCGCATCCTCGGTCACACCGTCTCCGGCAAAGAGGTACTGCACGGTCACGGTTCCGCCGCTGGTCGACGGCACGGTGATCGGATTGGTGTTCGTCGAGAACGTGCCCGCCTGCGCCCCACCCGCGAAGATCGCGAGCGACAGCGCGGCGGTGACGGCGAGTGAGAGCGGTCTGGTCATGATGAGCACTCCTTCCCTTCAGGGGCCAAAAAAAACGATACCGCAGCGAGGATTTTTTTGGAGCTGCGGTTCAACGCGACTCGGAGACGTCGAGGACGCGGTACTCACACGCGTGCATCCCGGTGGGCGAGGCACACTCGATGAACTCGTGGCGAAAGGCCGCGGAAGCATCCCCTTTGCTCAGATTCGCGCGGAAGAGGAACGAGCAGTACTCGACCGGCTTGACCGGGAGCGGCGTACCCCCGCCGGTGGGAGGGACGATGCGGATCGCCCGCTTGTTCTTCATCAGCACGCAGACCGATCCATCGACGATCGTCTTGGCCGAGACGAACTCGAGCGACTCGTCGAAACCCAGATCGAGCTGGGCATCTTCGGTGACGCCGTCCCCCTGGAAAGTCACCAGGACGGTGACGCTACGACCTTTCTCGTGACCGGCCCAGACTTCGAACTGTCCCGCCGAAGCGCCCTGAGCCGATGCAACACCGATGAGCGCAGTGATCAATGGAAGATGACGCATGGAAGCAATCCTCGGAAATCAGTTGCAGGTGGCGCTGGCGCTGAGCAGCGCGGTCACGCAGGAACGATCCGCGACCGTGATCTGGCCGTCTTCGTTGCAGTCCGGCTGACCCGTCGCGGCATTGGACGGATTGTTGAGTTCTGCGGTGATCGCGCTCCGATCCGCGACGGTGATGGTGTTGCTGCCGTTCGCATCGCCCCGGCACAGCCGCCCGATCGGGTTGCCCGCCGAGCGGGTGGACTCGTAGGCGTCGAAGCCGACGTTGGGCGAGCCCGAACCGCTGACGAAGCCCAGCCGCGCGAAGTCGATCGCCGCGCCGTTGGTGACGCTCAGGGTTTGGGTGTTCACCGTGTCACTGCCTCCGCCGCCGACCCGCACCCGCATCGTGTTCGCAGGGATGGGATCGGTGCCGGTGGTGGCCGTGGCGGTCGAGTTCATCGCCACCTCGACCGAATACCAGCGAGCCGCCGAGTTGATGGAGAAGTTGACCGGCGTGCCGCCGCGGTGGCGCACCTGGATCTCGTTGGTACCGCGGTTGACGATCACCTCGATCTCGTTGTTGTTGGTGTTGTTGCCGGCCTGATAAACGGTGGCGCTGCCCGAGGTGAGAGCGGTGAGGACGTAGAAGCGGGCGCGGAAGATCTGATCCGCGGCGGGGTCGTCGTTCTGGACGTAGTTGTTGGCAGCGCTCGCCCGCATCCCGCAGATGCCGCTGTAGCGGCGCACGGTGTTGTTGGTGTGGGCCGGACCGCCCGGCGTGGGCGAGCCGACGATCGAGCCGTTCACGGTCCACGCGTTGAGCGTGCAGGCCTCGGCGCCGGACGCGAACAGCAACGCCGCGCCCACGGCGGCCGAGAGCAACGAAAATCTGGTCTTCGACATGGTGCGGAATCCCCGACGAGATGCGGATGGAGTGGTTTTGCGATCGAGCTCCCCGAGTCGCCCCGCCGCGACGGAACGGCTCTAGGTTACCCGATTAGACGTCGCCAGGCGAGCGAACCGGACAGTCGCCGACGAGCGGCGGCACCACCGCAGGCACCCTCAGCCGCGCCGGTCGAGCGGGACGAAGGGCCTCGGCGCCGGGCCGACGTAGTTGGCGCTCGGCCGGATGATCTTGCCGTCCTGCCGCTGCTCGATGACGTGCGCGCACCAGCCGCTGGTGCGCGCGATCACGAACAGGGGGGTGAACATGGGGGTGGGCACACCCATCATGTGGTAGCTGGAGGCGCTGTACCAGTCGAGATTGGGGAACATGCGCTTCTCCTCCCACATCAGCTTCTCGATGCGCTCGGAAATGGCGAAGAGGCGCGGGTTGCCGCCCTCTTCGCAAAGCGCCCGCGAGATCTCCTTGATGATCGGGTTGCGCGGATCGCCGGTGGTATACACCGGATGCCCGAAGCCGATGATGATCTCCCGGCGCGCGAGGCGCTCGCGGATGTCGGCCTCGGCCTCCTCCGGGCTGCGGTAGCGGGCGATGATCTCCATCGCCACCTCGTTGGCGCCGCCGTGCTTGGGGCCGCGCAGCGCGCCAATGGCACCGGTGACGCAGGAATAGATGTCCGAGCCGGTGCCGGCGATCACCCGGGCGGTGAAGGTGGAGGCGTTGAACTCGTGCTCGGCGTAGAGGATGAGCGAGCGATCCAGCGCCCGCACCCAGCTGTCGCGCGGACGGCGGCCGTGGAGCAGGTGCAGGAAATGCCCGGCCACGGAGTCGTCCTCGGTCTCGACCTCGATGCGGTGGCCGCTCCTCGTGAAATGCCACCAATAGAGCAACATCGAGCCGAAGCTCGCGATCAGGCGATCGGCGATGTCGCGCGCTCCATTCGGCTCGTGGCGCGGATCCTCGGGCAGGACGGTGCCGAGCAGGGAGCAGCCGGTGCGAAGCACGTCCATGGGATGGGCCGAGGCGGGCAAGAGTTCGAGGCCCTCCTGGACCAGGGCCGGCAGACCGCGCAAGTTCTTGAGCTTTTGCCGGTAGGCGCGAAGCTCGGCGCTGGTGGGAAGCTCGCCGTAGAGCAAGAGGTAGGCGACTTCCTCGAAACTCGCATGGTTGGCGAGATCGGCGATGTCGTAGCCGCGGTAATGAAGGTCGTTGCCGCTGCGGCCGACCGTGCACAGCGCGGTGTTGCCAGCCGCGGTGCCGGAGAGGGCGACGGATTTCTTGACGCGGGGCGCGGGGGTCTCGGCAGGGGTTTCGCTGGTCGTCATGGGCGGAAGATTCCGATCAGGAGCGTCGAGAGCGGGCGAAGAGCTCATCGAGACGGCGCTCGTAGTCGTGGTAGCCGATCACCTCGTAAAGCTCCTCGCGGGTCTGCATCATCGGCAGCACGGTGCGCTGGTGGCCGTCGCGGCGGATGGCCTGATACACCGCCTCGGCGGCCTTGTTCATGGCGCGGAAGGCGGAAAGCGGGAAGAGCTGCATGGCCACGCCGGCTGCGGCCAACTCCTCGCGCGAAAAGAGGGGCGTCTTGCCGAACTCGGTGACGTTGGCCAAGACCGGCACCTTCACCGCTTCGCAGAAGCGGCGGTAGGTCTCGAGGTCGGTCGCCGCCTCGGCGAAGATGCCGTCCGCCCCGGCCTCGACGTAGGCGAGCGCCCGCTCGATCGCCGCCTCCACGCCCTCGCTCGCGATCGCATCGGTGCGCGCGATGAGGAAGAACGCGGAGTCGGTCTTGGCATCCGCCGCCGCCTTGACCCGATCCACCATCTCCTCGCGCGAGACCAGCTCCTTGCCCGGGCGGTGGCCGCAGCGTTTCGCCCCCACCTGATCCTCGATGTGGCAGGCGGCGGCCCCGTCGCGGATCAACGAGCGGATGGTGCGGGCGATGTTGAAGGCGCTCGGCCCGAAGCCGGTGTCGATGTCCACGAGGATCGGGAGATCGCACACGGCCGTAACCCGTCTGAGGTCGGTGAGCACGTCCTCGAGGGTGTTGATGCCAAGATCGGGCATCCCGAGCGAACCAGCCGCCACTCCCCCTCCCGAAAGATAAATCGCGCGGAAGCCCGCTCGCTTCGCGAGCAGGGCATGGTTGGCGCAGATCGTGCCGACGATCTGAAGCGGTTTCTCTTCGGCCAGGGCGGCGCGGAAGCGGGTACCAGGGGAGCTCGGATACATGAGCGATGTCGAGGGCACGGGAAAGCCGACATTGTAGCGGCCAAGCCCAAGGCGGGCGGCGCGCGCGCCCGCAGCGAGCCCTCGGCAGAAGGCCCGATGGCGAGCCCTGCCTCGGCGCGCAGGCAGCGCCCCCGCGAAGCCCCACGCCGCCTGCGGCGGCGAGAGGCGCGCCGGGAGATGCGCTCCGGGTCGATCGCGAAAGCCTTCGCGGGGCGAGGTAGCGGGGCGAGTGCCTCAGCCCAAAGCGCCCCGCACCCGCGGCGGAGAAGTTCTCACTGGGCCGCGGCGCCCAATCGGGCGGCGATCTGCTGCTCCAGATCCGGCGGCGCGACGCACAGCAATTTGACATCGAGCCGCACACGGCTCAGGCCGCGGCGCGGAGCGTAAACCGTGCCGCCGGGGGTGGCATCCACCGTGAGCTTGAGCCAATCGCGGCTCTCGCCGCTGTCCACTCGGCGCAGGCTCTCCTCGCGCTCCGCCGCGAGCCGAAGGGCCGTGGGCCCCTCGCCGGCGGCGAACTTTCCGCTCACGCTGGCGAAAGCGCTTTCGATGCGCTCCCGATAACGACTGGCGTGATCGCCCGTGATCCGCGACACGTGGTGGGTCCCGTTGCTTTGGCTCAGCACCATGAGCCGATGATCCACGATCACCTCGCCCTCTCCCGGCCGGGCGATACAGGACTTCGGACAGGTGCTGCCATCGCGGCTGGCCACACAGCTCGCCTCGCAGCCTTCCGCCCAGCGCTCGGAACCCAGGGTGCAAGCCGTGCTCACCACCGGAAAGACGAGGCCGCACAACGCCTGAAATATCACCGTGTGTTTCATCGGAAACCCCATAGACCGAATCCCAGGTCGAACGTGCTCACCCGGAACACGCCACAGCAATCTAGCGTTCGACGCAACTGTAAAACCGTGCAAGAGATCGCAATCTCACCTCGACCTCGCACGCGCCCTGAGCCAGCGCGCGACGCCCTCGGCGAGCGAGGCAGCGTTTGGTCCGAGAAGTGGGGAGAGGTGCCCGAGCTCCGGAAGCGACCAGGTCTCCGCGCCGATGTCCCGCGCGAAACGGTCCATGGCCGCAGGCGGGAGTTCCTCGTCAGCCTCGCTGATCAGCACGAGACGAGGCGCCTTGGGCGGAGGAAACACACGGCCGGACCAGGCGGCCGCAAGGACCGCACCGGACTCATCGCGCCAACGGGAGGCCGCGAAGGCCACGACCTCAGGCTCAGCATCCGGCATCGCGCGGCGCGTGCCCTCGAGGCTCGCCGTCCGGCTCCAGGGGATCACGGCCGGAAAGCGGCGCGGCGGCAGCAGCCGATGCCACGGCGCGGGCGGGACGGGGTTGATCAGCACCAAAGCGATGGGGTCGAGCCGAGCGGCGGCCTCGAGCGCGAGCAGCGCCCCCAGGCTTGCTCCGATCAGCACATGGTGGCCACGCGCGGCCCTCGACACCTGCGCGAGATAGTCCTCGTAGCGGGTGGCGGCGAGGCCCTCCGCCGCGGGTTCGAGCTCGATCGCCTCGGATTCGAGGCCGCCGGCGGCGAACGCAGGCTGCCAGCATTGCCACTCCCAGGCCCCGCCGCCGGCGCCGTGGATCAGCAGCGCCTTCACCCGGCAGGCGGATAGGCCACGGGCGCCCCGGGTCCGACCGGAAGGCCGAGCACGAAGACGAAGAGGTAAAAGAACAGCAGCCAGCCGATGAGGAAGACGATCGAGTAGGGGAGCATGGTGGCGATCAGGGTCCCGAGCCCGACGTCGCGCACGTAACGCGCGGCAAAGGCCAGGATCAGGCCGAAGTAGCTCATCATCGGGGTGATGATGTTGGTCACCGAATCGCCGATGCGATAGGCGGCTTGGGTGAGCTCGGGGCTATAGCCGAGCAGCATCAGCATCGGCACGAAGATCGGCGCAAGCACCGCCCATTTCGCCGAGGATGAGCCGATGAACAGGTTGAGGAAGGCGCAAAGAATGATGAAGGGCACGAAGAGAAGGGGCCCGGTCAGGCCGATCGCGGTGAGCGCCTTGGCGCCGGTCACGGCCAGGATCGGCCCGAGCTGGGTCCAACCGAAGAAGGCGACGAACTGGGCGGCGAAGAAGGTGAGCACGATGTAGAGCCCGAGCGTCTCCATGGTCTTGGCCATGGCATCGATCACCTCTTTCTCGCCCCTGAACACGCCCGTGCGGAAGCCATAGACCAGCCCCGGGATGCCGAAGAAGAGCACCACCAGCACCACGATGCCGTTGAAGAAGGGCCTCAGGCTCTCGATCAGGGAGGCGGCGCCCGGCTGCCTGAGCACGCCGTTTTCGGGCACCGTCATCCACAGCACCAGCGCGAGCACGGCCATCATCGCCAGGCCGGCATCGCGGAGCCCCTTGCGCTCCTCCGGCGCGAGCGGCTTGAGCTCGATGGCGGCACCGCCCGTCCCCTGCTCCGCGCGGTATTCCCCGAGCCGCGGCTCGACGATGCGCTCGGTCACCACGACCCCGAGAAAGGTGATGACGAAGGTGCTCGCCACCATGAAGTACCAGTTGACCGCGGCGTGGACCTCGTAAGTCGGGTCGATGAGGCGGGCCGCTTCCTGGGTGAGGCCGGCGAGCAAGGGGTCGATGGTCCCGAGCAGCAGATTGGCGCTGTAGCCGCCGGAGACGCCGGCGAAGGCCGCCGCCAGGCCAGCCAGCGGATGGCGGCCGAGGGCATGGAAGATGGCCGCGGCGAGCGGGATCAGCACCACGTAGCCCATCTCGGAAGCGGTGTTGGAAAGCACCCCGGCGAAGACCACGATTGCCGTCACCCAGCGGCGCGGCGATGCGAGCACCAGGGCGCGGGTGGCGGCGGCGAGCAGGCCCGAGCGCTCGGCGATCCCCACTCCGAGCATCGCCACCAGCACCACGCCGAGCGGCACGAAACCGGTGAAGTTGGTGACCAGATTCGCGAAGATGCGGCGAATCCCTTCCCCATCGAGCAGGCTCACCGCCCGGATCATGCCATCGGCGGCGCGCCCCGGCGCTCCTGGGGGTCTCGGGTCTTCCACGGCCAGCCCGAGGTTGCCGAACAGCCCGCTCAGCAGCACTACGAGCACGGCCAGCAGGGCAAAAAGCGTCACCGGGTTGGGCAGGAGGTTCCCCGCCCACTCCACGCCGTCGAGGAAACGCTGAAAAGCGCCTCGGCGAGTCGCCTTGCCCTCGGCTTCGCCCGCGCCTGTCCGATCGCCATCCGCCTTGCTCATGGTGCCCGACCTCCCGCAAAAAAGCGGATTGTAGCGGCGCGCGATCGGGGCCTCTCGCCTCGACCGGCCGGTCGGTGAACGGACGCCACCGCTTCACGCTGCGCTCGGCCGGAAGCAGCGAGACCTTCGCGGCGAAGCCAGTCGGATCGGGGTCATCGGAGCTCGCTCGCCGCAGGGCGGGCAGGAAAAGCCCCGTGACACGGCGATTGGTACGAACGGCATCGGCCAGAGGGCGCGCGGCGGGCAGGAGTCTCCCACGCTCGGCTGAAGCGGCCCCCCTCCGCCCTTCTGAGTCGGTGTGAAGGCCATGGCCCCCAGGATCGAGGCACCTCGCAAGGGCGATGGTGGCCCAAGCCTCCCTGGGCAGGGGGAGCGAGCGCATCGGCCAGCGAAGCCGCGTCGGGCGCCGGAAGCGAACGAGGTGGAACCTCGAGCGAGGCTCAAGCCCGGGTGGGTTATGATTTGACCTTTCCTCGCGCCTGGACTCGATGCGCATCCCGATCAAGAGCTTCGCTCTCATCCTGCTCGCCCTCCTCCTCGGCGCTTGCGCCGGCCGGGACAAGGATCGGGCCGACACCATGCCGGTCGAGGAAATCTATGACCTCGCCAAGCGCGCCCTCGACCGCGGCAACTACGCTCGCGCCGAACAGGAATACAAGCGCCTGATCGCGCGCTTCCCCTTCGGTCCCTACAGCGAGCAGGCGCAGCTCGAGCTGGCCTATGCGCAGTACAAGATGGCCAAGTCCGACGAGGCGCTCTCGACCATCGAGCGCTTCATCCGCACTTACCCGCGGCACGAAAAGGTGGCCTACGCCTACTACCTCCGGGCGCTGATCAGTTTCGACCGCGAGTTCTCTTTCCTCGATCGCTGGCTCGGTCGCCCGGCTTGGACGCGCGATCTCGAGCATCTCAGGCGCGCCTTCAGCGATTTCGGGGAGCTCATCCAGCGCTTCCCCGACACCGAGTACGCCTTGGATGCACGGCAGAGGATGATCTATCTGCGGAATGTCCTCGCCCAGTCCGAAATCGAGGTCGCGAATTTCTACCTGCGCCGGGCCGCATGGGTCGCAGCCGCCAATCGCGCCCGCTACGTCATCGAGAACTACCCGCAGGCCCCGCAGAATGCCGACGCGCTCGCCATTCTCGCCTATTGCTATGAGCGTCTCGGCGAGAAGCAGCTCGCCGAGGACACGCGCCGGGTGCTCGAGGGCAATTTCCCGAATCATCCTTTCCTCTCCGGCGGCTGGCCGCGCGAAAAGAGCCTCTGGCAGCGCTTGATCCCCTTCGGCTGAGGCGCCGCTTCAGCCGCGCGCGAGACGACGATAAAGCCGGTCGAGCTCGGCCACCCTCAACGCGAGCGCCTCGCAGCCTCCGCCGTTGTCGATCACATCGTCGGCCAGGGCAAGCCGCTCGGCCCGGCGGGCCTGAGCGGCGATCATCGCCTCGGCGAGCGTGGCGTCGATCCGGTCCCGCGCGAGCAAGCGCTGCCGCTGCACCTCTTCGGGCACATCCACCACCAACACCCGATCGATCCAGGGATACCGTCCGACCTCGGCCAGAAGCGGGATCACCACCAGCACGTAGGGCGGATTCGAGCGAGCGGCGGCGGCCAGCGCCTCGTGCAAGTGCCGTTCGATGCGGGGGTGGAGGATCGCCTCGAGCCGGCGCCGCGCCTCCGGGTCGGAAAACACCCGCTGCCTGAGCGCCGCTCGATCGAGTTCGCCTGCGGGCGTGAGCACGGCTCGACCAAAGGCTTCGGCCACCGCCGCCAGACCCTCGCTTCCCGGGACGACCACCGCGCGCGCCGCCTCGTCGGCATCGAGTACGGGTACGCCGCGCTCGGCGAAGAGGCGCGCCACCGTGCTCTTGCCGGAAGCGATCCCGCCCGTGAGGGCGACCACCAGAGGTCGAGGCCCAGTCACGACGCAAGACCTTCGAGGAGATATTGCACGATGCGCTCGGCGAGCTCCTCTGGCGCTTCGAACGAGGCCGGCAGATGGATCTCGGGCGCCTCGGGCGGCTCGTAGGGGGCATTGATTCCGGTGAAGTTCGGGATCAGCCCGGCGCGTGCCTTGGCGTAGAGCCCCTTCGGATCGCGCGCTTCCGCGAGCGCAAGCGGCACATCGACGAAGACCTCGATGAACTCGCCCGGCGGGAAGAGGGAACGGGCCATCGCCCGATCGGCGCGATAAGGCGAGATCAGGGCGACCAGCACGATCAAGCCGGCATCGCACATGAGCTTGGCGACCTCGGCCACGCGCCGGATGTTCTCCACCCGATCCTCGGGGGTGAAGCCGAGGTCGCGATTGAGGCCATGGCGGAGATTGTCGCCATCGAGCAGCATCGTGTGATAGCCGAGCGCATGAAGCCTCTGCTCGAGCCGATCGGCGATCGTGGATTTGCCCGAAGCGGGAAGACCGGTGAACCACAGGCAACGGGGCTTTTGCCCTTTGAGCCGAGCGCGGGCCTCGCGGCCGACCGCCAGCGGCTGCCAGTGGATGTTGCTCGCCCGCCGCAAGGCATGCGCGATCACGCCTGCACCGACCGTATCGCCGCGCATCCGATCGATCAGGATGAAAGCACCGAAATGCCGCTCCTCGGCGAAAGGCGCGAAAGGCAACGGGCGCTCGCAAGCGAGATGCACGTGCGCGAGCTCGTTGAGCTCGAGCCGGCGCGCGGCAAGCGATTTGCCGGTTTCGACATCCACCCGATAGCGGATTTCGGTGATCTGCGCCTCCACCTCCGCACTCGCCAAGCGCAGGCGATAGCGCCGCCCCGGGATCAGAGGCTCCTCGCCCACCCACAGCAGCTCGGCCGCGAACTGATCGGCCACCGCCAGCGGATCGCGCGCCGCGGCGATGACATCCCCGCGACCGAGGTCGCGTTCGTCGCCAAGCCGCACCAGCACCGCCTCGCCGGGGAAGGCGCGTTGTCTCGGCTCGAATCCGCAGCGAATCTCGGCGATCGCACTGCGCTGGCCCGAGGGCAGCAGGACCACGGGATCGCCGACGGCGAGCACGCCGCCAGAGAGCGTGCCGGCGTAGCCGCGAAAATCCCCCTCCGCGCGCAGGACCAGGCTCACCGGCAGGCGCGCCCCCCGCGGCGGCGGAGGCTCGGGTTTGAACTGGAGGAGGAAGGAGAGCAGGCTCGGCCCCTCGTACCAAGGCATCTTGCCGCTTGCGCTCGCAACGTTCTCGCCTGCGCGGGCGGCGAGCGGGATCGCCACCAGCCGAAGCTTCAGCGCCTCGGCCAGCGCCGCGATCGGCGCCACGAGCTCGCGGAAGCGCGCTTCGTCATAGTCCACGCGGTCCATCTTGTTGACCGCCAGCACCACCTCCCGCACCCCGAAGAGCGCGGCGATGCGCAGGTGGCGAAGGGTCTGCCGCGTCGCCCCCCGGCTGGCATCGAGCAGAAGCACGGCGAGCTCAGAGCGCGAAAGACCGCTCGCCATGTTGCGGGTGTACTGCTCATGGCCCGGGCAGTCGGCGATGATGAACATCCGCTCGCCCAAGCGGAGGTAACGCCAGGCGACGTCGATGGTGATGCCCTGCTCGCGCTCGGCCTCGAGTCCGTCACAAAGCCAAGCCCACTCGACCTCGCCTTCCGGCATCCCGCGCCGCCGGCATTCGGCGAGAAGCGACTGCCACTGATCCTCCGGTACCGCCCCGGCCTCCCACAGCAGGCGCCCGAGCAGCGTGCTCTTGCCATCATCCACCGAGCCGACCAGCGCGAGGCGAAGCGATCGCCGAACGGCTATGGATCTCGCGGCCGGGCTGTGCACGGGCAGCGCGCTCACGGTCTACGGCCCCCTGGCGGATGACCCCTACAACCCTTTCGGTTGGCACAGCGCTTTCGCAGCTCGTCGAAGAAGCGCTTCGCCCAGGGGGAGGCGGCCGCGACCTTGGCCGGGTTGAGCTTTTGAAGGAGCGAAAACCCATCTCCGGTCTTGTCATAGCCCCGTTGCCCTGCCGCGCCATCGAGGGCCTCGAGGACGTTCGCTTTGGGAATCTGTTCGATTGCCGTCGCGCTTCCCGGCGGTTGTTGTCCACAGCGAAAGTGGCGTTGGACGACGCCCCAGTCCGCCACGAACCAGTTTTCCATGCATTCGACCATCAGGTGACAATCCGGATTGCTGCGATGAGGCGGAACCTTCATCCCAAGCGAGCTCAGAAAGCCCCAAGGATCGAAAGCACCCGCTGCGCTGCCGCAATACTGCGGAGGAACGGACTGTTCCGAATCGACCAAGACCAAGGCTTCATCCCCGTCCTTCTTGGCTCGGCCATAGTCATCAATCGTGTTTTGACGATTTCCGCTGGCCACGACGCGGGGCATACAGCCTGCCAATCCCGCGTTTCGCAGCAGCTCGGACATCGCGCGTCGCAGTTGCATGTTTTGGCGACGACCGTGGCCGCCGCCTTCCACGAATAGCTTGGTTACCATCGATTCCCTCCAATATCGCCTCGGCTCCAGAGCTCCCCGAGGGAATAACGATCGAGCCACCCCGAGAGGGCTTGCGCGTCGAGGCGGCGTACCGAGGTTCCCTCATCCTCGCGCTCCACCACCAGGATTCGCTCGGGGTCCTCGCCGAGGGCATCGACCAGGGCTTCGGAATGGGTGGTGATGATGAGCTGCGTGCGCGTCGAAGCCTCGACCAGCATTTCGGCCAGTTCCCCGACGAGATCGGGGTGCAGGCCCAGTTCCGGTTCCTCGATACAGAGCAACGATCCTGGATCAGGATGACACAGGATCGCCACCAGGCTGAGGAAGCGCAGGGTGCCGTCGGAGAGCCGACTCGCGGGGATCGCCCGACCGTGCTCGATGAGCACGAGTTGCACCGACCCCGAAACCAATCGGACCTCGAAGTCGTCGAGGCCCGGGTAAAGCTGACGCACGCGCTCGAGAACCTTTGCACGAGCCTCGGAACTTCGCAGGTTGCTGAGCACATGCGCGAGGTTGCTGCCATCGGGCAGCAAGCGGTCGCCCGGAAGATCGGCTTTGTGCTCGAGTCGCTGCGGCGTCATCCGGCCGAAGTGCCATTCGCGATAGATGCGCACGCGTTCAAGCTGGCTGGCGACGAAGGCGAGCTCGGGATAATGGTCGGGGTCCCGGCGCTGGGCGAGGATCGATTGGGTAGGGTCGATGTCCTCCGGGCGCAACTTGCGCAAGCGCCCCGGGCGTTCTTCTCCGCGTTCGCCGACACCACCGCCCTCCTCGGCAAAGCCTCGGACGTTGAGCAAGGCGTGCCGACCATCGAAGGTGTAGAAGCGGTAGGGTTCGGGGAAGCCGGAGTAGGCCTGCTTGTTCTCGAGCCGCTCCTCGAAGATGCGGAAGCGGCCGTCCTCGTCGCGGCCGAAGCGCAGGCGATGGCGCATCGGCATCTGCGTTCGGCTGCGCGGATTGACGAATATCGCCTCGATCGTCGCCTCTGGTGGCCCCAGACGGTCGCCTTCCCCGAAGTCGCTGCGTCCTCCTTTCCACAGCCAATCGGAAAGATTGCCGCCGGCGCGCAAGGGCTCAACCAGATTCCGCGGCGCATTCGCCAGAAGCTCGATGACGTCGATGAGATTGGACTTGCCGGCACCGTTCGGACCGATCAAGACATTAAGCGGTCGCAAATTGAGTTCGAGGCCCTTCGGAGGAAAACTGAGCAGGCCGGCGATACGCAATGACTCAAGCATCGTCAAAGCCCTCGTAATGCCTTCAAAAATACCCCTCCCGCTTCTTCCGCTCCATGCTCGCCGCCTCGTCGTGGTCGATGAGTCGGCCCTGCCGCTCGGAATGGCGAGTGGCGAATTGTTCGGCGATGAGCTGATCGAGGTCCTCGGCCGCGGAGGGGATGGCGCCGGAAAGCGGCCAGCAGCCGAGGCTCCGGAAACGCACCTTGATCATCTTCGCCGGCGGGAAGCGATCGGCATAGCGTTCATCATCGAGCACGATGAGCGCGCCCTGGTGCTCCACCACCGGTCTTTCGCGCGCGAAGTAAAGCGGCACCACTTCGATCCCCTCGCGTTGGATGTAAAGCCAGACATCGAGCTCAGTCCAGTCCGAGAGCGGAAAGACGCGCATGGTCTCCTCAGGGCCCAGGCGGCCGTTCAAGAGCTCCCAGAACTCCGGGCGCTGGCGGCGCGGATCCCAGCGCTGGCCAGCATGGCGCAGCGAAAAGATGCGCTCCTTCGCCCGCGAGCGCTCTTCATCCCGGCGTGCGCCCCCGATGGCGGCATCGAAACCATGCTGAGCCAGCGCGAGCTTGAGCGCCTCCGTCTTCATGACTTCGGTGTGAAGAGCGGCGCCATGATCGAGAGGATTGATGCCGCGCCGGATGCCCTCTTCGTTGCGGAAGACGATGAGCCTGAGCCCGAAGCGCGCCGCCATCGCGTCGCGGAAGGCGTACATCTCGCGGAACTTCCAGCCGGTGTCGATATGGAGCAGGGGGAAAGGGATGGGCGCCGGATGGAAGGCCTTGCGCGCGAGATGAAGCAGCACCGAGGAGTCCTTGCCGATCGAATAGAGCAGCACCGGCCGGCGGAACTGCGCCGCTGCCTCGCGCAGGATGTGAATCGCCTCCGCCTCGAGACGATCGAGATGATGCAGTTCACTCATCGCCGCCACTCCGGGAGGGGCGATTCTACGGCCGGGCAGGCCGCCTGCCGGTCACGAATCCTCATGCCGCCATGCCGGCGCGCCAGTCGAGATACCACTGCGCGAAGCGGCGCACCCCCTCCTCGACCGGCGTTTCCGGGCGAAAGCCGATCAGCGCCGCGAGCGCCGAAGCATCGGCCTCGGTCTCCTCCACGTCCCCAGGCTGGGCGGGAAGAAGCTCCCGCTGCGCCTTCCGACCCAAAGCCGCCTCGAGCAGCTCCAGGTAGCGGGTGAGTTCCACCGCCCGCGCGTTGCCGAGGTTGAGCAGGCGGTAGGGAGCCACACCGCTGCTTTTGGGATCGGGCCTGCGCGGATCCCAATCCGGATCGGGACGAGGGCTCAGTGGCGCCAAGGCGAGCAAGGCCGCGATCACATCATCCACGTAGGTGAAGCTCCGCCGGTGGCGGCCGTGGTTGTAGAGCGGCACGGGCCGACCATCGAGGATCGCTTCGGCGAAGCGGAAGAGCGCCATGTCCGGACGGCCCCAGGGACCGTAGACGGTAAAGAAGCGGAGCACGGTCACGGGAATCCCGAAAAGATGGGCGTAGGCATGCGCCATCGCCTCGCAGCCTTTTTTGCTCGCGGCGTAGAGCGTGAGCGGATGGTCCGTGCCCTGATCCTCGCGAAACGGCAGGCAGCGGTTCGCGCCATAGACGCTGCTCGTGCTCGCCAACAGCAAATGCCGCACCGGATGGCGGCGGCAGCCCTCGAGCACATGCAAGCTGCCCACCACGTTGCTTTGCACGTAGGCTTCCGGATTCTCGGCGGCATAGCGCACCCCGGCCTGCGCGGCGAGGTGAAAGACGATCTCCGGTCGGTGCTCGGCGAAGGCCGCCGCCACGGCCTCGCGATCGGTGAGATCGGCCTGAAGGTGCGTGAACGCGCCGGCTTCGGCGATCCAGCGCAAGCGCGCGCGCTTGAGCTTGGGGTCGTAGTAAGGGTTGAGATTGTCGAAGCCGATCAGCTCGGCGCCAAGCTCGAGCAAGCGCCGGGAGAGATGCGCACCGATGAAGCCGGCATGGCCGGTGACCAGCACCCGGCGCCCGCGCCAAAACTCAGAGCCGGCCATCGACCGCCTCGCGCGGGAGGACGCCCTTCACGTCGAAGAGCACGGCGCCTGGCTTGCCGAAGGCGCGGATCCGCTCGGGGGGGCACTCGCGGTACTGGCGATGCGCCACCGCCAGCACCACCGCATCGAAGGCGCCCTCCGGCGGCTCGGCGAGAAGCTCGAGCCCATACTCCCGCCGCGCCTCCTCGGGATCGGCCAAGGGGTCGTGCACCGCGACTTCGATGCGATAACCCCGCAACGCCTCCACCATGTCTGGAATACGGCTGTTGCGAATGTCGCGCACGTTCTCTTTGAAGGCGAGACCGAGGATCAGCGCCCTCGCCCCCACCGGATGGATGCCGCGGGCGAGCATGAGTCTCAGCACGCGCTCGGCCACGTAAGCGCCCATGCCATCGTTGATCCGCCGCCCGGCCAGGATGAGCTGGGGATGATGGCCGATTTCCTGGGCCTTGTAGGTGAGGTAATAGGGGTCCACGCCGATGCAATGCCCGCCGACCAAACCCGGCCGAAACGGCAGGAAGTTCCACTTGGTGCCCGCCGCCTCCAGAACCTCGAGCGTATCGAGCCCGAGCTTGTGAAAAAGGATGGCAAGCTCATTGACGAGCGCGATGTTGAGGTCGCGCTGAGTGTTTTCGATCACTTTCGCCGCCTCCGCGACGCGGATGCTCGAGCAGCGGTGAAGCCCTGCCCGCACCACCTCGCCGTAGAGCGCCTCCATGCGCGAGAGCGCCGCCCCGCTCGATGCCGCGATGAGCTTGACCACGTTGTCGAGGCGGTGCTCGGGGTCGCCGGGGTTGATCCGCTCGGGGCTGTAGCCCACGGCAAAGCTCGGTCCCTGGCCCGCACACCCTTCGTAGCGAAGGCCCGAGAGCTGTTCGAGGACGGGCACGCAGACCTCTTCGGTGCAACCGGGATAGACCGTGCTCTCGTAGATCACGAGGCTGTCGGGGGTGAGCGCCCGCCCGACGGTTTCGCTGGCGCGAAGCAGGGCAGTGAGATCGGGTCTTTTCGCCCGATCGACCGGAGTTGGAACCGCGATCACGAACAGGGAATGGCCCCTCAGCGCCTCAGGATCGCTGCTCAAGCGAAGCTGCTTCGCCTCGGCGAGAGCCTCCGGCGCACACTCGCCGCTTCGATCGATGCCTCGGCGAAGCTCCGCGATCCGCGTGGCATCGAGGTCGAACCCGAGCGTCGGCCGCTGTCGCCCGAAGGCCAGGGCCAAAGGCAGGCCGACGTAGCCAAGCCCGATGACCGCGACCGCTTCCTTCTCCATCACCCGCCACCCGAAGCCGTGAGCACTTTAGTGTCGCCGATTTCCCACCGGCCTGGCCCGGCGTACACTGCCCGCCCCATGTCCGCCCCCAACGCCCGCGAAGCCGAGCGCCACGCCTTTCTCGCTCGCTACCTCAGAGGGCCCTTTCGCCTCGCGCCCGCCTCGGAGGATGCGAGCTTTCGGCGCTACTTCCGCGTGCATCGCGACGGTTGCAGCCTGATCCTGATGGATGCCCCGCCGGAACGGGAGGACGTGCGGCCGTGGCTCGATGTTGCCGAGCGGCTTCGCGCCGCAGGCTTGCACGCGCCCGCCGTGGAGGCTGACGACCCCGAGGCCGGGTTCGTGCTGATGGAGGACCTCGGGAGCACGCTCTATCTCGCCCGCCTCGCCCCGACCACGGCCGATGCGCTCTATGGCGAGGCGATGGCGGCGCTGCGTCGGCTTCAGCTTTACGCCGATGGCTCTGGCCTGCCGCCTTATGACGAGATGCGGCTCCAGGCCGAGCTCGATCTGCTGCCTGAGTGGTTCCTCGCTCGGCATCTCGGTCATGCCGTGGGGGTCGAGGAACAGGAGCTGCTCGCCGAGGCCTTTCGCCAACTCATCGCCTCGGCGCGCGCCGAGCCCCAGGTCTTTGTCCATCGCGACTACCACAGCCGCAACCTGCTCATCGTGCCGGCGAACGGTCCTGGCATCGTCGATTTCCAGGACGCGGTGATCGGCCCTTTGAGTTACGACCTCGTCTCACTGCTTCGCGATTGCTACATCGCCTGGGCGCCTCAAGCCGTGCGCCGCTGGGCGGAGCAGCATCGGCTGCGCCTTGCTGCGGAAGGTTTTCCGGTGCCGGACCGCGCCGACTTCGAACGTGCCTTCGATTGGATGGGGCTTCAGCGCCACCTCAAAGTGCTCGGCATCTTCTGCCGCCTGTGGTACCGCGACGGCAAGCCCGGTTATCTCGGCGACTTGCCGCGGGTTTTCGCCTATGTCGAACAGGTGGCGAGCCGCTATCGCGAATTCGCCCCGCTGCTCGCTTTGCTCCGGCGCGCCATCGACGAACGCGACCTCACCCGTCCATGCGCGCCCTGATCTTCGCCGCTGGCCACGGCAAGCGCATGGGCGCCCTCTCGCGCCATTGCCCGAAGCCCTTGCTCCAGGTGGCGGGCAAAAGCCTCATCGAGTGGCAGATCGAGCGCCTCAAGGCCGCCGGCATCGAGGAGCTCGTGATCAACCTCGCCAGGCACGGCGAGCGCATCCGCAATCGCCTGGGCGACGGTGCAAGCTTCGGCGTGCGCATCGCGTACAGCGAGGAGGGCGAGGCGCCGCTCGAAACCGGCGGCGGGATGCTCAAGGCCCTGCCCTTGCTCGGAGACGCTCCATTTCTCGCGCTCAACGCCGATGTCTGGTGCGAAGCCGATCTGCGAGCCTTCCGCACGCGCCCGCTTCGCGGTCTCGCCCATCTCATGCTCGTTCCCAACCCCCCGCATCACCCCACAGGCGATTTCGCCTTGAGCATGGATGGATTGCTTCGTGCGACCGGCCTGCCGCGCCACACCTTCGCCGGTATCGGCCTTTATCGCCCCGAAATCCTCGAGGGCTGGCCGCAACTCTTTCCGGAACCCCCGCGCAGCGCACGCGGCGATCCCATTTTTCCTCTCGGCCCCCTTCTTCGCCGCGCCGCCGAGGCGGGGCTCCTCACGGGCGAGCTTTTCGAGGGCTTCTGGCTCGACGTCGGCACCCCGAAACGCCTGGCGGCCTTGCGCGAGCGGCTCGAGACGAGCGCCGGATGGGTGCAGCAGCCACCGCCCTCAGGACTCTGACCCGAGCAGCTCGCGGATGAGGGCGATGGTCGCGGGACGCTGGCGGGCGAGGCTTTCCTGCTCGAGCCTTTCCAAGAAGGCCATCAGGCGCTTGAGATCCCGCGGATAACGCCGGAAAAGGTATTCGAGCGCGGCATCCTCGATGCGCAACCCGACCTCGGCTGTCCGCGCGCGAAAGAGGGCGCGCCGTTCCTCTTCCGGAAGCGGCTGAAGCCGAAACCGCAGTCCTGCAAGCAAACGCGAACGCAAGTCGGGCAGTAGGTCGCTCAGCGCCTCGGGGTGCTCGCGGCTTGCGACCAACACGCCCCCGCCACGGTCGCGCACGGCATTGAACAAGGCGAAGACGGCTTCCTCGAGCGCACGACGCCCGGCGAGGTCCTCCAGCCCATCGAGGGCCAAAAGCGAAGCATCGGCAAAGCTCAGCAGTGCCTCTGTCCGATCCTCCGCCCAAGATGCCGGTGCAACATATCGGCTTGCGCCCCCCGCCGCTGCGTGGGCCTGGCAGGACGCGACGAGAAGATGGGTTTTGCCGGTGCCGCTGGCCCCGAGCAAAAGAACGACGCCCTCCGGTCGTTGGGCAAAAGCGGCTACCGCGGCCACCGCCGCCGCGTTATCACCCACCCGGAAGCTCGAAAAATCGCGCGCCCGGGGAAAGGCGATGGCCAGCGGCAACTGGGCGCGAGGCACGCCATCACTCCTCTGCCGCATAGAGCCGGCTCGAGCGATAGGCCCGAAGCGCTCGCCGCAGGAAGACGGCCAGGACGGCCGCTGCCGGTAGCGCGAGCAGCACGCCGAAAAAGCCGAGAAGCTGCCCGCCCGCGAGCAGCGCGAAGATCACTGCTAGCGGATGCAGCCCGAGCTTTTCGCCGATGAGCCGTGGCGTCAGCCAGAAGCTCTCGAACGCCTGGATCGCCGCGAAAGCCGCGATCACGGCGAGAAGCGCCCACAGCGACCCGATCTCGATCCAGGCGGCGATCAAGGCAGCGCAGAGGCCGAGGATCAGGCCGAGGTAGGGCACGAAGCTCAAAAGCCCGGCCAAGAGCCCGATGAGCACGCCCGAGCGCAGTCCAATCAGCGCGAGCGCCGTGGAATAGAGCACGGCCAAGGTGAGCATGACCAAAAGTTGACCGCGGAGAAAGGCGGAAAGCGCCTCGTCCGCCTCACGCGCCATCGCTCTCACCTCGGGTGCATAACGGCGCGGAATCAGGCTGTCCAGGGCAATCAGCACCCGCGGCCAGTCGACCAGCAGATAGACCATGACCACCGGCGTGAGCACGAAAGTGCCAAGCAGAGCGAGCAGGGCCGCACCGGAGCGAGCCGCCTGCCCGAGCAGCGCCGCAAGCCAGCCGCCAGCCGAGGACCAATGCTCGCGCAGCAGCGCAAGCGCCTGAGCCGGCTCGAACGCGGGGATCTCGAGGCCGAATCGCTCCTTCAGCCACGGCAGGACCCGCTCTTGAAGCCACGCGATGTAGCCGGGGAAGGCTTCGGCCGCCCGCACGATCTGCGCCTCGATGAAAGGCACGGCCAAAAGCACGAGGAGCACGGCGAGAAGCACGAACACGACCAGGACCAGCGCCACCGCGAGCGATCGTGCAAGCCCATGCCGCTCCAGGCGCACCACGATGGGGTTCAGCAAGTAGGCGAAGATGGCGCCGGCCAGGAAGGGGCTCAGGACCGGCGCCAGCCGCCAGAGCAGCCAGGCGCCGAGAACGACAAGGACCAGCACCCAGACGAGGCGAGCGTTCACGCTGGCCTCGCCCGACGGGAAGCGCAGGCGCGGCCGGACCAGATCCAGACGTAGTGCAGGCCGCTCAAAAAGGTCAGAAGGGCGACGAGGATCATCATCAGCCGGGTCCCCGCCTCGGGCAGAGGCCATAAGGATGCGCTCAGCAGAAGCCACACCAGGAGCGAGAGCTGGGCGAAGGTGGTGATCTTGCCGCTCTTCGTCGGCTCTGGCTCGAATGGCCCGATCAGCAGGCGGTAGGCGATCGCGCCGAGCACGATGATCAGATCGCGGCCGACGACGAGCATGAGGAGCCACGCGGGAAGCAGGCCCGCACCGTGAAGCCCGACGAAGGCCGCGAGCACCAGCAGCTTGTCGGCGATCGGATCGAGCATGCCGCCGAGGCGGGTGACCCAGCCGTATCGCTTCGCCAGCCAGCCGTCGAGCACGTCGCTCAGCCCGGCCACGGCCGCGATCACCGCCGCCCGCGCGAAGTGCCCGGCATCCAGCGCCTGGTAGAGCGGCCAGGCGAGCAGCAGCCGGATCAGCGTGATCGCGTTCGGGATCCAGATCAGCCTGAGAGAGCTCATGGAAGCCACACGAACTGCGAATCGGCAGGCGAATCGGGCAGCGGTCGGGGATCGGGCTCGAGGCGCGGATCGAGCCTGAGCAGATCGAGCGCGCGCACGCGATGGATGCGCGACTCGACCGTGAGCAGCAAGCGATCATCCTCGGCGAGTTCGGGGCGAATCGAGCGGAACACGGGTTCGCTGCGCAGCTTTCGGATCAGGGAGAGGTAGTCTTCCGCCGATCGGATTCCGGCGACCGACAGGGCAAAGGTCTGGGGGATGCGCTCGGTGGCCGGCACGGCATACCGCGCCGCCAGCCAGCGATGGAGCGTCGCCATCGCCGCGGAAGCGACATTCTCGCTCGTCACGGTTTCTCGGTGCCTGGCCGCTCGGTCGGCCTGCCACAGCAGCCATTCCGCCTGCCCCGGCTGGAGATCCCAACGCACGCGGCCGGCGAGCACCACCCGCAGCGCGTATTGTTTGGCCAATGCGGCGAATCCCTGCGCGCGAGCGATCGCCTCGCTGATCATCCGATCCTCGATCGGATCGGAGCGCGGGAATACCAGAGGATAGCCCAGGGCCGAAGCCGCGCTCCGGAAGAGCGGCACGAGGGGATGATCGTCGCGGATCAGCGCGGTCGAGCCATCTTCCCTATGCTCCTCGATCAGCAGCAGCACCGGCGTGCGGTGCCCGAACCAGATCGGCGCACGGGCCTCCTCGAGCAAGGCGATGACCTGCTCCGGATCGAAGCTCACCCGCAGCGACAAATCCGGCGGAGTGTTCGTGACTTCACCGGGTACGGCATCGAGGTAAACGAAGCTTCTCAGGAATCGCGTGGGATCGCCGAATGCGGCGCGGACCGCGGGATCGGCCTCGAGGCCGGTCGTCCCGCTCAAGCGGAAAAGCAACTGAGCGAATGCTTGGCGGATAGCGAGGACGCGAGTCGGCTCGCCACGGTCGGCCACGTCCACCACCACGTCGTAGAGACCCACCTGAGCCCCCGCCGGAAACGAAAGGAGCAGCGCGAGAAGGAGCGGCAGACGCATGGATCGAACTCTGCTCAAATCGGGGACGTCCGTCTATCATCCCCGTTTCCGCCGCGAGAGGCACGGCCCGATGCCCAAGGAGCGATCCAGCCTGAGTTACCGCGAGGCCGGTGTCGATATCGACGCCGGCCACGCCTTGGTCGAGCGCATCAAGCCCGCCGCGCGAAGCACCTTCCGGCCTGGGGTGCTCGCTGGCCTCGGCGGTTTCGGGGCGCTGTTCGCCCTGCCGGTCGGGCGGCACCGCGAGCCGGTGCTGGTTTCGGGGACCGACGGGGTGGGCACCAAGCTCAAGCTCCTCACCCGCTTCGGGCTGCACGAAACGGCGGGGATCGACCTCGTGGCGATGAACGTCAACGATGTCCTGGTCCAGGGTGCCGAGCCGCTGTTTTTCCTCGACTATTTCGCCACCGGCAAGCTCGAGGTCGAGACCGCTGCGCGGGTCGTGGAGGGGATTGCCGCGGGCTGCCGGGAAGCCGGCTGCGCGCTGATCGGCGGGGAGACCGCGGAGATGCCCGATTTCTACGCGCCCGGAGAGTACGATCTCGCCGGCTTTTGCGTGGGCGTGGTGGAGCGGGAGCGGCTGCTCGACGGCCGCCGAGTGCAAGCCGGCGACGTCCTGCTCGGGATCGCCTCGAGCGGGCCGCACGCCAATGGCTTTTCGTTGATTCGCAAGATCCTCGCGCGCTCGGGCGAGCCCCTCGAGCTCGATCTCGGGGGGATACGCCTGCACGATGCCCTCCTCGCCCCGACCCGCATCTACGTCAAGCCGGTGCTCGCCCTGCTTCAGGCCCTCGAGGTTCATGCGCTCGCTCACATCACGGGCGGCGGCCTGAGCGAGAACATCATCCGCGTGGTGCCCGAAGGGCTCGGTCTCGAGATCGAAAGCTCCGCCTGGCCGCTGCCGCCGGTCTTCCGATGGCTCCATGAGGCCGGTCCGGTGGAATGGCCGGAGATGTGGCGCACTTTCAATTGCGGCATCGGCTTCGTGATCATCCTGCCCGAGAGCGCCGCCGCGGAGGCGCTTCGTCGGCTTGAGGACGCCGGGCTCAGCGCCTGGGAGATCGGCGCCGTCCGCGCCCATGGCGATGGGCCGCGAGTGCGCATCGGATGAGCGCGACGCTCAGCCTCGCGGTTCTGGTATCCGGACGCGGCAGCAATTTGCAGGCGATCATCGATGCCTGCCGTTCGGGGCGACTTCGGGCGAAGATTCTCGCCGTGCTCTCCGATCGGATCGAGGCCGAAGGCCTGCGCCGCGCCGAAGCCGCGGGGATTCCCACGATCGCACTCGCCCCTCGCGGCTACCCGAGCCGAAGGGCCTACGACGAGGCGCTGTTCGCGCGGATTTCGAGCTTCGCGCCGGAGCTCGTGGTCCTCGCCGGATTCATGCGCGTCCTGAGCGCGCCCGTGGTCGAAGCTTGGGCGGGCCGGATGATCAACATCCACCCCTCGCTGCTGCCCAAGTATCCGGGCCTCCAGACCCACCGCCGCGCGATCGAGGCCGGCGATCGAGAACACGGCGCCTCGGTCCATTTCGTGAGCGCCGAGGTGGACGCGGGGCCCGTGATCGCGCGGGTTCGGGTCCCGATCCTTCCGGGCGATGATCCTGAGACCCTCGCGGCGCGGCTGCTGCCGCGCGAACACGCCCTCCTGACCGCCACCTTGGCCTTGTTCGCCGAGCGGCGGCTGGAATGGAGGCCAGCGGGCATTCATCTGGATGGCTGCATCCTCGATCGACCGCTCGAGCTCGGAGCCGACGACCGATGGTTGCCAGCCTGATCCTCGCCGCGACGATGCTCCTGCCCGAGGAGGCGACGCTGCCACCGTTCGCGGGTCAATACACCCTGTTCCGAAACGGGCGCGAGGTCGGAATCGCGCGCATCGAATACGGACCCGACTCCGATGGAGGCTTCAGGATCCGTAGCCGCCTCGAAGCGAGCGTGCTCGCGGGAGCCTTGCGCTTCACCGCCCATGAGGAATCGCGGCTGGGGTTCACCGCCGGCGAGCCGCGCAGCGAATCGTTCAGCGGCCGCCGCGAGCAACCCCTTCGGCGACGCGAGCAGCGGCTCGATTTCGACTGGCGGCGGGGCGAGGTCCGGGTCCGGGATTCCCGCCATGGCGAAAGCCGCCATCCTCTGCCCGGCCCCGCTCTCGATCCGCTCGCGGCCCTCATCCGCGCCGCGCTCGCGGCCCAGCGAGGCGAGACGGAATTCCGCTTCCTCGAGGTCAACCGCGGAGCGCCCAAGCTGCGCCGTGGCCGGGTGGTCGGCACGCGAAGCGAGAGCGTCGGCGGGCGCGAGATCACCTGCGTCCTGGTGGAGCGGCTGAGCGAGGATCCCGAGCGCAGGAGCGCAAGCTGTCATGCTCCCTCGCTCGGCTATGCGCCGGTTTTCATCCTCCACGCCGACGATGGCGAGGAGCTGATCCTGCGTTTGCGCGCAGGCTCCGCTTCCGGCTGAGGAGCGCGGTTCGAGGCCCCGCCACGCCCCTCGCGGCGGAAGCGCCACCCGATCCGGTTCGGGCTCGAGGAGCGAGCGCTACACGCTCTCCCGCGCGCGGGAAGGGCGACCGTCACGGGAAGGCGTCGGTCGAGCCTGGATCAGCGAATACGCCGGATACGCGCACCCAGCCGCGCGAGTTTCTCCTCGATGCGCTCGTAGCCGCGATCGAGGTGGTAGATGCGGTCCACCACCGTCGTGCCCTCCGCCACCAGGCCGGCGAGCAAGAGGCTGGCCGAGGCGCGCAGATCGGTGGCCATGATCGGCGCCCCGGAGAGGCGGGGGACGCCGCGGATGATCGCGGTGTTGCCCTCGACCGCGATGTCGGCGCCGAGCCGCCTGAGCTCTTGGGCGTGCATGAAACGGTTCTCGAAGACCGTCTCGCGGATGAGTCCGACGCCCTCGGCGATGGCGTCGAGCGCGCAGAACTGCGCCTGCATGTCGGTCGGAAAGCCCGGATAGGGCGCCGTGGTCAGATCGACCGCGCGTGGCCGTCGTCCGCGCATGTCGACCTCGATCCAATCCGTCCCGATCGCGAGCTCCGCTCCCGCCTCGCGCAGCTTGAGCAGCACGGCATCCAGATGCTCCGGCCTCACTCCGGTGACCTTGACCCGCCCGCCGCTGATCGCACCTGCGACCAAATAGGTGCCGGCTTCGATCCGATCCGGAAGCACTTCGTATTCACCGCCCGAGAGGCGCTCGACCCCCTCGATGATGATCGTGTTGCTGCCCTCCCCTTCGATCCGTGCTCCGAGCCTCTTGAGGAAACGGGCGAGGTCGACCACTTCGGGCTCCTGCGCGGCGTTTTCGATGATCGTGGTCCCGCGCGCCAGGGTCGCCGCCATCATCAGGTTTTCCGTGCCGGTCACGGTGACCAAGTCCATGACGATCCGCGTTCCCGACAAGCGCTCGGCACGCGCCTCGATGTAGCCGCCCGACAGCTCGACCTCGGCCCCGAGCGCGCGCAGGCCCTTGATGTGCAGGTCCACGGGCCGTTCACCGATCGCGCAGCCGCCGGGCAGCGAGACCACCGCCCGGCCCCAGCGCGCGAGCAGGGGCCCGAGTACCAGGATGGAGGCGCGCATGGTCCGAACCAGCTCATACGGGGCGACGTGCTCGCGCAGCCGGGTCGGATCGAGCTCGATCCAGAGCCGCTCGTCGAGGGCGAGCTCCACACCCATGCGGCCGAGCAGCTCCATCATCGTGGTGACGTCCTGAAGGTGCGGCACACGCCCGATGCGCACCACCCCATCGGCGAGTAGCGCGCCGGCGAGGATCGGCAGCACCGCATTCTTCGCCCCGGAGACCGGAACATCCCCGGAGAGCGGCACGCCCCCCTCGATCAGGAGCTTCGCCATCGCTCGCGCGCCCTCAGTCGGCGATGTCGGACGGGTCGGCCTCTTCGGGCGCAAGCGTCTTCAGGGAAAGCGCGTGAATCGCCCCGCCCATCAGCGCGCCGAGCGTCTCGTACACCATTCGGTGCCTCGCGACCAGCGGACGCCCCGAAAAGGCTGGGCAGATGACCTTCGCCTCGAAGTGGACGCCGTCTTCGCTCGACACCCGGACTCGCGCGCCGGGCAAGCGCGTCTCGATGAGTCGCTGAACGTCTTCCGCCTTCATCGCTTGGAGCGTTCCCGGAGCCGGCAAGCCCGAGGCACGCGGAGGGAGTACAATGGAGGACGGTCCATGTTACGCCAAGCCATGCGGCATGGGCCATCCGCTCCGCCCCGCGATACCGCCCGATGAACGCCAGTCTGCGCGCCAGCCGTGAGCGATCCCCGGCACTTCCGGCGGTCGATGGGGAACACGTGCGCGAAAGCGCCCGTCGCGTGATCGACATCGAGATCGGTGCCCTCGACGCGCTGCGAGCACGCATCGACGAGAGCTTCGTGGCGGCCTGCACGATGATGCTGTCCTGCACCGGGCGGGTGGTGGTGACCGGAATGGGCAAGTCCGGTCACGTCGCTCGCAAGATCGCGGCGACGCTGGCCAGCACTGGCACCCCGGCCTTCTTCGTCCATCCGGGGGAGGCAAGCCACGGCGATCTCGGCATGATCACCGATCAGGACCTGGTGCTTGCCATCTCCAACTCGGGCGAGACCGAGGAAATCCTCACCATCGTCCCCTTCCTCCGCCGCCAGGGCAATCCGCTGATTGCGATGACCGGCAAGCCGCAATCGACCCTGGCCCGGCTCGCCGACCTCCACCTCGACACCAGCGTCCCCGCCGAGGCCTGCCCGCTCGGCCTCGCGCCCACCGCAAGCACCACCGCTGCGCTGGTGATGGGCGATGCGCTCGCCATCGCCCTGCTCGAGGCGCGCGGTTTCACCGCCGAGGACTTCGCGCGCTCGCACCCGGCCGGGAGCCTCGGGCGCAGGCTGCTGCTGCGCATCGCCGACATCATGCACACCGGCGAGGGGATCCCGCGCGTGGGCCCGGAGGCGAGCATTTCCGACGCCCTGGTCGAGATGACCCGAAAGGGTCTCGGAATGACGGCGATCGTCGATGGCGATGGTCGTCTGCTCGGCGTCTTCACCGATGGCGACCTGCGCCGCACGCTCGACGACGAGCAGATCGATCTCCGATCGACGCCGGTGACGAGGGTGATGACCTCCCACCCGCGCACGATCGGGCCGGAGCGGCTGGCGGTCGAAGCGGCTCGGATGATGGAAGCGCACAAGATCAATGCGCTGCTGGTCGTGGACGGATCGGGCGTCCTCCTCGGTGCGCTCAACATCCACGACCTGCTTCGGGCGAGGGTCGTCTGAAATCGGCCGCGGCGGCTCCCAGGTGGCGACCGAATCCGCGAACATCCCGCCGTCCGGCCGCGCCTCCTCCCGGGACCGTCGGCGAGGGTGGCGGCGCTTCCCCGCGCGCCTCGCCGAGCGCGCGCGAGGTATTGCACTGATGGCCTTCGACGTGGACGGCGTGCTCACCGACGGGCGTCTTTGGTTCGGCGAGGACGGCCGCGAGCTCAAGGTCTTTCACGTCCACGACGGCTTGGGTCTGAAACGGCTCAAGGCCGCCGGTGTGGAGGTGGCGGTGATCAGCGCGCGCTCGAGCCCGGTGGTGGCGATGCGCCTCGCCGAGCTCGGCATCGTCCAGGTCCACCAAGGCCAAGAAGACAAGGCCGCGTGTTTCCGCCGCCTGCTCGCCGCCTGCGCATGCCCGCCCGAAGCAGCCGGTTTCATGGGCGATGACCTGCCCGATCTGCCGGCGCTTCGCCTCGCTGGTCTCGCGGTGGCACCCGCCAATGCGGTCGCAGAGGTGATTGCCGCGGCCCATTGGGTGACCCATCGTCTTGGCGGCGACGGGGCGGTGCGCGAGCTGTGCGAGGCGATCCTCGCCGCCCGCAGCGAAGGCGCCGGAGCCGAGCCTTGAGTCCTCTCGCCGAACGCGCGCTGCTGCTCATCCTCACCGCCCTGGTCGGCGCCACGTCCTGGTGGCTCTGGCAGCTCAGGGAACGCGTCCTCGGCAAGGCGCCGCCACAGCCTCCTGAGCTCGACTACGTCCTCGAGGACTTCGAGCTGGTGGCCTACGACGAGCGCGGAGCGAGTAGCTTCCGGCTCCAGGCTCCCCGGCTCGAGCACGTCGCCAGCACCGGTCAACTCCGTGTCCAGGCGCCCCGAATCGCGATGCGCGACGGCCGCGGCCAAAACTGGCGCGGCCAAGCTGCTTCCGCGATCGTGGCTCCGAAGGGCGAGGAGCTCCTACTCTCGGGCGAGGTGGCGCTCGAGCGCGGAGAGGGACTCGAGCGCGGAGAGGGACAGGCCGAAGCCCTGCGCTTGACCAGCGAGACCCTGACCCTGTTCCCCGAGTCGCGGCGAATGGAGACCGCCTCGTGGGTGACCATCGAACAGCCCGGTTCTATACTCCGCGGACGCGGTTTGATCGCCGAGCTCGACGCCGACCGCATCCAGCTCCTCGCCGACGTCCATGCCACTTTCCAGCCTGCTGCTCGCTAGTCTCGCGCTCGCCGCCCCTCCGGCCGAAGCTCTGCGCGACCGCGATCAGCCCATCGAGATCGAGGCGCAGCGGACGGAGGGCAATCTCCGCGACACGGGCGTGACCGTGCTAAGCGGGGAGGTGCGCATTCGCCAGGGCAGTCTCTCGATCCTGGCCGATCGCGCGGAGATCCACCGCGAGGGAACCCAGGTCGGTCAAGTGAGGCTACAAGGTTCGCCGGTCCGACTCGAGCAGGCCCTGCCCGACCGCTCGGGGACGCTGATCGCCGAGGCGCGGAGCATCGATTACGATCCCGAACGTCGGCGGATGATCCTCGAGGGGAACGTGCGGATCGTCGAACCTCGCGGCGAGCTGAAAGGCAGCCGTGTCGAATACGACACCGAAACGGGCCGCGTTCGCGCCGACGGTGGGCGCGACGCGCCGGTCCGCATCCGGATCGACCCGCCCGCCGTCCCGCCCGCGGCGGCCTGATCGCGGATGCTCAGCGCTCACGGACTCCGCAAGCGCTTTCGATCGCGCGAAGTGGTGCGCGGCTTTTCCTTCGAGCTGGCCGAAGGCGAGGTGGTCGGCTTGCTCGGTCCTAACGGCGCGGGGAAGACGACCTGCTTCTACCTCATCCTCGGGCTCGTCGCCGCCGACGCCGGTACCATCCGCATCGACGACCGGGACATCACCCACCTGCCGATGCATCAGCGAGCCCGGTTGGGGCTCGGCTACCTTCCGCAGGAACCCTCGATTTTCCGCCGCTTGACCGTGGCGGAAAACGTCCTCGCCATCCTCGAGCTCCGGCGGGATCTCGACGCCAACGGCCGGCGCGCCGAGCTCAGCCGCCTGCTCGAGGAACTTCAGATCGCGCACCTCGCCTCTCAGCTCGGCGTCTCGCTCTCGGGCGGCGAGCGCCGACGCTGCGAGATCGCGCGCGCCCTGGCGGCGAAACCCCGTTACATGCTGCTCGACGAGCCCTTCGCTGGCGTCGATCCGATCTCGGTCGGCGACATCCAGCGGATCGTCCGCCAACTCAAGGCTCGCGGCATCGGCATCCTCATCACCGATCACAACGTGCGCGAGACGCTGGGCATCTGCGATCGGGCCTACATCCTCAACGCCGGCGCATTGCTCACCAGCGGAGCACCCGAGGAGCTGCTCGCCGATGAGCGCGTGCGCGAGGTCTATCTGGGACGGGAGTTCCGGCTTTAGTCACGGGCGCCTGAGCGCTAGGATGGTCGCGGGGTGAACGACTGCCGTCAGGCTGCCTCCTCGGAGCATGGGCAAGACCGAGCTCAGCACGGTACAGACCCAGCGCCAGACGCTGTCGCTACGGATGCGGCAGGCGGTGCGGCTTCTCGCGATGTCCTCGGTCGAACTCGAAGCGGAGCTGCGTGAGGCAGCGCTGTCCAACCCTCTGCTGCGGCTCGAGGACGATCCGGAGGCGGAGGAGGCGCCGGAGGATCGCGACCCAAGCGGCGCCGAGGAAGCGGCCGAATGGGCCGAGGACGCCCCGATCGAGCCAGGGGCCTTCGCCGTGGCTTGGCCCGAGCCGCCGACGATGGACCCGGAGGAAGAATCCCAGGCCAGGGAAATCGCCGACCCATCCGGTCAAGGGCTCAAGGCCCATCTGCTTTGGCAGCTTTCCCTAAGTCGGCTCGGGGCCGAGGAGCGACGAATCGCCGAGTTCCTCATCGATGCGATCGGCCCGGACGGGTACTTGACGCTCTCCACCGCGGAGATCGAGGCGTCGCTCGCCGCCGAGCTGCCGATTCGCAACGGAGCGGTAGAGGCCGTGCGTCAGGTCATCCTCCAGTTCGATCCGCCGGGTTGCGGCGCGCAGGGTCTGGCCGAGTGCCTCGACGCGCAGCTGCTCGCACTGCCGACGGACACGCCCGGACGCTCCCTCGCCCGCCGCCTGGTCCGCGAACATCTTCAGTCCCTCGCCGAGGGGGATCAGCGCCGGCTCATGCGCCGCCTGGGCGTGGATGCCGAAGCGCTCGCGCAGGCCGTCGCGCTGATTCGGCAACTGGATCCCCGCCCGGGCGCCCGTTTCGGCGCCGAGGCGGCACCTTACGTCGAACCCGACGTGCTGGTCGTCCGTCAGGGCAGGGATTGGCGAGTGATGCTCAATCCCGAGCTCACGCTCAGGCTCGCCCTCGATCCCCATTACACCCGGCTCGCGGCCCATGCGCGTCGCGACGAGCGGATCTATCTGCGCGAGCAAATGCGCGAGGCGCGCTGGCTCATTCGCTGCGTCAACAGCCGCCACGAGACGATCCTGCGGGTGGCGCAGGCGATCTTCGAGCGGCAGCGCGGTTTCCTCGAATACGGCCCGATGGCGATGACGCCTCTGGTCATGCGCGAGATCGCCGCTTCCTTGGGGATGCACGAGTCCACCGTCTCCCGTGCGACCTCGCGCAAATACGCGCTGACGCCGCGAGGCACCTATGAACTCAAGTACTTCTTCAGCCAGGGTTTGGACACGGTCGAGGGCGGTTCGGCCTCCGCCACTGCCGTGCAGGAGATGATCCGGGCGATGATCGCCGAGGAGGATCCGCGCCGACCGCTGTCCGATCTCGCCCTCGCCAAGGCCCTCGGCCGGCGAGGGATCACCGTCGCCCGACGCACCGTGGCAAAATATCGGGAAGCGATGAACATTCCTTCTTCCCACGAACGACATCGTCCGACCTGAGCGGCCGCGCCCGTGCACGGCGGCGCTGAGCGTCGCGCACCGACCTCAAACGGCCGCAGGGCGCGAAGGCTCGATCCCGCTTCGTTCGGCATCCCATCCCGTTCCGCGGAGTCTCTCGGTCCATGCAGATTCAAATCACCGGCCATCAGATGGAAATCACGCCCGCACTGCGCGACTACGTGGAGAGCAAGATGGGGCGGATCCTGCGCCACTTCGATCACCTCACGGACGCGCACTTCATCCTCTCGGTCGACAAGCTCGCACACCGCGCCGAGGGGGTGCTGAACGCTGCCGGCAAGCGGCTTTTCGCCGATGCGGTGGCCGAGGACATGTATGCCGCCATCGACGCCCTGTCCGACAAGCTCGACCGTCAGGTGCGCCGACACAAGGAAAAGCTCACCAACCACCGCGGCTAGCGCTGGGCTCCTCAGATGGACTTCGTCGATCTCCTCACCCTCGACCGCATCGCCCTCGACGAGCGAGTGAGCAGCAAGAAGCGGCTGCTCGAGCGTCTCGCGCAGCTCCTCACCGAGGACGGTTCGCCCGAGCGGGAACGGGCCATTTTCGACAGCCTCTGCGCGCGTGAGCGTCTGGGCTCGACTGCGCTGGGCCACGGGGTGGCGATCCCTCATGGCCGCTCGGCGGCGGTCAGCACGGCCGTCGGTGCTTTCATCCGGCTCGCCCAGCCGATCGACTTCCAAGCCCCCGACCAGAAGCCGGTCGATCTGGTCTTTGGCCTGATCGCGCCGGAACACTTCACCGACCAGCATCTCATGCTCCTCTCCCAGCTCGCCGAGATGCTGAGCGAGCCGGGTTTCTGCGACCGGCTCCGGCGCGCCCCGGACCGGTCGGCGGCGATGGCGCTGATGGTGGAACGCCCCGCACCGCCTCGTAAAGCGGTCGCCGCCGGCTGAGTGCGCAAAGGCGCCGTGGATCGAAGCATCTCCGCGCGCCAACTGTTCGAGGACCTGAGCGAGCGCCTTGGGCTGCGTTGGCTCGCGGGCGAAGACGGCGGGCAGCGCATCCTCTCTTCCGACCCCGGCCAGCGCCGTCGGCCTTCGCTCGCCGGCTACCTCAACATCATCTACCCCAACCGGGTGCAGATCGTCGGCCAGGAGGAGCTCGCCTATCTCGACGCGCTCGAATCCCGCCAGCGCTGGGAGACGATCGCCAAGGTCATCGACCAGCGCCCACTGGCTCTGGTGGTGACCCGCAACCAGCCCGTGCCTTCCGACCTCGTGCAAGCCTGCCGGGAGTCCTCCACCCCGCTCTGGCATGCCGCTCGCCCCGGCCACGAGGTGCTCGCCTACATGCAGTATCACCTCACGCGCACGCTCGCGCCGCGCACCACGCTGCACGGCGTATTCATGGAGATCCACTCGATCGGCGTGCTGATCACCGGCGAGGCCGGCGTGGGCAAGAGCGAGCTCGCCTTGGAGCTCATCACCCGAGGCCACCGTCTGATCGCAGACGACGCGCCCGAATTCACCCAAATCGCCCCCGACATCCTCGATGGCACTTGTCCGGAGATGCTCCAGGACCTCCTCGAGGTCCGCGGGCTCGGCTTGCTCAACGTGCGCGAGATGTTCGGGGATACGGCGGTCAAACGGAACAAGTACCTGCGTCTGATCGTCCATCTCGTGGGCCTCGATCCGCGGAGTGGGGACGCCGCCGGACTCTCCCGCCTTTTCGGTGACACGGGTTCGCGCGAAGTGCTCGGTGTGGCCATTCCCCAGATCAGCCTGCCCGTCGCGCCGGGACGCAACCTCGCCGTGCTGGTCGAGGCGGCGGTGCGAAGCTTCCTCCTCAAGAGCAAGGGCATCGATCCGGCCAAGACCTTCGTCGACCGTCAGGCCCACCAGCTCCGCCGGCAGCGGCCATGGTGAGCCTCGAAAGCTCGATGCCGACCCGGTTGATCGTGATCTCCGGGCTCTCGGGCGCCGGTAAGTCGGTGGCGCTGCGCACGCTCGAGGACCTCGATTTCTATTGCGTGGACAACCTCCCCGCCGACCTGCTGCCGCAGCTCGTAGACAGCCTCGGCGGCTTGCATCCGCGTCTGGGGGTGGGCATCGATGCCCGCAACCGACCGGCGGCCCTGATGCAATTGCCGCAGGCGCTCGCCGAAATCGGCCGCCGCGGGGTGCGATACGAGGTCGTCTATCTCGAGACGCGCGATGAGGTGCTGCTCAAGCGCTACGGCGAGACCCGGCGTCGGCATCCGCTCTCCGGCGAGGGTCTGCCGCTGATCGACGCCATCACCCTCGAGCGCAAGCTGCTGCGGCCGCTCGCGGGGATCGCCGACCGCCACTTCGACACCAGCGAGCTCAACGTCCACCAGCTGCGCCGCCTCATCGCCACCGAAATCGCCGGCGGCCAGGGCGCCTTGAGCCTGCTCTTCGAGTCCTTCGCGTATCGCCGCGGGCTGCCGCCGGATGCCGACTTCGTCTTCGACGCGCGCGCCCTGCCCAATCCGCACTGGGATCCGGCACTCAGGCCCCTCTCCGGCCGCGATCCGCCGGTGCGCGCCTTCCTCGACGGCCAGCCCATCGTCCAGGACTTCCTCGCTCAGGTTCGGGATTTCCTCGAGTCCTGGCTGCCGCGCATCGAGCAAGAGAACCGGCGTTATCTCACCGTGGCCATCGGCTGCACCGGCGGCCGCCATCGCTCGGTCTATCTCTGTGAACGGCTGGCCGAGCACTTTCGAGCGAGCCGCGAGGCGGTGCTCACCTTCCACCGGGAGCTCGAATGAGCCAAGTGGCGGTCTTGCTCATCACCCATGAAGGGGTCGGCGCCGCCCTTCGTCAGGTAGCCGAGCGTCTGATCGGGCGGCTTCCGGTCTCGGTCGAGCTCCTCGAGGTGCCCTTCGAGCAGACGCCGGATGATCTCTGCGCCATCGCCGAGGCGCGCCTGCGCGAGCTGGACCGGGGTGCCGGCGTGCTCATCCTCTGCGATCTCTACGGCGCGAGCCCGGAGCGGCTGGCAGGACGCCTGTGCACGGGGCCGGAATGCCGAGTGCGCAAGGTCTGCGGGCTCAATCTGCCGATGCTGCTGCGCGTGCTCAACTACGCCGACCGCCCGCTCGACGAACTGGCCGAAATCGCCGCCGGAGGCGCTCATGGCGGAATCGTCGTGGATGAGCCTTGAGCTGGTCGTGCCGAACCGGCTCGGCTTGCATGCCCGGGCGGCGTCCAAGCTGGTGCAAACCCTCGCACCCTTCGCCGCCCAGGTGCTGATGAGCGCCAATGGCCGCGAGGTCAACGCCAAGAGCATCTTAGGCGTCATGCTCCTCGCTGCCGCCCAGGGCACGCCCGTGCGCTTTCGCGCCGAGGGCGAGGACGCCGAAGCGGCCCTGGCCGCCGTGCAGGCTCTCTTCGAGCGCCGCTTCGACGAGGAGGGCTGAGGGCCCTCAGAAGTCGTATTGAAGCCCGAGCTGGACGTGGCGGGGCATTCCGGTCTGGATGCCGCGCGTCCGATCGACGATGTACACCTTGTCGAAGACGTTCTTCGCGGCGAGGAAAGCCCTGACCGAACTGCCGAGGTCGTACTGGAAGGTGCTGTTCCAGACCGTGGCGCTCTTGATGATTCCGCGCTGACCGTCGGCGGTGGGGGCGCGGGTGTTGGCGAAGTCGGCGAATTGCCGACCCACGTACTGCGCCTCGAGCGACCACTCGATCGGGCCGAAGCGCTTATAGCCGCCCAGCGTCGCGCTCAGGCGCGGTGCGTAGGGCTGGCGCAGCCCCGCTCGGCTGCCGCCCACCGGCTGCCGCGTCGCCACGCTGACGAAAGGCGTCTCCTGGCGAGCGGTGGGCAGCCAAGTGGCCGACAGACTCAGGCCGGCCTCATGCTCGGGCAGCAGCCACGCGAGGGCGAGTTCGAGGCCTGAGAACAGCGCCTCGCCCTGGGACAGCGGCGTGCCGCCCCCTGCGATCGAGCCCACCGCGATCAGGTTGGCGAAATCATGGCGGAACCAGGCGAGTTCGTAGCGCAGCCGCTGCGCGAGAGCGCCACGGAGGCCGAGCTCGAGATTCCGCGAGTCCTCCGCATCGACCTCGGTCACCGTGCCGTTGCCTCCGATCAGATCCTCGACCCGAGGCGGAGCGAAGCCGCGATGCCAGCTCGCGAAGAGCTCCGCGCGCTCGCCGAGCTTCTGCCGGAATCCGAGCCCGAAGAGCGTGCGCTTCACCTCGGTCTCCCCCTCGCGAGCCGTGAGCCGGTCACGCCGGAAGGCCTCGATCTGCTCCCGGCGCAAGACCGGGAGCACGCTCCGCTCGCCGAAATCGAAGCGGTGTGCGAGGAAAGCGGAAAATGCCTGCGTCTTGCGCAGATTGTCCTCGACGGTGGTCCCGGTGCGCGCGAGGGCGCTCGTGCCGTTGATCTGGAGCCGGTTCTGCTCCTCGCGGTGCCAGCGCACGCCCGCCTGCCACTCGCCGAGCGCGCTCGGCAGATGCAGCCGCGGCTCGATCCCCCAAGTGTCGTAGCTGCGAAGCCGCCCTTGGGTGCAGGGAAACTGAGTGGTCGGATCGACCCGGCGGCCGGCCAGGCGGTGCTGTGTGAAGGTGGCGCTCACGCCGTCGATGATGAGGCTCTGATTGCAGCCCGCGTGCTGACCATCCTGGCTGTTGCTCGACTGCCGCCACCAGTCGCGTTCGAATCGGGCGTAATAGAGGCTGGTGAGGAGCTCTCCCTCGGCCAGGGCGAGACGGTGGCCGAGCGAGACGCCTTGGCGTCGGACGTCGAAGGTGTCGTTGCGGAAGGGGTTGTAGCGCGGCCCGAGGCGCTCGAACTCGGCCTGGGTGAGCCCGGAGTAGGTGACCCGCGAATCCTCGCGGTGCTGGCTCGCGCGGAGCACCAGCGAATGCCCCTCGGCGATTTCGGCGAGGTACTTGAGGCTGAGGTCCTGCACCTCGTGCTCGAGGTTTTCCCGCGCGCCCTCGCCGCGCTTGAAGAAGGCATCGAGCCCGAGTCCGGCCCCGCCGAGGCGGGCCTGCGCCTCGCGGAAAGAACGGCTTCCGCCGGCTGCCAGCGCCCGGCCGCCGAAGACTTCGCGAGGATCCGAAGTGACGTAGTTGACGATGCCGCCGATGGTCTGCGGGCCGAAAAGCAGCGTCTCCACGCCCTTGAGCACCTCGATGCGCCGGTAGCGCTCGATCTGGGGATGGAAATAGCTCGCGTTGTCGCCATAGGGCGCATACGCCAGGGGCAAGCCGTCCTCGAGCAGCGTGGTTTTGGTCGAGCGCGTGGGATTGAGCCCGCGGATGGCGATGTTGGGTCGCAGGCCGAAGCCCTCCTCGTCGCGCACGCTCAGCCCCGGAACGCGCCGCAACAGCTCGTTGACGGTCAAGGGGCGAAGACGCTCGATCTCGCTTTCGTCGATCACGGCCACCGCGCCGAAATGTTCGCGCATGGGGTCCGCGGGGCGCACCACCTCGATTCGCGGCAGCGCAGCCGCCAGAGCCGGCCCCGGGGCGGAAGAGGCTGCGGGTTCGCCGACCGCCGATGGGGGCCGCGCTTCGCCCGAGATCTGAGCCGCGGGCTCGCCCTCGACCCCGGCAAGCGAGGAGGCGAGGAGAAACGGGAGACCGAGGAGTGAATCGAGCATGGCGATGAGGTCGCAGAAGAAGAGGCGGCGAAGCCTAGCAAGCGAGAAAAGCGAATGCAAGTGTTTCTCATTTAGGTCGCGCAGCGCGCCCGGTTGCGCGTCGGAGCACCCTCGTTCAGGGCGCGATCCGCGGCAGCATCAGCTCGAATCGGCAGCCGCCTCCGGCTTCGGTATGGAGTTCGACCCCTCCACCGAGGACGCCGGTCACCAGGTTGTAAACCAGGTGCAAGCCGAGCCCCGTCCCACCCTGCTCTCGCCGAGTGGTGAAGAAGGGCTCGAAGGCGCGCGCGGCGACCTCGGGGCTCATGCCGACCCCATCGTCCACGACTTCAAGCCGCACGACCTCCGCTTCGGCGTGGGCGCAGATCCTGACCGTCCCCGTCCGCCCGTCGGGAAAGGCATGGCGCTCGGCGTTTTCCACGAGGTTCGAAAGCACTTGAAAAAGCGCGCCTGGAAAACTGTCGAGCTCGATGCTCGGATCGCAATCGATGAGGAGGCGCAGCGGGCTCCGCTTGAGTCTCGGTGTGAAGGTGATGCGCAGCTCCTCCAAAAGCTCGGCCAGCGGGAAGCGACGGCGCTGCTCCGCCGTCTGATCCACCGATACCCGCTTCAGGCTTTGCACCAGACGTGCCGCGCGTTCGAGGCTGCTGCGGAGCAAGCGTCCGCCTTCCTCGCTGTCGGCCCGCCATTCCTCGAGATCGCCCCGCCGCAGACGCCCCTCGCTCAGACTCTGGAATCGGTCGCGATGGACCTCCTCGAGACGGGTCACGGCGGTCAGCGCCACCCCGAGCGGCGTGTTGATCTCATGCGCCAGCCCGGCGACCATGCGCCCGAGGGAAGCCATCTTCTCCGCCTGCACCAGATGAGCTTGCGTCCGGCGCAGCTCCGCCAAGGCGTGTTCGGCATGGTCCTTCGCGGCGCGAAGCTCGGCAGTGCGCTCCGAGACTCGGCGTTCGAGTTCGGCCGCCCGCAGCCGAAGCGCTCGCGTGCGCAAGCGCCAAGCGCCAAGCACGGCGAGCGCGAGGAGCGCGGCTGCGGCAACCCAAGCGACCGTGCGCTCCCACCACTGCGGGATGACCTCGACTTCGATGCGCAGGAGCTCGCCCCACTCGCCCCGATCGCCCGCCGCCACCGCGAACAGGTAGCGACCGGGTGGGAGCGAGCGGTACGAGGCCAGCCGCTGGCGGGCATCGACGAGATTCCACTCCTCCTCGAGGCCATCCAGACGATAGCGGTAGAGCAAGCGCTCGGCGCGGCGCACGTCCGGGCTCGCGAAGCGGATGCTCAGGCTGCGCGCCCTGGGCTCCAGTCTCAGCGTCTTTGCCGAAGGATGATCGCGCCCGCCCACCTGGACTTGGGTCGCCAAGGGCGGCGGCAATGACGGTGGCTCGCCGTACCGCGAGGGATCCAACACGAGCAACCCGCGGCTGCCCCCGAACAAGAAAAGCCCATCCGCCCGCCTCGCGTAGGACCGGAACCATCCGGTGCCGAAATCGAGTTCGAGGTTCACCGGCAGCGGATCGGCGCGGCCCGAGGCGGGATCGAGGACGAAGCGGTGCGTCCACAAGCGCCCCCTTTGGTCCATGAGCAGATTCGCACCGAAAGCGCCGCCCACGGGCACTCCGGGTATCTGCAACCGCGCGAAGCCTCCTCCCTCATCCTCGCGGAATAAGCCCTCGTTGGTATCCACCCAGAGCCGCCCGCGTTCATCGAGGAGCAGGCCGACCACCACAGGATAGCCGCCGCCGACCGACACCCGCATGAAGGGGCCCGAAGGCGCTCCGCGGAACAGCCCCGCCGCTCCCCCGATCCAGAGCGTGCCGTCCGGCTCCTCGGCGAAGGCGTTCACTTCTCCGCCGAGAACGCCGCCGGGCAGCACCGACACCCGCTTGATGCGAAGCCCCTCTTTGGTCTCTTGCATCCGAAAGGCACCGTTGCCGGTACCGATCCAAATATCCCCATCGCGCGCCGTGAACAGCCGACGGACGTAGCGGGTCATCGCCGCCTCCCCTTCCGCGGCGAGCGCGCGGGGCGTGCCCGTTCCGACCGCATCCCAGACGAACAGACCATCGCGCGTTCCGATGAGGACGCGACCATCGGCTCGCTGAGTGAGCGCCGTCACCCAATGCCAGGGTCGAAGCGCTCCCCCTTCCCGACCGTCGAGATGCAGCAGGACCTTGAGCCGTTCATCGCTCAGGAGCAGTCCCGCACCCCGGAGCCCGAAGAGCATCCTGCCGTCGGCGAGCTCGAGGATGGCACCGAGGTTGGGGTCGTCCACCCGCACCCCTCTGCCCTCGAGACGATCGCTCACCGTGAGCCAGTCCGCCTCATAAGGATCGTGCCACTGGATGCCGCTCCCGAAGCCCCCGACCCAGACCAGCCCTTGTGCGTCGAGTGCGAGCGCGCGCAGATCCGGCGCCCGAAGCCCCGCCGCCCGACCGGCATCGGGCTCGATCCGCCGCAACAGGCGGCCGTCGGCCAGCGCCCGGACCTCGAGCCCCGTGGCGCGCGCAAGCCAAAGCTCCGCGCGCTCGGGCAAGGGCAGTATGTCGTAGATCGTATCGCGCAGACCCAGCCGCTCGGGTTCGGGCTCATCGACCACGCGGAGCACGCCCTCCTCGATCAGCGCCAGTCGTCCGGCGAGTGTCCCGATCCAGAGCCGCGAGCCCTCGGCGCGCAGTTTGTAGACCGGGTCCGGGCGGCCACCATCGAGGGCGCGCCACACCAACGCCGGTTCGCCCGATGGCTCGAGCCGCGACAGCCCCGCATCGCTACCGAGCCAGATCCGACCGGCCGCATCGACCGCCACGGTGTGAACCAGATCCTCGGGCGTAGGGGCCAGACCCGGGACATGACTGCCCTTGCGCTCCACTCGCCCGCTCTCAGGCTCGATGATCGCCAGTCCCGCTCCACGCATCGCGGCGTAAACCCTGCCCGAAGCATCGCGTGCCAGACCCATCACCGAGGCCCCCGCGAAACGCGGATCCTCGAGCGGCCCGAGACGGAAGCTCTGGAAGCGCTCGCTCCGCGGGTCGAGGACGTTGACGAGCGCACGGTCGAATCCGATCCAGAGACGCCCCTCCCCGTCCATCAACAGGGACCGGATCAGGCTGCCGCTCGGGCCCCGACCCTCTTCCGCCTCTTGGACGTAATGCCGGAACTCATAGCCATCGAAGCGCACCAGCGCCTGCGTGGTCCCGATCCAGAGGAACCCGCGCGGATCGGCGGCGAGCGCCGTGACCACCCCGTCAGGGACGGCGCGATGATCGCCCACGGGGACGAAGCGCGGTACGAAATCCGGGCGGGAAACCACCGAGCCCGCGAGCAACAACGACACGAGCGGCAGCGCGACGAAAACGCCCATGGGCATTCAGCGGCGAAGCGAAGCCAAGAGCTCCGTGAGCGGCACCGGCCGGCCGTAGAAGAAACCCTGAACCTCGTCGCAACCGAGCTCGCGCAGGAGCGCATCCTGGGTGGCGCGCTCCACGCCCTCGGCCACGACCCGCAGCCCGAGGGCGTGGCCGAGTTTCACCACCAGTTCGCAGATCACGCGCGCCTCTCGGCGCAGGTCGAGCTCGACCACGAAGGCGCGATCGATCTTGAGGCGGTCCGCCGGTAGCTCGCGCAACCTCGCCAACGAGGAGTGTCCGGTGCCGAAATCGTCCACCGCGACCCGCACCCCGCGGCGACGAAGCTCTCGGATGAGGTCCATGGGCCCTTCGCCGCCGATGAGCATGGACTCGGTCACCTCGAGCTCCAGGCGCTCGGGGGGCAGACCGGTTTTCCTGAGAGCTTCCTCCACCATTCGGAGGAAGCCCGGGTCTTGGAGCTGCCGCACCGAGAGATTCACGCTCACCGGCACGTCGAATCCGGCCTGGGCGAGCACGCGCTGCTCGGCGCAGGCCCGCTCCAGAACGAAGGCCCCGACGGGGATGATCTGCCCGCTGTCCTCCGCCGCCGTGATGAACTCGGCCGCCGAGACCCAATCGCCGGGGGACCGCTGCCAGCGGAGCAGCGCCTCCACGCCGACCAATACCCCGTCGGCCAGGCGCCATTGCGGCTGATAGACGAGGGTGAAGCGTTCCTCGGCGAGCGCCGAGCGCAGTTCCCCGACCAGGCTGAGCCGCCTCTCGAGCTCGTCCTCGTAGCGCCGGTCGAAGCGCTGATGGGAGCCGCGGAAACCGCGTTTGGCCTGCTTGAGCGCGATCCCGGCATGACGAAGGATCGTGGCCGCATCCCCTCCATCCTCGGGATGACACGCGCTGCCGAAGCTCATGCCGATCGGCACGCGGTGACCCATCACTTCGAGGTTCCCGCGCAGGCGGGCGTTCAGCCGCGACAGCCCGGCGTCGGTGGCCGCCGCGCTCGGCAAGACCAGCGCGAAGGTGTCCGCGGAAAGACGCGCGATCACGAGCGCCTCGGGAAAACTCTGCTTAAGGACGGCGACGATCGCGCGCAGGGTGTGATCGCCCGCCTCGTAGCCGAGCCCGTCGTTGACGGCCTGAAAATTGTCGATGTCAGCGAAGAGGAGCTCGAAGGGCTCGCCCCGCGCGATGCGCTCGCGCAAGGCTCGCTCGAGGGCGAGGCGAGTGGCGAGCCCGGTGAGGGGATCCACGTAGGCCGACTGCTCGAGCTCCTCGAAGAGCTGGGCGTTGTCCAAGCCCACCATCACGTTGATCGCATAGAGCGAGAGCAGCCGCTGAGTGAGACCGCTCACCCGCATCGGCACCGGGATGTCGGCCACGAACTGGGGTAAACGCGGCGTCTCGAGGTAAAGGCAGACGTGATCCTCGCCGAACTCATCGCGCTTGGCTTCGAGCGCCGCGCGCATACGGGCGCTGCGCGCGGGATTGAGCACCTCCTCGGGCGGGCGTGCGGCATCCGGGCCCAACGCGGCGAGCACCTCGAGCGCCTCCTCGCCGCTGCGCCGCACGCACAGCAGTCCGCAAGGCGGGACCTCGAGGATCGAACAGAGCTGGATGAGCACGCGCTCGGCCAGCGCCTCGATGCCTTGGATCCTGAGCAGCTCCGCGGAGGCGCTCAGCACCCGCTCCAAGCGGCGCCGATGCTCCTCCATCTGGCAGATCTGCTGATAGCTCCGAAGCGCCGCCGTGAGCGAGGTGACCAGCCGCTCGGTGGTGAGCTCGGACTTCGAACGATAATCGTTGATGTCGTAGTTCTGGATGACCTGCAACTCGGGCGCGAGTCCGGGCTGACCCGTTCTCAGCACGATCCGAACCGCCGGATCATCGAAGCGCTCGCGGATCTCCCCGACCAGCTTGAGGCCCGCATCCTCGGTCTCCATCACCACATCGAGCAGGATCAGGCTGTAGCGCCGCTCGGCCAGACGCATGCGCGCCTCTTCCGCGGAGTAGGCGCTGTCGAACTCGATGCGTCGCCCGAGGATCCGCTGCCCGCGCAGCGCATAGCGGGTCACGAGGTGCACCTGCTCGTCGTCGTCGACGATCAGGACGCGCCAAGGAGGGGGCTCGGACTGCGGCGTGATGGGCCGCGACTCGTCGTCGCCGAGCCTGAGGTACTCCTGCGCCGACATCACGACCCCCCCTTGCCTGACTTCACCGATGATAGCGAAATGCCGAGCCGCTCCGCCGCTCTCCCGGTCGAATCCGCATAATCGGCGCCGTGAAACGCGAAGTGCTCACCGGCGTTCCCGTCTCGCCCGGCCTGGCGCGCGGACGAGCCAGGCTGATCGGGCTGCCGCGCCTGCCCGGCGCACCCGAAACCATCGCCGAAACCGAGGTAGAGACGGAGCTCCTTCGCCTCGAGGAAGCCCTGGCCACCGCCCGCGGGGAGCTCGCCGATCTGCGCCGCCGACTGAGCGGCGCGCTCGCGCACGAGCTCGGGGATTTCTTCGATGCCCATGCCCTGCTCCTCGAGGACCCGGAACTCGTCCAAGGCCTCTTCGATCTGGTTCGCAAGGCTCGAATGAGCGCCCGCGCCGCCCTCAAGGTCCAGCGCGACCGGCTCGCCGAGATCTTCGCCGGGATCGAGGATCCCTATCTGCGAAGCCGCTTCGAGGACGTGGAGCACGTGATCGCCCGCGTGCTGGCCTGGCTGCACCGAGCGGAACTCGGCGAGGAGGCGAGTCCTCGCGCCGGCGAGGGCGAAGTGGTTGTCGCCGAGACCCTCCCGCCCGCGGAACTCGCCCACTTCGCCGAGCAGGGCGTGCGGGCGGTCATCACCGAACAGGGCAGCCCCTTGTCCCATGCCGCGATCCTCGCCCGCAGCCTGCGTTTGCCGATGGTCGTCCAAGCGCGCGGCGCGCTCGCCGCGATCGGCGAGGGCGACTTGCTGCTCGTGGATGCCGCGGCGGGCCAGATCGTCGTCAACCCCGAAGCCGCGGACCTCTCCGCGTTCGAGCGCGCGCTTCGCCGGAACCAGCGCGAGGAGCGCCGCCTGCTGCGCCTGCGCGATGCGCCCTGCCGCACCCGCGACGGGATCGCCATCGAACTGCTCGCCAACGCCGAATCGCTTGCCGAGGTCGAAGCCGCCTTGGCGCATGGCGCCGCCGGGATCGGTCTCTACCGCACCGAGTTCCTGTTCCTGCGCGAGGATCGCTTGCCCGATGAGGAGGAGCAGTTCGAGGCGTACCGGGCCGTGCTTCGCGCGGCCTGCGGTCGGCCGGTGACCTTCCGCACCCTCGATCTCGGCGCCGACAAAGCCGAAGGGAGCGTGCTCGCCCTGCCGAGCGAGGAAAATCCCGCCCTCGGCCTACGCGGGCTCCGCCGCTCTTTAAGCGAGCCCGAGCAGTTCGCGGCTCAGCTGCGAGCAGTCATACGCGCGGCCGAACTCGGGCCCGCGCGCGTGTTGCTCCCGATGGTGACGACCGCCGGTGAATTCGCCGCCGCCCGCCGCCTCCATCAGCAGCTGCTCGCCAAGCTGAGCGTGCCTGCGGAAAAGCCGGTGCCGCTCGGCGCCATGATCGAAGTACCCGCTGCCGCCATCGCCCCCGAAGCGATCCTCGCCCTCGCCGACTTCGCCGCCATCGGCAGCAATGACCTCATGCAGTACCTGCTCGCCGCCGACCGCGGCCACGACCGCCTCGCCGGGCTGTTCGAGCCCACCGAGCCGGCGGTGGTGCGCACCCTCGCCCGGCTCATCGCCGCCTGCGCCCGCCGCCGCCGCCCCGTGACCCTCTGCGGCGAGCTCGCCGCCGATACCCGTTTCACCGCCTTGCTCATCGCCCTCGGCCTGCGCGCCTTAAGCGCCCACCCGCGGGCGCTACCCGCGATCAAGGAGCGTATCCGCGAGCTCGATACCCGAAAGCTTCAGAAGCTCCGCCCGCGTTTGCTTCGCGCCGCGCACAGGGAGAGCGTGGAAAAGCTGCTTGCGGCGCTTTAGCCCTTGCCTTCATCCGAGCAAGGCTCATCCGGCTCGAGCGCGCGGGCGCTCAGCCCTTCTCCCCGGCAAGGCCCGCCGAGGCATGCGCCATCATCCATCCGGAACGAGGCCCCATGAGCCGGACAGACAAGAATGCCCTCGCGGATGAGAAACCGACCCGGCGCGAAATCCAAGCGCCGGCCGGCATGAGGACAGCGGTTGGCATAGGCGATCACTTTCCCCCCGGATCGCCAGAGGATATAGCCATAGGGCTCTTCGCCTTCCGGGTCGGGCACCCACACGGGGGTCTCTTCGGGGAGCTCTTCGGGTCGAGCAAACGGCTTCACGGGGCGCACTCTCTTCCTCGAAGCAACATAGCGCGCACCCCGCTGGCCGAAAAGCATCCTTCGCCTGCGCTATCCTTGCGCCGATGGTCCGATTGATCCTCCTCGCGCTGGTTCTATTGCTAATCTACGGGGTCGCCGTGGTCCTCCGCAGGCTTCTGAGCAGCACGACGCCTGCGCGAGGCAGGGTGATCGAAGGGCGCTTCCGCGTGGTGCGCGAGTCCGCGGCCAGGGTGCGCACGGGCGAGCCTGCGCGCCCGCCCTCTGAAGCCAGCTGAATGCCTCCGCCATGATCCACTCGACGGTGATCCCGGAACCCCCGTCGGCGCTCGTGCCCGTGCTCGGGGAGGAGGCTTTTTTCCCGGTGCGGCGCATTTTTTGCGTCGGCCGCAATTTCGCCGAACATGCCCGAGAAATGGGCATGACCGTCGAGCGAGGGCGACCGGTGTTTTTCATGAAACCGAGGGAGGCGCTTCAGCCGGGAGGCGGGCCGATTCCCTATCCGCCGGGCACCTCGGAGCTCCATCACGAAGTCGAACTGGTCGCCGCACTCGGCGCCGGTGGGGCGGCGCTCGAGGAGGAGGCCGCCCTTGGCTTGGTCTTCGGCTACGCGGTGGGGCTCGACCTCACCCGCCGCGACTTGCAAGCCGAGCTCAAGGCCAAGGGTCTGCCCTGGGAGCTCGCCAAGAGCTTCGAGCATTCCGCCCCCATCTCGCCGATCCGCCGCTGGCAAGGCCCGCCACCCCGCGGCGAAATCCGTCTTCGGGTCAACGGCGAGCTTCGCCAGCGGGCCTTTCTCAGTGAGATGATCTTCGACGTCGGACAGGTGCTCGTTTGGCTTTCCCGCTACTTCGAGCTCATGCCCGGGGACCTCGTCTTCCTCGGCACGCCCGCCGGCGTCGGCCCTTTGCGCCCCGGCGATCGCTTCGAGGCTGCGGTGGAGGAGGTGGGCACCCTCGAGGGCGCCATCGCTCCAGCCCGAAGCGGAAGCACTCTTTCAGCCGCTTGATCCATCATGCCGACCACGGGAGGACCATGAAAGGCTTTTTCGCGGAGTTCAAAGCTTTCGCCCTGCGCGGCAACGTGCTCGATCTCGCCATCGGCATCGTCATCGGAGCCGCCTTCGGCAAGATCGTGAGCGCCTTCGTCGATCATCTGCTCATGCCGCCGATCGGCCTGCTGCTGAGCGGCGTCGATTTTTCCGAATGGGCGATCACCCTGCGCGCGGCGAGCGAGGGAGCACCGGCGGTGACGCTGGGGATCGGTCAGTTTCTGAACGCCTTGGTCCAGTTTTTGATCATCGCCTTCGCCGTCTTCCTCGTGATCAAGGCGGTCAATCGCCTGCGCCGCGAGCAGGAGGCCACACCCCCACCGCCACCGCCCGCGCCGAGCCGCGAGGCGGAACTCCTCGCCGAGATCCGCGACCTCCTGCGGGCGCAGAAGCCATGAGGGTCCTCCTCGCCCTCGCTCTGGCAGCCGCACTCGCAAGCGAAACCCAGATCCCCGAGCGCGATCTCGCCATCGCCGCCGCCCTGCGCGATCAGGCCCTCGCCGGCTCTTCGGCCTATGCTTTGGCCGAGTCGCTGGTGCGCGAGGTGGGCCATCGTCTGGCCGGAAGCGACAACGATGCGCGCGGGGTCGAGTGGGCGCTGCGCACGATGGAAAGGCTTGGCTTCGACCGGGTATGGACCGAGCCGGTGGAATACCCGGTGTGGAGCCGCGAGCGGGAGGAGGCCGAAGTGCTCGCTCCAGAGCCCCTGCCGCTTGCCATCGCCGCTTTGGGCGGCAGCGTGCCGACCCCGCCCGAAGGGCTGATCGGCGAGATCGTCGCCTTCGCCGACTTCGCCGAGCTTCGCGCCGCCGCTCAGGGCAGCCTTAAGGGCAAGATCGCCTTCGTCACGCGCCGGATGGAACGCGCCCGCGATGGCTCGGGCTACGGCCCGGTGGTGGCCGCGCGCGTGGCCGGCGCCTCGGTCGCCGCGGAAAAGGGTGCGATCGCCTTTCTCATGCGCTCGGCGGGCACCCGCGACTCGGACCGGCCGCACACCGGAAATCTCCGCTACGGCGAAAGCATCACCCGCATTCCGGCGGCGGCGCTGGCCAACGCTCACGCCGACCGCCTCCAAGCCCTGCTCGCCGAGGGTCCGGTCACGGTGAGGCTTCGCATCGCCGCGCGCGAGCGCGGGCTCTACCAGGGCGCCAACGTCATCGGCGAGCTCAGCGGCCGGATGCAGCCTGAGGAGGTGGTAGCCCTCGGCGCCCACCTCGATTCCTGGGATCTCGGGGAAGGAGCGATTGATGATGCCGCGGGCGTGGGCATCGTGCTCGCGGCGGCGGAGCTCATCGCCAAGCAGCCGGAACGGCCGCGGCGCAGCATCCGGGTCGTGCTCTTCGCCGCCGAGGAGATCGGGCTTTATGGCGCCCGCGCCTACGCAGAGCGGCATCGTGAGGCGGTCGCTCGCCACGTCCTCGTCGGCGAAAGCGACTTCGGCGGCGGACGCATCTACCAGCTCGATGCCGCGGTCAAGCCCGAAGCGCGGGCTGCCATCGCCCAGATGCATAAAGTGCTCGAACCCTTAGGGATTGCGCTCGGCCGCGAGGACGCGGGCGGAGGCCCCGACTTCGGACCCCTGCGCCGGCTCGGAGCGGCGGCCGTGGATCTACGCCAGGACGGCACCTATTACTTCGACTATCACCACACGGTGGACGACACGCTCGACAAGCTCGTGCCCGGCGACCTCGATCAAAACGTCGCCGCCTGGGCGGCGCTCGCCTGGCTGGCGGCCAATGCCGAGGGCGACTTCGGCTCGGGCAGCCTGCCAGAGCGCGCGGGGCCGCCGATGATCCAAGAGGCGCGCCCGGCTCCGCCTTGAACGCCCTCAGGCACCGTGCCCGGCGCTCCTCGCCCGGGCCTGGCCGCGGCGACGACGATTCTGCCCGTGCAAGCAGCGCGCGCGTCAGCGACGCGGTACTTCGCTCGCCTCGAGCCGGCGGCCACGTTCGTCCGCCTCGCGCGTCGACTGCCAACGCAACACCACCGCCCGGTCGCGGCCCGCCGCCTTGGCGCGATAGAGGGCTTCGTCGGCCGCCTGGATGCTCGCTTCCAGGTCGAAGCGCTCGGGATGGGCCGGATCGAGCGGAAAATGCGCGAGTCCCATCGAAGCAGTGACCGCAATCGCACCGGCGGCGGTGACGAAGGGTTCCTCGCCGATCGCGCAGAGCCAGCGCAGCGCCAGCTCCTGCTCGGTTACCGGCTGCTCGAGCGCCACGAGACAGAGAAATTCCTCGCCGCCCCAGCGCAGGACCCAGTCATCCTCTCGCGCGCTCGCCCGCAACCGCCGCGCCGCCTGGCACAGCACCTCATCCCCGACGCTATGACCGTAGCGGTCGTTGATGCTCTTGAAGTGGTCGAGGTCGACCAGAGCGACCAGCCACCCGTGACGCGGTCTGACGACCGTGCCGTCGGGCCGCCGGAGCTTCCCCGTGCGATGCTCTTCGATGCTCAGCAGCCGACGGTTCCACAGACCCGTGAGGGGGTCGGTGAAGGCGGCCTGCTCGAGCCGATGGTTGGCCTCCGCGAGGGCCGCGGTGCGCTCGGCGATGAGCCGCTCAAGCCGCTCCGCACGCTGACGAGCGGCGCGCGCGCCGAGGCGCGCGGCCTGGCGCAACAGCACCAGCGCCACGAGCAGATAGCCGAGGTAGGCCCAGTAGGTGAGGAACCAGGGGGGCGACACGGCGAAGGCATAACTCAGCACTGGACTGATCTGCCCCTCGTGATCGCGCGCCCTGAGCTCGAAGCGGTAGTGGCCGGCAGGCAGGGTGTCGTACGCGCGCGCCGGCTGCTCGAGGAACTCGCTCCATCCATCGTGCAGCCCGACGAGCCGATAGCTGAAGGCGATGCGGTCGAAGGGCGCCGAGCCCGGCGCGCTGAAGCGGAAACTGAGATCGGCGAGCGACGCCGGAAGCAGCGGCATGTGTGCATCCGGCCCTGGGCCCTCGCTCAGGCCGCCGTGGCGAGCGAGCGGGACGGTCAGCCACGCTGCGATCAGCACCCCGTCGGCACGGCGGACCTCGCGCAAGAGGACGCGCGGCGGGCTCGCCGCCGGCGGTTCGCGACCAGGGTCGAAACTGTAAAGCGCGGCCGAACCAGCGAACCAGACGAGTTGACGATGAGGATCGTAGAACACGCGGCTGAACTCGCGCTGGTCGCTCCCAGGCAGCTCGCGCACACGGCGGATTCCGCCCGCGCCTTCCGCTCGCAGTTCCTCGGCCCAGATGCGTCCGGGCCGATCGAGGAGCGCGAACCAGCGCCCCTCACCCGCCGCGGCGAGCTCGGCGATGCGCTCGCCCTCATCGCGAAGCGCTGCGCTCCAGCGGGAATCCTCATGCAGCGGCCCCTCGGCGGCGAGGACCAACAGCGCGCCCGGAAGCGAAAGCCGCCACTCTTTGCCATCGTGGACGAGGGTCGCCATGCTGGCATCGCGAACCCCCTCTCGCTCGCCGAGACGCTCGCCGGGAAGGAAGGCGCCATCCGCTCCGCGCCGGAAGCGCCAGACCGCAACGCCGGTCTCGACCACGATGAGCGAGCCATCCTCGAGCTCGGCCATGTCCCGCACATGACCGGCCGGACCGACGAGGGCCTGGCGCTCGCGCCAGCCTTCCGGTCCACGCTCGGCCTCCAGTACACCAAGGGAATGCCCGAGGAAGATTCGATCCCGGCGCGAGCGCGAGGGCAAGATCGAGGCCACGCGTCCCCTGCCGAGCACCGGCTCGAGCTTGCCGATGTCCTCGATCCGATAAAGCCCTTCGGCGTTGGCGGCGAGGATCTCGTGCTGGCCGGCCGCGAGCTCGATCTCCGCGAGCGCGAGGGTTTGCATCGCCAGCGGCTCGATCCGGCGCCATCCCGAAGCATCGAGCCGCATCAGGCCCTGGGTCGTGCCGACCAACAGTCCATCCGGCATGGCGAGCAGGGACAGGGGACGCCCCCCGAGATCGCCGGAGGTCGGCCATTCGCGGAACGACGAGCGCAGATCGATGCGCGAGAGCCCACCGTCTTGGGTCAGCCAAAGGCGCCCCCGGGAATCGAGCATCCCATCCGTGACGAGCGGGCTCGCCAGACCCGAGCGCAGCCCGACGTGGAGTTCGACTCGGCCAGCCGCATCGAGCAGGTAGGCGCCGCGATCATAGGTGGTGAGCAGGAGCCGCCCTCCGGGAAGAGCGCGCAACCGATTCAGCCGACCGCGGACCTGCTCGCCCCAGGGCTCGATCCGCTCGAGGGCAACGCCCTCGGCGTCCAAAGTGAAGTGGATCAGGCGGTCGTCCTCCTGCCTCGCCACCAGCCGGCGACCATCGAGCGCGGCGATCGCGCGGATCCCGCGCGGCTGTGCCGCCCCGGTGAAGTTCTCCGGCCAAACGATCGAGCGCGTCTCGCCGTCGGGCAGCAAGCGGACGAGCACCGCTGTCCCGGTCAGCGCGAACAGCCGCCCTTCCGCAGCCGTGATCGCATGAAACCCCCCACTCGCCGCGTATTCGTGGAAGCGGCCGCCCGCGCGGCATAGGACTCGCGGACCGGCGCGGAAGCACACCGCCTCGCCGGCGGTCACCGCTTCCGTCACCGTGGCAAGCCCTGTCTCGGGATGCGGTAGCTCGGGCAGCAACGAAACGAGCTGGGGTCCCTCTCCGCCGCTCTCGAGGGCGAGCACGGCAAGCTCCCCCACGCCGCCCACATAGAGCCTGCCCTCCGCATCCAGAGCGAAACTGCGTGCCGCGTGCTGATTGGCGAGCGCAACCGTCAGCCAGGTGTGGCCATCGTAGAGCAGTAGCCCATCGGGAGTGCCCACGGCGATCACCCCGTTGCGCAGTTCGCTCACCGCCCACAGCTGCGGGCTCACACCGATCTGCCCCGTCTTCACCGTCCAGATCGGGTAATCGCCAGCGAGGTCGGCCCGGCAGGGCGAGACGATGGCGAGCCACGTCCCCAGGAGCAGCGCTTGGAGCACTTCGCGTCCAGAACCGGCGCATCCCCCTTCCATCGCCAGATCGCAGTGGGACGTTTTGGCTCGTCCCGATTCAAACACAGCGACCGGGCCCCAGCAAGCCACCACTGAGGAGCTCGGTCTCAGGCGCTCCTCGCGATCGGGCCCAAGGCGCTTCGCCGCGGCCCTACGCCGAAGCCGGATCGGCCCCGCGGGCCACCTCTCCGCCGCCGAGCTCGAGGTGAATGCCGCACTCGCGCTTGAGCCCGAAGAAGCGCGTGTCCTCCGGTCGCTGGCCGGGCGCCAGCGGGACGCTGGTCTGGCGATCGCCGACCGAAACATAACCCCGGGCGCGCAAAGGATGCTCGGGCAAGTCGTGCTCGATGAAATAGTCTTCGACCTGTTCGTCGCTCCAATCGGCGAGCGGGTGAACCTTGAAACGCCCGTCTTGCACCGCGAGGATGGTCACGCCTCGGCGGGACTGCGACTGCGCCCGACGCAGTCCGGCGAACCAAGTGCCCACGCTCAGTTCGCTGAGGGTGCGCCTGAGCGGCTCGATCTTCATCAGCCGGTGGTAGGCATCGAGCCCGCTCACCCCTTTTTCCCAGAGTCGCCCGTACCGGGCCTCGAACCAAGCGGGGCTCAGGTTGGGGCGGGCCACCACCAGGTTCAGGCGCAGCCGCTCGGTGAGCAGATCGGCGTAACGGTAGGTCTCGGGAAATAGATAGCCGGTATCGACCAACACCACGGGGATCTCCGGCGCGATCCGGTTGACGAGGTGGAGCAGGACCGCCGCCTGGATGCCGAAACTCGAGGTCAGGACATGGCGTCCGGGCAAGTGCGCCAGCGCCCATTCGATGCGCGTGACCGCATCCACCGAGGCCAGCCACGCCTCGAGCTCGGCCCGCGCGGCGGGATCTTCCAGCAGGTGGCGGGAACGGAGCGGGCTCATCGCGGAGCACCCTGCAACGAATCGTTCGCAGCGGCGAGGATGCCGGTGCGCCAGAGGAAGTCGCCGAACGGCTCGTCTGGCTGGCGCTCTTGCGCAAAGCGGGCGAACAACCGGTCGAGGCGCTCGAAGATCGCCTCGAGCTCGAGGTTTTCCGCCGCGAGCACATTGAGCCGCTCGCCGCGGCGATCCCCGCCGAGGCGCAGGTCGTATCGCCCTGGCGCCCGGCCGATCAGGGCGATCTCGGCGAGGTAGGGGCGCGAGCAGCCGTTCGGGCAGCCGGATACGCGAAAACCGATCGCCTCATCGGCAAGTCCGTGCGCTTCCAGCAGGCGCTCGATCCGAACCGAGAGCGCAGGCAGGGCGCGCTCGGCCTCGGCCATGGCGAGCGGACAACTCGGCAAGGCCACGCAGGCCAAGGCATCGCGCAGCACCGGTCGCAGGCGCGCGTGAACATCCAAACCGAACGCGACCACCCGCCGCTCGACCGCGACCCGCTCCTGATCGTTCAAGCCGACGATGCGAAGGTTCTGATTGGGCGTGATCCGGAAATGGCCGACGCCGAGCTCGGCGATGGCGCGAAGGCCGCTGCGCCAGGCCGTGCCGTCGCGGTCGGCGACACGCCCGGCAGGAACCCACAAGCCCAGCGAGAAGCGTCCCTCCTCGCGCGCCCAACCGAAGGCGTCGCCGCTGGTCGTGAAGCGCCAGGGGCGCACCGGCTCGAGGGCGAAGCCGGCCCGCGCCTCGATCTCGGCGCGGAAGCGCTCCATGCCCATCGTCTCGAGGGTGTACTTCAGGCGCGCGCGTTTGCGCTCGCCGCGCTCACCGAAGTCGCGCTGCACGGTGAGCACCGCCACGGCGAGCGGTAAAACCTGATCCGGTCGCACGAAGCCGAGGGGACGGGCGAGCAGCGGATAGGTGCGCGGGTCGCCGGCGGTCATGCCCATCCCGCCGCCGACGGTCACGGTGAAGCCTGCGAGCGCGTCCCGTTCGGCGCAAGCGATGAAGCCGAGATCCTGAGCCAGCACCTCCACGTCGTTGCGCGGCGGCACGGCGAAGGCGATCTTGAACTTGCGCGGGAGATAGGTTTCGCCGTAGATCGGCTCCTCCTCGCTGCCGCTATCCGGCAACCGCTCACCGTCGAGCCAGATCTCGAAGTAGGCGCGGGTGCGCGGCAAGAGCGCCTCCGAGAGGCGCGCGGCGAGGGCATGGGTTTCTCGGTGCAGGGCGGAGGCTTCCGGACCGGCCGAGACCGAGATCGTGCGGTTGACGTCGCCACAGGCGGCGATGGTGTCGATTTTGGCCTCGCGCACGAGCGCTTGGATCGCCGGCTTGAGCTCGCCCTTCAGCACGCCGTGGAACTGCACCGCCTGCCGGGTGGTGAGCCTGAGCGTGCCATTGCCATGCCGCTCGGCGATGCGGTCCAGGGCCAGCCACTGGCTGGGGGAGAGCACCCCACCCGGGGTGCGGGTGCGGATCATGAACTGCCAGGCGGGTTCGAGGAACGCCGCCTGTCGCGCCGCACGCAAGTCGCGGTCGTCCTGCTGGTAGCTGCCGTGGAACTTGAGGATCACCGTGTCGGTCTCGGCCAATCCGCCGCTTGCCGGGTCGGCCAGGCTCTCCGGCAGGGTGCCCCGCAGCCTTCGGCTGTCCTTCTTGATCCGCTCGACCTCCTCGCCCGTCATGCCCGTCTCCTCGCTCAGTAGAGATCGCGGCGGTAACGGCCTTCGGCGGACAGCGCGAGCAGCCGCTCGCGGGCCTCCTCGGGCGAGCAGCGACCCTCGCTTTCGAGGATCCGAAGCAACGCTGCCTCCACCCCCTGCCCCATGGCCGTACCGCCGCAGACATAGATCGCCGCGCCTTCGCTCAGCCAGCGCAACAGTTCGCTGCCCTCTTCCCGGAGCCGATCCTGGACGTAGGCGCGGCGTTGCGGCTCGCGGGAGAAGGCGAGGCTCAGACGATGCAGGGCGCCGCGCTTTCGCCAACGCAGCCAGTCGAGCTGGTAAAGGAAATCCTCGCGCAGGCGCCGCGCCCCATAGATCAGCCAATGCCGCCCGCGCGACCCGCGGGCGATCCGCTCCTGAAGGAAGGCACGGAAGGGAGCGATGCCGGTGCCGGCAGCGATCATCACCAGATCGCGGTCGTCCTCGGGCAAGCGGAAGCGCGGATTCGGCTCCCAGAAGACTTCGAGGCGCTGCCCCTCGCGCAACCCGGCGAGGAAGCCCGAGCAGGCACCCGTGCGCGGCCCCGCCGGCGTCTCGGTCCGCAGCACCCCGACGGTGAGCACCGCCACCTCGCCCTCCTCGCTCCGGCTGCCGGCGAGCGAATAAAGCCGTGGCGAGAGCGGCGTGAGCGCCGCAGACAACTCGCTCGCCGTCCAGGGCCGCGGCCAGCGCGCGAGCGCCTCGGCGACCTGGAAGCGTGCGACGAGCGCCTGCCAGGCCGATGCATCCTCGAGGGCGAGGCGAAGCTCGTGGTCTTGGTGGACGGCCGCGAGCGCTTCCACCAGCCGTCGCGACAGCCGCGTGAGCTCGGCCCGCTCGGCCAGCCAGCGGGCGATCGGCCAGTTTTGGCCCTGCACCTCCACCCGCTCCTCGCCGCGAAGCCCCGCTGCCGCCAGCACCCGCTCGACCCGCGCATCATCGTGTGCGAAGACCACCCCGAGGGCGTCGCCCGGCTCGAAGGGCGGCGCATCACCATCGAAACCGAGCACCAGGTGGCGGACATCGCGCGCGTCCGCTCCGAAGGTGATCCGGCGCTGATCGAGCAGCTCGGCCTTCAGCGGGTGCTCGCGGCCGTGGGGGACCGCACGCGGCAACGGCAGGATCGCAGCCACCGGGCGCGGGTCTTGCGAGAGCGACGCGACCTTGGCGAGCACCTCGTCCTGCCAGGGCGCCGCCACCCGCTCGATGTCGAGATCGGCTTCGGCGAGCGGCAGGAGCCGTTCGGCGCCGAGCTCGACGAGGCGCTGATCGAGCCAGCGGCCGGCGGCGCAAAACCGCGGATAGCTGGAATCGCCGAGCGCGAGAACCGCAAAGCCGAGCCGCGCGAGGCTTCCTCGCTTGGCCTTGGCGAGCTCGGCGAAGAGGGCGCGCGCGGCGTCGGGCGGGTCGCCGTCGCCGTGGGTGCTCACTGCGAAGAAGACTCTCCCGAGGCCGGCCAGGGTGCGCACATTGAGCTCGGCGGCGTCGAGCAGGCGCAGCGCGTTTCCGCGTTCCTCCAAGGCACGGGCGAGCCGTTCCGCCACCCTCCGCGCCTGGCCGGTCTGGGACGCATAGACCACTGCCAGCGATGCCTCCGTTGCCGACGCGGACGAAACCGAGCGCGCCTTTCCGCCTCCGCGGGCGAGGGCGAGCGCGTAGCCGGAGACCCAGAGCAGCGCCTCGGCATCGAGGCCGGAGAGGCGGGCGAGCAGTCCCTCCTCGATGCCCCGCGGCCAGGGCTCGCGCGGGCGAAGCAGCCCGCTCACCGGATTCGGTCGTATGGCGTGAACATGCCCTTGATGCTAGGAACCTGTCGGCAGCTCCGACAAAGGATCCCCTGGCATGGCGGCATGACCTTGCCCGAGCCTCGCCGCCGCCGTGAAGATGTCGCTCATGCCCCGCCCGCTTCCTCCCGCTGATCCCGACCGTCTGATCGCCCCCGGCACCGTTCCCCGCCGCGGTGTCGCTGGCGATGCCAATGCGCTTTGGCGCTACGAGCGGCACCGCCGCCGTGCACTCCTCGCTCCACCGGGTCCGCATCCGGTGGTTTTGGTCCTCGATCGGCTGCGCCCGGACTACAATGTCGCCAAGATTTACCGCTCCGCGCATGCTTTTGGCGTACGGGAGGTCCACCAAATCGCCATCGGCCCCTTCGACCCGGCGCCGGCGAAAGGCGGCTTCAAGCATGTGCCGAGCCGCTATTGGGAGGATTTCGCCTCCTGCCATGCGGCGCTCGCGGCCGAGGGATTCCAATTGTTTCTTCTCGATTCCGCCGGCGAAACGCCCTTGCCTGCCGCGAGGCTGCCCGAGCGGACCGCCTTCGTGCTCGGCCACGAGCTGAAAGGCTTGAGCGAAGAGGCGCGCGCGAGTGGCCTCATGCGCCTTCGCATCCCGCAGTTCGGACCGCTCGACAGCATCAACGTCACGGTGGCCGCCTCGATCGCGCTTTACGAATGGCTGCGCCAGCACCGTTTCGCGGGCGTCAACGGGCCTTGACCCGCAGGTCACAGGGCATTCACCAGCGCGCTTTCACAATGACGGGGCTTGCTCCGAGCGAGCGTCCCTCCACCCACGAAAGGAGACGTCCATGCGAATCCATGCCCTGAGTCTTTCGATTCTCACAGCGCTCGCCGGCGCTTCGCTCGCCACGCCAGCGGAGGCCCGCGAGGGTAGCTTCGCCGTCCGCGCCGGCTTCCACAACGTCGATCCCAAGTCCAACACGGGCACGATCGCGAACGGCACCATCCGCACGTCCATCGACAGCGATGCGGCTTTCGACCTCGGCTTCGGTTATTTCTTCACCGACAACCTGGCGGTGGATCTCTCGATCGCCGGCCAGCGCTACAAGCACACCGTGAGCGCCAATGGCACGGACGCGCTCGACATCCGGCACCGCCCGGTGATCCTCACCGGCCAGTGGCACTTCGGCACCGAGGGCTTTTCGCCCTTCATCGCAGCCGGCTATCACTGGACTTCGGTGGGCAAGGAGCGTCCCTTCGGACCGCTTGCGAATGCTCGAGTCAACGTCGGCAACGGCGATGGCTTCGTCATCGGCGGCGGCTTCGACGTGGAGCTCAACGAAACCTTGTTTGCCCGCATCGATGCCCACTATCTCGATTGGAAGAGCAACGTCTCGGTCAACGGCGCGGGTGTGGGCCGCGTGAAGGTGAACCCCTGGATGCTCGGTGTGAGCATCGGCGCGAAGTTCTGATCGCGTGGTCTTGAGGACGTGAAAGGGCCGCCGCGCGCGGCCCTTTCTCTCCCGGAGCGAGCTCTCCCCCAAGGCACAGGGCAGACGACCGACCCACCCTGAAACCCCTCGCCATCACCACCCACGCGGCAACGGCCAAGTCACACGACGATCAGCCGACCGAGGCCCCCAAAAGCCCAACCACCCCTCGGCCGCCGCAACGCTCGCGCAGAAAACCCCGCCGCTCCTCAGACCGACGCCAGCCCCCGCCGCATCCCCCACCGGCCCAGACCCACCAAGCCCGCCAGCAACACCAACAAACCGAAGGGACCCAGCATCGGAATCGAACGCGGCGGCGGCAATAGCCCCGTCACCACCAACTGCGCCGTATCGCACGCCTCGCTCACGCACACCCGATAGACCACCACGCAGGTCGCCAACGCCGGCACATTGAAGGTCGCCACCCCGCTCGTCGCACCGATGCTCGCCCCGCTACAGGTCGTCCCTGTCTGCAGGCTGTACGTCGCCCCCGCAGGCGGCGAGGACGCGCCCAACTGATCGTTCGCCCCCACATCGAAGGTCGCACCGATGATGCCCCCCGGCAAACTCACCGCATCGTCCAAGGCATCCACCAGCGGCACCGTGGCGCTCGTGAGCGTGTTGTTGTTCGTGTTCGGATCGCTGGTGACCGAGCCGGCCGTGAAAGTGAAGACAGCACCTGTCTGCGGCGTATCCGAGCCCCCAGCAGTACCCGGCGCGGTGTACGTGAACATGCAGTCGATGATCCCCCCCGCCGGCCTGGGGCTCGTCGTCGGCACCGACGGCGTACACGAGACACCACTCACGCTCCCCGCCGACACTGATACCCCGCAGGTGGCCTGGCTCGCTGGGTCCGGTCCGAGGTTCACGCAGCGGAACAACAGGCTGTAGCTCCCCCCGGGTTCCAGGACGGCAGGCACCATGCCGCCGAGAGCCCTCATGTCGGCCAGAAGACCCAGCGCCTCGAAAGACCCGATGTCGCACACCGGCACCCCGTTGCCGTCCCCGTCCTGGGGCCGAGGGATCCCGTTCTGGGATTGGTTGCTCACCGGCGCGGCCTGGCAGGTCGTCGGATCGCCCGCATCCCGCGCCGGGCTTCCCAGCTGCAGCGGGTAGTAGGCCGGCGAGCCGGTGAGCGGGTCGAGCTGCGGGTCCTGGCCGATGATGTTGCCGTCGACCCCATCCGTGAGGCCACAGGCATTGACCCCCGTGTCTTCGATCAGGTTGTTGAGGTTGGAGCCGGTCAAGCTGCCCACGCAATCCCCGCCCCCCGCTGCTGTTGGCGACGATCGTGTTCCGCAGCGTGGCATCGCCCTCCGCGATCCGCAGCCCCCCGCCGCTCCTACCCGCCTGGTTCTCCGAAAAGGTGCTGTTGTAGACCTCGAGGGTGGGGAAGGGATCCGATGGATTGAAGCGACCGCTCCACACCCCGCCGCCGTCCCTGCCGACGTTGTTCCCCGAGAAGGTGCTGTTCGTGATCGTGAGCGTGCCGCTGAGGTTCCGCACGCCGCCGCCGAAGAAGCCGGCGGTGTTGCCCGAGAAGGTGCTGCCGGTGATCGTGAGCGTGCTCGCCGGTTCGTTCCACGCCCCGCCGCCGAAGTCCCTGGCGCTGTTGCCCGAGAAGGTGCTGTTCGGCGATCGTGAGCGTGCCGCAGTTTTCCACCCCGCCGCCGTTGCCGCTGGCGGTGTTGCCGGAGAACGTGCTGTTGGTGAGGGTCAGCGTGCCGCGGTTGAACACGCCGCCGCCGATATTCGCCGTGTTCTGGGAGAAGGTGCTGCCGGTGATCGTCAGGCTGGCACCGCTCTGGTTATACACCCCGCCGCCGTCGAAGATGCTGGCCGTGTTCTGGCGAGAAGGTGCTGTTCTCGATCGCTGAGCGTGCCGTCGTTCAGCACCCCGCCGCCGGGGCTCGGCATTGCCCTTGCGCTCGATGGTCAGGTTCCGCAGCGTGAGATCGGCGCCGCTGTTGACTTCCATCACCCGCACGCTGTTGTTCCCGCTGATGGTGACGTTCCCGCCACCGTCGATCGTCAGCGTCCCCTGCCCGCTCACGATCGGGGGCAGCGCCGAGCCGAGCGTGATCGTCGTGACGCTGGGGTGAAAGACGATGAGGTCGTTGCCCGAACTCGGTGAGCCGCCACAGTCGGTGTCGATACCGTTGTTGGCCTCCTGGATCGCCTCGCGCAGCGAACACTGAGAGTCCGACGACACCGTATCGCTCGCCGTGGTCACCGTATACGTCACCGCCCCCGCCGGGCTCGCCAGCACCGCCAAGGCCAAGCCCAGCACCCCCGCCAGCGCCTTGCACCCTCCATCCCGACGCCCCGAAACGGGCCCCGCCTCGTTCACCACCATCGCCGCTCTCCCCTTCGCTCCCGAGCCGCTGCGGGGCCTTCCGGCACTCTAGGACGCACCCTCCGCCACCGTCAAGGCTTCGCGCACAAATCCGCGCGCGCTCCACAAGCGCTCAAGCACACGACCCGCCCCCACCAGCCTCGCATCCAGCACAGCCCTCCAGGCCCCGCCCAAGCCCGGGCGCATCCCGCCAGCAACCCACCACCGAAAACCTCCCCCATCGCGCCGCCATCGCCCAAGGACCCTCGCACCCCAAGACCCCAACCCCGAGCAGCAACCCGGCGATGAATCGATCCGATGCAACCTTCAATCGCCCCTTGGAATGGGCTCGAACTCGATGATCCAAGCCGCCGCGCGCGGCCCTTTCTCTTCCGGAGCCGCCGCTCTCGCAACGCGCGCGGCCGACCCCCTCTCGATCACCACCGCGCAGGCGGCAACGGCCCGGTCACGCGACGATCAGGCGACCGAGGCCCCCAAAAGCCCAACCACCCCTCGGCCGCCACAACGCTCGCGCAGAAAACCCCGCCCGCTCCTCAGACCGACGCCAGTCCCCGCCGCATCTCCCACCGGCCCAGCCCCAGCAAACCCGCCAGCAACACCAACAAACCGAAGGGACCCAGCATCGGAATCGAACGCGGCAGACCCAGCGCCTCGAAAGACCCGATGTCGCACACCGGCACCCCGTTGCCGTCCCCGTCCTGGGGCCGAGGGATCCCGTTCTGGGATTGGTTGCTCACCGGCGCGGCCTGGCAGGTCGTCGGATCGCCCGCATCCCGCGCCGGGCTTCCCAGCTGCAGCGGGTAGTAGGCCGGCGAGCCGGTGAGCGGGTCGAGCTGCGGGTCCTGGCCGATGATGTTGCCGTCGACCCCATCCGTGAGGCCACAGGCATTGACCCCCGTGTCTTCGATCAGGTTGTTGAGGTTGGAGCCGGTCAAGCTGCCCACGCAATCCCCGCCCCCCGTGCTGTTGGCGACGATCGTGTTCCGCAGCGTGGCATCGCCCTCCGCGATCCGCAGCCCCCCGCCGCTCCTACCCGCCTGGTTCTCCGAAAAGGTGCTGTTGTAGACCTCGAGGGTGGGGAAGGGATCCGATGGATTGAAGCGACCGCTCCACACCCCGCCGCCGTCCCTGCCGACGTTGTTCCCCGAGAAGGTGCTGTTCGTGATCGTGAGCGTGCCGCTGAGGTTCCGCACGCCGCCGCCGAAGAAGCCGGCGGTGTTGCCCGAGAAGGTGCTGCCGGTGATCGTGAGCGTGCCGCCGTTCGCCACGCCGCCGCCGAAGTCCCTGGCGCTGTTGCCCGAGAAGGTGCTGTTCGCGATCGTGAGCGTGCCGAAGTTTTCCACCCCGCCGCCGTTGCCGCTGGCGGTGTTGCCGGAGAACGTGCTGTTGGTGAGGGTCAGCGTGCCGCGGTTGAACACGCCGCCGCCGATATTCGCCGTGTTCTGGGAGAAGGTGCTGCCGGTGATCGTCAGGCTGGCACCGCTCTGGTTATACACCCCGCCGCCGTCGAAAGTGGCCGTGTTCTGGGAGAAGGTGCTGTTCTCGATCGCGAGCGTGCCGTCGTTCAGCACCCCGCCGCCGGGGTCGGCATTGCCATTGGCGATGGTCAGGTTCCGCAGCGTGAGATCGGCGCCGCTGTTGACTTCCATCACCCGCACGCTGTTGTTCCCGCTGATGGTGACGTTCCCGCCACCGTCGATCGTCAGCGTCCCCTGCCCGCTCACGATCGGGGGCAGCGCCGAGCCGAGCGTGATCGTCGTGACGCTGGGGTGAAAGACGATGAGGTCGTTGCCCGAACTCGGTGAGCCGCCACAGTCGGTGTCGCTACCGTTGTTGGCCTCCTGGATCGCCTCGCGCAGCGAACACTGAGAGTCCGACGACACCGTATCGCTCGCCGTGGTCACCGTATACGTCACCGCCCCCGCCGGGCTCGCCAGCACCGCCAACGCCAAGCCCAGCACCCCCGCCAGCGCCTTGCACCCTCCACCCCAACGCCGCGAAACGGGCCCCGCCTCGTTCACCACCATCGCCGCGCTCCCCTTCGCTCTCGAGCCTCTGCGGGGCCTTCCGGCACTCTAGGACGCACCCTCCGCCACCGTCAAGGCTTCGCGCACAAATCCGCGCGCGCTCCACAAGCGCTCAAGCACACGACCCGCCCCCACCAGCCTCGCATCCAGCACCGCCCTCCTGTCCCCGCCCAAGCCCGGGCGCATCCCGCCGGCACCCCGCCACCGAAAACCTCCCCCATCGCGCCGCCATCGCCCGAGGACCCTCGCACCCCAAGACCCCAACCCCGAGCAGCAACCCGGCGATGAATCGATCCGATGCGACCTTCAATCGCCCCTTGGAATGGGCTCGAACGCGATGATCCAAGCCGCCGAGCGCGGGCTGAGGTAGTGATCGGCGAGAAGGAAGGCGAAAAGCGCAAAGAGATAGACCACCGAATAACGGAAAAGCTCGAGCGCATGCAAGGGATCGCCGCTCCTGAACAGGCGCAGCGCGAAATACAGAAAAGCAAACCCGAGCACCAGCGCCCCGCCGAGGTAAAAATTCCCGCTCATGCGCAAGGCCCAAGGCAGCACGCTCGCGGCCAAGAGCAAAAGCGAATAAAGGAGGATTTGCAGGCGGGTGTAGCGCTCACCGTGGGTCACCGGCAGCATGGGAATACCCGCCGCGGCATAGTCCTCCTTGCGATAAAGGGCGAGCGCCCAAAAGTGCGGCGGCGTCCAGATGAAAATGATCAAGAACAGCAGCAAGGACAGCGGATCGAGGGTGCCGGTCACCGCCGTCCAGCCAAGCACGGGCGGCGCCGCGCCCGCCGCCCCGCCGATGACGATGTTTTGCGGCGTCGCGCGCTTCAGGTAAACCGTGTAGATCAGTGCATAGCCGATGATCGACGCGAAGGTGAGGGCCGCGGTCAGCCAGTTGACGAAAACCGTGAGCACGAACATCGAGGCCGCCGCTAAAAAGGAAGCGAAGGGAACCACCTGCTCCGGCTTGAGCTGACCGCTCGGCAAAGGACGGTGCTGCGTGCGCGCCATCAGCGCGTCGATACGCTGATCGAGCAGTTGATTGAAGGCCGCCGCCGATGCCGCCGCGAGCGCGATCCCGAGCGTGCCCCAAAGCAGCACGCCGGGCGGTGGTAGCGCTGGCGTGGCGAGGAACATCCCCACCACCGCGGTGAACACGATGAGGGCCACCACTTTCGGCTTGGTGAGCTGGTAGTACTGGCCGAGAGTTGCCGAGTGGCGCATAGAGCGGGCGGAAGACACAAGCCGAACGCGCGGCCGAGTCTCAGGACGTGAGATACGAGAGCGCTATCGTGGCTCCATGTCGTTTCGTGTGGAAAGCAACACTGTCACTGGGGCATCGCCGGCGCGAACGGACTGGCCGGCAGGTGCTTGAGCTTGGACATGCGCAGGTAGGCGATGGCGATGAAGTTCTGGCTCGTCCTGAAGCCGCGCGCGGCGCGCTTGGCCTGCTGCAGCAGCCCGTTCATCGCCTCGACGAAGGCGTTGCTGCGGTGATCGACCATGCCGCGCACCACCGCGTCGAACCGCTCCTTGAGCGTGGCGGCCAGCTTCTTGAACGGCTCGAGCCGACAGCGCCGCGCCCAGCTCAGCCAGGCCCTGAGGTCGGATGCGGCCTGTTCGATGCTGTTGTGCGCTGTGGCCCGCGCGTACACCTCGCGCAGCGCCATCTTCAGCCGCCACGCCCGCGCGCTTTTGAGCGTCGAGCGCTGCAGCCAGTGCATCGCCTGGATCTGGCGGGCGCTCCAGCTGCTGGGGTTGCGCCGCATGCCCCACAGCAGCTGCCTGAGCGTCTTACGCTGGCCAGTGCCCAGCGCGGCTCGCACCGCCTGCGCGTCGGTGGCCATCTCCGCGCGGCGCACCTGGTCCATCGCCTCGATGGCCATCGAGACGACGTGGAAGCGGTCGTAGCTGATCTGCGCCTGGGGCAGCGCCAGCGCCACGCCCTTGGCGTAGGCCGCGCTCATGTCCATGCACACGTGCCGCACCTGGGCGGGATCGCCGCCATGGGCCCTCAGATCCTCGGCGAACTCCACCACCGTGCGGTGCTCGCGCCCCTCGGTGGCGAACAGCAGCCGCTTGCGATCCAGGTCGTGCACGACGGTGATGTAGTGCTGCCCGCGCCGCAGGCTGGTCTCGTCGATGCCCACCGTGCGCACGCCGGCGAAGTCTTCCAGCGCACGCGCCTGCGCGACGTAGAACTCGATGCGCCGCCACAGCCGCTTGTCCTTGCAGCGCAGCAACTCGGCGGCCTGGCGCACCGGCAGGTCCAGGCACAAGGTCAGCGCCAGCGCTTCGAACGCCGCGGTGAAGCCCGAGCCCGGACGCGCCCAGGGCACGGCCACCTGCGTGGTCTTGCCGCAGGCACCGCAGGCCACGCGCGGCACGTCGCAATGCAGCCAGGCCTCGAACTGGAAGAAGTCCAGGTGCCGCCAGGATCGGCGCAGCCGGTCGTGCACCGGTTGCGTGGCCGCACCGCATGCCGGGCAGGCGAGCCTGCTGGTGTGGCAGCCGATCTCGAAGTCGATACGCCGCTTGGCGGTGTCGAGCCTGACGTCATCGACGACCCACGGCGGCTGCAAGCCCAGCGCGCTGGTGAACAGAGCTTCTACGGCAATGCCCATGGACTCATCCTCCTGATCAAACACGCCTCGTGGACATGTGCACAGGCCGGCCAGCGGCCTGCACACATGCCCACCGGGCTCGACGACCAGGAGTCATTGTGACTGTTGGGTTCCACACGAAATGACGAAGAGCCGAGTCTCAGGACGTGAG